>JACRPO010000014.1 GCA_016223165.1 Burkholderiales bacterium
ACTGGCCCTGTTCGTCCGAGTCGGCCTTGCGAGCGGAGATGATGCGGATGACGTTGCCGTCTGCACGGTAGCAGTGAGCAACGACAAGCAGGCGCAAGGTGCTGCTCAGGCCAAGCAGAATGAAGCGTTCCTCGTCGTCCGAGTGGTCTGGGTCATCGATCAAGAGCGCCCGCTCGTCCGAGAAGACCGTCCTGGCGTCTTCGAACGACACCTTGTGCTTCCGAAGGTTCGCAGCTGCCTTCTTTGGGTCCCACTCGAAGCGCAACGAGGACATGGGCCGCATTGTACGGACGCTGTACATACTGCGCAACCTCCCCGCGGCAGGGGGCGTATTGGTGCTGTCTAACGTTCGAGCTGAGGCGACCTGCGAGGCGGGGCGCCCTTGGGCCGCGCAGGACAATGGAGCCTGCGACTGCCCTGCGCGGCCCAAGGGCGGCACGCCTCGCGGGGTCGCCTCTCGAGCGAGGGGTTAGGCGTCACTCGACTACCAGCGGCTGCTGCATTCGGTACAGCGCCGACTTCCCGATAGTGCCTTGGAAGCCGACGGCTCCTTCCAGGTGCTTCTTCGACGACTGATAGAAGCCACCTTCAACCCGCGGGTCGAACATGATGCTGTCGATCAACTGGTGGGGCTCAATGCGTAGACGGAGTGAGGAGCGCGGTGGGCTGGAGTCGGACACACTTGCATCATGCACAACCAGTCGGACCTCTTTCTCGTGGTCGAAGGCGTCTCGCTTGAGGAACAGGGCCTCTACGGCCTCCTCTACGCTGTAGTTTGCGCTTAGGCGTTGGTGAAGTCGGAGCAGGGTGACCCGTACTTTGGTGGGGCTCTTGTAGTCCACGTCACGAACCCAAAGTCCGAAGTCCGCGGTGCTGGATGAGCTGACTGCGGCGGCGAGCTTTGCTCGGGTGGTGCGGAGCCTCACAGACCGCTGATCCTGTGAGTAGATGCGCCACATCGCGTCCGAAACGGACTTCTTGCACCAGCACTGAGCGAAGAGTCCGTGGGAACGTCGATGACGGAGGAGCGTTTCAAACGGATCGCACCACTGTCGGGGCGAGGCCAGATGCAGTTCTCGGGAGGAGAACAAGTCGAGGGCACGCGAGTAACTCACGATCCGATAGAGGTATTCGGCTTGCTCCATGACCATGCGGCGCTGGTGACTTGTGACGCCTAACGTTCGAGCTGAGCCGACCCGTGAGGCAGGCCGCCTTGGCCCGGCAGCGGAAAATGAGCCTGCGACCCCGCTGCCGGGCCAAGGCGGCCTGCCTCGCGGGGTCGGCGCTCGAGCGAGGGGTTAGGCGTCACTTCGCGCGGTCCGGTTGGGATTGAACTCGTGCTTGCGCCAGCAGCTGGCCGAGGCCGCGCGGACCGAAGGCGCGCATGCGCTCAACCTCTTCATCGGAAAGGGCCGGCTCCTTTGCCAGCGGATCGCTCTCACCTTCGGGCCAACGGATGAAGCGATACAAATACGCGATCGACTTCTCAGAGATGGGCGGTCGCGCGTCTCCCGACCAAGAGTTGAAATGCTCCGGCGAATCAGCGTAGAAGGTGCTTGGTAGCCCTTCCGGCGGGGAAGGGAAGATCAGGTCGTAAAGACGGCTCTTCCAGTAGCGTCGCTTCTCCTGGTAGATGATCTTGTGGCTCTCCTCCGCCAGCCGGGTGCCCAGGTTCTCGGCTGTGGCAATCAATCTCGCGGCCGAAAGCCACGCATGCCGGCGATTGCTGATCGTGCTGTCGCTGAGCACGAGCGCCTCATGGGCCTTCTCAAGCAGGTCTGTAGCAGCGTCCAGGAGGTCTTCCGAGCGGGATCGCCGTAGATTGAACAGGAACGCGATGAGCGCAACCAGAACGCCCGCGACCACGGCAAGTGGCGCCAACTCCGTGACCAGTGCGGAGGGCAACGGCAGGGTAGCCCGATGCGCCACAAGCCATGCAATCAGTCCGGCGTCGGCAGCGAGCAGCGCAATGCAGGTCCAGAGAGCGGCGGTCATGGGTCTTGTGACGCCTAACGTTCGAGCTGAGACGACCCGCGAGGCGTGCCACCCTTGGGCCGCGTAGGACAATGGAGCCTGCGACTGACCTGCGCGGCCCAAGGGTGGCACGCCTCGCGGGGTCGGCTCTCGAGCGAGGGGTTAGGCAGCACTGCTCCCTTGTCACGCATGGACTTGAACGCTACGCACCCGATGTTGCCTCAACTCCCCCACCCTGGCGAGACGCGGCTGCGTACAGCCACGGTGCGTCCCTCAGCGCCGCCGGCACCTCCGCAGCCGAAGCGCACTGATCTCCCGCCGGCGGCGCGACCGACAAACTGACCCCTCAACAGACCTTCGAGAACTCACCGCGCTTCCGCGCGCAGCGCTACTGACCTTGCCAATGCCTGCCGCAACGCTGAACTCGCGCGCCACCACAAGCGGCTTTGTCGCGCCGCCTCGACTGTGAGGCGCTGCTCCCGAAGTAGGCGGGCTACCGCTCTCGCTCGCGGCCTTGCAGTTTCGTGGCTGTTCATTCACGCCGAAGGCGCACTTCCTGCTGACACACTTGCACGGCGGTTCTGGTGCTGCCTAACGTGCTTTAGACAGCACGGCGAGGTGGCTGCCAGTGGGCGCATGTTGCCACATGCGATTCGTGTAGCCACATGCGGCGCCGGATGTGGCTACGGCAACTCGACTCGATGCGCCAACCGAAGGATGCCCGCCAGGCGCTTTGGCATCCGCCACACCTTGCCATCTGCGTCCCACCGCGCTCCGGCGTCCTTGACCAGCTGCCGCAACGACTGCTCGTTCCAGTCGATTCGAACGCTCACGTACTTCTGGCTCCTCACCTTGATGGGCGCCCGACCGACGAGCAGTTCGACGGTGGTGTACCGGAACTTGGCCTTGGCATCTACTCTGTGACGAACGCAGATCAGGGTTTCCCCGAAGTGCTGCGCCAGCTTGATCGCGCCGCGGCTGCTTGGGTCCAACTTCTTGATGACCCGCATCTGTCCCACCTTCTCGACTGGCTCGGCCCGCATGGTGTCCCTCCATGCAGTCATTCTTTCTGCCCGAACGAAGCTCTGACATCGCCACTGGCGTGGCCCTCCGGCGGGGGGCGCCCCGAAGGGCGAGGGCGGATGAACCGGCTGTTCGGCAATTGCGGCGGTGGCACGCCTCGCGGGGTCGGCTCTCGAGCGAGGGGTTAGGCAGCACTGCTCCCTTGTGACGCATGGACTTGAACGCTATGGACCCGATGTTGCCTCAACTCCACCACCCTGCCGAGACGCGGCTGCGCATAGCCACGGTGCGTCCCTCAGCGCCGCCGGCACCTCCGCAGCCGAAGCGCACTGATCTCCCGCCGGCGGCGCGACCGACAAACTGACTCTTCAACAGACCTTCGAGAACTCACCGCGCTTCCGCGCAGCGCTACCGACCTTGCCGATGCCTGCCGCAACGCGCTGGACTCTCGCGCCGCCGCAAGCGGCTTTGTCGCGCCGCCTCGGGACTGGAAGGTGCTGCTCCCGAAGTCGGCGGGCTACCGCTCTCGCTCGCGGCCTTGCAGTTTCGTGGCTGTTCATTCACGCCGCAGGCGCACTTCCTGCTGACGCACTGCACGGCGGTTCTGGTGCTGCCTAACGTTCGAGCTGAGGCGACCCGCGAGGCGTGCTGCCCTGGCGCCGCGCAGGACAATGGAGCCTGCGACTGCCCTGCGCGGCGCCAGGGCAGCACGCCTCGCGGGGTCGCCTCTCGAGCGAGGGGTTAGGCGTCATCGCGCTCCGCGTCAGGTGGGGTCCACCATGTCAGTAAGGAAGGCGACAACCTCTCTGACTGTCTTGTAGTAGACCTTCACCTGGTACAGGCTCGTACCAACCGACTCACCGTGGGCGATCTGATGTCGCAGCGCCACTAGGCTGTTCAAGCTTTCCTTCCGCGCGTCTACCAGATACGAGCCCGTCTTGTGCCCCCACTCTGTGCTGAACGAGAAGAGCAGACTCACGATCTTGTCTGTGTTGGGGTTTGTCCAGTACTTGAGCTGGCGCTCCACGAAGAGCGTGACCTCCGGTGAACTACGCCGCTCGACGTAGTCAAGGATCAGTGCCGCTACCGCGTTTTCGAGGAATCCGGAGACCAGAACACAGAGGTACTTTGCAAAGTCTGCCTGGAACTCCAGGTCACTGCTCGGTGCAGGCGCCCTGGCGAATGTCGCGTCCAGCCGGGACTGCAGCCGCGCGACCTGAAGGCGACCACTCATTGCACTGGCGCAAATGCCTCACGAGCCCTGCGCAGGCGAACCTTCACGTTCTCCTCATCGGCGGTTGCGCGCTCGGCTGCTCCCTTGAAGTCCGCGTTGGCCACGAGGGCGTCGTAGGCCTTGGCCATGCCGGCAGAGTCTTTGACCGGGCCTTTGGCTAGTCTCGCTGCGACGCCAACCATGACCGCATCAACGACGGCGGCATTTACGACTCTCTCCAGGCGAAAGGCACGCTTACCTATGTGCGAGTGTATGGCGGCCACTGTTGCCTCGAATAGAGCTGTAAGCTCGCCGGCAGACTGCTTTTCGAGTGCCCGATTCGCCGCCATGTATCTATTGAGGAAGTCCTTCATCGGCCGACGATAGCTGCCGGAGTGGAAGTGCATGGCGAAGAAGCGAAGGATCAACTCCAAGTCCTTCAGCCTAGCGCTCTTTCGTCCGTATAGGGCCCGCCAGTCTGGGTTCAGATTGAGCTTGCTGAGGAGCGCGGCAAGAGCTCCGTGGTACAGGGCGACCCGAATCTCTTGCGGCTGGAGCAGAGTTCCGCCGGAGTTCAAGCGTTCGAAGATCAGATAGATGCTGCTTTGATCCTCACTCGGCTCATCTTGGCGAACGATTGTTGCGTGGATGATGCTGTCGTCAAGACGCCTACGATCATCGGCGTGCAAGGTCTTGTAGGTCTTTCCCTTCCAACGCTCCTGCACATGCTCGAGTAAGTACTCTGCGCCCTGAAGGATCCCACCATAGAACGCCTGCAAGGTTCGCAAGCGTTGCTGCCCGTCTAGGACCAGGTGCTTGCCATTCGACTCCTTGACCATGAAGATGCCCGGTACTGGCAGGCCGAGGAGCAGCGATTCGATGAACCTGTCTGCCTGGGGCCGGGTCCAGACATACTCACGTTGGAATCCGACGGTTGACTGCCCCGGTTCAGGCTCGGCGCTGAAGAGCGGGACGACGATGTCTTCCTGCTGCAGTCGCTTCACCAAGCCATCAACGGGCGGATCGGCGCCATACGAAGTGATCGAGTAGGTACTAGGCAGCACCTCGTTCAGCTCGTCAAGGTCGTCGACTGGTTCTTCCGAGTCAGCTTGCGGATTGGGGTCTGCCATCGGTCGTTACCCAGGTAGATTCGTGCCCGATTGTGGCCCAACGCGTTGTGCCAGCTGCCGCGGGAAGTTTGCCCGAAGCACGGGGCCGTTGTTTGATGACGCCTAACGTTCGAGCTAACGCGACCCGCGAGGCGTGGCGCCTTGGGGCCGCGCAGGACAATGGAGCCTGCGACTGCCCTGCGCGGCCCCAAGGCGCCACGCCTCGCGGGGTCGCGTGTTGAGCGAGGGGTTAGGCCGCACTCTACGACACTCCGAAGCCGTGAATTTCTACAGCGCGCCTTTGCTTGGATGGCACGACAGGTTGAACGCCCGTGTCGCCGACCCAGGCACCAAAGACTCGCAGTTGTGTCCCACTCGGAGCACGGACACCGAAGATGCGGTCAATCTCCTTCGGTGTGAGCGTCGGATCAGCGGCCTTTAGTCGTTCGTGGGCTGCAGTGGCAGCGGCGACCCAAGTTGCAACTTGCACTTGGACTCGCAGCTCCGGAACGCGTGGATCGTGTTGGTCCTCGTCAATCCAGATCTTGGCAGCGCGCGATCCGAGCGACTCTTGGATCCTTTCACCGTCCACCGTGGACTCCGGCACGGCGGCTAGCAGACGCGGGGCGATGGTCTCTAGGAGCCGCAGGTTTGCCGACGTTCCAAGCTCCGGGCCTGCCAAGTAGTGGCCGCGGTATCCGCACGGGTTGTTGAAGAACTGATCGAAGAGTTGGCGCGACACTTCAAGCGTGAAAGTGGGGCGCCAGGAGCCCTTTGCCTCGTGCCTCCCGCGTTCCTTGCGAAAGACCACAGCACTCGCATCAGTGGCGATGCGAGCGGCAAGGCCTTCGAGATCGAACCGCACCTGCAAGTCACTCTGCCGGTCGGCTTCGACATCAACGACCCTCCAATCGGTGGGAGAACAACTCGGCATGAATGTGCGGCCTAACGTGAAGTGGATGGCGTCGCCATGTCCATTGGGCGCAGACGCCGAAAGACATCGCCATAGCCCGACATGTCCATATATGGAGATGTCCGCATCTGCCTCATCCTGCCGCAGCAACAACCCGATCCACAAGGCCGAGCTGGCGGGCCGTTCCGAGCGGCAGCAACCACAGTGCAGCTGATGCATCCCACTTGCCGCCGGCTGCTTTCACGCGCTGACGAAGCTGAGTTTCTGCCCAGGCAACCCGCACGCCCACGCGCACGCTCGCCAAGGTCGGCGCCTCCTCCACGACGAGTTCCACCGTCGTCTGTCTTCGCTGGCGCTGCGGGTCGACCCGGTAGCGCACACAAAGCAGCCGGTCTCCGAACTCGGCCGCCCAGCGCCTCGCGCCTGCGTCCTGCGGTTGGAGCTTCTTGATCACGCGCGCAGTACTCGCACGCAGCGTCTGCGGCATCGCAGCCTCCCTGCCAGCGTTCGAGGGCGCCGGTTCCCTTCTTCGTTGCCGCGCAGCTTAAGGCGGCAGGTGCCCGCGCGTCCAGTGCCCGCGCCCCAGAATCGCTAATGCACCGCTAGCGCCGGGCCCTACGCCCCAGCATCTCCATTAACTCGCGGAAGCTGCCCATCTCCGTGCCCGCCGCCAGATCCAGCACATGGCAACGCGAGTAGTACGGGCTCAAATCGAGCCCCACCCCCAGCCCGAACACCCGCGCCCCCTGCCTCTCCGCCCGCGCCACCACCTCGCGCAGTTGGTGGTCGAGGTAATGCCGGTGATTGGCCTGGTGGGTAGCGCTGTCCATCGGTGACCCGTCGGAAAGCACGATGAGCAGCCGGCGCTGGCCACCGGGGTCGCCGGGGTGAAGGCTGCCGCCGCTGTGGCTGTTCTCCCACTCCCCCTGCCGCGCCAGCGCCCACCCCACCGCCTCCCCGTCGATGCCTTCCCGGAAGAGCTCGCCCTTCAGCAGCGCCGCCATCCCCAGCCTTGCGCGCCGCCATGGCGTCTCGGCCGCCTTGAATACGATGTGCAGCGCCTCGTTCAGCCGCCCCGGGTGGCGCGGGCGGCCGGCGCGCTGCCAGTCGCGCGCGGCGCGGCCGCCGCTCCACGCGCCTGTCGTGAAGCCCAGCACCTCGACGGCCACGCCGGCCATCTCCAGCGCGCGCGCCAGCACGTCGGCCAGCACGGCCACGTGGGGCGCGTGCTCGCGCATGGAGCCCGAGCAGTCGATGAGCAGGGTGATCAGCGTGTCGGCGCGCGACTCGATGCGCTCGCTGCGGAAGAGCCGGCGCTCGGTGGGTGAGGTGATCAGCCGCGCGAGGTGGGCGCCGTCGATGCGCCCTTCTTCGAGCGCGCCCTGCCAGCCTTCCACCGCGGGCCGCGCCAGCAGCGCCTGGAAGTTGCGGGCGATGTGCGCCAGGTTCAGGCGGGCGGCTTCGATGCGCGCGTCGAGCTCGGCGCGCAGCTGCTCGAGCTGCGCCTTGCGCGCCAGGCTGGTGGCGGCGGCCTCGCGGTCGTAGGCGGTGGTGAAGATGCGGTAGCGCTCGCCAGGCGCCTCAAGCAGCGGGCTCTTGCCGCTGGCGGCCAGCGCCGCGCGTTCTTCGGTGGATGCCGGTTTGGGGTCCGGCGGCTCGATCCACAGGTTGAAGGCGACGGCGGCGCTGTCGTCTTCTTCCTCGCTGTCTTCGTCGATGGCGTTACGCAGGGCGGCGCCGCCTTCTCCGTCGGCCTCAGTGGCATTCGCCAGCATCTGCGCCACGTGGCGGGCGATGGCCCGCGCGTGCGGCGCGTAGGCGGCCTGGTCGTGCACGTGCCGGCGCAGGCCCGCCAGTGGCACACCGAGCGCCGGGCCCAGGCTCGCGCGCGTGGCTTCGAGCAGGCCCTCGTCGGGCTCCACGGCGGGCTCGCCGGTGAGGCGCGCGCGCACCATCTGCACGATGCAGTAGACGAGCAGCCCGCGCGCCGTGGCCGTGTGCCCGGCGGCGTGGAAGGCGAGCGACCAGGCCTCGAAGCAGCGGGTGAGGTTGTGGCGCACGCCGGGCAGGGCGTGAGCATGTGGGGCGAAAGCGTGCGACGCGAGGGCTTCCACGCGCAGCTGCTCGAAGACCTCGAAGAGCATGCGCTCGGCGGGCTCCTGCAGGTGGCCTTGGGCGGTGGCTGCTTCGATGATGCGCTGGTGCAGCGCGGCATCGCTCAACGAAAGGCGCAGCGCGATGCCGTCAGCCGCCCCGCGGAAGACGGTGAAGTCGGTGGTGCTCGCGAGCGGCGGGTGCAGGTGCGGCGCCCAGCGCGGCAGCGGGCGCTGGCCGTGGAAGATCCGCCGCGCGCGGTAGTGCAGCTCGCGCTCGCCGCTGAGCGCGCGCATGGTGGCAGCGCACAGGGCTTCCATGTGCTCCTGGCGGCGGGCGCGGGCTTGGGCCTGGGCCTGGGCGGTGGCTTCCGGCACGGGAGGGTGGCGGCGGAAAGAGCCCTCACCCCTGCCCGCTCCCGCTAGCGGGAGCGGGAGTGAATGCGGGGTCGAGCTCGCGGGCGAAGCAGCGCTGGAAGTACTCGGCCACCACCGGCACCTCGGCCTCGTCGCATTTGTTGGCGAAGGCCAGGCGAAACGCCACACCCACGTCGCCGAAGACCTCCAGGTTCTCGGCCCAGCTGATCACCGTGCGCAAGCTCATCAGCGTGCTGAGGTCACCCACCGCAAAGCCGCGCCGCGTGAGCGTGGCGAGCTGCACCATCGCGGCCAGCGTCTCGCGGTGTTCGGGCCCGGCGAAGGCGGGCACGCGCGCGGCGACGATGGCCGCTTCTTCGTCGGCGCCCAGGTAGTTGAGCGTGGCCACGATATTCCAGCGGTCGACTTGCGCGTGGTTGAGGCGCTGCGCGCCGGGGTACAGGCCATTCAGGTTGCCGAGGCCCACGGTGTTGCTGGTGGCGAAGAGGCGGAAACAGGGGTGCGGCGTGATGACGCGGTTCTGGTCGAGCAGCGTGAACTTGCCGTCGCGCTCGAGCACGCGCTGGATCACGAACATCACGTCGGGGCGGCCGGCGTCGTATTCGTCGAAGACCAGCGCCACCGGGCGCTGCAGGGCCCAGGGCAGCATGCCTTCCTGGAATTCGGTGACCTGCTGGCCCTCGCGCAGTACCACGGCGTCGCGGCCGACGAGGTCGAGGCGGCTGATGTGGCCGTCGAGGTTGACGCGCAAGCAAGGCCAGTTCAGGCGCGCCGCCACCTGCTCGATGTGCGTGCTCTTTCCGGTGCCGTGCAGGCCTTGCAGCATGACGCGCCTGTTGCGCACAAAGCCGGCGAGCAGCGCGCGCGTGACGTCGGGGTTGAAGCGGTAGACCGGGTCGATTTCCGGCACATGCTCGTCGCGCTCTTCGAAGGCATGCACCTCGAGCGGCGTGTCGAAGCCGAAGACCTTGCGCACGGAGATCGGCCGCGTGGGCCGTATGGGCAGCGCCGGCTTCACGGCTTGAAGGTCGCTCAACGCGCGCTCCTGCGGGCAGCAGTGTTCGATCGGGCGGGCGCGGGCCGGTCGAGCGCTGCCAGCGCCTGCGCGGCACGCCGCAGCGCCGGCAGCACCTGCGCGGCGCGCTGCACGGGCATGCGCATCGCCGGCGCCTGCACCGCCAGGCACAGCGCGGCGCGTGTGCCGGTGGCGGGCGGCACGGGCACGGCCACGCACACCAGGCCGGGCAGGAACTCCTCGCGGTCGAGCGCGTGGCCTTCGCGCACGATGCGCGCGAGCTCGGCCTCCAGCGCCGCCGGCTTCGTCAGCGTGGCGGGCGTGAAGGCCTGCAGCGGCGTGGCGCCGAGCAGGCGCCGGCGCTCGGACTTCGGCATCTGCGCCAGAAAGAGCTTGCCGCTCGCCGAGCAGTGCACCGGCACGCGCGAGCCCGGCTGCAGGTAGAAGCGCAGCGGCGCGGCGGTCTCGACGCGGTCGACATACAGCACCTCGCCGCCGGCCAGCGTGGTGAGGTTGCAGCTCTCGCCGAGCTCATCGACCAGCGCGCGCAGCACCTGGTGGCGCGCGCCGTGCAGGCCGCTGTTCATCAGCAAGCTCTCGGCCAGGCGGCGCGCACGCGCGCCGGCGCCGTATTGGCGGCCGTCGCCCTCGCGCTGCAGCAGGCCCGCGCCTTCGAGCTGCTGCAGCATGCGGTGCATCGTGGCCTTCGGCAGTGCCGTGGCGTCGGCCAGCGCCTGCAGCGAGTGCGGGCCTTCGCGCGCCGCGATGTGCTCCAGCAGCGCCAGCAGGCGCAAGGCCGGCGTCTCGCCCCGCACCTCGGCGACGGCGCGCCGGGCTGCCTTCGAGGCTGCGGCCCGGGCCGGCCCCGCGCTCTTCGTGGGCTTGCCGGGCTTGTGCGGGCGCTTGCTCACCGGCCCCTGGGCGACCGGAACTTCGGTGACAGTGGCGGCGCGCATCGGGGCACGATGGTAGCGGCAAACCCGTCGCCCGATTCCGCGTTCCGGAATGCCAGGTTCCGGTTTCCGGGATCCGTGGCTATGATGGCCGCCCCCACCGCCCGAGCCCCATCTGCCTGGCCCACTTGCCGGAGATCCAACGATGAACCACCCGCAACCCATTGCAGCGCGCACCATCGTCAGCGGCCTCACGCGCATGACGCCTTCCGAGGCCTTCGTCGAGACGCTCGTCGCGCAGGGCGTGGACACGATGTTCGGCATCATGGGCAGCGCCTTCATGGACGCGATGGACATCTTCGCGCCGGCGGGCATCCGCCTCATCCCGGTGGTGCACGAGCAGGGCGCCGGCCACATGGCCGACGGTTATGCGCGCGTGAGCGGCCGACACGGCGTCATCATCGGCCAGAACGGCCCGGGCATCAGCAATGCGGTGACGGCCGTCGCCGCGGCCTACTGGGCGCACAGCCCGGTGGTGGTGATCACGCCCGAGACGGGCACGCTGACGCAGGGGCTCGGCGGCTTCCAGGAGGCGCACCAGCTGCCCATGTTCCGCGAGTTCACCAAGTACCAGGCGCACGTGGGCAACAACAAGCGCATGGCCGAGCTCACGGCGCGCGCCTTCGACCGCGCCTTGCTGGAGATGGGGCCGACGCAGCTCAACATCCCGCGCGACCTGTTCTACGGCGACATCACGGTCGAGATCCCGAAGCCGATCCGCATCGAGCGCGGCGCCGGCGGCGAGGAGGCGTTGAAGGCGGCGGCCGACCTCATCGCCGCCGCGAAACGGCCGGTGATGATCTCCGGCGGCGGCGTGGTGATGGGCAATGCCTTCAAGGACGCCATCGCGCTGGCCGAGCGCATCGGCTGCCCGGTGGTCAACAGCTACCAGCACAACGACAGCTTCCCGGCCAGCCACGCGCAGTGGTGCGGCCCGCTCGGCTACCAGGGCAGCAAGGCCGGCATGCGGCTCATCGCCGAGGCCGACGTTGTCATCGCGCTCGGCACGCGGCTCGGGCCTTTCGGCACGCTGCCGCAGTACGGCATGGACTACTGGCCCAAGGGCGCCAAGCTCGTGCAGATCGATGCCGATGCCAAGATGCTGGGCCTGGTGAAGAAGGTCGATGTCGGCATCTGCGGCGATGCCGGCGCAGCGGCGCGCGCGCTGCTCGAGCTGCTCGCCGGCCGCCAACTCGCGAGCGACAAGGCCGAGCGCGCTGCCAAGATCGCCGCCGAGAAGGCGGCGTGGGAGAAGGAACTCGGCGAGTGGACGCACGAGCGCGACGCCTACAGCCTGGACATGATCGAGGAGGCCAAGGGCGAGAAGACGCCCACCGGCAACGCCGGCGGCCGCTGGCTGCACCCGCGCCAGGTGCTGCGCGAGCTGGAGCGCGCGATGCCGGCGCACGTGATGGTCTCCACCGACATCGGCAACATCAACTCGATCGCGCACAGCTACCTGCGCTTCGAGGAGCCGCGTTCGTTCTTCGCGCCGATGAGCTTCGGCAACTGCGGCTATGCGCTGCCCACCATCATCGGCGCCAAGGTGGCGGCTCCGCACCGGCCGGCGGTGGCCTACTCGGGCGACGGCGCCTGGGGCATGAGCATGAGCGAGATCATGACCTGCGTGCGCCACGACATCCCCGTCACAGGCATCGTCTTCCACAACCGCCAGTGGGGCGCGGAGAAGAAGAACCAGGTCGACTTCTACAGCCGCCGCTTCGTCGCCGGCGAGCTCGACAACCCCAGCTTCGCGGGCATCGGCCGCGCCATGGGTGCCGAGGGCATCATGGTCGACAAGCTCGAGGACGTGGGCCCGGCATTGAAGAAGGCGGTGGACCTGCAGATGAACGCGAAGAAGAGCTGCGTCGTCGAGATCATGTGCACGCGCGAGCTGGGCGACCCGTTCCGCCGCGACGCGCTGGCCAAGCCCGTGCGCTTTCTCGACAAGTACAAGGACTTCGTCTGAGCGTGCAGCGCGCGGCGCCGGGCCCGCCGGCGGCCACCGGCGCGGCTCTCGAAACCGGCTATGCGCACCCGCGGCTGCGCGAGCTGATCGAGCGCGCGCGTGCCAAGACGGCCGGTGCCGCACCATCGGCCGCGCCGACGCCGATCGCCATCGCGCACCCGGGCGACCTGCACGCCCTGCGCGCCGCTGCCGCGATGGCCGACGAGGGCATCGCGCGGCCGCTGCTCGTCGGTGGGCGCGAGCTCATCGCGCGCGCCGCCGCAGCGGCCGGCCTCGATGCCGGCCGCTTCGAGATTGTCGAAACCGCGGAAGACGCGAACTCCGCAGCCGCGCGCGCGGTGGCGCTGGCGCGCGAGGGTGTGGTGCAGGCGCTGATGAAGGGCTCGCTGCACACCGACGAATACCTCGGCGCCATCGTGCACCGCAGCGCCGGCCTGCGCCTGCGCGACACGCGCATCTCGCACAGCTTCGTCTTCGACCTGCCGCGTTATCACAAGCTCCTGTCACTGGCCGACTGCGTGGTGAACGTGATGCCGAAGCCGCGCGCCAAGCACCACATCCTCGGCAATGCGGTGCGGCTGCTGCGCACGCTCGGCGTGCCCGAGCCCAAGGTGGCCGTGGTGGCTGCGGTGGAAACGGTGACCGAGGCCATCCAGGCCACCGTGGATGCGCGCACGCTAGTGGAATCGGCACTGAACGGGCAGTTCGGCGCCGTGCAGGTGGAGGGGCCGTTCGGATTCGACAACGCGTTTTCGGCCGAGGCGGCGCGCATCAAGGGGCTGAAGTCGCTGGTCGCAGGCGATGCCGACTTGATGCTGATGCCCGACCTCAATGCCGGGAACATGCTCTACAAGAGCTTCGTCTACGTGGGCGGGGCGGAGTGCGCGGGGCTGGTGCTCGGCGTGCAAGTGCCGGTGATCCTGACTTCACGGGCGGATTCGCAGTTGGCGCGGTTGGCATCGGTGGCGTTGGCGGTGCTGGCCGGGCGGGACGAGAGGGGAGCGGAGCGCGATTGAGCGGAGGCGATTGAGCGGAAGCGATTTGACCGGCAGCAAGTCGGCGGTCGCCGCAGTCAGGCGACGCGACCTGCCCGCACGGCCCTTGGCCGACACCGCTCGGCGCAGCCCCGGCGCTTGCCCCAACGAACCGCAACGCCACCGAGCCACGTCTCAGAACGACGACCCCGGCTCCTTCAAGAACGCCAACTCCTCGGCCGTCGAGACCCGCCCCAGTGCCTCGTTGCGATGCGGAAAACGCCCGAAGCGCGCGATGATCACCTCGTGCTTCTTGGCCCACACCTCGTTGTCGGCCATCTCCGGACACTCGGCACCCAGCCGTGCGAAGAGCCGCAAGGACTCGCGCTGCACATCGATGTCCTCGCTGTGCTCGAAGGGCAGGTAGACGAACGAGCGCATCACGCCGCTCAGCCAGCGGTCGTCGCCACGCACCACCATCGCCTGCGCGGCCGCCAGCGCAAACACGTCGCCGGCGAAGGCCTTCGCGCTGCCGCGGAAGAGGTTGCGCGTGAACTGGTCGAGCAGGAGGATGCGCGCGAGCGCACCGCTGGGGGTCGCATCCCAGGCACGGAGCTCACCCTTCAGCGCCGCCTCCACCTGCGTGCCGAAGCGGGCGCGGATGCGTTCGTCGAAAGCCTCGTCCTTGCGGAACCACTCGGCGCGTGGTTCCTCGCTCGGCGGCAAGCCGAACCAGAAGTGGATGACTTCTTCGGCGGCGGGCAGTGCCATGGGGAGCAACCTCAGTGCAGCGGCACGAAGCGCGGGCGCTCGCCCGGCCAGTGCCGCAACAGTTCGCTGAACTGTGCCAGAGGCCGTGGCGGCGCGGCGAGATAGCCCTGCATCTGCTCGCAGCCGGCGGCGGAGACGGCGGCGAGCTGCGGCCCCGTCTCGACACCTTCGCACACCGTGCGCATGTGCAGCGAGCCGGCCAGCCCCGACAGCGTCTGCACGATGGCGCGGGCCTCGTCGCGCACGAAGGTGTCGCGCACGTCACGCACGAACGCCGGGTCGATCTTCAGCGTGTCGAACGGAAAGCGGCGCAGGCAGGCGAGCGACGAGGGGCCGCTGCCGAAGTCGTCGAGCGCCACGCGCACGCCGAGGTCGCGCAGCGCCTGCAGGCGCTGCAGCGGCTCGACGTCGGCCTCGTCGAAGAGCGCCTCGGTCACCTCGAGCTCCAGGCGCGTCGGTGGCAGCCCGGTGTCGTGCAGCACCTCGCGCACGAAGTCGACGAAGCCGGCGTGGCGCAGCTGCACCGGCGAGACGTTCACCGACACCGGCAGGCCCGGCAGCAGCCCGGCTGCCTCGGCGCAAGCGCGCTGCAGCGCGAAGCGGCCGACCGGCTCGATGAGGCCGCAGCGCTCGGCGATGCCGATGAACTCCCCCGGGCCGACCGGGCCCAGGCCCGGCGCTTCCCAGCGCAGCAGGGCCTCGGCGCCGACGATACGCCACGAGGCGATGTCCACCACCGGCAGCCAGTGCAGCGAGAGCTCGCCGCGCTGCAGCGCATGGCCGAGGCCGCGCTCGATGGCCAGGCGGCGCCGGTTGCGCTCGCCCATCGTCGGCGCGAAGAAGGCCGGGTGCCCGCGGCCGGCCTCCTTGGCCGAATAGAGCGCGGTATCGGCCTGCACGAAGAGCTCGTCGACGGTGCTGCTGCCGCCGCCGACACCACCGACACCACCGACACCACCGACACCACCGACACCGGGGCCGAACGGTGCCACGCCGAGGCTCGTGCCGACGCGCAGCCGCCGGCCCTGCAGCTCGAAAGGCATGGCGATGGCGGCCACCAGGCGCGCCGCCAGGGCCTCGGCGTCCTCGGTGCGCGCGCCGTGCCGCATCAACACCGCGAACTCGTCGCCGCCCAGGCGCGCCACCAGGTCGCCCGGACGCAGGCACTCGCGCAGTCGCTGCGCCACGCCGCACAGCAGCTCGTCGCCGGCGGTGTGGCCGAGCGTGTCGTTGACGCTCTTGAAGTGGTCGAGGTCGAGCAGCAGCAGCGCGCCGCGCCGCCCTTCGCGCAGGCAGCCCTCGAGCGCCTCGCGCAGCGTCAGCCGGTTGGGCAGGCCGGTGAGCGCGTCGGTGTGCGCGAGCGCGTGCAGCCGCTGCTGGCCGAGCACGCGCTCGGTCACGTCGGCGAGCACGCCGCGCCAGCCCTCGGCGCTGCCGTCGTCGCCAAAGACGCGCTTGGCGCGCAGCACGAGATGGCGCTCGGCGCCGGCCACCGGCAGGCGCAGCGGCAGGTCGCGCACGCTGCGCAGGTCGGCGAGCGCCCGCTTGAGCGCCTCGCGCCCCGGCTCGGCGGCGGTGGCGAGCAGTTCCAGCAGCGGGCGGCCGACGAGCGTGTCGTCGGCACTGCCGAGCAACTCGGCCAGGCGCGGCGAAGCGTGGATGAGGCGGCCCTGCGCGTCGGTCTGCCACAGCGCCTCGTCGGCATGCTGCTCGAAATCCTGCAGCAGCAGCGCCAGCATGCGCTGCTGGCGCGCCGTCTCGGCCTGCGAGCGCAGCAGGGCGACATGCTTGTGCCCGGCGGCCAGCGCGCCGAGCGCCAGCACGCTGGCGTAGAAGGCGAGCATCACGGCGATGCCGGCGAGCGCCGGGTTGCCCTCGATGAGCAGGGCGCCGATGGCGGCGACGCTGTAGATGCCGATGTACGCAAGGCAGGCACGCGGCAGCGGGTTCAGCAGGAAGGCGCCGGCGCCCATCATGCCCGTCACGACGATGGCGACCTGCACCTGCTGGTGCGGCGCCGCGCCCGGGAACCAGGCGAGCGGCACCACTGCCCACAGCGAGGCCAGCGCCGAGGCATGCAGCGTGGCGCGGTGCACGGCACGGCGCGACACCGTCTCGCGCGGCTTGCCGCGCCCGCGCCACCAGGCGCGCAGCGACACCGCCGCGAGGCCGAGCATCAGCGCCGCCCACACGCCCATGCCGGCCGGCAGCCCGCCGGCGAAGGCCCACACGATGATGAGCGCGCAGGCCATGTTGGCGGCCATCACGTGCGGCGTCAGGCGCATCACCGAGCCCAGCAGCGCCGCGCGCAGGCGCCCGGCTTCGACGCCGTTGTCGTCGTAGACCGGCGACGCGGCAGCGAGCAGGTGGGGCAGCGAAGGGGAACCGTCGGGCATGGCGGCACCGGCCATCGTGATGCGGGCCATTCTTGCGCCCGGGCGCAAAGTGCGGTCCCCCTAGCACTAGTCCACCGAAACAGGGGGATCCGAGAGCCCCGAGAGGTCGGCGGACCACCAGCAACGCGTCGCCGCGACCGGGTGCCGCGCCGTTTGCGCCTGCGCAAGCCCGCGGCTCGGCCGAAGATGCTCGAATCACTCTCTCGCCTTCCCGCCATGAACCACCACACCGACGCCATCGCGCTGCCCGCCCCGGCTGACGAGGCCGTGCTGGACTTCCTGCGCTCGCCCGCCAGCACCTCGCTGGCCGGCGAGATGAACAGGCCGTGCGCCGCGAACGCGATCACCTCGCGGGCACCGGCCTGGCGCAGGGCGGTCGCGGCACGCTTCATCGTCTCGCCGCTGGCGATCAGGTCGTCCAGCAGCAGCACCGTCATGCCCGTGACCTCGCCGGCGACGAGTTGGGAGCTCGTCACCACCCCGCCGCTGCGCCGCTTGTCCACCATCGCGAAGCCCACGGGACGCGCCAGGCGCTGCTCGAGCGATTCGCGCCACAACTGCGCCCGCTTCACGCCCCCGGGATCCGGGGACGCCACCGCCAGCGGGCCGTCGCCGGCGGTCTCGCCGAGCGCGGTGTCGAAGGCGCGGTGCGCCTCGAGGTTCAGGGTCGGGATGCGGAACGCGTTCTGGAACGCCGCCACGTTGTGCGCCTCCAGCGCGAGCAGCTCATCGGTTCCGACGGCCTCGAACGAGCACGGTTCATGCCTCCTCGTGAGCACCGCCCATCACGGGCGCGCTCACGCCCACGTTTCTCGTGCGGACCCTAACTGCGCCTGCAGGGCCTGCTCAAGCCGGCGCTGTCGGTCCGGGCGCGCAGACGCCGCCGCGGGTGTGCCTCAAGGGCTGATGGACAAGTTCACGATCCTGCTCGCCGGCGACGTGATGACCGGGCGCGGCATCGACCAGGTGCTGGCGCAGCCCGGCGACCGACGCTGCACGCTGAGCGCGCTGCACGCCGCCGGGCTGCGCACCGCCGGGGCCGGCAGCAGCGCCGACCTGGCCTGGGCGCCGGCCGGCTTCGACCTCGGCGACGGGCGGCGTGTGCTGCTGTTCGCTTGCGCCACCGGCAGCAGCGGCGTGCCGTCAGACTGGGCTGCCGCGCCGCAGCGTGCCGGTGTCGCCCTGCTGCCCGACCTGTCGGACGACACCGCCCGGCAACTGGCCGACGCCGCGGCGCGCCATCGCCGCGGCGGCGACCTGAGCATCCTGTCGATCCACTGGGGCGGCAACTGGGGTACCGCGATCCCGGCCGAGCATCGCCGCTTCGCGCAGCGCCTGGTCGATCTGGCCGCGTTCGACCTCGTGCACGGGCACTCGTCGCACCACCCGCTGGCGATGGAGGTGTACCGCGGCCGCCTGATCCTGTACGGTTGCGGCGACCTGATCAACGATTACGAGGGCATCGGCGCACACGGGGCGCTGCGCAGCGACATCGGTTGCCTGTACTTCGTGACGCTCGCGCTGCCGGGCGCGGTGTTGCAGGGCGTCAGGATCGTGCCGCTGTGCCTGCGCCGCTTCCGTCTCGAGCGCGCCGACGCCGCGGCGCGGCAGTGGGTGCAGGAGCTGCTCAACGACGGCGGGCGCTCGCTCGGCAGCCGAGTCGAACCGGCCGGCGGCGGCGCGCTGACGCTGCGCTGCGGGTAGCGCGGCCCCCGAAAAGGCCTGCGGCGTGCCAGCGGGCAGCGCCGTCACGGCCCCCGCGGCGTGCCCGGCTGCGCGCTCGCAGCGGCATCGAGCGCCGCGATCACCTCGTCATCGCCTACTTGATGGAAGTCGGCATAGTGGTTGCCGATGGCGAAGAACGGCTGCGGTTGCTCCAGGCACACGATCTCGTCGACCTCGCCGCGCAAGTCGGCCAGGGTGTCCGCCGGGGCCACGGGCACCGCCAGCACCAGGCGCCGCGGGCGGCGCAGCCGCAGCGCCTTGAGCGCGGCGCGCACCGTCGTGCCGGTGGCAATGCCGTCGTCCACGACGATCACCGTGGCCCCATCGAGGTTCGCCGGCGCACGATCGCGCAGATAGAGACAGCGGCGGCGCGCGATCTCGCCCAACTCGCGTTCGACGCTGGCCTCGATGTAGGCCGGGTCGACGCCGGTCAGGGCGCAAGTCTCCTCGTCGCGGACGGTCTGCGGCGGCGTGCCGTCGACCACCGCCGCCACCGCCAGTTC
The DNA here is from genome assembly GCA_016223165.1 of Burkholderiales bacterium. Classification (GTDB taxonomy): domain Bacteria; phylum Pseudomonadota; class Gammaproteobacteria; order Burkholderiales; family Burkholderiaceae_C; genus Rubrivivax. The sequence continues at coordinate 19,010 of JACRPO010000014.1, forward strand.
CGGCTGCCAGGGCGCGCCGATCTTGCGCACCAGCAGCAGGTCCAGCGGAGCGCCGAGCGCGCGCGCCACTTCGGCACCCACGGGCACTCCGCCGCGGGGCAAGGCCAGCACGACGATGCGCCCCCGGCGCGGCATGCTCTCGAGGCGCCGCGCCAACTCACGGCCGGCTTGCGCACGGTCGGTGAATCCGCCGTCCCTCATGCCCTCCCCTTGCCCTTTCGGGGGGCCTGGCCGATCGCTCCTGCCATCGATGCGAATCTAGGCCGGGCCGATCGTGCCGCATTGATCGCGCGCAACCGGCAAGCGGGGAGCGCGAGCGCAATGCCGGTCTGCACGCTCCGGGGCGCGCGAACACCGACATTGACGAACCTCAGAGTGAACCCTCAGGTGGCCGAACGTTCGGGCGTTGCCCAGTACATTTCGTGCGGCGGGTGCCATTCACAGGAGACGGACATGAGAAAGCTGCCGTTCGCGTTGTTCGCCCTCTGCCTGGCCCTGCAGGCCCAAGGCCAGGACAAGGCCCAGCTGGAGCGCGCCCGGGCCGAAGGCAAGGCGTCGTTCTACGCCAACATCACCGCCGTCGAGCCGGTCATGAAGGCCTTCACGGCCGAGACCGGGGTGAAGGCCGAGTACACGCGGATATCGACTTCGAAGTTCGTGGCCACGGCGATCACGGAGTTCGAGGCCGGCAAGCTGATGGCCGACGTGGTGCAGGCGCCGCTCCCGGTGCTCGAGTTGCTGAAGGAAAGGGGCGTGCTGGCCTCCTACCGCTCCCCGGCGGCCGCCGGCTACCCCGAGTGGACACGCAAGGACGACCGTATCCAGCTCTTCGGCATCGAGTATGTGGCACTCATCTACAACAAGGAGCGCGTGAAGAAGGAAGACGTGCCCAGGCGCTACGAAGACCTGACCTTGCCGAAGTGGAGGAACCAGATCGTCATGGCCAACCCGGCCAACCACCCGACCACGATCTCGTGGCTGGTGGGTCTGAAGGAAAACGTCTTCAAGACCGAAGCCGAGTGGCGCAGCTTCCTGCAGGGTCTCGCCGCCAACAAGCCGATGTTCGTGGCGTCGTTCGGCCCGACCCCGGCGCCGGTGGAAAGCGGCGAGAAGCTGATCGCCATCTCGATGCCGAAGTACATCGTCACCAAGGCACCCGCGCCGCTGGACTGGGCGCGCGTGTCGCAGCCGATGATGGGCACGCCGCGGGCGATCGCGGTCACCTCCAAGGCGCCCCACCCCGCGGCCGCGCGCGCCTTCGTCGACTACTGGCTGTCGAAACAGTCGATGGGCATGCTGGCCAAGGACGTCGGCGAATACGTGCTCGCGCCGGGCATCTACCCGCCGGTCGACGGCATCAAGGAGGCCAAGGTCATCGCCATCCGCGAGCTGTCGGACGAGGAGATCCAGAAGTGGGGTGACGAGTTCAAGCGCATCTTCGAAGTGAAGTAGCGCCGGCGCAGCGCACGACCCGACCCTGCCGCCGACGCCGAGTTGCAGGCTCCAACGGACCGCCTGGACGCACGGCATGGAAATCCGCATCGAGGGCGTCAGCAGGTACTACTACTCCGAGGGCAAGACGATCAAGGCCCTGGACGACGTGAATCTCACGATCGCGGCCAACCAGATCTTCACCCTCCTGGGCCCCAGCGGCTGCGGCAAGACCACGCTGCTGCGCTGCATCGTCGGGCTCGAGATGCCCGACACGGGCCAGATCAGCATCGGCGGCGAAGTCGTGTGGTCCAAGGTGGCGGGCATCTCGGTGCCGCCCGAAAAGCGCGGCCTGGGCATGGTGTTCCAGACCTACGCGATCTGGCCGCACATGAGCGTGTTCGACAACGTCGCCTACCCGCTGCAGGTACGCGGCATGCCCAAGGCGCGCATCCGCGACAAGGTGGCCGACACACTGCGCTTCGTGCAGCTCGAGGGCTTCGAGCGGCGCCCTGCCACCAAGCTGTCCGGCGGCCAGCAGCAGCGCGTGGCCCTGGCGCGCGCGCTGGTGGCCGAGCCCAAGGTGATCCTGTTCGATGAGCCGCTGTCCAACCTCGACGCCAAGCTGCGCGAGGAAACGCGCAAGGAGCTGCGCGCGTTTCTCGGCAAGCTGAAGATCACCGCCGTCTACGTCACGCATGACCGCGTCGAGGCGCTGGCGCTGTCGGATTCGATCGCCGTGATGCGGGCCGGGCAGATCGTGGAAGTCGGCACGCCCAAGAAGATCTACTTCGATGCGGACCACCGCTTCGTCGCCGATTTCATCGGCCGCGCCAACCTGATCCCGGCTCGGGTCCGTTCGCACGAAGGCGGCTTCACGATCGTCGAGTCGGCGCTCGGCACCGTCGCCTGCGAGCAGCGCGACGTGGCGCTCGGCAGCGAGGCGACGCTGTGCATCCGCCCCGAGTTCATCCGCATCGTCGCGGGCACGGCGCAGGCCGCGCACAACCTCGTCAACGGCCGCGTCGATTCACTGGTCTTCGTCGGCGAGGCCTACGAGGTCGAGATCCGCGTCGGCGACGTGCTGCTGCTGGCCAAGGTCAGCGCCGACGTGACGCTGGCCGAGGGCAGCGCGGTGAGTTTCACGCTCGAGCCGGCGCACTGCCTGCTGGTCGCGATCTGAGAGCTTGTGGAAATGTCCGCCACGCCCGCTCGTGCGGCCCAAAGCGCGCCACTCGTCGTTGCAAATCCTCGCGATACCACGAGGTATCGCTGCGGTTTGCGCCTAGATTGGCACGCTTTGGGTCGCCCGCTCGGACGCGCCGGATATCTTCACAAGCTCTGAGCGTGGTGCGCGCATGGCCAGCCCCCGCGGCAAGCTGACCTGGCTGCTGATCGCGATCGTCGGCGCCCTGACGGTCTGCCCGGTGCTGATGCTGCTGCTGGGCAGCTTCTCGGAAGGGCTCACGGCCTTCGGGCAGTTCACGACCGACAAGTACGTCGAGGCCTACACCGACCCGGCGTTCTTCGAAGTCATGCTCAACACCACGGTGTTCGTGCTCGGTTCGTCGACGCTGTCCACGGTGCTGGCGATGTTCCTCGCCTACCTGAACACCCGCACCGACATCCCGTTCAAGTTCCTGTTCAAGATCATCTCGATCATCCCGATGATGATCCCGCACCTGTTGTTCTCGGTGAGCTGGGCGCTGCTGCTGAACCCGTCGAACGGGCTCATCAACACCGCGCTGATGCAGGCGTTTTCGCTCGACAACGCGCCCTTCGACGTCTATTCCCTCTGGGGCATGATCCTGGTGGAAGGGCTGCTCGACCTGCCGATCGCCTACCTGATCATCGCGCCCGCGATGGCTTCGTTCGACGTGGCACTGGAGGAGTCGTCGCGCGTGTTCGGCGCCGGTTCGTGGCGCACGCTCGTGCGCATCACGCTGCCGGTGCTGCGCCCGGCGATCCTCGCCGCCTTCATCCTCGGCGTGGTGCGCAGCCTGGCTTCGTTCGCCGTGCCTTCGGTGCTGGGCATGCCGGGCCGCGTGCAGGTGCTGGCCACGCACCTGTACGAGATGATCTCGACCGGGTTCGCCACCGACTATGGCAAGGCTGCCGCGGTCGGCATGAGCGTGCTGGTGGCCTCGGTCACGCTGATCGTCATCTATCGGGCACTGACCGCCGAGAGCGAGCGTTTCGTCACCATTGCCGGCCGCGGCTTCCGCCCGACCGTGATCGAGTTGCGCAAGGCGCGCATGCCGCTGTTTGCCGTCGTGGGCGTGCTGTCCTTCGTGCTGATCGTGCTGCCGGTGGCGGTGCTGGCGTACACCTCGCTCGTGCCGTACTCGATGGTGCCCAGTGCGCGTGCCTTTTCGATGATGAGCCTGAAGCACTGGCGCGACGTGCTCGGCGATCCGATCTCGCTGCTTGCGCTGAAGAACAGCCTGTTCCTGGCGCTCGTCGGCGCGACGCTGGGCGTGCTGCTGTCGATCTTCGTCGCCTACGTGATCGTCAAGGTCAAGACCCGCGCCGCCGGCGTGCTCGAATCGCTGAGCTACCTGTCGTTTTCGTTTCCCGGCATCGTGATCGGCGTCGGCTTCATGTGGTTCTTCGTGCAGACGCCGCTGTACGCCACGATCTGGGCGCTGCTGCTCGGCTATATCGCGACCTACCTGCCCTACGGCATCCGCCCGATGTCCAGCGCCTTCATCCAGATCCACAGCCACCTGGAGGAATCGTCGCTGGTGTGCGGGGCAAGCCCGATGACGACGATGCGCCGCATCATCGTGCCGCTGCTCATTCCGGGCATCGTCTCGGGCTGGATCCTGATGGCCTCGATGTTCGTGCGCGAACTGACCCTCTCGGTGGTGCTGTCGCGCCCCGGCACCGAGGTCCTGGCGGTGCAGATCCTGCGCTTCTCCGAAGACGGCCTGTGGGGCCGCCTGTCCGCGCTGGGCATCGTGATGATCGCCATCTCGACGACGCTGGTGATCGCGGCGACGCTGATCGGCAATCGGTTCAAGACGGTCGGCTGACGTTCCCGGCACGCAAACCCCAGGCGGTCGCTCACCACTTCGATTGCGTTGGCGCAAGAGGCGTCATGGGCGGACGGCGCATAAGCGTAGCGGTTGACAGGAGCTATCGGATGCGCAGCCACTGGGAGCATTTCGACCACGGCGCCGATATCGGCGTGCGGGGGTTGGGTGCGACCAAGGCGCGCGCCTTCGAGCAGGCCGCGTTGGCACTGACGGCGGTCGTGACCGATCCGCAGCGCGTTGCGCAGCGCGACACGGTGTCCATCGCCTGCAACGGGACCGACGACGAGGCGCTGCTGGTCGCGTGGCTCAACGCCGTCGTCTTCGAGATGGCCCTGCGACGCATGCTGTTCGGCCGCTTCGAGGTCGAGCTGGGCGACGGACGGTTGCGCGCCCGCGCCATCGGCGAGCCGGTATCGATCGAGCGCCATGAACCGGCGGTCGAAGTCAAGGGCGCCACCTACACGACGCTGCGCGTGGCGCCGGTGGACGACGGGTGGCTGGCACAGACCGTCGTGGATGTCTGACCATGGAGACGAACCTTCTGACCCGTCGCAGCGAATGCGAGTGGGAGATTCCGGCCACCGGGCGCATGCAGGTCCCGGTGATCCTGCACGCCTCCGAGGCCCTCGTGCGCGAGATGGACGACAAGGTGCGCGAACAGGCGAGCAACGTCGCCAGCCTGCCCGGCATCGTGCAGGCCTGCCACGTGATGCCCGATGCGCACTGGGGGTACGGCTTTCCGATCGGCGGCGTCGCGGCCTTCGACGCGGAGCGCGGCGGCGTGATTTCGGCCGGCGGCGTGGGCTTCGACGTGTCGTGCGGCGTGCGCTGCCTGCACACCGGCCTGACGCGCGCCGACATCATGCCGGTGCAACGACAGCTGGCCGACGCCCTGTTCACGCACATCCCGGCCGGGGTCGGCAGCCGCGGCGCGATCCGGTTGAACGAGCAGCGGATGCACGACATGCTCGTCGGCGGCGCGAAGTGGGCGGTGGACAACGGCTGGGGCAAGGCGGTCGACCTGGAGCGCATCGAAGAGCGCGGGCAGATGCTGCACGCCAAGCCCGGCCACGTGTCCGACCAGGCGAAGAAGCGCCAGCGCGAAGAGATGGGCACGCTGGGCAGCGGCAACCACTACCTGGAGGTGCAGGAGGTGAGCGCGATCCACGACGCCGCGAGCGCCCGGGCCTACGGACTCCGTCTCGGCGACATCGTCGTGATGATCCACTGCGGCTCGCGCGGCCTGGGCCACCAGATCGGCACGGACTATCTGCGTGCGATGGTCGAGTCCGCCCCGTCGTTCGGCCTCACGCTGCCGGACCGCGAACTGGCCTGCGCGCCGCTGAAGTCCGAGCTCGGCCAGCAGTACCTCGGCGCCATGCGCGCCGCGATCAACTGCGCGCTGGCCAACCGGCAGATCCTCACGCACCTGGTGCGCGAAGTCTTTGCCCGCCTGTGCCCGACGGCCGAAATGCCGCTGCTGTACGACGTTTCGCACAACACCTGCAAGTGCGAGGAGCACCGTGTCGACGGCGAATTGCGTTCGCTGCATGTGCATCGCAAGGGCGCGACCCGCGCTCATGGGCCGGGCCATCCGGACATCCCGGATGCGCTGCGCATCGCGGGCCAGCCGGTGTTGATCGGCGGATCGATGGGCACCGGCTCCTATGTGCTGGCCGGCACGTCCAGGTCGGAATCGCTGGCGTTCTCGTCGGCATGCCATGGCGCCGGCCGCTCGATGAGCCGGCACCAGGCTTTCAAGAACTGGCACGGGCGGCAGGTGGTCGACGAGTTGGCCGCGCGCGGCATCATCGTTCGCTGCCCGTCGTCGCGCGGCGTCGCCGAGGAAGCGCCCGGCGCCTACAAGGACGTCGTCGCGGTGGTCGACGCGGCCGACCGTGCGGGGCTGGCCCGCAAGGTGGCGGGCCTGGAACCGCTGGTCTGCGTGAAGGGATGACACAAGGACTCCATCAGGCTTCTGCTCGCCCGGTTGCGGTCCGCTGCCGTCGCCGCGCGCACGCGGTGCAGCGCATCGAAGCGCAGGCGCGCTGAAGGCGTCCGCAGGAGGTCGTGAGCCGTGCGTGCCAACCCGCATGGCGCGCTTCATGGCCTTGACATACAAGTGAGGCTCACTGGACCCGGCGAGCGCCAGGTCGGCGCCGTTGAACCTTCCGCATGCTGCCTCGCTTCGTCACCGGGTTCTATCTCGCCTACCTGACCGCGCCGATCGCGCTGCTCTTCGTCGGCTCCTTCGGCGACCTCTGGCTCAACACGCTCTGGCCCACGGGCTTCACCGGCCGCTGGTACCTGGAGGTCGCCGACGACCCGAGCTTCCGGCGCGCCTTCGTCGCCAGCCTCACGGTGGGCGGCCTCACCTGCGCGGCCTGCCTCGCCATCGGCCTGCCGCTGGCCTATGCGGTCTTCCGCACGCGCAACGCGCGCGTGCGCGCGCTGGCCAGTGCGCTGTACCAGTTGCCGGTGGCACTGCCCCCGCTGGTGCTGGCCTTCGGCTTCATCCTCGTCTTCTCGTCGGACACGCTGCCGTGGCTGGGCAGCCTGTGGCTGCTGGTGGCCGGGCACATCGTGCTCGGGCTGCCGTATTTCCTGCAGGCCGTGGTCGCCGACATGCAGCGGCTCAACCTGCACGTGCTCGAAGAAGCGGCGGAGTCGCTGGGCAGCAGCGGCGTGCAGCGCTTCATGCACATCGTGCTGCCCTCGCTTCGGCATTCCATCCTCTCCGGGCTGATCGTGGTGGCGGCGCTGTCGATCGGCGAGTTCCAGTTCTCCAACCTCGTGGCCGGGTTCCTCAACCGCACCTATCCGGTCGTGCTGCTGCAGGCCTTCTACGGTGCCACGGGCTTTGCCTGCGCGGCCACCGTCATCCTGCTCGTGCTGGCATTGGCCGCCTCGGTGGCCGGCGCACTGTCGACGCAGCGTGCCACGCGTCTGTCTACCGGCGCGGCGCGCGCGGTGAGGGCGTGATGGGTGCGGCCGTGGCTGCCGGCGCGGGCGGTGCGAGCGGTGCAATCAGCGCAGGCAGTGCGAGCGATTCACGCGGCGCCAGCGACATCGCCGTCGAGCTCGACCGCGTCACCTTCCGCTACCCCGGCGGCAAGGCCGGCATCTTCGACCTCTCGATGCAGATGCGGCAGGGCGAGCTCGTCGTCTGCATCGGCCCCTCGGGCTGCGGCAAGACGACGCTGCTCAAGCTGATCGCCGGCTTCTTCCGGCCGGAGGCGGGCCGCGTGCTGCTCGCCGGCCAGGACGTCACGGCGGCCACCGTCGCCTCGCGCGGCTGCGGCATCGTCTTCCAGTCGTACGCGCTCTTCCCGCACATGCGCGTGTGGGAGAACATCGCCTATCCCTTGCGCGTGCGCGGCATGCCCGTCGAGCAGCGCCGGCGCAAGGCCGACGAGATGCTCGAGATGGTGGGCCTCGCCGGCACCGCCGACAGGCTGCCGGCGCAACTCAGCGGTGGCCAGCAGCAGCGCGTGGCGCTGGCGCGTGCGCTTGCCTTCGAGCCGCGTGCGCTGCTGCTCGACGAGCCGCTGTCGGCGCTCGACGCGGCCACGCGCGTGGCCATGCGCGACGAGGTGCGGCGCATCCAGAAGCTGCACAACATCGCCGCGCTGCTGATCACGCACGACCAGGACGAGGCGCTGTCGCTGGCCGACCGCGTCGCCGTGCTGAGGGATGGCCGGCTGGTGCAGTACGACACGCCCGCCGCCATCTACGACCACCCGGTGGACGACTTCGTCGCCGGCTTCGTCGGCCGCGCCAACGTGCTCGCCGGCACCGCGGCGGGCCCCGATCGCGCGGCCTTTGCGATCGGCACGCTGCAAACGCCCGCGCACGGCCGCGCCGATGGCGCGGCGCTCAAGGTGCTGATCCGCCCCGAACGGCTCGAACCAGTGGCCGAGGAGGTGAGCGGAGTCAATGTCTTCGAGGCCCGCGTGCTGAAGGATCGCTTCTTCGGCGCCACGCGCCAACTCGACCTCGCCGTGGGCGAGTTGGTGCTGAAGCTCGAGACCACTTCGCGTGCCACCGTGAAGCGCGTGCGCGTCCCGGTGGAAGCGATCCAGTTCCTGCACGCCTGACCTCCACGGCCGATTCACCCACCACCACCATCACCACCACGATGAGGAGCCCGAGATGAAGACGACACGCAGAACCCTCCTGCTCGCCGGCGCTGCCACCGGTGCCCTTGGTGCGCTGCCGGTCCGGGTGGCGGCACAGAACGTGACCAACTCGCCCGAGCTCTACGCCGGCGAGAAAGCGCTGTACGAGCTGGCGCGCAAGGAAGGCATGGTGGTCAGCTTCGACACCGGCCCCACCTGGGCCAACTGGGCGGCGCAGTTCCGCGCCTTCAAGACCCGCTACCCCGAGGTGGAGATCGTCTACAACGACCTCGGTTCCGCGGCCACCGTGGTGGCGCTGGACAAGGCGCGCAACCGCCCGCAGGCCGACACCGCCTACTACTTCGCCGCCTCGGCCGTGGACGCGGCCGACAAGGGCCTCGTGGCGCCGTTCAAGCCGGTCAACTTCGACAAGCTGCCCGACGTCTTCAAGCACGCCGACGGTCGCTGGTTCACGATCCACTCGCTGACCATCGCCTTCGTGGTCAATACGAAGCTGGTGAAGAACGTGCCGCAGAGCTGGGCCGACCTGCTCAAGCCCGAATACAAGAACACCGTCGTCTACCTCGACCCGCGCTCCACCGGCGTCGGCCAGGTGATGACCTTCGCCGCCAACTACGCCACCGGCGGCGACATGAAGAACGTGAAGCCCGGGCTCGACTATCTCGGCCAGCTGCACAAGGCCGGCAGCGTGCTGCGCGTGCTCGGCACCACGCCCTACGCGCAGTTCGTGAAGGGCGAGATCCCGATCTGGATCTCCTACGAGAACGACGGGCTGAAGGCCAAGTACACCGACGGCCTGGGCGATGCGGTGGCGGTGGTCATCCCCAAGGAAGCCTCGGCCGCCGCGCCCTACGGCATCAGCCTGGTCGAGAAGGGGCCGAACCCGAACGCCGGCAAGCTGTGGCTCAACTTCATCATGAGCGACTTCGGCCAGGGCATCTTCGCCGAGGGCTTCGTGCGGCCCAGCGTGCCCGGCACCAAGCTGCCGGCGAGCGTGGCCGACAAGCTGCCCGCCTCGCCGCAGGTGCGGCCGCTGGACGTGCGCGCCGCCGCCGCGAAGAAGGCCGAGATCGACCAGGGCTACGTGGCCGCCACCGGCGCGCGCTGAGCACCGGCCGCGATGCGCCGCACCACCCTGCTGCTGCTGGCCGCGCCGGCCATGGTGCTGCTGGCGTTCTTCTTCGGCCTGCCGCTGGCCGCGGTGGTGGTGGATGCGCTGCAGGGCGGCCTCGGCGCCTTCGCGCGCGTGCTCGCGATGCCGGGCTTCTGGCCCTCGCTCGTGGGCAGCAGCGTGCTCACCGTGGTGGCCTCGGCGCTCTCGCTGGGGGTGGGCGTGGCGGTGGCGCTGCACCTGTCGCGCCTGCCGGAGCAGCGGCGCACGCTGCTCGCCTTCGTCATCGCGCTGCCGCTCACCTTCTCGGGGCTCATCGTCGCCTACGGCTTCATCCTCACCTACGGCCGCGCCGGGCTGGTGACGCAGCTGCTGGCGCTGGCGGGCGGCGACGCCGCGATCATCGGCAAGGCGCTGTTCACGCCGGTGGGGCTCGCCTTCGCGTCGTCGTACTACCTGATCCCGCGTGTCGTGATGGGCCTGTTGCCGGTGTTCGTCAATTTCGACCGCGCGCAGCTCGAGGTCGCGCAGTCGCTCGGCGCCACGCCGGCGCAGGCCTTCCGCCAGGTGATGCTGCCGCAGCTCGCCGCACCCATCGCCGGCAGCCTGTGCCTGATCGCGGCGGTGGTGTTCGGCGCCTACGGCACGGCGCTGGCGCTGGTGGGCACGCGGCTGCCGATCCTGCCGCTGCAGCTGTACAGCCTGATCTCCGAGACCGGCTCCGACTTCCCCGCCGCCGCCGCGCTGGCGCTGTTGATCACCGCCGCCTGCTCGGCCATCATGACCGCGGGCGCGTGGTTCGGCAGCCGGCACGAGAAGCATCTGTGATCGCGCGCCACCGTCATGCATCGAAGTGCCCGATCGCGCCGAGAGCCTCGTGAACGGCTCACACTTCCCGCCATGCCGACCAGGACCTTGCCGGAACTGATCGCCGAAGTCGCCAAGCGCCAGCGCGGGGGCCACCCGCTGCGCATGCCCGTCGGCGTGATCGGCCCGCGCCAGGCCACGCCGGCCCAGGTGGACGCCGCGCGCGCCGTCGGCCGTGGCATCGCCGAGATGGGGCTCGTGCTCCTCTGCGGTGGCCGCGGCGGCGTCATGGAAGGCGCCTGCCAGGGCGCGGCCGAGGCCGGCGGCATCGCCATCGGCGTGCTGCCCGATGCCGAGGCCGGCCCTGCCAACCCCTACGCCACGGTGGTGCTGGCCACCGGCATCGGCGAGGCGCGCAACGCCGTCATCGCGCGCGCTGCGCTGTGCCTCGTGGCCATCGGCGACAACTTCGGCACCTTGAGCGAAGTGGCACTCGGCCGCCAGTTCGGCAAGCTCGTCATCGGCCTCGAAGGCGCGGCGCAGGTCGAGGGCGTGGTGCAGCTGGACTCGTGTGCGGCGGCGCTGGAGCAGGTGGCGCGCTGCGCGCTCGGCGCGCCGACGGGACACTGACCCGGCCCGGAACAGCCCCGCCCGCACACCCGTCCATCGGGACTCGCGCCGATCGCCGTGCCCTCGCAAAGCAGGTACAACCCGCGCCTGCCACAGCCAATTCGCAGAGGAGACCCACATGACCCGCCATCCCACGCTCCGCACGACCCTGCTTGCCGCTGCCGCCCCCTTGCTGTTCTCCACCGCGGCCCTCGCCGGCGAGGTGGAGGTGCTGCACTGGTGGACCTCCGGCGGCGAAGCCAAGGCGGCCGCGGCGCTGAAGAGCACGATGCAGGCCAAGGGCCACAGCTGGAAGGACTTCGCGGTGGCCGGCGGCGGCGGCGACGCGGCGATGACGGTGCTGAAGAGCCGTGTCGTCAGCGGCAACGCACCCGCCGCGGCGCAGATCAAAGGGCCCTCGCTGCAGGAATGGGCCGCCGAGGGCGTGCTCGCCAATATCGACGGCGTCGCCAAGGCGGGCGGCTGGGACACGCTGCTGCCCAAGGTGGTGAGCGACGTCATGAAGTACAAGGGCAACTACATCGCCGTGCCGGTGAACGTGCACCGCGTCAACTGGCTCTGGGCCAACCCCGAGGCGCTGAAGAAGGCCGGTGCCAAGGTGCCGACGAACTGGGACGAGTTCTTCGTCGCCGCCGAGGCGCTGAAGAAGGCCGGCCTCGTGCCGGTGGCGCACGGCGGCCAGAACTGGCAGGACTTCACCACCTTCGAGAGCGTGGCGCTCGGCGTCGGCGGCGCCGAGTTCTATACCAAGGCGCTCGTGATGCGCGACCCGGCCACGCTCGGCAGCGCGACGATGGAGAAGGTGCTCGCCACCTTCAAGCGCGTCAAGGATTACACCGACAAGAACGCCTCGGGCCGCGACTGGAACCTCGCCACGGCGATGGTCATCCGCGGCGAGGCCGGCATGCAGCTGATGGGCGACTGGGCCAAGGGCGAGTTCCTCGCCGCCGGCAAGGTGCCGGGCAAGGACTTCGTCTGCGCCGCCGCGCCCGGCACGGCCAAGGCCTTCACCTTCAACATCGACTCGTTCGCGATGTTCAAGGTCAAGGGCGACGACAAGGTGAAGGCGCAGAACGACCTCGCCGCCGCCATCATGTCGCCCGAGTTCCAGGAGCTCTTCAACCTCAACAAGGGCTCGATCCCGGCCCGCCTGTCGATGAAGATGGACAAGTTCGACGACTGCGCCAAGCTCTCGTCGAAGGACTTCGTCGACACCGCCAAGGGCGGCGGCCTCGTGCCCAGCATCGCGCACGGCATGGCCGTGCCCTCGGCTGTCGAAGGCGCGATGAAGGACGTGGTGAGCCAGTTCTGGAACGACCCGAAGATGAGCGCCAAGGACGCGATGACGCGCCTCGTGAGCGCGGCGAAGGTGAAATAGGCCCACGAGCCTTCTCGCGCCGCACTGCCCGCGATGACCCCGCCGCGCACCGCCTGGCTGCCGCGGCTGGTCGTCGCGCCGAGCTTCGCGCTCTCGCTGTTCTTCATCTACGGGCTCATCCTGTGGAACGGCTATCTCTCGGTCTCGGCCTCGCGCCTGCTGCCGAACTACGAGTTCGCGGGCTTCGCGCAGTACGCCAACCTGTGGGCCTACGAGCGCTTCCATGTCGCGCTCACGAACATGGCCATCTTCGGCAGCCTCTTCATCGGCGGCTCGATGGCGCTCGGCCTGCTGCTGGCTGTGCTGCTGGACCAGAAGATCCGCGCCGAGGGCGTGCTGCGCACGATCTACCTCTACCCGATGGCCATCAGCTTCATCGTCACCGGCACGGCGTGGAAGTGGATCCTCAACCCCGGCCTCGGCCTCGAGCGGCTGGTGCGGGACTGGGGCTGGAGCACGTTCAGCTTCGACTGGCTGGTGAACCCCGACCGCGCCATCTACACCGTCGTCATCGCCGGCGTCTGGCAGAGCGCGGGCTTCGTGATGGCGCTCTTCCTGGCCGCGCTGCGCGGCATCGATGACTCGATCATCAAGGCCGCCCAGGTCGACGGCGCGAGCCTGCCGCGCATCTACTGGCGCATCATCGTCCCGAGCCTGCGCCCGGCCTTCTTCTCGACGCTGATGGTCGTGAGCCACCTCGCCATCAAGAGCTTCGACCTCGTGATGGCGCTCACCGCCGGCGGCCCCGGCTTCGCCACCGACCTGCCGGCGACCTTCATGTACGCGATGGCCTTCTCGCGCGGCCAGATCGGCCTTGGCGCGGCCAGCGCCACGGTGATGCTGATGATGGTGGCGGCGATCGTCGTGCCTTACCTCTACTCCGAGCTGCGGGTGAAGCGATGAGCGCCGCCCCTGGGCATGGGACCGGGCCTGGGCATGGGCTCATCTGGCAGCGCGCGCTGCTGTGGGCCGTGCTGCTGCTCTTCGCGGCCTGGTTCCTGGCGCCGCTGTACGTGATGGTGACCACCTCCCTGAAGGACATGGAGCAGGTGCGCGGCGGCAACCTGCTCTCGCTGCCCACCTCGCCCGGCTTCGACGCCTGGTCCAAGGCCTGGTCGCATGCGTGCACCGGCATCGACTGCGGCGGCCTCAGGCCCTTCTTCGCGAATTCGGTGCTGATGGTGGTGCCGGCGGTGGCGGTGTCCACCGCGGTTGGCGCCGTCAACGGCTACGTGCTCAGCAAGTGGCGCTTTCGCGGCAGCGAGCTGATGTTCGCGCTGATGCTGTTCGGCGTCTTCATGCCGATGCAGGTGGTGCTGCTGCCGATGAGCCAGGTGCTCGGCTGGTTCGGCCTCGCGAGCTCGATCTGGGGGCTGATCCTGGTGCACGTGATCGCCGGCATCCCGAACACGACGCTCTTCTTCCGCAACTACTACGTCGGCCTGCCCGACGAGCTGATCAAGGCCGCCATGCTCGACGGCGCCGGCTTCTGGCTCATCTTCCGCCGCATCGTGCTGCCGCTGTCGACGCCGATCATGGTCGTCACGCTGATCTGGCAGTTCACCAACATCTGGAACGACTTCCTCTACGGCGTGGTGTTCTCCGGTGCCGACAGCAAGCCGGTGACGGTGGGCCTGAACAATCTCGCCAACACGTCGAGCTCGGTGAAGGAATACAACGTCGACATGGCCGCGGCGCTGATCGCCGCGCTGCCCACCCTCTTCGTCTACGTGCTGGCCGGCAAGTACTTCGTGCGCGGGCTCACGGCCGGCGCGGTGAAGGGCTGAGGGAGCGCCCGGCGAGGCAGCGAGACCATGGCCGCATTGACCATCCAGGACGTCCGCCGCAGTTTCGGCAGCACGCATGTGCTGAAGGACATCGACCTCGTCGTCGAGGACGGCGAGTTCATCATCCTCGTCGGCCCCTCGGGCTGCGGCAAGAGCACGCTGCTCAACATCATCGCCGGGCTCGACGTTCCCACGGCCGGGCGCGTGTTCATCGGCGGCCGCGACGTGACGAACCTGCCGAGCAAGGACCGCGACATCGCGATGGTGTTCCAGAGCTATGCGCTGTACCCGAACATGACGGTGGCGCAGAACATCGCATTCGGCCTGGAGATCCGCAAGGTGCCGAAGGCGCAGCGCGAGGCCGCCGTGCAGCGCGTTTCGCAGATGCTGCAGATCGGCCACCTGCTCGAGCGCAAGCCCGGCGCGCTCTCCGGCGGCCAGCGCCAGCGCGTGGCGATGGGGCGTGCGCTGGCACGCGACCCCAAGCTCTTCCTCTTCGACGAGCCGCTGTCGAACCTCGACGCCAAGCTGCGCGTGGAGATGCGCGCCGAGATCAAGCGGCTGCACCTGCGCACGCGCACCACCACCGTCTACGTCACGCACGACCAGGTGGAAGCGATGACGCTCGGTGACCGCATCGCGGTGATGAACGGCGGCGTCATCGAGCAGCTCGGCACGCCGGCCGACATCTACGGCCGGCCGGCGACGCGCTTCGTCGCCGAGTTCATCGGCTCGCCGGCGATGAACATGATCACGGCCAGGCGCAGCGCGGCGGGGCTGCAGGCCAACGGCGTGGAGCTGCCCGTGAGCGAGGCGCAGCAAGTCGCGCTCGGTGAGCGGCACGCAGGCAGCGATGGCGCCGATCTCGTCTACGGGCTGCGGCCGGAGGACCTGAGCATCACCGCCGACGGCTTCCTGCCCGGCACGCTGGCCATGCTCGAGCCGACAGGCCCCGAGACCTACGCCACCGTGGACACCGCCGCCGGCGCACTCACGGCGCGGCTGCCCGGGCAATTGCACGGCGGGGTCGGCGATGTCGTGAGGCTGGCGTGGCAGCCCGGCCGCGTTCACCTGTTCGGCGCGGACGGCGGCGCGCGCATCGGTTGATCGACAGCTGCGCGCGCGACAGTTGCGCGCACGGACGGCAGCGTGGGTTGCCCTCGGGGCTGTTGTTTTGTACAGTACCTCTCCCGAACCGGAGAGCCGCATGCGCCACGCCGACCTGAGGTACATCTACCGCCCCTCGCGCCGCCAGGCGCCGCGCTGGCTCCTTCGCCTGTGGGCCTGGTTCTGAGCCTGTTCCGGGCCATCCGCGGCCCTTGGCTCGCCTGTCCACTTATCGCGCTCTCCCACCCTCCCCTGACGCGCGCCTCCCCGGCACTCGCCTTGCGCATCGTGCGCCTCGCCCTCCGTGAACCCGACCCTGCCGTCCCTCAGGTCCCCCGCTGTCGAAGTGATCATCGGCCAGGCCGACGATGCGCAGCCACCCTTGCCACTGGCCAGCGACGGCGTGCTGCGGTGGGTGTGGCACAGCCGGTTCGGTGACGTCCTCATCGAGGTGATGGGCGACGAGGTCTTCGTCAACGGCCAGCCCGTGAGTCGCCATGTCCCGTGACCTGCCCCGTGGCGACGGCGGCCGCGCCCGGGCCGCGCCCGCATCGCCACCCTTGGCGTCGCCCGCATGGTCGCCCTCTGCGTCGCCTTCATCGGCGCCACGAAGCAGCGTCGCCATCAGCTTCGGCTCGCCGGCCGGCGAGAGCGGCGTCACGCGGCTGGACCTCGACGACATCCTGGTCAGGCATCCGCAGGCGGCGTTCCTGATGCGCATCACCGGCGACTCGATGCGCGAGGCCGGCGTGCACGACGGCGACCTGGCGCTGGTCGACCGCGCCATGGACGGCGCGCACGGGCAGGTGGTCATCGCCATCCTGGGCGACGAGTTCGTCTGCCGCCGGCTGCACCGGCGCGGCAGCGACGTGCGCCTGCAGGCAGCCGACGCGGCCTGCGCCGACTGGGTGCCGGGTGCCGGCGAGGAGCTGCAGATCTGGGGTGTCGTCACGCACGTCATCCGACCGCTCACGAAGTAGGTATCGGCAGCGATGTTCGCGCTCGTCGACGTGAACAACATGTACGTCAGCTGCGAGCGCGTCTTCCGCCCGGCGCTGAACGGCAGGCCCGTCGTCGTGCTGTCCAACAACGACGGCGCCTGCATCGCGCGCAGCAACGAGGCCAAGGACCTGGGCGTGCGCATGGCGCAGCCCTGGTTCGAGGTGCGGCACCTCGAGCGCACGGCCGGACTCGTGGCGCTGTCGGCCAACTTCGAGCTCTACGGCGACATGTCCAGCCGCATGATGTCGCTGGCTGCCGAGTTCGCGCCGCGGCAGGAGATCTACAGCATCGACGAGTGCTTCCTCGACTTCGAGGGCGTGCCGGGCGAGCGCAGCGCCATCGGGCGCGAGCTGCGCCGCAAGGTGCTGCAGTGGACCGGCCTGCCCACGAGCGTGGGCTTCGGCGCCACCAAGACGCTGGCCAAGCTCGCCAACCATGTCGCCAAGACGGCCGAGCGCAAGCCGGGCCACTACCCGCCCGAGCTGCGTGCGCTGGCGCAGCGGCTGGCGCAGGTCTGCGACTTCGGCCGCCTGACGGCCGGCGAGCTCGAGGCGGTGATGCAGGCCACGGAGGTCGGAGATGTCTGGGGCATCGGCCGCAAGACGTCGGCGCGCCTCAACGAGGGAGGCATCCGCACCGTGCTCGACCTCGTGCGCGCCGACGTGGCGACGCTGCGGCGCCAGTTCAGCGTGGTCGTCGAGAAGACGATCCGCGAGCTGCGCGGCACCCCCTGCATGGACGTGAACGACGCGCCCGAGGCCAACCAGCAGATCATGTGCTCGCGCTCGTTCGGCGCACCGGTGACCGAGCTGTCCGACTTGATCGAGGTGATGAGCCAGTTCGCGAGCCAGGTGGCGCGCCGCCTGCGCGAGCAGGGCAGCGTGGCCGGCGCGGTGCATGTCTTCATCAGCACCAGCCCCTACCGCAGGAACGATCGCCAGCATGCGCCCAGCGCCACGCTGCCGCTGCCACAACCCAGCGCCGACACGCGCGTGCTCATCAGCGCGGCGGTGCGGGCGCTGCGCAGCATCTACCGGCCCGGTTTCAACTACGCGAAGGCAGGCGCGATGCTCGTGGACCTGCACGCGCAGGCACCGGGGCCCGAGCCGGGGCAGGGGTCTCAGGCCACGCTCGACCTGTTCGAACCCGACCCGCAGCCGCAAGCTCCGCTGCGCGGCCGCGCCGGCGAGCGTACCGACCTCATGAGCGCGCTCGACACGTTGAACGAGCGCTTCGGAAGAGGCGCGGTGGCCGTGGCCAGCGCCACGCGCCGGGCTGGCCCGAGCGCGCATGTCTCGCGCCAGGAGCGGCGCTCACCGCGCTACACCACCCGGCTCGAAGAGATCGCGAAGGCGCGGGCGGCCTAGCCCCGCGGCGCCGGCCCGACACCGGTGGCTCCCGCTCCTGCGCACCGCCTCGGCAGCACCTTGCTGCCCTCCCCGCCCTGGCACTGGATGAGCCTGGCGGGTGGCGAGGCGGATCGGGTGAACCCGACGGCTCCCAGGCCCGGTTGCAGGCGCGCTACTTCGCGCCGGGTTTGCCTGCACCTGCAGGCAGCGACAGGCGAGACATGTAGTCGCTCACCGCCTCCAGATCCGCGTCGGAGTACTTCTTCACCACCTTCACCATCTTCGGGTTGGCGTTGCGCCTCGTGCCGTCGCGGATGTCGCGCGCTTCGCGCAGGAGGTAGAGGTAGTGCTGCCCCGCCACGACGGGATAGAACTTCTTTCCGTCGCCTTCGCCGTTCGCGCCGTGGCAGGAATCGCAGTTCCCGGCATAGAGCACCTTGCCACGCGCAAGCGCGTCACCCTGGCCCTTGCCGCTGTCGCCGGGCACCGGCAGGCCGCTCAGGAACGCGGCGATGTCGGCGACCTCCTGCACGCTGATCACGCGCTCGCTGGCGAAGGGGTGCATCTTCGGGTTGTCGCGAACGCCCGCGCGTATGTCGACCATCTGCTTGATCAGCACCGTCGCGTGCTGGCCCGCGAGCTGCGGATAGCTGCCGTCGGACCGGCCGGAGCCGTCTGCCTTGTGGCATCCGCGGCAGACCTCGAAGGCGATCCGGCCGCGCTCCACGTCGCCCTTGAGCTTCATGGCGCTGGCACGCTCGGGGTTCGGCCGATTCCACACGTAGGCCCTCGACTCGATGCCGGGGGTTCTCGGCTGCGGTTGCGTCTGCGGTTGCGTCTGCGGTTGCGTCTGCGGCTGCGTCTGTGCAAGCGCCGCGCACGCGCTTGTCAGCGCCATCACGATCGCGGCCGAGCGCAGGCGCATCATGTTCGTCTCCCCCGGGAAGGGACTCATTGCGAAGGGCCAGGCATCGCGGCGACGAACTCGGAGACGGCTTTCATCTCCCGCTCCGTCATCCGCTCGGCCACCGATTGCATGAGGCCGCGGTCGTTGCGCCGCTTGCCGCTCGCAAAGGTCTTCAGCTCGCCGGCAAGGTATTCCGCGCTCTGGCTCGCGAGCCTCGGGTAGCGCTCGCTCCCCATGCCGTCGGTGGAATGGCAGCCGGTGCAACTCGGGACCCCGGTGGCAGGGTTTCCGTCCTCGTAGATCAGCTTGCCCACCATGGCGAGCGACGGGTCGCCGGCGGGCCCGGGAATCATCCTGCTGCGGGCGAAAAATGCCGCCAGGTCGCTCATGTCCTGTGCGCTCAGCTCGGCCACCGCCTGCACCATCGCGACACTCGCCCGCTTGCCCTGTTTGAAGTCCGAGAGCTGCTTGGTGATGTAGCTCGCCTGCAGGCCGGCCAGCTTCGGGAACGCGGGAACCGGGCCGTTGCCGTCCGCCCCATGGCAGGAAGTGCAGCCTCGGGCCGCGGCGATGGAGGTCCCCCGCTGCGGGTCGCCGCCTCCTGAAGCTTGCGCGTGCGCCGCACAGGACACGGCGATGCCGAGCATCGCCGCCAAGCCGACCGCGACGCGTTGCACAGCGTTCAGCGCGGGAATCCCGCGGTGGTGCGGAACAAGGGGCTCTCGTTCATGAACGGCACCTTCTCCTTCTCGTGGCACTCCATGCAGGTCTCGCGGACGGCGCCGAATTGCTCGCGGATGCGCGCTTCGTCCTTGGACTTGATGGCCTTGTCCATCGCCGGCCACGCCACGTCGAGGAAGATGCTCTCCGCGTTGCGGGTGCGCGCCGGACGCTTCATCAGGCCGCCGTTGATGGTCAGCTTCACCTTGTC
Source organism: Burkholderiales bacterium (assembly GCA_016223165.1). GTDB lineage: Bacteria > Pseudomonadota > Gammaproteobacteria > Burkholderiales > Burkholderiaceae_C > Rubrivivax. The sequence continues at coordinate 38,627 of JACRPO010000014.1, forward strand.
CCACTGGTAGTCGGCGAGTCCCCAGTTCCTGTCCTTGATGGCATCGTAGAGCGCGAGATAGCGCTGGCCGACCTCGAGCATCGGCTGGTCGAACCCGCGCAGGTAGATCTCGAGCTTGCGGAAGCGGTCGGCATCGGAATCGGCGTCTTCCAGCCACCGGTTCGACGGCGGCTTCGTCTGCGGCGGCAGCTTGATTCCCTTGGGCGCCACCGGCGCCTGCCCGGTGGCGGGCACCTGCGCGAACGCGGGGAGCGCAAACGCCAGGCAGATGGCGGCGATGAGCGATCGGACCATTTGCGACTCCTTCAGAATGGGTGAGCCTGCAGTGTAGAAATCGGCAGGCGCCCCGAGCTCTTCCTGACGAAAACTTCAGCCCGCATGTCCGTGCACATCCTTGTCGTCGAGGACGATCGCAAGATCGCAGCCGCGCTGGCGGCCGGGTTGCGCCGCGACGGGCTGGAGGTCGCCGTCGCGCACGATGGCGTGGCGGCAATCGAGCTCGCCAGGGCCGAGCCGCCCGACCTGGTGGTGCTCGACTTGATGCTGCCGCGCACCGACGGCCTGGGCGTGCTCGAGACACTGCGCCGCCGCGACCCGCGGCTGCCGGTGCTCATCATCTCCGCGCGCGATGCGCTCGACGACCGCATCAAGGGGCTCGACGCGGGCGCCGACGACTACCTCGTCAAGCCCTTCGCGTTCTCCGAGGTCGCCGCACGCGTGCGCGCGTTGCTCAGGCGCGGGCATGCGGGCGAGCCGCTGCGCCTGCGCTGCGCCGACCTCGTGCTCGACGTCGTCGCAAGGCGTGTCACGCGGGGCGAGCGCGAGGTCGAGCTCACGGCGCGCGAGTTCGAGCTGCTCGAATACCTCATGCGCCATCGCGACGAGACGGTCTCGCGCCATACCCTCGCGCGCGAGGTGTGGAAGATCGAGAGCCGCGCGACGCCGATCGACAACGTGATCGAAGTGCACATCGCGCGCCTGCGGCGCAAGATCGATGCCGCGGGTGCGGCGCCGCTCCTGCACACCGTGCGCGGCGTCGGCTATCTCCTTGCCGAGCGCGAGCCATGATGTCTGCGCCGAAGAGCGTGCGTGCGCGCCTGACCTTGTGGTACCTCGGCGCGCTCGCGATCGTCCTGCTCGCCTACGCAACGCTCGTCTACGCCCTGGTGCGCAGCCAGCTGGCGGCCGAGTTCGACCGGCATCTGCACCGTGACTACGAGATCGCCACCCAGTCGTTGTCATTCGGCTCCGACGGGGCGATCGCCTGGCGTGAGCCGCGGCACCTCAACGAAGACGCCGTGCTCGAGGCCAAGCCGATGATCGAGGTCTATGACGCCGCCGGCGCGCTGGTGTTCCGGCGTGGCGCGGCCGGCGTGCCCGAGTCGCTGCGCCTGCCAGCCCCGCAAGGCGCGACCTGGGGTTACCGGTCGGTCTCGATCGGCTCGGCGCGCCTGCGGCTGCTCGAGGCGCGCCTGGAAGTCGAAGCGGACCGCTATGCGGTGCGCATCGCGCGCTCGGCCGCGCCGCTCGACCGCGAGCTCGGCGCATTGCTCGCCTGGTTGGCGCTGGGCCTGCCGGTGGCGCTGGCGCTCGCCGGCGGCCTGGGCTGGTTCGTCGCGCGACGTGCGCTCGAGCCGGTGGCACGCATGACGGCCGAGGCGCGCCACATCGGCGCCGGCAAGCTGTCCGCACGGCTGGCGCTGGCCAATCCCGACGATGAGCTGGGCGAGCTGGCGAGTGCATTCAACAACGCCTTCGATCGCATCGAGGGCGCGTTCGCCCGCTTGTCGCAATTCACGTCCGACGCGGCGCACGAGTTGCGCACGCCGCTCACGGCGCTCAAGACGGTGGGCGAGGTGGCCTTGCGGGACGGCGGCAACGCGGCCTGCAGGGAGGCGCTGCCGAGCATGCTCGAAGAGATCGAACGGCTCGTCGCCCTCGTGGAAAGGCTGCTCGTGCTTGCGCGCACCGACGAAGGCCGGCTTGCCGCGGGGCACGCGCCGGTGGCGCTCGAAGAGTTGACCTCCGACACCGTCGCGCTGATGCAACCCCTCGCCGAGGAAAGGGGCCAGCGCATCATGCTTGTCGCCGAGCCCGGTGCACGCGCCCTCGGTGACCGGGCGCTGTTGCAGCAGGTGCTGATCAACCTGATCGACAACGCCCTGCGCCACTGTCCCGACGGTGCGCACATCACGGTGCGCGCCGCCAACGAGGCCGGCGTCGCCGTGCTCGAAGTCACCGACGACGGTCCCGGCATTGCGCCGGGCGATCGCGACCGCATCTTCGACCGCTTCTTCCGCGCGGACGCGTCGCGCGCGCGCGGCGATCGCGACGGCGGATTCGGGCTCGGGCTCGCGATCGTTCGGGCCCTCGTGACTGCGCAAGGTGGCCGCATCGAAGCATCGGCGGCGATCGAAGGCGGCGCGCGCCTCAGGGTCGCGCTGCCGCGAGCGTAGGGGGCCCGTCGGGCTTTGGCCTGCACGGGCGCGTTCAATCGGATGCCGTCGGCCAGGTGGAAGCGGGTGTGACCCACGCCTGGATATCGGCCAGGGTGTGGGGCGACGTCGAGCCTTCGAGCGGCAGGTCGCCGAGCATCCGGTCGGCGGCCTCCTCGTGCCTCCTCGTCCCTCCTCGTGCCAGCCTTCAAGCTTGGGGGGCGGCCGATTCCGCCTGCTCCTTGCGGGATGACAGCGCGGCACGCGATCGCGACCATGCCTCCATCTTGCTCGAGGAGGCCTCATGATGATCCGCAGACTGTTCACACTCTTGCTCGCCACGGTCGCGAGCGCCGCCCCTTCGCAGGCCGCGGTGACCGTCTTCTTCGACGAGACGGCATACCTCGCCGCGGTCGGCAGCACGCGCACGTACATCGACTTCGCCGGTTCGCCGGCCGCCGTGGTCGGCGGCGGCAGCTTCTCGCCCGACGTCACCTTCGGCAGCTGCACCGACTCGTCGGCCGCGGCCACCTGCGGCACACAGGTGCTGCACAACAGCAACGCCATCACCGACCTCGGCGGCTCCTCGGCGCCCAACGGCGTCGCCAGCGTGGCGTGGCGCTTCAACCTGCCGGATGTCTACGCTTTCGGGCTGCACTACATCAGCGGCGAGATCGACGGCATCAACCTGGTGGCCACCGACAACTCGCTGAGCCTCATCGACACCAGCGCGGCCACGGGATTCATCGGCCTCGTGAGCGACAGTGCGTTCTACGGCGGCATCGGCGTGAATGCCGTCTTTGCGGGTGGCATCGGCAACGACCGCTACTTCATCGACGACTTCAGGATCAACGAGGCCGCCTCGGTGCCCGAGCCGGCCGGCCTGGCGCTCGTCGGCGTGGCGCTCTGGGCCGCGAAGCTGGCTGCGCGGCGGCGCGGCAAGGGCCTGCGCAAAGGACCGGTTCACTGAGCACGGTTCAGACGACCTGGTTCTTCAGCACCACCTCGCCGCGCCACAGGCGCTCGAGGTTCTCGAGCAGCAGGTCGATGACGTTGTCCTCATAGCGCCGCGTCTCACCGGCGGTGTGCGGTGTGATCAGCACGTTCGGCATGCCCCACAGCGCCGAGGTGGCGGGCAGCGGCTCCTCCCAGACGCAGTCGAGCGCGGCGCCGGCGATGCGTTGCTGCGCCAGCGCCTCGATGAGCGCCGGCTCGTTCACCACCTTGCCGCGCGCGACGTTGATCAGGCAGGCCGAGGGCTTCATCGCCGCGAGCGCCTTCGCGTCGATCAGGTTCTCGGTCTCAGGCGTGAGCGGGCAGGTCAGCGCGACGAAATCGGCTTGCGGCAACAGACCGCGCAGATCTTCTTCACCGACCACCTCGTCGGCCGCCCCCGCACCCCGGGACGGCTCGCGCCGCGTCGCGACGACTCGCATGTCGAAGGCCTTGGCGAGCGTGGCCAGCCGCGCACCGATACGGCCGAGCCCCACGATCAGGAGCGTCTTGCCACCGAGCTCGTCTTCGCGCTGGCCGATGTCACCGATCATGCCGCGCCAGTGGCGCGCCGCCTGGTTGTCGCGTGCCTCCGGAATGCGGCGCGCCAGAGCCAGGATGAGCGCGATGGCATGCTCGGCGACAGCGCGCTCGTTCACGCCCTGCGCGCTGGCGAGGCGAATGCCCGCCGCGCCCAGTGACTCGCGCGAATATTGATCGGTGCCGGCGCTGATCGACTGGATGAAGGCGAGCCTGGGCGCCGCCGCAATCAGCTCGTTGCGCCACAGGCCCGAGCACAGCAACACGTCCGCCTCGCCGATGCGCGCCTTCAGCGCTTCGAGGCTGCGCACCTCGATCCAGTGCATGCCGACGGCGCGCAGCGCGAAGCGCTCGCCCAGGCGGTAGGCGACGTGGGCGAAGCAGAGGGTCAGCTTGTCCCGGGCGGGGAGAGGACGCGTGCTCACATGGGCCTTCGGGCGAGTGGGTCGGAGTGAAAGAACGTAGAGACTCGAGTTGTTTCTGTCAACAGCCCGCCGACTCTGACGGTTAGGGCATCGCTTCGGCACCGACGCGCCATCGGCTCATCCCGCTTGACATATCGCAAGGCCCGCCCGGCAGGCGGAGCGCAGCATGCGGGCCCAGCACGGTGCAAGAGGTGAACGTGATGAGAAAACAAGCATTGATCCTTGGTCTTTCCATATTGGTTGTCGGGTCGACCATGGCGGCCGATCCGGCAGCGGTCGACTGGAGCAAGGTTCCGGCGACGAAGTTGACCCTCTTCTACCCCGGCCAGTCCTCCTACGAGTGGCTGCGCAGCGAGGCGCACAAGGGTGCGGCCAAGGAGACGATGCGCGGCGATTCCTGCGTCTCGTGCCACGACGATGCCAAGGAAGAGCAGATCCAGGGCAACAAGATCATGAGAGGGCACCCGCTCGAGCCGACGCCGGTCAAGGGCAAGAGCGGATTCGTCGATCTGAGCGTGCAGGCCGCCTACGACGACAGGAACGCCTACCTGCGCTTCCAGTGGAAGACGCAGAGTTCGTTCCCCGGCAACGAGCACCAGTACCTGCGCTTCGACGGCAAGGAGTGGAAGGTCTACGGCTTTCCGAAGCTCGACAAGGTGGTGCGCGATGGCGCGCAACCCGGCATCTACGAAGACCGCATGTCGGTGATGATCGACGACGGCAAGGTCCCGGGCTTTGCCAAGCAGGGCTGCTGGCTGACCTGCCATGACGGGCAACGCGACATGCCCAGGCAGGCCACCAAGGAAGAGGTTGCCGCCAACGCGCTGCTCACGGCCATCAAGAAGGGCGACCTGCGCAAGTACCTGCCCGACACGCGCAGCAACCCGCTCGACTGGAAGACCGGCAAGTCGGTCGAGGAGATCGCCCAACTCAAGCAGGCCGGCGCCTTCGTCGACCTGATGCAGTGGCGTGGGCACCGCAGCCACGGCGTGGGCATGGTCGACGACGGCTATGTGCTCGAGTTTCGGCTGGCCGACGCCGGCAAGGACATGTTCAGCAGCAACGCCGACGCGAAGACGCACCAGCCGAAGTTCATGTGGGACGACAAGAAGACCGGCTATCGCTCGATCACCGCCGACCAGTTGCGCAAGGGCGAGCACTTCCTGATCCGCGAGAGGAACGCAGTGCCCTTCGACCCGAACGCCGGCTGGAAGGAAGGCGACCTGATCCCGGACTACGTGCTCAGCCGCGAAGACGCCAAGGGCTCGGCCGCCGACAACAACGCCATCGCGAGTTGGAAGGACGGCCAGTGGACGCTGGTGATGATCCGCCCGCTCGGCCTGGCCAACGGCGACGACAAGGCACTCAAGGCGGGCGGCGTCTACAACGTCGGCTTCGCCGTGCACGACGACAACATCACCACGCGCGGCCACTTCGTGTCGTACGTGAAGACGCTCGGGCTCGGCGCCAAGGCCGACATCCAGGCCGTCAAGCTGCCGTAGTCCGGCGCGGCACCGGCCGTCCTGCGACGGCCGGTGGCTACTTCAACACCCAAGATCCTGGAGACATCCGAATGTCGCGTTCAATCTTGCGTTCTTCGCTGGCGGCGTGGATCGCCGCCACCGGCCTGTGCCTGTCGCTGCCCGCCTTCGCGCAGATCGATGCCGAGGCCGTGTTCAAGGACAACGACTGCCACAAGTGCCACCACCCGACCAAAGCCAAGAAAGGCCCCTCGCTGGCCAAGATTGCCGCCAAGTACAAGGAGAAGAAGCTCGACGAGAAAGAGGCGATCAAGCACATGACCGCGGGCAAGAAGGTCAAGCTCGAAGACGGCAGCGAGGAGGAGCACAAGGTGATCGACACCAAGGACGTGAAGGTGATGAACGCCGTCGCCAAGTGGATGCTCAGTCACTGATCGACCACGCTGGCCAGGCCGCAGGAGCATCGCACCATGGCACGCTGGCCATCACCGGGGTCGTGGCTGGCCGGCATCGCCTGCGCCGTTGGCGCGCTCGTTGGCGTACTCGTTGGCGCACTGTTCGCGGCCGCGCCCGCTCTTGCCGCTGACCCGGGCCTCGACAACGCCGGCTGCCTCTCGTGCCACGAGAGCAAGAAGGCCAAGATCAAGGTTGCCGACCCGAAGGGCGACCCACGCGCGCTGAGCCCGGTGGACGCGCGCAAGTTCGGCAAGAGCCTGCACGGCGAGATGCCGTGCGTGGCGTGCCACCTGGAGATCACCGACAGCCAGGCCCGGCACAAGAAGAAGCCCGACGTCCAGCCGCCCACGTGCGTCAGCTGCCACGAGGGGCTGTGGGCCGCCGCCCAGAAGGAAGGGCGCGGCGCCGAGCGGCCGCGGCTCGGCGACGTTGTGAACAACATCGAGGCCTACAAGAAGTCATTCCACGCGCGCCCCGACAAGGACAACCCGGGCAAGGCGAAGGCCACCTGCGAAGACTGCCACAGCAGCCACGAGTTCAGCGTGCCGGCCAAGGGCAGCGCGAGGCGCACGGCCTGGCACAAGGAAATCCCCGACACCTGCGGCGCCAAGTGCCACGAGGACCAGCTCGAGGCCTACGCCACTTCCGTGCACGGCGAGGAACTGCTCGACAAGGGCAATGCAAAGAGCGCGGTCTGCACCGACTGCCACAGCGCCCACGCGGTGCTCGGCACGTCGTCGGACCGCTTCAAGCTCGCCAACGTCAACATCTGCGGCGACTGCCACAAGGAAAGGCTCAAGAGCTACGCCGACACCTACCACGGCCAGGTGAACCGGCTCGGCTACGCCTACACGGCCAAGTGCGCCGATTGCCACGGCAGCCACGGCATTCTCCCGGCCGACAACGCCAAGTCCAAGGTCCATCCGAAGAACCGGATGAAGACCTGCAGCAGCTGCCACAGCGACAAGAAGCCCGGCATGCGCGACGCCACGGCCGGCTTCGCCTCGTTCGGCCCGCATGCCAACACGCACGACTTCGCGAAGTACCCGCAGATGTACGTCGCCTCGAAGTTCATGGTGGCGCTGCTGATCTTCGTCTTCGCGTTCTTCTGGGCGCATTCGGGCCTGTGGTACTACCGCGAGTGGCAGGACCGCAAGGCGGGCAAGACCGTGCAGCACGTCGATGTGGCCGCGCTCGGCATCGATCCAGCCAAGCACTTCAAGCGCTTTGCCGCCGGCTGGCGCATCGGCCATCTGGTGTTCGCCATCGTCACGATGACGCTGGTGCTCACCGGCACCACGGCTCTGTTTGCGCAGAGCGCCTGGGCGCCCACCGTCGCGGCGTTGCTCGGCGGGCCGCGCGTGCTCGGCCTGGTTCACCGCGTGGCGGCCACCTTGTTCATCGGCATCTTCCTCATCCACTTCATCGTCGTCATGACGAAGCTCCTGCGCGACCGGAAGTTCCGCTGGTTCGGGCCGGACTCGCTGATCCCCAACTGGAAGGACTTCGCCGACTGCTGGGGCATGTTCAAGTGGTTCGTCGGCAAGGGGCAACGCCCGCAGTTCGAGCGTTGGGCCTACTACGAGAAGTTCGACTACTGGGCGGTGTTCTGGGGCGTCAACATCATCGGCTGGAGCGGCCTGATGCTGGCCTTCCCGCACGTCACGGCGAAATACCTGCCCGGCTGGGTCTTCAACGTCGGCACGCTGGTGCATGGCGAGGAGGCGTTCCTGGCGGCGGTGTTCCTGTTCACGGTGCACTTCTTCAACAACCACTTCCGGCCCGACAAGCTGCCGCCGCCCGACGTGGTGATGTTCACCGGCACGCAGTCGCTGCAGGAGTTCCAGCACGACCATCCGGCGCAGTTCAAGCGCATGGTCGAGAGCGGCGAGATCCGCAAGTACCTCGTCGAACAGCCGTCGCGGCCGTTCCATCTGGGTTCGGTCGTGCTCGGCCTGGCCTTGCTCGCAATCGGGCTGCTGCTGCTCGTGCTGGTGGGGGTCGGCTTCTTCAGCGGCTAGTGTTCAGCTGATGTGGTGCGCGGCCTCGCCGGCGAGGCCTGCGCGTGGCTGTCGGGCGTCGACCGCTAACATCGCCGGCCGATGGCGCCCGACCCAGATCAAGAGGCCCGCCCCGCCGCTGAACCGGCATCGCGCGACTCCCCGCTCGAGGTGCTGCTCGTCTTCCTGAAGCTGGGCCTGACATCGTTCGGTGGCCCGGTGGCGCACCTGGGCTATTTCCGCACCGAGTTCGTCGAGCGCCGCAAATGGCTCGACGACAAGAGCTACTCGGACTTGGTCGCCCTGTGCCAGTTCCTGCCGGGTCCGGCGAGCAGCCAGGTGGGCATCGCGCTTGGGCTCGGCCGCGCCGGCGGGCTGGGGGCGCTGGCCGCCTGGGCCGGCTTCACCTTGCCGTCGGCCATCGCGCTCATCGGTTTCGCCTTCGGCGTGGGCCAGTGGTCAGCGCTCGCTTCCTCGGGAGCGGTGCACGGCCTCAAGGTCGTCGCCGTCGCCGTGGTGGCGCAGGCGGTGTGGGGCATGGCGAAGTCGCTGTGCCCGGACCGCTTGCGCGCCGGCCTCGCGGTCGCTGCGGCGCTGCTGGTGCTCGCGATCCCCACCGCGGTCGGCCAGGTTGCCGCCATCGCGTTCGGTGGGCTCGTGGGCCGATGGGCCTTGCAACTGGGCCATCTGCCGCCGGCCCAGCACCGCAACTACGGCGTGCCAAGGCGCGCCGGCGCGGCGCTGCTGCTGCTCTTCGCCGCGCTCCTGGTGGTGTTGCCCGCCCTTGCGGCGACCGCGGGTTCGGTGGTGTTGTCAGCCGTCTCGGTCTTCTACCAGGCCGGGGCACTCGTCTTCGGCGGCGGGCACGTCGTGCTGCCGCTGCTGCAGGCCGGTGTGGTGCCGCCGGGCTGGGTCGGCAACGACGCCTTCCTGGCCGGCTATGGTGCGGCGCAGGCCGTGCCTGGGCCTCTGTTCACATTCGCGGCCTACCTCGGCGCGGTGATGCCCTCTCCGCTGGGCGGCTGGGTCGGCGGCATCGCGCTGCTGCTGGCCGTCTTCGCGCCGGCCTTCCTGCTCGTGGTCGGAGCCCTGCCGTTCTGGGAACTCCTGCGCCAGCGCGACGGCGTGCAGCGGGCGATGGGCGGCATCAACGCGGCGGTCGTGGGCGTGCTGGGCGCGGCACTCTACGACCCGGTCTGGACGAGCGCCATCCGCTCGCGGGCCGACTTCGGTCTCACACTTGCGGCGTTCGGGCTGCTCGTCTACGGCCGGGTCCCGCCCGTATTTGTCGTCATCGCCGCGGCCATGGGCGGGTGGGCGCTGGCGGCCTTCGGGTAGCGCGCGGCGACCACAGGCCGCAAGGACGCGCTCGAGGTCGATCCCGAGCCAGCGCCGGACCGCCGCCGGCCGCTTGCGGCGGACGAGCGGTCAGTTCGGGCGATGTTGACCTGAATCAAGGATGCACGGCATGGCGCTTCAGACAATGCGACTCATTCGCGTTCGCATAAGGAAGTTGCCAATGACACCCCTGAAGACTGCCGCCGGCACGGCGGCGCTGCTGCTCGCCCTGGTCGCCGGGCCGGCGCAGGCCCTCGAGTACCCGATCGGCTCGCCGCAGAACCTGGCCGGCATGGAGATCGCCGCGGTCTATCTGCAGCCCGTCGAGATGGAGCCCGACGGCCACATGCGCCGCGCAGCCGAATCGGACATCCACATCGAAGCCGACATTCACGCGCTGGCCAGCAACCCCAACGGCTACGCCGAGGGCGCGTGGGTGCCGTTCCTGCACATCACGTACGAGATCGTCAAGGTCTCGGGCGGCGAGCCGATCAAGGGTCACTTCATGGCGATGGTCGCCAGCGACGGGCCGCACTACGGCGACAACGTGAAGCTGCAAGGCCCGGGCAAGTACCGCGTGAAGTACACGGTCTACCCGCCCAACGCGCCCGAAAACCCGCTGGCCCGCCACTTCGGCCGCCATACCGACCGCGCCACCGGCGTGCGGCCCTGGTTCAAGGCTTTCGAGGTGCAGTGGGAGTTCACCTACGCCGGCGTCGGCAAGAAGGGTGGGTACTGAGCATGGCGCGCAGTCACACGGCAGCGCCGTTGGCGCTGGCGGCCCTGCTGCTCCTGAGCAGCGGCGCGGCGCAGGCGGCGCCCGCCGCGCCGGCCCCGGACCCGCTGGAGACGGAACGGCGGCTGAAGAAACTCGAGGACGCGCAAGCGCAGGCTGAGCGTGCGCTGAAGACCGAGCGCCTCAGCGACAGCGAGCCCGATCTCGTCACGCGCCTGAAGGCGGTGGAGTATCAGACCCTGTCGATACAGAAGCAGGCGCGCCAGATCGAGGCGCTGGAAGGCATCACGGTGGGCGCCAGCCTCACATCGATGGTGCAACGCGTGGGCGCAGCGGGGAACACCGACGCACGAGCGCAGTCGCGCGCCAACTACCGCGGCGACATCGCCGTCACGCTGCCCGGCGGCGACATGGGCAACGCGGAGGGGAGCCTCTTCACCCAGCTGCGCTTCGGGCAGGGCGAGGGCATCGCGCTTCGGCCCACCTACAGCAGCACGCCCAACACCACCGCGTTCCAGGTCTCCGGCGTCAGCAACGCCGACTCGTCCTTCGCCATCCTCGCCCAGGCGTGGTACCAGCTGACCGTGCCGCTGCCGCTGGACGGCTTCAAGCCGCACTCGAAGGAGCGCGTGGAGATCAACGTCGGCAAGATCGACCCCTTCGTCTTCTTCGACCAGAACGCCGCCGCCGACGACGAGAGCACGCGCTTCACCAACAACGTGTTCGTGCACAACCCGCTGCTCGACTCGGGCGGCGACACCGGCGCCGACGCCTACGGCTTCGCGCCCGGGCTGCGCGTGGCCTACCGCAACGAGCGCGACGCCTCGCAGGCGTGGGGGCTGTCGCTGGGGGTGTTCGGCTCCGGGCCGGCGGCCAACTTCTCGGGCTCGCTGGGGCGGCCGTTCGTCATCGCGCAGGCCGAGACCTCGCTGCGGCTGTGGCAGGGGCTCGCCGGCACCTACCGGATCTACGCGTGGCGCAACGGCCGCGCGACCGATGCGGACGGCAGCGTGCGCCGCCACGCCGGGTGGGGCTTGTCGGCCGACCAGCGCGTGGGCGACGCGGCGCGCCTCTTCGGCCGCTACGGCCAGCGCATCAGCGGCCACGGCAGCTTCGACCGCGCGCTCACGCTGGGCGGCGAACTGGCCGGCAACGATTGGCGCCGCGCGGCCGACTCGCTGGGGCTGGCCTTCGCCTGGCTGCCCACCGGCGGTGCCTGGCGCGCGGCCACGGCCGACGGCACGCTCGCCGGCTACGCGGCCAGCGGCGCGGAGCGCTGGGCCGAGCTGTACTACCGCTACCGCCTGAACAACCGCGTCGACCTGACGCCCGACCTGCAATGGGTGCAGCGCCCGGCCGGCGATCCGCGCGCCGCGAGCTTCACGGTCGTGGGCCTGCGCGCCAAGGTCGGCTTTTGAAGACGGTGGCCGCCGTGTCCAAAGCGCTGGGCCACGTTCTGCTGCTGCTCGCGGTGCTTGCCGCTTGTGGCCGCGCCGTGGCCGGCGACGCGCTGGCGAGCTACACGGTCGTCATCCGCGACGGGCGCATCACGCCGGCGCAGCTGGTGGTGCCCGCAGGGACCAAGCTGCGCCTGGAACTGCACAACGCCGGCCCGGGGCCGTGCGAGTTCGAGAACCTGGCCCTGCGCGTCGAGAAGGTTCTGGCGCCGGGGGCCCGCTCGTTCATCGTCCTGCACCCGCTGAAGCCGGGGCGCTATCGCTTCATCGACGAGTTCCATCCGGACACGTCCGAAATGATCCTGCTCGCGAAATAGGCCGAGAGCCAACTCCGATGCTCAATGCCCTCGTCGTCGTCTGGCGCGAAAGCCTGGAAGCCTTGCTCGTCATCGGCGTGCTGCTGGCATGGACCGCGCGCCAGCGCGATCCCGCGCCACTGCGCCGCGGCCTCTGGTGGGGCGTCGCGCTCGGCGTGCTGCTGGCGGCGCTGCTGGGCGGCGCAACGCTGCTCGCGCAAAGCCAGCTGCAAGGCCAGGCACTGGACGTGTTCCGGCTGCTCGTGATGTTCGGCGCCGCCGCACTGATCGTGCAGATGGTGCTGTGGATGCGCCGCCACGGCGCGACCCTGCGCCGCGAGCTCGAAAGCCGGGCCGCGAACGCCGCGGGTGCACGTGGCATCGCGCTGGTGGCCGCGCTGGCCGTGGCGCGCGAAGGTGCGGAGACGGTGGTGTTCCTCTACGGCATCGGACTCGAGGCCGGCGCCGGCGCGCTCGTCGCGGCCGCGGCGGGCCTGGCCCTGGCGGTGGCCAGCGCGGCGCTCATCGCGCGCGGCGCGCGGCTGCTCAGCTACCGACTGCTGTTTCGAGCCAGCGAGGTGGTGCTGCTGCTTGTCGCCGCCGCGCTGCTCGCGGCGGGCGTCGACCAGCTGATCGCGATGGACTGGCTCGCCCCGCTGCTCGACCCGGTATGGGACAGCTCCGCGCTGCTCGACGACAGCGCCGGCCTCGGCCGCCTGCTGGCCGACTTCATCGGCTACCGCGCGCGCCCCTCGGCCACGCTGCTGATGGCCTATGCGGCCTACTGGGCGCTCGCCGCCGCGCTGCTGGCCGCCACGCGCTGCCCGCGGCCGGCGGCACGCTGACATGGTGGACGCTGCGCCGGCGCCCATCGTCATCGTGCGCGATGCGGCACGCATGCCGTGGCCCGCGCGCGTGGGCGACGCGATGCAACGTCACCGCACGCCGATCCAGGCCGTGCAATGGGTGGTGGTGGGCGTGTACGCCGTGCTCGTCTTGTTGCCGGCCTTCCTGCCGTTGCCGCCGGCCGGCGCGACGATCCTCTCCAACCTCACGCTGTTCGCACAGTTCGTGTTCTGGGGGCTGTGGTGGCCCTTCGTCATCGTCAGCGTGATGCTGCTCGGTCGCGTGTGGTGCGGTGTGTTCTGCCCCGAGGGCGCCCTGACCGAATTCGCCAGCCGGCACGGCCTCGGGCGCAGCATCCCGCGCTGGATGCGCTGGGGTGGCTGGCCGGTGCTGGCCTTCATCGCCACCACCGTCTACGGCCAGCTGCTGAGCGTGTACGAGTATCCCCAGGCCACGCTGCTGATCCTCGGCGGCTCGACGCTGGCGGCGCTCGTGGTGGGCTTCGTCTACGGCAAGGGCAAGCGCGTCTGGTGCCGCCACCTGTGCCCGGTGAGCGGCGTGTTCGCGCTGCTGGCCCGGCTCGCGCCGCTGCACTTCCGCGTCGACGAGAGCGCCTGGAAGCGGTTCAACGGCCCGGCACGGCGCGTGGACTGCGCGCCGCTGCTGGACCTGCGCCACCTGCGCAGCGCCGCGGCCTGCCACGCCTGCGGGCGCTGCAGCGGGCACCGCGGCGCGATGGCGCTCGCGGCCCGCTCGCCGAATCACGAGATCCTGTCGGCGGCGCAGACGCCCGACAGCGCCGCTGCGGTCCTGCTGGTGTTCGGCCTGCTCGGCGTGGCCGTGGGCGCGTTCCAGTGGACCTCGAGCCCCTGGTTCGTGGCGATGAAGCAAGCGGCCGCGCACTGGCTCGTCGAGCACGACCGGCTCGCGCTCCTGGACAGCAACGCGCCGTGGTGGCTGCTCACGCACTATCCGCAGGCGAACGACGTCTTCACCTGGCTGGACGGGTTGGCGATCTGCGCCTACATCGGCGGCTACGCGCTGCTCGCCGGCGGCGCGAGCTGGCTCGCGCTGCACGGCGCCGCGCGCGTGCTCGGCCGAGGCCGCCTGCCTGCGACAGCGCTCGCCATGGCGCTGGTTCCGCTCGCCGGTGCGGGGCTGTTCCTCGGGCTCTCGATGCTCACGCTGAACCACCTGCGCGCCGAAGGCGTGCCCCTGCCCGGTGTCGCTGCGCTGCGTGCCGCCGTGCTTGGAGGCGCGCTGTTGTGGTCGCTCTCTCTCGCGGCACGTCTCGTATTCGCGGCACGCTGCGCCTCGTGGCGGCGCGCCCTGGCGCTCGCACTCGCCGGCGTGCCGCTGGCCGTCACCGGCGCGGCGTGGGCGCTGATGTTGTTCGTCTGGTAGCCAAGACGCCGCGCTGGTGCAGCCCGGCGCGCCGGCCAGGCTCTCAGGGCATGACCTCCACGTACTCGTAGACCTCGCTGTCGGTGATCTGCCGGCGCACCGGCAGCGGCAGGCGCTCGAACCAGCGCAGCGGCTCGTGCCGATCGACCTCGCGGCCGATGAAGCGCAGCAGCTCGCAGATCGGCTCGACCACGTTGGCGCGGTAGCGCAGGTCGTTCTTCACGTAGCCGAGGTAGAGGTTCTTCATGCAGTTGCCGCGGCACCAGGCGTAGGCCTCGCAACCGCTGCAGGGCATGGACAGCGCGTCGTGTTGCAGCGGGCTCGCCTTGAGCCAGTTGCCCTTGACGCTGCCCATCAGCATGGCCGGCACGTACATCATGTCCGGGCAGGGGTAGATCTGGCCGTTGGGCATGACGTTGACCAGGTGCGACGAGACGCGGCACTGCGTGCGCCCCGCATACAGCTCCTGCGCGCGGCCCGGAAAGAGCTTGTTGCGCACGATGCCCATCAGCGGAATCACCGGGTACAGCCGCTGCGTGCCCGAGAAGAAGCGGTCGATCAGCTGCATGAGCACGGCCTGGCGGCGCGCGAGCGAATCCTCGAAGTACATCTCGTCGGCGACGAATTGCCAGTACAGGTAGTCGAACGGCGAGCCGTCGGCCACCAGCTCGTCGAGCTCCGCGAAGGTGGTGGCCGGGTTGCCCCAGGTGACGCGCGCGGTGACGCTGCCGCCCACCTGGCTGCGCACCTGGCGCAGGTTCTTCATCACCTGCCGGTAGATGCCGCGGCCGCGGTAGCCGTCGGTGATCGCTTCGCCGCCATCGATGGACACCAGCACGTTCGACAGCCGGGCCAGCACCCATTCGGGCAGGTCGTCGAGCAGCGTGCCGTTGGTCTGCAGCTGGAAGCGCCAGTGCGCGAAGCGCTGCATCACCTCCACCATCATCGGCCGGTTCAGCGTCGGCTCGCCGCCGTAGAAGGTGACGTAGACCTCCTTGCCCGCCAGGTGCCGCTCGGCGAACGCGGCCAGCTCGTCGATGCCGTACTCCACCTGCGTCTGCGAGCCCAGCACCTCGCCGACGCCGAGCGAGCAGTAGCTGCACTTCAGGTTGCACTTCAGCGTCGTCAGCAGCTGCAGCTCGACGCGATGGCCGGTGATCGGGTCGGCCGCCGGCTCGCCCAGGGCGGCAGAAGGATCGCGCGGATGGAAGCGGATGGGGGTGGTGTTCATCGGGACCCTCGGGGAGCCGGCTCGCGGCTCGGTGCTGGGGTTCGCAGCGGCGTGCGTGGCGTGCGTGGCGTGCGCGGAGTGCTGCGCGGCGTGCGCGGCATTCTGGCATCGGGTCGCAGGTGTGCGAAGGCTGCGCCGCTTCTTGTCGTGCATCAAGGATTCGCCGGATGAGCGCTGAATACACTACATCTAGCGTGCCGCGCTCCGCGCCACCACATATGTAGTGTCCAGCCCATGCAGCCTTCCACCGCCGATGCCCTCGCCTCCACCACCGGCGCTGCTGCCGAGTCTCCGGTGGCCGTGATCAAACGCGAAGGTCGCGCGGTGGCCTTCGACGAAGCCAAGATCACCGACGCGCTCGCGCGGGCAGGAGCCGCCACCGGCGAGTTCGATCGCGCGCACGCGGCCGAACTCGCGCGCCGCGTGACCGGGCGCCTCAGCCGGCGCGTGACGGGCATCGAGCAGATCCAGGACGAGGTCGAACGCGTGCTGGCAGAGGCGGGGCACGTTGCCACCGCGCGCGCCTACATCGTCTATCGCGAGCAGCACCGCACGCTGCGGCGCGACCGCGGCGTCGCCGTGGACGTGGAGCGCTCGGTCAACGAATACCTGGCGCGCCAGGACTGGCGGGTGCACGCCAATGCCAACCAGGGTTACTCGCTTGGCGGACTGATCCTCAACGTCTCGGGCAAGGTCATCGCCAACTACTGGCTCGAGCATGTCTATCCGCCCGAGATCGGGTTGGCCCACCGCGAGGCCGACCTGCACATCCACGACCTCGACATGCTGTCGGGCTACTGTGCCGGCTGGTCCTTGCGCACGCTGCTCAACGAGGGGCTCAACGGCGTTCCCGGCAAGGTCGAAGCGGGCCCGCCCCGGCACCTGTCCAGCGTCGTCGGGCAGATCGTCAACTTCCTCGGCACGCTGCAGAACGAGTGGGCCGGCGCGCAGGCCTTCAGCTCCTTCGACACCTACCTGGCGCCCTACGTGCGCAACGACGGCCTCGGCTACGCCCAGGTTCGCCAGTGCATGCAGGAGTTGATCCACAACCTCAACGTGCCTTCGCGCTGGGGCACGCAGACGCCGTTCACCAACCTCACCTTCGACTGGACCTGCCCGCAGGACCTGCGCGACCAGGTGCCGATGATCGGCGGGCAGGAACTGCCGTTCACCTACGGCGACCTGCAGCCCGAGATGGACCTCATCAACCGCGCCTACATCGACGTGATGATGGAGGGCGACGCCAAGGGCCGGGCGTTCACGTTCCCGATCCCCACCTACAACATCACGCGCGATTTCGACTGGGCGCACGCCAACACCGAGCGGCTCTTCGAGATGACCGCCAAGTACGGCCTGCCCTACTTCCAGAACTTCCTGAACTCCGACCTCGAGCCGCACATGGTGCGCTCGATGTGCTGCCGTCTCCAGCTCGACCTGCGCGAGCTGCTCAAGCGCGGCAACGGCCTGTTCGGCTCGGCCGAGCAGACCGGCTCGCTGGGCGTGGTGACGCTCAACTGCGCGCGCCTGGGCTACATCCACGCCGGCGACGAAGCGGCGCTGCTGGCGCGCACCGACGCCTTGATCGACCTGGCGCGCAACAGCCTCGAGATCAAGCGCAAGGTGATCCAAGGCCACATCGACAACGGCCTCTTCCCCTACACGCGGCGCTACCTCGGCACCCTGCGCAATCACTTCTCGACGATCGGCGTGAACGGCATCAACGAGATGATCCGCAACTTCACTGCCGACCTGGAGGACATCACCACCGCCTGGGGCGAGGCCTTCGCGCTGCGCTACCTCGACCACATCCGCGAGCGCATCGTGCAGTTGCAGGAAGCCACGGGCCACCTCTACAACCTCGAGGCCACGCCGGCCGAAGGCACGACCTACCGTTTTGCCAAGGAAGACCGCAAGCGCTTCCGCGGCATCCTGCAGGCGGGCACGCCCGAACAGCCCTACTACACGAATTCGTCGCAGCTGCCCGTGGGCTACACGACCGATCCCTTCGAGGCGCTCGAGCGCCAGGAGGCGCTGCAGCGCAAGTACACCGGCGGCACCGTGCTGCACCTGTATCTCGGCGAGCGCGTGAGTTCGGCCGCCGCGTGCCGCGAACTCGTCAAGCGCGCACTCGGCCGCTTCCGGCTGCCCTACATCACGATCACGCCGACCTTCTCGATCTGCCCGACCCATGGCTACCTTGCCGGCGAACACGTGTTCTGTCCGCAGTGCGACGCGGATGCGCTCGCCCGCAAGGCGATGAACCCGAAGGAACCCGTGATGGCCGCACCGGCGGCGGCCTGACCGCCCGTCGGCGCCGCCCGATCCTTCGTTCGATTCCTCACCCACCGAAAGGACTCCGCATGAGCCACGGCCTTGCTTCCCAAACCCACCCGCTGCTGGCCGAGCACGAGCGCCAGCGCTGCGAGGTCTGGACCCGTGTGATGGGTTATCACCGGCCGGTGGCCTCGTTCAACATCGGCAAGCAGGGCGAGTTCAACGAGCGCCGCTATTTCGTCGAGCCGGGGCATCGCGAAGCGCGCGCATCCGCGGCGCTCGAAACCGTCGGTGCTTGAGCTCGGAGGCTTCACACCCCTGAGCACCGTCGACTGGCCGGACCGGCTAGCCGCCGTCGTCTTCGTGCAGGGCTGCCCGTGGCGCTGCGGCTACTGCCACAACCCCGAGCTCCAGCGGCGCGGCCGGCCGGGCGGCCCTCGCTGGCCAGCGGTGCTCGACACGCTGAGCCGGCGCACCGGCCTGCTCGACGGCGTGGTCTTCAGCGGCGGCGAACCGACCGCGGACCCGCAACTGCCCGAGGCCACTGCGCAAGTCCGCGCGCTGGGCCTGCAAGCGGGCCTGCACACCGCCGGCATCTACCCGCAACGATTGGCCGCCTTGTTGCCCAGCCTGGCCTGGGTCGGCTTCGACATCAAGACCGACTTCGCGGGCTACGAGGCGTTGACGGGGCGCCGGCGCAGCGCCGCGGCAACCCGGCGTTCGCTGGAGCACCTGCTGGCCAGCGGCGTCGCGTACGAGATTCGAACCACCTACCACCCGGCGCTGGTCAGCGACCCGGCGCTGCTGGACTGCGCCCGCATGCTCAAGGCACTGGGCGTGCGCGACTGGGTGCTGCAGCGTTGGCGGCCGCGCGACGACACGCCTTCAGCCCAGGTGTCCGGGTGGCAGTGGCCTGGCGAGGCGCTGATGCAGGCGCTGCGCGCGCACGGCCCGTCGTTGACGCTGCGATAGCGGCGAGCCAACCGTGGCGATCACGACCAGATCCGATAAGCCCAGAAGCTCTCGTCCTCGTCGATCGCCCGGTTGAGTTCCCCGGGGCTCATGCCGGCAATGCGGCGGACTTCTCGGCACAAATGAGCCTGGTCGGAGTAGCCGCTGCCCACGGCAATGGCGGCCCAGTCGGGGCCACGCCCGGAAGAACCGGACAGGTGGGCGTCGCGTGCCAGGAAGAACGACTCCTCGGCGCGGCCCATGCGGCGCAGTTCGCGCAACGGCAAGCCGGCCCACTGCTTGATGCGGCGCTCCACCTGGCGCAGGCTCTTGCCCGCGCCGGATGCGCCCGCCTTGAGCGCCAGGCCTTCAGCCCAGTGGCGGTAGCGCTGCGTGCGTGGCATGGCCAGGTGGCGCAGCACGCTCCAGCGTGGCTCCAGGAACTCCTCGATGACCTGCACGCGAGCGCCGTCATCGGCAGCGTCCTGGACCGCCCGCACCATGGCTCGCCAGGAGACATCGCACACCGCTTCGATCGGCACGACACGATTGACGTACGCAGCAATGTCGATATCCGTCAAGGCCTGGAACGCCTGCGGCAGCAAGCCCAGCATGAATGCGCGCACCGGACCCGGGTTGACGCTGACACACGGAACGGTGTGCGGCCCGGAAAAGGAGATCGCCGGCACCGGCTCATCGACGACATCGTCGCCGCGGCGAACGAGGCGCGACTCACCTTGCAGGATCCAGCAGATGCCGCACAGCGGCGAGGCCGGGAAGTGGTTGTGGCGCTGATCCGGCCGCAGCGAGGCCCCCACCGTGCTGCGCGTGATGTAGGACCGAACGCAGGAAGACAGCGACAGGCGCGGCGCCATCAATGCGCTGGTCGGCGCCGTTCCCTGCCCGACTTGGGGACTCGACGTTTCGCGAACAAGACTCATCGACAAAGTCTAGTCCAGCCGGCATGTCGAAACCGTTCAATACAGACCCAGAAAGGGCCTGGGACACTGCGGCGGTGACTGATTGTCGATTTCTCGAACGCACCATGCACCCCGTCGTCCTGAAGCAGGTCCACAAGACTTACCGGCTCGACTCGGTCGGCGTGCCGGCCCTCGCCGACATCGATCTCGACATCCGCGCCAACTGCTTCACCGTGATCTGCGGCCCCTCGGGCAGCGGCAAGACGACCTTGCTCAATCTCATCGGTTGCATCGACCGGCCCGATCAGGGTGACGTGATGGTGGCGGGACGTCAGGCGCAGCGGATGTCCGACGACGAACTGTCGGACTTTCGCGCCCGCCACCTCGGCTTCGTCTTCCAGAATTTCAATCTGCTGCCGGTACTCACGGCCTATGAGAACGTCGAGTACCCGCTGCTGCTGACCAAGGTGCCCGGGGCGCAGCGTCGCGCGCGCGTGCTGGCTCTGCTCCACGCGGTGGGTCTGGCAGACCGCGCCAGCAGCCGCCCCGGTCAGCTCTCCGGCGGGCAACGCCAACGGGTGGCCATTGCCCGGGCACTGGCACCGGCGCCGCAACTCGTGCTGGCCGACGAGCCCACCGCCAACCTGGACAGCCAGACCGGCGCGGCCATCATCGCCTTGATGCGCAAGATGCAGCGCGAGCACCAGGTCTCCTTCGTCTTCTCCTCGCACGACCCGCACGTGCTGGCGGCCGCGGACGACACGGTGCATCTGCACGATGGCCGCATCACCCGCGTCGAGCGGCGCATCGAAACGCACGCGGCGCCGGCATGAAGGCCCTCTCGCTGGCCCTGCGCAACCTGCTGCGCAACCGTCGCCGGTCTCTCACCACCTTGCTGGCCATGACCATCGGCATGGTGGCGATCCTGGTGTTTGGCGGCTACAGCTCCGACACCAGGTACATGATGCAGACCGGCGTGGTCCAGCAGTTCGGCCATTTGCAGATCCAGCGGCCGAATTACTTCTCGGAGGGCGGCGACAACCCCACCGCCTACGGAATCGGCAGCTACCGGCGCATCATCGATGCGGTGAAGCACGATCCGGTGCTGGCGCCGATGCTGACCGTGGTCACGCCGTCCCTGCAGCTCGGCGGCGTGGCCGGCAACTTCTCCACCGGCAGTTCGCGCTCGGTGATGGCCTCCGGGCTGGTGGTGGACGAGTTCAATCGCATGCTGTCGTGGAACGACTACGGCATGACCAGCTATGCCCAACAGCTGCCCCTGGCCGGCACCGGCGAAGATGCCGTGGTCATCGGCAACGGCGTGGCCCGCAAGCTGGGGCTGTGCCAGGCGCTGCGGGTGGCCGATTGCCGCCCGCCGCCGCGCGCCGCCACCGAAGGCCCGCAAGCGCCGGACGACATCGTCGCGCTTTCGGCGCTAGAACGCACGGGCCTTGCAGCCCGCGACGAAACCCGCATCGAAATGCTGGCGGCCTCGGCCCAGGGCGCGCCCAACGTCGTCGGGCTGCGCGTCGTCAAGGCGCAGAACATGGGCCTCAAGGCCACTGACGACGTGTACATCGCGATGCACCTGGCTCAGGCCCAGAAGCTCATCTACGGCGCTGCGCCGCCCCAGGTCACGGCCATTGCCGTGCAGCTGCAGCACACCGATCAGTTGCCCCTGGCCAGGCAGCGGCTGTCGCATTTGCTGGCCACGGAGTTCAAGAACGAACCGCTGGAGATCCTCGAGTTCGGCACGCTGTACCCGATGTACGGCCAATCGATCGCCTTCATGGACTCGGTGTTCGGGTTCATCTCCGTGTTGATCGGCGTCATCGTGCTGTTCACCATCGGCAACACCATGAGCACGGCGGTGGTGGAGCGCACCGTCGAGATCGGCACCTTGCGCGCCATCGGCTTGCGCCGCGCCGGCATCCGCGGCATGTTCGTGGCCGAGGGCGTGCTGCTCGGCCTGGCCGGTGCGCTGCTCGGCGTGTCGTGCGCGCTGGTCGTCGGCTACGCGATCAATCACAGCGGCATGGCCTACACCCCACCGGGCTACGTGTACGCGTACCTGATCAAGGTCCGTATTCTGGAAGACATGCCGCTGCTGACGGGCAGCATGATCGGACTGGTGGCGGTGGCGGTGTTCTCGGCATGGTGGCCGGCGACTCGCGCATCGAAGCTGCCGATCGTCGATGCCTTGCGCCACGTGTGAAGCGAGGCACGATGAGAGCACTGGCCCCCGCCATCGTGGCACTCGCTCTCGTTGGCGCGCTGCCCGGAGCTGCCCGCGCCGCCGCGTCCGCACAAGACATCCTCGCCGCCAGCGACGCCGTTCGAAACCCCACGCACCCCTTTGGCGTGACCAACACGTTGATCGAATATCGAAACGGCAAACAGACCGACACCAGCATGCTGGGCATCTACTCCAAGGCCGATGCGCCGAGCGGCCAGTTCCGCAGCCTGGTCCGCTTCATGGCCCCGGCCCGCGACGCCAACAAGCTGATGCTCTACAGCGGCCGGGACCTGTGGTTCTACGACCCCGCCAGCAAGGCCAGCGTGCGCCTGTCGCCGCAGCAGCGGCTGCTCGGCCAGGCCTCCAACGGCGACGTAGTCACCGTCAATCTCGCCAAGGACTACCAGGCCACCGACGCGGGCGAGGAAGACACGCAGGACGGCGAACGCATCAGCCGCCGCTGCCACAAGCTGACGCTGGCGGCGCGCACGCCCGATGCCAGCTACCACCACATCGAGATCTGGATCGACATCGGCAACAACCAACCGGTCAAGGCGCGCTTCTATGCCGAGAGCGGCAAGCTGCTCAAGACCGCCTATTTCCGCCACTACCGCAAGGTGCTCGGCCATGAGCGCCCGACAGAGACCGTGATCATCGACGGACTCGACCCGAGCTGGGTCACGGTGATGCGCTTTTCCGACTGGGTGAAGCGCGAGGTTCCCGACGCCTGGCTGCAGCGCGACTACCTGCCGCACTTCAAGCCGGAGTAGTCGGGCATGCATCCGGGCTCGGCCGTACCACCCGCGCCGACCCATCTGCGGTTGCTGCCTCTGCGCATGCGCGCATTGATCGTGGCTGGGCTGGCCGCCGCGGCCCTATGGCCACAGCGCGCGTGGGCCGACGACACGGCCGCCCTGTCGTTGGCCGACAGCGCGCCGAGCAAGCCCAGCGCCCCCAGCGACTGGCAGTGGTACGTCGAGGGCGCGCTCGGCCAGACCCGCTCGCGATACGGCGGCGGCACCGCCGCCAGCCAGCGCCTGTCATTGGACGTGCAGGTCGACCAGTCCTTTGCGTCGCGCTGGCGCGCGGTGCTGGCTGACCGCCTCGACGTGAACTGGCCGGCGTCGAGCGGCCCGCATCACGGCATCAATACGCTGAAGGAGGCCCACCTCAGCTGGCAGGTGCGCGACGACCGCATCGTCGACCTCGGCCGCGTCAACGCACGTCATGGCGTGGCCACCGGCTACAACCCGACCGACTTCTTTCGCGCCGGGGCGATTCGTTCGCCGGTGTCGGTCGACCCGGGCAGCCTGAAGAAGAACCGACTTGGCAGCGTCATGCTGCGCGCCCAGAACCTTTGGCGCGGCGGCTCGTTCACGGCGCTGGTTTCACCCAAGCTGGCGGAACGAGCCACAACCGAACCCTTCAACCCGGACTTCGGCGCCACCAACAACCGGCTTCGCTGGTTGGTGGCCCTTGGTCAGCAGCTGACGGAAGATCTCAATCCGCAGTGGCTGGCGTACGGCGGCGAGGGCGAGGCCACGCAGCTGGGATTCAACCTGACCACGCTGCTCGGCGATGCCAGCGTCGCCTTTGTCGAATGGTCAGGCGGGCGCAGCCGCAAGCAGCTGGCGCAGGCCTTGAACACGGCCGACGACGCGGCCTGGCGCAACAGGCTGGCCGTCGGCCTGACCCATACGACCGCGAGCAAACTCTCACTGACGCTGGAATACGACCACAACAGCGCCGCCCTCGATCGGGCCCACTGGAATGCGCTGATGCGCGGCGCGCCCGCGGCCTACCTGCAGTATCGAAACTGGACACAGAACGCCCAGGAATTGCCGACCCGGCAAGCGCTGGGTGCGTACGCGCTCTGGCAGGACGCCCTGGTGCAACGCCTCGACCTGAACGCCATGGTGCGCATCAACCTGGCCGATCGCAGCCACCTGGTTTGGCTGGAAGCGCGCTACCACCTGGACCGCGCCGACCTGGCATGGCAGTGGCAGGTCCAAAGCGGCAGGGCCGGCAGCGAGTTCGGCGCGGCGCCGCACCGACGGGCGTGGCAGGCGCTGGCGCGCTACTACTTCTGAACGCCTGAACGACCGATCAGTGCCACCTCGGTCTCGCCCGCAAGCCTAAGCGCGGGGTGCGCCATGCCCGGCAGCAGACGCAAACGCAAGCACGTGACCATCGAGGTCCAGGGAGTACGCCGCCAAGTGCCCCCAGTCGCGAGGCAAGAGTGGGCTCAGCTCCGTTGCCCCTGCCTCGATCGCCCGTTGGTGGTAGCTGGCCGGGTCGTGCGTGACCAGATAGAGCTCGGCGCGCGGTATTCCCCTGGCGATCGCCGGATCAGGCAGCGCCTCGCCGATGAGCCGGCGGATGCCGCTCTCCGGCATGAGGCCAAGCACGCCACCGCCGGGGAGACGGAATTCGGTCATGCCCGGCACGTCCAGCTGCGGCGCCATGCCCAGGACCTTTCGATAGAACGCCGCGCTGCGCGCCTGATCAGCGACATAGAAAATGAAATGTGAAGCGGATGGCATGGGCAGGCTCGAAGTTGCGGGTGCCAGCGATGCAGCGGCACGTCGTCGAGGCGGCCGTGAGGATAGGCAGGCCTCGCGACGTGCACATTGTCGACCAGACCATCGCGCGGAGCAGGTAGGCCGCCGACCGGACGGCGTGCCGCCAGCGCCACACCAGCAGATCAGCCTGCGGGCGCGCGCGCGCGGAAACAGCAGGGCGCCGCCTCACCCCCAAGCGAAGAACGCCGCGATGCGCGGCGACTTCGCCTCTACGCCCCGAACAGCACGACGAAGCGCTCGGCGGCTCGCTGTGCACGCCGACGGATCGCCTTGTCGTCCGGCGGCTGCGCAACGCCCCACAGCAGCCGCACCTGCAGGTCGCCCACCAGCAGGCCGATGAAAGTCTCGATCGCGTCGGCGCCGTCGACGCGGCGCATGCGTCCGGCAGCGATCTGCTGCGCGAAGTAGCGCCGCACCAGCGGTACCGTGTTGTCGCGCCCGTTGGCAGCCAGCGCCTGCGCCAGCTCCGGCGCCAAATGCGCCTCGGCGATCGCGGCGCGGTTGATGGCCAGCGATTGCGCGCCGGTCAACAGCGACAGCAGATCCACGCCGAAGCGGCGCAGCGTGGGCTCCAGCGGCTGCTCGCCATCGAGCGCGGCCGCCAGGTCCGCATTCATCGCCACCGCCGCACGCGCCACCAGCGCGGCGAACAAGGCCTGCTTGGTCGGGAAGAGCTGGTACAGCGTGTTCTTCGAGGCGCGGGAGCGCGTGGCCACCTGCAGCATCGTCGTGTCGCGGTAGCCGTTCTCCGCCATCAACGCGAGTGCAGCGTCGAGGATCTGGTTGCGGCGCACCGTGGCCGCACCGTCACCGTCACCGTCACCGTCACCGTCAGGGGCCGCATCGGCAGCGCGGGTCGGGGGCAGCTTCTTTCGCAAGGTGTCCTTCAGCGAAACAAAACGAGACGTAGCGAAACGCCGCGCAGTACCGCATGGTACTAGACTGCGGCGGCCGGTACCCATTGGTACTCAATCACGCCGCTTCGCCATGACACGCTCGGACCCGCCCACCACCCGCCCGCCGTCCACCACCCGCTTCGCGCTCAACGGCCGCGCGGTCGAGCTGCAGGCCGACGCCACGATGCCGCTGCTGTGGGCGCTGCGTGATCACCTGGGGCTGAAGGGCACCAAGCCCGGTTGCCTGCAGGGCGTGTGCGGCGCCTGCACAGTGCATGTCGACGGGGCACCGGCGCGCGCCTGCCAGCTGCCGCTGTCGGCCGTGGCCGGCCGCACCGTGACCACCATCGAAGGCCTGCCCGCCCACACGCAGGCCCGCCTGCAGGCCGGCTGGGCCGCGCACCAGGCGCTGCAATGCGGCTGGTGCCAACCTGGCCAGGCCATGACCGCAGCGTCGCTGCTGGCGCAACCCGTGGCGCCCGATGCGGCGGGCGTTGCCGCAGCGATGGCGGGTCACCTGTGCCGCTGCGGCACCGGCCATCGCGTGGTGCGCGCGGTGCTGGCGGCTTTGGCGAACCCCGCACCGCCGGCGCGGAGCACCCGATGAACGCCCGCGTCATGCTGAGCCGCCGCGCATTGCTGGTGGGCGGCGCGGCCGGCACCGTGGCCGTGGCGTTCGGCCAGCGGCCCGGCTTTGCTGAAGGAACGCCGCCGCGCATCAACGCGTTCGTGCACTTCGATGCCGATGGTCACATCACGCTGGTCAATCCGGCGGTGGAGATGGGCCAGGGCAGCAGCACCGCGCTGGCCCAGGTGCTGGCCGATGCGCTGGATGCCGATTGGCGCCAGATCCGTGTCGTGCCCGCGCCCTACGACGACGCCTACGGCAACCCGCACTTCGGCGGACGCCTGGTCACCGCCGACAGCGCGGCCACACGCGCCTTCTGGCCGCTGCTGCGCGATGCCGGCGCGCAGGCGCGCGCGGTGCTGGTCTGGAACGCGATGCGGCGCTGGCGTTGCGGCGCCGAAGCGCTGCGCACGGAGTCGGGCCTGATCCTTCACGCCGACGGCCGCAGTGTCTCGTACGCCGAACTGGCACCCCGTTGCGAACTGCCCGGCCTGCTCGGCAGCCTGCCCACGCTGGCGCCGGCCCCTTCGCGCCTGGTGGGCCAGGCGCTGCCGCGGCTGGATCTGGCCGACAAGCTGGCAGGTCGCACGATCTACGGCACCGACGCGCGCACGCCGGGCGCCTGGGTGGCCGTGCTGCTGCCGCCCGAACGCCTGGGCGCCACGCTCGCCGACGCCGGCGATGCCGCGGCCCGCGCCGTGCCGGGCGTGGTGGACGTGCGGCTGCTGCCGGGTGAATCGGCCGCGCTGGCGGTGGTGGCCCGCGACACGTGGTCGGCCCTGCAAGGCCGCCGGGCGCTGCGCCCGCGCTGGAACGCCCCGGCCACGCCCTACGACAGCGAGGCCGCGCTGCGCCGCTTCGCCGAGCTCGCCCGCACGGGGGCGCCGGATGCCCACCTCGTGCGGCAAACAGGTGAGCCCGCCGGCGCCGCCGTGGCCGGCCTGCGGCGCATCGAGGTGCTGGTGCTCAGCCGGCACGTGACCCATGCCGCGCTGGAGCCGATCAACGCGCAGGCCACGCCCGCCTGGCTGAACCAGGGCGCCGACCTCGCCGGCTCGACCCAGGCGCCCAGCCTCGACATGCGGCGTGCGGCGCAAGCGGCCAAGCGCCCGCCGCCGGTGTTCAAGGTGCAGGCCATGCCGGCCGGCGGCGCCTTCGGCCGGCGCGTGGACAACGACGCCGCCGGCGCCGCCACCTGGCTTGCGCTGCAGCTGAAGACACCGGTGCAGGTGCTGCAGTTCGTGGGCGACGACATCGCGCATGGCCAGGTTCGCTGCATCGCCGCGCAGCACCTGGCGGCGGCGCTGGATGCGCAGGGCCGCATCGTGCACTGGCTGCATCGCACCGTGGGCAGCGCCACCACGGCCCGCATGTTCCCCGAGCGCTTTGCCAAGGAGGGCTTTGACCAGACCCTGGTCGATGGCTCCGAGCACGGCTACGCCATCGCCCACCAGCGCATCGAGTCCATCCACCGGCCGCTGCCGGTGAGCTGCGGCTTCCTGCGTGGCGTGGGCGCGGGTTTCAACGTCTTCGGCATCGAGTGCCTGGTCGACGAGGCCGCCGCAATTGCCGGCCAGGACCCGCTGGCCTATCGCCTGGCGATGCTGGCCGACCCCCGCGCGCAACGCGTGCTGCACGCGCTGGGCGAAGGCGCCGGCGCGGCGAGCGCCGGCAGCGCCGACGGCATCGCCTACATGGGCTTGCGCGGCTCGCACATCGCGTTGCGCGCGCGGGTCGCGCGAGCACCCGACGGGCGAGCGCAGGTGCGGCGTCTGCAGTTCGTGGTCGACGCCGGGCGCATCGTCAACCCCGAACTCGCGCGCGCACAGATCGAAGGCGCGGCGCTGATGGGCTGGTCGATCGCCGCCGCCGAGGCGCTGGACTTCGTCGACGGCCGCGCCGTGCAGCGCTCGCTGGCCGACTATGCGCCGCTGCGCCTGCCCGAGCTGCCGCCGGTGGACTGCCGCTTCGTCGATGCCCACCGCGGCGAGCCGCGCGGCATTGGCGAGATCGCGCTGCCGCTGGTGGCCCCTGCCGTCGCCAACGCCTGGGCACGCCTGACCGGCCAACGCTGGCGGGGGTTGCCGTTCAGCCGCGCTTGATCCGCCGCGCTTGGTCGCGCAGTCGGCCGTGGCGTTCAACGTGGTGAAGTACCTGGGTGCGGCCTATCTGGTCTACCTGGGCATCCGGATGCCTTCCCCAGCATCTCGGCGATGAATTCGGGGGCGGAGTCGCCCATCTTCCACGGCCTCGGTTCGGCCGCTTCGTGGTGCCGGCTCAGGCGGGCCACCAGCCCACGCACGAAGCGCTCGTCGTCCATCACCGTGAGCCTGCCGTGCGCGTGCACCACCTCGTAGTTCCTGGTCGGCACCTGGCGGTGCGTCTCGTGCTTGCTCGGGTACCGGGCCCGCAGGCAAGGCCGACAGCGCCGCCTGCGGCAACTTGCTGGAGTCGTCAATCGGTCGCCTGCCAGTGGCCGAGCCTGGGCTCACCGCCAACTGCCGCCAGCGCGGATCAGCCTGAGCCGACCCGTGCCGCTCACCACCTCCACCGCCTCCTTCGGCCTGATCAGGTTGCGCCACCCATCGTGCGTGCGCTCGGCGGTCTCGACGATGATCTTGATGAGTTGCGGCGGTGTCAGCTTGATGTTGAGTGCCAGCAGCTTGGCCGCCAGGTTCGCCACCTGCGGCCCTGTCACGTCCTCAGTCGGCACGAATGTTGTTGGCTCGAAGCACGGGCTGCCAGTACCGTTGCTCGCTCATGATCCGCGTCGACAGGACCGACGGCAAGCTCGAGGCGGGAGTCATGCCGGCCTGTGTGAAGGCCGCCGACAGCTCGGGGCGGGCAATGGCCTCCCGCAGGAGCGCCGATGTGGCCTCGACGGTGGCCTGCGGCATGCGACCGGAGGCGAAGAAGGCGAACCACTCCTTGACGACGAGCTCGGGATGCCCCTGCTCGACGAACGACGGCACCTCGGCAAGGTATGCGCTGCGCGCAGGTCCTGATGTGGCAAGCACGCGCACGCGGCCCGTTGCGTGGTGCTGCCGTAGCAGGCCTTCGGGGAGCGTGAGTGCGGCGATCTGCCCGCCCAACAGATCCGTCACCGCAGGCGGGCCGCCGGCATACGCCACGTGCTGCCATGCGACGCCTTCCTTGCGGAACAGCATCGCTTCCAGCAGGTGAGGCAACGTGCCGGTGCCCGGCGAACCGATGTTGGCTTGTGCCGGATGCTTTCGGATCCAGGCCATGAATTCCCCCAGCGTGTTCACGTCCCTGGGCACCGCGGGGCCTACCGCGAGGCCGAGCAGCATCTCGCTGGCCAGAGTCACAGGTTGCAGGTCGACTGCGGGGTCGTAGGCCAGCTTGGCGTAGAGATACGGATAGACCGTGGCGATAGCGCCCTGCGCCAGCAACAGCGTCGGGCTGTCCGCGGCGGCGGTCTTCAAGGCGCCGACACTGATCTGCCCGGCGGCGCCGGGGCGGTTGTCGACCACCGCACGTTGCCCGCGCGTGACGAAGAGCTGATCAGCCACGGCGCGGGCCACCAGGTCGGGGATGCTGCCGGGCGGGCCGCTGCAAAGGATGTGCATCGGCTCGCCGCGTGCCGCAGCGGCGCGCCGGCCGAACGACAGGGTGGCCCACGCAGCAAGAGCGCCAGCCCCCGCCCGCAGACAGCGTCGCCGCTCGGTTGAGCGTGCGCGCGTGGGAACGCCTGCGCCTTGGCCGTGGTTCGAGCAGGTCATGTCGTCTCCTTGGCACGGCAACCGGCCGTAAGCAGCAGCTCGTTCGGGCCTTGCCAACCGTTTTGCGTGGTGAAGGCCATCAAGCGCTCTCGCATCTCGCTCCAGGCCGCCTCGGCCGCAGCCGCGTCGAGCCGGTCGAGGATCTGCAGGATCGGGCTCGCCGAGCTGCGAACGAAGGCGAGGTAGTCGTCGACCGAAGGCAGGCGGAACACGGCATCGACCGCGGTGGTGGCAACGTCAAGGAACCCGGCCGATCTGAAAAGGGCGTCGATGCGCCCCGGCTGTCCCAGGCTGAGCAGCCCGCCGGCGATGAAGGGATCGCGCGCCGGCAGGCCCGCGTGCTTCAGCGCCGTGGACATCAGGATCGTGAGGCAGGGGTTCTTCTCAGGGCGGGAGAACACCATCGAGCACACGCCACCGCCGGGCCGCAGCGCACGATGCATCTCGCGCAAGCCCTGCAGCGGATCGGCAAAGAACATGAGCCCGAGCCGGCACACCGCGGCATCGAACGTGGCCTCGGACACGCCCAGGTCTTCGCCGTCGGCGACCCGCGTCTCGACCTGGGTGAAGCCGCCGCGCGCAGCGTTGTCGCGCGCCAGCGTCACGATGGCCGGCGACAGGTCGGTGGCCAGCACGTAGCCCTGCGCACCCACCTGCTGCGCGATGGTGAGAGTCTGATCGCCCGAGCCTGCTGCGACGTCGAGCACGCGCGAGCCCTGCTTCACTCCGGCCATGCGGCACATGGCGTCGGTCGGCTCTTGCAGCCAGGCGCGGATTTCCGCGGCGTGGGCGTTCCAGCCCGAAGCCGCGGTGTCCCACTGTGCGCGCATACTCGCCTTGAAGACGTGTCGTGCGCTGACGGTCTCGTCGATCGATGAGTTCATGTCCTCAGCTTAGGTGCAGGGGCTCCACGGCGTAAGGCGCAAAATTGCAGGGTGGAGCCGCAATGACGCATAACCCGAACGGGTTCGACTGGGACGATCTCAAGCATCTGCTGGCCGTGGCACGACATGGCAGCACGCTCGCCGCCGGCCGTGCGCTCGGGGTCGACCAGTCCACCGTGCAGCGGCGCCTGATCGAATTGGAGCGGCGCATCGGGCAGTCGCTCGTGCAGCGTCAACCGACTGGCTACCGCCTGACTGAGTTCGGCGAGGAGATGCTGCCTTTCGCCGAGGCCGTCGAGCGCTCGGTGCAGGCGTTCGAGCGACAGCTGCGCACGCTCGGCACCGAGACCGCCGGCGTGATCCGCGTGACCTGCCCCGAGCCGATCGTGAATCGCATCGTGCAAGCCGGGCTGCTCGATCGCTTCCACGCCCGGCACTCCGCGCTGCAGGTGCGGTTCGTGATGAGCGACAAGTACATCGACCTCAGCCAGGGCGACGCGGATGTCGCGCTGCGCTCGGGCGATACCGACGACGACGAACTGGTGGGCCGCAAGATCGGCGACTCGATCTGGGCGGTCTATGCGAGCCGGACCTACATCGATCGACACGGCCAGCCCGCGAGCATCGAGGACATCGCCCGACATTCGCTGGTTGGTTTTGACGACACGATGGCTAAGCATCGCATCGCGCAATGGCTGCACAAGGTGGCGCCCGATGCGCCGCTGGCAGCGCGCAGCAGCAGCGTTCTCGGCCTGATCTATTCGGTCAAGGCAGGCATCGGCGTCGGCCCGCTGCCGATGCCGCTGGGCGACGCAGAACCCGATCTCGTGAGGGTACTGGGGCCGGTGCCCGAGTTGTCGCGGATCTGGCGCCTGCTCACGACGCGAGAGTTGCGGCGAACGCCGCGCGTGTCCGCATTCTTTGATTTCTTCATCGAAGAGATCGAGACCCTGAGGCCGATCATCACGGGATGAATCCGGCACGCCGCGGCTCGGTTTGAGGTCTGCGCAGCGCCATGCAATTCGACGGTCAGCCTTACTGAATGGCGCGCGATCGAGCGTACTAGAAGCATGTCTGCGAGGCCCGAGAGCCGGCAGTCTCCAAAGACCGCTCGTGGCCGAAAGCGCCGACCTGCCAAGAGCCGCCAGCGCGGGCCACCCGCGCCGACCCGCCTCACCTGCCGCTCACCGCCTCCACCGCCTTCTTCGGGTTGATGAGATTGCGCCGCCCATCGGCCGTGCGCTCGGCCGTCTCGACGATGATCTTGATGAGCTCGCGCGGCGTCAGCTTCGGGTTGATCGCCAGCAGCTTGGCCGCCAAGTTCGTCACCTGCGGCGAGGCCATCGAGGTGCCCGACAGCGCCACGCGCGTGCCGCCGGGGAGATAGCTCTCCACCTGGTAGCCGTTGGCGTGCACCTTGACCATCTTGCCGTAACTCGTGAAGCCGGCCTCGTCGCCGGCCTGGTCCACCGCGCCCACGGTGAGCAGGTTGGGCAGGACGATCGCCGCCGGCACGTCTTCGACGAAGGCCGGGTCGTTGTTGCTGTTGCCCGCCGCGGTGACGAAGAGGATGCCGGGCGCGCCGGCAAAGGCCTGCGTCAGCGCCTTCTTCTGGATCTCGAAGTAGCCGCGCGCGATCTTCTTGCGCGCCTCCGGCGTCTTGCCGATGCCGCATTGCTCGAGCGCGTGCTCGATGCTGGCGACATCACCGCCCCAGCTCATGTTGACGACGCGCACCTTCTGCGCCTTGAAGAAGTTCACCGTCGCCTGGGCGGCCGCCGCGTCGCGCAGCGCCTGCGCCTGCGAGGGGCAGGGGTCGGGGTGCAGGCCGGGGTCGAACTCCAGTCGCGCCGGCACGAGGCGCGCCGTCGGGTTGCCCGCCAGCGCGATGCCCGTGACATGCGTGCCGTGCTCGTAGTTGCCCATCAGGCCGAGCTCCTCCACCGTCTTCTTGTAGTCCGCCGGTGCCAGCTCGGAGAGCAGCTTCTTCACCTTCGCCGCTTCCGGGCTGTCGATGTTGGACTGCAGGTCCGAGAAGCCCTTGGTCAGCGCCGTCAGCTCGGGCAGGCGCGCGCGCGCGGCCTCGGGCAGCGGCACGAGCAGGCTGCGCGAGGGCCGGCTGTACTTGTCGTAGGCGATGAAGACCGGCTCGCCCTTCGCATCGCGCACGACCTGCTCGCCGAAGAGCGCGATGTCGACGCCGCTGTCCCACACCGAGATGCGCACCGGCGTGAGCTTGCGGCCGGCAGCGAGCACGGCTTCGCGTGCCGCCCAGATGTCGGGCTTGACCACCTTGTGCGCGTCGAGATACCTGCTGAAGGCGGCCACGAAGGTCGCCTTCAGCGGCAGCGTGGCGAGCAGCCCGAAGCGCGCGCCGAGCAGGCCGGGCGCGAAGTCCGAGCTCAGCTCACCGGTGCGGGTGGCGATCGGCTGCATCACCTCGCGCACGCGACCGAGGATGAGCGCCTCGCCGATGAGCTCGGCGCCTTCCTTGAGCTCGCGGATGTCGTTGGCGATGACCGCATAGTCGAGCGGCGCCAGTTCGCGCGCGATGCCCTCGGCCACGGCGCGCTGGAAGGCCTCGCCGGCCGGGCCGTGCGCCTTCGCGGCCGTCGCCATCATGCGCAGGCGCAGGCCCGACAGCAGCTTGTCGGCGGGCTTGTCCTGCAGCGCGCGCACTTCGTCGGCGCGGGCAAGCGCGCTGTCGTAGCGGCCGTCGAGATAGTCGAGGATGGCGAGCAGGTTGGTGAGGTTGCGCCGGGTCGCCCGGTCAGCGATGTCGTACTTGTCGAGCACACCCTGGGTGTCGCGGCGCACGGCCGCGGCGAGCGGCGCGAACTTGTCGGCCGAGCGCACGATGTCCTCGAGCGGGCCCTCGACCTTGTAAGTGAAGCGCGGCAGGTCGGCCGCTTTCTCGATGCGCGGTTTCGTCTGTGCCGAGGCGGAGGCCGCGAGAGACAGGCCGGTGAGCGCAAGCACGGTCGCAACCAAGCTCGCGGCGGCCATCGAAGCCGCACCGGCAACGACACGCGCGGCTGCGCGGAAGAGGGTCTTGAAATCAGGCATCGTGGTCAGCCGGCAGTGCCAGCCCAGGCTGTTGGAGGCGAAGGGCGGCGATGCTAGACGAACCGATGCCCGCGGTCGCCGGCTGCGCGACGAAGCGCGCCATGGACGGGCCGAACCGCCGCGATGAGGGATCGCGTTCTGGCTCAAGCCACAACGGCCGTTCGACGCACGCGCTCGATGACCGCCACCAGTTCATCCCACCGGCGCCGAGTCGAAGAGCCCATCCGGCCCCACTCGGCGGCGCGCTGGACGTCGTCCACACCACCACCCCGCTCTCGGCCAGCATGCGCTGCAACTCGGCAAGCGCGAGCTTGTCCCAGGCGCAGCCGAACAGGCTCGCTGCGACTGCGGGCACGTGATGCTGCGCGTGTCGGAGTTCGTGTCACAGCTTGTCATAGCTCCGCGTCACAGCTTGTCATAGCTTGCGCCTTGCACCTGGGCGCGCTGCCCGCGCCGGCCGCGGTGGCCGCGGTGGCCGCGATGGTTTCGTCGGCTTCGGCGCAGCCGGGCCGTAGGAACGATTCGGGTCGGTGAGGGCTTCCGAGCCGATGGGCCGGATCAGCCCCTTGTCGCGGCGCGCTGTAGAACGCACTGCGGTCGCGGTCGTAGAACTCGCTCAGCGTGAAGAGGCGCTTGAAGCCGTAGCCCGAGCGGTACAGGCACAGCGTGGAGAGCAGGCGCGAGGTGCGGCCGTTGCCATCGACGAAGGGGTGGATGTGCACGAGCTGGAACTGCGCAAGGCCGGCCACCAGCACCGGGTGGCTGCAACCGGCCATCACGCTCGCCGACGAGGGCTTTGCCGCGACGCCGCGTTGTGCCGCCGTTAGCTGCAACAGCCGTTCGCAGAATTCGCCCGAGTCGGCCGCCTTCTTCTGCCCCGGCGGCGGCAACGTCGGGCCGGCGGTGGGCTCGCTGGTGCGCAATGCACCCCTGGCCGAGACGCTGCGCCTGCGCGCCACCCACGGCGCCGACTGTTTCTACAAGGTCATCCCCGAGAAGGGCTGCGACATCGCGGTCGGCATCGTCGAAGGCCAGAAGTTCAACCGCCCGCAGGCGCCGGGCGGCAAGGGCGGCAGCATGACCTACGCCGACCTGGAGAACTACCAGGCGATCGAGCGCGCGCCGGTCGAAGGCAGCTACCGCGGCTACACCATCAAGGCCGTGGCGCCGCCTTCGTCGGGCGGGCTCACGATGATCCAGATGCTGAAGATGCTCGAGCGCTTCCCGCTCGGCGATGCGAGCCAGGGTTACGGCTTCGGCAGCCTGAAGACGGCCAACGTGATGGCCGACGCGATGCGCCTGGCCTTCGCCGACCGCGCGGTGTGGATCGGCGATGTCGACTTCGTGCCGGTGCCGATGCGCGGCCGCTGCACCCCACCTACACCGGCGGCCGTGGCGCGGCCATCGTGCCGGGGCTGCGCCTGAGCCCGAACCCGGCCGCCGGCGACCCCCGGCCCTACGAGGTGGCGGGCCTGAAGACCGGCACGCGCGTCGCGGCGGCCGAGCCCATCACCGGCCCGGGCGAGACCACCACCCACTTCGCGGTGGTGGACCGCCACGGCAACATGGTCTCGTACACCAACACCATCGAGTCCTCGCACGGCATCGGCGTCTTCGCCGGCTACAAGCGCGCCGACGGCTCGACCCGGAGCCACGGCTTCCTGCTCAACAACGAGCTCACCGACTTCAACACCACGCCGTCGGTGAACCCGTACACGGGCAGCGCCGGCTTCAACGACGTGCAGCCGGGCAAGCGCCCGCGCAGCAGCATGAACCCGACGATGATCTTCCGGCCCGACGGCCAGCCGCTCGTGGCCTTCGGCTCGCCGGGCGGCTCGACGATCATCAACTCGGTGCTCAACGTGACGCTGAACCTCATCGACCACAAGATGACGATCCAGCAGGCCATCGACGCGGCGCGCCTGTCGGTGACCAGCGCGGGCTCCGCGATCGCCATCGACCGCGACTTCCCGCAGGCCACCATCGACGGCCTGCGCGCGCTCGGCTACACGGTGGGTGCGCCGGCCGACATCGGCTCGGTGCAGGCGGTGCTGGTGGAACCGCACACCGGCAAGCAGTACGGCGGCGCCGATTCACGTCGCGAAGGCACGGTGATCGGGCTGCCGCGGCCGCGCGGGAACTGAGGGGCCGCGGCCGATGGTGCCGGACGACGTGCTGGAGCACATGCAGGTGCTCACGCACGAGAGGGCATTGGTCATCCAGACCACGATCTGGAACGAGGCGTCCTACGAGGCCGGCCTCAAGGCGGCGATGAGGCTGCTCATCGACGAGTACGCGCTGCGCTACCCGGGCATCCGGCGCGTCGAGCATGAGTACTTCCACGCCGTCCATGGCGCGAGTGACGCCACGCGGCGCGCCTATCTCGAACGCGCCGACCGGTTCGGCCGCGAGTTCTAGCCAGGGCCGCTTCCGAGCGCCCGCGGCCGCGGGCGCTTCGGGTTTCGTCGGCCCGCGCAGGGCCGCAAATCCGCAGGAACGCGGGTCCGCGGCCCCGCGAAGGGCCCGGCGCGCCCATCAGAACCGGAGCGCCGCCTGCACCCCGAGCACCTGGACGTTGCCCCGGTAGGTGCCGTTGAGCGCGCCGGGCACCGGCCCGGCAGGCTGCAACTGGCTGGGCGCGTCCTTCATCCAGATGTACGTGTAGCCCGCGTCGAACCACATCGTCGGGCTCGGCTGGTAGCGCACGCCCAGGGCCAGCCACGTGCGGTCGGAATCGGGAAGGCGCGGCGTGCGGAACTCGTCGCGCACCGGCGAGGTGTCGTAGGCGAGACCCGCGCGCAGCAGCCATGGCGCGCTCCACTGGTACTCGGCGCCGACGCCGACGCGCCAGCTGTTCTTGAACCGGAGCTCGACGCCCGACAGCCGGGCGCCGCTGGCGGCGCTCTCGATGTCGAGCGACTGGATCGAGTCCCACCCGGTCCAGGTGTAGTCGGCGAGGACACGCCATTGCGCATTGACCTGGTGCGCGCCCCCCACCGAGGCCGTGTCCGGAAGATCGACCTTGGCCTTGACCGCCTGAGCCGCCGGCGCCAGCGGTGCCGCGCCCGAGTAGGAGAGGTCACCCTCCAGCGTGTAGCGGATCTTGGCGCGGTAGGTCAGCCCGACGCGCGAACCCTGGCCGAAGTCGAAGAGCGCGCCGAGGTTCCAGCCCCAGGCCCAGTCGTCACCCTGCACCGTGGCAACGACAGGGTTCTGGATGGCGCCCACGATGCCGCCCGGCAGCGGCCCGGACGGCGTGCCCGGCGCCGCGTTCGTCAGCTCCGCCTTCATCTGCTGGTAGCTCAGGCCCGCCCCGAGCGAGACCATGGGGTTGAGCTTGAACGACACCGACGGGTTGAGGTTCAGCGTCTTGATCTCGGACCGGATGGCGTGGAACTGCCCGGCCCAGGCGCTGTCCCATTCGGTGGCCAGGCCGAACGGCGCGTTGATCGTGAACCCTGCCGACCACTGCGGGTCGATGGCCCAGGTGCCGTAGAGGCCGGGCACGAGCGCGGCCACGCCCGCGTCGCCGCCGCTGCCCGCAGCGTCGTACGTGGAGCCGCTGCTCGCGAAGGTCTTCTTCGGCAGCACGTAGTGCAGCGCGCCGACGAACTGCCTGCCCGGCAGCAGCGACATGCCCGCCGGGTTCCAGAAGGCCGTGCTCGCGTCCATGGCCGCCGCGGCCATGCCCGAATAGGCCACGCCGAGGCCGCTCGCGCTTTGCTCCTGCAACTGGAAGCCGGCCGCCGCTGCTGCCCCGGCACCCCCCACCAGCACCCCTGCCACGGCACTCGCCAGCGACGTCCTGACGAACCCGTTTCGCGAACCCTTCATGTCCGTGCCCCCGCTCCTGCCTGCAGCCCGACCCGGCATGGGTCGACGATCTGTGCAGCCCGAGTTTCAGAAGCATCGCAGTGCGCGGCGTTGAGCACACTCAAGCCGCAGACACCGTTCGCGCGGCCCGTTGTTCGATCGTCAACCCGGCCAGGGCCCCTCATGAACCTCTCTCTGCGGTACAAGGCCTGCGACATGAGCGCGAAACCCAGCACCACCACATCCACCGCCCCGCCCTTCAGCGCCCTGCCCCTGCCCCCGGCCACGCTGGCCAACCTGCAGCAGTTGGGCTACCTCGGCATGACGCCGATCCAGGCCGCCAGCCTGCCGCTGGCGCTGGCCGGGCACGACCTCATCGCGCAGGCCAAGACGGGCAGCGGCAAGACGGCCGCGTTCGCGCTCGCGCTGCTCGCGAAGGTGGACCCGCGACTGAGCACGGGGCTGAACCCGCGCCGCTTTGCCGTGCAGG
Source organism: Burkholderiales bacterium (assembly GCA_016223165.1). Lineage (GTDB taxonomy): Bacteria > Pseudomonadota > Gammaproteobacteria > Burkholderiales > Burkholderiaceae_C > Rubrivivax. The sequence goes on from JACRPO010000014.1 coordinate 76,748, forward strand.
CGCTGGTGCTGTGCCCGACGCGCGAGCTGGCCGAGCAGGTGACGCAGGAGGTGCGGCGCCTCGCACGCGCCGAGGACCACATCAAGGTGCTCACGCTGTGCGGCGGCGCCACGCTGCGCCCGCAGCTCGCCAGCCTGGAGCATGGCGCGCACATCGTGGTGGGCACGCCCGGCCGGCTGCTCGACCACCTGCAGCGCGGCAGCCTGAAGCTCGATGCGCTCAACACGCTCGTGCTCGACGAGGCCGACCGCATGCTCGACATGGGCTTCCACGACGACATCGCCGCCATCGCGAAGCAGTGCCCGCAGCCGCGGCAGACGCTGCTGTTCTCGGCCACCTACCCCGAGGGCATCGCCAGGCTCGCCGCCGCCTTCATGCGCGAACCCAAGGAGGTGAAGCTGCGCGAGGCGCATGCGCCGGCCAAGATCCGCCAGCGCTTCTACGAGGTGCGCGAGGAGGAGCGGCTGCACGCCGTCTCGCAGCTGCTCGAGCATTACCGGCCGGTGAGCACGATCGCCTTCTGCAACACGAAGCAGCAGTGCCGCGACCTCGTGCAGGTGCTGCGCGCGCAGGGCTTCGCCGCGCTCGAGCTGCACGGCGAGCTCGACCAGCGCGAGCGCGACCAGGTGATGGTGCGCTTTGGCAACCGCAGCTGCAGCGTGCTGGTGGCCACCGACATCGCCGCTCGCGGCCTGGACATCGCGTTGCTCGAAGCGGTGATCAACGTCGACATCGCCAACGACGCGGCCACGCACACGCACCGCATCGGCCGCACCGGCCGCATCGGCCATGTGGACGAGGCCGGCTGGGCCTTCAGCCTGGCCAGCATGGACGAGATGGGCCGCGTCGGCCAGATCGAGCACGCGCTCGGCTTCACCTCCGAGTGGCACCCGCTCGCCGAGCTGACCGCCACCGGCAAGGAGCCGCTGCGCCCGCCCATGCGCACGCTGCAGATCATGGGCGGCCGCAAGGAGAAGATCCGCCCCGGCGACGTGCTGGGCGCGCTCACCAAGGACCTCGGCTTTGCCGGCACGCAGGTCGGCAAGATCAACGTCAACGAGTTCTCCACCTACGTGGCGGTGGAGGCCGGCATCGCCGAACAGGCGATGAAGCGGCTCGCGGGCGCGAAGGTGAAGGGGCGCAGCGTGAAGGTCAGGATGCTGGAGGGCGAGGAGCCTCGCTGATCTCCGCCGGCGCGTAGTACGGCCGGCTGCCCAGTGCATCGACGCGCGCCCAGAACTCCGGCCCCGAGGCGAGCCCGCGCGCGTCCTTCGCCGCCGCCTGCCGCCACATCGCCCACGAGTCGGGGTGCCGCCGCGTCGCCTCGGCCATCCACTCGCGCGCCTCCTCGGCGTCACCGGCCTGGCCGCTGCGCAGCAACTGCTGCCCGAGGCGGAAGCGCGCATGCGCCTCGGCGACGGCGTCCTGCGGCAGGCGCAGCTTCGCGGCCGCGCGGCCAGCGTCGAGCGCATGCGCGCTGGCGGGGCCGCGCCGCGCCCAGTCGCGCAGGGCATCGAAGTACAACGCCCGCACGCGCGTGCGCTCGGCGAGCGCCCCCTCGGGCATCGTGAAGGTCTTGCGGTCCATGGCGCGGAAGCCGTCGGTCGCGCCCGCCGTCTCGGGCGGGCGCACGATGCGCCCCGCCTCGTCGAGCCACAAGGCCTGCGGCACGTTCACCAGGTTGTAGAGGTCGGCCAGGTGGTGGTCGCGGTCGATCAGGCAGGGGTAGGTCGCCTTGGCCGCCTCGATCCAGGGGCGGGCGGCCTCGGGCCGGTCGAGCGCCACGGCCAGCACGATGAAGCCGTGGTCCTTCAGTTCGTCGAACAGCGACTGCCACACGGGCAAGTCAGCGCGACACCCTCACCACGAAGCCCAGGTGGCGAGGAAGACCTTGCGGCCGCGATGCGACGAGAGGCGGTGCTCGCGACCCTGCAGGTCGGGCAGCGCGAAGTCGGGCGCCTGCAGCGTGGCCAGCGCCGAAGCGCGCTGCGCGCTCCCGGTGCCCAGCACCCAGTGGCGCGAAGCGGCGTCGTGCACCACCGGCTGGCCGCTCTTGCGCCACATCGCGGCCAGGTTCAGGCGGCCTTCGCGCACGACCTCGCCAGCGCGCTCGCCCTGGCCAGATCGCGGCGGTGGCAGCGGCACGCACAGGTCCCCGCGGCACAGGCCCTCGGGCTTCCAGGTCCAGCCGGTGGCCTCCTGGATGGCCGCGGCGTCGAGCCAGAGCTCGTCGCCCTGGGCGGCGGCGTCGGGCCAGTGCGTCTCGCGCTGTTCATGAATCAGAGTGATCACGACGGCTCCCCGGGGGTGGGTGGCGTGCGAAGGCTCGCCGGCGGCCGAAGCTTACGACGCACCGCCGCAGCACGCCGGCGCGCAGCACGAGGGCGGCGCGGCCGCCTTGCTCGCGCTGCCGGGCGCATCGCGAGCCGCACCATCGGCCGCGGGTTTGACGGCGCGGACGAAGCCGCTGACGAACTTGCCATCGACCTGGCGCGCGAGCTCGACGATCTCGTCACCCTGGCCGGCCAGGAAGTCGCGCGCGTCGTCCACGCCGTACACACGCGTGACCTCGATCTGCGCCCTCTCGAAACCGGCGGCGGCCAGCTTGCTGAGGTACTCCGTGTCGGAGAGGGCACCGGCCACGCAGCCGGCCCAGAGCTCCGCGCTCCTCCGGATGGCCGGCGGCACTTCACCGCGCACGACCACGTCGGACACCGCAAAGCGGCCGCCGGGCTTGAGCACCCGGAACGCCTCCTTCAACACGCGGTCCTTGTCAGCCGACAGGTTGATGACGCAGTTGGAGATCACGACGTCGACCGAGTTGTCGGGCAGGGGAACGCTCTCGATCTCGCCCTTGAGGAAGTGCACGTTGGTCAAGCCGCTCTTGCGCTTGTTCTCCTCGGCCAGCGCGAGCATCTGGTCGGTCATGTCCAGCCCGAAAGCCATGCCCGTGGGCCCGACACGTCTGGCCGAGAGCAGCACATCGATGCCTCCGCCGGAGCCCAGGTCGAGCACGGTCTCACCGACCTTCAGTTCGGCGAGCGCGGTCGGATTGCCGCAGCCCAGCGATGCCAGGAGCGCCTGCTCCGGCACCTGGCCCGCCTGCGCAGCGTCGTAGAGGTTGGAGGTGATGGGGTCGCAGGCACCGCTCCCGCCCGGAGCGCTGCCGCAGCAACTGCTGCCTGCGCCTCGCGCCACACGCGTGGCGGCCTCGCCGTACTTCTGCTTCACGACTGCTCTGACGTCGCCGGTATTCATCGGGGTCTCCTTCGGTTCAACCGCAGCAGACGATCTGCTGCGGCTCGATGGCCTTGTTCCGGGTGCAGCACTCGGCGTACAGGAAGCCCAGCAGTTCGCCGAGCGCCTTCGTGTTGGCCGAGTACCAGAGAAAGGTGCCCTCGCGCCTCACGTTGACGAGGCCCTCGTTCTTCAGCTTGTCCAGGTGGTGCGACAAGGTGGAGTTCACGATGCCCAGCTCGCCGGCGATGTCGCCGACGACCAAGCCGTGCGGATGCGCGCTCAACAGCAGGCGGACGATCCGAAGCCGAGGCTCGGCGCCCATCGCCGAGAACATGTCGGCGTAGCGGGCAGTCCGTTCAGCATCTTGTCGGCTTGCCATGGTAGAAATCGTCATCTTGTTCCATATTTCTACGATATGCGAAATATCGGCGGGCGTCAACGCCCCTTTCGGAGCGCTCGGGCGGTACCTTGCGCGGCACGGCCCAGCATCCGCCTCGCACGCAAGGCGGCGGGCCGCAGGCAGGCGATCAGACCTCGAGCGTGTAGATATCGGCGTCGCGGCGTTCGGCGGCGCTGTGCCCTTCGAGGGCGCGGTCCCACTCGGGAGCGTCTGCGCCCTTGACCGGCACGAGCCCGGCGGTCATCTGCGCCGCTTCTTCGGTGCCGGCGTCGAACTCGGCGACCTCTTCCCGCGTCTCTAGGAAGAGGCGGGCCACGGCGATGCCGCCTGAATCGATGACGACGAGGTAGCGCGCCGGCGGCCGATGCGAAGTCTGCGTGTGCGCGCGTGGCGACTCGCTGCCGAAGCCGTGATTCATGTGGCGATGTTGCCACGTTCGACCCGCGAGCAGAGCTCGCTTTGAACGTGATGCGAAGCTCGCTTTGAAGCTCTTGCGAAGCTCGCTGTGCCGCTCATGCGAAGCTTCGCCAGCCCATCGTCACCTCGCCACGGGAGCGCCTCGACCATGACCCGACTCGAACGGCTGCGGCATATCGACGCCGGCGTCCTGGACGTCGCGTGGGCCACAACCTGCCGCAGGAAGTGCCGCGGGTCTTTGCCGATGCGGTGATGGAGCTCGTGGCTGCGTCCCCGGCCTGAGAGGGTCTCGCGCGAGACGAGACGCGGCCTGCAGCGACGGGGCAGCGCCGGGCGCCGGTCCGTCCCTCGCCTGCCCGCCTCAGGCAGAGCTCGGCTGATTCCTCGGCAGCGACAGCGTCGCGCGCAGCCCGCCTCCTTCTCGGTTCTCCAGCAACAGTTGCCCGCCATGGTAGGCCGCCGCATCGCGCACGATGGCCAGGCCCAGGCCGACGCCGCCGGTGTCCAGCCGCCGCGCCGCGTCCAGCCGCACGAAGGGCTCGGTCACGCGCGTCAGCTCCGCGGCCGGGATGCCGGGGCCGTCGTCTTCGATCACGACGCGCAGCGCTTGCGGCGAGTCTTCGATACCCACCTGCACCGCCTGCCCGTGCGCGACGGCGTTGTCGATCAGGTTGGTGACGGCGCGCCGCAGGATCGACAGCTTGCCCGGGTAGGGCGCGGCCGCCGCGCGCGCCGGGGTCGGGGTCGCGGTCGGGTTCGGCATTGGCCGCAGGCTCACGTTGCGCCCCAGGGCCTGCTCGTCCTCGGCGATGCTCGACAGCAGGGCCTCCATGTTGATCGGCTGCAGCGGCTCGCTGTCTTCCAGGCCGCGCAGGTAGGCCAGCACGCTGTTGACCATGCCCTGCATGGCGTCGATATCGGCGTTGAGCTTGCCCTGCAGGCCGGGGTCGCCCACCAGCTCGGCGCGCAGGCGCATGCGCGTGAGCGGCGTGCGCAGGTCATGCGAGACGGCGGCGAGCGCGCGCCCGCGCTCCACCACCAGTTGCCGCAGCCGCTGCTGCATGAAGTTGAAGGCCTCGGCGGCGCGGCGCACCTCGGCGGGGCCGCTGGCTTCGAGCGGCGGCGCGTCGAGGTCATGCGCGAAAGCCGTGGCCGCAGAGGCCAGCTGCTGCAGCGGCCGCGTCGCCAAGCGCATCGCCACCAGCGAGACGAGGACCACGGCGGCCAGGGTCAGCGAGACGTGCCAGATGAAGCGCAGCGGCACCGCGTCCATGCCCGGCATCCCCGGCATGCCCGAGCCCGGCATGCCCGGATGCCCGTACCCGGCCGCCATCATGGCCGCGCGTTCCTGCAGGTGCAGCAGCAGGCTCGCGCCCTGGGCGGCGAGCAGGCCCAGCACCAGGATCAGCGTGATGCGGCCCGAGAGCGTTCGCGGCAGCAGCTTGTCCAGCTTCAGGTGCGTCATCGGTTGCGTCAGCAGTTGCGTCGTCACTCGCATGTCGGGCGCCCTTCCACGGCGGCCGCGAGCACGTAGCCCTCGCCGCGCACCGTCTTGATCAGGCGCGCCTCGCGGCCGTCGTCCTGCAGCCGCTGGCGCAGCCGGCTCACCTGCACGTCGATGGCGCGGTCGTAGGGCTCCGCCTCGCGGCCGTGGATCAGCTCGACCAGCTGGTCGCGGTTGAGCACGCGGTTCGGGTGATCGAGCAGGATGCGCAGCAGCCGGTACTCGGCGCCCGAGAGCGGCGTCACCACGCCGTCCGGCCCCGTCAGCACGCGCGTCGCGGTGTCGAGCTTCCAGCCCGCGAAGACGAGGCAGCGTTGCGCATCGGGCTTGAGGTTGGGCGGCAGCGCGCGCGTGCGACGCAGGATGCCCTTGATGCGCGCCAACAACTCGCGCGGACTGAAGGGCTTGACGAGGTAGTCGTCGGCGCCCATCTCGATGCCGAGGATGCGGTCGGTCTCCTCGCCGCGCGCGGTGAGCATCAGCACCGGCAGGCCGCCCTTGGCGCGCAGGTCGCGGCACAGCGCCAGGCCGTCGGCGTCGGGCAGCATGAGGTCGAGCACGACGAGATCGATGGCATGCCGGTCGAGCATCTGCGCCATCTCGCGCCCGCTGGCCGCCGGCAGCGCTTCACAGCCGTTGCGCACGAGGTAGTCCACCAGCAGCTGGCGGATCTCGGGGTCGTCGTCGACGATCAGGATGCGGTCTTTCGGATCCATGGCGGGAGCGTGGCCGGGCAGCGCGGCCGGGCGCGGGGAGTCTTGTATCGCAGTGTTGCATGCGGGCTCGCTGCAAGCTGGCGATGCAATTCAGGCGGCTTCGGCAATGCGCGCGCCACCGTGGCCTGCGTTCAATGCGGGAAGGGAATGGATGGAGCGAGCGGCCGGGTGCCGCTCGAGATGCCGGACCCTTCGGCGCCCTTCAAGTCGGAGGGCACCCACGCGATGCCTTCTGGAGATTCAGCATGAAACGTTCGATCAAGTGGGCGGCGGGTGCCGCTGCCGCCCTGGCTCTCGGTGGCGTGGTGTTCTCGGCGACGGGCCCGAACGCCGATGCGGGGCACGGGCCGATGCAGGGCATGGGGCATGGCCCGATGCAAGGCATGGCGCACGGACCAATGCAAGGCATGGGCCAAGGACCGATGCAAGGAATGAGGCCTGGCTCGATGCAGGGGCCCATGGCCGGCCCGACGGCGATGCTCACCAGGCAAGACGCGGGCTCCGCCGCCGACATGGGTGTCGTGCACGACCTGCTGAACGACAACACCCGGATCAAGCGCTCGGTGGTGAACCTGCCCGACGGCATCCGCACGATCACCGAGTCCGACGACCCGAAGGTCGCGCAGGCGATCAAGGCGCACGTGGCCAGCATGTCGCAGCGGCTCGAAGACGGGCGCGAATTCAATCTCTTCAGCAAGACGCTGCCGGTGCTGTTCGAGAACCGCGACAAGATCCGCTCGAAGGTCGAGATGACCGACAAGGGCGCGGTCGTGACGCGCACCTCGGCCGACGCCCGCGTCGTGGCCGCCTTGCAGGGGCACGCCGCCGAAGTGTCGGAGCTCGCACGCGACGGCATGGCGGCGATGCGGCGCGGCATGATGTCCCGCATGGCCATGGGCGGCATGGGAGGCATGGGCGGCCCCATGGGGCGCGGCGCCAACGCCGGCGAGGACGCGCACCGCCATTGATGCAGCCCGAGCGGGTTGAACGCCCTTCCACGGAAGGGCGCCGAACAACATCCAGAGAAAGAGCCTGCCGCCATGTCCGCCACCCTTGCCTTCGGCGAGCGCCTTGAAGGCTATGCCGTCCCGGTGCTCAACGAGCGCGCCGTGCGTGCCGCCGCCGGCATCGTCTTCTTCTTCGCCATCGTCTCGTTCATGAACGCCTGGCTGGCGGGCAACTTCCAGCCGACGCGCGTTTTCGTGGTCGCCTTCCTGATCGACTTCACGATCCGCATCTTCGTCAACCCACGCTTCGCCCCCAGCATGATCCTGGGCCAGTGGATGGTGCGCAAGCAGCAGCCCGAATACGTGGGCGCGCCGCAGAAGCGCTTCGCCTGGGCCATCGGTTTCGTGCTGGCGGCGGTGATGCTCTATCTCGTCGTCATCAAGCACGTCATCGGGCCGATCAACCTCATCGTCTGCGCGGCCTGCCTGGTGCTGCTGTTCTTCGAGACGGCCTTCGGCATCTGCATCGGCTGCAAGGTCTACAACTGGTTCAACAAGGAGCAGGCGCAGTTGTGCCCGGGCGGCGTGTGCGCATTCGAACCTGCACGCGGCTCAGGGGGCACCTGGGTGCACGCGCTCGTCGTGCTCGCCTTCGTCGGGGCCGTCGGCGGGTGGACCTCGCACGTGGCGGGCAACGATCCCTATGCCCGGGCCGCGCCGCAGTCAGCGGCACCGGCCATCGCACAAGCCCCCACCGACGCCGCCGAAGCCGAGCGCTGCAAGGTGCCCGACTTCGCCAAGGTGCTCGGGCACGAAGAGAAGTGGAAGCTGCACAACAACTGCAAGTGAAAACACGACCTGAAGCGACCCGAGCCATGACCTGCAAGCGATTTCCGCGTCGAAGTTTCGTGTTGTTCGGGGCTTGCGCTCTGGTGATCGGCGTTGCCGTTGCCGCCGCCTTGCCCTTCAACTTCACCCACTTCGGCAACTTCCAGCACATGAGCCACACCGGCGACACGAAGGGGCAGGTGAAGCTGGCCGCCGTGCCACAGGCCCCAGGCACCTGGGGCGTCGGCGCCATCGCGGGCCTGAAGGGCGAAATCCTCGTCCATGACGGCAAGGTCCTGGTCAGCCGAGGCGCTGATCCCGAAGGGAGAACGGCGCCCGCGGCACACGGAGAAGAAGCCGCTTTGTTCGCCAGCGCGACGGTGAAGTCGTGGATCGAGGTCTTGATTCCGCGCGAGATGGACCAAGCCGCCGTCGAGGCCTTCGTGGTCGAGCAAGCCAAGGTGCGCGGCATCGACATCGAACAGCCCTTCGCCTTTCTCATCGACGGCGACTTCCCTCGTCTGCGATGGCACGTGGTCACCGGCGACAGGCCCGCCGGCCAGGGCGGCGGTCACGACGGAGGGCGCGCCCATCTGATTTCGGGCATGCGCCAGTTTCACGCACCCGGTTCGAGCGGTCGCCTGGTGGGTATCTACAGCGGCAAGGCACTCGCCGGGGTGGTTTCGCACGAGGGCGAACGATTCCATCTGCACTACGCGGGCGACCGGACCAGGGTTTCGGGACATGTCGACGCCTATGCCGTGGCCGCCGGCGCCCTGCTGAAACTGCCCGTCGAGTGAGGGCATGGCGCCTCCACCGTCGATCGTTCCGGGCCGAACGGGAGTGAGCACCGCCAGCGTGAGCGCCGGCGCCGATGTGCCGGCACTCGCCGCCGAAGTCCTGACACGCCGCTTCGGCGACCGTATCGCCGTCGATCGCGTCAGCTTCACGGTGGCGCGCGGCGAGATCTTCGGCTTCCTCGGACCCAACGGCGCCGGCAAGAGCACGACGGCGCGCATGTTGACGGGCTTTCTGCCGCCCACCGAAGGCCGCGCGTGGGTGGGCGGCATCGACGTGAACCGGCATCCCAGTGCCGCAAGGCGCCACATCGGCGTCGTGCCCGAGGAAGCCAACGTCTACGCTGACCTGACGGTGCGGCAGAACGTGCTGCTGATGGCCGAACTGCACGGCGTGGCCAGGGCCGAGCGCGAGCGGCGCTGCACCGACCTGCTGCAGACCTTCGAGCTTGGCGCGCGCGCCACGCAGAAGGGCCGCCAGCTCTCGAAGGGCCTGCGCCAGCGGCTGATGCTGTGCATGGCGCTGGTCAGCACACCGCAGGTCCTGTTCCTCGACGAGCCGACCTCGGGGCTGGACGTCGCCAGCACGCACATGATTCGCGACGTCATCGCCCGCCTGAACCGCGAGCAGGGCATGACCGTCTTCATCACCACGCACAACATGGACGAGGCCGACCAGTTGTGCCACCGCGTGGCCATCATCGACCGCGGCCACATGGCGGCCATCGATGCGCCGGCGGCGCTTCGCGGCCGCGTCGAGTCCAGGCGTTCGGTGGTCGTCAAGTTCGCCGGCCGCGCCGCCAGGCCCGAGGACTTGCTGCCCGGGCCCGGCATGGAGGTGGTGATGTTGCCCGATGGCTGGCGCGTCTTCAGCACCGAGCCGGGGCCGCTGGCCCAGCGCATCGCCGCGCGCAGCACCGAACTGGGCCTGCGGCTGGAGAGCCTGAATACGCTCGCGCCGACGCTGGAAGAGGTCTACTTGTCGATCACCGGAGCCGGCCGTGGTCCCGCCTGAAGACGGCGGCACGGCCGAGTTGCTTCGACAGGTGCGTTGCGCCTGGGTGATCGCGAAGAAGAACGCGCGCGTGTACTACCTGAAGGGGCCGGTGGTCACCTTCGGCATCGTCTTCCCGCTGTTCTTCTATCTCTCGTTCGCGGCCGGGCACGACGCGCCGGTGTCGGTGATGGTGCCCGGCATCGCGGCGATGGCCTTGTTCTTCACGGCTTCGGCCGTGGGCCCGCTGATCACGCCATGGGAGCGCCAGGCGCGCACCTTCGAGCGGCTGGTCACCTCGCCGGCGTCACTGGCGGCCATCGTGGCCGGCGACATGGGTGCGGGGGCCGCCTTCGGCGCGCTGCTGGCCCTGCTGCCGCTGGCTGCGGCGCTGCTGCTCACCAGCGCGCACCTCGCGGCGCCCTGGCCGCTGCTGGCGGGCTGGCTGCTGGGCGCCACGGCGTTCTCGTCGCTGGGCGTGCTGATGGCGGCGCCGGCCACCGACACGCCCTCGCAGGTGATGATGCTGTCCAACCTCGTGCGGCTGCCCTTGATCTTCGTCAGCGGCGTCTTCGTGCCGCATGCGCAAATGCCGGTCTGGGGGCAGTGGCTGTCGCCTTTGTCGCCGCTGTCGTACTGCGCCGACCTGATCCGCGTCGGCTTTGGCGGGAGCGCGTATTTCTCGTTGACCACCGACGTGCTGGCCCTGGCCGGATTCAGCGGGGTCTTCATGGCCGCGGCGCATTTCTTCCACCGCCGCACACGCAACCGGCTCGGCTGATCGAAAAACACCAAGGAGAATTCATGAGTCTGGTCGTCGCAGAGGGTCTGAGCAAGACCTACCGCGCCGGCGATGTCGATGTGCCCGCCATCAAGGGCGCCGATTTCGTCATCGAGCCGGCGTCCTTCGTCGCCTTCGTCGGGCCCTCGGGCAGCGGCAAGAGCACGCTGCTGAACATGGTCGGCTGCCTCGATCACCCGACCTCGGGCAAGCTGCGGGTGCTGGACACCGACATCGCGAAGCTCGACCGCCGCGCCGCGGCGGACTTCCGCGGCAAGAACATCGGCTTCATCTTCCAGGACTTCAACCTGGTGCCGGTGCTCACCGCCTACGAGAACATCGAGTACCCGCTGATCATGGTGCAAGAGTGGCCGGCGGCGAAACGCCGTGAGCAGGTCATGCGCCTGCTCAAAGCCGTGGGCATGGAGAACCAGGCCGACAAGCGCCCCGACCAGATGTCGGGCGGCCAGAAGCAACGCGTCGCCGTGGCGCGCGCGCTGGTCAGCAACGCGAAGATGGTGCTCGCCGACGAGCCCACCGCCAACCTCGACCACGACACCGCCTACCGCATCCTCTCGCTGATGAGGCAGATGCGCGACGAGTTCGGCACCACCTTCATCTTCTCGACGCACGACCCGAAGATCATGGCCGAGGCCGAGACCACCTTCACGCTGGAAGACGGCCGCGTCGTCTCGCGCACCCATCACGCGGAGGCCGCCCATGCTTGACGTGATCAAGATCGCCGGGCGCAACCTCTCGCGCTACCGCCGCCGCACGCTGCTGACGCTGCTGCTGATCGTCATCGGCATGGTCGCGGTGCTGCTCTTCATCTCGGTCACCGGTTCGTTCAAGTCGATGATGGTCGGGCAGATCACCGACTCCGTGCTCGGGCACCTGGAGGTGCATCGCAAGGGCTACGTGGCATCGATCGACACCCTGCCGCTGAACCTCAACATGAAGCCGTCGGCGGTGGCCAAGGTCGAGGAAGCGCTGAAGGCGGACAAGGCCGTCGAAGCCTGGTCGCCGCGGATCAAGTTCGGCGGCATGTTCAGCAATTTCACCGAGACCACGAGCATCCGCATCAACGGCGTCGACCCGGCGCGCGAGGCGGCCACCGTGCCCTTGTTGCCGGGCCGCATGATCGAGGGCGCCAAGGGCGGCACGCTGGTCGAGAAGGGCCAGATCGTGATCCCGGTGCTGCTCGCGCGCGGCATGAAGGTCAAGGTCGGCGACACCGTCGTGCTGGTGGCCACCAACCGCGACGGTTCGGTCAACGGCAAGACCTTCGTCATCCGCAGCATCACCGAGGGCATTTCGGGCCCTGGCGGCCGCGATGGTTACATCCATGTCGACGATGCGCGCGAGTTGCTGCGCATGAAGGACGCCGAGGTCAGCGAGATCGCGATCCGGCTGCGGGACCCGGCCCAGCTCGACCGCGTGAGCGCGGCCCTCAAGCAAGCGCTGGGGGCCACTTCGAGCCCGGCGCCGGGCCAGGCCCCTGGCGGCGCCGGCGCCGGCGAAGGCAGGCCGGGCCTCGAGGTGCACACCTGGGCCGACCTGTCGCCCTTCGCGAGCCTGGCCCGCATGATCGACTTGATGACGGTCTTCATCAAGGTCGTGCTGGTGTCCATCGTGCTGGTCAGCGTGATGAACGTGATGGTGATGGCCGTGTACGAGCGCATCCGCGAGATCGGCACCATCGCCGCCATCGGCACGCGGCCCTCGCGAATCCTGCTGCTGTTCCTGGCCGAGGGCTTGCTGCTGGGCGTGATCGGGACCGCGCTCGGAACCCTGGTCAGCCTGGCGTCGATCTACGGGATCAACCTCTGGCAGCCCCATTTCGCATTCGGGCAGCAGCAAGACCTGGTGATGGCGCCGACCATCGCCGTGGCCCAGGTGGTCACGGTGGCGCTGCTGGTGGTGGGCGTGGCCGTGCTGGCCAGCCTGCAACCGTCGTGGAAGGCCTCGCGGCTGGACCCCATCACGGCGCTGCGGCATGTCTGAGCGCGTGCGCCGGAGAACAACATGAAGAAATTGATGTCCCAGCTGATGTCCAAGTTGATGTCCCTCGCCTTTCTGCTGCTCGCCGCCCCCGCGTTCGCGATCGACGGCACGGCCTTGCTGCAGCAGATCGACCGCAAGCTCGAACCCGAGTCCTACGAGATGGTGCGCAAGCTCGTCAATATCGAGCCCGACGGTTCGCGCAAGGAGTTCGTGCTGTACTCCGTCAAGAAGGGCAAGGACAAGATCGCCGCGCTCTTCCTCGACCCGGCCAGCGAACGCGACCGCGCGACGCTGCGCCTGGGCGACAACATGTGGCTGTACATCCCGAACGTCGGCAAGCCGTTGCGCATCACCAGCCTGCAGTCGGTGATCGGCGGCATCTTCAACAACGCCGACATCCTGGCACTCGAGTTCTCGGTCGAATACATCGTGGAGCGGGTGGTCGAGGACGTAGCCGTCTACACGCTGTCGCTGAAGGCGCGCACGGGTGACGTGGCCTACGACCGGCTGACGATGAAGGTGGACAGGAAGACCACGCTGCCGGTCTCGATCGAGTGTTACGCCGCCAGCGGCCTGCTGATCAAGACGCTGACCTACAAGGACATCAAGGACTTCGGCGGCGGCATCAAGCGGCCGGCGATGCTGGAAACCGAGAGCCCCCTGCACAAGGGCTACAAGTCGCTCATGCTGTATGGCTCGATCAAGGCACGCAAGGTGCCCGACGAGGCCTTCACGCTGGAGTACCTGCCGCGGCTCAAGGAACTGCGGTGACCCGCGTCGGGGCACTGCTGCTGGCGCTGCTGGCCGGGGTGTCTTGCGCCCGCGCCGACGAGACCTTCGACCCTTCGGCCTACGACAAGAAGGCCTTCGAGTGGACCGGCTTCGTCGAAGCCCGCCCAGAGCGGCAATGGTTGCGGCAAGACTCCGCCGGCTATGCGCTGCAATATCCGGGCGAGTCGAGGCGCACGGCAACGCGCCTGGGCGGATCGGCCGAACTTTCCGGCGTGGCGCGCCACCGGTCGCTCAGCTTCAACTTCACCGGCCACGCGGGCTGGATCGACGAGCCGCGCGGCTCGGACTCCGACAGCCGCATGTATGAGGCCTACGGTGCCTGGCGCATCGACGAGCGCAGCCATGTCGAACTCGGCAAGCGCGCGCTGCGCTGGGGCAAGGGCTACGCCTGGAGCCCGGTCGCCTTCCTGGAACGGTCGAAGGACCCGACCGACCCGGAACTGGCGCGCGAGGGCTTCGTGATGGCCGCGGGTGCCTGGGTGCGCAGCTTCGACGGCCCCCTCCAGACCCTGTCGCTGAGCGCGGCCGTGGTGCCCACCACCTCCGGCCTCAATGCGGATTTCGGCGGCGGCGCCACCAATGCGGGGCACACCAACGCCGCGTTCAAGCTTTACGCGCTGGCCTATGACACCGACATCGACGTGATCTGGGCCGCCCGAGGCAGCCGAGGGCCGCGCTTCGGCATCGACTTCTCGCGCAACATCGGCAGCAACATGGAGGTTCACGGCGAGTGGGCCCGCGCGGCCGACGCACCGCGCGTGACCTTGGGCCCGGGCAACAGCTTGCAGACCCAGGCGGCCACCTACCGCAGCACGCTGGTCGGGCTGCGCTACCTGACCGAACGCGACACCACGATCGTCTTCGAGCTCTACCGCAACGGCGCGGGCTACAGCACCGATGAACTAAGTGCGTTCTACGAGCTCGCGCGTGCGTCGGCCGCCAACCCGGCCTTGTCGCCATTGGCCAGCCGCGCGGCGGCGGCGGGCTACAACCGGCCGAATGCGGCGCAGCGCTACGCCTATCTGCGCGTGAGCCAGAAGGAGCCGTTCGACATCCTCGACTTCACGCCGTCGGTGAGCCTGCTCGCGAACATGGGTGACCACAGCTGGTCGCTGATTCCCGAACTGCTGTACACGGGCATCAAGAACGTCGAACTGCGGGCGCGCGTGGCACTGAACCGCGGCGATGCCGGCACGGAATACGCAGAGCGCGCCGTCCGCTCACGGGCCGAGCTTCGCGTGCGCGCGTACTTCTGACTTTGGCGCGAGTGCGGGCGCACGACCCCGATCGCCATTGCAGGTGCACTACAGCAGATCCTCCGGCGCGATGGCGCCCAGCAGCCGCGAGAACAGCCGCCGCCAGACGCTGACCAGCGGCTCGACGTCGTAGACCACCGGTTGGCCCTTCTCCTCGGTCGACCAGAGGATCTGCGGCGTGCGGCCGGCGGGGCCGACCAGGCTGACGCCGAATGCACGCGACGGATGCACGGCCTCGTCGAACATCTGGCCGATCGTCTCGCCGAGTTCGCTGCTCTCGGCAAACAAGCCGATCTCGGTGTTGGAAAGGCGCGAACGCGGGTCGAGGTTCATCGAGCCCACCACCAGGTACCGGCGATCGATCACGATCGCCTTCGTGTGCAGGTAGGCACCGGACGAGCTGCCGAGGCGGCTGCGGACCGACTCCAGCCGCTCGGGGCGCATCTCGTGGAGTTCGATGCCGGCGGCGAGCAGCCGCTCGCGGCGCCGCGCATAGCCCGCGTGCGCGAGCGGCACCACGTCGGCCGAGGCGAGCGAGTTCGTCAGCACGCGCACGCGCACGCCACGGCGGGCCACCGCGCCCAGCGCCTCGAGCCCTTCGTCGCTGGGGATGAAGTACGGCGAGATGAGGATCAGCTCGCGCGTGGCCTTGGCGACGATGGGCCGGATGCGCGCGGCAAACAGGGATTGACCGCTGCCCGAAACCTCCGCGGCCACCTTCTCCGGCGGGTCGGCGAAGACCTCCACCGGCGCGATCTTCAGCGGGACATTTCCCGAGCGCAAGGCGATGCCAAGGCCGCTTTCGCGCAGTGCGCGCGCGTAGTCGCCGTCGCGAAAGCCTTCGACACGCCTGCGCAAGCCTTGCTCGAAGCGGACCAAATCGCCGGCGGACGGCAACGACGGAACGAAGGCCTGGATCGGCACCGACCACTCGCTGTTCCAGTAGGCATCGAAGCTGCGCGAGATCTCGCTCACTGCCGGGCCGGCCACGAGCATGTCGAGGTCACTGAAGTTGACCTCGCCGGCGGCATCGAAGTATTCGTCGCCGAGGTTGCGCCCGCCGATCACCGCCATCGCGTTGTCGGCGATCCAGAGCTTGTTATGCATGCGCCGGTTGAGCCTCTGCGAGCTGCCGACGAATTCGAAGACCTGCGACAGGCCGAAGGTGCCGCGACTGGAGAACGGGTTGAAGACGCGCACCTCGATGTTCGCGAATCCGGCGAGGGTGGCGAGGTCGAGATCCTTGCCGGCGGCGTCCAGGTCGTCGACCAGCAATCGCACGCGCACGCCACGCTGCGCCGCGCGCAGCACACGTGCCATCAACAGCTGCGTCGTCGTGTCGGCGCGCACGATGTAGTACTGCAAGTCGAGCGTGTGTCGCGCCGCCTCGGCCAGCGCGGCGCGCGTACCCAGGGCATCCATCCCGCTGGGCAGCGCGTGCAGGCCCGACTTGCCTTCGTGCCCAGTCAACTGGGCCGCGTAGGCCCGGGCGATCGCCGTGTCGGCAGCCGAAGGCCAGGCCTCGGTGACGGGGCGCGGCACGTCCAGCCGCGCGGCGCCGCAAGCAGACAGCACAAGGGCCGCGCCCGCGATCGCCAGCGCGAAAGCCGAGCGAAGGCAGCGTGCGCATCCCGCGCCCGCGCGCCGCCTGAACTCCCTTCTGCACGGCCTGCTCATGCCGGGATCGTAGGCCGCATCACGGGAAACCCCGATCCCGCACGGCGTCACCCGACCGACTGGCCTACTTCCGAAGCAGCACCGGCGCCAGGCGCATGAGCGCCGCCTCGCCCGCATTCACCAGCGCGTCGACGTCGAGGCGTTCGCGCATCAGGTGATGCAGGTCGAGCTTGAGCACGTGCTCGGCCGCGCGGGCCTGCTCGCGCGCCAACGCATTGGTCAGGATGTGCATGGCCTGGAAGGCGTAGTCCGACGACGAATTCGGCGGCTCTTCGTAGGGCCGGTAGGCCACGTCGACGGCGACGACGCGCTCGACCCCGAGCAAACGCGCCGCCTCCACCGGCACCGGCGCGGTGAGGCTGCCGTCCAGGAGCTCGTGGCTGCCGATGCGAACCGGCTCGAACAGCAGCGGCACGGCACAGGATGCCTCGACAGCCAGGCCGACCGGTCCGGCGTCGAGGATCACGCTTTCGCCGCTGTGCGTGTCGGTGGCCACGGCAGCAAACCGCACCGGCAGCTCGGTGATGCGGCGGCCGCGCACGGCACGCTCCACCTCTTCGCGCAGCGCATCGTTGCGCCGGCGGCCGCGCACCAGCCACGACATCGCGCCCGGGGGTTGCCAGTCGAGGCGGTGGGCGATGCGCATGATCTCGTCGGCGCCGAGCCCGGCGGCCCACAGCGCCCCGACGGCCGCACCGGCGCTGCAGCCGGCGATCGCGGCCGGCTGCAGCCCGATGCGCGCGCAGCCGCGCACGACCCCGATGTGCGCCCAGCTGTGCAACGCGCCGGTGCCGAGCGCGAACCCGATCGAGCCGGGCGCCTGCTTCGCGGGCGCCGGTGTCGCCGCCGGCGCAGGTGTTGCCGCGGACGCCGCAGGCGCCGCGGGTGCCGCCGCGGCCACGGAGATGAAGTCGCGCCGGCGCATCAGGATGCCGGCAGGTCAGGGCAGCTTCTTCAGCACCGTCACCACGTACTGGCCGTCGACCTTGGCGGCTTCGAACCTGACCTTGTCGCCCACGGCCAGCCCATCGAGCATCCTGGCGTCCTTCACGCGGTAGGCCATGGTCATCGCCGGCATGTCGATCGATTTGATCTCGCCGTGCTTGAGCGTGAGCTTGGCTTGGGCGCGGTCGATCTTGCGCACTTCGCCGTCGGCGCCCTGCGCGAGCGCCGCACCGGCCACGACAGCCAGCAGGCCGGCGACAAGGACGTTCTTGATCACGACTTCTCTCCAGGCGTTCACAGGGGCAATCGCCCCACACCGCTCCTCCATCGGGAGGCCGCGGCGCATTTTGCATCGCCGACAGGATTGGCTGCCCGCCTGCCGCCGTCGTCAGCCTGCGGCAGGCACCGCGTCAAGGTCTCGTGTGCCCGGGCACCGGCGACGCGCCCACGGGCCCCGTGCGCAGCGCCTGATCGCGCCCGCCGAAGCGGGCGACGAGCGCCTTCTGGTCGGCCTTGGCGCGGCGATCCGTCGCCTCGGGGTCGAGGCGCTCGCGCAGCAGCGCTTCGAAGTGCGCCACCACCGCTGCATGCACCGCGTCGCCGGCGAGATTGCGGGCCTGGCCGGGGTCGCTGCGTTGATCGAACAGTTCGGGCCGGTAGCCTACGTAGTGGTGGTAGGACCACGGACCCTGCCGCAGCAGGTAGGCGGCCGTTGGCGACCCGACGGCGTGGTATTCGCTGAAGCCGATGCGGGCAGGGTCGTCGGCTTCGGCTGCCACCGCTTGCAGTGCACGCCCGGCCCAGCCGGCGGCAGGCGGCACGCCGATGGCCTGCGTGATCGTCGGCGCGAGGTCGACGAGGTTGACCTGCGTGCCGCAGGCGTGGCCCTCGGGCATGCCGGGGCCGGCGACGAGCAGCGGCACGGCGGTCGACTCCCGATACAGCATCGACTTGTTCCACAGGCCGCGCACGCCCTGATTGTCGCCATGGTCGCTGCTGAAGATCACCAGCGTGTCCCCGGCCAAGCCGAGACGATGCAGCGCGTCGAGCACGACGCCCACCCTTTCGTCCAGGAAATTCACGAGGCCGTAGTAGCAGGCGAGCGCCAAACGCCGGCGCGCGTCGGTGCCGAGGGCCGCGTCGTCGTCGGTGAAGTCGACGAAGCGCTGCACCCAGGGGTGGCGCGGCGTGCCTTCGCGTGGATGCAGGCGCGGCAGGGGCAGCGCGTCGATCGGGATGCCGGCCAGGTGGCGCGGTGGGACGACGAGCGGGAAGTGCGGCGCGACGAAGCCGACGAAGAGCGCCCAGGGCCGCGGGTCGGGCTGCGCCGCGCGCTCGGCCAGCCATTGCGCGGCCCGCTCGGCCGAGGCCTGGTCGTAGCGGTTGTAGCGCGACTCGCCCGGGCCTAGTTCGTCGAAGATGCGCGAGGGCCGCGGCGCGTCGGGCAAGGGGTCGCGCACCGAGCCCCAGACCTGGCCGATGCCGCCGGCCAGGTGCAGGGGCTCGTGCTGGCGCGAGAAGCCGGTGGGCGCCTGCGCATTCGCGTAGTGCAGCTTGCCGATCGACTCGACGCGATGGCCGGCCGCCATGAGCGCATGGCCCCAGCCGGGCACGCGGCCGTCGTAGCCCATCGCGTTGTCCCAGTAGCCGATCTGGTGCACCCAGCGCCCGGTGGCCAGGCTCGCGCGGGCCGGCACGCAGATCGGCGAAGGCGTCAGCGCCCGCGTGAAGCGCGTGCCGCGCGCCGCCAATGCGTCGAGGTGCGGCGTGTGCACCCAGGGGTGGCCGGCGCCGCCCAGCGCCAGCGCATCCTGCTCGTCGGACAGCAGCACGAGCACGTTGCAGGGGCGAACCTGCCCGGTCGAGGCGGCCTTCGTCATGCCGGCCCCACGGGCATCGGAAGCGGATCGAGGATGTCGGCGGGCCGGCTCATGAGGCGCTGCAGCAGCTCGTCGCGCAAGCCACGCCGCTGTGGATCACCGAACCGGTTGACGCACTCGTGCGGATCGTCGCGCAGGTCGTACAGCTCGCCGGCACCGCTGCCGAGTTCGAGTGTCAACTTGGCCTCGCGCGTGCGCACGCCGCGCAGGTCGAGCGCGACGCCGCAGCGTTGCGGGCCGAGGCGCCAATCCGTGAATGCGTGCTCGCGGCCGGTGCCCGGCGCGGCAGCGACTGCCGGCGGCGTCCCTTCGGCCTCGATCAGCGGCCGCAGCGAGCGGCTGTGCCTCGCCGCCTCGATGGGCACGCCGGCGTAGTCGGCGAAGGTCGCTGCGAGGTCGATCGTCGACACGGGGTTCGCCACCACGCGGCCGGCCGGCACGCCCGGCCCGCGCACGATGAGCGGCACGCGCAGCAGCCCCTCGTAGAACATCGGCCCCTTCAGCACGAGGCCATGGTCGCCGAGCCAGTCGCCGTGGTCGGAGCTGAAGATCACCAGCGTGTCCTGCTGCAGACCCTCGTCGTGCAGCACCGCGAGCAGGCGGCCGACCTGGTGGTCGACGAGCGCGATCATCCCGAAGTAGCTGGCGATCAGCTCGCGCAACTGGGCGTCGCTTTGCGGTGGCATGCGCGAGTACTGCTCGCGCACGCACCGGTCCCGCGCCGTGCCGCCCTGCGGCGTGTTCTCCAGCGCGGCACGGTGCCACCAGGGCCGGCGCTCGAGGTCGCGCACGCGGTGCGGCGGCAGGTCAACGTCTTCGGGGCGGTGCATCCAGCACCACGGCGCCGGCGCGTCGAACGGGTGGTGCGGGTCGGCCAGCGAGATCCAGGCGCAGAACGGTTCTACGGGTTGTGCGGGTTGTGCGGGTTGCACGGCCTGTCCGGCCTGTGCGGCCTGTGCAGCCTGCGCAGCATGTGCGGCCTGCGCGGGCGGCGCGCGCGGTGCAGGCGGCACACCTGCGGCACGCTGGCGGCGCGCCTGCTCATGCAGGTACTCGCCAGCGCGGTCGCCGACCCAGGTGCTGTTGTGCCAGGCCGCGGGCAGCGCGCTGTGGTGCGTCTGCGCGGCGGTGGTTTCGGGTGGCAGGCGCTGGCGATAGAGGCGGTCCTTCAGCTCACCCTGCCCGTCGCCGTGGTACCAGCGCTCGTAGTGCAGGCCACCGGGGGCGCGCTCGGGCAACCAGTGGTTGTGGCCGAGTTGCATCAGCTCGACATGCTGGAAGCCCATGTAGGGCCCGTGCCACTCATCGGCAAAGCGGTGCGAGCTCAGCAGGTTCTCGCAGCGGCCTGTCGGCTCCGCCGAGTGGTTGCTCGAGAAGTGCGCCTTGCCGATGAAGGCCGTGGCATAGCCCGCGCGCGCCAGCGTGCCGGCGAAGCCGCGCTCGGCCACCGCCTCGTCGAGGTCGATGCCGTTGTCGTGCGTGCCGTGCGTGAGCGGCAGCAGACCGGTGAGCATCGACGCCCGCGCCGGCATGCACACCACGTTGGGCGTGATGCAGGCCGAGAAGCGCGTGCCCTGCGCCGCCAGCAGGTCCAGGTGCGGCGTGTGCACGCGGCGGCCCTCGACGCCGAGGCAGTCGCCGCGATGCTGGTCGCTGGTGATGAGCAGCAGGTTGGGCGGCCGCGCGTCGCCGCGGCGCGGCGGCGAGCCTGCGGCACCCTCAGTCCTCGACACGGTAGCCCGTCTGCTTGACCACCGGGCCCCAGCGCTCGAAGTCCGCCTTCAGCAGCGCGGCATAGTCGGCCTGGCTCATCGACACGGGCTGGAATTCGAGCTTCTCGAGCGCCGCCGTCGCGCGTGGCTCTTCGCCGGCCTTGCGCAGCGCCACATGAAGTGCGTTCAGCACGGCCGGAGGCGTCTTCGCATGCGCGAAGAAGCCGAAGTTCTCGGTGATCACGAGCCCCGGATAACCCGCCTCAGCGAAGGTGGGCACATCGGGCAGCCCGGTCAGGCGCCTGCCGCCGCTGAAGGCCAGGATGCGCACCTTGCCCTGCTTGTGCGGCTGCACGAGATTGGGCAGCGTCGTGGCCAGGGCCGGCAAGGTGCCGCCGAGCAGGTCGGTCATAGCTGCCGCGCCACCGCGATAGGGCACGTGCGTGAGCTCGATGCCGGCGGCGCGCGCGAACATCACGCCGATGAAGTGCATCGCCGTGCCACCGCCGGGCGAGCCATAGCTCGCCTTGCCGGGGTTGGCCTTGGCCCAGTCGACGAACTCGTTCAGGGTCTTGACCGGTGCACCGGGGCCGACGCCGAAGCCGAAGCTGAATTCGCAGCTCACCGCCACCGGCACCAGGTCCTTCAGCGGGTCGACCTTCAGCTTGCGGTAGACATGCGGGAAGATCGTCGCATTGCCCCCGGGCATGAAGACGAGCGTGCCGCCGTCGGGCGGCGCGAGCGCCATCTGTTCGGTCGCCAGGCGGCCCGTGGCGCCGGTGCGGTTCTCGATCACGACCGTGTAGCCGGCCGGGCGCAGGCCCTCGGCCACTTCGCGCGCCACTACGTCCACGGCGCCGCCCGGCGGGTAGCCGACGAGGATGCGCAGCGCCTTGCCGCTCTGCGCCCTCACCGTGCGGGGAAGGGCCGCGGCCACGGCGGCGGCGGCCAGCGAACCGAGGGCGACACGTCGATGGATCGTCATGGCGTGCCCTTCGCTGCGATGCAGCCGCTTCGATGCCGCGGATTCTGCGAACCGCCCCGCTGCGGTTCAGTCACCGCGGTAACAATCCACCGATGAAGCGGGAGAACCCCAGCGCCTGCGAGAGCCGGCGCCTCAACCGCGAGTTCGCCGAGGCACTCGCCGCGGCCCTGCCGCTGCCGGACTATCCACCGCACCCTGTGGCCGCCGGCCAGACGCTGCTGCACGACGGCGACAGGCCTGCGGCCCTGCCCCTGGTCGAGAGCGGACGCCTGCAGGTCCTCGTGCACCTCGGCGACGAGGGCCGGCGCGTCGTGCCGGTCTCGTTCGACGCGGGCGAGATCGCCATGTGCTCGCAGCTCTTCTCGCGCGAGCCGATAAACGTGGACATCGTCGCCGCGCAGCAAGGTGTCGTGCGCTGGCTGCCGCGCGCGGCCATCGAGGCGGCGGTGAGCGAACGCATCGAGGTGATGCGGCCGCTGATCCGATTCCTCGCGCAGCGCCTGCGCGAGGTGCAGATGCGCGAGAAGCTGTGGATGACGCGCGGCGTGCGTGCGCGCGTCTGGGCCGTGCTGCTGCGCGAGATCGATCACGACGAGCCGGCAGCCGCCGACGCGATGCACCACATCGTCCTGACGCACGAGCAACTGGCCGAGCGGGCCGGCGTTAGCCGGCCGAAGCTCTCACAGGCGCTCAAGGGGCTCGAGCGCGAAGGCCTCGTGCAACTCGGGCGCGGCGATGTCGCGGTGCGTGCGCGCTGAGGCGGTGGGCAACCGTCTCGGCGCACCGCGGCGCGCTACCTGCCGAACACCGCCTGCAGGATGCGGCTGCCCGTGCGCACGGGGTCGGCGCGGATCTTCTTCTCCTCCTCGCCGATCATCAGGAAGAGGCCGTCGAGTGCCTTGCCGGTGATGTACTGCTGCAGGTTCGCGTCCTCGTTCTTCATCAGTCCGAGGCTGGCCGCCTTGGCCGCGAAGGAGTTGTAGCGCGCGGCGAGCGACACCTTCTGCGTCGCCTCGGTGACGATGGGCAGGAACTTGCCGCCGAGCGGCTCGCGCGTCTTCTCGGCGAAGAACTCGGTCACCGAGGTGGCGCTGCCGCGCACGATGCGGATGGCATCTTCGACGCTGATCTTGCGCGCCGCATCGACGAGCAGGCCCTTGGCCAGCGGCACCGCGCGCTCGGCGGCGCGGTTCATCGACGTCACGAGTTCGTCGACGCGCTTGCGCTGGCCGGTGGCGCGCAGCAGCTTGGCCGCATCTTCGAGAAACTCGGGCAGCGGGATGCGCACGCGCTCGTTGCCGAGGAAGCCGTTCTCGCGCCCGAGCAGGCCGACGGCGGCCACGGCGCCACGCTCGAGCGCCGCGCGGATGCCCGAGGCGGCATCGGTTTCGGACAACGCCTGCGCGTGCGGCAAGGCGGCGGCGGTGAGCGAGAAGACGAAGAGGCGTCGGTGCATGGCGACTCCGGGATCGAGCGACGGTGAAGCGAGGGTAGACCGCATCGCCAGGGGCCCGAAGCTTATCGCCTGCGATCGCCCTCATCACTCTGGAGAGTTCTTCAGCGGCGTTTCAGGACAGCGCAGGGCCTCGTCTTCGACAGTGATGGCCACCCAACGTCGACCGGAGACGCCATGCATCTCGAGCGAACCTCTCTCGTCCCCCTGTTGCAGGCCGCGCGGCGCACGCGCCGGCGGTTCGCCTTGGCCGTGATGGCCGCCGTCCTGGGTTGCGGCCTGCTCGCCGGCATCCTGCGCGAGGCCGCGGCAGCCTGGCCGGTCTCGCGCGCGCAGGCGCGGCTCGAAGCCGGCTCCGAGAGCGTTGCCGACGCCACCGCACGGCGGCAGGACGCGGCCTTCCAGGCGCTGCGTGGCCGGCGCTTCGCCGAAGCCTATGGCCAGTTTGCCGCCCTGGCCGACGAAGGGCATGGAGGCGCGGCGCTGATGGCGCTCGCCCTCGTTCGCCACGGCGCCGAGCTCAACGGCAACGCCTGGTCGGCCACGCCCGGCCAGCTCAGGCGCTGGAGTGCCCTGGCGGCGCAGGACCTGCGCGACCGTGCCGGGCAGCTCGCGCTGCACGATCGCGGCGAGTGAAGTGCCCGGCGGCCGGCGCCGGTGCTTGCCCCGGGTGGAAGAAGCACCGCTGCGCCGGCGGCCCCGCGGCCGCGTCGAACACGGCCGCGGCCGCACGGCCACAATGGCGCCATGCTCTTCATCCCCGCCGTGCAACCACCGGCATCGGCCAGCGAGTCGGCCTGGTGCTTCGCTTTCGTCGAGGGCCAGATCCTGTTGCCGCAGGACGAAGGCGCCACCTTCGCACCGCAGCCGCGGGCCGAACTCGAACCGCTGCTGTCGCTGCAGCAGCGCCGCCACTACCTCGGCCGGCTGGAGGGCATCGACTGCTGGGCGCTGGCGCTGAGCGAGCCGCCCGCCGGCTGGCGGCGCAGCCCGCTGCGCGCCGCGATGATGCAGTTCAGCGAGCCGCTGATGGGCCTGGCCGGCCGTGCCGCGCAGGTCCTCGAATGGGACCGCGCGCACCGCCACTGCGGTGTGTGCGGCACGGCCACCGAACTGCAGGCCGGCGAGCGTGCGCGCCGCTGCCCGGCCTGCGGCCACACCGCCTACCCGCGCGTGAGCCCGGCGATGATGGTGCTCGTGTGGCGGCAAGGCGGCGGTACGGGCGAGTTGCTGCTCGCCCGCTCGCCGCAGTACGTGCCGGGCGTCTACAGCGCGCTCGCCGGCTTCGTCGAGGCCGGCGAGTCGCTCGAGGAGTGCGTGCACCGCGAGGTCGCCGAGGAGGTGGGCGTGCGCGTCACCGACCTGCGCTACTACGGCAGCCAGAGCTGGCCGTTCCCGCACAGCCTGATGGTCGCCTACACCGCGAAGTGGGTGGAGGGCGAGATCGTGCCGCAGGCCGCCGAGATCGAGGACGCGCGCTGGTATGCGCTCGACGCACTGCCGAAGATTCCGCCGCGCTTCAGCATCTCCGGGCACCTGATCCGCGACACTGTGCGTGCCTTGGGCGGGCCCGAGCCGAGTGCGACCGCCTCGCCGGTGGTTCGCTAGCTGCCGCACCCCATGCCAGCCCGACCACTCGGTGCAAGGCGCGTGACGCGGGCCGGGCGGTGGCGGTGGGCCGGGCGCTGCGGCGCGCTGCTTCTGTCGGCCTGGCTCGCCGGTTGCGGCGGTGGAGGTGGGGGCGACCCGGGCGGCGCCGGCAACGGCGGTGAGCCTGTCGCCGCCCCGCCGGGCGCCGATCCGGCCCCGACCCCGGACCCGCCGGCCCCCGCGCCGCCGGTCGTCGTCGAGGAGCCCGCCGGCCGCGGCCGCACGCTCGCTGTCGAACGGCTGCTGCGCATCACTGCCGTCCAGGTGCGCGAGGCACTCGCCGCGCTCGGCGCGCAGGCCCCGCCGCTGCAGGCCACCTACGACGTCGTGGCCTGGCGCATCACCTACGTCACGCTCGATGCCGAGGGCCGCGAGGTCCCGGCCTCGGGCCTGATGGCGGTGCCGGTGAAGCCGCCCGCCGCGCGCAGCCCGGTGCTGAGCTACCAGCACGGCACGATCTTCAACAACGCCGAAGCGCCGAGCAATGCGGCGCACCCCGAAGCGCCGCCGATCCTGCTGGCCGCCGCCGGCTACCTCGTCGTCGCCGCCGACTACGTGGGCTATGGTGTGAGCCAGGGCACGCCGCATCCCTACCTGCTCTCGGCGCCGGGCGCCGCGGCGGTGGTGGACCTGCTCGTGGCGGCGCACAACTGGCGAGCGCGCAACAGCATCGCGGGCAACGGCCAGCTCTTCCTCGCCGGTTACTCCGAAGGCGGCTACACGACGATGGCGGCGCATCGCGCGCTCGAGGCCGACAAGGACGCGGCGCTCGCGGTCCTGCGCGCCGCGCTGGTGAGCGTCGTGCCCGGCGCCGGCCCCTACCACCTCGCGGCCACCCTCGATGCGCTGCTCGAGCAGATCCGCGACGACAACCCGCTGCTTGCCGCGCTCATCGACCCCGGCTTCCTGCGCCACCTGGGCAGCAGCGTGCGCGCCGAGGTGCGACGTGCCCTCGTGCGCAAGCTGTTGCCGGGCGACGCCGATGTCGCCTTCGACACCCGCTTCATCGATGCCTACCTCGACGACGACCGCGACAAGATCGAGCGCCAGAGCAACGTGCACGACTGGCGGCCGACCCTGCCGGTGCGTCTGTTCCACGGCCGTGACGACCGCACCGTGCCCTATGTCAGCAGCAGCAGCACGCTGCAGGCCATGCAGGCCCGTGCCGCGCCCGACGTGAGCCTGGTCGACTGCCGCGCGGCGCCGGCGGGGCATCTGGAGTGCGTGCCCGGGTACTTCGCCTACATGCTGGGCATGCTGGCCGCGCACGTGCGCGATCTCTGAAGCGGCAGGGGTCGGCGGCGGCGCCTCGCCGCATCATGGCGACTTGTCGATTCCGGCCCGCGTGCTTCGTCGTTCGCTCAGGGACACACACAAGCGTAGTTCGGCGATGCCGACCGAAGGACACGAATCATGAGCAAGCTGCGCGTTCACTCCTTCTCCATCTCGCTCGACGGCTACGGCGCAGGCCCGGAGCAGAGCCTCGAACAACCCCTGGGCGCCAACGGCATGACCTTGCACGGCTGGGTGCTGGCGACACGCACGTTCCGGCAGCTGTTCGGCCAGGAAGGCGGCGAGACCGGCATCGACGATGATTTCGCGGCGCGCGGGTTCGAGAATCTCGGCGCGTGGATCCTCGGGCGCAACATGTTCGGCCCCATCCGCGGCCCCTGGCCCGACGAGGCGTGGAAGGGCTGGTGGGGCGACAACCCGCCGTACCACTGCCCGGTGGTCGTGCTGACCCACCATGCGCGCGCGCCGCTCACGATGGCCGGCGGCACCACCTTCCACTTCGTCACCGACGGCACGCACGCCGCGCTCGAGCGCGCCCGCCAGGCCGCGGGCGGCCGCGACGTGCGCCTGGGCGGCGGCGTCGAGACGATCCGGCAATTCCTGCGCGCCGGCCTCGTCGACGAGATGCACCTGGCCATCTCGCCGGTGCTGCTGGGCGCGGGTGAACATCTGCTCGGCGGGCTCGATCTGATCAAGCTCGGCTACGCCTGCACGCAGCACCAGGCGACCCGGGCCGCCACGCACGTGGTACTGACCCGCGCGCGCTGAAGCACCGAACCGGAACCTTGTCGAAGCAGGCCAGCCCCGTTCGTCGTAGCAGCAGGCAGGCCGCGTGTTGCGGCACGCCGCTGACCCCTTTCAAGGAAGCACCATGCCCAAGCTCAACGCCTACCTCTCGTTCGACGGCAACTGCGCCGCGGCCATGAAGTTCTACGCGCGCGTCCTCGGCGCCAAGCTCGAAGCGCTCATCACCTTCGGCGAAGCCCCCGGCGACGAGCGCCCGCCGGCCAGCCATGCCGGCAAGATCATGCACGCCTATCTCGTGCACCCCGAGTTCGAGCTGATGGCCGGCGACATGCCGCCGGGCATGGACTACAAGGGCATCAGCGGCGTCATGCTGGCGATGAGCTACCCGACGGCCGCCGAGGGCAAGCGGGTCTTCGAAGCGCTAGCCGACGGCGGCACGGTGACGATGCCGCCTGGCGAGACCTTCTGGGCCGACTTCTTCGGCATGGTCACCGACAAGTACGGCGTGCCCTGGGGCATCAACGGCGGCATGCGAGCGACGCCGAAGATGTAGCTTCTACCGATGCGCCGCGGGCGTGGGTCCGCGAGACTGCGGCCCATGACTCGCACACCACTTGCTGGTGCAGGCCGGGCGAGCGCGAGGCGCTGGTCCCGCCGGCTGGTTTCAACCCCGCTGGCTCTGCTGGCTCTGCTGCTGCTGGCGGCCGGCCTCGCCGCCATGCCGGCCGCGGCGCAGGACTATCCGAACCGGCCGGTGCGCATCATCGTGCCCTTCTCGCCCGGCGGCGCCGTCGACGGGCCGACGCGCGCAGTGGCGCAGGAGCTCGGCCGGCGGCTCGGCCAACAGATGGTCATCGAGAACAAGCCCGGCGCCGGCGCCACCATCGGCAGCGAGATGGTGGCCAAGGCGCCGCCCGACGGCTACACGCTGCTGCTGGCCTCGCAGACCAACGCCATCAGCGCCACGCTGTATTCGAAGCTGAGCTTCAACCCGCTCGACGACTTCGTCCCCATCTCGCTCATCGGGCGCGAGAGCGCCGTGCTGGTGGTGCACCCGTCGCTGCCGGCCACCAATGTGGCCGAGCTGCTGGCGCTGGCGCGCGAGCGCCGCGGCAGCCTCAACTACGCGTCCTCGGGCAACGGCAGCGGGCAGCACCTGTTCATGGCGCTGTTCGCGACCATGGCCGACATCAAGCTCACGCACGTGCCCTACCGCGGCAGCGGCCAGGCCACCACCGACCTGCTCGCCGGCACCGTGCCGCTGGCCTTCCCCGGGCTGGCCGGCATGCTGCAGCACATCAAGGCCGGCAAACTGCGCGCGCTGGCGGTGAGCGGCAGCAAGCGCTCGTCTCACCTGCCCGATGTGCCCACGCTCGCGGAGGCGGGGCTGGCGGGCTACTCGGCCTACGTGTGGCTCGGGCTGATGGCGCCCAAGGGCACGCCGCAGGCCATCATCGACAGGTTGCACCGCGAGGTGACCGCAGCGCTCGAGGCCGAACCGGTGAGGCGCTACTTTGCCGAAGCCGGCATCGAGGCGGCCGGTTCGTCGCCGGCCGAATTCGCCGCCTACTTCCGCGAAGAGCGCGACCGCTGGGCACGCGTCGTCAAGGACACTGGCGCCAAGGTCGACTGAACCCTGGAGCCCACCCCCCGATCATGAGCATGAGCACGAACGCAAACCCCGTCAGCGGTGTCGAACACTGGACGAACAAGGAGACGGCCGACGGCGACGTCCGCCTCTTCCTGTGGGAGAAGTACGCCGGCTCGCCGCAGGGCAAGCCGGCCCTGCTCTTCGTCCACGGCTCGTCGATGGCCTCGACACCTACCTTCGACCTCTCGGTGCCCGGGCGACCGCATTCGTCGGTGATGGACTGGTTCGCCGAGCGCGGGTTCGTCTGCTGGTGCGTGGACATGGAAGGTTATGGCCGCAGCGACAAGCGGCGCGACATCCCGTGCGACATCGCCAACGGCGCCGCCGACCTCGCCGCGGCCACCGACTACATCGCCGCCACGCGCGGCATCCGCAGCTTTCACACCTACGGCATCAGCTCGGGCGCGCTGCGCGCCGCGCTCTTCGCGCAGCACCACCCCGAGCGCGTGGCGCGCCTGGCGCTCGATGCGTTCGTCTGGACAGGCGACGGCGCGCCGACGCTCGAGCAGCGGCGCAAGAAGCTGCCGCAGTTCCTGGCCACGAACCGGCGTCCGATCGACCGCGCCTTCGTGTACTCGATCTTCGAGCGCGACCACCCCGACTGCGCCGACAAGGCCACCGTGGACGCCTTTGCCGACGCCATCCTGGCGCTCGACGACTCGATGCCCAACGGGACCTACATCGACATGTGCTCGAAGCTGCCGGTGGTGGAGCCGGCGCGCATCAAGGTGCCGACGCTCGTGCTGCGCGGCCAGTACGACGGCATCGCGGCGATGGACGACCTCATCGCCTTCTTCGTGCGCCTGCCGCATCCGGACAAGCAGTTCACGGTGATGCAGGGCATCTCGCACGCGAGCTTCCAGCAGAAGAACTACCTGCTCGTCTACCAGATCCTGCACGCGTGGTTCACGCAGCCGACGCCGGCGTATACGGGCGGGCCCTGAGCCCGCAGGGCGCGGGCTGCGACATCCAGGAGAACCCCGCATAGCCCTCGCCCCGGTACGCGTTGCGAAGGTGCCGCGGCTTGCATCGGCGCCTGGGCCGCGGCGCCGCGGCGCGCTGCGGCGCCTCGGCGATCAGCCCTCCGGCCAGGCCAGCTCGGCGGCGGCTTCCATTTCGAGCGCCCGCCTCACGGCGGCGCGGGCGCGCTGGCGCACGGCGTTGTCGATGCGGCGCGCCGGCCGCTCGCGCATCACCACGGCCTGCGGCCGCGAAGTGTCTTGCAGCACCTTGGGCTCGAGCGGTGGCGCCGTCACGCGCCACAACGCCAGCATCTCCTGCTGCGTGCGCAGCCAGGCCGGCAATTCGGGCGCGCTGCCGGTGCTCGGCATGACGCCCAGCACGCTGAAGGCGACCACGCCGGCCGCGACGAGTGCGCGCGGCCTGCCCATCGACCAGGCCATCACCGTGGCCGGCCGCGGGGTGGGCGGGGGCGGCGCCAGGCGCGCGAACTCGCTTGCTTCGCCGGCGCGGGCCAGCGTGCGTGGCGGACAGCGCGCCTCCGGGTTCCACAGCAGCCCGGCGCGCTCGGCCAGCCGCCCGACGGCGGGGCTGGCACTGACCACCGTGAGCGGTACCGCCAGCATGAGCGGCATCAGCAGCAGCCAGCCCTGCGTGCCGGCGGCGCCGGCCAGCCCGAGGCCGTCGCCTCCGAGGTCCAGCCCCATCCACAGTGTCACGATCAGCGCCGGCGGCAGCACCAGCCGGCCGACGCGCGCCCAGGCGTCGCGCCAGGCCACCGCGTCGGCCTGGCGCGAGGGCGAGCGCCAGTCGAGCTTCAGGCCGGTGAGCGCGCTGAGCACGAAGAGGCTGTGCGCCAGCATGCGCAGCGGCGCCTGCATCGCCGACAGCGCCAGCTCGGCCAACGCGCTCGCCACCAGGCGCACCGTGCCGCCGTATTGCACCTGCTCGCGCCGCGCGAGCACGGCCAGCACGGCCAGCACGCGCGGCAGCAGCAGCAGCACGAGCGTCAGCGTCCAGAGCGCCGCGGCGCCCGCGCTGCCGTGCCGCGCCGCCACCGCGAAGCCCAGGCCGATGAAGGCCAGCCAGAGCGGCGCCACGACATAGGAGAACGCCGCCGTGCCGAAGGTGGCGCGGTGCACCGGCCGCCACCCGGGCTCGGCGACCAGGCGCGCGTTCTGCAGGTTGCCCTGGCACCAGCGGCGGTCGCGCTGCAGCTCGTCGAGCAGGTGCGGTGGGTTCTGCTCCCAGCTGCCTGCGAGTTGCGGCGCCAGCCACACCTCGTAGCCGCCGCGCGACATCATCGCCGCCTCGACGAAGTCGTGCGAGAGGATCTCGCCGGCGAGGCCACCGCGCCCGGGGAGCCTGGAGAGCGCGCAATGCTTCATGAAGGGCTCGACGCGGATGATGGCGTTGTGGCCCCAGTAGTGCGAATCGCCGAGCTGCCAGAAGGCCATGCCGAGGCTGAACAGGCGCCCGGTGACGCGGTTGGCGAACTGTTGCGCGCGCGCGTGCAGCGTGCCGTGGCCGCAGGGCTGCGGCAGCGTCTGCACGATGCCGGCGCGCGGGTGCGCTTCCATCAGCCGCACCAGCTCGACCAGCGTGTCGCCGTGCATCGTGCTGTCGGCGTCGAGCACCACCATGTAGCGGTAATTGCGGCCCCAGCGCCGGCAAAAATCGGCCAGGTTGCCGGCCTTGCGCTGCACGCGGCGCTGTCGCCAGCGGTAAAAAATGCGGCCACCTTCGCCCACCGCTGCGTCGCCCAGCGCGCGGCGCAACTCGTCCCAGGCGCGCAGCTCGGCGGCGCGCAGCGCCGGGTCGCTGGTGTCGCTCAGCACGTAGATGTCGAACAGCGACAGCGCGCCCGTCGCCGCCAGCGACTCGCAGGTGGCGCGCAGGCCGCCGAAGACGGTGGCGATGTCCTCGTTGCACACGGGCATGACGACCGCCGTGCGCGCTTCGCGGTGGATGGGCCGGCGCTCCTCGGGCAGGCGCAGGGCGTGGCCGTCGCCGCGCCACATCACCCAGGCGCCGGTGGCCGCCGTCGCGAAGCCGGTGCCGACCCAGGTGAAGAGCAGCACCAGCAGCGCGCTGTAGAGCCACGCCGCCACGCCGGCATCGGGAGGCAGCGCCTGCCATTGCACGGCGGCGGCCAGCGTGGCCATCACCGCAACGAGGGCGGCCAGCACGCCGCGACGGCGCCGCGCCGCGCCGTGCCACGGCGCCTGGTGGGGCGGGACCGGCATGCGCATGCCCGGCCACAGCGCGAACAGCACGCCGCGCAGCAGGCCGAACCACGGCCGCGGCGTCATCGACGAGCGCCGGATCGGCGGGGCGGTGCGGGAGCTGGCTGTCATCTCGTCACTCCGGGGGCAAGGCGTATGCCCAGGTCTCGCTGAGCGTGCGTTCGCCGGCCTGCAGGAAGGCGCGCAACTCGACGGCCTGCTTCGGGTCGATGCGCTCGAAGTCGATCGTCACGCGCCAGCCGCCCGTGACGGCGTTGGGCTGCGCGATGGCGCGCAGCGCGCGCACGTTGGCGTTGCCGCTGGCGCTGGCGCGCACGGCATCGGCGGGCAGGCCGGCCAGCGCCGGGCCGACGAAGTCGACATGGAATTGCAGCGCCCCCCGCGGGCGCGGCAGCTTCGGGTCTCGCCAGCCGTGGCCGCGGCGCGACTGCACCACCCAGGCGCCGGGCGGCTCGGCGAGGCCGGCGCCGCCGATGTGCACCCGCCAAGCCAGCTCGAGCGGGCGGCCGGGCTCGGGCAGGAGATCGGGCACCCACGCCGCGGCGATGTTGTCGTGCGTCTCGTCGGGCGTGCCGAACTGCAGCAATTGCACGCGCCCGGCGCCCCAGTCGCCGAGCGGCTCGACCCAGGCACTGGGCCTGCGGTCGTAGCGCGTCTCGAGGTCCTCGTAGCTGGCGAAGACGCGGTCGCGCTGCATGAGGCCGAAGCCGCGCGGCGACGTGGCCGCGAAAGAAGTGACGAAGACGCCGCGCGGGTTGGAGAGCGGCCGCCAGAGCCACTCGGCGCCCGCCGCCGGGCCTAGCGCCACCTGCAGGCCGTCGGAGTCGTGCACCTCGGGGCGGTAGTCATCGGTCGCCGGCTGGTTCTCGCCGGTGAGGAACATGCTCGTGAGCGGCGCGATGCCGAGCTGGTGCACCGGCGCGCGCAGGCGGATGCGGGCGCGCACGTCCACCGTCGTCGTCGCGCCCGGGCGCACGAGGAACTGGTAGGCGCCGGTGACGCGCGGGCTGTCCAGCAGCGCGTAGAAGCGCATCTCGCGCGCGCCCGGCGCAGGCCGCTCGAGCCAGAAGGACGTGAAGGACGGGAACTCCTCGGTCGTGCCGCCCACCATGTCGACGGCCAGGCCGCGCGCCGAGAGCCCGTAGTGCAGGCCGGCACCGACGGCGCGGAAGTAGCTCGCGCCGAGGAAGACGATCACCTCGTCGCTGTAGGCCGGGCCGTTGAGCGGGAAGTGCAGGCGCCAGCCCGCCGCGCCCGGCACCGGCAGGCCCGCCGCCTTGCCGTCGTTGCGGAACATCGAGGCCGGCACGGCGATCGGGCGCGCCTCGCCGCCGACGATCTCGTGCAGGGTCAGCGGCTGCTGGAAGGTGCGCCCCAGCGGCAGGAAGTGCACCTGGAACGGCGAGCCCGTGTCGCGCCACAGCGCCTTGTCGGGCACGAAACGAACGCTGCGATATTCGTCGTAGCTCAGCGCCGCCAGGCGCGCGTTGCCGGCCGGGGGCTGGTAGGGGCGCGCGGCCAGCGCCTCGGCCTCGCGCGCCACGTCCTCGAAGCCGAAGGCCCCCGCGCCCGACACGAAGAACGCCGCCGCCGATGCGGCGAGCAGGCGCCGCAGCTCGGGCACGGCAGTGAAGCGCGCCGAGGGACCACGGGGAATGCAGCGGAGGGTATGGACAAGGGGATTCGGCACGGTTCGAGGGCGATCACAAGCGCTTCCGGCAGCGGAAGAGAACGCTCGCAAGGGCCATGCCGAATGACAACGCCACGGCCGAGCCCGGGAAACAGAGTGTGACCGCTGGCCGGGGTGGCGAGGGCACGCGAAGGGCCGGCATGGTGCCGGCTCGGCGTGAAACCGCGGTGCCGTAGGGCTATTCAGCCGGGCACGCGAATTGCCTCGCCGGCAAGAATGACCGGCACCGGCGACGGCACGGTGCCTTCGCGCGCGGCATGAAGAGCCTGCCGGCGCACGTGCGCCGCGCCCGACGCCCGTGCCGCTCGGGCTCGGTGGTCTGGCGCGGCGGGACGCCGCTCAATGCGGGTCGAGTGCGCGCGGCGAGAGGGCGGGTTCAGCGCGCAGATTCAGCGCGTGGGCCGGGCGCGTTCAGCGCGCCGCGATCATCGTGCCGGCCTGGCGCCCGCGCTGGCGCGACAGGGCGAACGAGCCGCTGTCTTCACCCATCAACGCGGCCGTCGCGGCGCGGTCGGCGCCGAGCACTTCGGCCTGCACGGCGGCGCGCGACTTGGTGCTCTTGGCCGCGGCCATGTGGTTGTAGGTGGTGGACCACACGCGCATCGAACCGTCGCGCCGGGCCTGGGCCAGTTCCGACTGCACTTCGGCGCGCGTGGCGCTGCTCGCGGCCGCTTGCGGATATTCGTACGTCGCTTCCTGGGCGAATGCGGGGCTGCCGGCGAAGCCGATGGCGGCGAGCGTGGTGGTGGCGACGACTTGGGAGAGGGAGAGCTTGTTCATGGTCTTGCCTTCGTGAGTGGGTTGAACGTCCTGCATCGACGTGAAGGCATTGTTCGAAGCGCGCCCGCGGCCTGGCGAACACGAGGATTACAAATCGGTCATCTTGGACCGTGCGGCGTAAGGTCCGCGCAAGGCGCGACGCGCGCCCGAGGCGGGATCGTCAGGACGCGTGCGTCATCGCCGCAGCCACCACGCCGCCGCCTCGCCCCGCGACTGCAGCGCCAGCTTGTCGAGGATGTTGGCGACATGCCGCTTCACCGTGTGCGGGCTGATGTCGAGCGCACGCGCGATGAGCTTGTTGCTCTGGCCCCGGGCCATCAGCTCCAGCACCTCGAGCTCGCGCGCGCTGAGGGCGATCGCACCCGCCGGTGGCGCGGCGGGCCAGGGCACTTCGGCCGATGCAGGTGCCGTGGCCGCGGGGGTCGATGCCGGCACCGTCGGCGCGGTCCGCCCGTCCGCGCGGGCGTCGCGCTCGTCGGCGGCCGGCGGCCGCAGGCGCGCCGCCAGTGCCGAGAGCTCGGCGAGCGCCCGCGCCAGGTCACCCGCCAGCTGCGCCGCGAGGCCCTCGCTCAGCGCCTGCAGCACCGACGGGCCGGCCATCAGGGCATAGCCCGGCGAGGACTCGTCGCGCATGCGTTCGAACGCCGGGCGCGCCATGCGCGCCGCGGCATCGGCGTCGCCTGCGCGCAGCCAGGCATGGGCGCCGCGCAGCTGCAGCTCCACCGCATGCGCATGCACGTCCATCGTCGCGAGGCGGGGCTCGAGCTGCGCGAAGAGCTGCGCCGCCTCGGGCCAGCGGCCGGCCGCGGCGGCGTGGCGCGCGCGCACGGCGATGGCGCGGCCGTTCTGGTGCTCGGCGCTGCGCAGCGGGTCTTCCTTCAGCCACTCGGCCCAGCGCTCGAGCACCGGCGGCGCTTCGCCGAGCAGGTGGCTGATGCGCACGCCGTAGACGGCGAGGTGGTGCTGCCACAGGCGCCGGCGGTCGGGCGCGGCATCGAGGTTGCGCTCGCGCAGGGCCTCCAGGCGCGCGCGCACCTCGCCGGCGCGGCCGCTGATCGCGCCCTCGATGAGGCGGAACATCTGCACCGTGATGTCGGTCTCGCCCGAGCAGGCGAGCCAGCGCTGGTCGTCCTCGGCGGCGCGCGCCGCCTCGCGCGCCGCCTCGACGCGGCCGGCCCACAGGTGGCCGTAGGCCTGCAGCATCAGGATGTCGGCGCGCAGCGCCAGCGGCTGGCCACGCAGCTGCAGCGTCGCGCCGTCGACGTAGCGCTGCATCTGCCGCCGCATGCCCGGCAGCGTGCCCCAGTTCGCCGCCGGCACGCACTCCCACCACTCGTAGAGGGTGGCGCCGGCCTCGAGCGAGTCGAGCACCTCGCCGTACAGGTGCTGCACCTCCCGATGCTGGCCGCGGCGGAAGTGCTGCGTCGCGTCGGAGATGAGCAGCAGGCGCCGCGCGCTCGGCTCGAGCGGCTGGGCGCGCAGCTGCGCGATCAGCGCCTCGGAGGCCTCGTTGCGGTCGGCCACGTACAAGGCCATGGCGTGCACGGCCTGCGTGCGCTCGCGCGCCTTGCGCTGGCGCGGCGTCTCCTCGCTCGCTGCCGGCAGCGCCGCCACGTGCGCGCCGTGCCGGGCCACCGCATCCCAGTCCCAGCGCAGCAGCGCGGCGCCGGCGGCCAGCGCTGCCAGCACCACAGAGCGATCGCGCCAGCCGGCGTCGAACTGCGCCAGCATGCGCTCGACATCGCCCGGACCCTCGTGCAGGAAGAGCGCCGGCGCGGCGTCGTCGAGTGCCTCCTCGGCGCCGGCCCAGTCGCCGGCCTGCAGCAGGTAGCCGACGCGGCGCAGCGGGTCGGGCTCGCCGGCCGCGGCGCGATGAAGCAGCGCGGCCAGCTCACCCGGCAAGCGCTGCTGCAGGCGCGCCTGCAAGGCGTCGCGGAAGAGGTCGTGCAGCACGAGCGTGCGCTCGCGCGCCTGCAGCGGCGTGGCGAAGAGGGCACGGCGCTCGATCTCGTCCAGCCGCAGCGCGGCGTGGCGGTCGCCGCTCACCGCCGCCGCGCGTGCCGCGGTGAGCTCGGGCAGCACCGAGCAGCGCAGCAGGAAGTCGTGCAGTTCGGCGGGCAGCGCGTCGAGCACTTCGCTCGCGAGGTAGTCGAAGAGGTAGCGCTCGCCGAGCGCGCGCGCGGCCAGGCCGGGGCGCGTCTGCTGCGCCAGCAGGGCCAGGCGCAGCCCCGCCGGCCAGCCCTGCGTGCGCTCGTGCAGCGAGGGGCCGGCGGGGCCGTTTCCGCCATTTCCATCGCCTGCGCCATCTGCACCATCGGCGCCACCTGCACCCTCTGCGCCACTGGCACGACCTGCGCCCCTGGCGCCACTCGCATCGAGCCCGGCGCTCGCCAGCAGCTCGGCGCTCTCGGCTTCGCTGAAGCGCAGCGCCTCGGGGCCGACCTCGGCCAGTTCGCCCGCGGCACGCAGGCGCGCCAGCGCCAACGGCGGCGCCTCGCGGCTGGTGAGCACGAGGCACCACTGGCGCGGCAGGCGCTCGATGAGCAGGTCTCCCAGGCCGATGAGGTCGGCGTTGCGCACGCGATGCAGGTCCTCCATCACGATGACGCCGTGCGCGGCGTCGGCATGGGCCAGCGCCGTGAGCAGCTCCTCCACGGCCCGCCGCGCCGCCGCCGTGCCCTGGTGCATCTGCCCCACCAGCGCATCGGGCAGCGTGCGCCAGGGCAGGTCGTAGGGTTCGAGCGCCGCGGCCAGGCAGGCGAAGAGGCGCGCCGCATCGTCGTCGGCGTCGAGCGACACCCAGGCCAGCGCCGAGCCCTCCTCCTCCAGCCGGCGGGCCAGGGCGGCGAGCGCGCTCGTCTTGCCGTAGCCCGCCGGCGCCTGCAGCAGCACGACGCGCTGCTGCCGCGTCGCCGCGAGCAGCCGCTCGTCGAGCGCCGGCCGCTCGATGCGCTGCGCGCGCGGTTGCGCCGGCTGGATCTTGGTGGCCGCGAAGCGGGTGATCGGGCTGCGGGTCTGGGCTCGGGTCTCGGTCACGGCAGCGATCGTATCGGCGCCCGCTCCCGGGTCCGCGACGCAGCCGCCCTACTCCTTCACCGCCCCGCGCAGCGCCTTCACCTGGCCGCGTTGCACCTTGGCCTCGACGCGCCGGCGCTTCGAGGCGCGCGTCGGCTTCGTCGCCCGCCGCGGCTTGGGCACGTGCGCGGCGGCGGCGATCATCTCGGTGAGGCGCTCGATCGCCTCCTGCCGGTTCATCTCCAGGCTGCGGTGCGACTGCGCCTTGATGACGACGACGCCCTCGCGGCTGATGCGCGCGTCGGCGCCCGCCAGCAGGCGCTGCTTCACCGCCTCGGGCAGCGACGAGGCGGGCACGTCGTAGCGCAGGTGCACGGCGTTGGACACCTTGTTCACGTTCTGCCCGCCGGCGCCCTGCGCGCGCACGGCGCTGAACTGCATCTCGCTCTCGAGCGGGATGGGCGGCCAACCGGGCGGCGCCGCGGTGTCGTTATCCGTCGGGATCATCGGCTCCTGTCAACGAGGGAATTCGACGCGCCCGGTCACAACCGCCCGGTCGTGGCCGGCACCCGCCGGGTTCTACTACGCGGTGAGGCGAAAGCGACCTGCCCGCAACAAGGAGAACCCCCGTGGCGATACCCAGCAAGGCGAAATGGCTCGACGAGACGAGCCGCAACCTCTTCCGCCCGCGCAGCCCCGAGCTGAAGCTGGTGGACGAGGCGATCGGCCAGTACGAGCGCAGCCCCACGCCCGCCGCCATGGGCAAGATCAAGCTCACCTTCGAGGCCTGGAAACGCGCCAAGGGGCCGGGCTGGCACGCCAACGAGCGCAACCGCAGCTTCGCCATGACGCAGCTGGAAGCCGACATGATGCTCGTGCAGGCGGTGCGCTTCACGCCGCAGGAATTGCAGGCGCTGGCCTTCGTCGCGCAGCAGCGCAAGCAGGCGATCCGCGCGCTCTTCGCCGGCAAGGAGGTCGTGTTCAAGGGGCCGACGAGCCCCAGGCAGGCCCTGCAGTCGGCCGTCGACGAGGTCAAGGGCAAGGGCGCGGAGGCCGCGCAGTGGATGCGCTCGGTGGGCAAGGCGCCGCCGGCCGACGGCGCGCGCATCGTGCGCGACAAGCTCGAGGAGATGGCGCGGGGCATCTTCAACGTCGACACGCTCTCCTCGCTCGGCGACCTCTCCGGCTTCGTGCTCGGCATCATCGCGCAGTGCGGCGTCAGCGTGGCGCCGGTGGTGGGCCACGTGAAGGACGGCTACGACCTCATCGTCGGCTGGGGCAAGGTCGGCCTGGCGCTGCACGAGCGGCACGGCATCGGCCGGCGCGCCTACGCCATCGACACCGGCGCGCCGACGGCGGCCTTCAACGCGCTGAAGAGGTGCCTCGCCGACGAGGCCAGGATGCAGGCCGGCGAGGCGACGATCGCCACCACGTCGTTCGCGCTCAAGACCGGGCTCGTCTTCGCCGACGGGGGTGCGGTGAGCGGGCCGGTGGTGGGCGCGCTGAAGGCGGTGGCGCAGGTCTCGCTCAAGCTCTATGCGCTCGCCGCCGAACGCGAGGCGACGCAGCGGGCCAACCAGATCCTGCGCGACGGCCCGCTCGACATCAACCTGTTCAAGACCTACCCGCTGCTCGGCTGCTACATGCTGACGAGCGCGACGCTCTCCGACCTGATCCCGATCGAGAGCTTCGGCCAGCCGGCCTGGATGGACTACGTCGAGACGCTGAAGAAGCGCGGCTACGACGGCATCTACGAATCGGCCGCCGGGCTCATCGAGAGCTCGCCGTGGGAGATCCGCGGCATGCCCAAGCGGCCCGTGAAGGGCGGCGGCATCGGCCTCGGCGGCACGGCCGTGCCCGGGCTGGCCGGCGACCTGATGGGCGACGTCTTCAAGTTCTGATCACTGCGCCGCCTGCGCGCGCATGCGCGCATGCACGTAGGCGCCCTGCGGCACGTGCAGGAGGTCGGCGACGCGCCACAGCACATGCCGTTCGTGCTCGCTCAGGTGGCCGTCGGCATAGGCGACGCGCCACATGTGCTCGATCATCGCGATCTTCTGCGCCATCTCGAAGCGCTCGTTGATGCGCGAGGTGAAGGCGAAGAGGTCGGTGGCGTCACGCGCCGTGCGCTCGGCCAGTTCGGCCAGGCGCGCCGCCTCGTCGTCGGCGAGCGAGAACTTGGCGCGCAGCGCCGCCAGCACCGCCTCGCGCTCGCCGGGGTGGAAGCTGGCGTCGGCGCGCATCACCTCCACCAGCATCACCGCCGTGGCCAGCTGCAGCGCATGCTGCTCGGCGCCCGGGTCGGCGCCGGGGGCCGGCGGCAGCAAGCTGTCGAAGAGGTCCTTGAGGGTCTGCAGCACGCGCCGATGATGGCATGGGCCGGCGCCGGCGTGCCGCACGCGCCACGCAACGCACCACGCCACACGCCGGGTACCCGTCAGCGCTCGGCGATGTAGTGCTGCATGGTCACCGTCTCGCCCTCCGGCACGAAGGCGCGGACGCGCGCCTCGAGCTCCTCGTCGGCGAGTGTCGCGCGCGCCCGCTGGTGCAGGTAGTCGGCCCACGACGAGACGATGAAGCGCTCGAGGTAGCGCGTCGGATCGGCGAGGTCGCGGTAGATGCGCCAGAAGGTGGCACCGTCGCGGCGCCTGGGCGCGCGCATCTGCGTCAGCGCGTCGAGAAAGGCGGCCTGGTCCTCGGCGCGGATGCGGTAGGCGATCTCCACCGCCACCGGCCCCGCCTCGGGCGCCGGCTCCTCGGCGACGAAGAGGTCGTGCCAGGGCGTCGCCGGCGTCACGTCCTCGGCCGCGCCCATGCGCAACGGATAGGGGCGCGCCAGCAGCAGGCCGCCCAGCATGCACAGCGCCGAGACGCTGAGCGCCGCCTGCAGCCCCACGAGCCCGGACAGCGCGCCCCATGCCGCCGAGCCGATGGCGAAGGCGCCGAGCGCGCACAGCGCATGCATCGCCGCGGCGCGCGCGCGCACCCATGGCGGCGCGCTGGACTGCGTGGCGGTGTTGAAGGTCGACATCACGGCCATCCACGCCGCACCGCTGAACAGCAGCGCCACATAGACGGCCCAGATCCATGGCGACCAGGCCGCCACCGCCGTGGCCAGGCCGAAGACCGCGCAGCCGCCGATGACGACGCGCTCGTGCGACACGCGCGCCCGCACGCGGCCGATGACGAGCCCGGCGCACACCGCGCCGATGCCGAGGCAGCCCATGAGCAGGCCGAAGCCCGAGGCCCCGAGGCCGATGCGCCTTTGCCCGATCACCGGCAGAAGGGCCCACAGCGCCGAGCCGGCGGCGCTGTAGGCCGTGGTGCGCAGCAGCTGCGCGAAGATCGGCTGCGAGTGCCAGCCGAAGCGCAGCGCGGCCAGCATGCCGCCCCACAGCCGCTCGGCCGGCAGGCGCGAGGGCGGATGCGGCTTGGGCGGATGGCGGCGCACCGACTGCAGCATGACCAGCGTGCCGCCGAGCGCGATGAAGAAGACGAACGGCCCGCCGACCTGCGCGAAGACGAAGCCACCGAGCGTGGGCCCGAGTGCACGCGCCACGTTGTAGGCGATGGAGACGACGGTGATCGCCTGCCCGAGCTCCTCGCGCGGGACGCTGTCGGCGATGGTCGAGTTCCATGCCGGCGTGATGAGCGCCGTCGAACAGCCGGCCACGAAGGTGAGGAAGAGCAGCAGCGCCGGCCCGGCCATGTCCCAGGCCAGCAGCACGGCGAGCAAGGCCACCGACACCGCCTGCGTCGCGAGCGAGGCGACGATGAGCCGCCGGCGGTCGGTGGTGTCGGCGAGCACGCCGGCCGGCAGCGAGAGCAGGAACATCGGCAGGAAGACGGCTGTCTGCACGAGTGCCGCGAGGAAGCCGGAGCCCGTGGCCTCGACCATCTCCCAGGTCGCCGCCATCGTCTGCATGGCGTTGCCGACGAAATACACCACGCCGCCGCTGCACAAGCCGCGGAACGTCGTGTGGCGCAGCGTGTGCGAGATGGGGACGGCGGCGGCCATCTATGCGTTGGCCGTTGCCATCGTCGCTGCCGAGCCGGTCGCGGCTTGCGCCGCTGCGGCCCGGCCTGCTTCGAGCCCATCGGCTGTATCCGCTGCATCCGCTGCATCCGCTGCATCGGCTGCGTCGGCTGCATCGACCGCAGCATCGGCCCCGTGCAGCGCCACGGCCTCGCCGAAGAGCAGGCCCTCGACGACCAGCGGATCGTTGAAGGTGCGCACGGTGTCGAAGGCCGATTGCGCCTCGGGGAAGCGGCGGCGCAGCAGGTTGAGCCATTGCTTCAGGCGCCCGGCGCGATGGCGCGGCGAGACATGCCCGGCGATGCGGCGCCAATAGTGGCGCACGAGCGGCCGCAGCGCCGCCCAGTCCGGCCGTTCGGGCGCGGCCGCACCGCGGACGGCGAGCGCGAGGCCGGGGTCGGCGACGATGCCGCGGCCGAGCATCAGCGCCTCGCAGCCGCTCTCGGCGAGGCAGCGGCGCGCATCGTCCACCGTCCACACCTCGCCGTTGGCGACCAGCGGCAGCCGCACGGCGCCGCGGATGGTGGCGATGCGGTCCCAGTAGGCCGGCGGCCGGTAGCCGTGCAGCTTGGTACGCGCGTGCACGGTGAGCTCGCTCGCGCCCGCGGCCTCGATGGCGAGCGCGCAGTCGAGCATGCGCGCTTCGTCGCGGTGGCCGAGGCGCATCTTCGCGCTCACCGGCATTGCCGCCGGCACCGCGCGCCGCACCGCGGCGACGATGGCATGCACGAGCTCGGGCTCGTCTAGCAGCACGGCGCCACCGCGGTGGCGGTTGACGGTCGGCGCCGGGCAGCCGAAGTTGAGGTCGATGCCGTGCGGGCCGAGGGAGGCGAGCAGCGCCGCGTTGTCGGCCAGGCAGGCCGGGTCGCTGCCGAGCAGCTGCGCGCGCACCGGCGTGCCGGCGTCGGTGCGGCCACCGTTCAGCAGCTCGGGCACGAGGCGCGTGAAGACGCGTTCGGGCAGCAACTGGTCGGTGATGCGGATGAACTCCGACACGCACAGGTCCACGCCACC
This sequence comes from Burkholderiales bacterium, assembly GCA_016223165.1. Lineage (GTDB taxonomy): Bacteria > Pseudomonadota > Gammaproteobacteria > Burkholderiales > Burkholderiaceae_C > Rubrivivax. Next base: position 119,158 of record JACRPO010000014.1, read on the forward strand.
GACGCGCGTGATGACGTCGCGCAGGCTGTGGTCGAGCAGGCCTTCCATCGGCGCGAGCAGGATGCGCATGGTGTTCGCGGAACCCGGGAAGCCCCAGTCTAGCGATGCGGCGGTGGCGGTTTCCGCAGAGTCTCCGGCGCAGATATAACGGCGCGCTCCCTGCGGCGCGCACGGGCAACCCGGCCGGAGCAGTCCACGGACGTACGGCGGGCGTCTTGTCGCGAGTGGGCGCCCTTGTCGAGTCGGGCGCGTGTGGCCTTCCGCATGCGATGTGCTGCTGCGTGCTCAGGCCTTCAACACCTCCAGCAGCACGTCTGCCAGGCGCTGCGCCGCGGGGGAGAGCGAGCGGCCGCGTTTGGTGACCAGCGCCACGTCGCGCGACACGCGCGGTGCGCTCAAGGGCAGTACGACGCGGTCGGCGTGGGCGCCGTGCGCGGCATAGGCCGCCGGCATGATCGCCGCGCCCAGGCCGCAGTCGGCCATCCACAGCGCGGTGGCGAGGAAGGCGACTTCGTTCACGACGTTCAGCGCCACGCCGGCGCGCGCGGCGGTCGCGTCGATCAGCGGCCGGATGCCGTAACCCGGCCGCACGGTGATCACCGCGTGGCCGGCCAGCTGGGCCCAGCGCACCTGGCGCTGCCCGGCCAGCGGATGGCTGCGCGGCACCACCAGCGCAAGATGGTCGCGCCGCAGCATGCGGGTGTCGACGTCCGCGGCGGACTGTTCCGGCGCGCCGATGCCGAAGTCGACGTGCCCGCTGACGATGCGCTCGACGAAACGGTCGGGCGCGCAGTCGTCCACCGCGACGTGGATCTCCGGATGCTCGCGCGCGAACAGGCGCAGCGGCCCGGGCAGCACGATCTCGCCAAGCGTGGGCGTCACGGCCACGCTGACGCGGCCGCGGCGCAGCGAGGTCAGGTCGCGCAGGCCGGTGCCCAGCGAGTCGAGGTCGCGCAGGATGCGCTCGGTGACGACGATCGCCTCGTCGGCTGCGCGCGTGGCCTGCAGCGAGCGCGTCGTCCGGTCGAACAGGCGCGTGCCCAGCCCGTCTTCCATCTGGCGGATCAGCACGCTGACGGCCGACTGGGTGACCGACAGCTGCTGCGCCGCGGCACTGAGCTTGCGCAGCTGGTAGACGGCTGCGAAGGCGCGCAGCTGGCGCAGGGTGGGATGGAAGACACGCGGCTCATTCATGAAGGAAAAGAATATCTCGTTCGGAAAGTTTCCATGTACGAATGAATGAACTTTGCGTCCAATCAAGGACAAGAGATCCAAGAGGAGACATGTGCTTCGCACCGCGTTGATCCGTGCCGCGCTCGCCGCCGCGGCGCTCGCGCTCACCCTGCCCGCCGCCCGCGCCCAGGGCGACTACCCCGGCAAGCCGATCCGCCTGGTCGTCACCTTCCCGCCTGGGGGCAGCGCCGATGCCGTGGTGCGCATGCTCGTGCCGCGCCTGAACGAGAAGCTCGGCCAGCAGGTGCTGGTCGACAACCGGCCCGGTGCCGGCGGCAACATCGGTCTTTCCGTCGTGGCCAAGGCGCCGGCGGACGGCTACACGCTGGGCGTCGGCGCGGCGGGCGCGCTCGCGGCCAACGCGAGCCTGTATGCGCAGATGCCCTTCGACGTGGCCAAGGACTTCCGGCCGGTGACCCTGCTCGCGGCCATCCCCTTCGTGTTCGTCGGGCATCCGTCGGTGGGCGTGAGCACGCAGCGCGATCTCGTCGCGCAGGCGAAGGCGCAGCCGGGCAAGCTGTCGATCGCGCACGGCGGCAACGGCACGGCGATGCACCTGACCTCGCAGCTGTTCCAGCAGATGGCCGACGTGAAGCTGACCGAGGTGCCCTACAAAGGCTCCGGCCCGGCGGCTCTCGACGTGCTCTCCGGGCAAGTGCCGCTGGGCGTGGTGGACCTGCCCGCGGCGCTGGCGCACATCCGCGCGGGCAAGCTGGTCGCCTTCGCGGTGACCGGCCCGCAGCGGCTGCCGCAGCTGCCCGACGTGCCCACCGTCGCGGAGGGTGGCCTCGCCGGCTACGACTCGACGGGCTGGTTCGGCGTGGTCGCGCCGGCGGGCACGCCCGACGCCGTCGTCGAGCGGCTCAACGTGGAGATCACCGCCGCGCTGAGCGACCCGGCCATCGTCGCCGCGATGCGCGCGCAGGGCGTCGAGCCGGTGCCAAGCACCGCGGCCGCTTTCGGCGCCTACATCCGCAGCGAGACGGCGAAGTGGGCCGGCGTCGTGCGCAAGGCCAATATCAAGCTCGATTGACAACGCTCCCCGGCACGGCCGTCGCGAGCGGCCGTGCCCACGCCCGATGATCCACGACACCGACATCTTCATCGCCGGCGCCGGCCCGGTGGGCCTGACGCTGGCCATGGACCTCAGCGCGCGCGGCGTGCGCACGACGATGGCCGAGCCGCGTCGCTTCGCCGAGCCGCCCAACGTCAAGTGCAACCACGTCAGTGCGCGCAGCATGGAGGTCTTCCGCCGCCTCGGCATCGCGCAGGCCTTGCGTGGCACCGGGCTGCCGGCCGACTACCCGAACGACGTGGTGTTCCGCACCAGCGTCACCGGCACCGAGCTGACGCGCATCCGCATCCCCTGCCGGCGCGACCGCTACACCGACACGAGCGGCCCCGACGGCTGGTGGCCCACGCCCGAGCCGCCGCATCGCATCAACCAGATCTACCTCGAACCCGTGCTGCTGCGCCACGCCGCCGCGCTGCCCGGGGTGACGCTGCACAACCGCACCCAGCTCGTCGACTTCACGCAGGACGACGACGGCGTGACCGTCGAACTGCTCGACCTCGACAGCGGCACCACGCGCCGGCTGCGCGCGCGCTTCCTCGTCGGCTGCGACGGCGGCAGCTCGACAGTGCGCAAGCGGATGGGCTCCAACCTCGAAGGCACGGCCGTGATCCAGCGCGTGCAGTCCACCTTCATCCGCGCGCCCGCCCTGGCGGCCCTGATCCGCAACCCGCCGGCCTGGGGCCACTACAGCGTCAACCCGAGGCGCTGCGGCACGGTGTTCGCGATCGACGGCCACGAGACCTGGCTCATCCACAACCACCTCAATGCCGACGAACCCGAGTTCGACTCGGTCGACCGCGACTGGGCGATCCGGCAGATTCTCGGCGTCGACGAGCGCTTCGAGTACGAGGTCATCTCGAAGGAAGACTGGGTCGGCCGCCGCCTCGTGGCCACGCGTTTTCGCAACGGGCGCGTCTTCGTCGCCGGCGATGCCGCGCACCTGTGGGTGCCGTACGCCGGCTACGGCATGAACGCCGGCATCGCCGATGCGATGAACCTGTCGTGGCACCTGTGCGCGCACCTGCACGGCTGGGCCGGGCCCGCCGTGCTCGATGCGTACGAGCGCGAGCGCCAGCCGATCACCGAGCAGGTCTCGCAGTTCGCGATGAACCATGCGCAGGCGATGATCAAGGCGCGTGGCGCGGTGCCCGAGCGCATCGAGGCGCCCGGGCCCGAAGGTGAGGCGATCCGCGCCGCGGTCGGCCGCGAGGCCCATGAGCTCAACGTGCAGCAGTTCTGCTGCGCCGGGCTGAACTTCGGCTACTTCTACGACGCCTCGCCGCTGATCGCCTACGACGGCGAGGCGCCCCCGCCCTACTCGATGGGGACCTTCGTCGCATCGACCGTGCCCGGCTGCCGGGTGCCGCACTTCTGGCTGCGCGACGGCCGCTCGCTGTACGACGCGTTCGGCAGCGACTACACGCTGCTGCGCACACGCAGTGACGCGGACGTCGCCCGTCTGATGGCCGCGGCGCAGGCCCGCGGCGTGCCGATGACGCTGCTGGATGTCGCAGGCGAGGCGCTGCCGCCCGAGGTCCGGCACCCCCTGCTGATCTGCCGGCCCGACCAGCACGTGGCCTGGCGCGGCAACGAGGTGCCGGCCGATGCCATGGCGCTGATCGACCGGCTGCGCGCGGCGACGCCGACCTGAACCAACGAGGAGATCGACGATGAACGTGTTTTGCCGCGTCCTGGTTGCGCTGTGGTGCGCGCTGCTCGTCGTGCCGGCGCAGGCCCAGGGCTGGCCGGACAAGCCGGTGCGCATCGTCATCCCGTTTCCACCGGGCGGCGGGGCGGATGCTGCGGCGCGGCTGATCGCCGGGCAACTGACCAAGGTGCTCGGCCAGACCTTCATCGTGGATTCGCGTCCGGGCGGCAACACCACCATCGCCGCGGGCGCGGTGGCGCGTGCGCCGGCCGACGGCTACACGCTCTTGATGACCGGCGGCTCGACCATGTCGCTGCTGCCGCTGATCAGCGAGAAGCTGCCCTTCGACACGGCCACCGACTTCGCGCCGGTGGGCATGGTGTCGCGCTTCCCCTATCTGCTCGCGGCCTCGTCGCAGTTCGGCGCCGGCACGCTGGCCGAGGTGCTCGCGCGCGCACGTGGCAAACCGGGCGAGGTCGCCTACGCGTCGAACGGCACCGGCGGCATCACACACCTGGGCATGGAGTGGCTCGCCCACGAGGCCGGCGTCAGGTTGCTGCACGTGCCGTACAAGGGCTTCGCGCCGGCGGTGACGGACGTGGTCGGTGGCCGCACGCCACTGGTCATGGCCGACTGGGCACCGATCGCGGGGTCGGTGCAGTCCGGCGCCTTGAAGGTGCTGGGCGTGACCTCGGCGCGGCGCTCGCCGCTGCTGCCCGACATGCCGACGCTCGCCGAGCAGGGCTTCCCGGGTTACGACCTCGAGATCTGGTTCGGCCTGTACGCCCCGGCGGGAACACCGGCCGACGTGCTCGCACGGCTGGGCGACACGATGCGCCAGTGGCTCGCCGGCGCGCAGGCGCGCGAAGCCTTCGCCCGCATCGGCCACGAACCCGCGCCAACGACACCGGCCGACGTGCGCGCGCGCATCGCCGGCGAGCGCAAGTCCTTCGCGGTGATCGTCAAGGCCGCGAACATCAAGGCGGAGTGAGCGGAGTGAGTGGCGTGCACGGCACGGCGCACTACCTGCTCGACGCGCTGCAGGAACACGGCGTCGAGCTGCTGTTCTGCAACCTCGGCACCGACCACGCGCCGCTGATCGAGGAGATCGCGCGCCGCCGGGCCGAAGGACGGCCGACCCCCCGGACCGTGCTCGTGCCGCACGAGAACGTCGCCGTACACATGGCCGCGGGCTATGCGATCGCCACCGGCCGCGGGCAGGCCGTGCTCGTGCATGTCGACGTCGGCACCGCCAACGCCGCGATGGCGCTGCACAACCTCGCGCGCATGCGCGTGCCGGTGCTGCTGCTCGCCGGCCGGGCGCCGTTCACCTCGCACGGCGAACTGCCCGGCACGCGCGACACCTACGTGCATTACATCCAGGAGCCCTTCGACCAGGGCAGCCTGGTGCGCCCGTACGTCAAGTGGGAGTACACGCTGCCGAGCGGCGTTGTCGCCAAGGAGGTGCTGGACCGGGCCTGCTCGGTGATGCACTCCGACCCGCGCGGCCCGGCCTACCTGATGCTGCCGCGCGAGGTGCTGGCCCAGGAGTGGGCGTCCGAACAGGTGCGCAGCCCGCTGAGCCGGCCGGTGCTCGCGCAGGACGTGGCCGACGACGCACTCGACGAGATCGCGGACCGGCTGCTCGCCGCCGAGTCGCCGCTGCTCGTCACGAGTTACGCCGGTCGACGCGTCGAGGCCGTGGCGGCGATCGATGCGCTGGCGCGCTTCGCCGGCGTGCGGGTCTGCGAGTTCAACCCGCTGTACCTCAACATCCCGCGCGCCAGCCCTTGTTTCGCCGGCTGGCAGCCGGCGCCCTGGGTCGCCGATGCCGACGTCGGCCTGATGGTCGATGTCGACGTGCCGTGGCTGCAGAACGAGGCCACGGCGCGGGCCGGCGCGTACTGGGCGCAGATCGACGTGGACGCGGTCAAGCGCGACCTGCCGCTGTGGAGCTTTCCCGCCGATCGGCGCATCGAAGGCGACAGCGCCGCGGTGCTGGCCCGCCTGCTGCGGCTCGTGCGCCAGCGTGCGACGCCGGAGTTCCTGAAGCGGGCGGCCGCGCGGATGGAGATGCTCGGGGCCGAACACGCCCAGCGCACGCGGCGGCTGGCTGCGCTCGCGCGCGAGCCGGGCACGCACGGCAGGATCAACCCGCATCACCTGTGCGCTGCCGTGGCGCGGCGCCTGCGCGGCGACGACATCGTGCTGAACGAGGCGGTGCGCAACGCGCCGGCCGTCTTCGCCCAGATCCCCGACCTGCGGCCCGGCTCTCTGGTGGGCCTGGCCGGTGGCGGCCTGGGCTTCTCGGCGGGGACGGCGCTCGGCCTGAAGCTCGCGCGCCCACGCGCCACGGTCGTGCAGTTCGTCGGCGACGGCAGCTTCTACTTCTGCAATCCGGACGCGGCGCTGGCCGTCTCGCAGCGCTACGGCCTGCCGGTGCTGACCATCGTGCTCGACAACGCCGGCTGGTCGGCGGTCAAGGAGGCCACGCTGCGCATGTACCCGGACGGATTCGCGCGCCGGCAGGACCTGTTCCAGTCCGCTTTCGTGCCCGACGTGGACTTCGCGGCCATGGCCCGCGGCGCCGGTGCGCATGGGGAACGCCTGGTCGACCCGAACGACATCGAGGCGGCGCTCGATCGGGCCTTCGACGCGCTGCGCATCGAAGGCCGCGGCGCGGTGCTGCAGGTGGCACTCGGGCCGCACTGAGCGCGGCGAACCGGCGCCGCCGTGCGCGTTCAGCCCGCCTGCGTCGCCTGCCCGACGAGCACGTACCAGGCCACGAACGCGGCGCTGAGCAGCGCGCCGGGCAGGTGGTTCCGGGTGCGCCGCCAGGCGAAGGTCGAGACGATCGCCACGAAGGCCATCAGCGGCAGGAAGTTGATCGAGATGATGGTGCGCAGCGGGTCGAACCTGTGGAACTCGAGCATGCGATTCGTTGCCAGCATCAGGCCGTACTGCAGGCCGACGAAGGCGACGAAACCGCCCGCCAGCGCCGCGATGGCCACAAGGTATTGCCCACCGGCGCCGGCAGCCGCCGGCGTGAGCGCGGTGTGCAGGGAACGCAGCGCGATCGTGAAGAAGACGGCGAAGACCAGCAGGTAGACCGGGAAGGCCGTCAGCTGCCAGCGGCTCATCGGCTTGAGCGCGATGAACCAGATCCGGAAGTCGAGGTTGAAGAGCAACTGCACCGTTGCCACCAGCGCGTAGGCCAGCGCGAACGTCGCAGCCGCAAGGCCCAGTGCGCGCAGCGGCTGGCTGGCGGGTCCACCGGCCGACAAGCCGGTCAGCCGCGATGCGATGAAGACGATCAGCGCATTGCACAAGGCCCAGAACGCGATCTCGTTGGAGAAGAGTTGCGGCAGCCAGGCCGAGGCGGGCAGCAGATCACCGCCCAGCCGGCACAGTGGCAGAAAGGTCAGCGCGGGCACGGCCGCGCCGAAGACGAGCGTGCCCCACCAGCGCGCGTTGCGCGGCGCCGTGCCGGCCGCGGCCTTGTCGACGCGCAGCGCCGCGAAGGCCGGCAGGCGCAGCAGCGCATCGAAGACACCGAGCACGAAGACGGCCAGGCCGATCAGCGCGATGAAGGTGCCGGTCTCCTTCCAGTACCAGGTCTGGTCGTCGGCCGGCCGCGGTGTGCCACCGCGCAGGGTGCGCTGGAACCAGTCGATGCTGTGCCCGATGGCCGTCGGCGAGATGTGATCCATCGGGTGCGTGATGGCTGGCGTGTAGAGCACACGCCCCGTGCCGGCCTCCAGCGAACCGTAGACGCGGCCGGGTTCGATGGGCGCATCGGTGCCGAACACGCCCTGCAGCTTCTTGCTGGCGGTGACATCGGCGGCCGTCGGAACCTGCCACATGATCCCGGGGAACTCGTCGTACTTGCTGAACACGACAGCCAGGTTGCGTGGAAACTCGCGCGTGCCCTCGGGGGCGAAGGGCTTGCCGGTGCTCGAGCCCTCGAGCACGAGCGCCTTGTACGCATCGGGCATCGCCGCGGCGGCGTTGACCACCGTCCAGCCGCCCATGCTGTGGCCTTCGAGACCCACGTTGTCCTTGTCGACGATGTCCAGGCTGCGCAGGTACTTCAGACCGTCGATGCCGCCGAAGGCATTCGCGAAGGCCGGCGGCGCGCTGTAGCCGTGGCCGGTCTGGTCGAGCGCGAGCACCACATAGCCGCGCCGCGCGAACTCGATCGCGAAGCCGCTCTGCGCCTCACGCGAATTGAAGTAGCCATGCACGGCGAGGATGCCCGGCGCAGGGGTCTTCGCGGTGGCCCCGGGCGGCACGTACAGCTGGGCGCTCATCGGCGTGCCGTTGCTGCCGGTGAAGCGCACGTCCTGGATGCGGATGCCGCCGGCCGTCTGGACGAAGTGGGCGAGCAGCACGCCGCAGAGGATGATCAGCGCGCCGATGAGCATGAGGCGCAGCCGTTGCGCGGGGCGGTCTTCCGTCGTCATGGACGCTGTCTCCTCGGAGGTCTTTGTCGTCGTCGAGGGCTGCGGATGCAGGCCCGACGCGCGGCGAATCTAGGACGCGCGCCGCAGCCGGTCTTGGCGAAACCGGACTTCCTTTGCGCGTTCGGGACGAGGGGCGGGCGACGCGTGTGCCACTCGCCCGCCCCTCGCCCGCCAGTCGGCCGCCACACGCGCCCGGGGCGCGCCTGCGACGCGTGCGACGACGGACTTTCACCGATGCGACGGCCCGCCCGCCGCGCCTACCATCGCGCAAGCTTGGGCAGCGCCATGTTCATCGCACCTCTCCCCGGCCCCCACGGCCTGTACAACGTGTCGGTCATGCCGCGCTTCCTGGCCGACAGCGCCCGGGTGGGCTGGGGCGGCTCGTACTTCACCGACATCCTCGGGGCGCGCGAGGGCATCGTCGACCACGGGCACGAGCGATATTGCCTGCAGCGCGGCTTGCATCGTGAAGGGCGCCGGGCACTCGGTCGGCGCACCTGGCAGGAGGTGCCGATCGGCTTCTCCTTGTGGCGCTCGGGGGACGAGCAGCGTTTCCACTGGCGCACCGGCGGGCGCTCGCAGTTTCTCTTCATCTCGCCCGAGCATGTCGCGAAGGTGCTGGGCCATGAGCGCCCGCTGGCCGGAGTCGGACAGGATGCGCCCCTGCGGTCGCCGGTGCTCGAGCACATCCTCGACGCGCTGCAAGCCGACCTCGCGCAGGGCAGCCCGGCCGGGCCCCTGGTGGGCGAGTCGCTCATTGCCGCGCTGATCGCGCATCTTTCGGCGCCCGCGGTGCCCGCGCTCAACGCGATGTCGGCACAGGCACGCGACCGCGCCATCGACTTCATCGAGGCCCGGTTCGACGGGCCTGTGTCGCTGCAGGAACTCGCCGATGCCGCCGGCCTGGGCATCCGCCAGTTCACGCGGGCGTTCCGCAACGCCACCGGGCGTTCGCCCCACCAGCACCTGCTGCACCGGCGCATCGAGCAGGCGAAGGTGCTCATACGCCAGGGCTTGCCGCTGGCCGAAGTGGCTGTCCAGTGCGGGTTCTGCGACCAGAGCCAGCTGACCCGCACCTTCGTGCGCCACATGGGCACGACCCCTGGCCGCTTCCGCACGGGCTTCCCGCGCTGAGCCGGCGAAGGCCCTCGATGGCTCTCGCACGAGTCACCGGTCGAGCGGCGTTCGGGACATCTACTCCTGGCTCGCCGTCGCTCGGGCCGTTCTCAGGCCCCCTCAGCCCGCCACGAACCGCAACCGCGTGATCTCGCTCGGCGCCCCGAAGCGCAGCGGCGGCCCCCAGTAGCCCGTGCCCCGGCTCGTGTAGACCCACAGCTGCTGCAAGCGGTGCAGGCCGGCCGTGTACGGCTGCTGCAGGCGCACGAACAGGGTCCATGGCCAGTACTGGCCGCCGTGCGTGTGGCCGGACAGTTGCACGTCGAAGCCCGCTTGGGCCGCGGCCTGCGCGCTGCGCGGCTGGTGCGCCAGCAGCACGCGCATGCCGGCGTCGGCGGGGGCGCCGTCAATCGCGCGCTGCGGGTCGCTGCGGTGCCGCGGGTTGAAGTGGTGTGCGCTGGTGTCGGCAACGCCGGCCAGCACCATGCTCGCGCCGCCATGGCGCAGCACCACGTGCTCGTTCATCAACACCTGCACGCCCAGCCGCCGGAGTTCGGCCACCCACTCGTCGACACCGCTGTAGTACTCGTGGTTGCCGGTGACGAAGAAGGTGCCGTGGCGCGAGCGCAGTTGCGCCAGCGGCGCCACATGCGGCGCCAGGTCCTGCACGCGGCCGTCGACGAGGTCGCCGGTCACCGCCACGGCATCGGCCTGCAGGTGGTTCACCGCGTCGACGATGGCCTGCAGGTAGGGCTGCTTGATCGTCGGGCCGACGTGGATGTCGCTGATCTGCGCGATGGTGAAGCCTTGCAGTGCGGCCGGCAGGCCGGCCACCGGCACCTCGACCTCGCGCACACGCGCCGTGCGGCGGGCGTTGAAGAGGCCGATGGCCATGAGCAGCGCCGCACTGCCCACCACCGCCACGGCCGACCACTCCGGCAACTGCACGAGATCGAGCGGCCAGGCGAACAGCAGCACCACGTCGCGCAGCAGCGTGAGCACGAGCAGCGTCGAGAACAGGCCGAGCGCCAGCATGCCGGACCAGGACAAACGGTCGGCCCAGGCCCTGCTGTGCGAGCGGCGGCCGAACCACGCCAGCGGAATCAACGTCGCCGAGGCCAGCTGCACCGCCGCGAAAGCCCAAGATGCAAGGCTGCCCGGCAGCCCTGGGGCGATGCGCCAGCCGATGTACAGGTGCAGCAGCGCCAACAGCCACAGGGCGAACATGGAGCCGCAGATGATGCCGCACCGGCGCGCTTTCAAGCGCCGTCATTCGTCGGCGGCCGACTGTCGTCGCAGAGACGCGGCCCCATGCGGCGACGGATGCGGCGGCGCATGCGGCGGCGCAGCGAGGCCGGGCTGATAACCTCCAGCCTCCCCTGCACCTGCCTGCGGAGACACCATGCCCGGCCTGCTTCCCCACGTCGACCCCGACGGTCTGCTCGAGTACTCGGTCGTCTACACCGACCGGGCGCTGAACCACATGTCCCAGCGCTTCCAGCGCGTCATGCAGGACCTCTCGGCGACGCTGAAGCAGGTCTATGGCGCCCGCGCGGCGATCGTCGTGCCGGGCAGCGGCAGCTTCGGCATGGAGGCGGTGGCGCGCCAGTTCGCGCAGGGCAAGAAGGTGCTCGTCATCCGCAACGGCTGGTTCAGCTACCGCTGGAGCCAGATCTTCGAGATGGGCTCGATCCCGGCGCGGGCGACGGTGCTCAAGGCGCGCATGACGACGGCGGAACCGAAGGCACCGTTCGCGCCGGCGCCGATCGACGAGGTGGTGGCCGCGATCCGCCGCGACAAGCCCGACCTCGTTTTCGCGCCGCACACCGAAACGTCCGCCGGCATGATCCTGCCGCACGACTACCTGCGCGCCGTGGCCGCCGCCGTGCACGAGCACGGCGGCCTCTTCGTGCTCGACTGCGTGGCTTCGGGCTGCATCTGGGTGGACATGGCCGCCACCGGCGTCGACGTCGTCGTCAGCGCGCCGCAGAAGGGCTGGAGCAGCACGCCCTGCGCCGGCCTCGTGATGCTGGGTGAGCGTGCGCGCGAGCGCATCGAGGGCACCACCAGCAGCAGCTTCTCGATGGACCTGAAGAAGTGGCTCTCGATCATGGAGACGCACGAGAAGGGCCAGATCGCCTACCACGCGACGCTGCCCACCGATGGCCTCGCGCAACTGCGCGACACGATGCAGGAGACGGCGGCGTTCGGCTTCGAGGCCGCGCGTGCGGCCCAGCAGCAGCTCGGCGACCGCGTGCGCGCGCTGCTCGAGGCCAAGGGCATACCGAGCGTGGCCGCGCCCGGCTTCAAGGCGCCGGGCGTGGTCGTCAGCTACACCGACCGCGCCGACTGGGCCAACACGCAGGCCTTCGCCGCCCAGGGCCTGCAGATCGCCGCCGGGGTGCCGCTGGCCTGCGACGAGCCGGCGGACTTTCGCACCTTCCGCATCGGCCTGTTCGGGCTCGACAAGCTGAAGAACGTGGAGCGCACGGTGGCCACGTTCGCGCGCGCGCTGAATGCGCTGGGCTGAGCCGGCCCGGCAGGCTCAGTTCGACGCCATCAGTTCAGCGCGCGCCCCGTCGCGCGCGGCTCGGGCGTCGCGGGGGTGGCGCGCGGCGCCCGCGGCACGCCGGCGAGCACGCGCTCGGCATCCAGCGAGCGGATGGGAATGCCCGCATCGCGCGGGATGAGCCCCTGCGCAATCAGGTTCTCGTAGCGCAGCGCGCACACGCGCAGGAACGACGAGAAGTTGCCGACCGCGCCGCGCTCGGCCACCAGCTCGTCGTAGAGCTTCTCGATCAGTTGCGCCACCGTCATGCCGTCGCGCGCAGCGATCTCCTCCAGCACCGCCCAGTGCAGGTTCTCGAGCCTGAGGCTGGTGACCACGCCGTGCAGGCGCACCGAGCGTGTGCGGCTCTCGTAGCTGGCAGGGTCGGCGCTGATGAAGATCTTGCACATGGCGAGGCTCCGGATGGCGTGGCGCTGCGGCGCAATCTACAGGTTCCAGCGCCTCGACTACAAGCTGATGCGCGTGCCGAGCACGGCCAGGAACTGGCCGATCCACGCCGGGTGCGCGGGCCATGCCGGCGCCGTGACCAGGTTGCCGTCGGTCACTGCGCCGTCGATGGCGATGCCCATGTACTCGGCGCCGGCCAGTTCCACCTCCACCTGGCAGGCGGGGTAGGCGCTGACCTTGCGGCCCTTGATCAGTCCGGTGGCGGCGAGCAGCTGCGCGCCGTGGCAGATGGCCGCGACCGGCTTGGCACTGGCAAGGAAGTGCCGCGCCATCTCGACGACGCGCGAGTTCATGCGCAGGTACTCGGGCGCGCGGCCGCCGGGCACCACGAGCGCGTCGTACTTGGCGGGGTCGATGTCGGCGAACGTCGCGTTCAGCGTGAAGCGGTGCCCCGGCTTCTCGCTGTAGGTCTGCTGGCCCTCGAAGTCGTGGATCGCCGTCATCACGTAGTCGCCGGCCTTCTTGTCGGGCGCCACGGCGTGCACGGTGTGGCCCACGGCCTGCAGCGCCTGGAAGGGCACCATCACTTCGTAGTCTTCGCCGAAGTCGCCGCACAGCATCAGGATCTTGCTCATCTCGGAGTCTCCAGGTCACAGTGGAGCGATTCATTCTTCGCCGCCGGTTGCGGCGAGGGTAGTAGCCGGGTATCGGGCAGGCCGTGGTTTTCCCGGATGCCCGGGCCTCTGCGCCCGTCGGCGCACCCCACCAGCCAGGCGCCCTACGATCGGGCGGTCGCCCCTGCCCTTCAAGTCTCCCCCGCCCGATCCGCCACCCGTGGATGAGAACCAGATCATCGTGCCCCAGTCCTTCGTGGCGTTGTTCGTGCCACCGGGCCGCATCAAGCCGACGCAGCCGCGCGAGGTGATCGCCGCGCGCTACGAACTGTGCGAAGACCTCGCGCAGGCGCTGATCGAGCGCGCGCAGGCGGTGCACTTCGACACCGGCGCCGACGAGGCCGAGGTGCTGCGCCGCGTCGAACTCGGCCTCGGGCCGGTTACGCCCGACAGCGAGTTCGGCGAGGCCGAGGCACGTTGGGTCGTGCGCCGGCTCGCCGAACTGCTGGGTTGGCCCGACCCCGGAGCCGCCGCCGCGGCGGTGGATTCAGGCGAGACCTAGCCGAGACCTAGACTACCCGCACTGCCCCACGTACCCGCAGGCGGTGCAGAAGTCGCACCCGTCCTTGTGGATCAGCGTCGCGTTGCCGCATTCCGGGCACGGCCGCCCGGCCTGCACGGGTGTGGCGACACGCGCCGCGCTGCCGCCCTGCGGTGCCTCGAGCACGCCCATCTCGCGCAGCGGGAAACCGCGCTCGTCGAGCACGCCCAGCATCGCGTAGCGGTGGATGACGAGGCGCGCGAGGTAGGCCACCGTGCTCGGCCATTGCCGCTGGCGGCGCTGCCCCGGCGGCAGCCCGGGCTCGAAGGCCATGAAGTCACCGAGCGGCTCGGCGTAGTTGAGCAGCTTGCGCAGCTTCATGCCGATCCAGCTCGGGTCGACGACGCGCATGTCCAGTGACAGCAGGCGCACGAGGCCGTCGAGCGCGCGCGGGTAGCGGCCGGAGAGCGCCATCGCGCACGGGCGCGTCACGAGCACGCCGTCCGGCCCCGGCACCGTCACCTCCTTCAGCATCAGCGTGAAGCTCTCGCGCGCCACCGGGTTCTCGATATCGACGGCCCAGGCGAGCGTGCCGTCCTCGCCGGTGTGCGGGTCGTCGCGGCTGAACAGCGCATCGAGCACCGGCGTCGGCACGCCGCCCGTCTCGGGCGCGGGCAGCGTACCCAGCTGCTCGCAGCGCCAGCGCACGAGCGCCGCCACCGCCGCCACCGTGCCCGGGAAGAGCCGGCGCTCGCCGCGCGGCGGAAACGGCATCTCGAACGGATGTTCCTCGGCCACCGTGGCCAGCGCGTCGAGCTTAAGCTGCAGCCAGGCGAGGTCGTTGCTGCGCAGGTCCATCGACAGCGTCTTGGCCAGCGCGCCGAGGCCGCGCGGCTGCTCGGCACCGTTGACCCAGATCTCGAACGGGCGCGCCCGCGCCCCCGGCGTGCCGGGCACGGCGCCTTCTTCCGCCGGCAGTTCGCCGACGAAGAGCGCGAAGTCGCCCTGCGGATGCTCGACCATGCTGCACCAGGCCATGTTGCCGGCGACGAGCTCGGGCCGCCCCGGCCAGCGCAGCGACGACAGCACCGGCTGCTGCGGCAGCGCCACCGCGAGGCGGCGGTTCATGTCGGTCAGCGTCAGCGGCTCGGGCTGCGTCGTCGACAGCACCGAGCCGAGCACGGCGTTGGGCCGGTAGGTGGCGAGCCCCTTGAGGCCGAGCTTCCAGGCCTGGCGATAGAGGCCGCGGAATTGCTCGAACGGGTAGTCGGCCGGCACGTTCACGGTCTTGCTGATGGCCGTGTCGACGAAGGGCGCCACCGCCCCGACCATCGCCGCATGCTGCTCGGCGCTGAGCTCGAGGGCGTTGACGAAGGCCTCGGGCAGCGGCAGGCCGTCTCCGTGCAGGTGGCGGTAGAGCCGCCACGCGTGGTCTTCGACGCTGATCTCCTTGAACGTGCCGTCGGCCTGGCGCTTCTTGCGCGTGTAGCTCCAGCTGAACGCCGGCTCGATGCCGTTGCTGGCGTTGTCGCAGAAGGCGAGGCTGATGGTGCCCGTGGGCGCGATGGACAGCAGGTGCGAATTGCGCAAGCCGTGCGCACGGATGCTCTCCTTCAACGCGGCCGGCAGGCGCGAGGCGAAGCGGCCGCTGCTGAGATAGAGGTCGGCGTTGAAGAGCGGGAAAGCGCCACGCTCGCGCGCCAGCGCCACGCTGGCGCCGTAGGCGGCGTCGCGCATCACCTCCGAGATGCGGGCGGCTTGCGCCCGCGCCGCCTCGCTGCCGTAGTGCAGGTTGAGCATCACCAGCGCGTCGCCCAGGCCCGTGAAGCCCAGGCCGACGCGGCGCTTCGAGTCGGCCTCGGCCTTCTGCTGCGGCAGCGGCCACAGGCTCAACTCGAGCACGTTGTCGAGCATGCGCACGGTGGTCGGCACGAGCGCCGCGAAGGCCGCCTCGTCGAAGCTCGCGTCGGCCTCGAAGGGCCGGCGCACGAAGCGCGTCAGGTCGATGCTGCCCAGGCAGCAGCAGCCGTAGGCAGGCAACGGCTGCTCGCCGCAGGGGTTAGTGCAGCTGATGCTCTCGCAGTAGCCGAGGTTGTTGTCGCGGTTGATGGCGTCGAGGAACAGCACGCCCGGCTCTGCGTGGTCGTAGGTGCTGCGCATGATCTGGTCCCACAGCGCGCGCGCGGAGACGCGGCGGTAGACCCATTGCGAGTCTTCGCGCTGGTAGGCGCCGGCCTCCTTGTAGCCGCGGCCGGGCTCGGCGCGGTGCACGAGCTCCACGTCGGCGTCGTTGTCGACGGCCTGCATGAAGGCGTCGGTGACGCCGACGCTGAGGTTGAAGTTGCGCAGGTCGCCAGCGTCCTTGGCGTGGATGAAGGACTCGATGTCCGGGTGGTCGCAGCGCAGCACGCCCATCTGCGCGCCGCGGCGCGCGCCGGCCGATTCCACCGTCTCGCAGCTGCGGTCGAACACGCGCAGGTAGCTCACCGGGCCAGAGGCGTTGCTCTGCGTGCTCGCCACCCAGGCGCCGGAGGGGCGGATGCGGCTGAAGTCGTAGCCGACGCCGCCGCCGCGGCGCATCGTCTCGGCCGCTTCGGCCAGCGCCGTGTAGATGCCGGGGAAGCCCTCTTCCGGCGTCGAGATGCTGTCGCCCACCGGCTGCACGAAGCAGTTGATGAGCGTGGCCGCCAGCCCCGTGCCGGCCGCCGACTGCACGCGCCCGGCGGGCACGAAGCCGGCCCGCTGCGCCTCCTCGAAGCGCGCCGCCCAGTGGGCACGCTGCTCGGGCGTCTCGACCTCGGCGAGCGCGCGCGCCACGCGGCGCATCACGTCTTCGGCGCTGGCCTCGTCGCCCTTGGCGTATTTCTCCAGCAGCACTTCGGCGCTGATGGGTTGCGGCGGCAGCGCGGTGTCGGGCGCGTCGGGCGCGTCGGCGGCCTTGGCGGTTCGTGCCGGGTCGAGGATGGGCATGGGTGGCTGGATGAGTGAAGGGCTGCCGCGGCGGCCGCGCACGCCGCGGGCGCGCCGGGGCCAGGCGAACGGTGCATCATCGCCGCCGCCGCGCCGCAAGCGCCTTGCGGCAGGTCAAGACCCCTGTTCCGTGATTGCCATGGGCGCGAGCGGGGGGAGCCGCGCTGCACCACCCGCCGCGTCAGCGCAGCGGTGGTTGCAGCACCAGTCGCAACGGCGCGCCGACGCGCTCGCGCGCCACCTCGTCGGCGTGGAACGGCAGGCGCGGCCACACCTTGCGCGAATACAGGCGCAGCTGGTCGGCCACGTGCGGCGAGGCGGGGTCGGTGCTCTGGCCGTAGGTGAGCAGCGCCTCGGCCACCGGGCCGCGCGCGTCGAAGGTCACCGTCTGCACGTAGCTCGTGCCGTAGTCGATGCGGATGCCCTTGGGCCCGATGCCGGGGCTGCCGCTGTCGCCGAGGAAGTTGAGCACGCCCTCGAAACTGTGGCCGCCGTGCAGGGCGATGGCCTCGTCGGTGATGGCCGGGCGCTGCACCTCGGCGAGCGTGGCGTCGAGCGCAAAGCCGGCCGCGCGCACCTTCTTCACGGCATGGGCCAGCGCCTCCCACACCTTGGCCGCGACCTCGGCGTCGGCGAGGTTGAGGCCGCTGGGCGTCTGCAGCGGCCGCGCCCTGTCGGGCGGCACGCGCCACAGCCTGGGCAACGACATCGCGCCGCGCCAGAACTCGCGGAAGACATGCGCGCCGCGCGAGCCGAGGTCGCTCTTGCGGTCCCAGGCGCCGAGGGCGGCGCAGCCGTCGCGCGCCTCGGCCGTCGGCGCGCCCGGCGCACCGGTGCAGGCCGCCAGCAGGTCGGGCAGCACCTGCTCGGCGACGTGGTTGCGGTTGCCGAAGAGCTGGCGCTGGATGCCCTGCAGCGTCACCGGGCCGGCGGCGAGCAGTTCGGGGATCTCGACGAGACCGGCCCGCGTGCGCGGCTGCCGGATCACGTCGTCGCCGACGAGGGGCGAGATCGGGCCGAAGCGCTGCGCCGGGTGCGTGTGGAAGAAGCTGTCGTTGCTGTTGTGCACCCAGTCGCTGCGCACGGTCACCGGCAGGCGCTCGATCGGCGTCAGGCCCGGCACCGGCGAGGCCGGGTCGCGCCGCCACCGGCAATCGCTCTTGCTGCCGTCGAGCACGACGAGGCCGGCGCCGGCGAGCAGGCGGCGCGTGCCCTCGCCGGGCGCGCAGCGTTGCAGCATCGCCGCGTCGACGTCGGGCACGACGCTCGCATCGGCATAGAAGGCGTTGCCGTGGCGGTCGGCGGCGATCGTGTTCACCCACGGCGTGCCGAGGTTGGCCAGGGCACGGCGCAGGTCCTCCACGCTCGCGGCGCGGCCGAAGTCGAGCCAGGTGTCGCCGGCGCGCGCATTGCCGGCGTTGGCGTCCTGCAGCGCATAGGCGCGCTGCGCCGACCAGGCGAGCCCGGCGCGCGGCAGCGAGACCACCGGGCCCCAGCGCGTGCTCCACAGCGTCTGCGTCTTGCTTTCGCCCTTGCCGGAATCGATGGTCACGGTGCGCGAGCGCATCTTCTCGGGCTGGCCGTCGACGACGTAGCTCGTGGGGTCCCCGGGCACCAGCGTCAGCTCGTGCAGCGTGAAGCGGCGGCCGGTGGAGACCGTGTGGCTCCACGCGACATCCTTGTTGAAACCGATCACCACCGTGGGCACAGTGCCGATGGCCACGCCCATCACGTCGAGCCGGCCTGGCACGGTGAGATGCACCTGCCAGAAGCGGTTCACGCCCACCCATGGGAAGTGCGGGTTGCCGAGCAGCATGCCGTGGCCGGTGCGCGTGCTGTCGCGGCCGAAGGCCCAGGCGTTGGAGCCGAAGGGCGAATCGACGAGCCCGGCCTCGCGCATGAGCTCCGCGGCGGCGGCGACGTCGATGCGGTCGATGCCGTCGAGCCCCGGCGCCGCGGGCAGCGAAGAGGTGTTGCCCGCCGGCTTGGGCGGGGCGGCGCCGAGCATCGCGTCGGCGAGCGCGCCGATGCCGGCCTGCACCGCCGTGAGTTCGCCGATGCGCAGGTACTCGGCCGGCGTCATCGGCTTGACCCAGGCGGCACCGTTGCACGCCGCCGGCAGCCGGCCGCCATGGTCGGCGAGATAGCGGTTGTAGCCGGCGACATAGCCGCGCGCGAGGGCCTGCGACTCGGCACTCTGCGCCGCCGCGGCGCGTGCCAGCGCCGCATCGTCCATGTGCGCGGCGATGAAGAGGTCGACGATCTCGTTGGGCAGCCGCCGCAGGCCGAGCAGCCCGCTGGCCGAAGCGCCGAAAGTGCGCGCACGCTCGCCGCGCACCGTGACCAGGTGCTGCGCCGTCAGGCAGACGTTGTCCTGCGCGTAGGCGTAGGCCATGCCGTAGGCGAGGGTCTCGAAGTCGGGCGCGCTGACATGCGCCACGCCATGCGCGGTGCGCTGGAGGGTGGCGGCGCGCTCGCTGCCGCTGACACCGGCGGCGGCCGGCCCGGCAGCGCCCGGTCCCGCCGGGCCCGCCGCCGGCGGGCCGCCGGCGCACGCGGCCAGCAGCGCCGCCGCGGCCACGGCACCTGCCGCGGCACGGAACGCGCTCGCCGCCTGCACAGCCGCTCTCGCGGCCCCTTGCTGGTTCATCGATGTCTCCTCTTGCTGTCGCCGGCCTGTCGTGGCCTGGGGCCCGATCAGCCCTTCGCCCTCGGCACCCGCCCCATGAGGTAGAAGTCGTCGTTGGGCTTCATGCCGATGGCGTTGGCGATGCGGTTGCTCATGCCGAAGAAGGCGGTGATGGCCATGATGTCCCAGGCATCCTCGTCGCTGAAGCCGTGCTCGCGCAGGGCACCGAAGTCGGCATCGCTCACCTCGTGCGAGCGCTCGCTGACCTTCACCGCGAACTCGAGCATCGAACGCTGGCGCGGCGAGATGTCAGCCTTGCGCCAGTTGATCGCCACCTGGTCGGCGACGAGCGGCTTCTTCTCGTAGACGCGCAGGATGGCGCCGTGCGCCACCACGCAATACAGGCAGTGGTTGGCCGACGAGGTGGCGACGACGATCATCTCGCGGTCGCCCTTGCTGAGGCCGCCGCCTTCCTTGAGCATGAGGGCGTCGTGGTAGGCGACGAAGGCGCGCCACTCGGCCGGCCGGTGCGCGAGCGCGAGAAAGACGTTGGGCACGAACCCCGCCTTGGCCTGCACCTCGAGGATGCGCTCGCGGATGTCTGGCGGCACCTGCTCGAGCGTGGGCACGGGATAACGCGAGATCGGGGCGGACATGGGAGGTCTCCTGGGTTAGGCAGGCGAACACCGCGCAGCCGGCCTTGCCGGGCCGCTGGTGCTGCCCCCTCGAGGGGGAGGCGGCCGGAGGCCGCTTCGGGGGTGGGTCATGTTCGGAACTGCATCGCATGCAGGCGTGCATAGAGGCCGCCGGCGGCCAGCAGCGCCGCGTGCGTGCCCTGCTCGGCGACGCGCCCGCCTTCGAGCGCCACGACGCGGTCGGCATGCTCGATGGTCGACAGGCGGTGCGCGATGACGAGCGTCGTGCGGCCTTGCATCAGGCGCTCGAGCGCGGCCTGCACGGCGCGCTCGGACTCGCTGTCCAGCGCCGAGGTGGCCTCGTCGAGGATGAGCACCGGCGCGTCCTTGAACAGTGCGCGGGCGATTGCCAGGCGCTGGCGCTGGCCGCCGGAGAGCTCGCTGCCGTTGTGGCCGATGACGGTGGCGGTGCCCTGCGGCAGGCCGTCGGCGAAGTCGAGCAGCGCCGCGGCGGCGAGCGCCTCGCGCACGCGCGCCACGGTCGCCGCGCCGGCTTCGTCGCCGAGCGAGACGTTGGCGGCGATGGTGTCGTTGAAGAGCACGACGTCCTGGCTGACGAAGGCGAACTGGCGGCGCAGCGTCGCGACGTCCCACTCGCGCAGCTCGACGCCGTCGAGCAGGATGCGGCCGGCGCTCGGCTCGAGGAAGCGCGGCAGCAGGTTGACGAGCGTCGTCTTGCCCGCGCCCGAAGGGCCGACCAGGGCCACCGTCTCGCCCGGGCGCACGTGCAGCGTCAGGTCGGCAAGCGCCGGCGCGGCCTCGTCGTTGTAGCGCAGCGCCACGCCCTCGAAGGCGATGTCGCCGCGCGCTCGTGCGGACGCAGGTGCTGGCGCAGGTGCGGGTGCAGGTGCCGCTGCAGGTGCGGGTGCCGCAGCCGGCGCCGCGCCCGCCGCCGCGCCCGTCGCCGGCACCGAGGACTCGAGGCGATGGCCGCCGCCGGCCTCGGCCGGCGTGACCTCGGCGAGGTCCATGCCGCGCTCCACCGCCGCCAGGCCGCGCGTGATGGGGGCCATCACGTCCGACAGGTGCTTCAGCGGCGCCACCAGCATCAGCATGGCGCTGATGAAGGCGACGAAGCCACCCACGGTGGCGCCACCGGTGCCGCTTTGCCACAGCGCCAGCGCGATCACCGCCGACAGCGCCACGGCGGCCAGCATCTGCGTCACCGGCGTCATCGTCGCGCCGGCCACCACCACCTTCAGCATCAGCCGGCGCAGGAGGTCGGCGCGCTGCATGAAGCGGCGCGTCTGCGGCGCTTCGGCCCCTTGCAGGCGCACGATGCGCCAGGCGAGCACGTTCTCCTCCACCACGTAGGCCAGTTCATCGGTGGCGCGCTGCGCCTGCACCGTGAGCCGGTGCAGCCGCGAGCCGAGCATGCGCATGACGATGGCTACGGCCGGGAAGAGCACGCTCACGAAGATCGTGAGCTGCCAGTTCAGCCACAGCAGGTAGGCGAGCAGCGCGATCAGCGTCAGCGAGTCGCGCACCAGCGTCAGCAGCGCGTTGGTGAGGATCTGCACCCCACCCTGCACCTCGTAGACGACGCTGTTGGTGAGGCCGCTGGCCGTCTGCTGCGCGAAGAGGGCCGGCTGCGCGCGCAGCAGGCGCGCGAACATCGCCTCGCGCAGCTGCAGCACCGCACGCTGCGCCGCCCAGGCGAGGCCGTACTGCGAGAGGAACCCGGCGACGCTGCGCAGCGCGAAAACGCCGACGATGGCCGCCGGCACCATCCACAGCGGGATCTGCTGGCTGGTGAAGCCCTGGTCGAGCAGGCGCTTCATCAGGTCGGCGAGCATCGGCTCGGTCAGCGCCATCAGCGTCGCGCCGATGATGGTGGCCGCCAGGCCGATGCGGCTGGTGCGGAAATAGGGCGCGAGGCGCCTGAAGCGCGCGAGGAGGCTGGGCATCGGGGCGACGCCTCGGCGGGCGAGGCGGCGGGGATTATCGGTCCGCCCCTGCGGCGACCGTGGGCCGCGGCGCGCACGCCCGGTCGCGCCGGGGCGCCGCGGGCGGCGATACAAAGCGTCACGGCCCCGTCCTACCGGGGCGGCCCGGGGGGCTGCCTACAATCCCGGCCTCGCGCCCGTGGGCGGGCCCCTGGCGCACACACAACACACTGAGCGCCCCTTCGAATGATGCATGGTGACCATCCCCCGCAGTCGCGGCGCCTCGCGGCGCCCACCGGGCCGGCGCGTCGGCGCCTGCTGATGTCGCTGGCCGCCGCCGGCCTCGCGCAGCCGCGGCTCGGCCGCGCGCAGTTCCGCGTCGAGATCTCCGGCGTCGGCGCGACGCAGGCGCCGATCACGATCGCCGGCTTTCGCGACGAGACGCAGGCCGGCGTCGCCGTGTCGCAGGTCGTGCGCGCCAACCTCGAGCGCAGCGGCGTCTTCCGCCACGTGCCCACCAACGAGCTGCTCGACGAGCGCAGCGTCGTGCGCCTGCCCGAGTGGCGCGCCAAGGGCACCGACGCTCTCGTGGCCGGTTCGGCCTCGCGCCTCGCCGACGGCCGCTTCGACCTGCGCTACAAGCTGTGGGACACGGTCAAGGGCGAAGAGCTGCTCGGCCGCAGCAGCGTCGTGCCGGCGGCCGACCTGCGCCTGGCCGCGCACCGCATCTCCGACGAGATCTACCAGCAGCTCACCGGCGAGCGCGGTGTCTTCGCCACGCGCATCGCCTATGTCGTGAAGTCCGGTGCGCGCTACACGCTGCACGTCACCGATGCCGACGGCGAAGGCGGCCACATCGCGCTGGCGAGCCCGCAGCCGATCATCAGCCCGGCCTGGAGCCCCGACGGCCGGCAGCTCGCCTACGTCTCGTTCGAGGACCAGAAGGCCGTCGTGTGGATGCAGGACCTCGTCAGCGGCGAGCGCAAGCGCGTCGCCAACTTCCGCGGCAGCAACAGCGCGCCGGCCTTCTCGCCCGACGGCCGCACGCTGGCGGTGGCGCTGGCCCGCGAGGGCGGCACGCAGATCTACACGATGCCCGTGCACGGCGGCACCCCGACGCGGCTGACGCAGAGCAACGCCATCGACACCGAGCCGGTCTACAGCGCCGACGGCCGCAGCATCTACTTCGTCAGCGACCGCGGCGGCGGCCCGCAGATCTACCGCATGGGGGCCGGCGGCGGCGGCGCCGAACGCGTCACCTTCAACGGCAGCTACAACATCAGCCCCACGCTCAGCCCCGACGGCAAGGCGCTCGCATTCATCTCGCGCCAGGGCGGCGCCTTCCGCGTCAGCCTGCAGGAGATGGACAGCGGCGCCGTGCGCCAGCTCTCCGACACCACCGACGACGAGCGGCCGAGCTTCGCGCCGAACGGGCGCCTCATCGTCTACGCCACCCGCGTGCGCGGCGCCGACGCGTTGATGACGACCACGCTCGACGGCAGGATCAAGTCGCGCCTGGTCGTGAGCAGCGGCGACGTGCGCGAGCCCTGCTGGGGGCCGTTCGGCCGCTAGGCGCGCAAGGCCCGGGCCGTCCCCCCGGAGCGGACTGCGCGTTTGCCCCAACGAACCTTTTCGACGGCATCATGCTCTCACCGCGCGTGATCCGATTTTGTTGACCCGAGCAAGGAGTGCCTACCATGATCCTGAAGACCTCCACCCGCAGTACCCTGGCCCTGCTGGCCCTGGCCGGCGTGCTGATCGCCTGCGACTCCACGCCCATCGCGCCGGACAAGCTGCCCGTCGTCGAGAGCCGCCCGGCCGGCAACACGGGCTCGTCGACAGCCGGTGGCGCCGGTGCGACGGCGGGCGGCACGCCGCAGTCGCAGGTGGCGAGCGTCGACCTCACGCGCAGCGCCACGGCCGGCGGCGCCGCGCTGCTGGCCGCGCCGAGCCAGCGCGTCGTCTACTTCGACTTCGACAGCTTCGCCATCCGCGACGAGTTCAAGCCACTCATCGAGGGCCACGCGCGCGTGCTTTCCGCCGCCCGCGACAAGAAGCTCGTCATCGAGGGCCACACCGACGAACGCGGCGGTCGCGAGTACAACCTCGCGCTCGGGCAGAAGCGCGCCGAGGCCGTGCTGCGCTCGATGACGCTGCTCGGCGCCACCGACGGGCAGCTCGAGGCCGTCAGCTACGGCAAGGAGCGCCCGGCCGCCGCCGGCAGCGACGAGGCCGCCTGGGCCAAGAACCGTCGCGCCGAGCTGAAGGACCGTTGATGTCGTACCCCCCCGAAGTGGCGGCGACGACCGCCACCGCCGAGGCGGCCGGCGGCCCCCTCGGCCATCTCGCCCGCCCTTCTCTCGAGGGGGCCACGCCGGCAGGCCGGCAAGGCTGGAGGCGCGGCATCCGCCTGGCCGGCGTCGTGGCGGCGCTGGTCGCCTCCCTGCCCGTGCACGCCCAGCTGTTCAAGGACGACGAGGCCCGCAAGGCCGTCGTCGACCTGCGCGCGCGCGTCACGCAAAGCGAGGAAGCGGCCAAGGCGCGCGAGGCCGAGCTCACGACTTCGCTGACAAGGCTCAATGCGCAGCTCGTCGAGCAGATCGGCGCGCTGCGCCGCAGCCTGCTGGACATGAACAACCAGCTGGAGCAGATGCGCGCCGACGTGGCCAAGATACGCGGCAGCGAGGAAACGCTGGCGCGCGACGTGGCCGAGCTGCAGCGGCGCAGCCGCGATGTCGGCCAGACGCTGGATGACCGGCTGCGCCGGCTGGAGCCGGTGAAGGTGACGATCGACGGGCGCGAGTTCTCGGTCGACCCCGAGGAGCGCAGGAGCTTCGACGAGGCGATGGCCGTGATGCGCGGCGGCGACTTCGATCGCGCCGCCGCGTCGCTCGCGAACTTCCAGCGCCGCTACGCCGGCAGCCCCTACACGAACCAGGCGCGCTTCTGGCTCGGCAATGCGCTGTACGGCAAGCGCGACTACAAGGCGGCGATCGAAGCCTTCCGCAGCTTCGTCACCGGCGCGCCCGACCACCCGCGTGCCCCCGAGGCGCTGCTGGCGCTCGCCAACAGCCAGGCCGAAACCCGGGACAACCGCGGTGCACGGGCCACGATCGCCGAGCTGATGAAGAACTACCCCACCTCGGAAGCGGCACAGGCCGGCAAGGACCGCCTGGCGACCCTGCCGGCGCGATGAGAGGCGCGCCCCTCCCGTTCGCGTCCCCGTTCGCGTCCCCGTTCGCGTCCCCGTTCGCGTCCCCGCTCGCAGACCGCCACCGCGCCCTCCGGCCGGCCCCGACGTGACCGAAGCCGAACTCCCCGCCCTCGTGCATGGGGTGCTCTGGGCGGGGCTGGCACTCGGCGCGCTGTTCGGCGCCGTCGCGCAGCGCACGCACTTCTGCACCATGGGCGCGGTGGCGGACATCGTGAACATGGGCGACTGGTCGCGCATGAGCATGTGGCTGGTGGCCATCGCCACCGGCGTGCTCGGCTTCAACGCGCTCGTCGGCATGGGTCTCGTGCAGGCGCGGCACAGCATCTACGCGGCGGCGAACTGGCTGCCGCTGTCCAACCTCGCCGGCGGGCTGCTGTTCGGCTTCGGCATGGTGCTGGCCTCGGGCTGCGGCAGCAAGACGCTGGTGCGCATCGGCGGCGGCAGCCTGAAGGCGCTGGTGGTGTTCGTGGTGCTGGGCCTGGCTGCCTATGCCACGCTGCGCGGCATCTTCGCGGTGGCGCGCGTGGCCACCGTCGATGCCGTGGTCGTGCCGCTGCCCGCGGGGCAGGACCTGCCTTCGCTGCTGGCGCATGCCGCGCATGGGGCGCGTTGGGGGATTGGCTCGGCGCGCACGCTGGCGCCGCTGGCCGCCCTGGCGCTGGCGCTGGCGCTCCTCGCCTTCGTCGCCCGGCGGCCCGAGGCGCGCTGCGCCGACACCTGGCTCGGCGGCATCGGCGTCGGCGCCGCCGTGGTGGGCGGCTGGTGGGTGACCGGCCACCTCGGCCACCTGGCCGAGCACCCGTTGACGCTGGAGGAGACCTTCGTCGGCACGCAGGGTGGACGCATGGAATCGCTCACTTTCGTGGCGCCGTTCGCCTACACGGTGGACTGGCTCATCCTCTTCAGCGACAAGAGCAAGGTGCTCAACTTCGGCATCGCCAGCACGGCCGGCGTCGTGCTCGGCTCGGCCGCCGTGGCGCTGCTGCAGAGAACGTTCCGCTGGGAGGGCTTCGCGAGCACCGAGGACACGGCCAACCACCTCGGCGGCGCGGTGCTGATGGGCATCGGCGGCGTCACCGCGCTCGGCTGCACGGTCGGCCAGGGCATCACCGGCCTGTCGACGCTGGCGCTCGGCAGCTTCGTCGCCTTCGGCGGCATCGTCGCCGGCGCGGTGGCGGCGCTGCGCTACCAGACGTGGCGGCTGGAGCGGCTGGGATGAGCGCGCAGCCCGCCGCGCTGCAGGCGCCACCGGGGCCTGTGGATGCTCCCGCGCCCGACCTTGCATCCGAGGCGGACCGTGCCGACCGTCTCGAGCACGGCATCGGGCCCGACATCGAGCCCCACATCGGGCCCGACAACGAGCATGACTTCGAGCCCGACCTCGAGCGCCGCTTCGGCGGACTGCGGCGCCTGTACGGCGAGGCGGGCTATGCGCGCTTGCGCGCGGCGCGCTTTGCCATCGTCGGCCTCGGGGGCGTCGGCTCGTGGGCGGCCGAGGCGCTGGCGCGCTGCGGAGTGGCCGAGCTCGTGCTGATCGACCTCGACCATGTCGCCGAGTCCAACGTCAACCGCCAGGTGCAGGCACTCACACCCACGCTCGGCCAGGCGAAGGCGCAGGCGCTCGCCGAGCGCATCGCGCTCATCCACCCCGGCTGCCTCGTGCATGCGGTGGAAGAGTTCGCCGGGCCCGACAACTGGCCGGCGCTGCTGCCCGTCGCCGTCGACGGCCTCGTCGACGCCTGCGACCAGGTGCGCGCGAAGGAGACGCTGGCGCGCTGGAGCCTGCAGGCGGACGTGCCCTGCATCGCCGTCGGCGCGGCCGGCGGCAAGCGGCGCCCCGAGGCCGTGCAGGTGGCCGATCTCTCGGAGGTGACGCACGACCCGCTCTTGGCCGCGCTGCGCCAGCGCTTGCGCCGCGCCGGCGTCGTCGCACGGCAGCACGGTGCGGGCAAGGCGCAGGTGCCAGCCGGCCTCACCTGCGTGTTCTCGCGCGAGCCGGTGTCGCTGCCGCAGGCCGCGGCCGTTGCGGCCCCCGAGGCCTGCGACCGGCCTGAATTGCCGGCCACGAGCGACGGCAGCCTCAACTGCGCCGGCTACGGCTCGAGCGTGATGGTGACTGCCACCTTCGGCATGGTCGCCGCGGGTGCGGCGGTTTCGCAACTGCTGGCCCGCCTGGGGCCGGCCGCGGCGCAGGGACGCTGAGGCCTGCGGCTATACTGCGCGGCTCTACGGACGGGTCGTTAGCTCAGTCGGTAGAGCAGCGGACTTTTAATCCGTTGGTCGCAGGTTCGAATCCTGCACGACCCACCACCGGATTGACAGTCCGGACACCGATCGACCCCCGGCCCCGGCCGGCGGAGCGATCGAAGCGTTCACAGGGCTCTTAGCTCAGTTGGTAGAGCAGCGGACTCTTAATCCGTTGGTCGGGAGTTCGAGTCTCCCAGGGCCTACCATAGGTAAAAAGAGGGGTTCAGCGGCGTCGCTGAACCCCTCTTGCTTTGCGGCCGTAGGCACCACCGTAGGCAAGTCTGCGACTACCATCCTGGCCATGTCCGGGACCGTGACCCACCAGCAGGCCGAGGCAGTGGCGAACCTCCGCCGCAGTCCATCCCAGCGCGCCACCGCGGGACGTGCTCGATCTGGTCTTCAGTGGCAGCCGCGGTGCGGCTCTCGACCGGTCAGCAGACTGGGTGGCACCCTGGACAGAACTGGGCCAGGTAGTGGCCGCCACCTTCGACCGAGGCATGACGCCTGCCGAGTGGGCGACGCTCAGCCGACCCCCTGCCGATCCGGTGCTTCAGATAGCTCTACGGGACATCTGGCACCACGAGGTGCTCAAGGCCTTCGCCGACTCCTACGGCTTCATGCCGGCGCCGTAGGCGCGCTTTCAAGAATTCAAGAAAGCGAGAAAGGAAGAAGCGCAGCGCCCTCCCCTCGCCGGCACTGCCCCCCGTCTGCGACTCCGAATCGTCGCTATACATTTCGGGCACATACGAGGAGCACCAATGGTGGCGAAGACGTACACGGACATTGCGAAGCAGATCAAGGCCCTCCAGGCAAAGGCAGACGCACTGCGCGCGCAGGAGCGCACCGGCGTCATCACGAAGATCAAGGGTGCCATCGAGGCCTACGGGCTCACCGCACACGACCTTGGCTTCGGGCGCGGACGCGCGGCGAAGGAGGCCGTGCCGCCTCCAACGAAGCCCCCCTCCAAGGCGAAGGGCCGGAAACTTGGCAAGGTGGCGGTGAAGTACCGCGACAAGAGCGGCAACACCTGGGCGGGCCGGGGGCTGCAGCCGCGTTGGCTAAGGGAAGCGATTGCAGCCGGCGCCAAGATGGAGAGCTTCCGCGTCTAGTCGCGGCTCTTCGCCGGTCCAACGGTCATGCTGGCGGGCTCTATCCAGCACTGGTCTGCCCTCAGCCCAGCTGTCCTGGTTCAATGCTCGGAACGTCGGGGGCTGCTTTACCTTGCCATAAGACCGTGACGCGTCAATGGCGGGGCACTGGCAGACTCCCCCCGACGGTGGATGCACGTGCCAAGAGGTGACATGCGACCTGGCGGGAGGAGCAGTTGAGGGGTTGGAACTGCACCCACCCCCTCCTTTTGGGGGTGCTTGTAGGCGATCCGTTCGGCACTACGTTACGTTGGGACCTTCAAGGAGGTGTTCCATGAGTACTCGTAAGAGCAAGCGTATCAAGGCGTCGCGTTTCGAGATGCAGGCTTGCGGAGCCTCAAGCGGGTTCCGGATGCAGGCTTGCGGCTAACGAGGACCTGTCCTCTCATGCGGGCACCCCTTCGCGGCGCCCGCTCTGCTTTCTGGCTCTCTATTACTTGCCTCGGCAACGCGACCACAGGGTCCAGTCCCACGCCCACTTGACCGCCCTGCGCATTTCGGCGCCCGACAAGTCAGTGCAGGCCAAGCTGTTGTGCCCGACGACGCACTTGCGCGCGACTTCGGGCGGCTCCACCGACTTTGAATCGAGCGTGACGCCGTGGGGCAGCTTGATATGCGCGTGGACGCTGCGGACACGGGCAAGCGACTTCACGAACAGGCCGTCCACAGGATCGCCGTCGTGCCCGTCAACCCATCGCCAGCGATACTCTGCGCGGCCATCTACTACCGGGATGTTGAATGTGAACTCGGGGCTTGGGCACGTTGCGCAGCGAGGCTGCTCAACGGCTGGAACCTGAACCAGATTCTGCCCATCCTGCCGTAGCACGGTGAGCTTGGCACGCCCGCTGGGCGAACCGACTGCCTCGTACCGCTGAACCCCAGGCACGCTGAACGATACCGTGTCGTAAAACTCGGCTAAGTCAACAGGCCCCGGGCCGCCTTCCGCGGGGCAAGCGCTCTTCGTGAAGTCAGCAAGTCGGACGATGTCCACGCACGGGTCGTTTGGGTCGGAGCAACTCGCCGCGACCTGAGGGGCCCTGGCCGCTGCCAAGCGTCGGTCAATACAGGCGATGTAGTTGAACTGCTGCTTCGTACCCTCGACAGAGTCGGCCGGCTTCAGCGATCCAAGCATCTGCTTTGTGAGGCCAGCACCCGCCACAATGGCGCCTGTGTCCCCGATGCCGGCCCGCAGGCCGAAATCCACAGCCTGTTTGGTCCCGCCGGTACAGGCTTGCACGGCAAGGGCGACCGGATCGTCAGGCCGCGTGAAGACATACACCACGACTGCCGTGCCGACGGCCAGAATGCCCACGGTTAACCAATGCCGCGGGGATATGGCACCACGACTCGCGCCAGCTTGATCTCTGTTCTCGGTAGCAGTGCTCCTCGTGGAGCCGGACGGAGATTGGGCGCCACCGCTCCCTGATTCCGGCTTCGGAGCATTTCGACGCTTGCCCATCGGCGCACTCCCAGAGAGATGAATCCGGCCCCTAGACGTGTGCGCCTTCTACGGTAAGCGACCGGAGGGGTCAAGCTTTGCGATTGGCTGCCCTCATCCGTATTCCGGATGGCGGGCGTCGAGGTCATGCGTTCAAAGCCCCCTCGCCTTCTCCCAGGCATCGAGTGCCTCGAAGAGGAGTTCGTTCTGCTTGATGTCGGCCTCGACGGCACGCTTGCGAAAGCGCTTGCGGAAAGCGGGTGACACCTTGAAGGCAAGCGCCTCCAGATTGGCAGTGCGCGTCGGCTCGGGTGTCGGCAGCACGATACGGGGTGCACTCGGGGTGGCCGCGCGCTGTGCGGCTTCCGGCATCGTCGTGGCCTGATCGGCAGTCAGTGCCATGAGGTCTATGGGCGGTCGCTTGCTCATCAGGCCGTCTCCCTTTCCTGGCTTCTCCCCTTCGCACTTTCTCCCTTTCTCCCCTTCTCTGTTTCCTTCATGCGCTCCTTCACCGCCCGCCAGAGGGCGCTGACCTCGGTAGCGGCGATGCCGTCAGGTTCAATCTCCAGCGCGGTCTTCCCATGCGCGAACGTCTCGGCATAGATGACGCGTTCATGCATCCGGGTGGGCAGCACGAGGCCGAGCGCTTCGAGCGCCATGGCCGCGGCCTCGTTGTTGCGCAGGTTCGAGCGCACGCGTGCGAGCGCGAAGCTGAACGGGCATCCTGACTGCTTGATGAGGGGCAGGCCCTTGACAAGCGCCCGAAGGTCCGCAGGCGTGGGATTGAGGGGAACGAGGATGAGGTCTGCGATCGCGAAGAGCTCGGCATTGACGCTGCCGATCGAGGGCGCGGTGTCAATGAAGAGGTAGCGAGCGCCGGCATCGCTGAGGGCGGCGATCCTGCCGCGCAGGTCGGTAAGGTCCAGGGGCGCGTAGCGCGGGGTTTCAAGGCCTGCGCGTCGGCGCTGGTTGAACCAGTCGCCCGCGGTGCCTTGCGGATCGGTGTCCGAGAGAAGGGCTGGGCCATCACCGGCGCGTTCGGCGGCGGTGGCCAGGTGAACCGTAAGGGTCGATTTGCCCGAACCGCCCTTCTGGTTTGCGATGACGATGGTTCTCATGAATTCATGAATGGCATATTTCTCCCTTTCATGAAAGCAAAATCGTCAGCGCGGGCAGGGGACTGCCTGCGGCACGCCCGAGGTGGGGCTAGTCGAGGCCGTAGCGGCTCACGAACCAGGGCCAGACTTCGCGCGCCCACAGCGTGAGGAGCGCGGCCTGCTCCGTGCGATCGGCTGCCGCCATCCTGAACCAGGTCTGCGCGCGGCCGGCGTCGAAGGCAGCTGCGATGACAAGGGCGAAGGGCGCGGGCGGTATGGCATCGCGCCCGAAGTCCTCGGCCTTCACGCCGTGTCCATGCATCACGAGGTCGAGCGAGTCGCGCCAGGGTGTTGCGGGACCGGCCACGCGGTGCGCGAGACACTGGGCGACGATGGCACGTGCGGCGGGAGTGGCCATGGCAGGACTGTAGCGGGAGGCCCCGGTGCGTCATCCGAGCCGGGCTCGCGCACCCAGTGGGCGCATCCGTGCTCAGGTTGGGAGCGGCAGCGGCAGCAGGAAGGATGGTTGCACAGGGCGACGCTGCCGCCGGCAGTGAGTCCCGGCGAACCAGTGGCAGTGCCAGCAGGGACGGGCATCAGCCCAAGGCGAAAAGTGCATGGGCGCATCCTGGCACGCTGGCTGGCTCACGCAGTGACACTGCGGGGGGAACGCGGTGCGCCTTCTTCTCCCTTTATCTCTTTCTCCCTTTCAAACTGCCGATGGTTCCGGGTTGCAGTCGGTAACAGATTAATACCGGCGGCGGCATTACTGGCATTCCGTCCAGCCTGTAGACTTGTACAGCAGAAGCTGGAAAATCGGTCAACCCGGGCGCAGGTTTGTTGGGCGCACTGTGCAGGGCGGAACGACCAGGAGATGAGCCGGCCAAACATCAGGCGCCCTCTTTGTTCACGAAGAGGTCACTCATGGCTGAAGTTCGATACCCCTGCTACTGGGAACGCAAAGACAACAGCGGACAGTGGTACTGGATTTACTACGCGGCAAACGGCAAGGCCATCGCGCGCAGTAGCGAGAGCTACGTCAACCGTTCGGACTGCGAGCATTCCATCACCCTCGTCAAGCGGTCGGGAAGCGATCCCATCTTCTACCCGGAGTGAGTAGAACCCATGGGCGCGGGGGCCGGCGGGCGGCGCAAGCGGCCTTCCGGCTCCCATTCTCCCTTTCATGAAACCGAGAAAGAGAGAATCCTTGCGAGGGTAGCTGCCGCCTTTGGCGGCGCCGGGTGGGGGGCGCGGGTGCCCGCAGGGCAGGGGCGCGAAGCCGTTTTCCTCCCCCGCGTCAGCGCATGACAAGGCGCCCCGCGCGGGGCGCCCGATTTTCTTGTGACGGGAGCTGCTCTCAGGCGGCCAGTGCCTGCGGCTGTTGCAGGCCGTGCAGGTAGTCGGCGGCGCGCTGGGCATGCGCTGCGGCGGAGAAGATGGCGCGCTTGTCGGCCTTCAGCACGGCCAGCCAGTGCTCGAGATAGCTTGCGTGGTCTTCGCGCGGTTCGGGCGTGATGCCCAGCGCCGCGCAGAGGAATGCGGCGCCCAGCTCGGCCACCAGCTCCTCGCGGGCATAGGCCGTATCCCCGAAGCGCTTCCCGAACTCGCGGGCGCAGCGGCGCTCGTTGCCCGTCCAGTGAATCAGCTCGTGTGCCTTGGTGGCGGCGTAGCTCTCAGCGTCGCGGAAGGCGTCGGCGGGCGGCAGCTGGATGAAGTCGCGGGCAGGGGCGTAGAAAGCGCGGTCGCCGCCATGCTGGAAGCGAGCGCCGGTGCGGGCGAAGAACTCCTCGGCGGCGTCGATGAGGGGCAGGGGGTCGCCCTTGGGTTCGGGCTTGCTGTAGTAGTGGGCGGGCAGGCCGTCCACCTGCTCGACGTTGAAGACGGTGTAGCCCTTCATGAACGGGATGGAGCGTTCCACGTCCTTGCCGTGTTCGTCCTGTTCGGTCTTGGTGAAGCGGTCGGCGAAGACGACGAGCGAACCGTGTTCGCCCTTGCGCACCTGCGCGCCCAGTTCGGTGGCCTGCTTGTAGGTCATCCAGATGGGCGAGCTGTAGCCCTTGGCGAACGCCTCGCCCCAGAGGAGAAGCACGTTCATGCCTTTGTACGGCGTGCCGTTGTGGCGTAGGGGCGCGCTGATGCGTCCTTCGGTGTTGCTGGCCGTCCAGGGCTTCAGCCACGGGCGCACGCCCTTGGCGAGGTCTTCGATGATGCGGTCGGTCACGCGCGTGTAGACATCGGCGCGGGTGGTGTGGGTCTGCGACCCGTCGGTCTTGGTCATGGTCTTGGCTCCTTTTCAGAAATCGGCTTTGAGGCTCAGCACTGCGCTGTGCTGGCCTCTGGCCGTCGCCGAGACCGGGGAGGAAAGGAGCAAGGGCGACAGGCGGGGAGGGGGCTCACCCGGCCTGCACGGACCCCGGACTTGTTCCGGGGGTAGGAAGGTTGGGGATACCCCGCCAGGCGGGCAACGCCTTCACCCTTGCGCCGCGCCAGGGGCGGCGCCCCTTAGGGCGGTTTGCCGTGGCGGCATTGCCGCCGTTCAGACCTTCGCCACGGGCGCATGCCGGTGGCGCTGACCTCGGCTGCTCGCGTCAGGGGGCGGAACCGTCAGGCCGAGCAGAGACCCCTGGCAAGGCTAAGACTGCGGCAGGGAGGCGATGCACCGGAGAAGGGGCAGCCCTGGGGGCAGAAGGCCAAGCAGGCGCTGTCGGACCTGTGCTTTGGCAGCGAGGTCACGGCCCGCATCGTCACAACCGACCGCTACGGCCGTACGGTGGCACGCATCTACCAGGGGAGCCGGGACATCAACGCGGAACTGGTCAGGGAGGGAGCGGTCTGGGTGTACCGCAAGTACCTGACCGATGCGAGTCTGCTGCCGATCGAGACTGAGGCACGCGCGGCGCGGCGGGGACTGTGGTCGCTGCCGGCGCATGATCACGTGCCCCCGTGGGAATGGAGGCGTGCGCGTGCGCCCTAACGGGCTCACCGTCCGTCCCGATGGGGTTGGGATGGAAGTTCTGCTGGCGCGAGTACAGCGAATGTTGTAGGTTGAATCGAGGCAGAGGACACCCCATGACAACCACGGTGACGAATGAGTTGATCTACGAGACCTTGAAGCGGATGCAGGGCGATCTGACTGAGCTCCGGCGTGAAACGCGCGAGGTGAAGGCTGACGTAACCTCCATCCGAAGCATCCTCGGCGACCTCATCAAGACCGATGCGCGCCGCGACGGCGCCTACGCCGTCCTCGAGCAGCGTATCGAGCGCATCGAACGCCGGCTTGACTTGCACGACCCCAGGAACTAGCTCGCTAGAGCGGCTCCACCTCGACGCCATCAAGGCCAGAGTTCTCGAACTTGATGAGGTGGTCGTAGGCTTCGTCCTCGCGCATGTCGAGGGCGATCTCTTCGGCATCATGTTCGTCTTCTGCCTCGACGACGACGGATCGGGTTGACCATTCGACGTAGATGACGCGGTAGGGCTTGGGTGTTGGCATGGTGTGGTTCTCCTTGTTTGTGGGTTTCAACAACGCCAGAGACAAGGCCGTGCGGCCAAGCGGCGGGGTCACCGCAGGGAAACGGGCAACACGGGAACCCTCGGCCTCGCCGAGGGGAATGGAGCGGGCAGCCCGTTGACCCCGCTGCGTGCACGGCCAGGACGGGCGTTGCTGTTGGAACCAACAAGGAAGAACCCCGTGACGGGCACCGCCTGAACGTCAGAGAGCCCAATTGAATCTGCAGGCGGCGCGACGGGCGATCAAGACCGGGCAGGAACCGCGCTCATGTCTGCGCGGCGTTCTTCCTCGGCTTCGGCGAAGCTGCGCTCTTCGTGCTTGCGCTTGCCGCGCCAGGCGCCATGCAGGACGGCCGCACCGATGATGACGGCACCGATGACCACGGGTGTGTTCATCTTGAACCTGCCGGCGGCTTCGCTGACGGCCTCGCCCGCAGCCTTCTCCCCCTTGGCGATGGCACCGCGCACGGTGGTCTGAAGGCTCGCACCCACCGTCTCCCTGACGGTCATGAGCACGACGGCGGGGATGCTGGCGAGCAGCCCTTCAAGGCCAGCATGGGTCAGCATCTCTCCGGCGGCGCTGTGCCGCCGGTGGCTGTGTGTGTGGTGGCTATGCGGCCGGTGGTGCATACACCTTCCCTGGTTGCTGACTTGGACTGCGAGCCACCATAGCTAGCCAACCAGCCATTGGCCAGTGGAATGTGACGCCGAGCGTTAACCTGAGGCAGCTGACGGCGCTAACCAGCGCCGAAGCACCCGACGACCGGCATGGCATGCGAGTCGGAATGCCTCGGCGCTCTATCACGACACACGCAATTCTCCGAAGGTGCGAACATGCCGTGGCGTCGTATGGCGATTCGCGCTTACTGCATCCACTGCTTGGGATCGTTGCATCTCGGGCTGCTGACACGCTTCTTCAGCATGGCGAGTTCGGTGCCGATTCCGGAACACTGGCCAACGACGCCACCCCAGTGCCGGCCATCCTTCGGCATGACAAGCGTCTGTGGCAAACCGGGACCGTGCTTTTGCAGGCACAGGCGTGTCGCTGAGGACGCCGCTGCTTCACATTCCTGCGCGGTCACGGTGAAGCACTGACGAAAGTACGAGTCCGGTCCGCAGAACGCGCTGGGCAGTGCCGTCTCCATGTGATTCATCCAGTCTTGTCGGGCGACGGTCTGCGCATGTGAACCGAGGGGCGCGAGCAACAGCGCCAGAGCGAGCGAGATTGTCTTCATACAAGGACTCCATGGGTGGCAACTCGGGCAGGGTCCTCGCGCCAAGTGACGCGGGCCGCTCGGGCATCGAGGGAGTGGCGCCGCAGGCGATGACGGCACGACAGCGTCATCCACGCGCTGCGAGCGAACGGCGCCGGCGAGGAGGCCTGCGGTGCCACCAGGCGGGCGGGCCATTGCGCACCCGTTCCTCGGTCACGGTCTGCAGATACAGCTCGCGGGCACCCCAGGGATAGGGAAGGATGTGCGTGACTCCCGCGTCCTTCAGGGCCATCTGGTCAAGCACGGCCTGGCGTGTCGTGACATTGATCGTGGCAAGCGCGGGGAGCAGGCCGCGGCACCAGCGGACGAGCTCCACCGCATCCGCGCCGGGCAAGTCCGCCGTGAGCAGGAGATACATCGGCCGGTACTCCTCGATGAGTGCCCTCGCCTCGTCGGCTTCGGCGGTGGCATAGGTGTTGTACCGACCGACGAGCTGGCGGCCGATGAACTCGGCGTACTCCAGGCTTCGCTCGAAGACGACAGCGACGCTCTCCGGGCTGTCGCCGGCCGCCGGGCTGTTGTCCACCGTGATGCTCTGCGGAAAGTAGACCATCGCTGCTCCCGTTGGTTGGAGGGGGGCAGTCTGTGACGGGCGAACCGGCCGCCGCTTCGATTGCAGGTGCAAACGGGCCTGCAACTGCGTCTGGCAGCGACCGGATCGCTGACCATGGCCGCCTCCGCCGCGCAAGGTGCGCGGCATCAACGCGGAGGTAAGCCATGAGCAAGAAGGGTCTCGCGGATCAGGTTTGGGACGGCATCGGCAATGCCATCACGGACGTGCGCCAGCGTGTGGTCGAAGAAGGCTGGTTCGGCCGCGTGGTGACGGGCAACGACAGTGCCCCGGAGATTGCGGTCACCGTGGGGGCGCCGGCGCAGGAAGTGGGCATGAGCGACACAGGTGCAGCGGATGCGCCGGGAGATCGCGGCAAGGCTTCGCCTCCCGAGCCGAGTCCGACACGGCCGCCGATGGCACCGCCCGAGCCCGAGCGGCCGGAGCCGGAGCCCGACATGGGTCGCTGACCGTACCAGACCACACAAAGGGGCACCAATGAGCCTGGTAGACACGCTTCTGGTCGGGCTGAGGACGGCGGGTGAACTCGCCGTGGCCTATTCGCGGCACGCTGATGTGGCGCAGCTGCTGAGTTACGACCGCCAGACGGGCATGAATCTGATCGCGCAGCTCGTGCAGTCGCAGCCTGCACAGGTGCTCGACCAGTGGGAGAACGACTTCCTGGAGATTGCCAGCACGTCCATCATGGACCCGGCGCAACGTCGCCGTGCGATGGAGCTCTACGCGTGGCTGAAGATGGCGGAGTCGCACCGGTACGGGCAGTTCCGCGGCTTCATCGGCAACGGCTGAACGCCAGGCACGGGTCAGCTTGCGACGGGAGTGACGATGACCTCGTCGACTCCGCCATCGAAGCAGGTGAAGGCCGGGTCTTCGTTGTTGTCAGCCCAGCGCTCCAGTGCTGTTGACTCGGCCGCTTCCTCGTCGAAGGCATCGACGGAGCTGGTGTGAGAGAGCCATTCGATGATGGTGACGCGGTAGCGTGTGGTTTGTGCTTCGGACATGTTGTAGTTCTCCTGACTGAAGGTTGCTGCCCCGCCGGCACCGCGCCAGCGGGGCGGTTCGCGGCTCACCACCACGAGGTGTAGTAGACGGACTTCCCGGCAGCCAGGCACTCACGGGCCTTGGCGATGAAGGCGATATCGTCTTCCTTGTCCTCGGGGATGCTCTCGCCGAAGAAGAAGCCTTCGGTGAACGGCAGCTCGTCCGCCAGAACGGTGCGCTCCAGTGCATCGATGTCTTCGGCGGTCAGCGCGACATTGACGCAGTTGAACCTCTGCGCACCTCCGTGCGACCGGTAGAGCTGTTCCATCCAGCCATGCAGGTTCGCGTGCTTGCGCCAGTAGGCGATCTCCTTGCGGTCCTTGGGCTTCTCGAAATCGAGTCGGCTGAGGGTCTGGTCGGTGCTGTAGGCGTACATGTCTAGTCCCATGATCGTTCTCCTTGTTTTTGGGTTTCAACAACGCCAGAGACAAGGCCGTGCGGCCAAGCGGCAGGGTCACCGCAGGGGAACGGGCAACACGGGAACCCTCGGCCTTGCCGAGGGGAATGGAGCGGGCAGCCTGTTGACCCGGACGCGCGCACGGCCAGGACCGGCGTTGCTGTTGATACCAACAAGGCAGAACAGAAGACCAGAGGGCAGGGACAGCGGCGACACACCGGCCCGTCTTAGACCGATCAACCGACACCAAGACGGCAGGGAAGATCGTGCTTGCAACGCATATCACTTTTGATATGGTCCGCATGGAGAGCAACGGCACAGGATCGAGCCCATGGCAACGCTGAAGACGCTACACAGCAAGTGGCAGCATGAACCCGCTTACCGGCAGGCGTATGGAGAGCTCGACGAGGAGTTCGCGCTCGCAGAAGAGATCGCGCAGGCGCGCAGCCGCGCAGGACTCACTCAGGCGGAGGTGGCCGAGCGCATGCACACGACCCAGAGCAATATTGCACGCATGGAGGCGGGCCGGACGACGCCATCCACACGCACGCTCGAGAAGTTCGCGCAGGCTATCGGAGCGAAGCTACGCATCAGCTTCGAGCCGGTGCGGCAGCGGTAGAGGGCACAGATGGGGGCAATGGCACAGCGTCGTCTCAACTACGCCAATCCACCTGAGAACGGAGGCCCGCACGCGGGCTGGACGCGATGACTAACGAAGCCTTCTCGCGTGTGAAGATTGACGCCCAGCGCGCCTTCGAGCAACGCTGTAGTGATGTACATGCGGTTCTCACTCAGCAGCAGGCCGCGACCGGGAAAGCGGAGGCAGTCTTTCAGTCTCTGCTAGCGCGTTCGTTTAGCCGCACTGCGGCCACCCATCGTGCATCGGTGGAAGCCGTCGTCGCATGAAGTCGAACTGTCAACTGTCGATCCCGAGCAGGCGTAACGCGACCCTCGCTACGGGGAGCAGAAAGGCCTCACCATGACCGCGAGGTGGCCCAGAGGATCGGAATGGAGGAAGTGGGACCTCCATCTCCACGCACCCGGAACGAAGCAGAACGACCAGTTCCGGGTTTCCGCAGGCGGCGACCTCTGGGAGGAGTACTGTCGCAGGCTAGATCAGACCGATGTTCAAGCGTTCGGCATCACCGACTACTTCTCCGCAGACACCTACTTCACCGCGCGCGATGAGTTCACGAGGCGTTACCCCGCCTCGCAGAAAGCACTATTCGCAAACATCGAACTGCGGACGAATGATGTCGTCAACAAGGCCCAGGAGGAAGTGAACATCCACCTCATCTTCAACCCTCTTCACACGGACCACGACGACAAGATTCGGTCGTTACTCGTGGCCCTCAAGACCAACAAGACGGGCGCAGAGGGTCGCGAGGTACGCGCCGCGGAACTTCAGCGTGAGGCGGACTTCGCGGAAGCGACAACTACCCGCGCATTCATCCGGGAGGCGCTGGAGGAGACATTCGGGAAGAGCGTGGATCTGCTTGACCGGGTGCTTATCGTAACGGCGGCAAACAACGATGGCATTCGCGCAGAACGCGGCAAGAAGCGCAAACTCTTGATTTCCGACGAGTTCGACAAGTTCAGCCAGGCCTTCTTTGGGAGCACTGTCAATACAGACTGGTATCTCTCCACTGACCGCGGCGAAGACAAGTCGCAGCAAACCACCCCCAAAGCCGTGCTGTCCGGATGCGACGCGCACTCACTTGCCGATCTAGACGCCAAGTTAGGACAAGTTGTATCCGATTCGACCGGCATTGTGCTCGAGCCGACTTGGATCAAGGCCGACCTCACTTTCGAGGGCCTCAAGCAGATTGTCTTCGAACCCGCCAATCGCGTATTCATTGGCGCAGAACCAGAAGTTGAACGTAGAGTCCGGGAGAACAGGACGCTCTACATCGAGTCGCTCTGCATAGACGCGGTGGATGGGTACCGTCCCGAGCTGCACGGCACCTGGTTCGTGAGCGAGCGCATCCCTCTTGGCAAAGAGTTGGTGGCGGTAATCGGAAACAAAGGAGGTGGCAAGAGCGCGCTGACAGACATCATAGGACTACTTGGCAATAGTCACAACCAAGTCGCTCGGGGGCTCGCGCCAGGCAAGCCGGATGAGCTGTTCTCGTTCCTCAA
The DNA here is from genome assembly GCA_016223165.1 of Burkholderiales bacterium. Taxonomy (GTDB): domain Bacteria; phylum Pseudomonadota; class Gammaproteobacteria; order Burkholderiales; family Burkholderiaceae_C; genus Rubrivivax. Next base: position 159,060 of record JACRPO010000014.1, read on the forward strand.
CAAGGAGAAGTTCCTGAAGGGTGGATTCGCCAAGCACTTCGTTGGGATCCTGAACTGGTACGACGGCCCAGCAGACCGACGCCTGCTCGATGCGCAGACAGCGCCGCATCTCACAGAGAAAGTCGAATACCTGCCGCAAAAGTACTTGGAGCGCATCTGCGCAAACATCGCCGACGATGAGTTTCGTGCCACGCTGAACGAAGTCATCTTTCGGTACGTGAAGCCGCAGGATCAGTTCGGGGCGGCCAGCCTCGACGAGTTGATCAACTTCCGGACTAGGCAGGCTGAGGAGAACATCGCAAACAAGAAGGGGGTGCTTCACGCCGCGAATGCGGTGGTAGTGGAGGCAGAGCGCAGACTCTCAGAAGAGCATCGCGCGCAGCTGGACGAGAGGATACGGCTGAGAAAGGCGGAGCTTGCAGCACATGCGTCAATTCAGCCGCCCGCGCGCCCGAACCCAGAAGCGACCGGCACTTCAGCTTCTACCGAGGCTGCGCAGCTCGACGCTCTCTCGCGACGCAGATCGGAACTGGCCCAGCGGATTGAGGAGCTCTCTTCAGAGCAGGTGCACGTTAGCCGTCGTGTCGAGGACCTGCGGCAGGTCCGCCAGGCAATCGCACGGGAGACCGGCACGGTTTTCGCGCTGGAGGCCAAGTGGCAGAGTGTGCTCAGCGCTGCGGGCCTGTCCTTTTCCCAGATCGTACAGTTGCGAGTCGAGTACGCAGGCCTCGATCGAGAGATTGAGGTCTGCAGTACGCGACTACAGCAGATCCAGTCGCTCCTGCTCTCTAAGGTCGACCTCGACCTGCTGATCCGAGATGATGCCGCGAAGAGCGCTTCGCGCGAAAAGGCGATGGCGGATAGTCTCGTATGCGCGCTCGCAGATCTTGACCAAGAACGAGCAGAACTCGTTGAGCGGCTCGGAAAGCCTGCGCGCGAGTATCAACAGTACCTAGCAGAACAGCAGGCTTGGGCAGCTCGGGAGAAGGAACTTCGTGGCGCAGACGATAACCCGAGCGCAGATTCGCTCGTTGGCCTCGAGCGTGAGCTGGCGAGAGTTGGCGAAGTCTACCCTCAGGAGTTGCTGACCGCACGCGCGGCGCGTGACCGCGTTGCGAGAGAGCTGTTCTCGCAGAAGCTGGGGCTAACTACCTTCTACGATGCAATCAAGGCATCAATTGATGCAGAGATCGCCAAGTGCCGTGGTGAGCTTGGAGAGTACGACATTGCAGTCGAGGCTAGCCTGCGCTTCGATGCAACATTCTTTGACTCCTTCCTGAGGCACATAAATCAGGGAGCGGCCGGGAGCTTTCGCGGTCAGCATGAGGGGCATGCGCTGCTGCGGGAACTCACTGACACAGTGACAGACTGGAAGGATGAGAAACAGGTCTTCTCTGCGCTTGACTCCATTGTCGAAGCTCTTCATTTGGATAGGCGCCCCGATTTCGCTGCACAGGGCGCGAGTCGGGACATTTTCAAGCAGATGAAGGGGCAAAAGCAGGTTCAGGATCTATACGACTATCTGTACGACTTCGACTACCTGATGACGAAGTACGACCTGAAGGTTGATCACAAAGACCTCAGCGAACTGTCTCCCGGTGAGCGAGGCGGCCTGCTTTTAATCTTCTACCTCATGCTGGATAGGCAGGCGACTCCGCTCGTCATCGATCAGCCGGAGGACAATCTCGACAATAAGAGCGTGTATGAGATTCTCGTGACTTTTATCAAGCAGGCGAAGAAGCGTCGCCAGATTATTCTTGTAACGCACAACCCCAACTTGGCTGTCGTGGCGGATGCCGAACAGATCATCTCCGTTTCCATTGACAAGAAGAGCCGCAACCATGACTTCAGCTTCTTCTCGGGTTCCATCGAGGAACCTCGCATAAACCGAGCCGTTGTAGACATCCTCGAAGGAACGCTGCCTGCATTCGATAATCGGCGCCTTAAGTATCGCAAGCACTCTCCGGGCCGCTGAGCTGACCGGGCGGCCTGAGCTTTGAAGCATGAATGATAAAGGACGTTATCATTCACGAGAGCCACGAGCTTATTTAGTCCTCGACATAGTTAGTCAAGTCCGCTAGGTTTGACTAAAGACTATGGGAAAGGACGGGTATGGAGACAAGGGTAATCAGCGCGCATGTACCTGCCGACATGGCGCGACAGATTGACGAGGCTGCTGTCAGGATGGATCGCCCGAAGGGCTGGATCGTCAAGCAGGCTCTTACGTCATGGCTGGACCTCGAGGAGAAGCGGCACCGGCTGACCCTGGAGGCGCTTGCATCCGTTGACGCCGGGCGAGTAGTCGAGAACAAAGTAGTCGAAGTCTGGGTCAAGTCCCGCCATGGGCGGGATGGCGCATGAGGATTGTGTGGACTGAGGACGTGCAGCTTGATCTCACACGCCTCGATGCATTCCTTGCTGCAGTGGACATTCGGGCGGCGCTTCGGGTGGTTGATGACATCTACGCCGCCGCTCAACGGTTGTGCGAGTACCCGGAACTGGGGCCCGAACTCGGCGAATTCCCTGGACGTAACGTGCGGCGCTTGGTGATCGGTGACTATGAGCTCCGCTATGAGCGCGCGGGCGATGTCATCTACATCCTTCACGCCTGGCATGTGAAGGAGGATCGATGATGGAGGGCACTTCCGTCGCCGTTCATTCCTACGGCCTTGACTTGCCCGCCCTGTACGCGCCCGATGCCCGGGCGCAACAGCGCTTCGTCGAGTTCTTCACCGCGCACATCCGCAACCCGAACACGCGCAAGGTCTACGCGCGCGCCGCGGCCGAGTTCGCCACCTGGTGCGAGTCACAAGGGTTGCATGCATTGCCGGCTGTCGGGCCGGTTCACGTCGCAGTCTATGTTGAGACACTGGCACGGCGTCTCGCCGCTCCTTCAGTGAAGCTGCACCTGGCTGCGATACGCATGCTGCTCGACTGGCTTGTCGTCGGCCAAGTCATTCCGACGAACCCTGCGAGCTCCGTGCGTGGGCCGAAGCACTCGGTCAGGAAAGGCAAGACGCCTGTACTCGCGGCCGACGAAGCACGCATCTTGCTGGATAGCATTGGCGCCGGCAGCCTCAAGGGCCTGCGTGACCGTGCGCTCATTGCGCTCATGACCTACACATTCGCGCGCGTCGGCGCCGTTCGGCTCATGAAGGTCGAGGACGCCTATGTGCAGGGGCGGCGCCTCTGGGTGCGTCTGCACGAGAAAGGCGGCAAGGTGCATGAGATGCCCTGCCATCATCAGCTCGAGGACTATCTGCATACCTACCTGCAGCAAGCCGCCCTCAGTGCCGACCCCAAGGGCTACCTGTTCCGCAGTTCCGTCGGACGCACGGGTGTGCTTTCAGACCGGCCGCTTTCGCAGGCCGACATCTATCGCATGATTCGCCGTCGCAGCGTCGAGGCGGGGATAGGCACACGCGTGAGCTGCCACACCTTCCGCGCCACCGGCATCACGGAGTACCTGCGCAACGGCGGCAAGCTCGAAGTGGCACAGCAGATGGCCAACCACGAGAGCGCTCGCACCACCGGCCTCTACGACCGGCGCTCCGACCAAGTCAGCCTCGATGAAGTCGAGCGGATCAGGATTTAGCCGCGACATCAACCTGCCCATCGTTCAACCACTATCTGACTAGCGGCACTCCTTTCGCAATAATGCGGCCTCCGCCACTGTCAACTCATCCTGCTCACCCTTCTTTAGCAATGCCTTGCAACGCACGGTCTCTTTAGCGCTTGAGTTGCCGCCCGCTTTTCGCACGGCCTCTTTGGCGCTTGAGTTGCCCGCTTTTCGCACGGCGGCTGCCGTCGCTGCCGGCCCCCGGTCTAGATCGGGTCGAACGACCACGCCGCCGGTCGCGAGACGTTCTTTTGGGTTTATCGCAGCGCTACGAGCCCCACGGCCCTTATCTGGTAGGGGTCTGCTCCCTGGAACGTGCGCAATTTCATAGACCTCGCCAGGTGTGATGCGAATCTCCGTGCCACTAATCGGCAGCCTGATTAGGGACAAGCCAGACTGACCGCAGACTAAGCGATCCCCGGGCACGATCTCCTGCCCAAGACGAAGTGGCCGCCAGTCAAGTGCTTCTGTCGCGCCTGCCGCTATCACGCACGTCCCCGTAACTTCGATGACTTGGCCGCCGAGCGGCGCCCCGGCGACCGGCGGTACACCGAGCACGGCAAAGAATCCAATGCCCAACCAACGGAGCAAAACGGTGCAGTTGTGCCTCATGGAGCACCTCTCAGGCGTGGCCAGCGGGTTCGGACTGTCTGGGCCAATTTCTGCGCCCACCTTCCCACTGACGGATGGATCAGCAAAAATGCCCCGACAAGCAGAAAGTCCAGCCATAACACGCGGACAAAGTAGATAAAGGCGAATCCCACCAAGACCACACAAGCCACTGTTCCTAGGACAAACCACGACTCGACCTTGTGCGTATCGGCTTTCCCGCGAGAGAGCCAAGCTACTAGCGCGACCCCCGCAAGAATTAACGCTGAGAGAAGGATGTCGATCGACCACCGAACACCGTGTTTGAACTCATGCACGGGCTCGACTAGTAAGGTGTGAGCGAGTGCCGCATGCAAAAGCACCCCCCTACGATTCGCAGGATCGCCCGGGATTGCAAAGATGTCGTCTGACGATCCCACTCTCGTGTCGCCTACGATGACCAGCCGGCCTCTTATCCTATCCGCGTAGTTGGCGATGTCACGCGGCGATGCCGCCACCAACTGCTCTCGCGACAGTTGCTCGATCACGGAGTAGTTGACCAGCGCCTCTACAACAACCAGCGGCGGACCGACCAACTCCACCGGGACTCTCCTGATCGTCAGCGGCTCGACCAAGCCGGCTACGAGCCCCTTGCGCGGTTCCCGGGGCCCTGCGGCGCCCGCTAGGGCAGCGCCCAAGCTTGGCAGTGGCCTTGCGGCTCCGGCAACGCCATCAACGTGGAACGACACGGGGAGCCTTCGTGAGCCGGTCTTGGGGAGCCAGACTCCACCGGCCAAGTCAGCGAAGCGAGCGGCTCCCAGCCAACCTTCAGGCGGCTCGCGCAGGCCACGATAGACACCGAGCCGTACTGGCGTTCCTCGTTGGCCGAGGGCCAGGCAGTGGTCAAAGAACGCCGGATCCTCGCGACTCTTCCATCCACGGTGATCCGGTGAGAAGTCTATGTCTATTGCGACAGCGAGCGGCCTCTCAGCGGCGATCGCGTCAAGAAGGGTTCGCAACTCACCGCGTGGGGTGACCTGCTCATCGGCGCGCCCGGGTGTAGCGCCCCCGCTAATGTGCGAAATGTCCAGTACGGTAACGGCGGGCCCGTCCAGTCTAAAGAGCGGAAGCTGATCGGCGAGAAGCGCGTAGGTCTCCCGCTCGATCCACTGGCCAGGAGGCGTGGCGTGGAGAACGAACTGAACTCCTAACAGGCCCAGGGCTACGAGCGCGCTCTTGATGAAGTACCACATACGCGCCTCAGTCGAGGGACTAGAGCCTGGCCCCGGGCACACCATCGCGGCGCACGTGCAGGGATTGCGCAAGAAGCGCAGCATGAAAACGGCAGCGCGACGACGATGCAGTGCATGCGACCCTCGTCTCGGAACTCCAAGTCACGGACGCCAGCCAAATGATGCATCCTTCAACTGTCGGTGTCTAGCCAGGCTTAGCGGCTGGCTGGTCGCATGCGCCGTCTGAGTTGCGCCGCCGATCGAGCACGCCCAAGAGTCTCGGCTGCTTCTGATGGCCAACCACGCGAGCGCTCGCACCACCGGCCTTTACGACCGGCGCTCCGACCAAGTCAGCCTCCAGAGGTGGAGAGAATTGGGATCTAAGGAGACGGAGTCCGCTTGCCCTATTTGGGCTTCTTGTCCTCGTCCTTCTTCGCTGCGTCGCGGACAGCCTTCGCTGCACTAATGACCGATGCTGCGCCCGCGCCCGCCAGCAGCGCACCCGCAAGCCCGAGGATCGCGGCGAATACCTTCAAGCCCTTCTTGATCTCCGCCGTCTCCCTCGTGAAGCGCTCGGCCTCGGCCGTTGCTGAAGTCAGGGCCTTCAGCGCCTTGTCGGAAATCTGCGCCATGAGGCGGAGTGCCTCGCCGTCGAGGCGTGCCGCCGCGGCATCGAGATCCCGCATGGCGCGGCGCCAGAGCTCGGAGTCCGGATCCTGGGGGTTGTCCAGAAGAAACGCGAGGATCTTTGCCGAAGCGGTGTCAGCGACGCGTGCTAGTGCTTGGACCTGTCGAACTGGAGCAAACGGGTCAGCGCTCAAAGCAGGCTCCTTCTAAGCAGTCCGTCTCATTACAGTGTGCGACACGAGCCATAGCGATTGCGCCGCAGTGCGCAATGCGCGAACCTTGTCCACGAAGTCCTTCACCGCGTCGAGCCTGGCCTGCTGGTCCGGAGAGTCGAAGAGGTCACGAAGCTTCCCGTGGGAGTCCACAAGTGCGGTGGCCGTTGTCGTGAAGGCCTCCGCCGTCTTTTGATCCGCCTTCAAGCCCTCAATCTCCTTGGCAAGCGAGAATTGCGCCAAGCGGGCCGTGTAAGTCAAGCCCGGCACCTCCCTGGCTCCGGGAACGCTGGCGGCGCTCGACGCCGGCACCAAGCCCTTGTCGAGGACGATCTCGCGCCTCGTGACGCCAGTCTTCAAGCGGGGCAGCACGGTCCCCTGCGTCCATACCTTCATCTCTTCGACCAAAGTGGCCAGCGGCTCGTGCGCTTCATCGAGTACCTTGCGCGTCAGGCGCTGAGCCTTGCCCGCCCGCGCAAGCTCGACGACGATGGTCACGACCTTTGTCAGCGCATCCACCTTGGACGCGTTGAAGAGCGCGTCTCCGCCGCTGTCCTTGATCCCCTTGGCAGCCTTGGCGACGCCCTCGATGTCCGCCGTGAGCACGCCGGGGTCAGCGCCAGCCAGCAATGCAAGCTGTTTTCCGTAGGCCGAGATTGCGTCGGCCACGACACCGCGCTTGCTTTGCGCCTCCGCCAGGCTCGCGCACTCCCTGACCACCTCGTCCGCCTCGAGTCGTCGAACGTCAAAGCCGGGTTCGCTTGCCACCAGAGACAGTACCCGGGCATCGCGGCACAGGCCAGCAGGTCTTGTGAGGATGGGTCGATAGTTCTCGGCCAACGCAGCGGCTGCCTTGCCGAAGTCAAGTACGGGCTGCACGTTGGCGGCGCAGCCTCCGAGGGCGAGCGCTGACAGACCAAGGCATGCCAGTGCTCCCGCAGTTCGCCGAACCGCAAGGAAGCCTTCGCGCCTCTCGACTTGAGCCCTCACGCCACTCATAGTAGTCCCGTTCATCGACGCGGCACGTGCCGCCAAGGCGTCGATTACAGCCGCCGCCGAGATTCGCGCATCCTCAAGATTGGGTACACCGCCGCTTTGCGATTCGCGAACTCGGCACATCATCCGCGCACGGGAGGACTCTGTTCATGGGCAGCTTCGCAGTTCTTTGGCCGGTCTCCGCACTGGTGATTCTCGCGTTGGGAGTCCTCGCTGGATGCTCAGCGACCGGAAAGGTCGCTGGAATTCTGATCGACAGCCGCGGCCGTTGCAGCCTCACGCATGTTCAGGTCGTTGCATGGACGGTCCTGATACTCTCCGCATTCGCCGCCACGCTCGTGGCCTCGAACTTCGATCTCTCGAAGGCCAAGCTGTCAACCGATTTGCTGGGCCTCATGGGCATTGCTGCTGGATCAGCTGTCTTGTCAACCGGCGTAAAGGCGGTTAAAGACGCCCCAGGCTCGGCTGCCAAAGTTGCCCGAGACGGCACAGCTGTTCCAGCCGTCGGGACCGCGGCAGCAACTACCATCCGGGTGAAGTTCGCTCAGATTTGGCTTGAGGAAGAAGGTGACTTCGCGGACAGAGTCGTCAGCATCACGAAGTTCCAGAACTTCATCTTTACGCTGGTAGCGCTCGCGACGTTCGTCTCGCTCGCAATGTCGGTCGGCGGCTTGCCGACAGCAATGCCAGAGAACTTCCTGGCACTTCTGGGCATCAGCCACGCTGGCTACGTCGGAGGCAAGATCCCTGACAAGAAGTAGCAAGCCTCCCCTTAGTATCTCTACGAGCCTTCTTGAAAGACACCCATGCAGGCGCGCGCGGCTTGCTGGACACCACCGAAAAAGGGGACCTCATTGGCTTGCGCGACCGTGCGCTCATGACCTACACGTTCTCGCGCGTCGGCGCCGTTCGGCTCATGAAGGTAGGCGGCGCCTATGTGCAGGGGAGGCGCATGTGGGCCCCGCCTGCACGGCAACCGGCTGGGCCTCGCGCGCCGTGCGCCAATGAGGCCAGCGATTTGCGTTTCGCTTGAGGCGACGGGAGCTGGCATGACTGCAATCTTGAACAATTCACTGCGGCGCACGCGGACGAGCGTACTAATGGCTCTCGTCCTGATGCTGAGTTCAGTCTGGGCCACTGAGCTCGCTGTGCTAGTTCCGCTGGATGACAAGGGCGCACGGGATTTCCTTGAAGCCCTAAGCGCCTCGCCGCAGGTTAAAGAGGCTGAGCTCACATTCAGGGCGTTGCCCATCGATGCGCTGGGCTCGCCAAATGAGGTGGGAGCTTTGATACAGCAAGGCAAGGTGCCATTGGCATTCCTTCGTCCATCTCAGATCGCCGGGTACGAAACTGACAGAGTCGGGCTGAGGTTCACGTCGTTGCTGTCGCACCCGCTGTTAGTGCGCGATTCCACGGAGCAGTTCTTCATCGAAGACTCTGTGATAGGCGATGCGGTGATGCAGGAGTTGGGGCGGAAGGGCTTCGTCGTGCTAGGCTTCTGGAACGTGGCGCCGGCCTCACTTGTCGTGAGCAAGCCAGTAAAGACGATCGCCGACCTCAGAGGCCTGAAACTTCGAGCCCCAGACTCTCGGTCCAGAGAGGTCCTCGTTGCGCTCGGCGCAACTCCGATGACGCTTTCCGCAGGCGAGATCTACTCCGCGCTTGAACGCAGAGTTGTTGATGGGTCAGAGACTCCAGTCGGAGTCGACAACAAGAAGTTCATGACGGCAGCCAAAGGAGGTAGCCTTTTGGGCAACTTCCAACCTCGCCAAGGTTTTCTAGTGGCTAACGAGGCAGCGTGGGTGGGCCTCCGCCAGCGAGAGCGCGCAGCAATTGAGGCCGCTGTGCGAGATGCCAGGCAACGATCTCGCGCAAGCGCCTTGCGGGATGAGGCCGATCTGCCAAACCTGGCGAAGGCAAACGGCCTGACGTTCACAAGCTTCTCGACGTTGGGTGCGGGATCGGAGGCGGCACGGTCAACCTGGCTTAAGCGTGCGGGCGACGGAGGAGCAGCAGCACTGACTCTACTGGATCGAGTGAAGCAAGCCCAGCCGCCCAAACCGACCGACTCGACGCGTTCACCACGGAGTGCTACCCCTCCCCGCATCTTCTTCGCGACAAACCGCAACGATGACGGCGCCAGCGATCTCTCATACCGGTTTGGCATTGCCCGTAGCAGCACTTCACGTCTGGCCTGCGGCGAAGTTGCCTACACCCCAGATCAGCCGCGAAGCTTTGGCGCCGGACACAAGGGGGCGATCGCAGTCAAGGGGGGTGTAGCCATCGGACCGAAGCCTTGTGCCTCCCTCGTTCGCCTGGCTAGTCGTGAAACCGGAACTGGTGGTGAAATAGTAATGTTCATCCACGGATTCAATAACTCGTTCGACTTCGCTGTTCGTCGTGCGATTGCGTTGGCACAGGATTTTCCCGTAAAAGCTCCCGTTCTGGTTTTTTCCTGGCCCTCGCAAGGTGCCAGTAGCGGCTATGACTATGACATCGGCAGCGTCACCTTCACACGACCCTATACGAAGGATTTGGTCGCCGCCCTGTTCAGCGAGGGCATGGACAGAGTATCGCTACTGGCCCACAGCATGGGCAGCCAAGTGGCATTCCAGGTGCTTGAGTTTGTCACTGACCGCGGCAAGTCGATCGACAGCGTTGTCTTCGTGGCGCCCGACGTACCGCGCACGAACTTTGTTCAGGGCATAAGCCTCTACGGCAGTTCCGCCAAGTTGGCGACTCTGTACGCAAATGAGCACGATCGTGCGCTTGCCTTGTCGGAGGTAGTCAACCGAGAGGCGCCGGCCGGCTTGGGTGGATCGTCACGGTTGATTACGGCCGGCGTAGAGACAGTCGATGTCTCGGAGGTGGATCAGCAGTTTCTGGAAGCCAATCACTCCGGTGCATTCGATGTACAGAAAGTGGCAACCGATGTTGCGCTGCTGCTGCGCCAGCGCCTAAAGGCCTCATTGCGGAGTCTGCCGAGCTCGATGCAGGACGGGATGATGTACTGGAGCATCAAACCATAAGGGTGAGGGGTGCGGCGGTGCATGCGAGCGCGAGAGCGCTGCTCTCCTCTTCATAAAATATGCTACTAATACCAAAAGGAGCATCAAGACACCCGAGGGGAGTCGATGCGCAGCACCAAGCCATCGCGCGTACGACGGGGCCGTCAGCCGAAGCTGCCGCTACCTAGGACTGAGCACGTCGAGCCACTCGGCAATCACACGCGGCGGCCTGCGATTGGACGCCTTGCGGATGTCATAGATCTCGCGGCTGCGAATCTGGATTCGGCACAGCGTGAAAGCGCTCGTCTTGCTCCTGCTGTTATCCGTGAAGATGGTCGCGTCGGCTACAAACGCGGCAAGGCCGATTGCCTTCTGCGTCCGGGGGAATCGATCTAGCAAACGCTGCTCATCCACTGCGTGCCCGCCCTGCGCTACGCGCGTTGACACCCGGGCGATTGAGAGCTGTACGTTCGAAAGCCCGACAAAGAAGAGCAGGACGAAGTAGCCTGCGTCCTGCATTTGCTTGATGAGGTCGATCTTGGACTCGAACCTGCCGTCGCCCAAGGAGCGCCAATGCGAGAAGACCGTCTCCATGGCGAAAGGCACGCCGCGCGACATCGCCTGTGCCACGAAGGCCTCCACGCCCTTCTGAGCAACGGCCATCCAGCTCGTGTTCGTGTCGCGGAGTTCCTGCGCCCACTTCGGCAACCGCTTCGACTCTGGCAGGACCGACAACATCATCCGGTCGGCGTTCACCAGCGGGATCTGGAACTCCGCCGAAAGGTGGTTGAGCCACATCGTCGACTTGCCCGAGCCGTTATGGCCAGCCAGAATCACTGCAAGTGGCTTCTTCGAGCGGCGCTGTTCGCGCCTGACTTCCTCCACCGCCTGGGCGATGGAGGTCATCGCTTGATCGACACCTTGAACTTCCCGCCGACGAACACTCCCGTGGAGGTCTTGCCGTTCAGATCACGAATCAAACGGGAAGGATCCTGAGGGTCGGCACGATATAGGGGCACGGATCCCCCGACGGGGAGCGACACGCCTGCCTTGACAATCTTGATCGCGGCTCGGGCAAGGGCGGCTTGGCCGGTAGTGACGTTGCGGCGAAGCTCGACCTGCTTGGGCGAGGCAGCGCTGACGACAGCCGAGCCAAAGTGGACGGTCGAGGCCAGCCTCGTTCGGGCAGCGTTGTTCATGACCACCTCTCCCGTGGCGACCTTGCCCACCTTGCCGCGGGGTGTGGTCTTTGGCGTAGTGCGCGCCATCAATGACCTCAGCGCTTGCCAGGTGCCATGAGCTTCTGGGCGCGCTCGATGCGCCCGCGAAGGCTGCTTTGGAACTGTGGGTCTTTGCGTCGACTGTCGATGTGCTGGGCGATGGCCGCCCGAATGACCTCGGAGATCGGCGTGTCTTCGACATTGGCGACCGTCTCCAGGGCTTCGGCCTGCTCCGCCGACAGGCGGATGGTCATGGACTTCACTGTCTTCATGTAAGCCATTATTTGTCCAACCAGGCAAGGTTGCAAGGCCCCATGACACCACGGTATCATGATACCATCCTTCCAAGGAGCCCCCCATGACCGATCCAGCCAACAGTCCTTCCGATCTGCGCGCAGGGGCCAAGCCGCCCAAGGGAGTACACATCCAGATCGACCGCGCGCCCTATGAGGTACAGGAGCAGGCGATGACCGGCGCCCAGATTCGGCAGGTGCCCGCGCCGCCCATTGGGCCGGAGCGCGACCTCTTCGAGGTTGTGCCTGGCGCACCCGATCGCAAGATCTCGGATGTTGACGTGGTCCAGCTTCACAACGGGCAGCGGTTCTTCACCGCGCCGGGCCAGATCAACCCGGGCCTGCTGCTCACTGTTCCCTAGTGTGGTGCGCCACTCTGTTCTGTACTTATCGTGCGACAGCCGCAGCGGCCCGTGCCCGCGTGACCTTGGCCAGGATGTCCGAGGCGGTGGCGGTCCAGATGAATGGCTTGGGGTGTGCGTTGTGGTCGGCGATGTAC
>JACRPO010000013.1 GCA_016223165.1 Burkholderiales bacterium
CGTGCCCATGCCGGCGAGGTCGGTGGTTTCGAGCGCGGCGACATCGGCCGTCTGGAGCGCCCGCACCTGGGAGGTCGTCAGTGCCGCGACCTGCGCCGAAGTGAGCGAGGCCACATCGGCGGTTTCGAGTGCGGCGATCTGTGCCGTCGTCATGGCGCGGATCTGGGCGCTGGACAGCACCACCTGGTCGACGGTGTCGAGGCTGGAAATCTGCGTCGTCGTCAGGCCCGCCACCTGGCTCGTGGTGAGGGCGGCGAACTGCGAGGTGCCGAGCGAATTGAGGTCGGAGGTGCCGAGCGCCGTGAGCTGCGCTGTGCTCAACGCAACCACCTGCGCGGTGGTGAGGTTGGACAGTTGCGTCGTGCCCAGCGCGTCGATCTGGCTCGTGCTGAACGCGGCAATCTGTGCCGTGCTCATGCCGGCGAGGTCAGTCGTCTCGAGGGCGGCCACATCGGCCGTCTCGAGCGCCCGCACCTGCGAAGTCGTGAGCACCGCCACTTGTGCGGACGTGAGCGCGGCGACATCGGCGGTTTCGAGTGCGGCGATCTGCGCCGTCGTCATGGCGCGGATCTGGGCGCTGGACAGCACCACCTGGTCGACGGTGTCGAGGCTCGAGATCTGCGTCGTTGTCAGGCCGGCGACCTGGCTCGTGGTGAGGGCGGCGACCTGCGAGGTGCCGAGCGAATTGAGGTCGGACGTGCCGAGCGCTGTCAACTGCGCTGTGCTCAACGCAACCACCTGCGCCGTGGTCAGGTTGGACAGCTGCGTCGTGCCGAGCGCATCGATCTGGCTCGTGCTGAAAGCCACGATCTGTGCCGTGCCCATGCCGGCGAGGTCAGTCGTCTCGAGGGCGGCGACATCGGCCGTTTCGAGCGCCCGCACCTGCGAAGTCGTGAGCACCGCCACTTGTGCGGACGTGAGCGCGGCGACATCGGCCGTCTCGAGGGCCGCCACCTGTGCCGTCGTCATGGCGCGGATCTGCGCGCTGGACAGCACCACCTGGTCGACGGTGTCGAGGCTCGAGATCTGCGTCGTCGTCAGGCCCGCGATCTGGCTCGTGGTGAGTGCGGCAACCTGCGAGGTGCCGAGCGAGTTCAGCTCAGCGGTGCCGAGCGCCTGCAGCTGCGCCGTGCTCATGGCCACGACTTGCGCCGTGGTCAGGTTGGACACCTGCGTCGTGCCGAGCGCATCGATCTGGCTCGTGCTGAACGCGGCGATCTGGGCCGTGCCCATGCCGGCCAGGTCGGTGGTCTCGAGCGCGGCCACGTCGGCGGTCTGCAGGGCCCGCACCTGCGCCGTCGTGAGCATGGCCACTTGCGACGAGGTGAGCGCGGCCACGTCGGCGGTTTCGAGCGCCGCGATCTGCGCCGTCGTCATGGCGCGCACCTGCGCGCTCGTGAACACCACCTGGTCGACGGTGTCGAGGCTCGAGACCTGCGTCGTCGTCAGGCCGGCCACCTGGCTGGTGGTGAGGGCGGCGAACTGCGAGGTGCCGAACGCATTGAGGTCGGAGGTGGCGAGCGAGGCGACCTGCGCCGTGCTCATGGCCACCACCTGCGTGGTCGTCAGGTTGGACAGCTGCGTCGTTCCCAGCGCATCGACCTGGCTGGTGCTGAGCGCGGCGATCTGCGCCGTGCCCATGCCGGCGAGGTCGGTCGTCTCGATCGCGGCCACGTCGGCGGTTTCGAGCGCCCGCACCTGCGCGGTCGTCAGCACCGCCACCTGCGCGGAGGTGAGCGCGGCCACGTCGGAGGTATCGAACGCCGCCACCTGGGCGGTGGTGAGGGCGCGCACCTGGGCGCTGCTGAGCACCACGAGGTCGGCGGTGTCGAGGCTGGAGCTCTGCGTCGTGGTGAGCGCGGCCACCTGGCTGGTGGTCAGCGCCGCGAACTGGCTCGTCGTGAAGGCATTGAGGTCGCTCGTCGCCAGCGCCGCCGCCTGCTGCGTCGTCAGGCCGGCCACCTGGGCCGTGGTGAGCGAGGAGAGCTGCGTCGTGTCGAGGGCGTCCAGTTGCGAGGTGGCTAGGGCGCGGATCTGCGCCGTGCTCATGGCCGCGAGGTCGGCCGTCTGCAGCGCCGCCACGTCGGCGGTCTGCAGCGCGCCCACCTGGGCGGTGGTCAGCGCGGCCACCTGCGCCGTCGTCAGGGCCTGGATGTCGGCGGTGTCCAGCGCCACCACCTGCGCGGTGCCGAGGCCGGCGACCTGCGCCGTGCCGAGCGCGGCCACCTGGTTGGTCGTGAGCGCGTCGATCTGGCTCGTGGCCATGGCGGCGATCTGCGCCGTGGCCATCGCGGCCACGTCGGTGCTGCCCAGGGCGACGATGTCGGCCGTCTCCAGCGCCCGCACCTGCACCGTGTTCAGCGCCGCCACCTGGGCGCTCGTGAAGCCTTCGATCTGCGTCGTGTTCAGCGCCACCAGGTCGTCGGTGGCGATGGCCCGCACCTGCTGGCTGGAGAAGACGGCCAGGTCGGCGGTCTCCCATCCCGTCATCGCGCTGGTCGTGATGGCCGCGATGCCCGCCGTGGAAATGGCCGCCACCTGCGCGGTGCCGAGCGCGGCGATCTGCGCCGAGCTGAAGGCGGCCCAGTCGACCGTGGTCAGCCCGGCGATCGAGGCGGTGTCGAGACCCGCGATCTGCGAGGTGGTCAGGGCCGAGATGATGGAAGCCATGGAACTGTCCTTACGGGCGGTGCGTTCTTCGTGTGTCTCCCGGTGAAGCGGCCGCCCGAAAGGCCGGCGGCCACGCCCCGGGGGAGTCGTGTCGTCCGGATATCGGGTAGCGACTGCGCAACTTGAGGCTGGGCGCCCGGCGCAAGCCCCGAACCGGGCGGATTGGGTGCCCGAAGGGCCGGTGCCGGCGGCCCGGCGTGAACAAATGCCAGCCGCCGGCGGCGCCGGCGGCATAGTGGGAAAGGGGGCCAGGAGGCGCCGGATGGCGCCGGGCATTGCGCCACGGAAAGCGCCGGGGGGAGGGCACCAGGGAGGGCGCCGGGGAGGGCGCCAGGGAGAGCTTCCGAGGGGCGCCCAGGAAGGGCGCCCGAGGCCGGACCCGATCAGCCGCTGCTGCTGCTGCTGTTGAGCAGGAGCTGGTTGTCGACGCTGCGGACGCCTTCGACGGTGGCGGCCAGGCGCGCCGCCCGGTCGCGCGCGACGGCGTTCGGCGCCGTGCCGCGCAGGGAGACGCGGCCTTCGCGGGTGGCGACTTCGATCCGGTGCGTGTTCAACTCGGCGTCGCGCGCCAGTTCGGCCTTGACGGAGGCCGTGATGGCGGCGTCAACCTCGGACGTGGTGGCGGCGGACGCGGGGCCGGCGACGGCGATCGCCCCAGCAAGCGCGGCCACGAGCGCGGCAACGAGCGCGGTAACGAGGGCGGCGCGACCGTACGAACGGGAGAAGTTGCGGGACAGCATGAGAACCCCCCGACGGAGCCGCGTTGTGCGGCGAACAGCGCAAGGGTCGAGCGCTGCCCGTCGGGTGGCTGTCGGCGGGCGCCGCCTGCGCTTGTCGGATGGCGCCGATTCCGGCGTCGGACACGGCGCACTGCGCCGCGGGCCGCGCGCCAGGGACGTCCGCCGGAGGGACGCCGGAGGGCGTCAGGCCAGCTGCTCGGTGCCGAATTGCCAGTTCATCCACAACGGCATTTCGTCGAGCAGCGTGCGCGCCTGCTGCCAGTAGGCCTCGTGGAACGCGATCCAGCCGGCCCACATCTGGGTGTTCAGCTCGAGCAGGCCGGCGCAAAGGCGCTCGTTCGATTCGACCCAGGCATCCGTGGCGTCCGTGGCGACGGACGCATGGCCCTCGGTGAGCTTGGCATGGCGGCGCATCGGAGTCTCCACGCCCCAACCGCGGGGCGACTGCGCACTGTATTCCTCGGCCGCGGGCTCGCCAATTCACCTCAGCGCCGGCGCGGTGGGCATTCAGCAGGTGCCGAAGGTCGCGCCCAGTGCGGCGAGCCAGCGGCGGTAGGCGACGCTCAGGCGGTCGGCGGCGCAATGCAGTTCTCCGCCCTCGCCTTGTGCGGCAAGCGGCAGCCGCTTCGGCCGCTGCGACTCGAGCACCGGCGCGTCCTGGCCGAAGATGGTGGCCTGGAAGTCGCGCAGCGCGTCGTCGGCGAGCGATGCGTCGTCGGTGCAGATCGTGAACCAGACGCGCGTCGTTTCCTCGTCCAGTGGGCAACACCACAGCGCGTAGGCCTCGCCGGGCATGTCGCCCTCGGCCTTCTTGGTGAGCAGTGCCGCCCAGGGGCCGAGCAGGCGGTAGCTGTAGTCGACCCAGGCGCCGCCTTGCGCCGCGCTGCTGGCGCGCGGCTGCCAAGCGCGGTACAGCGGCACCATCGGGCGGCCGAGCGCGTCGTGCAGGACGCGGTAGTCGGGCACGGCGAGCTGCTCGCGGCTGCCGAGGAAGCCCTCGTGCACGAAACCGAAGTGCGCCGTGTCGAGAAAGTTCTCGACGACACGCGGCGCGCTGGTGGCCACGTCGAAGGGGCCGCAGAGCACGCGGCGCGAAGGCAGCATGGGTGCGCCGTCGATCGGATCGAGCAGGTGAATCGGCAGCGGCGCGCTGCCCGCCGCCGGCGCCTGGGCCACCCACACGAGGCCATGGGCTTCCAGCGCCTGCCAGGCGCAGGCGCGGTGGGTCGCGGGGGGCGTGAAATCCGGCAGGGCGGACAGGGCCGGGATGGCGACGCACCGCCCGCCCGCCTCGAAACGCCAGCCGTGATAGGCGCATTCGAGCTGCCCGGCCTCGACGCGCCCGCGCGAGAGGCGCGCGCCGCGGTGCGGGCAGCGGTCGACGAAGGCGCTCGGCGCCGCACCCTCGGCGGCACGCCACAGCACGAGCTCCTCGCCAAATGCGCGCGCCGCCAACGGCGTGGCGGCGCGGAGGTCGCCGGCGCCGGCCGCGGGAACCCACCAGGGCAGGTTCATCGCGCGAGGCAGGTGCCGGCGAGGGGGCGGGGCAGCGGAGGCGGAGCGGCCTGCTCTGGCCTGGCCGCGGCCTAGTTGCCGCTCGGGATCTTGCCCTCGACGCCCTTGACGTAGAAGTCGACCTTGTCCTTCCAGTCCTGGTCGGCGCCCACGCCCTTGGCCAGGCGTTCCTTGCCGGTGCTGTCGACGATGGGGCCGGTGAAGGGGTTCAGCGTGCCGGCCTTCAGGCCCGCGAGCGCCTCTTCCACCTTCTTGCGCAGCGCCTCGGGGATGGCGGCGTTGAGCTTGATCACGTCGTTGGCGCCCTCGGGCTTGCCCCAGATGGTGCGGCCGGTCTTCCAGCTGCCGTCCATCGCTTCCTTGATCGCCTTCTTGTAGTAGGGGCCCCAGTCGACGACGTTGCTCGCCAGGTGCGCCTTGGGTGCCACGGCGCTCATGTCGCTGTCCCAGCCGAAGGCGAACTTGCCGTTCTTCTCGGCCGTCTGCAGCACGGCCGAGCTGTCGGTGTTCTGCAGCAGCACGTCGGCGCCCTGGTTGATCAGCGCCTGCGCGGCGTCGCCTTCCTTCGGCGGGTCGAACCAGGTGCTGACCCACACCACCTTGGTCTTCACCTTCGGGTTCACGCTCTGCGCGCCGAGCGTGAAGGCGTTGATGTTGCGCAGCACCTCGGGGATCGGGAAGCTGGCGACGAAGCCGATCGTGTTGGTCTTCGTCATGCCGCCGGCGATGATGCCGCTCACGTAGGCGTCGTGATAGAAGCGGGCGTCGTAGACACGCATGTTCGGCGCCGTCTTGTAGCCGGTGGCGTGCTCGAACTTCATGTCGGGGAATTCGGCCGCCACCTTGAGCATCGGCTCCATGTAGCCGAAGCTGGTGGCGAAGATGATCTTGTTGCCCTGCGCGGCGAGGTCGCGGAAGACACGCTCGGCGTCGGCGCCCTCGGGCACCTTCTCGACGAAGGTGGCCTTCACCTTGTCGCCGAACTCGGCCTCGACGGCCTTGCGGCCCTGGTCGTGCGCGAAGGTCCAGCCGGCGTCGCCGACGGGGCCGATGTAGACCCACGCGGCCTTCAGCGGCTCGGGCTTGGCCGCCGCCGCAGCCGAGGCGGCGGGGGCTGCCGGCGCGGCCTCTTCCTTCTTGCCGCAGCCCACGAGGGCGGCGGAGGCGGCGAGGGTGCCGAAGGCCGCGATGTGCAGCAGCCGGCGCTTGGCGAAGTCGGTCATGGGGAAGGGCTCCTTCTGGCTTGTAGTGCCCGCTGAGTGGGGCTGGGCGACGGGGAAAACGAGAATTCTAGGCTTCGGGTCCTGCGGGGTTTGGGTGCCTTGCGGGCCTTGCCGGGTCGTGAGGAGCCGTGGCCTCACGAGCCGGGATGGAACGGCTTGCCGAGCGATGCCGGCATGTTGATGCGGATGAAGGTGGCATTGCGGCTGATGAGAGCGAGCACGACGATGGTGGCGAGGTAGGGCAGCATCGCCAGCACCTGCGCCGGCACGTCCACGCCCTGGCCCTGCAGCGCAAACTGCAGCATCGTCACGCCGCCGAAGAGATAGGCGCCCAGCAGCACGCGGATCGGCCGCCAGGTCGCGAAGGTGGTGAGCGCGAGCGCGATCCAGCCGCGGCCGGCCGACAGGCCCTCCACCCACAACGGCGCGTACACCACCGACAAGAACGCGCCGGCCACGCCGCACAGCGCGCCGCCGAACACCACCGCGGCCAGCCGCAGCCAACGCACCTTGTAGCCGAGCGCATGCGCCGACTCCGGGCTCTCGCCGATGGCGCGCAGCACGAGGCCGGCGCGGCTCTTGTAGAGAAACCACACGAGGCCGAACGTGAGCGCGATGGTGAGATACACCATCGGGTGCTGCTTGAACAGCGCCGGCCCGACGAGCGGGATGGCGGCCAGCCCCGGCACCTCGAAGGGCTGGCGCTCGCCGAGCTTCTGCCCCACGTAGGCGACGCCGACGAAGGCCGAGAAGCCGTAGCCGAAGAGGCTCAAGGCGAGGCCGGTGGCGTATTGGTTGGTGTTGAGCCAGATGACCAGCCAGCCGAAGGCGGCCGCGAGCACCGCGCCGGCCAGCGCCCCGGCCGCGAAGGCCAGCGTGTCGCTGCCGGTGGTGAAGGCCACCGCGAAGCCGGCCACCGCCGACACCAGCAGCATGCCCTCGGCGCCGAGATTGAGCACGCCGGCGCGCTCGTTGATCAGGAGGCCCAGGCCGGCCAGCGCCAGCGGCGTGCCGGCGAGCAGCGCGGCGGCGATGAGGAGGGCAAATTCGTCCATGGCGTGATGCTCCTCGTCAGGCCTTGGCCGCCGCCGAACCCGACCACCGGGTGAGCCGCAGGCGGTAGTGGATGAGCGTGTCGCAAGCCAGCAGCAGCACGAGCAGCAGGCCCTGGAAGACACCGGTCAGCGCGTTGGGCAGGCCGAGGCGCGACTGCCCGAGCTCGCCGCCGATCAGCATCATCGACAGCAGGATGCCCGCGAAGACGATGCCCACCGGGTGCAGGCGGCCGACGAAGACGACGATGATGGCCGTGAAGCCGAGGCCGGTGCTGATGTGCGGCGTGAGCTGGCGCAGCGGCCCGGCGGCCTCGAGCGCACCGGCCAGGCCGGCAAGGCCGCCGGAGATCATCAGCGCCATCCACAGCGCCGTGCGCGAGCTGAAGCCCGCATAACGCGCCGCCGCCGGCGCGAGCCCGCCCACCTGCAGCTGGAAGCCGCGGTAGCTGCGGAACATGAAGAGCCAGGTCAGCGCCACCGCGGCCAGTGCGATGGCGAAGCCGATGTTCAGGCGCGAGCGATCGAGCAGCATCGGCAGCCAGGTGCTGGCGTCGAAGGTCTTGGTCTGCGGGAAGTTGAAGCCCTTCGGATCCTTCCAGGGGCCGAAGACGAGGTAGTTGACGAACTGCTGCGCGACGTAGACGAGCATCAGGCTGACGAGGATCTCGTTGGCGTTGAAGCGGTCGCGCAGCAGCGCCACGATCGCCGCCCACGCCATGCCGCCCGCCACGCCGGCGGCGAGCACGAGCGGGATGCCGACGATCTTGGGCAGCACGATGCCGTGCGTGGTGAGCCACAGCGCGACGCCGCCGCCGGCGACGGCGCCGAGCAGGAACTGCCCTTCGGCGCCGATGTTCCAGACGTTGGAGCGGTAGCACACCGCCAGCCCGAGCGCGATGACGATGAGCGGCGTCGCCTTCAGCAGCACCTCGGTGACCTGGCGCCGGCCGTTGAGCGGCTCGAAGAAGAAGACGCCGAGGCCGCGCACCGGGTCCTTGCCGAGCGCCGCGAAGAGGATGGCGGCGAGCACCGCGGTGAGCACGAGCGCGATCAGCGGCGAGGCGAGGCCCATCCACTTCGAGGGCTGCGGGCGGGCTTCAAGCTTGAGCATGGCGAACCTCCAGCGTGGGCGACGCCGTGGCGGCGCGCGGGGCGCCGTCGCCCTGCGCCCAAAGGCCCGACATCCACTCGCCGATCAGCTCGATCGTCGCGTCGGTCACGGCGATCGACGGCGACACGCGCCCCTGCGCGATGACGACGAGCCGGTCGCTGATCTCGAACAGCTCGTCGAGCTCCTCGCTCACCACGAGCAGCGCGCAGCCGGCATCGCGCAGCGCCAGCAGCTCGCTGCGGATGAGCGCCGCCGCGCCCACGTCCACGCCCCAGGTGGGCTGGCTGACGATGAGCAGCTTGGGGTTGGCGTCGATCTCGCGGCCGACGATGAACTTCTGCAGGTTGCCGCCCGAGAGCGATTTCGCCGCCGCGCCCGGCCCGCCGGCCTTGACGTTGAAGCGCGCGATGATGTGCTCGGCGAGCTTGGTGACGGCGGGCACGCGCACCCAGCCGCTGCGCATCACCGCCTCGGTGCGCGTGAGCAGCGTGTTCGACGCCAGCGTCATCGTCGGCACCGCGCCGCGGCCCAGGCGCTCCTCGGGCACGAAATGCAGGCCCTCCTTGCGCCGGTGGCGCGGCGAGTGGTCGCCGATGGGTTTGCCGAAGAGGGTGATGGCCGCCGGCGCCGCACGCCGGTCTTCGCCCGACAGCGCCGCCAGCAGCTCCTGCTGGCCGTTGCCCGAGACCCCGGCGACGCCCAGGATCTCGCCGGCGCGCACCTCGAAGCCGATGTCCTTCAGCTCGACCGCGAAGGGGTCGAGCTTGGCCAGCGACAAGCCTTTCACGCCCAGCACCGCCGCGCCGGCCTTGCTGGCCTTGTGCTGCAGCTCCGGCGGCTCGGCGCCGATCATCAGCCGCGACAGGCTCGCGTTGCTCTCCTGCGTCGGGTCCACTTCGCCGGTGACCTTGCCGCCCCTGAGCACCGTGCAGTGGTGGCAGAGCGCGCGGATCTCGTCGAGCTTGTGGCTGATGTAGAGGATGCTCGTGCCCTTGTCGGCGAGCTGCCGCAGCGTGACGAAGAGCTTGTCCACCGCCTGCGGCGTGAGCACCGAGGTGGGCTCGTCGAGGATCAGCAGCTGCGGATCGGTGAGCAGCGCGCGCACGATCTCGACGCGCTGGCGTTCGCCCACCGAGAGCGTGTGCACCGGCCGCAGCGGGTCGATGTCGAGGCCGTAGGTGTGCGCCACGTCGACGATGCGCTGGCTCACCGTGGGCAGTGCGAGGCTCTTGTCCAGGCCCAGCCACACGTTCTCGGCCGCGGTGAGCGTGTCGAAGAGCGAGAAGTGCTGGTACACCATGCTGATGCCGAGCTTGCGCGCCGCCGCCGGGTTGGCGATGTGCGCGAGCTGGCCGTTCCAGCGGATCTCGCCGGCGTCGGGCTGCACCGCGCCGTAGATCATCTTCATCATCGTGCTCTTGCCGGCGCCGTTCTCGCCGAGCACGGCGTGGATCTCGCCGGGCTTGACGCGCAGGTGCACGTTGTCGTTGGCGCGCACGGCCGGGTACTGCTTGGTGATGCCGCTGAGCTCCAGGCGCAGCGCCGCGGGCGCCGCTGTGGCGGCAGCTGTCTCCTTCGGGGTGGCGATCGTATTCATGCCGCCCTCCTTTCTCGATCTGCTGGGGGCCATGCGGTGATGTCGCGTGCGTCGTAGCGCCTGCGGCCGGCGACCCAGGTGCCACGCAGGTGGCGCTCGTCGGCCAGGGTCATCCACGCGAAGACCTTCTCGTGCAAGTCGCGGGCCAGCCGCTGGCGCTCGGTGTCGACCGAATTCGCGCTCCAGCGCCAGACGGTGAAGTCGGCCAGGCGGCCCGGCTCGAGCGAGCCGATCTCGTGCCCGAGATCGAGCGCCTCGGCGGCGCCGCGCGTCGCCGCATGCAGAGCGGTCCAGGCGGTGAGGCGCTGCCCCGTGGCACTCCCGACGAGGGCCTGCACCTTGTAGGCGTCGGCGAGCGTGCGCTGCATCGACAGGCTCGTGCCACCGCCCACGTCGCTGGCCATGCTCACGGCCGCGCCCGCGGCCAGCATCGAGGCCCAATCGAAGAGGCCGCTGCCGAGGAACAGGTTGCTGCTCGGGCAGAAGGCGACCTGCGCACCCGTTTCGCGCAGCGCTGCGCGGTCGTTGTCGTCGAGCCAGATGCCGTGCGCCAGGATGGAGCGGCGGTGCAGCAGCCCGGCGCGCGCGTAGACGTCGAGGTAGCTGCGCGCCTCGGGGAACAGCTCGCCTACCCAGCGCACCTCGTCGCGGTTCTCGGCCACATGCGTCTGCGTGTAGAGCGTCGGGTCGGCGCGGCACAACGCGCCGGCCATGGCGAGCTGCGCCTCGGTGCTCGTCGGCGCGAAGCGCACCGTCACCGCATAGCTGTTGCGGCCCTGGCCGTGCCAGCGCTGGATGAGGTCGACGCAGTCGCGTTCGGCCTGCATCACGTCGTCGCGCAGGCCGTCCGGCGCGTGCCGGTCCATCAGCACCTTGCCGGCGATGACGCGCATGCCGCGCCCGGCAGCGGCTGCGAAGAGGGCGTCGGCCGAGCCTTTGTGCACCGTGGGGAAGACCACGGCCGCGGTCGTGCCGTGCGCGAGCAGCGCATCGAGGAAGTGCGCCGAGCCCCGCGCGGCGACCTCGGGGTCGGCCCAGGCGCGCTCGGCCGGGAAGGTGTAGTTGTTCAGCCAGTCGAGCAGGGCCGTGCCGTAGCTGGCCATGACGCCGATCTGCGGGCTGTGCACATGCGTGTCGATGAAGCCGGGAAGGAGCAGGTGGCCGCGCCAGTCTTCCTGTTCGATGCCCGGTGCCGGTGGTTCGGCTTGTACGCCGGCGATGTGGCCGGTGTCGTCGACGAGGAGCCAGTGGTCTTCGCGAAAGCGCACGGCCTCGTCCGCTGCCGCATCACCCCAGGCGGGGGTGGCGGTGAAGTCGAGCAGGTCGGCGCGGTAAGCCTTCATGGCTTGGGCTGGCCGTGGGGGAAGCGTTCGAAGACCGAGGCGAGCAAGGCCGCGGGCGGGAGCACGTCGGGGCTTATATGCGGCGGTCGGGCCCTGGGGGCCCGACCGCCGCAGCTAAGCGACGCGACCTGCCCGCACAGCCCTTCGCCGCCACGACCTCCGAACGCCAGCCCCCCGAACGCCGCCCTCATGCCGCCACCCGCCCGGGCAAGGTCTTGCGCCCCAACTGCCGTGCCACCTCCCGCACCTGCTCGCGGAACCAGCGCATCGACGCCGCGTTGTGCGTCAGGTCGTGCCACAGCTGGTAGTAGGTGAGGGGCGGGAACGACACCGGGCAGCGCACGATGCGCACCGGCAGCGTCTCGACATAGCGGCTGCAGAAGAGCCGCCCCGTGGTGAGCACGAGCCAGGTGTCGGCCACCATCAGCGGGATGAGGCTGAAGTGCGAGGCACGCACGGTGATGTTGCGCTTGGCGCCGGCGGCGGCGAGGTGCTGGTCGATGACGCCGAGCGCGCCGGGGTGCATCGGCATCGGCGCCACGTGTTCGCATTCGAGGTAGCGCGCGATCGTCCAGGCGCGACCCGACTTGGCGCTGGTCCGCGCTGCCGGATGGTCCTCGGCCACGAGGCACACCACCTCGTCGCTGATGAGACGCGCCAGGTGCAGTTCCTCCGGCGGCTCCAGCCAGTTGCCGATGACGAGATCGACGTCACCCACGGCGAGATGGCGGCGGTAGTCGTATTCGCGCGAGAGCGGCATCAGCTCCAGCCGCGCCTGCGGCGCCACGCGCTGCATGTGCCCCACGAGCGAGGGCAGGAAGAGCGGGTCGAGATAGTCGCTGGCGGCGACGCGGAAAGTGGCGCTCTCGTGCGCCGCGTCGAAACCACGCTCGCGCGCCTTCGGGCTGAACAGGCGCTCGGCCTCGTGCAGCACGCGGCTCGCGGGCTCCATCAGCGACAGCGCCGTCTCCGTGGGCATCATCTGCTGGCCGGCACGCACGAGCAGGGGGTCGCCCGTGAGCTCGCGCAGGCGACGCAACTGCGCGCTCACCGCCGGCTGGTTGCTGGCCAGCTTTAAGGCGGCGCGCGAGACACTGCGTTCGGTGATCACGGTGTGCAAGACCCGGATGAGATGGAGGTCTATGGTGTCGAAGTTCGCGCGCCCCACCATATGCTCCTGGCCATAGCCGATATGCGACGGATCGTATTCCGACGGGGGCGATCCGGAGTACCTTTCGGGTAAGTCCCAGGGACGCCCGCCCTTCCGCACCTCCCGCGCTTTCACGCGTCTTGCATGCATCGCGAGCCATGAGCACACGCCCGATCCGCTTCTTCCACCGAGGTGCCATCGTCGAGGCCGCGCCGGCGAGCGCCACGCGCACCGTGCTCGAATGGCTGCGCGAGGAGGCGCTGTGCACCGGCACCAAGGAAGGCTGTGCCGAGGGCGACTGTGGTGCCTGCACGGTGGTGGTGGGCGAACTCGGTGCGCACGGTGCCCTGGAGATGAAGCCGGTCAATGCCTGCATCCGCTTCCTGCCCACGCTGGACGGCAAGGCGCTGTTCACGGTGGAAGACGTGGCTGGGACGGGCTGTGGTGTGCGCGATGTCGGTGCCGTCGGCAACGGGCATGCCGGGGTTGCTTCCGCCGCTGGTGGCCTGCACCCTGCGCAGCAGGCGATGGTCGAGTGCCACGGCTCGCAATGCGGCTTCTGCACCCCGGGCTTCGTCATGAGCCTGTGGGCCTGCTACGAGCGCCACCACGACGCCGGCACGCGGCCGACGCGCCAGCAGCTGGCCGACGACCTCTCGGGCAACCTCTGCCGCTGCACCGGCTACCGGCCGATCCTCGATGCCGGCGAGAAGATGTTCGAAGCCGCGCCGCGGCGGCTCGATACCGCTCCGGTGCTGGCGGCGCTGCAGACGCTGGCTGGCGATGCGCCGCTCTCGCGTCCCGACTTCCACGCCCCGCGCACGCTGGCCGACCTCGCCACGCTGTGCGCCGCCAAGCCCGATGCGCGCCTGCTCGCCGGCAGCACCGACATCGGCCTGTGGGTGACCAAGCAGTTCCGCGAGCTGCCCGAGCTGATCTACGTCGGCGACGTCGCCGAGCTGCGCGCGATCGACGAGCGTGATGTCGATGGCCAGCCGATGCTCTGCATCGGCGCCGGCGCCACGCTCGAAGATGCCTGGGCGGCGCTGCACCGCCGCTGGCCGCTGCCCTCGCTGCGCGACATGTGGCTGCGCTTCGCCTCGCTGCCCGTTCGCCAGGCCGGCACCATGGGCGGCAACGTCGCCAACGGCTCGCCGATCGGCGATTCGGCGCCGGTGCTGATCGCGCTCGACGCGCGCATCGTGCTGCGCCAGGGCGAGCGCGTGCGCCGCATGCCGCTCGCGGACTTCTACGTCGACTACATGAAGAACCGCCTCGAGCGCGGCGAGTTCGTGCAGGCGATCGAGGTGCCGCTGAACCAGCCGCG
This sequence comes from Burkholderiales bacterium, assembly GCA_016223165.1. Lineage (GTDB taxonomy): Bacteria > Pseudomonadota > Gammaproteobacteria > Burkholderiales > Burkholderiaceae_C > Rubrivivax. The sequence goes on from JACRPO010000013.1 coordinate 13,732, forward strand.
CACGCTGCGCACCTACAAGATCAGCAAGCGCTTCGACTCCGACATCTCGGCCGTGAGCGCCGGCTTCGGCATCGAGCTCGACGGGGACAGCACCGTGGGCACCGTCAAGAGCGTGCGCCTCGCCTTCGGCGGCATGGCCGCGATCGTCAAGCGCGCCGCTGCCGCCGAGGCGGCGCTGCTCGGCCAGCCATGGAGCGAGGCCACGCTTGCCGCCGGCATCGCGGCGCTGGCGCAGGATTTCAAGCCGCTCACCGACATGCGCGCCAGCGCCGCCTATCGCGCACAGGTGGCTGGCAACCTGCTGCGCCGCTTCTGGCTCGAGACGCGGCGCGAGAGCCCGCTGGCGGAGTCCGACGTGAGCGTCTTCGCTCGCGATGCCAGCATCGGCTGATCCACGGGAGAGCCTCATGAACAAGCCCTCCGACCTGCCGCTGGCCGAACCTGCGCTGGCTGGCGCTGCCACGACAAAGTCGCCCGGCGCCGCCGGCAAGCCGCTGCCGCACGAGTCCGCGGCGCTGCACGTGGCCGGCGCGGCGCCCTACACCGACGACGTGCCCGAGCTCGCCGGCACGCTGCACGCCGCCCTCGGCCTCTCGCCCATCGCGCATGGCGTCATCGAACGCCTCGACCTCGACGCCATCCGCGCGCTGCCGGGTGTCGTCGCCGTCCTCAGCGCCAAGGACATCCCCGGCGCCAACGAATGCGGCCCGCTCGTGCACGACGACCCCATCCTCGCCGGCGAGGCGGGCGCGACGCTGCGCTACCTCGGCCAGCCCGTCTTCATCGTTGTCGCGCAGGCGCGCGAGCAGGCGCGCCGCGCGGCAGCCCTCGCAAGGAAGGCCATCGTCGCCAAGCCGCTGCCTGCCCTCATCACCGCCGAGGCCGCGCATGCCGCCGGCCAGTACGTGCTGCCACCGATGCACGTGGTCCGCGGCGACGCGCGCGCCGCCATCGCCGCCGCGCCGCACCGCATGAAGCAGCGCATCGAGCTCGGCGGCCAGGAGCAGTTCTATCTCGAGGGCCAGATCTCCTACGCGCTGCCGGCCGAGGGCGCCGGCATGAAGGTGATGTGCTCGACGCAGCACCCGAGCGAGATGCAGCACACCGTGGCGCACGCGCTGCACCGCCCGGCCAACGCCGTGCAGGTGGAGTGCCGGCGCATGGGCGGCGGCTTCGGCGGCAAGGAGAGCCAGTCGGCCGTCTTCGCCTGCTGCGCCGCCATCGCCGCCGCGAAGCTCAATCGCCCGGTGAAGCTGCGCGTCGACCGCGACGACGACTTCCTCGTCACCGGCCGCCGGCACGGCTTCTTCTTCGATGCCGAGGTCGGCTACGACGGTGCCGGCCGCATCCTCGGCGCCGAGGTGACGATGGTCTCCAACGCCGGCCACTCGGCCGACCTCTCGGGGCCGGTGATGACACGGGCGCTGTGCCATTTCGACAACGCCTACTGGCTGCCGCACGTGGCGCTGCACGGCTTTTCGGCGAAGACGAACACGCAGAGCAACACCGCCTTCCGCGGCTTCGGCGGGCCGCAGGGCGCCTTCGCGGCCGAGGTGCTGCTCGACTCCATCGCGCGCGGACTGAAGCTCGACCCGCTGGCCGTGCGCAAGGCCAACTTCTACGGCACGTCCTCGAACAACGTCACGCCGTACGGGCAGGTCGTCAACGACAACGTCATCCACGAACTCGTCGCCGAACTCGAGCGCACGAGCAGCTACGCCGAGCGCCGCGCGGCCGCCGCCGCCTTCAACGCCACGAGCCCGGTGTTGAAGCGCGGCGTGGCGCTGACGCCGGTGAAGTTCGGCATCAGCTTCAACGTCGTGCACCTCAACCAGGCCGGCGCGCTGGTGCACGTGTACACCGACGGCTCGGCGCTCGTGAACCACGGCGGCACCGAGATGGGCCAGGGCCTCAATACGAAGGTGGCGCAGGTCGTCGCACACGAGCTCGGCATCCCGTTCGAGAGCGTGCGCTGCACGGCGAGCGACACGCACAAGGTGGCCAACACCTCGGCCACCGCGGCCAGCACCGGCAGCGACCTGAACGGCAAGGCGGCGCAGGATGCGGCGCGGCAGATCCGCGATCGCCTGGCCACGTTCGCGGCGCAGAAGTACGGCGGCGCCGCGGCGGACGTCAAGTTCGCCGGCGGCGAAGTCACTGTCGCCGGTGGCGCGAAGAAGATCGCCTTCTCCGAGTTCGTGCAGGCCGCCTACATGGCGCGCGTGCAGCTGTGGAGCGACGGCTTCTACGCCACTCCCGGCCTGAGCTGGGACCGCGAGAAGATGCAGGGCAACCCGTTCTTCTATTTCGCCTACGGCGCCGCGATGAGCGAGGTGGTGATCGACACCCTCACCGGCGAAAGCAGGGTGCTTGGCGCGCACCTGCTCTACGACGCCGGCCGCTCGCTCAACCCGGCCGTCGACATCGGCCAGGTCGAGGGCGCCTTCATCCAGGGCATGGGCTGGCTGACGATGGAAGAGCTCGTCTGGCACCCGCAGACGGGGCTGCTGACGACGCACGCGCCGAGCACCTACAAGATCCCGTGTGCCAACGATGCGCCGGCCGAGTTCGTGACGCGTCTCTTCCGCGCCGGCGAGGCCGACCACCCGGCCGACACCATCCACCGCAGCAAGGCGGTGGGCGAGCCGCCGCTGCTGCTGCCGTTCTCGGTGTTCCTGGCCATCCGCGACGCGGTCTCGGCCGCGGGCGGACACCGCGTCGACCCGCCGTTGCGCGCGCCGGCCACGGCCGAGGCGATCCTGTCCGCCGTGGGTGCCGTGCAGGGCGCAGCGCGCTGATGCCACCCTGATGCCACCCTGATGCCACCCTGATGCCACCGTGATGCCATCGCCGTACTCCCCGACGCTTGCGCCTGGCGCGATCGGGTTGGCGTGAGCGTGGACCTGCGCGCCACCGCCTGCGAATGGCGGGCTTGCGGCCGCCCCGCCGTGGTGGTGGAAGTGGTGGCGCACAAGGGCTCGGTGCCGCGCGAGACGGGCACGCGCATGCTCGTGGCCGCCGACGAAGTGATCGGCACCATCGGCGGCGGCCATCTCGAGCTGAAGGCCATTGCGCAGGCGCGCGAGCTCCTCGGCCTGCGCGGCGCCACCGTGCGCGAGCAGGAGGTGGCGCTCGGCCCGAGCCTCGGCCAGTGCTGCGGCGGCGCGCTCACGCTGCGCTACACGCCGCTGGCCGACACCGCGCCGCAGGCCTGGGCCGGGCCGTCGCCGCGCTTCTTCCTGCAGCTCTACGGCGCCGGCCATGTCGGCCGCGCCATCGTCGCGCTGCTGGCCGGCGTGCCCTGCTACGTGCAGTGGGTGGACGAGCGTGAGAGCGAGTTCCCGGGCGGCGCGGCGCACCCCCAGCACATCGAACGTGTCTGTGTCGAGCCGGTCGAGGCCGAGGTGGCCGTGGCGCCCCCGGGCGCCTTCTACCTCGTGCTCACGCACAGCCACGATCTCGATCTGGCGCTCGCGCACGCCATCCTCGCGCGCGGTGACTTCGGCTTCTTCGGCCTCATCGGCAGCAAGACCAAGCGCGCGCGCTTCGAGCGCCGCCTGGCCGAACGCGGCATCGCCTCAGAGACACTGGCGCGCATGACCTGCCCGATCGGCGTGCCGGGCATCGGGGGCAAGGAGCCCGAGGTGATCGCGGTGGCGGTGGTGGCGCAGCTGCTGCAGGCGGCGGGGCGGCGGGCGGGCTAGCTGGCTGGCTGGCTAGGGCCCGGTCAGGCTCTCCGCCATCGCCGGCCGCCGCACTCGGCTGTCGATCATTGGTGCCTCGTGCCGGGCGCCGGGGCCGAGACCAGGAGAAAGCCGCGAGTCCGCCCGGAGTCGGCGTCGACCGTGTCATGCGGTCTCCGCCGTCGGTCATGGGTCCTGCGATCAGGGATTCGGCGCCCGCTGAAGAATGCCCTTCGCATCGTCGAAGCCCAGCGGCGCGGACGTATGTTCGTGGACGATCCTGAGAACGTGCCCGCTGGTCCGAAGCGCCCAGGTCAGCCGGTTCTGCATCGAGCGCAGCGCCTCGCCCTGGGCCGAGAAGCCGGCATAGGTGACGATGGCGCTGACGATGGCCGAGTCGCGCTCGGCCGAGACCTGCACGTCGCTGAAGGTCACCTTCACCCGCTCCGTGCCGAGCGACGTGAACCAGGCTTCGACGGCGCGTTGCCACGCCTCGGCGCCTTCGTAGGACCACACGCCCCAGGCGTCGAAGACGCGCACGCGCGGGTCGTAAAGCCGGATGAACGCCGCGGCGTCCTTGGCGTAGACGGCGGACTTGTAGTTCTCGAGCACGCGCCCGACGGACTTCTCGGTGTCGTTCAAGTTCGACCTCCTGTGTCGAGCCGCTGTGCGGCCTGTGCGCCCGGGTCTGGCCGGCGCCGCCACGCACGGGCCGTGCTGCGCCGGGAAAGGTCGCGTGTGCGAGCCGGCTGCTGGTTCGCAGCATCGTGCCACACAGGCTTGGCACGAGCGACTTGCATTTGTGTACACAGCGAGACACAATCGCGCCCGAGCCAGTGAACCGTCTTGCCGGAGCGCGCAATGGAAACCACAAAGGTCGGCATCCGCGAGTTCCGCGCGGGTCTTGCCGAATACATCGCATCGGACAAGCCGGTGGCCGTCACGCGCCACGGTCAGACGGTAGGGATCTTCATACCGACGCCTGGGCCCTCGCAGGCCGACTTGCATGCGCTCCAGCAGGCCAGTGCCAGGTTGAAGGAAGTGATGCCCCTCGCCGAAGGCGAGGTCGATGCGATGGTGTCCGACTTTGCGGCCGCACGCAAAGCGGCGGCTGCCACACGGCGCAAACGGCGATGAGCGATGGCCGCCCGCGCCATCGTCCTCGACGCCAACATCCTGGTACGAGCAGTGCTCGGGACGCGAGTTTCGGACCTGCTCGCGGCCCACGCCGCGCAGGCAATGCTCCTTGCGCCTGACATTGCCTTCGACGAAGCACGAGAGCACCTGCCGGAGGTCCTGGCCAAGCGCGGCAAGTCGGCCGAGGCGATCCAGGCCGCGCTAGCGAAGTTGGAGACCCTGACTCGCGTGATCGTGCCTGTACCTGGCGAGTCGTACATGCCGTTCAAAGACCGTGCGCTGGCGCGCATCGGGCCACGCGATCCTGAAGACTGGCCGGTGCTGGCCTGTGCCCTCGCGGCCAATTGCCCGATCTGGACCGAGGACACGGACTTCTTCGGTGCCGGCGTGGCCACGTGGACCACGGCCAACGTCGCGTTGTTCTTTGCCGAGGAGGACCAAGGCCAGAAGGACAGCTGATCGCGGCGTCAGCCGACTATCGGCGTGCAGAGCTCGATCAGGCACCCATCCGGTGCCCGCACATACGACACCTTCTGCCCCCAGGGCTTGACGGTCGGTGCTGCCAGCTCCTTCGCACCTTGCTCCAGCGCCCGCGCATGGGCTGCCTCGACGTCTTCCGTGACGAGGGCGATCTCCATGCCGAGTGGCTGCTTCGAGGTATCGGCGTGCACGTGGCCGCCGGGGAAGTTGGTATCGCCCAGCGCGTGTGCCGCGAAGGCGAGCGCCGTGCCTCCGGTGTCGAGCTCGCCGTATTGGCCCGACTCGTGCAGGAAGCGGCGCTTCAGGCCGAACGCGGCCTCGTGGAACCGCAGCGAGGCGGCAACGTCCGGCACGTAGAGGATGGTGTAGCCCAGTTTCATTCTCGAACTCCTGTGTGACTGCCGCCGGCGGCGCGGCACCGTGGCGGGGCGCCGCGTCAATCGATCTCGACCTCGCCCTCGATCTCCACGGGGATGTTGAACGGCAGCTCGGCCATGCCGACGGCGCTGCGGGCGTGCGCGCCGCGTTCGGCGCCGAACACCTCGATGATGAGATCGGTGAAGCCGTTGATCACCGCCGGCTGCCGCTGGAAACCCGGTGCCGAGTTGACCATGCCGAACACGCGCACCCAGGCGGTGATGCGGTCCAGCGTGCCGAGCTCGCGCTGCAGGCTGCCCAGGATGGCGAGGCCTGTGAGCCGCGCCGCGGCCTGCGCCTGCGCGAGCGTGACCTCGGCGCCCACCTTACCCAGCGGCGCGGCGAGCGAACCGTCGGCATTCGTCGGGCCGTGGCCCGAGATGAGCGCCCGCCGCCCCAGCACGCGCACCCACGGGAACGGCAGGTTCACGCCGGGTGGCATCTGCAGCGGCGCGGGCAGTTGCAGGCCCAGGGCGTGCAGGCGGTCTTCGGTTTGCGACATGGGGGCTCCGGGCGGGCAGGTGATCGGTTGCAGATCAGATCACGGTTTCGAGGCTGCATCCACTGCACTGCGGCCGCCGTATGGGCCGGTAGCGCGTCGAGTTGCGGCGCGCCGGCGCGCCGGGCGCGTCGTTCCACGCAACCCTACCGGAGACCTCCATGAAGCGTTACCTCCTGGCTGCCGCCGTTGCAGCCGCCACCGCATTCTCTGCAGCCCCGGCTCTGGCCGAGACACCCGACGACATCTCGTTCAACGGGATGTGGAACGTCTGCGACGAGAACAAGGACGGTGGCGTGACCCGCGCCGAGTTCGTCAAGGCGATGGGCGTGATGTACGACAAGCAGATGAAGAAGGCCAAGAGCATGCCCAACGCCGACAAGATGATGAAGGGCGACGCCCTCACCGCGGCGGGCCTGCGCGAGCTGTTCAAGTCGACCTATCCGGGGCCGTGAGCGGCGGCGCCTTCAGGCGCTGTCGGTCGAGCACGGTGAGGTACCGTCAGAGCGGCTCGCGGTCGTAGTACTCCACCATGTTCTCGGCACGGAAGAGCTTGCGCAGCCCCGGCTGGCCGGGCCGGCCCGCCGCCCAGATGCCCACCTTCTGCGAGTCCGGGTACTCGCAGGTCTCGATCTCGGCCAGCGTCGAGAGCGAGAGGTAGCGCATCAGCGCGGTGCCGGTATTGATGATCTGGTGCGCCACCTCGGGCCCGCCGGTGGGGCAGGCGATCACGTCGTGCTTGCGGATCGCGTAGCGCTGGTCGCCGAAGCGCAGCTCGCCTTCGCCCTCGAGGATGAGGAACATCTCCTCCTCGCCGTGGTGGTTGTGGAACGGGCATTGCGACTTGCCCGGCGGAAGCACCGTCAGGTTGTAGCCGAGCTGGCGCGCGCCGATGTGCTTGCCGATCGTGGCGCGCTTGGAGGTGTACAGGCCGTTCTCCTCGACATCGTCGAAGGTCACGTCGTCGAGGTTCATGATCGGTTTGCCGGGCATGGTGTTCCTCAGCTTTCGTTGTGCGCGACCTCGATGCGCCGGCGCGTGCGCGCCGCCACGTCGTAGATGTTGAAGCTGCTCATCGTGCGGCCGTACAGGTGCAGGCTCACTGCGCGGGGTCTCTCGGCGGGCACGCCGGTGACGTGGATGTGGTCGGGGTTGGGCACGAAGCTCGTCACCGCGCCCTTGCCGAGCAGGATGACGCCGCCGCGCGCCAGCTCGATGCCGGCATCGGCGCCGCGCTCGGGCGTGAGGCGCACGTAGTTGCGCTCTTCGAGCACGCCTTCGACGACGCCGACGACGCCCCAGCTGCCGTGGTCGTGCACCGGTGTCCACTGGCCGGGCAGCCAGACGATCGAATACAGCGACAAGCTCTCGTCGGGCGCGTTGTAGATGAGGTTGCGCGAATAGCCGATCGGGCTCGACTGGAAGTGCGCGGGCTCGAGGAAGGTGTGCGCCTGCTCCACGAGGCGCAGCATCAGCGGCGCGATGGCTTCGACGCAATCGGCGAGCTGCGCGTGGCGATCGCTCAGCGCCGAGGCGGCGGCGACGAAATCGGTGAGGCAGACCGGCGGGGCGGAGGTGGGCATGGCGCGGGGGCTGCGGGAGCCAGGCGGTTGAAGGTGACGTGAACGCGCCGTGGTGAACGTGCGAGGGTGCGAGCGGCGGTCGGGGCCGGTTGCAGGCGGTCAGGGCGGCCGGGGGCGGTCAGGGGGCCGGCTGCTGCGCGGCGATCATGGCGAGGATGGGCTCCGGCACGGGCCGGCACGCACAGGCCAGCGCGTGCGCCCGGTGCCAGGCCACGCGCTGCTCGAGCGAGGGTTTGGCCGGCATCGGATGGGCCTCGTGCCACGGGCGATTGACGCGCCGCTTGGCGACCACCAACTCGTCGGCGGGCACCGAAGTCCAGGTGGTCGCGCCGTCGAGCAGCTCGAGGCGGGCGCCCTGGAGCAAGGCCGGCTCGAAGTTGCGCATGTTGACGCCGACGCGGCTGTCTTCGCGGCGCACCAGCGGCTCCCAGTGGCTGACGCAGCCGCAGGTCTTGCACCGGAGCAGGCGCAGCGTGCGGTCGCCCTGGATGTACTCGTCGGTGTGCTGCGGGTGCCCGTGCACGACCACCGCGCCGGCCGGGAAATACGCCCAGAGCGTGCCGAGCCTGCGGCAGATCGAGCAGTTGCAGTTGGTGAGGAATGCCGGCGCCTCGGGGATCTCGATGCGCAGCGCGCCGCAATGGCAGGTTCCTGTGAGCATGCGCGGATGTTATGCGGCGGGTGCGGACCTCGGGTGCGGCATCAGGTGCTGAGATCGGGTGCGGACCTCAGGTGCGGAGCTCGGTTGCGACCTCGGTTTCGACATCAAGCCTCGACGTCGACGACGATGGGAAAGTGGTCGCTGAGCGCGCTCCACGGCGGCCCATGCGCGACCCGCACGCTCATCGTGCCGTTCGCCGCCCAGGCCTGCGGCACGAAGCAGAAGTCGATGTGGAAGGGCCGCTCGGCCTTGCGCAGGAAGTGATGCGTCGCGTGCCGCTCGCGGCCGTAGGCCAGGCCCTCGTGGTGGTGGTAGGCGCTGACGAGGCCCGCCTGGTGCAGCGTGGCAAAGCCGCTGGTCCACCACTTCATGCGTGCGTTCGGCTTGTCGAACCTGGGGTTGCCGTTGAAATCGCCCGCCACCACCAACGGCGCCCGCCGCAGCGCGCCCGCGCAGGCCGCCAGGCCGTTGAGGAAAGCCTTGGTGTAGCTCGGCGCCGGCCAGGTCCACACCGCCAGCAGGTTGAACGAAACCGGGCCCGTGACGCGCACCGGCACCACGCAGTTCGGCAGATCGTCCCCACCCACCCGCCGCAGGCGCTTGAGCCGGGTGTCGGGGCCGAAGGCCAGCACCTGGATGCCCAGGCGCGACGCGTTCGAAGGGAACCAGAGGGCGCGCGGCGATTCGCGCTCCGGCTCCAGCGCCTCGGAGAGCACGGCCACGTCGGGCTGCAGCGACTCCAGTGCGGCCAGCTTCTTGGCCATGGGGCCGCGGCAGCAGTTCCAGGCGACGATGCGCATGGGGGTGCGAAGTCGGAAGACGGCTAACGTTCGCGCTAACGCGACCCCCGAGGCGTGGTGCCCTGGCACCGCGCGGAACAATGGAAGTCGCGACTGCCCTGCGCAGCGCCAGGGCGCCAGGCCTCGCGGGGTCGCGTGTTGAGCGAGGGGTTAGGCGCGTTAGGCGTCACAGCTCGTCATCCACGATTGGGATGGGTGCGAATGTGTGCACGGTCCCCTCGGCCAACAGGTCTGATGACTTCTTCGTGGTCAGCAGGCCAGGTTGCATCAACGGGTGCAACGCCTCCAGGATGCCCATCACGGGGAAAGCCCTCCGAACACTAAGCCACTCTGCCACCGTCAGATCGTCTTCGTACACGAGAGCGGGCGCCTTCGGCATTTGACCCTTGGAGTACATCAACTGCTTGGCAATCTGGAAGCTTGCGCTAAAGAGCACCATGAAGTCACCCCGGTATGGCAGCGGGCAAAGAATCAAGTTCTTGTCGGTGTCCTTTCGCGGACCATCGCGGACGCTTGACGGGTACACGCCAAGCCTGAGTCCTGGCGCTGCCCGGAGGGCCTCCTTGGTTGTCTTGAGTGTCGTGCCGACCCACCTCTCGGCAACGGCTGAGCCCACGAAGAGGTCGGCCTGCCAAAGACCTCGGATGCTGTGCGGCAGGCGCTCGCGATGCTTCACGCTGCGGAACGCCCGCTCTAGTGTGGTGCGCCACTCTGTTCTGTACTTATCGTGCGACAGCCGCAGCGGCCCGTGCCCGCGTGACCTTGGCCAGGATGTCCGAGGCGGTGGCGGTCCAGATGAATGGCTTGGGGTGTGCGTTGTGGTCGGCGATGTAC
>JACRPO010000015.1 GCA_016223165.1 Burkholderiales bacterium
GACGCTGCTGATCTGGATGATCCGCCCCCAGCCCTTCTCCACCATCCCGGGCACCACCTGCTTGGTGACGTTGAACATGCTCGTCAGGTTGGTGTTGATCACCGCGTCCCAGTCTTCGCGCGTCATCTTCAGGAACATGCGATCGCGCGTGATGCCGGCGTTGTTGACCAGCACGTCGATGCTGCCGTGCTCGGCCACCGCCTTGGTGAAGGCGGCCACCGTGCTGTCCCAGTCGGCGACATTGCCCACCGAGGTGTGGAAGGTGTAGCCCAGCGCCTGCTGCTCGGCGATCCACTTGGTGTGGTCGCGGCTCGGGCCGCAGCCGGCGATGACCTTGAAGCCCTGCTTGTGCAGCCGCTGGCAGATGGCGGTGCCGATGCCGCCCATGCCGCCGGTGACGTACGCGATCTTCTGTGCCATGTGCTTCTCCAGCCTGGGTGGGTTTGCTTCAGCGTTCGACGGTCAGCGCCACGCCCATGCCGCCGCCGATGCACAGGCTGGCGATGCCCTTCCTGGCGTTGCGCTTGCCCATCTCGTGCAGCAGCGTCACGAGGATGCGGCAGCCGCTGGCACCGATCGGGTGGCCGATGGCGATGGCGCCGCCGTTGACGTTGACCTTCTCCGTGTCCCAGCCCATCTCCTTGTGCACGGCACAGGCCTGCGCCGCGAAGGCTTCGTTGATCTCGAGCAGGTCGAGGTCGGCCGGCTTCCAGCCGGCACGCTCGAGCGCCTTCTTCGCCGCCGGCACCGGCCCCATGCCCATGATCTTCGGGTCGAGCCCGGCGCTGGCGTAGCTGGCGATGCGCGCCAGCGGCTTCAGCCCCAGCTGGTCGGCCTTCTTCGCGCTCATCAGCACCACGCCGGCAGCGCCGTCGTTCAGGCCCGAGGCATTGCCCGCCGTCACCGAACCGGCCTTGTCGAAGGCGGGCTTGAGGCCGGCCAGCCCCTCGGCGCTCGTCTTGCGGTTGATGAATTCGTCGGCGGCGAAGACGATCGCGTCGCCCTTCTTCTGCGGGATCGTGAACGGCACGATCTCGTCCGCGAAGCGGCCGGCATCCTGTGCCGCGGCGGCCTTGCGCTGGCTGGCCAGCGCCAGCGCGTCCTGCGCCTCGCGGCCGATGCCGTACTGCCTGGCCACGTTCTCGGCCGTGATGCCCATGTGGTACTGGTTGTAGGCGTCCCACAGGCCGTCGTTGATCATCGAGTCGACGATCTTCCAGTCGCCCATGCGCATGCCTTCGCGCGAGCCGAGCAGCACGTGCGGCGCCAGGCTCATGCTCTCCTGGCCGCCGGCGATGACGATCTCGCTGTCGCCGTCGCGGATGGCCTGCGCGCCCAGCATCACCGCCTTCAGGCCCGAGCCGCAGACCTTGTTGATCGTCATCGCCGGCACGGCGGCCGGCAGGCCGGCCTTGATGACGGCCTGCCGCGCCGGGTTCTGGCCCATGCCGGCGGCAAGCACCTGGCCGAGGATCACCTCGCCCACCTGCTCGCCTGCGAGCCTGGCGCGCACGAGCAGTTCCTTCAGCACCGCCGCACCCAGGTCGGCGGCAGGCGTCCTGGCCAGGGCGCCGCCGAACTTGCCCACGGCGGTGCGGGCGGCGGCGACGATGACGATGTCGGTCATGGAGTACTCCTCGTTGGATAGGTCGCGGTAGCGGAGGGAGGGGAAATCGAGAGGGAAGCGAGGGGAAAGCGAGGGGAAAGCGAAGATGGCGCCGAGGCGGGCCCGGATGGTGCCATCGCCTATGCGGCCTGGATGCGCGAGAGCACCGAGGTCGCGGTATGGCTGGCCCAGGTGGCGGCCGCATCCACCGACGCGAGTGCGCTCATGTTGACGATGCGCCGCACGCTCGCCGCGGCGTTGAGCACATGCGCGGTGGCCGCCAGCCCGAGCAGGATGGGCCCGACGGTGACGCCGTTGCCGGCGGTCGCCTTGAGCACGTTGAAGGTGATGTTGGCCGCGTCGAGCGTGGGCATGACGAGCAGGTTGGCCTCCTGGCTCAACGCCGAGCCGGGGAAGACACGTTCGAGCGTCGCGCGCGAAAGCGCCGCGTCGCCATGCATCTCGCCCTCGACCTCCCAGCTCGGCTTGAGCGAGCGGATCAGCTCCAGCGCATGGCGCATCTTGCGCGCGCTCGGCGTGTCTTCGCTGCCGAAACTGGAGTGCGACAGCAGCGCCACGTGCGGCACGATGCCGAAGCGGCGCACCGCGTCGGCAGCCATCACCGCGATCTCAGCCAGCTGGGCCGGGCTCGGGTCGGGGTTGACGTAGGTGTCGCAGACGAAGAGCGTGCGCTCGGGCAGCACCAGCATGTTCATCGCCGCCACCGTCTCCACGCCCGGGCGGCGGCCGAGCAGGTCGGTGAGCAGCGCCAGGTGCTCGCGAAAGCCGCCGTTGACGCCGCAGATCAGCGCATCGGCCTGGCCACGGCGCACGAGCAGCCCGGCCAGCGCCGTCGCATTGCGGCGCACGGCCTGCGCGGCAGCCTGCGCACTGACGCCCTTGCGCCTCATCGCAGCGTGGAAGTCGCCGGCCAGCGCGTCCAGGTCGACGGCGAGAGCGGCTGCAGCGGTTGAAGCCGGAGCAGCACCCGCCGCAGCCGTGGCCGTCGCAGCGCCCGCCGGGTCCAGCACCTGCACGTCACGGCCCGGCGCGAGGCGCAGGCCGAACTCCTCGATGCGCCGCGCGATCGCCGCCGCATCGCCGATCAGGATCGGTCGCGCCAGCCCTTCGTCGACCACCACCTGCACGGCGCGCAGCACGCGTTCGTCCTCGCCCTCGGCATAGACGATGCGCTTGCGCGACTCGCGCGCGCTCGCGAAGACCGGCTCCATCGCCGAGCCGGAGTGGTAGACGAAGCGCGCGAGGCCGGCGCGGTAGGCGGCGAAGTCGGCGATCGGCCGCATCGCCACGCCCGAGTCCATCGCCGCCTGAGCCACCGCCGGCGCCACCGCCTCGATGAGCCGCGGGTCGAAGGGCTTGGGGATCAGGTAGGTGCGCCCGAAACGCAGCCGTTCGGCGCCGTAGGCCTTGGCCACCACCTCCGGGATCTCGGCGTGCGCCAGCGCCGCCAGCGCGCGCACCGTGGCCACCTTCATCGCCTCGTTGATGGTGGTGGCGCCGGCATCGAGCGCGCCGCGGAAGATGAACGGGAAGCACAGCACGTTGTTGATCTGGTTCGGATAGTCCGACCGTCCGGTGCCGATGATGGCGTCGGGGCGCACCTTCAACGCCTCCTCGGGCATCACCTCGGGCGTCGGGTTGGCCATCGCGAAGATGAGCGGGTCGCGCGCCATGTCCTTCACCCATTCGGGCTTGAGCGCCCCGGCCGCCGAGAGGCCGAGGAAGATGTCCGCCCCCGGCATCAACTCGGCCAGCGTGCGCGCATTCGTCTCCTGCGCATAGCGGGCCTTGTGGTCGTCCATGCCTTCGGTGCGGCCGATATGGACCACGCCCTTGGCGTCGGTGATCCAGACATGCTCGCGCTTCAGGCCCAGGCTCACCACCAGGTCCAGGCAGGCGAGCGCGGCGGCGCCGGCGCCGCAGCACACGAGCTTGACCTCGCCGATGTCCTTCTTCACGAGCGTGAGGCCGTTCAGGATGGCCGCTGCGGCGACGATGGCCGTGCCGTGCTGGTCGTCGTGGAAGACCGGGATCTTCATGCGCTCGCGCAGCTTCCTCTCGATGAGGAAGCACTCGGGCGCCTTGATGTCCTCGAGGTTGATGCCGCCGAAGGTGGGCTCCAGCCGCGCGATCGTGTCGACCAGCGCGTCGGGGTCGGTCTCGGCCAGCTCGATGTCGAAGACGTCGATGCCGGCGAACTTCTTGAACAGGCAGCCCTTGCCTTCCATCACCGGCTTGCCGGCCAGCGGCCCGATGTTGCCCAGGCCCAGCACCGCCGTGCCGTTGGTGACCACGGCCACGAGGTTGGCGCGCGCGGTGTAGTCGCCGGCCAAGGCCGGATCACGGACGATCTCGAGGCAGGCTTCGGCGACCCCCGGCGAGTAGGCCAGCGACAGGTCGCGCTGCGTCGCCATCGCCTTGGTCGCCATGACCGAGATCTTGCCCGCCTTGGGGTGGCGGTGGTAGTCGAGGGCGTCTTGCTTCAGGCGGTCTGGCATGGCGGCTTGGCAGGAAGTGTCCGGTGCGGTGAAGGACGGTGGGTGGCGCTCAGCGCAGCAGCGCGGCGAATGGCGACGCGAGTGGCGATGCGGGCGGCGACTCGAGCGGCGATGCGAGTGGCGACTCGAGCGGCGACGACGCAGCCGGCGACGCGGTCGTGCGTTCGCGCCGGCCCTTGGCCACGCGGTTGCCGCCACCCCGCCGTGACGGCGCGGCCTTCGTCGGCGGCGCATCCGGCCCTTGTTCCGGCATCGCCGCCAGGGCGCGGCGCAGGCTCGCCAGCAGGGCCTGCGGGCGGTCGGCGTGCACCCAATGGCCCGCGCCTTCGATCACTTCCATGCGCACGCGCGGGAACATCGGCTGGTACAACGCCGCCAGCGCCGGCTGCACGCAGTCGGACTGGCTGCCGGCCAGCGCGTGCAGCGGCAGCTCCGTGCTCAGGTAGCGCAGCGGGCTCGGAAAGCCGCACAGGTCGTGCAGCGACATCGCGATGGCGGGCAGGAAGCTGCGCCGGTCGACATAGGTGTGGCCGCTGTCCACGCGCGGCATCAGCCACTGCGCGAGCACGGCATCGGCCGCCGCCGTGCGCGGCGGCGCGTGCGCCAGCGCATCCATCATGCTGTGCACCTGGTGCGTAAGCCGGTCGACATAGCTGAGCGGCGCCACGTCGATGACGCTGGCGCCGCCCACCGCATAGGGCGCGGCCAGCGCCAGCGCCATGGCCGCCTTGCCGCCCATGCTGTGCCCGACGAGGTAGGGGCGCACGAGGCCCTCGCGCTCGATCAGCTCGAGCAGGTCGTCGGCGAGTGCGAGGTAGGACATGTCGGATGCGCGCGGCGAATTGCCGTGGTTGCGCAGGTCGACGTTGAAGACGCGGTGCGTGAGCGCCAGGCCGGCCGCGACATCGCGCCAGTTGTGCGACGAGGCGAAGAGGCCGTGCAGCAGCAGCACCGGCTGCCCTTGGCCGCTCTGTTCGAAGGCGAGTTGCATGGTGCCGCGGGACGGTCGGGAGAGCGGGTGTCGGCGCGCCGGGCGGTGTCGCGGGTGGAGCTCGAAGCCGCCCAGGCCACGAACTCAGGCCACGAAGCGCAGGGTCGAAGCCGCGGAGCGCGTGTCCATGTTGCGGCCGCGGTTCATGTGGTCGTCGGCCTCGGCGGCGCTGCCCAGCATGCGCGCGTAGAGGAAGACCGTGAAGGCCGCCGTCTCCAGCGCCGGCGCGCCGATGCGCCCGGCCCGGAAGTCGCCCCACACGGCGCCCAGCAGCAGCGTGGCGATGACGGCGTCGATGTTGACGCAGTACACGGTGCGCGAGACGCCGGCCTCGTGCAACTGCTCAACGAGCGCGTGGTAGTAGTCGAGGAAGACGTTGTGCTCGCCGCGCGCGGCCATGCGCTCGCGGATGAAGGCCTCGCGCGGGTCCACGTTGACCGGCTTGTCCTTGAACACCGGGTGGTTGACGCAGGGGATCTTCTGCATGTCGCCGGCACCGACGTTCTTCTTCTCGGTCTTGTAGGCGGCGTACTTCTCGACGAAGCGCGCGGCCAGTGCCTTCAGGTCGACGCCGTGCCTGGCGTTGCCCGGGTCGGCGAGGTCGACGTCGCGGAACTGCTCGATGAGGAAGGCCACGCCCTCGAAACCGTTGCCGCCATGGGCATAGCCGCAGTGCGAGAGGAAGCCGAGCATGGCCTTGTTCAGCTGCACGCGCTCGGGCTGCTCGGGGCCGTCGGAAGAGACCGCCCCCTTCACGCCCTGGCCGGTAATGGTGCCCGGGCCGTTGGAGAGCAAGAGGCCGATCAGCGTCTGCAGCGCCAGCAGGTCGCGGGGCTTGGGCGCCGTGCCGAGCAGCGCGCGGTAGGCCAGTTCGGTGGCCGACAGCCGCCCGAGCAGCGCCGCCTGCTGCACGCCGCAGAAGCGCCCCTTCTCGTGGCGCGCCGCCTCCACCGAAGCGCCCAGCATCGTGCCGAACAGGCGCAGCCAGCCCGGCAGGCTCTCGGCCGTCAGCCGC
Source organism: Burkholderiales bacterium (assembly GCA_016223165.1). Taxonomy (GTDB): domain Bacteria; phylum Pseudomonadota; class Gammaproteobacteria; order Burkholderiales; family Burkholderiaceae_C; genus Rubrivivax. Next base: position 6,132 of record JACRPO010000015.1, read on the forward strand.
GAGACGCGCTTGCGCATGAGCGGCCCCCAGGCGAGCGTGGCGCTGATCGCCGCCAGCACCGCGTCGCTGCTGGGGTGGCCGACGAGGCGCGACAGGTAGCGCACGAAGACCGAACGCGCGCCGCGTTCGCCCAGGCCCACGAGCATGGCCGCGGCACGCGCGTCGGGTGCGGCATCGAACCAGGTTTCGGTGGCCAGCGCCTGCGGCACGAGCGTGAGGTCGAAGCCCTCGTCGAGCGCGTCGCGCAACCCGGCGGCGGCAAAGGCATCGATGAGCTGCGCCGTGATGCGCCGCGCGCGCTCGAGCTTCTTCGGCCCCAGCAACGCCACCGCCGCGGCGAGCACGGCATTGGGCGCGTTGCCGGCTTCGCGCGCCGCCTCGGCCGCGGCGAGCTCGGGCGTGCCGTGCAGGTTGACGAAGGCGGCCAGCGCCACGTTGACGAGCCTGGCGTCGTTCACGCCGCCCATCTCCTTGAGCAGCACGAGGCTGACATTGGCCTCCAGCGGATGCTGCGAGGCCTCGAGCACCGACAACCCGTGCACGCGCGTCACCTGCGTCTTCGGGTCCATCTGCGTGGCGCCCGAGGCGTCCTTCAGGTTCTCGCGCGCGAGGACGGCACCGACCTGCTTGTCCAGCGCCGCGATCTGCTGCGCGTAGGGTTCGAGCGCGCGCACCACCGGCAGGTCCAGCTCCGGCGGCAGCTTCACGCCCATGGCCGAGCCGAACCAGGGCTTGAGCTCCATCGAGCCCTCGGGCGCGAAGTCGGGCCTCACGCCGTTGGCCGCCATCACCGCCGTCAGCGCCGCCGGGATGTGCGCGATGTTGGTGACCACGGCGCCGCGCGTCGAGCACACCGGCGCCTCGGGCGTGAAGAGCGCCTTGACGCCGAACTTCTCCATGAACCAGCGTTCCTTGGCCGCGGCGTCGTCGCCGCCGCCGGCCATCGCGCCGGCGTGGCCGACGGCGCGCGTCAGCTTGCTCTTCCAGCGCCCCACCACGCAGGCGACCACCGGCTTGGAGAACTCGGCATCGAGTTCGTAGTAGCCGCCGGGCTCGCAGTACAGCACCGCCGCCTTGCTGCGCGCATCGTTGCCGAGCGCAAACGCGAACTCGGGCGCGGCATAGTGGATGTAGACGTCCTTGCCGCTGGAGACCAGCGTCGTCGTGCCCCAGCCGGCCATGCGCAGGTATTGCGCGATGGTGGTCGTGAAGCCGCCGGAGTTGGACAGGATGGCGATCGAGCCCTTCTTGAGCGTGTCGCTCGGGAAGTCGCCGCCGAGCGCGCCGCCGATGCGCACCTGGTTCCACGAGTCGGCCACGCCCAGGCTGTTGCCGCCGAAGATGTCGATGCCGCGCGCCTGCGCCATGGCGCGGATCTCGCGTGCGTCGTGCACGCTCATCTTCTCGGTCGGGATGAAGATCTTCTCGAGCCCGGGGTTGACGCGGATCAGTTCGACGACGCCGTCGTCGGCGGCGCTGGGCGGCAGGTAGACGACGCCGCAGTTGAAGCTGTGCCCGTCGTCGAGCGCCTCGCGCACGTTGTTGTAGACGGGGATGGCGCCGGCGGCGGTTTCGAGCACCTGGCCGCGCCGCCCGGGCGAGGTGCCGAAGACGACGTTGCCGCCGCTGTAGGCATGGCCCACGGGCGTCACTTCGCTCGACTCGCCACCGAGGATGTTGAGCACGGCGACGCGGTCGTTGCGGGTGGCGATGTCGGCGAGCGAGGGCACGCCGACGAAATACTTGAAAGGTCCGACGCTGTTGCGCATGGAGGGCTCCGGGTGCGTGGCGGTGCGTGGCAGTGCGGGGCGGTGCGAGATCGTGGCGGCGCGCGCGAGGGTGCGGGCGGGCCCGTTCAGGCCGCTTTCGCGGCCGGCGCCACCAGGCCCATGCGCTCGGCGATCGCGGCGCGCCCGCCCTTCTTCATCCACGCGTCGACGCGGCGGGCGTGGTCGACCACCTCGCTCATCGCCGAGTCGAAGCCGAACAGGCGGTAGGGCACGCCGAGCGACTCGCAGGTGTCGCGCAGCACGGCCATGCCGCGCACCAGGTTCGGGCCACCCCGGCCGGCCACGACGTACAGCGGCTGCCCGCCGTGGCGGCCGAAGTGCTCGCGCAGCGCGTCGGCCATGGCGCGGAAGGTCTCGAAGATGTCGGTGTTGTTGCTCTTGCCGCCGATGATGAAGAGCACGTTGCTCTGCGCGAGCCAATGCTTGAAGCAGATGGCCGCCACCGACTTCATCTTCTCGTAGGGCGGGTTGCCGCCGAAGTCCGAGCTGATGATGGCGTCGTCGCCCAGCATCTCGGTGACCAGCGAGTTGGCGCCGCCGCCGAAGGTGGGCGCGAGGATGGTGCCCTTGTCGTTGATGACGTAGACATCGCTCTGGCCCTGGTAGGTACGCAGCGTGTTGATCTCCTGCTCGAACTCGCTCGTGTCGGCGGCGAAGAGCTCGGCCGGCAGGTCCAGCCGCTGCCAGCGCGGGTCGTCGCGGTCGAAGCCGCACTTGAAGTCGCAGGCCACCGGCGTGAGCCTTCCGCGCGCGTCGGCGCGCAGGCGGATCGGGTTCAGCTCCAGCGTCGTCATGCCGTAGTCGTGGAACAGGTCCCACAGGTTCGGCAGGTGCTGCACGAGCGGCGAGATGATGTGGCGCGGCGCCTTCAGCTCCGACAGCGCATTGGCGACGACGAAGGCCTTCAGCCCGGTGAGCGGGTTGAACGGCACCACCGCCACCTGCTCCCTGGACAGCTCCTCGATGTCCATGCCGCCGTGGTGCGTGAGCGTCATCGTCGGCGCCCGGAAGCGCGTGTTGTCGGTGAGCGAGAAGTACACCTCGTGCTCGGCGGGCACGCCGGCCTCGAAGGTGACGCCGTTGCTCTTGGCGCGCTGGTGGCCGTGCCGGTGCTCGCAGAAGTACAGGCGCTCCTTCTCGGCCAGCGCCGTCTTCAGGTCGCTCGCCTTGCCGACGAGGCCGGCCTTGCCCTTCTTGCCGACGCCGCCCTTGAAGACCGGCTTGACGAAGACCAGGCCGTGGCGTGCGATCAGCGCCTTGATCTCGGCCTCGCTCGCGTCGGGGCCGAGGATCTCCGGCGTCGGGAAGCCGGCCAGCTTGAGCAGGCGGGCACCGTGCAGCATGCCTGTGAGGTTCATCGCGTGTCCCCTTGTCGACGCGGGTCGACGGCTCGTTCGGGCGCCCATGCTCCTGCCGTGCGCCCGTCACGCGCCTGCCGTGCGCCGCCGGCCCGGCGCCAACGTGACGCCGTCTCCCGCGACGCGCCTTCCGCGCTGCGGCCGATGCTAGGAAGCCGGGTCCGGCCGCGGCTTTCCGATTGCTTTCATCGCGGTCTATCGCAAACCCGATGCGGGTAAGTCCGGGCCGCTGCCGCGCCGCCCTGAAAGCTCGTCGAAAGCTCGCCGCGACGGCGCACGCACAACATTCCGCGGCGCCTCGAGGTCCCGGATCCCCGACTCCGCACTCCCGGGCGGCGCCCACGCCGCCCATCGATAGCGAGGAGACAGCACATGCGTCGCGATCAGTTCATCCATTCGCTGCTCGGCCTGGCGCTGGCCGGCGGCACCACGCGTGCCGCCTGGGCCGCGGCCAATCTGAAGATGATGATTCCCGCCAACCCCGGCGGTGGCTGGGACACCACCGGCCGCACGCTCGGCCGGGCGCTGCAGGACTCGGGGCAGGCCGCATCCGTGACCTTCGAGAACAAGGGCGGCGCCGCCGGAGCGCTCGGGCTCGCGCAGTTCCTCAACGCCTCCAAGGGCGACCCGAACGCGCTGATGGTGATGGGCGCGGTGATGATCGGCGGCCTCATCTCGACCAAGTCGCCACTCAGCCTGGCCACCGCCACGCCGCTGGCGCGCCTGACGAGCGAATACAACGTCTTCGTGCTGCCGGAGAACTCGCCCTTCAAGACGATGAAGGACGTGGTCGATCAGCTGAAGAAGGACCCCGGCAGCATCAAGTGGGGCGGCGGCTCGCGCGGCAGCACCGAGCACATCGCCGCGGCGATGATCGCGCAGGAAGCGGGCGTGGACCCCGCGAAGATCAACTACGTGCCCTTCCGCGGCGGCGGCGAGGCGACCGCCGCCGTCCTCGGCGGCAACGTCTCGGTGGGCGGCAGCGGCTACAGCGAGTTCCAGCAGTACATCGATGCCGGCAAGATGAAGGCCATCGGCGTCACCGCGCCCGAGCGGCTGAAGGGCGTCAACGTGCCGACGCTGAAGGAACAGGGCATCGCGGTGGACATCGGCAACTGGCGCGGCATCTACGGTGCGCCCGGCCTCAACGCCGAGCAGCGCAAGGCACTGATCGAGATGATCGGCAAGGCCGTGCAGCACAAGACCTGGACCGAAGCGCTGGACAAGAACGGCTGGACACCGGCCCTGCTGACCGGCGACGCCTTCGCGCAATTCGTCGAACGCGACTCCGCCGCGCTGCGCCAGACGATGACGCGCGCCGGCATGCTCGGCTGAAGCGGTGGCGATGGCAACGCCGCACGTCACCCCCACCGTCGCCGCGCCGCGCCGGCTGCACCAGACGCTGATCGGCGCTGGCGCCGTCGTGCTCGGGCTCTTCTACGCCTGGGGGGCGGCCGGCATTCCGGCCGAGGCGGGTTACGCCGGTGTCGGCCCCAACTTCCTGCCCTGGCTCGTTTCGGTGGCGTTGATGGCCTGCGGCGCGCTGCTGCTCTGGCAGGCCGCCGGCGGCGGCTGGCACAACGACGAGGCACCGAGCGGCGCCGAGCGCGGCGACTGGGACGCGCTCGCCTGGATCAGCGCCGGCGTGCTGCTCAACGCGGCGGCGATCGAGCGCATCGGCTTCGTGCTCAGCTGCGCGCTGTGCTTCGTCTTCGCGGTACGCGGCCTGCGCCGCAGCGAAGGCAAGTCGGCCGGCGGCCTGCGCGGCACGGCGCGCGACTTCGCCGTCGGCGTGCTCATCGCGGCGCCCGCGTACTGGCTCTTCACCAAGCTGCTGGCCATCAACCTGCCTGGGCTCACGGGCACCGGCTGGCTGTAGCGGCGGCGGCCGATCGAGCGCGGGCCCCGCACCCCCGCCCGAGCGGCCACGCGACGGACAACGACAACGACAACAAGGGGACGCGCGATGGACCTGTGGCCACAGCTGCTGGGCGGTTTCGCCACTGCCGCCTCGCCGGTCAACCTGCTTTGGGCCTTCGTCGGCTGCGCGCTCGGCACGGCCATCGGCGTGCTGCCCGGCCTCGGCCCGGCGGTGACGGTGGCGATGCTGCTGCCGATCACGACGCAGGTCGAACCGACGGCGAGCATGATCTTCTTCGCCGGCATCTACTACGGTGCGATGTACGGCGGCAGCACGACCTCGATCCTGCTCAACACGCCGGGCGAGACGGGCTCGATGGTGACGGCGCTCGAGGGCTTCAAGATGGCCAAGAGCGGCCGCGCCGGCGCGGCGCTGGCCACGTCGGCCATCGGCAGCTTCGTCGCCGGCACCATCGCCACCGTGCTGGTGACGCTGTTCGCGCCGGTCGTCGCGAAATATGCGGTGCTCCTCGGCCCGCCCGAGTACTTCATGCTGATGATGCTGGCCTTCACGACCGTCACCTCGGTGCTGGGGGCGAGCGCGCTGCGCGGCGTCACGGCGCTGGTGGTCGGCCTCGCCGCGGGCCTCATCGGCCTGGACCAGATCAGCGGCCAGGTGCGCTACACCGCCGGCGTGCCGGAGTTTCTCGACGGACTCGAGGTCGTGCTGGTCGCGGTCGGCCTGTTCGCGGTGGGTGAGACGCTGTACACGGCGCTCTACGAAGGGCGCGTGCAGTCGAGCCTGAATGCGATGGGCCGCGTGCACATGTCGGCGAGCGACTGGCGGCGCAGCTGGCCGGCCTGGCTGCGTGGCACGTTCCTCGGCTTTCCGTTCGGCACCGTGCCGGCCGGCGGCAGCGAGATCCCCACCTTCCTCAGCTACGGGGTCGAGAAGAAGCTGTCCAGGCACCCCGAGGAGTTCGGCACTACCGGCGCCATCGAAGGCGTGGCCGGACCCGAGGCGGCCAACAACTCGGCCATCACTGCGACGCTGGTGCCGATGCTGACGCTCGGCATCCCCACCAGCACGACGGCGGCCATCATCCTCTCGGCGTTCCAGAACTACGGCATCCAGCCCGGGCCGCAGCTGTTCCAGACCAGCGCCACGCTGGTGTGGGCGCTGATCGCCTCGCTCTACATCGGCAACGTCATGCTGCTGGTGCTCAACCTGCCGCTCGTCGGGCTGTGGGTGAAGCTGCTGAAGATCCCGCGCGCGCCGTTGTATGCCGGCATCCTGATCTTCGCCACGGTGGGCGTGTACGGCATGCGGCAAAGCCCGTTCGATCTCTTCCTGATGTATGCGATCGGCCTCGTCGGCGTGCTGATGCGGCGCTACGGCTTCCCGACCGCGCCGGTGATCGTCGGCATGATCCTCGGCCCGATGGCCGAGGCTCAGCTGCGCAACGCGATGTCGATCGGCGAGGGGCGGTGGTCGGTCTTCGTCGAGCGGCCGGCCTCGGCGGTGCTGCTGGCCATCATCGTCGCGGTGCTGGTGGTGCCGCGGCTGCTGGCGATGCGGGCACGGCGACGCACCGCGGCGGCCGCCGCCTGAACCGCAGCACGGGCCGCAGCAGCAACAGCGAGCCTCGCCGACCCTGCCGATGCCCGCCCATGAGCGCCGGATCACTCGAGTTCCTGATCGCGCTGCTGCAGATCATCGGCGTGAACATCGTGCTGTCGGGCGACAACGCGGTGGTCATCGCACTGGCCGCGCGCGGCCTGCCGCCGCAGCAGCAGAAACGCGCCGTCGCCTGGGGCAGCGGTGCGGCGGTGGTGATGCGCATCGCGCTCACCATCGTCGCCGTCGAGCTGCTGCGCCTGCCTGCGCTGAAGCTGGTGGGCTCGGCGCTGCTGTTCTGGATCGCCGTCAAGCTGCTGTTGCCCGAGCAGGGCGGCCAGGGCCATCACGAGGCGAAGGCGGGCCTGGCCGCGGCGGTGAAGACCATCCTGCTGGCCGACCTGGTGATGAGCCTGGACAACGTGATCGCCGTGGCCGCCGCCGCCAAGGGCAGCACGCTGCTGCTGGTGCTGGGCCTGGCCATCTCGATCCCGCTGGTGGTGTTCGCGAGCCAGCTGCTGCTGCGGCTGATGGAGCGCTTGCCCGTCATCATCACCATCGGTGCCGCCCTGCTGGGCTGGGTGGCCGGCGAGATGGCCATCGGCGACCCGCTGGTCAAGCCCTGGGTGGATGCGCAGGCCGGCTGGCTGCACTGGAGCGCGCCGCTGGCCGGCGCGGTGGCGGTGGTGGCGCTGGGCCGCGTGCTCGCATCGCGCGCCGCCGCGCGCGTGGCCGCCGGGGCAGCGGTGCCGGTGGCGCCCGCTGGCGCGGGTGCGCCGCTGCGGCGCCTGCTCGTCGCCACCGACGGCTCGCCGGGGGCGGCCGCGGCGCTGCAGCGCGCGTTGGCGCTGCGCGCGCAGCTGCGCGACGGCGCCTCGATCGAGCTGCAGCTGGTCAATGTGCAGCGGCCGCTGAGCGGCGATGTCTCGAGCTTCGTCGCCGCCGCCTCGATCGAGGACTACCACCATGAACGCGCCGAGCGCGCACTCGCGCCGGCGCGTGCGGCGCTGCAGGGTGCCGGCATCAGCGCGCGGGAACATCGGCGCGTCGGCCAGCCGGGGCAGAGCATCGCCGAGGTGGCCGCCGCCGAGGGCTGCGACCTCATCGTGATGGGCGCCCGCGGCCTGGGCTCGCACACGGCGGCGCTGCTCGGCTCGGTGGCCGCCGCGACGCTGGAACATGCCGGCGTGCCGGTGCTGGTGGTGCGCGCGGCGTGAGGCGCGCGGGCGTGACCGGCTCAGGTGCGAGTCGGCGCGTGGGCGCGTGCATCAGGCCGCTGCGAAAGCCGCCGCCCAGCGCCGCAGGATGGCAGCCCGCTTGCTCTGATCGAGATGGGCCAGCAACCCCGGCCCGAGAGTGATGGGCCTGAGCGCCGCGGTCGGCCGCGGACCGGGCAGCAAGCCGGGCGGCGAGCCGGCGGGCCCGGAGCCGCCGGCCTCGGCCGCATCCGCGCGGATCGGATGCAGCCCGCCATGGCGGGCGAGCGCCTGCTGCCCCGGCACCGACAGCAGATGGTCCAGCCACAGCCGCCCACCCGCCGCATTGGGCGCGCGGCGCGCCACGAAGGCCACGCGCGTGGCGACGAGCGTGTAGTCTTCGAAATACACCATGGCGAGGCCGGGATGCCGGCGCACGAAGGGCTCGGCATAACTGCCCAGCACGTTGTAGGCGAGCAGCGCGCGCCCCGCGGCAACCTGCTCGAGCATGCTGCGCGACTCGGCATGCTGGGCGGCCGCGGCGCGGCCCAGCGCCTGCACCAGCTCCCAGTGGCGCGGGTTCGCAATGAGATCTTGCGCCGCAAGCAGGTAGCCCAGGCCGGCGCGCGCGATGTCGTAGGTCACGATGCGCCCGCGCAGCCGCGCGCCCTGCGCCGCGAGCAAGGCCGCCAGCGCCGCATGCGTGCGCGGCAGTCCGGCCGGCGGCGCCAGCTCGCTGCGCACGACCATGCCCACGGGCTCGGGGCCGGTGCCGTAGGCCTCGTGCTTCCACACCGCCCAGCGCGGCAGGCGGGCCGCATGCACGCTCACGTGGCGCGCGGCATGGCCGTCGTTGACGAGCTTGATCTGCAGGTCCATGGCGCTGCTCCACACGACGTCCGGGCCCTCGGCCCCGGCATCGCCCGCCGCCTGCACGCGCTCGAAGAGCTCGGCACTGCCGAGCTCGTGGTAGTCGACCCACAGCAACGGGTGCCGGCGCTCGAAGTCCTCGAGCAGCGCCTGCACGAGAGGCCTGTCGGTGGTGGCGAAGACACGCACGCGCTCGCGCCCGGCGACGGCCGCAGCGGGGCGCCGCGGCGCCGCCTCGACCGCGGCGGGCGGGGCGGGCGGCGCCGATGCGGCCGAGGCGGCGGCTGCCGGCATGGCCGCCTCGGCGACGCGCGCACCGAGCCCGGCGACGGCGAGCGCGAAGGCGCGCCTTTGCATGCGCATGAACTTGTCTCCTGCGATCGATTATCACCAGCGGGGTGCGGCCGTGTAGCCTATGCAGCGCCGGGGTTTGCACCTGCTGCGCGGCCCGCACCCGCCGAACCATCGCCATGCGCATCCTGCTGATCGAAGACCAGGCGAGCCTGGTGCAGACGCTCACCGACTCGCTCGGCGTGCTCGGCATCCAGGTGCAGGCCAGCGGCGACGGCCGGCATGCCGATGCGTTGCTGCGCCAGCCGCATGCCTACGACGCGGTGGTGCTCGACCTCGCGCTGCCCGGGCTCGGCGGGCTCGAGGTGCTGCGCCGGCTGCGCCAGCGCGGCGACAAGGTGCCGGTGCTCGTGCTCACGGCCAGCGGCGAGACGCTGGACCGCGTGCACGGCCTCAACGCAGGCGCCGACGACTACCTGCCCAAGCCCTTCGACCTCGCCGAGCTCGAGGCACGGCTGCGCGCCCTCTACCGGCGCAGCCTGGGCACGCTGCACGCGGTGCTGCGCGTCGCCGAGCTCGGCTTCGACACCGTCTCGCGCCGCTTCACCGTGCACGGCCAGGCCCTCGACCTGCCGCCGCGCGAGCACGACCTGCTCGAGGCGCTGGTGGCGCAGTCGCCGCACCCGGTGAGCAAGCAGCTGCTCGCCGAGCGCCTGCGCTCCAGCGACGCCGTGCTGAGCCACGATGCGCTGGAGGTCTACGTGCACCGCCTGCGCCGGCGGCTCGAAGGCAGCGGCGCGGCGATCCACACGCTGCGCGGGCTCGGCTACGTGCTCGAGAGCGTCGACGATGCGCCTGCGTAGCCTGCTGCTGGCCTGGCTGCTCGTGCCGTCGCTGGCGCTGTGGGGGCTCGCCTTCGCCTTCGGCTACCTGCACAGCCTGGGCCAGGCGCACGAGGCTTTCGACCGCACGCTGCTCGGCTCGGCGCTCGTGCTCGGCGAGCGGCTGCAGCTGCAGGACGGCGAGGTGGTCGCCGACCTGCCGCCGGCGGCGCTGGAGATGCTGCGCACCGATGCGCACGACCGCGTCTTCTACCGCGTCGTCGATGTGCGCAGCGGCCGCCACATCACCGGCTATGCCGACCTGCCCGACCCGCCGCAGGCATCGGCGTCGGCGCCCTCCGTGCCGCGCTTCTACGACGGCGAGCACCAGGGCCAGGCCGTGCGCATCGTCGCGCTGACCGTCGACCTGCTCGACGGCGAACGTTCACGGCCGCTGCAGGTGCAGGTGGCCGAGACGCAGGAGGCGCGGCGCGAGCTCACGCGGCGGCAGGTGCTGGAGGCGGCCGCCGTGCAGCTGGCGCTCATCGGCCTGGCGGCGGCACTCATCGCGCTCGGCGTGCGGCGCGGCCTGGCGCCGCTGAAGCGCCTGCGTGCCGAGGTGCGCGCGCGCGGCGCCGACGATCTGCAGCCGATCGCCACGCGCGACGTGCCGCGCGAGGTGGCGCCGCTGATCCAGGCCATCAACACACAGATGCTGCGCCAGCGCCAGCTGAGCGAGCTGCAGTTGCGCTTCGTCGCCAACGCCTCGCACCAGCTGAAGACGCCGCTGACGCTGTTGCGCGCACAGATCGACCACGCCCTGCAGCAGAGCGCGCTGCCGGCGATGCGCGGCGTGCTGGAGCAGATCCACCAGTCGGCGCTCGGCACGCAGCGCCTGGTGTCGCAGCTGCTGAGCCTGGCGCGCAGCGACCCCAGCCTGGCCCTGGCGAAGGAGCCGCTGGACCTGGTGGCGCTGGCGCGCGAAGTCACCTTCGAGATGCTGACGCACTCACGCGCGCGCGGCATCGACCTCGGCTTCGAGGGCGAAGGCCGCATCACGGTGACGGCCGAGCACGTGCTGCTGCGCGAGGCCATTGCCAACCTCGTGCACAACGCCATCACCTACACGCATGCCGCGGCCGTGTCGGACGCCGCACGGGCCGATGCGGACGGCGCGAGTCGCGGGGGCCTGGTGACCGTGCGCGTGCAGGCCGGCGAAGGCGGCTCACCCTGCCTGAGCGTGTGCGACAACGGCCCGGGCATTCCGCCGGACGAACGCGCGCGCGTGCTCGAGCGCTTCTACCGCCGGCCCGGCGCCGGCGGCTCGGGCAGCGGCCTCGGACTGAGCATCGTCAAGGAGATCTGCGAGCGCCACGACATCGAGCTGACGCTGCAGGACGGCGCGGACGGGCTCGGGCTGTGCGTGCTCATGCGCTGGCGCGGCTGAGCAGGCGCCGCCGCCGCTGCCCCTTCCTAGCCCATGTGCAGGCCGCCGTTGCAGCTGAAGTCCGCACCCGTCGTGAAGCCCGAGTCCTCGCCCGCCAGCCACGTCACGATCGAGCCGATCTCGTCGGGCGTGCCCAGCCGCTTCACCGGGATCGTCGCCACGATCTTCTCCAGCACCTCGGGCTTGATCGCCCGCACCATCTCCGTGCCGATGTAGCCCGGGCTCACCGTGTTCACCGTCACGCCCTTGCTCGCCATCTCCTGCGCCAGCGCCATCGTGAAGCCGTGCATCCCCGCCTTCGCCGCGCTGTAGTTCGTCTGCCCCGCCTGCCCC
>JACRPO010000016.1 GCA_016223165.1 Burkholderiales bacterium
CGCTTGGACAGGGACTGCAACTCCCGATCAGTCGCGGCATCCAGTTCGATCTTCTCGGCAACTCGCATCGCTCCGCCCTCCTGGGCGATTGGAGTATGCCGGGGCCGATAAGTTCTATAACTTCACGCGCACTACACTAGAGCAGCGCGATGAGCACCATTGGGCGGACCAATCGTCAACGGGCATTTGAGCGAATCTCCAGGGTCTTTCAGGTCGAACTGGCTGAGCTTTCCAGTGAGCCGCGATTCGGAGTCACCCTTGGGGCCGGCCCTGCTTCCGACTCGCGGCCGCGCCGCCTTGTCCGAGCTTGGTGACCGGCGTGGTCGCAGCCTGCCCCCGAGTCGCGGTGGACGCAACTGCGCCGGCCTGCGAGGCGAAGGGCGCTCGCACCGCCCAGGGGCGGGGCTCATAATCAGTAACCCCAGCGTGCCTTGCGCGCCTTCGGCCCGATCGTCCGCGCCACGTAGTCGATGCCGCTGAACTCCGCGTAGTCCGCAAGCGAACGCGCGCGCCCGAGGCCGTAGGCGCCGAGGTCGGCATCGGCCCAGAGCAGGGCGGCCAGGCGCATCTGCGCGGCCTTCTCGAGCATCGCCGAGCGCACGGCGCGCCGCTCGTCCTGCTCGGGCGTCCAGTGCATCGGCCGCGGCGAGGAGCCCGGCTGCGTGTACAGGTGGTACATCGGCATGCCCGGGATCTGGTAGATGTCCCAGCCGTGCGTCCAGGCGCGCAGCGCGAAGGCCTGCTCCTCGCCGTGGAAATACAGGCGCGGGTCGTAGGGCAGGTCCTCGACGATGTAGCCGGGCGCGAACAGGCAGCCGCCGCCGACGTGGATGCCGAGCTCGGGCTCGTCGCGCTCGACGCCGACGCATTCGAACATCAGCACCGGGTGCTCGGCCGCGAACTCGCTCGTGCCCTGCACGGCGAAGGCGAGGATGCGGTTGGTCACCGGCTTGGCCACTGGGTGGCCGTTGATCATCTCGAACGGGTTCGGGTAGCAGGAGATGAGGCTGCGGCTGTTGCGCGCCTCGCACCACTGGCCCCACTGCACGAGCTGCTCGTCCCAGCCGGGCTCGAACCACATGTGCGAGTCGATCTGCAGGTACCAGTCCTCGCCCTGGTAGAGGTTCATCGCGGTGGCGCGCGCCCAGCAGGGGCCGCGCGCCTCGAGCGCGTCGATGCGCGTGAAGCGCAGGTGTTGTCGCGACCACTCGTCCTCGGGCCGCAGGTTCTGCCCCGGCACCTGCTGCTCGACGACGCCGATGTAGATGCGCGAGGGGTCGCTCGCCTGTGCGCGCGCGCTGGCGATGGTGAAGGCCAGCATCGGGTCGCAGTAGGCGGCGATGCTGATGAAGATGGTCTGCGGGGGCGGGGCCTCGGCCATGGCGGCGCTCGAGCGGCACTCAGCCGGCGCTCATGCGGCGCTGATCACGGGCACTCATCGCGGCCGGTACGCCGCCTCGCGCGGCTGGTCCACCAGGCGCAGGCGGGCCGGGCGCACGAAGCCGGCGCCATCGTAGTCGCGCAGCGGCACGTGCGCGTCGTTGAGCTGGCGCACGAGCGTGTCGATGGGCACGGCGGCCGGCCGGTAGCCGCGCAGCAGCGCCAGCGTCACCGAGCGGGTGTTGTCCCAGGCCCAGAGGTCGTGCCAGGCGAGGTCGCGCTCGCTCCAGGCGGCACGGTGCACGGCGCTGGCGAGGCCCTCGATGGCGCCCTGCACGACGAACTCGGGCACCACGAGCAGCAGCCAGGCGCTGCGGTAGACGAGGGCGTTGAGCAGGTCGAGGCCTTCGCTCTTGGGCATCTGCTGCAGGCAGTCGCCGGCGATGACGAGATCGAAGGCCTCGTCGCCGTGCGTGCGCCACCACTGCCCCGCATCGGCGGCATCGACACGCGAGTAGAGCTCGCGCAGCGCGAAACGTTCGACGTGACCCGGCTCGATCTCGATGGCCACGCGCTCGCAGGCCGGCGCCGCCTGCGCGAGCAGGCGACCGTACTTGCCGGCACCGGCACCGATGTCGAGTGCCCGCGCCGGCGCGATCGCACCGATGAGGTGCTCGCACGCGGCATCGAAGATGGGGAACGAACCCGACATGCGAGTCATTCTAGGACCCGCTCTGCGGTGCGTCGGAGTGGCCGGTGCGCCCGTGCGGGCAGCCCGCCGAGGGGGCCATGCCCGCCGCTGCACAATCGTCGCTCGATGAAGCCGACGTTGCGCCCGAGTCGTCTGCTGCTCCCTGCCAACGCCGTGGCTGCCGTGGCCGCCCTGGCCACGCTGGCGGCCACGCTGGGCGTGGGCGGCTGTGCCAGCCGTTCGGGCGAGGTGATGGCCGTGCAGTCGAGCCCGGCACAGTTCGCCGGCTGGAGTTGCGAGCGCATCGACGACGAGACCGAGCGCGTGCAGCGCCGCGCCGCCGAGCTGGCCTGGGCCGTCGACGAACGCGCGGGCAACAACATCGTCGCGCTCGGCGTCGGCGTGATGGTGTTCTGGCCGGCCTTGCTGGCCTTGCGCCCCGAAGGGCCCGAGGCCGAGGACCTGGCCAAGCTCAAGGGCCGCTTCGAGGCGCTGCGCGAGGCGGCGTCGCTCGCGCGCTGCCCGCCGCCATCCGCCGAGCTGCCGGCGGCGCGCGCGGCGGCACTGCCGGTGGCCTTGGGCGACCGCCTCGTCTACGAGGAGCGGCCGGATGTGCGGCACGCGGTCACCGAACGCCGCCTTGCCGTGCGCGCATTGCGCCGCGAGGAGATCGAGTACGCGTCGCTGCCGCCCGCCGCGGCTGCGACACCGGATGCGGCGGGCGCCGCGGCCCCAGCGAGCCGCGGCGCCGGCCTGCGCCACGACCGCCCCGGCAACGTCGTCGCCGCCGGCCCCGGCATGCTCATGTGGCCGAACCTGCTGCGCGGCGAGCTCGCGCTCGGCCAGGTGATGGCCGGCGACATCCAGGTCGTCGACGATCCGCTGGCGCGCGCGCGCGTGCGGGCGCAGGTGGTGGCCGTGGGTCCGCAGCAGGTCGCCGGGCGGCGCTTCGACGCCGTCGTGCTCGAGCTGTTCGGCGACGTGCTCGACGAAAGTTCCGGGTCGACGCGGCTGGACGGCGTGCTCGTCGTCGACCGCGCCAGCGGCGTGCTGCTGCGCCTGGACTTGCGCAGCGCGCAAGCGCCGTTCCGCGTCATGCGCCGCCTGGCACGGGTGGAGCCGCGCTGAACAGCGGCCGGCCGCAGGGTCACAGATCTTTACCGGGGCTGCACAGCGCCGACAAGGCGCCGGCCCAGCATCCAGGCATCCGATGACCCGCATCCGCAAAGGAGCCGAACGATGCAAACCCCCTCGATGAAACACGAACCGCGCCCGCGCATTCGCACCGGCGCCTGGAAGTTGCTGGCCGCCACGAGCCTGCTCGCCCTCGCCGCCAGCCTGGCCCAGCCGGCGTTCGCGCACGGCGCGATGGGCATGAAGGCGGGCGCGCCGATGGGCGACATGGGCGACATGGGCGGCGGCGGCATGATGGGCGGCATGGGTGGCATGGGTGGAGGCCCCGGCATGCCGATGATGGGCGGCCGCCACGGTGCCCGCATGCTCGACAGCATCGGCGCCACCGCCGAGCAGAAGACGCAGCTGCAGCAGATCATGGAGGGCGCCCGCAACGACCTCAAGCCGCTGCGCGAGGCCGCGCGCACGTTGCACCAGCAGATGCAGGGGCTGTTCGCGCAGCCCACCGTCGACGCCCGCGCCGTCGAGGCTTTGCGCCAGCAACTGCAGGCCAACCGCGAGCAGGCGAGCAAGCGCATGTCGCAGGCCATGCTCGACGCCAGCCGCGTGCTGACGCCCGAGCAGCGCAAGCAGATGTCCGAGCGCATGGCGCAGCGCCGGGGCATGATGGAGAGGCATCGCGCCGAGCGGCAGTCGCTCGAGCGCGGCGCGGCTCCCGGCGCGCCGGCGCCGCGCCAGTGAGCGCCGGCGCCGCGCCGGTGAGAATGTGACCCGGCCCGCGCGCTTGGCCGAGGACCCGCCCACCCTGCATGACGCCACGACTGCTGCTCATCGACGACGACGCCCGGCTCACCGACATGGTGGGTGACTACCTGCGCCGCCAGGGTTTCGTGGTGCAGGTGGCGGGCTCGCTCGCCGAGGGGCGGCGCCAGCTCGCCGAGGCGCTGCCCGACGCGCTCGTGCTCGACCTCATGCTGCCCGACGGCGACGGCCTCGACTTCACGCGCGAGCTGCGCCAGGGGGCGCGCACGCGGCGGCTGCCGCTCTTGATGCTCACGGCGCGCGGCGAGCCCACCGACCGCGTCGTCGGCCTCGAGCTCGGCGCCGACGACTATCTCGGCAAGCCCTTCGAGGCGCGCGAGCTGCTGGCGCGCATCAAGGCGCTGCTGCGCCGCGCCGCGCCCGAGGCGGGGCCGGACGAGGTGCTCGCCTTCGGCCGCCTGGAGATCGACCTCGGCGCGCGCCAGGCGCGGCTGGACGGCAAGGCCTGCGAGCTCACCGGGCACCAGTTCGAGCTGCTGACGGTGCTGGCCGCGGCGCCGGGCCGCGTGCTCTCGCGCGACCAGATCATGGACGCGCTGAAGGGCCATCCGCTGGAGGCCTTCGACCGCAGCATCGACGTGCACATCTCGCGCATCCGCGCCGTCATCGAGGACGACCCGAAGAACCCGCGCCGCGTGCTCACCGTGCGCGGCGCCGGCTACGTCTTCGCGCGCAAGCAGGACTGAGCGGGCGGCATCGCGATGCGCTCGCTGTACCTGCGCATCTACCTCACCGTGGTGGCGGCGCTGGCGCTGTTCGCGCTGGTGTCGGGCTGGGTCGTGCAGCGCACGCTCGAGGAGCAGCGCGTGCGCGTCGAGAGCGCGCAGCGCGAGCGCATGTCGGCGTGGGGCGACCTGCTGCAGCGCTCGCTGCCCAGCGCCGAGGCGCCGCGCGAGGAGCAGGCGGCGGCGCTGCGCGAGTGGTCGCAGCGGCTGCGCCTGCCGATGGCGCTCGACGATGCCGAGGGCGTGCGCATCGGCGCCTCGGAGATGTTCGCGCGCCGCGAGGCCGACGGCCGGCCGGGCTTCACCGAGCGCGTGCAGACGATCCGCCTCGACGATGGCCGCCTGCTGCGCGTGCCGCGCCTGCTCGGGCGCGCCGAGCGCGGCGGTGGCGGCCCCGGCGCGCCGGCGGCGGGCGGCGGGCCTGCGCGCTTGGGCGAGGCGCGCTGGCCCTGGTTCTCGCCGCCCGGCATGCCCGAGGGCCTGGGCCTGGCGGCGCTGCTGGCCGTGCTCTTCGTCGCCGTGGCCGTCGGCGCCTGGCCGGTGGTGCGCCGGCTGACGCGCCGGCTCGAGCTGCTCAAGCAGGGCGTCGAGGCCTTCGGCGGCGGCGCGCTGCACCAGCGCGTGTCCGAGGAAGGCCGCGACGAGGTGGCGGCCGTGGCCGCGAGCTTCAACCGCGCCGCCACGCGCGTGCAGGCGCTGCTGCGCTCGCACCAGAGCCTGCTCGCCAACGCCAGCCACGAGCTGCGCTCGCCGCTCACGCGGCTGAAGATGGCGCTGGCCATGCTCGAGGAATCGGAGCCGGAGTCCGGGCCCACCGAGCGCGCGGCCCTGAAGCGCGAGATCGACGCCAACATCGCCGAGCTCGACGCGCTCGTCGAGGAGGTGCTGATGTCCAGCCGCCTCGACGCGAAGGCCGCACTCGACCAGGACGAGCCGGTGGCGCTGCTGCCGCTGGCCGCCGAGGAAGCGGCGCGCGTCGGCGCCGAGGCGAGCGGCGAGGCGCTGCAGGTGCGCGGCGACGAACGCCTGCTGCGCCGGGCCTTGCGCAACCTGCTCGAGAACGGTCGCCGCTACGGCGGCAGCGAGCTCGAGGTGACGCTGGCACGGCGCGGCCCGCAGGCCGAGCTGCGCGTGTGCGACCGCGGCCCCGGCGTGCCCGAGGCCTATCGCGAGCGCATCTTCGAGGCCTTCTTCCGCCTGCCCGGGCATGCCGAGCGCGCCGGCGGCGTCGGCCTCGGCCTGGCCCTCGTGCGCCAGATCGCCGAGCGCCACGGCGGCCACGTCTCGTGCGAGCCGCGCGAAGGCGGCGGCAGCTGCTTCGTGCTCGTGCTGCCGCTCGGTTGAGGGTCGAGGGCCATCGCGCCCTCACGCGTCGGGGATACTTGCGGCGTCGCGCGGCCCGCCGGCCGCTGCTCGACGAAGCCCGATGAGGGGACGGGT
This sequence comes from Burkholderiales bacterium, assembly GCA_016223165.1. Lineage (GTDB taxonomy): Bacteria > Pseudomonadota > Gammaproteobacteria > Burkholderiales > Burkholderiaceae_C > Rubrivivax. Next base: position 6,193 of record JACRPO010000016.1, read on the forward strand.
TGAACGCACGCACCTACGAGGCCACGCTGTGGGCCCTGCTGGCGCTCACGTTGCTGGGCGTGGCGGGCGCACGCCTGGGCGCGGCGCCGTGGCAGGCGGCATTCGACAACCTGCACTGGACCGCCGGCTACGCCGCCGGCACGCTGCTGGCCTGGCGCGGCTGGGCCGAGGCGCGCGATGCGCTCACGCGGGCGGCCAAGCGCTGGTTCTTCGCCGGCATGGTGCTGCTGACGATCGGCCAGCTCGTCTGGGACCTCCAGGTGGCGATCGACTGGCTGGTCTTTCCCGCGCCCTCGGACCTGTTCTTCCTCTCGCTCGGGCCGGCGCTGACGGTCGGGCTGTGGACCATCGGCCGCACGCGGCTTGGCGCCGGCGAGTGGCGGGTGGCCCGCCTCGATTCGGCGACGATGCTGGTGGCCGTGCTGGCGGCGTCGCTGGCCCTGTTCCTGCCGCGGCAGGGCAGCTACGGCGCGCTGCAGATCGCCGTCATGGCCGCCTACGCCGTGGGCCTGATGGCCCCCGTGTGCCTGGGCCTGACGCTGATCCTCGCGCTGCGCGCCCGCTTCGTGCCCGCGACCTGGCTGCTGCCGCTGGCGGTGCTCGGCTTCACCGCGGCCTGGGTGGTGTGGAACCTCAACTTCCTCACCGGCCGCCTCGGCGACGGCGACTGGCTCAACATCAGCTTCTCGTTGCTGGCCGTCGCGGTCGGTGCCGGCATCCGCATCCACCGGCTCGACAGCCTGGCCGACGCGCGCTGGGACCGCCGCTGCGAGGCCGTGCTGCGCCTGCAGCCGCTGCTGATGGTGGTGGTCGCCGCCGGTGGCCTGCTGCTGGTGCAGTCGATCCACGACATCCACCCGCTCTTCGGGGCCTCGGTCGCGGTCGGCTGCGGGGCGGTGGTGGTGCTGGCCGCCGTGCGCCAGCACCTGCAGCTCGGCGAGCGCGACCGCCTCATCGCCGTCGAGAAGCTGCTGCGCCAGCGCGAGGCCGAGCTCGAGGCGCGGGTGCACGAGCGCACGCAGGAGTTGGCGCGGGCCAAGGACGCCGCCGAGGTGGCCAACCGCGCCAAGAGCGCCTTCCTGGCCAACATGAGCCACGAGATCCGCACGCCGATGAACAGCGTGCTCGGCCTCGCCCACCTGGCCCTGCAGGCGACGAGCGAGCCGCAGCTGCGCGGCCACCTCGAGAAGGTGCAGGCCTCGGGCCGGCACCTGATGGGCCTCATCGACGACATCCTCGACATGTCGAAGATCGAGGCCGGCCGCCTGGAGCTCGAGCAGGTGCCCTTCCAGGTCGCCGAGGTGATCGCCGGCGTGCGGGCGCAGCTGGTCGAACGCGCGCGCGAGAAGGGACTGGTGCTGCGCTTCGATGTCGACCCGGCGCTCGACATCGCCGTCAGCGGCGACCCGCTGCGCCTGGGCCAGGTGCTGCTGAACCTGGTGGGCAACGCGATCAAGTTCACCGATGCCGGCCTGGTGACCGTGCGGGCGTGGCGGCTGGAGGGCCGCACCGAGGCCGGAACCGAGGGCGGAACCGGGAGCGGATCCGAGGGAAGTGAGGGCGGCACCGAGGCCAGCGCCGGCGGCAGCCAGCGCCTGCACTTCGAGGTGGCCGACACCGGTGTCGGCATCGACGACGCCGCCCGTGCCCGCCTCTTCCAGGTCTTCCAGCAGGCCGATCCCTCGACGACGCGGCGGCACGGCGGCACCGGGCTCGGGCTGGCGATCAGCCGCCAGCTCGTGGAGCTGATGGGCGGCGAGATCGGCGTCGACAGCGAGCCCGGCCACGGCAGCCGGTTCTGGTTCACGGCCAGGTTCGGCGACGCACGGCCGGGGTCCGAGCCTGCGTCGGCATCGGCATCGGCATCGGCAGCTGCGTCTGCGGCCTCGTCTGCGCCCTCGGCGGCCGGCGCCGCCGCGGGCCCGCCCGACGACGCGGCGCTGCACGGCGCGCGCATCCTGGTCGTCGAGGACAACGAGGTCAACCAGATCGTCGCCACGGCGATGCTGCGCAACCGCGGCGCCGGCGTCGCCGTGGCCGGCAACGGCGAGGAGGCGCTCGCGGCGCTGCGCACGGCGCGCTACGACTGCGTGCTGATGGACGTGCAGATGCCGGTGATGGACGGCCTGGAGGCGACCCGCCGCATCCGCGCCGACCCGGAGCTGGCCGGCCTGTGGGTGGTGGGCATGACCGCCAATGCCTGGCAGGAGGACCGCGCGCGCTGCCTCGCGGCGGGCATGAACGACTTCACCACGAAGCCGATCGAGCCCGCGCAGCTCTATGCGGCCGTGGCCCGTTCGCTGCCGCCTGGCGGCGCGGCGCGCCACAAGTAGGGCGGCCCCCTCGGCCCGTCAGCCCGGCGCCGGCGCGCCATCACGGCTCATCGCGCGCGATCGCGCCTCATGGCACCTCACCGCACCGCACCATTGCGCGGCCTCACTGCGCGGCCTCACTGCGCTGCATTCGAGACGTCCAGGCCAGCAGCGCGGTCAGCGCGGCCGCCGCGGCGACGAGCGACACGGTGGAGGCGATCCAGAAGCCCGGCGCGCCCTGCAGCGAGGGCGGCGCGATGCCGAGCGTGTCGAAGCCGAGCACGTAGCCGCCGCCCAGGCCGAGGCCCCAGATCGAGACGGCGTAGATCACCATCGGCACCGTGGCGATGTGCCAGGCCCGCAGCACGAAGGCGCAGATCGTCTGCACCGCATCCATGAGGTGGAACACGGCCACCCAGGCGACGAGCGGCAGCGCCGCCGCCACCACGGCCGCGTCGGGGCTGTACAGGCGCACGACGCCCTCGCGCAGCACGAAGACGGCGCCGCCGAGCAGCGTGGCCAGCGCGCAGCCCAGCACGAGGCCGTGCCAGCCCAGGCGCACCGCCTCGTGATGGCGGCGCGCGCCGATGCTCTGCGCCACCAGCGTGCCGGTGGCGTTGGCCATGGCCATCGGCATCATGAACATCAGCGAGACGAGGTTGGCGGCGATCTGGTGCCCGGCCACCGCCGTCGTGCCCGCGCGCGCGATGAACAGGGCCATGAAGCTGAAGCCGGTGACCTCGATCAGGATGGTCACGCCCATCGGCAGGCCGAGCCTGAGCAGGCCGCGGATGGCGGCGGCGTCGGGCCGGTCGAGGCCGCGCCCGAAGAGGCGGAACGGCGCATAGAACGGGTCGCGCCTGAGCACCGCGAGCGCCAGCGCCACCTGCGACCACATGACGATGGCGGTGGCGATGCCGCAGCCCACCGCGCCGAGCGACGGCACGCCGAGCGCCGGCCAGCCGAACACCAGCATCGTCGACAGCGGCACCTTCAGCGCCAGGCCGCCGATCTGCAGCGCCATCACCGCCTTCGGCCGCGAGACGGCGGTGTTGAAGCCGCGGTAGATCGTGAACAGCAGCGAAGCGGGCAACGAGAACGCGAGCGCGAACAGGTAGCCGCGCACCTTGCCGGCGACCTCCGGCCCGGCCTTCGCGAGCCACAGGAACGGGTGCGGAAAGACGAGCAGCAGCATCCCCGCCGCGGCCAGCACGAGCACGATCCACAACGACTGGTGCACCTGGCGGCCGGCGCCCTCGAGGTCGCGCGCGCCGAACAGGCGCCCGGCGATCGGCGACAGCGCCAGCACCACGCCCATGAGGCCGATGAACACCGTCACGTAGGCGGCGGCGCCGACCGCCAGCGCCGCGAGATCGGTGGCGCCATGGCGCGCCACGAGCACGGTGTCGACGGTGCTGAAGGCGAGCACCGAGACCTGGCCGACGAAGACCGGCCAGGCCAGCGGCGCGAGGCGGCGTGCGCTCTCGGCCAGCGTGATGGCGGGCGCGCGCGCGAGCGCGACAGCCGTCCCCGATGCCGCCCCGGCGCCTGCGGGCGGCGTACTCGAAGCCTCGCTCAATCGACCTTTCCGGCAGTGACGCCGGCGGCGGCCCCGGCGCGGCCGGCCGGCGGCGCGGCAAAGCGCCGCGGGTCCGGATGGTCCTCGCCGTTGGCCTGCCGTGCCCGTTCGGCATAGCGGTTGAATCGCCAGGCCGTGCCTTCGTGCGTGATGCGGTGCCAGACGGCGCGCTTCTCGGCGGGGCTGAACTCGGGCCAGCGCTGCACCTCCTCGAAGCTGCGGCCGCAGCCCTTGCACATGGCGTCGCCCTGGCTGGTGGAGCAGATGGCGATGCACGGCGCATCGGGCGTGCTCGCGTACCAGGCGAGCCAGGCCTGCCGTGCCGCCGCAGGCATGCTGGCCTCGTCGGCCATCGGCTCGCGGTAGTAGACCATCAGCGCATACACCTCGGCGAGCGCGCGCACTTCCGCGCAGGCGCTGATGCCGTCGGGCGATGGCGAACGCTCGCGCCACCAGTTGATGGCCGATTCGATGTCGGTGATGTGGATGCCGGCCATGCCAGATGCGGCGGCCGGGCCGCCACGCGTCCTCGCCGCTGTGCTTCAGTGTTCAGTGAGCGCCGCGCTTCGGTGCGCCGTGCGGCCATCCGGCCGTCCGGCTGTGTGCCCCGTGAGCCTGTGAGCCCGTGCTCGCGCTCGTCGTCGCGGCCCGCCTGCTCGACGTTCGCGAGGCGCGGGGCCTCTCAGGCCGCCGCAGGCGCGTAGCCGGCCTCGGCGAGCTTGGCCAGCACCGCCTCGCGCGGGGCGCGCGTGTCGATCTGCACCTTGTGCGTGGGCAGGTCGATCACGACCTTGGCTTCGGGGTCGGCAGACTGCACCGCCTCGGTGACGGCGCGGACACAGTGGCCGCAGGTCATGTTGGGAATCCGCAGATCGAGCATTTGAGGTCCGGCAAGGGGTCAAGGGCCCAATGATGATCCAATTCGCTGCCATGAGCACTGCCACCGAGTACGCCGATGCCGCACCGCCCGGGACGGTCGCGGCCTTGAAGCCGGTGATGAGCGCCGCGGCCGGCGTCGGCAGCGGCGGCACCGATGCCGCCCGTTCGCTGCCGATCGACGGCATGACCTGCGCCTCGTGCGTCACGCGCGTCGAGAAGGCCCTGCGTGCCTTGCCCGGGGTCGGCGATGCGAGCGTCAACCTCGCGACCGAAACCGCGCAGTGGCTGCCGGCCGACGGCGCCGGTGCTGCCGGTGCTGCTCGTGCTGCCGGCGCTGCCGGTGCTGCCGGCACGATCGCCGGCGCGCCCGATCTGCAGGCCGCCATCGCCGCGGTCGAGAAGGCGGGCTACGAAGTGCCGCGCCAGGCCGCGCGCCTGCGCATCGCCGGCATGACCTGCGCTTCGTGCGTCAGCCGCGTCGAGCGCGCGCTGGCGCGCGTGCCGGGCGTGCTGTCGGCGAGCGTGAACCTCGCCACCGAGACGGCCGAGGTCGTCTGGGCCGGGCGCGGCGCCGGGCGTGCCGCCGTGCAGGCGACGCTGCTCGCCGCGGTGGCGCGGGCCGGCTACGAGGCCACGGCGCTCGACGCCGCGGGCAGCGCCACCGCGCAAGCGGGTGCGCGCGGCGCCGCGCCGTGGTGGCGCCTTGGCGAAGGCGCGCGCGTCGTTCTCGCGGCGCTGCTCTCGGTGCCGCTCTTGGCGCCGATGCTGCTGATGCCGCTCGGCGTGCACTGGATGCCGGGCGCGCTCTGGCAATGGGCGCTGGCCACGCCGGTGCAGTTCTGGCTCGGCGCGCGCTTCTATCGCGCCGGCTGGAAGGCGGTGCGCGCCGGCGCCGGCAACATGGACCTGCTCGTGGCGCTGGGCACGAGCGCGGCCTACGGCCTCAGCCTCGCGACGCTGTGGCGCGAGGGGACCGAGGGCCATCCGCCGCTGTACTTCGAGGGCTCGGCCGTCGTCATCACGCTCGTGCTGTTGGGCAAGTGGCTCGAGGCGCGCGCCAAGCGCCAGACGACCGAGGCGCTGCGCGCGCTGGAGTCGCTCAAGCCCGATTCGGCGCGCGTGCGCCGAGGTGGCGTCGAGATCGAGCTGCCGCTGGCGCAGGTGCTGGTGGGCGACGAGGTGGTGGTGCGGCCCGGCGAGCGCATCCCGGTCGACGGCGTCGTCGTGCAGGGTGCCAGCCATGTCGACGAATCGATGCTCACCGGCGAGAGCCTGCCGGTGGCGCGCCGCGAGGGCGACCGCCTCGCCGGTGGCGCCGTCAACGCCGAGGGCCTGCTGCTGCTGCGCACCACCGCCGTCGGCGCCGAGACGATGCTGGCGCGCATCGTGCGCGGCGTCGAGTCGGCGCAGGCGAAGAAGGCGCCGGTGCAGCGCCTCGTCGACCAGGTCAGCGCCGTCTTCGTGCCGGTGGTTCTGGTCGTGGCCGTGGTCACGCTGCTCGGCTGGGGTCTCGGCGCCGGCCGCTGGACGGACGGGTGGCTCAACGCCGTGGCCGTGCTCGTCATCGCCTGCCCCTGCGCGCTGGGTCTCGCCACGCCGGCGGCGATCATGGCCGGCACCGGTGTCGCGGCGCGGCGCGGCATCCTCATCAAGGACGCCGAGGCGCTCGAGCTGGCGCATGGCCTGGAGGTCATCGCCTTCGACAAGACCGGCACGCTCACCGAAGGCCGGCCGCGGCTGCTGGAGTTGCGGCCGCTCGCACTCGATGGCGCCGGCGCGCCGCCCGGACCCGAAGCGCGTGCGCAGGCGCTGGCCCAGGCGGCGGCGCTGATGGCCGGCAGCGAGCACCCGCTGGCGCGCGCGGTGCGTGATGCGGCAGGGGCAGAGGCCGGTGCATCCGCGAGCACGGCGGCCGGCATGTCGGCCGCGCAGGCCGGCGCCACCGGCGTGCGTGCGGTGCCCGGGCGCGGCATCGAGGGCAGCGTGCAGGGACGCCCCCTTCGCCTGGGCAGCACGCGCTGGATGCAGGAGCTCGGCGTGCCCCTTGCGCCGGCGCTGGCCGAGGCCGAGGCGCTGCAGGGCCAGGGGCACACGGTGTCGTGGCTGGCGCAGGTGGAGGCTGCGGGCTCACCGCCCACGCTGCTCGCCCTGCTCGCCTTCGGCGACACACCCAAGCCGGAGGCCGCAAGCGCGGTGGCCAAGCTGCAGCAGATGGGCCTCGTCTGCGCCCTCGTCTCCGGCGACAACCCCGGCAGCGCTGCCGCCGTGGCGCGGCAGCTCGGCATCGCCGAGGTGCGCGCGGAGGTGCTGCCCGAGGACAAGGCGCGCATCGTCACCGAGTTGAAGCGTGGGCCCGCCGGGTCCCGCCGACCTCGCCGCGTGGCCATGGTCGGCGACGGCATCAATGATGCGCCGGCCCTGGCCGCCGCCGACGTGGGCATCGCCATGGCCACCGGCACCGACGTGGCGATGCACGCCGCGGGCATCACGCTGATGCGCGGCGACGTCTCGCTCGTGGCCGACGCCATCGACATCTCGCGGCGCACGACGCGCAAGATCCGGCAGAACCTGTTCTGGGCCTTCGTCTTCAACACCGTGGGCATCCCCGCGGCGGCGCTCGGCCTGCTCAACCCGGTGATCGCCGGCGGCGCGATGGCCTTCAGCAGCTTCTTCGTGGTCAGCAACGCGCTGCTGCTGCAGCGCTGGCGCGGCTGCTGAGAGGCACCAGCGGCCGCGCTGGCGCGGCCGCTGGGGGCACCTGCGGCGACCCCGCCGCAGCCTTCGCTCAGCCCCCCGCCTGGATCTTGATCCACGCCGCCGCCTGGCGCGTGGCCGGGTCGACGAAGCGGATCTCGATGCGCCGCCCGGCCACGAGGTCGGCAGGGGTGCCGGTGACGTTGCTCTGCCGCAGCGCACTGCGATCGAGCCAGATCTCGGTGGCCGCCGACACGCGCACCTGCTGCGGCGCCGGATAGCCCGGCGAGCTGAGCGTGAGCATGCCGTTGGCGTAGCGGACCACGGTGCCCATCATCGCCGTCTTGCCCGAGACCCCCGGCGACTGCCCGAGCGGGATGAAGCGCTCCGTGGCCCGCTGCGCGAGCGCCGCGGGCGCCGCGGCGGCGAGCGCGCCGCACAGCGTGAGGGCCAGCACCGGCCCGAGAGGGTTCAGCGTCTTCATGCGCACCTCCCGTGTCATTGCACGAGCTCGCCGCGCGCCGCGGCGAGCGCGGCGACGGCGTCGTCCAGGCGCTTGTCGCGCGCCACCCAGCCATGCAGCGCCCTGCGCGCGGCGGCGCGCGCGCGCTCGAGGTGGGCCACCGCGGCCGGGTGCAGGTCGGCCTCGACGAGCACGCGCGCCGCCTGCCCCGTCTCGGCGATGGCCTGGCGCAGCGGCGAGCCGGGTTCGCGCCCGCCGCCCGCCTTGCGCGCGGTCTGCAGCAGCTCGGTGGCCTGGCGGATGTTCTCCAGCGCGTTGATCACCCGCAGGAAGGAAGCCACGGCCTGCACCTGCGTCGCGTCGAGCTTGATGCCGCTGCCGGTGGCACCGGCCAGCACGCGGCCGGCCGGCGAGTTGTTGAACGAGTCGCCGTTGTAGAAGGCGACCGCCGCCTCGATGGTGGCGACGGCGTTGTTGTGGAAGAACGGCGGCGTGTCGGCCGCCTCCACGAGCGGTGGCGTGTTGAAGGTCTTGTCGCCGGGGATGCCGAGGCCGTCGTCCGCCGGCACCTTCTGGCCGGTGAGCCGGGCCGGGTGGTCGGGCAGGTTCTCGACGCCGGTGTCGAAGTTCTGGTTGCCGATGGAGCCGGCGCCGAAGTTGGCGTTGGCGCCCGCGTTCTCATGGCAGAAGTTGCATTTGCCCAGGCGGTTGTCGAGGAAGATGGCCTGCCCGCGCGTGGCCACCGTGCCCTTCAGCGGCAGCGGCAGGCGCAGCTCCTGCTGGCGGCCGAGCGAGAGCTGGAAGGCCTCGAGCGCGTCGAGCTCGTCCGGGGTCGGCAGGCGGAAGTCGACGCCGGCGACGCGCTCGAGGGTCTTCGTGAAGTGCTGGATGACGGCGCCCGTCGCGAACGAGCGCAGCGAGCCGTCGCCCGGTGCGCCGTCACCCGACCAGCCGGTGCGCGGCCCCTGCGGGCTGGCGATCGAAAGGCGCAGGCCCAGCGTGTGCGGCACGCCGCGCATCACGAAGCGGTTGGCGAGGTCGTCGAAGCCGTCCAGGTTCTCCTGGATGAGCCCGAACTCGCGCATCAGCCGCGGGTTCTCGAAGTTGCGTGCCAGCGCCGGCACGAACTCGGCCACGAAGAGCGGGTCGGTCGGCGGCAGCGTGGCGATGAAGCGCGCGTCGATGGTGAGGTTGTTCTCCGCCGGGTGGCAGGTGCCGCAGGTGCGGCCGTTGCCACCGAAGGTCTCTTCGAAGAAGAGCCTGCGGCCCTTGGCGACGAGCGCCGCCTGCGGGTCGGTGGGGGCCGGCGGCGTCGTGTCGCAGCCGACGAGGGTGGCTCCCGCCACCGCGAGCAAACCGCCGGCAGCCAGCGCCGCGCGGAACAACCGATGGCCCATGATCTCCTCCGATCCTGGATTCGGTGCGGCGATCATAGGCAGCGCCCGCGCCGATGCAAGCGCGGCTGTGGGGCGCGCCGGCGGCGCGTCATCCCGCGAGTCGAAGGCACGCTCGAAGCCCCCGCTTGCAGGGGAGGCACGAAGCGGCAGACCACGCGTCCAATGCTCCTGCGCGGCTTCTCGATGCCGCTGAAAAAGGAGTCCGACGATGGCCAGGAAGCTGATGCCCTTCTACAACGTCGAGCAGGCCGTGGGCCAGGGCGGCGCCAATGTGTACGACGACGTGCTGCTCGTGCAGTACATGCTCTCGCAGGTGGGCAAGGTGCCGCCGCATCCGCTGCCGCCGCCGGCCACGCCGCTGCAGCCGAACGGCGTGCCCACGCCGGCGCTGAAAGAGTGGATCCTGTGGTTCCAGAAGAGCACGAAGCAGGTCGGTGAATCGATCATCGTCGACGGCCGCATCGACCCCTCGAAGGCGCAGGACGGCGGCTTCTACCCGCCGGCCAGCGGGCGCACGATGTTCTTCCTCAATGCCTCGTTCCGGCGGCGCTTCCGCGCCGCGCACGACGTGATGGAGGCCGACCCGCTGTGCCCGATGGCGCTGCGCGTGAAGTTCGCTGCGGCGAACGAACACTTCGACGCCTGATCGGCCCGCGCTGCGCGTGCCGCCTGCGCCGGCCGCGTTGGCCGCACTTGCCGCGCCGGCCCGGCTTCCTGCTCGGCTCGCTTCGAGCGAGGCGGGAGCCGCTTTAGGCCATGCAGCCCGCGGGCAGTGTGGCCGCCGCCGCCGGCGCCACCGGCTCGGGAATGAGGTAGCCGTAGCGCACGGCGGTGATCTCGGCGAGGATGCTGACGGCGATCTCCGGCGGCGTGCGCGCGCCGTTCTTCAGCCCCACGGGGCCGTGCAGCCGCGCCAGCGCTTCGTCGCCGAGGCCGAAGTGCTCCTTCAGCCGCTCCTTGCGCTTGGCCTGGTTGGCGCGCGAGCCGATGGCGCCGACATAGAACGCCGGGCTCGCCAGGGCCTCCATCAGTGCCATGTCGTCGAGCTTGGGGTCGTGCGTGAGCGCGACGATGGCGAGGTGGCCGTCGGGCTGCAGCTCGCGCACGGTGTCGTCGGGCATCGTGCGCACGAGCCGGACCTGGCCGGCCGGGCCAACGACTGCGAAGCCGTCGGCGTATTCGGCGCGCGGGTCGCACACGGTGACCTGGTAGCCGAGCGCGTGCGCCATCGGCGCGAGGTACTGCGTCAGCTGGCCGGCGCCGATGACCAGCATGCGCCAGCTCGGGCCGTGGTGCGTGACGAGCTCGCTCGCGGTGAGCACGAGCTCGTCGCTGGCGCTGCCCTCTTCGAGCGTAACGGCGCCGCTGGCGAGGTCGAGCCGCCGGCGCACCCGCTCGCCGCGCTTCAGGCGCTCGAGCAGCTGCGGCAGCAGCGAGTGCGGCGCCACCGCCTCGAGCACGAGCTCGATGAGGCCGCCGCAGGGCAGCCCGAAGCGGTGTGCGGCGTCGGCATCGATGCCGTAGCGCACCACCTGCGGCCGCTGCGTGGCGAGCGTGCCGGCGCGCGCCTTGTCGACGAGATCGTCCTCGATGCAGCCGCCCGAGACGCTGCCGGCCACGAGGCCGTCGTCGCGGATGGCCACTGCCGAGCCCGGCGGGCGCGGCGCCGAGCCCCAGGTGCGCACGATGGTGCCGAGCGCGACGCGGTGGCCGCCGGCCACCCAGGTGGTGATCTGCTCGAGGATCTGGCGGTCGATGTTGTCCATGGCACCACGGGCGATGGCGCCGCAACGCTGCGGCAAGGGCCGGCATTTTGCCCGCCGCCGGGCAGTTGCGCGGCCGTGCGCCCCGAGCAACCGCGTGCGCGGTCGGGGGCAAGCCGGTGCTGGAGCAGGCCAGCTTGGCTAGAACCGCCGCTCGATCGCCAGCGACACCGGCTGCGTGCGGTGCGGCACCCACAGCAGGCGCGGCGCGTAGTCGCCGTGGCCGATGGTCGCCGCCACGGCGAGCAGCGGCACGATCTTCGCCTCGGGGTAGCCGGTGGCCGCCGCCGCCGTGAACGTGACGTCGGTCAGCGGGCCGGCGTTCCAGCCGGTGCGCCAGGTCCAGCCGGCGTACACGGTGTCGCGGTCGACCGAGTTGCGGTAGGCGCCGGCGGTGGCGCCGCTCGGCGCCACGGCATAGATGCCGGGCGTGAAGCGGCGCGGGTGCGCGCCGGGATCCAGGTCGCCGAAGTGCGCGCTGAGGAGGTGCAAACCGAGGATCCAGCCTTCCATGTCCGTGCCCCGAAAGGGAGAGGAGATGGAGGGGATATCGGCCGCGCGCGGCCGCGGCAAAGCCCGAAATGGCGGTCGTTGGCCCTGCAACTCCGGCCGCCTCATCCCATGTCAGCGCGCCGCGAAGCGGTAGCCGATGCCGGCTTCGGTCAGCAGCCAGCGCGGCTGTGAAGCATCGGCCTCGATCTTCTTGCGCAGGTTGCCCATGTGCACGCGCACGTAGTGCACGTCCTCGGCATGGCCGGGGCCCCACACCTCCTTCAGCAGGTGGCCGTGCGTCAGCACGCGGCCGGGCTGCGCGAGCAGCAGCGTGAGCAGCCGGTACTCGATCGGCGTCAGGTGCAGCGGCCGGCCGCCGCGCTCGACGAGGCGGCGGGCGCGGTCGACCCTGACGTCGTCGAATTCGACGATGCTTTCGGCCTCGCCCTCGGCGGCGAAGCGGCGGCGCAGCTGCGCGCGCACGCGCGCCAGCAGCTCGCCGATGCCGAAGGGCTTGACGAGATAGTCGTCGGCGCCGGCATCGAGCGCGGCGACCTTCTCGGCCTCGGCGGCGCGCGCCGAGAGCACGAGCACGGGTGAGGCCGACCAGCCGCGCAAGCCGCGGATGAAGTCGACGCCGTCGCCGTCGGGCAGGCCGAGGTCGAGCACGACGAGGTCGGGGCGGCGCGTGCCGGCCTCGATGAGCGCACGCGCCAGCGTCTCGGTCTCGTGCACCTCGTGGCCCTCGGACTCGAGGGCCAGGCGCACGAAGCGCCGGATCTCGGCCTCGTCCTCGACCACGAGGATCCTGGCGCGCAGCTCGGTCATCGGATGGCCCCGCACGGCGCGCGCTTCGCGATGCGCGCCTGGGCGCGGCCCGGCGCGCTCATGTGGCTGCCGTCGCGGCGCCCGCCGTGGCGACCTCGTCGCTGCCGGTGTCCGAAGGCGGCGTGCCGCGCGGCAGCGTCAGCACGAAGCGCGCGCCGCTCTCGCCCCCGCTGCGCGCCACGTTCTCGGCGCGGATGGTGCCGCCGTGCGCCTGCGCGATGGCGCGGCAGATGGCGAGGCCCAGGCCCACGCCCGGCGTCGCGCTCTCCTTGCGGCCGCGCTCGAACTTCTCGAACAGCAGCTCCTCCTTGCCCGGCGGCAGGCCGGGGCCGCGGTCCTCGACGATCAGGTCGACGCTGTCGGAGCGGGCACTCGCACGCACGAAGATCGGTGTGCCCGGAGGCGTGAACTTTGCGGCGTTCTCGAGCAGGTTGGCGAGCACGCGGTCGATCAGCACCGCATCGAGGTGCAGCAAGGGCAGGTCGTCGGGCAGCTGCACCTGCACCGGCCGCCCGGCGAGCGCCGGCGCGTTGGCGGCCAGCGCCGCGCCCACCACCTCTTCCAGCGGCTGCCACTGCCGGTTGATCTGTACGGCGCCCGCCTCCAGCCGCGCCATGTCGAGCAGGTTGTTGACGAGGGTGTTCATGCGCAGCGCCGAGTCCTTCATCGCGCCGGCGAACTCGGCCTGCTGCGGCGACAGGCGCGGCGACGTCAGCCGCAGCGCGTCGGCCAGCCCGACCAGCGAGGCGAGCGGTGTGCGCAGGTCGTGCGAGATCGCCGACAGCAGCGAGTTGCGCAGCCGCTCCGACTCGATCTGCAGCGTGCTCGCCTGCGCCACCTCGATGTAGTGGATGCGCTCCAGCGAGTTGGCGAGCAGCGAGGCGCAGGTGTCCAGCAGCTGCCGGTCCTCGGGCGACCAGGGCACCGCGCCGGCCGGGGCTGTCGAATAGGTCGAAGCGGTCGAAGCGAACGAGGTGGCCGAGGTGGTCGATTCGGTCGGCTCGACCGCGAGCACGCCGCGCAGCCGCATCGGCGCCTTCAGCGGCAGCATCAGGCAACTGCTGGCGGGCAACGTGTCGGTGCCTCGGCCGGCCGGCTGCCCGTGGTCGTAGGCCCATTGCGCGACAGCGGGGTCGGCCTTCGCGGTGGCGCCGGGCAGCTCGCGCAGGCGCTCGTCGAGACCGGCCACGTGCAGCGCGAAGCGCGCGCCGAATTCGGCGGCCAGGAAGCGCGCGCCGATCTCGGCCACCTGCTCGACGAGCAGCGCGCTGCCGAGATCGCGCGACATCTCGTAGAGGCTGCGCACGCGCCGCTCGCGCTCGGTGGCGGCCGCCGCCTGGCCCTTCAGGCCGGCGGTGAGCTGGCCGATGACCAGCCCCACCGCCAGCATCACCGCGAAGGTGAGCAGGTACTGCACGTCGGCCACGGCGAAGGTCAGCTGCGGCGGCACGAAGAAGAAGTCGAACGCGGCCACGCCGAGGAAGGCGGCGAGCACCGCCGGCCCGCGGCCGAAGGCGAGCGCGACGCCCACCACCGCGAGCAGGAACAGCATGACGATGTTGCTGAGCTCGAGCACGCCGGCCAGCGGCAGCGCGACACCGGTCGTGAGCGCGCAGGCGATGGGCGCGGCCACGTAGCCACGCCAGCCGTCGCTGCGGGTCGGCGCCGGCTCGGGCTCGGCTGGGCCACGCGTCGCGGCGGGCAGCGCCACCTGCAGCACGTCGAGGTCGTCGGCGAGCGCCACCAGGCGGTCGGCCAGCGCACGCCGGCCGGGCGGCCAGCGCCAATGGCGCTCGCGCCGGCCGAGCACCAGCCGCGAGAGATTGTGCTCACGCGCATAGCGCGCCAGCGCCGCTGCCGTCTCCGGCGCCGACAGCGTGGCGACGGTGGCACCGAGCTCGGCGGCCAGCTTCAGCACGTGCAGCATCTGCTGGCGCTCGGCATCGCGCATCGAACGCGTCGACGGCGTCTGCACGTGCACGGCATGCCAGGGCACGTCGAGCTGCGCGGCGAGGCGGGCGCAGCTGCGCACGACCTTCTCGCCGTGCTCGCCGGGGCCGACGCAGGCGAGCAGCGATTCGCGGTTGGGCCACACCGCCTGCACCGCACTGCGCCGCCGGTAGGCCTGCATCTCCTCGTCGACGCGGTCGGCGGTGCGGCGCAGTGCCAGCTCGCGCAGGGCGAGCAGGTTGCCCTTCCTGAAGAAGTTGGCGGCGGCGCGCTCGGCCCGATCGTCGTTGGGTCGCGGCAGATAGACCTTGCCCTGCCGCAGGCGCAGCAGCAGCTCGTCGGGCGGCAGGTCGACGACGACCACCTCGTCGGCTTCGTCGAAGATGCGGTCGGGCACGGTCTCCCACACGCGCACGCCGGTGATGCCGCTGACGATGTCGTTCAGGCTCTCCAGGTGCTGCACGTTGACGGTGGTCCACACGTCGACGCCGGCGTCGAGCAGTTCCTGCACGTCCTGCCAGCGCTTGGGGTGCCGGCAGGCCTGGCCCGGGCCCTGCCCGGCATCGCCGGGCACGTTGCTGTGCGCCAGTTCGTCGAGCAGCAGCACGCCGTCCGGGTGCTCGCGTTCCCAGGCCAGCGCCGCGTCGAGGTCGAACTCCTTCAGCACGCGGCCGCGGTACGGTATTTCCTTCGGTGGCAGCCGGGGCAGGTCGCGCGCCATCGCCTCGGTCTCGCTGCGGCCGTGCGTCTCGACCACGCCCACCAGCACCGGCCGGCCCTGCAGCACCGCGGCGCGCGCCGAGGCGAGCATGGCGAAGGTCTTGCCGACCCCGGCCGAGGCGCCGAAGAAGATCTTCAGCTTGCCGCGCCGCGCCTTCGCCTCGTCGGCCTGCACGCGCGCCAGCAGCGCGTCGGGGTCGGGGCGTTGCTCGTCGGTCATCGCGGTGCGTGCCACTGCCGCGTGCGTCACAACCAGCCGGCGCGGCGGAAGCGCCAGTACATCATCGCCGCGGCGCCGGCGATGGCACCGAGCGCCAACGCGTAGCCGTAGCGCCACTTCAGCTCAGGCATGTGTTCGAAGTTCATGCCCCACACGCCGACCAGCGCCGTGCACACCGCGAACACCGCAGCCCAGGCGGCCAGCCGCTTGGTCGTCTCGCCCTGCTCGATGGCGACCATCGAGACGTTGACCGAGATGGCGGTGCCGATCGTCTCGCGCATCGTGTCGATGGCGCTGTTGATGCGAACGAGATGGTCCTGCACGTCGCGGAAGTAGTCCTGCACGCCGGCGCACACCGGCGGCACGCGTCCGCCATGCAGCTTGTCGGCCACCTCCAGCAGCGGCGCGGCGGCGTGACGCAGCTGCGTGGCGCGGCGCTTCAGCGCATAGAGCCGCTGGATGTTCACGCGCGCCGCGCCGTGCTCGAAGATCTGCTCCTCGATCGTCTCGAGCTCGGTCTCCAGGTCGTCGAGCAGCGGGAAGTAGCGGTCGACCACCGCGTCCATCAGCGCATAGAAGACGAAGCCGGCGCCGAAGCGCAGCAACTCGGGTTCGCGCTCGCAGCGCTCGCGCACGCCGAGAAAGTGATGCTGGCTGCGGTTGCGCACCGAGAGCACGAAGTCGCGGCCGACGAAGATGGCCACCTCGCCGGCGTTCCACTCGCCGCGCACGGGCTCGATCAGGTGCAGCACCGCGAACAGGGTGTCGCCGAACTCCTCGAGCTTGGGCCGCTGGTGGCCCTTGAGCGCGTCCTCGACGGCGAGCTCGTGCAGACCGAACTCGCGCTGCATCTGCGCCAGCTCGGTCTCGGTGGCGTCGCGCAGCGCCACCCAGACGAAGGTGTTGTCGGCGCGCCGCAAGGTGGCGCCGATCTCCTCGACGGCGATGTCGGCGAGCTTGCGGCCCTCCTGGTAGGCGACGCAGTTGATCAGCATGCCGTGCGGATGACGAGTGGATCAGGGCGCCATGTTGTCACGTCCTGGCCCTGCCTTGCCTTGCGTGCCGCCGCTGCCCTCGACTCCCGCGGCGCTCAGCGCACGCCGCGCGCATCGAGCGAGTCGAGCGCGAGGTTCAGCGCCAGCACGTTGACGCGCGGCTCGCCGATGAAGCCGAGCAGGCGGCCCTCGGTGTGCCGGTCGACGAGCGCACGCACCTCGGCCTCGGGCAGGCCGCGCGCACTGGCCACGCGCCTGAGCTGGTAGTCGGCGGCGGCGCGGCTGATGTGCGGGTCCAGCCCGCTGGCCGAGGCCGTCACTTGGTCCACCGGCACCGGCGCGGTGTTGCCCGGGTCACCCGGGCCGGAGGCGAGGCCTCGTTCGGCCGCCCGCAGGGCCTCGATGCGCGCCTTCACGGCGTCGGTCAGGGCGGGGTTGGTCGGCCCCAGGTTCGAGCCGCCCGAGGCGCCGGCGTTGTAGGCCATCGGCGCGGTGGCCGACGGGCGGCTCCAGAAGTGCTTCGGGTCGGCGAACGGCTGGCCGATCAGCTCCGAGCCGACGACGCGGCCGCGCATCACGACGAGGCTGCCGTTGGCCGCGTGCGGGAACATCACCTGCGCGAGGCCGGTGACGAGCAGCGGGTAGACGAGCCCCGTCAGCAGCGAGAGGCCGACGAAGAGCACGACGGCCGGCCGCAGCAGGCCGCGCAGGGCCGAAGGCTCGGCAGCGGGGGCGGAGGCGGGGATGGAAACAGTGGACATGACGAGATCCTCGGTCGAGGGCAGGCGTGCGGCGCTCACTCAGGCCAGGCCGGCCGCGGCGATCAGCAGGTCGATCGCCTTGATGCCGACGAAGGGCACGATCACGCCGCCCAGGCCGTAGACGAGCAGGTTGCGGCGCAGCAGCGCCGCCGCGCCGACGGCGCGGTAGGGCACGCCCTTCAGCGCCAGCGGGATGAGCGCGATGATGATGAGCGCGTTGAACACCACCGCCGACAGGATGGCCGAGTTGGGGCTGGCGAGCTGCATCACGTTCAGCGCGCCGAGCTGCGGGTAGGTGGTGACGAAGGCGGCCGGGACGATCGCGAAGTACTTCGCCACGTCGTTGGCGATGCTGAAGGTGGTGAGCGAGCCGCGCGTCATCAGCATCTGCTTGCCGGTCTCGACGATCTCGATCAGCTTGGTCGGGTTGCTGTCGAGGTCGACCATGTTGCCGGCTTCCTTGGCCGCCTGCGTGCCGGTGTTCATCGCCACCGCGACGTCGGCCTGCGCCAGCGCCGGGGCATCGTTGGTGCCGTCGCCGGTCATCGCGACGAGGCGGCCGGCAGCCTGGTGCTCGCGGATGAGCTTGAGCTTGGCCTCGGGTGTGGCCTCGGCGAGGAAGTCGTCCACCCCCGCCTCGGCGGCGATGGCGGCGGCGGTGAGGCGGTTGTCGCCGGTCACCATCACCGTCTTGATGCCCATGCGGCGCAGCTCGGCGAAGCGCTCCTTGATGCCGCCCTTGACGATGTCCTTGAGCTCGACGATGCCGAGCACCTTCTTCCCGTCGGCGACGACGAGGGGCGTGCTGCCGCGCCGCGCCACATCGTCCACCTGCGCCTGCAAGGCCTGCGGGAAGTGGCCGCCGAGCGTCTCGACATGCTTGCGGATGGCATCGGCGGCGCCTTTGCGCACGGCGCGCATGGCGCCCGCCACATCGGACCTGGCGGGCAGGTTCACGCCGCTCATGCGCGAGGCGGCCGTGAAGTGCACGAACTCCGCGCCCAATGCCGCGACATCGCGCTCGCGCAGCCTGAACTTCTGCTTGGCGAGCACGACGATGCTGCGCCCCTCGGGCGTCTCGTCGGCGAGCGAGGCGAGTTGCGCGGCGTCGGCGAGCTCCGCCTTGGTCACACCGGGTGCGGGCAGGAAGGCACTCGCCTGGCGGTTGCCGAGCGTGATGGTGCCGGTCTTGTCCAGCAGCAGCACGTCGACATCGCCGGCCGCCTCCACCGCGCGGCCCGAGGTGGCGATGACATTGGCCTGCATCATGCGGCTCATGCCCGCCACGCCGATGGCCGACAGCAGCCCGGCGATGGTGGTCGGGATCAGGCACACGAGCAGCGCCACGAGGACGACCAGGCTCACGGGCTGGCCGGCCCCGGTGGCGCCACCAGTGGCGATCACACCGAAGATCGAGAACGGCAACAGCGTCGCGACGACACCGAGGAAGACGATCGTCAGCGCCACGAGCAGGATCGTCAGCGCGATCTCGTTGGGAGTCTTCTGGCGCTTGGCGTTCTCGACCATCGCGATCATGCGGTCGACGAAGGTCTCGCCGGGGTTGACCGAGACGCGTGCGACCACCCAGTCCGACAGCACGCGCGTGCCGCCGGTGATGGCCGAGAAGTCGCCGCCCGATTCGCGGATGACGGGCGCCGATTCGCCGGTGATGGCGCTCTCGTCGACCGAGGCGACGCCGTCGATCACCTCGCCGTCGGCGGGGATCACGTCGCCCGCCTCGATGAGGACGATGTCGCCTTTGCGCAGGCTGCCGGCCTCGATCGGATGCCACTTCATGTCCGTTCGTGGTTCGCCGCGCCGGTATTCGCCC
Organism: Burkholderiales bacterium; assembly: GCA_016223165.1. GTDB lineage: Bacteria > Pseudomonadota > Gammaproteobacteria > Burkholderiales > Burkholderiaceae_C > Rubrivivax. The sequence goes on from JACRPO010000016.1 coordinate 25,077, forward strand.
TCCAGCTTCTTCGCCCAGGTCCTCTTCTTCAGCCCGCGCAGGCTGGCCGCCTGCGCCTTGCTGCGACCTTCGGCCAGCGCCTCGGCGAAGTTGGCGAACAGCACCGTGAACCACAGCCACAGCGCCACCGTGATGGTGAAGCCGTTCGGCGTGGCGAGGGCGAGCGCGGTGGTGAGGGCGCTGCCGATGAAGACGACGAACATCACCGGGTTGCGGAACTGCTGGCGCGGGCTCAGCTTGCGGAAGGAGTCCGCCAGCGCCGGGCGCACCAGCGCCGGGTCGAAGAGGGCCAGCGCCTTGCGACTCGCGCGGTTCATTTCACACTCCCGAGCATCAGGTGCTCGACCACCGGCCCGAGGGCCAGCGCCGGCACGTAGTTCAACAGGCCCACGAGCCCCACGGTGCCGATGAGCAGCACGATGAAGAGCGGGCCGTGCGTGGGCAGCGTGCCCTCGGTGGCGGCGGCGCGCTTCTTCACCGCCAGCGAGCCGGCCATGGCGAGCACCGGCACGATGACGCCGAAGCGGCCGAACCACATCGCCATCCCGAGCATCAGGTTGTAGAAGGCCGTGTTGGCGCCCAGGCCGGCGAAGGCGCTGCCGTTGTTGTTGCCGGCCGAGCTGAAGGCGTAGAGCACCTCGGAGAAGCCATGCGCCTGCGGGTTGAAGATGGTCGCGCGGCCGCCCTCGGTCATCACCGCCACGGCGCTGCCGCCGAGCACGAGCAAGGGCACGATGAGGATGGTCAGCGACACCATCTTCATCTCGTGCGCCTCGACCTTCTTGCCCAGGTACTCCGGCGTGCGGCCGATCATCAGCCCGGCGATGAAGACGGCCATCACCGCGAAGACGAGCATGCCGTACAGGCCCGAGCCGACGCCGCCGAAGATCACTTCGCCGAGCTGGATCATGACCATCGGCACCGCACCGCCGAGCGGCGTGTAGCTGTCGTGCATCGAGTTCACCGAGCCGTTGGACGCGGCCGTGGTGGCCACCGCCCACAGCGCCGAGGCGTTGATGCCGAAGCGGACTTCCTTGCCCTCCATGTTGCCGCCGGCCTGCGTGGCGCTGGCCGCTTGGTCGGCGCCGAGGGCGGCGAGGCGCGGATTGCCCTGCTGCTCGAAGGCGGTGGTGGCGACGAGCGCGACAACGAAGACGATGGTCATCGCCGCGATCACCGCCCAGCCCTGGCGCAGGTCGCCGACCATGCGGCCGAAGGTGAAGCACAGCGCCGCCGGGATCAGCAGGATGGCGAGCAGCTGCAGCAGGTTGGACACCGCGTTCGGGTTCTCGAAGGGGTGGGCCGAGTTGACGTTGAAGAAGCCACCACCGTTGGTGCCCAGCTGCTTGATCGCGAGCTGCGAGGCGACCGGACCCATCGCCAGCGTCTGCGCCTGGCCCTTCTTGTCCTCCATCACCGGCTCGCCTTTGGCGTCCTTGACGGGTTGCCCGTCGGCGCCCAGCCTGGGTTCCTGCCAGGTCACGGCCTCGACCGTCTGCGCGGTCTCGTAAGGCTTGAAGTTCTGGATCACGCCGCTGGCGGCCAGCATCAACGCCAGAGCGAGCGACAGCGGCAGCAGCACCCACAGCGTCACGCGCGTCAGGTCGACCCAGACATTGCCGATCTCGCCGCGCGCAGAGGCGTGGCGGGCGAAGCCACGCACGAGCGCGATGACGACGACGATGCCTGTGGCCGCGGACAGGAAGTTCTGCGCCGTCAGCCCCAGCATCTGCGTGAGGTAGCTCATGGTCGTCTCGCCGCCGTAGCCTTGCCAGTTCGTGTTGGTGACGAAGCTGACGGCGGTGTTGAAGGACGAATCCGGGGTGACGGCGGCCATGCCCTGCGGATTGATCCATCCGAACGGCCCGTCCGGGCCGTGGGGCAGCATCGCCTGCAGGCGCTGCAACGCATAGACCGCGAGCAGGCCGAGCGCATTGAAGAGCAGCATGCCGAGCGTGTAGGCGAGCCAGCCTTGCTCGGCCTGCGTGCCATCACGCCCCTGCACGCCGGCGGCGCGCAGCAGCGGCGCCTCGATGCGCCGGCCGAGTGCGAAGCGGCCCTCCATCACGCGCGCGATCCACACCCCGAGCGGCCGCGCCAGCGCGAACAGCACGGCGAGGTAGACCACCAACTGAATCCAGCCGGAAGCGCTCACGAGAATTTCTCCGGAAACAGCAGCACGGCGAAGAGATACACAGCCAGTGCGGCCGCGAGGCCACCGGCCACCCAGGCGAAGGCGCTCATCGCGAACCTCCGCGAGGCGCCAGGCGTGCCAGCCCGAAGGCGGCGAGCGCCGTCACGACGACGAGGGCGGCCGCCAGAAGCAGGTAGGTGAGGTCCAAGGCTTTCCTCCTTCGATGTGAAGGGGATGCTAGGAAGCGGCGCATCAAGTCGGCACAAAGACTTGCGCCGGGCGCATCAAGAAGGCATCAAGACGGGCCTCGACTCACGATGACCCTGCGCCGCTCCCCTCGGAGCCTGTGCGCGTTGGCATTACAATTTCGACTAATGTAAGGATTGGCGCCATGACTGAATCGACCATCACCGCGAAGGGCCAAACCACCGTGCCCGCCGACATCCGCGCTCTCGTGGATGCGAAGCCGGGCACGCGGCTGGTCTGGTCGGCGATGCCCGACGGCACCATCATCGTCCGAGCAAAGACCAAGTCCGTCCTCGACATGGCCGGCATGCTCAAGGCGCCCAAGGGCAAGCACGTCAGCGTCGACGACATGAACCCCTGGCGCTGACGCTGGCACAAGGATGCCGGCGCTCGACACCAACGTCCTGGTGCGCTACCTCGTCCAGGACGATCCAGCGCAGCTCGCCGCGGCCAAGCGCCTCATCAGCCGCTGCGTCGCCGAGGGCTGGACGCTGTTTGTCCCCGTGACTGTCGTGCTGGAGCTCGAGTGGGTGCTGCGGTCCAGCTTCTTGTTCGGCAAGGACGACGTGCTGCTGACCCTGTCCAGCCTCTTCTCGGCAGCCGAGCTGACCTTCGAGTCGGAGCGTGCGCTCGAGGTGGCGTTGCAGTTGTTCCGCAAGGGCCCGGCGGACTTCGCCGACTGCCTTCACGTCGCATTGGCCATGCAGGCCGGCGAGCAGCCGCTGTGGACCTTCGACAAGGGCGCTGCCAAGGTCAGCGGCGCTCAACTGCTGGCCAAGGCGTGAGTCGGCGTCGAATCGCCCGCGCGGCGGAGATAGAACGACCGCGCGGCGCTCACTTGGCCTCCAGCCCCACCTTCCTGGCGAGCGTCGCGTACTTCTGCAGCTCGCTGCGGAAGGCCGCAGCCGCCTGCTCGGGCGTGCTGATGTTGATCGTGTTGCCCTGCCTGGCCATGGTGTCCTTGACCGCCGGGTCGGCGAAGGCGGCGACGACGGCGTCGTGCACGCGCTTCACGTCGCCGGCGGCCATGCCCTTGGGGCCGACCACCGCGAACCACGCTTCGACCACATAGCCCGGCAGGCCCTGCTCGACGAAGGTGGGAATCTCCGGCGCCGCGGCCACGCGCTGGCGCGTCGTGACGCCGATGGCCTTCAGCGCGCCGCTTTTCAGGTGCGCCTGCACGCTCGGCAGCGCCGCGGTCGCGAACTCGACCTGGCCGCCGATGAGGTCGGTGACCATCGGCCCCACGCCCTTGTACGGGATGTGCTTGGCGCTGGCGCCGGCCTCGTCGAGGAACATCGCCGTGGCCAGATGCAGGATGGTGCCGATGCCGCCGGAGGCGTAGTTCAGCGCATCGGGCTTGCTCTTCAAGAGCGCGACGAACTCCTTGCTGCCGGCGGCCGGCACCTTGGCGTTGGTGACGAGCACGATCGGCGTCTGGCCGACGATGGCGATGGGCGTGAAGTCGCCCGGCATGTCGAAGGGCAGCTGCTTGATGACGCTCGGGAAGATGACGACGTTGTTCGACACCACCGACAGCGTCATGCCGTCGGGCGCCGAGCGCGCCAGCGTCGCCAGGCCGACGACGCCACCGGCGCCGGGCTGGTTCTCCACCACCACCGGCATGCCGAGCGCCTTGGACAACGCCGGTTGCGCGGCGCGCGTGATGGCGTCGACACCCGAGCCGGTGGCATTGGGCAGCACGAAGCGCACGGCCTTGTCGCCAACCTGCTGCGCGAAGGCGGGCAGGGCGAGCGTGCCAGCAACCGCGGCGGCAGCGGCGGCGGCGGCCAGGAGCGTGCGGCGGGCCAGCGTGCGGCGAGAGGGCGCTGGGATCTTCTTCATCGTTGTCTCCATCGAGTGTGGTTGGGGAGTGAATCGGTGAGCGCTGCGTTCAGACCCGATCGGCGCTCGTCAGCCTGATCAGGCCACCACGCCTTGCGCGACGAGGCCTTCGATCTCCTGCGGCGCCAGGCCCAGGCCAGAGAGCAGCGCGCGCGTATGTTCGCCCCGGCGCGGCGGCTGCAGGCGCACGCCGAGGCGCTGTCCGGCCAGCGTGATGGGAAAGAGCGTCGTCTTCACCGTCTGTCCGGCGCGCTCGCCGTCGGGCACGGTGACATCGGCGAGGCCGCCGGTGGCCTGCAGGTGCGGGTCGTCGTAGAGGTCCTCGGGCCGGCGGATCGGCGCATAGGGCAGGCCGGCACGCTCCATGATCGTGGCCAGTTCGTCGGCACTGCGCGGCGCAAGGCGCTCGCGCAGCGTGGCCAGCAGTTGCGGCCGCACGCGCACGCGGTCATTGTTGGTGGCGAGCGCCGGGTCGGCCTTCAGGTCGGGCAGGTCCAGCGCGTCGCAGAAGCTCTTCCACTGCGCGTCGCTCACCGCGGCGAGGAAGATCTGCTCGCCGCCCTTCACCGTGAAGACGTCGTACACGGCCCAGGGGTTGTCGCGCGCCGGCATCGGCCGCGCCGGCTGGCCGGTGAGCGCGTACTGCAGCATGTGCTGGCCGACGAGGAAGACGTTGTTCTCGAAGAGCGCGCTCTGCACCTCCATGCCGCGGCCGCTGATGCCGCGCTGGATGAGCGCGCCCAGCACGGCGATGGCGCCGAAGAGGCCGCCCATGATGTCGTTGATGCTGGTGCCGGCACGCAGCGGGTCGCCCGGGCGGCCGGTCATGTAGGCGAGGCCGCCCATCATCTGCACCACCTCGTCGAGCGCCGTGCGGTGCTCGTAGGGGCCGGGCAGGAAGCCCTTGTGGCTGGCGTAGATGAGGCGCGGGTTGACCTCGGCGAGACTGGCGTAGTCGAGGCCGTACTTGGCCATCGTGCCGGGCTTGAAGTTCTCGATCACCACGTCGGCGCTGGCCGCGAGCTTGCGCGCCGTGGCCGCGCCTTCGGGCCGGTGCAGGTCGATGGCGACGCTCTTCTTGTTGCGGTTGAACAACGGGAAGAAGCCCGCGCCCGCACCGAGCAGGCGCCGCGTGCCCTCGCCCTCGAGCGGCTCGACCTTGATGACCTCGGCACCGAGGTCGGCGAGCACCATGCCGCATGTGGGACCCATCACCATGTGCGTGAACTCGACCACGCGCAGCCCGGCCAGCGGCTGGGCAGCGCCCTCCTGCTGCGGCAGGCCGGCCAGCGGCTGCGGCGTGGCGGCGTCGTTCATGAGGCCTCCCGTGCCGGCGCCGGCCGCATCGTCTTCGGCAGCCCGGCACGCCAGATGTGCCCGTGCAGCGGCTCGCCTTCGAGCCAACCGGCCACCGACGTGCGCAGGGTCATCAGCGCATCGAAGTCGAGGCCGGTGCCTACCCCCATGCTGGCGAGCAGGTAGGCCACGTCCTCGGTGGCGACGTTGCCGCTGGCGCCCGGTGCGTGCGGGCAGCCGCCGATGCCGCCGTTGCAGGCGTCGAAGCGGCGCACGCCCGCTTCCCAGGCGGCGTAGACGTTGGCGAGGCCGAGGCCGCGCGTGTCGTGGAAGTGGCCGCAGGCCAGGCGCCCTTCGCCATAGGGCCGCGCAACCTCGAAGGCCCGCTCGAACAGCTCGCGCACCTGGCGCGGGTCGGCGTAGCCCACCGTGTCGGCCAGGCCCACGCGCTCGGCGCCGGCTTCGAGCACGGCGCGCACGAGGCGCAGCACCTCGCCCGGCTCGACGCGGCCCTGGATCGTGCAGCCGAAGGTGGTGCTCATGCCCACTTCGAGCAGGCAGCGCGAGCCCGAGGCATCACGCAGGCGGCGGATCTCGCCGATCTCGCGCACCACGTCGTCCGGCGCCTTGCGCAGGTTGGCCAGGCTGTGCGCGTGGCTGGCCGAAAGCGGCAGCAGCATCGCGTGCGCGCCGCTCTCGATGGCGCGCTCGGCGCCCTTCAGGTTCGGCACCAGCACCGACACGGTGAGCCCGGGCAGCGCCAGCGCCTCGCGCACGAGCTCGGCCGTGTCGGCCAGCTGCGGCAGCAGGCGCGGCGGCACGAACGAGCCGACCTCGATTTCGCGGAGGCCGGCAGCGTGCGCGGCGCGCAGCCACTGCAGCTTGATGGGGGTGGGCAGCGTGCGCGCGATGCTCTGCAGCCCGTCGCGCAGGCCCACCTCGCGCACGCTGGCGCGGGGGGAGTCTGTCCCTAGGGTTGTCGTCATGCTGGTCGTCTCCATGGCATGCAGCTTCAGCCATTCCACGCCGGCGCGCCAGCGGTATTTCGGCAACGGCATCGTTCCAATCCGTCACGGCTGCCGCCGGCCGGCGCCACAATCGCCGGCATGTTGCGGCATCTCGACCCGGTGACGCTGCGCCTGTTCGTCGCCGCCTGCGAGGAGCGCAACATCGCGCGCGCCGCGGCGCGCGAGGCGCTGGTGCCTTCGGCGGTGAGCAAGCGCATCGCCGCCGTGGAGGCGGCGATCGGTTCGCCGCTGCTCGTGCGCGGCCGCCGCGGCATCGAGCCCACGCCGGCCGGCGAGGTGCTGCTGCGCCAGGCGCGCGAGGTGCTGTCGGCGCTGGCGCGCACGCAGGCCGAGCTGACCGAGTTCGCCGCCGGCCTGCAGGGCAGCGTGCGTGTGCTGGCCAGCGTCTCGGCGCTGGCCGAGCAGCTGCCTGACGACATCGCCGCCTTCCTGGCGCAGCACGAGAAGGTGCGCGTGACGCTCGACGAACGCGTGAGCAGCGAGATCGTGCGCAGCGTGCGCGAAGGCGCCGCCGACCTCGGCGTGCTGTGGAACGCGAGCGAGACCGAGGGCCTGCTCGCCGTGCCCTACCGCCGCGACCGGCTGTGCGTGGCGTTGCACCCGGCGCACCCGCTGGCCAGGCGCCGCCGCCTGCACTTCGAGCAGACGCTGGCGCATCCGGCGATCGGCATCGCGCCCGGCGGCATGATGGACCTGCTGCTCAGGCGCGAGGCGGCGCGCCTGGGCACCACGCTCGCCTACCGCATCCAGATTGCGAGCTTCGACTCGGCCTGCCGCATCGTCGCCGCGGGCCTGGGCCTGGCGATCCTGCCGCGCGAGGCGACGGCGCCGTTCGCTTTAACTGCCGGCTTGGTGATGGTGCCGCTGGCCGACGCCTGGGCCGAACGCCGCTTCGTCGTGGTGGCGCGCGGCGAAGACACGCTCGCGGCGAGCGCGCGGCAGTTGATGGAGCACCTGCGGCGGCAGGCGCAGGTGGCGGGCTGAGGCGGCGAGACCGAGGCTTCTCGGCAGCCAGGTTCCGACAAGCACCAGCCGCACGCATGCCGATGGAGCACCTGCACGCACAGGCGGCGGCCTGATCCTCGCGGCCTATTGGCACAGGGCGGTGCCGCCGGCGCGCCAGTTCGCGGTGGTCCTGGCGACGAGATTGCCGCCATCGCTTTCGGGCGTCGTCTGGTCGGGCATGCCGGCGCCGAACAGCAGCGCGACGATGCCCGCGAGCGCCACTTCGCGCAGATGGGCGAAGAGGTAGTCGAGCCGGGTGTCCTGCCAGTGGTTGCGCGTGTTGTTCTGCGCCATGTTCCCGAGCGGGACCTGCCAAATCACGGTGGGCCGGCCCACGCCGTCGGCCACCTGTCTGCTCCACGCCAGGTACTGCGCGGCGCTCGCGTCGGTCCACCAGCGGTCCTGGCCGAGCGACGAGTAGTAGCCCGCGTCGCGGTCGGCGGGATCGGTCACGACGAAGTCGCCGTCGGCGGCGCCCAGCGCCACCATGAAGGCACTGACGGCGGCACCATCGCCGGCGACGGTGTAGTCCCAAGGCGAGGCGTGCAGGCCCACCGCGGCCATGGGTGCGTACTTGCGCGTCATCGCGATCATGCAGCGCGCGAGCCCGGCCATGCTGTTCTCGTGCGCGCTGCAATCGGTCGGGTTCGCCTGGGCCACCGGCGCCGGCACGGCATGCGGGTTCTCGTTGACCTGGCGCACGAAGCCCCAGAAGTCGGGCTCGATGTGCAGCATCACGCGGGCATCGCCGATCCTTTGCAGCAGGAAGCGCCAGTCATCGAGATAGCGCCCGAGGAAGGCGGCGTCGTTGACGGCGGCGACCTCGGCGGCGCCTTCGGCGACCTGCAGGCTTTGCAGGATCTCGTAGTAGGTGATCACCGGCATTTGCGGCCGTGCCGAGCCCTGCCAGGCGGCTGCCGCGGTCGTCCGCAGATGGTCGAGCAGGTACTGCCCGGGCGGCAGCGCCGGGTCCTGCCAGCAGCCCCACCAGTCGGCGCAGTCCGGCGCGCAGGTGGCGGTGCAGGTGCCGGCCGGGCGGATGCCGCCGGCGAGATAGCGGTAGCGCGCGTCGAAAGGCGCAGCCGCGGCCGTCGCGTCTTCCATCGTCGCGCCGATCATCAGGCTGTCGCGCCCCATGAACGTCGTGGCGCGGCAGGTGGCGCCGCCCGCGCCGGGCTCGGGCGGCGCCGCGCTCGCACCCGAGGAGCCGCCGCCGCAACCGGCCAGCGCCCACAGCAGCAGGATCACGGTTGCGCGTGACAGCATGGTCTTCCCCCCCGGCATCTCGTAGGACGCGTGCGCTCGATTGTGCGCGCCGCCCTGGATTGTCGGGGGCCCTGATCGGGGCGACGCTCGCGCTGGGCGTGCTGGCGGCGTGCTGCTGCGCGCCAGCATCTCCGTGCCGGTGATCTTCCCGGGCGTCGAGGTCGAAGGGCGCCGGCGGGTCGACGGCGTGGTGTCCGATCCGCTGCTGGTGGCCGTGGCGTGTGATGCGGCGGTGGTTTGGCCCCGGCCAACTGCCAACGTTCAGGCGCATGGCCGAATGGCGGCGATTGACGCTGCAACGCATACGCAACACAACGGACCCATGAAGACCGCCCTCCTTCCTCGGGTCCGCGTGGAGCCGAAGTTGCGTGCGGACGTCGAGTCGGTGCTCAACGAAGGTGAGACGTTGTCGGAGTTCGTGGAGGCGACCGTGCGCAGTGCCGTGGAGTTCCGGCGTATGCAGATGGAGTTTCAAGCACGAGCTGACGCCGCATGGAAGCGCTTCCAGAAGACAGGGAAGGGGCGGCCGGCTGAAGGAGTCGTCGCCGCGCTCCAGGCCAAGCTCGATGCTCGGCGCCGTGAGCTGCAAGGCAAACACGAGCCTGCTGATCGGTGACCTCTCAGGTCATCGTCGAGCAGGCGGCCGAGGAAGACCTCAGCCGCTTGTACGACCCTCTTCTCGGGCGAGCAGAGTACGTCGAGGATCTCGAAATCGCCGACCGCGCAGTTGGCGCCATCCGCAACACGATGACGTCTCCGGCAACGACGCCCTTCATCTTTCGCAAGGTCGAGAGTGGGGGAGGCTCGTTGCGCCGAGAGCTCATCGTGCCTCGCGGCAGTTCCGGCTACGTCGTTCAATACGAAATCGCCGGACCTGAGTTGGTCGTCGTGCTTGCGGTTCGACACCAGCGCGAAGAGGACTACCACTGATGCTCGACAGGGCCGCGGCGCTCATCGAGGCAAGCCGCATGCAGGCCCCGGGCTACGCGCAGATCGAGGCCGCCAACGCCGACGGACGCTGCGCGCAGGCCGTCATCCGCGCCGCTTGATAGCGGCGAGCTGTTCGCGGATGACACGCTCGGCATCCTCGGGCGGCAAGTCGATGCCGCCCATCAGCGGGCGCACTTCGATGCAACAGGGCTGGCCAGGGAACGGTGCCGGAAAGCGCCGCGCCCAGGCCAGTGCTTCGTCGTGCGAGCGCACTTCGATCAGCGTGTAGCCGGCAATCAGCTCCTTGCTCTCGGCGAAGGGACCGTCCATGACGCTCGCCTGGCCGGCGGCGTCATACTGGACGCGAAAGCCCTGGCTGCTGGGCTGTAGGCCGGCGCCATCGAGCAGCACGCCGGCCTTGGCCATCTCGTCGTGGAACGCCATCATGCGCGGCACCAGCGTAGGGTCGTCGGGGAAGTCACCTGCCTCGCTCATTGCGGTGGCGCGAACCTGGATCATGTAACGGGGCATGGAAATCTCCTGAAGCAGTGGACCTTATACGACGCTCGGTAGAGAAGCAGGCGCCGACGCCCGGCCGCGGCTGAGCCGCGCTGACCGCAAGCCGCTCGCCCCCGCACTGCATCGGATCGTGACAGCGCGCCCCCCGCGCCCTGCCTACCCTTGTGCGCTTTGCCAAGGGAGAACCCATGTCCGATGAACTCGATGAACGAAAGAAGGAGCCGCCGCATCTGCCGCACCTGGCCCTGGTGCTGGGCAGCGGCGGTGTGCGCAGCATCGCCGCCGTGGGCATCGCCGAGGTGCTCGCGGCCGAGGGCATCCGGCCCGACCTGATCGTCGGCTGCAGCTCCGGGGCCCTGTTCGGGGCGACGCTCGCGGCGGGCATGTCCAGCCGCGAGGCGCTGGACACGGCCATGTCGCTGTGGTCGGCCGAGCTGACGCAGCAGCACCGTTGGCGCGCCTATGCGCAGCTGCTGGCGCCGCGCTGGTTCGGCTTCGATGCCGGCTTCGCGCTGCGCGACGACCGGGGCATCGAGCAGCGCATCCGGCGCGCCTTCGGCGAGCGGCGGCTCGAGGACCTGCCGACGCCGCTGCGCGTGGTGGCCACCGAGGCGCGCAGCGGCGAGCGCGTGGTGCTGCGCCACGGTGCGCTGGCGCAGGCGCTGCGTGCCAGCATCGCCGTGCCGGTGATCTTCCCGAGCGTCGAGGTCGAAGGGCGCCGCCTGGTCGACGGCGTGGTGTCCGATCCGCTGCCGGTGGCCGTGGCGTGCGATGCGGCGGTGGTGCTCACCCTGGGCTTCAAGGGCGCGATGCCGCGGCGCATCGACCGCGCGTCGCGCCTGGTGGCGCAGGCCAGCACGGCGCTCATCAACAACCTGCAGCAGGCGCGCATCGACGCCGCGCGCAACGCCGGGCAGCGCGTGTTCGAGATCGAGCTGGGCCTGGATCGGCATGTCGGCCTGTGGGAGACTCGTGCGATGCCGCATCTGTTCGAAGCCGGCCGGCAGGCCGCGCGGGCGCAGTTGGCCCAGATCAAGGCGCTGCTGCGGCAGGTGGCCGAGCAGCAGCAACATCAACAGCAACCGCCACGGGCGCCCGGCTTCGGGCCCATCGCGGCATGAGCCCGCCCGGCCGCCCGATGGGCCCATACCGCAGCGCGAATCGCGAAGGGTCTCCGGTGAGCGCGATGCCGCAGGGCATGACGACGACCACGCACCGCATGTTGTTCGAGAGCGAGTGGCTGCAGGTCGGCCACATCAGCGTGCGGCCCGCCAGCAGCGAGTGCGGCGAGCTCGAGGCCTCGCCGCTCAACGTGCTGGCACTGCCGCTGGCCGGCGTGTTCGCCAAGCACGACGGGCCGCGCCGCCACGGCATCGCCACGCCCCAGCACGCGCTGCTGATCTCGGCCGGCCGGCCCTACCGGCTCAGCTTTCCGGGGTGCATCGGCGACCGCTGCCTGGCGCTGCGCTTGAGCAACGAGGCGCTGGCGCACGTGATGCCCGAGGCCCTGGCGGGTTCGGGCATGGGTACGGGTTCGGGCTCGAACGGCGGCTTCGACGAGGCCGTCTTCGCCACCCAGACGCTGCTGCCGCCGGCGGTGATGCTCGCGCGCAGCCAGCTCTGGCGGCGCCTGGCCGCGGGCGGCGGCGAGGTCGATGCGCTGGAGGCCGAGCAGCGCGCCATCGACCTGCTTGCTGCCGCGCTGGGCGCGGCGCGCCGGCAGCGTGCGGGCTCTGCGCGGGGCGGTATCGGGGCGCGCGGGGCGGACGGGGCGGACGGGGCAGTAGCGGCGGTGCGGGCGGTGCGCGGCGGCGGCGCCACATGGCGCCGCATGCGCCCGGTGGCGCGCACCGTCGAGGCCATCGGCAGCGAGCCCGAACGCCGGTGGACCTTGCATGAGCTCGCCGCGCTGGCGTGCGTCTCGCCCAGCCACCTGGCGCATGTGTTCCGCGCCGAGACCGGGCTCTCGGTCTGGGGTTACGTGCTGCGCTCGCGGCTGGCGCGCGGGCTCGAAGCGGTGCTCGACTCCGACGCCGCGCTCACCGAGGTGGCCCTCGATGCGGGCTTTGCCAGCCACAGCCACTTCACGGCGAAGTTCCGCACGCTGTTCGGCTGCACGCCGCAGCAGCTGCGGCGCGGTGCGAGCCGCCGCACCGCGCACGAAATGCGCAGGATCGCGACAGCGCACGAGCCGCTCGCGGCCTAACCTCGGTGCCTCCATCCAGGAGGAGACCGAGGAAATGACCCGCACGGCTCACATCATCACGTCGAGACTGCCCGCCCTGTTCGTGCTCTCGGGGCTCGTGAGCGTCGCCGCCCAGGCGGCGCCAGTGCCAGCGCCGGAGATCGCCGAGGCGCAGCTGCGCGCCATCAACCACCGCTTCGTCAGCGCCACCGTCGACGTGAGCGGCGACCTGATGGAGATGCTGACCCACGAAGACTTCGTGCTCACCGAGAGCGACGGCTCGTGGCGCGACCGCGCCGAATTCGTCGCGCGCATGCGGCGGCAGGCGCCGCTGCCCAACGCGGCCAGCGTCGGCATGCAGGTGCGCCTGTTCGGCCCCGTGGCGCTGGTGCACGGCGTGTTCCTCGCGGCCAGCCCCGGCGGCGATGCCGCCCGCCCGGCGCGCGTGCGCTACACGGACGTGTACGTCTGGAACGCCACCGCCTGGCAGCTGGTGAGCGTGCAGAACACGCCGCTCGCCGACGACCCTGTGGGGGTGCCGATGCGCCAGGGCAGCGCGCCGCTGGACGCGCCATTCGCGCCCCACGCGCCATACGCGCCATGGGCAGGGCGCGATCCCGCTGGCGACGACATCGACGTGCTGCTGGCCCTCAACGAAAACTACGTGGCGGCGTTCCGCCAGGCCGACGTGGCCTGGTACGGCGCCCACCTCGCGCCCGACTACGTGATGGTGGCCGGCGACGGCTCGCTGCTGGACCGCGCGGCGACATTGACCCGCTTCGCCCAGCCGACCTTCGCCACCGCGATGCGCTCGTTTCCGGTGGGCAGGGTGTCGGTGCGCCGCTTTCAGGACGTGGCACTGATCCACGCCGAGAACGACTACGTCCTGAAGGACGGTCGCCGCGGCATCAGCCGCTACACCGACATCTGGCACAAGCGCGAAGGCCGCTGGCTGTGCATCGCGGCGCACATCACGGTGCACCGGGCCCCTTCGATGTGAGCCGGGGCCGGGCGGCCCGGCCGGGCCGCCCAGGCCGCCCAGGCCCGGGGCCGCGGCGGTGCGACGATCGGGCGGCAAGCGCCACCCGTGAGCCCGTGCACCGCCCGGGCGCGATCAGAAGCGCTTGCCGAAGCCGATGCTGAACAGCAGCGGGTCGACCTTGAACTTGCCCTGGTCGACGCTGTTCAGGTAGACGTTGGTGCCGATCTGCACCTTCTTCAGGTCGACGTTGACCAGCCAGCCGCCGCCCAGCGGCATGTCGGCACCCACCTGCGCCGCGAGGCCGTAGCTGTTGTGCTTCAGGCCGACAGCGCCGCCGAGGATGTGCACGTCCGAGATGTTGGTGTAGTTGACGCCAGCGCCCACATAGGGGCGGAAGGCACCCAGGCCCGTGAAGTGGTACTGCGCCGTCAGCGTCGGCGGCAGGTGCTTGAAGCTGCCGATCTCGGTGCCGTTGCTGTAGACCTTGTGCTTCTGCGGGTAGGTCAGGATCAGCTCGAGCGCGAAATTCGGCGAGAGGAAGTAGCTGATGTCGACTTCGGGGAAGGTCTTGTTGTCGATCGTGAGGCCGAGGCCGGTCGAGTCCTTGTTGGCCGAGTCCAGGCGCAGGGCGCGGGCGCGCACGAGCCAGTTGCCCGTGTCCTGGGCGAGGGCGGTGGCAGGGGCGGCGATGGCCAGCGCGAGCGTGGCCAGCCCGAGAAACTTCTTCATTTGAGATCCTCCAGTGATGAATGGCATGGAGCCTTACGGCTATCGCCATTGGGCGCGGCGCGCAAGCGTCCAGGTTTGATCCAGGCGGAGTGGCCCCGGGCGCCGCGGCTTTCGGCCCGGTGCTCTTGATCGGGCTCAAGAGTCGGTGTCTCATCGGCCCCACGGCGTGCCGCGGCTTTGTCGCCGCGGCGACAGCCACGCCCTGGCGCGCCGCCCGAGGCGGGGGCGCGGTCGAATCAGCGCTGTAGCGCCGCAGCGGCCTGCGGCCGCTTCGCGCGGCGGCTACTTGTTGTCGTCGCGGCGGGCGAACTCGGCCCAGAGGCCCACGGCGGCAACGACGAAGGGAAGGATGAGCAGGAACAGGAACGATCCGTCCAGTGCCGCGAACCACGCGGCCCAGGCGTCCCAATCGAAAATCTCGTCGACCGGCCCGCGGATGCCGCGGAAGCACGCAATGGCCACCAGTGTCGGCGGCAACGCGGCGAGAAACAGCCCGAATGCGTTGATCGACTGGTCCTCGAAGTGGTCCTTGAGAATCGCGAACCCGGCCGGGTTCGGGGCATTGGCGATCACGGTCAGGCCACCACCGGCGACTGCGCCGGCGACCAGCGAGTACTTGTATTCGTCCGAGACCCCTTCGACCAGCGAGCCGAGATAGGTGAGCGCCGCGTTGTCCGTGATCGCCGTGAGCGCCGCGGCGCCGTAGAACAGGGTCGATTCGTCGAGACCGGACAACACCCCCTGCAGCCACCAGAGCTGCTGCCCGCCGAGCACGATCAGGCCGGCCAGGAAGAACGCGACCATCAGGCCCTCGCGCAGCAACAGGCGGCCATGATGTCGACGGTATGCGTCGGCCAGCCCGAGGAAGAGCAGGAAGAGGCCCATGAGCACCTCGGGGTCGTGGCTCGCGAACACCACGCCGGCGAGAATGGCCATGTTCGCCGCCACGAACACGGCGGGGACGCGGGTGGTCCCGCCCGTCGCGGGCTCGGCGCGTTCGGACAGCTCGCGGCGAAAGACAAGCGTGAGCGCGAGTGCATTGACGAGAACTGCCAGTGCGGCCTTGGCGCCGAAGGTGGTCAGCATGAATTCCGTGGTCCAGCCCCACTTCGACGCCACCATGAGAACCGGGGGGGCCGCGAAGCTCGTCAGGGTGCCGCCCACGGAGATGTTGACGAACAGGACGCCCAGCGTGGCGTACTTGAGGCGATTGGACGCATGGGTGGCGAAGACACGTTCGCGCAGCATCAATGCGGCGAGCGTCATCGCCGCCGGCTCGGTGATGAACGAGCCGAGCAGCGGAACCAGCGAAAGGCTCAGGAAGTAGCCGGCGACCGCGGGCTGCGCCGGAAGCACGCGCGCGGCGGCGCGCACGACATCGGACGCGACTTGCATGATCGGCCTGCTGGCGGCGACGACCATGATCACGAAGACGAACATGGGCTCGGTGAACTGCCGGCTGTCCAGGTAGGCCGAGGATGTGTCCCAGCCATAGGCGACGGCCATGAACAGGAGCAATATGGCGGCCCAGAACCCGAAGACAGTTTCGACCTCTCCCAGCAGATGCCACAAGCCGGCGTGCGCCGTGCGCGTATGCGCCAGATGCTCGAAGTAGCGCGTGGAGAAGGTGTGCACGACCGCGAGCGCGAACAGCGCGAGTCCGACGAATTCGAGGGTTCCGGCATGGGCTGTCATGCGCCCGAATCTACGGCGAGCGGGTCGCAGGCGGCAGTCGGCAGGTCGCGTACGTAAGACCACTTACCTGCCTGCGCTGGTCCGCGCACGAGGTAGGATTTCCGCATGAAGACCCTGCGATACCTGCGCGACGCGGCGGTCTTCGCACCCTGCTACGTCGTGCTCGACTGGGCCAGCTACATCGACCCGGTCGGCCCGTTCAACATCACCCCCTGGAATCCGCAGGCGGCGCTGGCCATCGTGTGGATCATGCTGGTCGGCCTGGCGCATGTCCCGGTGGTGCTGGTCACCATCATCCTCGCGGACACTCTTGTCCGGGGCACGCCGGGCGGATTTGCCATCACGGCAACGACCGCCGTCGTTCTGGTGGGCGGCTACGCAGGCATTGCCTGGGCATTGAAATCGCGGCTGGCCGATGTCGACCTGCGCACGACGCAGCAGCTCACCCTCTTCATCGCCATCGTGGCCGCGGGAGCGGGCGTCGTCGGCGCCGCGTTCGCAGGCATGCTGAGCGTGGCCGGCCTGCTGGGCGAAACCGCCTTCAGCGAGGCCTGGACCCGCTTCTGGATCGGTGATGCGATCGGCATCCTGGTGACGGCTCCGCTGCTCTTTGCCGCGGCGGACAGGGCGCGCCGCACGGCCTTGCTGGCCCTGTGCCGCCGGCCCGAAGCCATACTGCAGGCCATCGTGCTGGTGGCCACCGTCTGGCTGATATTCCAGGGATTTCCGGGCGTCGGCAGCGATCCGTCGCGCCTGTTCTATCTGCTGTTCCTGCCCCTGATCTGGATCGCTGTCCGCTTCGGGCTGAACGGCGCCATCCTGACCACCGCCATCGTCCAGATGGGCGTCGTGCTCGGCATCCATGGCGGCCAGCAGATGTCGCTGCCTGTCGTCGAACTCCAGGCCCTGCTCGTCGCCCTCACGTTGACCGGCTTGTTTCTCGGGGTGATGGTCGACCAGCGCCAGCGCGCCGAAGATGGCCTGCGGCAGACGCTGCGCCTTGCCGCGGCGGGCGAGATGGCCGGGGCCATTGCCCACGAGATCAACCAGCCGCTCACCGCGGTGACGAACTACGGTCGATCGGCGCAGATGCTGCTCGAACGCGATCGCGCCGGGCCGCCGCAAGTGCAGGACATCATCCGCAAGATCCTCGCGGAGACCGAACGGGCTGCCGAGGTCGTGCGCAGGCTGCGCGACTTCTTCCGCACCGGCACCACCCGGCTGGAAGTGGTCGGGATCGACGAACTCATGGCCGCAGTGGGCCGCATCACCGACTCCGTCCGGCTCGGCAGGGACATCGCGCTCGAGATCGACCGTCCTCCGTCGCTTCCCAAGCTGTTCGTCGACCGCCTGCAGATCGAGGTCGTCCTGCGCAACCTGATCGCCAATGCCGTCGAGTCGATCGTCGCGAGCGGCCGCCAGGGCGGACGCATCCTGGTCCGGGTACAGCCTCACGATGCCGGTCACGTGCGCATCGTGGTGGCCGACAACGGACCGGGGATTCCCGCGGCCATCCGTGCAACGATGTTCGAACCGTTCGTGTCGGGCAGGCCCACGGGCATGGGGCTTGGCCTGGCTGTGAGCCGCACCATTGCCCAGGCCCACGGCGGCTCGCTCGAAGCGGCGGCCGTTGCGCACGGCGAATTCCATCTGGTCTTGCCATGCGCACAGAGCACCTGACCGTCTTCATCGTCGACGACGACGCCGCCGTGCGTGACTCCATCGCGCTCATGCTCGGGCTGGCCGGCTATCGAACCGCGGTGTTCGCGGATGCCGAGTCCTTCCTGGCGGCCTGGAATGAAGACTGCAAGGGTTGCGTCGTCGCCGACGTGAGATTGCCGGGCCGCAGCGGCATCGAACTGCTGGAGGCATTGAGAGCGCGCGGCTCGACCTTGCCCTTCGTCATCATCACGGCGCATGGCGACGTGGCCACGGCGCGTTCGGCGTTTCGATCCCAGGCCGTCGATTTTCTCGAGAAACCATTCGACCACGCCCAATTGAGCGCGGCCATCGAAACCGCTTTCGCGCTGGAGGGGCGCCGCATCCTCAGGGACGACGGCCGGCGTGCGGATGCGGAGAAACTGGGTCGGCTCACGGCCCGCGAGCGCGAGGTGCTCGAGCGCGCCGCGCAAGGACTGCACGCCAAGGAAATCGCGGCCGCGCTCGGCATCAGCCCGCGAACCGTCGAAGTGCACAAGGCGCGCATCATGGACAAGCTCGGCGTGCGCAATCTGGCCGAGCTGGTGCGCTTCGCGGTGGCGGCGAAGCCGCCCGATGTCCCCTGATCGCTGCCGGCCGCCGGAAGCATCACCCCTGGCCCGGCTCCGCGCGAGGGGTCACCCGATGCCGCGCGGCGGCGTGATCTGCGAGCATCGCCGTACGACGCATCAAGCCCGGAGCCTGCCCCCATGCCTGCCCGCACCCTCCCTGCCAATTCCCTCGCCGCCGAACTCGACCGGGCCGCGGCCGAGCTCACACCCAAGCTCGTCGCCTGGCGGCGCGACCTGCATGCCCACCCCGAGCTCGGCAACCGCGAGGTCCGCACCGCGGGCATCGTCGCCGAGCACCTGCGCTCGTTGGGGCTCGACGAGGTGCGCACGGGTGTCGCGCATACCGGCGTCGTCGGCCTGCTCAAGGGCGCGCGCCCGGGCCCGGTGGTGGCGCTGCGTGCCGACATGGACGCGCTGCCCGTGGCCGAGCAGGTGGACCTGCCCTTCGCGAGCAAGGTGCGCACCGAATACAACGGCGAGCACGTTGGCGTGATGCATGCCTGCGGCCACGACACGCACACCGCCATCCTGATGACCGTGGCCGCGCTGCTGGCCGGCCTGCGCGCTCGCCTGGCCGGCAGCGTGAAGTTCATCTTCCAGCCGGCCGAGGAAGGCCCGCCCGAGGGCGAACGCGGTGGCGCCGAACTGATGATCGCCGAGGGCGCGCTGAAGAACCCGGAGCCCGACGTCATCTTCGGCCTGCACGTGACGAGCATGCTGCAAAGCCAGGTCGTCGGCGTGCGCGGCGGCCCGCTGATGGCCAGCGCCGACGGCTTCAAGATCAGCGTGCGCGGCCGCCAGACGCACGGCGCGGCGCCCTGGCGCGGCGTCGACCCCATCGTCACTGCCGCGCAGGTGGTGCTCGGCCTGCAGACCATCGTCAGCCGCCAGCTCGACCTCACGCACGAGCCGGCGGTGGTGACGGTCGGCGCCATCAAGGGCGGCGTGCGCGACAACATCATCCCCGACGAGGTGCAGATGATCGGCACCATCCGCACCTTCGACGAGCCGATGCGCGAGCAGATCCACGCCCGCGTGCGCGAGACGGCCGAAGGCATCGCCAAGAGCGCGCGTGCCGACTGCGAGGTCTGCATCAAGCGCGGCTACGACGTGACGGTGAACGACGCCGCGCTCACGGCGCTGATGCGGCCCACGCTGGCGCGCGTCGCCGGGGCCGAGCACCTGCCGCCGATGCCCAAGGTCACGGGCTCGGAAGACTTCTCGTGCTTCCAGCAGGTGGTGCCGGGCATGTTCTTCTTCGTCGGCGTGACGCCACCGGACAAGGACGCGAGCCACGCCGAGCCCAACCACTCGCCGCGCTTCTATGTCGACGAGGCCGCGCTGCCGCTGGGCGTGCGTGCGCTCGCGCACCTGACCTGCGACTACCTCGAGGCGCCCGAGTCGCTCAGGCGACTCGATTGATGGCTTTCGCTCAGGCGACTCGATTGAGGGTCGTGGCTGCGGCGCCTCGACCCGCCCCGGAACAGCCGGCCGTCAGCGCGCGAACTCGTAGCTCACCGAGGTGATCGTGCCGCGCCAGTAGGCCCGGCGTCCCTCGGGCGTGAGCCAGGCCACTTCGCCGGTCATCGGCACGCGCATGCCGCTGTGCGTCTGCGGGTTGGACCAGCGGCCCTCCCAGGGCGTGGGCACCGTGCGCCCGGCCACCGTGCGCCCGCGCGAGAGGGCCTGCACGCTTTCGAGCGTGCCGTCGGCCGCGAAGCCGAAGGTCAGGGTGACGCTGAGCGCGCCGTCGCTCATCGTCGCGCGTGCCGAGTGCTCGTCCACCGCTTCCCAGTGCACGCCCTGGCTGGGCAGCAGCGCCGTCGGCACCCAGGCCGCCTCGGCGAAGAAGCGCATCAGCTCGCCTTCGGCGAGATCGGGCGTGTCCTTCGCCTCGGCCACGGTCACGAGGCCGGCCACCGCGGCGTGCAGGCGTCCTGCACCGGCCACGCTGGCATCGAGCACGCGCATGGCCAGCCCCGGCACGAAGGCGATGCGCGCATTCCACACGAAGCCCGGCCGCGTGGCGACGATGCGCTGGTGCGAGGTGAAGGGCTTCCAGTTGTCCTGCGCCTCGCCGAGGTTGAACTGGCCCGTGTGTTCGATGGTCGCGGCCGCGACGATGGGCTGCCCGGGCGTGAGCGCAGCGCGGAAGTAGCGCTGCACCGGCGCGGGCAGGTCTTCGAGTTCGCGCGGGTCGTAGCGCGCCACGTCCGGCGCGCGGCGTGCCGCCTCCAGGCCGCGCTCCAGCTCATGCGCGGCGCGCGACCACTGCCAGCGGCCGAGCAGGCCGACCGTGGCCCAGGCGGCCAGCAACAGCGTGAGCCCGACCGCGACCCACTTCATCGAGATCATGGGCGGCAGTCTGCGCCGGCGCGGCCGCGCCGCCTCTGACGGCGGTCAAGCGGAAGCACGGCCTTGCGGCACCCACACCATCGCCACCTCCAGCCCCGGTTGCGCATGGCGCAGGCGCAAGTCGCCGCCATGCGCCTGCGCGATGAGCCGGCACAGGTGCAGGCCGAGGCCCACGCCGCCAGTGCTGCGCGTGCGGGCGCTGTCCGGCCGGTAGAAGGCCTCGCCGAGGCGGCCGAGCTGCTCGTCGTCGACGCCCGGCCCGTGGTCGCGCACGCCGAGCGCCCAGGCACCGGCAGCGCCGCCCGCCTCCGCCCGCAGGAAGAGCGTGGGCGCCGCCGTCGCCTCGCC
Organism: Burkholderiales bacterium; assembly: GCA_016223165.1. Taxonomy (GTDB): domain Bacteria; phylum Pseudomonadota; class Gammaproteobacteria; order Burkholderiales; family Burkholderiaceae_C; genus Rubrivivax. Next base: position 45,910 of record JACRPO010000016.1, read on the forward strand.
GGCGTGGCGGCGGGCGTTGTCGACGAGGTTGCGCAGCAGCAGGCGCACGCGCATCGGGTCCACGTCGACGGTGCCGAGGCCCGCGTCGAGCTCGAGCTGCAACGGCAAGTCGGCGAAGGCCGTCGCCTTCAGCTCGCGCACCAGCGCCGCGAGGTCGGTGGGCTCGCGCAGCAGCGCGGCGTGGCCCTCGCCGAGGCGCTCGCTCTCGAGCAGGCCGACGATGAGCTCGCGCATCTCGCCGAGGTCGCGCAGGAGCGCCGCGCGCTCCGGCGACTCGCCCAGCAGCTCGGCGTTGAGCCGCGCGCGCGTGAGCGGGCTGCGCAACTCGTGGCTGATGGCCAGCAGCAGCGCGCGCTTGGCCTCCAGCATGCCGTGCAGGCCCCTGGCCATGCGGTTGATGCGGGCGGCGAGGTCGCCGAGCTCGTCGTGCCTTCGCACGGCGATCGGCTGGCCGAACTCGCCGCGGCCGTAGCGCTCCACCGCCACCGTGATGTCCTCGAGCGGGCGCAGCAGGCGGCGCACGGCGGCGTAGGCGAGCAGGGTCAGCACGAGCAGCGTCGCCAGCGTGATCCAGCCGATGCCGCGCGCGCGCCAGCTCTCGGGCGGCCGCGCGAGGCTGAAGAGCACGCGATGGCCGTCGGCCGTGGCGCGGGTGAGGCCCCAACCTTCGGCGTCGAAGCCGTGATCGCCGTTGCCGAAGCGGCGCCATTCGCGGCGCGCTTCGTCACCACCCGCCCCACGTGCGGTCTCGCGCTCGGCCTCCTGCGGGTGCGTGTCGAAGCGCAGCGCCGGGCCCTCGATGCGCACGCGGATCGGCAGCCGCGCCGCCAGGGCCTGCGCGCGCGCCGCGCTCGGCGGGCTGCCCACCTCGGCGGCGAGGCGGTCGACATAGTCGGCGAGCAGCGGCCGCGCGAAGGCCTGCCAGCCGCCCTGGAACGCGCGCTGCATGCCGAAGAGGAAGACGACCGCCGTGCAGATGCCGACGAACACGAAGAGCAGCACGAGCCGCCCCTTGATGGAGTGGCGCAGCCGGTGGCGGGCGTGATGCCAGCGATGCCACCGGCCCCAGCGGCCGCGATGCGGGCCTCGGTGCCGGCCCTCGGCCGCCGCGCTGCTCAAGCGCGCACCCCGGCGAACACGTAGCCGGCGTTGCGCAGCGTACGGATGAGGTCCAGCGGCTCGAGCTTGCGGCGCAGGCGGCTCACGAGGATGTCGACGGCGCGGCTGGCGATGTCCTCGGCGGCATGGCCGCGCAGGCGCGTGAGGATGTCGTCGCGGCTGAACACCTTGCCCGGCGTGCCGGCGAGCAGCGCGAGCAGCTCGAACTCGGTGCCGGTGAGATCGACGAGGCGCTCGCCCTGCTCGCCTTTCTCGCCCTCCTGCGGCGCCCCCTGCAGCCGCACCTCGCGCCGGTCGAGGTCGATCGTGAGGCCCTCGAAGGCGAGCCGGCCCTTGGCCACCGGGGCCGCCGCGGTGCGCCGCAGCACCGTCTGCAGCCGCGCCAGCAGCTCGCGCGGCTCGAAGGGCTTGGGCAGGTAGTCGTCGGCGCCGAGCTCGAGGCCGACGACACGGTCCATCACCTCGCCGCGTGCAGTGAGCATGATGACGGGCACCGTGCTCTCGCGGCGGATGGCGCGGCAGGTCTCGAAGCCGTCCATCTCGGGCAGCATGACGTCGAGGATGACGGCCTCGAAGTGGCCGCCGCGCAGCCGCTCGAGCCCGGCGCTCGGGCGCGTGGCCTGCACGAGCTCGAAGCCCGAGCGCTGCAGATAGGCCGCCAGTGGCGGCCCCAGGTGCTCGTCGTCGTCGATCAGCAGCAGCCGCGGCATGGGGTGGGGGGGTGGAGTGCGGCGGAGCGCGGCGTGCGAGTGTGGCGGGCGCAGAGTGCGGCGTGCGGCGTGCGGCGTGTGGTCTGCGGTCTGCGGTGCGGTGCGGTGCGCGGTGCGGTGCGGTGTGCGGTGTGCGCAGTACGCGTGCGGCGCGAATCGAAGTCCGAGCTTCGGCGAAGCTTCAAATCCAGCGGCGCACGCGAGCCGCATAGTCACTGTACCAACCGCCGAAGCGGCTTCGCAGCTGCGCCTCCTCGCGCACGATGTGGCGGCGGCTCCACCACGCCAGCGCCGCCGCCGCCGCGAGGCCCGCGGCAGGCCCGCCGAGTGCGAGCCCGAGCCCGAGCGCCGAAGCGATGGCGCCGGTGGCCATCGGGTTGCGGCTCCACGCGAACGGGCCCTCGTCGACGAAGCGGCGCGGCGGCGCGCCCGGGCGCAGCGGGTTGCCGGCGCGCGCCAGCGTCCATGCCGCCCAGGCCACCCACGCGGCGGCGAGGGCCGCGAGGGCCAGGCCGAGCCCGTTCAGCAGGCCTGGCCCGGCGGCCGCGAGCAGCGTTTCGCCGCTCGCGAGCAGCGCTTCGCCGGCCGGCGGCGATGCCCAGGCGCCCCCGCCTTCAGCCGCGCCAGCCACGGCGGCCCCGCTGCAAGTACTCGCGCACCTTGGCCTGCTGCTCGGGCTTGAGGCTGTCGTAGAAGTCGGCCAGCGCGGCGATGACCTCGGGGCTCTTCGTTTGCACCGCCTGCGTCTTGCCCTGCACCAGCACCTGCGCCTTGTTGCGGTCGAAGGTGGGGCCGGCGATGAGCGAGCCCAGCTCGGCGCGCGGGTCCTTCGTGTCGCCGACGAAGGCGTTGCGCTGCTCGCGCAGCTTGTCGGCGAGCAGGCCGAGCTTGGCCTTCTGCGCCTCGTCGAGCTCGAGCTTCTCGCCGGCACGGGCGATGAAGCGGGCCTTGAACCTGGCCGCATCCTCGTCGCTCATCGCATGCCAGCCCTGCCGGTGATGGCCCTGATGCGAGCAGGCGCCGAGGGCGCCCAGGAGGGTGACGGCGCCGAAGAGGGTGACGGTGCCGATCAGCGTGCGTTTGAGCCAGGGTTTCATGACGGTCCTTTCAGGGTGCCCTGCAAAGGGCGTTGAACATGGACCGCATGGTGCGCAGGCGGGCGCCGCCCGTCCTTTCGCGCGGGTCACGTCGCGTAACGTTTCATGTCGCCGGAGCGGTTCGATGCGGCCCGTGGCGCCGGCAAGGCACGGCCCAGGCACGGCCTCACGGCCTGCATGGCGAGGCCGGCGGGCGAGAATGGGTGCGCCTTGGAAAGGCGCTGGCAGGCCCGCCCTCGAGGCGGATGCCGCAGCGCAGCGCGGAGGTTTCCTTGCCGTGACCACGTTCCTCGCCCAGATCACCGACATGCACATCCGCGAGCCGGGCCAGCTCGCCTACGGCCGGCTCGACACGGCACCGTACCTGCGCGCGGCCGTGCAGGCGCTGGCCGCGCTGCGCCAGCGGCCGCACGCGCTGGTGCTCACCGGCGACCTCGTCGACAAGGGCAGCGCCGCCGAGTACGCGCACCTGGCCGACCTGCTGGCGCCGGTGCAGGCGCTGTCGGTGCCGGTCTACCTGATGCCCGGCAACCACGACGACCGCGACCAGCTGCGGCGCAGCTTTCCTGAGCACCGCTACCTCGGCGCGGGCGAGTTCCTGCAGTACGTGGTGGAGATCGGCGCGAACGCAGAGAACGGCGGCGGCCTCTGCCTGGTCGCGCTGGACACGGTGCAGCAGGGCGACTCGGCGGGGCACCTCTGCGCAAAGCGGCTGCAGTGGCTGCGCAGCACGCTGGCCGGCCTGCGCGACCGCGCCGTCGTGCTGGCGATGCACCACCCGCCCTTCGAGACGCTGATCGGCCACATGGACGAGATCGGCCTCGTCGAAGGCGCGGGCGAGCTCGCCGAGATCCTGGCGGCGCATCGCAACGTCGAGCGCGTCATCTGCGGCCACCTGCACCGCAGCATCTTCGCTGCCTTCGGCGGCACCGTGGCCTGCACGGCGCCGAGCCCGGCACACCAGGTGTGCCTGGACCTCGCGCCCGATGCCGCGCAAGCGTGGACGCTGGAGCCGCCGGGCTTCCACGTGCACGCGTGGTCGGGGCCGGGGTGCCTGGTCACGCACGAGGCGGCCATCGGGTCGTTCGACGGCCCGCACGCGTTCACCGGCTGAGCGCGGGCGCCGCATGATGAGCGACACCCTGCTGCAACTCACCGGCCACGTCACCGAACTGGCCGCCGGCCTGCACGTGCGCAGGCTGCTGCCCGCCGCGGCGCGGCGTGCGGTGGGGCCGTTCGTCTTCTTCGACCACTTCGGCCCGGTGACGCTGCCGGCGCAGGCCGACACCGACATCGGACCGCACCCGCACATCGGCCTCGCGACCGTGACCTACCTGTTCGAGGGCGTCTTCCTGCACCGCGACAGCCTGGGCACGGTGCAGGCCATCGCGCCCGGCGAGATCAACTGGATGACGGCCGGCCGCGGCATCGTGCATAGCGAGCGCACCCCCGACGATCAACGCGGCGGCCCGCGCCGCCTGCACGGGCTGCAGTTGTGGGTGGCGCTGCCGCCGGCGCAGGAGCGCTGCGAGCCCGCTTTCCAGCACGTGGCGGCGGCGGACATCCCGGTGGTCACGCCGAGCGGCGGCGCCCGAGTGCGCGTGCTGGTGGGTGAAGCCTTCGGCGCCGCGAGCCCCGTGCGGCCGGCGTCGCCGACGCTGTACCTGGACGTGCAGCTCGAAGCCGGCGCGTCGCTGTCGCTGGCCGCGCCGGCGCCCGAGTGGGCCCTCTATGCGCCGACCGACGCGCTGCAGCTCGGCGGCGAGCCGCTGCCGGCCGCGACCATGGCCGTGCCGGCCGCCGGCGCCGCGCTGAAGATCGTTGCCGGCGCGCAAGGCCCGCGCTTCGTCGTCATCGGCGGCGCGCCGCTCGAGCGCCCGGTGCGCATGTGGTGGAACTTCGTCGCCACCGAGCGCGAGCGCATCGCCGAAGCCGCGGCGCTGTGGGAGGCGGGCGGCTTCCCGGCCATCGCCGGCGAGACGGGGCGCGTGGCTGCGCCGCCTTGGCGCGGGTGAGGCGCGGCTGAGGCGCGGCCAACGCAGCGGCCCGGCCGGGCGAGCGCATGCCCCGGCGCGCCGGTCAGCACTCGACGATATTCACCGCCAGGCCGCCGCGCGCCGTCTCCTTGTACTTGGTCATCATGTCGGCGCCGGTCTCGCGCATCGTCTTGATGACCTTGTCGAGGCTGACGTGGTGCGTGCCGTCGCCGCGCAGGGCCATGCGCGCGGCGTTGATCGCCTTCACCGAGGCGATGGCGTTGCGCTCGATGCACGGGATCTGCACGAGGCCGCCGACCGGGTCGCAGGTGAGGCCGAGGTGGTGCTCCATGCCGATCTCGGCCGCGTTCTCCACCTGCTCGGGCGTGCCGCCCATCACCGCGGCCAGCGCACCGGCGGCCATGCTGCAGGCCACGCCCACCTCGCCCTGGCAGCCGACCTCGGCGCCGCTGATGCTGGCGTTTTCCTTGTAGAGGATGCCGATGGCGGCGGCGGTGAGCAGGAAGTCGATGACGCCCTGGTCGCGGTTGGCCTCGGAAAGGCCCGGCACGAAGCGTGTGTAGTAGTGCAGCACCGCCGGCACGATGCCGGCCGCGCCGTTGGTGGGCGCGGTGACAACGCGGCCGCCGGCGGCGTTCTCCTCGTTGACGGCGAGCGCGTAGAGGTTGATCCAGTCGAGTACCTGCAGCGGGTCGCGCAGCGCCTCCTCGGGCTTGGCGACGAGCGTCTCGCGCAGCGCCTTGGCGCGCCGGCGCACCTTGAAGCCGCCGGGCAGCGTGCCGCCGGTGCGGCAGCCGCGCTCGACGCAGTCCTGCATCACGCGCCAGATCTTCAGCAGGCCGGCGTCGATCTCGGCGTCGCTGCGCCCGCCCTTGCCCAATGAGCGCTCGTTGCGCCGCATCAGCTCGGCGATGCTGCAGCCCTCGGCGCGCGTGAGCGCGAGCAGTTCCTCGCCGGTATGGAAGGGATGCGGCAGCACCGTCGTGTCGGGTGCGATCAGCTTCTGCCGGCTGCCGTCGGCGGCCACCTCGTCGCTGACGACGAAGCCGCCGCCCACCGAGTAGTAGCAGCGGTTGGCGAGTTCGGCGCCGCCGGCGTCGAAGGCGATGCAGCGCATGCCGTTGGCGTGGAACGGCAGCGTCTCGCGGCGGTGGAACTTCAGGTCGTCGCGCTCGTTGAAGCGCACCTCGTGGCGGCCGGCGAGCGAGAGGCGGCCGCTCGTGCGGATGGCCGCCAGCAGCGCCGGCACCGCCTCGATGTCCACCGTGTCGGGCTCGTGCCCGGCGAGGCCGAGCAGCACGGCCTTGTCGCTGCCATGCCCCTTGCCGGTGGCCCCCAGGGAGCCGTACAACGCCACCGTGACGCGCATCGTGTCTTCGAGCCGGCCCTCGTGCGCGAGGCGCTGCACGAACAGGCGCGCCGCACGCATCGGCCCGACGGTGTGGCTGCTGCTCGGACCGATGCCGATCTTGAAGAGGTCGAAGACGCTGACGGCCATCGCACCATGCTAGCGCGCATGTGAACGAGCGCCGCCTGCACCTGTCCGAACTGACTTGTCCGATCCGACTTGCCCGACGTGGCGTAATGCCATGCCGCCCTTGCCGACACAACCCGACGGAGTTCCACGATGACCCCCACCGCCCCTTCGCCCCTGTCGCGCGCGCTCGACGCCATCGTCATCGGCGCCGGCCAGGCCGGCCCCTCTCTCGCTGCCCGCCTGGCGCAGGAGGGTGGCATGAAGGTGGCGCTGATCGAGCGCGAGCATCTCGGCGGCACTTGCGTCAACAACGGCTGCATGCCCACCAAGACGCTGGTGGCGAGTGCGCGCGCCGCCCATGTGGCGCGCCAGGCGGCGCATTGGGGCGTGCGTGTCGAAGGCACCGTGAGCGTCGACATGAAGGCTGTGAAGGCGCGCAAGGATGCGGTCGTCAACCAGTCGGTGGAGAACCTGACGCGCTGGCTCGGCGGCATCGCCAACCTGCGGCTGATCCGCGGGCACGCGCGCTTCGTCGGCATGCGCGAGGTGGAGGTGAACGGCGAGCGCCTGAGCGCGCCGCGCGTCTTCCTCAACGTCGGCGGCCGTCCGGTGCTGCCGAACTGGCCCGGCCTGGATGCGGTGCCGGTGCTCACCAACACCTCGGTGATGGAGCTGGAGTCGCTGCCGGAGCACCTGGTGGTGGCCGGCGGAAGCTACATCGGGCTCGAGTTCGCGCAGATCTACCGGCGCTTCGGCGCCCGCGTCACCGTGCTCGAGGTGGCCGAGCGGATCATCGCGCGCGAGGACCCGGAGGTCTCGCGCGAGGTGCAGGCGCTGCTGGAAGGCGAGGGCGTCGTCTTCCACCTCGGCGTGCGCGACGTGCGCGCCAGCGGCGAGGCCGGCGCCATCGAGCTGGCGTTCCACACCGCCGGCGGCGACCAGCGCGTCACCGGCACGCACCTGCTCGCCGCCGTCGGCCGGCGCCCGAACACCGACGACCTGGGGCTCGAGCACACCGGCCTCGCCGCCGACGCGCGCGGCCTCGTTGCGGTCGACGACGAGCTGCGCACTCCCGTCGAAGGCATCTGGGCGCTCGGCGACGTCAACGGCCGCGGCGCCTTCACGCACACCTCGTACAACGATCACGAGATCGTCGCAGCCAAGTTGCTCGACGGTGCGGCGCGCAGTACCAGAGAACGCGTACCGGCCTACGCGCTTTTCGTCGACCCACCGCTGGCCCGCTTCGGCGCCAGCGAGGTCGAGCTGCGCGCCGCAGGCCGACCATTCCTCGTGGGCCGCCTGCCCATGGCCCGCGTCGGCCGCGCGCGCGAGCGCGGCGAGACGGCGGGCTTCATGAAGGTGCTGGTGGACCCGCAGACCGAACGCCTGCTCGGCGCCGCGCTGCTCGGCATCGAGGCCGACGAGGTCGTGCACGAACTGCTGCTGGCCCTGCACGCCGGCCTGTCCTACCGCCAGGTGCAGCGCCTGGTGCACATCCACCCCACCGTGAGCGAGCTGCTGCCGACGCTGTTCTCGACGCTCGCGCCGCCGACCCAGGAACCCGCCCCGTGAACGAAACCACGCGCCAGATGCGCCAGATGCGCCAGATCGTCGTCGTCGGCGGCGGCTTCGCCGGCACCACGCTGGCGCGCGCGCTGCAGCACCGGCTGCCCGCGGGCTGGTCGGTGGTGCTCGTCAGCGAGGAGAGCTACACCACCTTCAACCCGATGCTCGCGGAGGTGGTGGGCGCCTCGGTCTTTCCCGAGCATGTGGTGGCACCGATCCGTCAGATGCTGGCGCCGGACGGCGCCTGCCGCTTCGTCATGGGCCGCGTCATCGCCATCGATCGTGCCGCGCGCACGGTGCGCGCCGAGACGCTCGCCGGCGTGCAGGCCATCGGCTACGACCACCTAGTGCTCGCCTTCGGCACGCGCGCCAACCTGGCGCTGCTGCCGGGCAGCGCCGAGCACGCGCTGCCGCTGAAGCTGGTGGGCGACGCGCTGAACATCCGCAACCGCGTGCTGCAGCGCCTGGCGCGCATCGAGCTCGAGCACGATGCCGCGCTGCGCCGCCGGCTCGGCCACTTCGTCGTCATCGGCGGCGGCTTCTCGGGCGTCGAGCTCGCCGGCGAACTCGCCGACGTGCTGAAGAGCGCGCGCCGCTGGTACCCGCGCGTGCAGGCGCACGAGCCGCGCGTGACCCTGCTGCACGACGGCATGCAACTGCTGCCCGAGCTGCCGGCGTCGCTCGGCGCCGCCGCCGCCGCGTCATTGCGCGCGCGCGGCGTCGACGTGCGCCTGGGCGCGAAGGCGCGCGCAGTGCGTGCCGACGGCGTCGACCTGAGCGATGGCGGCGCGCTCGACAGCGCCACCGTCATCTGCACCATCGGCACGCGGCCGAACCCGCTCGTCGAGCAGCTCGGGCGGGAGGGCCTGCCGCTCGAGCGCGGGCGCCTGAAGGTGCTGCCCGACCTCGCGGTGGCCGGTGCGCCGGGCGAACCGGGCGGACCGGGCGAACGCGGACTGTGGGCGCTGGGCGATTGCGCGCTTGTGCCCAATGCGGCGGGCGGCGGGCTCTCGCCGCCGACGGCGCAGTTCGCGGTCGCGCAGGCGCAGCTGCTCGCACACAACCTCGTCGAGGCCATCGCCGGCCGGCCGACGCGCGCTTTCGCGCACCGCTCGCGCGGCCTGATGGCCACCACCGGCCACCTCAAGGGCGTGGCGTTGATCGGCCGGCTTCGTCTCGCCGGCCTGCCCGCGTGGCTGCTCTGGCGTGCCTTCTACCTGCTGCGCATGCCCACGCTCGGACGCAAGCTGCGCCTGTGGGTCGAGTGGACCTGGGCGATGGTCTTTGCCGCCGACATCACGCACCTGCGCTTCACCGGCACGCACGAGGTCGACGCGCCGCGAGCGCCAGCGCTGCCCTGAATGGGCGTCCCGACCGGGGGGCACCGCGGTGCCGCGCACCGGCGCCAGTTCTGCAGGTGCGGTTGCGGCAAGACGGAGCTCCGTCGCGGCGCGGCCCTATCAGGCGGCCGCCGCCGCTTCGACGCGACCCGACAGGGCCGAGCCGCGACGGCGCAGGAAGTCGCGCAGCAAGGCCGGATATGCAGGTGCAGCGGCCTGCGCCACCGACGGCCGCGCGGCCAGCGCCTGACGCCACGCCTGCACCTTCGGCAGCCCCGGCCAGAAGCCGAAGTCGCCGAGCGCATCGAAGACATCGAAGTAGCGGAAGACCGGCGCGAAGGCGGCATCGACGAGGCCGAATCGCTCGCCCGCGAACCAGGGCCCGTCGCCGAGCACCAACTCCAGTTGTTCGAAGCGGGCGCGCAGCTCGCGCGCTCGCTGCTGCAGCGCCGCCTCGTCGGCCGCGCCGTAGAACGCGGCGATGCCGTTCAGCACCTGGGAGGCGAACTCGACCCAGGCACGCTGCCGGGCGCGCGCCAGCGGTGCCGCGGGCAGCATCGGCGCGCCGTTCGTCTCGTCGAGGTATTCGCAGATTACCGCCGACTCGAAGATCGCCGCGCCGCCGACCTGCAGCACCGGCGTCTTGCCGAGCGGCGACAGGCGCAGGAACCACTCGGGCTTGCGCGCCAGGTCGACGTCGCGGCGTTCGAAGGGCACGCCCTTCTCCGCGAGCACGATGGCGGCGCGCTGCACGTAGGGGCACAGCACGTGCGAGACGAGCACGAGCGGAGTGTTGCCCGCCGCTGGCGTCACTTCAGCAACCCCTCGGCGCGCAGCGCGGCCTGTGCCGCTGGCCGGTCGGACACGCGCTTCAGGTAGGCCTGCAGGTGCGGCCAGGCCTTGAGCGGAATGGCGAGGAAGTTCGACCAGTTGACGATCGTGAAGGCATAGGCGTCGGCAACGCTGTACTCGCCGGCCAGGTAGTCCTGCCGCGCGAGCAGCGCGTCGAGCTCGGCGAAGCGCGTCGCGAGCCTGTCCTTGACAGCCTGGCGCGTCGAATCGGCCGTCTCCTTGTGCCATAGCCACGGGCTGAAGGTCTTGTGCAGCTCGGTGCCGACGAAGGTGAGCCACTCGACCACCGCCATGCGCCGCGCGCTGCCGGGCGCGCCGATGAGAGCCTGCGCGGGGTCGAGGTCGGCCACGTATTGCAGCAGCGCGGCGACCTCGGTGTGGCGCGAGCCGTCGTCCAGCTCGAGCAGCGGCACGTAGCCGCGCGGCGAGATGTCGAAGTAGTTGCCGCCGCTGGCCGTGGTGTGCTTGGCGAGGTCGACGGCGATGGCCTCGAAGGGCACGCCGACCTCGCGCAGCGCGATGTGGACGGCCAGAGAGCAGGCACCGGGCGAGTGATAGAGCTTCATGGACAGATCTCCGAAGAAGGGGTTGAGGGGGTTGAACACGAGGCCAATGTAGGATTGCACTATCGAAGTGTGAATAGACGGATCGGCAAATGGCGATTGCACGAACGCAAGCACGAACGCAAGAACGAACGCAAGCGCGAACGCACGACAAGGCGCCATACCGGATGTCCCCGTCGGACCTCGAGCTGACGCTCGCGCTCGCGCGCGGCGGCACGCTGGCGCGCGCCGGCGAACGCCTCGGCGTCGATGCGTCGACGGTCTTCCGCAGCCTGCAGCGCGTCGAGCGCGGCCTCGGGCGCGCGCTTTTCGAGCGCACGCGCAGCGGCTACGTGGCAGGCGAACTCGCCACCCAGCTGGCCGAGCACGCCGAGCAGATGGAGGTGGCGGTGGAGGCGGCGCGCTCTGCGCTCGAGGCGGCGCCCTCGCATGTCTCGGGCACGGTGCGCATCACCACCACCGACACGCTGCTGCACGGCCTCGTCGCGCCGGCGCTGCCTTCGTTGCGGCAGGTGCATCCGCTGCTCGGCTTCGAGCTGCACACCGGCAACCAGTTGGCGAGCCTGACGCGGCGCGACGCCGACATCGCCGTGCGCGCCACCAAGCGCCCGCCGCCGCACCTCGTCGGCCGGCTGATCGGTCCGATCCGCGTCGCGATCTATGCACCCAGGCGCGGCGGCCCGAAGACGTTCGCCGATGTCGAGGCCGGCCACGCCGACTGGATCGCCCCGGACGATGCGCTGCCCGAGCACCCCTCGGTGGTCTGGCGCCGGCGCCACCTGCCGAAGGTGCTGCCGCGCTACCGCGTCGACAGCATCCTCTCGGTGCTCGAGCTCGTGGCGCTCGGGCTGGGCGTGGGCATCGTGCCGCTCTTCCTCGCCGAGGTGCGGCGCGACGTGGTCCGCCTGACCGAGTCGCTCGCCGACGCCGAAAGCGAGCTATGGCTGCTCACGCACCCCGAGGCCAGGCACCTGCGCCGCGTGGCGACCGTCTACGCGCACCTCGCCGCCGAGCTCAAGCTGCCGTGACCGGGGCGCCCCCCTGCAGCGCGAGTTTCGCCACGGCCTGCATGCGCTCGATCTCGGCCGCGGCGCGGGCGAGGAAGATGCGGTAGATGCGCTCGACCAGCACCTCGTCGCCGAGGCGCGACCTGTGCATGAGCGCCAGGTGCCCGATCACGCGGCCGTCGCTGGCGACGATGGGCATGCCGACAAAGGCCTCCCAGCCCGCCTCGCGCGGGAACTTCTCGGCCAGCCGCTCGGGGTGGAAGCAGGTGCGGCCGGCCTGCACCACCTCTTCGCAGGGCGTGCCGGCAAGGTCGTACTCGAAGCTCTCGCGCTGCCCGCGCTGCACGCTCCAGTGCGCGAGCGTGCGCACGCGCGTCGCCGGCTGGTCGGTGCACTCGGTGATGAAGGCGCAGTCGACCTCGAGCGCGCGCGCCAGGTGCTCGACCATGGCGGCGAAGAAGCGCTCGCCGAAGGCACCGGCCGTGCCGTCGGCGACGGCATCGAGCACGGCCTGCACGCGCTTGACGCGCGTGATGTCGGTGTCGAGCCCGATCAGGCGCTCGGGCGTGCCGTCCTCGCCGCGCAGCAGCACGCCGCGGCTGAGCACGTGGCGCACGCTGCCGTCGCGGTGCAGGAGGCGCAGGTCGAGCTCGATGCGCGACTCGTTGTGGCTGCTGCCGCCGCCGCCACTGCTGCCGCTGCCGCCGCCGCCCCCGCCGACCGCGCGCTCCAGCGCCGCGGCCAGCCGCGGGCGGTCGTCGACGTGCACGCGCGCGAGCCAGTCCGCGCGCGTGAGCCCGATGTCGTCGGGCCCGTAGCCGAGCATGCCCTTCCAGCGCGGCGAGAGCGACACGCGGTCCTGCCGCACCTGCCACTCCCACACGCCGTCCTGCGCACCGCGCAGCGCATGCTGGGCGCGCTCCTCGGCCGCGCGGGCGCGCGCCTCGGCCGACGCGCGCGCTGCTTCGAGGCGGGTGGCTTCGTCCTGCTGCTCGCGCAGCCGCTTCTCCGCAGCAGCGAGGCGCGTCTCGGCGCCGCGGCCCCGCCACGCGAATGAAGCCGCGCCGCCCAGCGCCAGGGCCAGCAGCACCAGGGCGGCGAGAGCGGCCGGGGAGATCGTCATCGCATGATCCTCATGTCGTCTTCTGCGTATCCACCGCGTCCGCTGCACCTGCCGCACCCGGCAGCGTGAACGTCACCGTCGTCCCGGCGCCGGGGCGGCTGCGCAGCTCGAGTGGGGAGCCGTGCAGCGCCGCGATGCGCCGGGCGATGGCCAGCCCCAGCCCTGCTGCGCCGCCGCCCTCGCCGACGCGCGCGGCGGTCTCGTAGCGGTCGAAGATGCCCTCGAGGTCTGCCGCGGCGATGCCTTCGCCCGTGTCGGAGACCGAGATGCGGGCACCACGACCATCCGCCTCGGCCCCTTCCACCTCGATGGCGACGCGGCCACCGCAGGGCGTGTGGCGCAAGGCGTTCTCGACGAGGTTGCCGAGCACGCGCTCGACGAGGCGCACCTCGGCCTGCACGATCGGCGTCGGCTGCTGCTCGGCGCGCACCACCAGCGCCACCTGCGCGCGCTCGGCGGCGGCGGCGAAGCGCTGCGCGACATCGTGCGCGAGCTCGGCAACCGGAAACGGCTCGCTGTGCAGCGGCGCTGCATCAGCCTCGAGCCGGGCCAGCTCCAGCAGATCGCCGACGAGCCGCGACAGGCGTTCGCCGTTGCGCACGGCCGTCTGCAGATAGTTCTGCGCCTCGGCCGCTTCGAGCGTGCCGTGGCGCAGCAGCAGCAGCTCGAGGTAGCCCTGCATCGAGGCGAGCGGCGTGCGCAGGTCGTGCGAAAGCCGCTCGAGTGCCTCGTGGCGCTGCCGCAAGGCGCGCGCGAGCTGCGCCTCCTGCTCGGCCAGGCGGGCGGCCAGCGCGTCGGCCTCGCCGGCACGGCGCGCCAGGCGCTTCAGCAGCGGCAGCAGCGCGGCGCCGGCGGCGGCCAGCACGAGCAGCACGAGCGCCATCACCGCCTCGTCGGCGACGGCGCGGCCCGGCCAAATCAGCAGCGCGAGCGCCGCCGCCGCGCAGACCCAGGCGAGCGGCAGCGCGATGCGAAGTGAAAGTGGGCCCACCAAGGCACTCAACTTCGGCGCTCGGCGAACTTGTAGCCCACGCCCCACACCGTCTGGATGTAGTCGGGGTTCCCGGGGTCGCGCTCGATCTTGTTGCGCAGCCGGTTGATGTGCGAGTTGACGGTGTGCTCGTAGCCGGCGTGGCTGTAGCCCCAGACCTGGTCGAGCAGCTGGGCGCGCGTGAAGACGCGCCCCGGGCTGCGTGCAAAGCACACCAGCAGCTCGAACTCCTTGGCCGTCAGCTCGACCGCCTGGCCGCGCACGCGCACCTCGTGGCGCACGAGGTCGATGCCGAGGCCTTCGCATTCGATGCGCTGCGCTTCGGGCGCGGTGGCCGCCTGCGCCGCCGCCGTGCGCTCGGCGCGCCGGAAGACACCCTTGACGCGCGCGGCGAGCTCGGGCATCGAGAAGGGCTTGGTCAGGTAGTCGTCGGCGCCGAGCTCGAGGCCGAGCACGCGGTCGAGCTCGGCCGCCTTGGCCGTCAGCATCAGGATCGGCGTCTCGTCCCCGGCCTGGCGCAGGCGGCGGCAGATCTCCAGCCCGTCCATGCGCGGCAGCATCAGGTCCAGGATCACGAGGTCGTAGCGCCCGGCCTTCGCCTCGGCGAGCGCGGTCACGCCGTCATTGACGACGCGGCAGTCGCAGCCGAGCTCGGTGAGCTGCAGCGAGACGAGCCGGCCGATGTCGACATCGTCCTCGACCACCAGCACGCGCCGGCTCATCGTGCCTGCCCCGGGGTGACCCGCCCTGCCGTCCGCGCGCGCATGGCCGGCATGCTAGGCGGGGAGGAGGGGGGGTGGGCGGTTGTGATGAAAAAGTGAAGGTTGGGGCGGCGCGCGCACGCGTGGGGTCTCGTTCACTTGAGGTGGCCGACGCGACCAGGGCATGGCCATCCCTGCTTGTTCTTGTGAGGTTTGAGCGTGGCGTCGTAGGTGCTGCGCTTGAAGGACTTGCCGCACATCGGGCAGGCAAAGGTGTAGCTGATCTCGGTTGAGCCGAAGGGCTTGGGCGTGGTGCGGCGGGTTGGTGTCGAGCTCTTGCGGGCCGGTGGCCGTGCCGGTGCGAATGCGGCCGCAGGGGCTGCCGGACGCTCCAGAGCGGGAGCGGCCAGCGGACCGGACGCCGTCAACTCGACGACGTAACGGGGCCGGAAGGCCTGCCGTGTGACCGTGGCCGCATTGACTCGGTCCAGCCGGTAGCTGCGGGACTCGCCGGTGTCGGCCTCCACACCGAACAACAGCAGGTGGCCAGCGCGCGTGCGGCGGACCGAATAGGGTTCGATCGTCGGCGACGTGCGTTCGCCATTTGCTTTCGTGTAGTCCAGTTGCACGCAGAGGCGGTTGGCTGCGGCAAAGCGAATCGTCTCCAGCGACCCGGCCTCGGCGCCCCAAGCCTGAACCATTGGGGGCAGTCGCCAGGAGCCATCCATCGCATCTCGCCCGAAGGCCGCGGCAGGCACGGTGGTATAGGCCGGCGCGGCGATGGCTTCGTTGAGCCACTCAAAGACCTCTGGCAGCTCCCGCCAGAAGTCCTGGAACGGCGGGCAGGTCGGCAACTGGTGGGCGAGCATCTGCTCCCACTCCACCTCGATGGCCGTGCGTTCGGGTCGGTCAGAGAGCATCGCGTAGGTGGGCACCGCAATGCCTTTGAACTCGCACTTGCGGGCTAGCGTGCTGCGGACGATGGCGCGGTCCGGCTGCAGGTCATGCCGGCGGTACAGGTGCACCACGTCGTACAGATCGCGCGGCCGCTGGCGCTCAGCCAGCGCGCGCATCTTCTCGGCAAAGACCTCTTCGAACGAGTAGCTGAGGACGTGAATGCCGTCGGCCGGGCTGTCGGTATAGGGATGGTGAACAGGGCGTTGGACCGGCGTCAGCACCAGCACCTCGTCGGCGGCCAGGTCGAGCCTGATGCGGGGCGGGTCACCTGCGCGGCCGAGCGGCCCGCGATAGCCGACGCGGCCCTGCGCCGACTGGGTGCCCCGGGGGTTGGTGAAGATCTCGAACTTTCGCGTCTCGGGCGGAAGCTGCAGGCCGCAGGCGTCGTAGACCCACTCGCCGACCTCCTCGAAGACCTCGGCGAGGAAGCCTTCATCCAGGTGCTCGGCGTCCTGCAGCGTGAAGTCCAGGTCTTCCGAGAAGCGGTAGGTCTCGAAGTAGCACTTCTTCAGGCAGGTGCCGCCCTTGAACACCCAGCTTGGGCCGATCACGGGGTGGGCCGAGATGCCGGCCAGGAACCAGCCGAGGGCGTAATCCTTCTCCACCACATGGGCCTGCAGCTGCAGTTCGGCCGCCAGGGCCATGATCTCCTGCTTGGGAATCATGACCGCACCTCGCGCGCCTCAGTGGCCGGCACCCATACGCGCCATGCCGTTACCAGCCGGTCTGCGGGCAAGGCGGGATCGAGCTTGGCGTAACCGGCAGATAGGTTCTGTCGGCACATCTCGATGAGGGCGCCTTGATCGGGGTGATCCCTCTGCAGCAGGAACCCCAGCCGCTTGAAGACGGCGCCGATGCCGAGCTTGCCGGCGTAATCGCCCAGTTTGGCCCCCTCCTTCGGCTGGTCATGCAAGAGGCTCCTCAACATTTCGACCAGATGTCGAATGCCGCCGGCCAATGCCGGATCGGCCAGCATGTCGATCAGCGTGCGCGCGGGGTCTGAGACTTGGACCCGTGTGCCACCGCGCCACACGGTCTTGAGGCCGATGAAGTTGGCCGCCGCGACCGTGTGAAGCTCGAAGCGCGCTTTGCGCAGCACTGGCTTGCGATTGCGCGGACGCTTGGCTGTCATCACGCAGAGCGAGCCGAAGATCTGCTCCGTAAGGCCCCAGTGCTCGGCGGCGGACCAGCCACCGATGTAGCACGGAGAGAACATCGCGGCGGCGACAGACCACGGGTCCTCCAGTGCGATATCGGCTGAGGCCGACTCGATCGGCACCGGCACATACGCTCCGCGCCTGACGCGTGCCAGCCATCCCGCGCGGGACCAGGCCGCCAGTCTGCGTGCCGCGGTGGTGTGCGTCAGCCCGAGCGCGCCGGCCGCATCGCCAGCCGTCAGCAAGGGCGGGCCCTCGCGCAGCAGGCGGCTGAGCTGTTCGCGGGAGGCGGCGCTGAGGCCGGAGGGCTTCACGCGCTATATCATAGGCGCGAAAACGTCTCCTCTGAAATCGTTTCTACGCTCGTAACGTAGTGGAACGTCCGCCAGTCCAGTCTGTAGTGGTCCATCGCCCACGAAGCCCCGCCGCGACGCGCCACCCGCACCGCCAGCGCCTCACCCCACGTGCGCCCGGTCGCTCGCCGTCGTGGCCCCGGCCCGTCGCCGAACCACCTGCGCCGCGGCGATCGTCAGGCACATCGTGCCGAACGCCAGCCACGCATAGGGCCGCAAGAGTGGCATGCCCACGAGGATCAGCCCGTCGTTGCTGCCAGGGATGAGCAGCGTGCCCCAGCCCATCAGCGCGCCACCGGCCAGGCACAGGGCCCATTGCCGGGCGCTCGGCCAGGCCGGTTTCCAGCGGCCGGCCGTGTAGCCACCCCAGGCGGCGCCGAGCAGCAGCGCGGCGAAGAGCAGCACCCGCGTCAGCAGGTTCTCGGCCACGCCGCGCGCGAGGTCGGCGAGCAGGTCGGTGTAGGCCCAGGCGCCGGCGAGCAGCAGCGTGAAGAGGAAGGTGATGCCGATCACCGCTGTTGCCGCGTGCGGCTGCCAGATGCGCGCGCGCAGCGCGCCGAAGTCC
>JACRPO010000017.1 GCA_016223165.1 Burkholderiales bacterium
GCGCGGCGGCGCGGCGGCGCGGCGGCGCGGAGATCAGGTCAGAGTATCTCGGCGCGCTTCAGGTGGGCGACCGGGATGTTGCCGCGCTCGCCGTCGAGGAACGAGACCATGACGATGTTCTCGGTCATCACCCAGCAGCCGGGCGTCTTCTCGCCGTCGGGGGCCACGTGCTCGGCAAACCGGGCCTGGCCGACGCAGGGGCCGGACTTGGTGTACAGCAGCACGCGGGCGCCATCGCCGGACTGCGCGAAGGCCACCACCTGGGCTCCCGCGTCGGCGTGGGTCTGGAGGGGCCAGGCGGCGAAAAGCAGGCCGGCGACGATGAGAGAGGACCGCACGAGACGCATGGGGAGCTCCTTGAAGACGGTAAACCCGTGGCCCCAATGTCGCGCCAAGCCCGGGCGGGCGATCGATGGAATCCGGGCTGCTTCACCCCCCAGTTCCCACGCGTTCCGCAGGCCGGCGGCAGAGGGCGGCCCGGCCCGGTTTGCGACCCTCTCAGGTGACGCCTGCCACCTCCGGCCGATGCACCTGCCCCTGCGCGTCGACGGCGAGGAAGTCGGTCGCCTGGCGCCTGAGGAATGGCAGCGCGTCCTCGCCCTTGAGCATGGCGATGGTGCAGATCGAGCCCGCCGCCAGGCACAGCGGCGCCACGACGCTGATGCTGCGCCAGGCCCGCACCGGCCAGCCGGTGCGCGGGTTCAGCACGTGGCAGTAGCGCTCGCCGTCCGGGCCGATGAAGTAGCGCTCGTAGTCGCCGCTGGTCGCCAGCGCGCCGTCGGCGAGCGAGATGGTGGCGAGCGGCCGCTCCTCCTCGCGCGGGTGGCGCACCGCCATCTGCCAGGCCGAGCCGTCGGGCCGCGGGCCGACGAGCCGGATGTCGCCGCCGAGGTTGACGAAGCCGTGCCGCACCGAGCGCTCCTGCAGCAGCACGGCGGCGCGGTCGGCGGCGTACTCCTTGCCGAAGCCGCCGAGGTCGATCTCCATGCCCCGGCGCAGCAGCGTGAAGCTGCTGCCGTCGCTGCCCTCCCTGGCGCGCTCGAGCACCGTGAGCGTCCAGCCCACGCACTGGCGCAGCGAGTGCAGGGCCTCGCGCGTGGGCACGCGGCCGGCGCGGAAGTCCCAGGCGCGGCTCAGCACGCCCGAGGTGATGTCGAACAGGCCGTCGCTCGCCCAGTACATCCGGTCGGCATAGGCGAGCAGGTCGGCGGTCTCCTCGTCCACCGGCACCGGCGTGCGCTGGCCGGCGGCGGCGTTGATGCGCGAGACGACGCTGTCGGCCCGGTAGCGCGAGTACTTGGCCTCGATGCGCTGCACCTCGGCGATGGCGGCCTGCGCGGCGTTGCGCGCATGGTCCTCGCTCACGTGGCCGGCGATGTGCACCTCACAGTCGCTGCCCATGGCGCCGAACTGGAAGAGCCAGGCGTCGCCATGGCGCGCCGTGCCCGGAGCACCAGTGGGCGGACGTCGGGTCATGCGCCGCGGCCTCAGAACCGCCGCGTCAGGCCGAGCTGCGCCGAATAGGCGCGGAACGGCGCCAGGCCCGTCGAGCCGTTGCCGTCCCAGGCCCAGCGCCCGCGCTGCTCGTAGGCCTCGACCTTGCCGTCGACCGTCCAGTCGCGGTCGATGCCGTAGACGAGGCCGAGGCCGAGCGCCGCCGCGCCGAACGACGACAGCCGCTGGTCCAGCGAGATGAAGCGCGGCGGATTGTTGCGGTCGTAGCCCACCGGGAAGGGCTCGCCGAGCGCGGGGTCGTAGCGCGCCTCGGCGTAGAAGTCAGCTGCCGTCTGCGTGTAGGCGCGCAGCGCCGGCACCACCTTCAGCGAAGCGCCCACCGGCACCACCCACTCGGCCTGCAAGGTGTGCGACATGACGCCGAAGCTGTCCTGCGTGGCACGGTAGCTGCTGCGCAGCGTGCTGCCGCCGTCCTCGAAGTGGTGGTTCCAGCGCAGCATCAGCACCGTCTGGCGGCGCTCGCGCGGGCGCACGTCGAGCACCTTGTACGGGTCGCTGTAGTAGCCGCGGCCGTCGCTGGTGCTGATCGTCGCCTGCAGCACGTCGGCGCGCGATGCGACCTTGGTGATGCCGAGCGCCACCTGCTGCGTCTGCCGCTTCTCGCCGACGACGACCTCGTTGACGGGGTCGATGCGATCGCTCGAACTGCCGAGCGAGAAGCTGAGCTCGGTGTTCTGGTCTTCGCTCGCCCAGCGCAGGTCGAACGAGCCGGCGATCGAGCTGTAGTCGCGCTCCTTCGAGCCCGCGATGCCGCCGGCCAGACTCAGCCGATGGAAGTAGCGCGTCACCTTCACGTCGCCCGCCTGGCGCCGCTCGGTCATGCGCGAGGCGCCCGAGATCGCGGTGTGGTAACGCGGGCTGGCGCCGGAGACGCTGTCGGCGACGAGGGTGCCGTTGAGCCACCAGTCGTCGTCGAGCACGGGCGTCACGACCTGGAACGACGGCGAGACGACGCTGATGCGATCGAGCCCGGGTTGCGAGTCCTTGTAGGTCAGCGTGCGCAGGCTGACCGAGGCCGACTCGGGCTTGCCTTCGGCGCGCGCCGCGCTCGTGCCCACGACACCGGGCAGCACCATCGCCGCGGCGACGATGGACATCGTGGCGCTGAATGCCGAGCCGCGTGTGCGGCTGTCTTGCTCAGTTGCAGCCACAGCCACCCCCGCCGACGCCGTAGCCGCCGGAGGCGGCTTCCTTGCTCTCGTACACCTGCTGCTCCAGCCGCGTGGCCAGCGCATTCCACGACATCGACATCTCGGGCTTGGCCACGAACGACTTGTCCCAGGCCGCCGGGCCGCTCGGGCCGGCGCAGCCACCGAGCGACAGCAGCGCGCACAACAGCGGCGCAAACGCATGGCGGCGGCGCGACCGCGCCCGCGGGAGAGCGGCCGCCTTCATGGCCACGCTCATGGCCGCTGCGCGACCGCGCCGTCGCGCAGCGCGCCGGCGATCGCGGCTTCGAGGGCTTCGCGGTCCTTGGTCGTGAAGCCGCGGTGCACGAACAGCACCTTGCCCTGCGCGTCGAGCAGCAGCGAGGTGGGCATCGTCGTCACGTCCGCCGCCTTCGCGAAGGCGCCCTCGCGGTCGAAGACGACGGAGAAGGCGGCCGGGAAGCGCGCCAGGAACTGCTCGGCATCGGCGCGCTTCGCGTCGACGTTGACGGCGAGGATGCGCAGGCCGCCGGCGGCGAACCTGCCGTGCATGTCGTTCATCCACGGGAACGACTGGCGGCACGGCCCGCACCACGAGGCCCAGAAGTCGACGTAGGTCAGGCGCGCCTTGCCCGCCACCAGCGGCTGCGGCCCGGCCGCCGAGTCGAGCCAGCGCGCGGGCAGCGTCTCGCCGACCTGCACTGCGTGCGCCGGCGAGAGCGGCGCGGCCAGCGCCATCACCGCCCACGCCACCACGCCCCAGCGCAGCGCCATCGCGAGCGCCGCATGCAACGACAGGTTCATCGGATCCTCCATGTGCGGCCCGGCACGGATGACCGGGATCAGGTCTGCGGGCCCTGGTGCCCCGACTGCGGCGCGATGCTGCGCGCCGGGTCGCGCGCCGACCCGCTGTGAATGCTTCCCTTGTGACAGGGCGCGTTCAGATCTGCCGACACCTGACGACGAAATCACCGGGCCGCGGCACGAGGGGCGCGACACCGCCACTCGCAGGGCTCGACGGACCCGCGCAATGTTCACCTGAACGTTGCGCCAGTCACATGCGGTTGCCCGCAGAAGTGCCGCTGAAGTGCCGCACCATGTGCCGCACACCCACCGCGGGTCATCGCGCAACCGGCCACCTGCACCGACTCGCGCCCGTTCGTGCCCAACTGTTTCCGAGACGAGGCGCCTCTGCGCGTGGCGCGCCGCGTGTCTGCCGGCGCGGTACGCGCACATCGGCGCCGATGCGCGCCGCATCGCGGACGCAGTGGCAACTGCGTCGAACTCTCAACACGCCGTTGCAAATCGGATTTCGCCGCGTCACGAGACTGGCTTCGACGACGCGGGCCCGCAGGGTCCGCCGCTCCACCGCCAGAAGCCCAGGAGGTATCCAGATGATCATCACCCCGCCGCTGCGCGCCCCGCGCGAGGCTCGCCACCACCCTGCGGGGCGCGCGCAGCGCGGTCACGACGGCCGCCGCATCACGTGGTGCCTGAACGCCGTGTTGTTGGCGGCCCTCGTCGGCTGCGGCAGCGGCGGCAGCGAGCCCTCGGGGCGCGCCCGGCCGGCCGCGACGAGCGCCTGCACGAGCGCGCCGGCGCTCTACGCCGACGCCGTCTACCCCGCTCTGCAGGAAACCTGCACCACCTGCCACACGCCGGGCGGCATCGCCAGCGGCTCGGCGCTCGTCTTCGCCGCGGGCAACGAGCTCATGGCCAACTACAACATCCTGCGCGACTTCGCGCTCGCGAGCCCGGCCACGCTCCTGTCCAAGTCGATCGGCGAGCCCAACCACGGCGGCGGCAAGCCCTACGTCGATGCGGGCTCGCAGCGCTACAAGGACCTCGAGCAACTGATCCCGCAGATGACGGCGCAGTCCTGCGCCAGCGTCGCGGCGGCCAGCCCCACCGACGGCGGCTTCTGGAAGGGCGTGTCGTACGGCAGCAATGCCGCCCTGCTGGCCAAGGCCACCGTGCTGTTCGCGGGCCGCAACCCGAACGCCGCCGAGCTCGCCGCCGTCAACCAGGGCGGCGAGACGGCGCTGCGCGAGACCATGCGCGCCGCCATGCAGGGCGCGGGCTTCGACCGCTTTCTCGAGGAGGTGGGCGACACGCACTTCCTGAGCCCGGGTGCGCTCGTGCGCGGCACCGGCGGCTACAACGCCACCGACTGGCCGAGCGCCGGCGCCGTGCTCGGCGCCAACGGCGTGACGCAGGTCGACAACGCGACGCGCAACCGCTTCGACGCGAGCGCGCGGCGCGAGGGCATCGAGCTCATGAAGTTCATCGTGCGCAACGAGCGCCCGTACTCCGACATGGTGGCCGGCAACTACACGGTGATGAACGGCATCCTGGCGCGCTTCCTCAACGCCACCGTGCAGGGCACCTTCACCAACGCCGACGACGACACCGAGTGGCGCCAGGCGACGCTGCCCGACCAGCGCCTGGGCGGCACGCGCGAGCATGCGGGCATCCTCTCGACGCAGCCCTGGCTCTCGCGCTTCCCGACCACCGACACCAACCGCAACCGCCACCGCGTGAACATGCTCTACCGGCAGTTCCTCGCCACCGACGCCACGGCGCTGGCGGTGCGGCCGCTCGAGACGACGACCACGTTCAAGGTGCCGACGGTGGAGAACCCGGCCTGCGCCGCCTGCCACAACGCCATCGACCCCATCGCCGCGGGCTGGCAGAACTGGAACGAGGCCAACCGCTACCTGCCCTTCCGCACCAATGCCGGCGTCGACCACGCGCTGCCGCAGAGCTACCGCTCGAACAACTACCCGAAGGACGCCGCCAACCTGGCGTACTACAAGGCGGGCGACAACTGGTTCCGCGACGGCAAGGAGCCGGGCTACGGCGCCACGGTGATGCCCGGCGGCTTCACCGGCAACAAGACGGCGCTGCAGTTCCTCGGCCAGCAGGTGGCGGCCGACTCGCGCTTCGCGCTGGGCGCCGTGCATTTCTGGTACGAAGGGCTCTTCGGCCGCGAGCCGCTGAAGGCGCCGCAGGACTCGACGGCACCGCAGTTCGCCGCGCAGCTGGCCGCCTACAACGCGCAGAACGAGGAGTTCCGCGCCATGGCGACGCGCTTCGCCGCCAACCAGGGGCGCGGTGCCTTCAACGTGAAGGACCTGCTCGTCGACCTGATGCTGAGCCCGCTCACGCGCGCCGAGAAGGCCGCCGACGCCGGCACGCGCGCCGGCGAGCTGCAAGACCTGGGCAGCGTGACGATGCTCTCGCCCTCGCAGCTCAACCGCAAGCTCACGGGCCTGGTCGGCCAGGGCTGGGTCGAGTTCAACAACCCGTACACCGGCTGGGCGCTGAACTACGGCGACTTCGACGGCGTGTCGCGCACGACGCGAGCGCAGTCGCACACGATGATGCAGACGGTGACCATCGACCGCCTGCTCTCGGTGCGCAGCTGCACCTTCGCCAAGGGCGACCTCGACAAGGCGGCCGTCGACCGCCTGCTCTTCCCACTCGTGACGCTGGCCGACACGCCGGCCAGCGCGGCGGGGCTGGCCGCCATCACGGCCAACGTGCGCCACCTGCACAAGTGGCTGTGGAAGGAGGACCTGCCCGAATCCGACCCCGAGGTGCAGCGCACGCTCAAGCTCTTCACCGACACCTGGGCCGAGCGCGCCACCGCGCCCGCCCGCCCGGTGAACTGTGCCTACAACAACGGCAACGACCCCAACTACAGCGGCCGCGCCTGGGCCACCGTGCTGGCCTACATGCTGGGCGACGTGAAGTTCCTCTACGAGTGAACCGCGCCGCCCCGGCAAGACACGCAGGACACGCACGACAGCCCACCGCACTCACGGAGCCACCAAGATGCAACGCAGGGAATTCCTCAGCCTCGCCGGCCGCGCCGGCGTCTTCATCGCGCCCTGGGCGCTCATCCCCGAGGCGCAGGCGCAGAGCTACAGCGGCCGCATCCTCGTCAACATCCACGCCGACGGCGGCCTCGACCAGAGCTCGTGGACCGATCCGCGCGAGAGCGACCGCGCCATCAACAGCTACGCCGCCGCCGGCACGCCGGCCGGCGTGGCCGGCAACATCCGCTTCGCGCCGATGGGCAACAACGCCGCCTTCTTCAACGCGCACTTCCGCAACATGCTCGTCATCAACGGCGTGCACAGCGAGACCAACGACCACGGCGGCGGCGCGCGCGCGCACGCCACCGGCCGCCTGGACGCGGGCTACCCCAACGTCGCCGAGCTGCACGCCGCCACCTACGGCAAGGGCCTGCCGATGGCCTGGCTGAACGCGGGCGGCTTTCGCACCAGCGCCGGCCTGATGCCGGCCACGCCGGTGCCCGATGCGAACGCCTTCCGCGCCCTGAGCCAGCCGAACGCCGCTTCGGCCACCAACGACTTCATGAAGCAGGCCGACGTGACACGCACGCAGGCCGTGCGCGCCGAGCGCATGAAGGCGCTGATGGCGCGCGGCGACGTGCTGCCGCGCTCGAAGATCGCGATGCAGGAGTTCATCGACGCCGCCGACTCGCGCGCCCTGCTCGCCCGCGTGGCGCAGGTGACGCCGGCCACCTTCGACACCTTCACGCAGGCGCACATCGCGCTCGTCGCCGGCCTGGCCGGGCTCACGACGACGGTGCAGCTCTCGACCGGCGGCTTCGACACGCACAGCAACCACGACAACAGCATGACGAACGCGCTGCCGCGCTTGACCAACCTCGTCGACTACATCTGGCAGAAGAGCGCCGAGCTCGGCATCGCCAACCGGCTGTTCGTGCGCATCTACTCCGAGTTCGGCCGCACGGCGCTGAACAGCGGCAACGGCAAGGACCACCACGAGGTCGGCTCGCAGATCCTGATGGAGGCCAACGCGCCCTGGGGCAACCGCGTCTTCGGCCTGAGCGGGCCGAAGCACCAGGGCCTGAAGATCAGCCCGAGCACCGCCAAGGAAGACGCGGCGGGCTTCGTCCTCAAGCCGCGCCACATCCACGCCGCGATGCGCAAGTACCTCGGCATCGAGACGACCGACCCGCGCTTCAACCTCAAGGTGCCGGCGGCCGAGATGTTCGACCTCTTCAACCCGGCCCTGAGCACGGGCTACGTGACGATGTGAGCCCCGGCGGCGCTGCGCTTCACGTTGAGCGCCGTCACGATGAGCAGCGCGAATAGCGCGGCCACGCCGATCCAGACGGCGCGGTACAGGCCCGCGTCCATCAGCATGCCGAACAGCAGCGGCGCCACCACGAGACCGGCATCGAGGCCGGAATAGACGACGCCGTAGACGCGGCCGGTGGCGCCCGGTGGCGTCGCCTGCTTGACGAGCAGGTCGCGCGAGGGCCCGGCGATGCCCGAGCCGAAACCCATCGCGCCGCACAGCACCGGCACCCAGGCGGCCGGCCAATGACCGAAGGCGATCGTCAACGCGACGAGCGCCGCGAAGCCGAAACCGAGCCCGGCGATGAGCGCCGTGCGCCTGGGGTCGCGCAGCAACTGGCCCCCGACCACCATGCCGGCCGCGCCGCTCACCATGTAGGCCGACAGGCACAGCGCCACTTGCTCGGCGGTGATGCCATGCATCTTCGAAGCCGCCGCCGGCGCAAAGCTCTGCACGCCGCCCAGCGCCGCGGCGAAGATGAAGAAGAAGCCGAAGCACGCCCACACCGCGGGCAGGCGCAGGAAGGCGAACTTGGCGTCGGCGCCACCGGGCGAGGCCGATGAGGCCGATGAGGCCGGCGAGGCCGGTGAGCCCGCCGAGCCCGGCGAACGCTCAGCCGCGACCTCGTCCCCGCCGTGCGACGACCCCTGGGGCGCGCCGAGCGAGCCGCGCTGCCAGACCGCGAAGGCGAGCAGGGCGACCGCAGCGGCGGCGACGCCGAACAGCGCCAAGCGCCACGACGTGACCGCGGCGATGCCGACCACGAACAGCGGCGCCAGCGCCCAGCCCAGGCTGCCGGAAATGCCGTGCGCGGCGTAGGCGTGGCCGAGCCGCGTGTGGTGCACGCGCGCGTTGAGGATGGAGAAGTCCACCGGGTGGAAGACGCAGTTGCCCAGGCCGGCGACCCCCATGAAGACGAGCAAGGCCGCGTAGCTCGGGCTCGCGCCCAGGCCGAGCGCCGCCAGCGCGAGCAGCGCCAGGCCGCCGAAGAGCACGCGCTCGGGCCCATGGCGGTCGACGATGAAGCCGGCGAAGGCCTGCCCGAAACCGGAGACGACGAAGAACACCGACATCAGCAGGCCGAGCTGCGTATTGCTCAGGCCGAAGGCCGGCGCGATCCACGGGAACAGCGGCGGCACCATCAGCTGGCAGAAGTGCGAGCCGCCGTGCGCGATGGAGACGACGGAGATCGTGCGCACATCGCGCGACCAGGGAGTGGAAGCGCGGGTGGCCGTGGCCACCGAGGTGATCGAGCTCATGACGGCATCGTAGGTGCTCGGGTGTGCCCGCGCCGGCGCAGGGTTGTGCGGCGGCCGCGGCGCTGACTCAGTGCCCCACCATGCGCTGCACCTGCACCCGCGCAGCCTGCAGCAGCGCGCCGCGATTGAAGCCCGGGATCTCCCCGTCGCGCACGATCGATCGCCCGGCGCAGAACAGATGCTTCAGTCGCGCCGCGCCGCCGGCGGCCACCGGGCCGATGAGCGGGTCATGCAGGCCGGCGTAGCGCAATTCGTCGAGCGAGTAGACGGCGATGTCGGCCTGCTTGCCAACCTCGAGCGTGCCGACCTCGCCGAGGCCGAGCAGGTCGGCACCCCCCGCGGTGCCCCAGCGCACCACGCCTTCGACGCTGGTCGAGGCGGCGCCGTCGCGGGCGCGGTGCACGAGCCACGCGGCATGCACCTCGCTCACCATGTCGGCGGCCTCGTTGGAGGCGGCGCCGTCCACCCCGATCGACACGCGCCCGCCCATCGCGTCGAGCGCCGGCGCCGGCGCGATGCCCGAGCCGAGGCGGCAGTTGCTCTGCGGGCAGTGCGACATGCCGGTGCCGCTGTCAGCCAGCATCCGGATCTCGTGCGGCTGCAGGTGCACGAGGTGGGCGTGGAAGACGTCGCGCCCCAGCCACTCGTGGCGCTCGCAGAACTCGATGGGCCAGCAGCCGTGCACGTCGCGGCAGTAGGTGACGTAGTCGAGGCTCTCCGACATGTGGCTGTGCAGGCCGATGCCCATGCGGCGCGCGGCGCGCGCGAACGCCTTCAGCTCGGGCTCCGGCACCGACCACGTGGGCGTCGTCGGCGCCAGCACGACCTTGCGCATCGCGTCGCCGCCGCGCTGATGGAAGCGCTGCACGTCGCGCTCGACGCTCGCGAGCATGCCGTCCAGCGTCTCGGGTGCCGCCTGCGGCGGCGGGTGAATGTCGGTGTCGCGCACCTTGGTCGCGCCGCCGCGCAGCAGCACGAAGCGCACGCCGAACTCAGCCGCCACCTCGAAGAGCAGCGCGCTCGCGTCGAAGGGCATGCCCGGCCAGTAGGCGTAGTGGTGGTCGGCGATGGTGGTGCAGCCGGAGAGCACGAGTTCGGCCATGCCGATGCGCGCCGCCGTGCGCAGCGTGTCTTCGCGCGCAAAGCGCCGGTAGGCCACCGGCACTGCATTGAGCCAGGGCACGAGCTGCAGGTTGATGCCGGCCGGAATGCCCTTGAGCAGGCTCTGGAACAGGTGGTGGTGCGTGTTCACCCAGCCCGGGTAGACGACGCAGTCGGTGGCGTCGAGCACCGTCTCCCCCGGCAGCGGCTCGAGGCGGCCGATGGCGGCGATGCGTTCGCCCTCGATGCGCAGGTCCGGGCCCGCGGCGCGCGCGGCGGTGCCCGCGAGACCCGTGATCATCCCCGTGGCATTGCGCAGCAGTGTCGTGGCCATGGCAGTCGACCGCCGCTCAGGGCATGACCTTCAGGTCCCTGACGAAGCGCGTCGTGTAGGCCGCCTTCCAGTCGACATCGGCCTTCAGCAGGCCGAGCTTGACCATCGTCTCGTAGGTGGTCTTCCAGCGCTCGTCGGTGATGACGCCGATGCCGAGCTTCGCGGCGTCGCCGCCGTCGAGCAGCTTGTTCTCCTTGAGCTTGGCGATCGCGTAGGCGATCTGCTCGTCCTTCATGTTCGGGTTGTCGCGTCTGATGAGCTCGTTCGCCGGCCCCGGGTTGGCGATGTAGCTCTTCCAGCCCTCGATGCTGGCGCGCACGAAGCGCTGCACGACATCGGCGCGTTCGTCGACGGTCTTCTTCAGCGCGACGATGGTCGTGCCGTAAGGCGGGTAGCCGTCGTGCGCGAAGAGATGGAACTTCGCCTTCACGCCGAGGTTCTGCACCGCCAGCGGCTCGCTGCTCAGGTAGGCCTGCATGGCCGAGCTCTTGTCGGCGACGAAAGGCTGCGGGTTGAAGGTGTAGGGGCGCGTCTGCTCCTCGGCGTAGCCGTACTTCGTCTTCAGCCACGGCCACCAGTTGCTGCGGCCCGCGGTGGCGACGAAGATGGTCTTGCCCTTCAGCGCGCCGAGATTGGGCACGTCCTCGTGCGTGAGCAGGCCCTGCAGGTCGTACTGGAACGAGGTGCCCACGGTGACGGCAGGGATGCCGGCCTCGATGGCCTTGAGCACGCTGAAGTCGTAGCTCATCAGGAAGTCGGTCTGGCCGGCGGCGAGGATCTGCATCCCGTTGACCTGCGGGCCGCCCATCTTGAGCGTCACGTCGAGGTTGTATTTCTTGTACAGGCCGGTGGCCAGCGCCTGGTAGAAGCCACCGTGCTCGGCCTGTGCGTACCAGCTCGTGAGCATGGTCACCTTGTCCTGTGCCTGCGCGGCGGGCGCGGTGGCGGCCATCGCGGTGGCGGCGAGCAGCATCGTCGTCGTCAGCAACTTCTTCATTGCGTTTTCTCCTGCGGAAGGGGTGGGTGCGGTTCGGGAATCATGGGCTCGGTGCGGGCGGGCGTCGGAAGAGACTCATGCCGGCTCAGGCCCAGGCGAGGGTCTTCATCAGCCCCTCGCCCAGCGTGGTGCGGTCGAGGTGGCGCCCGATGAGCACCACCTTTGTCGTCGGGCGATCGTCGCCCCAGGGCTCGGCCACGCGCAGGTCGTGCAGGCGATGCACGCCCTGCAGCACATGCCGGCGGTCGTCGCCCTCGATGGCGACGATGCCCTTGATGCGGAAGAGATCGTTGCCGCGCCGCTCGGCCAGGTCCGCCAGCCAGGCCTGCAGCGCCGGCAGCCGGCATGGGCGCGGGAAGACGAACGAGACCGACGACACCGTCGGGTCGTGCGCGTGCTGTGCCGGCACGGCCTCGTCGAGGAAGGCGGGGTCGTTCGCGAGCGTCCGCACGCGGGCGTACTCTCCAATGCCGGCGCCGATGCCGAGGATGCGCGAGAGGTCCACGCGCGCGTGGCAACTGCGCAGGATCTCGGCCGTCTCGTTCAGCCGCCGCACGTCGGCCTCGACCTGCGCCAGCGCCGCCTCGTCGGGCACGAGGTCGATCTTGTTCACGATGACGCGGTCGGCCGCGACGATCTGGTCCACCGCCTGGTTGGCGCTGCCGTCGAGCACCGGGTCATGCAGGTGCTGCGCGATGTGGCGCGCGTCGACGAGCGTGACGATGGCGTCCAGCGCCACCTGGCGCGCGATGCTGTCGTCGACGAAGAACGTGTTGGCCACCGGTGTGGGGTCGGCAAGTCCGCTCGTCTCGACGACGATGTGGTCGATCTCGCCGCGACGTTGCATCAACCTGCCCAGCACCTGCAGCAGGTCGCGCCGCACGTCCACCGCGCAGCAGATGCAGCCGTTGGTGAGCGTGTAGATCTCCTCCTCGCTGGAGAGGATGAGTTCGTTGTCGATCGGCACCTCGCCGAACTCGTTCTCGATGACGGCGACGCGGTGGCCGTGCCGGCTCTCGAGAATGTGGTTGAGCAGCGTCGTCTTGCCGGCCCCGAGGAAGCCGGCGAGGATGGTGACGGGCACGGGCCGTTCCACAGGTGCGCTCACGATGGGCTCCCGCACAGACTACGAAGCCCCTCGAGCACCTGCTCGGGCGTGATCGGGTAGTGCCTGAAGCGCACGCCGATGGCGTCGAAGATCGCGTTCGCAATCGCCGGGCCGATGGCGATGATCGGGTCCTCGCCGATGCCCTTGGCGCCCCACGGGCCGCCGGGGTCGGGCGCGGTCTCGAGCAGGATCGTGCGGATGGGCGGCATGTCCATCGCGAGCGGCATCTTGTAGTCGACGAAGCTGGCGTTGAGCGAGCGCCCGGTGACGGGATCGACCTCGTGGTTCTCGGTCAGCGTGTGGCCGATGCCCTGCTGGATGCCGCCCTCCACCTGCCCCTCGGCGGCGAGCGGGTGCACGACGCGCCCCACCTCGTGCACCGGCACCACCTGCAGCACCTCGACCTGCCCGGTCTCGATGTCGACCTGCACCTGCACGAAGTGGGCCGCGAACGAGTACGACTTGATCGGCGCGTAGCTGCCCTGCCCGACGATGTGCGCGGTCGGCACGCCGCGCGCAGGCCACATCAGCTCGCGCACGGTCAGGCGGCGGTCGGTGCCGGCGACGCGCACGATGCCGCCGCGCACGTCGAGGTCGCGCTCGTCGGCCTCGAGCTTGTCGGCGGCACGTTGCAGCAGTTGGCGCTTCGCTTCCGCCGCCGCGAGCTTGGCGGCCATGCCACCCATGTAGGTGGTGTGGCTCGCGAAGGCGCCGATGTCCCAGGGCACGATGTCGGTGTCGCCATGCACGACGCTCACCGATTCGAAGGCGAGGCCCAGCTCCTCGGCGACGACCTGCGCCAGCGCCGTGTGCGCGCCGGTGCCGAGGCCCGCGGTGCCCGTGAAGAGCGTGGCCGTGCCGTCCTCGTGGATCTTGACGAGCGCGTTGCCCTGCTCCTTGATGCCGGGGTAGGCGGAGGAGCCGTGCATCTCGCAGCCCATGCCCCAGCCGTAGCGCAGCGGGTCATTCGATGGCGCGCGCTTCGGTGGCCGCCGCGTCGACGTCCAGCCCACCTCCTGCATGCCGCGGCGGATGCAGTCCTCGAGGCCGTGGCCGACCACCGGGTGGCCGGAGGGCGCGATGTCGCCTTCGCGCACGGCGTTCTTCAGCTTCAATGCGGCCGGGTCGATGCCGAGCTTCAGTGCCGCCTCGTCCATCTGGATGTCGAGCGCGTAGGTACTCTGCACGACACCGTAGCCGCGGTAGGCACCGGCGATGGGCGCATTCGTGTAGACGCAGCGCCCCTCCAGCAGCACGTTCTCGCAGCGGTACAGCGACGTCAGCGCCGTCGTGCCGACGATGGTGACACCCGGGCCATGCGAGCCGTAGGCGCCGGAGTTGTAGACGAGGCGGGCCTGGCGCGCCGTGATCGTGCCGTCGCGCCTGAAGCCTTGCTTGAGCCAGATGTGCGCCGGGTGGCGCGAGCGTCCACCGAGGAACGTTTCCTTGCGCGTGAACTCCATCAGCACCGGCCGGCGCGCCTGCCTGGCCAGCAGTGCGCACAGGAACTCAGCCTGGAAGAGGTCCTGCTTGGCGCCGAAGCCGCCACCCATGTGGTCGACGAGAACACGCACTCTCGACAGCGGCAGCCCCAGCACCTCGGCCAGGATGCCACGCACCATGAAGGCCGTCTGCGTGCTGATGTGCACCGTGAGCTTGTCGTGCCCGTCCAGCAGGTCCCAGTGGCAGAGGCAGGCGTTGGGCTCCATGTAGGCCGGCGTCGGCCGGCCGCACTCGTAGGTGCCTTCGACGACGACATCGGCCTCGGCGAAGCCGCACTCGATATCACCGCGCACGATGCGACAAGGCGGCATCACGAGGTTGCCGCCCGGCCCGCGGTCATGGATGAGCGGCGCGCCCGCTGCCTCTGCCGCTTCGGTGCTGGTGACGACGGGCAGCTCGTCGTACTCGACATCGATCAGCGCCAGCGCCTCTTCGGCCACCTCGTCGCTCGCCGCCGCCACGGCGGCCACCGCCTCGCCCCAGTAGCGCACCTTGCGGTCGAGAATGTACTGGTCCATCGTGCACGAGGCCGAGCGCGGGTGCGGCGAGCCGTAGTGCAGCACGCGCGGCACGTTCTCGTGCGTGAGCACGGCCTTCACGCCGGGCAGGGCCAGCGCGCGGCGCGTGTCAACGCGGCGGATGTGCGCGTGCGCGACCGTACTGCGCTTCAGGCGCGCGAAGAGCATGCCGGGCAGGCGGATGTCGGCGGTGTAGCGGGCGCTGCCGCTGACCTTCTCGGCCACGTCGCGCCGGCGCACCGAGGTGCCGACGATGTCCAGCTTCGCATCGAGCGGATTGCCCGTGACCGCGGCGGCGTGCACGTCGTTCACGCCTTCGCCCCCATCGCCGTCGCCAGCGCTTCAGCCGCCGCCTCGCGCGCCGTGAGCGCCACCGCCTCGACGATCTTCGTGTAGCCCGTGCAGCGGCAGATGTTGCCCGCCAGGCCGAATCGGATCTCGGCGTCGGTGGGCGCCGGGTTCTCGGCCAGCAGCGCCTTGGCCATCATCAGGATGCCCGGCGTGCAGAAGCCGCACTGCGCGGCGCCGCAGCGCATGAAGTTGCGCTGCAGCGGGTGCAGCTCACCGTCGGGCGCGGCCAGCCCCTCGACGGTCTCGACGGCACGGCCCTCGGCCTCCACGGCCAGCATCAGGCACGAGTTGAGGGGCACGCCGTCGACCAGCACGGTGCAGGCGCCGCAGTCGCCGACATCGCAGCCCTTCTTCGTGCCGGTGAGGCCGACCTCGTGGCGCAGCGCGTCGAGCAGCGTGCGGAACGGTGCCACCTCGAAGGCGCTCGCCTCGCCGTTGATGCGGCAGTGCACGCGCCGGGTGGCCATGCGACCGGGCCCGGTCATGCGCTCACCCTGGCCGGCGGCGTGCCGCGGGCGCGCACCAGGGCCTGCTGCAGCACGCGGCGCGTGAGCACACCCACCATCTCGCGGCGGTAGGCGGCACTGGCACGCACGTTGTCGATCGGGCGGCTCTCGCGCATCGCCAGCTCGCCGGCTTGCGCGAGCAAGGCATCGCTCGGGCGCTCGCCCAACAGCGCGCGCTCGGCGGCACGTGCGCGCACGGGGGTGGGAGCGACGGCGCCGAGCGCGATGCGCACCTCGGCGACGCGGCCGTCGGCAGCGAGGGCCAGGCAGGTGGCCACGCCCACCGTGGCCAGCTCCATGGCCTTGCGCCGCCCGTGCTTGATGTAGGCGCGGCCCGCCTGCAACGGCAACGGCAGCGGCGGCACGCGCACCTGCAACACGATCTCGCCGGGACCGAGCACGGTGCGGCCGGGGCCGGTGAAGAAGTCTTCCAGTGCCACTTCGCGGTCGCCCTTGGGCCCGTGCAGGTGCAGCGCGGCGCCGTCGGCGATGAGCGGCGGCAGCGCATCGGCCGAGGGCGAAGCGCGGCAGATGTTGCCGACGACGGTGGCGCGGTGCCGGACCTGGATCGAGCCGAGCTCGCTCAGCGCCTGGTGCAGCCCGGGCCAGTGCGCGCGCACGCGGGCGTCGGTCTCGATGCGGCGTGAGGTGACCAGGGCGCCGAGGCGCAGCGCGCCATCGGCGTCGACGGCCAGCTGGTCGAGGCCGGCGATGCGCTTCAGGTCGATCACGAGCCGCGGGCGCCGCAGCTGCTCCTTGATCTCCACCAGCAGGTCGGTGCCGCCCGCCATCAGCGAGGCTTCGTCGCCATGTGCGAGCAGCAGCGCGCTGGCCTCGGCGAGCGTGCCGGGGTCGGCGTAGTCGAAACGGATCATGGCGTCGCGCCGCGCTCAGGTGGCAGGGCCCGCACCGAGGCCCGCACCGAGGCCCAGCTTGGCCAGCGTCGCCGCAGCGCGCTCCATCGACGCCGGCGCGATGGTGGCGCGCACGCCCTCGAAGTGGCTGCCGCGCGTGGCGTCCAGCCCCATGCGCGAGGTGGTGCCGCTGGCGCTGGCCGAGGGGTCGAGCGCGCTGCCCGGCAGGCCATCGATCACGAGGATGTCGCGGTGCGGCTGGAAGTGCGCGGCCAGCGCCCACAGCACCTCCTCGTCGCGCGTGATGTCGATGTCCTCGTCGACCGCGATCACGGTCTTCAGGTACGGGTCCCAGCCGAGCAGGCCGAGCATCACCTGGCGTGCCTCGCCGTCCCGAACCTGCTTCAGCGCCACGTAGGCGTGGAAGTGCGTGCCGCTGGCCGGGTAGTGGACCGCCGTCACGCTCGGGAAGCGCTCGCGCAGCCGGGTCACCATCTCGCTCTCGCGCGGCACGCGGCCGAGGTTGAGGTGCTCGGCCGAGTTGCCGCCGACGACGTCGACGAGCATCGCGTCGCGCCGCCGCATCACCGTGTGCACGCGCAGCAGGTGGTTGGTGCTGCGGTGCGAGGAGTAGCCGGTGAATTCGCCGAACGGTCCCTCCTCGACCTTGGCCTCCGGGTCGATGACGCCTTCGAGCACGAACTCGGCGTGCGCCGGCACCATGAGGCCGTGGCGCGGCGTGCGCACCACCTGCAGCGGCGCGCCGAAGAGGCCGCCGGCCACCTGGCGCTCGTCGGTGCCCATCGGCACGCGCGCGGCGGCGGCGAGCATGAACAGCGGGTGCGCGCCGATCACCATGGCCACCGGCAGTGGCTCGCCCTTCGCCGCCGCTGCCTGCTGCAGCCGCCACAGGTGGCCGCGCGAGTGCAGGCTGGTGGCCAGCTCGGTGGCGCTGTGCCGCATGCTGCGGTGGTAGCTGAGGTTGCCGCGGCCGGTGTCGGGGTCTTCGGCGACGATCACCGAATTGGTGATGTAGGCGGCGCGGTCGGTCTCGAAGTGGCGCAGCATCGGCAGCTTCTCGAGATCGACGTCGTCGCCGGCGACCACCTCGTCCAGCACCGGGCCGCTCTCCTGAAGCTCGGGCGGCAGCAGGTTCGACGCCTTGACCTGGTAGGTGGCATGGATGTCGCTCGCCGCGCAGCCGAGCATGCGCCCGATGCGCTCGCGCGAGGCGAAGAGGTTCGTCACCACGGCGACGTCCACGCCCCACACCTGCGGCGCCAACAGCACCGGGTGGCGGCCGCGGGCGGCGAGCTGCCAGACGAGCGCCGTGAGGTCCTGGCTGTCCTGCACGGGCTCGTTGAGCACGAGCATGTCGTCGGCGTGCTCGCGCCGGTAGGCCGAGAGGAAGTGGCGCAGGTCCTGCGCGGACAACGTCATCGCTCCTGCCCTCTCGCCCGCGGGGTGGCCGAGGGTTCAGGCCACGCCCGCATAGCTGTCCTTCAACCGCGCCTGCGCCTCGGCCATCGTGCGCGGCGGCGGCGATGTCCTGATGCCGCACATGCGCGCGATGTTGTTGCCCATGTAGTCCTCCAGGCCTGCCTCGTCGAGGTTCATGCCGTGCGGCGGCGGGCCGCACAGCACCTCGAGCTCGCGCAGCCACATGCCGGGCTCGTTGGGCGGGCTGTCGGTGCCGAAGACGATCTTGTGCCGCGGCAACTCCTTCGCGAACTCGACGATGCGCGCCTGGAAGGTCCAGCCGCTCTCGCACACGACGTTGGGCGTGTCGTTGGCCATCCAGAAGGCCTCGAAGCTGTAGTTGCCGCCGGTCTGGATGCCGAAGTGGCCGATGATGAAGTTGACCATCGGGAACTCGCGGATCACCGGGTAGAACATGGTCGGGATGCTGAACGGTCCGTCGCCGGTGTGGATGAGCACCACCACGTTGTACCGGGCGCACACCTTCATCGCCGGGCGCAGCCACTCGAGCGCGCGGTCGGGACGGTAGCCGTGCATGTTGGAGTGCAGCTTCAGCATCTTGAAGCCGTACTCCTTGACGTGGAACTCGAGTTCGGCGGCGC
The DNA here is from genome assembly GCA_016223165.1 of Burkholderiales bacterium. Taxonomy (GTDB): domain Bacteria; phylum Pseudomonadota; class Gammaproteobacteria; order Burkholderiales; family Burkholderiaceae_C; genus Rubrivivax. Next base: position 18,412 of record JACRPO010000017.1, read on the forward strand.
CGTTCTCGGGGCCCCAGCGCGGGTTGAAGTTGAAGTTGCCGATGAAGCGGTCGGGGTACTTCTGCGTGAGTTCCGCGCAGTAGGCCATGTAGTCGCGGATGCCCTCGCGGCCGCGGCGGTTGCCGTCGCGGTACACGGTGTTGCCGGGCGGCGGCTGGATGAAGCCCATGTCGATGCGGCGCGGCTTGCCGTTGATCATGTAGGGGCCGTCCATCAGCTGCAGCATGCGCTCGCCGTTGAACGGCGTGCCGGTGTGGCGCCAGGCCTCGTCGACGAGGTTGGTGGGGTGCAGGTGGGTGTCGATGATCATGGTGGGCGCTCCGCAGGATGGTCGGTGATCAGTACAGCGGGATCACCGGCTGCGGGGCCACCGGCTTGCTCAATCGTGCGTTCGCCTCCTCGAAGGTCCTCGGCGCCGGCGTCGGCTCGATGCCCAGCATTCGCGCCACGTTGTTGCCGAGGTAGTCCTCGAGCGTGTCTTCGTCGAGGCTCATGCCCTGCGGCGGGTTGGTGCACAGCACCTCGAGCAGGCGCAGCCACATGCCGGGCTCGTTGGGCGGCGTGTCGGTGCCGAACAGGATCTTGTGCTTCGGGAGTTCCTTGGCGAACTCGACGATGCGGCTTTGCAGGCACCAGCCGCTCTCGCAGTAGACGTTGGGCTTCTCCATCGCCATCTGGAAGGGCTCGAAGCAGTACACGCCGCCGGTCTGCACGCCGAAGTGGGCCATGATGAAGTTGACCTGCGGGTACAGGTTGACCATCGGCGCCCACTCGGTGGGGATGCTGTAGGGGCCGTCGCCGGTGTGCACCTTGACGAGCACGCCGAGCTCGGCGCACTTGTCGAGCGCCGGGCGCACCCAGTCGCGGGCGCGGTCGGGCCGGTAGGCGTGCATGTTGGCCTGGAACTGGACCATCCTGAAGCCGTGGTCCTTCACGTAGCGCTCGATGGCCTCGACGCCGTTCTTCACGCCGCAGCGCGGGTTGTAGACGAAGCAGCCGATGAAGCGGTCGGGGTGCTTCCTGGTCAGCTCCAGCGTGTACGCCATGTAGGCGTCGATGGACTGGCGGCCGTCCATCTCGGAGTCGGTCCAGGTGTAGATCGTGTTGCCCTGCGGCGGCTGGATGAACGCCTTGTCGATGCGGCGGGGCTTGCCGTTGACGAAGTACGGCCCCTCCATCATCTGCAGCAGGCGCTCGCCGGTGAAGGGCTCGCCGTCGTGTTGCCAGGCGAGGTCGACCACCTGGGTCGGGTAGCAGCTGATGTCGATGATCACCGGAGACTCCTTGGCTTCACGGCAGCCGGCACCGAGAGGATGCCCGCCCTGCGTGAGCAATCTCCGACCGACCGGCCCGGTGCGCCTCGGGGAGATTCCTGGAGGCAGCGAGGGCCGCGGCTGACCGCTTCTACTCACCTGACGGGGTGGTTCTAGCCGACGCCGATTCGCGCTGTCAACGGGGCCTCTCCCGAGCAGACGGGCCGCTGTCCCACGCGGAGATACCATGCCGCTCCTGCCCCTTGCCGCATGCAGCCGCGTGCGCACCGACATGAGCACCGTCATCTACGACTACACCCGCCAGGACGCGCAAGGCGTGTGCAGTACGCACCACGCCTGGGCCCGCGTGCCGCCGCCGCTCGCGCCGGCCGAGAAGCAGGCCGCGCGCGCACGCGCCGCCGAGCTGCTGAAGGGGAACGACGCGGTGCTCGTGGCGCACTACTACGTCGACGGCGACGTGCAGGACCTGGCGCTCGAGACCGGCGGCATCGTCGCCGACTCGCTCGAGATGGCGCGCTTCGGCCGCGACCATGCGGCGAACACGCTGGTGGTGGCCGGCGTGCGCTTCATGGGCGAGACGGCCAAGATCCTGAGCCCGGGCAAGCGCGTGCTGATGCCCGACCTCGAAGCGACCTGCTCGCTCGACCTCGGCTGCCCGCCCGAGGACTTCGCGAAGTTCTGCGACGCGCACCCCGACCGCCAGGTGGTGGTCTATGCCAACACGAGCGCCGCCGTGAAAGCGCGTGCCGACTGGATGGTGACGAGCTCGTGCGCGCTGGCCATCGTGCAGCATCTCAAGGAGCAGGGGCAGAAGATCCTCTGGGCGCCCGACCGCCACCTCGGCCGCTACATCCAGGAGCAGACCGGCGCCGACATGGAGCTGTGGCAGGCCACCTGCATCGTGCACGACGAGTTCAAGGGGCTCGAGCTCGACCTGCTGCGCAAGGAGCACCCTGGCGCGATGGTCCTCGTGCACCCCGAGTCGCCGCAAAGCGTGGTGGCTCAGGCCGATGTGGTGGGCTCGACCTCGCAGCTGCTGAAAGCCGTGATCGAAGGCAAGGCACAGGAATACATCGTCGCCACCGACAACGGCCTCATGCACCGCATGCGCCAGCTGGCGCCGGGCAAGACGCTGATCGAGGCCCCCACCGCCGGCGCGAGCGCCACCTGCAAGAGCTGCGCGCATTGCCCCTGGATGGCGATGAACGCGCTGCAGGGCGTGGTCGGCTGCCTCGAGCGCGGCAGTGGCGAGATCCTGGTGCCCGAGCCGACGCGCGGCCAGGCGCTCGGCTGCATCGAGCGCATGCTCGACTTCGTCAAGAAGCACCCCGGCGCACTCGCGCAGCCTCAACCCGGCAACGGCGGGCGCGGCGGCTTCGTGCGCAACATCGGCTCCGCATGAAGCCCGCCGGCGCCATCTCCTGCAGCGAGCACGACGAGACGCTCGAGGCGGCGCGCGAGCGCAACATCCGCGACGCGCTCGCCGAGGATGTCGGTACCTGCGACTGGACCGGGCTGCTCGTGCCCGAGCACCGGCGCGTGCGCGCCCGCGTCATCGCGCGCGAGGCCGCCGTGCTGTGCGGCCGCGAGTGGTTCGACGGCGTCATGCGTGCGCTCGACCCTGAGGCGCAGCTCGACTGGCGGGTGCCCGAGGGCGGCTGGATGAGGCCCGACGCGCCGGTGGTCTACATCGAGGCCGACGGCCGCGCCCTGCTCGCCGCCGAGCGGCCGGCGCTCAACTTCATCCAGCTGCTCAGCGCCACGGCCACCCTCACCAGTCAGCATGTCGACGCCGTGGCCGGCGCATCGCCGTTGCCGCAGGGCTGCGCCATCCTCGATACGCGCAAGACGATCCCCGGCCTGCGTCTGGCGCAGAAGTACGCGGTGCGCGTCGGCGGCGGCCAGAACCAGCGCCTGGCGCTGTGGCACGGCATCCTGATCAAGGAGAACCACATCGCCGCGGCCCGGGGCATCGGCCCGGTGCTGGCGGCGGCGCGGGCGCTACGCGCCGGCGTCGAGATCCAGATCGAGGTCGAATCGCTGGCGCAGCTCGAAGAGGCGCTGGCGGCCGGCGCGAAGAACGTGCTGCTCGACAACTTCGACCTGCCGCGCATGCGCGAAGCCGTGGCGCTGAACCGCGACCGCGCAATGCTCGAGGTGTCGGGCAGCGTCGAGCTGCCGCAACTGCGCGACATCGCCGCCACCGGCGTGCACCGGATCTCCATCGGCAGGCTCACGAAGGACGTGAAGGCGGTGGACTTCTCGATGCGGGTGACCGAGCGGCTCTGAGCGCGACGGCCGCGAGAACGTGCCGCCGCGCACGCCGAAGGGCGCGAACGCCCCCCGGCTCGAGCTCAAGTCGGCGTCGCCGCGGTCGATGACGCTGGCCATGAGCAGGACTCGCTCGTGGGCGCACTTCGCTCCCACTTGCCCCGCTCCTGCCCTCGACCGACCCGAACCACCGCGGAGCCCACCCTTGAACAGCGCCGACTTCACCTCCGTCCGCAACCACAACGAGCGTGCCGTCTTCGACGCCGTGCTCAAGAACGCGGCGCGCTACCCGGGCGTGGCCGACCGGCCGGAGCTGCTGGCCGACGTCGCCTGCGTGGCCCTGAACCGGCTGCCGCCGCGCTACATCCGCCACGAGGTCGACTTCGTCTTCTACCTGAGCGAGCGCGAGCGCGGCGAAAGCGACCGCTACCTCGCCGAAGCCGTCGACTATGCCTTCGGCTTCGTGCAGGCACGCACGGCGATGCGGGCGCGGGCCTGAAGGCAGGCCATCATCGCGCCATGTACCTGGCCCGACATGACCTTGCCCTGCTGCAAGCGCAGACGCTGACGCCGATCGAGGTGCCCACGCCCGGCCTGCGGCTGGAGGAACTGCGTGCCGACCGCATGAGCGCGGTCTCCGACACCTATCGCCTGCTCGGGCACCGCTACCCGGCGGGCCGGCCCGAGAGGCGCTTCGCGAACGGGCTGCGCTTCGGGCGCCTGTGGCTCGGCGAGCAGATCGCGGGTTCGCTGTGGGTCGTGCACGACGCGCACCGCTACATCGACGAGATGAACTGGCGCCTGCCGGTGCCGGCCGGGCAGTTCTGGCTGCGCGACGTGTTCATCGCCCCGGCGCTGCGCGGGCAACGCCTGTTCCTGCAGATGCTGCATCTCGTCGCGCGCGAGTGGCTGCCGCACTTCGAGTCGGCCTGGTCCGATGTCGACTGGGACAACGCGGAATCGATGCGTGCCCACCTCGCCGCCGGATTCCTGGTGCGGCACCGCGTACGCGCGCTGGACCTGAACGGCCGCCTGCGCCTGCGCGACCCGCTGGTGCCCTGGCCGGGCCCGGTGCAGGACATGTTGCCCACGCGCCGCTGGCTGTGGCTCGGCGGCGCGCGGCTGCGACAGCACCTCGACTGGGTGGCTTGAGAGGGCCGACAGGCCCGGGAGGCCCGAGAGGCCGTGCCCCCGCCGCGGCGCTCAGCTCTCGCGGCTGCGCGCCGGCCGCGTCAGCACGGTCGGGAAGCTCACCGGCAGCGTCTGCGGGAAGTCGCGGCTGTAGTGCAGGCCGCGGCTCTCGTGCCGGTGCAGCGCGCTCTGCACGATGAGCTCGGCGCATTCGACGAGGTTGCGCAGCTCCAGCAGGTCGCGCGTGACGCGGAAGTTGGTGTAGTAGTCGTCGATCTCGTCGCGCAGCAGCTTGATGCGGTGCAGCGCCCGCTCCAAGCGCTTGGTCGTGCGCACGATGCCGACGTAGTTCCACATCAGCAGGCGCAGCTCGTCCCAGTTGTGGGCGATGACGACCTGCTCGTCGGCGTCTTCCACCTGGCTTTCGTCCCAGGGCGGCAGCACCGGCGCCGCGGCGGGCGGCGCCTCGAGGATGGCCTGCGCACAACTGCGCCCGAGCACCACGCACTCGAGCAGCGAGTTGCTGGCCAGCCGGTTGGCGCCGTGCAGCCCGGTGTAGGTGGTCTCGCCGACGGCAAAGAGGCCCGGCAGGTCGGTGCGCCCCTCGAGGTCGGTGACGACGCCGCCGCAGGTGTAGTGCGCCGCCGGCACCACCGGGATCGGCTGGCGCGCGATGTCGATGCCCAGCGCCAGGCAGCGCGCGTGCACGGTCGGGAAATGCGACTTCAGGAACTCCTCGCCCTTCTCGGCGACGATGGGCGTGGCGTCGAGCCACACGTGGTCGAGGCCATGCTTCTTCATCTCGAAGTCGATGGCGCGGGCGACGATGTCGCGCGGCGCCAGCTCGCCGCGCTCGTCGTGCGCGGGCATGAAACGCTGGCCCCCGGGGTCGCCCGGCCCCGTGCTCGGCAGCCTGAGCTTGGCGCCCTCGCCGCGCAGCGCCTCGGTGATGAGGAAGCTGCGCTCCTGCGGGTGGTACAGGCAGGTGGGGTGGAACTGGATGAACTCCATGTTGCCGACGCGGCAGCCGGCGCGCCAGGCCATGGCGATGCCGTCGCCGGTGGCCGTGTCGGGGTTGCTGGTGTACCGGTAGACCTTGCCGACGCCGCCGGTGGCCAGCACGACGGCCGCAGCGGGCAGCGTCTCGACGCGGCGGCTGTCGATGTCCAACGCGTAGACGCCCCAGCAGCGGCGCATCGCGGGGTCGTCATGACCGTGATCGTGATGAGCCCCGTCGCGCACCTGGGCACGGAAGTGCCGGTGCGTGACGAGATCCACCGCCATCCAGCGCTCGCGCAGCGTGATGCCCGGATGCGCGCGCGCACGTTCGATCAAGGCATCGTGGATGGCCTTGCCGGTGGCGTCGGCGGCATGCGCGATGCGTCGCACCGCATGCCCACCCTCGCGGGTCAGGTGCAGGCCCAGCGGCCCCTCGGGGTCGGCCGAGAACGGCACGCCCGATTCGACGAGCCAGCGCACCGCGTCGGCGCTGCGCTCGGCGATGTAGCGCGCCGTGTGCTCGTCGACGAGGCCGGCGCCGGCGTCGAGCGTGTCGTGCACGTGCGACTCGATGCTGTCGTCGCTGCCGAGCACGCCGACGATGCCGCCCTGGGCCCAGGCGGTGGCGCCTTCGTCGAGCTGGCGCTTGGCCAGCACGATGACCGGCACCTTGTCGGCAAGATGCAGGGCCACCGCGAGGCCGGCGAGGCCGGCGCCGATGACGACCACCGGGCGGCGCCCGGCCATGGAGTCTGTGTTCATCGAGGACGCCACCGCGGCAGCGGAGTGAGGCGTGTGGGAAAGCGACAAGCTGCCGATTCTAGGGAGGCCGGGGTGGGCTCTTTGAATCGCGGCCGCCGGGCAGGCGCCTATCATGGCCGCACCGAGCCCAGCACCCCTGCGGGCCCCGCAGTGTCGGGGGCCAGGAGACCCCAGGATGAATCGAGTGCGCGAAGACGAGCCTTGGCCCGACACCGTGAGAACCGGCGACAAGCGCGGCGGCGACCGCGGCAACGACCGCGGCAGCATGCGCGAGCCCGTCTCGCGCGAGGAGTTGCTCGCGCCCTCCACGCAGGTGGTGGCCGACCGCGATGCCTATCTCGGGCAGGGCCAGCACGACGTGGGCCGCCGCATATCTGACGACCAGGTCGAACTCTTCGTCACCGGCGACGCCGCCCCGTCACTGCAGCGCGAACTCGAACTGCACGCCAGCGAATTCATCGCCGTGCACGACGTCGGTGCCAGTGCCTCGCTGCGCCTGCTGGCCGGCCTCGCCGGCGCGGCGCATGCCATGGTGCAGAAGCTCACCATCCGCCGCCAGGGCTACGGGCTGGCGCTCGCGGTGCTGCAGTTCGTCGAGGTGCCGCTGTCCGCCGGCGGCCTCGTGCGTGTCTACTCCACCGAAGCCAGCGCCGACGGCCCGACGCGCCAGGCCTTGTCGCGCACGCTGCTGGCGCACAGCCGGCTGGGTGTGCTCATCACCGGCGAGGTGCCGGCACATGCCGTCGCCGCGGCCTTGCAGCCGCTGCGCGAAGCCATCGCGCGCGGCCCCTGGACGAACCAGGAACTGCTCATCGTGCCGCTCGGCTCCAGCAGTGCGCTGGCTTCGCAGGCGGCCGCGTTGTCGGCAGGCACCTCGGTGGGCGTGCAGATCACGCCGCAGGCCATCAAACCCAAGCACATCTGGAACTTCGTCGCCGGGGCCTGGAACCGGCTGAACGGGGCGCTCGGCAACAGCGCCCGCTCGATGGAGGCCGACATCGAGCGCGCCGTGCCGCGACCGGCCACCCCCTTCACCGAGGCGGCGACGCAGCCGGGCACGTTGCCTGCCAGCTTTGCGCCCACGGTGCAGGCGGGCCTCTCGCCGGCAGGCGCCGGCGCGGCACCGCCCGCTCTCTTTCCGACTGGCGCCGTGGCACCGACGCGTCCGATGCCGAGCCCCGGCGGCACGAGCTGGCAGGACTATGTCGACCGCTGCATGGCCATCAAGGGCATGGTCAGCTGCTGCGTCTTCGACATCCACGGGGCCAAGCCGCTCGCGCATGCCGGCGTGGCGCCGTCGGCCGAACGGCTTGCCCACCAAGGTGCCAACCTGCTGACGTCGGCGCTCGACGGCTCACGCGCACTCGGCCTCGGTTCGAGCCAGCCCGAGCTGACGCTCAGCACGAGCGGCCACCACCTGATCCTGCGCCCGATCCCCGGTCATCCCGGTGTAGCGGTGCACCTGGTGCTGCTGGCCAGCGCCGGCAACCTGACGCTGGCCCGCATGCAGCTCGAGCGCGTCGAAGCGCCGCAGTAGCAAATCGGAAGGCGGTCCGGTCGCGCGCCGGGCCTTCGTGGCCCGGGCGCGCCCTCGTCAGTGCACGACGCGCGAGAAGACGAACTCGCCCTTCTCCACGTCCACCGGGATCACGTCCTTCGGGCCGAAGCGGCCTTGCAGGATGAGCTTGCTCACCGGGTTCTCGATGCGCTGCTGGATCGCCCGCTTCAGCGGCCGCGCCCCGAACACCGGATCGAAGCCGACCTTGGCCAGCTCGGCCAGCGCCGCGGGCGACACGTCGAGCTTCATCTCGAGCTTCTCCAGCCGCTGCTCGAGCTGCCGGAGCTGGATCTTCGCGATGTTGGTGATGTGCTTCTGGTCGAGCGCGTGGAACACCACCATCTCGTCGATGCGGTTCAGGAACTCCGGCCGGAAGTGCTGCTTCACCTCGCCGAAGACGGCATCGCGGATCTGCTCCGCCGGCTTGCCGGCCATCTGCATGATGAGCGGCGAGCCGAGGTTGCTGGTCATGACGATGACCGTGTTCTTGAAGTCCACCGTGCGGCCCTGCCCGTCGGTGAGGCGCCCATCGTCGAGCACCTGCAGGAGCACGTTGAAAACGTCGGGGTGCGCCTTCTCGACCTCGTCGAGCAGCAGCACGCTGTAGGGCTTGCGCCGCACCGCCTCGGTGAGCGCGCCGCCCTCGTCGTAGCCGACATAGCCCGGCGGCGCGCCGATGAGGCGGCTCACCGAGTGCTTCTCCATGTACTCGCTCATGTCGACGCGGATCATGTGGTCGTCGCTGTCGAACAGGAACCCGGCGAGCGCCTTGCACAGCTCGGTCTTGCCCACGCCCGTGGGGCCGAGGAAGAGGAAGCTGCCGAGCGGCCGGTTCGGATCGGACAGGCCGGCGCGCGAGCGCCGGATCGCATCGGCCACCGCGACGATCGCTTCGTCCTGGCCGACGACGCGCTCGTGGATCTTGGCCTCCATCTGCAGCAGCTTGTCGCGCTCGCCCTGCATCAGCTTGGCGACCGGGATGCCGGTGGCACGTGACACGACCTCGGCGATCTCCTCGGCACCGACCATCGTGCGCAGCAGCTGCGCCTTGCCGGCGCCCTTCTTGCCGGCTTCCTTCGTCTGCGCCTCCTTCAGGCGCTTCTCGAGCTCGGGCAGCTTGCCGTACTGCAGCTCGGCGACCTTGTTGAAGTCGCCCTTGCGCTTGAGCTGGTCGATCTGCTCGCGCATCTGGTCGATCTCGACCTTGACCTGCGCGCTGCCCTGCGCTGTGGCCTTCTCGCTCTTCCAGATCTCCTCGAGGTCGGCGTACTCGCGCTCGAGCTTGCCGATCTCCTCTTCGATCAGGCCCATGCGCTTGATCGATGCCTCGTCCTTCTCCTTGCGCACCGCCTCGCGCTCGATCTTGAGCTGGATGAGGCGGCGGTCGAGCCGGTCCATCACCTCGGGCTTGGAGTCGATCTCGATCTTGATCTTCGCTGCCGCCTCGTCGATGAGGTCGATAGCCTTGTCGGGCAGGAAGCGGTCGGTGATGTAGCGGTGGCTGAGCTCGGCCGCGGCGACGATCGCCGGGTCGGTGATCTCGACACCGTGGTGCACCTCGTACTTCTCCTGCAGGCCGCGCAGGATGGCCACGGTCGCCTCGACACTGGGCTCGTCGACCAGCACTCTCTGGAAGCGGCGCTCGAGCGCGGCATCCTTCTCGACGTACTTGCGGTATTCGTCGAGCGTGGTCGCGCCGATGCAGTGCAGCTCGCCGCGCGCCAGCGCGGGCTTGAGCATGTTGCCGGCGTCGATGGCACCCTCGGCCTTGCCGGCGCCGACCATCGTGTGCAGCTCGTCGATGAAGAGAATGATGCGGCCCTCGTCGGCGGCCACTTCCTTCAGCACGCCCTTCAGCCGCTCCTCGAACTCGCCACGGTACTTCGCACCGGCCAGCAGCCCGGCCATGTCGAGCACGAGCACGCGCTTGTCCTTCAGGCTCTCGGGCACCTCGCCGTTGACGATGCGCTGCGCCAGGCCCTCGACGATGGCCGTCTTGCCCACGCCCGGCTCGCCGATCAGCACCGGGTTGTTCTTCGTGCGCCGCTGCAGGACCTGGATGGCGCGGCGGATCTCGTCGTCGCGGCCGATCACCGGGTCGAGCTTGTTCTGGCGGGCCCGCTCGGTGAGGTCGAGCGTGTACTTCTTCAGCGCCTCGCGCTGGCCCTCGGCCTCGGCCGAGTCGACCTTCTGGCCGCCGCGCACGGCCTCGATCGCCGCCTCCAGCGCCTTGCGCGTGAGGCCGTGCCCGCGCACGATGCCGCCGAAGTCGCTCTTCGAGTCGGCCGCGGCGAGCAGGAACATCTCGCTGGCGATGAACTGGTCGCCGCGCTTCGTGGCTTCCTTGTCGGCGGCCTGCAGCAGGTTGATCAGGTCACGGCCGGGCTGCACCGGCTGGCCGCCGCCCTGCACTTGCGGCAGGTTGCGGGTCACGGTGTCCATCGCCGTGGCCAACGCCGCGGTGTCGGCGCCGGCGCGGTCGAGCAACGCCTTCGGACCGTCAGGCTGTTGCAGCATGGCCGCCAGCAGATGCGCCGGCTCGATATAGGGGTTGTCTCGGGCCACCGCCAAGCTCTGGGCGTCGCCCAGGGCCTGCATGAAGGCGGTCGTGAGTTTGTCCTGTCGCATGGCATGAATCTCCCGGTTCCGGCGCACATTGGGCGCGCAACGGCGATTTCAAGGCAAGCGCGGCCGCCGCGATGCGCGGCCGATGCAGGGGCGTTGACAGAGGACAAGCCCAGGGGCCAGGAACCGCGCCCCGCCCCTACACTGCGCGCCCGATGGATGACGCCGCAACCCCGGCGGCCGGCCCGACGGGGCGGCTGCCCCCGACTTTGCGCTCGGCGGTCGCAGGCGGCGTCGGCGCGCTGGCGACGCTGGCCGTCGTCATCACGCTCGGCCTGCTGGGCTTTGCGCCGATGGGCCCGCTCGCCGCGGCCATCGGCGTGCCGGGCGCCTTTGCCGCTGCCGTCGTGGGCTGTGTCGTGCTCGGCCTGGCCAGCCGCTGCAGCGTGCCGATCGCCTCGCCGAGTTCGACCACCGCGCTCGTCCTGGCGGCGCTGGTGGCGCGACTGGCGCAGGACCCCCAGGTGGTGGCGGCAGCCGCCTCGGCGCAGCCGCTGGATGCCGCCCGCTGGGTCGGCGCAGCGGCCGCTTGCGCCGTCGTCGGCATGGGCCTGGTCCAGGTGGCGCTGGCGGCATGCCGGCTCGCCAGGCTCGTGCACTTCGTGCCGCAGCCGGTGCTCGCCGGCTTCCTCAACGGCGTGGCGCTGCTCATCGTGCTGGCGCAGGTGCCGCTGCTCCTGGGGGCACCGACCGGCGCGCCGCTCGGCGCCTGGCTGGCAGCCAGCGCGGCGCGCGACGGCGCCGCGGCCTGGGCGCCGCCGCTGGCCCTGGGCCTGGCCACGGCGGCCTTCATCGCCTTCGTGGCCTGGCGCAGGCCACGCTGGCCGGCACTGCTGGCCGGCTTCGTGTTCGGCCTGGCGCTGACGCAGGCCATGCGGCTCGCCTGGCCGTCGCTGCATTGGGGCGTGACGGTGAGCGCCATACCCGTGGCCATGCCGCCGGGTGCCGCCTGGCTGCCCTTCTTCGACGACGACAGCTGGGTCGTCGTCGCCCGCCACGCGCCAGCCATCGGCCTGACGGCGCTGCTGCTCGGGCTGATCGGCGCCCTCGAATCGCTGTTGTCGATGGTCAGCATCGAGCAGGGCTCGGGTCGGCGCCTCGCGCCCGACCGCGAACTCGCGGTGCTGGGCTTGGCCAACGTGGCCGGCGGCCTGGTCGGCGCCTTGCCGACGGTGATGCTGCGTGCCGGTGCGCTGGCCGTGCAGCGGGCCGGCGGCCGCGGCGCGGTGGCCGCGCTGGCGGCGGCCGGCGCGACACTCGCGATCTTCATGCTCGCCGGGCCGGCGCTCGACCTCGTGCCGCAGGCCCTGCTGGCCGGCGTGATGCTGATGGTCGGCTTCTCGCTCGTCGACCGCTGGTCGGCGCGTGTCGGCGCCCGCTGGTGGCGTGCCGTGCAGCGCGGCCGCCTCCCCGAGGGCGACGACACGGCCGTCGGGCTGGCCGTGATGGCCGTGGTCTGCGCCCTCACCGCCACCTTCGGCGTGCCGGTCGGGGTCGGCGTCGGCGTGGTGCTGTCACTGGTCGTCTTCGTGCGCCGCATCAACCGCTCGCTGGTGCGCGCGCAGTTCACGGGCACGGCACGCCCTTCGCGCCGCATCTATCCCGGTGCCATCGAGGCACGCCTGCTCGGCCTGCGTACGCGCGTCGCGCTGCTCGAGCTCGAGGGCGCACTCTTCTTCGGCAGCGCCGCGCACCTGCCCGAACGCGCCGAGGCGCTGGCGCCGCCGGTGCGCTTCGTCATCCTCGACCTGCGCCGCGTGAGCACGGTCGATGAATCGGGCGCGATGCTGATGCACGAGGTGGCGCAGCGCCTGGCCCGTCACGGCCAGGAGCTGCTGCTGGCCGGCGTGGCCAGCGGCAGCACCGTGGCACGCGCCCTGAAGGCATTCGCGCCCTGGGCCGCAGGCAGCGCGCCGCGCACCTTCTTCGATGCCGACCAGGCCATGGAGGCGGCCGAGGCGGCCCTGCTCGCCGAGGCGGCGCAGGACGACGCGGCGCTCGCGGCACTGCTGGCCACCGAGGCAGAACTGCCGCTCGAAGCCTGCTCGCTGGTGCGCGGCCTCTCGCCGCGCGAGCTGCGGCAGGTGGCCGCGGCCATGCACCGGCGCGAGCTGCGCGCCGGCGACGTGATCTTCCGCCAGGGCGACGACGCCGAGGCCCTGTACGTCGTGACGCGCGGCTCGGTGAGCGCGGTGGTCGTGGTGCGCGGCACGGTGAACCGCACGCAGCGCTTCGCGAGCCTGGGCCCCGGCACGATGTTCGGCGAGATGGCACTGCTCGACCAGGCCGGGCGCAGCGCCGACGCGGTGGCCGACAGCGACGCCTGCCTGCAGGTGCTCTCGCGCGAGGGCCTCGACCAGCTGCTGCGCGAGCATCCCGAGCTGGCCGCCAAGCTGTACCGCAACATCGCCGCTCACCTGGGCGAGCGGCTGCGCGCCGCTTCCATCGCCTGGCAGGCAGCCGCAGCCTAGGCGTGTGGGCGGCCCGCGCTACGCCGGCTCGCTCAGCGTCGCGCAATGCGGCCCGCCGCCGACCCAGTTGGCGGTGATGGCGTCGACGAAGCGCACCTCGCGCTGCGGGAAGGCGCGCTCGAAGATCCGCCGCACCTTCAGCTGCCGGTGTGGCGGCGTGCCGTGCGGCTCGTAGTCGGGCAGCACGATCACGCCGTTGGCCGGCACGAAGTTGAGATAGCTGGCCGAGGCCATCTGCACCAGCGCCTGCCCCGGCCGGCGGCCCTCGGCCGGCGCGAAGAAGTCGGGCGACCAGGCCTCGGAGAGCGCCGTGTTCGCGCCTTCGGACAGCACGACTCGGCGCTGCAACGGCCGCGGCATCGGCACCTTGAGCACCCGCAGCGGCCGGCCCTCGGCGTCGGTCGCGCGGCCGAGGATGGCGAGGTTGCGCTGCATGCGCGCGCGCGACATGCGTGCCACCGGGTGCGCGGCGACGTCGCCGTCTTCGGGCCAGGCGAGCAGCACCGTGCGCGCGTCGGCGAAGCGCACGAAGAGGTCGGTGTGGCCACCGGTGCCCCAGGCGACATAGGGGCCGGTGATGGTGGCGCGCAGGTGCGGGTCCTCGGCCAGGCCCTCGGGCAGCCAGATCACCTTGCGCAGCCCGGGCAGGCGCAGCAGCGCGCGCTCGAGCACCGCGCGCGGCACGCCCGGGTTGCGGCTGCGCAGGTAGGCCTCGTTGGCGATGAGAAGGCCGCGCCCGTTGGTCTCGAAGCCGCCGCCCTCCAGGGCCACGCTGCTGCGGTGCAGGCGCGCGCCGGCATGCTGCGCGAGCGCCTGTGCGAGCTCCTCGCGAGAGTAGTCGGCATTCGCCGAGCAGGCGACCACCGCGCCCGGGTCGCCGCGCCAGCGCTTCGCACACCAGGCCGGCACGCCGTATTGCGTCCAGCGGAAATCGGCCACGCCCAGGCGGCCGCCCGGTGCCCGCGTGAAGACCGCCATGTCGCGCAGGAAGTAGCTGGCCAGGGGCTCATGGACGAACTGCGCCGGCTTGCCCCGCGGCCCGTCGAGCGGCACGCCCTGCGCAAGCAGCACTTGGCGCGCGTCGGTCTCGGCCTGCGCATCGCGCACGACGAAGCGCAGCGGCACGTGCGGGGCGAGCGCCGCCGCGAGGCCGACGCTCATCGCCGCATGCCCTGCGTCGTACGAGAGCCAGACGGCCGCGAGCGGCTCGAACTCGCCGCCGAACCGGTAGCCGACGCCGGCCGCCTCGCCCTGCGGGTCGTCGATCTCGAACGCGTCGGCCGGCACGCCCATGCCGGCACCCCGGCCCGCCAGCGCGGCGAGGGCAGCGCCGGCACCGGCGCGAAGCCACTGCCGGCGCGCCAGTCGATCGCCTGCAGGCATGGCGTCGGTCATGATGGCGATCCTTCCATGTCCCCAGTGTCCCTTTGCGAGCCGCGCCCTTCAGAGCCTGTGAATGAATCAGCCGCGCCCGAGCGGCGCGTCAGAAGGTGTCGGATCGAGGCGCAAAGCGCAGCCGTATCGCGTGATATGGCGAGCCTTTGCAACGATGAGCCGGCGCCTTCTGGCGTGGCGAGCGGGTGTGGATGATTCGTACACAGGCTCTTCAGGCGCCCAGCTGCCGTGCCAGCGCCGCCCGCTGCACCTTGCCGAGCGCCGTCTTCGGCAGGCTCTGGCAGACGAGGACGCGCCGCGGATGCTTGAAGCGCGCCAGCCTGCTCTCGAACAGGCGCTGCAGCGCCGCCTCGTCGAGCGCCATGCCCGGGCGCAGCACGACGGCGAGCACCGGCACCTCGCCCCAGCGCGCGTCGGGCAGCGCGACGACGGCGCAGTCAGCGACCTCGGGGCGCATGGACACCAGGTTCTCGATTTCTGCCGGGTGGATGTTCTCGCCGCCCGAGATGATGAGTTCCTTGGTGCGCCCCACCACCTCGTAGAAGCCGTCGGCATGCCGCATGGCGAGGTCGCCGGTGTGGAACCAGCCTCGCTCGTCGAACGAAGGCGGGTCGTCGGCTGCAAGGCGGTGGTAGCCGCGCATCAGGTTCGGCGCCTTGAGCAGGATCTCGCCGCCGGCGCCGAGTTCCACCTGCACGCCGAGCGCCGCGCGGCCGGCGCTCCCCACATGCGCCATCGCCTCGGCCGGCCGCAGCACGATGGAGACGGGGCCGGTCTCGGTGGCGCCGTACACCTGCGCCACCGGAATGCCGCGCGCATGGAAGGCCTCGATGAGCGGGCGCGGCACGATCTGCGAGCCGGCCGTGACGAAGGCGAGGCTCGAGAGGTCGGCGCCGGGCCAGCGCGGATGCTCGACGAGGGCGCGCATCACGGCCGGCACGAGCAGCGTCGTCGTCGGCCGCCATTGCTCGACGTCGTCGAACCAGGCGCCGGGCTCGAAGCGTGCCTGCAGGCGCACGGCCGCACCGACGGCCAGCGCCGGCAGCACCTGGATGCACAGGCCGCCGACGTGGAAGAGCGGCAGCACGGCGAGCACGCGCGAGGCGGCATCGAGCCCCTGCGCGTCGACGGCGGCGGCGATGTTGGCCGCCATGCCCGCCGCGGTGTGCATGGCGCCCTTGGGCTCGCCCGTCGTGCCCGAGGTGTAGACGAGCAGCAGGTCTCCAGGCCGCACGCCCTCGGCGGCGCCCGGGCGCCACGCGGCCATCGCACGCAGCCCGCCCGCCAGCGGCGCGCACTCGGGCGTGCCGAGCAGGTGCCCGGCGCCGGCGTGCAGGGCGATGCGAGCCAGCTCGCTGGCGGTGAGGCGCCAGTTGAGCGGCAGCAGCACCGCGCCGAGCTGCTCGCAAGCCGCGAGCGTGGCCAGCATCTCGAAGCTGTTGTGGCCGAGCCAGGCGACGATGGCGCCGCGTACGACGCCGGCGTCGGCCAGCTGGCGACGCGCGGCCTCGATTTGCGAGGCAGGCGCGACGCCGCCGAACACCGGACCGGCGGCCGCCGTGGATCCGGCTGTGCCGGCCCGCTGGCGCTGCCCCAGGTCCTGCGCAGCGGCCCCTGGGGCTACGTCATTCGATCTGCTCGTCACTCTCGCCCGCCTCGTAGAGGCACTCGCGGCCCAGCCGGTCGAGACAGAGTTCCGCCGTCCACGGCAGCATCAGGCTGCCGCAGCGGCTGTCGCGGTAGAGGCGCTCGAGCGGCAGCGACTTGAGCATGCTCTGGCCGCCGCAGGTGCGGATGGCCAGCCGGGCGAGGTCGTTGGCGTTCTCCATGATCGTGTAGTGCGCGGCATAGAGGCGCATGCGCGCGTCCTTGTCGGGGTCGACGCGCGCCTCGCGCGCGGTCTGCAGGAAGAGCGCGCGCGTCGCCTCGAGCTTGACGCGCATCTCGGCCACCGCGATCTGCTTGGTCGGGTACATGCGCCGCTTCACGGGCGGCATGCCCGGCAGCTCGGCGCGCAGGTACTTCACGCTGAAGTCGTAGGCGGCCTGCGCGATGCCCATGTAGGTAGGCGAGAGCGTCGCGAACATGTGCGGGAAGCGGCTCGCCGCCTGGTAGTACAGGCCCTCGGGCATGAGGCGCGCGTCCTCGGGCACGAAGACGTCCTTGAAGGCGAGGTTGCGGCTGACGGTGGCGCGCATGCCGAGCGGGTCCCAGTCGCCGTAGATCTCCAGGCCCGGGGCACCGGCCGGCACGGCCAGGTACATCGAGTCGCGGCGCGTGCCGCGGCCCTCCTGGCCGGGGCGCTCGAGCGTGCACAGCACGCCGTACCAGTCGGCCGCGCCGGCGAGCGAGGCGAAGATCTTGCGGCCGTTGATGACGTAGCCGCCGCCACCACCTTCCACCTTGCGCGCCACCGTGCCCCA
Source organism: Burkholderiales bacterium (assembly GCA_016223165.1). Classification (GTDB taxonomy): domain Bacteria; phylum Pseudomonadota; class Gammaproteobacteria; order Burkholderiales; family Burkholderiaceae_C; genus Rubrivivax. The sequence goes on from JACRPO010000017.1 coordinate 35,321, forward strand.
GGGCGCCGCGCCGGCGGCGGCGGCGCCGCCCTCGCTGAAGGGCTGCGCGTAGACCTGCCCCTGCTCGACGATGCGGCGGTAGTGCTGCGTGCGGATGCGGTGGTGCTCGGCGCGCTGCTCGGCCGTCATCTCGAGGGCGTCGGCGATGAAGCCGCTCCACATGCAGGAGCTCACGTGCATGTTGAAGCTGAGCGCCGTGGCGCCGCACCAGCGGCCGATCTCGGCGGCCACCATCACGTAGGTGGCGAAGTCGGCGCCGAGGCCACCGTATTCGCGCGGCACGCAGATGCCGAGCAGCCCGCTCGCGCGCAGGTCGGCATAGTTCTCGAACGGGAAGGTGGCGTCGCGGTCGTAGGCGGCCGCGCGCGCCTCGAAGGCCGGACCGAGCTCGGCAGCGCGGCCGATCAGCTCGCGCTGCAGCGGCGTCAGCGTCTCGGCGTTGCCGGCGATGTGCGAGGGCGCGTAGCGGCTGGGCTTGTCGGTCCGTTCGGACCCGCGTGCAGGCGTCAGGGGGGCGGACATCCAATCACTCCTTGCGGACTGCATCGACACGCCGCGCGACGAAGGGCAGCAGCACGCGGTCGAAGGCCTCGGGCTGCTCCAGCATCAGCAGGTGGCCGGTGCCCGGCACGATGGCGAGTTCGGCACCGGCGATGCGCGCGGCCATGCGCCGCGCCACCTCGGGCGCGGCGGTGCGATCGTCCTCGCCGGTGACCACGAGCGTCGGCACGGCGATGCGCGCCAGCGCCTCGCGGCGGTCGAAGCGCACGAGTGCGGCGAGCGCGCGGCGGTAGGTGGCCTCCGGCACGCCGGCCATCAAGGCCCGCGCCTCGGCCAGCCGCTCCGCTCGGGCGTCGCGCCCGGCCATCGCGGGCACGAGCTGCGCCGCCAGCCCCGGCATGCCGAGGCCGGCGTCGAGCGGCGCGAAGCGCGAGCGCAGGAATTCGGCCTGCCAGGCGCCATCGGCCGGGCCGAAGGCGGGCGAGGTGGCGGCGAGCACGAGCGCGCTCGCGTGTTGCGGCGTGCGTGCCATCAACTCCTGCGCGACCATGCCGCCCATGCTGTGGCCGACGATCAGTGCCGATCCGTCGTCGTCGCCCGCGGCCCAGACGATGAGCCGGCGCACGGCCTCGGCCATGCCGGCGATGTCGTAGGGCTCGATCGAGGCGCTGTGGCCGTAGCCCGGCTGGTCGGCAGCGAGCACGCGCATGCCCAGGCCGGCCAGCGCCGCACCCGTGTGCGCGAAGCCCTGGCGGCCCCCGCCTACGCCGTGCAGCAGGACGGCCAGTGGACCGGCCGCCGCGGCCGGTGCGCCCGCGGCGCGCTCGGGGCGCGACTCATGGCGCCACCCAGGGCGCCACTCGAGATGCGCGAGCGGCGCGTCGGCGACGAGCCGCGGCATGACGTCGCTACCGGCGTGCGCGTTGCTCGCCAGACCACCTTCGGGCTGCGCGCCCCGGTGCTCGCCCCGGTCCACGCGAGTGGACCCCGCTGGTCCCGGGCGACCCGGCGCGCTCACACCAGCACCCCTTCGCGCACGACCGCTTCGCCATCGAGCAGCACCGTGCAGCCACGCATCGGCAGGTCGAAGTGCCCGAGCGTGTAGCGCCCGGCCACCTCGTTGGCGCCGGTGGAGTAGAGGAAGTTGCCGGCGAAGGCACGCAGTTCGGTGCCGTTGAAGTCGGCCTTGTCGTAGAAGGTCATCGCGTCCCAGCGCGCGCCGCGGTTCAGGCCCCAGCCGACATGCGAGACGGCGTAGGCGGCGCGCTGAGCGGGATCGGCGGGGTCGTCGCTCCAGGCCGAGAAATAGCCGCGCATCAGCTCGGCGTCGACGCTCGCGCCCTCGATGCGCGTGACGTGGTCGTCCTCGATCGTCAGCGTCACGGGGTCGGCGAGGTAGCGCTTGAAGGTGAGGTTCACGTCACCGGGCGCGAGCACGAGGCGACCGCGCACGCTGCCGGCGGCCGGGAAGGCGAGCACGAGCCCGGCCGGCCAGTGCGTGACCGTGCCGGGCTTGGCGGTGAAGCCCCAGACGCCGCCGACGCGCGCGCCGGCGAGCTTCACGACGAGGTCGGTGCCGGCGGCCGAGGTGACGCGTAGCTCGCGCGCCGCCTTCAGGCGGCGCATGGCCTCGCGCACGGTGGCCTCGTCCTCGGCGCGCGGCACGGTGCGCTCGAGGATTTCCGGGTGCTCGTTGCTGATGACGAGTACGCGCGCTCCGCCCTTGAGAATCTGCGGCAGTTCCACCGCGTGCTGCAGCCCCTCGACCGTGCAGTCGACGACGACGCGGCTGCCAGCGAGCGCCGCGATCACCGGCTCGAGGCGGCCGATGGCGTCGGAGGCGCCGGTGGATCGCACCGGCACCGGCGCACTCTGGCGCGGCGTCGGCACGGTGACGTGGAACCAGCGCGCACCCAGGCGCCCCAGTGCGAGCTCGGCGAGCTGCACGAGCACCGGGCGCGACTGCGTCTCCGAGAGCACCGCGCAGGCATCGCCGGCCATCACGCCGCTCAGGCGGAAGACCTCGCAGAAGCTGTCGATCCACTTGGCCTCGATGCGGCCGCCGCCGCTGCCGCCACCGTGCATCACAGCACCTCCCCGAGCATGTGATAGTGGCCGCCCTGGAAGATGAGCGGCGCGATGGCGATGTCGGCCAGGCGCCGCACGCGGCCGATGAAGAGGCGGTGGTCGCCGCCGTCGTGCGCGGCCAGGCGTTCGCATTCGAACACCGCGGCACAACCGGCCAGGATCGGCGCGCCGCCAAGGCCGGCGGTCCAGCTGCCCTCGTCGAACCTGCCGCCGCCGGCCTGCGGCGCGGCAAAGCGGCGCGAGAGATCGACCTGCGTCTCGGCGAGCACGTTGACGGCGAAGTGCCCGGCCGCCTCGAAGGCCGGCAGGCTCGGGCTCACCTTGCGCAGCGACCACAGCACGAGCGGCGGCTCGAGCGACAGGGCGCCGAACGAATTGACCGTCAGCCCGACCGGCGCCCCGGCCGCGTCGCGGCACGAGACGATGGACACACCGGTCGCGAAGCGGCCGAGGGCGGCGCGCATCGAGGTCGCATCGGGCAACGCTAAGGGGCCCGAGGAGGCGGCCGACTCCGCAGCATCGCCAGCGCGCGCGTCGGCCATCGTCATCCGGTCATCCGGCGTTGCCCGCCCGAATGCCCCAGCGCGCCAGCGCCGTATCGTCGGCGACGCGCGCGTCGACCCAGCGCGAGCCCTCGCCCGTCGTCTCCTTCTTCCAGAACGGCGCCTGCGTCTTCAGGTAGTCCATCAGGAACTCGCAGGCCTGGAAAGCCTGGCCGCGGTGCACCGAGCTGACGGCGACGAGCACGATCTGATCGCCCGGCAGCAAGGGCCCGACGCGGTGCACGACACGCGCGCCGCGGATGTCGAAGCGGCGCGCGGCCTCGTCGATCATCGCCTCGATGGCGCGTTCGGTCATGCCGGGGTAGTGCTCGAGCTCCATCGCGCTGACCTCGCCGGCGCCGCCACCGTTGCGGTCGCGGACGGTGCCGATGAAGCTGGCCACGGCGCCGACGCCGACATCGCCCGCACGCAAGGCCGCCACCTCGGCGCCGAGATCGAAGTCCGCCGTCTGGACGCTGACGGTGCCGATGCACTCGGCGGCGCCCCTGTCCAAGCTCATGTTCATGCTCAACCCCCGGTCACCGGCGGGAAGAAGGCCACTTCGGCTCCTTCGCGCAGCGCCGCGGCCTCATCGGCCATGCGCTGGTCGAGCGAGCAGCGCACGGCTCGGCCGCGTGCCAGCACCTCGGCGTGGCGGCCGCCGCGCGCGATGAGCGCCTCGCGCAGGGCGGCCAGCGTCGCGCCGGCGGCGAGCTCCACCGTCTCGGCCGCGCCGAGGGCCTCGCGCAGCGAAGCGAAGTAACGTACCTGCACCTTCATTCACTGTCTCTCGCGCGAATGCTCATCGGGCCTGATCGGGCCTGGCCGGGACTCATCGGGCCACCAGTTCCGACAACGACAGGTAGCGTACCGCGTCGCCGCGCGCGATGGCCTGGCCGGCCGGGTTGTCCACGAGGCCGTCAGCCCATACGGCCGAGGTGAGCACGCCCGAGCTCTGGTTGTCGAACAGCTCGAGGTCGCCGGCCGCGCCAAGCCGTACACGCAGGAACTCGCGGCGCTTGTCGGGGCGCGGCCACTCGAAGGCGGCGCGCAGCGGCAGCGGCCTCGGCAACGCCGTCGGCAGGCCCTGCATCGCGCGCAGCACGGTGCTGACGCAGAGCACGAAGGTGACAAAAGAGGACACCGGGTTGCCGGGCAGGCCGACGAAGAGCGCCTGGTCTGCGGCATCGACGGCCACGGCGCCGCTCGCCATCTCGTCTCGCCCGCTCGCCGTGCTCGCCGCACCAGCCGGCACCGGCTGGCGCCGGATGGTGCCGAAGGCGAGCGGCTTGCCCGGCTTCATCGCGATCTGCCAGTTTTCGAGCCGCCCTTCGGCGAGCACGGCCGGACGCAGGTGGTCTTCTTCCCCCACCGAGACGCCGCCGCTGGTGACGATGAGGTCGTTGTGCGCGGCAGCGCGGCGCAGCGCATCGCGCGTGGCGTCGAGCCGGTCGGGCACGATGCCGAAGTCGCTCACCTCGCAGCCGGCGGCCTGCAGCAGGCCGCGCAGCGTGAAGCGGTTGCTGTTGTAGATGACGCCCGGCTTCAGCGGCTCGCCGGGCATCACCAGTTCGTCGCCGGTGGAGAAGACGGCCACGCGCGGGCGCCGCAGCACCTGCAGCGTGCCGGCACCCACCGAGGCGGCGAGGCCGAGCGCCTGCGGCGTGAGGCGCTGGCCACGCGCGAGCACGGTGGCGCCCGCACGCACGTCTTCGCCACGGCGGCGCAGCCATTGGCCGGCCACCGGCACGGCGAGGATGCGCACGCGGCCCAGCGCCGAGGCGGCTGCCGCGCCCGCTGCGCGTGCTTCGCCTTCATCGCCCGCGAGCGCCTCGCACTGCTCCTGCATCACCACCGCGTCGGCGCCCGGTGGCACCTGCGCGCCGGTGAAGATGCGCGCCGCGGTGCCCGGCAGCAGCGGTGCGCCGACGACGCCGGCCGGGATGCGCTGGCTCACCACCAGCACGGTGCCGGCGGCGGGCACGTCGGCGGCGCGCACGGCATAGCCGTCCATCGAGGTGTTGTCGGCCGGCGGCACGTCGAGCGCCGAACGCACGTCGGCGGCGAGCACGCGGCCGAGGGCCTCGAAGGTGGAGAGGCTCTCGGTGGCCGTCAGCACATGCGGCGCACTGCCGGCGACCAGGCGCGCGAGGGCCTCGTCGAGGGACAGCAAGGCGCGCGGCGACGGGGTGGCCATTCCGGTCAGCCTCTCGGGCCTGCTCAGGCCTCGGCGTGCGCTTCGATGTGGCGCTTGACCCGCGCCACGTCGGCCGGCAGCACGGTGACCCTGCGCGGCAGCTTCTCGATGCCGCGCAACGCCGCGGGCAGCTCGGGCACCGGTGCTGCACCGGGGCCGGGGCCGGCGCCGCCGCCGGCGTCACCCTCGGAAAACGCCTCCTCGATGGTGGCCGCGAATTTCGCCGGCTGCGCCGTCTCGAGCACGATCATCGGCACGCCGCGCTCGAGATGCTCGCGCGCCACCTTCAGGCCGTCGGCCGTGTGCGTGTCCACCAGCCGGCGCGAGCCCTGCCAGGTGGCGCGGATCGTCGCCAGGCGGTCGGCATGCGTGCTCCTGCCGGAGACGAAGCCGAAGCCGGCGATGCGCGCGAATTCGTCGCGCGTGATCGTGAAGCCGCCATCGCGGGCGAGCGTTTCGCCGAACAGCTCCTTCGTGCGCGCGCCGGCGGCGGCGTCATGGCCGAGCAGGTCGAAGACGAAGCGCTCGAAGTTGCTCGCCTTGCTGATGTCCATGCTCGGGCTGGATGTCTCGTGCGTCTCCTGCGTCGAACGCGGCCGGTAGGTGCCGGTGCGGAAGAACTCGTCGAGCACGTCGTTCTCGTTCGTGGCCAGCACGAGGCGATGGATCGGCAGGCCCATCGTGCGCGCCACGTGGCCGGCGCAGATGTTGCCGAAGTTGCCGCTCGGCACGGCGAAGCTGACCTTCTGCTCGTTCGAACGCGTGGCCTGGAAGTAACCGGCGAAGTAGTACACCACCTGGGCCAGCAGGCGCGCCCAGTTGATGCTGTTGACGGTGCCGATCTTCCAGCGCCGCTTGAACTCGAGGTCGTTGCTCACCGCCTTGACGATATCCTGGCACTCGTCGAAGACGCCCTCGATGGCGATGTTGTGGATGTTGGCGTCTTGCAGGCTGAACATCTGTGCCTGCTGGAACGGGCTCATGCGGCCGTCGGGGCTGAGCATGAAGACGTGGATGCCGCGCTTGCCGCGCATCGCGTACTCGGCGGCGCTGCCGGTGTCGCCGCTGGTGGCGCCGAGGATGTTGAGATGCTCGCCGCGGCGCGCCAGTTCGTACTCGAACAGCCGGCCGAGCAGCTGCATCGCCATGTCCTTGAAGGCAAGCGTCGGGCCGTTGGACAGGGCCTGCACGAAGAGCCCGTCCTCGAGCTTCGCGAGCGGCGTGATCTCGCGCGTGCCGAACACGGCCTCGGTGTAGGTGGCGTGCACCAGCCGCTTCAGGTCGGACAGCGGGATGTCGTCGATGTACAGCGACAGGATCTCGAAGGCGAGCTCGGCGTAGGACCGGCCGGCGATGTCGCGCCAGCGCGCGAGCATGCCCGCATCCACCTTCGGATACGCCGCCGGCAGGTACAGGCCGCCATCGGGGGCGAGGCCCTCGAGCAGGATGTCGGAGAAGCCGCGCCGCGCCGGATCGCCGCGCGTGCTGAAGTATTTCAACTCAGCTCCTCCTTGCGGATGCGCACGATCGGCGCCAGCACTGTGGGCAGGGCCTGCATCTGCGCCAGCGCCTGGTTCATGCGCCCCTCGACGGTGTCGTGCGTGAGGATGATGAGGTCGGTCTGGTTCTCGCCTTCGGCGCTCTCGCGCTGCAGCACGGCGTCGATGCTGATGTCGTTGTCGGCCAGGATGCCGGTGATGCGCGCCAGCACGCCGGCCTTGTCGGCGACGACGAGGCGCAGGTAGAAGGCGGTCACCACGTCGGCGATCGGCAGGATCGGCGTGTCGGCCATCGAGCCGGGCTGGAAGGCCAGGTGCGGCACGCGGTGGTCGGGGTCGGCGGTGTGCAGGCGCGTGATGTCGACGAGATCGGCGACCACAGCGCTGGCGGTCGGCTCGCTGCCGGCCCCCTTGCCGTAGTAGAGCGTCGTGCCGACCGCGTCGCCGTGCACGACGACGGCATTCATCGCGCCCTCGACGTTGGCGATGAGGCGCTGCGTCGGCACGAGCGTTGGGTGCACGCGCAGCTCGATGCCCCCCGCTCCACCGCTTGCACCACTTGCGCCGCTTCTGCCACTCGCGCCACTCTCTCCCGCCGCGGGCTTCAGGTCGTCGCGCCGCTTCGTGATGCCCAGCAGCTTGATCCGATAGCCGAGCTGCTCGGCATAGCGGATGTCGGCCGCCTGCAGCGCCGTGATGCCCTCGACATGCGCCTTCGCGAACTGCACCGGGATGCCGAAGGCGATGGCGCTCATGATCGTCGCCTTGTGCGCGGCGTCGATGCCCTCGATGTCGAAGGTCGGGTCGGCCTCGGCATAACCGAGCGCCTGCGCCTGTTTCAGCGCGGCGGCGAAGTCCAGCCCCTTGGCGCGCATCTCCGAGAGGATGAAATTGGTGGTGCCGTTGATGATGCCGGCCACCCACTCGATGCGGTTGGCCGTCAGCCCCTCGCGCAGCGCCTTGATGATGGGGATGCCGCCGGCCACCGCCGCCTCGAAGGCGACGATGACGCCCTTGGCGCTGGCGGCGGCGAAGATCTCGCTGCCGTGCACGGCGAGCAGCGCCTTGTTGGCGGTGACGACATGCTTGCCGGCGGCGATGGCCTCGAGCACCAGCGCCTTGGCGATGCCGTAGCCGCCGATCAGCTCGACGACGATGTCGATCTCGGGGTTGGCGATCACCGCGCGCGCATCGCTCACGACCTCGGCGGCGCCGCCGACGACGCTGCGCGCGCGCGCCGTGTCGAGGTCGGCCACCATCGAGATGCGGATCTCGCGGCCGGCGCGGCGGCGGATCTCTTCCTGATTGCGCTGCAGCACCTTGAAGGTGCCGCTGCCGACGGTGCCGATGCCGAGCAGGCCGACCTGGATGGGCTTCATTGACATCTCGTTGTCAGGAGGGAAGGCGGCCGCGGTTCAGGCCGCGTGGCGTTTGCGGTAGTGCGCGAGGAAGCGGTCGATGCGGCCCACCGCCTCGGTGAGGTCGTCGACGTTGGGCAGGAAGACCATGCGGAAGTGGTCCGGCGCCGGCCAGTTGAAGCCGCTGCCCTGCACGATGAGCACCTTCTCCTCGGCGAGCAGTTCGTAGGCGAACTGCTGGTCGTCGTCGATCGGGTACACCTTCGGGTCGAGGCGCGGGAACATGTACAGCGCCGCCTTCGGCTTGACGACGCTGACCCCCGGGATCTGCGACAGCAGCTCGTGGGCCTTGTCGCGCTGCCTGCACAGCCGCCCGCCGGGGGCCACGAGGTCCTTGATGCTCTGGTAGCCGCCAAGCGCCGTCTGGATAGCCAGCTGCCCCGGTGTGTTGGCGCACAGCCGCATCGAGGCCAGCATGTTCAGGCCCTCGATGTAGTCGCGGGCGTGGCGCTTCTCGCCCGAGACGATCATCCAGCCGGCGCGGTAGCCGCAGCTGCGGTAGTTCTTGGACAGGCCGTTGAAGGTGACGAAGAGCACGTCGTCGGCGAGCGAGGCGATGCTCGTGTGCGTGTGCCCGTCGTACAGCGTCTTGTCGTAGATCTCGTCGGCGAAGACGATGAGCTGGTGCTTGCGTGCCAGCTCGACGATGCCCCTGAGCACGTCGTCGGGGTAGAGCGCGCCGGTCGGGTTGTTGGGGTTGATGACGACGATGCCGCGCGTGCGTGGCGTGATCTTGGCCGCGATGTCGGCGAGGTCGGGCAGCCAGCCGCTGCCTTCGTCGCACAGGTAGTGGCGCGGCCGGCCCCCGGAGAGCGAGACGGCCGCCGTCCACAGCGGGTAGTCGGGCGCGGGCACGAGGATCTCGTCGCCGTCGTCGAGCAGCGCGTTGAGACTCATGACGATGAGCTCGGAGGCGCCGTTGCCGAGGTAGACGTCGTCGACCGCGACGCCGGCGATGCGCTTTTCCTGCGCGTAGTGCACGACCGCCTTGCGCGGCGCGAACAGGCCCTTGCTGTCGGTGTAGCCGGCGGCGTCGGGCAGGTTGCGGATCATGTCCTGCACGATCTCGTCGGGTGGCTCGAGCCCGAAGTGCGCGAGGTTGCCGATGTTGAGCTGGATGATCTTGTGCCCTTCCTCCTGCATCTGGCGCGCCTTCTCGAGCACCGGTCCGCGGATGTCGTAGCAGACGTTGGCCAGCTTGGCCGACTTCGAAACGGTGCGGCCGTGCAGCTTGGAGATCGCGGGCACGACCGTCGGCAGGTGGGGGACGATGGGCAGCGGAGCGTTCACGTTGGCGGGGAGGCGGGCAAGGCCTCTCGGTGAGCGGTGGGTGGATGCGAGGGGTGGAACCTAGAATTATCCATCCATGAAGTTCGTGCCCGAGACGCTGGACGGCGCCAACATGATCTCCCGCCACGAGCCGCACCGGCTGTGGGTGGGCGGCGTCGCGCACGAGCGCAGCGTCTTCGTGCCCTGGGTGGGCGAGGTGCAGGCGTGGCCGGTGGCGCGCTGGGCCGACCTGGCGCAGGGCGACTTCGAGCGCATGGCCGCCTTCGAACCCGAGCTTGTCATCTTCGGCAGCGGCACGCGCATGCGCTTCGCGCCGGCGGCGCTGCTCAGGCCACTGGTCGAGCGGCGCATCGGCATCGAGTGCATGGACACGGCCGCCGCCTGCCGCACCTACAACGTGCTCGTCAGCGAAAGGCGATCGGTGCTGGCCGCCTTGCTGCTGGGCGTGGACTGACCCCTCGGTGGCTGCTCCGTGACGGCTCGGGCGCGGGCCTCCATGGCTCGGTCATGCCGGAGACTTATAATTTGAGGCTGTCAGCCGCTTCGGCCCCCACCTCATGGCCCGACCGGTGCCCCCACCGGCAGGACCCGCGGGTGTGCAGCAGAGACCCTCCTCCATGACGCCTGCCCTCAACAAAGCCCTCCCGGACTTCGAAGCGGCCGCCACCGGCGGCGTGAAATTCACGCCGCACAGCCACCTCGGACATGCCGTGGTGCTGTACTTCTATCCGAAGGACAACACCCCCGGCTGCACCACGGAGGCGATGCAGTTCCGCGACCACCACAAGGATTTCGTCAAGGCCGGTGCCGTGGTCTTCGGCGTCTCGCGCGACAACCTCGCTTCGCACGAGAAGTTCAAGGGCAACCTCGAACTGCCCTTCGAGCTCATCGCCGATACGGAAGAGAAGCTCTGCCACATGTTCGGCGTGGTCAAGAACAAGATCATGTACGGCAAGAAGGTCAAGGGCATCGAGCGCAGCACCTTCCTGATGGACGCCACGGGCGTGATGCGCGCCGAGTGGCGCGGCATCAAGGTCGCCGGTCACGTCGAGGAAGTCCTGAAAGCGGTCAAGGCGCTGAAGAAAGCCGCCTGACGGGCGCCGCAGCCTCTCACTGCCAGCGCCCAGCCCAGCCAGCGCCGGCACGCGTCGGCGCGCCCATTCCGCCCCGCATGCCACTGCCCAAGCCCCCTGCCCGTCCCGGCGACCTGCTTCCGGCAGCCGCTTTCGAAACCCAGGCCGCGCCCAAGGCCGACAAGAGAACGCTGCCACCGCGTTCTGCCGCGGCCGAGGGGCCTTCCCAGGCAGCGCTCGACCTGCTCGACGGCGCTTCGGCGCTGGCCTCGCGCCCCACCGCGCGGCTGCTGCAGCCGGCGCCCTCCGCTCACCTTGCCGCCGGCGCTGCTCCCGCGCTGGCGCAGGGCTCGATCCTGCCGCCGCTGCCGACGGCCCCCGTGCGCGTCACCGCACCGCCGCCGCAGCCCACGCCGCGGCCGCGCCGGGCGCGCTCGAACGGACTCACCGGCCCGGCCAAGCTCTTCGTGCTCGATACCAACGTGCTGATGCACGACCCGAGCTGCCTCTTCCGCTTCGAGGAGCACGACGTCTTCCTGCCGATGATCACGCTGGAGGAGCTCGACGACCACAAGAAGGGCATGAGCGAGGTGGCCCGCAACGCGCGCCAGGTCAGCCGCGAGCTCGATGCGCTGGTCCGCTCCGGTGCGCAGGACGGTCGTGACGGCAACCCGGCGCCCGCGCTCGACGCCAAGGCCGGCATCGAACTGGCCAAGACCGGGCACCGAGAGGCCGGCGGCAAGCTCTTCTTCCAGACGACGCTGTTCAACATCAAGCTGCCCGACGGCCTGCCGCAAGGCAAGGCCGACAACCAGATCCTGGGTGTCGTTCAGACCCTGCGCGAGCAGCAGCCCGGCCGCGACGTGGTGCTGGTGTCCAAGGACATCAACATGCGCGTCAAGGCGCGCGCCCTCGGCCTGCCCGCCGAGGACTACACCAACGACAAGACGCTCGAGGACGGCGACCTGCTGTACACGGGCGTGCTGCCGCTGCCGGCCGACTTCTGGGAGCGGCACGGCAAGACGATGGAGAGCTGGCAGCAGGGCGGCCACACCTTCTATCGCATCAGCGGCCCGCTGGTGCCGGTGCTGCTCATCAACCAGTTCGTCTACCTCGAGGCGCCCGGCGCGACGCCGCTCTATGCCCGCGTCACCGAGATCACCGGCAAGACGGCGGTGCTGAAGACGTTGCGCGACTACACGCACGGCAAGAACGCGGTGTGGGGCGTGACGGCGCGCAACCGCGAGCAGAACTTCGCGCTCAACCTGCTCATGGACCCCGAGTGCGACTTCGTCACCCTCGCGGGCACGGCCGGCACCGGCAAGACGCTGATGACGCTCGCCGCCGGCCTGGCGCAGGTGCTCGACGACCGCCGCTACAGCGAGATCATCGTCACGCGCGTCACCGTGCCGGTGGGCGAGGACATCGGCTTCCTGCCCGGCGACGAGCAGGAGAAGATGGGTCCGTGGATGGGCGCGCTCGACGACAACCTCGAGGTGCTGGCGCGCAGCGACTCCAGCGCCGGCGAGTGGGGCCGCGCAGCCACCAACGACCTCGTGCGCGCCAAGATCAAGATCAAGAGCCTGAACTTCATGCGCGGGCGCACGTTCCTCAACAAGTACGTCCTCATCGACGAGGCGCAGAACCTGACGCCCAAGCAGATGAAGACGCTGATCACGCGCGCCGGCCCGGGCACGAAGATCGTCTGCCTGGGTAACCTGGCGCAGATCGACACGCCCTACCTCACCGAGGGCAGTTCGGGCCTCACCTTCGCCGTCGACCGCTTCAAGGGCTGGCCGCACGGCGGCCATGTCACGCTGGCGCGCGGCGAGCGCTCGCGGCTGGCGGACTTCGCGAGCGACGTGCTGTAGTAGCGGCCAGGCGGCCGTGCCGCGCCCTGCCGGCGGCAGCGCTTCGCGTTTCCCCGCCGTCCTTGTCAGCTGCGCTCGGGATCCCGCACGCGCAAGAAGCTCGCCAAGCGCGGCACGCCGGAAGCCGTCTTGCCGCGGTAGGTGTAGACCACCGTCGCGCCCGGCTCCGGTGGCCGCGTGCGCTGCGCATCGGTGAGCCCCGTGCCGAGCAGGAACTCGACGCCTTCGGGCGTGCGCACCTGGAGAGCGCCGAGGCGCCCCAGGTGGCGGCCGCGGCCGGCCACGTGGGCGACGACCACCGCCTCGGCGTCGGCGAGCGGCTTGAGCTTGAGCAACGCGTCGCTGCGGCCGGCACGCCACGGCGCGTCGGCACGATGCAGCATGAGCCCCTCGCCGCCGTCGCGCACGACTTCGTCGAACCAGCGCTTCAGCGCGCCGCGATCGGCCAGCCGGCGCTGCGCCGCCGCCTGCAACGGCGCGAAGGCCGCGTCGGCCACGAGCCGCGACAGCGCGGCCGCGCGCTGCTCGAACGGCCCTTCGCCGCCGCGCAGGTCGAACACGACATAGCGCACCTGCCGCCACGCCGCATCCACGGCGGCATGGCGCCGCACGATGCCGGCAAGGTCCTCGAAACGCCCCCGGCCCAGCCACAGCTCGCCGTCGAGCGGCGCGGCCGGCAGCCTCGAGATGAACCATTGCGGCGCCAGCACCGGCAGCCCGCTGCGAAAGCGCAGCCGCGTGCCGTCCCAGCAGGCACGCATGCCGTCGAGCTTCTCGCTCACGAGGTAGCCCGCGGGGTGGAGGCCGGGGTCGGCCTCGCGGGCGAGTTGCAACGGCAGCGCGCCGTTGCCGGCGGCCGCTGCCGCCCGCGGCGCGGACAGGCCCGAGAAGGCGGCTGCGGCAGCCGTCGCGGCAACCAGGAACTGCCGGCGCGCGCGGGTGGTGGGGATCTCGGGCATGACTTCTCTCCATCGCTAGGATGGACAGAAGCATCGTCGCCAAGCGGACAGCGCCGCGACCCCCTCGCGGGCACCCCGGACGAGCGAAGGCCCGCCGCCCCGAAAGAGGGAGCCGGGCCCCGTCCGAGCTCCGAGCTCCGAGCTCCGACCTGCGGCGCGCCGGGCAGCGGGCTATGGAATGAAGTTCAGCTGCTCCGGCAGCGGCCCGGCGATGGGCACCTCGAAGAACGGTCCGGCGCCGTCGGGGTCGATCACCATCGTGCCGTGGCTGGCGAGGAAGATGGCGACCTGCTGCTGCGCCATCACGGCATAGGGCGCCTGCGCCGACGTGCCGATGTTAGTGAGGAAGGTGTGCGGGTTGCGGCCCACCGCCACGTTCATCGCGTAGGCGAGGTCGTTGCGGAAGTAGGTGGCCCGGTCCGCCAGCTCGCCGGCACGGAGGATCGCGCTGGTGGTCGGGTTGGGCACCGTCACGTCGCCCTTGGCGAACTGGAAGATCACGGGCTTGGCCGCGTGGCCCGGCAGCGGCTGCTTGCGGATATGCGGCGCATAGCTCACCGGGTTGCCGGCCTGCGTCGCCCATTGCGCAACGTCGATGTAGTGCTGGATCGCCTCGGCGCCCGGCACCGTGTCGGTGAGCGGCGCCAGGTTGCGCAGCGGGATGTTCTCGTTGAAGACGAGGTTCAGCGGCACCGGCAGGTTGGGCAACGGCGGCAGGTTGATGAGCGTGGGCTGCCTTGTCGCGAGCGCAATGGCCGTGAGGATGCGGAAGTTCGGGCTCAGGCGCGCGATCTCGGTGATCGAGCCGCCGGGCACATTGGGCACGCCAGCCTTCAAGCTCGGTTCGGTACCGAGGAAGATGGTGCCGTAGATACCGCCGAACGACTGCCCCGAGTAGTAGATGCGGTTGGCGTCGAGGTCGATGCTGGCGTCGCCGTCGATGTCGACACCGGCCTCGATCTGGCGCACGAGCTGCATCAGGTCGATGACGGTCTGCCGCAGGCCGTCGCGGCTGGACACGAGCGACAAGGCGCCGACGGCACCGACCCCTTCGGTGCTGTCGATGGTGCCGTTGCCGTCCTGGTCGATGCCGCGGCCGCCCGCGGGCACGGACACCGGCGGCGCACCGGGCGCGCTGGGCACCACGGTCAGCGTGCCCATCGCGCCGCCACCGTGGCCGGTGACGTTGATCGACACCGTGGCGATGCCGCGCGAGGCGAAGACCGACGCCACCGTCCACGGCGCGCCGTACATGCTGTCGGTGAAGCCGTGGCCGAAGATGACCACCGGCCAGCCGCCGGCCGGCTTCGGACCCGCCGGCACGAACATCTGCACCAGCAGCGACTCGCTGCCCTGCACGGCCGGCACGCCCGTGAGCGACCCGGTGGGCGGAATCACGCGTGCCGCCGTGTTCCAGTACGAGGGCGATGCGAACCGGCCGTAGGCCACCGAGGCCACCGCACCGGGCACCACCTGCAGCGCCGGTGTCGGCACGGGGCCGGTCGTGAAGGCCGGCGCCGCCCCTGTCTGGCGGTTGAACAGGATGCCGGCCAGGCCGGCCACCGGGAAGACCGCGCGCACCGGCCCGACGCCGTTGTGGCCGATGACGAAGTTGATCGGCCCCGGCGTCGAAGCCTTGATGCGCGCGTTGATCTTCGTCAGGTCGGCCGTGATGCTCTGCGTCGTGAACTGGCCGATGGCGACGATCTTGTGCGCCACGAGTTGCAGCGCGGGCACGGCGGCGCGCGCCTGGGCGTCCTGGCCGAAGTCGCCGCCGATCTTGTGCCCTTCCGTGTCGCGCACACCGTCGGTGACGACGACCGCGTAGCGCGAATGCTGCTGCAGGAGCTGGTCGCTCTGGAATGCGAGCCGCTTGCCGGCCGGGCTCCAGATCACCTGGTTGATGCCGACGCGCTCGCCGAAGCCGCGGCCGGTGAGAGTGTCGCCGAGGTTGACCAGGAAGACCGTGTCGCTCGTGACGGTGGCCGGGTCGATGGCGCCGGAAAACGGCACCGAGACGCGCGGCTGCGTCGAGAAGCCGTCCAGCGTGTTCAGTACGTCGATGTCGGCGCAATCGCTCGGGCGCACCGCGCAGTCCGGCTTGGGCAGCACGATGCGAAGCTGGGTGTTCTGCGTGAAGTCCGGCGTCGTGTAGCGGTTGCTCGGGAAGATCGAGCCCAGGGGATGCGAGGTGTCGCTGAGCACGCGCACCGGGCCGGCGGCGAACGCGGTCGACGAAACGGCCGCGGCGAGCACGGCGAGAGCCAGGGCGGGCGCGGCAAAGCGCAGCATTCGAGGCGCGTGAGCGGCCATCGTTGTCTCCAGGGGGTTCTTTTCGGGACTGCCTTTATAGGCATGGCCCCGCCCCCGCGCCCTGCGGCAAAACCCCTGCATCCGTGCCGCACGGCCCCGCATTCAAGGGGGGCCCGGCCCGGGGCCTGAGAGCCGCCTCAGCTTCAGACCACCTCAGCCCGCGACCAAGTCCTTCACCTGCTGCAGCGCGCTCGGGTCCTCGATTGTCGTCAGGTCGCCTGGGTCGCGCCCTTCGCACACGGCCTGGATGGCGCGCCGCAGCAGCTTGCCGCTGCGCGTCTTGGGCAGCACGCTCACGAAGCGCACGCGCGCCGGCCGCGCCACGGCGCCGAGCTGCTCGTCGACCACCTTCATGATCTCGCCCTCGAGCTTGAGCGCCATCTCCGGGGTGGCCGCCTTGCCCGGGTCCTTCAACACCGCAAAGGCCATGGCCACCTGGCCCTTGAGCGGGTCGGCGACGCCGACCACCGCCACCTCGGCCACGTTGGCATGGCTGGAGATGCTCTCCTCGATCTCGCGCGTGCCAAGCCGGTGCCCGGCGACGTTGATGACGTCGTCGGTGCGCCCGAGGATGAAGAAGTAGCCGTCCTCGTCGCGGATGCCCCAGTCGAAGGTGGTGTAGACGCTGCGGCCCGGAATGCTGTTCCAGTAGGTCTTGACGAAGCGCTCGTCGTCGCGCCACACGGTCTGCATGCAGCCGGGCGGCAACGGGCCCTCGATCGCGACCACGCCCTTCTGGTTGGCGCCGGTGAGCTCGGCACCGGTGTTCTCGTCGAAGAGCTTGACGTCGTAGCCGAAGACGGCCTTGCCCGGCGAGCCGAATTTGGAGGCCGCCTTCTCGACGCCGTTGCACAGCGCGAGGATCGGCCACCCGGTTTCCGTCTGCCAGTAGTTGTCGATGATCGGTCGGCCCAGGCTCTCGGCGATCCACTTCGCGGTCGGCTCGTCGAGCGGTTCACCGGCCAGGAAGAGCGCGCGCAGGCTCGACAGATCGTGTTTCTTCAGCGCCGCCGGGTCCTGCTTCTTCAGCACGCGCACTGCGGTGGGGGCGCTGAACATCGAGGTCACCTTGTACTTCTCGACCAGGCTCCACCAGATGGCCGCGTCGGGGCGGATCGGCAGGCCCTCGTACATGATGGTGGCCATGCCGTAGATGAGAGGGCCGTAGACGATGTAGCTGTGGCCGACGACCCAGCCGATGTCGCTGGTGCTGAAGTAGGTCTCGCCCGGGTTGCCGAGGAAGATGTGCTTCATGCTCGCGGCCAGCGCCACGGCGTAGCCGCCGGTGTCGCGCTGAACGCCCTTCGGTTTGCCGGTCGTGCCGCTGGTGTAGAGGGTGTAGCTCGGGTGCGTCGCCTCGACCCACTCGCAGGGCACCTGCGCGTGCAGGTGCTTCTCGCGCAGCGGCGCGTAGTCCTCGTCGCGGCCGGCCACGCGCGTGAAGGGCGCGAGGCCGCGGTCGACCATCAGCACCTTGGCCGGCTTGTGCCTGGAAAGCTGGATCGCCTCGTCGAGCAGCGGCTTGTACGGCATGACCTTGCCGCCGCGGCTGCCGGCGTCGGCGCTGACGATGAGCGTGGGCTCGGCGTCGTCGATGCGGCTGGCGAGACTCACGCTCGCGAAGCCGCCGAACACCACCGAGTGCAGCGCGCCGATGCGCGTGCAGGCCAGCATCGCGAACGCGGCCTCGGGGATCATCGGCATGTAGACGAGCACGCGATCGCCCTTCTTCACGCCCAGCTCGAGCAGCGCGGCGGCCATGCGCTGCACCTCGGCGTGCAGTTCGGCATAGCTGTAGACACGCTCCTGGTTCGTCTCGGTGGAGACGAAGATGAGCGCGTTCTGGGCGCCGCGGGCGGCGACATGCCGGTCGACCGCGTTGTGGCAAAGGTTCGTGGTGCCGCCGACGAACCAGCGCGTGAAGGGCGGCCGGCTGTTGTCGCAGACCTGCGTGAACGGCTGCTGCCAGTCGATCAGAGCCGCCTGTTCGGCCCAGAAGCCCTCACGGTCCTGCAGCGAGCGGCGATGGAACTCGGCGTAGCTCGTCATGAAGCTGTCTCCTGGTTATTCGTGCGGGTTGTGCGTCCGGGGCGGTGCGGCGCGCGGCATTGAACGGCGCCGCACTGACGCACCACTGACGCACCATTGACACACGACCGGCGCACCGGCTCACCGCCGGCCGCGCAGCCCTGACTCTCCGCCCGGCGCGCCCGGCCGGTGCTGACGGAGGTCAAAGTCGAACGACGATCCGTCCGCGCACGCGCCCGTCCATCAGCTCCTTCGCTGCCGCGAGCGCGCCTTCGAGGTCCACCTCGGTGACGATGCTCTCGAGCGTGGCCGGGTCGAGCTCGGCGGCGAGCCGTGCCCAGGCCGCCTGGCGGCGCGCGTGAGGCGCCATGACGCTGTCGATGCCGGCCAGCGTCACGCCGCGCAGGATGAAGGGCGCCATGCTGGCCGGCAGGTCCATGCCCTGTGCGAGGCCGCAGGCGGCGACGATGCCGCCGTAGCGCGTCTGCGCCAGCGTGTTGGCCAGCGTGTGGCTTCCGGCCGCGTCGACCGCTGCCGCCCAGCGCTCCTTCTGCAGCGGCTTGCCCGGGCCCGTGAGCTCGGCGCGGTCGATCACCGCGGCAGCACCGAGGCCGCTGAGATAGCCCGCCTCGCCCGCCTTGCCGGTGGCCGCGACGACGCGGTGCCCGCGCCGGGCCAGGAGCGTGATCGCGATGCTGCCGACGCCGCCGGTGGCACCGGTGACCAGCACGTCGCCGGCACCGGGCACGACGCCGTGGCGCTCGAGCGCCAGCACGCACAGCATGGCCGTATAGCCGGCCGTGCCGATGGCCATCGCCTGGCGCGGCGTGAAGGCCGCCGGCAGCTTCACGAGCCAGTCGCCCTTGAGCCGCGCGCGCTCGGCCAGGCAGCCCCAGTGGGTCTCGCCCACGCCCCAGCCGTTGAGCACGAAGCGGTCGCCGGCCTGCCAGTCAGGATGGCGGCTCTCGAGCACGGTGCCGGCGCCATCGATGCCCGGCACCATCGGCCACAGGCGCACGACCGGCGCGCGGTTCGTGAGGGCGAGGCCGTCCTTGTAGTTGAGCGTGCTGTACTCGGGACGCACGAGCACGCCACCTTCGGCCACTTCGGGCAGCCGCGCCTCTTCGAGTTGCGTGACACCGGCGCGGAAACCCGTGTCGTCCTTCTGCAGCAGCAGGGCCTTGAACATGGTGTGCTCGATCCAGCGGCGCAACGAAAGGCCGCACAAGGCTGCATGATGCACGAGCGCGAAGACCCTGAACCGGAGGCCCGATGACCCAGACCGCTCCAATCACCGACGCCAACCCATGACGCGCACCTGGGCGTCGGCCCTGCTGTCCGCGAGCCTGGCGCTCGGCGGGCTCTTCGTGCTCCTCGGCGTGGTCGGCCTCGCAGGCTGCGCCGGAGCGCCGCGGCGGGTGGCCACGGCCCCGCCGCTCGCGCCGGCGCAGGCCGCGCACATCGTGCTCACCGCCATGGCTTTTCTCGACACGCCCTACCGCCACGGCGGCAACGGTGTGGGCGCCGGTGGCGCAGGCGGCCAGGGTGCCGACGGCTTCGACTGCAGCGGCTTCACGCGCCATGTCTACGAACGCAGCCTCGGCCTCGCGCTGCCGCGCGCCGCCTGGGACCAGGCGCGCGCGCCGGCTTTCGTCGAGGTGGGCGCGGCCGACCTGCAACCCGGCGACCTGATCTTCTTCAACACGCTGCAAAAGGCCTACTCGCACGTCGGCATCTATGTGGGCCAAGGCCGCTTCATCCATGCGCCGCGCCAGGGGACGAGCGTGCGCATCGAGGAGATGCAGGGCGCCGCGGGTCGCTACTGGACGCAGCGCTTCGACGGTGCACGCCGGGCGATCGTCGCGGTGCCCGTCGCGGTGCCATAGAGGTCCCGTCCCGGACTCGATTCCGGACTCCATCCCCGGCTGCAACCGCAGCCCGAAGCCGGGCCACAATCACGCCCATGGGCGAAACGATCATCCCGCTGGCCGACCTGCGCTACGCCGCCGCCGTGCCGCGCGTGCCGGCGGGCGCGCCGGCGCCGAACGGGCTCGTCGCCGACCGCCTCGGCCGGCCGCTGCACGACCTGCGCATCTCCGTCACCGACCGGTGCAACTTCCGCTGCAGCTACTGCATGCCGAAGGAGGTGTTCGACCGCGACTACAGGTTCCTGCCGCAGAGCTCGCTCTTGAGCTTCGAGGAGATCAGGCGCGTGGCCGGCCTCTTCGTGGCCCACGGCGTGAGCAAGCTGCGGCTCACCGGCGGCGAGCCGCTGCTGCGCAAGCATCTCGAGGTGCTGGTGGCGCAACTGGCGCAATTGCGCACCGTCGACGGCCGCCCGCTCGACATCACCCTCACCACCAACGGCTCGCTGCTCGAACGCAAGGCGCAGGCGCTGCGCGACGCCGGGCTCAAGCGCATCACCGTCAGCCTCGATGCGCTGGATGACGCCATCTTCCGGCGCATGAACGACGTCGACTTCCCGGTCGCCGACGTGCTGCGCGGTGTCGACGCGGCGCTCGCCGCCGGCCTGGCGCCGGTGAAGCTGAACATGGTCGTCAAGCGCGGCACCAACGAGCAGGAGATCGTGCCGCTGGCGCGTTACGTGCGCGAGCGCTACGGACCGCGCGTCGTGCTGCGCTTCATCGAGTACATGGACGTCGGCGCCACCAACGGCTGGCGCATGGACGAGGTGCTGCCCTCCGACGACGTGCGCAAGGTGCTGCAGCGCGAGTTCGCGCTCGAGCCGCTCGACGCGAGCGCGCCGGGCGAAACCGCCGAGCGCTGGCGCTATGCCGACGGCGGCGGCGAAGTCGGCTTCATCAGCAGCGTCACCAAGGCCTTCTGCAGCGACTGCAACCGCGCCCGCCTGTCCACCGAGGGCAAGCTCTTCCTGTGCCTGTTCGCCAGCCGCGGCCATGACCTGCGCGCGCTCCTGCGCGGGCAGCGACCCGACGGCAGCGCCTGGAGCGACGCCGACATCGCCGCCGCCATCGGCCTGCTGTGGAGCGAGCGCGACGACCGCTACTCCGAGCTGCGCGGCGCCGGCCAGGCCGCCGCGCTATCGGGCAGCCACGGCGAGCGCCGCGTCGAGATGCACTACATCGGCGGGTAGTGCGCGTGGGCGACAGAAAGCCTGGTCCGCGCCTTCTGCCGCCGACACTCCTTGGCCGGGTCCGCGCAGCGTGACAGGGTTGGCACGCCGGCCGGGCTCCCGCAGCACAGACCGCCTGTAGGCTCGTTCCTTCGTGCGCAGCGGACGAGACAGCCGGCTTTGGCAGCCGATACCTGCGCACCGACGAGGGCTTCGCACAAGATGACATTCAATTTCCGGACCGCTTCGCGCGGCTTCTGCAGTTCGGCGCGAGCGCCGCTCAGCGCCGCCCTCGCGGCCTTGGCGCTCGTCGGCGGCACGGCCTCGGCGCAGGCCACTTGGGAGCCTACGGCGCCGGTGGAGCTCGTGGTGCCCGCAGGCACGGGCGGCGGCGCCGACCTGATGGCGCGCTTCATCGCCGAAACGGTGCGCAAGCACGGGCTGATGAAGCAGCCGATCCAGGTCGTCAACCGCGCCGGCCAGTCCGGCGGCGAAGGCCTGCTGCTCATGAAAGCCGAGCGCGGCAACCCGCACAAGCTGATCATCACGTTGTCGAATCTGTTCACCGCGCCGTTCGGTCATGCGCTGCCCTTCAGCTGGCGCGACCTGACGCCCGTGCAACTGCTGGCGCTGGACCAATTCGTGCTGTGGGTGCCCGCGTCCTCGCCTCACCACACGCCGCAGGACCTGTTCACCGCCATTCGCGCCAGTCCCGCGGGCAGCGTCAAGCTCGGGGGCACGGGCAGCAAGCAGGAAGACCAGATCATCGCCGTGCTGCTGGAGACGGCCCTGGCCACGCGCATCAACTATGTGGCCCTGCGCGGCGGCGGCGACGTGGCCAAGGCGCTCGCGGCGAACGAGGTCGACCTGACCGTCAACAACCCCATCGAGGCCGAGGCACTCTGGCGCGCCGGCAAGGTGCGGCCGCTGTGCGTCTTCGACGGCGCGCGCCTGCCCTACCCGGGCAAGGTGGCGGGGCCACTCGGTTGGAGCGACCTACCCACCTGCATGTCCTCCGGCGTGCCGGTGCAGTACCTGATGATGCGCGGCATCTTCACCACGGGCGGCGCCACGCCGGCCCAGGTTGCCTACTACCAGCACCTGCTCGACCGCTTGCGCAGCCTGCCCGAATGGGAGGCCCTGATGAAGCAGGGCGCCTTCAAGAACTCGCCGATGGTCGGCGAGGCCTTCACCAACTGGCTCGACCGCAGCGAGCATTTCCACAAGGTGCTGATGCGCGAGGCGCGCCTGACGCCAGGAGGCACCGCGGCGGCCGCGTCGGCCCCGGTGGCGCAGCCGCGGCGCCCGCCGGCGCCCTGAGCACGACGACCGCGGCCCTCGGGTAAGGCGGGGGCGCAGGGCCTGCCGGCGTGCCCGGTGGGGGCGGCGTGCCCAGCGATCACGCTCGTGGCGCAACGCTCGACCGCCCTGCCCGCCGCCCGCCGGCCCGGCGCGCGATGGCGCGCGGCAGCGGCACCACGCGCGCCAGCATCGACGCGCCCTCGCGCAGCAGGAATTCGCGGAAGGCCTGCGCCACCGGCGGCAGGCGCTTGTTGCGGCGCATGACGAGGTACCAGTTGAGCAGGCGCGGAAAGCCCTGCACGTCCAGCGCCACCAGGTCGCCGTCGGCCAGTTCCCGGCTGACCGTGTGCGCCGACAGGAAGGCCACGCCCATGCCGGCGATCACCGCCTGCTTGATCGTCTCGGTGCTCCGCACTTCCAGCGCGACGTTGACATGGGCATGGTGGCGGCCGAGCGCGTCGGCCATGGCGTGACGCGTGTCGGAGCCGTGCTCGCGCACGATGAACGGCTCGCGCACCAGCCGCGCCAGCGGGATGTCGCGCTCGCCGGCCAGCGCATGCTCGCGTGCGGCAAGGATCAGGTAGGGGTGCGGCGCAAAGGGCTCGGCCAGCGCGTCGGCATCCTCGGGCGGACGCACCATCACCGCCAGGTCGGTGCGGTTGTCGGCGAGGTGGTCGAGCAGGTCGCCCCGGTTGTGCACCGACAGGTTGATCTTCACGCCCTCGTGGCGCCGCGCGAACTCGACGAGCAGCCGCGGCAGGAAGTAGTCGCCGGCGCTGATCACGGCCACGTTCAGGCGGCCACCGGAGACGCCCTGGAACTGCGTCATCGCCTCCTCGGCCTGCTCGAACTGCTGCACGATGAGGCGGCAGTGGTGCAGCAGCTCGGTGCCGGCGGCCGTGAGGTAGATCTTCTTGCCCAGCTGCTCGAACAGCGGCAGCCCGGCATGGCCTTCGAGCTTGCGGATCTGCGTCGACACCGCCGGCTGCGTGAGGTGCAGCTCCTCGGCCGCGCGCGAGTAGCTGGCCAGGCGCGCCACGGCCTCGAACACCTTCAGCTGACGAAAGGTCGCGTGTCGCACCGGCCAACCTCCGGACCCGGCAGCTGCACGGGCCAATCCACATCCATTACCGATCAGTGATGCTTTTCATATTTTAGTTTGATTGTCATTTATCCATCCCCCTTCCTACGATGGCGCCGTCGACGATCTCGCAGCACCGGCCCTCGCCACCTCGCCACTCAAGGAGTCCCGTCATGTCGTCCGCCATCGACCCCACCTGCACCGGCATCGACCTCGAGCGCGCCGCCTTCAACGCCGCGTTCTATGAACTGGGCCTGCGCTGGCACTGGGACGAGGAGACCTACGACGGCCTGCGCGCCTTGCCGGGCGAACGCGAGCAGGTGCAGCGCTACCTGCAGACGCGCCAGGCGCACCTGCTGCGCGCCTACGACGCCGCCTTCCTGACCGACGCCATCCTCGAGACGAAGGCGCGTTGCCTGCTCGCCCTCGCGAACTGCCATGGCCACCCGGCGCGAGCGGGCTTCGACTGGACCCGCTGGGCCGACCCGCGCTGGGGCGAGGTGGGCATCTGAGACCACGCCCCATGAAGGTCGCCATCATCGGCGCCGGTGCCATCGGCGGGTACGTCGGCGCGAAGCTGGCACTGGCGGGTGAGAGCGTCACCTTCCTCGCCCGCGGCGCCAACCTGCAGGCGATCCGCGAGCGAGGCATCAGGCTCGTCGCCGCCGACGGCAGCGAGCAGGTGGCGCGCGACGTGGCCGCAACCGATCGCTACGCCGATGCCGGCGTGCACGACGTGGTGGTGCTGGCGATGAAGGCGCACCAGGTCGAAGCAGTGCTGCCGGACTTGCCGCATCTCGTCGGCCCCGCCACCGTGGTCGTGCCGATGCAGAACGGCATCCCGTTCTGGTACTTCCACGCGCATGGCGGCGCGCTCGCCGGCACGCCGGTGCGCAGCGTCGACCCCAACGGCACGCTGATGGCGAACATCCCGCTCGCCCAGGTGCTCGGCTGCGTCGTGTACCCGGCGGCGGAGCTGGCCGCTCCGGGGGTCGTGCGGCACATCGAGGGCGACCGTTTCCCCATCGGCGAGCTCGACGGTTCGCCGAGCGCACGGGCGACGCGCCTCTCGGAGTGCTTTGCGCGCGCCGGGCTGAAGGCGCCTGTGCTCACCGACATCCGCGCCGAGATCTGGCTCAAGCTGTGGGGCAACCTCACCTTCAACCCGATCAGCGCCCTCACGCAGGCCACGCTCGCGGGCATCTGCCAGTTTCCGCCCTCGCGCGAGCTGGCCGCGCACATGATGCAGGAGGCGCAGGCGGTGGCCAACCGGCTCGGCGTCACCTTCCGCGTGTCGCTCGACAAGCGCATCGCCGGCGCCGAGAAAGTCGGCCACCACAAGACCTCGATGCTGCAGGACATCGAAGCCGGCCGCGCGCCCGAGATCGAGGCGCTCGTCGGCTCGGTGGTCGAACTCGGGCGCCTGACCGGCACGCCGACGCCGCGCATCGAGGCGGTGTACTTGCTGGTCAAGCTGCTCGCGCACACGATGGCCGGGCAGCACGCCCGCCTGCAACTGCAGCCCCTGTAGAGAGTGGTGCGCGAGCGCGCCCGCGCAACGGCGTCGGGGACGCAAGCTTCGCCAGAGGCTCGCGCGGCCGTCAGTGCGTCGCCAGCAACTGCCCACCGCCGAAGCTGTTCTGCTTCGGCGGCTCGCCGCCCGGCTTGACGCGCACGGCGCAGTACTTGAACTCCGGGATCTTCGCGAACGGATCGAGCGCCGCGTTCGTGAGCCGGTTGATCGCCGCCTCGTAGAACGCGAAGGCGACGAAGACCGCACCGCGCGGCGTGCCCTCGTCGGCGCGCGCCCACAGCGTCACCTCACCGCGCCGCGACGCGATCGTCAGCACGTCGCCCGCCTTCGCGCCGAGCGCGGCGAGGTCGAGCGGGTGCACCCACGCCGTCGGGTCGGGCTCGAGCGCGTCGAGCACGCTCGCGCGCCGCGTCATGCTGCCGGTGTGCCAGTGCTCGAGCTGCCTGCCGGTGATCAGCACCATCGGATACTCGGCGTCGGGCCGCTCGGCCGCCGGGATGATGTCGGCAGGCACGAAGCGCGCCTTGCCGCCTTCGCGCGGGAAGTCCTCGACGAAGACCACCGGCTGGCCCGGGTCGCCTTCGTGCGTGCACGGGTAGGTGACGGCGTGCTCGTGCTCCAGCCGATCCCAGGTGATGCCGGCGATGCTCGGCATGGTGTGCCGCATCTCGTCGAACACCTCGCTCACGTGGCCGTAGTTCCACGGCAGCCCGAGGCGCCGGCCGATCTCCTGGATGATCCACAGGTCCTGGCGCGCGTCGCCCGGTGGCGGCACGGCCTGGCGGCCCATCTGCACGAGGCGGTCGGTGTTGGTGAAGGTGCCGGCCTTCTCGGGGAAGGCACCGGCGGGCAGGATGACGTCGGCCAGGTAGGCCGTCTCGGTGAGGAAGATGTCCTGCACCACCAGGTGCTCGAGCGCGGCCAGCGACTCGCGCGCGTGGTTCGCGTCGGGGTCGGACATCGCCGGGTTCTCGCCCTGCACGTACATGCCTCGGATCGTGCCGGCCTTGATCGCGTGCATCACCTCCACCACCGTCAGGCCGGGCTGGGCGTCGAGCGTGCCCGGCGCCAGGTTCCAGGCCTGCTCGAAGCGCTGGCGCGACTCGGGTCTGGAGACATGCTGGTAGTCGGGCAGCATCATCGGGATCAGCCCCGCGTCGCTCGCTCCTTGCACGTTGTTCTGGCCGCGCAGCGGGTGCAGGCCGGTGCCGGGGCGGCCGATCTGGCCGGTCATCAGCGCCAGCGCGATGAGGCAGCGCGCGTTGTCGGTGCCGTGCACATGCTGGCTGATGCCCATGCCCCAGAGGATCATCGAGGCCTTCGAGCGCGCATACAGGCGCGCCACATAGCGCAGCGTCTCTGCATCGACGCCGCAGATCGGCGCCATCGCTTCCGGGCTGTAGGCGGCGACGTTCTTGCGCAGCTCCTCGTAGCCGATCGTGCGCGAGGCGATGAAGGCCTCGTCGACAAGCCCCTCGGTGACGATGACGTTCATCAACGCGTTCAGCATCGCCACGTCGGTGTCGGCCGTGAACTGAACGAAGCGGTGCGCCAGGCGTGCCAGGTCCGAGCGACGCGGATCCATCACGATGAGCTTCGTGCCCGCCTTGACCGCGTTCTTCATCCAGGTCGCGGCCACCGGGTGGTTCACCGTCGGGTTTGCGCCGATCACGATCACCACCTCGGCCTTCGTCACGTCCATCACCGGGTTGCTCACCGCCCCCGAGCCGATGCCTTCGAGCAGCGCCACCACCGAGGAGGCGTGGCACAGGCGCGTGCAGTGGTCGACGTTGTTGCTGCCAAAGCCCGTGCGCACGAGCTTTTGGAAAAGATAGGCCTCCTCGTTGCTGCCCTTGGCCGAGCCGAAGCCGGCGAGCGCCTTCGGGCCGTGCCGGTCGCGGATTGCTTTCAACGTACCGCCGGCGAAGTCGAGCGCCTCCTCCCAGCTCGCCTCGCGGAACACGTCCATGATGCGCTCGGGGTCCATCGCGAAGTCACCGGACTTCGGCGGCGCGTCCTTGCGCCGGATCAGCGGCTTCGTCAGGCGCTGCGGATGGTGTGCGTAGTCGAAGCCGTAGCGCCCCTTCACGCACAGGCGGCCGTGGTTGGACGGGCCATCGCGGCCTTCGACGAAGAGGATCTTGTCGTCCTTGACGTGGTAGGTGAGCTGGCAGCCGACGCCGCAGTACGGGCACACCGACTGCACCTGTTTGTCGGGCACCTGGAGGGCCGCGTCGCGCGCCGGCATCAGCGCACCGGTGGGACAGGCCTGCACGCACTCGCCGCAAGCGACGCAGGTGGAGGCGCCCATCGGATCGTCCATGTCGAAGACGATCCTGGCCGCATCGCCGCGCAAGGCGAGGCCGATGACGTCGTTGACCTGCTCGTCGCGGCAGGCGCGCAGGCAGCGCGTGCACTGGATGCAGGCGTCGAGGTGGACCGCCATCGCCGGGTGCGAGAGGTCCGCCGCCGGCTGCGCCCGCGCCGCGAAGCGCGGCTTGCCGAGGCCGAGGTGCGCCGACCACTGGTCGACCTCGTTATGGCGCGTGTACTGCGCCTCGGGCATGTCCGACTGCAGCAGCTCGAGCACGAGCTTCTGCGACTTGCGCGCACGTTCGCTGTCGCTGCGCACCTTCATGCCCGGCGTCGGCGCACGGCAGCACGAGGGCGCGAGCACGCGTTCGCCGTCGATCTCGACCATGCAGGCGCGGCAGTTGCCCACCGCATCGAGCCCGGGCTTGTAGCACAGGTGCGGGATGGCCACGCCCTCGCGCCGCGCCGCCTCGAGGATGGGCTCGCCGGGCAGCGCGGCGATGTCGCGGCCGTCGAGGTTGAAGATGATGGTTTCGCGCACCGTCACTTCAGTTCCTCCGCAGTTCGTCGGGGAAGTACTTGATGACGCAGTCCACCGGGTTCGGCGCCGCCTGGCCGAGGCCGCAGATCGACGCGTCGCGCATCACCTGCGACAGGTCGGCCAGCAGCTCCAGGTCCCATTGCGGCTGCTCGATGAGCGCCGAAGCCTTGGCCGTGCCGTTGCGGCAAGGCGTGCACTGACCGCAGGATTCGTGGTGGAAGAAGCGCATCAGGTTGCGCGCCGCGTCGGCGGCACGGTCCTGGTCCGACAGCACGATGACCGCCGCCGAGCCGATGAAGCAGCCGTACGGCTGCAGCGTGTCGAAGTCGAGCGGGATGTCGCCGAGCGACGCCGGCAGGATGCCGCCCGAGGCACCGCCCGGCAGGTAGGCGTAGAAGCGGTGGCCTTCGGCCATGCCGCCGCAGTGTTCGTCGATGAGCTCGCGGATCGTGATGCCCGCCGGCGCCAGCTTGACGCCCGGCTCCTTCACGCGGCCCGACACCGAGAACGAGCGCAGCCCCTTGCGGCCATGGCGGCCTTGCGAGGCAAACCAGGCAGCACCGTTCTCGAGAATGGCGCGCACCCAGTACAGCGTCTCGAAGTTGTGCTCCAGCGTCGGGCGGCCGAACAGGCCGACCTGCGCGACGTAGGGCGGGCGCAGGCGCGGCATGCCGCGCTTGCCTTCGATCGACTCGATCATCGCCGACTCTTCGCCGCAGATGTAGGCACCGGCGCCGCGGCGCAGCTCGATCTCGGGCATGCCGGGGAACGGCGGCTCCGCGCGCAGCCTGGCGAGCTCGCCCTCGAGCAGGGCGCGGCAGCCGTGGTACTCGTCGCGCAGGTAGACGTAGATCTTCTGGATGCCCACGGCCCAGGCCGCGATCAGCATGCCCTCGATGAAGCGATGCGGGTCGCGCTCGAGGTAGACGCGGTCCTTGAAGGTGCCGGGCTCGCCTTCGTCGATGTTCACGGCCATCAGGCGCGGCGCCGGCTCGTTGCGCACGATGCGCCACTTGCGCCCGGCCGGGAAACCCGCGCCGCCGAGCCCGCGCAGGCCCGAATCCTCGAGCGCCTTGATGACCTGCTCGACCTCGATCTCGCCGGCGATGCAGGTCTTCAGCAGCGCGTAGCCGCCTTCATCTCTGTACGCCGCGAGGTCGATGAAGCCCTGCGGCTCGTGCGTGGTGTGGCCGGCGCGCACCACCGCCTGCACCGATGCGGTGGTCGCCCTGGCGATCGGGTGCTGGCCCACGGCCACGGCCGGCGCCTGCTCGCAGCGGCCGATGCACGGCGCGGCGACGACGCGCACGTCGGTGCCCAGCAGGGCCGGCAGGCGCGCCAGCAGGTCGCGCGCACCGGCCATCTCGCAGGCCAGGCCGTCGCACACGCGCACGGTCAAGCCCGGGGGCGCGGCGGCGCCTTCCTTCACGATGTCGAAGTGATGGTAGAAGCTCGCGACCTCGAAGACCTCGGCCTGCGCCACGCTCATCTCCTGCGCCAGCGCCGCCAGATGGCGCGCGCTCAGGTGGCCGAAGTGGTCCTGCAGCTTGTGCAGATGCTCGATGAGCAGGTCGCGCGCACGTGGTGTCGCGCCGAGCAGCCGGCGCACCTCCTCGCGCGCCTGCGGGTCGACGCGGCGGCCCTTCTGGCCTTCGCGCCTGCGCTGGCGCGTGGGGGCCTCGGTGGCTGCGGCGGCGATGGGGATGACAGCTCGGTTCATCTGGGGGACTCTGGCACGCCTCGTTGGCGCTCATACAGCGCTCATCTGGCGCTCACTTGGCGCTCATATGGGCGGGGCAGGGTCGCCGGTCCCTGCCGCCGCCCCGCTTCCTCATAGCAGCCCCGCGCCGCGCGCCCATTGATACTTGGCAGCCAACACCGCGACCGGAATCTCGGTCGAGTAGGCGTAGGCCGGGATGCCGTGCTCGTAGAGGTACTGCGCCGCTTCCTCGACCTGCACGTCGCCGGCCAGCGACGCCACCATCGGCTTCTCGATGCCCTTGGCCAGCATCTCCTCGCGCGCCTCGACCATGATCTTCGCGAACACCATCGGCGGCGTGACGATGGTGTGCCAGTAGCCGAGGATGAGCGAGTGGATGCGCGGGTCCGACAGGCCTAGCAGGACCGTGTTCTTGTAGGTCTGCGGCGGCTCGCCGCCGGTGATGTCCACCGGGTTGCCGGCGGCGCCGAAGGGCGGGATGAACTTGCGGAAGGCGGCGTCGAGGTCCGCCGGCATCGGCATCAGCTTCAGGCCGTTGTCGACGCAGGCGTCCGACAGCAGCACGCCGGAGCCGCCGGCGCCGGTGATGATGACCACGTTCTCGCCCTTGGGTGTGGGCAGGATCGGCACGCCGCGCGCGAAGTCGAGCAGGTCGCGCAGGCTCCTGGCGCGGATGACGCCGGACTGGCGCAGCACGTCCTCGTAGATCCTGTCGTTGCCGGCGAGCGCCCCGGTGTGCGAGCTCGCCGCCTTCGCGCCGGCCGAGGTGCGGCCGGCCTTGAGCACGATGACCGGCTTCTTCTTCGACACGCGCTTGGCCACTTCGGCAAAGGCGCGGCCGTCCTTCAGGTCCTCGCAGTGCTGGGCGATCACCTTGGTGTTGGGATCCTGCTCGAAGAACAGCAGCAGGTCGTCCTCGTCGATGTCGCTCTTGTTGCCGAGGCCGACGATCGCCGACACGCCCATCTTCGCCGAGCGCGAGAAGCCGATGATGGCCATGCCGATGCCGCCCGACTGCGACGACAGCGCCGCCGAGCCCTTGACGTCGTAGGCGGTGCAGAAGGTGGCGCAGAGGTTGGCCGGCGTGTAGTAGAAGCCGTAGATGTTCGGCCCCATCATGCGGATGTTGTACTTGCGGCCGATCTCCACGAGCTCCTCCTGCATCTCGTGGTTGCCCGTCTCGGCGAAGCCCGACGGGATGAGCACGGCACCGGCGATGCCCTTCTCGCCGCACTCGGTGAGGGCGCCGGCCACGAGCTTGGCGGGGATGGCGAACACCGCCGTGTCGATGTCGCCCGGCACGTCCTTGACGCTCTTGTAGGCCTTGTAGCCCATGATCTCGGCCGACTTCGGGTGGATCGGGATGATCTGGCCCTTGTAGCCGCCGTTGATGAGGTTCTTCATCACCGAGTTGCCGATCTTGCCGGCCTCGTCGGAGGCGCCGATCACCGCCACCGCCTTGGGCTGCATGATGCGGTTCATCGACTTCACGACATCGGCCTCGGCCGGACGGTAGCGCGCCGGCGCGGGGTTGAAGTTGCAGACGATGCGCACGTCGGCAGCGATGGCGCCGCTCTTGCTCGCGAAGATGGGGTTGAGGTCCATCTCCGAGATTTCCGGGAAGTCGCTCACCAGTTCACTGACGCGCACGATGACCTCGGCCAGCGCCTCGCGGTTCACCGGGTCGCTGCCGCGCACGCCCTTCAGCATTTCGGCGGCCTGGATGCCGTCCAGCATCGACAGCGCGTCCTCGCGCGTCGCCGGCGCGAGCCGGAAGGTGACATCCTTCAGCACCTCCACCAGCACGCCGCCCAGACCGAAAGCCACCAGCTTGCCGAAGCTGCCGTCGGTGACCGCGCCGACGATCACCTCCTGCCCGCCCTGGATCATCTGCTGCACCTGCACGCCCTCGATACGGGCGTCGGCCTTGTAGCGCTTGGCGTTGGCGACGATCGTGTCGTAGGCCTTGGCCGCCTCGTCGGCGCTCTTCACGCCGACGATGACGCCGCCGGCCTCGGTCTTGTGCAGGATGTCGGGGCTGACGATCTTCATCACCACCGGCAGGCCCATGCCGGCGGCCAGCCTGGAAGCCTCGGCCGCGCTGCCGGCCAGGCCCTCGCCGGGCACGGCGATGCCGTAGGCGTCGCACACCCGCTTGCCCTCCGGCGCGGTGAGCGCGTCGCGCCCGGATGCGCGCAACGCGTCCAGGATCTGTCGAACCTTGGCCTTGTCCTTGTTCATGACGTTTCCTCTCGATCCTTCAGGGGGGTGTGCCGTGACGGGGTTCAGTGCGGTGCGAGCGATGCGGCGCCGGTCGGCCGGCGCGGCGACGCGGCCCGTGGTCAGATGATCTTCGCCTCGTGCAGCGCGGCGATCTCGTCCGCGCCGTAGCCGAGCTCGGTCATCACCTCGTCGGTGTGCTCGCCGAGCAGCGGCGAGCGTTTCACCTCGGTGGGGCTGTCGGACATCTTGATCGGGTTACCCACCGAGAGGTACTTGCCGCGCGTCGGGTGGTCCACCTCCACCACCGTGCCGGTGGCGCGCAGCGCCGGCTCCTCGGCGATCTCCTTCATCGAGAGAATCGGCCCGCAAGGGATGTCGTACTTGTTCAGGATGTCCATGGCCTCGAACTTGGTCTTGGTCATGGTCCACTGCTCGACGCGCTCGAAGATGCGCTTCAGGTGCGGCAGCCGCGCGGCCGGCGTCGCGAAGGCCTCGTCGGTGATCCAGTCTTCCTGGCCGATGACCTTGCAGATCGACGCCCACACCGGCGCCTGCGTGATGAAGTAGATGTAGGCGTTGGGGTCGCTCTCCCAGCCCTTGCACTTCAGGATCCAGCCCGGCTGCCCGCCGCCCGAGGCGTTGCCGGCGCGCGGCACGGCGTCGCCGAAGGTGCCGTCGGGGTATTGCGGGTATTCGGTCAGCTTGTGCGTGCGGTCCAGTCGCTGCTGGTCGCGCAGCTTCACGCGGCACAGGTTCAGCACGCCGTCCTGCATCGCCGCCAGCACCTTCTGGCCGCGGCCGGTGCTGTTGCGCTGGTAGAGCGCGGCGACGATGCCGAGCGCGAGGTGCAGCCCGGTGCCCGAGTCGCCGATCTGCGCGCCGGTGACGAGCGGCGGGCCGTCGTCGAAGCCGGTCGTCGAGGCCGACCCGCCGGCGCACTGCGCGACGTTCTCGTAGACCTTGCAGTCCTCGTAGGGCCCGGGGCCGAAGCCCTTGACCGAGGCCATGATCATGCGCGGGTTCAGCTCCTGGATGCGCTCCCAGGTGAAGCCCATGCGGTCGAGCGCGCCGGGCGCGAAGTTCTCGACCAGCACGTCGCAGGTCTTGATCAGCCGATCGACGATCTGCTTGCCCTTCGGGTCCTTGGTGTTGACGGTGATGGACCGCTTGTTGTGGTTCAGCATCGTGAAGTAGAGGCTGTCCACGCCGGGGATGTCGCGCAGCTGGCCGCGCGTGGCGTCGCCCTCGCCGGCCTTCTCCACCTTGATCACGTCGGCGCCGAACCAGGCCAACAACTGCGTGCACGTCGGTCCCGACTGCACGTGCGTGAAGTCGAGGATGCGCACGCCATCGAGCGCTTTGCTCATTCAGATGCTCCTATCGGGGTTTGCTGGATCCGGTGTGTGCCAGGCGGTCGAGGACAGCGTGCCCTCGCTGCCCTCAAGTGGTCTTCTGCCGCGTCGGGTTCAGGCTCGTGATGCGCCCGCTCTCGGTGCCGGCGGTCTCGTCGATGATGGCGTTGACGAGCGTCGGCCGCCGCGAGCGCAGCGCCTCTTCCATGCCGCGCCGCAGCTCGTCGGGCGTGGCGGCGTAGACGCCGACGCCGCCGAAGGCCTCCATCAGCCGCTCGTAGCGCGCGTCCTTGACGAAGGCCGTCGGCGCCATGTCCGCGCCGCCGCCGAGGTTCTTGTCGGTGCCGCGGTAGACGCCGTTGTTGTTGAAGATCACGACGCATACCGGCAGTTGGTAGCGGCAGATCGTCTCCACCTCCATGCCGCTGAAGCCGAACGCGCTGTCGCCTTCGATGGCGATCACCGGCTGCCCGGTCTCGATGGCCGCGGCGACCGCGAAGCCCATGCCGATGCCCATCACGCCCCAGGTGCCCACGTCGACGCGCTTGCGCGGCTTGTACATGTCGACGATCGAGCGCGTGAAGTCGAGCGCATTGGCGCCTTCGTTGACCAGCATCGCGTCGGGGTTGGCCTTGACGATGTCGCGCACCACGTTCAGCGCGCCGTGGAAGTTCATCGGCCGCGCGTCCTTGGCCAGCGTCTCCGACAGCTTGGCGATGTTCTTGTTCTTGCGCTCGGACAACGCGTCGAGCCACGCCGCCGGCGGCCTGGGCCAGCCGCTGCCGATGCCCGCCAGCAGCGCCGTCACGCAGGAACCGATGTCACCGACCACCGGCGCGTCGATGCGCACGTTGCTGTCCATCTCGGTGGGCGAGATGTCGATCTGGATGAACTTCTGCCCACCCCAGGCCTTGGCATGCTTGCCGCCCCAGGTCTTGCCCTTGCCATGCGAGAGCAGCCAGTTCAGCCGCGCGCCGACGAGCAGCACGACGTCGGCCTCGGGCAGCGCGTACGAGCGCGCCGCCGCGGCGGAGAGCTCGTGCGTGTCGGGCAGCAGGCCCTTGGCCATGGACATCGGCAGGTAGGGGATGCCGGTGCGTTCGACGAGCGCGCGCACCTCGTCGTCGGCGCGCGCATAGGCCGCGCCCTTGCCGAGGACGATGAGCGGCTTCTTCGCACCGCGCAGCAGCTCGAGCGCACGCTGCACCGCCTCGGGGGCGGGGATCTGGCGCGGCGCCGGATCGACGACCTTGATGAGCGAGGCCGCGCCGGCGGCGGCATCCATGGTCTGCGCGAACAGCTTGGCCGGCAGGTCGAGGTACACGCCGCCCGGGCGGCCCGAGACGGCGGCACGGATCGCCCGCGCGATGCCGATGCCGATGTCCTCGGCGTGCAGCACGCGGTAGGCGGCCTTGGCCAGCGGCTTGGCGATCGCCAGCTGGTCCATCTCCTCGTAGTCGCCCTGCTGCAGGTCGACGACCTCGCGTTCCGACGAGCCGCTGATGAGGATCATCGGGAAGCAGTTCGTCGTCGCGTTGGCCAGCGCCGTCAGCGCGTTGAGGAAACCGGGCGCCGAGACGGTGAGGCACACGCCGGGCCTGGCGTTCAGGAAGCCGGCGATGGCCGCCGCGTGGCCGGCGTTCTGCTCGTGGCGGAACGAGATCATGCGCAGGCCTTCGGCCTGCGCCATGCGCGTAAGATCGGTGATCGGAATGCCGGGCAGGCCGTAGATCGTCGTGATGTCGTTGAGCTTGAGGGCGTCGATGACGAGATGGAAGCCATCGGTCATCGGTGCGGCACCGGCAGCCGGGTCGGTGGCGGGCGAGAGGACTGCCGACATGCCAAGCTCCTGTTGGTCCAAGGGGTCTGGTGCTGGGTCGATCGAAGGTGAGCGCTATGGTAGAAAGCCGCGCTTCGCATCTCCGTTGACCACGGTCAACTTTCGAAAAACAGCTGCAACGCACGGGCTCGGCGCAGCGGCGGCACGATGACCCTCCTCGCACAGCATCCCGAACGCACGGTCATCCGTGTGCAACTGCGGCAGAACATCGTGCTGCAGGGGCTCTCCGACGACGATTGGCGCGAGCTCGAGGAGATGCTCGAGGTCGTCGACTGCGGCAAGGGAGACTTCCTCCTGCACCAGGGCGTGCACGAGATGGAGCAGTACTTCGTCATCGACGGCCTGCTCAAGCGCGTCGTCTCCAACGCCGAGGCCAAGGAGATGATCCTGCGCTTCGCCAGCGAGCGCGAGATCGAGACCAGCTACGCCGCCTGGCGCCTGGACACGCCGACGCCCTACGCCATCGCCTGCGTCACCAAGGCGCGCGTGGCCAAGCTGCCGCTGCCCCGCTGGGTCGACTACCTCGACCGCCATCCCGCGCTCAAGGCCGACTTCGAGTACCAGGTCATGCGCCTGATGAGCGACGTGCTCGCGCACACCATCACGCTGCACCTGCTCGACGCGCCCGGACGCGTGCATCGCTTCATGCGCAAGCACCCGGAGCTTGCCGATCGCATCCCGAAGCGCGAGCTCGCGACCTACCTCAACCTGTCGGCCGAGACGCTCTCCAGGCTCAAGCAGCGCGGCAAGATCTGATGGCACGGGGCGTCCCGGGCGGCTCAGTTCCTGGCCGACGGGAACAGGCGCGACTTGGCCATCACGCGCAGCTGGTTGTCGACGCTCGCGACGCCGGCGACGGCAGCGGCGACACGGCCGGCCGCCTCGCACTCATCGGCGGTCATGACGATGCCGCGCAACTTCACGCAGCCCTGCACGGCCTCGATCGTCACGTCGACCTGCGTGGTCGCCTCGTCGCTGCGCAGCGCCGAGCGCACGCGCGCGCTGAGCGCCATGCCCTGCAGCAGCGCGCGCGAGGCCTCGGTCTCGGCGAACTCCGGACGCGCCAGCAGGGCCTTGACCTGCTGCACGCAGGTTTCGACGGAGAGCCGGTCGGTGTTGAGCACCATGTCGAACAGGGCCGGGTCGCCCCAGTCGACGCCGAACTGCTCGTGCATGCGCGTTGCGTTCGAGTGGTCGCTGCGCCGGATCTCGTTCTCCGCCAGCTCGCGGTCGTCGGTCTCGAGCTGTGCCATCAGCCAGTCGACGCGCTTCTCGAACGGCCGCATGATGCGCACGCACGGCACGTGCGGCACGGCGCGCAGCAGCAGGGTCGCGCCCCAGCCGCGCAGCACGACGTTGCCGCGCGCCGCCGTCTCGAGCACCTCCTCGGCCGTGTAGACGGCGATGCTGGCGCGGTCGGCGGTCAGGCGCTCAATCGGGCCCGCCTTGCCGGCGCGCAGGCGGCTGATCAGGCTCCTGGGCACGTGCATCTTCTCGGCCACGCGGTCGGCCACCTCGTGTTGCAGCGTGGCCAGGTTCAGCTCGTCGGCAAGCTGCTCGGCGACGTCCTGGGCCAGCGAGCCCATGCCCTGGGTCAGTGCGACAACGGCCATCTTCGTGCTCCCCGTGTTCCGCGTGTTCCGCGTGCGCCCTCGTGCCCGCCTTCGCGCTCAGGTCGACCCGTCGGCGAGGGCACCCTTGTCCTTGCCCCGCCTCAGCCCGGCGAGCATCTTCGAGATCAACGGCCAGCCGAGCAGGACCAGCGCCAGCGTCGTGATCGAGCCCACGAGCGGGTTGGACCACATGATCGTGAGGTCGCCCTGCGACACGAGCATCGCCTGCCGGAACGAATCCTCGGCCTTGTCGCCCAGCACCAGCGCCAGCACCAGCGGTGCCAGCGGGTAGTCGAGCTTCTTGAACACGTAGCCGACGACGCCGAACAGCAGCATGAGCCAGATGTCGAGCATCGCGCTGTGCACCGTGTAGGCGCCGATGGCGCAGATGACGATGATCACCGGCGCGATGATCGAGAACGGGATGCGCAGGATCGACGCGAAGAACGGCACCGTCAGCAGCACGACGATGAGGCCGACGAGGTTGCCCAGGTACATCGAGGCGATCAGGCCCCAGACGAACTCCTTCTGCTCGACGAAGAGCAGCGGGCCGGGCTGCAGGCCCCAGATCAGCAGGCCGCCGAGCAGCACCGCCGCCGTGGGCGAGCCCGGAATGCCGAGGGCCAGCATCGGCAGCAACGCACTCGTGCCGGCGGCATGCGCGGCCGTCTCCGGCGCGACCACGCCTTCGATCTCGCCGGTGCCGAACTTCGCGCCGTTGCGGCTCATCTTCTTGGCCAGGCCGTAGCTCATGAACGACGCCGGCGTCGCGCCGCCGGGCGTGATGCCCATCCAGATGCCCACCAACGCGCTGCGCAGCGACGTGACCCAGTAGCGCGGCAGTTCCTTCCAGGTCTGCCAGACCACCTTCGGGTTGAGGCGCGCCGACTTGCCGGAGAAGTTCAGCCCCTCCTCCATCGACAGCAGGATCTCGCCGATGCCGAACAGGCCGATCACGGCGATCAGGAAGTCGAAGCCGCGCAGCAGCTCGGTCAGGCCGAAGGTCAGGCGCAGCTGGCCGGTCATCGTGTCGACGCCGACCGCCGCGAGCGCGAAGCCCAGGCACATCGCGACGAGGATCTTGAGCGGGTTGCCCTTGCCCATGCCGACGAAGCTGCAGAAGGTCAGCAGGTAGACCGAGAAGAACTCCGGCGCGCCGAACTTCAGCGCGAACCTGGCCACCAGCGGCGCGAGGAAGGTGATCATCAGCACCGCGATCAGCGCACCGATGAACGACGAGGTGAACGCCGCCGTCAGCGCCTCGCCCGCGCGCCCCTTCTGGGCCAGCGGATAGCCGTCGAACGTGGTCGCCACCGACCAGGGTTCACCCGGTATGTTGAAGAGCACCGACGTGATCGCGCCGCCGAACAGCGCGCCCCAGTAGATGCACGACAGCATGACGATGGCCGAGGTCGGCGACATCGAGAAGGTCAGCGGCAGCAGGATGGCGACGCCGTTGGCGCCACCCAACCCGGGCAGCACGCCGATCAGCACGCCCAGCACGATGCCGACGAACATCAGTGCCAGGTTCAGCGGCGTCAGCACCACCGAGAAGCCGTGCAGCAGGGAGCCGATTTCTTGCATGACGGGACCGCCCTTGGGTGACGTGGGGTGGTGTGGCGTGGTCGACGGGTCAGTAGCCGAGGAAGGCCAGCGGGTTGAGCGCGCCCTTGTACAGCGGCACCTTGAACCAGACCTCGAACATCGCGAAGAAGAGCGCGTTCACCGCGACACCGACGATCGCGCTGCGCAGCACCGCGTAGCGGCCGAGCACGACCATGAACAGCGCGATGAAGATCGCCGACGCGACGTAGATGCCGAGCACCATGATCCCCGCCACGTAGGCGACGCAGGGGCCCAGCACCGACAGCACGCGCTTGAGCTGCACGCTGTCGACGAAGGTGCGGGTGTCGGTCCTTCTCGCGCTCAGCGCCTGCACGAAGATGCCGACGCTGCAGACGACCAGGATCAACCCGATGTAGAAGGGGAAGTAGCCCGCGCCGGGCCCGTCCTCACGCCAGTCGGCGCCGAGGCGGCGGGCCTCGATGACGACGATCGCGCCGATCACCGCCAGGCAGGCGGCGACGACGAGGTCGGCGGTGGAGTTGCGGGCCAGCGGCCTGGCCGCCTCTTCGCCGGAGGAAGGTTGCTCATGCGCCATCGCGAGCTCCTGGAGGCAAGCGGAACGGATGCGGGGACGAATTCATGGGCCGATTCATGGACCAACTCATGGGCCAACGCATGGGCCAACTCATGGACGAGCGTGGGCCAACCGTCCGGCCTCGGAGCACGCCGTGCCCGTTGCCGACAGGCCGCAACCCAGGCGTTCAGGGTGGCGGAGTCGGGCGCGTCGGCAGGCGCGCCCGCCCCGCCGACACCGCGCCCCTCCGGCCCTTATTTGGCGAGGAAGCCCGCCTCGGTCATCAGCGTGCGGTGGGTGGCCTCGGCGGCCGTGAGCCACTTCGCGAACTCGGCGCCGGTCATCGCCGACTGGTTGAACGCGCCCTTCTCCATGAACTCTTTCCAGTCGGGCGTCGCGCGCACCTTGTTCAGCAGGTCGACATAGAAGGCCACCTGGTCGGGCGTGACCCCCGGCGCCATGAAGATGCCGCGCAGCATCACGTAGTCGGTCTTCACGCCGGCCTCGGAGCAGGTCGGGATGTCGTTCCACGACATCGTGGTGGTGATCTTTTCCTTGTAGGGCATGCGCTGGTCGTCGAAGACGCATAGCGGCCGCAGCGCGCCGGCGCGCCACTGCGCGACGGCCTCGATCGGGTTGTTGACGGTCGAATCGACGTGCTTGCCGACGAGCTGCACGGCGACATCGCCGCCGCCCTTGAACGGCACGTAGATGAACTTCGTGCCGGTGGCCCTTTCCAGGCCGACGGTGAGGATCTGGTCCTCCTGCTTCGAGCCGGTGCCGGCCATCTTCATCTTGCTGGGGCCGGCCGCCTTCACGGCCGCGACGTACTCGCCGGCGGACTTGTAGGGCGACTCGGCGTTGACCCACAGCACGAACTGGTCGAGCGCCAGCATCATCACCGGCGTCATGTCCTTCCAGTTGAACGGCACGCCGGTGGCCAGCGGTGTCGTGAACAGGTTCGACAGCGTGATGATGATCTTGTGCGGCTCGCCCTTCGCACCCTTGACGTCGAGAAAGCCCTCGGCACCGGCGCCACCGGACTTGTTGACGACGACGAGCGACTCCTTCATCAGCTTGTGCTTGACGACGATGCCCTGGATCAGCCGGGCCATCTGGTCGGCGCCGCCGCCGGTGCCGGCAGGGACCACGAACTCGACCGGCTTGCTCGGCTCCCAGGCCAGGGCCGCGCCGGCCAGCGACAGCCCCGCCAGGGCCACGGCGGCGCGGCGGCACAAGCCCGGCGCGAGCGTCGTGTTGACCGGCGAACGGGTGTTCTTCTGAAGTGCTTGCATTTCATGTCTCCTGTTCATCGACGGACATTGTGATGCTGGACCTTGTCGGCTCGGCATCCCATTGACCGCAGTCAACGACCGCGGGTCAACGACCCCCGTGGTAGTACCGATCATGCGCTCGCGGGGTTTTCCCTAGTTCGATGGTGCTCCCCTGCGGCAGACGAAGCACACTTGGAACCTCCTGTGCTGCCGCGCCTGCGATGACCACCTTCGTCTACACGCACGACGATTGCCTGCAGCACGACACCGGGCCGGGGCACCCCGAGTCGCCGCAGCGGCTCGAGGCCGTGCTCGCGGCGCTGCGCGCGCCGGAGTTCGCCGCGCTGCACTGGGAGCCGGCGCCGCTGGGCAGCGTCGAGCAGGTGTTGCGCGTGCACGCCACCCCCTATGTCGAAGAGGTGCGACGCAGCGCGCCGCGCGAGGGTTATCACCTGCTCGACGCCGGCGACACGGTCATGTCGACGGGGACGTGGAACGCGGTGATGCGCTGCGTGGGCGCCACCTGCGCCGCCGTCGATGCGGTCGTGCTCGGCCGCGCGGCCAACGCCTTCTGCGCCACCCGCCCCTGCGGCCACCACGCCGAGGCCGACCGGGCCATGGGCTTCTGCGTCTTCAACCAGGCCGCGATCGCCGCGCTGCACGCGCGCCACGCGCATGGCCTGGCGCGCATCGCCGTCGTCGACTTCGACGTGCACCACGGCAACGGCACCCAGCACTGCTTCGAGCGCGACCCGGACCTGTTCTTCGGCTCGAGCCACCAGTCGCCCTTCTACCCGGGCACCGGCGCAAGGCACGAGCGCGGCGTCGCCGACAACATCGTCAACATCCCGCTCGAGCGCGGCACCGGCTCGGCGACCTTTCGCCGCCTGATGCGCGACGAGATGCTGCCGGCGCTGCGCCGCTTCGCGCCCGAGCTCGTCATCGTCTCGGCCGGTTTCGACGCGCATGAACTCGATCCGCTCGGCGGCCTCGCGTTCACCGACGACGACTACGCCTGGATCACGCGCGAGTTGCTGGCGGTGGCGCGCGAGCATGCCGGCTCGCGGGTGATCTCGACGCTGGAGGGCGGCTACAGCGCCCAGGGGCTGGCCACCGGCGCCGCCGCCCACGTCCGCACCCTGCTGCAGGGCTGATCGAGCGGGCTTCGGCCACGCCGCGAGCGCGTGCGATCCGTCCGCGCGGGACGGGGCTGCACTATGCTCGGGCATGCATGCCAAGGAGGGAGTCGCCGTTGCCGCCACGGTGACGGCGGTGGCCACGCCGCTGCTGGTCGTGCATTGGGGCGCGCTCGGGCACGGCATCTTCGCGCAGACGCTGGCCGTGCTGCTGTGGGGCGTGGCCGTCGCCGCATGGGCCCATCTCTCGAGCCCGGCCGGGGTGCCCTGGCGGTCGTTGGCGCCGTTGCTGCTGGCGCTCGGCCTCGTCGGCCTCGGCGTGGCCGTGAGCGCGGCGATCAACGGCGCACCGGGGGGCGTGTGGCTCGGCTCACTGGGCGTGCTCGCCGCGGCCGTGACGGTGGCGGTGTCGGGCGCGCGCGCGGCGCGCCTGCATCCGGAGTGGGCGACGCGCACGCTGATGTGGGGGCTGG
The DNA here is from genome assembly GCA_016223165.1 of Burkholderiales bacterium. Taxonomy (GTDB): domain Bacteria; phylum Pseudomonadota; class Gammaproteobacteria; order Burkholderiales; family Burkholderiaceae_C; genus Rubrivivax. The sequence continues at coordinate 76,736 of JACRPO010000017.1, forward strand.
TGATCGCCGGCGTCGCCTCGCTCGTGGTGGCCGCGCTGCAACTCGTGGCGCCGGGCTGGGCCGATCCGGCCTGGGTCGCGCCGGTGCGCACGCCCGGCCGTGCGAGCGCCAATCTCGACCAGCCGAACCACCTCGCGACGCTGCTCCTTTGGTCGTGGCTGGCGGTGGCGGCGTGGACCGCACGCGTACCGGAGCCCGCCGCTGGCGATGGCCCCGCGCCCGGCTCCTCCGCCGATGCCGCCGGCACGGCGAGCGGACCCTCGACGCCTGCCGGCACCACCGCACCTGCACCCGCGGCCGGCGGCTGGGCCTTCGTGCTGGCCTTCGGGCTGCAGGCCGGTGTCGTGGCCACCGCCTCGCGCGCCGGCCTCCTGGCGAGCATGGCCATCGGCCTGTGGGCGGCGCTGGACCGGCGGCTGCCGCGGCCCACGGCGTGGCTGCTGTGGATCACCGCCCTCGGGGGGCTGGCGATGACGGTCGGGCGGGCGCTGATGACGCCGGTCACGTCGTTGGCGACCAGCGCTTCGCTGGTGCGGCCGGGCGCGCGCGGCGGCGTCTTCATCGATGCGCTGCAGCTGATCCGCGAACAGCCCTTCGGCGGCGTCGGCTGGATGGAGTTCCAGCTCGCGTGGTCCTTGTCGCCGCTCGGCGACCGCGGGCCGCGCTACTTCGATCATCCGCACAACATCGTGCTCGGCCTGATCGTCGAGCTCGGCCTGCCGCTCGGCCTGGCCATCTGCGCTTGCCTGGTCTGGGGTGCGCTCGCGCTGCTGCGCTCGCTGCGCCAGGTGGCGCCGGCCTTCCAGACACGCGCGCTGATGCTCGCCGCCATGCTGGCGCTGATCGGCCTGCACAGCCTGTTCGACGCGCCGTTCTGGTATGCCTACCTGCTGCTGCCCTCGGCCTGGGCCTGGGGCTGCCTCGTCGCGCTCGAGCACGCCCGGGCGCTGCCGCCGGCGCATACCCGGCTGGCTTCGGTGCGCGCGCGGCCGACCCCCGCCGCCACGCGCGCACCCGCCAACGCGAGAGCCGCGCGCGACGCACGCGTGCGCGGCATCCTGGCCGCGGCCGGCATCGCGCTCGCCGCGGGCGCCTATGCCGCCTGGCTCGATTTCCGGCGCGTGCTGCCCACCGTGATGCCGCAGGCGCAGGCCGCTTCTGCCGCGACGGCGCGCACCGATGGCGGCAGCCGGCTCTTCGGCTACTACGGCGATCAACAACGCGCGCTCGGTTCGGCGCCGGCGCCGCCGGATCTGTTCCGCAGCGCGCGCTGGGTGTGGCTGGACACCGAACTGCTCGCCGCCTGGATCGCCGCGCTCGAGAGCGCCGGCCGCCACGACGAGGCGCGCTTCCTGATGCAGCGCGCGCTCGAGTTCCGCGATCCGGCCTACGCGCCGTGGCTCGCACAGTGCCGCGTCGTGGAGCCGCTGGAGCCGCCCTCGCGCTGCCGGGCGCCGAAGCGCGCGCCGCACTGGCGCGAGTTCCGCTGACCGGCCCGCCTGGAGACCGCGCCTCGAAGCGTCAGCGCACGAGAACGGCTCTCGCCGCCGCGCCCTCGGCCGCTGTTGCCGCCGGCGACGTATCGGCAGCCTCGGCCTCGAGCGGCTTGCTCGCGGGCGCCATCCGCGCCAGGTGCCGGATCGAATTCGCGTAGTAGCGCAGCAGCGCTTCCTCCGCTGCGCGCGCGCGGTACAGCCCGGCCTCCTCGTCGACGAGGTGCCGCTGCACGAGCATGCGCAGGCCGGCGCTGACGGCGTAGTCCCAGTCGCTGCGCGGCACGTAGATGCGCGCGCCGCCCGCCTGCAGCTGTGCCACGAGCGTCGCCACCTCGGCCTTGATCTCGAACTCGCTGCGTGCGCGGGCCGCGTCTTCGAGCACCACCGTGGCCACCAGCGGCACCGGCAACACCGGCACGAGACGGCCCACCTCGCCCATCAGGTGCCGGCCGAGCGCCGCCACCTCGGCCTGGCGCGCGCTCTTGTCGAGGCCGTCGATCGCGACGCCGCGCGACGCCAGCCATGCACGCACCGACACCGGCGTGCCGAAGTTGACGCAGGCGTAACCGAAGCGATGCCAGCGGCTGCGCAACAGCAGGCCGACCTGGCCGGCAACGAAGGCGAGCGTGTTCCAAGCCGCGCGCAGGCCGCCGGTGCGCGCTGCGGCCGCGTCGCCGGCGCGCAGCTGCGTGCGGTCTTCGAGCACGCGGTCGTAGTTCAGGCCGAGCGGCACGAAGACGAGGTCGCGCTCACCCTCGGGGTGGTAGCCGCGCAGCATGTAGTCGAGCACGCCGAAGCGCGGCTCGCGCAGCGCGCCGTCGCGCGTCAGGCCGCCCTCGGGGTAGACGGCCTGGGTCACGCCGGCCTCGGTGGCCATGGCGATGTAGCGCTCGAGCACGCGGCGGTAGAGGTCGTCCTTCGAGTTGCGGCGCACGAAGTAGGCGCCCATGGCGCGGATGAGCTGCTGCAGCCCGATGACGCGTGCCCATTCGCCCACCGCATAGGACAGCGCCGCGCGCTCCGCCGCCAGGTAGCTGGCGACGATGTAGTCCATGTTGCTGCGGTGGTTCATGACGAAGACCACCGTCGCCGTCTCCGCGATGGCCTCGAGGCCGGCGTCGTCGGTGTAGCCGATGCGCACGCGGTACAGCGCCTGCGACAGGCGCTTGCCGATCCAGTAGCCGACACGGAAGTAGACGAAGGCGTTGAAGGCCGGCACGATCTCGCGCGCATAGCGCTGCACCTGGTCGAGCGCCACCTCGTGCGGCATGCCACGTTCGTTGGCGAAGGCCTTCGCCGACTGCTGCACCTTGTCGTCGAAGACGAGGCGGTCGATGAGGACCTGGCGGCGGATCTGCTGGAAGGGTCGCGGCTGGATCTTGAGCCGCTCGCGCACCTCGGCCAGCACCTTGGCGGCGCGGCTGCGCACGTACCACCGCGCCGAGGGCAGGAGCAGGCGGTCGAGCAGAGCCCAGGCGGCCAGGCCGCCCGCCACCAGCGCGAGCCACAACGGGACCTCGACGCTGGTGCCGAACACGGCGGTCAGTCCGCGGCGCCGGCGGCGGGTGAGCGGGCGCCGGGCGCCTCGCCGGCCTCGGCAAGCTCCGGCGTGCGGATCTCGCCCGGCACGGCCCGGCGTGCGAACAGGGTGTACACCGTCGGCACCACGAATATCGTGAGCAGCGTGCCCAGCGACATGCCGCCGACGATGACCCAGCCGATCTGCCGCCGGCTCTCGGCGCCGGCCCCGGTGGACAGCGCCAGCGGCACCGCGCCCAGCACCATGGCGCCGGTGGTCATCAGGATCGGCCGCAGGCGCAGGCTCGCCGCCTCGACCACCGCCTCCAGCGCCGAACGCCCCCGCTGGCGCAGCTGGTTCGAGAACTCGACGATGAGGATGCCGTGCTTGGTGATGAGTCCGACGAGCGTGATGAGGCCGATCTGCGAGAAGACGTTCAGCGTGCCGCCGGTCAGCCGCATCGCCGCCAGCGCACCGACCATCGACAGCGGCACCGACAGCAGGATGATGAAGGGATCGACGAAGCTCTCGAACTGCGCCGACAGCACCAGGAAGATGAACATCAGCGCCAGCACGAAGACCACGCCGAGCGAGCCCGACGAGGCACGGAACTCGCGGCTGACGCCGTTCAGCTCGGTGGCGTAGCCCGGCGGCAGCACCTTGAGCGCCGTCTCGTCCATGAACCTGAGCGCCTCGCCGAGCGCGTAGCCGGGCGCGAGGTTGGCGGTGATGGTGACCGAGCGCCGCTGGTTGAAGTGGTTCAGCTCGCGCGGGCTCACCGCCTCCCGCACCTTGACCAGCGAAGACAGCGGCACCATCGTCTCGTTGCGCCCGCGCACGAAGATGCGCTCGATGTCCTCGGGCGTCACGCGCCCCGCGGCGCCCGTCTGCACCATGACGTCGTACTGCTCTGCGTCGCGCTTGTAGCGCGTGACGACGCGGCTGCCGAGCATGGTTTCGACGGCCCGTGCCACGGCATCGACCGACACACCCATGTCGGCGGCACGTGCGCGGTCGACGTCCATGAAGATCTCGGGCTTGTTCAGCTGCAGGTCGATGTCGGGCTGCACGATGCCCGGGTTGCGCTGCATCTCGGCGACGAACTGCTGGGCGACGCGCGACATGGCGTCGTAGCTGTCGCCGCTGACGATGACGTAGTTGATCGAGCGCTCGCGGAAGCCCTGGCCGAGGCTCGGCGGCGTCACCGGGAAGACGCTGACGCCGGGCAGGTTGCCCACCTTGGGCAGCAGGTCGCGCGCCAGCTCGATGGTCGTGCGCTTGCGGTCGGCCCAGTCGACCGTGCGCATCACCGCCGCGCCGGAGGAGACCTGCCCGCCGCCCACGAACATGAAGCGACGGTCGAACTCGGGGTATTGGGCCGTGATCTGCTCGATGGCATCGAGGTAGCGTGCGGTGTACTGCAGCGTCGCGCCGTCGGGGGCGCGCACCGGCATGAAGATGACGCCGCGGTCCTCCAACGGCGAGAGCTCGCTCTTCGCGGTGCTGAACAGCCACCAGCTCACGCCGCCCGCGGCCAGCATGACGCCGACCACGGCCCAGCGCGCGCGCAGCGTCGCCTTCAGCGCCGCCGTGTACGCCGAGGTCAGGCGCACGAGCACCGTCTCCATGAAGCGGTCGAAGAAGTTCGGTTTCGGGTTGTGGCGCAGCAGCTTGCTGCACAGCATCGGTGTCAGCGTCAGCGCCACGAACCCCGACACCAGCACCGCCCCGGCCAGCGTGAGCGCGAATTCGCCGAACAGGCGCCCCGTGCGCCCGGGCGTGAAGGCGAGCGGCGCGAACACCGCGGCCAGCGTCAGCGTCATCGCCACCACCGCGAAGCTGATCTCGCGCACGCCCTTCAGCGCCGCCTGGAACGGCGTCAACCCCTCCTCGATGTGCCGGAAGATGTTCTCCAGCACGACGATGGCGTCGTCGACGACGAGGCCGATCGCCAGCACCAGCGCCAGCAGCGTGAGCGTGTTGACCGTGAAACCGGCCAGCGCCACGAGCGCGAAGGCGCCCACCAGGCTCACCGGGATCGTCACGAGCGGGATGAACGAAGCGCGCAGCGTGCGCAGGAAGACGAACACCACCAGCGCCACCAGCACGACGGCCTCGACGACGGTGGTGTAGACGGCCTTGATCGAGCGGTCGATGAACACCGAGAGGTCGTTCGCCTGCACCACCGTCACCGAGCCCGGCAGGTCGCGCTGGATGAGCGGCATGACGACGCGCACGCCGTCCGCCACTTCCATCGGGTTGGCGGTGGCGTTGCGGATGATGCCGGTGCTGATGGAGGGCACGCCGTTCAGCCGCACCCGGCTGCGTTCGTTGGCTGGGCCCTCCTCGACGCGCGCGACATCGCGCAGGCGCACCGTGTAGCCGCCGGCCGTCTTGAGCGCGATGTCGTTGAACTGCGCCACCGTGTTGAGGTCGGTGCGCGAGGTGACGCTGAATTCGCGCTGTTGGCTCTCGATGCGGCCGGCCGGCACCTCGAGGTTCTGGCGGCGCAGCGCGTCCTCGACGTCCTGCACCGTCAGCCGGTAGGCGGCGAGGCGGTCCGGGTCGAGCCAGATGCGCATCGCATACCGGCGGTCGCCGCCGATCTGCACGTCGGCGACGCCCGGCACCGTCTGCAGCCGCGGCTTGACGACGCGGTTGATGATGTCGGTGAGCTCGAGCGTGCCCATCGTCTCGCTCGTGAAGGCGAGCCAGATGGTCGGCGTGGCGTCGGCCTCGACCTTGGCGATGACGGGCTCGTCCACGGCGTCGGGCAGGCGGCCACGCACGCGCGAGACGCGGTCGCGCACTTCGGCGGCGGCCGTGTCCGGATCCTTGGTGAGGCGGAAGCGCACCGTGATCTGGCTCTGCTCGGTGCGCGAGATCGAGGTCATGATGTCCACGCCGTCGATGCCGGCGATGGAGTCCTCGAGCGGTTTGGTGACCTGCGACTCGATGACCTCGGAGCTGGCGCCGAGCAGGCGTGTCGAGACGTTGACGAGCGGCTCGTCGATGCGCGGGTACTCGCGCACCGAGAGCTGCTTGAACGAGACGAGGCCGATCAGCACCAGCAGCAGCGACATCACGGTGGCAAGCACCGGCCGGCGGATCGAGGTCTCGGACAGTTTCATCGAACGCTCCGGTCAAGCATCGGTGCGGCGCCGTCGCGGGCGGGTCGTGTTGGCCGTGCTGTCACGGCTGGGTGGCCGCGGGGCCCGAGCCCGCGCGCCCGGCGGTCGCGACCGCCGGTGCGCCCTGCGACGCGGCGCCGGTGCGTCCGCCGGCGCTGCCGGCCGCGCTGGCCGCGCCGGCTCCACTGGCCGCCGCGCCGCCAGTGCTGCCGGTACTGCCCTGTGCACGGCCGCCCGCCTGGCCCAGCTCGATGACGCGCACCGGCGTCGCATCGGCGCGCATCAGCCGCGCCTGGCCGGCCGTGACCACCGCGTCGCCGGGCTTCAGTCCCTCGACGATCTCGACCTTGCCCGGCACGCGCAGGCCGATACGGGCCTCCTGGCGCTGCGCGGTCTTGCCGCCGCCGGGGCCGTCGACGACCTTGAACAGGAACTGGCGCGTGCCGAGCGGCACGAGCGCCTCCTCGGGCACAGCCACCGCGCCATCGCGCCTCGCGAAGACGACACGCGGCCGCGCGAACATGCCCGGCCGCAACAGCGCGCCGGGGTTCTGCACGCGGGCGCGCACCAGCAGCGCGCGGCCGTTGGCGTCGACCTGCGAGTTGATCGCCACCACCTGGCCTTTGAAGGTGCTGCCCGGCATGGCATCGAGCGTCAGCTCCATCGGCAGGCCGGGGCGTGTGCGCGCGACGTAGCGCTCGGGCAGCGCGAACTCGACCTCGAGTGCCGACAGGTCCTCGATCTTCACGATGTCGGCGCCGTCCTTCACGTAGTCGCCGAGGTCCACCACACGCAGGCCGGCCGTGCCGTCGAACGGCGCCAGCACGCGCATGCGCGCCAGTTGTGCGTCGGCCAGGGCGACCTGCGCCTCGGCCACCTGCAGGGCTGCGGCGTTCTGGTCGACGGCGCTCTGGCTGACGAAGTTCTGCGCCAGCAGTTCGCGGCTGCGCTGCAGGTTCGTGCGCGCGATGCTCGCCTGCGCCTTGGCCTGCTGGAGCTGTGCGCGCTGCAGCGTGTCGTCGAGTTGCACGAGCAGCTGCCCCTGGCGCACGGCCTGGCCGTCGACGAAGCCCAGGCGAGCGATGCGCCCGCTGACTTCGGGCCGCACCATGACGCCCTGGCGCGCCTTGAGCGAGCCGACGGCCTGCACGTCGTCGACGATCGTTATCGTCTCGGCGAGCGCGACCTCCACCGGCGCCGTTGCCGCGGGGCCCGGGCTGCCTCCCGGGCCCGGGGCACCACCGGCAGGGGCGTTGCTGCCCGCACCACTCGCGCGTGCGCCGCCGGGCGCGCCGGCATCGGCGCGTGCCATGGCGTCGGCGCTGCCGGCCGACGCCGCCACGGGCCGCTGCAGCCACCAAGCCGCCGTGCCCGCCAACGCGATGCCGGCAACGGCAACGCCCGTGTAGATCTTGTTCAAGTGCTTGTTCCGGCGCTTCGCATGCCGTCCACTTTATCGCCCCGGCGATCTCCGCGCTGCGCACAGACCAAGGCGCCTACCCGGGGCCGACCCGCGCCGGGCACGTCAGCCTCGGGCGCGCGCGCCGGTCACTTCGTCGACACCGCGGTTGGCCAGCGCATCTGCGCGTTCGTTGCCGGGGTCGCCGGCGTGCCCCCGCACCCAGCGCCAATCCACGTCGTGCATGGCATCGAGGCGGTCCAGCTCGTGCCACAGTTCGGCATTCTTGACCGGCTTGCCGTCCGCGGTGCGCCAGCCGCGCGCCTTCCAGTTGTGGATCCAGGTGGTGATGCCGTTCCTGACGTACTGGCTGTCGGTGTGGATGATGACCCGGCAACGGCGCTTGATCGACGTGAGCGCTTCGATCACCGCTGTCAGCTCCATGCGGTTGTTGGTGGTGTCGCGCGCGCCGCCCCAGAGCTCCTTCTCGTGCGCGCCGCTCTTGAGCCACACGCCCCATCCGCCGGGGCCGGGGTTGCCGCGGCAGGCGCCGTCGGCGTAGACCTCGACCTGCGTGATCTCCGCATGCGAGGCCGACGCCGGACCGACGGCGGGCGACGCGTTACGTTCTTCGCCCTTCGGGCGGCCGGGCGGGCTCACTGGAGTACCTGCGGGCTGCGCCCTCCGGTATGAGCCCTTCGGGCGGCCGGGCGGGCTCATGCGTCGCCCCGCAGGCCGCTGTCGCGCGAGATCGGCGTCGCGCTGCCGCGTCGGTGCGCCACCACTGCGGGCGCGGGCCGCGCCTTGGCGCGCCAGTCCTGCCGGACGAGGCCGACGAGGCGCATGCCGCGCACGCGCTTGACGGCGCAGATGACGTACACCGCGCCGAGCACGGGCCACCAGCGGTCGCCGACGCGATCCATCCAGGCAAAGCGTTGCAGCCAGCGTTCGCCGGCGAGCGGCGGCCGCCAGCAGCCGAAGTGGCCGGCCTCGACCTCGAAGCCGAGCAGGCGCAGCCAGTCGCGCGCCCGCCAGTAGCCGATGAAGTCGCCGGCACGCGGCAGGAAGAGACCACGCTCGCGCGCGACCCCCATGCCGCGGCGCAGGTGGCCCAGCCGCTGGCGCAGGCCCCACAGGCTGGTCGGGTTGAAGCCGACGACGACGATGCGGCCCTCGGGCACGAGCACGCGCTCGACCTCGCGCAGGGTGTGGTGCGGGTCGCGCGCCAGCTCTAGCGCGTGCGGCAGCACGACGAGGTCGATCGACGCGTCGGGCAGAGGCAACGCGTCGAACTCGCAATGCAGCGCGGGACCGGGCCGCATCGGCCGCGTGCTGACCGCGTCATCCGCGGGTGCGGGGGCAGGCAGCGGCTGCGGCAGCTGCATCGAGTCGCTGGCCACCCACCGGTGCGGCATGCGGTTGGCGCGCAGGCCATCGAGCTCGGGCAGGCCGAGCTGCAGCGCATGGAAGCCGAACGTGTCGGCCACTTCCTGGTCGAGGCGCGCCTGTTCCCAGGCCAGCAGATAGCGGCCCGGCGCAGTCTTCAGCCAGGCGGCCAACTCTATACTCGACTCGTCACGCGTCATGGTTGCCGCCGAACCCCTTGCCGAACCCGACAACGCCGCCCGGCGCGGCGACGCCACACCGATGTGGGCGTCGCCGCGAGGCGCCGGGCGCGAAGCCGCGGGCATTCTAGTGACGCACCACCGCCGTCTTGGCGGCGGTGGCTTCGATGCGGTGGCGCTCCCGGCCGCGCCGCACGAGCCGAAGCACCGCATCCGATGACGGCGGCCGAGCACCAGCCGGACCGCTGTCCGACGCAGGCGCCGCTCCATCGCGCCTGGCTGGTGCTTCTGCCTTGGTGGCTTGCCGCTTGCGCCCAACTGGAGCCGCATCCGAGCGACATGCCGGCGCCGACCGTGCCCGACTCGGCGTCGTCCTCGGCGGCGAGCCCCACCCCGGCCGGCCCTGCCCCGGCCGCTGCGGTGACAGGCGCAGCGACCGAGGTCGCGCCGGCGCGCGCGGAAAGCGCGCCGCCGGGCCCTCCCGCCGCGGCGACCTCGACGGCGCCGGCCGCGGTGGAGGTGGACGCACCGCCGCCGGTCGAGTCCAGCGCACCCGTCGAGGAGTCGCTGCCGCGTCCTGCGCTGCCGCGCGTGCGCCTCGACCCCGACCAGGATGCGGAGCGCGCCGACCTCTGGCAGCGCCTGCGCGATGGCGTGGCCATCCCCGACCTCGACAACGACCTCGTGCGCAAGTGGGAGCGGTACTACGCCGGGCAGCCCGAGTATGTGCAGCGCATGGTCGAGCGCGGTGCGCGCTACCTCTTCCACATCGTCGAGGAGATCGACAAGCGCGGCATGCCGCTCGACTTGGCGCTGCTGCCCTTCATCGAGAGCGCGTTCGACCCGCAGGCGCTGTCACGGGCTCGTGCCGCCGGCATGTGGCAGTTCATGCCGGGCACCGGACGCGACTTCGAGTTGCGACAGAACGTCTTCCGCGACGACCGCCGCGGCGTGCTCGCCTCGACGCAGGCCGCGCTCGACTTCCTCGGCAAGCTGCACGAGCGCTTCGGCGATTGGCAACTCGCGCTGGCGGCGTACAACTGGGGCCCGGGCAACGTGGCACGCGCCATCGAGCGCAACCGGCGCGCGCGCAAGCCCCTGGACCTCTCTTCGCTGCAGCGCCTGCCCGCCGAGACGCGCAACTACGTGCCCAAGCTGCAGGCGATGAAGAACATCGTGCTGCGCCCGCGTGATTTCGGCATCGAACTGGCGAAGCTCGAGAACCACCCCTACTTCCTGAGCGTGGCGATTGAGCGCGACATCGATGTCGAACTGGCGGCACGCCTGGCCGGCCTGCCCCTGGAGGAATTCAGGCAGCTCAATCCGCAGCACAACCGCGCCGTGATCCTCTCGGCCGGCACCCCGCTCGTGCTGCTGCCCTACGACAACGCCAACCAGTTCGTCCGCGCGCTCGGCGAACACGACGGCCCTCTGGCCTCCTGGACAGCCTGGGTGACGCCGCGCACCCTGAAGACCGCCGACGCCGCCAAGCTGGTCGGCGTGGCCGAGGCGCAACTGGCGGAGGTCAACCACATCCCGCCGCGCATGCTCGTGAGAGCCGGCTCGACGCTGATCGTGCCACGCGGCGCGAAGATCACCGACGATGTCTCCGAGAGCCTGGCCGACACCGCCACACTCACGCTCGCGCCCGAGGGCATGGTCGGCCGCGTGACGAAGCTGCGCGCCGGCCCGAAAGGCGACACTGTCGCGGCAGTCGCTCGCCGTCACGGCCTGACGGCGGCGCAGGTGGCGCAATGGAACCAGGTGGCGCCGAACGCCCGTTTCGCCCCGGGCGCGCCGATCGTGCTGACCTTGCCGGTGCGCAGGCACGTCGTCGTGTCGGGCTCCGGTGCCGGGCGCGCCTTGGCAAAGCCGGCGCCACGCGCCGCCCGCAAGCCGGCGGCAGCCGCGCCGGGCCGGGTCAAGGTCGCGACGCGCTGACGACCCTCGCTCCGCTCGGCGCGCGGGCCGGGCAGGGCGCGCGCTCCCGCGGCGTGACCTCAGGCGTTGCCCAGGAAGTCGCGCTTGCCGAGCTCGACGCCGGCATGGCGCAGCAGCGCATACGTCGTCGTCAGGTGGAAGTACAGGTTCGGCATCACGTAGTGCTTCAGGTAGGCCTCGCCCGAGAAGCGAAGCGGGTCGCCCTGGCGCATCGGCAACACGATCTCGCGGCTTTCCGAGCCCTCGAACCCAACCGCGGGCACCGATTGCACGTAATCGACGGTGCGCTTCAGTCGCGCATGCAGGTCGGCCATCGTCGCCTCGTTGTCTTCCCACTTGGGCACCTCGACGCCGACCAGGCGCGCCACGCAGCCCTTGGCGCCATCGCTGGCAATCTGTACCTGGCGCACGAGAGGCAGCATGTCGGGCGCCAGCCGCAGCCCGAGGTAGTTGGCGGCGTCGAACTTGCGCGCAGTGGCATGCTCTTCGGCCTTGCCGAGCCACTTCTGCGCATTGCCGAACATGCGCACGAAGACGGGGACGCTGACGCTGTACATCGAAAGACTCACTGACCTACTCCTAGTGGATGGACATTCGGGCCCGAACGTGGCGCAATCGCGCGTCGGCACGGCGCAGCTCCCCTGGTGGGCACCGCCCGGCATGTTGACCGGCATCGATTGCCTGAGCTTGGTGCATGGATGCGCCGTTTACATCTTGCGATGGACCCCAGTGTCGACAATCCTTACACTGAGATTGAGTTGGTCGAGACGGCGATCGTCTAAGCGTTTGATTCCAGAACGAAAAAGAACTGAGGCACATGCCTTGCAACAAGGTGGGCGGGCGTTGCAACCCTCCACAGCTTTCGGGATAAACCTAATGAAGTTCGCACTCAAGTCCCTGTTCGCCGCGGTGCTTACAGCAACCGCGATGGCCGGTCAGGCGGCGGTCGTGGCGATTGATGGCGCAGCGTCTGCGTCGGCTGGCGCCGCACCGATCACGTTCAGCGAGGCCGGCCTCAGCCTTGGCGTCCAGAGTCCAACCACGGGCATCTTCTCGGTGGGCTCGGTCAGCTTCGGTTCCTTCTTTGTGGGTCAGGGCCTCGGCAACATCACCACCTGCGGTCTCTTGGTGCCGAATTGCGTACTTGGATCGCCTACTAGCGGGTTGGCCCTCGCCGCTAGCCCCAGCGGGCTCCAACCCGCCATCGTGAACGACCCGGCGGCGTCATCCTCACCGGTGCTTGCTGGCTCCGCCGACTTCACGCTGAGCAACCCGCTCGCGATTCTGTTCACCGAGGACGTGTCGTCAGTTTCTTTCTTGGCTGGCGGCTTCAACAACCTCGGCAACACCCGTGTGCAGGCTTTCGCGCGTGACGGCACGCTGCTGGCAACGACGTTCAACGGTACCGACGCGGCGGGTAACCTGGCCGCGTTCTTCAACTTCGGTTTCAATAGCACCGATGCCGAGGGGAATGCTTTCAATTCGATTGCCGGCCTGTTGATCAGCGTCGTGGGAGTCGAGGAGCAAGGGTTCGCCATCGACAACATTCGCAGCGTGGTCACCACCGCTGGTGGTGGTGGCGGCGGTGGTGGCGACGGCGGTGGCGGCACGGTGCCTCCCCCGCCCAACGAAACGCCCGAGCCCACGAGTCTCGCCCTCGTCGGACTCGCTTTGCTCGGTCTGGGCGCGGCGCGGCGGCGCAAGACGGCCGTCTGAGGGCTCAGCACTACCTTGCACAACGGCGGCCATCGGCCGCCGTTTTTGCTTGTGTCGGCGGTCGGGCCATGGCGAACGCGGCAAGCCCCGAGACCCAGGCCCCACCCCCGAGCGGCAGACGCGAAGCGGGCAGAATCGAAGGCGGCCCCTGGCGTCGACGGATTCGTTCCCGGCCATGGCTGAGCGACCTGGCCCAATGAACATCATCATCCTCGACGACTATCAGGACGCGGTACGCAAGCTCAAGTGCGCCGCGCTGCTGGAGCCCTACCAGGCCAAGGTCTTCACCAACACCGTCAAGGGCATCGGGCAGCTGTCGGTGCGCCTGCGCGACGCCGAAGTGCTGGTCACGATCCGCGAACGCACCCAGTTCCCGCGTGCCCTGCTCGAGAAGCTGCCGCGCCTGAAGCTCATCTCGCAGACCGGCCGCGTCGGCCCGCACATCGACGTCGCGGCCTGCACGCGGCTGGGCATCGCGGTCGCCGAGGGCACGGGCTCGCCCGTGGCCCCGGCCGAGCTGACCTGGGCGCTCATCATGGCCTCGATGCGGCGCTTGCCGCAGTACATCGGCAACCTCAAGCATGGTGCCTGGCAGCAGTCGGGGCTCAAGGCTGCGGCGATGCCGCCCAATTTCGCGATCGGCATGCTGCTGCGCGGCAAGACACTCGGCATCTGGGGCTACGGCAAGATCGGGCGCCTGGTTGCCGGCTATGGCCGTGCCTTCGGCATGCGCGTCCTGGTCTGGGGCAGCGAAGTCTCGCGCGACTGCGCCGTCGCCGACGGGCATGAAGCGGCCGCGAGCAAGGCCGACTTCTTCGCCACGAGCGACGTGCTGACGCTGCACCTGCGCCTGAACGAAGCCACGCGCGGCATCGTCGGCTTCGACGACCTGGCGCTGATGAAGCCCACGGCGCTGCTCGTCAACACCTCGCGCGCCGAGCTCATCGCCGAAAACGCGCTCGTGGCCGGCCTCAATCGCGGCCGCCCCGGCATGGCGGCCATCGACGTCTTCGACAGCGAGCCCATCCTCCAGGGTCACCCGCTGCTCAGGCTCGAGAACGCCATCTGCACGCCGCACATCGGCTACGTCGAGCACGACAGCTACGAGCTGTACTTCGGTGCCGCGTTCGAGAACGTGCTCAACTTCATCCACAACACCCCGAGCAACCTCGTCAACCCCGAGGCCCTGAAGGTGCTGCGTTGACGGCGGCCGCGCGACCCGACGCCGGTGCGCGTGCCGGCACGCGCTGGTCGCTGCTGCTGGGCAATTTCGCCATCGGCTGCGGGGTGATGGTCGTACCCGGCGCCTTGAACGACCTCGCGCGCGGCCTCGAGGTCACGGTGGCGATGGCCGGCCAGCTGATCACCGCCGCCGCCTGGGTGATGGCGGTGGCCGCGCCGCTGCTGGCCGCCCTTCTGTCGCGCTTCGACCGCCGCTGGCTGCTCACGATCTCGCTCGCCTGGTTCGCCGGTGGCCACGCGCTGTCGGCCGCCATGCCCGACTTGGCGATGCTGCTGCCCGTGCGCGCCGCGACGGTCGTGGCCGGCGCCGTCTTCACGCCGGCCGCCGCCGCCGTCGTCGGCGCGCTGGCGCCGCCCGAGCGGCGCGGCGAAGCCATCACCTTCATCTTTCTCGGCTGGTCGCTTGCCTCGGTGCTCGGCTTGCCGCTGGCGAGCTATCTGTCCGAGACCATCGGCTGGCGCGCTGCCTTCGCCTTCGTCGCCGTGCTGTCTGCGCTCGCGGCGCTCGGGACCTGGCTGCACACGCCGCCCGCTCTGCGCCCGGCGGCAACGACCCTGCGCGACCTGGCCGGCGTGTTGTCGCGGCCAGAGCTGATGGTGGTGGTGGCCGTCACCGCGCTCAGCGCGACCGGGCAGTTCGCGCTCTTCGGCTACATGGCGCCGTACTTCCATCACGTGCTGCACGCCAGCCCGGCCGAGGCCAGCGGTCTCTTCCTCTGGTTCGGCGTCTTCGGCCTCGCCGGCAACGTGTTGATGACACGCTGGATCGACCGCCTGGGCAGCGGCGAGGCCGCAACGCTCGGCCTGGGGGCGATGGCCGTGGCCCTGCTCGCCTGGCCCTGGGCCACCGGGCTGACCGGCATGGCCCTCGTCCTCGTCCCTTGGGCGCTCGGCTGCTTCTCTTCGAACTCGGCCCAGCAGGCGCGCCTCGCGGCCGCCGCGCCGGCGCTGGCCGCCGTGCTGGTGTCGCTCAACAGCTCGGCGATGTATGTCGGCCAAGGCGTGGGCGCCGCGGCAGGTGGCGGGCTGCTCGGCGCATTCGGCTACGCCGCCCTGGCGCCGGCAGCGGCCTTGGGCATGCTCCTCTCGGCCGCGCTGTCGCTGTGGCTGGTGCGGCGCCGCCGCGCCGAGTCGCTTGCCCGATGATGCCGGGCGCCGACGAGATGACCGCGTTGCCGCGGCGCCCCGCTTCGTGCACCGAGCTCTTCACCGTCTTCACGCGCCTGGCGCTGCAGGGATTCGGTGGCGTGCTGCCGGTGGCGCAGCGTGAGCTGGTCGAGCGGCAACGCTGGCTCACCGCCGAGCAGTTCCTGGAAGTGCTGGCGCTCGGCCAGGTCCTGCCGGGGCCGAACGTCGTCAATCTGGCGCTGATGGTCGGCCAGCGCTTCTTCGGGCACCGGGGTGCGTTGGCGGCGATGGCGGGCATGCTGTGCGTGCCCCTGGTCGGCGTGCTCCTGCTTGCTGCGCTGGCGGCGCACTGGCAGCGGTACGCCGTGGTGACCGGGGCGTTGCGCGGCATGGGCATCGTCTCGGCCGGCCTCATCGTTGCCGCGGCCCTGCGGCTGGCCGTGCCACTGAAGCGCAGCCCGCTCACACCCGCCGGCGCGGCCGGCGTCGTGGGCGCGGCCTTCGTGGCCGTGGGCCTGTTGCGCTGGCCCCTGGTGGCCGTCGTGATCGGGTTGGGGGGCGTGGCCTGCGGCTGGGCCGCATGGCGGCTGCGTGCCGCGGCTGCGTCAGGCCGCCATGGATGACGTCGCGGCCTTCGCCCGCGCCCTGCTGCTCGGGACCGCCGGGCTCGGCCCTGCCGACTGGGCGGCCCTGTTCGGCCACTTCCTCATGCTGTCGCTGCTCGCCGTCGGTGGCGCCATCACGACCGCCCCCGACATGCAGCGCTATGTCGTCGGCGACCGCCACTGGCTGTCCGAGGCGCAGTTCAGCGCCAGCGTCGCGCTGGCGCAGGCGGCGCCCGGGCCGAACGTGCTCTTCGTCGCCGTGGTCGGCTACAACATCGGCGGGCTTGCCGGTGTCGCCGCAACGATGGTCGGCACACTGTTGCCATCCTCGCTGCTGACCTTGCGCGCCAGCCACTGGAACGCCCGACACGCGCAGTCGCGCCCCGTGCGCGCGCTGCACGCGGGCCTCGCGCCGATCACGCTCGGGCTGCTGCTGGCCACCGGCTGGATCCTGTTCGAGCCGTTCGTCGCCGACTGGCGCAGCGCCTTGCTGGCACTCGGCACCATCGCTCTCATGCTGCGCACGCGTGTCAGCGCGTTGTGGCCGATCGCCTGCGGCGCAATCGCCGGCGGCCTCGGCTGGGTGGGCTGAGGCAGGCAGACCGCGCGCACCTCAGCCGTCGTCTGCGCCGGCGCCGCGGCCCTCGCCGGGCGTGCCCCGCTGCCGGCGTGCTTCGTACAAGCACACACCGGCTGCCACCGAGACGTTGAGGCTCTCCACCGCCCCGACCATCGGGATGCGCACGAGCTCGTCACAGGTCTTGCGGGTCAGCTGGCGCATGCCGGTGCCCTCGGCGCCGAGCACCAGCGCCAGAGGCCCGCGCAGGTCGGCTTCGAAGAGCGTGCGCGGCGCGTCGTCACTCGCGCCGACGATGCGGATGTCGCGCTCCTTCAGCTCGCCGAGCGTGCGCGCGAGGTTGGTCACCATCAGGTAGGGCACGGTCTCGGCGGCGCCGCTGGCCACCTTGGCCACGGTGGCGTTGAGGCCGACGGCGTGGTCGCGCGGCGCCAGCACCGCATGCGCGCCGGCGCCGTCGGCCACGCGCAGACAGGCGCCCAGGTTGTGCGGGTCCGTGACGCCGTCGAGCACCAGCAGCAGCGGTGGCCCCTTCACCTCGTCGAGCACGTCGTCCAGCGAGTGCCGCGGCGCCAGCGGCGTGACGCGCGCCACCACGCCCTGGTGGCGGCCCGTGCCGGCCAGGCGCGCGAGGCGCGCATCGTCGCTGTCGACGATTCGCGCGCCGGCCTCGGCCGCCCGCTCGACGAACTGGCGCATGCGCGCGTCGCGCCGTGTCGTGTCGACGTGGATCTCGACGATCGATTCGGGCGCGGTCTTCAGGCGCACGGTCACGGCGTGGAATCCGAAGAGGATCTTGCTGCTCATCGGCCCCATCGTACGCAACCTGCCGCGTGCGCAGCGCCAGGTGGAGCGCATGCAGGATCGCCACCATGTCGACGAGGCCGACGGCGCCGATGCCGTGTCGCCGTTGATGACCGCGCGCCCGTTGCGCTCGGTCAGCCGGCGCCGCCTTCGAGGTCGCAGGCGCCGAGTTCGATCGGGCTGCCGTGCGGTGTCCTGGCCGCGGCCCGGTGCCAGGCCAGCCGGTAGCGCTCGAGCTCGCCGGCATCGCTCGCTCCCTTCTCCGCGACGAGCCGCTCGAGCGCGGCGAGCCAGTGTTGGTAGTAGGTGTCGCCCTCGTCGCGATCGCCACGCGCCTGCGCGCGGCGGATCTCGTCGGCGAGCGCCGCCGCCCACTCGGTCCAGGTGAAAAGGCCGCGTTCGTGCAGGCTCAGCGTCAGTGCGAAGGCATGCGCCTGCCAGGGCTCGCCGAAGACAGGGTCGTCGGCAGGTGGCATCGGCGTCCTGGGCGGCATCGGTGGCATCGGTTCGGCCCCTTCACCCCGGCGCCAGATAGGGCTCCCAGGCGTCGATGCTGACGCTGAGACGCGCCGCCTCGGAAGCGTCCTCGGCGT
Organism: Burkholderiales bacterium; assembly: GCA_016223165.1. Lineage (GTDB taxonomy): Bacteria > Pseudomonadota > Gammaproteobacteria > Burkholderiales > Burkholderiaceae_C > Rubrivivax. The sequence goes on from JACRPO010000017.1 coordinate 94,452, forward strand.
CGGGCCACAGCTCGGCCCCTTCGAAGCACACGGTGTACAGGTGCTGCGGCATCTCGCCGCGGCCGGTGGCGTGCGCGTCGGCGAAGACATGCGCGCCGCGGTGCGCGACCACCCGGCCGAGGCGCCCGCGTGCATAGCGCGGCAGCCGTGTGTGGTGCGGCACCTCGCCGGCGAAGGTGCGCACCGCGTCGCCGACGGCGAAGCGCGGAGGCGCATCGACGCAGCGTTCGCTGGGGCTGCCCCTGGCGAGCGCGGTGGCCACGTCTTCGGCCCTGAGCATCGGCAGGCGCATGCGCGCCGGGACCTTCGGCGGGCGCCGCACGCTGCCGCTGCGCAACTCACCGGCGCTGACGAGGCTGCGCTCGCGCATCAGCCGCTCAAGCGCCAGCACCCATATCTCGTAGTAGGTTAGGCCCGCGTAGCCGGGCAGGCTCTCGCGCGCCGCCCGGCTCATGTCGATGTTCCATTGGCCGGTGCCGCCCATGGCCAGCGTCACCGCCAGCGCGCGCGGCTCCCACGCGGCATGCCACAGGTCGCCTTCGCGTTCGGGCCCCGCCGGGCCGACGACGCGGCCATGGCCGCGCTGGCCGCCAAGATCGGCACGGCTGACGTGCACGGTTCGCCGGGGCATGGGTGCCCGCCGGGTCAAGACGAAGCCGCCTGGGCCGGCGACAGCGGCTCGCCGACGCCGATCATCGAGTCGCGCGTCACGAGGGCGGCCAGCTGCTCCTCGCTCAGGCCCTCGCTGCCGGCCGGCCGGCGCGGCAGCACGAGGTAGCGCACTTCGGCCGTGCTGTCCCACACGCGCACCTGCGTGTGCTCGGGCAGGTACACGCCGAACTCGGCCAGCACCGAACGCGGCTCGCGCACGGCGCGGGCGCGGTACGGCGCGCTCTTGTACCAGGTGGGTGGCAGCCCGAGCACCGGCCAGGGGTAGCAGCTGCACAGCGTGCAGACGACCAGGTGGTGCGTGGTCTCGGTGTTCTCCACGGCCACCATGTGCTCGCCCTGTCGGCCCGTGTAGCCGAGCGATGCGATCGCCGCGGTGGCGTCGCGCAACAGCCAGGCGCGGAAGGCCGCGTCGCTCCAGGCCCGGGCGACGACGCGCGCGCCGTTGCGCGGGCCGATGCGCGTCTGGTAGGTGTCGATCAGCGCGTCGAGCGCCGCCGGGTCGATGTAGCCCTTGCCTGCGAGCACGGTCTCGAGCGCGCGCACGCGCAGGTCCATCGGGCCGAGCTCGCTGCCTTCGTGGTCGTGGTCGTGGTCGTGCTCATGATCGTGCCCGTGCCCGTGCCCGTGCTCGTGCCCGTGGCCATGCCCCGCATCGTGATCGTGCCCGGACTTCGAGGTGGCCATGGCTTGCGATCCTACGCCGGCCCCTCACCACCAGCCCAGGCGGCGCCCGCCGACGATGACGCCGAGAAAGACCAGCTGGTGCGTCATGTAGAAGGTGAGCGACCAGCGCCCGAGCAGCGCCAGCGGCGCCAACGCGCGCGGCACGGCACCCGCCAGCAGCGCGCGCCGGTGCGCGAGCAGCCATTGCCCCGCGGCCAGGCCGGCGAGCATCACGCCCAGCCAGGGCAGCACCGGCACCCAGTCTTCGGTGATCGGCTTCTTCGTCACGAGACCGGTCCAGTGCGCGAAGGGCTGGTTGAACCACGGGTGCCGGAAGAACTGCGGCACGGCGATCGCCAGCGCCGCGAGCGGCCACAGCCACGCACCCGCGGGTGCCGCCAGGCGCGCCAGGATCAGCATGACGGCGATGCCGTGCAGCACGCCGAAGCCGATCCAGCTCTTCGGGAACATGAACCACGAGCCCAGGCTCACGAGCAGCGCGCAGCCCGCCACCTGCGCCCAGCGGCGCCAGAAGCGCACGCCGAACCGCGCACCGAAGCTCGAGCCGCCGCCCTGCGCCTGCAAGGCCACGGCCTGCGCGAGGCCGGCGCAGAAGAGGAACAGGCTCACGATGCCCGTGCGCTGGTTGAGCCAGAAGGGGTCGCGGTAGAAGTTCTGCGCCGGCATCAACGCGTAAAGGTTGAGGTCGAAGCAGAGGTGGAAGATGGCCATCCACACGATGGCCACGCCGCGCAGCGCGTCGAGGCGGTCGAAGCGTTCGCGCTCCGTCATGCCGGGTCCACCTGCGCCATCGCGACCCTCACTCCGTCTTCTCGTAGACATCGGTGAAGCGCTCGCCGTCCCACGCGTAGAGCAGGATGGCGGCGTGCACGCACCGGCTCGCGGCACCGGGGCGGAACAGGCCCACGCACTGGCCGCGCGCGTGGCGCACGCTGCGATAGGCCACCCCTGCCGAGCCGAGCGTCCGCAATGCCGCGCCCAGCCGGCGCGAGGTGCCGTAGTCGTCGGGGTGATACACCGCCGCCGACACGGTGCCGGGCGGGCGCAGGTCGTGCAGCCGGCCGTCGATGGCCACGTGGTACAGGCGCATCGGCAGGTGCATCGCCCGCTGCGCGGTTGCGGCGAGGAAGCGGCCGTGGTGGTGGCGCGTCTCGGCCACCGCGGTGGCGCGGTCGCGCGCGGCGTAGAACATGCCGTAGCTGCCGTCGGAGAAGCGGCTGCCGAGCGTGTTGATATGCGTGAACGCGGCCATGATGGGCCCGCTGCCGGGCCCGAACAGGCGCTCGGCGCGCGGCACGTGCTCGATCTCGCCGAGTTCGTCGCGCACGCGCTCGTTGGTCATCGCCTCCAACGCATAGAGGGCCTCGAAGTCGGCTGCGTCGGCGACGCGGTCGAACAGGTTCACCGGCGGGTGGCGCGTCGGCACGATGCGGCAGGCGGCGGCCCAGCGCACGCGGCGCGGCTCGGGCCCGGGCGACGTGGCGCCGGGCAGCGCGGCGGCCGTGCCGCTTGCGCTGCTGCCGCCGGCCGGCTCGGCGCGGGCGCTCAAGACCAGCCGCCGCCGCGCACCCCGTCGAGATAGGTGCGCACCGCGTGCAGGTCGCCGACATTGCCGGCGAGCATGCGCTCGAGCGCGCTGCGCCCGCCGAAGGCCGGCGCCGTGTTCGGCTGGCGCACCCAGGCGTCGGCGGTGGCGGCATCGGGCAGCAGGATCTGCAGGCTCTTCCAGATGCCGAGCAGGCAGGACAGGCGCTCCAGCGTGTCGCGCGGCAGGCTGGCGCGCTCCGGGTGCCTGCGCCAGGCGAAGAACGTGCTGCGCGGCGGCTGGCCGAGCAGGCGCAACTGCTCATCGACGCTGAGTTGCCAGGCCTGCGCGATGCGCTCGAAGGCGCGCAGGCCGGGCGCCGCGAGCTGCTCGGGCGCGAACGAACGCGCAGGCGCTTCGGGGGCCAGGAGGGCGCTCATGCGTGACTCCATACATGCACTGTTTGGCGATCATAATCCAGAACCGGACTGTGCGGCACGGTCTTCGAATGTCCGCGCCTTCAGGTCCCCACTTCAGGTCCCCACTTCAGGTCCGCGCTTCAGGTCCGGGCCAGCAGCGCCGGCAACACCTGCGCCGCGGTGCCGCGCAGCCTCACGTGTGCCTGCGCGTCGATCTCGCTCTCTTGCGGATTGACGATGACCACGGTGGCGCCGGCGCGCCGCGCCAGGCCGGCCAGGCCCGCGGCCGGCCACACGGCACCGGAGGTGCCCACGACGAGCATTGCCTCGCAGGCCCCGGCCACTTGCTGCGCGCGGTCGAGCGCCGCGGCCGGCAACGCTTCGCCGAACCAGACGACCCCGGGGCGCACCAGGTTGCCGCAGCGTGCACAGCGCGGCGGCCGGCCGGGTTCCGCCGCGGTGATGTCGCACGGCGTGCGCTCGCGGCAGCGCCCTTCGTCGAGCCACCGCCGGCCGAGGATGTCGCCGTGCAGCCGCAGCACGTCGGGCTGGCCCGCACGCTGATGCAGGTCGTCCACGTTCTGCGTCACCACGCACATGCGGCCGGGGTGCGTGCGCGCCCAGGCGGCCAGCGCCTCGTGCCCGGCGTTGGGGTGGGCGCGGCGCACGCCCTCGCCGCGTTCGGCATACCAGTCCCACACCCGTTGCGGGTCCGCGCGGAAGCCCTCGACGCTGGCGAGCTCGTGCGGATCGAAGCGCGACCACAGCCCCGTGAGCGCGTCGCGAAAGGTCGGGATGCCGCTTTCGGCGCCCATGCCCGCGCCCGTGAGCACCACCACGCGCCGCGCCCCGGCGATGGCCGCGCGAGCGTGCGGGAGCGTCTCCGCGTCGGGGCCGAACACCTCTCGATCGTGCACGGACGCAGCATAGCCGCGCAGCGCTTCGCCCGGTGCTCGGGTCACTGGTCCGGTCACTGCGTCGGTCACCGCGCCGGTCCCTGCCCCGCCGATTCCGCAGGTCAGTTTCTTGCAAGAGCGCGCTCGCGGGCCTGCCGATAATCGTCCGCATCGAACCCGTCATCCAGCAGGAGCCTCCACCCATGATCCGCATTCGCCGCCTGTCCTTGCACCTGGTCGCCTGTGCCGCGCTGCTGGCGCCCGCCTGGGCGCTTGCGCAAACGCCGGCGGCCGCGGCACCGCAGCCGCTGGCACCGCTCGCGCACTGGGTCGGCGGCGAATGGGTCGGCCAGTTCGAGGTGCCCGGTGGCCGCAAGCTCACGCTCGTGCGCACCTACCAGTGGTCGTTCGACCAGCGCTTGCTCGTCGGCCGCAGCTTCGGCGAGATCGACGGCCGCCGGCGCCAGTCGCGCGAGACGCATTACTTCTGGAACCCGGCCACCAGGCGCATCGAGTTCCATGACTTCCTCGACCAGGGCGGCGGCTACGGCGACGGCGTCATCGAGCTGCGCGACGGCGCCATCCACATGAACGTGAAGATCGTCGGCAACCCGGGCCATCCCGATTGGCGCGCCCGCATCACCGAGTCGGGCGACGACCAGGTCATCGAGGTCGAAGCGCTGAAGGATGGCCAGTGGGGGCCGTTCGGCAAGTACGCCTACCAGCGCAAGCGCTGAACAGGTCCGCGTGGAGGCGCGCGCCGCAAGGGCTTCTTCGGCGTTGCCCCAGACACACGCGGCCAGGCACGGCACGGGCACGGCAGTGTGCGGCCCGCCGGGACTCCTCAGCCCAGGATCACGCTCTCGTTGTCGAGCCCGCGCCGCGCGACGAACTCCCCCGGCGTGACGCCCGCGAGCCGGCGAAAGTCGTTGCCCATGTGCGCCTGGTCGGCGAAGCCGAGCTGTGCCGCCAGGTCGGCTTGCGGCGCACCGGCGGCCAGCGCCGCCATCGCGCCGTGGAAGCGGCGCACGCGCGCATAGGTCTTCGGCGCCAGGCCGACATGGCGGCGAAAGAGCGCGATCAGGTGCCGGTTCGACAAGCCCAGCCACTCGCAGGTCTCGCGCACGCTGCGGGCCGGCTGGCCGGGGTGGCCAGGAAAGGGCTCGGCCAGCACCGCGATCGCGCGCTGCACGAGCGCATGCGCGGGCTCGCGCGGCGCCAGCCGGGCCAGCAGCCAGCTCTCGGCCGCCCGGCACTGGCCGCCGCGCGTCGGCGCCGCCGCGACGCGCTCGCGCAACTCGGCCACGTCGCGCCGCAGCCAGTCGGCGCTGTCGACCACCTCGTGCGTCAAGGCCTGCAACGAGCCGCCGAAGAACGCGTGTGCGCCGCCGGGCCGGAAGCGGATGGCGAAGATGTCCGTCTCGCCGGGCGCCTCGATCTCGAGCGGCAGCTCCTGCAGCCCGGCCACCCAGGCCTCGCGGAACTCGCGCCGGTCGGTGCGCCCGGCGCGGCTGAGCAGGCGATGCGGCGGGCCGAAGTTGAGCATCAGTTGCAAGGCGCCGTTCGGCAGCACGGCCGCGCGCCGGTAGGGCGCCGCGCCGCGTGTCGCCCAGATCAGTTCGACGAAGGCGTCGAGCGGTGGCCGCGGGCGGGCGGCGAAGAAGTCGAGCGGCGCGGCGGGCATGGCAGGCGCATCATGCCCGAGCGCACTCGCCACGGCAGCGGCCGGCGCCTGCACGGCGCCACGATGGCGCCCATGATGGCGCCCGCGACGGCACACCCGCCCGCGCCGGGGCGCCGATCACCGTGCCTCAGCCGGCGTCGCGGAACTGCCCGCCGGACTCGGCCATCTTCACGACCCCCTTCGCGGGCTCGAAGCGCGGCCCGAACTTCGCCGCCAGTTCGCGCGCACGCGCCACGAAGGCCTTGGCACCCATCGCGTTGATGAACTGCAGCGCGCCGCCGTGGAAGGGCGCAAAGCCCCAGCCGAAGATGCTGCCGATGTTGCCGTCGGCCACCGAGCGCAACACACCCTCCCCATAGCAGCGTGCCGCCTCGTTGGCCTGCGCGAACATGAGTCGATCGATGAGCTCGCGCTGCCCGGGCTGCTGCGCGGCGGTCGGATAGAGCTTCGTCAGCTCGGGCCACAGCGCCTTGCCATCCTCGCCGTAGTCGTAGAAGCCCTTGCCCGCCTTCTTGCCGATGCGGCCGATCTCGCACAGTTGCTTGATCACGCCGAGCCCCGGGTGCTCCGGCACGCTCTTGCCTTCGGCCGCAAGATCCTTCTTCGTCTGCTCGGCCACGTGCATCGACAGGCTCAGGCTCACCTCGTCCTGCAACGCAAGCGGCGGCATCGGCATGCCGGCCTGCAGGCCCGCGACCTCGATGCTGCGCGGGTGCACGCCCTCCTTCAGCATCGCGATGCCTTCCATCACGTAGGTGGCGAAGACGCGGCTGGTGTAGAAGCCGCGGCTGTCGTTGACGACGATCGGCGTCTTGCCGATCTGTAGCACGTAGTCGAAGCCGCACGCCAGCGTCTCGTCGCTCGTTTCCTTGCCGACGATGATCTCCACCAGCGGCATCTTGTCCACCGGGCTGAAGAAATGCAGGCCGATGAAATTCTTCGGCCGCGCGCTCGCTTGTGCCAGGCCCGTGATGGGCAGCGTGCTCGTATTCGACGCAAACACCTTGTCGGCTGCGAGCACCGCCTCGGCCTTCTTCGTGACCTCGGCCTTGATGGCCCGGTCCTCGAAGACGGCCTCGATGACGAGGTCGCAGCCGGCGAGGGCTTCGAACTTCGTTGTCGGCACGATCTTCGCCAGCAGCGCGTCGCGCTTCTCGGCCGTGCTGCGGCCCTTCTTCACCGCCTTGTCGAGCAGGCCCTGCGAGTAGGCCTTGCCCCGGTCGGCCGCCTCCTGCGTGGTGTCCAGCAGCACCACGTCGATGCCGGCCTTCGCCGAGACGTAAGCGATGCCGCCGCCCATCATGCCCGCGCCGAGGATGCCGAGCTTCTTCACCTTCGAGGGCGCAACGCCGGTGGGGCGGGAAGCCCCCTTCTTGATGGCGTTCAGCTGGTACCACAGCGTGTTGATGATGTTCTTCGACTCCTGCGAGATCACGCAGGCGGCAAAGTAGCGACTCTCCACCACGCTGGCGGCCTCGAAGTCGAGCAGGCCGCCCTCGAAGATGCTGCTCATGATGTGCCGCACCGCCGGGTAGTTGCCCCAGGTCTTCTGGCTCGCGATCGAGGGCGCGATGGCCCACATCTGCACCACCGCCGGCGAGCGGCTGTCGCCGCCGGGGAACCTGAACTTCGGCTGGTCCCAGGGCTGCTTGGCCTTCGGGTTGGCGGCGATCCAGGCGCGCGCCTTGGCCATCAGGTCGTCGCGATCCTTCGCGAGGTCGGCGAGCAGGCCCATCTCCTTGGCCTTGGCCGGCGCGATGTCGTTGCCCTCGCCGCAGATCTGCAAAGCCGTCTGGATACCCACCAGGCGCGGCAGCCGCACCGTGCCGCCGCCACCGGGCAGCAGCCCGAGCTTCACCTCGGGCTGGCCGATCTTGAGGCGCGGGTCGTCGATGGCGAAACGCGCATGGCAGGCGAGCGCGATCTCCAGGCCGCCGCCGAGCACATGGCCGTTGATCGCCGCCACCACCGGCTTGCCTTGCAGCTCGAGCTGACGCAGCACCTTCTTCATCGCCATGCTGGCTTCGAAAGGCTCTTCCGGCGTCGTCCACCGGCTCATGCGGTCGAGGTCGCCGCCGGCGCAGAAGTCGGCCTTGCCGCTCGCGAGGATCATGCCCTTCACGGCCGGATCGGCGAGCTTCGTCACGGCCTCGGCGATGCCTTCCATCAGCGTGTCACCGACCACGTTCATCGGGCGGCCGGGCAGGTCCATCGTCGCGACGAGGATGCCGTCGCTGCCCACTTCGAGCTTGACTGCGTTCGACATGATGCTCAGACCCTCTCGATGATTGTGGCGATGCCCATGCCGCCGCCCACGCACAGCGTGGCGAGGCCGGTGCCCAGGTCGCGGCGCTCCAGTTCGTCGAGCAGGGTGCCGAGGATGATGCAGCCGGTGGCCCCCAGCGGATGGCCCATGGCGATCGAGCCGCCGTTGACGTTGACGCGCTCGAGGTCGACGCCGAGGTCGCGCGCCGTCTTCATCGGCACCACGGCGAAGGCCTCGTTGACCTCCCAGAGGTCGATGTCCTTGGCCTGCATGCCCGCCTTCGCCAGCGCCTTGCGGCAGGCCGGCGTCGGGCCCGTCAGCATGATGGTCGGCTCGCTGCCGATCACCGCCGCGCTTCGGATGCGGGCGCGCGGCTTCAGGCCCGCCTTCGCGCCACCTTCCTTGCTGCCCACGAGCATCAGTGCTGCACCGTCGACGATGCCGCTGCTGTTGCCGGCGTGGTGCATGTGCGTGATCCGCTCCACCGTCGTGTACTTGCGCAGCGCCGTCGCGTCGAAGCCCATCTGGCCGATCATCGCGAAGCTCGGCTCGAGCTTGGCCATGGCCTCCATGCTGGCGTTGTCGCGGATCGTCTCGTCGCGGTCGAGCATCAGCAGGCCCGCGATGTCGCGTACCGGGACGACGCTCTTCGCGAAGCGCCCTTCGGCGCGCGCCGCGGCCGCCTTCTGGTGCGAGCGCAACGCGAAGCCATCGACGTCGGCGCGCCCCCAGCCTTCGAGCGTGCCGATGAGGTCGGCACCGATGCCCTGCGGCACGAAGCCGGTCTTCTCGTTGATGCGCGGGTCCATCACCCAGGCGCCGCCGTCGCTGCCCATGGTCCAGCGGCTCATGCTCTCGACGCCGCCGGCGACCACCAGATCCTCCCAGCCGCTCTTCACCTTGGCCGCCGCGAGGTTCACGCTCTCCAGGCCGCTGGCACAGAAGCGGCTTTGCGTGACGCCGGCCACCGTCTGCGCCCACTCGGCGTCGAGCACCGCGGTGCGTGCGATGTCGGCGCCCTGCTCGCCGATGGGCGTGACGCAGCCAAGCACCACGTCGTCGACGAGCGCGGTGTCGAGCCGGCACCGCTGCTGCATCGCCTGCAACAGCGTGCGCAGCAGCCACACCGGCGCCGCCTGGTGCAGGCTGCCGTCCTTCTTGCCCTTGCCGCGCGGCGTGCGCACATGGTCGTAGATGAATGCATCGGACATCGTGGGCTCCTTACATGAACCGGCTGGCCAGCTCTTTCATGATCTCGTTGGTGCCGCCGTAGATGCGCTGCACGCGCGCGTCGACGTACAGCTCGGCGATCGGGTACTCCATCATGTACCCGTAGCCGCCGAAGAGCTGCAGGCACTCGTCCATCACCTTGCACTGCTGCTCGCTCACCCAGGCCTTGGCCAGCGCGGCGCGCGCCGCGTCGAGCTCGCCCTTCAGGTGCGCGACCATGCAAGCGTCGACGAAGGCGCGTGTCGCCAGCACCGTGGCCTGCACCTCGGCGAGCTTGAAGCGGGTGTTCTGGAAGTCCCACACCGCCTTGCCGAAGGCGCGGCGCTCTTTCGTGTACCTGAGCGTCTCCTCGAGCGCGCGTTCCATCGCGCCGATGCCGCTCACGGCGATGATGAGGCGCTCCTGCGGCAGCTCCTGCATCAGCTGGAAGAACCCTTGGCCCTCCTTCGTGCCGAGCAGGTTCTCGGCCGGCACGCGCACATCGTCGAAGAAGAGCTCGCTCGTGTCCTGCGCCTTCATGCCCACCTTGTCGAGGTGGCGGCCGCGGCGGAAGCCGGGCGTGGAGTCGCGAGCCCCTTCGGCAGCGTCGGTCTCGACGAAGACCAGCGACATGCCCTTGGCCCCGCCGTCGCCGGTGCGGCAGACCACGGCGATGAGGTTCGCGTTCTGGCCGTTGGTGATGAAGGTCTTGGCGCCGTTGACGACGTAGTGGTCGCCCCCCACTCCACGTTCCAGCCTTGCCGTCGTGCGCACGCTCTGCAGGTCGCTGCCGGTGCCGGGCTCGGTCATCGCGATGGCAGTGATGAACTCGCCGGTGCACATCTTCGGCAACCAGCGCCGCTTCTGCTCCTCGGTGCCGTTGTGGATGATGTACGGGGCCACGATCGCCGAGTGCAGCCCGCCGCCCCAGCCGCTCATGTTGGCGCGCGCCTGCTCGAGCAGGATCACCGCCTCGTGGCCGAAGTTGCCGCCGCCGCCGCCGTACTCGGCCGGCGTGGAGACGCAGAGCAGCCCGTTCGCGGCCGCCTCGCGCCACACCTCGGGCGGCATCTTGCCCTGCGCGCGGAACTCCGCGGCGCGCGGCGTCCACTTCTGCTCGATGTAGCGCTTGACCGACTCGCGCAGCATCTCGTGCTCGTCGGTCATCCAGGGCGAGGGGAAAGTGGGCAGGGTCATCGGGTTGGCCAGGAGCTTGCGGCGATCAGGCAGCGATGAGGCAGCGACGAGGCAGCGATCAGACAGCGATCAGACAGCGATCAGGCAGCGGGCCCGCACTAGCGCCCGTCGAGCTGCCTGCGCACCTCGACGTTGATGAGCCGCAGCTCGGCGAGCGTGGCGTCGATGTGGGCGCGCTTCTGCTCGAGCTCGACGATGGCGGCGTCGGTCTTGCCGAGCACCCACTTCAGCTGCTGCACGCGCCCTTCGCCCGCGGTGCCGTACAGATCGAGGTAATGCTTGATGTCGGCCAGGCTCGCGCCGATGGCCTTGCTGCGCAGGATGAGCGCCAGGCGCGCGCGGTCGCGGCGCGTGTAGACGCGCGTGCCGTTGACGCGGCGCGGCGCGAGCAGCTGCTTGTCCTCGTAGAAGCGGATGGTGCGCAGCGTGATGCCGAACTCGCGGCACAGCTCGGTGATGCCGAACAGCTCGCCGGTGTCGGCCTCGCGATGCGAGGCCACCACCTCCTGCGCGGAGGCGCTGGCGGCCGTCTTGCGCGCCACGCGCTGCAGCATGCCGATGCCCTGTGCCCGTCAGACCACGCGCTGCAGCTTGAGCGCGACGCTCATGTCGCCCGAGACCTTGAACCTGCCCATCATGAAGCCGGTGGCGGGGTCGAGCTCGCCGGTGATCAGCGAGGCGAGGTTCTCGCGCGTGATGGCGATCGTGCAATCGGTGTCGCGATCGGTGTTGTCGACCGTGTTGGGCACGCTCTTGCCGTCGATGACGACGACGCCGTTGTCGCCGCAATCGAATTTCAGTGTGGCGCCGAGGCCGCTCGAATCGCCCACCTTGGCGCGCAGGGCTTCGGTGATGGCTTGCATTTCCATGAGGTGAGCCTTGGATCGGGATCGTGGAGGGATCGTAGCGCCCACCCATTCCGCGAACCCCCTCGCAATCCCCTAGATGTCATCCCGTTGACGTTAACGTCACCCTCCGCTCCAATCGCATCTCGATGGATGCTCCCCCTCCGCCGCCCTCGCCCGGCTACCGCAGCGTCTTCCGCCCCGGGCTCTTCGCCGGACAGGCCTTGTGGGTCACCGGCGGCGGCAGCGGCATCGGCCGCTGCGTCGCGCACGAACTGGCGTCGCTCGGCGCCACGGTGATCGTCAGCGGCCGCAAGGCCGACAAGCTCGAGCGCGTCGCCGCCGAGATCGCCGAGGACGGCGGCCGCTGCCACACCATCGCCTTCGACATCCGCGACGAGGAGGCGGTGAAGGCCGGCGTCGCGCAGATGCTCGCGGCGCACGGCCCGGTCGCCGGGCTCGTCAACAACGCCGGCGGCCAGTTCCCCTCGCCGTTGTCGGCCATCGGCAAGAAGGGCTTCGACGCCGTCGTCGCCAACAACCTCACCGGCGGCTTTCTCATGATGCGCGAGCTCTTCACGCAGTGCATGGAGAAGCACGGAGGCGCAATCGTCAACATGACCGCCGACTTCCGCAACGGCATGCCGGGCATGGGCCACAGCGGCGCGGCGCGGGCCGGCATGAGCAACCTGACGATGACGGCGGCCTTCGAATGGGCCCATGCCGGCGTGCGCGTCAACGCCGTCGCGCCGGGCTGGATCGCCTCCAGCGGCATGGACACCTACGGCCCGGCGATGCAGCCGCTCTTGAAGAAGCTGAAGAACGCCGTGCCGCTCAAGCGCATGGGCCTGGAGGCCGAGGTCAGCGGCGTCATCTGCTTCCTGCTCTCGCCGGCGGCCTCGTTCGTCAGCGGCGTCACGGTGCAGATCGACGGCGCGGCGTCGCTCGGCAGCGCCATCTTCCCGCTGCCCGAGGCCGCCAACTCGCGGCCGTTCGACGGCTTCCACCGCGCCGTCACGCCGGAGATCTTCAAGACGTGAGCGCGCTCGCCAGCACGCTGAACCCGGCCTCGGCCGCGTTCCAGGCCAACGCGCAGCGCATGCACGAGCGCCTGGCCGAGGTGCGCCGGCTCGAGGCGCTGGTGGTGGCCGAGAGCGAGAGCAAGCGCCAGAAGTTCGAGGAGCGCGGCCAGCTGCTGCCACGCGAACGCGTGGCGCGCCTCATCGACCGCGGCAGTGAGTTCCTCGAGCTCAGCACGCTCGCCGGCCTCGGCATGCACGACGACGACGGCAGGAAGAGCGTCATGGGCGGCGGCAGCATCGTCGGCATCGGCATCGTCGCGGCCAAGCGCGTGCTGATCTCGGCCAGCGACAGCGGCATCAAAGGCGGCACCGTGGCGCCGATGGGGCTGAAGAAGGGCCTGCGCGCGCAGGAGCTGGCGCGCGAGAACAAGCTGCCGCTGGTGGCGCTGGTGGAGAGCGGCGGCGCCAACCTGATGTACCAGGCCGACATCTTCGTCGACGGCGGGCGCACCTTCGCCAACCAGGCGCGGCTCTCAGCCGCCGGCATCCCGCAGATCGCCGTCGTGCATGGCGCCTCCACGGCCGGGGGGGCCTACCTGCCGGGGTTGTCGGACTACGTGGTGCTGGTGAAGAACCGCAGCAGCATCTACCTCGCCGGCCCACCGCTCGTGAAGGCGGCCATCGGCGAAGACGCGAGCGAGGAGGAGCTCGGCGGCGCCGAGACGCATGCGTCGATCACCGGTCTCGGCGAGTACCTGACCGAGAACGACGCGCACGCGATCGCCGTGGCGCGCGAGCTGATCGACAAGCTGCCCTGGGACACGGTGGCCGCGAGCACCGCCAAGCCAGCGCCGCCACCGCTCTTCGCGTCCGAGGAGCTGATGGGCATCGTGCCCGCCGACGAGCGCGAGCCCTACGACGTGCGCGAGGTCGTCGCGCGGGTCGTCGACGGCAGCGACTTCCTCGAGTTCAAGGCCGCCTATGCCACCGACACGATCTGCGGCCATGCGCGTATCCACGGCCATGCGGTCGGCATCATCGGCAACAACGGGCCGATCCAGCCGAGCGGCAGCACGAAGGCGGGGCAGTTCATCCAACTGTGCGACCAGAGCGGCACGCCGCTCGTCTTCCTGCAGAACACGACGGGCTACATGGTCGGCCGCGCCGCCGAGCAGGCCGGCGCCATCAAGCATGGCAGCAAGATGATCCAGGCCGTGGCCAACGCGCGCTGCCCCAAGTTCACCGTCGTGCTCGGCGGCAGCTTCGGCGCCGGCAACTACGGCATGTGCGGGCGCGGCTTCGACCCGCGCTTCATCTTCGCCTGGCCGAGCGCGCGCACCGCCGTGATGGGCGGCGCGCAGGCGGCCAAGGTGATGGACATCGTCAACCGCAACAAGCTCGCCAAGCTCGGCCGGCAGGCCGACGACGCGGCGCTGGCCGCGATGAGCGACGCGCTGCGCCGCCGGCTCGACGCCGAGAGCGCCGCCCTCTTCGGCACCGCGCGGCTGTGGGACGACGGCATCATCGACCCGCGCGACACGCGCCGCATCCTCGGGCTGTGCCTGCAGGTCGCCGCCGAGGCGGCGGCTCGCACGCTGCGGCCCAACACCTTCGGCGTTGCCAGGCTGTGAAGCGGATCGAAGCACCCTCGCCTGCGTCCCTCGCGCCTCAATCTCTCACGGAGCCCCCCATGAAATTCACCCCCGAGCACCGCCAGATCGAAGACACGGTGGTGAAGTTCGTCGAGCGCGAGATCAATCCGCACGTGCCCGAGTGGGAGAAGGCCGAGCAGTTCCCGAGCCACGAGGTCTTCAAGAAGCTCGGCGACCTCGGGCTGCTGGGCCTCAAGTACCCCGAGGAATACGGCGGCGCCGGCCTCGACTTCAGCTACAGCCTCGTGATGGCCGAGGCGCTCGGCGTGTGCGCGTGCGGCGGCATCCCGATGGCCATCGGCGTGCAGACCGACATGGCCACGCCGGCGCTGGCACGCTTCGGCAGCGACGAGCTGCGCAAGGAATACCTCGTGCCCACGATTGCCGGCGACTACGTGGCCTGCCTGGGCGTCAGCGAGCCCGGCGGCGGCAGCGACGTGGCGGCCGTGAAGACCACCGCCAAGGTGGACGGTGGCGACTACGTCATCAACGGCACCAAGATGTGGATCACCAACGGCCTGCAGGCCGACTGGTGCTGCCTGCTCGCCAACACGGGCGAAGGCTCGCCGCACAAGAACAAGAGCCTCATCGTCGTGCCGATGACGAGCCCCGGCATCACGAAGCAGAAGATCCACAAGATCGGCATGCACAGCTCGGACACGGCGCAGCTCTTCTTCGACAACGTGCGCGTGCCGCGCCGCAACCTGATTGGCCAGGAAGGCATGGGCTTCGCCTTCCAGATGCTGCAGTTCCAGGAAGAGCGCCTGTGGGGCGCCGCCGCGGGCCTGAAGAGCATGGATCGCCTCATCGACCTCACCATCGACTACACGCGCCAGCGCCAGGCCTTCGGCAAGAGCATCCTCGACAACCAGGTCGTGCACTTCCGCCTCGCCGAACTGCGCACCGAGGTCGAGGCGCTGCGCGCGCTCACCTACCGCGCCGTCGAGATGTACGTCGGCGGCAAGGACGTGACCAAGCTCGCCAGCATGGCCAAGCTGAAGGCCGGGCGGCTGGGCCGCGAGGTGGCGGACAGCTGCCTGCAGTACTGGGGCGGCATGGGTTTCACGGCCGACAATCCGGTCTCGCAGGCGTATCGCGACGGGCGCCTCACCTCCATCGGGGGCGGCGCCGACGAGGTGATGCTCGGCATCATCTGCAAGCTCGAAGGCACGATGCCCAGGGGTGCGCATTGACGACGCTGCCGCAAGGGCAAGGACCCGACTGATGGGTATCGAACTCGCCGACTTCAAGACCCTGGCGCTCAGGCGCGAGGGGCCGGTGCTGCACGTCACGCTGAACCGGCCCGAGGTGCGCAACGCGATGTCACTGGCCATGGTGCGCGAACTGCGCGCCGTGCTGGCGCAGGCCGAGATGGACAGCCAGCGACCGGAGGGTACGCGCGTGCTCGTGCTGCGCGGCGCCGGCGGGCACTTCTGCGCCGGCGGCGACATCAAGGACATGGCCGCGTGCCGCGGCCGCCTGGCCGAGAACCCGAACGCGCTGGCCGAGACCAATGCCGCGTTCGGCGAACTCTGCGTCGCCTACGCCAACACCGGGCTCGCCCTGGTCACGGTGCTGCAGGGCACGGTGATGGGCGGCGGCTTCGGCCTCGCCTGCGTGAGCGACGTCGCTCTCGCCGACGACAGCGTCGTCTTCCGGCTGCCCGAGACCGGCCTCGGTCTCGTGCCGGCGCAGGTGGGACCGTTCCTCGTCGAACGGATCGGCTACGCCGAGACGAAGCGCCTGGCCGTCACCGGCGCCAAGGTCGATGCGCAGGAGGCACTGCGCCTGCGCCTCGTGCACCAGGTGCACGTCGACGAAGAAGCACTCGCGTGGAGCGTGGCGCGCGTGCTGAAGAGCATCCTGGCCTGCGCGCCGGGCGCGCTCGCGGCCACCAAGAGCCTGCTGGCCAAGGCGCGCTTCACGCCACCGGCGGCGCTGGTGCCCGAGGCCGCGCGGATGTTCTCGCAGGCCGTGCTGGGCCCCGAGGGCGCCGAAGGCACCGCGGCGTTCGTGCAGAAGCGGCGCGCGAGCTGGGTGCCGGTGGAGCCCACTGAGCCCGCTGAGCCACCCGCCGCGCAAGGCGCCGCGCCGTGAGCTTTCGCAAGATCCTCGTCGCCAACCGCGGCGAGATCGCCTGCCGCGTCATGCGCACCGCGCACCGGCTCGGCTACCGCACGGTGGCGGTGTTCAGCGATGCCGACGCCGCCGCGCCGCACGTCGCCATGGCCGACGAGGCCGTGCGCATCGGTCCGCCGCCCGCCGCCGAGTCGTACCTGAGCATCGCCGCCCTGCTCGAGGCGGCGCGCAAGACCGGCGCCGAGGCCGTGCACCCCGGCTACGGCTTCCTCAGCGAGCGCGCCGATTTCGCGCGCGCCTGCGCCCAGGCCGGCCTCGTCTTCATCGGCCCGCCGCCCGAGGCCATCGAGGCAATGGGCGACAAGGCCGCCGCCAAGCGCCGCATGCGCGAAGCGGGGGTGCCCTGCGCGCCGGGCTGCCTCGGCGAGGACCAGAGCGATGAACGCCTGGCCGCAGAGGCGCGCCAACTCGGCCTGCCTCTGCTCGTCAAGGCCGTGGCGGGCGGCGGTGGCCGCGGCATGCGGCTCGTCCGGGACGCACGCGACCTGGCCGCCCTGCCCGATGCCCTGGCCGGCGCGCGCCGCGAGGCGCAGGCCGCCTTCGGTGACGGCACGCTGATGCTCGAGCGCCTCATCGAAGGCGGCCGCCACATCGAGATCCAGGTCTTCGCCGACGCCCACGGCAACGCCGTGCACCTGGGCGAGCGCGACTGCACCGCCCAGCGCCGGCGCCAGAAGGTGATCGAGGAAGCACCGTCCCCGCTCGTCAGCGCCACGATGCGCGAGGCGATGGGCCGCGACGCGGTGGCGGCCGCGCTCGCCGTCGGCTACCGCGGCGCCGGCACGGTCGAGTTCATCGTCGATGCCGAGCTGAAGCACTACTTCCTCGAGATGAACACGCGGCTGCAGGTCGAGCACCCCGTCACCGAGTGCATCACCGGCTTCGACCTCGTCGAGTGGCAGTTGCGCATCGCCGCCGGCGAGCCGCTGCCGGTGCAGCAGGCGCAGATCACCTTCAGCGGCCATGCGATCGAAGCGCGCCTGTACGCGGAAGATCCCTACGACGGCTGGAAGCCGCAGACCGGCCGCATCGAAGCCTGGGCGCCGGAGAACGGCACGAACGACATGCGCGGCGCGCCTGGCGAGCGCGGTGCAGGCCGCGTGCGCATCGACCACGGCATCGCCGCCGGCGGCGAGGTCACGCCGTACTACGACGCGATGGTGGCCAAGTTCATCGCGCACGGCCGCGACCGCGCCGACGCCATCCGCCGCCTGACGCGCGCGCTCGAGGAAGTGCCGCTTTTCGGCCCCGCCAGCAACGGCCGCTTCCTGCGCGACCTCGTCAACCATCCTCGCTTCGCGGCGGCGACCCTGACGACGACGCTGCTCGACGAGTGGCAGGGCGCCGGCGAAGCGCTGCTGGCGCGCCCCGCGCCGCCCGAGCACGCCTGGCGCATCGCCGCCGCGTTGGCTGCCGGCGCCGCGCAAGGCCGCCCGCCGAGCGTGGCGCGCTTCGACCTCACCTTGAAATGCGGCAGCGACAAGCGCACGCTGCGGGCGCCGCTCGAGGGTGTGCACATCGAGTCGCATGACGAGGCCACAGGTGAGCAGGGATGGGACGGCGCGCTGCGCTGCACGGTGGACGGCGTGCGCCGCCGCCTGCGCGCCGTGCGGGCCGCCGACGGCGCGCTGCAGCTCGCCATCGACGGCGCCGTGCACCGCTTCGTGGAAGCCTCGCCCTACCCCGGCACCGACGCCGTCGCCGACCCGCGCCGTGCACGCGCGCCCGTGGCCGGCGTGGTGGCGCAGGTCAGCGTCGCGGTGGGCCAGTCGGTCGCGGCCGGCCAGCAACTCGTCTGCGTGGAAGCCATGAAGATGGAGATGTGGCTCACCGCCGGCGCCGCCGGCACCGTCAAGGCCGTGCACACGCAACCCAGGGCGTCGGTCGCTGCCGGCGCGCTGCTCGTCGAACTGGAGATCGCCCCATGACTGCCTCCTCCTCAGCGGCCTCGGCGCCCGCCTCCGCGCGCGGCGACAAGGCCATCCTCACCTGCGCGCTCACCGGCGTGCTCACCGACCCCAAGCAGCACCCGGTGCCGGTGACGCCCGCCCAGATGGCCGCCGAGGCGCGCGACGCGTTCAACGCCGGCGCCAGCGTCATGCACGTGCACCTGCGCGCGCAGGCGCCCGGCATGGGCCACCTGCCGAGCTGGGACCCCGACGTTGCCGAGGCCGTGGTCAACGCCATCCGCGCCGCCTGCCCGGGCGTCATCGTCAACCTCACCACCGGCGTCGTCGGCCAGGATGTGTCGGGCCCCATCGCCTGCCTGAAGCGCGTCAGGCCCGAGGCGGCGGCCTGCAACGCCGGCAGCCTCAACTACCTGAAGATCAAGGAAGACGGCACCTGGGCCTGGCCGCCGATGGTCTTCGACAACCCGGTGGCCAAGATCCAGCAGATGCTCGATGCGATGCGCGAGACCGGCACGCACCCGGAGTTCGAGTGCTTCGACGTCGGCATCGTGCGCAGCGTCGCGATGTACCTGAAGGCGGGCATGTTCAGCGGCGTGCCCGAGGTCAACTTCGTCATGGGCGTGGCGAGCGGCATGCCCTGCGACGCCGAGCTGCTGGCGCTGCTGCCGCGCTACGCACCGGCGGGCGCCGTGTGGCAGACCACGCTCATCGGCCGTGCCGAGATCTGGCCGGTGCACCGCAAGACGGCCGAGCTCGGCGGCATGCTGCGCACCGGGCTCGAAGACACCTTCTACCTGCCGGGCGGCGAGCGTGCGCGCGGCAACGGCCAGCTCATCGAGGCGCTGGCGCGCGTCGCTCGCGAGGCGGGCCGCGAGGTTGCCAGCCCCGCCGAGGCGCGCGTACGGCTCGGGATCGGGCTCGGGCTCGGGGCCGCGCCGGCGGCATCGCTGGCCGCATGATGCAGGCAACGCACGGGGCGGCCACGGGCCGGCGCAGCGCCGACGAGCAGGCGCGTTTCGAAGCCGGCCTGAAGGAGATGTTCGAGCAGGCCATCACCTTCAACCAGGTGCTGGGCCTGAAGGTGCTGTCGGTGCAGCCCGGCGACGTGCGCGGCTCCTTCGAGATGCGGCCCGAGCTCGTCGGCCACTTCGCCTATGGCCGCCTGCACGGCGGCGTCACCTCCTCGGTGCTCGACGCCATCGGCGGCCTCGCGCTGATGGTGGCCATCGCCGAGCGCCACCCGGCCGACGACGCCATGCAGGCCATGGCGCGCTTCGTGCGGCTGGGCACCATCGACCTGCGCATCGACTTCCTGCGCCAGGGGCTCGGCCGGCACTTCGTCGCCAGCGCCGAGGTCACTCGCCTGGGCGGCCGCGTCGGTTCGACGCAGATGCGCCTGGTCAACGACGAGGGCGAGGTCATCGCCACCGGCGCGGCGGCGTACATCGTCAGTTAGACATGCAGGTGGCGGGCGCCGGGCGCCCGCACCGGCCCGCTCAGGCGTTCAGCGGTGCCCGGCGCGCCTGCGTCGCCTGCGGCGCGTCGGGGGCTGGCTGCGCGCCATAGGCTTCGAGTTCCGCGAGGAAGTCGTCGAGGCGGTCGGCGAGCTCGCCGGCCAGCCGCACGGCCACCTCGGGCCCGCGCCAATTCACCACAGCGGCCTCGGCCGTGCGGGCCAGCTCGCGAAGACTCGGTGCCTCGAGGTTGCCGGCAATGCTCGTGGCGTCGTGGGCCAATGCGCGCATCGCCGCCACGTCGCCGGCACGCGCCGCGAGCCGCAGCTGCCCGGGCAGCCGGCGCTGCGTGGCCAATGCCTTGGCGGTGAGCTTGCGTGCGAATCCCGGGAGCGATGCATAACGCGCATGCAGCGCCGCCCAGTCGACGAGGGGCCCGCCGGCGCGGATGGCGTCGCGAGCGCCGCCGGTCTCCTCGCCAGGATGCGGCGCCACCTGCGACGCTACTGCGCCCGGCATCCTCCGCACATGGCTGCGGATGGCGCGCAGCAGTGACGCCGCATTCACCGGCTTGGTCACGTGCTCCACCATGCCGGCGGCGAGGCAGCGGTCGCGCTCTTCGACCAAGGCATGGGCAGTGAGGCCGATGATCGGCAGGCGCGGCGACTGCGCGCGGATGCAGCGCGCCGCCTCGTAGCCGTCCATCTGCGGCATCTGGATGTCCATCAGCACCACGTCGAAGCCGTCGGCGCCGGCCTCGGCCAGGCACTGCAGCGCGGCGCCGGCGCTGTCGACGACCACCGCCTGCGCCCCCTCCTGCCGCAGCAGGTCCTCGAGGATCATGCGGTTGATGTCGACATCGTCCACGGCCAGCACACGCAGCCCGCGCAGCCTCTCGCCGCCCAAGGGCAGGTCGTCCGGCCGCGGCGCTGCAGGCTCGGCCGGCTCCTGCGCGGCCGGCAACGCCAGGCTCAGCGTGAAGGTGCTGCCTTGCCCCGGGCGGCTCGACACCGTGATGACGCCCCCCATCAGCGCGGCCAGGCTCTGGCTGAGCATCAGGCCGAGCCCGGTGCCGCCAAAGCGGCGCGTCGTCGAGCTGTCGAGCTGCTCGAACGGCGTGAAGAGCTTGCCGAGCTGCTCCGGCTCGATGCCGATGCCGGTGTCGGCCACCTCGAATCGCACCTGCCCCGGCCCGCCGCGCACGGTGAGCCGCACGCTGCCGCGGTCGGTGAACTTGACCGCGTTGCCGAGCAGGTTGACGAGGATCTGCTGCAGCCGCAACGCGTCGCCCCACACCCAGGCCGGCAGCGCCGGATCGAGCGTCACCCGGCATTCGAGCCCCTTCCTCTGCGCCGCCAGCGCCACGAACTCCTCAGCCTTGGCCACGACGTCGGCAAGGCGCAACGGGCGCTCCTCGGCCTGCTGCTTGCCCGCCTCGACCTTGGAGATGTCGAGGATGGTGTTGATGACGCCCAGCAGGTGCTCGCCGGAGTCGAGGATGCGCTGGAACGTGGCCGCGCTGGCGCGCCCGGCACTGCCGCGCAGGCCGATGCCGGCCAGGCCCAGCACCGCGTGCAGCGGCGTGCGGATCTCGTGGCTCATGTTGGCGAGGAACTCGCTCTTCACGCGCGCCAGGCGCTCGGCCTCGTCGCGTGCCGCGGCCAGCTCGGCGGTGCGTTCGGCGACGCGCCGCTCGAGCCCGGCGTTGAGCCGCCGGATCTCCTCGGCGGCGCCCTTGCTCTCGGTGATGTCCTCGGTGACCATGACGACGCCGCCGACGCTGCCGTCCCCCGCATGCCAGGGCAGCACCTCCCAGCGCAGCCACTGCACGCGGCCGTCGGCGCGCTCGAACGGGTCTTCCTCGGCACGCACGACCTCGCCGCCGAGGGCGCGCCGGTGGATCTCCTTCCAGCGCTCGGGGATCTCCGGGAAGACGTCGTAGTGCGAGCGTCCGGCGATCGTGGTCTCGCCGAGGCCGTAGTCGTCGAGCCAGCGGCGGCTGGCGACGATGTAGCGCATGTCGCGGTCGAACACGGCCAGCGCCGCCGGCGCGCGCTCGATGAAGAGCTTCAGGCGCGCCTCGCTCTCGGCCAGCGCCGCGGCGGCGCGGCGCTGCTCGGTCACCTCGCGCAGGCTCCACACGCGCCCGCTGAGGCCCTCGGCGGTGATCAGCGGGCGCGAGCTGGCGTCGTAAAGGCGACCGTCCTTGAGTTCCAGCAGGCCGACGCTCTCCTGCTCCGGATGTTCGTCCAACCGGCGCAGATCTTCCATCATGTGCACCGGGTCGCTGACCTGCGCGAGCAGGTGCTCGCGCAGTGCCTGGCGGTCGGCGAGCCGGACCTCGTCCAGGCCCCAGATCTCCAGGAAGCGGCGGTTGGCGTGCGCGATGCCACGGCGTTGGTCGACGACGACGATGCCATCCGTGGCCGACTCGAGCGTGGCGCGCATCGTTGCCAGCGAGTCCTCCAGTGCTTGCGCCGCCTGCATGCGCTCGGTGATCTCGCGGCCGATGCCGCGGTAGCCGCGGAAGCGGCCGTCGTTGTCGAAGATCGGCTCGCCGCTGATCGAGACCCAGTGGGCCTTGCCTTCGATGTCGGGGCGGCGGATGACGAGGTCGCGGAACGGCTGGTGCGCCGCGAGCCGCGTGCGGTGCCCGGCCCAGTCCGCCTCGCTCATATTGAGGGCGGGCAGTTCCCAGCGCGTCTTGCCGATGTACTCGCCGCGCGTGGTGCCTGTGCGGTCGGTGTGCTCGCCGCGCATCTCGACGAAGCGGAACTCGGTGTCCTGCACCCAGTACCAGTCGGAGGACAGCGCGGTCAGGCTGCGGAAACGCTCCTCGCTCTCGCGCAGGCGCCGGCGCGCCTCGCTGCGCTCCGTGGTGTCGCGGATCGCCGCCGAGACCCACGTGCCTTCGTCGGTTTCGAGCGGGCTGAGGCTGATCTCGATCGGGAATTCGCTGCCGTCGGCACGCTGCCCGAGCAGCTCCAGGCCCGAGCCCATGCGGCGCGGGCGTGGCGCCGCGAAGTAGCCGTGGCGGTGCGTGCCGTGCTCCTCGCGCAGGCGTGCCGGCAGCAGCACTTCCACCGGCTGCCCGAGCAGCGCCGCGCGCGCGTGGCCGAACATCTGCACCGCCTGCGAGTTGACGAGCACGATGTGCCCGGCCGCGTCGACGATGACCATCGCATCCGGCGCCGACTCGAGCAGCGCGCGAAAGCGCCGCTCGGCATGCCGTCGTTCGGCCAGGCCGTGCAGCGTGATGGCCACGCCGATGGCCTGCCCCGGTGCCTCGATGCTTGCCGTGGACACCTCGACCGGCGTGACGCGGCCCGCACGGTCGGTGACCAGGCAGGCGGCGCCTTCCCAGGCGTCACCCCGATCGGTCAACGCAGGGCCCGTGAGGACCGCGCCGGTGGTCTCGTCGCGCAACGCCAGCACCTCGTCGACGCGGCGGCCGCAGGCGGCCGCGTTGGTCCAGCCCGTGAGCGCTTCGGCGCGCGGGTTCATGTAGCGCACCGTGAGCGTGTTGTCGATCGCGACCACCCCTTCACGAATGCCGCCGAGGATGGTGTGGTGCGCACGCCTGGACTCGCGCAGTTCGCGCTCCACCGCCGTGCGCCTGATGGCGATGGCCAGCGCGGCGTGCAGCGCGGTCGCGTCGTGCGGATCGGCCACGTAGCCCTGCGGCTCGATCGCCAGCGCCTTGTGCAGCCGTGCCGGCCCGACGGCGCCGAAGAAGACGACCGGCAGGCCCGCCTGCCTCTGCAGGCTGTCGGCGACGGCGATGCCTCCGCCCGGCGTGCCCAGGTGCAGGTCGACGAGCGCGAGGTCG
Source organism: Burkholderiales bacterium (assembly GCA_016223165.1). Classification (GTDB taxonomy): domain Bacteria; phylum Pseudomonadota; class Gammaproteobacteria; order Burkholderiales; family Burkholderiaceae_C; genus Rubrivivax. The sequence goes on from JACRPO010000017.1 coordinate 117,855, forward strand.
GGTCGCTCGTCGCGCGCCAGAGCCAGGGCGGCTTCGAGCGTGGCGGCCACGCCGGCGACAGCCAGGCCGGGGATCACCCGCGCATCCGCGAGCAGGCCGCGGTCTTCTACGATCAGGATCCTCGCAGCGGGCGAGGTGGAGGCGGAATCGGACATGGCAGCCCTTGGGGCAGGTTCGCTCCGGCGGCAAGCCGGCGTTCAGGCAGGCACGGCGTAGGCACGCACCTGGTCGAGGAAGCTGTCGGGATCGAGGGGCTTGGCGATGTGCGCTACGCAGCCGGCGCCGAGCGCGCGCTCGCGGTCGGCGACGCCGGCGAAGGTGGTCAGCGCGACGACCGGGATGCCGCTGAGCTGCGGGTCGGCCTTGATCTGCTCGGTGGCGGTGTAGCCGTCGAGGACAGGCATCTGGATGTCCATCAGGATCAGCTGCGGCCGGCGCGCGCGCGCCATGCGCAGCGCCTCGTGCCCGTTGGTGGCGGTGACGACTTCGATGCCCGCCTGCTCCATCAGGTACTGCGCCAGGTAGCGGTTGACTTCGTTGTCGTCCACGAGCAGGACCGTCGTCATGCACCCTCCGTCGCCTTCACCGAAGCCGCTGAAGGCGCCGAGGGCTGCGCCGCTGCGGCCGGGCCCACCGGCACCGAGGCCTGCAGGCGCGGCAGTCGTACCTCGAAGATCGAGCCGACCTGCGGCGTGCTCTCTACGTCGATCTCCCCACCCATCGCCTGCGCCAGCTTGCGGCACAGGTACAGCCCGAGCCCGGTGCCTTCGTAGCTGCGCCGGTGGCCGCGCTCGATCTGGCAGAACGGTTCGAACAGCAGCGGCTGATGCTCGGCCGCGATGCCGATGCCGGTGTCGGTCACGTTCATCACCAGCCATGGCCCTTCCAGCCCGAGCGAGAGGCGCACGGCGCCGTGCTCGGTGAACTTGATCGCATTGTTGGCGAGATTGAGCAGGATCTGGTAGCACTTGCGGCGGTCGCCCTGCACGGGCAGGCGCGGCGCCAGCGTCACGCCGGTGAGCGCGAGCCGCTTGGCCTGCGCGGCCGGTGCGAGTGCGGTCATCACGTCGGTCAGCACCTCGGCGGCGTCGAAGTCGGCCGCCTGCAGCACGAGGCGGCCGGACTCGATATGCGAGACGTCGAGCAGGTCGTTGATGAGCGCCAGCAGATGCTGCCCGGCGCCATGCACGAAGCCGAGCTGGCGCCGCTGCTCCTCGCTCACCGGGCCGGCGCCGCCGTCGCGCAGCAGGCCGGAGAAGCCGATGATGGCGTTCAGCGGCGTGCGCAGTTCGTGGCTCATCGTGGCCACGAACTCCGACTTGACCTGGTCGAGCCGGCGCAGTTGTTCGTTGGCCTCGGTCAGCGCGCGCGTGCGCTCGGCCACGCGCAGCTCGAGCTGGGTCGTGTTCTGGCGCAGTGTTTCCTCGGCGCGCTTGCGCACCGAGATGTCGCGCAGGAAACCGACGAATTGCCGCTCCTCGCCGAGCATGACCTCGGAGAAGGCGATCTCGATCGGGAATTCGTGCCCGTCCCGGTGCAGCGCCAGCGTCTCGACGGCGCGCCAGTCGAGGCGCCGCTCGCCGCTCTCGAGGTAGCGCTGCATGCCGCGCCGGTGCGCCTCGCGCAGGCGCTCGGGCTGCAGGCGCTCGAGCGGCCGGCCGACGAGTTCGGCCGGCGCCCAGCCCAGCATCGGCCGCACGGCCGGATTGGCGTACAGGATGGTCTGTGCCGTGTCGATGATCAGGATGCCGTCGCTGCTCGTCACCCACAACGAGCGGAAGCGCGCCTCGCTCTCGCGCAGGTGGGCCTCGACGCGCGCGGCGTGCCGGACCCAGCAATGCGCAAAGGCGATGCCGGCGCCGACGAGCAGCGCGGCGACCGCCACCAGCGCCATCTCGAAGAGAGACTGGCCGGTGCGCAGCAACGCCAGCGCGACGATGCCGGCGACGACGCCGCCGAAGCCGAGGGCGGTCGTGTACTCGCGCGGCCGGCGCGGCCGGCGCGTCGCCATGCTGCCGGTGTCCCCCTGGACACGCAGGTCGGGCGGCGTCGGGAAGCCCATGGGCTGGCTCCGGAGAAGGTCGAGGTGTGCGGGAGACCGGTGGCGGCGTGCGGCAGGGAACTTGCGGGCACGTGCTGCGCCCAGTGGACGGCGCGCAGGTGGACTCGCGCGAGAACGAATAATATCATCAAAACAAACAAAATGAATATCATCGCGCCTCCGGCGTGGCGGAGATAACGGATCGGGGAGGGAGCAGGACCGATCGTGGCGGGCGCTCGCCGCGCCCGAAAGCCCGGGCCCCGCGGGGCGGCGGACGTTCCGCTCAGCTCAGTTGCGGGTCGGCGCCAGCCGCGCGCCGCGCAGCAACGCGAGCAGCGGCTTCGGGTCGATCGGCTTGGGCACGAAGTGCACGTCCGCCGGCAACGGGCCCATGCGCACCAATTGTTCCGGCCGGTGACTGGACGTGGCCACGATGAGCGGCGAGCGCGCGCTGCCCGGCGAACTCAGATGGCGCAGCATTTCGAGGCCATCCATGTGCGGCATCACGATGTCCGTGATGAGCACGTCCGGCGTGTGCTGCCCGATCATCAGCAGCGCCTCGAAGCCGTTTTCAGCCACAGCGACGCGGGCACCGGGCAGGGCCTGGAGCACGACGGCCGACAGCAGGTCGCGATCGTCCGGATTGTCGTCCACCACGAGCACCGACAGCGACGGCGCGGACGTAGCACCGTCGCGCACGCCCAGCGCGGCGAGGCCTTGGTCGGCTTCGAGCGCGATGACGCTGCGCGCCTCGATGCGGCGATGCCCGCCCACCGTCTTCCACGCCTTCAGGTGGCCCTGGTCGACCCAGCGCTGCACCGTGGGAACGGAGACACCCAAACGCCGCGCCACATGCGCCGTCGAAAAGGACTCCGGGTTCGCTGCCTTCGCGGGCGCCGCCATGCGGGCAGTGTAGCGGGGGGTATCGCGCGCGCGGACGCGCCCAGGTGCGCTCAGGCGCGGCCGCCGGCGCCCGGCCCGCGCGTGTCGGCGCGCGCGTTCTCGCGCGTGTCATCGTCCGCGGCCTCGCGCACGCCCTCATCGTGCAGGTGCGCGCGCAGCGCCTCGAGCACGCGCGCTGCCTCGGCGGCGAGCACCGTGAGTCGGTCGCCCTCGCCCCCCGGCCCCACATCACCCTCGGCGGCATCGGCGCCCTCGGCGAGTGCCGCGTACAGCGCGCGCGCGCCATCGGAAAGCGGCATCGCACCCAAGGTGCCGGCCGTGGAGATCAGCGAGTGCGCCAGGCGCTTGGCCGTGTTGCGGTCGCCCCGGTCCAGCGCTTCGCCGATGCCTTGCACCGAGGCCCCGCCCTGCGCGAGAAAGCGCAGCGCGATGCGCTCGTAGAGATCCCGCCGGCCAAGACAGCGCTCGATGCCGATCGCGAAGGAGATGCAGCCGGGAGCAGCAGCGATGGCGGCCGGTGCAGCGGTGGCCGAGCCGTCGACCTGCGGCATGCAGCGCGCCAGGGCGCCGAAGAGGGCCGCCGGATGCAGCGGCTTGGCAACGCACGCCAGGATGCCCGCTGGCGCGCCGGGCGGCGGTGCCACGCCCGACGTGGCCATCGCGACGATCGGGCAGCCCGCCGCGGCGGCCGCCACCTGCAGGCCGCGCACTATGGCCGCGCCACCGTCATCGGCCCCATCGAGGTCGAGCACGATGGCGTCCACGCGCTGCGCCTGCAGCAACGGGAGCGCACGCGCCACGTCGTCGGCCACGAGCACCTGCGCGCCCGCGCCCACGTCGAGCAGTTCGGTCGCGACGAGCCGGTCGAAGCCTTCGGCTGCCACGAGCAGCACCCGGCGCCCGCGCAATGCCCGCGCGGCCTCAGACGTGTCATCGGCGGGTGGCGCCGAACCGGCTGTGTCCATGCGAAAGCCGTTCATCGTCGCGTGGCGTCCCGAGTTGTACCCGCACGCTCGCGCGTACCTGCACCGGGCCGCCACGCGGGCATCATGCGCCAACGTGGCCCGTTCGACCAGCGGCGCCGATGCCAGGAGACCTCGGCGTGCAAGCGGCGCTCAGCACTTTGACGCGAGCGGCGCCGCCCCCTAGCATCTCGCCGGCCCGCGCTGGACGCGCCGGCCGCCGTCGGAAACACTGCCCCGCCCACCTCGCACGCCATCATGAAACTCCCGCATCGCCTCGCCCTCAAGCTCTCGCCGCTGGTGGAGGCCGCGCGCGGTGAGCCGCTCGTCGAGCCCTTCGTCGAGATCGGCCAGTTCGACGACGACGTGCTCGTCGTCGAGTCGTCGCACGGCAGCTTCCTCTTCGACCGCCTCGAGCGCGTGGTGAAGCAGGGCGAGCAGCAGCTCGCCACCTTCGACAGCATCCAGTCGGTCGACATCGCCGCCTTTCCCGGCGGGCGCGGCGAGCGCAGCTGGTCGATCACGCTCTTTCGCAGCCTCTTCGACCGCATTACCGTGGCCCGCACCTACGACGACGGCGACGCCTCGGTGGTGGCGGCCAAGATCGCCGAGGTCGTCGGCTGCCGAATCGTCTCGCTCATGGCACACCGCTGATGGCGCACCGCTGAGGGGCCGGCGGCGTCGCGCTCGCGTATGCTGCACACCTTCTGCGTCGATCGAGGATCTGTCCGTGGCCAAACCCAATTACGCCTTCGAAAAGCGCCAGCGCGAGTTGGAGAAGAAGAAGAAGAAGGAAGAGAAGGCGCAGCGCAAGCAGACGCGGGGCGACTCGCCGGCCGATGCCCCGAACCCCGGTGATGCCGGCGCGACGGACGCCGCCAACCCGGCGCCGCCGCCCGTCGAGCGCTAGACCGGCACTGACCCGGCGCTAGACCGGCACTGCACCGGCACCAGGCCAGCACCAGACCCGCGGGCGCGCCGACCTGGCGCAGGGGGCGCACCTCGGGTCGAACGCGGCGGCCGGCCGCCCGCTGCCGGCCATGCCCGTGCCGGCCTGCACAGCGCGCTGTCGACGCGGACACGCCGGATGCGTTGAGTCCTCCACCGGCCACGAGCGCGAGGTTCCATGGTCCGCCAACCCGAGATCCACTGCCCTGCCTGCGGCTACAAGCCGCGGCTCGAGGACCGCTGGTCCTGCGTGCCCGAGTGCGGCACGGTCTGGCACACCTTCTGGACCGGCGGCGTCTGCCCGGGCTGCACGCGCCAGTGGAAGACGACGCAATGCCCCGTCTGCGAGAAGGTGTCGCCGCACCGCGCCTGGTACCACCTGCCCAGCGAAGAGCCGGGCGGGCGCCGCGAGCCGGCGACACTGGACATCGAGACCTGAGCGCCACCTGGGCGCCAACTGCGCGCCACCTGGGCCGAGCGCCAACCGAGCACCCCTGAGCGGGGCCGGAGGACGGCCGGGCGGCAGCCACGACGTGCTCTTGCAGGCCGGCGAAGCGCCTCCACTTTCGATCCCTGAGCGGATCTCCGGGTGAAGCGGCGCCTGCCCGCTCGGGCAGGCTGCCGCCCGGCTCGCCTGCCCGGTCGGCCGATGCGCGGCGCGGCGAGGGCGCGCACGATTCCCCGCCATCGCAGCCCAGCGCGCCCGCTCGCACCGCCCATGACCTCCTCGCCCCCGCCCCCGCCCGACTCCCCGTCCGACCCCCGCCTGCCCGACGCCGTGGCCCGCGTCGCGGCCTCGGTGGTGGCCGTGGTCACGCGCCGCCGTGCCGCCTCCGGTGTCGTCTGGCGCCCCGGCCTCGTCGTCACCAGCGCCAGCGCCCTGTGGCACGCGCCGCGCGCGCAGGTCGTGCTGCCCGGCGGCGAAGCCGTCGTCGGCACGCTGCGCGGCGCCGATCCGGGCACCGATCTCGCGGTGCTCGAGATTGCCGGCGGCGAGGGGCCTGCCGCCGGGCCGGCCGCCGGCGATGTCGCCACCGCGCCCTCGGGTGGCGCGCGGGCCGCGAGCTCGGGCAGCTCCGCCACCGCGGCCCCGGACAGCGTCACGACGGCGGCTTCGGGCGGCAGCGACGCCGCGCCCGCCGCACCCGGCACGCGCGTCGGCGACTTCGTCTTCGCCGCGGGTCGCGACCCCGAAGGCGGCGTGCACGCGAGCTTCGGCCATGTCGGCGCCACCGGTGGCGCCTGGCGCAGCTGGCGCGGCGGCCGCTTCGACGCGCTGATCCGGCTCGACGGCGGCCTCTACCCCGGCCTCGCCGGCGCGGCGGTGGCCGGGGTGCAGAGCCCCGTGCTTGGCATCGCCAGCCCCGCCTTCAGCCGCCACCACGCCGTGGTGGTGCCGGCGGCGACCATCGAACGCGTGCTCGCCGCCCTGCTCGCGCACGGCCGCGTGCCGCGCTCGCACCTCGGCATTGCCGTGCAGCCGGTGCGCGCCACGCTCGACGGCGCCGCCACCGAAGGCCTGCTCGTCAGCTCGGTGGCCGAAGGCGGCCCCGCCGCCGCGGGCGGCCTGCTCGTCGGCGACGTCATCGTCGAGGCCGCCGGCCGCCCGGCACGCGAGCTGGAGGCGTTGCGCGCCACCATCGCCGACACCACGCCCGGCGCGGCGCTGGCGCTCACCGTCTCGCGCGCCGGCCGGCGCGTGACGCTCGCCATCGACGTGGCCGAGCAGCCCCGCACGGGCTGCCACTGAACAGGCCACCGAGCAACCTCGTGAGGCCCGCCGCGTCGATGTCCAGCCGCCCGCGCATCGTCATCGTCGGCGCCGCCCCCTGGCTGGCGCAAGGCCTGGCCTCGGTACTGGCGGACGAGGCGCGCTGGCAGCTCGCGGTGCGCCCCACCATCGAGCCGGCCGACGCCTACGTGCTGCACGCGCGCGACGAAGAGGAGGCGAGCGAATTGCACGCGGCGCTGCCGCCGCTCGCCCCAGTGCTGTGGGTCGGCTTCGCGAACGACGAACGCGAGCCCGAGCGCGGGCCCGGACGCGAGCCCGGAGGCCCCCCACGGGCCATCGGCCAGCTGCCTACCGACGCCCCCGGCGAGCAGTTGCGCGCCGCGCTGGCGGCGGTGCTCGCCGGCCTCTCGGTGCGCGGCCCAGCGGCGCCGTGGCCGGCACGCGCCGAAGCTCCGGCCCGCGGCGCGCCCAGGGCGCTCTTCGCGGGGACGGCGGAGATGGCCGAGACGGCCGAGGCGCTGACCTCGCGCGAGCTCGAGGTCTTCGAGCTGCTCGCCAAGGGCCTTTCGAACCGCGACATCGCGGGCGTGCTCGGCATCTCGGCGCACACGGCCAAGTTCCACGTCGCGCAGATCCTCGCCAAGGTGGCCGCGGCCACACGCGCCGAGGCGGTGGCGATCGGGCTGCGCCTCGGCCTCATCGGCCTGTAGCGCGCTCGCACGTGAAAGGAGCGGATGCCATGGACGGCCTCGGCGACGACCGCATCACCGGCGACATCACCGGCGACATCGGTGGCGACATCGGTGGCGATATCGGTGGCGAGATCGGTGGCGAGATCGCGGGCGGCGCGCCAGGCCACTTCGCGGGCGACTCCGCGGGCGACCTCACCGACGACAGCCTGCTCGACGCCTACTCGCGGGCGGTGGTCGGCACGCTCGAGCGCGCCCGCGGCGGCGTCGTCTCGCTGGCGCTGCACGGGCCGGCAGCGCGCGGCGCGCGGCACGCGGCCGGCGCTTCCGGGCGCGGCAGCCCGCGCGGCGTCGGCTCCGGCTTTCTCGTCACGCCGGACGGCTACCTGCTCACCAACCACCATGTCGCCGGCGCCGCACAGCACGTGCGCGCCACGCTGGACGACGGCAGCGAGCACGACACGGTGCCGGTCGGCGCCGACGCCGACACCGACCTCGCGCTGCTGCGCCTGGCGCACCCGGTGGCCGGCGCGGCGGCGCTGCCGCACCTCGAGCTCGGCAGCTCGGCGCAGCTGCGTGTCGGCCAGGTCGTGGTCGCCATCGGCAACCCGCACGGGCTCGGCCAGACGGTCACCACCGGCGTCATCTCGGCACTGGGGCGCACGCTGCGCGCCCGCAACGGGCGCCTCATCGACGGCGTCATCCAGACCGACGCCAGCCTCAACCCCGGCAACTCCGGCGGCCCGCTGCTCGACACGCGCGCGCGCGGGATCGGTGTCAACACGGCGCTCATCGCCGGCGCGATGTCGCTGTGCTTCGCCGTGCCCGCCGACACGGCACGCTGGGTGCTGGCCGAGCTGCTGCGCCACGGCCACGTGCGCCGCGCCTGGCTCGGCATCGCGGCGCACACGGTGCCGCTGCCGCGGCGCACCGTGCTGCAGCACGGGCTCGCGCAGGGCTCGGCCGTCGCCGTGAGCGAGGTCGTCGCCGACGGCCCGGCGGCGCGCGCCGGGCTCGCCGACGGCGACCGCATCGTCGCCGTCGACACGGTGGCCACGGCCGACGTCGACGGCCTGCACCGCGTGCTCGGCGGCGAGCGCATCGGCCGGCGCGTGCAGGTGCAGCTGCTTCGCGGCGCCCGCAAGCTGGCCCTCGAGCTGGTGCCGGCGGCGCGCGCCTGAGCGGGCGCCTGAGCGGGGGCCAACAAGCGCGACCCACGCGGGCCCGGCGTTGCGCGGCCCGCACCTCGAGCGCGAGCCACGCGGCACCTGCCGCGCGCCCTTCCGCGCCCTTGCGCGCCGCGCAATCTGGCACCATCGCGCCCGCCATGAATACCCAACGCCCCCGCCACCCCCTCGCTTGGCTGCTCGTCGCCGTGCTCGCCACCGGCGCGGCCTTTGCGCAGCTGCCGAAGGCCGTCAGCGGCCGCACCGATGTCCGCCCTGAAGCCGTGCCGCGCGCCATCGCGCCGCGCGGGCCGCTCGAGCCCGACGAGCGCGCCCTCATCGAGCTGTTCCGCCGGGCCTCGCCGTCGGTGGTGCACATCACCTCGCTCAGCGCGCAGCGCGAGCTCTTCAGCACCAACGTGCAGCAGGTGCCGCGCGGCGCCGGCACCGGCTTCATCTGGGACGCGCTCGGCCACGTCGTCACCAACTACCACGTCATCCAGGGCGCCACCGGCGCCCGCGTCACGCTCGCCGACCAGAGCAACTGGCCGGCGCAACTCGTGGGCGTCTTCGCCGACCGCGACATCGCCGTGCTGCGCATCGAGGCGCCGAAGGAGAAGCTGCCGCCCATCGCCATCGGCATCAGCCGCGAGCTGCAGGTGGGCCAGCGCGTGCTCGCCATCGGCAACCCCTTCGGGCTCGACCAGACGCTCACCACCGGCATCGTGAGCGCGCTCAACCGCGAGATCGAGAGCTTCAACCAGCGCACCATCCGCGGCGTCATCCAGACCGACGCGGCCATCAACCCCGGCAACAGCGGCGGGCCGCTGCTCGACTCCGCCGGGCGGCTGGTCGGCGTCAACACGCAGATCGCGAGCCCGAGCGGCGCCAGCGCGGGCATCGGCTTCGCCATCCCGGTGGACGAGGTCAACCGCATCGTGCCGCGGCTCATCCGCGACGGCCGCTTCGTGCGCCCGACGCTCGGCATCGCCGCCGCGCCACCCGAGGTGCACCGCGCACTCGGCCTGCCGCGCGGCGTGGCCATCCTGCAGGTCGGCAGCAACAGCCCGGCCATGCGCGCCGGCCTGCAGCCCTTCCGCCGCGGCAGCCAGCGCAGCGAGATCATCGCCGGCGACGTCATCACCGCCGTCGACGGCGACAGCGTCAACGATCTCGACGACATGCTCACGCAGCTGGAGAAGCACCAGCCCGGCGCGACCGTGACGCTCTCGGTGTGGCGCGCCGGGCAGACGCGCAAGCTGGCGGTGCAGCTGGGCAGCAGCGAGTGAGAGCCGGCGAACGAGTCATCCACAGGCCCTGAGGCCCCGGGGCCGGACCTACTTCGGCCCAAGCTCCCAGGCGGCCCGCGCCGGCAACACCGTGCCGCGCGCCTCGCCGAAGCCGATGCGTGCGCGGCCCGGGGCCTCGCACCAGCCGCGCAGCACGACGGTGTCGCCGTCGAGCAGGAAGCCGCGCTCGCCACCGGCCTCGAGCTTCGCCGGCTCGCGACCGAACTTCGACAACTCGATCAGGGCACCGGCCTCACCGGGCGCGGGCCCGCTGATGGTGCCGCTGCCGAGCACGTCGCCCGGCTGCAACGCGCAGCCGCCCACGGTGTGGTGCGTCACCATCTGGGCGATCGTCCAGTACTGGTGGCGGAAGCTCGTGCCGCTCAGGCGCGACGCACGCGACGCGCCTTCGGGTTCGAGCCACACCTCGAGCCGGATGTCGAGCGCGCCGGCGGCACGGTTGCCCGCCGACTCCAGGTAGGGCAGCGGCTGCGGATGGTCGGCCGGCCGCGTCCACGGCGTGCGGTAGGGCGCCAGCGCCTCCAGCGTCACGATCCAGGGCGACAGCGTGGTCGCGAAGTTCTTCGCGTGGAAGGGCCCGAGCGGCAGCATCTCCCAGAACTGGATGTCGCGCGCCGACCAGTCGTTGAGCAGGGTGATGCCGAAGACATGGTCCAACGCCGCGTCGAGCGCGACCGGCTCGCCCGCGGCGTTGCCCTGGCCGATGACGATGCCGAGCTCGAGCTCGTAGTCGAGCATGCCGCAGGGACGCAGCACCGGCGCCGTGGCGCCGGGCGCCATCACCTGCCCCCACGGGCGGCGGAAGCGCTGCCCGCTGACACCCAGCGTCGAGACGCGCCCGTGGTAGGCCACCGGCAGCCACTGGAAGTTGGGCGTCAGCGGGTTCGCCGGGTCGCGCAGGCGGCCGATGTTCAGGGCGTGGTCGAGCGAGGTGTAGAAGTCGGTGTAGTCGCCCACGGCCAGCGGCAGCGCCATGTCGGCCGCGGCCTGCGGCACGAGGGCGTTGCGCAGGGCCTGCGCGCGCGGCGCGAGAGCGCCTTCGGCGAGCCCTTCAACGGGCCCTTCAACGAGCCCTTCCGAGAGTGCGTGGCGCAGCGCGCGCCATGCGGCGGGACCCTGCGCGAGCAGCCCGTTCAGCACCGGCTGCGCCGCCGCCTGCGCGGCCTGCGCCGCGAGGCCCTCGAAGGCGCCGGCCGCCTGCGCGGCGCCGAGGCAGACGATCTGGTCGCCGATCGCGACGCCGCCGCGCCATGGCTCGGCGCTGCCGCGGCGCCGGAAGATGCCGAAGGGCAGGTTCTGGATCGGAAAGTCGGCGCCCGCCGCCTGGGCCGAAGCCACCCAGGAACGGCGCGCAGGGTCGTGCGTGAAGTCGAGGGTCATGGCTGGCACACCCTTGTCGGTTTCGTTCTGCCGATCGTCCCGGTCGGTCTTGAGTCGGTCTTGATCTTGCGCGCCGTCAGGCCGGCATCAGGCCGGCATCAGGCGGTCGTCGAAGATCGCCACCGCCCGCGTCCAGCCCGCCGAAGCGCCGCGGATCTTGTGCGGGAAGCAGCTGATGAAGAAGCCGTCGGCCGGCAACGACTCCAGGTTGTGCAGCTTCTCGATGTGGCAGTAGCCGATGTCGCGCCCCGCCTTGTGCCCTTCCCAGATGAGGCGCGCATCGTGCGTCTCGCCGTACTTCTTCGCCGTGTGCACGAAGGGTGCGTCCCAGCTCCACGCGTCGGTGCCGGTGAGGCGCACCCCGCGCTCGAGCAGGCACATCGTCGCCTCGTAGCCCATGCCGCAGCCGGCGCTCACGTAGTCGGGATGGCCGTAGCGGGAGCCGGCACGCGTGTTGACGACGACGATCTCGAGCGGCTTGAGCGCGTGGCCGATGCGCGCGAGCTCCGCCTCGACGTCGGCGGCGGTGACGACGTAGCCGTCGGCGAAGTGGCGGAAGTCGAGCTTCACCGCCGGCTGGAAGCACCATTCGAGCGGCACGTCGTGGATGGCGATGGCCGGCTTCTTCTCGCCGAGCGCGTTGTCCATGGTGCTGTGGAAGTGGTACGGCGCATCGAGGTGCGTGCCGTTGTGCGTCGACAGCTGCACGAGCTCCACCGCCCAGCCCTCGCCGTCGGGCAGGTCCTCCTTCTTCAGGCCAGGGAAGAACGGCGCGATCTGCTCGAACGTGTTGTCGTGCGTGAAGTACTGGATCTTTGGCGCGAAGGCCGGCGGATCCGACAGCACGTCGTTCTCGAGGTAGATCGACAGGTCGACGAAGCGGCGGGGCATGGCGCTCTCCTTGGGGTCGGGCGAGGGTCGTTGGAGGGTGTGGCGGTACGGTCGGCAAGGCTTTGCCTCAGCGGTGTTGCCAGCGCAGCAGGCGGCGCTCGGCCACGGCGAGCAGCGCATTGCTCGCGAAGCCGAGCGCACCGAGCAGCACGATGCCGGCGAACAGCTCGCTCGCGCGGAACGAGCGCGCCGCCAGCAGCACCGCCTGCCCGAGGCCACTCTGCGAGGCGATCATCTCGCCGACGACGCTGACGATGAGCGACACCGTCAGCGACAGCCGCAGGCCGGCCAGGATGTCGGGCAGCGCGTGCGGCAGCCCGACCTTGAAGACGAAGGCGGCGCGCGAGAGCTCGAGCGCGCGCGCCACTTCGCGCAGCCGCTCATGCACGCTGGCCATGCCGTGCAGCGTGGCCAGCAGCACCGGCCACATGGCGCCGAAGGCGACCACGGCGAGCACCATGCCGCCCGAGAGCCCGAACAGCGAGATCGCCAGCGGCAGCACCGCCGAGGCGGGCAACGGGCGCATGAATTCGAGCGTCGGCGCGATCCATGTGCGCAGCGTCGCCGACGAGCCGATGGCCACGCCGAGCGCGACGCCGAGCAACGCCGCGAGGCCGAAGCCGAGCACCATGCGCTGCACCGTGGCGGCGGTGTAGGCGCGCCACTCGCCCGCCAGGCCCTCGGCGAGGCTGGCGAGCGTCGCTTCGGGCGTGGGCAGGAAGACGCGGCTGACCCAGCCGCCATGGCTGGCCGCCCACCACAGGCCGAACAGCGCGGCGAGCAGCGCCAGCGACGCGGCGAGTTCCTGCGGGCGGATGCGCTGGTTCATGGGCTGACGCTCATGGGTCGACGCTCATCGGTCGACGCTCAACGAGCGCGCCCCGGGTGCCGATCGGGCCATCCGCACCCAGGTCGGCTTCGCCCATGCGCCGTGCCACCTGCCGCTGCAGCGCCAGCGCGGCGGCATTGACGAACCAGCCGACGCAGCCGATCCAGGCGAGCCAAGCCAGCATCGTCGCCGGGTCGAGGCTTTGCTGGGCGATCATCATCGCGTAGCCCATGCCGTGCGGGTTGGCGGCGATCTCCACCGTCACCGCCACGACGAGCGCGATGGCCACGCCAAGGCGGAAGGCAACGAAGAGGCGTGGCACCATCGCCGGCAAGACCACCTTGGCGAAGCGCGCCTGCGGCGTGAGTTGCAGCGCCGCGCTCATCTCGAGCAACTGCGGCTCCACCTGGCGCGCGGCGGCCTGCGCCAGCACCAGCATCGGCCAGAAGGCGGCGAAGGCGATCACGCCCACCTCCATGCGCACGCCGAAGCCGAAGACGAGCATCACGAGCGGGATCAGGGCCACCGATGGCACGGGCCGCAGCGCCTCGATGGAGAGGAAGGCGGCGGCACCCGCACGCCGCGAGATCCCGAGCAGCGTGCCGAGCGGCACCGCGGCCAGCGCCGCCAGCGCCAGGCCCAGCGCCGCGCTGCCGAGCGTGAAGGCCGTCGGCCCGAAGAGGCCGCCCTCGACGACGAGCACGCCGAAGGCGCGCAACGCATGCGTCGGCGGCGCCAGCGCATCGCTCGCGCGCCCGGCCGTGCGCGCCCAGGCCTCGAGCAGCGCGAGCAGCACGAGCGGGAAGGCGAAGGCGCGCGCCGGACGTGCCTGCCGCGCCAGCGGCGCGAAGTCAGCCATGGCCGAGGTAGCCGTAGAGGTCGCGCCGCAGTTGCAGGAAGCGCGGGTGTTCCTTGGTCTCGAGCTGGCGGCGCGGATGCGCGATGCCCACCTCCACCAGCGCCGCCAGGCTCGGACGGCCGGGGCCGGGCGCGGCGCGCAGTGCCAGCACGCGGTCGCCGAGGTAGATGGCCTCCTCGAGGTCGTGCGTCACGAACATCACCGTCAGGCCCTGTTCGCGCACCAGCCGCGCAAGCTCGTCCTGCAGGCCTTCGCGCGTCATCGCGTCGAGCGCGCCGAAGGGCTCGTCCATCAGCATCAGCGAAGGTTGCTGCGCCAGGCAGCGCGCGATCTGCACGCGCTGCTGCATGCCGCCGGAGAGCTGCGCCGGGAACTTGCGCGCGTGCTCGGTGAGACCGACGGTCTGCAGCACCTGCGCGATGCGCGCCGGGCGCCCGGCCGCCGGCACCTGCGCCGCCTCGAGCGCGAGCGCCACGTTGCCGGCCACCGTGCGCCATGGCAGCAGCGCGCGGCCGTAGTCCTGGAAGACGAAGGCCACCTCGCGCGAAGGGCCCTGCACCACGGCGCCCTCACGCGTGACGCGCCCGCCGCCCGGCGGCACGAAGCCCGCGGCGGCGCGCAGCAGGGTCGTCTTGCCGCAGCCCGAGGGCCCGATGACGCAGACGAACTCGCCGCGCGTCACGCCGAAGCTCGTCGGCGACAGGATCTCGCGGCCGCCGAGGCGGATGGACACCTCGTCGAACCGCAGCAGCGGCGCAGGCACGTCGTGCACTACTTCGCCAGCAGGCTCGCCACCGCCGGGTCGGTCTTGAGCATCTCCTGGTCCTTCATCAGCCCCACCCAGTAGGCGAGCTGCTTCTCGCTGACCACGGGTGACGGTGGCGAGACCTGCACCTTGGCCAGCACCTCCGGCGGCAGCTTGATGTACTTGCCGATGTGCGCGCGCACCTTGGCGTCGTTGCGCGCCTGCGCCATGAAGGTGGCCGCCTCCTGCACCGCCTCGCGGAAGCCCTTCGCCGCGGCGGCGTTCTTCTGCACCCACTCGCGCTTGGCGACGTGGATGATGGTCGGCTGGCCCTCGGGCAGGAAGGTCGAGTAGTAGCTCGCCACGTAGCCGGCGCCGCTGTCGACGATGCGGCTCATGAAGGGGTCGGCCGTGACCACAGCGTCGAGCGAGCCGCCGCGCAGCAGGTCGCCGTGCTGCGGGAACGAGGCCTCGACGAAATTGACCTTCTTGTAGTCGACGCCCGAGCTCTTCAGCCAGGCGCGGAAGGTGACGTGCAGGAAGGCGCCGAGTCCGGGCACGCCGACCTTCTTGCCGAGCACGTCCTGCGCCTTGCGGATGCCCGAGCCGGCGCCGGCGACGAGCCCGAACCCCGTGATCGTCTTGGAAGTGGCGCCGCCGCCGGCCACGACGACGTGGTCGAGCCCGCCGTCCACCGACTGCAGGAAGACGCTCGGCGTCGGCCCGCCGATCTGCAGCGAGTCGGATTGGATGGCCGCCGGGATGGTGCTATTGATGGGGATGAATTTCAGCTCGACATCGAGCCCGCGCCTGCCGAAAAAGCCCTCCTCCTTGGCCACGAAGACCGAGGCGAAGTCGGTTACGGCGGTGTAGCCGAAGACGATCTTCGTCGCGCTCTGCGCGCGCGCACGGCCGGCCAGGCCGGCCCAGCCGGCCGCGGCCAGCACCGGCAGCGCGGCCGCGCCGCCGAGGCGCTGCATCGCCTCGCGCCTGTTGCGCAGCCCCTCGAGAGCGCCCTTGCGGAAATCGTTCATGCGTGTCTCCTGGTGGTGGTTCGGGAAGCCTTGGCGGCCGGCGCGGACGTTCCGCCCAGCGTGGCGCGGATGCCGCCTTCGATGAAGCGCACGAGCAGCGCGGCCGCGGCCGCGTCGTAGGCCTTCGCCTGGCCGCGCGACAGGCGCTCGACACGGACGTCGATGAGGTGATGCAGCAGCGCGCCGAGCGCGAACTGGTACACCCAGGCCAGCTCGGCGCGCGTGGCCTGCGGCAGTGCCACGGCGAAGGCATCGATGAAGCGGTGCGCCATGGGGTCGAAGTGGCGGCGCAGCACGCGGTCGGACTCCGGCGACGCGTAGGCCAGCTCGCGCGCGACGAGCACGGCATAGTCGCGCCCCTCCGGGCTTGCACGCAGGCGAAGCACCGGCGCCACGAAGGCCTCGACCAGCCGGCGCAGCAGCGAGCGCCCACCCTGCGCCAGCGCGGCCTCGAGCTCGCGCACGCGCTCGTCGATGGTCGGCTGCCAGCGCGCGAAGACGGCCTCGAAGAGGGCCTGCTTGGGCCCGTGGTAGTAGCCCACCAGCGCCAACGGCACCTGCGCCTCGGCGGCGATCTCGCGGATGGTGACCGCGTGGTAGCCGCGCTCGGCAAACAGCCGCTCGGCCGCCATCAGGATGGTGGCGGCCTTGCTGTCGGTGCGCGCAGGTGCAGCGGTGGCGGTGGTCATGTCCGGCCCGGGTCGGGTCGAATTGAACGCTTGTACAAACCCGGCGGCCATCCGGGCAAACACCGCCTTCGCGGCGCGCGCGGGTCTGCGGGTTCGGTCGCGGGGTTCGGTCGCGGGTTCGGCCGCCGATCGACGGCGGATCAGATGCGCCCGGCGGCGGCCAGCGCTTCGCGGTCGATGAGCGGGCCGATCTTGAGCACGCCGCTGCAGCGCAGCGCGACGGCGCCACTGCTCGTCGCGAGGCCCTGCGCGAAGACCATCGCGCGCGTGGTGCGCAGCACCTGCATCTCGCCCTCGACCCAGTCGCCGAGCTTCGCCGGGCCGATGTAGTCCACCTGCAGGCTCACGGTGGGCAGGAAGCGGTCGTGCAGTTCCTTCACCTGCACGATCGCGCCCATCGGCAGCAGCATGTCGGCGAAGGTGGCGAGCATGCCGCCGTGGCAGATGCCCATCGTGTTGCAGTGCCGCGCCTCGACGCGAAAGCCGAGCTTGAACTGCCCACCCTCGTGCAGAAAGTACAGCGGCCCGTTCAGGCTGATGAAGCCGGCGCCTGCACGCGAGCGGCGAAAGCCCGGCGGCACGCCGGGCTCCGCGGCCGGCACCGGTGCCGCCGCCGCATCGGCGGACTCGTCTGCCGCGTTGGCGGGCGGGGCGTCGGCACTCATGGCCGGACTTCCTTCGCCACGTCGGCCAGGAAGTCGGCGCCGGCGAGCGCGCTGCCGGGCTGCGCACCCGGCTTCCACATCGGATACAGCGCCGCGAAGTCGGCCAGCATCTGCGCCAGCGGCAGGTCGTCGAAGCTGCCGCGCTGGCGCACGTACTCCATGTGCCGGTTGCCGGCGCGGTCGTAGGGGTGGTAGATCGAGTCGGCCCTGCCGTCGAACTCGAGCGGCACGAGGCCGAAGCGCTCGCACAGCTGCAGGTTGAACGCCGGCGTCGCCTTCAGCCAGCGGCCTTCGATCAGGATGTCGGTATAGCCGTGCCAGACGAAGAGGTCGGTCTGCATGACCTCGCGCATGCGCTCGGTGCTGAGGTGGTTGCGCACGTCGGCATAACCCAGCCGCGCCGGGATGCCCACAGCGCGGCAGGCCGCGGCCAGCAGCACCGCCTTCGGCACGCACCAGCCGTAGCCGTTGGCGAGCACGGTGCTCGCGCGCAGTCCCGCCGGCGACATGTCGACGCGATAGGGGTCGTAGCGGAAGCCGTCGCGCACGGCCAGGTACAGCGCCACGGCACGCTCGCGCGGGCTCGCGCCGCGCGCATGCAGGGCGGCGAAGGCGCGCACAGCGGCGTGGTCACTGTCGATGAAGGCGGTCGGGCGCAGCGTCGGGTCGGCTGCGTCGGCCGGGCCGGCCGGCGCGGCAGGGTCGTTGGGCGTCGGGATCGTTGGCGGCGTCATCGGCGTTGTTGGCGTCATTGGCGTCATTGCGTCACTTGCGTCCCTGGAGGTGGTCGGCCTCGGAGATCAACGCCGAGAGCTTCATTCGTAGCGCGGATCCTGCCACCACGGGAACCACTCGGGCATCGCCTCGGTGACACGGTCGGTGAACTGCGCCTGCCGCTTCTCGAGGAAGGCGGTGACGCCCTCGCGCACGTCGGCCGAGCGGCCGCGCGCGAAGATGGCGCGGCTGTCGATGCGATGCGCCATCATCGGATGCGGCTCGCCCAGCATGCGCCACATCATCTGCCGCGTCAGCGCCACGCTCACCGGCGCACTGTGGTCGGCGATCTCGCGCGCCAGCGCGCGTGCCGCCGGCAGCAGCGCATCGGGCGCCAGCACCTGGCGCACGAGGCCGCCCTCCAGCGCCTCGGCGGCAGGGAAGACGCGGCCGCTCATCGTCCACTCGAGCGCGCGGCTGATGCCCACCAGCCGCGGCAGGAACCAGCTCGAGCAGGCCTCGGGCACGATGCCGCGGCGCGCGAAGACGAAGCCGAAGCGCGCCGTCCCGCTCGCCAGGCGGATGTCCATCGGCAGCAGCATCGTCGCGCCGATGCCGACCGCGGCGCCGTTGACCGCACCGATCACCGGCTTCAGGCAGTTGAAGATGCGCAGCGCGACGCGGCCGCCGCCGTCGCGCACCGCTTCATGCGCCCAGTCGACGCGGCCGTCGGCACCAATGGCCTCGCCGACCGCCGGGCGCCCGGCCTCGCCGGCGCGCGCCGCGTAGTCGAAGGTCTTGCCGCCCTGCGAGAGGTCGGCGCCGGCGCAGAAGGCGCGACCGGCGCCGGTGACGATGACGGCGCGCACCTCGTCGTCGGCATCGGCGCGGTCGAAGGCGGCGATGAGCTCGCGCATCATCGCCGCGTTGAAGGTGTTGAGCGCTTCCGGGCGGTCGAGCGTCACCGTCAGCACGTGTTCGGCGAGCTCGGTGCGCAGCGTCGCCTGGGTGCCGTGCGGGTCGCGCGTGTCGTGCGTGTCGTGCGTCTCGGACATGACAGGGGTGCCTCCTGCGGCCGCAGTATCGTCGCTGCGCACGACCGTCCCGCCGCCGTCCCACCCCTTCCAGGTCCGCCGCCGATGAGCCACAGCAGCCCTGCCGAGCAAAGCACCTCCGCGCGCACCCACTACCGCATCTGCCCGCTGTGCGAAGCCTGCTGCGGCCTCGAGATCCAGACCCGAGGCGCAGGCAAGACCGGGCGCGTCGTCGCCATCCGCGGTGCGGCCAACGACGTGCTCAGCGGCGGCTACCTCTGCCCGAAGGCGGTGGCGCTGAAGGACCTGCACGAGGACCCCGATCGCGTGCGCACGCCGCTCGTCAGGCGCGAGGGCCGTTTCGTGCCGGTCTCGTGGGACGAAGCCTTCGCCGAGGTCGAGCGGCGCCTCGTGCCGCTCATCGAAGAGCGCGGTCGCGACGCGGTCGCCGTGGCCGTGGGCAACCCTTCGGCGCACAAGATGGGCGCCCTGCTCTACTTCAGCCGCCTGGCCAAGGCGCTCGGCACGAAGAATGTCTACTCGGCAAGCACGCTCGACCAGATGCCCAAGCAGCTGGCCAACGGCTGGATGTTCGGGCATTGGCTCTCGATGCCGATCCCGGACATCCCGCGCACGCAGTGGCTGCTCGTCATCGGCGCCAACCCGATGGTGAGCAACGGCAGCCTGTGGACCGTGCCCGACTTCCGCGGCAAGGCGAAGGGGCTGCGCGGCCGCGGCGGCAAGCTGATCGTCATCGACCCGCGCCGCACCGAGACGGCCGCCGTCGCCGACGAGCACCACTTCATCCGGCCCGGCGCCGATGTCTTCCTGCTCGCCGGCATGGTGCACACGTTGTTCGCCGAGGCGCTCGTGCGGCCGGGCCGCATCGAGCCGCACCTCGCCGGCATCGAGGCCGTGCGCGAAGCCACCTTGCCGTTCGTTCCCGAGCGCGTGGCGGCGCGCTGCGGCATCGAGGCCGGCACGATCCGCCGCCTCGCGCGCGAGCTGGCCGCGGCACCGAAGGCGGCCGTCTATGGCCGCCTGGGCACCTGCACGCAGCGCTTCGGCACCCTGGCCTCCTGGCTGATCGAAGTGCTCAACGCGCTCAGCGGCCATCTCGACGAGCCCGGCGGCGCGATGTTCGCCAAGGCGGCGGCCTTCGCCGACAACACGCAGGGCCCGCCCGGCAAGGGGCGCGGCATCACCACCGGCCGCCACGCGAGCCGCGTCAGCGGCGCGCCCGAGGTCTGGGGCGAGCTGCCGATGACCTGCCTCGCCGAGGAGATCGAGACGCCAGGCGGCGGCCAGGTGCGGGCCTTGATCACGGTGGCCAGCAATCCGGTGCTCTCCGCGCCGGGCGGGCCGCGCCTCGCGGCGGCGCTGGCGGGCCTGGACTTCATGGTCAGCGTCGACATCTACGTCAACGAGACGACGCGCCACGCCGACGTCATCCTGCCCGGGCAGAGCCCGCTCGAGCACAGCCACTACGACGTCGCCTTCCCGCAGTTCTCGTGGCGTAACCAGGCGCGATTCTCGGAGGCGGTGTTCGAGCCCGCCGCCGGGCACCTGCCCGAGTGGCAGGTGCTGCTCAAGCTCGCGGCCATCGCGCGCGGCCTCGGTGCGCGCGCCGATGCGAACGTGCTCGACGACGAGGCCCTGGCCGCCGACCTGCGCAAGCATGCCGGCGAGCGGGCGCCTTCGATGATGGAGGCGCTGTCGCCGCTGCGCGGCCCCGAGCGCCTGCTCGAGCTGGCTTTGCGCAGCGGCCCCTACGGCGACGGCTTCGGCGCGCGCCCGGGTGGCCTGACGCTCGCCCAGGTGCGGGCAGCGAGCGGCGCCGGCGGCGGCGTCGACCTCGGCGAGCTGCAGCCGCGCATCCCCGAGATGCTGCGCACGCCCAGCGGCAAGGTCGAGCTGGCGCCGCCGGCCTGCCTGCGCGACCTCGCGCATGCACTGGCGGCACTGGACGAGCCCGCACCCGAGCTCGTCGTCATCGGTCGCCGCGACGTGCGCAGCAACAACAGCTGGATGCACAACCTGCCCACGCTCGCCAAGGGGCCCGAGCGCTGCACGCTGCTCGTGCACCCGAGCGATGCCGCCGCACGCGGGCTCGTCGACGGCAGCCCAGCGCAACTGGCCGGCGCCGGCCGGACCGTGCAGGTGATCGTGCAGGTCGACCCGGGTTCGATGCCCGGGGTCGTCTGCCTGCCGCACGGCTGGGGCCACGGCGAGCCCGGCACCGCCATGGGCGTGGCGGCGGAGAGGCCGGGCGCCAACCTCAATGCGCTGCTCGAACCCTCGGCGCGCGACCCGCTGTCGGGCAACTCGGTGTTGAGCGGCGGGCCGGTCAGCCTGAAGGCGACGGTGCCGGGCTGACGGCCGAGGGGAACGCCGGGCTGATCAACGCTTCGATCACCGCGCCTGGCTGCTGACTCGCGGCTGAAGCGCCGTGCGCGGGCCGATGCGGCGGCAACATCGGCCGGCACATGGCAACGAGCCCATGCGTCATGCCCACCCGCCACCGCTTCGCCCTCGCTCCGTACAGCATCTGCGCTACTGCCGTGGATTCGGCCCATGCGGGCGGCCCGGGTCATGGCAGAATCTGTCCCAGCCAAGTGTCCCAGTACGATTTCCCAGTCGTCGGGGACCATGCCGATCTCCCAGCGTGCCGCCCATCCTGCTCCCCAGGAGTCGGACGATGACTTCCACCGCCACCACTACCACCACCACTCCCCTCGCGACCACCACGCTGGACAGCACGGGCCGCGTCGTCCTGCCGAGCGGCGTGCGCAAGCGGCTGCGCTTGGAGACGGGCGCTCGGTTCAGCGTCGACGTGGTGGGCGAGCGCATCGAACTGACGCTCGAGGCTCCGGCTGAGCCCGCCGTCGTGCGCAAGGCCGGGCGCTTGGTGCTGGCGGCCACCGGCGAGCCGCTCGACGCGGCCGAAGCGATCCGCGCCGAGCGCCAGACGCAGGCGGCGCGCGCCCGGCGCCGTTGACTGCCTCCATCGTGCGCCTTCTCGACAGCTCGGTGGTGCTGGCCTCGCTGCACGAGGCCGAGCCTCATCACGAAGCCTGCAGCGCGCTGCTGCTGCAAGGCGGCCACGCGTTGTATGTGCATGCGCTGGCCGAGGTGTTCTCCACTCTCACCGGTGGCGCCCAAGGCTTGCGCGTCGGTGCAGACCTCGCGCAGCGGCTGCTGCGCGAAAGCGTGCTGCCCTACGTCAAGACGGTGACGCTGGCCGAGCGCGACGTGATGGCGGCGCTGGCGCAGGCGCAGTCGCGCGGCGTGCGCGGAGGCGCGGTGTACGACTACCTGCACCTCGTGGCCGCCCGCAAGAGCGGGGCCGAGGCGCTGGTGACGCTGGATGGCAGGCACTTTGCTGCCCTCGTGCGCCAGGGGGATCCGCGCGTCGACGGGGTTTGAAGTGCTCCAGCGCATCCGGGCTAGCATGGCGTGATGAAGCCAAGCATGCCGACCGTGACGCACGAGCCAAACGCCGCCGGGAACGAACCCATCTTCGAAGCCCGCACCTGGCGCGACAACGGCTGGACGGCGCAGGTCATCAAGAACGAGGACGACGATGGCTGGGCCGTCTCGATGACACCCGATGGGCAGGCGGAGCCGGCGCTGGTCGGCCCCTGGACCATGGGCCGAGACAAGAAGAACCCCAAGCCTTTGGACACCAGCGCCTTCAACACCCTGGTCAAGACCGCCCACGAGGTGGTGCGGCGCCACGAGCAGCACCTGCACGCCACCCTGCACAAGCGGGTGGACATCTATGTGGACGGCGTGTGCTACGCCGTCAAACTCGACATCGTGCCCGACGCCGACGAGCCCTACGCCACGCTCAGCGCGCACGACGGCAGCCAGCAGCCGGTGGCGCAAGTCAAGGTGGCGGCCGGCTTCAAGCTCGATGCCGCCAGCGCGCGGCGGTGGGTGGAGGGCGGGTTCGAGCGGCCTTCGGAGCGCTGATCTCTCTCGTGCGCTGCTGGGAACGCTCCTGCATGTCGAGCCGCTGCGCCGACGTGCGGCTCGCCCAAGCGCCACGCGCGCCGCGCATGACTCGCCCGCGGCGCCGAGGCTGAACTCAGCGCGGCCACCCCCACAGCGAGGCGACGCCCTGCGGCGTCGCCTCGCCCGCGGCGATCAGCCGCGGCCCTTCACGGTCAGCTGGTTCTCCACCGCGCGCACGCCGACCACGGTGCTGGCGACCTGCGTCGCACGCTCGCTGGCCTGTGCGGTGGACACCGAGCCGGTCAACGAGACCTTGCCTTCGGCGGCCTTGACCTCGATGCTCTGACTGGAGAGCTCGGGGTCGCGCCCCAGCGCGGTCTTCACGTCCGCGATGATCTTCGCGTCGGCAGCCGCGCCACCGGCCGCGGCACCGGGCTGGGCCTGGCCCTGCTGCTCGCCCGACATGCCGGGCCCGGAGGGCATCGGCGCCTCGGAACGGCGCTCGGGCCGTTGTGCGCCGCTCGGGCTGCCTGGGCTGCTCGCCGGGTCGCCGGCGCGCTCGCAAGCCGCCAGGCCCAGCGTCGCGGCCACGGCACCGGCCAACGCCAACAGGGAAATCTGCGCTCGTCTCATGGGACTCTCCTTCGGTTTCGCCGCCGCAAACAAGGCGTGCGGGCGGACCGTGCCAAAGGTAGCGAGCCCCCGGGCCGCGGCGCGTCAGTGCAACGCCCGACCCGGTGTGGGACAAGGCCGACATTTCCCACCCGCGCCGGGCGCGCCCGCGCCTGCGGCGCAACCCCTGCGCTTCACGGCGCGGAATTCGCGGCATCGGCCGTGCCGGCACGCTGCAGGTGGTCGAGCGCACGCTCCAGCAGATGCCCCATCTGCTGCGGCCCGTCGATGAAGAAGCGGGCATGTGAATGGCCGCGGCCGCCGCCGACGAGCACGGTGAGCCAGTCGTCGGGGGCGCTGGCGAAGACGGGCTCGTCGTTGACGTCGTCGCCGGCGAAGAACGCGCAGTCGGCGTCGAGGCGGTGCACCAGTTCGTGCATCGCGTGCGCCTTGTCGGGTGCGGCCGCGGCGATGGCGTTGAGCACGCGCTTGCCGGCGAAGATGCGCACGCCCGCAGGCTCCGGCTCGAGCAGGCGCTGCAGCAGCGCGCGCGCCAGGGCCGGCGAGGGTGCGAGCCGGTAGTGCAGCGCAATGGAAGCGCCCTTGTCCTCGAGCATCACGCCGCCGGCGGCGAGGTCGGCCGCGTGGCGTTGCAGGTGCGCGCGCAGCGGCTGCAGCGCCGCCGTGTGCGCGGCCGTCGCGGCGGCGGTCTCGGCACTCGACGGATCATCGGCGCCGTGGCTGCCGATCACATGGCGCGGCGTGAAGCCGAGGCGGTCGCGCAGGTCCGCCACGGCGCGCCCGCTCACCACCACCACGGGGCACACGGCGGCGAGCGCGCGCAGCCGCCCGGCCACCGCAGGCGGGACCCGCGCATCGCCCGGGTGCGCGACGATGGGCGCGAGCGTGCCGTCGAAGTCGAAGCCGAGCACGAGGCGCCGGCGCATCACGGCGGCCAGTGCGGCCTCGCCCTCGGGGGTGAAGAGATGCTGCATCAGCCGGCGTGGGGGGTGCGGGCCCGGACGTCTCTCAGGCGACGCGATGCCGCTGCACGCGCGCCTCGATGCGCGCACGCAGCCGCCAGCGCCCGGCGTCGGCGAGCATGCGCCCGGCCCAGCGGTAGACGTTGAATTCGCGCACGGTGGTGCGCAGGCTGGCCATGCGCTCGCGTTGCTCGGCCGCCGGCATGGTGGCGGCGCGGTTCAGCGCATCGGCCGTCTCTTCGACGTGGTAGGGATTGACGATGAGCGCCTCGTTCAGCTCGCGCGCTGCGCCGGCGAAGCGGCTCAGCACGAGCACGCCGCGCAGGTCGTCGCGCGCCGCGACGAACTCCTTGCACACGAGGTTCATGCCGTCGTGCAGGCTCGTCACCACGCACACGTCGGCGGCGCGGTAGAGCTCGGTGAGGGCGGCGTGGTCGTGGTGCTGCGCCAGCAGCCGCACCGGCTTGTAGCCGGGGCGGCCGAAGCGCCCGTTGATGCGCTCGGAGACGCGTTGCACGCGATCCTGGAAGCTGCGGTACTCGTCGAGGTCGCTGCGCGTCGGCGCCGCCACCTGCACGAAGACGAAGCGCTCCAGCCACGCCGGCCACTTCTCGAGCAGGCGCTCGACCGCGTTGAGCCGCTCCAGGATGCCCTTGGTGTAGTCGTAGCGGTCGACGCCGAGCGCCAGCACGGTGTCGGGCGGCAGCCCGAGGCGCTCGAAGACGCGGGCGCGGCAATCGGAGGCCTTCGGCCAGGCTTCCGGATGCTCGGGCCAGGCGATCGAGATCGGGTAGCTCTCGATCAGCGTCTCCTTCTCGCGGAAGGTGATCGTCGAGTGCTCGTGCTCGATGCGTGCTTCGAGGTAGCGGTCGACCGTCTCGATGAAGTTCTTGCAGTGGAAGCGCGTGTGGAAGCCGAGGATCGTGCTGCCGAGCATGCCCTCCAGGATCTCGCCGCGCCACGGGCAGATGCCGAACGACTCGGGGTTCGGCCACGGGATGTGCCAGAAGGTGAGGATGGTCGCCTGCGGCAGGCGCTCGCGGATCATCGCCGGCACGAGCGCGAAGTGGTAGTCCTGCACCAGCACCACCGGGTCCTCGCTGCGCGCCTCGGCCACCACGGCGTCGGCGAAGCGCTGGTTGATGGCGCGGTAGGCCACCCAGTCCGATTCGCGGAACACCGGCCGCACGTGCGCCACGTGGCACAGCGGCCACATGCCCTCGTTGGCGAAGCCGTAGTAGTAGCCCTGCTCCTCCTCGGCCGTGAGCCAGACGCGGCGCAGCCAGTACGAGGCCTCGGCGCGCTCGCCCGGCGGCACCGAGACGCGGTCGGAGGCGTCGACGGTGTCGCGGTCGGCGTTGCCGCTGCCGTGTGCGATCCAGGTGCCCGAGCAGGCTCGCATCACCGGCTCGAGCGCGGTGACCAAGCCGCTGGCCGGGCGCCTGACGACGATCTCGCCGCCCTCGGCGGGGCGCTCGTGGATGTAGGGCTCGCGGTTGGAGATCGCGATCACCTGGTCGCCGGCGAGCTGGCTGCGCAGCAGCGCGCGCAGCCGCGCCGCCGTCCATTCGGTGTCGGGGCCCTGCGAGCGGCGGTATTCGTCCTCGAGGTCGCGCAGGCGCGAGCGCAGGTCGGCCGCGAAGGGCTGCAGCTCGGGCGCGGAACCCAGCGGCGTCAGCAGGCCCTCGCCGCGCATGATGCCGCGCACGCCCTTCACCCAGCCGTACCAGCTGACCTGCGCCACGACGACGGTGATGAGCGCGATGATGAGCCCGAGCCCGGCGATGAGCCCCATCAGGTAGCGCCGCGTGTCCTGGCTGCGCCGCTCGATGAAGCTCAGGTCGTGCAGCAGCACCAGGCGGCCGAGCAACGGCGGCTCCACGGCCCCGGCGGCGGCTTCGATGACGCCGTTGGCGGCATTGGTGGCAGCGTTGTCGGCAGCGTTCCCGGCGACGTTCCCGGCGACGTTCGAACCGGCAGCTGCCGCGTGCGCGCTCTCGGAGGGTGGACCGCCGCCGGCCGCCGAGGCCGGCGACCCGGGCGCGGCGGGTGTCGCCCACACCGGATGCACGCCCACATGCACCGGGCCGCCGGCCAGCTCGTAGCGCGGCTCGGCCTGGCGGGCCACCTCGGCCGCCTTGGCGCAGTCGAGGTTGTCGGGATAGCGGTCGGTCTGCTGCAGCCGCACGCCGCGCGGGCTGCACAGCGCGATGGCGAACAGCCGCTCGTCGCGCGCCGTGCGCTGCAAGAGCGGCAGCAGGCGCGCGCTGCGGCCTTCGGCGAGCGCCGCGTCGAGCGAGTCCGACAGCGCACTGGCCACCACCGTGCCTCGGCTGTTGAGGTCGCGGCTGAACCAGCGCAGTGTCACCTGGTCCATCACCGGCACGGCCAGGTAGGCCGCCGCGATCAGCGTCACCACCAGCGGCGCCAGGAAGCGCAGTTGCAGCCGGATCGACTTCAACTGAAGCTTGAGGGCGTTCAGCATGTCGGCGACCATAACGGCATCTCCGCTCCGGTGCGCAGAAATAACCCGTCGCGGTCGATGGTCACACGCCGGGGTGGCTTGCGCGATGGCGCATCGAGTGCTCGTCGCCGACTGGCCCGGGCGGCGCGGCGGGTCGGCCCGCGAGGCTGCGCTACGATCCTGCCGGTCACCGGCCCCGGGCCTCGCACCACCGACGCCCGCCAACCCCCATGCAAATGATCTGCCTCGATCTCGAGGGCGTGCTCGTGCCCGAGATCTGGATCGCCTTTGCCGAGCGCACGGGCATCACCGAGTTCCGCCGCACCACGCGCGACGAGCCCGACTACGACAAGCTCATGCGCTGGCGCCTCGGCCTGCTGCGCCAGCACGGCCTGAAGCTCGCCGACATCCAGGCCGTCATCGCCGGCATGGCGCCGCTGGCCGGCGCGCGCGAGTTCCTCGACGAGCTGCGCGGCGGCTACCAGCTGATCATCCTGTCGGACACCTTCTACGAGTTCGCCGACCCGCTGATGCGCCAGCTCGGCCGCCCCACGCTTTTCTGCAACCGGCTGGTCGTCGACGACGAGGGCTTCGTCGCCGACTACAAGCTGCGCCAGCCCGACCAGAAGCGCCAGGCCGTCGTCGCGCTGAAGAGCCTGAACTACCAGGTCATCGCGGCCGGCGACTCGTACAACGACACCGGCATGCTCGGCGCCGCCGACGCCGGCTTCTTCATCCACCCGCCGGCGAGCATCGTGGCGCAGTTTCCGCAGTTCCCGGTCCACGCCAGCCTCGCCGAGCTCAGGACGAGCATCGACGCGGCGGCGGCGCGGCTGCGCGGCTGACAGGCGCAAAGCGAAACGGGAAGAAGGGAAGAGGGAAGAGGGAAGAGGGGAAAAGGGCGGCCTCAGCCCAACGCCGCCGGGTCGAAGTTGGCGCCGCAGACGATCACGGCCACCTTCTCGTCCGGCGCCGGCTGCACGGCACCCGCCCACAGGGCCGCCATCGGCAGCGCCGCCGCCGGCTCGACGGCCAGGCGCAGGTCGGCCCACAGGCGCCCCTGCGCCGCGGCGATGAGGTCGTCGGGCAGCAGGTACGAGGCCACCACGTGCCGGCGGCAGATCGGCCAGGCGAGGCTGCCGATGCGCTTTGCGCCGAGCGAATCGGCGGCGATGCCCGACACCTCCACCGACACCGGCTCGCCGCGCGTCAGCGCCGCATGCAGTGTCGGCGCCGCCTGCGGCTCCATCGACTCGACGCGCGTGCAGCCCTCGAACCACGCGGCGATGCCGGCGATGAGGCCGCCGCCGCCCACGCTCACGAGCACGCGGTCGGGCACGCCGGCCTCGGCCTCGATCTCCATGGCCAGCGTGCCGGCACCGGCGATCACCTCGGGCTGGTCGTAGGCGTGCATCAGCAGCGCGCCCGTGCTGCGCTGGCGCGCCAGGCAGGCCTCGAGCGCCTCGGCGTAGGTGTCGCCGGCGACCGTCATCTGCGCGCCGGTGACGACCAGGCGCTGGCGCTTCGAGGGCGGCGTCGCCTCGGGCACGAACACTTCGCAGCGCGCGCCGAGCGCGCGCGCCGCGAGCGCCGCAGCGATGCCGGCATTGCCGCCCGAGGCGATGATGACGCCGGCCTGCGGCACCGCCTGCGAGCGCAGGCGGTTGAACATGCCACGCGCCTTGAAGCTGCCCGAGACCTGCAGGTGCTCCAGCTTCAGCCACACCTCGGCGCAGCCGAGGCCGAGCGCGGCGCCGGGCAGGCGCCACAGCGGCGTGCGGCGCACGTCGTGGCGGATGCGCTCCATCGCCGCCCGGATGATGGCCGGAGTGACCTCCCCCACCGCCGCTGTGTCTGCATTCCTCGAGGCTGCATCGTTCACCGCAACATGCTATCCGCCGAGGGTCGGGCAGTACAGTCGCGCATGGACGACAAGCGCAGACACACCCCTAGCTTCACTTCCTTCACTTCGGGATCGACGACGCTCGAGTGGGCGCAGCGCCTGGTGCGCCTGGACACGGTGAGCGCGCGCTCCAACCTGGCGCTCATCGAGACCATCGCCGACGAGCTGCGCACCCTCGGCGTGCCGCTGCGCCTGACCTACGACGACGAGCGCCAGAAGGCCAATCTCTTCGCCACGCTCGGCGAGGGCAAGCCGGCCGGCCTCGTGCTCTCCGGCCACACCGACACCGTGCCCTGGGACGGCCAGGCCTGGAGCCGCGAGCCGCTCGCCGCCGCGGTCGAGGACAGCAGGCTCTACGGCCGTGGCAGCGCCGACATGAAGAGCTACATCGGTGCCGTCGTTGCGCAGACGAAGCACTGGCTCGACGCCGACCTGCCCTTCGCGCTGCACTACGCCTTCAGCTACGACGAGGAGGTGGGTGCCTTCGGTGTGCGCCGCCTGCTCGCGGACCTCGCCGACCTGCGCGAGGCCGGCCGCGCGCCGCGGCTGTGCATCATCGGCGAGCCCACCGAGATGGTGCCGGCGGTGGCGCACAAGGGGGTGTACCGCTGGCGCTGCAGCGTCAAGGGGCACGCGGCGCACAGTTCACTGACGCCGCATGCGGTGAACGCGGTGGAGGCGGCGGCGCGCGTCATCGCGCACATCGCCGGCATCGGCGACGAACTGCGCGAGACGGGGCTGCGCCAGGCCGGCTTCGACGTGCCCTACACCACCGCCGCCGTCTGCGTCGTGCAAGGCGGCATCGCCGACAACGTGGTGCCCGAGGACTGCCGCTTCCACTACGAGTTCCGCAACCTGCCGGACGTGGACGCCGAAGCGCTGCACGCGCGCGTCGTCGAAGGCGCGCGCGCGCTCGAGCCGGCGATGCAGGCGGTGGACCCGGCCACCGGCATCCGCTTCGAGAGCATCACCGAGATGCCCTCGTTCAAGGCGCGCCCCGACGAGCCGGCGGTGGCACTCGCCCTGCGCCTGGCCGGCGCGACACGCACCACCCACGTCGCCTTCGGCACCGAGGCGGGCCTGTTCCAGCGCGCCGGCATCTCCACCGTCGTCTGCGGGCCGGGCTCGATCAACCAGGCGCACCAGGCCGACGAATACGTCAGCCTCGATCAGCTGGCGCGCTGCGAGGCCTTCCTGCGCGGCATCACGCACGAAGGCGCGGGCTTCCTCGCCCGCTGAGCCGCAGGCGGCGGGCGCCCGCCCCGAAGCGGGTGGCCCCCACGCTGACGCTCCTGGTCTAGGCGGCCACCGGCTGCCCCTCGGGCGTGGTCACCGGCCCCTTGCCGCTGAAGCGGTCGAGCGCCAGGTAGATCACCGGCGTGATGTACAGCGTGATCGCCTGCGAGAAGACGAGGCCGCCGACGACGGCCAGGCCGAGCGGCTGGCGCAACTCGGCACCGGCGCCGAGGCCGAGCGCCAGCGGCAGCGCACCCATCAGCGCCGCCAGCGTTGTCATCATGATCGGGCGGAAGCGCAGGAGGCAGGCTTCGCGGATGGCCTGCGGCGGCGCGAGCCCGCGGTGCCGCTGCGCGTCGAGCGCGAAGTCGATCATCATGATCGCGTTCTTCTTGACGATGCCGATCAGCAGCAGGATGCCGATGGTGGCGATCAGCGTCAGGTCCATGCCGAACAGCATCAGCGTCGCCAGCGCGCCGACGGCGGCCGATGGCAGGCCGGCGAGGATCGTGATCGGGTGGATGTAGCTCTCGTAGAGCACGCCCAGCAGCACGTAGATGACGATGAGCGCGCCGATGATGAGGATGACCTGGCTGCCCTGCGAGCTCTTGAAGACCTTGGCGTCGCCACCCCAGGTGCTGATGACGGAGGCGGGCACGCGCAGCCCTTCGCGGATCCGGTCGATGCGCGCCGTCGCGTCGCCGAGCGCGGCACCGGGCGCGAGGTTGAACGACACCGTCACCGCCTGCAGCTGGCCGGCGTGGTTGATGGCCGTGGGCCCGAGCGTGCGCTGTACGGTGGCAAAGCTCGTCAGCGGCACCAGCGCGCCGGTGCTGGCGCGCACGTAGATGCCGTTGAACGCGCTCTCGTCGGCGCGCGCGGCCGGCGCCGCCTCCATGATGACCTGGTAGCTGTCGACGCTGGTGAAGATGGTGGAGACCTGGCGTTCGCCGAAGGCCGAGAAGAGCGCCGAGCGGATGCCGTCGATCGGCACACCGAGCGCGTTGGCGCGCTCGCGGTCGATCTTCAGGCTCGCCTGCAGGCCGCGCATCTGCGCGTCGCTGGTCACGTCGCGGAAGAGCGGGTCGGCGCGCATGCGGTCCTGCAGGCGATTCGCCCAGTCGTAGAGGTCGCCGGCCTGCACGCTTTGCAGGATGTACTGGTATTGCGCCCGGCTCTGGCGACCGCCGAGCTGCAGGTTCTGGATCGGCCGCATGAAGACGGCGATGCCCGGCACCTCGCGCAGCTTGCGGCGCAGGCTCTCCTGCAGCTCCTTCATCGGCGGGCGCTGGTCGCGCGGCTTGAGGTTGATGAACATGCGCCCGGTGTTCTGCGCACCGCTGCCGCCGTTGAAGGAGCTCACGGTGGCCACCGCCGGGTCGGCGCGGAAGATGGCAGCGACGCGGTCCTGCAGCGCCACCATCTGCTCGAACGAGACGTCCTCGGCGGCCTCGGTGCTGACGGAGAGCTGGCCGATGTCCTCCTGCGGGAAGAAGCCCTTGGGGATGGCCCAGAACATCCAGCCGGTGGCGACGAAGGTGGCCACCGCTACCCCCAGCACCGTGCGGCGCCAGCGCAGCGCCATGTCCAGGCTCCTCGCGTAGAGGGCGAGCGCGGCGTCGAAGGCGCGCCCGAACGAGCGCACCAGCGCCCCGGGCGGCTTCTTGTGCGCGTCGTCGGTGAGGAAGCGGCTGGCCAGCATCGGCACCAGCGTCAGCGAGACGAAGGCCGAGGCGACGATGGCCAGCGAGACGATGACCGCGAACTCGTGGAACAAGAGGCCGATGACGCCCGGCATGAAGAAGATCGGGATGAAGACCGCAATCAGCGAGCTCGAGATCGACAGGATCGTGAACCCCACCTCGCGCGAGCCGCGCAAGGCCGCCTGGAACGGCGGCACGCCGTTCTCGACGTGCCGGATGACGTTCTCGAGCATGACGATGGCATCGTCGACGACCAGGCCCACCGCCAGCGTCAGCCCGAGCAGCGAGATGTTGTCGATGGTGTAGCCGAAGCCCCACAGCAGCGCCACCGCGCCGAACAGCGACACCGGCAGCGAGAGCGTCGGGATCACCGTGGCGACGAAGCGGCGCAGGAACAGGAAGATCACCAGCACCACCAGCACGATGGTGCCGAACATCGTCAGCGTCACGTCGTGCAGCGCAGCGCGGATGGAGACCGAGCGGTCGTTGTTGATGCGCATCTCCACCGACTGCGGCAGCTGGGCCTTCAAGCCGGCGAGCGCCGCCTTCACCGCATCGACCACGGCCACCGTGTTGGCGTCGGGCTGGCGCAGGATGGCCAGCGAGATCGAGGTCTCGCCGTTGAAGTTGGCCGAGGTCTTGATCTGCTCGAAGCTGTCCTCGACCGACGCGACGTCGCGCAGCCGCACCGGGCTGCCGCCCTTGACGCTGACGATGAGCTCGGCGAACTCGGCCGCGCTCGTCAGCTGGCGGTTGGCGGTGAGCGTCAGCGTCTGGCGCGGGCCGTCCAGCGTGCCCAGCGGCGTGTTCGCGTTGGCCGAGGCGAGCGCCGTGCGCAGCTCGTCCATCGTCAGGTTGCGCGCCGCCAGCGCCGAGGGGATGACGCGCACGCGCACGGCAAAGCGCTTGGCGCCGAAGATGTTGATCTGCGCCACGCCGGGCAGCGTGCTGAGCGTGGGCGAGATCAGGTGCTCGGCATAGTCCTGCAGCTCGGTCAGGCTGAGCGAGGGCGAGGTGAGCGCAATGAAGAGCACCGGCGCGTCGGCCGGGTTGACCTTGCGGTAGCTCGGCGTCTGCGTCATCTCCGGCGGCAGCGAGCGCGCGGCGCGCAGCAGCGCGGCCTGCACGTCGACGGCGGCGGCGTCGATGTTGCGGCCCTCGTCGAACTCCAGCGTCACCGAGGTGTTGCCGAGGGTGCTGCTCGAGCTGATGACGGCCAGCCCGGGAATCGTCTGGAACTGCTTTTCCAGCGGCAGCGCCACCGCGGTGGCCATGTTCTCGGGGCTGGCGCCCGGCAGCGTGGCGACGACGTTGATGACCGGCGTGTTGTAGCTCGGCAGCGCCGCCACCGGGATGCGGCTGTAGGCGATGATGCCGCCGGCAATGATGGCGGCGTTGAGCAGCACCGTCGTCACCGGGCGGCGGATGAAGAGTTCGGACAGGTTCATCGCGCGCCCTTTCAGTTGCTCAGTTGCGCGCAGCCGCGCGGCTAGCCGCGGACGCCGGCCGGGCAGCACCTGCCGGCGCGCCGGAGCCTCCGCCGCCGGGTCCGCTCGCCGCGCCGCGGCCGCCGCCGGCCCGTTCGGTTGCACGCTCAGCGCGTTCGGCCCCGGCCGTACGCTCGTTCAGGCGCACACCCGGGCGCACGTTCTGTCGCCCGTCGAGCACGACCTTCTCGCCCGGGCGCAGGCCGCTCACCGCCGCTTCGCTGCCCAGGGCCTGCAGCACCTGCACCGGGCGGATCGCGGCGAGTCCGTCGGCATCGGCGACGAACACTGCGGTGCCGCGCGCGCCCTGCACGATGCTGGCCTGCGGAATCACCACCGCACCCGGCAGCGACTGCAGCGCCACCTGCACGTTCACGTAGGCCCCGGGCCACAGCGCCTGGTCCTTGTTGCCGAAGAGCGCCTTCACCCTCACCGTGCCCGAGGTGGCGTCGACGACGCTGTCGACGAACTCGAGCCGGCCGACGCGCGTGCCACGGCCCTCCGGAAGCACCGCCCGCACCTCGCCCGGCGCGACCGCGACACCGCCGCCCGCGGGCCCTGGCCCCGCCGACGATGCCGCCGACGCTGCGGCCGCCGCTGCGGGGGCCGCCGGCGCCGTCCGCGCAGCGGCCGGCCGGGCCGCCGCGGCCTGGGCCGCGGCCAGTGCCTGCAGCGCGTCGGTCACGTGGCGCTGCGGCAGGTTGAACGACACCGCGATCGGATCGAGCTGCGTGATCGTCACCAGCGCCAGCCCCGTCGGCGCCACCGAAGTGCCGGCGAAGACGTTGATCTGGCCGACGCGGCCGGCGCTCGGCGCGACGATGCGGCTGTAGGAGACGGCGACGCGCGCCGCTTCGATCGCCGCCTTGTCGGCGGCCAGGGCGGCGCGCTGCGCGTCGGCGTTGGCCTGCGCCGTGTCCACCGCGCTTTGCGAGACGAAATTCCGGGCCAGCAGGTCCTGGCTGCGCGCGAGCTGGCGCTGTGCATCGGCCAGGGTGGCCTGGTCGCGCATCAGCTGCGCTTCGGCGCGCGCCAGGTTGGCCGCATCGGCGCGGCCGTCGAGCGTGAACAGCAACTGGCCCTTGCCGACGAACTGGCCCTCCTTGACGTGCACGCCCGTGACGACGGAGGCCAGCTGCGGCTTGACATCGACGCTGGCCAGCGCGCTCACCGTGCCCGTGGCTTCGATCTGCACGGCCACGTCGCGCCGCATGGCGCGCACGACGCTGACGCTGACCGGCGGCGCCGACGCCGCGGCGGCCGCCGACGACGCCGCGGCCGAGCCGGAAGCCTGGGCCGCCGGGGGCGATGCCGCCAAAGCGGCCGAGCCCGCCGCATCGGGCGTGGCCGGCGCCGCCGCCCTGCCCTCGATGCTGCCGCCGCCCCGGCTGCCTTCACCGCAGGCAACCAGCAGGCCGCAGAGAAGGGCAAGGCAACACGCTCGAACGGCCATCGGCGGGACTCCGGGGAACGCTGCGGACGCAGCGATCGCAGGATATCGAAGCGGGGCCGGCGCAGGTTTCCGCGCGGTAAAGCTGCGCCGCCACCGGGGCTGCCCGAAGCGTGCGCGGTGCGTGCAGCGGCCCGCCGGGGCGCTCCGCGCGGTCTCGGCCCCTCAGCCTCTCGGCCTCTCGGCCTCTCAGGCCGCCAACAGGTGCTCCGGCGGCAACCCCGCCGTCCAGCGCCTCCACATGCGCGCGAGCAGCACCTCGAATTCCTGCGTGTAGAGCTCGCAGTCGAAGAGCGGCAGGTCGGCCCGCCGCGTGACCAGGTGTTCGCGATAGCCCGCCAGCAGCTCGGGCTCGCGCATCAGGGCCAGGATCGCGAGGCGGTAGCCCTCGGCGTCGCTCTGCGCCAGTTCGGCGAGCCCGGCGGCGTTGAGCACGCTCGCCGCCACGCGCGAGGCGAAGCCGTTGCCGTACAGCGTGACCACGGGCACGCCGGCCCACAGCGCGTCGGCAGCGGTGGTGTGCGCGTTGTAGGGCCAGGTGTCGACGAAGAGGTCGGCGAGCGCCAGGCGCGCGAAGTGCTCGGCGTACGACACCGCCTTCGCGAAGACGATGCGCTCGCCGCCGACGCCGCGCGCCTCGGCCTCGCGCCGCACGTTGTGATGCAGCTGGCCGTTGGTCTCCTTCAGCCACAGCACCGAGCCCGGCACCTCGCGCATGACGCAGCACCAGGCGTCGAAGGCCTCGGGCAGGATCTTGTAGGTGTGGTTGAAGGCGCACAGCACGAAGCCTTCGTCCGGCAGGCCGGCCTCGGCGCGCGTCATCGGCGCCGCGGCATCGGGAATGGGCCGCCAGCGGCCGTTCGGCTGGAACGTGACCGGCATCTGCGCCAGCCTCTCGCTGTACTGGTGCGCCAGTTGCACCGGCGTGACAAGCGGGTCGCCGACGAGATAGTCGATGTAGGGCGCGCCGGTGCTGCCCGGGTAGCCGAGATAGGCCACCTGCAGCGGCGCCGGCCGGCGCGCCAGGATGGCATTGCGGTGGCCGCGCGTATGGCCCTGCAGGTCGACGAGGATGTCGATGCCGTCGGCGCGGATGCGCTCGGCGGCCTGCGCGTCGCTCGTGCCGCGCAGGTCGACGAAGCCGTCGGCGGCGGCGATCAGCCGCTGGCGGATGGCCGAGCCGTCGTCGCGGCCGGTGGAGTAGAGCACCACCTCGAAGCGGGTGCGATCGATGCGCTCGATCATCTCGACGATCAGCTGCGACACCGGGTGCTCGTGGAAGTCGAAGGAGAGCCACCCCAGGCGCGGGCGGTGCGAGGCCGAGGTGCGTGCAGTGCGCTCAGCTTGCGTCAGCGGCGGCAGTTCGCGCGCGCCCACGGTGGCAGCGAGTGCCTCGCCGCGCGCCGCGGCCAGCTGCAGCGCGGGGTCGATCGGCAGCGACAGCAGGCTGAAGGTGCTTGCCAGGCGCGCCATGCCCGCCGGCGTGGTGGCGAGTGCCTGCTCGAGCCGGGCGACGTCGCCTTCGAGGTCGTTCCAGTCGCAGACATGCCGCTTCTCGTAGGAGAGGTGCGCCATCGCCTGCAGGTTGCCCGGGTCGAGCGCGAGCACCGTCTTCAGGCACTCGATGGCCTCGTTCTGCATCGCCATGTCGCGGAAGGCGGTGGCCATCAGCGCGTGCAACTGCATCATCGCGGGCTCGATGGCGGCGGCCTGCATCAGGATGTCGATCGCCTCCTTCGGCCGGCGCAGCGCCTGCAGCATGGCGCCGTGCTGCAGCATCGCGTCGGGCTCGCGCGTGCCGCCGGCCTCGAGGCGCTCGAAGGCGGCCACCGATTCGGGGTAGCGGTGCAGCGCGGCCAGCGCCTCGCCCTGCAGGCGCAGGGCCAGCGGCTGGGCGGCATCGAGCGCGAGCGCGCGCTCGGCGGCCACGAGCGCGCGGCCGTGGTCGCCGGCGTGCCGGTAGGCGTTGGCCAGGTTGATCCAGTACAGCGCATCGGCCGGTGCGGCGCGCACGGCGCGGCGGAAGGCACGCGCTGCGCCGACCCAGTCGCGCTTGCTCACGTGCGCGATGCCTTGCTCCCAATGCTGGTGGCCGCGGCCGGCGCGCGCCGGCCCGTTCATCATCGTCGGCATGTTCATGCGGTCGCTCCCGTCCCTGCTTCGAGCGGCACCAGGGCCGCGGCGTCGCTCGCCGGCGGCTTGTGCGCATTGATGTTCAGGCTGATCGGCGTGCCCAGCACCACCGTCTCGCTGGTGTCGGCGAACAGGCCGTGCCGGCCGACACGCTGCAGGTTGACGAAGCCGGCGCGGGCGAGGAAGGCGGCCATGAAGTCCTGGTTCAGGCCGACGCGGTGGTGGTCGTGCGCGTGCGTCTGGCCGCCGAAGATCATGCGCATCACCTGGAAGCGCTGGTTCACGTCGAGCACGTGCCGCTGCAGCAAGAGGTGCGCGAGGATGTCGATGTCGGGCACCGACACGCGCAGCACGCCGCCCGGCGCGAGCACGCGGAACCATTCGGCGAGCACGCGCGGGAGTTCGAGGGCGTAGTCGAAGTGCTCGAGCACGTGCGAGGCGTAGATCTCGGCGAAGGTGCCGTCGGCGAAGCGCGAGAGGTCGAGCGCGTCGCCGACATGATCCACGTGCGCGGCTTCGCGCACGTCCAGCACTTCCCAGCCCGCGCGGGCCTCGGCGCCGCCGATATGCAGTCGTCTGATGGTCATCGGTGATGGGCGCGCGGGGGAAACCGGAAACACTTGGAGATCAATGCAGGCGAGGGCCCCGATGCGCCTCGCGAATGATCCGGTTCAAGTGGCCGCGCATGGCGCCGAAATGGCGGGGTTCGCCGCCTCACTTCGCCGCGCCGACGAACGGGGGACGGACGCGGACGGATGAACAGGCCACCAAAAATGGCGCTAAAGCTCCGATCGGTCTCGCCGAAAACGGGCTCAACGTGTTCGCGAAAGTGGGCACGGGTCCGGAGCGGAACGGGCCGCGGCTGCAACGCCTATCCAGGGGCGTCTTCCACGGCGACGGGTTTGCCCGGGCGTGTTCCCGAAGCGGCGCGCATGCGCACCGCCCAAGGGAACGGCAGGCGAAAGGTGCGTGGTCCCTAAAGGAGAGAGGGGACCGCATGCCCCAAGCCGCTGAACTGCCTGTGGTCCCTCACCCCCTTTTTGGAGTCTTCCCAAATGCCCCAATCGATCAACACCAACCTCGTTTCGCTGAACGCCCAGCGCAACCTGTCCTCGAACCAGAGCTCGCTCGCCATCTCGATGCAGCGCCTGAGCTCGGGCCTGCGCGTCAACAGCGCCAAGGACGACGCCGCCGGCCTCGCCATCGCCGAGCGCATGCAGACCAAGGTGCGCGGCATGAACGTCGCCATCCGCAACGCCAACGACGCCATCTCGATGTCGCAGACGGCTGAAGGCGCCCTCGGCAAGGTCGGCGACATGCTGCAGCGCATGCGCGAACTCGCCGTGCAGGCCGCCAACGGCACGAACACGACGACCGACCGCACGAGCCTGAACGACGAGTACCTGCAGCTGACGCGCGAAGCGGCGCGCACGCTGAGCGGCACGCAGTTCAACGGCCAGAGCATCCTCGCCACGACCAACGCCTCCACCTTCCAGGTCGGCGCCAACACCTCGGCGACGCTGGACCAGATCTCGGTCGCGGCTTTCGACTGGACGAGCGTCGGCGCCATCACCACGGCCATCGGCGCGGCGGTCGGCACCGACCCGACGACGGCCATCGCCGGCACGGACGGCAGCTTCGCGCTCGCCTCCATCACCGCCATCGACGCCGCCATCGACAGCGTGAACTCGCAGCGCGGCACGTTCGGCGCGGTGCAGAACCGCTTCGACAACGTCGTCTCGACGCTGCTGGTGGCGGTGGAGAACCAGACCTCGGCGCGCGCCCGCATCATGGACGCGGACTACGCCACCGAGACGGCCAACCTGTCGCGCGCCAGCATCCTGCAGCAGGCCGGCAACGCGATGGTGGCGCAGGCCAACCAGCTGCCCCAGCAGGTGCTCGCGCTCCTGCGCTGACATCTCGCTGCGCTGATGCCTCGCTGACTCCCAGACGAGACCTCCCCGCCCGAGGGGCCCGCCGGCACGACCGGCGGGCCCCTCTTCGTTGGCGCGATTTGGCCGGCCTTCGGGCCGCTTATCGCGCGACTTTCCGGGTGGGGGTGGCCTTAATCTGCCGGCACAGCGCTTCGGTTCCGACCGTCGGGGATTCGGGGCGATATCCATCGCCCCGTCCACCCGACCGTCGACGCTCGAAGCGCCACCGCCCTAGGAGTCAGCCGTGCCTCAGACCATCAACACCAACCTCGTCTCGCTCAATGCGCAGCGCAACCTGACCACGAGCCAGACCTCGCTCGCCACGGCGATGCAGCGGCTGAGTTCGGGCCTGCGCGTCAACAGCGCCAAGGACGACGCCGCCGGCCTGGCGATCGCCGAACGCATGAACACGCAGATGCGCGGCATGAACGTGGCCATGCGCAACGCCAACGACGGCATCTCGATGGCGCAGGTCGGCGAAGGCGCGCTCGGCAAGGTCAGCGACATGCTGCAGCGCATGCGCGAGCTCGCCGTGCAGGCCGCCAACGGCACCAACACCCCCACCGACCGCAACAGCCTCAACGACGAGTTCCTGCAGCTGGCGCGCGAGTCGCAGCGCACGCTGGGCGGCACGCAGTTCAACGGCCAGAGCATCCTCGCGACGACGCTGACTTCGACCTTCCAGGTCGGCGCCAACACGTCGGCGACGCTCGACCAGATCAGCGTGAGTGCCTTCGACTGGACGCAGAGCGCCACCATCACCGCCGCCGTCGGCGCCGCCGTCGGCACCGACCCGACGACCTTGATCTCGGGCACCGACGGCAGCTTCGCGCTCGCCGCCATCGCCGCCATCGACCTCGCCATCGACAGCATCAACGCGCAGCGCGCCGCCTTCGGTGCGGTGCAGAACCGCTTCGAGAACGTCATCTCCAACCTGATGGTCTCCTCCGAGAACCAGGCCGCCGCACGCAGCCGCATCATGGACGCCGACTACGCCGCCGAGACCGCCGCCCTCAGCCGCGCCCAGATCCTGCAGCAGGCCGGCAACGCCATGGTGGCGCAGGCCAACCAGCTGCCCCAGCAGGTGCTGTCGCTGCTGCAGCGTTGAGGCCGACGAGGCGGCGCCTGCTGCCTCGCTGGACTCAGGTGCTGTCGCTGCTGCAGCGTTGAGGCCGACGAGGCGGCGCCTGCTGCCTCGCTGGACTCAGGTGCTGTCGCTGCTGCAGCGCTGAGGCCGACGAGGCGGCACCTGCTGTCTCGCTGGACTCAGGTGCTGTCGCTGCTGCAGCGTTGAGGCCGGCGAGGCGGCACCTGCTGCGTCGCTGGACTCAGGTGCTGTCGCTATTGCAACGCCGAGTCACGAATTTTCCGCAGGCCGGCTCAAGCTTCGCTACAGCCGGTCGATAAGGGGCTCCAAGGGGGCGGCGTGCGCGATGGCGCGTCACGGCCTCCCCTGACGAGCCCCTTGGTCATTGGGCGCCGCCAGTCACGGCGCCGCACCGGGAGAATCACATGCCCGCGCTCACCTCACTCGGCATCGGCAGTGGCATCGACCTCAACACCATGCTCACGCAGCTGGTGGCGCTCGAGCGCAAGCCGCTCGAGCAGATGCAGGCCGAAGCGAGCAAGCTGCAGACCAAGGTCAGCAGCTTCGGTCAGATCCAGAGCCTCGTCTCGCGCATCCAGGACGCGGCCAACAAGCTCAAGGGCACCACCGGCTCCGGCGTGTGGTCGCAATCGGTCGCCAAGAGCGCCAACGACCAGGTGGTCACCGCCGTGAGCGGCAGCTCGGCCGCCACCGGCAGCTATGCCGTCTCGGTGACCTCGCTGGCCACGGCGCAGACCATCGTTTCCGGCGCGCCCTATGCCGACGCGAGCGAGCTCATCGGCGAAGGCACGCTCACCCTCGAAGTCGGCGCCTGGAATGCCGACCGCACGGCCTTCACGGCCAAGGCCGGCAGCACCAGCGTGGCACTGGCCGTCACCGCCACCGACACGATCGGCACCCTGCGCGACAAGATCAATGCGCTCGGCGCCGGCGTCAGCGCCAGCCTCGTCACCGACGCCAACGGCACGCGCCTGGCGCTGCGCTCCACCGCCACCGGGGCGGTGAACGGCTTTCGCATCACCGCCGCCGACGCCGACGGCGTGAACACCGACGCCACCGGCCTCTCTCGTGTCGCCTACGACCCGCCCGGCGGCACCACCGGCATGCTGTTCGGGCAGGCCGGCGCCAACGCGGTGGCCAACGTCAACGGCGTGCCGGTGAATTCGGCCACCAACGAGCTGTCGGGCGTCATCGACGGCCTCACGCTGCGCCTGCGCGGCAACAGCGCGACGCCGGTGGACGTCGACGTGAGCCCCGACCGCGAAGCCATCACCGAAGCCGTCAAGGGCCTGGCCAGCGCCTACAGCGACCTCGCCAAGTACATCGGCGAGCAGACCAAGTACGACGCCACGTCCAAGGTCGGCGGGCCGCTGCAGGGCGACAGCGCCGTCGGCGGCGTGCTCGCGCGCCTGCGCGGCGTCATCAACAACACCACCGGCGCCTCGGCGACGTTCGCGCGGCTGTCCGACGTCGGCCTCGAGCTGCAGCGCGACGGCACGCTCAGCGTCGACAGCGCCAAGCTGGACAAGGCGCTCGGCAACCTCGAGGCGATGGAAAAGGCGTTCACCAACTCCGACCCGCTCGTGCCGGCCAACGAAGGCTTCGCGCGCCGTTTCTCGGCCCTCGCCACCGAGATGCTCGCCGTGGACGGCAGCCTGACGACGCGCACCGAAGGCCTGCGCAAGCTGATCACGCAGAACAGCGAAAAACAGAGCCGCCTCGAGGACCGCGTCGAGCGCTACCAGGCGCGCATGGTGCAGCAGTTCACCGCCATGGACTCCAACCTCGCGCGCCTGAACGCGCTCAACAGCTACGTCACGCAGCAGCTGGCGGCGCTCACGAACAGCAGCAGCAGCTGATTCGCCTCTCGACCTCTCGCTCAAGTGGCCCGGACGGGGGCCGATAAAGAGTGCATCCAACGCGCAGCGAGCACACCAGGATGTACGCCACAGCTCAACCGTTCGCCTCCTTCGCCGGCCATGCGGCCCGCCAGGCCCTCGGCGGCCTGTACCAGCAGGTGCGCGTCGAGTCCAAGGTCGACGGCGCCTCGCCGCACGAACTGGTGGCGATGCTCTTCGAAGGCTTCATGGAAGCCGTGGCGCAGGCGCGCGGCGCCATGCGCGAGCAGCGGCCCGAGATCAAGGGCCTGGCCATCGGCCGCGCCGTGCGCATCGTCGAGGAAGGCCTGCGCGGCGGGCTCGACCTGCGCGCCGGCGGCTCGCTCGCCCGCGACCTCGACGAGCTCTACGGCTACCTGGCGATGCGCCTGACGCTGGCCAACCTGCGCAACGACGAAGCGGCGCTGGAGGAATGCCAGCGCCTGATGCGCCCGCTGCACGAAGCCTGGCTGGCCATCGCCGAAGAGGCCGAGGCACGGCCCGCGGCCCTGCCGCGCCGCAGCTGACCGCGACGGCCCCGATCGACGCGTCGGACCACCCCTTCCCTCCACCCCAGCGCACGACTCCGCCGATGGACCCCCAACTGCTCAACTACTACGAAGCGATCGAGCGTGCCAGCGCCGACATGCTCAACGCCGCGCGTGCCGGCAACTGGGACGAGGTCGTCAAGCTCGAAGGGGCCTGCGTGCTGCTCATCAGCCAGCTCAAGCACGCGGCGCAGGAGCCGAAGGCCGCCGCCGCCGACCTCGAGGCCGAGCGGGCCGTCGACGCGTCGGCGCACGAGGCGTCGAAGACCAAGGCGCGCATCATGCAGCGCATCCTCGTCAACGACGCCGAGATCCGCCAGCTCGCCGAGCCCTGGCTGCAGAACCTCGACGACGCTCTCGAAGGGCGTCGCCGCACGCTGCACTGAGAGGCTGAGAGTCTTTCGATCATGCCCGCTCATCACGCCAGAAGCCGCCCGCTCGTCGTTGCAAATGCTCGCCATAGCACGGGCTATGGCTCGCATTTGCGCCTCGATCGGACGCCTTCTGGCGCGCTGCTCGGGCACGCTCGAAAAACTCTCAGCCTCTGAACGAGCGCGCCATGCGGGCCGAACTGCAGCGCTCGTCCGACGCAGCCGCGCCGGCGAGCGCGCCGGGCGACTACCGCGTCGCCAGCGTCGCCGAGCGCCTGGCGCTGCTCGTGCAGCTGCGCGACAGCGCCGCGCCGGTGCTGATGCACGCCCCCGGCGGCGCCGCCCTGCGCACCCGGCTGTGGGTGGTCGACGCGGCCGCCGCACGCCTGGCGTTCGCGGTCAACGCCTCGGACCTGCCTTCACCCCACCTCGAGCCGCTGCTCGAGGCCGACGAGGTGACGGCGGTCGCGCACCCCGGCCACGTCAAGCTGCAGTTCGACCTGCACGGGCTCGTGCTCGTGCGCGGCGCCGCCAGCGCCGTGCTGCAATGCGGCCTGCCCGAAGAGCTGCTGCGTTTCCAGCGCCGCGAGACCTACCGCGTCTGCCCGCCCGTCTCGGCCCCGGTGGCCTACCTGCGCCACCCGTCGATTCCGGACATGTCGCTCGCCCTGCGCGTGCTCGACCTCAGCCTCGGCGGCTGCGCGCTGCGCCTGCCCGACGACGTGCCCATGCTCGCACCCGGCACGTGCCTGGCTGGCGTGACCATCGAACTGGACCTGAACACGCGCCTGCGCGTCGAGCTGACGCTGCAGCACCTGACGAACATCGGCCCTGCGGCCGAGGCCAACGCAGCGAACGGCACGGGCGCCGCGAAGGACCTGCACGAGTCGACCAGCCTGCCCGGCGGCGCCCGCCTGGGCTGCGAGTGGCAGCTGCAACGGCCCGAAGACGAGCGCGTGCTGCAGCGCTGGATCGACCAGGCGCAGGTGCGCCAGCGCCTGGGGCAGCGCGCCGCGCAGCGCGTCGAGCCACGCACGGCGGGCCTCGGGGACGCCGAGCGAGCGGGCGCGGCGGACACGGCCGGCACGGCGCACGCGGCGCATCCGGCGCATCCGGCACATCCGGCACATCC
Source organism: Burkholderiales bacterium (assembly GCA_016223165.1). GTDB lineage: Bacteria > Pseudomonadota > Gammaproteobacteria > Burkholderiales > Burkholderiaceae_C > Rubrivivax. The sequence goes on from JACRPO010000017.1 coordinate 161,344, forward strand.
GGCCGGCACCTGAAGCGCGGCGAGGCAGCCATGCGGCGACGCGGATTCACACTGGTCGAGTTGCTCGTGGCGAGTGCCGTCGGCGTGCTGCTGGCGACCATGGCCTGGCCGTCGTACCGCGGCCAGCTCCTGCGCGCCGGACGCGCCGAGGCCATCGAGGCGCTGCAGCGCCTGCAGCTGGCGCAGGAACGCCACCGCGAGACCTTCGGCCGCTACGCCGGCGAGCTCGCCACCGTGGGCTTCGCCGCGTCCACCCCGGGCGGCCGCTACCGCATCGAGCTCGAGCCCACGGGCGCCGAGTCGTACCAGGCGTTCGCCGTCGCTCGCGAGGGCGGCCCGCAGGACGGCGACGGGGCCTGCCGCGCCCTCAGCGTCGAGGTGCGCCAGGGCTTCGCGACCATCGGACCCGACGGACGCTGCTGGAATCGATGATGCAAGGCGCCCGCCCTGCCCGCCCTGCCCGCCCTCTGCACGCGATGCGCCTGGCCGGAGTGGCCCGCTCACGTGCGCGCGGCCTCACGCTGCTCGAGCTGGCGATAGCCCTGGCCGTGCTCGCGGTGCTCAGCGCGCTCGCCGTGCCGAGCATGGCCTCGCGCCTGCGTGCCGAACGCCTGCTGACGACGGCCGAGATGTTCGCCGCCGATGTCGCCGACGCCCGGCACGAGTCGGCGCGCCGCGGCCAGGCGCTGCACATCGAGGCCCAGGCCGCCGCCAGCACGTCATCGGCCTCCGGGCCGGCCTGGTGCTGGGCCGTGGCCACGACCACCTCGTGCCCCTGTGCCGATGCGGCCGCGGCGGCCGCATGCCGGTTGAAGATCGTGCCGGCCCATGAACACCCGGGCGTCAGCCTCGTGCAGTCGCAACCGGTGCACTTGCAGCCCGACGGCCAGGCGAGCCCCGTGCTGGCCGCCGTGTTCTCGGCCGGCGACCGCCGGATGCATGTGCACGTATCGCGCTTCGGCCGCGCACGCGTGTGCGACCCTGCGGGCGTCTCGACCCGCACCCCCCGCTGCTGAAGCCGGGCGCGCGGCCGGCGCTGCCGTGAGCCTGCGCCGGGCGCGACTGCTGTTGGCGAGCGCCGTGGTGGTCGGCGCTTCCAGTGTCCGTCAGGTGAACCGAGGCCGGTAGACCCAGATCCGGTCGTCGCCTTCGCTCGCGGCAAGGGGCATGTAGACCACCGAGCGCAGCTTCTCGTCATAGCCGAACTTCTTCCACGTGGCGCCGTAGCCGAGCGCCGGATCGGCGGGAACGAAGGTCTGGCCCGCGCCGAACGGCGCCCGCGTCACCTGCCACGGGCTCGTCAGCGTCGACGGGATCTCGATTTCGTAGGCGGCGGCGTTGTCGCCCGACACGCCCACCACGACGATGCGCTCGCCGTGCGAACACCAGCAGGCCGCAGACCAGGGCATCGACAGTGTCAGCGACTGCGACAGCGTGACCGCCGAGCCGAGGGTCGGCTGAGCCACTGCCACGCTCATCCACTGGATCTTCAGGCGGGCTCCCACCGGATAGAGGCACAGCAGCAAGCCGCGCGAGGGCACGCTGAAGATAACGCCACTGTCCCAACCATCCGACTCGTCGTAGCTGAAGCCGACGCCGGTACCGGTGACCCATCCCTTCGTGGCGCGGTCGAACCAGCGCACCGGCCCGGGCACGTTCTGACCGTTGGTGACGATGTAGATGCGGTCCTGCGATGGAACGAAGGTGGTCAGAAACGGCGCGGACGATGCGCCAAAGGCCGTGCCGGTGGCATCGGTCACGCGGCGCCAGGTGCGCGCACTGCTCGCCGTGCTCATGCTGTCGAGCGGCAGCTCGTGCGCCGCCGCAGCGCCGGCGTCGTTGCGATAGTTCACCGCGGCCGAAATGACCTGCGTGAACGTGCCGTACGCGGCGCCGCCGTTCTCCGGCCCGACGACGTCGCCGCTGCCATAGCTGTGCGGTGCACCGGGCTTGCCGTCGATCGTCGACTCCATGTACGTGAAGTTCAGCATCGCATTGGCGTTGTCGACGCTGTTGCGGTAGCGCGTGGTGGCGTCGGTGCCGGTGCCGAACCACGGAGTCGGGTCGCACACGCGCTTGAACGTGATGGCGCCAGCCCCGTATTCGGCGATGGCGACCATGTTGTCGTTGGTGGCGGCGTGCCCCCCGCCGAAGAAGATCGTGCAGCCCCAGGTGCCCCAGTACGGGTTCTTGAAGGCGCCGCTGTAGTCGTTGACGATCTTCTTCGAGTAGAAGGGATCGTAGTAAGGCGCCACGATGTCGCGGAAGCGGTTGGCGAGCCCCCCGTTCGACTGCGTGAGCAGGACCACTTGGCCGGCAGCGGGCACCCAGGCAGGAAGCGCGCCCGGGGCGGGCGTGGGTGCAGGGGTGGGTGCGGGCGTGGGGGCAGGCGTGGGTGCGGGCGTGGGAGCAGGTGTCGGCGACGGTGTCGGGTCAGGAGTCGGTGCCGGCGTGGGTGCAGGGGTTGGCGCCGGCGTCGGCGCGGGGGTAGGCGCCGGTGTCGGCGCTGGGGTAGGCGATGGCGTCGGTGAAGGCGTCGGCGCAGGCGTCGGTGTCGGTGTCGGCGCCGGCGTGGGCTTCGGTGTCGGGCGGCGGGTGGGCCACCACCAGAGTGCCTCCGCGCGACCCTCCTCGTCCTGAGGCGCGGCGGATTCCGGCTCATCGCCGGATCCACCGCAGCCCGTCAACCCTTTGCTGGTGGCAAGAAGAGTGAACGCGATCGAGACGCGTCGGCGCGCTGGCTTCATGGTTCCCTCCCTCGAGCAAGTGGGCCGATGGACCGGCCTCGTGCACTTCATGCTAGGGGGAGCCGCCACACATCCGGATACAGGCGCGCGTAATTCGCCTGACCGGGAAACCGGACCTTACGTGAACTGAGGCACGCTTCACACCTGCATGTTCATGATGTCGCTATAGGCCTGCAGCAGCCGATTGCGCACTTGCAGCGTCGCCTGGAAGCCGATGTTCGCCTTCTGCATCGCGAGCATCGTCTGCTCGACGCTGACGGCCGGGTTGTCCAGGCTCAGTTCGCGCTGCAGGCGCTGCGCTTCCAGCTGCGACTGGCTCACGCCTTGCAGCGCGCTCGCCATGGCCGCCTTGAAGCCGCCCCCGGGTGCCGCCGCGCCGTCGACACGCGGCATGCCATTGGCCTGCAGCCCGGCGCGCGCGAGGGCGGCGTGGAAGTCGAAGGGCTTGAGCCGGACCTCGTTCATGGCGTTCATGCGCTTTTCACGGTGCCGTCACTGTAGGTGGGCACCCGCGCCGTCACGGCCGGAAGAAGCCGGGCTTTGGGCGCCTTCTCGCGCCACCGTGCCGCAAGGCCCGACCGAACAATGCGGCGCAGTCCCCTGGACCCTCTCGCTCCCTGAACAACAAGCGCCCGCCGAACCTGCCGCATGGACAACGCCGTCGCGACCGTCCCCAACAACGCCGCCGCCCTCGCGCCTAACGCCGCAACGGTGGCGCCGGCGCGGCATGGCCTCGTCGAGCGCTGGCGCACCCTGCCCGCGCGCACGCAGATGATGGCGATGGCCGGCGTGGCCGCGCTCGTGACCGTGCTCGTGCTGCTCGGCGGCAACGCCCGCGACGCCGACTGGCGCGTGCTCTTCCCCAACCTCTCGGAGAAGGACGGCGGCCAGGTCATCGAGCGGCTGACGCAGCTGAACGTGCCCTACCGCTTCAGCGAAGGCGGCGGCATGCTGATGGTGCCGGCCGCGCGCGTGCACGAGCTGCGCATGAAGCTCTCGGCGGCCGGCCTGCCCACCGGCGGTGTCGGCGCCGGCAGCGGTGGCCCCGGCTACGAACTGCTCGACAAGTCGCCCTTCGGCCAGACGCAGGGCCAGGAGCGCATGAACGTGCAGCGCGCCATCGAAGGCGAGCTCACGCGCACGATCCAGAGCCTGGCGTCGGTGCAGTCGGCACGCGTGCACCTGGCCATCCCGCACCAGAACGGCTTCTTCCGCGAACAGCAGAAACCCAGCGCCAGCGTCGTGCTGACGCTGCACCCCGGGCGCACGCTCGAGCGCAGCCAGATCGCCGGCATCGTGCACCTCGTGAGCTCGAGCGTGCCCGAGCTGAACCCCAAGTCGGTGAGCGTCATCGACGGCAGCGGCGCGCTGCTGTCGGGCGCGCCGGCCGGCGAAGCCGACGCCGAGGGCCTCGACGGCTCGCAGCTGCAGTACCGCCGCGAGATCGAGGCCGGGCACCTGCGCCGCATCCTCGCACTGCTCGAACCCGTGGTCGGGCGCGACAACGTGCGTGCCAGCGTCACCGCCGACATCGACTTCTCGCAGGTCATGCAGACGGCCGAGGCCTGGCGCCCGAACCAGGGCGCCGACGCGCGCATCGCCATCCGCGAACAGCGCTCGCAGGAAAGCGCGCAGCCCGGCAGCGCCACGCCCGCCGGCGTGCCCGGTGCCACCAGCAACCAGCCGCCGGTGAATGCCACGGCGCCGATCAACGGCGCCTCGGCGCCGCTGCAGGCCGCCGGTGGCGGCGGCGCAGGCGCGAGCACGAGCCGCGAAGGCGCCACCCGCTACGAACTGGACAAGACCGTCACCGTGACGCGCGCCGCCGTCGGCCAGGTCAAGCGCCTGTCGGCCGCCGTCGTCGTCAACCATCGCGTCAGCACCGACCCGAAGGGCAAGGTCACTGCTGCGCCGCTCAGCGACAAGGAGCTCGAGCAGCTCACGGCGCTCGTGCAGCAGGGCATCGGTTTCAACGGCGAGCGCGGCGACCAGGTCAAGGTCATCAATGCTCCTTTCCGTGCCGACCCCGCTCCGGCGGCCTCAGCCACGCCGCTGTGGCAGCAGCCCTGGCTCGTCGACCTGCTCAAGAGCACGGCTGCGCCGCTGGCGCTGGGGCTGCTCGGGCTCATCATCGTCTTCGCGCTGCTCAAGCCGGCGATGAAGGCGATGTTCGCGCCGCCGCCGCCGGCACCGGGCGCGCAGGTCAACGAGGTGATCGGCGGCGACGCGCCGCTCGATCCCCACGCGCCGCCGGCGCTCGAGGGCCCCTCGGCCAACCACCGCCTCGAGGCCGCGCGCCGCCTGGCCAAGGACAACCCCGCCGCCGTCGCCAGCATCGTGCGCGGCTGGGTCAACGGCGAGACATGACTCCCCCCCGGAGCGCCTTCGGCGCCTCCCCCCCAGGGGGGCACCGCCAGCGGACCGGCAGAGCCGGATCCGCGGCGGTCGCTTGCCTGGCGCTTGCGCTGCCGGCGCTGCCTTCGAGCACCTGATCATGGCCGCCGCTCTCGACGACGAAGGCCTGGAGAACGCCGCCATCCTGCTCATGAGCCTGGGCGAGGAGGAGGCGGCCGAGATCTTCAAGCACCTCGCGCCCAAGGAAGTGCAGCGCCTGGGCGAGACGATCGCCAAGATGAAGGCGGTGTCGCACGAGCGCGTCGAGACCGTGTTCGAGAAGTTCGAGACCGTCGCGGCCAGCGAGCACATCCTCGTCGCCGACACCAACGAGTACGTGAAGAGCGTGCTGCGCAAGGCACTCGGCGAGGACAAGGCGGCCCTGCTCATCGACCGCATCCTGCAGGGCAGCGACGTCACCGGCATCGAGAGCCTGAAGTGGATGGACCCGGCCTCGGTGGCCGAGCTGCTGCGCAACGAGCACCCGCAGATCGTCGCCGCGATCCTCGTGCACCTCGAGTACGACCAGGCCGCCGACATCCTCAAGCTCTTCGCCGAGCGCCAGCGCAACGAGGTCATGATCCGCATCGCCACGCTCGACGGCATCCAGCCCTCGGCGCTGAAGGACCTCAACGAGGTCATGAGCAAGGTGCTGGCCGGCGGCGACCGCACGAAGAAGAACAACCTCGGCGGCGTCAAGACGACGGCCGAGATCCTGAACATGCTGGGCAGCGCGGTCGAGACCTCGGTGCTCGACTTCGTGCGCGAGGCCGACAACGACCTGGCGCAGAAGATCATGGACAACATGTTCACCTTCGACGACGTCGAGAAGATCGACGACAAGGGCATCCAGTCGCTGCTGAAGGAAGTGCAGAGCGAATCGCTCGTCATCGCCCTCAAGGGCGCCACGCCGGCGATGCGCGACAAGGTCTTCCGCAACATGTCCAGCCGCGCCGCCGAGACCCTCAAGGAAGACCTCGAGTCGCGCGGCCCGGTCCGCCTCTCGGAGGTGGAGTCGGAGCAGAAGGAGATGCTCAAGATCATCCGCCGCCTCGTCGACGAAGGGCAGATCGTGCTCGCCAGCGGCGGTGACGAGCAGTTCGTATGAGCGCCGCTGGGTCGTTCCCGAGGCGCTCGCTCCCCCGGGCCGCGAAGACGGCCCCTTCGGATCCGTGGGGGACGGCGCGCAGCGCCAAGGGGGCCGCATGAGCAGCACCAGGAACCCGTTTCGCAACGTGCCGCCGGCGGCCGGTGCCAAGCCGGCGAATGCCTACACGCGCTTCATCCCGCGCGAGGAACTCGGCGAAGTCGCCAGCTGGCGCCCGGGCAGTTTCGGCGCCGGCCTGGGCATGCCCGAAGCTCCCGCTGCGGCTGCCGCCGCGGCACCCGAGCCCACGGCCGCCGAGTGGCACGCGCGCGTGCAGGCCGCACGCCAGGCCGGCTACCAGGACGGCTACCGCGATGGCCTCGTGGCGCTGGAGAACTTCAAGCAGCAGTTCGCCGCGCAGGCGACGGCCCAGGTGGGCACGCTGCTCGACGCCTTCGACCGCCAGCTCGCGGCGATGGACGAGCGCCTGGCCGAGACGCTGGCGCGCACCGCGGTGCAGCTGGCGCGCGAGGTCGTGCGCAACGAGCTCGTGACGCATCCCTCGCTCGTCGCACGCGTCGCCGCCGATGCGCTCGGCGCCGTCATGCTCTCGGCCAAGCACATCACCGTGCTCGCGCACCCGCAGGACCTGCCGCTCATCGCCGCCGGTGCCGAGGAGACGCTGGCCGCGCGCGGTGCGCGCCTCGTCGCCGATGCCGCCGTCGAGCGCGGCGGCGTGCGCATCGAGTCCGATGTCGGCCGCGTCGATGCCGGCATCGCGCGGCGCTGGCAGCAGGCCTCGGAGGTACTGGCCGCCGAGGTGAACTGGGCGCCGCCGGCCGCGGCAGCGAACGCCGGCCCGAGCGTCGCCACGAGTGCGGCCACGAGCGTCGGCACGATCAAGGCAAGCGGCCCCTCCGAGCCGACCGACACCCCGGCGACGAAGCCCGAGAGCGCGCCATGAGGCTCCTGGCCGAGCGGCTCGAACAACGCGAGCAGCGCTGGTCGCGCTGGATGGACGGCATCGCCGAACAGGCGGGCTGGACGCAGCCGCTCGCCAGCGAAGGCCTGCTGCTGCGCGTCACCGGCCTCGTGCTCGAGGCCGTGGGCGTGCGCGCGCCGATGGGCGCGGTGTGCGAAGTGCACCCCGCCGGCGGCACGCACAACAGCGCGAACAACGGCCACGCCGCGCCGCCGCCGGTGCTCGCCGAGGTGGTGGGCTTCAACGGCGACCGCGCCTTCCTCATGCCCACCGGCGAGGTGCACGGCCTGTCCAGCGGTGCGCGTGTCGTGCCGCGCGCCGCGCCACAGGTGCGGCTGCGCTGGGGCGCCGGCGCGAGTGCCCACCCCTGGCGGCGCAGCGAGGACCGCGGCCTGCACCTGCCGATGGGCGATGGCCTGCTCGGCCGCGTCGTCGACTCGCACGGCCGCCCGCTCGACCGCCTCGGCGAGCTCGCCGGCACCGTGGCCGAGCCGATGGTGCGCCGCCCGATCAACGCCATGGACCGCGACCCCGTGCGCACGCCGCTCGATACCGGCGTGCGCGCCATCAACGCGCTGCTCACCGTCGGCCGCGGCCAGCGCCTCGGCCTCTTCGCCGGCACCGGCGTCGGCAAGTCGGTGTTGCTGGGCATGATGGCGCGCTACACGCAGGCCGATGTCATCGTCGTCGGCCTCATCGGCGAACGCGGCCGCGAGGTCAAGGAATTCATCGAGGACATCCTCGAGGCCGAGGGCCTGGCGCGCAGCGTCGTCGTCGCCGCGCCGGCCGACGCGCCGCCGCTCGTGCGCCTGCAGGGCGCGCACTACGCCACGGCCATCGCCGAGCACTTCCGCGACCGCGGCAAGCATGTGCTGCTGCTGATGGACAGCCTGACGCGCTATGCGATGGCGCAGCGCGAGATCGCGCTGGCCATCGGCGAGCCGCCGGCCACGCGCGGCTACCCGCCGAGCTGCTTCGCCAAGCTGCCGCAGCTGGTGGAACGCAGCGGCAACGGGCTGGGTGCCGGTTCGGGCCAGGGCTCGATCACCGCCTTCTACACCGTGCTCACCGAGGGCGATGACCCGCAGGACCCGATCGCCGATGCGGCGCGCGGCATCCTCGACGGCCACATCGTGCTCTCGCGCGAGCTGGCCGAGAGCGGGCACTTCCCGGCCATCGACGTCGAGCGTTCCATCTCGCGCGTCATGACGGCGGTGGCACCGCGCCCGCAGCAGCAGGCGGCGCGCCGCCTGCGCCAGCTGATGGCGCGCCTGGCGAAGGCACGCGACCTGCTGCAGCTGGGCGCCTACCAGCCCGGCCACGACCACGAGCTCGACCTCGCGGTGCGCCTGGCGCCGCAGATCAACCAGTTCCTGCAGCAGGACATGCACGAACGCGCGCCGATCGCCGAGTGCCGTGCGCACCTGCAGGCGCTGGTGCCGACGGCGCATTGAGCGCGGCGCCGTCCTTTCCCTGCCGACTCTGCCTCCCTGCATTGCGTCGAACCCGAGGCCCACCCTCCCACCGTTCCCCATGTCCAGCACCGCCCTGCGCACCCTGATCGAACAGGCCGAGACCGAACGCGATGCCGCGCTCGCCCGCATGCTGCAGGCCGACGAGGCCGCACGCCAGGCGCGCTCGCAGGCCGAGCAGCTGCATGCCTATCGCGAGGACTACCGGCGGCGTGCCCCGGCCCTCAACGGCCGCAGCGCGAGCATCGAGCTCGTGCGCTGCCACCAGGGCTTCATGCAGCGCCTGGACCAGGCCATCGAGCAGCAGCGCGGCCAGTTGCAGCGGCTGGAGCAGCAGGCCGCCGACCAGCGCGCGGTGTTGCTCGAGCGCGAGGTGCGTGTGGCCTCGGTGAAGAAGCTGATGGAGCGGCGCGCGCAGGAAGCGCAGCGCCAGGCCGCGCGCGTCGAGCAGCGCCAGACCGACGAATCCGCGCTGCGCGGCTCCTTCACGCGCAACAGCGAAATGGGCGCGCTCATGCGCAAGCACTGAAGAGCATGCCTGCCCGCGAACCATCGCGACACGACACCTCGACATCGACCGAGCGCGATCAGCCCGCGCCACCCTGCCATGACGCCGACGAGCCTGCTCCTTGCCAACCTCGTGAACCCGACGCTCGCCGCCACCGCCGCACGGGCCGGCGGCGGCACGGCCGAGTCCTCCGGGCCGGCCTTCGCACGCGCGCTCAGCGATGCGCGCGAGGCGGCCGACCGCGCGCCGCGCCCGCCCGAAGTCGCTCCGACCCTGGCACGCGAGGGCACCCGCGGCGAACGCGTCGCCGAGCGCAACGAGCGCAGTGAACGCTCTACCGAGCGCACACCCGAGCGCACGACCGAGAGCACCACCGAGCGCACTGCCGAGCGCAGCGACCCGCCACGGCCCGCACAGCGCGAAGAAGGCGCGGCGCGGGGCGATGGCCGCCGCGGCGAGCGCGGCACCGAGGCGTCCTCCGGCAGCGCGCGCAGCGCCGACACGCCGCGACGCGCCGCCGCCAGCTCGCGCCGCGACGGCACGGCCGGCGACGCTCATGCGGCCGGCACCCGCGCCGGCCGCGGCCGGTCCGCTGCCGTCGACGGCGACGGCAGTGCGCCGGGCCCGGCGCGCGGACTGCAAGATGCCGACAGCACAGGCAGCGCTGACCCGATCGACGGCGAAGGCTCCACCGCGGGGCCCGCCGACGCAACGGCCGGCGCGTGTGCGGCACTGCCGCAATGCGCCGGCGCGACGGCCCCATCGCCCGCCCTACCCGGGACGCCCGGGATGCCCGATGCCGAAGCCGGCAGCGCCGGCGCCGCCGTGGCGGGCGCGCCTGGCGCCACCGGCGAACTCACCGCAGCCCGAGTGTCGGCCGAGGGGGCCGCCGCGGGCCTGCTGCCGCGCGAAGGCCTCGACCTCTCCACGCGCGGCCGCGGCGCCTCGACGGCCCCGGGCCGGGCCGGCGACGACCGCACCGGCGCCGTCGATGCCGCGGCCCTGGGGCTGCGCTTCACGGGCAACGAGGCCGCCGGCACGGGCATGGTGGCCGCCATCGCCGAGAACGGCCGCGTGCCGGCCGGCGAAGGTGCCCTGCGCGCTGTCTCAGCCCTCTCGGCAACCGACCACCTGCCGCCCGGCGCGCTGGCCGGCGCCCTGGGCACGGTGCAGGCCGCGGCCGCGGCCGACGCCGCGATGCCCGAAGCCCGCCTGGCGGCCACGCCGGGCAGCGAAGCGTTTGCACGCGAACTGGGTGCGCAACTCAGCATCTTCGTGCGCGAAGGCGTGCAGCAGGCCCGCCTGCACCTCAACCCGCAGGAACTCGGGCCGGTGCTCGTGCGCATCCAGCTCGAGGGGGCGGCCGCGCAGGTGCACATGGCCGCCGAGCTGCAGCCCACGCGCCAGGCCCTCGAGCAGGCCTTGCCGGCACTGGCCGGCCAGCTCAGCGAAGCGGGCATCACCCTCACGGGCGGCGGCGTGTTCGAGCGCCCGCCACAAGGCTTCGGCGCCGGCGAGGGTGACAGCGGCGGCCCCACCTCTCGCGGCGACCCCTCGGGCCAGCGCGACGGCGGCGCGGGCACCGCGGCGGCAGGCACCGCAGCGGCGGCAACGCCGCCCGGCTGGTCACGCCCGCGCGGCATCGTCGACCTGATTGCGTGATCGGCTGAACGCCTGAACGCCTGATCGGCTGACAGGCTGAGGGGCCGAGACAGCGGGTTTCGCGACGCTTATCCGGCCTTAGGTCGGCGCGCGGCGGGCAAGAATTTTCCTATCCGTCGCAGGGTGCGCCGGCCTCGCGAGGGGCCGGCCGCGGCGACCCACGTTGCCCGAGCTCGACCGAGAAAGACGCATGTCCAACGCCGCTGCCGCTGCCGCCGAAGCCGCCCCGCCGCCCAAGAGCAAGAAGACGCTGATCATCATCGTCGCCGCCGTGCTCGTGCTGGCGCTGGTCGGCGCCGGCGCGATGCTGCTGCTGAAGAAGAAGCCGGCCGAGGACGAGGGCGACGAGGACGCCGCCGACGCCCACCCGGCCAAGGTCGCCACCAAGCACGACCCGAAGGCCGTGCCCACCTTCGTGCCGCTCGATGTCTTCGTCGTCAACCTCGCGGACAAGGAGGCCGAGCGCTATGCACAGGTCGGCATCACGCTCGAGATCGCCGAAGCCAAGCTCGGCGACCAGATCAAGGTCTACATGCCGGCCATCCGCCACGCCGTGCTGATGGTGCTGGCCGACAAGACCGCCGCGCAGCTGATCGACCGCGAGGGCAAGGTCGAGCTCGCACGCGAGGTGCAGCGCGAGACCTCGCGCGTGCTCGGCGCCGAAATCGACGACGCGGAGGCCGAGTCGGCGGGGCACGAAGCCGGCGGCAAGAAGGACCCGAAGAAGGGCAGCAAGAAGAAAAAGAAGAAGGCGGCGGCCGAGTTGCCGATCCGCGCCGTGCACTTCTCCAGCTTCATCGTGCAGTGATCGACCATCCGGCATGAACCAGCAGATCCTCAGCCAGGACGAAGTCGATGCCCTGCTGCAGGGCATCACGGGCGAGAGCCAGAAGCTCGAGCAGGAGGAGGCGCCCACGGGCGGCATCCGCGACTACAACCTGGCCAGCCAGGAGCGCATCGTCCGCGGCCGCATGCCGACGATGGAGATCATCAACGAGCGCTTCGCCCGCAACATCCGCATCGGCCTGTTCAACCTCATCCGCAAGAGCCCCGAGGTCGCCATCGGCGGCATCAAGGTGCAGAAGTTCAGCGCCTTCCTGCGCGAGATCGTCGTCCCGACCAACTTCAACATCGTCCAGATCAAGCCGCTGCGCGGCGCCGGCCTCATCGTCTGCGACCCGAGCGTGGTGTTCGCGGTCATCGACTCGCTGTTCGGCGGCGTCGGCAAGTTCCACACGCGCATCGAAGGGCGCGACTTCAGCCCCACCGAGCTGCGCGTCATCCACCGCCTCGTCGAGACCATCATCGCCGAGTACAAGAAGGCCTGGGCCGGCATCTACCCCGTCGAGCTGGAGTACCAGCGCTCGGAAATGCAGCCGCAGTTCGCCAACATCGCCACGCCGAGCGAGATCGTCATCTCCACCGCCTTCACGCTCGAGATCGGCGAGGTCTCCGGCTCGGTGCACTTCTGCCTGCCCTACAGCACGCTGGAGCCGATCCGCGACGTGCTGTATTCGGCGATGCAGGGCGACTCGGCCGAGCCCGACCGGCGCTGGATCCGCCTGCTCGAGCACCAGATCCAGAGCGCCGAGGTCGAACTCGTCGCCGAGCTGGCGCGCGCACCGGCCACGGTCGAGCAGCTGCTGTCGTTCAAGCCGGGCGACTTCATCGAGCTCGACCTCAACCCCATGATCCAGGCCAGCGTCGACGGCGTGCCGGTGTTCGACTGCCACTACGGCACCTCGAACAACCGCTACGCGCTGAAGGTGCACCGCCTCATCACCCATTCCAAACTGAGCTGGCTCGCGGAGTCGCAACATGGCAGCTGATACGGCCGCCGCCCCGGGCGGCATGTCTGAAGAAGACCGGATGGCCGCCGAGTGGGCCGCCGCGCTTTCCGAGAGCAAGGGCACCGGCACCGCGGTGGCGAGCGAGGTCGCCGCGCCGGTGGAGAGCGTGTCGCCGGCCAGCTTCACGAATTTCGCGCCGACCACCGGCACGAGCGCAGCACCGGGCAACGACCTCAACATGATCCTCGACATCCCGGTGCAGCTCACCGTGGAGCTGGGGCGCACGCGCGTGCCGATCAAGCACATCCTGCAGCTCGCGCAGGGCTCGGTGGTCGAGCTCGAGACGCTGGCCGGCGAGCCGATGGACGTGCTCGTCAACGGCTTCCTCATCGCGCAGGGCGAGGTGGTGGTGGTGAACGAGAAGTTCGGCATCCGCCTCACCGACATCGTGACGCCGAGCGAGCGCATGCGCCGGCTGTCCAGGACCTGACCCGCCACTCCAAGCGCCATGGGAATGAACTGGACCGCCTTGGCGTGGTTCGTGGCCATCCTGGCCTCGATCCCGCTGCTGCTGTGGCTCTTCAAGCGCTCGCAGATGCTGGGCGCGCACACCTCCTCGGGCACGGCGCGCGCGGTGGCGGTGCTGCCGCTGTCGGCTTCGCAGAAGCTCGTGACGGTGGAGCTGGGCCGCGGTGACGACAAGCTCTGGCTGCTGCTCGGCGTGACACCGCAGAACATCACGACGCTGCACACGATGGCCGCCCTGCCGCCGCTGCCGCCCACGGTGCCGGGCGCCATGGACGACCCGATGCCCCCGAACGGCCCGCCCTCGGCCGCCTTCGCGCAATTGCTCGGCCGCCTGCGCGGCCACGACGGCGGCCACCATGACCGCTGACGCACGCACCCTCCTGCGCCGCGGCGGCACGCTTGCGCTGCTGCTCGCAGGGCTGCTCGCGCTCGGCACGCCGGCGCTGGCGCAACAGGCCGCAGGCGCGGGCAACCTGCCGCTGGTCATCGGCCAGGGCCCCGGCGGCACGACCTATTCGGTGCCGGTACAGACGCTGCTGTTCTTCACCGCGCTGTCGTTCATCCCGGCGGTGCTGCTGCTGATGACGGCGTTCACGCGCATCGTCATCGTGCTCTCGCTCGTGCGCCAGGCCATCGGCACGCAGGCGGCGCCGCCCAACCAGGTGATCGTGGGCTTGAGCCTCTTCCTCACCTTCTTCGTCATGGGCCCGGCCGTCGACAAGATCTACCAGCAGGCCTGGGTGCCCTATGCCGCCGGCACGATGCCGGCCGAGCAGGCGCTGGCCGAGGGCGTGAAGCCGCTGCGCGAATTCATGCTCAAGCAGACGCGCCAGAGCGACGTCGCCCTCTTCGCGCGGCTGGCCAAGCTGCCGGCCGAGGTGAAGGGCGAGAACGTGCCGATCACGGTGCTCGTGCCCGCCTTCGTGACGAGCGAGCTGAAGAGCGCGTTCCAGATCGGCTTCATGATCTTCATCCCCTTCCTCATCATCGACATGATCGTCGCCAGCGTGCTGATGAGCCTGGGCATGATGATGCTGAGCCCGGTGCTGGTGGCGCTGCCGTTCAAGCTGATGCTCTTCGTGCTCGCCGACGGTTGGAACCTGCTGCTCGGCTCGCTCGCCGCGTCGTTTGCCACCTAGCTTCGCACTGCCCCGCACTCTTCCTCCATGGATGCCCAACAAGTCCTCACCGCCGGCCAGCAGGGCCTGACGATCCTGCTCATGGTCTCGGCGCCGGTGCTCGGCGTGATCCTCATCGTCGGCCTCGTCGTCAGCATCTTCCAGGCTGCGACGCAGATCAACGAGGCGACGCTGTCGTTCGTGCCCAAGATCGTCGCCGCCGTCGTCGTGCTCGCCATCGCCGGGCCCTGGATGCTGACGACACTCGTCGAGTACATCCAGCGCACGCTGATGGCGCTGCCGTCGGCGGTGGGCTGAGCTCGCAGCGCCTGCGCTCGAAAGAGCGCTGGAAAGAGAAGCGCGCCGTGATCACCTTCAGCGAAGCCCAGCTGCTCGCCTGGCTGCAGCCGCTGCTGTGGCCCTTCCTGCGCGCGCTCGCGCTCTTCGGCGCCCTCCCCGTGCTCGGCCAGCGTTCGGTGCCGGCACGCGTGCGCGTGGCACTCGCCGCCTTCATCGCCATCGCGGCGCAACCGACGCTGCCACTGGTGCCACCCGTCGCCCTGGACTCGCTGGCGCAGGTGCTGCCGGTGGTGGCGCAGCAGATGATCATCGGGCTGGCGCTCGGCTTTTCGGTGCGCCTCGTCTTCGCGGCGGTGGAGTTCGCCGGCGAGCTGATCGGCCTGCAGATGGGCCTCAACTTCGCCGGCTTCTTCGACCCCATCAGCGCCAGCCAGGCGACGGCGAGCTCGCGCTTCTTCGGCACCACGATCGCGTGGCTGTTCATCGTCATCAACGGCCACCTCATCGTCATCGCCGCGCTCGCGCAGAGCTTCCACGCCTTCCCGGTCGGCCCCGAGCCATTCGCCTTCCTGCGCCAGGTGCAACCGCACCGCTGGGGCGCGGAGATCTTCAGCACGGGCTTGTGGATCGCGCTGCCGCTGATCACGATGCTCCTCTTCGTCAACCTCGTGCTCGGCGCCGTCTCGCGCGTGGCGCCGCAGATCAACATCTTCGCCATCGGCTTCCCGGTGACACTGGGCGTCGGCCTGCTCGGCCTCGTGCTCACCCTGCCGGCGCTGCAGCAGCCGTTCACGATGGCGCTGGAGCGGATGCTGGGCTCGTTCCGGTAGCGGCGACACGCCAATCGACAGCGACGCGAAGCGGCACGCACAGCGGTCGACCTCTTGCTTGCTCGTCCCGGCGGGCGACTGTCCTTGAGTTGCGGAGACTGGTCGTCGAAGAACCCCCTCAGTGGCGCGCCCGCAGCCCGCCGTAGAACACCGCGGAATCTCCGGCGACGCAGACCTCGCGCTCGAGCAGGAAATGCGCGAGCGCCGGCAGCAGCACCAGCGCGCCGAGCATGTTCCACAGGAACATGAAGGCCAGCAGCAAACCCATGTCGGCCTGGAATTTGATCGGGCTGAGCACCCAGGTGATCACGCCGGCGGCCAGCGTCACGCCGGTCAGCGTCACCACCTTGCCGGTGAACAGCAGCGCGCGGTAGTAGGCCTCCGACACGCTCTTGCCCTCGCGCAACTGCGCCAGCGCGACTGACAGGATGTACAGCGCATAGTCCACGCCGGTGCCCACGCCCAGCGCGATCACCGGGAGTGTGGCCACCTTCACGCCCATGCCGAGCGCCACCATCAGCGCCTCGGCCAGGAAGGAGGTGAGCACCAGCGGCAGCACCGCCACCCCGACCGCGCGCCAGGAACGGAAGGTGACGAAGCACAGCAGCATGACCGCCCCGTAGACCATCACGAGCATCGTGCGCCACGCGTCCTTGACGACGATGTTGGTGGCCGCCTCGATGCCTGCGCTGCCGGCAGCGAGCAGGAACTTCACGTCAGCCGTGTCGTTGGCCTTCGCGAAGGCCTCGACGTGCTCGACCACGCGCGTCAGCGTCTCGGCCTTGTGGTCGCGCAAGTAGACATACAGCGTCAGGAGCGAGCAGGCGTCGTTGTACAGGCCGCGCGGCGCGCCGGCAGTGACGGTGTTGAGCATGTCCTGGTTGGGCAGGAACTCGTACCACTTCGGGTTGCCCTCGTTCAGCCCGGCGAGCACGCGACGGTTCAGCAGCGAGAGCGTGCTCGTGCTCTCCACGCTGTCGAGCTGGCGCAGCCGCCACTCCAGCGCGTCGACCTTGTTCAGCGTGTCGTACTGCGAGCACTGGCCGTCCGGCGTCTTCACCATCACGGCCAGCACGTCACTGCCGGCACCGTAGGCGGCATTCATGAAAGCGACGTCGCGGTTGTAGCGGCTGTCGGCATGCAGCTCCGGCGCGCCGGGATCGAGGTCGCCGATCTCGAGCTGCGTGCCCACGGCGAGGCCGGCCACGCCCGTCGCCAGACCTGTGGCCACGGCGATCGTCGCCCACCGCCGCTGCGTGAAGCGGTCGAGGAAGGCCCACAGCGGGTGCTTGCTGGCGCCGGCCGCATCTGCCGCCTCCGCGCGCAGGCTGCGCTGCGCAGCTCGCGCGCTGACCCCGGTGTAGCTCAGTCCGACGGGCAGCAGGATCAGGTTGGTGAAGATCAGCACGCCTACGCCGATCGATGCGGCGATGGCCAGCTCGCGGATCACCTGGATATCGATCACGAGCAGCACTGCAAAGCCGACCGCATCTGCGAGCAGGGCGGTGAGGCCGGCCACGAACAAGCGGCGGAAAGTGAAGCGAGCCGCAACGAGCCTGCACATGCCGCGGCCGATATCCTGCATGATGCCGTTCATCTTCTGGGCGCCATGGCTCATGCCGATGGCGAACACCAGGAACGGCACAAGGATCGAGTACGGGTCAAGCGCGTAGCCCAGCGTCGGCAGCAGCCCGAGCTGCCAGACCACCGCAATCAGCGAGGCGGTGACCACCAGCAGGGTGGAGCGAACGCAGCGCGTGAACCAGAACACCATCGCCGCCGCGATGGCCACCGCGACAGCGAAGAACACCAGCACCGCACGCACACCATCGATCAGGTCGCCGACGATCCTGGCGAAGCCGGTGACGTGGATCGCCACGCCCTGGGCCTCGTACTTCACGCGCAGCGCCTCGATCGCCCGCGCGAAGGCGGCGTAGTCGAGCGGCCGGCCTTCGGCGTCCTTGGCCAGCAGCGGCACGAAGATCACGCTGGACTTCGCGTCGAGCGCCACGATCTGGCCGATCTCGCCCGAGCGTGCGATGTTGGCGCGCAGCTGCTCCAGGCCCCTGGCGGATCCGTCGTATCCGTCCGGAATCACCGGCCCGCCTTCGAGGCCGCCCTCGGTCACGCCGACCCAGCGTGTGGTCGGTGTCCAGAGCGACTTCATCTGGTTGCGCGCCACGCCAGGCAGAAGATAAACCTCGTCGCTGAGCTCGCGCAGCGTGTTCAGGTAGTTCGCGTCGTAGATGCCGCCGGTCGGATTGGCCACCGCAATGCGCACCGCGTTGCCGAGGCCGCTCAGCTGATCCTTGAGGTGCAGGTAGTTGTGCACGAAGGCGTGCTCGACAGGAATCATCTTCTCGAAGCTCGCGTTGATCTTCAGCTTGGTCGCCTGCCAGCCCAGCAGCGCGGTGACCAGCGCGCACAGCACGACGACGACGAGGCGGTGATTGAACAGCGCGCGCTCGACGAGCGAGCCGGAGCGCGCGTCGAAGGCAGCCTGCGCGTTCGACGCAGGGGCGGCGATCACCTGGTCTCCTGGGCAACGGCAACGGACGGCAGCACGTGCACACCCTGGACGCTCAGTGCCAGCACGGTGCCGTCGGTCAGCGGCAGCACGCCCGATAGCGGCGGCAGCGGCGCGCTCGGCATGGGCTGCAGCGCGCCCACGGTCGCGCGCGGCGAGACAAGCACCATGCCTGTCTGGTTGACGAGCACAAGCGAACCGTCGGGCCGCTGAGCGGACGCGACGATGGAGCTCGGCGTCGGCGAGGTGAACTGCGCCCAGTTCGTGCCGAGATCGTCACTGCGCCACACGTTGCCGCGCAGGCCGGCGACGGTGATGCTCGCGTCGCTCGGCAGCTCGACGGTGAACCAACTGCCGGCATACGGCGTCCTGATGCGCTGGAAGCTCGCCCCACCGTCGGTCGATTGCAGCAGCAGACCCTGTTCGCCCGCGACGACGATGCGCTGGCCACGCCGGCGCACCGCGTAGAGATGGTTCTCCTTCGGGTTGTCCAGCCGCGTGCGCCAAGAGGCCCAGTTCGCGCCGCCGTCGTCGCTCGCCAGCGCCATGCCGTAGGCCCCGACCACGAGCAGATGCTTCGCATCGAGCACGAACAGGTCGAGCAGCGGTTTGTCGGGGCCGTCGGCCACCAGCCGACGGGCCAACTTGACGGCCCGTGCGTCGCCGCCGGCCTGGGCCGCTTGCAACTCGATCTGGGCGATGCGCGCGCCGTCGAGCCGGCGCATCCAGGTGCGGCCGCCGTCGGTGCTGGCGAGCACGGTGCCGGCATGGCCCACCGCGTAGCCGTGTCGCGCATCGGCGAAGCGCACCGCGGTGAGCGTGACGCTGGTGGGCGTGGGCGACTGTGCCCAGTGCCTGCCGCCGTCGTCGGAGACGGTGACCAGGCCGCGCTCGCCGACGACGACGATGCGCGCGCCGGCCTGAGCGGCGCCTAGCAGTACGGCGCGTTCCGGCATCCTGGCCGCGACGGCAGCGCGCTCCAAGGCTCTCCCAACGGCAGCTGGCGATTCCCCGGCGAGCGTTGCGCTGGCCCCGAGGAGCGATGACAGCAGCCAGGCTGCGGCGCTGCGGTTGATCATTTCATCTCTCTTCGCATTGCGGCCAGCGGCTCAATATGGCGCGCAACGGCCGCCGGTGAGACGTTGCCGAGCGGGCTGCCCGGGCAGGTCCGCCACGGCCAGCGGTGGATTGCGGTGCGGGTCACCGTGCGAGTCCGACTCGGCCAACGCCGGTAGCCAGCGGGGCGCGCGTCATGCTCCAGAAGCAGACGAACGCGATGGCATCGATCGCGAACGCCGCCAAGCCGATGGAACCGTAGCCCACCTGCTTGACCAGCGTGCCTCCCAGCACCGGACCGATCGCCGAGCCGACCATCACCATCGCAGGCGTCGCCGCGACGACGCGGCCGGTGATGTCGAGCCGGGCCAGTGCGCCGAAGGCGAAGGTGTGCGTGAACAGCATGACCGCGACGAACACGGAGGAAGCCACCGCGAAAGGTGCCAGCGCCGCGCTGAAGGCGATGACGACCGCCAGGCCGGCCTGAACGAGCGGTCCTGCGCGCAGGACCGCTGCGACGCCGAGTCGGCGCTCCAGCATTGCGGCCAGCCCGCTCGGAAACATGTTGACGATGCCGATCGCGACGAGGATCGTCGTCACCGTGGCGACGCCGAAGCCTCGATCGGCGCCCATGCGCTCGACGAAGCTGTAGACCATCGCCTGCACGAGCGCCATCGCGCCTACGCCGACGATGCCGAGCCACACCCGCGGTGGCAGCTTCTGCCCCGACTCGCGGACAGCGCGCGACGTCGCACTCTCCGCGTCCGCCAGAGGAAACCCCCAGGCCGCGAGTGCGGCCGCGACGGCCATTGCGAAGCCGAGTGCGTAGAACAGAGCCTGGCCGCCGGTGTGCGCGATGACCTGCGGTGCAGCGCCCATCAGCATCACCGCGAACACGCCCAGCGTCATGCCCGCCAGGCCGAAGAGTCGGTGCGGATTGGCGCTGCGCCCGATCGTGCCGTGCGTGAACGACAGCCCCGTGCCTGCGGCCAGGCCGCCGGCCAGGTGCAAGGCGGCGAGCAGCTCGAAGCGCTGCGTCTGCGCCGCCGCGAAGAAGCAGGCGGCGGAAATCGCGAAGCCGCCAAGCGTGGCGAGGCGGCCGTCGGCGCGGTGGAAGCGCGGCGCGCAGAACATGCTCGCCGCCACTGCGCCGAGCAGGAAGAGCGTGACCAGGCCGCCGGCCTGCTGCGCATCGAGGGCATAGGCGGTCACCAGCGTGCCCACCCACAGTGGCAGCGCCACCATGTCCACCATGCCGGCGCAGTGGCTCGTCATCAGCACGAACTGGCCAGCCCGACCATCCGTCGTCTTTCGCATCGTCGTCTCCTTGGGTTCCTGGCGGCAGGATCTGAT
The DNA here is from genome assembly GCA_016223165.1 of Burkholderiales bacterium. Lineage (GTDB taxonomy): Bacteria > Pseudomonadota > Gammaproteobacteria > Burkholderiales > Burkholderiaceae_C > Rubrivivax. The sequence continues at coordinate 181,698 of JACRPO010000017.1, forward strand.
CACTCGTCGCCGATGAGACCGGCTGCGAGAATGATTTCGGTGGTCTCGGCGAAGTGGTCCCCGAGCAGCCGGCACGCAGCATCGGCGTCGCGCGCCATCGAGGCGTCCATCAGCCCGCGGTGCTCGGCGTCGACGTCGCGGCAGCGGTCACGCATCCTCTGCTTGGCCAGGTTGCGGTAGCGCTCCGACTTGTCGTAGAGCAGCCGACACAACTGCATCGTCCACGGCGAGGCACAACCGTCGAGCAGCGCCTCGTGAAAGCTGCGATGCGCGGTGGCCCACGGCAGGTCGCGCTCCGGCGAGGTCGGTGGCGGCGTGCGCGAGAGCCGGTGAAAGCGGCTGAGCAGCCGCGACTCCCATTCGATGTCGCCGCGCTCGATCGCAAGGCACAGTGCCATCTGCTCGACACGCGTGCGCGTCTGCGTCAGGTCGAGCAGTTCCGCGCGCGACACCGACGTGACGCGGAAACCGCGCTGCTCCTCCGAGTCCACCAGCCCCTCGGTCACCAGCCGTGAGAGCGCTTCGCGGATCGACGTGGCGCCGACCCGGTAGCGCTCGCTCAGTGCCTGGATGCGCAATCTCTCCTGTGGCAGCAGTTCCCCACCCAGGATGGCCAGGCGCAGCCGCTCGAAGGCGACGGAAGTGAGGCTCCTCGTGGGAGCGACAGCAGAGGCGGAGTCCATGCGGTTCAGCAGGTGGTCATCGAATCAGGCCGGTCAGCAACGCCGCGATTCGGCCCGAGCTTCGCGCCGTGCGCATCGTTCATTTGGACCAATCGACTCCACCGTGGTTTGTCGACGAATTGATTCCTACGATTCGTCGCCCCGACTCATGGACGTTCGGAGCGAACGCCGGGAATCGGCGCCGCGTTCGATAAAACGAAGCCAAGCAGAGGAGACAACTGATGATCGACAAGAGCACACCCCGCCGCAGCGTTGCGCCGAGCATGAGCCCGGTCGCTGCCATCTGTGCGGCGCTTCTTTGCGGCGCCAGCGCACGCGCCGGCGAGATCGACCTCGGCAACCCGGACCTCATGCTGCGCTGGGACAACACCGTCAAGTACAGCGCCGCGGCGCGCCTGAAGCGTGCCGACCCGGTGCTGCTCGCCAATCCGAATCTCGACGACGGCGACCGCAACTTCGGCAAAGGGCTCATCTCCAGCCGACTTGACTGGCTGAGCGAGGCGGACATCACCTGGCGCAAGCAGTTCGGCAGCCGCATCAGCGCTGCGGCCTGGTACGACTCGGTCTACCTGCGCAGCAACGACAACCCGGGCTTCGCCGGCGGTGCCTTCCCGAACCAGACGTCGGTGCCGGCCAACGAGTTCACGCGCGCCACGCGCGACGTACACGGCCGCGACGCAGAGGTGCTGGATGCCTTCGTCTTCGGCCGCTTCGAGCTCGGCGACATGAACGCCTCGCTACGCGCCGGCCGCCACTCGCTGTTGTGGGGCGAGAGCCTGTTCTTCGGCGGCAACGCAATCGCCGGCGGGCAGATGCCGGTGGATGTGGTCAAGCTGGTCTCGGTGCCGGGCACGCAGTTCAAGGAAGCCATCCGCCCGCTGGGCATGGTGTCGGCGCAACTGCAGCTTGATTCGTCGGTCTCGCTCGGTGGCTACCTGCAGACGCAGTGGCGGGGCAACCGCGTGGCCGCTGTCGGCAGCTACTTTTCCAGCGCCGACCTGGCGATCGACGGCGGCGAGAACATGCTGCTCGGGCCGGCCGGCGTGGCGCCACGCCTGGCCGACCAGAAGGCAAGGAACGGTGGCCAAGGCGGGCTGCAACTGCGAGTGCGCGGCGACTCGGCCGACTACGGCGTCTACCTGATCCGCTTCCATGACAAGACGCCTCAGCTCGTTCCGGTGATGATGCTGCTGACGCCGCCCGCGGTGCCGCAGCCGACCGCCGTGCCCTCGGGCTACCGGCTCGCGTACCACGAGGGAATCGTGGCGCTGGGCGCCAGCGCGAGCCGCACCTTTGGCGACCTCAATGTCGCGCTCGAGGCCTCGCTGCGTCACAACCAGGACCTGGCGAGCACGGCCGGCGCCGACATCAGCGCCTTCGCGCCGGTGCCGCCCGCCGACAACCGCGACAACCCCGCCTACGCCGTCGGTCGCACGTTGCACCTCAACCTCTCCACCATCGCCAGCCTGCCGCCCACGCCGCTGTGGCGCGAGGCCTCGCTGGCCGCGGAGATCGCATGGAACCGTGTGCTCAAGGTGACGAAGAACGCCGCGGCCACCGACCCCAACGCCACGCGCGACGGCGTCGCGCTGCGATTCGTGCTGGAGCCGACCTACCGCGGTGTGCTTCCCGGCGTTGATCTCGGCGTGCCCCTCGGCGTGGGCTGGGCGCCGCGCGGCTCGCGGCCACTGGCGATGCCCAACCCGAACATGTGGGTTGCCGACGGCGGCGGTGATGCCTCGCTCGGCATCAACGGCAGCTTCCGCGACGTGTGGCGCTTCGGCATCGCGGCCACCCACTACTTCGGTCGCGCCGCCACCTTCAACGATGCGGCGAACGCCTTCACGTGGCAGCAGTCGCTGCGCGACCGCGACTTCGTCGCTGCATCGCTTCGCTATTCGTTCTGAACCCAGGAGACACGCATGAAGACGACCCCACAACGCCGCTTCCTGCTCGCCTTGGCTCCCGCGGTGGCGCTGCTGACCAGCGGCGCGCAAGCCGGTGTCACGGCCCAGCAGGCAGCTGATCTGAAGACCACGCTGACACCGATGGGTGCCGAACGCGCCGGCAACAAGGAAGGGACGATCCCCGCATGGACGGGCGCACCCACTGCCAACGCCGCGCTGACGCCCGACGGCCGCCGCGCCGATCCGTTCGCGGGCGAGAAGCCGCTCTTCTCGATCAGCGCCCGGAACATGGCCGAGTACGCCGACCGGCTGACCGAGGGCGCCAAGGCGATGCTGAAGAAGTACCCGGACTTCCGCGTCGACGTCTACAAGACCCACCGCACCGCGATAGCCCCGCAGTGGGTGTACGCCGCGACGGCGAAGAACGCGCTCGCCGCCACGCTGGTCGACGGCGCGGCCGGCCCGGAGCCGAAGGGTGCGTTCGGCGGCGTGCCGTTCCCGATACCCAAGACCGGCGCCGAGGTGATGTGGAACCACAAGCTCGCCTGGCGCGGCACGGCCTGGTACTGGGAGTTCCACGGCTACCAGCTCGCCGCTGACGGCCGCTGGATTCTCGCCGGCGACACCGCCAACGATCAGACCATGCCCTACTACGCGCCGGGCGCCTCGGGCGACAAGTTCAACGGCGAATACTGGCTGGTGCGCTCGCTGTCACGCGGGCCGGCGATGCGCGCCGGCGAGGCGATCACAGGACGGCTGGCCCTGGACGAGACCACGAACGCGACCTGGGTCTACCTGACCGGCCAACGCCGCGTGCGCAAGCTGCCCAACGCCTGTTGCGACACGCCGGCGCCGTTCTCCGCCGGCATCACCACCTTCGACGAGGTGGAGGTGTTCGCCGGGCGCATGGACCGCTTCGATTGGAAGCTGGTCGGCAAGAAGGACGTCTTCATCCCGTACAACTCCAACCGCACCCATGTGCCCGCCAAGGACAGTGAGGTGCTGGGCTCACACTTCATCAACCCCGACCACGTGCGCTGGGAGTTGCACCGCGTGTGGGTGGTGGAGAGCACGCTCAAGCCGGGCGCGCGCCACACCTCGCAGAAGAGCCGCTACTACGTCGACGAGGACTCGTGGCAGGCGCCCATCGCCGAGCGCTATGACGCCAACGGACAGCTCACGCGCGTGCCCTTCGGTCTGCCCACCGTGCTGGGCGACATCCCGGCCACCGCGATCGTGAGCTGGGGCGTCTACGACCTGAACTCCGGCGCGTCCTACGTCAACGGCTTGGTCAACGAGCGGCGTGCGGCCTACAAACCGATGCCGGCCTACAAGGATCTCGTCTTCACACCCGACGCCATGGCCGGCGACGGCGTGCGCTGAGCCAACCCGCAGGAGATCGTTCATGAGCCCCATCCAGGACATCGCCTTCGTGCGCTACCAGGTCACCGACCTCGATCGGCTTCAAGGCTTCCTGGCCGACTTCGGTCTGCCCGCCGTGAGCCGCACGCCCCAAACGCTGTACTCGCGCGCGGCCGGGCCGGCGCACCATGTGCACGTCGCCGAGCTCGGACCGGAGAACGCCACGGTCGGCTTCGGTCTGCTCGCACGCAGCACCGAGGCCCTGCGTGAGGTGGCGCACCGCGTCGGCCAGCCGGTGCAGCCGAATCCGGAACCGGGTGGCGGCGAGCGGGTGCGCTTCACCGACCCGTGCGGCTTCGTGGTCGATGTGATTCACGGCCAGGCCGCGCACGAGCGGCTGAGAGCGCGCGTGCCGCTCGCGTTCAACGACGCCTCAAGCCGACGCCGCCTCGGCCAGCCGATCCGGCTGCAACCCCGGCCCTCGACGGTGACGCGGCTCGGTCACGTGGCGCTGCTGGTGGCCGATTTCCCGCGTGCCCACGCGTTCTACCGCGACGTGCTGGGCTTCGCGACCTCCGACACCTACTGGGCCGGCGCCGAGCAGAACACCATCGCTGCCTTCATGCACTGCGGCTCGGGCGCGCAGTGGACCGACCACCACACCCTGGCGCTGATCTGCGCGCAGGACGGCCGCAGCCGCTTCGACCACAGCGCGTTCGAGGTGATCGACCTGGACGACGTGATGCAGGGCGGCGAGTGGCTGCGCCAGCGCGGCCACGTGCACTCCTGGGGCGTCGGCCGGCATATCCAGGGCAGCCAGATCTTCGACTACTGGCGCGATCCCTTCGGCCACAAGGTCGAGCACTGGACCGACGGCGACCTTGTCAACGACGCCACGCCGGTGGGCCACGCGCCCATCACGCCCGAAGAGCTGCGGCAATGGGCCCCGCCGATCACGCCCGAGTTCTTCGTCTGACCCCTCCGACCGACGACATGAAACTTGCCCGCTATTCCATCGACAACCGCACGACGATCGGCGTCGTGCAAGGCGACCTGGTGCACGAGATCGCACGCCTCGTTTCCGAAGCGCCGCGCACGATCCGCGAGGTGCTCGCGGCCGGCGAACCGCTGCGCGCGCGCCTCGCCGAGGCCCTGCGCATGTCCCCGGCAGGTGTGCCGCCGGGAGCCGTGCGCCTGCTCGCACCGATTCCCGACGCGCAGAAGTACCTCGCCATCGGCATGAACTACCACGACCACGCCGAGGAAGCGGCGCGCGCGGGCGTGCCGGTGCCGAAGAACCAGCTGTGGTTCAACAAGCAGGTCAGCTGCCTCACCGGCCCGTACGACCCGATCTACCGTCCGCGCGTGTCCGACAAGATGGACTACGAGGCGGAACTCGGGGTCGTGATCGGCAAGCGCTGCCGCTACGTCAGCGCCGGTGACGCGGCCAACGTGGTCGGCGGCTACTTCGTCGCCAACGACGTGACCGCCCGCGACTGGCAGTTCAAGAGTCCGACCTTCACGCTCGGCAAGTCGTTCGACTCGCACGGACCGATCGGCCCGTGGATCACCACCGCCGACGAAATCGCCGATCCGCATGCGCTGGACATGAAGCTGTGGGTCAACGGCGAGCTGCGCCAGCACGCCAACACCGGCGGCATGATCTACAACATCTGGCAGCAGATCGAGGAGCTGTCGCAGGTGATGACGCTCGAGCCGGGCGACCTGATCGCCACCGGCACCTGCGCCAACGTGGGCATCGCGCTGGGCACGTTCCTGCAGCCGGGCGACGTGGTGAAGGTCGAGATCGAGAAGCTGGGCCACATCGAGAACCGCGTCGAGGCCGAGCCCGCGCGCCAGGCGTTCATCGGTTGAGCAGCATGAACAGGCTCGTGCTGCGCACCATTCTCTTCGGGCTGTCCAGGCTGCTGGACAAGGCGGCGCGCTCGCGAACGGCCTTCCGAAGCTTCGCCAAGCGCCACGACGCGGTGGTCCAGATCCAGCTCAAGGACGGCAGCCTCGGCCGCTGGTTCGACGTGCGCAGCGGCCGCGTCCGCAGTGCCGCCGGCATCCATCCGCATCCCGACGTGCGCATGATGTTCAAGGACGTCGCCACCGCGCTCGCGATGATGAAGCCCAACGCCGATATCGGCGAGGTCGTGCACGCGGCGAAGACCTTCAAGGTGACGGTGGTGGGCCCCGATCCGCTGTGTGTCTGGTGGATGCAGCTGCTGAACCTGTCGCAGAGCTCGGCGCTGAAGATGGGCACGGCGCAGGCTGGCGGCTGCACGCGCTACACCATGTTGACCAACGGCGGCCCGCTGTTCGTGCACGTGAAGGACGGTCGCATCGTGCGCCTGACGCCGATCGAGTTCGAACGCGACGACGCCGGTCCCTGGACCATCGTGGCGCGCGGCCGGCGCTTCACGCCGCGGCGCATGGCCACCGTCGCCACGCATGCGCTGGCGATGAAATCGGCCGTGTATTCCGACAGGCGCATCCTTCACCCGATGAAGCGGATCGACTTCGACCCCGACGGTGATCGCAACCCGGCCAGGCGCGGCAAGAGCGGCTACGTGCGCATCAGCTGGGACGAGGCGCTGGACATCGTTTCCAGGGAGATCCTGCGCCAGCGCCGCGTGCACGGCCCCGGCGCGATGGCCATCACCCACGGCTCGCACCACCAGTGGGGCAACGTCGGCTACTACCTCAGCTCGCTGCTGCGATTCGGCAACCTGGTCGGCTTCACGCGCGTCGCGGCCAACCCCGACAGCTGGGAGGGCTGGTACTGGGGCGCGATGCACCACTGGGGCCAGAGCCAGCGCGTCGGCGTAGCCGGTGCCTATGGCACAGTCGAAGACTGCCTGGAGGAAGCCGAACTGATGGTCTTCTGGTCGAGCGACCCGGAGACCACGCGCGGAGCCTACTCGGCGCACGAGGGCACGCAGCGGCGCCAATGGGCGCGCGAGCTGGGCATGCAGTTCGTGCACATCGATCCGCATTTCAATCCGACCGCCGCCTGGCTGGGCGGGCGCTGGGTCCCGATCCGCCCAGGCACCGACGCCGCGCTGGCGACGGCGATCATGCAGGTGTGGGTCGCGGAAGACCTGTACGACCATGACTACGTCGCGGCGCGCACCACCGGTTTCGAAGCCTGGCGCGACCACCTGATGGGCCTGGACGACGGTGTGCCCAAGACACCGGAATGGCAGGAAGGCGAGACCGGCGTGCCGGCCAAGGACGTCCGTGCGCTCGCACGCCTGATGGCGCGCAAGAAGCTCTATCTCGCCGCGGGCGCCGCCGGCGGCGGGTTCGGTGGCGCAGGCCGCGGCGCCACCGGCGCGCAGTGGGCACGCTGCATGGTGATGCTGATGGCCATGCGCGGCCTGGGCAAGCCAGGCGTCAACATGGGCAACCTCGAGTGCGGCGCGCCGCTGGACCACGAGTTCTATTTCCCCGGCTACGCCGACGGCGGCATCAGCGGCGAGTTGCAGTGGAACGGCAACGCGGTGCACAACTACCAGAAGATGCCGCATGTCATCACCGTCAATCCGGTGCGGCAGCAAGTGCCCAAGCAGCAGTTCCCGGAAGCCATCGTCAAGGGCAAGGCCAGCGGCTACCTGTGGGATGGCCTGGCCACCGAAATTCAGTTCGCGCCGTTCACCTATCCGATGCCGGGCTATGCGCGCATCCACATGATCTACAAGTACGGCGGCTCATGGTTCAGCACGCTGACCGAGTCGGCGCGCATGGCCGATGCCTATCGCCACGAGAGCATCGAGTTCGTCGTCAACCAGTCGATCTGGATGGAGGGCGAGGCCCTCTTCGCCGATCTGATCCTGCCGGCGTGCACGCAGTTCGAGCGCTACGACATCGGCGAATGGTGCGCCGCCGGAGGCTACCTGCCGCATGGCTTCAACAACGTCAACCACCGCGTGGTCGCGCTGCAGCACAAGTGCATCGAACCACTGGGCGAATCGAAGTCCGACTACGAGATCTTCAGCCTCATCCTGCAGCGCCTCGGACTGGGCGCGATGTTCACCGAGGGCTGCAGCGAGCTCGACTGGTGCAAGCGCGTGTTCGACTCGTCCGACGTCGCCCGTCGCATGTCCTGGGCCGAGTTCTGCCGCAAGGGCTATTACGTCGTGCCGGCCGAGCGGGAGGCGCTGCGCGCCCCGGTGCAGTTCCGCTGGTTCGCCGACGGGCGGACCAAGGACATCTGCGAGGCGATTCCGCTGCCGTCGCAATGGTCCGGCGGCTTTGGCGCGGGGCTGCAGACGCCGAGCGGCAAGCTCGAATTCCTGCCCGAGACGCTGAAGCGCGCCGACCCCGACAACCCCGAGCGCCCGGTGTTGAACCGCTACAACCCCTCGTGGGAAGGCCGGCGCAGCGGCGAGCTCGCGCTGCGTTTCCCGTTGCAGATGATCGCCACGCATTCGCGCTACAGCTTTCACACCAGCGTCGACGGCAAGGGCAGCTTCGTCAACGACATCGAGGATCACCGCGTGCTCATCGGCGGCCATGCGTACTGGGTGCTGCGCATGAACGCGCTCGACGCCGCCGAGCGCAGCATCGCCCATCACGGCCTCGTCAAGGTGTTCAACGACCGCGGCGCGGTGATCTGCGCGGCCGACGTGTCGCCGATGATGGCACGCGGCGTCGTGAAGGCCTTCGAAGCCAGCGCGGAGTACCAGCCGGTGCAGGCCAACGGCGAGACGGTGGACATCGGCGGCTGCCTGAACGTGCTCACCTCGTCGCGCACGGCGATGCGCGGCACCAGCAGCATGGCGCCCAACGCCTGCCTGGTGCAGGTGCTTCCCTGGCGCGTTGAGCCAGCGCAGGCCGCGGCGGCCGTGCAGCGCCGGCCCGAAACGGTGGACGAAGGACTGGTGGCGCCATGAGCCTGCGGACCGTCCCCAAGGCGAACTCCGCGGTGCGGAGCACGGAGGTTGCCTAATGAGCAAGTGGAACCTGATCATCGACGTCGCCGAGTGCCACAACTGCCACAACTGCGTCGTGGCGGCCAAGGACGAATTGGTCGGCAATCACTTTCCACGGTACTCGGCGCCGCACCCGGCTCAGGGGCAGGGCGCGATCCGCATCGAACGGCACGTGCGCGGCCGCGGCCACCACCTGGACACCGCCTACCTGCCTCGCATGTGCCAGCACTGCGATGATGCGCCCTGCGTGAAGGCCGCGGGCGGCGCGGTGAGCAAGCGCGCCGACGGCATCGTGCTCTTCGACCCCGAGGCCTGCCGGGGCCGGCGCGACCTGACGCAGGTCTGCCCTTACGGTGCGGTGATCTGGAACGAGGAACTGCAATTGCCGCAGACCTGGTTCTTCGACGCGCACCTCCTCGATGCCGGCTGGCGCGAGCCGCGCTGCGTGACGGTCTGTCCGACGCGCGCGCTGCAGGCCGTGCGCATCGACGACGCGGCGATGGCCGAGCGCGCGCGCGCTGAAGGCCTGCGCACGCTCCATCCGGAGGCGGGCACTCGGCCGCGGGTGTACTACCGCCATCTCGCACGCATCGACGGCGTGTTCGTCGCCGGCAGCGTGGTGGATGCGGGCGCGGCCGAATGCGTCGAGGGTGCGCAGGTTGAACTGCTGCGCGACGGACGCGCGGTCGCCCAGGCACGCACCGACGCCTTCGGCGATTTCCGCATCGACGGTCTGTCGCCGGACAGTGGCGCATATCAGCTGGTCGCCCGGCACGAGCTGCAGGGCTCGGCCCGGCGGCAAGTGCAGGTCGGACCGCACAGCGCCGTCCTGGGCGATATCGCACTCGAGCCATGAAGGAGCCCACCTGTCGATACGCCGTGTGATCCCCGGCGCGAGGCCCGACGCGCGAACCGCTGATACACCACTGCTTTGATCTGGATACGCCATGCAAGAGACCATCATCATCACCTGCGCCCTGACCGGGGCGGGCCCCTTGTCGAAGAACCCTGCACAGCCGATCACACCGAGGCAGATCGCCGAAGCCGGTCTGGCTGCGGCCGAGGCGGGGGCGGCCATCCTGCACGTGCACGTGCGCGAGCCGCAGACCGGTCAGTTCTCCGGCGAGCTCGCCCTGTACGAGGAAGCGGTGGGCCTGATCCGCGAACGCAATACAGACGTCATCATCAATCTCACCACCGGCCTCGGCTCTGGCTTCTACCCGAAGGACAGGCTGCTGCCGCTCGAAGCCGGCCCGGAGACGCATATCTGGACGCCTGAGAAGCGCGTCGAGCACGTGCTCAAGCTGCGGCCCGAGATCTGCACGCTCGATCTCGTCACGGCCCAGGTGTTCGGCGGCATCGTCATCAGCACCGAGCAGGTGCTCACGCGCATGGCAACGTTGGTGCGCGAGGCCGGTGTCAAGCCCGAGATCGAACTGTCCGACAGCGGCGACGCAGTGCTGGCCAAGCACCTGATCGCCCGCGGCGTGCTTGACGGCCCGGGCATGTATTCCTTCGTGATGGGGCTGGACTTCACGATGCCGGCCGACACGGAGACGATGACCTACATCCGCAACCTGTTGCCCGCCGGCGCACAGTTCCAGGGCTTCGGCATCGGCCGCAACCAGTTCCCGATGGCGATGCAGTCGGCGCTTGTCGGCGGCCACGTCCGCGTGGGCTTGGAGGACAACGCCTTCATCAGCCGCGGTGTGTTCGCGAAGAGCAACGCCGAGCAGGTGACCAAGGCCCGGCGGATGATCGAAGACTTGGGCCCGGCGATTGCGTCGCCGTCGCAGGCGCGGTCCGTTCTGAACCTGCTCCCGCGCTGACACCGCGACCCGAGTCAGCCGCCTCCTAGGCGCAGCGCAAACGCCGCCTTGTCGCTCACGTCCAGCTTGACATATGCCGAACGCAGGTGGTGGCGCACGGTGGCCGGCGCCAGGCCGAGTTCGTCAGCCACCTGGCGGTAGGACTGGCCTGCCGCGAAGGCGGTGGCGACGGCGCGCTCCTGCCTGGTCAGCAGATCGCGCGGTTCGCGCCGGCGCATCGCGAGGAAGACATTGTCGCCGGCCCAGCGAATGCCGGCGTGCAAATGGCGGCCGAGGTAGTCGGGCTGGCGGGCGGCGATGCGCGCCACCAGCGGCGCCGGCAGCAGCGGCCCTGCCCAGCCCGGCCACTCGCCGCGCAGCAAATCCAGCGAGCCCGGTTCCGCGACCCGCAGCGAGCCCATCGAGTCGGTGGCCATCAGCATCGTCTTCTCGGGGTTGCGCAGTGCCGTCAATTGGTCCGCCAGCGCCATGTCCAACGCGGCGGACAGGTGCGGCGCCAGCAGCTCGAGCAGCCCCATGTCTGCGGCCGAGAAGCGCGGCGTCGCCCGGCGCCGCGCCAGCGAGATGAAGTTGGAGATGCCCGACGCCACGTCGAGATCGGCGATGCAGAGGGACTGGGCGATGCCCATGTGGTCGGTCAGCGCCGCCGTGCTCGGCTGTGAATGCAGGTCGGCGCGGCTGAAGTAGTGAGTGCGGCCGGGATCCTTGACGACGCGACGCGCCACCACGTTGCCGCGGTCGGTGAGGTTCAGTCGCTCGTCGATATCCTCCGGCAGCTCGTAGGCGAACGAGCAGTGCACGCGGTGCTCGCCGTTGGCGAGGCTGGCGCGCCCCCACCAGGCGCAATCGAACGCGACGTGGCGACGCATGCACTCGATTGCGCGCCGCTGGAAAGCCACCGCATCACCCGTGCGCGACGCCGAGTAGACCTGCAGGAGCAGCGAACCGAGCGCGTCGGCACCGATAGAGACCATGCGTGGGCGGCAAAGCGCGTGAATCAAATGAACGATTCGACGTTCGATGCGCGTGACTATCCCCCTTTGCGATCCGATGGCAATCGAGCCATCCCCCTACAACAAGTACGAGGTCCGTCGATGAAGTTCGTCAGAAACACCTGGTACTGCGCAGCCTGGTCGGAATCGATCGGACGTGGGCCGATCCAGAGGAAATTCCTCGGCGAGGCCATCGTTCTGTACCGGAGCGAGAGCGGCGACCCGGTTGCGTTGAGCAACCGCTGCCCGCATCGCTTCGCGCCGATGCACAAGGGCTGCCTGAAGGGCGACGCGATCGAGTGCCCGCAGCACGGCCTGCGCGTCGAACCCTCGGCCGCGTGCGTGTACAACCCGCATGGCGACGGGAAGATCCCGCGGGCGGCGAAGCTGAAGCCCTTTCCGCCGCACGAACGCGACGGCATCGTCTGGATCTGGATGGGCGAGACCGAGAAGGCCGATCCAGCAAGCTGCTTGCCGAGCGCTATGCCGCCTTCATGAAGGACAGCGCGCGTTTCGCGGTCGGCGTCGGTGACGTGCAGGTCCATGCAAACTACCTGCTGGTGATGGACAACCTGCTGGACCTGTCGCACGTGCCCTTCGTGCACCCGAACACGGTCGGTGGCCGCCCGGAGGATTCGGTCGGCAACGGAATGAAGGGCGCTGAAGGCACCGCGGCAGCCGCGCGGTGGCCTGCCGGGCTCCGCGGGGCACCAGGGCCCGCATCCACAGCCGGTTCGGCCCCAGGCGGAACCAAGGGCTCGCCAGCGGATCCGACCAAGTCCTTCCGGCACCATGAGGAGATGACCATGGCTCAAGTGCTGCGTTGCAAGGAGTGCGACGGCGAAATGACGCTGTTGCCGCTTCCGCCCATCGAGGGCGAGGAGCACGGCCTGCACATGAGGATCGACGGCTTGCCGGCGCTGCGCTGCGCCAATGGACACACGCGCTTCGTGGCCGCGGCCTTCCCGTCGAAGTTCCTGGACCGGCTGCTGGCGGCCCCTGACCTGGTGCCGCTGGATGCGGCGAGCCAGAAGGGCTTCCTGCGCAAGCGCTACTGCTGCCCGGCCTGCGGCGGGGAACTGGACACGGACCACGCCGGTCGCGTCGAAGCCGAGCACTCGATGGCCTACGACGGCCTGCGGCCCATTGCCGTGCACGTGGACCTGCCCTCGTACCGCTGTGCCGCCTGCGAGCACGAATATGTAGAGCCACGCGAGACGATGGTCAGCGACCTGATGCAGGCCTCGGCACACGCCTTCCGCTCGGCTCACATCGCACCTGGCTGAGCTTGGGCGCAGCACCGTCCCTGCGGGCGGTGCTGGTGCGAATCGCGAAGGGCGAGCGCCTGTCCGCGCGAGCGCGGCTTGCAGGGCATCGCAGCGCATGCGCTACGCTCGCCCTATGCCGCTGCCCAGCCCGCCGATACTGCACAAGGTGCGCAGCGCCCTGCTCGCCGGCGCCACCGGGCTCGTCGGCCGGGCGCTGGCGGCGCAGTGGCCGGGGCCGCAGCCGCTGCACCTGCTCGTGCGGCGCGAGGTGCCGGCCAGCGGGCCGGGGCAGCGCGTGCACGTGGTCGACTTCGCCGCGCTGCCGCCGCTGCCGGCCTGCGAATGGGCCTTCTGCTGCCTCGGCACGACCATCAAGGTGGCGGGCTCGCAGGCGGCCTTCCGCGCCGTTGACCACGATGCCGTGCTCGCATTCGCGCGCGCCGCGGTGGCCGCCGGGGTCACGCACCTGGCCGTCGTCTCGGCGCTCGGCGCCGATGCGCGCTCGCGCAACTTCTACAGCCGCACCAAGGGCGAGATGGAGGCGGCGCTGCGCAGCGTGGGCCTGCGCCACCTGGTCATTGCCCGCCCCTCGCTGCTGGCCGGCGACCGCGCCAGTCTGGCGCAGGCACCGCGCTTCGGCGAGGTGATGGCGCTGGCGCTGACTCGGCCGCTGGCACGCTTCATCCCCAAGGCCTGGCGGCCGATCGAAGCCGGCACGCTGGCGCGCGCGCTGCTGCGCAGCCTGGCCGACGCGGCGCCCGGCGTCACGGTGCTCGAATCGGCCGCCCTCCAGGACCTGGGCGCCTGATGCGCCCGGGCACCTCACCGGCGCTGAGCGATGGCCATCACGGCCGCGGGCGAGCCGCCGCATCCGTGAAGCTGCACCCGTGAAGCTCACCTTCCTCGGCGCCGCCGACGGCGTCACCGGATCGCGCCACCTCGTCGATACCGGCGAGCGGCAGATCCTGCTCGACTGCGGCCTCTTCCAGGGCTTCAAGCAGCAGCGCGAGCGCAACTGGACCTGGCCCGAGGCGCTGCGCGGGCTCGACGCGGTGGTGCTGAGCCACGCCCACCTCGACCACAGCGGCTACCTGCCGGCGCTCGTGAAGCACGGCTTTCGCGGCCCGATCCACGCCAGCCCCGCCACCTGCGACCTGGTCGCCGTGCTGCTGCTGGACAGTGCGCATCTACAGGAAGAGGACGCGCGGCGCGCCAACCGCTACGGCTATTCGCGCCACGCCAAGGCGCTGCCGCTGTACACGAAGGCCGACGCGCGCCGAGCCATCGCGCAGCTGGTGCCGCTGGCACCCGGGCGCGAGTTGAAGATCGGCACCAGCCGCATCCGGCTCACCCCCGTGGGTCACCTGCTCGGTGCCTGCGCCGTGCGGCTGGAGCACCGCGGCACGCGCCTCGTCTTCTCGGGCGATGTCGGGCGCACGCACGACCTGCTGATGCCGCCGCCGATGCCGCCCGAGAGCGCCGATGTGCTGATCGTCGAGTCGACCTACGGCAACCGCGAGCACTGCGTCGAGGACACGCCGGCGCGGCTGGCCGGCATCGTGCGCGAGACGGTGGCGCGCGGCGGCAGCGTCGTGCTGCCGGCCTTCGCGGTCGGCCGCGCGCAGGCGCTGCTGCTCGTGCTGCAGCGGCTGCGCGCGGCCGGCGATATCCCGCACGAGTTGCCGATCTTCCTCGACAGCCCGATGGCCGCCGAGGCAACGGCGCTGTACCGCCGCCACCAGAAGCTGCTGCGCGTGAGCGCGCGCGAGATGGCCGGGCTGCTCGACGGCGTGCGCATCGTCGCCGACGCCGCCGCCTCGATGCGCCTGTCGGCCTCGCGCTACCCGCGCCTCATCATCTCGGCCAGCGGCATGGCCACCGGAGGCCGCGTGCTGCATCACCTGAAGGCACTGGCGCCGGACGAGCGGCATGCCATCGTCTTCGCCGGCTTCCAGGTCGGCGGCAGCCGCGGCGCGCGCCTCGTCGCCGGCGAGCGCGAGGTCAAGATCCACGGCGAGTTCGTGCCGGTGCGCGCCGCAGTGCACCACCTGCAGGGCTTCTCGGGCCATGCCGACCGGCGCGAGCTGCTGCAGTGGCTGCGCGGCATGGACGGGCAGAAGGGTGCGGGGCCGGCGTGGACATTCGTCGTGCACGGCGAGGCCGAAGCGTCCGACGCGATGCGCCAGGCCATCGAACGGGAGCTCGGCTGGCGCGATGTGCGCGTACCACAGTTCGGCGAGACGGTGGCGATCCAGCCGTGATCCAGGCGGCGCACCGCCGGCGCGCCGGCCCGGAGCTCTCGGCTCACTTGAACTCGCCCTCGCGCATCCACTTCGTCGCCACCCACTTCTCGCCGGCGGTGACGGGCGCGCCGCCGTGCAGCGTCTTGGTGCTGGCGTGCGCCTTGTCGTAGCTGAAGAAGACGGCATTGCCTTTGACCGGCGCGACCGCGACGCCGACGTCGGGGAAGGTGGTGGCGCCGCCGCCTTCCGGGGTGTTGAGGTACATCACCACCGTGCCGACACGCTGGCCACCGCGCTCGAGGATGCGCGCCGTGCCCGGGTGCACGGGGTCGAAGTAGTCGTGGTGCGGCTTGTATTCGGCGCCCGGGCGATAGCGCAGCACCTGCAGGCCCTCGCCGTTCTCGAGCGGCCAGTGCACGAGGCTGGCGATGCGGCGCTCGATCCTGTCGATGAGGCCGCTCTCGCCGCGCTCGAAGAACATGCCGTCGCTGGTGCGCGCCGCGTTGACCTCGCTGCCGCCGGTGGCGTTGTCCACCGTCTCGCTGCGCGAAAGCCGCGGGCCGGCCAGCGCCATCATCTGGTCGCACTCTTCTTGCGAGAGCAGCCCGCCGAAGACGATGACGCGCGGCTCGGCCATCGACATCAGCACGCGCACGGTATGGCCGTCCACATCGATGAGCGGGCCCTTGGTCTCGTCGTAGTCGGGGTTGGGCACCGGCACGGCGGGCGGCAAGGTGACGCGCGCCTTGCGCGGGCCCAGTTCGTCCAGGCGGGCGCGCAGCGTCTCTTCCATCGCGTCGAGCGCCACCTCCTCGTCCCAGCCGGCGGTCTTCATCGCCTGCAGCACGTCTTCGGGGCGGCAGCCGGCCTCGGCCTGCTCGACGATCCACTTGCGCAGGTCGTCGGTGACGGCCTGGTTGCCTTTGGCGGCGGTGCCGGCCGCCGCGGCGGCCCCCGTGGGCGCAGTGGCCCGTTCGATCGTCTGCTCGGTGGTGTGCTCGGTGGTCGCGGTCATGGTCAGGGTCGCGCTGGCGGTACTCAAGACCCGCGATTCTGGCCCAGCCGGCGGTGCGCCATGCAACCGGCTGCTTCAGTGGCGGCTCCTAGATCACGATCGGCCGGGTCCGCGTGAAGCGCGCCAGCAAACGTGTCGCCCCCAGCGCGAGCGCAAAGACAGCGGCGGGGTAGGCGATCTCCCACAGCGGCGACCCGGTGAGCCGGCGATCGAGCGGCTTCAACAGTTCGACGAAGACCATGTGCGAAGCGTAGATGCCGAGCACCCAAGGGCCGAGCGTCGCGACACGCTGCCAACCCAGCCGCCGCGTGCCCGACAAGGCGACCATCGCCGCGCCGACACCGAACAGGTAGGTGCCGGCCACGTAGTCGCGCTCCAGCGGCGTGCCCCACATCGTGTGCGCAAGCGAGACCTCGAGCAGATGCAGGAGCAAGCCGGCCAGGGCGAGCACGGCGCCCACCGGGAACCACCCGGCCGTCGCGCCGCGTCGCTGCAGCCACGCGCCGGTGACGAAGAAGGCGAGCGCGAAGAGGTGGCCGTTCCTGAAGGCCGGGTCGACGTGGAAGCCGAACGGCGCGTCGGGATAGGCCTGGCCCGCGAGGCCGAGCGCATAGAGCACCGCGGCCAGCACCACCAGCACGCGGCGCAGGCCGAAGTGCATGAAGACGGCGCTGGTGGCGGCGCAGAATGCAAGCGCCACCAGGAACCACAGGTGCGGGCTCGTGCCCTCCAGCAGCGCGATGGCCGGCCGCTTCACGACCAGGGCCGCGTTCCAGTAGATCACCTTGAGCGGCCCGAGCGCGCCCTGCTCGAGCGCGCCGAACAGGTTCACCGGCAGCAGGTAGATCGCCGACCAGGCCAGCCAGACGAGCAGCGCGCGCCGCACCAGGCGCGTCGTGGGCGCGCGCAGCTCGCCTGCCTCGGCGACCTTGCGCGCCCAGAAGTAGCCGGCGACGACGAGGAAGAACGGCACCGCGAAGCGCGTCGCCTGGTTGAGCAGCGTCGCGAAGTCGAAGCTGCGGCCGATCGGCGAGGCGGCGTGCTCGAAAGGCGTGGTGTGGATCGCGATGACGGCAAGGATCGCGCCGACGCGCACGGCATCGACGCTCGCGACGCGCGGGCGCGGCGCGACGTCCACTGACGCGTCCCCCGCCACGTCAGCGGCGCCGGAAGACCAGCCGGTCGGGTTCGCTCGCGCCGCGGTCGAGGGCGTAGCCCCCGGTGGCGAAGTCCTCGAGCTGCTGCGGCTTCGTCGCCCGCTTCACGATCGCGTGGCGCGCCATCATGCCGCGCGCCTGCTTGGCGAAGAAGCTGATGACCTTGTAGCCGCCGCCCTTCCAGTCCTCGAACACGCAGTCGACGACGCGTGCGCGCAAGGCCTTGCGCAGCGCGGCGCGCCCGTACTCGATCGACGCGAGGTTCACGACCACGGGTTCGGCCTCTTCCGCCTGCCGCTCGTTGAGGTGCTCGGCGAGCGTGTCGCCCCAGTAGCCGTAGAGGTCCTTCGTGCGCTTCACGCGCAACGCCGTGCCCATCTCGAGCCGGTAGGGCTGCAGGCGGTCCAGCGGGCGCAGCACGCCGTACAGGCCCGAGAGGATCACGAGGTGCCGCTGCGCCCAGGTCCAGTCGGCAGCCTTCAGGGTGTGCGCCTGCAGGCCCTCGTAGACGTCGCCGGCGAAGGCCCAGGCTGCCGGGCGGCTGTTGTCGGGCGTGGCCGCGGGCGACCAGGCGGCGTAGCGCTGCACGTTGAGCTCGGCGAGCTTGGACGACAGGTCCATCAACTTCGCCACCTGCGCCGCCTTCTTCTTGCGCAGCACGCCGACCAGCTCGGCCGCGCGCGGCGTGAAGAGCGGTTCGGTGGCGCGCGCCGCCAGCGCGCGTGGCACCGCGGTCTCGTAGTCGAGCGTCTTGGCCGGCGAGACGAGCAGCAGCATGCCTCAAGCGGCCTTCTTCAGGTACGTCTCGGCCAGCTTGACCCAGTAGCTCGCGCCGGTGGAGAGCGCCGCGTCGTTGAAGTCGTAGCCCGGGTTGTGCACCATGCAGCCGCCTTCGCTGCCCTCGCCGTTGCCGATGAAGACATAGCAGCCGGGCACCTTCTCGAGGAAGAAGCTGAAGTCTTCACTGCCGGTCACCGGCTCGCTGTCGAGCAGGCCTTCCGGGCCGAGCCAGTCACTCAGCACCTGCTGGCAGAACGCGGTCTCCTTCGGGTGGTTGTAGAGCATCGGGTAGCGGCGCTGGTACTGCACCTCGGCACTGCAACCGAACACCGCCGCCTGCTGCTGCGCGATCTCGGTGATGCGTTTCTCCAGCAGGTCGCGCACCTCGGGCTTGAACGCACGCACGGTGAGGCGCAGCTCGGCCTCACCCGGGATGACGTTGGGCGCATCGCCGGCGAGGAAGGCGCCGACCGTGACGATGCCCATCTGCAGCGGCGGCACGTTGCGCGAGACGATGGTCTGCAGCGCCATCACGATGCTCGACGCCGCCACCACGCTGTCGGTGGCGTGGTGCGGCATGGCGCCGTGGCCGCCGGTGCCCCGCACCTTGATGATGGCGGTGTCGGAGCTGGCCAGGGCGTAGCCCGGCACGGCGGCGAACTTGCCGAGCGGCCGGCCCGGCATGTTGTGCATGCCGAACATCGCCTCGCACGGGAAGAGCTCGAGGAAGCCGTCTTCGAGCATCCTGCGCGCACCGCCCTGCCCTTCCTCGGCGGGCTGGAACACCATGTGCACGATGCCGTCGAAGCGCTGCGTCGCCGCGAGGTGGCGCGCCGCCGAGAGCAGCATCGCCGTGTGGCCGTCGTGCCCGCAGGCGTGCATCTTGCCCAGCACCTGGCTGGCCCAGGGCTTGCCGCTCGCCTCCTTGATGGGCAGCGCGTCCATGTCGGCGCGCAGGCCGATGCGGCGCGTGCTCGTGCCCGCCTTCAGCGTGCCGACGACGCCGGTGACGCCGAGGCCGCGGTGCACCTCGTAGCCCCAGCGCGCGAGCGACTCGGCGACGAGGTCGGCGGTGGCGTTCTCCTCGTAGGCGAGCTCCGGGTTCTGGTGGATGCGGTGGCGGATGGCCACCATCTCGGCCTCGTGCGCGCGGATCTCGTCGAGGGCGGGGGCAAGAGTTGCGAGGGCCGAGGCAGGCAGAGCGGCGTTCATGCGCTGGACGTTCGAGGAGGAGGGGGAACCCATTCTGCATGGTCCGCCGGGTCCGGCTTTGCCCCCTCTCCCGCGGGGCGGGGGAGGGTCGGGGTGAGGGTGGGACCGACGCGCGGCGCGCTCAGGCGATGCGCACCGCACGCACCGCCACATGCGGGCTGCCGAGCGTCAGGTCGCGCAGCGGCACCGTGCTGATCGCCACGTCACCCGGCCCGGCGCGCAGCACCGCCACGAGCACGATCACCGTGTCCACGGCGAGCTTCGGGCTCGTGGGCAGCGCGAGGTCGAAGGTCACCACGCCCGGGCTCAAGGCATCGAGCGTCTGCGGCGCGAGGGTCTTGCGCCGCGTGGTGTTGCTGCTGCCGGCATAGTGCCAGCCGCTCGGCAGGGCGGCACTGGCGCCGTCGGCGGAGTTGAGCATCGCCGCCACCGTCGCCGCCCACGGGATGTTGCCCGGCGCCCAGGTGGCGGGGTCGTTGAAGACGGCCCTCTTCTTCGTCGCCGGGTCGCGCCACCACAGCAGGGTTACGCGCACGTCGGCGCCGGGCTTGGGCGCGCGCCCCCGCTGGTGCACGACGATGTCCACCTTCCACGGCTTCTGCGCCAGTTGCAGGGCCGCCTGGCCGATGGTGCCTTCCTGCAGCGCGACGGTGAAGTCATGCAGGTCGGCCTCGGTGGGCGTGGCCGTGCCCCAGGGCTCGGCGACGTTGTTGGCGGCGGTCGCGTGCAGTTCCCAGAAGGCCTTGTTGATGAAGACCTGGTCCTGGTTCGGCAAGGCCGGTGCGCCGGGCGGCGGCGGCGGCGCGGCGACGTTCGTCGAAGGCGCGCCGTGGTCACGCAGCACCTCGCTGAAGTACGCATCCCACAGGCCGTTGGCAGCGATGCGCGGATCGTTGGTGCTCTTGCGCAGGGCCGCCTGGAAGCGCCTGAGCGTGGCCGCGTTCCCCGCCGCCGTGCGCTGCACGTTGGCCGCCGGCGCCGGCAAGGTGGCCGACGGCGCCAGGCGCGGGCGCAGGTCGGGGCTCGCGTGCCACGAGCGTTGCGTGCTGCCGTCGGCGCGCAGCAGCTTCGCCGTGACGCGATGGCGCAGGTCGCCGCCGTGCACGCGCAGGTAGGTCAATGCGGGCACCGCCGCCTGGTCGAGGCGCAGCTCCCACACCCCACGCGAGCCGATGGCCGCGCGCAGCAGGCGCAGCGTCACGCCAGGCGACAGCGCATCCTTGAAGAGCGACAGGTCCTCCACCGGCGCCTCGGGAAGGCCGTTGACGAACATCGTCCACACCCATTTCCAACGGCCGGGTGCCGGCGCGGCGACGAAGCTGCGCACGCCCATCGCCACGCCCACCGTGGTGCCGACCCACACCTCGTCGGCGCGCTCGGGGTCGACGAGCAACGCGGTCACCGGTGCCGGCAGCGGCTGCCCGTTGGCGCCCTTGGTGCGCAGCTCGGTCGGGTGCCAGGAACCTGCCCCGGCGACACCGTCGAACCACCACAGCGTATCGACCGCCGTATCCGCCGGGTCGCCGGTGGTGCCCATGTACAGGGCCCCGGCGGCCGGCGTCGCGCCCTGCGCGGCGATGAAGTTGGGCTCGATCTCGGTCCAGGTGCCGGCCTTGCGCAGCGGCGCCAGCGGGTCGGGCGGCGTGGCCGGAGACGGCGGCGCCGGATCGCGCTTCTTGGCCTTGCCGCGCGGCGCCGGTGCAGGTGGCGAAGTGGGTGTGGGCGGTGTCGCCTTGCCGAGCACCGTCGTGCGCGCCCAGGTGCCGGCGCCGCCGGCCTCGTGCGAGCCGGGCGTGCGCGTGTAGCGGTGCAGCGCGGTCTCCGAGAGCACCCAGGCGGTATCGGCGTCCTGCCAGCGGCAGGCATGCACCTTTTCGCCGAGCGTGTCCTGCGCCGCGTCCAGCAAGGGCGCGACGGCGGGCAGCGGCGGCGGCGCCGGAATCACCGCCGGCAGCGGGTCGGTGGCAGTGGGCAGCGTCACCCAGTTGGTGCCGAAGTTGTCGGTGTACCAGAGGCGGTCGGTACCGACGAGGAACTGCGCGATCGGCAGCACCGGGTTGGGCGCCGTGCCACGCGTGTGGCGAATGACCGCCGGCATCGAGTAGAACGCGGCGCGGCCGTTCTCGCCGCTCGCCGCCTGCCCGCGGAATAGCGGCCCGGCACTCCAGCTGCCCGCGCTCGACGACCAGGTGCCGTTCGTGTATTGCGCCAGCCAGCGCTCGGGCGCCGTGGGGTCCATGACGAGGCCGCCGCCGTCGCCGACGACGGCCACGCGCCAGGCGTTGTTCGACAGCCGCACGATGGTGCCGTTGTCCTGCAGGCCGCACATCATGTCGCCCTCGAACACCGGGTCGGCCGCGATGTAGTTGGTCTCGCTGATCGCCAGGCCACCGTTGCGCGAGTAGAAGCCGGCGGCGCTGCCGGGCCGGTCGGAGCGATAGACGCCGCCGTCGCAGCCGGCCCACAGCGTGAAGCCGAGGTTGCTGAAGACGAGCGCATGCACGTCGGGGTGCACGCCGATGCCGACCATCTTGCTCGCCGCGGCGCTGGTGCCGTAGACGAGGCGCGCCGCATTCGTCGGGTCGGCGATGACGCGGTCGCTGACGATGGAGGCGTCGTAGCTGCGCTGCGCCCCGTCGCGCGTGGTCGTGAGGTCGAGCTCGGCCGGCAGGCGTGGGTCGCCGAGATAACTGCCGGCCATGACGACGCGGTCCTCGTCGCTCGGATCGACGGCGATGGCGATGTCGTACCAGCCGCTGCCGCGCAGGATGTTGGGCACGCCGCTCACCGCCAGCGCCTGCGGCGCGCCGCCACTGGCGATCGGGTTGCTGACGCGGAAGAGGCGCGGCGTCACGCCGCCGTCGACGAGCAGCCAGACCTTGGTGGGCGCGCTCGCCGAAGTCTCCGCCGCCGCCAGCACGGCGCGCGCGGCCGTGAAGCCGAAGGCCGAGTTCGCCGCGTCCAGGGTGACCTGGGTGAAGTTGACCTGGCCGTCGTCGCGCACCCACAGGCCGTTGTTGGCGCCGCTGTCGATCCACGCCCACAGGCGCGCCGGCCGGCGTTGCGCGGCGGGGCTGCCGTCGTCGGGATCGCCGGGAGTCCACAGCACGTCACTGACGACCTGGTTGGCGGTGTTGAACGGCGTGCCGGCCGCCAGCGGCCAGGTAACCGTCGAAGCCGGGGCCTTCGGCCGCTCGTACAGGCCGCTCAGCGTGGCGGCGACGACGAGCGTGCCGGCCGGGTCGCCGGCGAGGCGGTAGATGCCGTCGTTGACGAGATTGCTGGCCTCGCGCACCCAGGGGTCGGTGTTGGCGGCACCGGCGAGCGGCTTGTCGGCGACGAGCACGCCAACGCCGCCCTCCATGTGCCCGCTGCGCCCGGCGCGGTTGGCGCCGACCTCGCCGGTGCCGAGGAAGACGAGCTCGTTGCCCGCCGGCGGGTCGCGCCACAGCACATGCAGCGCGCCGCAAGCATTGCGGTGCGCCGGGCGGTTGATGCCGGCGGTGTCGGTGGGCGCGAGGCCGGCCACCGAGACCCAGTGCTCGCCGCCGTCGGTGGTGGCCCAGACACCGCCATTGGCCGAGGCGATGTAGGCGCGCTGGCCCTGCGGGTGCACGGCAATCGCGCGCACACGGCCGCTGACGCGCGGGCTGCCAGCCGCCTGGCCGGAGAGCAGGTTGGCGGGGCCTAGCGGTTGCCAGAGCTGGTCGTCGACGAGGCCGAAGGCACGCGCCACGCGGGTGCGCACGCCCGTGCCGGGCGCGGCCGCGGCGGCAGCAGCGACATTGGCACGCAGCGCGCGCTGCGCATCCTCGGTGGCGAGCCCCGTGAGCCGCAGCCCGTTGTGGCGCCTGCGCGCACGCGAGTCGTCGCCGCGCGGCACCACCGCATCGGCACCGGGCGCCTGCGGCCACTGATACCGGCTCATGTCCCGCCCTCCCCGCCCGCATCGGGCGCCTCGGGCGCGACGCGGATCCAGCCTTCGCGGAACTCGGCCGGCGTGTCCGGCAGCAGCGCCGTCTGCGTGGCTGCCAGGATGGCATCGCTGCGCCAGGTGGCGGGCGTATCGCGCCAGAGGAAGTTCTGGTCCTTGCCGAACACCGAGACCTTGGGCAGGCGCACCTGCCCTTTCGGGTCGAGATCGGTCTCGACGAGCACCGGCCCCGTGCGCAGGCTGGGCGCGATTTTCGCCAGCCCCGGCCCCACCCAGTCGCGCGCCAGCGCCAGCGTGCGCCGCGGCAGCAGGCCGCTCGTCAGCGAACACTTGCCGCTCGGGTGCATGAATATGGTCAGAGTCACCGTCTGCCCGATGTGCAGCGCCAGCGTGTCGTCCTCGTCGCGCCCGGCGATGTACGGGTGCTCGATGCCGGCCTTCTGCGGCGCGCCCGGCGCATCCCCGAGCAGGCCGAGCTTGCCGCGGCTGCGCCCGGCATCGGCGGCGACCGCAGCGATGACCTTGTCGACGAGGCGAAAGCGCGAGTAATCGTCGTCGACGAAGAAGCCGAGCACGCCGTCGTCGCTGCGCGTCAGCTCGCCGATGCGCACCGCGAAGGCGTGCCGCTTGGCGGCCTGCTCGGCCGCCTGCCATTCGGCGGCGCGCGCCGGGTCGGAGAGGTCGATGTCGTCGGGCGGCATCAGCTCGAGGCGGAGTTGCGCACGCACGACGGCGATCGGCCGGCCGACGAGCCCGGCGACATGCTCGCTGCCGAGAGCGGCGAAGCTGTCCACCGTCCACAGCGTCGTATCGATGGCGCGCAGCAGGGCCGACAGAGCGCTCTCGCTCGGCTGCCCTGCGCCGCTTCCTTCATCCGCCTCGTCGCCCTCCGCGCCGGGGGTGCCCGCGCCGAGCGGTGCACCTGCGCGCGCCGCGGCATCGGCGGCCACCAGCGCGGCCGCGAAGTTGGCCAGCGCCGCCTGTGCCGGCGCGAGGCCGTGATGTGGCCCGGCATCGGCCGGCCCCTCGCGGCCGGCGGCGATCTCCCACATCACGCCGCCGCTCACCGGCTCGTGCAGCAGCTCGCCGATCGGCGCCCCGTCGATGCCGAAGAGCTCGAGGCTCTCGTCGAGGTGATCGGGCATCACGAAGCCGGCCACCGGGTTGACCATCAAGGCCGGCTCGACCTGGTCGACCCGCGCTTCGCTGCCCTCGGCGCCCACCCCGGTGGCGGCATCGACGAGGCGGAACGACCAGCGCGCCGGCCGCAGCAGCCGCGGCGGGCAGGCGAGCGCGCCCGGCCGCGCCGCGATGCTGTCGCGCGCCGCCAGCCGAGCTTGCGCCAGCGCCGGCGCCGGCACGTCGAGGGTGCGCCCGAAGCTGTCGACCAGACGTGCACGCTGCAGCGAGAGCGCGCCGGCCAGCACCGTGAACGGCGGCGCCACCGGCGCCGGGTTGCGCACGCCACCGCTGCCGCCGATGGGCCGCCGCAAGCCGTCGGTGACGGCCAAGCCGAGCAGGTGCGCGCGCAGGCCGTCCAGCGAGGCACTGACCACATCGAGGTGCTGCACGGCGGCGTCGAGCGTGCGGTAGGCGCGCTCGGTGTCCTCGTCGACGAGCCCGGCCTGAACGGCGTCGAGCTTGTCCTCGGCGAGCAGCCAGTCGGCGATGGCATGGTGCAGCGTCGTCGCGACGCCGGTGGTGAGCAGCGAGCGGCCGGTGAGCACCAGCGTGCCGCCCGGCACCGTGGAGCCGGCATGCTCGAGGTCGATCGTCGCGAGACGCCAGGCCTCGAGCGCGGGCGGATCCAGGCCCTCGACCTTCACCTCCCACTCCAGCCACATCGGCACCCACGGCTGCGCCCAGGTGGTGACACCCACCGGGTCGGGGTCGACGCCCTTGACGAGCGAGAAGCGGCGCAGCTCGTCGGCGAGCAGCGTCTGCGTCTCGCGCTCGCCGGGCTCGAGCGGGCGCGCGGGGGCCCGGGCGGCGATGCGGCGGGCGGCCGCCGTGCGCGCGAGTTTCGGGTTGAAGGCACTCGTGCTGCCGTCGTAGGTGCCGTCGGCGCCGAAGCGCAGCAGGCTCTCGGCCTGCAGCCGCGCGAGCACCCGCTTGACGTCGAACCCGGGCGGTGCCACCGCGGTAGCGAGCCACTCATCGTGGTACGGGTCGTGCAGCAGCGCCTCGCGCGCCAGCGTCAGCACCTCGCCGGGCACGCCGCCGTTGCCGAGCGAGCGCAGGAAGCGCTCGCGCGCGACGAGGCCGGTGATCTCCTGGATCACATGCGTCGGCCAGCGGCAGGTGAGCTTGCCGTCGGCCGAGGCACGGCCGTCGCCGCCGTGGCGCAGGCTGCGGCTGGCGCCGCGCAGGCCGATCAGCGGGTCGGTCGGGAAGGTCCAGCGTGGCGCCGGCCGCTGCACGATGCGCGCTTCGGTCGGCGCGAGCACGTCGCCGACGCGCGAGCGCGCGAGGTCGTTGAGGGTCGAGACCGTCGCCTGCACCAGCGCCGGCTTGCCGCCGAAGGCGAGCAACGTGTTCGCCTGCAGCGCCAGCGCCGCCTGCGGAGCGGCGGCACGCGCTGCCGCCGCCACCGGGTGCGCGTGGCGCGTGGGTGGCGCCGACGAGGCGGCCTTGCCCGCGGCCGCGCGCGACTTCGCGGCGCCAAGCACCGATCTGTCGAAGACGCCGCGCCCGAGGTTCAAGCCACCGACGCGGCCCGTCTGCACGCGTTGCAGGAAGCGGTCGGTGCAGGCGTTGCCGGCGGGCAGCGATGCGAAGGCGGAGGCGTGCTCGTGCTCCTCGAGCTCGACGACGCCGTCGGGCGAGGCCAGCCGGTTCACCTTCTGCGCCGTGAAGGCGGTGAAGAGGCGCTCGGTGGCGCGCTGCTCCTCGACGCTGTCCCCTTGCGACGCGAAGGCGCCGACGACATCGTCGCCGTGCTGCCCGAAGGCGACGGAGAGCGCGGTGGGCGCGGGCCGGCGGTCGACGAGCACGCCACCGGCCACCGGCACGCCATAGACCGCGCCGTGCAGCAGGCTCGAGCGCAGCTGCCACGGCGGCGCGGTGAAGCGTTCGGCCGCGTCGCTCGCGAAGACCGAAGTGATGGCGAGCGGCTGCTCGGCGACGATGCTGCGGTCCACCGGCGTGAAGGGCGTGGCGCCGGCGGCGGCGCGGGCGCTGCTGCTCGACGTGGCTTTCGATGCGGCTTTCGCGGCGGCCTTCGACGTCGCCTTCGCTGCGGCTTTCGACGCACCTCTCGCAGCGCCTCTCGAGGTGGCACCCGGTGGCGCTTGCCCCGCGCCGCGCGGCACCGCCTTCACCGCCGCCTTCACCGGCCTGGCGCCCTCCGTGCCCGACCAGCGCTCGGCACTCGTGAGGCCGAGCGCTTGCCGCAAGGCCTCCTGCTGGCGCTGCTGCTCGAGCGCCCAGGCCTGGTCGCCCCAATCGAACATCAGCCGCCAGCGCAGCCGCTCGAGCAGCTCGTCGAGGCTGTCGCTGCTGCGCGCGCTGTCCAGCGGGTCGTGCACCGGGTCGCTCCACCAGCCGGCGACCACGTAAGTGGCGCAGTCCTCGTCGGCGCCGGCTGGCGCCAGCGCCGGCAGGTCGGTGAGCGGGTCGTGGAAGGCGAAGCGGTTGAGCACGGCGTCGTACACCGCGGCCCAGCTGGCGCCGCCGCCGACGGTGCCGGTGAGCTGCTCGCGTTTCAGCTCGACGCCGGCCGCCGGTGCGGCTGTGGAGGCGGCCCCGCCTTCGCTCCATTGCGCCAGCGGCACGGCCACCGCACGGTCGGCCTCGATGACCCAGCCCGTCTGCACGACCTCGCGGCCGCCGCGCGGCTGCACGAGGCGCAGCACGACCCAGCGGTCGGGCAGCACCGGCAGCGCCAGGCGGTTGCCGCCGGCGGGCGCGTCGGCGAGGCTGCCGCGCAGCAGCGCATCGGGCATAGCCCAGTGCAGGTGCACGCCGCTCTCGCGCGGCGTGCCCTTGGCGAAGGGCGGCGGCATGCCGCCGTCCTCGTTGCCCGTCTCTGTGCCGGCCAGCATCATCGGCAGGCGCAGCATCGGTTCGGCGTCGCCGGCCGCGCCCTTCGGCACATAGAGCGCCTGCACGTCGATGGGCACCAGCAGCCGGTGCTCGCGCAGCAGGTAGCGGTCCCAGGTGGCGATCTCGGCGATGTCGAGACCGGCGCGGTCGGCGGCGAGAAAGCGCTTGCCCTGCAGCACAGCTCGAGTGCTGGCGGCATCGCGCGGCGCGGCAGGTGCGGCGGGCGCCGCGCTCGCCGCCGTCTTCGTCGACGCCTTCGTCGATGGCTTCGCACCTGCGCTGCGCTTCATCGTCATGTCCTCCGCCGCACCTGCGTCAGGTTGTCGACGACGGTCTGCTTCCACTTCGCGATCGGCAGCGTCACCTTGAACTGGTCGGCGCCGTAGAAGCGCTTCTGCTCCTTGTCGTCGGGGTCGCCGAAGACCTGCCGGTACGGGAAGCGCAGCATCTGCAGCGCGAACTCGTTGGCCTCCAGGGAGCCGCCGCTGTTCGGCGCCTTGTCGGCCAGGCGCTGCCTGAGGCGCGCGAGGTCGAGCACGCCCGGCGCGCCGCCACGGAAAGGCACCGGCACCGAGTTCGTATCGTCGAGCGGGGCCGCGGGGTCGCCGACCACCGCGCCGGTGGCGTTGTCGCGCAGGCGCACGCGCGCCGTGCGCGCCTCGGGCGGGTCGCTCGCTTTCAGCCGCACGCCGAACTGGATGCCCTGGCGCGGCTCCTCGATGTGCACGACGGCCGGCACGCCGTCGATCAACACGAACAGCACCGCCGGCGCCAGCCGCTCCAGGCGCAGCACCTTCATGCGCCCGGGCGCGCTCTCGGCCACGGTGGAGAGCACGTCGTCAGGCAGCACGTCCTGCGAATAGGCGCGCACGTGCAGGTTGGGCCAGCCCGAGACGGCGCGCGAGCGCAGGATGAAGCCGGTGATCGTGCCGCTGCCGTCCTTGAGCAGCTTCTCGCTCTCGGGCTCGCGGACCGTGCGCTCGGCCTCGTCGACCTCGTCGCGGATGTGCGGGTAGACGGCCTCGAGTTGCGTGCGGTCGATGCTGCTCACCGTGCCGACGGAGAGCGCCCCTTGCACGAGCGCGTCGGTCCAGGCGCGGTCGATATAGAAGAAGCGGATCGACTCGATCGGCAGCAGGTTGGCGTCGGGCACGATGTAGCTGAACGGCACGCCGTGCAGCAGACGCAGGCGGGCGAGGAAGCGGCGCAGTTCGCCCGGCACGACATGCGTGCCGTCGTCGGGGTCGCGATCGGTGACGATGTGGCCGTAGCGCTCGGCGGCGAGCTTGGCGGTCTCGAGGCTGATGGCGGCGTCGAACTGGCGAGTCATCGTGGGCTCTCCTGGTCGTCTTCGCCCTCGTCGGTGGCGTCGTCGGCACCTTCATCACCGGCTTCAGCACCGGCCTGGTCCGCGGCTCGCCGCGCCGCGCCGGCGATCAACGCGTCGAGCGCGTCGACGGCATCGCCTTCGCCGGGCATGGCGGCGCCGGCTGCCCCGCGCGCCCGAGCCCCGCGCCCGGAACGCAGCACCGGCGGCCTGCCCACCTTCGGCGGCGCAGCGATATCGAGCGTGCGCTGCAACTCGCCTTGCAGCGCCGCGCGCAGCGCCAGCACGTCGCGCGCGCCGACCTTGCCGTCGCCCAGCCGCCCGGCCACCGGCACGGCCACCTCCTCCAGCGCCGCGACGAGGCCGACCTGGTCGCCGCGCCTGCGCAGCGCGTCGAGGTCGAGGCCCAGGCCAGTGGCGATCAGCCGATCGAGATCGCCTTCGACCTTCAAGGCCCGCCCGGGGTCGGCCACGGGCCGGCGCGGCCCGAGCTTGTGCTCGGGCGTCTTCGCGAGCTCGTCGATCACCTGCACGGCGACGAAGCGGCCGAGGTCCACACGCTGTTCGCCGGCGTTGGCAACGAGCTCGGGCAGGTCGTAGGGCAGCGCCTCACTCAGGATCTCGCGCACACGTCCGGCGCCGAACTGCTCGGCGCGGAATCGCAGCAGCGCCGACACCACCGAGAGCTGCGAGAGCGCGAGCAGGCGGCCGATCTCGAACGCCGCTGCCAGCGTCAGGTCCTCGCGGCCGTCGGGAATCACGCGCTTGAGCTGGTCGGCGGCATGCGCGAGCGCGAGCGGCGCCTCGGCATCGTCGCCGGCGCTGCCGCCGGACCCGTCACGCGGCGTCGCGAACGGCACGCAGGGGCCGCGGTACCACGCACGCAGCGCGTCGCCGCGGCGGGCGCGGTGCGCGAGGCTCAGGTGGCCGGTCTCCACCACCTCGGGCGGGGCCTGCACGGGCCTGGGCGCCGGCAGCGGCTTGCCGGGCTCGGCTGGCGGCGCCACCGGCAGCGTGCCGAGCAGGCCGACATCCAGGTCCTGCATCAGCGTCTCGAAGGTCGCCCCTTCGCTGGTGGTGAACGACCAATGCGCGAGCACCGGGAAGCGCAGCACGCGCTCCACGGCGTAGCGGCCGATCGGGTAGCGGAAGCCCAGGCCCATCGTGTCGCGCACGAGGCGCTTCGCATCGGGGTCGCGGGCAGCGGCGGCGACATGCGCCGTCGTCTGCCGCCACTGGTCGGCCGCGGCCGGCTGCACGAGGTTCCTCGTGCCGTCGAAGGTGCCGGCGGCGAGCGGCTTGATGGCCTTGCCGGCGAGTGTCGATGCAGGCGGCGCGGCTGCCGCGCGCGACGAAGCCCGCGCCGTCTTCGCAGCCGCACCCGAGCGTGGCGCGCGCCCAAGAGCCTGTGCGGGCAGCGTCACGCCGGTGAGCGGCGCGCCGCCCATCACCACGGCATCGCCGCTTTCGTACGCGACCGCGGCCAAGCCGCTCCAGTCCTGCGCCAGCACCCACTCGAAGTGGTCGAAGGCCGGCGCCGGCTTCGGCAGCGAGGGCAGTTGCCCCTCGACGTTGACGAGGCAGGCCATGTAGCGCACCGGCTTGTTGCCGGCACTGTCGAAGACCGGCAAGCGGTTGGCCAGCACGACGGCGAGCCAGCCGTCGTCGTCGCCATTGGCGAGCTCGGTGTCGCGGATGTCGACCTCGCGCACATGCACGAGCAGCGCGAGGTCGGCCTCGGTGGGGAAGATCTTCTTCACCACCGTCTCGGTGACACCGAGGTACAAGCCCTGCTCGACATCCTTGTCGGAGGAGTCGAGCAGCTGCGTGCCCGGCGTCACGCACTCGGCCACCGGCACGGCGGTGGAGAGCTCCGCCTCGCCTTCGGCGACGACGACGAGCGCGAGCCAGGGCTTGTTCGCATCGGGCGTCGTCGCACCGCTCGGGTTGCGCTCCCAGGGCAGCGTGCGGCGCTTCAGCACGATCTGCGGCAGCCGGTCGCCGAACGCGCCCTCGGCGTTGGCCGGCGGGAAGCTGCTCAGGATCTGGTCGGTGGGCATCGTGAAGCGCGGCGCCGCGACGTGCACATGCGTCGTCTCGGCCGCCACCGTGAACGGCAGCCCGCTCTGCTCGGTCTTCAGCTCGTAGCGGCCGGCCGTGATCTGCGGCAGGAAGTTGCTGTGCAGGACGAAGTGGCCGATCTTGGGCATCAGCGGCCTCCTCGGGTGGAGCGGCGGGACCCTGCGCTCGGCGTGGAACGTCGCGTCGCGCCCGGCGCGGAACGCCCTGTCGCGCTCGACGCGGAACCCCCTGCCACGCCCGGCGTGGAACGCCCTGTCGCGCGCGCCGTCGAGCGCCCTGTCGCGCGCGGCGCCGCCGGCTCCGCCTGGCCGCGCGCCAGCGCCCGCGCGGCGAGGCGCTCGCCTTTGTCGCGCTGCGGCCCGAGCCAGACGAGCCGCGAGGCCACGCCGGGCGCCGCCGCGGCGTCGGCACCGGTGCGCGGGGTGAGCGGGCGCAGCGCCGCGTCGAGCCCGCGTGCGGCGACGAGCGCGATGGCGGCGCGTGCATCGAGTGCCACCGCACCCATCACGCCGACGAGCGACCAGCCTTGCTGGCTGGCGATGCCGATCACCACGGGCGCGGGCGCGCGCCCGGCTTCGCCCCCGCCCTCGACACCCGGCACGATGTCGTAGGCGAGCACGCTGCGGTTGTCGAGCGAGAGCAGCACCGGCGCACGCTCCCCGCCGGCCGCGTCGAGGGCGCGAGTGGCGCCGTCCAGGCCCATCAGCAGACTGCGGCCGTCGATATCGGCGCCGGTGACGGCCGGGTCGTCGAGCACGATGAGCACGCAGCGCAGTGGCTGCGCGAAGGTCGTGCTGACCGTGGTGATGCCGCGCGCGAGCTCGGCGCCGCTCACCCAGCCGGCGTCGGCGCGCTCGCGGTGCAGGCGCAGCTGGTCGGTGGTCGAGTGCACGAGGCAGCCGGCGCCGACCGCATTGCCGTGGCCGACATAGGGCATCAGCGAGCCGGCGTGCCAGCCGTCGAGGCCGGCCGAGGGCGCGGCTAGACGGGCGGAGGGCGCCGCGTTCGCTTCCGCGCTCAGGCCAAGACCCATCGCGACAATGCGCTCGGTACCACGCGGGATGTCGAGCTGCGCCAGCGCTTCGCCCGGCCCGACGCGCTGGTCGCCGAGCAGGCGGCCGCCGATGCCCAGCAGCAGCACGCGCGCCGGCGCGCCGAGCACCGCCAGGCGCGGGCGCGCGGCATCGGGTGGGGCATCGGCGCGTGCGTTCGGCAGCGCGAGCACGGCGGTCTGGCCGGCGCCGAGCACGGCACCGGCATTTGCCGCCGCCTTGCCCTTCAGCGAATTCAGCGAAAGCGGGCGGCCGCGGCCGTCGACACCGCCGCCCTTCGTCAAGCCGGCGTTGAAGCCGGCCAGCGCCTCGGCCAGCGGGGCACCGCTGCGCGCGACGACGGCCGTCGGTGCATGCGCCTGGGCGGTGGGCGGCACCTCGCCGGCGCCGATCACGGTGCCCTTCTGCCGCCCGGCCGTCTCGGGGGCGGCACGGTCGCCGATCACCAGCCGGGCGGCGATCGAGCGGCTGCGCTCGGCCGTCACCTTGGCCAGCGTGGGCGGGCTCACGCGCCAGGCGCGTGCAGAACCCGCGACCGTCGTGCGCGCGCGTTCGGCGGCGCGCGGCGCCAGCGCTGCGCCCGAGAGCAGGCCGACGGCCAGCGGCGCATCGATGAAGTGGTCGTAGACCTTCGGCCCCGGGCGCTCGGCGGTGGCCGGCTTGACGCCGCGCGTGGCGCTCTCCAGCCCCTCGGCCAGCGTGCCCGGCCGCGGCGGCGCCTGGCGCTCGCCGCGCAGCGCCGCGAGCGTCGTCGGCGAGGTCGTGCGGCGCAGGAAGCGCTCGGCGGTGCCGAAGGCGGCATCCACCGTGGCCGGCTCGCCCACGAGTTCCGCAACCGAGCGCGCCGTCGTGCGCAGCTCGCTCATCGCCTCGGGCCGGCGCGAGAACGGCAGCGGCTTGCGCGGCCCGATCTCGACCTGGTGGTACGGAATCTCCGCCCCGCCGCCCGAAGGCGTGGCTTCGCAGACGAGGTCGAGCTCGTTCAGCGCCTCGACCATGTCGGCCTTGGGCACCTTGCGGTTGTTCGGGTCGCCGGCCGGCCCCCAGATGCCGAGCGGGAAGCGGCCGAAGGGACGCGGGATGGCCTTGAACGGGAACGGCTGCGCGACGCCGCTGCGCACCCATGTGATGGTGATCGTCGGCTCGACCGGCCCTTGCTGCATCGGCGCCACCGCCAATGCCGCGCTCGGCGCATGCGTGCTGAACGCGGCCGCACCGGCGTTGGTGCGCATCACATGCACCGCCGGCACCGTGCTCGTGAAGGTGAGCGAGAACTCGACGACGACGACGAACGGCCGCGCCGAAGTGCCGTCGGGTGTCGCACTCTCGCCCTTGGCCGGTAGCGCGCCGCTGGCCGTCATCAGCGCATGCGCCAGCGCCGCGTTGGCGTTGCCTGCGGAGGGTTCGAGATATTTGCCGATGAACGTGCTGGCGCCGATCGGCTGGATATCGGCCTTGTCGCTGCCGCCGAAGTCGAAGGTCAGCTCGATCGGGCCGACGTCGAAGGTGACGCTGCCGCGGAACTCCGGGCCGCGCACGTCGATGCGCGCACCCACGTGCACCGAGATCGTGATCTCGCCGAAGAGCCAGGTGTCGATGGTGACGCCGGCGGCGATGCGCGCGTAGACGTTGACCTGGTAGCTGAACGGGTCGAAGAAGACGATGCCGTGCGCGCCGAATCGCACCTCGGCCCAGGCGGGGCCGAAGCTCGCCGAGCCGATGAAATCGCCGCCGGCCATCAGCGCTTCGGAGGTGAGCGCGAAATAGCTGCCGGCCTCGATGACGATGTTGCTGCCGATGCTCCAGTGCAGGCCCAGGCGCGGCACTTGCGGATATCCGGCGCGGTGGAAGTCCGGGTGGTAGCCGCCCATCGTGAGCACGAATTCGCCGGCGTTCTCGCCCTTGAACCACAGCACGTAGGCAAAGCCGCCGGTGAGCTTGATGTCGGGGTAGAGCAGCCACGAGTTGTCGGTGAGCTGCCCCTGCACCCAGAGCACGCCCTCGCTGCTCGAGAAGCGCGCCAGCAGCGCCAGCTCGATCGAGACCAGCGCCACCTGTGGGCGCGGCAGCGCCATGCGCGCCAGGCCGAGCAGGTTGATGTCGAGCCCGTCGCCGATCTGCACACCGACCACGGCGATGCCATCGACGAGCGCGAAGCTGTTGAACGACAGGCCCGCGGCAAACCAGAAGGTGCCGCGGTTCATCGGGAAATAGGCACCGAGCGCGCGCAGCTGCTGCATCGGCTCGGCCGGCGTGGCGGCGATATCGAGCGCCTGGATCAGCGGGTAGTCGCCGAAGTTCGAGAGGTCGGTGGGCACCACCAGCTTGCGGTTGATGCCGAAGCCGCCGCCGATGCCGGTGAGGAAGAAGGCCGGTGGCCCGCCGATGGGGCCGTTGACGGCGCCGACCGCGAAGAAGGCGGTGAACTTCTGCCCCTGCGCATCGACCCCTTCGCCGTAGCCGCCGTAGATGGTGAGCCCGTAGACGGCGAAGCGGCCGAGCAGCATGCCGAGGTATTCGATGCTCTCGTTCGCCTGCCCGGCATTCGTCACCTGCTTGAGCAGGCCGCCGGCGATGGTGACGCCGGCCATGTTGGCCGCCACCGCGAGGCCGGCGAGGTCGACCTTCCAGTTGCCGGCGTCGAAGAAATCACCGTCGGCGGTGAAGTAGGTGATCTGCAGGTCGTCGACGGCGCAGGTGAGGCCGAACATCGACACCGAGCCGTCCATCAAGAGCGAGATGCGCTCGATGCGCCCGCCGAGCAAACGTGCGTCGAAGCCGACCTGCTCGAGATAAAGCGGGCCGAAGCCGCGCTGGATGGCGATCCACCACGGCCCCGGCGGGTCGCCGGCGCGCAGGCTCACCGAGACGGCGGCGTTGCCGTGCTTCTGCACCGCCAGCGCCGGCGAGAACGCGGGCCGCGGCGGTGTCGGCCCGGTGTCGCGCATGATGCCCTGCGCGATGCCGTTGTTGCCGCCCGAGCTGGCCGCGCTCACGGCGAGATTGCTGAACTGCAGCTGCACACCGCCGCTCGTGCCCGTGGCGCCGCCGACGGCCGCGAAAACGTGCAGCGCCACCGACTCGATGCTGAGCCCGGCATCGATGAGCGGGCCCGAGCTCTTGGCGACGCGCAGGCCGACACCGTCGACGGCGAGGCTGGGCGCGAAGGCGGTGCCGGCGCTCGGCATGAAGCCGACGAAGAGGCCGCCGGCACCAATTGGCCCCGAGATCCACGAGGCGTCGACCTCGAGGCTCAGGTTCACGTCGCCCGGCACGAGCGTGAAGCGCTTCAGCGGCTCGAGGCCGAGCAGCACGCCCAGGCGCGCGTCGCGCTCGAGGAAGCTGAGCGTCAGCCCCTCGGGAAGCGGGATGACGATGCCGGCGCCGGCGATGTTGACGATGAGCTGGCGCACGCGCGCCAGCAGCGTCGAGGGATCGAAGGGCTGCGCGATCAGCGCGGGCGGGTCGGCCGGGCTCGCGCTCACCGCCAGCAGCACGCCTTCGAGCAGGTGGCGCACGCGATTGCCCGTGGCCACCTCGAGCTGCAGCAGGTCGCGCACGGCCTGCTGCGCAAGCGCGATCGCGGCGACGACATCGACCAGCACCTCGACGATGCGCAGCGCCACCTGTGCCGGATCGTTGCTGTAGCTCGCGGCGAGGTCGGCGGCATCGCTGCTGGCCACCAGCTCGACGGTGCCGGCGTCAAGCAGCCAGCGCAAAGCGAAGTGACTCGACGCGCCGGCGGCCATGCCGATCAGCACGCGGCGCCCGTCGGCTGGCTCCTCGCCGGCGGCGATCGAAACGAAGGGCCGCAGCAGCACGCCAGCGGCATCGATCGCCGCCGGGCCGGCGCTGGCGCTCAGCTCGCGCAGGCCTTCGTCGTTGATCGCGAGCTTGAAGCTCAGGTGCTCGATGCCGGGCACGACGAGCCCGGTGGCCTCGAGACTCACTTCGCGCACCAGCGGTGCCCAGCCGAGCGTGAAGGCGCCGACGCTGACCTCCAGCACATCGCCGTCGTGGCCGGCGGTGAGCCCGGCAGGCAGCACGTCGTCGAGCAGGTCGGCGAGCGCCTGCACGCCCTGGGCGATGATCGTCGGCGCGGCATCGCGCAGACGTCCCACGGGGTTCGCCGCCCAGGCTTGCAACGCCGCGCCGTCGAAGGCCGCTGGCGCGCCGCTGCGCAAGGCGAGCGCATCGCCGAGCTTGGCCACCAGCGGGCCGACCGGGGCGGCGAGCGCCGCCAGGCGGTCGAGCAGGAAAGGCAGCGCCGCCTGCGCAATGGCAGAGAGCGAGCCGAGGCCTGCGAAGGGCACGAGCGAAATGTCCGGGCCGCTCGAGGGCCGCAGAAAGACCGAGAGGCCGGACGCGCCGATCTGCGCATGCACCGCCTGCCGGCCACCGACGGCACCGGGCAGACCCAGATGCACCGCGAGCGCCGGCGACGGCGGCGCCGAAGGCGCAAGGCCAAGGCTGGCCGTGATGCCGCCGGCCAGCCGCGCGGCCACGCCGCCCGGCGCCACCCACGCGCCGGGGTCGACGGTCAGCGCGAGGCGCGCACCCGCCGCCTCGCCGGTGACGGCGAGCGTCACGCCATTGGCCAGCGGCAATGCCTCGCCGGCGGCGCCGGGCAAGTCCATGAGCGGCCGCAGCGCATCGAGGAGCGCCTGCAGCTTGACGGGGCTCGACGCCAGCGAGCCGGCGCTGCCGAGCCAACCCACCGGGTCGCGCAAGACACCGGCCAGCGGGCGCAGGGCGCGCTGCGCGTCGTCGGCGGCCCCGGCTGCATCCGCGAGGAAGCCGAGCGCATCGAGCAGCGCATCGATGACCGGCCGCGCCGTCTCGTCGGCACCGCGCAGCAGCTCGAGCGCCGCCTGCGCGCCGAGGCCGGGTGCCGCGTGCGCGAGCATGCGCGCCAGCGCCGCACCCTCGGGCGCGGGCCACAGCGTGGCGGTGTCGCTGCCGCCGCCGCCGTGGTGCCAGACGAGCTGCGCGCCGAACGGCTGCAGCGCCAAGCGCAGTTGCAGGCCACCGACCAGCGGCAGCGCGGCATCGGGGCCGATCGTGAAGCTGCCGGCGAGGCCCGTTGTTGCCGCGGTGGCGTCGACGCTCCAGCCAAAGCGCCCTGCTGCACTGCCGCCGCCGCTGATTCGCACGCTGCGCGCATCGAAGTCGATCGCGGCCCCGAGCGGGCCGAGCAGCGCGCGCAAGGCATCGGCGAGCTCCGGCCCCTGCGCGGCGAAACGCTGGCGCACGAGGCCACCCGGGTCGTGCACGAGCTGGTCGACGGCATCGGCGGCGACACCGCCGGCCTCGGCGATGAGGCCGAGCCCATGAAGCACGTCGGCCAGGGCCACAGACGACGCGCCGGCGACATCGGCGACGAGGCGCTGCACGAACGCCGACAGCAGCACGCGCGCTTCCGGAAGCACGGGCAGCACCGGCAGTACCGCGCTCATGCCCGCGCCGCTGCCGAGCACGAGGCACTCCCAGTCCTGCCCGAAGACCCGCGCGTCGTGCAGCGTGATGCGGCAGCTACCAGAGGCTGCGCCGTCGAGCGGCACGATGAGATCGGCCGACACCGCGCGCAGGCCGAGCGTCGGCGTGGCACTGAGCCAGCCGGTGCGGTCGGCGACGCTCAGGCGCACACGAAGCACGCGCTCGCGTTGCACGAAGCCGGCCGGACCGAGGTCGGCGGCGAAGAGCGAGAGCTCGGCCCTGCCGGCGATGGCGAGGGCGCCGCCGGGCCGCGTCGGCACACCCAGGCGCAGGCCGGCGCGCAGGCCCGTCCGCAAATCCGGCAGGGCCTCGCCTGCAGGAGCGGGCGGCACGGTTGCGGCCGCTTCGGCGGCGGCAACGCGCGCCTGCGCGCGCTCGGCGAGGCCCGCCGCGGTGATGGCGGTGATCGCGCGCTCCACCTGGTCGGCCGACACGGCGCCGAAGAGTGCCGTCACCGCGAGCCCGGTGCGCGGCGCCGGCGCTTCGAGGGCAGCCGGGCGCAGCTCCGCGGCCGGGTCGGCGAGGTCGGCGATGTCCATCATCGCCGCCACCAGCGCGCGGCCGAGCGCCAGGTCGGCATCCTCGGGCTCAGTGGCCGGGTCCGCGGCTTCGGCCGGCGTCAGTGCCGCGGGCATCAGGCGGTGCAGCAGGCGCAAGGCGTCGGCGGCAGGCTGCGTCTGCAGCGCCGTGAGCGAGACCGACGCGAACGGCGTGCCGAGCAGCACGAGGTCGGTGACCGCAGCCACTTCGTTGGCCGCGATGCGCGCCGCGTGCCCGGCACCAGCCACTGCGATCAATGCGATATCGCTGCTCGCCGCGCCGAGTTCACCGAGCCAACGCGCCAGGCGCGCCGCCTGTTCAGGCGTGCCGTCGCTGGCACCACTCGTCGGCAGCAGGCAGTCGGCGCGCGTGCCGAGTTCGACGAACCACTCGCCGGCGGCGGCCGCGGGCAGCGCCAGCATCGCCGGCTCGAGCCCGGCGATGGCGAGGTGCACGACACGGCCCTCCGGCGCATCGGGCCACACGCCGGCGCCGAGTGCCACGTGCACCGTCGTCGTCGGCACGCGGCCCGTGAGATCCTCGATGTCGAGGCGCGGCCACAGCTGCCCGGCCGCGAGGCCGGTGTGGCGCACGTCGATGCCGCTGGACCCGGCAACGTCTGCCGCCGGTGGCACGATGCGCCCGTCGCCGCCCACCCAGCGCTGCGCGAGCGCCACGAGGCCCGCCGCGATGCGCCCGGCAGCGCCGCTCTCGAGCGCGCGGCCGACGAGCAGGTCGGCCAGGTCGGGGGCGACGCCGGCCTCGGCCCACAGCGCGTTCTCGAGCACGTCGAAGCCGAGCGGCAACTGGCCCGGCCGCCATTGCCGCAGCGCGTCGGGGGCGGCCAGCAGCAGCGGCGCCGGTCCGCCGGGGGCGATCCACGCCACGAGTTCGGGCAGGTTCTCGCCGAGCACGATGCGGAAGGGATCGTCCGGGTGGCCGCGGCCGAGCAAGCCGGCGCGCTTGTTGCCGCTGCCGCCGAGCAGGTCGGCGAGCAGCGAGAGCACGCGCGGGCCGGCCGGGCTCACGGCGACGCGCGCCAGCCAGGCCGTCAGCGCCGCACCGGGGTCGAGCACGAGGTCGGCGAGCCGCAGCGCGACACGCGACTCGTCGATGCCGCCACCCGCGGTGCGCGGCGGCACGTCCCAGCCGAGCGCGGCCACGACATCGCCCAGGAAAGTCTGCGGCGCGCCGGCGCCGCCGCCCGCCAAGCTGGCCAGATGGCCGACAAGCAGCTGCACCGCATCCCAGGCGGCGGGCGGCAGCGTCACGCTGCCGTCGGCGGCGATGGTGGGCAATTGCAGCGGCAGGGTCGTGCCCTCGATGGCGCGGCGCGGGTTGGGCGCGCTCACTTGTGCACTCAACTGCCCACTCACTTGCGCACCCGAGCCCGCCGTCCCGCTCGGGCTCCACGCGAGCCGCAGGCCCACGTGGTCGGCCATCAGCTCGGTGAAGTCGCCCACCGCGAGCCGCACCTGCGGCGGGCTGACACCGCGTTCGCGCGCGGTGATCGACGCCTCGGCGCCGGGCAGCAGCGCTGCGGTGCGCGCCGCGAGGTCGATGCGCGCCAGCGTGACGCCGATGCGCGTGGCGACGACGGTGCAGCCCTGGCCGAGTGTGCCGATGCTCGTGCCCACGGCGGCGGCGAGCGTGACCACGGCGCCCTCCACATGCGCCTCGAGAGCCAGCGGGCCGATGAGCGGCAGCCGCCACGGCTCGGCCGGCGTGCCGAGGCCGGAGACGGCGCCCGGGGTGCCGGCATCGAAGAGCGCGGCGCGCAATGTCTCCAGCACGTCGGCCGCGGCGGCGGCGTCGGCCACCACCTGCTGCCAGTAGCCGGCGACGGCGGCGAGCGGGTCGGCCATCAGCGCCGTCAACGTGACGGCAGCGATGCCGGCCGGCGGGTCGAGGCCGAGCAGCCGCCGCGCCGCGGGCAAGGCGGCCCCGAGTTCGGCGAGCAGGCTCTCGGCGATCTCCGAGACGGCGCCGCCGGCGGCGTCCATCACCGCGTCGGGCGAGGTCAGGTCGAGCGTCGGGTAGGTGTTGCTGCCGATGACGACGTTGTCGGCCGCGAGCACGAATTGCAGACGCCGCGCGCCGTCGAGCGCGAAGCCCAGGCGCAGCACGTCGGCGCGCGTCGCGGGCAGCGGCGGCGCCGCGGCGAGATCGAGCACCGGCGCGCCGGCATGGCCCATCGCGGCCCACAGGCCGAGCGAGGGCAGCGCGGTGGCCTCGCCCGTGACGAGGTCGATGCGCAGGAGGTCGGCCACGGCCGCGACGCGGCGATCGTCGTCGCCGACCTGCAGCGCGAGGCGCGGCGTCAGCCGCACATGGCCGCTCGGCCCTTCATCGACCTGCAGCGACAAGGCCAGCGCGGCCGGCCCGAGCACGAAGCGCACTTCCGTGCCGACCGGCGTGCCGCCGATCAACCGGCCGATGTGGGCCAGCCAGTCGGTGCGCGCGGCGGTGTCCTGGACGATCGCCAGCAGCCAGTCGGCGATGGCCCGCACGCCGCGCGTGGGCAGCTGCGTGATCGGGAAGTCGAGCACCGCGTCGCCGCCGCGCAGGCCGAGCAGGCCGCCGAGCGAAGCAATGGCGCTGCCGTCGGCCGCGTCGTCGCCAGCCGTCTTCACGAGCGAGAGCACGAGGTCGAGCAGCGCATCGTCGAGCTCGCCGGCGCCGTCGGCGGCGACACGCACGTCGCGCGGCGCGGTGGCGCCGGGCAGCATCAGGCCGCTCAGCGCGAGCGCGAAGACGGGGTCGGCGCCGGCGGCGGTCGGCAGGTCCACGTCGAGGCCGATGCCGCCCAGGCGCGCCTGGCCGGCCACCGGCGCCGCGGCATCGAGCGTGATCGAGGTGCCGATGCGGATGCGCCCGGCCACCTGGCCGAGCAGCAGCGGCTGCGTCACCGGGGGCCCGCCCTCCTTGGCGACGAGGAAGAGCGGCACCGCCAATGTCGTCGTCGAGGCCGGCGCGGGTGTCTCGAACTTGAGGCCGATGCCGATGTGCAGGCCCTCGGGGCGCGACTCGTCGATGGTGACGGCGAGCGACACCACCGCGTCGGGCCTGTCGATGCCGACGATGGGCAGCCAGACCACGCCCGCGGTGGTGCTGCGGTCGGCGCCACCGAGCGCCTCGTCGACGAAGGCGATGAGCGCAGCGCGCTGCGCTGGATTCGCGAGCACCTGCTTGAGGAAGCGCTCGGGCTCGCCGAACCAGCCAGGGTTGGGCGCGCCGCCGGAGAAGAGGCCGAGCGCCTCGGCCAGGTTGCCGAGCACGCCGAGGTCGGAGCTGCCGAGGTTCATGACGCGCGACGCTCGCCGTTCAGGGCCTCGGCGCCTTGGACGCCCTGCTCGCCTTGGGCGCCTTCGTCACCTTGGCCGCCACCGGCTTGAGGCCGCTTGAGCCGGCGAACCGGTGGCGCGCCATCGGCACGATGTGCAGGCCGCGCCTCGACGCCGCCATCTCCACCGGCACGAGCACGTTGCCGCGCGCGTCCTTGCCGGTGGCGCCGGCGATGCCGCTCACGAGGCCGAGCAGGCACTGCCAGGCGAAGGCCACGAGCGCGTCGCCCCAGGTGGCGATCACCAGCTCGGGCCCCTGCGGCCGGCGCAGCGCGGCGGCGTAGAGGCCCGTCGGCTCGGCGACCGTGCCGCAGGCGAAGAAGACGTTGACGACGGCGTCGCCGGTCCGGTCGCAGCGCACGGGGATCTGCACCGTGAACAGGCCCTCGCTGCTCGCGAAGCGGATGCCCGAGAAGACGACGGCGAGCTCGCTCTCGCCTTCGACCCACACGACCTCGGTGCGCGTGCTCGGGCGGAAGAGGCCCGAAGCGCGGCGCGCCGCTACCTGCAGCAGGGCTGCGGCCTGGCGGGCCGGCACCAGGATCTCCTTGCCGACGCTGCCTTCGTCCAGGCGCCCGGGCAAGGCCGCGAGCCGCTTCGCGCGCCGCTCCTCCGCGACGAAACGCGCGAACTCGGGGGCGATGCTTTCGGCCATGCCGGGAGCGCTTGCGGGCGCCGATGCGACGTTGCGCGCGCTGCCTGTGCTGCTTTGCGCTGCGTACGTTGCGTGCGCTGCGTGCGTCGCTCGGCGCCGCTCAGGGCCGCTGCGGATCTGGCGCGGAGCGCACCAAGCGGCGGCGCAGCCCCTGGATCGCTGCATCGACGACGAACCAGGTGGCGAGGAGGGCCGCCGTCTCGAGCGTGAAGCTGTGGAACCTGAAGAAGAGTTCGGCGAGGAGCCAGGCCGCCGCGAGCGCGGGCAGCTGCTCGATGAGGACCCGGCGCAGGGGCAGCAGACGCAAGAGCGTGAACATCGGATCCTCCTCCTGCTCACTCGTTCGCGGGCGACTCTAGGTCGCGGGCCAGCTTGGACCTATCCCTAGCCGTTGGGGAGAGGGGCTTGCCCGGATGCGGCGCGCCAAACGGCGCCAGCTCGCTCGCGGCCGTGGGACGGTTTTCGTCGAGCCCGAGCACGAGCGTGAGCAGGCGTTCGAGCGAGACGGTCGGCAAGGCCGCCGCTGCGGAAGAGGCAGGGGCAGCAGGAGGAGCGAGTGGGGCGGGAGGAATGGGCATGGCGGCTCGTCGGCGACGGACCCGCGGGCTCTCAGCCGGACCGCCGCAGCCCCGCCTGGTAGGCCTCGATGAGCGGCAGCAGCGCCTCGCGGCGCGCCAGGCTTTCGGCCGGCCACAGCTTCTCGCGCTCGTAGAAGACCTCGAAGGCGGGCACGCCCGGCGGGATCACCACCCAGGGCTGCTTGGACGCGGTGAAGATGTGCACGTCGGGCGGCAGTGCATCGGGCTCGTCGAGCGTGCCGACGCGCACGAACTTCGTCACCGGCCCCGAGCCCGCATAGTGGCTCCACACGGCGATGCGGCACTTCGGGCAGCGGGCGATCTTCTGGCCGAGGCCGCTCTCGGAGGGCGTGGTCACGAGCTCGGGCTCGATGCCGCGGTTGAGCACGCGGTCGGCCTCGATCATCGCGTTGAGCGCGAACGAGGCGCCGGTCTCGCGCTGGCACCAGCGGCAGTGGCAGCAGTGCACGAAGAGCGGCGACGTCGTCATGCGGTAGCGGACAGCGCGGCAG
The DNA here is from genome assembly GCA_016223165.1 of Burkholderiales bacterium. GTDB lineage: Bacteria > Pseudomonadota > Gammaproteobacteria > Burkholderiales > Burkholderiaceae_C > Rubrivivax. Next base: position 224,650 of record JACRPO010000017.1, read on the forward strand.
TCGCAGCCGCCTTCGATGGGGAAGCGCGCGTCGGTGGGCATGGCGGGGTCCTCAGGGTGCCGGCGAGTCGAGGATGAGCTGCGTCTGTGTCACGACCGCGCAGAGCTTACCGTCCTGGTTGCGGATGCTCGTCTGCCACACCATCGTCGTGCGCCCACGGTGCAGGGCGACGCACTCGCCGGTGACCTTGGTGTTCACCTTCGCGCCGGCCATGAACTTGGTGCTCGAGTCGGTGGTCGTGGTGCGCTTGCCGGCACTGAGGTTGAGCACCGTGCCGACGGCGCCCAGCGTATCGGCAAACGCCATGGTGGCGCCGCCGTGCAGGATGTGGCCGCTGGTGCAGAGGTCGGCCCGCACCTCCATCTCGGCGACGACACGGTCGTCGGCCACGCTCGTGACCCGTACGCCCATGAGGCCGGGAAAGATGGCATCGAGGATCTTCTGGATCGAGGCGAGATCGGGCATGGCAATCGAAGCGGGGCGACGCTCGGCAACCGGGCAGCGCGCAAGTTTAAGGAACGCGTGCTTTCGACCAAACCGAGCAATCGAGGGTTCGCCCCAGGAATCGAGAAGCGCACCATCCTCAGCAACGAAACCGTTGACGATCGTCGGCACGCGCGGCCATCTGCCGGTAGAGAGCGTGGCTACGTCGAGGCCGCGCGATTGACCGCCTCCGCGGCCCGCATTGACTGGTTCTGTGCTCGACTGCAACGCGAGTTGACCTCCGCGGCGCCCTCCTTGCCTAATGCCAGGGATGGCTGCCTAGCGTGCCTAGCGCCCCCGACAAGACAACGTGGAGACTTGAAGATGATCGTGAAAGACGCCGTATCCCGGCGACGCATGGTGACCGGCACCGCCGGGCTGGCCGCATCGCTGGCTTGCCCTGCGTTGCGCGCGCAGGTGCCGCCGTTGGCCCGCATCGTGATCGGGTCCGGTCCGGGTTCGGCGATCGACGTGCTGGCGCGCCGCGTCGCCGAGAAGCTGCAGGCCGGGTATGCCGCCGCCGTCGTGGTCGAGAACAAGACCGGCGCCAGCGGACAGCTGGCGGTCGGCGCCGTCAAGGCCGCGCCGGCCGACGGCTTGACACTGTTGCTGGTGCCGACGCCCTACATGGCGATCTTTCCACACACGTACAAGAAGCTGCCCTACAAGCCCGACGAGGACTTCATCGCCGTGTCGCGCGCCGCGACACTGAACCTGGGGTTGGCCGTCGGCCCCGCGGTGCCGCCGGAAGTGAAGGGGCTGCGTGACTTCGCCGCCTGGTGCCGCGAGAACCCGGCAAAGGCCAGCTTCGGCTCCCCGGCCGCGGGTTCGACACCGCACTTCGCCGGCGTGATGCTGGCGCGCGCCGCCAACTTCAGGCTTGAGCACGTGCCGTACCGCGGGCCGACGCCGGCGGTGCAGGACATGGTCGGCGGGCAGATCGCGGCGGCCTGCACCGCGATCGGTGACGTGCATTCGTTCGCCGCGGCCGGCAAGTGCCGGCTGCTCGGCACCAGCGGCGCCAGGCGCAGCCGCTTTGCGCCGGACATCGCGACGTTCGCTGAACAAGGCATCGGCGACGTCGTCATCGAAGACTGGTTCGGATTCTTCCTGGCCGCTGGCACGCCGGCCGCCCAAATCGGCCGCGCATCGACCGCCCTGCGCGCCGCCCTTGGCAGGCCGGACATCCAGCAGGCGATGGAGCAGAGCTGCCTCGAGGTTCAGGGCAGCACGCCCGAAGCCTTCAGCGCCCAGGTCAAGGCCGACACGGCACGCTGGGCACCGGTCGTGAAGGCCATCGGGTTCACAGCCGACAGTTGACTGCGCCAGTCAACTCGCGAGCGGCACCGCGCCGCGGTGCCCCGGGCGCAGCAGACTCAGATCAGATCGGCTGCGCCAGCACGCGCAGCGACTGCTCGACGAGCTGCGTCTGCTCCTCGATCGGCGCCCGGCGCTGCTCGCGGCGGCCGATCTCCAGCGAGTTCTCGACGACCAGGCGGCAGCGCTCGTAGCGGCGCGCCATGAAACCTTCGAGCGCCCGCTCGACCGACTCGGCGCGCTGCAGCTCCTCGCCGAGCACAAGCGCGTCTTCGACGGCCATGCCCGCGCCGGACGCCAGCTGCGGCGTCGTCGGATGCGCGGCGTCGCCGATCAGCAGGCTGCGGCCCAGGTGCCAGGGTCCCGGCAGCAGGAAGCCTTCCAGCGGCCGCAGCACGATCCCGGTTCCCGGCACCCGCCGGTCCAGGATGCCGTGCAGCGGGCCGCCATGACAACCCCGCAGCAGACCGGCCAGCTCGCTCTCGAGCTCGGCATCGCCGAGCACCGACCGGCGCGGTCCGGTCTCGAGCAGGAACATGTACATCTGGTCGGCCGACACCGGCGTCAGGCCCACCTTCACGGGCCCGCCGAGGAAGTAGTGGCGCCTCTCGATTTCGGCCGGCCGCCTGGCGGCGATGCGCCAGACGCTCTGCCCCGTGTACTGCGGTTCGGGTGCAGACGGGAACAGCAGCTTGCGGACGCGCGAGAACAGGCCGTCGGCACCGACGACGAGGTCGTAGCGCGCTTCCTTCCCGTCGGAGAACACCACGTCCACGCCTTCGGCGCCTGAGTCCAGCCGGTCGACCGTCATGCCCAGGCGTACGTCGACGTCCGCGCGCAGCGTGCGCTGCGAGAGGATGCGGTGCAGCAGCGGGCGCATGATGCCGCCGCAGCCCGCGATGCCTTCCTCGGCGGCCGGCGTCGGCACGATGCCGAGCCGCTGTCCGCTGCGGTCGCAGATCTGGATGCCGTCGCCGACATAGGCGTGCGCCACCACCTCGTCGAGGATGCCGAGGGCCTTGAAGGCTCTCAATGTGGCGCCGGCAATGGTGATGCCGGCGCCGTAGACGCGCCACTGCGGGTCCAGATCGACCAGATCGACTTGCACGCCGCAGCGCCGCAGCGTGATCGCGGCCGACATGCCGCCGATGCCGCCGCCGACGACGAGTGCCTTTTGAATGGATGCCATGAGTTCTGTCGAGCGTCGTTGAATCAGTCGGCGCCGCAGGGCGCTCGGGCTTGTGCCGCAGTGGCCACGCCGCGCCCGCTGCAGCGTGCAATGGCCGCCGCGTTGGCCACGAGATCGGCGTTGTGGCGGGCGAGCGAGCCGTCCGCGCGGTGAAGGAGTCTCATCGCGGCAGAGGCGACGGCGCAGCCAGCGTGCCCGACGGTACCCACCCCGTCAATCGCGCCGCGGGTCGATGGCGGGCCCAGTCAAAACAGGCTGCGCACGGGTGCCAGGACGGGCGGCGGGTCGGGCCTAGCATCGATGCACATCGATTCAATCCGACCATGACGCTCCACTCCACCGTTAGTGGGCGCCCCAAGACGCTCGTCGAATCCAAGCTCTGGATGCGCGAACGTCTGGCATCGCGCACCCATCCGATGAATGCACTCCCGCCCGATGAAGGCGTGGCGTGGATCGAAGGCCTGCCGGCGCTCGACGGCGAGGCCTGGGGCCGCTACTGGGGCGCGCTCGGCGACGGCGTCGCGGCGCAGGCGAAGGCCGCGGAACGCAGCGCAGACATCGCGCAGGCGCTCGCGCTCTACCAGAAGGCCAGCGGGCTGTACTTCATGGGTCGCTTCCCCTGCCCCAACCATCCGGCCAAGCAGCGTTGCGCCGAGGCCGAGCGCAGCAGCTACCTGGCCGGCGCACGCCACTGGCCGCAGCCGGTGCACCGGCAGGCCGTGCCCTTCGCGGGCCGCGAGGGCGAAGGCCGCGAGGTCGTGCTGCTCGTGCGCCGGCCGACCGGTGCGGCGCGAGCGCCCGTCGTGCTGATGTGGGGCGGCGTCGACGCCTGCAAGGAGCAGATGACCGCGGCCAGCGATGCGCTGCTCGCGCTCGGCGTGGCCACCGTCGCAATGGACAACGCCGGCACCGGTGAATCGCCCGTGCGCGGCGTGCCGGACGCCGAGCGCGTGTTCATCACGGCGATGGACTGGATCGCTGCGCAGCCCGACTTCGACGGCGCACGCATCGGCCTGCTCGGCCGTTCGTTCGGCGGCTACTGGGCGACCAAGCTCGCACACCTGGTGCCCGAGCGCATTGCCGGCGCGGTCAACTGGGGCGGCGGCGCGCACCACATGTTCCAACGCGATTGGATCGAGGCCTCGCGGCACCCCGACAGCTACCTGATGGACCTCGTCGAGACGCGCCAGCGCATGCTCGGCGCGCGCGACGACGCCGAGTACGTCGCGTTCTTCGAGCGCCTGTCGCTGCTCGACCAGGGGCTGCTCGACCGGCCCTGCGCGCCGCTGCTGCTGGTCAACGGCAAGCACGACAAGCAGTGCCCCGTTGCCGACATCGAGCTGCTGATCGAGCGCGGTTCGCCGAAGACGGTGCGCATGTTCCCCGGCGGCCACATGGGCCTGACGCCGCAGACGCTGCCGACCATCGCGCAGTGGCTGGCGCGCCAGGTGCGTGGCGAAGGAGTCCGGTGATGCAGCGCAACTGGCGCGCTGCGATGCCGAGCGCGAACGCCTACCGGATGGACAAGGTGCTGTACGAGGTACACCATCTCGCGAGCCACCTCGAACGCTACCGCGCCGACCCCGACGACTACATGAAGGACACGCCGCTGCCGCCGGCGCTGAAGGCCGCGATCCGCGACAACGACATCGGCGCGATGTACCTCGCCGGCGTCAACCCGTACCTGCTGCGCGCGCATTGCCTGGGCCTGCGCATCCCGGAGCCGGTATTCCTGCAATCGCTGCGCGCCGTCGCGGAGAACGATCATGGCTGAGCTCGTCGGCGTGTTCGCCGCCAGTCATACGCCGGTGATGCTGAACTTCCCGGACGCCATTCCCGATGCCGAGCGCGAAGCGATCTTCGGCGCCTTCAAGCGCCTGGGCGACGCGCTGCGACGCAGCGCGCCGCAGACCCTGATCGTGGTGTCCGACGACCACCTGCACAACTTCTTCCTGAACAACTTCCCGGCCTTCTGCATCGGCGCGGCCGAGAGCTACCCGACGCCGGTCGAGCACTGGCTCAAGGCCGACAAGACCACGCTGCAGGGCGACGCCGACTTCGCCGCGCACCTCCTGGCGACGGCGCTGCACGGCGGCTTCGATCCGTCGTTCTCGATGGAGCTGACGCTGGACCACGGCGTGCTGACGCCACTGCACCTGGCAGGCCTGGTCGGCAGCGTGCGCATCGTGCCGCTGCTCGTGAACTGCGTGCAGCCGCCGCTGCCGACAATGCAGCGCGCGCTGCAGTGGGGGCGGCTCGTGCGCCAGGCCGTGGCCTCGTTCGAAGGCTGCGAGCGCGTCGCCGTGCTGGCCACCGGCGGCATCAGCCACGACATCGCGACGCCGCGCATGGGCCAGGTCAACGAAGTTTTCGACCGTGAGTTCCTGCGCCTGCTCGAGGCCGGCGAAGACGAGGCGCTCGTGGACTATGCCGCCGAGCATGTCGACGAGGCCGGCAACGGCGCCGAGGAGATCCGCACCTGGCTGGTCGCGCACGGCGCGGCCGACGGTGCGCGTTTCGAGCCGGTCTACTACCGCGCGGTGTCGAACTGGTACACCGGGATCGGCCTCGGCCGCTGGCACGTCGGCGCTGCACCGTGATCGCCGGCGGTCTCTTCTGCCATGTCGCCGGGCCGGCCGACGCGCCCGCGGTCGTGCTGCTGCACGCGCTGGCCACGCACGGCGAGCTGTGGCGGCCGCAGTGGCCGGCCTGGTCGATGGCGTTCAGGCTCATCGCGATCGACCTGCCGGGGCACGGCATGAGCCCGGCGCCGACTGCGCCGATGACACTCGCGGACTACGCCGATCAAGTCGCCGCGGCGCTCGACGCACTGGGCATTCAACGAGCCGCCGTCGTCGGCCTGTCGCTCGGCGGCATGGTCGCGCAGGCATTCGCGCTACGCCAGCCTGGGCGGGTGCGCTCGCTCGTGCTCGCGCACACGACGGCCCGCACACTGCCTGCCGTGCGCGTGATCTGGGACGAACGCCTGGCGCAGTTCGAGCGTGAGGGGCTCGAAAAGCAAGTCGAGCCCACGCTCGGCCGCTGGTTCGCGCCCGCGTTCGCCGGCGCCAGCCCGCTGACGATGGCATGGGTCGCACGCCAGATCCGCGCCACGTCGTCGGCCGGCTACACGAGCGCCATCAGCGCGATCCGGGCGCTCGACCACTTCGACCGTCTCGGCGAGATCTCGATGCCCGCGCTCGTCGTCGCCGGCGATGCCGACGCGGCGATTCCGTTGCAGGCGGCATCGGCGCTGACCGAACGCCTGCCGCGCGCCGAGCGGTTCGTGCTGAAGGACGCCGGACACCTCGGCAACGTGCAGCAGCCCGTCGCCTTCACCGAAGCCGTCGGCAATTTCTTGATGCGCACCCATTGATCGTCACGCCGGCCGCAGGCGCTCGGCGCGCACGGCGGCATGCAGCGAGCGCCGCACCCAGCCGATCGCCGGGTCGTGAGACTGGTGGCGATGCCACTGCACGGCAGTGACGATCTCGCCGATCTCGATCGGGCAACGCAGGATGCGCAGCGGCCACTGCCGCGCCAGCCGCCGCGCGAGCTGCGTGTGCAGCGTCGCGATGCGGTTCGTTCCGACCAGGCAGCCGGGAACGAGTGTGAAGTTCGGCACGCGCACCTCGGCGCGGCGGTTCAGGCCCTGCGCGTTGAGCGCCAGCTGGTCCAGGGTCGCCGTCCGGCCGCGCCCGAGCACGACAACGACGTGGCCGAGACCGAGGTATTGCTCGCTCGTCAGCGTGCGGCCCACGGCGGTGTTGCCCTCCCAGGCGACACACGAGTAGCTGTCGCGGAACAAGGGCTCGCTCGGATGCGCCGACGACATGCCACTGGCCAGCGAGACGACGAGGTCGACGTCGCCCTGGTCCAGTTCCTCAGCCAGGTAGCCGCCGATCGATCGCACCTCGAAACGCATGCCCGGCGCCTCGCGTGCGGCGCGCCGGAACAGCGCGTGGAGCAGCACGGTCTGCACGTAGTCCGAGGCGACGATCGTGATGTCGCGCTCGATGCGTTTCGGTTCCAGCTCCGGCCGGCGGCGCGTCAGCGCCTGGGCCTGCAGCAGCAGGTCGCGCACCGGCTGCCGCAGGCTGCCGGCGAACGGCGTCAGGCTCAGGCCTCGGCCCGCCGGAACGAGCAGCGGGTCGCCGAAGAACTCGCGCATCCGGGCGAGCGCGGCGCTCACGGCCGGCTGGCTCAGATGCACCTGCTGCGCCGCGCGGGTGACGCTGCATGTCACCAGCAACGCATCCAGGCATGCGAGCTGGTTCAGGTCGAGTCGATTGATCCGCATGGCCGTCCTTGCGCCGACTTATCCGCCCCGTGGATGGGTTGTATCCACAGGAATCATTTTGACGAAGATCAAGGTACCGGCACATTTCGCTTGACCGCCGCAACAGAACGAGTATGGAGACAAGCATCACGATGGTGCCGCCGGCGGCGCTTTCCGTCCGGCGCTTCTCGACCGACGCTGCGCCGGCTGGAGAACGGACGGGGCTTTTCCAGCACGAGATGCAGCGCCTGTTCGCGATGAGCCTGGCCGTGCGCACGCAGCCCCCACGGCCGCTGTCGGCGCAGATGCTGGCGTACCGCGGCCGGCGCCTGCACTTGGCGGCGCTGAAGTTGTCGCCGCACTCCACCGTGTCGGTTCCTGCCGGTGTGTCGACGCATTCGCGGCTGCTCGTCTCGCTGCACAAGGAAGGCATCGCCGTGGTCGCGCAGGGCGGGCGCGAGAACCGCATCGAGCCGGGCGACGTGTTCGTCATCGACCCGGCGCGCCCGTTCTCCATCGAGACGGGAGAGGTCGCTTCGCACTCGGTCTACCTGCCGACGAGCGCTGTGCGCAGCCTGGTGCCGCAACTCGACGACCTGACGGCGATCCCGATCCGCGGTGATGGTTCAGCGGCAGTGTTCCGCGCCGCGATGGCGCAGGTCTTCGCATCGATCACGACACTACACGACGATGTGGCCGACTGCATCGGCGAGGCGCTGCCGGCGCTGCTGGCCGCGGCGCTGCTGCCCCTCGCTTCGGCGCACATGCCGTCACGCCTGCGGCAGCTTCACAGGCGCCGCATCGCGAATTTCGTGCAGGATCACCTCGGCGACCCGAAGCTCGACGCCAACGCCATCGCCCAGGGCGTGCGCCTGTCGGCGCGGCATCTCTACGACCTGTTTGCCGACGAAGACGAGCCGCTGATGAAGTGGGTCTGGTCGGAAAGGCTGGAACGCTGCGCCCGCGAACTCCAGGCGCCGGCGCTGCAGTCCCGCACCATCGGCGAGATCGCATACCGCTGGGGTTTCAGCGACGTCTCGCACTTCAGCCGGGCATTCAAGCAGCGCTACGAAACCACCCCGCGCGAATGGCGCAAGCGTGCATCGTGACGCGACGCCTGGTCGAGCGCGCCGACGGACCGCGTCACATGGCTCTGCTACAACTCGATGCCGGTCGTACACCTCCTGCGGCGTCCTGTAGCCCAGGATGCGCCGAGGCCGGTTGTTCAGCTTGAACTCGATCAGATCGAGTTGTTCGCGCGTGAGCTGCGACAGGTCCGTGCCCTTGGGCAGGTACTGCCGGATCAGACCATTGGCGTTCTCGTTGCTGCCGCGCTGCCAGGGGCTGTAGGCATCGCAGAAGTAGATCTCGATGCCCAACCCCTCGGCCAAC
>JACRPO010000018.1 GCA_016223165.1 Burkholderiales bacterium
CGGCGATGTGCTGACCTACTCGCTGACGCAGGCGCCGAGCGGCATGACCATCAACGCGTCGAGCGGCCTGATCGCCTGGACGCCCTCCTCCGCGCAGGCCGGCAGCCAGGCCGTCACCGCGCGTGTGGCCGACCCGGGCGGGCTGGCCGCAACACAGAGCTTCTCGATCAACGTCGCCGCCGCCAACGCGGCGCCGCAGATCACCTCGACGCCCGTGACCACGGGTACGGTCGGCGCGGCGTACAGCTACGACGTCAATGCGATCGACCCGAACGGCGATGTACTCACCTACTCGCTGACGCAGGCGCCGAGCGGCATGACGATCAATGCCTCCACCGGCCTGATCGCGTGGACACCCACCTCGGCGCAGGCCGGCAGCCAGGCCGTCACCGCGCGCGTGGCCGATCCGGGCGGCCTGGCCGCCACGCAAGTCTTCAGCATCACCGTCTCCGGCGGCGCCGTGCCTTCCACGACGCGTGCCGACCTGGCCACGCCGTCCACCTATGGCGCGGCGGCAGGCAGCATGGTGGCTTTCACGCTCAACTGGTATCGCATCCCGATGCCGGCGAACTACCTGCAATTCATGCACCTCGTGAACGCGGCCGGCCAGACCTGGTCGGTGGACGATCACTGGACCACCTCGGCCACCTGGACGGCGGGACCCTTCGCCGAGACGCGCACGATCACCGTGCCCGCGGGCCTCGCGGCGGGCAGCTACGACATCCGCGTCGGGCTCTCCGGCGGTGACCCGTGGGTCGATCTCACGCTGGCGCTCGGCGCCGGCGTCACCGACCCGAGCGGGGACCATCGCTACAAGGTGGGCACGCTCACCGTCGGCGGCGCCGGCAACCAGGCGCCGCAGATCGTCTCGACGCCGGTGACCGGCGCGGCGGTCGGTGCGGCCTACAGCTACGACGTCAACGCCACGGATCCGAACGGCGATGTGCTGACTTATTCGCTCACCCAGGCGCCAAGCGGCATGACGATCAATGCCTCCAGCGGCCTCATCGCCTGGACGCCCTCGTCGGCCCAAGTCGGCAGCCAGGCTGTCACCGTGCGCGCCGCGGACCCCGGTGGGCTCAGTGCCACGCAGGCCTTCTCGATCACCGTGGCCGCGGCCGGCAATGCCGCACCGCAGATCACGAGCACCGCCTTGACCACCGCCACGGCCGGTACGCTCTACAGCTACGACGTCAACGCCACGGATCCGAACGGCGATGCGCTGACCTACTCGCTGACGCAGGCGCCGAGCGGCATGACGATCAACGCGGCCAGCGGCCTCATCGGCTGGACGCCCACGTCGGCACAGGTCGGCTCGCACGGCGTCACCGTGAGGGTGGCCGATCCGGGCGGGCTCGCCGCGACGCAGTCGTTCTCGATCACCGTGAGCACGGCGCCACCGCCGCCGCCCGGTCCGATGACGATGTCCTGCGCCGACGGTGCGGGCTACCAGTGCAGCGGCGAGTCCATCCTGCGCACCGACAACGGCATCGCGCTGACACGCTCCGGCGTGCAGGCCTACGGCCGCTCGGTGAGCGACATGAGCCCTTCGAACCCGAACGTCTCCAGTGCCACCGGGCTGCAATTGACGAGCGGCGGCACGGCGGAGATGCGCGTGCGCAAGGACGCCAATGCCGCACCCAACAGCGTGGCCGTGCTGCTCAGCAACCTCGGCATCTTCTGGAGCGGCCAGGTCGATCGCCCGCAGATCATCGAGACCTTCAATCCCACGGCCGGCCGTGTGCAACTCAACGGGGGCGGCGCGCTGTCGTTCGGCAGCCTGCCGCCGAGCACCGACCTCGGCTTCTACAACTTCGCCACCCTGGGCCCCGCGGCGACCCGGTCGAACTACGCCACCAACCGCTACTTCCCGCGCACCGAGCCGCCGCGCTGCGTGCCGGGCGGCTGGTGCGCGACGCTCGAGACCAGTGGACCGCAGTTCGCCACCGGCGCATGGCGTTCCGGCGGCAACGACACCGACATGCTGAGCGCGACGCGGTACCACGAGGACGGCGACATCCACGCGGGCAACGGCCTGCCCGACGCCAACGGCAACCCCACCTGGCTGCCGGGCGGCAGCGGCTTCGGCGTGCCGGTGCCGGGCTCGAAGGGGTACCGCACGCTGAACCTGTGGAACTTCCGCTACGGCAACCTCGCCTCGTGGTTCACGCAGGACACGGTGAACATCTCCGAGTGGGGCGGCGTCGACGAACACAACAAGAACCGGCGCGGTGTCGTGACCTTCGGCGACACCACCGATCCCGCCACGGTGCCCACGAGCGGCACCGCCACCTACACCGGTGTGGTGCACGGCCGCTACTCGCCCAACGGCAGTGACGATCCGGTGGCGTTCATCGGCACGGTGACGGTGACGGCCAACTTCGCGACGCGCAGTGTCGCCGTCTCGATCCAGAACACGGTCAGGAACGACGGCAGCGGCGTGCCGGTGCCCGTGACGCTGAGCGCCACGACCGTGCTGGGAACGGGCGGCAACGCCAACCACCTCACCGGGCCGGCCAGCAACGCTGGGCTCGCCGGTGGCCTCGGGGGGCGCCTGTTCGGGCCGGTGGTCGCCGGAGGCTCCGGCAGCGGGCCCTCGGAGATGGGCGGTGTGTTCTCGCTGCAGAACGGCGGCACCGGCGCGGCGGTGGTCGCGGGGTTCATCGCGCGCAAGCAGTAAGCCGCGCAGGGCAGCGAAGGTCGCGGCCTCGGCCGCGGCGGGCGGGCGCGCGGCCGCCCGCGGCGCGCCCCTTCCGCCCTCGTGCATGGGCGCCGGCGCGCCGTGCCCGGGCCGCTCAGCCCGTGAACAAACCCTTGTGCTGCTCGCGCAGCAGGTTCTTCTGCACCTTGCCCATGGCGTTGCGCGGCAGGTCGGCGACGACGTACACGCGCTTGGGCACCTTGAAGTTGGCGATGAGCGTCTTCAGCGTGCCCAGGATGGCCTCGGCGTCGAGGGTGCTGCCGGGCTTGGCCACCACCGCGGCCACGCCGACCTCGCCGAAGTCGGGGTGCGGCACGCCGACCACGGCGCTCTCGGCGACGCCCGGCATGTCATTGATGCACTCTTCCACCTCGGCCGGGTAGACGTTGTAGCCGCCGCTGATGATGAGGTCCTTGCTGCGCCCGACGATGGTGACGTAGCCGTCGGCATCGATGCGGCCGACGTCGCCCGTCTTGAACCACAGGTCGTTGGTGAACTCGTCGGCCGTCTTCTCGGGCATGCGCCAGTAGCCCTTGAAGACGTTCGGGCCCTTGACCTCGATGCCGCCGATCTCGCCGGTGCGCACCGGCCGGCCCTTGTCGTCGTGCACGCGCACGCCCACGCCCGGTAGCGGCAGGCCGACGGTGCCGCCGCGGCGCGCGCTCTCGGGGCGGTAGGGGTTGCTGGTCAGCATGGCCGTCTCGCTCATGCCGTAGCGCTCGAGCAGGGTGTGGCCGGTGCGCTGCTGCCACTGCTGGAAGGTCTCGAGCAGCAGCGGCGCCGAGCCGCTGACGAACAGCCGCATGTGCGCGCATGACGCGCGCGTCAGCGCGGCCTCGGCGAGCATGCGCACGTACAGCGTCGGCACGCCCATGAAGACCGTCGCCTCGGGCAGCCGCGCCACAGTGGCGCGTGGGTCGAAGCGGCTGAACCAGATCATCTTGCTGCCCGAGAGCAGCGCGCCGTGCGAGGCGACGAAGAGGCCGTGCACGTGGAAGATGGGCAGCACGTGGATCAGCACGTCCGCTCCGTGATGGTGGCCGCCCTGGCGGTTCACCTCGGCCCAGCCCCAGGCCTCCTGCAGCACCTGCGCGTTCGACAGCAGGTTGCGGTGCGTGAGCATGGCGCCCTTGCTGCGCCCGGTGGTGCCGCTCGTGTAGAGGATGGCGGCGAGGTCGTCCGGCGCCACCGGCACCGGCTCCTGCGTGTCGGCATGGAAGGCGGCGCGGTCGAGCAGCGTGCCCGAGCGGTCGTCGTCGAGCGTGTAGACATGCCGCGTGCCGGCGTTGAACGCCGTGCGGCTCACCCAGCCGAAGTTGCGCTTGCTGCACACCACCACCGCCGGCTCGGCGTTGCCGATGAAGTAGGTGATCTCCACCTCCTGGTAGGCGGTGTTCAGCGGCAGGTAGACATGGCCGGCGCGCAGCACGGCCAGGTAGAGCATCAGCGCCTCGACGCTCTTGTCCACCTGCACCGCCACGCGCGAGCCGGCCGGCAGCTCGAGCGAGCCGAGCAGGTTGGCCAGCATCGCGCTGCCGCGCTCGAGGTCGGCCCACGTGTAGCGCAGCGGCACCGGCGTGTCGGCGGTCTCGATCGCGACGCGCGACAGGTCGGCCGGAAAGCCGGCGCGCAGCGCGGCGTAGAGGTTGTTGTGGGCGGTCTCGGTGGGCATGGCGTTGCATGGCGTCCAAACGACGCCCTCTCTGGCGTCGAAGCGACGCCCTCTTTCCCCGATGCCGGGGAGGCGGCGGCGACCTCAGGTCGGCGTGCGGGGACTCGGGGGGTTCATCAATCGAGCTTGGCGCCCGAGGTCTTCACCACCTCGGCCCAGCGCTTGACCTCGGCGCTGACGAAGCGGCCGAACTCGGCGCCCCAGAGGTTGGGCGTCTCGGTGCCGAGGCTCGTCCACATGGTCTTCAGCTCGTCGCTGGCCAGCGCCTTGCGCATCTCGCCGGCCATGGCCGTGGTGGCCTCGGCCGGCGTGCCCTTGGGCGCCCAGATGCCGTACCAGGTGGCGACCTTGTAGGTGGGCACGCCGGCCTCGGCTGCCGTGGGCACCTCGGGAAAGGCGACGGCGCGCTTGTCGGCGGCCACGGCGATGGCCCGCAGGCGCCCGCCGCGGATGTGCGCGGCCGAGGAGCCGAGGCCGTCGAACATCATGTCCACCTGGCCGGCGACGAGATCCTGCAGCGCCGGGCCGGCGCCGCGGTAGGGGATGTGCGTGATGAAGGTCCTGGTCTGCAGCTTGAACAGCTCGCCCGCCAGGTGGTGCGAGGTGCCGTTGCCGGCCGAGGCGTAGTTGAGCCGGCCCGGGTTCTTGCGGATGTGCTCGAGCAGCTCCGAGAGCGTCTTGGCCTGCACGCGCGCCGGGTTGACGACGATCACCTGCGGCACGCTGGACACCAGGCCCACGGGCACGAAGTCGCGTTCGATGTCGTAATCGAGCTTGGGATACATGCTGGGGGCGATGCTGTGGTGCACCGCGCCCATGAAGTAGGTGTAGCCGTCGCCGGCGGCGCGTGCCGCCACCGAGGCGCCGACGGTGCCGCCGGCGCCGCCCTTGTTGTCGATGACGAACTGGCGGCCGACGTTCTTCGTCATCAGCGCGAAGAGCGGCCGCGCGAAGGCGTCGGTGCCGCCGCCGGGCGGGAAGGGCACGACGACGGTCACGGGCTTGGTCGGCCAGCCGCTGCCCTGCGCCTGCACCCCGGACGACAGAGGTGCCGCCAGCGCGGCGGTGCCGGCGATCAGTGCCTGGCGTCGGGTGAGGGGGGCATTCATCGGGGTCTCCTTTGTGTGGGTCGATGCTTCGTCTTGCCTACCGGGCGGCCGGTTCGCGCGACGACATGTTGCCACGCGGATCGAGCCTCACTCGATGACCTTCACGAGCTGGCCCGGCTTCGGATCGCGGCTGGCGGCGCCGCCCGCAGTCCCCTCGTGGTAGGCGCTGTTGAGCAGGAGCAGCTGCTGCTCGGGCAGCTCGGTGAGCGGCGTCGAGCGCGCGAGCTGCGCGAAGCCGCCGGCCGGGAACGGCGCCAGCTTCACGCGCCACGGGCGCGCGGCGCTGCGGTCGGCGGCGGTGAGCGGCCGGAAGCTGAGCTCGGCTTCGCGCAGCACGGCGCGCGACTTCTGCATCGCCTGCGCATCGCGGGCGCTCCAGCCGAGCAGGAACATGCGCCCGCCCGGCCCGCTGACGATGGTTGCGGTGAGCGGGCCGGTCTGCCCCTGGGCATTGCGCCGCTGGCCGCTGAAGTGCGTGGCCGCGAGGCCGCCGCCGAGCGTGAGCTTCTCGGTCGTGCCCGTGGTGGCGCCGAGCGCGTCGCGCAGGAGGGCGGCGTGGTCGGTGCCGATCTTCTTGACCATCTCCTCGGGGATCATCTTCATCACCAGCACCGCGTCGCCGGCGCCGCTCATCACCACGAGCTGCTCGGTGTCGTTGACGATGCGCCAGCCGGCCGGCGCGGTGAGGGCGATGCCGAGCGGCTCGTGGAAGAAGTTGCGGCCGCGCACGACGCCCTGCTCGCGGCCGTCGCCGAAGGGCATGCCGTCGATCGCCTTCAGGTAGCGCTCGCGGCCGTCGTCGTCCCACGCGGCCACGGCGTGGCCGCCGGGTGCGTCGGCCGCGGCGCGGCCGCCTGCCGGGTCGGCGGCTGCGCGGCTGCCGGCCAGCTTGAGTGCCGTGCTGCGGATCGCCTGGAGCCGCTGGTCGTTGCTCGGGTGCGAGGCGAGCCAGCCGCCCCCCTGCGGCACGGCGCGGCCGGCGGCGCGCGCGGCGTCGGCGGCGTAGCGCTCCTGGTCCTTCAGCGCCTGGATCACGTCGATCATGTTCTTCGGGTCGTAGCGCACGCGGCTCAGGTACTCGGCGCCGAGCTGGTCGGCCTGCAGCTCCTGCTCGCGTCCGTACCTGGCGATGCTGCCGGCCTGGTATTGCTGCGTCGCCTGGCTCGCCACCTGCGCGCCGCTGTCACCGGCGAGCAGGCCGCCGAGCACGGTGGCACCGAGCACGAAGATGCTGGCGCGCTGTTGCGCGGTGGCCCGCTGCGCGCCGTGCCGTGCCGTGACGTGGCCGATCTCGTGCCCGATGACGCCGGCGAGGTCGGCCTCGCTGTCGAGGTGGGCCATGATGCCGCGCGTGACGTAGACATAGCCGCCGGGCAGCGCGAAGGCGTTGATCTCCGGGCTGTCGAGCACGGTGAAGGTCCACTTCAGCGAGCTGCGGTGCGACTGCGCCGCGATCTTCTGGCCGATCCTGTCGACGTAGGCCTGCAGCGCCGGGTCGGCGAGCGCGGTGTAGGCCTTGAGCACCTCCTGGTGGCCCTTGGCGCCTTCGGCGATCTCGGTGCGCTCGTCCATCACCGTGCGCTCGGTCTCGCCGGTGACGGGGTTGCGCACCGGCGTGCCGCAGCCGCCGAGCGCGAGGGCGAGTGCGAGGGCGAGGGCAAACGAGAAGCGCGCGGACTTGGGCGTGGCGGCAAGTTGCCCGCGCGCCGGCGCGGTGGCGCGGGCGGGCAGCGGCGTGCCGTGCCGATGCGGCTGGCTGGTCGGATGCGCACTCATCGGGCGGGCTCCTGATGAAGACGCGCAGGTTAGCGCATGCGCACGCCGGGGCGGCGCGCGGCGCTAAAGTGCCCGCATGTCGCCGCCGCCCGACCCCGCCCCGCTGCAGCTCGACGCCGAGCGCGTGCTCGAGCTCGCCGCGAAGAGCCTGTTCGACGTCTTCAACAACACGGCGATGGGCACGATGGTGGTCGACCGCAACCACCGCATCGTCTGGATCAGCGAGGGCTACAAGCGCTTCCTGCCGGCGCTCGGGCACGCGGAGGCCGATTTCGTCGGCCGGCGCGTCGAGGAGGTGGTGCCCAACACGCTGATGGGCCAGGTCATCGAGAGCGGCCAGCCGATCCTCGTGGACCTGCTCAGCAACCAGGCCGGCACCTTTCTCGTCAGCCGCCTGCCGCTGAAGAACGAAGCCGGCGAGGTGATCGGCGCCGTGGGCTACGTGCTGCTCGACCACCCCGAGACAACGATGCAGCCGCTGCTGGCCAAGTTCGCGCGCCTGCAGGACGAGCTCGACGCGGCGCGGCGCGAGATCGCGCAGGCGCGCCGGCCCAAGTACGGCATCGCGAGCTTCATCGGCGCGAGCCCGGCGGCACTGGAAGTCAAGCGCCTGGCGCGCCGCGTCGCGCTCACCGACAGCGCCGTGCTGCTGCTGGGCGAGACGGGCACCGGCAAGGAGCTGCTCGCGCACGGCATCCACGCGGCGAGCAAGCGTGCGCCGCGGCCGCTCGTGAGCGTGAACATCGCCGCCGTGCCCGACACGCTGCTCGAGGCCGAGTTCTTCGGCGTCGCGCCCGGTGCCTACACCGGCGCCGAGCGCAAGGGCCGTGAGGGCAAGTTCAAGCTCGCCGACGGCGGCACGCTCTTCCTCGACGAGATCGGCGACATGCCGCTGGCGCTGCAGGCCAAGCTGCTGCGTGCGCTGCAGGAGCAGGAGATCGAGCCGCTGGGCAGCAACCGCGTCGAGCGCGTCGACGTGCGCGTCATCGCCGCCACCAGCCGTGACCTCGCGGCGATGGTGGCGGCCGGCACCTTCCGCGCCGACCTCTACTACCGCCTGAACGTGCTGCCGATCACCCTGCCGCCGCTGCGCGAGCGGCCGGCCGACCTCGAGGCGCTGGCCGACGCGCTGGTGGAGGACATCGCACACCGCAGCGGCCTGGCGCCGAAGACGCTGACCCCCGAGGCGCTGGAGCTGCTCGCACGCCAGCCCTGGCAGGGCAACGTGCGCGAGCTGCGCAACGTGCTCGAGCAGGCGACGCTGATGACCGACGATGCGCAGCTCGGGCCCGGGCACTTCGGCGCGGCGCTGCGGCTGGCGAGCGCCGGCACGGCCGGCGCAGCGGCGAGTGGCGCCACGGCCTCCGGGGCGGGTACGGCGGGCACGGCGGGCGCGGCGCCGGCGAAGAGCGAACCTGCGCCGGCTGCCGGCGGCATGTTCGCGGCGTCTGCGTCACGCGCCACGACACCTGCGGCGGTGATGGCAGGTGCGCCGTCGGCCGCGGCCGCCCCGGTGCCGCCGGCGATGCCCGCGATCGAGGACCCCTCGCGCGGCCTGCCCGAGCGGGTGGCCGAGCTCGAGCGCGCGGCCATCGCGGCGGCGCTCGCCGCCACCGGCGGCAACCGGCTGGCGGCGGCGCGGCGCCTGGGCATCTCGCGCGCCGCGTTCTACGACCGCCTCGCGCGCTGGCCCGAGCTGGCGCAGCGGCCGGGGTGAGAGCGTCGATCGCGTCCCCCATCGTCATCTCCGATCGCCATCTCCGACCGCCGACCGCCATCTCCGACCGCCATCCGGCCCAGCCTTGCCGACGGACCCGACCTGACCTCGACCTGACCCCCTGCCGATGAAGATCCTCTTCGATACCGACCCCGGCGTCGACGACGCGATGGCGCTGCTCTTCCTGCACCGGCATCCGGCGGTGCGGCTGCTCGGCGTCACCACCGTCTTCGGCAACGCCGAGATCGAGCTCACGACGCGCAACGCGCTCTACTTGTGCGAGCGCTTCGGCATCGCGGCGCCGGTGGCGCGCGGCGCCGCGCTGCCGCTCGTGCGCCCGCCGCGTGGCGCCGCGCCCGACGTGCATGGCGACGACGGCCTCGGCAACCTCGCCGGGCCGGTGAGCACCACGCGCGCCGCCGATGCGCGGCCGGCGCACCGCCTGATCATCGATGTGCTGCGTGCCCATCCGGGCGAGGTGACGCTGCTGGCCGTGGGGCCGCTCACCAACCTCGCGCTCGCGCTCGCCGAGGAGCCGGCGGTCGCGCAGCTCGTGCGGCAGGTGGTGGTGATGGGCGGTGCCTTCGGCGTCGACGGCCAGGGCGGCAACGTCACGCCGGTGGCCGAGGCGAACATCCTGTCCGACCCGCATGCCGCCGATGCCGTCTTCACGGCGCCGTGGCCGGTGACCGTCGTCGGCCTCGACGTCACGCACCGCGTGCTGATGGACCACGCCTTCTTCGAGCGCCTGCGCGACGAGGGCGGCGCCGAGGGCCGCTTCATCTGGGAAGCCTCGCGCCACTATGTCGGCTTCTACGCCCGCGCCGTCGGCGTGGCCGGCTGCTACGTGCACGACTCGAGCGCCGTGGCCTTCGCGCTCGCACCCGAGCTCTTCACGACGCGCGCTGGCCCGGTGCGCGTGGTTGCAGAGGGCATCGCCATTGGCCAGACCATCCAGCGCACGGCCGGGCGCCGCTACTCGCAGGGCGAGGCCTGGGAGGCCGTGCCCGACCAGCGCGTGTGCACGGCCGTGCGAGCGGACGCCGTGCTCGAGCTCTTCCGCTGCACGATGGCGCAAGGAGCTGCGGCGGCTCAGTGGACCTCGACGGCGGCAACGTGATGTCACGGCGTTTCGATGCCGAGGCCGGACCCGGTGAGCGGTGCGATGCGCATTCCTCACGTGGCGCGCGAATGGCGCGTTCATGAACGGGCCCGTAAGACCGATAACCCTCGACATGTGCGGTACCGCTGTACCGGGGCGGGCCGTGCTCGCCCCGGCTTTCCTGTGCGTCTTGCTTTCGTCCCTGGCCGGGTCCGTGCGGGCCCAGGAAGCGACGACGCTCGAGCTCGAGCGCCTGCTGGCCCAGCCCGTGTACGGCTCGGCCCGCTCGGCCGGCGCGGCCAAGTACGAGCAGGACCTGGCGCTCGCGCCGGCGGCGGTCACCGTGCGCACTGCCGGCGAGATACGCGACCAGGGCTATCGCACGCTGGCCGAGGTGCTGGCCTCGATCCCCGGCGTGCACCTGCGCTATGACCGCGCCTACACCTACGTCGGCGCGCGCGGCTTCGAGCGGCCCGGCGACTACTCGTCGCGCCTGCTGCTGCTGATCGACGGGCTGCGCGTCAACGACAACATCTTCGACCAGGCGGTGGCCGGGCGCGAGTTCCCGCTGGACGTGAACCTGATCGACCGGGTCGAGTTCATCCCCGGTCCGGGCTCGGCGCTTTACGGCTCCAACGCACTGCTGGGCGTGGTCAACGTGATCACCAAGAAGCCGTCGCAGGAGCCGGGCGCCTACGCCGCGGGGGAGTGGGGCAGCGCCGGCGCGCGCAAGCTGTTCGGCAGCTGGGGCGGCTCGATCGGGCCGGCGCGCGCGCTGCTGGGCGCCACCACCGAGCGGCGCCCGGGCCGCGACCTGTACTTTCCCGAGTACGACCAACCCGAGAACAACAACGGCATCGCGCGCGGGCGTGACGCGGAGAGCAACGACAAGCTGTACGCCAAGGTGGTGGCCGGCGACTGGGTGCTGACGGGCCTCGTGTCCGACCGGCGCAAGCTGCTGCCCACCGGCGCCTACGACGCTGCCTTCAACACGCCCAACCAGTGGAGCGACCGCTACGTCTTCCTCGATGCGGCGTTCAGTCGGCGGCTGGGCGAGGCGCACGAACTTCAGGTGCGCCTGGGCGCGGCGCGCTACGACTACAACGGCGTGTCGCAGATCGGCACCGCGCCGGACATCTCGTCGAGCCACAACCCGACCCAGGGCCGCTGGGTGTCGGGCGAGCTGCGCTACACCTACCTGGGCTTCGCGCGCCATCGCCTGCTGGCCGGCGTGGAGTATCAGGACAACCTGCGCCAGTTCCAACGTGTCGAATACACCGCCCCGGTGCCCGAGGTCTTCCTCGACGTCGATGGCCGCTCGCGCCGCCATGCGCTGTACCTGAACGACGAATGGTCGGTCGGCGACGGGCTGCAGCTGCACCTGGGGGTGCGCGCCGACCGCCAGCTCGACGGCAACGGGCGCGTCAGTCCACGCGCGGCGGCGGTCTGGTCGCCACTGCCGCAGTGGATCTTCAAGGCGCTGGTCGGCGAAGCCTTCCGCGAACCCAATGCCTACGAGCGCCAGTATTTCGACGATGCCGCGCAGAAGGTCAATCCGGCGCTCAGCGCCGAGCAGCTGCGTTCCGGCGAGTTGTCGGCGGTCTGGCAGGGCGACGCAGCCCTGAGCGTGCGCGCCTCGCTCTACCGCTTCCGCATGGAGCGGCTGATCGACCTGGTCGAGCAGAGCGACGGGCTGCTGATGTACGAGAACGTCGGCGCGGCGCGCTCGCGCGGCCTCGAGGTCGAGGCCACGGCGCTGCTGCCGCACGGCGCGCTGCTGCGTGGCAGCTGGTCGCGCCAGCAGACGGTCGATGCGGCCAGTGGTGCGGCGCTGACCGACGCGCCGCGGTCGCTGGTCAAGCTGGCCTGGACGACGCCGGCCTTCTGGGCGGACACGCGCCTGGGGCTGCACGCCGACCGCGTGGGGCGGCGCGTCACCGTGGCGCGCGCCTCGCTGCCGCCGCGCACGCTGCTGCACGCCAACCTCGGCTATGAGCCGCCGGGCAGCGGCTGGTCGTTCGCTCTGGGTGTGCACAACCTGACCGACCGCCGCCATGCCGACCCCGGGGGGCCCGAGCTGGTGCAGGACAGCGTGCCGCAGGACGGGCGCCAATGGCGGCTGCGCGTGGGGCGGCGCTTCTAGGGCGCCTGGCGGCGATGCGCGGCAGTCACCTTCCGCTTCGTGCGCTGGCCGCCGTGCTCGTCTGCGCGGCCACCTCGCTGGCCTCCTCTGGGCGCGCGCAGCCGCTGAACCCGGTGCCCAGCGGCGATCGCGCCAAGGCGCTGATCGTGGCCAACTTCGCGCACTTCGCGCGGTGGCCGGCCAGCGCCTTCGAGCGCGACAGCGACTCGCTGCGCCTGTGCGTCGTGCAGCGAAGCCGCAGCCTCGCCACGGCCTTCCAGGCGCTGGACGGACGGCGCGTGGGCACGCGCACGCTTCGGGTGGTGCTCGAGCCGGCGCACAACGCGGCAGGCTGCCACCTGCTGTTCGTGCACGAAAGCGCCGGCCCAGCGGCGCCGGCGGCGATCGCGGCGACGACCGAGCCGACGCTGACCATCGGCGACTTCGACGGCACGCTGGCCCGCGGCGGCATGGTCGAGCTGGTGCTGGTCAACGACGCGCTGCGCTTCGACGTCGACCTCACAGCGCTGCGCGAGCGGCAGCTCTCGCTGAGCAGCGAGGTGCTGCGCCTGGCGCGGCAGACGCGGCCATGAGCCCGCCCGGCCGCCCGAAGGGCGAATGCCGCAGCGCGAAGCGCGAAGGTCCGCTCCAGTGAGCCCGCCCACCCCGCCGCCGACCGCCGACGTGTTCGCCCCCATGGATGCCGGCGCGACGCGCGCTGCCGCCACGGTGCCGCGGCTGCCGCTGCACACGCGGCTGCGCCGGCTGTTCATCTCGATCGCGCTGATCACCGCGGCGGCCGGTTTCGCCGCCGTGGCCGGCGTCGGTGCCTGGTTCCAGTTCACGCAGGCACGCGACGCGACGCGCGAGATCGCGCTGGGCCTGGCCTACACGCTGCGCGCGCCGCTGGCCTTCGACGACCGCAGCGCGGTGGGCGACTCGCTCGGGCCGCTGGCCTCGCGGCCGATGGTGCGCGGCGCCTGGGTCTACGACCGTGAACAGCGCCTGGTCGGGCGCTACGGCCCGCTGGCCGGCGCCAACGGCGCGCTGCCGCAGGATCGGCCGTTCGCCGGGCCGCAGGTCGTCGCACTGGACGTGCACCTGGGCGAGCAGCGCGTCGGCCGCGTGGTGGTGGCCGGCAGCCTGGCCGATGTGCACCGCATGCTCGCGATCGAGCTGGCCGCGATCCTGGCCGGCAGCGGCATCGGCCTGGCGCTCGCGCTCGTGCTGGGGCGGCGGCTGGCCGCGCGCATCATCGATCCGGTGGCGCGCCTGGCCGACACCTCGGCGGCGATCGCCCGCGGCGGCGACTACTCGCGCCGCCTGGGCGGCGCCGGCGACGACGAGATCGGCGACGCGATCCGCGCCTTCAACCGCATGCTCGACGAGGTGCAGGCGCGCGACGCGGCGCTGGCCGACTCGAACCGCACGCTCGAGGCGCGCGTGGCCGAGCGCACGCGCGCTCTCGAGCGCGAGACGGCGCGTGCCGTCGACGCGTCGAAGGCGAAGACCCGCTTCCTGGCGACCATGAGCCACGAACTGCGCACGCCCCTGAACGCGGTGATCGGCGCGGCGCAGCTGCTGCAGCAGTCGCGTGCCGCGGCTGGCCAGGCGCACCTGGTGGACACCGTGCGCGACGGCGGCACCACGCTGCTGGGGCTGATCGAGAACGTGCTCGACGTGGCGCGCATCGAGTCGGGCGCCCTCGAGCTGGCGCGCGTGCCGTTCGACCTGGTCGAGTGCGTCGAGTCGGTGATCGCCACCGCGGCGGTGGGCGCACGCGTCAAGGGCATCGCGCTGGCCGCGGTGATCGACCCGCAGCCGCACGCCTGGCGCAGCGGCGACCCGGTGCGCCTGGCCCAGGTGCTGCGCAACTTCGTCGGCAACGCGCTCAAGTTCACGCTGCACGGGCAGGTGGTGCTGCGCGTGCAAGGCAGCGCGCACGCCGACGCGCTGCGCTTCTCGGTCGAGGACAGCGGCATCGGCATCGAGCATGACGCGCTGGCGCGGCTGTTCCGGCCGTTCTCGCAGGTCGACCCGAGCACGACGCGGCGCTTCGGCGGCAGCGGCCTGGGCCTGGCAATTTCGCGCCAGCTCGCGCAGGCGATGGGCGGCGAGGTCGAGGTCGAGAGCCAGCCGGGAGTCGGCTCGTGCTTCAGCCTGGCGCTCGACTTGCCGTGCTGTGCCAGCCCGGCCCCGGAGCCGCGCGTCGCGCGCGCCCGCGCGGCGGTGCTCGAGGCGCACGACGCAAGCGCGCAGGCGCTGGTCGCGCTGCTCGAGCGCATCGGCTGCGAGGCCAGCCGCTGCCGCGACGCGGCCGAGCTGCGCACATGGCAACGGTGCAAAGCCGGCCCAGGCTGGGTGCTCGCGTCGGCCGGCTTGCTGCATGAGGTGGGCGCGGCCGACCCGGTCGATCCCCTGCGCCTGGTGCTGCTGACCGAGCAGCCCGGCGAGGCGCAGGCGCCGCGGCGCCTGGTCAAGCCGGTCATGCGCGCGGCACTGGAGCGCGCGCTGCGCGAGGACGACGACGGCGACCACGCGGCCGACGAGGCGCGCGCGCGCGTCGGGGGCTTGCCTTCGATGATGAAAGGGGCGGCGCCGGTGGTGCTGGTGGTCGAGGACGACCCGACCAACCAGATGATCGTCTGCTCGATGCTGGCCAAGGCGCGCTATGCCTGCGAGGCCGCGAGCGACGGCGGCCAGGCGCTGCTCGCACTGGCGGAGCGCCGCTTCGACCTGGTGCTGCTGGACTGGCGAATGCCCGACATGGACGGCCTGGAGGTCGCGCGCCGCGTGCGCAGCGGTGCGGCCGGCGAGGCCGCACGCCGCACGCCGATCGTCGCGCTGACGGCCAACGCCTTCGCCGAGGACCGCGCCGCCTGCCTGGCCGCCGGCATGGACGACTTCCTGACCAAGCCGGTGCACGCGGCCCAGCTCGAGCGCGTGGTGGAACGCTGGACACGCACGAGCCCCGCATCGACGGCGGCAACGTGAGGCCATAGAGTCCACGTCCGGATCATCGAATGGCCGCGAACAAGCCTGCCTTCCTTCTCGTGCACGGCGCCTGGGGCGGCGCGTGGATCTGGCAGCGCGTGCTGGCGCCGCTGCGCGCGGCAGGGCACGAGGTGCACGCCGTCACGCTCACCGGCGACGGCGAGCGCGCGCATCTTCGCCGCGCCGACATCGGTATGGGCACGCACGTGGCCGACGTGCTCGGCCTCGTCGATGCCGAGGAGCTCGATGCCTTCGTGCTCGTCGGCCACAGCTATGGCGGCATGGTCGTCACGGCCGCGGCCGACCGCATGCTCGCGCGGCCGCCGGGCGCCGGCGGGCGGCCGCGCTCGCTGGTCTATGTCGACGCGATGGTGCCGCTGCCCGGTGAGTCGTGGAGCAGCACGCACGCGCCCGACGTGCAGGCGCAGCGGCTGGCCACGGCGGCAATGCACGACAACGCGCTGCCGCCGCCCGACCCGGCGGCCTTCGGCCTCGCGGATGCCGATCGCGCGTGGCTGCAGCGCCGCCACGTGCCGCATCCGTTCGGCATGTACCGCGAGCCGATCGAGTACGACGCCGCGCGCTGGGCGCGCCTGCCGCGCTGGTTCATCGACTGCACCGAGCCGGCCTTCCCGACCATCGCTGCCATGCGGCAGCGCGTGCGCGAGCAGCCGGGCTGGCGGGTGCGCGAGCTGAAGACCGGGCACTGCCCGATGGTGAGCCGGCCGCAAGAGCTCGTCGCCCTGCTGCTGGAGGCGGCAGCCGCTTGAGGCGGTGACTGAGGCCCTGGGCGAGGCGCCGGCTGAGGTGCTGCCTGAGGCGATGACTGAAATCCGGGCGATATGTCTGGAAGTCAGTCAATTTCACGCGACACATCCCGCCCAGGAACCGGCTCTCGCGCTCTGATTGGCTGAATTCGTGCGCCAGCCCTGCCTCGCGGTCAGGGTTTGCACCAAGTTCGAGCGAATTGGCACGGCCGTTGCGCCAGTATTCCTCGATGGCAGAGATTGTCTGCATTCCATACAACTGACGGAGGCTCCACGATGACCCCAGTGCGAAAGATCCAAACGATGCCGCGCCGCGCGGCGCTGGCCCTGGCTGCCGCCGCGGCGGTGGGCGCTGCGGCCCTGCCGATGAGCGCCCTGGCGCAGGCCGGCAAGGACATCAAGATCGCCATCATCGCCAGCAAGACCGGCCCGCTCGAGGCCTATGCGAAGCAGACGATCACGGGCTTCATGATGGGCCTCGAATACGCCACCGGCGGCACGATGACGGTGGCCGGCCGCAAGCTGGTGGTGATCGAGAAGGACGACCAGGGCAAGCCCGACGTGGGCAAGGCGGCACTCGCCGCGGCCTACGGTGACGACAAGGTCGACATCGCCGTCGGCCCCACCGCCAGCCCGGTGGCGCTGGCCATGCTGCCGGTGGCCGAGGAGTACAAGAAGGTCCTGCTCGTCGAGCCGGCGGTGGCCGACAGCATTACCGGCGACAAGTGGAACAAGTACATCTTCCGTACCGGCCGCAACAGCAGCCAGGACGCGGCGGCCAATGCCGCGGCGCTGGACCAGCCGGGCGTTGTGGTGGCCACGCTCGCCAACGACACCGCCTTCGGCCGCGACGGCGTCAAGGCGAGCAAGGAGTTCCTGAAGAAGGCCAAGATCGTCCACGAGGAGTACCTGCCCACCGGCACCACCGACTTCACCGCCGGCCTGCAGCGCATCATCGACAAGCTGAAGGACCAGCCGGGCAAGAAGTACATCAGCGTGGGCTGGGCCGGGGCGCCGACGCCGTTCCCGAAGATCGCCGACATGGAGCTCGAGAAGCGCTTCGGCATCAAGCTCGCCACCGGCGGCAACATCCTGCCGGCGATGGTGGCCTACAAGCAGTTCGAGGGCATGGAGGGCGCGCTGTACTACTACTTCGGCATCCCGAAGAACAAGGCCAACGAGTGGCTGGTGGCCAACCACTACAGCAAGCTCAAGGCGCCGCCCGACTTCTTCACCGCCGGCGGCATGAGCGCGGCCATCGCGGTGGTCGAGGCGCTGAAGAAGACCAACGGCGACACCAAGACCGACAAGCTCATCACGACGATGGAAGGCATGAGCTTCGAGACGCCCAAGGGCAAGATGACCTTCCGCAAGGAAGACCACCAGGCGATGCAGGACATGTTCCATTTCCGCATCAAGAACGACCCGGCGTTCGCCTGGGGCGTGCCTGAGCTCGTGCGGGTGATTCCGGCGGCCGAGCTGCAGATCCCGATCCGCAACAAGCGCTGATCGATGCGCCTTGCGAGAGGCGGTGCGCGCGGATAGCGCGCCCGCCGGCAGCGCCATGCTCGAAACCCGCGATCTCACCGTCCGCTTCGGCGGCCACGTGGCCGTCGATCACGTGTCGTGCACGTTCCAGCCGGGCACGCTGACGGCCATCGTCGGGCCGAACGGTGCGGGCAAGACGACCTACTTCAACCTCATCTCCGGCCAGCTGCCGGCGAGCGAGGGCCAGGTGCTGCTGGCCGGCGAGGACATCACCGCGCTGCCGGCGCCGCTGCGCACGCGCCGCGGCCTCGGGCGCGCCTTCCAGCTGACGCAGCTGTTCCCGCACCTCACGGTGCGCGAGAACGTGCGCCTCGCGGTGCAGGCGCGCGAGCAGGGGCGGGGCAAGGGCGGCGGCCTCGGGGGCATCGACCTGCTGCGCCTGTGGCTCGACCACAAGGAGTGGATCGCCGAGGCCGACGCGCTGGTCGAGCAGGTGCGCCTCGGTCATCGCGCGGCTGACACGGCGGCCAGCCTGCCGCACGGCGACCAGCGCAAGCTCGAGGTGGCGATGCTGCTGGCGCTCGACCCCAAGGTGTTCATGTTCGACGAGCCCACCGCCGGCATGAGCGTGGACGAGGTGCCGGTGATCCTGGACCTCATCCGCGCGCTGAAGGCGCGCAAGGACATCGTCGTGCTGCTCGTCGAGCACAAGATGGACGTGGTGCGCGAGCTCTCGGACCGCATCGTCGTGCTGCACAACGGCCAGCTCGTCGCCGACGGCGCGCCGGCCGAGGTGATCGCCTCGCCGGTCGTGCAGCAGGCCTATCTCGGCATGGCCGCGGAGGAGCCGGCATGAGTGCGGCCGCGAACACGACAACGAACACCCCGCTGCTCGAGCTGCAGGGCGTGCAGACGCACATCGGCGCGTACCACATCCTGCACGGCGTCGACTTCGCCGTGCCCGAGGGCGAGGTGACGATGCTGCTCGGCCGCAACGGCGCCGGCAAGAGCACGACGCTGCGCACGATCATGGGCCTGTGGCAGGCGAGCGCCGGCGAGATCCGCCTGCACCGCGGCGGCAAGCCGGAACGGCTGAACGGCCTCGCGACGCCCGACATCGCCGCACGCGGCATCGCCTACGTGCCCGAGAGCATGGGCATCTTCACCGACCTCACGGTGAAGGAGAACATCGTGCTCGCCGCGCGTTCGGCGCGCCATGCTGGCGAGCTCGACACGCAGCGGCTCGAGTGGATCTTCGGCCTCCTGCCGGCGCTGAAGAAGTTCTGGCTCTACCCGGCGGGCAAGCTCTCGGGCGGGCAGAAGCAGATGCTCGCGGTGGCGCGCGCCATCATCGAGCCGCGCGCGCTGATCCTCATCGACGAGCCGAGCAAGGGCCTCGCGCCCTCGATCATCCAGAACCTCATCACCGCCTTCCGCGAGCTCAAGCGGCAGCGCACGACCCTCCTGCTCGTCGAGCAGAACTTCCAGATGGCGCGCTCGCTCGGCGACAGCGTGGCGGTGATGGACAACGGCCGTGTCGTGCATCGCGGCGCCATGGCCGCGCTGGCCGACGACGAGGCGCTGCAGCAACGGCTGCTCGGGCTTTCACTGGGAGCGCATGCATGAATGCGGCCACCAAGCTTGCAACCCCGCCTGGCGCGGCCACCACCGGGGCGGCGGTGCCGAAGGCGCAGTTCGACTGGCGGCCGATCGCGCTGCTGCTCGGCGTGATGGCCGTCGCCCTGCCCGCGATGGGCAGCGGCAGCACCTGGCTCACGCTCACCGTGGCCGGGCTGGCGATGGGGCTCATTGTCTTCGTCATCGCCTCCGGCCTGACGCTGGTGTTCGGCCTCATGGACGTGCTCAACTTCGGGCACGGCCTCTTCATCGCGCTCGGCGCCTTCATGGCCACCACGGTCGTCGGCTGGACTGGCCCCGGCGTCATCGGCGTCTTCGCTTCGATGCTGGTGGCGATGGCGGTCGCCGGCGCCGTCGGCTTCGCCTTCGAGCGCGTCATCGTGCGGCCGGTCTACGGCCTGCACCTGAAGCAGATCCTCATCACGATGGGCGGCATGATCGTCGGCGAGGAGCTGATCAAGGCCATCTGGGGCCCGCAGCAGATCGCGCTGCCGCTGCCCGACGTGCTGCGCGGCTCGTGGGTGCTCGGCGAAGCGGGCATCGAGAAGTACCGCGTGCTCGCCTCGGTGCTCGGGCTCGTCGTCTTCGGCGCCCTCGTCTTCACGCTCAACCGCACGAAGATCGGCTTGCTCATCCGCGCCGGCGTGCAGGACCGCGAGATGGTCGAAGCACTCGGCTACCGCATCCGCCGTCTCTTCGTCGGCGTCTTCGTCGCCGGCTCGGCGCTCGCCGGCCTGGGCGGCGTGCTCTGGGCGTTCTACCAGCAGAGCGTCATCCCGCAGATCGGCGCGCAGGTGAACGTGCTCATCTTCATCGTCATCATCATCGGCGGCCTCGGCTCGACGTTCGGCTGCTTCATCGGCGCACTGCTCGTCGGGCTGATGGCCAACTACATCGGCTTCCTGGCGCCGAAGGTGGCGCTGTTCTCCACCATCGGCCTGATGGTCGGCGTGCTGCTGTGGCGGCCGCAGGGCCTCTATCCGGTGACCAACCGGTGAGCGGGGCCCACGTGCTCGATCGCCTCCTCTCGCACGACCGCCCCGGGCACCCCGCGCTGGCGGTGCTGCTCGTCGTCATCGTGCTGGCGCTCGCCGCGGCACCCTTCCTGTTCCCGGGCGCGAAGGCGCTCTCGGTGGCGGCGAAGATGCTCGTCTTCATCCTGCTCGTCGCGAGCTTCGACCTCCTGCTCGGCTACACCGGCATCGTCAGCTTCGCACACACGATGTTCTTCGGCATCGGCGCCTACGGCGTGGCGGTGGCGAGCACGCGCCTGGGCGAAGGCTGGGTGTCGGTCGGCCTCGGGCTCGCCGCGGCGCTCGTGATCTCGCTGGTCCTGTCGCTGGTGATCGGCCTCTTCTCACTGCGCGTGAAGGCGATCTTCTACGCCATGATCACGCTCGCCGTCGCGGCGGCGTTCCAGACGCTGGCGTCGCAGCTGTCGGACCTCACCGGCGGCGAGGACGGGCTCACCTTCAAGAACCCGGAGGTGCTGAGCCCGTCGTTCGAGGTCTCGTTCGCGGGACTCGATCTCGACGGCAAGGTGTTCACGTATTACCTGCTGTTCGTGGCCGTGGCGGCGCTCTTCCTTGTGCTGCTGCGCATCGTCAACTCGCCGTTCGGGCGCGTGCTGCTGGCCATCCGCGAGAACGACTTCCGCGCCGAGGCCATCGGCTACCGCACGGTGGTGTACCGCACGCTCAGCAACGTGATCTCGGCGCTCTTCGCCACGCTGGCCGGCGCACTGCTGGCGCTGTGGCTGCGCTACGTGGGGCCGGACACGACGCTCAGCTTCGAGATCATGCTCGACATCCTGCTCATCGTCGTCATCGGTGGCATGGGTACGATGTACGGCGCGGTGATCGGCTCGGCGCTCTTCGTGCTGGCGCAGAACTACCTGCAGGACCTGCTCAAGCTCGGCGGCGGCGCGCTCGAAGGCGTGCCCGTGCTCTCCGTGCTCGTGAGCCCCGACCGGTGGCTGCTGTGGCTGGGGCTGCTGTTCGTGCTGTCGGTGTACTACTTCCCGACCGGCGTCGTCGGCCGGTTGCGGCTGATGGCCGTGGCGAAGACCCCCGGCCCAGCGGCGAGCACCGTGAAGGGGCGGCCGTGAGTGAGATCTCGCCGAGCTCGCACTACCTCGCCTGCGCCGGGCGCGAGATCCACTTCATGGAGTGGGGCGCCGGCCACGGCGAGACGGTGATCGCCTGGCACGGCCTGGCGCGCACGGGGCGCGACATGGATGCCATCGCGTTGCACCTCGCGCAGCGCTACCGCGTCATCTGCCCCGACACCATCGGCCGCGGCCTCAGCCAGTGGAGCCCCGATCCGGCGCGCGACTACTGTCTCGCGTTCTACGAGCAGCTCGCGGTGTCGCTGGTCGACCAGCTCGGCATCGCGCAGTGCCACTGGCTGGGCACATCGATGGGCGGCGCGATCGGCCTGAAGGCGGCCGCCGGCGCCCTGCGCGGGCGCATCCGCCGCCTCGTGCTCAACGACATCGGCCCGGAGATCGCGGCCGTCGCCGTGCAGCGCATCCGCAGCTACGCGGGCAGCCCGCCGGCCTTTGCCACCGTGAGTGAGCTGGAGGCCTACTTCCGCACCATCTACAAGCCCTACGGCTGGCTCTCCGACGCGCAATGGCGGCTGCTCACCGAGAGCAGCGCGCGCCGCCTGCCCGATGGCCGCGTGACGCCGCACTACGACCCGGCGATGGTGCAGCAGTTCATCCACCACCCCGACGACTACCTGCAATGGGACGCCTGGGACTCGCTGACGCTGCCGGTGCTGTGCCTGCGCGGCGAAGCGAGCGACCTGCTGCTGCCCGAGGCGGCCGAGGCCATGCGCGTGCGCGGGCCGCGCGCCGTGGTGGTGACGATCCCCGGCTGCGGCCACGCCCCGGCGCTCAACACGCCCGACCAGTTCGCGCTCGTCGAGCGCTTCTTCGCCGCATGAGGAGACACACCTTGACCCTCGGACTCTTCCGCCGCGCCGCCCTGGCGCTCGCCCTCGTCACGACCGCGGCCGCGCAGGCCGCGGGCACGGTGGGCACGACGCTGCCGGCCGACTTCCCGGTGATCGAGGATGCGTCGCTCGCCAAGCCGGTGATCGGCTTCGGCGCGGCAGGGCCGGTGACGCGGGTGCCGGTGATCTTCCTGCACGGCAACAACGACACGCCGTTCCCGACCCTGTGCAACGGGTTCTACGGCCACATCCAGAAAGTGGCGCAGCACCTGGCCGACAACGGCTACTCGCCGAGCGAGCTCTGGGGTCTGGGCTACCAGGGCGACCGCTGCGACATCACCCCGACTGATCAATCGCAACGCGCGCGCATCGCCCACACCAACCAGGCCAACGTGCCCGACCTGCGCCGCTTCGTGCGCGAGGTGTTGAAGTACACCGGCGCCAAGCAGGTCGACATCGTCGGCCACAGCCTGGGCGTGACGCTGGCACGCGAGTGGATCCGGCAGGACCTGGCCTACCTGAAGGTACGCCGCCTCGTCGCGATCGACGGCCCCAACCACGGCATCATCAACTGCAGCCCCGACTCGGCCAACTACTTCCAGCTGCCCTCGCAGGGCGGCTTCACGCCATCGAGCGAGGTGTGCCGGGAGCTCGGCTCGCCCGACACGCCATTCCTGCGCCTGCTGAACGGCCCGGGCGGGGCCTTCGAGACGCTCGGGCCGACCAAGGTGCTCGTGATTCGCAATGCCGACAAGAGCTTCGTGTACTTCCCCTCGCAGGACGGCCTGATCCCGCCGGTGCCGGCCATCGACTCGAACGGCCGCCCGACCGACTTCTCGCGCAGCGCCAGCCTGAAGGGTGCGCGTGAGCTGGCGCTCACCGGGCAAGGTGCGTTCGACCCGATCCTCGGCACCACGCACCTGGGTATCCTCAACTCGCCGGTTACTTGGCAGGCGACGCTCGAGTTCCTCAACGAGCGCAGCGGGCATCCGCAACCCTGATAGCCGTCGCGATCGATCCAGCACAGACTGGGCTGATCGCTGATCGCTGATCGCTGATCTCGTCGGATTC
Organism: Burkholderiales bacterium; assembly: GCA_016223165.1. Lineage (GTDB taxonomy): Bacteria > Pseudomonadota > Gammaproteobacteria > Burkholderiales > Burkholderiaceae_C > Rubrivivax. Next base: position 23,116 of record JACRPO010000018.1, read on the forward strand.
GCACTGCGAAGGGCGGTGGCGGGATCGGGCCGACGGGGCGCCTGCGCCGCTCGTGTCCTCTTCCGGCGGCCCGGCTCGCAAGCTCGCAGGGCCCCCGGATGCCCCCTTTACCTCGCTGCGCAGGGCGCCCCATCGGCCCGATCCGGCACCACCGGCGGCACGCGCTCGTCGCATGCAAACCTGGTGCCCGCCGAGGACGCCGGGTGGTCGGCTCAACGAGGTCAAGGGGGCATTCGGGCGCCCTGCGAGCTTGCGAGCCGGGCGGCCGAAAGAGGACACGAGTAGAGCCGACCACCCGGCGGCCTCGGCGCGCCACGACCGGCCGTACGCGAGGGCAATGGTGCCGACGAGCGTAGCCGACCACCCGGCGGGCCTCGGCGCGCCACGGCCTCGGACAGAGGCGACGCACGTGCCGCAGCGCGGATTCATCGCGGGTCGGGCACGTAGCCTCCCGGGAACGGCTCGGGGATGCCGTACGGCGCGCGCGGCCCCGGCAGGATGCCGGCCGCCACGAGATTGGCGTGGCTGTCGTAGCGGATCTGCACGATCTCTGCCGGCGAGGACGAGGCACGCTCGAACGACGTGCGCGAGATCGGCGAGTACTCGCGCTCGCCGTGCCCGGTGCCCAGGCGCTCGGCACGCGCCGTCACCGCCGGCGCGGGGGCTGCGGGCGCAGCGGCGGCGCCCATAGCAGCGCCCCGATCCGCGCTGCCCGCTTCGGCCGGCCCGCGCGCGGGCTTGTCCGCACCATCGGCGCCGGCCTGCGCGCGGCGCTCGGCGCTGTCCTGGCGGCTGCCGGAACTGCCCGACGAGGGCGCCACCTCGAGCGGCACCGGCCGCGGCACCGGCACGCGCTCGCGGAAGACGGCGACGCCGATCACGCCCACGTTGTGCGGCCGGTCGGTGCGCGCGGCATAGGAGTCCGGCAAGGCGGTGAAGTAGAACGCCGCCGCTTCGGCGTCGGTCTTGCGCCAGCCGGTGATGTCCGCCGTCTGCCAAGGCGCGAGCACATAGCCGGTCTGGCTCGTGGCCGCGGTCTGGCCGCTGACGGCGTTGATGCCGTCGACCGACAACACGACGAGCACGCGGGCGCCGCTGCGGTTGGCGAGGCGCACGGCATAGCGCTCGCCGGGGCGCCCCGCGACCCAGTGGGTGCCGCGCTGGCGGACTTCGGGCAGCAGGTCGCCGCCGGCGCGGTCGACGATCTGAACTTGCACGAGGTGGCCGCCGGCCGCCGCTGCGGGTGGAGAGCTGCATGCGCCCGAGGCGGCGGCGAGGGCCATGGCGATGAGGGTGCGGCGCTTGAGCATGTCGGTTCTCCGTGGGGGTGAGAAGGGTGTGGGCATGGCTGGTACGTCCGGCGCCGCCGAACGGGGTGAACGCAGGCCGCATCGGGGCGGCCTCCCAGGCGCCCATCGCACCGCCCACTGGCATCGCGCGCCGTGCGGGAGCACACTGCCGGCAGGCCGGGCCGCACCCGCGCCCGGCTGCCGTTCCCATGGAGGCCGTCATGATTCCATCGCGTCTTTCCAGCTACCTCGCGCAGCGCGACATCCAGTACGACGTCTGCGCGCATCAGCACAGCAGCACCAGCGCCCAGAGCGCGCGCACCGCCAACGTGCCGGCACACGAACTGGCCAAGTCCGTCATCGTCGAAGACGACGAAGGTTGCCTGATGGCGGTGGTGCCGGCCGACCGCATGGTCAGGCTCCGCGAGCTTTCGCGCATGCTCGGGCGCAGTCATCTGAGGCTGGCCGACGAGGACCGCATCACCGAGCTGTTCACCGACTGCGAACGCGGCGCCGTGCCGGCACTGGGCATGGCCTGGGGCCTGGACACCGTGGTCGACGAAGAACTCGAGAGCTGCCCGACCGTCTACATCGAAGGCGGCGACCACGAGCGCCTGCTGCGCATGTCGCATGCGCAGTTCCACGCGCTGATGGTGCCGGCGCGGCACGGGCAGTTCACCGTCGAGCCGAGGCACTGAGAGGTCGAGAGCTCGCCGCGCGCCGCGGCCGCGCCATGGCCCACCCGGGCGACGTTCCGCTTCTACGAGGAGCTGAACGACTTCGTCGCCCCCGAGCGGCGGGGGCGCGAGTTCTCGTGCGACTGCGCCCGCGCCGCCACGGCCAAGCACATGATCGAGGCGCTCGGCGTTCCGCACACCGAGGTCGAACTGGTGCTGGTCAACGGCGAGTCGGCCGGCTTCGATCGCCTGCTCGCCGACGGCGACCGCGTCGCCGTCTATCCGCGCTTCGAGGCGTTCGACGTGACGCCGCTGCTGCGCCTGCGCCGCGAGCCTTTGCGGGTGACGCGCTTCGTCGCCGATGCACACCTGGGCGGGCTCGCGCACCTGCTGCGCATGACCGGATTCGACACGCTCTACGACAACCGGTTCGACGACGGCGAGATCGAGCGCCTGGCGCAGACGCAGGGGCGGATCGTGCTCACGCGCGACCGCGAGCTGCTGAAGCGGCGCAGCATCGACCATGGCTGCTACGTGCGCGCCCTGCACACCGAGCCGCAGTTGCGCGAGGTGTTCGAGCGGCTGGACCTCGCCCGCTCGGCGCGCCCGTTCACGCGCTGCCTGAGCTGCAACGCACCCCTGCGGCCGGTGCACAAGGCGCAGGTCGTCGCAAGGCTGCCGCCCGCGGTGCGCGAGCGCTACGACCGGTTCAGCACCTGCGACGGCTGCGCGCGCATCTTCTGGGAGGGCTCGCACTGGCGCCGCATGCGCGAACTGCTCGACACGCTGCCGGCGGCCACTTCGCCATCGACCCCCTGCGCCGCCGGAGCGAGCTGATCAGGTGCGCCGCGCGGCGCGCCGCTCAGGAGAAATGCAGCCCGGGCGCGCGCAGCCAGGGCAGGCATTCGCTGCCGGTGTCGAGCCGCTCGCGGCTGACCCCGCACACGTCGCGCAGCATCGCGGCCACGTTGCCGGAGATCATCGTCTCCGACAGCGCGGCGCCGAGACGGCCGTCCTCGATCAGGAAGCTGTTCTTGACAACGCCGGAGAAGTCGCCGCTGGGGGCCGGCTCGCCCATCGACAGTCGGTCGACGAGCGCGCCGCGCGCCACCGCGGCGATCATCGATTCGAGCGGCTCGTCGCCCGCCGCCAGCTGCCAGCCCGCGGCGGCCACCGGCCGGTGCGGCAGGCCCGTCTTGCGGCTGCCGTAGAGGCTGGGCGTGAGCTGCGTCAGCCGTCCGCTGTCGAGCAGCGTGACGGCCGGGGCGACGAAGGCGTCGGCGGTCAGCGGCGAGCAGCCCGGCCCGTCGAAGCGGCTTCGCAGCGTCAGCAGCGGCGAGGCGACGGCCTGGCCGACACGCTCGCGGTAGAGCGAACTGCCGTCGATGAGCGGCCCGTCGCCGAGCTGCTGCAGCAGCCAGCCGAGCAGGTCGCTCGCGGCGCGCGGCGAGAGCACTACGTCGCCGACGAAGCGCCCGGCCAGCGGCTGCGTGTGCACCTGGCGCGTCAGCGAGCGCATCATCTCGGCGGTGCCGAAGAGCGCCGGCGCGTCGGCCAGCGCCTCGGCCGTGCCGCCGCTGTAGTTGAACGAGCTGGCCTGCTTGCCTTCACGTGCGAGGCCGAAGACCACGAGCTCGTACCAGCCGAGCTCGCAGGCGAGGTCGCTGCCGCCGGTGGTGAGCGTGTGCTGGCGCACCTGCTGGTGCGCGGCGAGGCCCTCCTCGATCATCATGGAGGGCGTCTCGCGCGCGCGCCACTCGAGCAGCGCCTGCGTGGCCGTGGTGAGCTGGTCCGGGTCGCAATGGCGCGGGCCGGCAGTGATGCGCGCCTGCTGGCCGGCCGAGACCGCGTTGGCCTCGTCCTGCGGCGCCGCCAGCGTCGTCTGCCAGAGGGTCTCGATCAGCGCCTCGATGCCTTCGTCGCCGAGGTCGCTGCCTTCGGTGGAGGCGCGGCGTCCGTCCTTCAGCCCGACCAGCGCGAGCTTGTGCTGCTCGCTGCTGCGCAGCAGGCTCGGCTCGTTGTGCTGCACGTTCAGCTCGCGCCTCAGCTGCTCGCTGACGGTGACCTGCGCGGCGTCGAAGCCGCGCTCGCGCAGGTGCGCCAGCACGCGCAGGGCGGTGGTGTCCAGGGTAAGCGGCATGCTCATTCGCCCCCCATCACTCGCCACCCAGGTGCGCCAGCGCGCGCAACGCCGGCCCGCCGACCGAGACGACCATCGGCTGCTTCTTGCCGCAGTAGCCGTTGCAGCTCCACTCGATCTCGCGGCCCACCGCATCCACGCTCTGCAGCACCTTCAGCGCCGAGCCCGAGACGGTGGTGTCGCGCACCGCGCGGCCGACCTTGCCGCCGCGGATCTCGTAGGCGAGGTCGACGCCGAACATGAACTCGGTGGTCGCGTCGGCCTGGCCGTTGCCGGTCTTGAGCAGCAGGTAGCCCTCGTCGACGCCTTCGATCATCTGCTGCATCGTCGAGCTGCCGGGCAGGATGGCGGTGTTGCGCATGCGCACGAGCGGCTCGTCGTCGGGCGCGTAGGCGCGCGCGTTGCCGGTGGGCGCCAGGCCCATGCGCGCCGCCGTCTCGCGGCTGTGCATGAACTCGCGCAGCACGCCGCGCTCGATCATCGTCACGTCGCGTGCCGGCGTGCCCTCGTCGTCGACGTAGACGGGGCAGAGCAGCTCGCGGCCCTCGAAGTGGTGCGCGAGGTCGGCCATCGAGACCAGCTCGCTCGCCACCGGCCGGCCGACGAGGTTGCCGGTGACGGCGCCGCCGAGCACCGAGTCGGCTTCGCAGGGGTGGCCCATCGCCTCGTGCGCCAGGATGCCGGCGAGCTCGGGCGCCATCACCACGCGCTGCTGCCCGCCGCGCGCCGCCACGGCCTGGCGCTTGGCCCGCAGGTGCTCGTACAGCGCATCGAGCTTCGGCCGGAAGGCCGCGAGCGACCAGTCGAGGTCGGCAAGGCTGCCGATGCCCGAGACGATCTCGGTCAACTCGAGCGGCGCACCGTCGGCGCCTTCGGTGACCAGCGTCACGTAGGCGGCGGCACGCTGGATGCGCGCGAGCGAACGGCTGCCGTCGGCGCTCTCGAGCTGCTTCAGGTGGTGTTCGTCGGTGGCCATCAGCCGCGTGCTGCGCAGGCCGGCATAGCTCTTCATGCAGTGGGCATGCAGCTCGGCGAGACGCGCGATGGTCTGCAACGCGGGCAACTCGCCGCGCCCGTGCGCCGCCTGGCGGCCGACCTCCCGGTCGCCCGGCAAGGCCTGCATGCGCCGGCTGCCGAAGCTGCCCATCGCCACGGCGTTGGCACGTGCTTCGCGCTGCACCTGGTTCACCGAGGCCTCGTCGTCGCGGGGCGCCGAGGCGAAGCCCCAGTAGCCGTCGTGATAGGCGCGCGCGCTGATGCCGCACTGCACCGTGCGCAGGTTGCCGTTGAGGTTGCCGTCGACCATCGACAGCCGTGACTTGCGCAGCTCGTGGCGGCGCGTTTCGAGATAGGCGGTGTTCATGGCGCTGGCGGCGGGTGGCCACCGTGGGCGGAAGCGGTGGACGGATCGTACGGTCGATCGTGCCCCGTCAACCGCGCGCCGCCGATGCCCACCCACGTGTCGCGGACATGCGGCGCCGCCCCTTTCGATGCCGCTCGCCCGCCCTCGCGGTCACTGCGTATTGAGGCTGCTGGCCGGGATCGCGACGTAGGTGCTCTGGCCGGGCCGGCGCCAGCGCAGCTGCATCACCGCACCGCCGCCGCGTTCGTAGTACTCGAGCGTGACCGAAACGCGCTGCCCCGCCGTGAGCGTGATGCTGCCGGAGGTGTTGGTCGTGGGCGAGTGGTCGGTCCAGTTGTTGATGCGCTGCGTGCCACCGATCCACAGCCGCACGCCGTCGTCGCTGTAGGTCTGGAATCGATAGGTGCCGCTGGTGGGAACGGTGAGCGTGCCGGTCCAGCGCACGGAGTAGTTGTCGGCGGGCACGCCGATGGCTGGCCGGCCGCTCGTCCAGTCGTAGTTGACTGCCTCGGTGCGCGTGACGAGCGGCGTGCCCGCCAGCGCGGTGCCGGCGTAGTAGCTGCCGAGCAGGCCGGCGCCGCTGGCGGCCTTGGTCGGTGCGGCGCCTTCGTCGCTGCCGAGCTCGCGCACGTAGGCCGCAAGGCGCGTCACGTCGGCCGTGGCGAGGCCGTGTCCGGCGTGCGCGGCGATGGCGGCGTCCAGCGTCGCCGCCGAGCCGTCGTGCAGGTAGGGCGCCGTCGCCCACACATCGCGCAGCGTCGGCACGTCGATGCCGGCGAGCGTGCCGTTCAGGCGCGTGCCGCTGGTGGCCTTGAGCGTGCCGATATCGGCCGGGCTGCCGCCGCCGGCGCTGCGCGTGAAGGCCGTGCCCGCGTGGCAGCTGGCGCAGCCGGCATTGATGAACACCGTCCGGCCTTCGGCGGCTGTGCTCGAGAGGCTGGCTGCACTCGGCCGGCTCGGGCTGAGGTCGAAGGTGCCGAGCGAGGCGACGTAGGCCGCGAGGTCGTCCAGGTCCCCCGAGAGCCCGGCCTTGGCATCGCCGAGCGGCTGGCTGCGCGTGCCGGCGAAATACTGCGCGTCGCTCATGAGGCCGGTGCCGCCGGCAAGGGTGCGAATCTGGCCCTCGAAGTCCTGCAGCTCGTCGAAGTTGTTGCTCCAGTGCAGGGGGCCGTGGCCCATGCTGGCGCGGCCCTTGAGCGCGACGGTGTTGCGCAGGCCCTCGCCCTGCGCGCGCAGGTCCCAGACGCGGCCGTCGTGGCCGCCGTCGTTGTGGCAGGTGGCGCAACTCATGTAGCGGTCGCGCGAGAGGCGCGGGTCGCGCGCGTCGTAGAAGAGCTTCTTGCCGCGCACGACGTTGGCCGCGAGCCTCTCCACGCCGACGGTGGCGAGCGTGGCCAGCGCCGGCGCGTCGGCACGCGCCTGCTCGGTGAGCGGCGTGAGGTCGAAGACGCCGACCGTGCGGTCCATGAAGTTGTGGACGAAGAGGGTCTTGCGGTCGGGTGAGACGAGCAGACCCTGCGGCGCGAAGCCGACATCGATGCGCATGATCTGGTTGCGCCGATGCGCGTCGAGCACGGCCACCTCGCGGCTCGTCTCGAGCGCGACGAAGAGGTAGACGCCGAGCGGGTCGTAGGCGGCCGCGCTGGCCATGCTGGCGTTGTCGTGGTCGATGCGCGCCGCGAGGTCCTCGCTCTGCGACGACATGACGATGCGCGAGCTGATGGCGCGCACGGTGTTCTGGAAGTTGAGCGCCAGGCCGTCGCGCTGTGTGCCGCGCGCGATGTTGTCCATCTTCGAGGGCACGAAGGCCTGCGAGCCGTCGGGCGAGATGGCCGCCGCGCCGAGGTAGTTGGGGATGCCGCGGCCCTGGTTCTCGGCGTCGGTCTTGTTGCTGTGCGCGAGCGTGATGGTGCGCACCGTGCTCATCGAGCCGGTGTTGACGACCACCACCTGGCCGCCGCCGGAGGCGGTGTTGACCGCGGCGGTCGACTCGCCGCCGAGCGGCGGCGTGATGAAGCGCGAGACGAAGGCGGTGCTGCCGTCGGCGGCCACGGCCACGTGGCGTGCGTTGGTGCCGACGGCCAGCGTGCCGGTGGTGGCGAAGGTGCTGGTGCTGATCTTCAGCAACTGGCCGGTGCCTTCGAGGGCGACGAGCGCGCTGCCGCTCGAGCCACTCACACCAGCCACGGCGATGCCGTAGGGCAGGCCGCCGCGCGGCACGCTGATGCTGCGCGTGACGGTGAGCGTGCTGGCGCTGATGACGCTGATCGTGCCGCTGCCGCGGTTGCTCACCCACACCGAGCCGTCGGGCGCGATGGCGAGCGCGCGCGGCGCCGTGCCGACATTGATCTCGGCGATGCGCGTGCGCGCCACGGTGTCGAAGACCGAGACGCTGTCGTTGTCGGGGTTGACCACCCACAGGCGCGCCGGCGCGCCGCTGCGCGGCTCGTAAGCCATCTGGCCGCTGAGGCTCGGAGGCTGCGCCGTGGCGGCGAGGAAGACCTGGTGCATCACCGTCTGCGAGGCGATCGCGCCGGTGTCGTCGGTGACGTCGACGGTGGCGAAGTAGATGCCGGGCGCGGCGTAGGTGTGCGTGGCGGTGCCGCTCGTGGACCAGGCGGTCAGCGCGCTGCCGTCGCCGAAGTTCCAGCGGTAGCGCACGTTGGAGCCGCTGGCGCTGGCGCCGAAAGTGGTGGTGCTGCCGCTCACCGTCGGCGCCGGCACCGTGGTCGAGCCGATGGTCAGCTGCGGGCCGGTGCCGGTGATGGTCCAGGTGAAGCTCGTGCTGGCGCTGTTGACGCCGTCGCTCACGGCGACCTGCACGCTGTAGGTGCCGGCGGCGCTGGGCGTGCCGGTGATGAGGCCGCTCGTCGCATCGATGGCGAGGCCCGGCGGCAGGCTGCTCGCCGAGTAGCCGAGGGCATCGCCGTTGGGGTCGCTGGCGATGATCTGCAGGCCGGCGATGGCATTGCCGGCGCTGCCGGTCTGGTTGCCCGGCGTGCTCACGGTCGGCGTGACGGCCACGTTGAGCGCGCTCGCCACGTTGACGCGCACCATCTTCGCGACCGAGGGCACGCCGGTGTCGTCGAAGACGAACATCATCCACATGCCCGGCGGCACGTCGGAGGCGCGGGCCGGGATCTGCACGCTCAAGGCGCCGTTCGCGCCCGCCGTGAACGGCAAGTCGACGAAGCGCTGGTCCATGTTCCAGCTGTGCGTGACCGAGCCGGTCTTGACGAAGGTGACGCGGCTGGCGGGCCGGCTGTTCGCGTGCGTGAAGCTCACCGACACCGTCTTGCCCGGGTCGACGACGGTGGGCGCGGTGGCGATCACCGGCCGCACGGCCTCGGTGGCGCTGCTCGTGAAGAGGTAGGGCGGGTGGTAGATCTCGGCGTTGAGGTTGTTCTGCGGCCCCGGCGCGCCGCCACCGGCGACGAGCACGGTGGCGTCGGGCAGCAGCAGCCCCACGCTGTGATAAAGGCGGGCGCGCACGGCGGTGGCGCCGCGTGTCCACTGGCCGGTGGTGGGGTTCCAGATCTCGGCGTCGTAGACGACGTTGGTCATCTCGTTCCACACGCTCGAGCCGCCGCTCGCGAGCACCTTGCCGTCGGCCATCAGCGTGGCCGTGCCGAGCCGGCGCTGCATGGCCATCGAGGCGGTGTTGGTGACGCTGGGCGTGCCGCCGCCAGTGATGTCGATGACGATGGCGCCGTTGCTGTTGCCGCCGAACTGCAGGATGCGGCCCGGCGCGAACATCGCCGCGCTGGCGTCGCTGCCCGCGGTGGCGGAGGGGAACTGGCCGACCTGCGTGAACGTGCCGCTGCCCTGGATGTCGACGTAGTACATGCGCCCGGCGCTGTCGAAGCCGAAGACGCGGCCGTCGGGCGCGACGAAGTTGCGCGGGTACATGAAGTCCAGGCCGCCGGTGTTGGCGCCGGTGAGCAGGCGGAACGTGCCGTCGGCGGCGCGCACCTCGGGCCGGTCGGTGCCGCCGGTGCCGCCCTGGATGTAGACCTCGCCGTTGAGCATCATGGTCGAGCTCGAGTACCAGCGCGCCCGGTTCATGTTGCTCTGGCGCGTGAGCGAGTTGTCGCCCGTGGCGAAGAGGTTGCTGTTGTTGTTGCCGGTGTTGGTGGTGGCGGTGCCGGTCCAGTTGTCGCCGCCGGCGATGAAGACCTGGTCGCCGGTGGGCAGCAGGATCTGGCTGCTGCAGAAGATGTCGGTGCCGCTGCCGTTGCTGAAGGTGGTGTGGCTCGCGTCCTCGATGTCCCACACCGCGTACTGGAAGCTCGCGGTCTGGCGGCCGGTGGTGTCGCTGCCGTAGCTGAGGACGCGGCCGTCGGCGGTGAGCACGGCGTGCACCGGAATCACGGGCCAGGGCTGCACGGGGCCGAACTGGCCCTTGAGATGCGCGTCGGCATTGACCGGCGTGCCGGGCGGCAGCTTGTGGCGCTGCGCCGCGCTGTCCTTGGGTGTTGTTGAAGCGGTGGCGGCGGCCGCAGGCGCGGCATCGTCGCCGCCGCCGCCGCAGGAGGCCACCAGCGCGGCGAGGGCCCAGGCCGAGAGTGCAAACAACGCGGTTTGCAGAGGACGTGCGGTCATGGATTCCCTCGCTGGCGGGCGCCCGCAGCTGCGCGGCGCCGCTTCATGTTCTGGAACGTCGCCGCATGTTCAGAAGCGCCGCGGGGTGCCACAACCCCGTGCTTGCGGGTGCGCTCGGGCGCGGCGCAAACGCCGCGCACAACGCACGTCAGGGTTGACCCGCGGTCGCTGACGTGCGTGCCGCACGCGGCTCTCGCGCGGCTTTCTTCGGCTACTGCTTGCGCGCGATGAAGCCGCCGATCGCAACGGCGCCGCCGTTGGTGAGCGAGAAGGCGCCGCCCACCTCCGCCGGTCCGTTGCCGCTGCCGCCGGCTTCGACGGGCCCGAAGAAGCGCCCGCTCAGCCCGCCGGCAAGCGCTGCACTGGCGGCCGGACCGGTGAGGTAGTTGGCATTGGCGCCCGAGGCCAGCACCGTGGCCGCGGTGAGGTCGACGGGCGTGTTCTGGATCGACACCGTCACGCTGCGGCTGGCGAAGTTCACGACCACCGTCACCGTGCCGGTGAACGCCACCGGCTCGTCGCTGCCGTAGGCCGAGTGGCGGCCGCGCACCACGCCGACGTAGGTGGCGGTGCCGCCGGTGGGCACGGCGGCGGGGTCGGTCGTCTCGCCGAAGGCGACGAAGCCGCGGCGGTTCTTGTTGTGCTCGCCGATGCCGCCCCACTCGGAGATGTTGACGGTGTCCTGCGTGAACCAGGCGGCGAGGTTGCCGTACCGGTAGCTGCGGTGATCGATGGTGCGATAGCCCTTGGAGCCCGGCATCGGCACGCCGAAGCCGGTGCCGCCGGGCAGCCAGGTCGGGTTGCCGTTGCCGTCGGGCAGGCCGTTGCCGGCATGCACGTCGCCGTCCTCGTGGTTGCGGATGCCGTTCACCGAGTCGGGCTCGTTGCCGCCGTAGCGCCACGACCCGCCGCCGAACTGCAGGCCGTCGGTCTCGTAGGTCGTGCACCAGCCACCGGGCACGCAGCGCGCCGGGTCGGCGCGCGGGAAGTAGCGGTTGTTCGCGTAGTTGAAGCGCGTGCCTGCCACACCGACGTACGCGTAGTCGTAGTACGAGAGGTCCGAGGGCTGCGGCAGCGCATCGAAGCGGATCGCCCCGCCGCCGTCGAGGAAGACACGGCCGGCGCTCGGGTTGAAGGTCTCGATGATCTGCGGCCGGTTCTGCTGGCCGCTCCAGAAGATGCCGATGTTGCTGAGCAGGGTCGCGACATCGGTCGGCGCCGCGTTGCCGTCCTTGCGCACGCGGATCTCCGCCACGCCGCCGCCGGCGAGGGCGAGGCCGGTGGCGCTGGAGAGGTTCGGGTTGTTCGCACCCATGTCGCTGGTCGAGCGGCCGTAGACCTGCACGCCCGAGCGGCTGAGCGCGACGCCGTTGTCGGTGCGCAGCACGGTCTCGCCGCTGCATTGCCAGCCCGGGCCGTCGGCGCAGTCCATCATCATCGGGCCGATGACGGGCTCGACCGGCCCCGTGACGGTGAGCGTGCCCACCTTGTAGCGCCGGTCACCCGCCGGGTCGGTGACCCCCGGCCCGGCGGCGAGTGCGAAGTTGCCCCAGGGGTTGCCGCCCGAGAGACCGATGCGGATGTCGTAGGTGCCCGAGGGCAGCCCGGCCGGGACGGTGATCGTGCGCGTCTCGCTGAATCCGCCGGCGCTCCAGGTGGCCGAGCTGGTCCAGTGATCGTCCACCGACCAGGCCTGCCCGGCACTGTTGACGAAGTGCATGAACTGCAGCGCGTTCGTGCTCATCGGGATGCGCAGCCAGTTGAGCGTGATCGCCACCGTGCCGCCGGCGTCGGCGCTCGCCGTGGCGGGCGTGGCCATGTCGACGCGGGTGACGCCGCCGACGGCGATGTCGAACTCCTGCGTGGCGGCGAGCCCGGCCGGGTCGAGCACGCGCACGGCGACCGCCTGCCGGCCGGCCTGGGCGTACGAAGGTGTCCACGTGATCAGGCCGGTCGTTGCCTGGATGGTCATGCCGGCCGGCGCCTGCGTGAGCGAATACGTGAGCACGTCGCCGTTCGGGTCGAGAGCCTCGACGTCGTAGGCGTAGGCCGCGCCGACCGCGGCCATGGGCACCGGCGCCGAGGTGATGCCCGGTGCGGCATTCGGCGCGGTCACGACGATCGAGAAGGTCTGCGTCGCGGCCAGGCCGCCCGCATCGACGACGCGCACCTCGACGACGCGCGTGCCCGCCTGCGCGGCGGTCGGTGTCCACGCGATGAGGCCGGTGCCGGCATGGATGCTCATGCCGCTCGGCGCCTGCGCGAGCGAATAGGTCAGCGCGTCGCCGTTCGCATCGACGGCGTCGACATCGTGGCTGTACGGCGCACCGACCACCGCCGTGGTGGCCGGGGTGGAGGTGATCTGCGGCGCCAGGTTCGGCGCCGCCACGGTGATCGTGAACGGCTGCGTCGCGGCCAGCCCCGCCGGGTCCGCGGCGCGCACGGTGACGGCGTGCGGGCCGGTCTGCGTGCTCGAGGGTGTCCAGGTGACGAGGCCGCTCGCGGCCTGGATCGTCATGCCCTGCGGGGCCTGCGCGAGCGAATGCGAAAGGGCATCGCCGTTCGGGTCGGTGGCGACAACCAGGTAGCTGTAGGGCTGGCCGGTGACGGCCGCCGGCGGCGGCGTGGAAGTGATCTGCGGCGCGGCATTGGCCACCGTGACGGTGACCGAGAAGGCCTGCGTGGCGAAGAGGCCCGCCGGGTCGGCGGTGCGCACGGTGACCGCGTGGCTGCCGGCCTGCGAGGGCGTGGGCGTCCAGGCGACGAGGCCGCTGGCGGCGTCGATCGTCATGCCGGCCGGTGCGCGCGTGAGTGAGTAGGCGAGCGCGTCGCCGTTGGCATCGACGGCGCGCACGGCGTAGGCGTAGGCCACGCCGGCCACGGCTGCCGTCACCGGGGCCGAGGTGAACTCCGGCGCGGCATTGCCGACGGTGACGGTGATCGAGAAGGCCAGCGTGGTGGCGAGGCCGCTGGGGTCGGCCACCCGCACGGTGACGGCATGGCTCCCGGCCTGGGCGGCCGAAGGAGTCCAGGCGATGCGGCCCGCGCCGGCGTCGATCGTCATGCCGGCAGGGGCCTGCGTGAGCGCATAGCTCAGGGTGTCGCCGTCGGGATCGACCGCATCCACGTCGTGCCGATAGGCGGCACCGACCACGCCCGTGGCCGGTGGCGTGGCCGTGATGCGCGGCGCGGCGTTGGCGGCGGTCACGGCGATCGAGAAGGCCTGCGTGGCGGCCAGCCCGCCGCGGTCGGCGACGCGCACGATCACGGTGTGATTGCCCGCCTGTGACGACGAAGGCGACCAGGTGACGAGGCCGCTCGTCGCGTCGATGACCATGCCCGCAGGCGCCTGGGCCAGCGAGTAGGCGAGCGTTTCGCCCTCGGGGTCGGCGGCGTCGACGTCGTAGGCGTAGGGCGCCTCGACCGCCGCCGTGGTCACGGGCGCCGAGGTGACCTGCGGCGCCTGGTTGACGACGACCGGCGGCGGCGCATCTCCGCCGCCTCCGCCGCAGGCCGCCAGCACGGCGGTCGCAGCGAGTGCACAACAGAGGAACGACCGTGCTGAGTGCAGCGCGGATGCCGGCATGCGGGGAACCCTCCCTGGTGTTGCGCTGGCCTTCTCGCTGGCCAGTCGATGCAACGAGCCTGATGGTCGGGAGCGCCGTGTCTGCGGGCAACCCCCGGTTCGCAGGTCGCGAGGGGTCCGGAGCCGTCCATCAGGCGGGGCAAAGCCCGGAAAGCCCGCGCGCGGCATGCCCGAAGTGGGTGCCTATACTGGCCGATTACCCCCCACCCAACCCCTCCCTGTACGGACGCAAGCCCGAGTCAGCCGCCATGTCCCGAGGTGTCATCCGCATCCGCGGCGCTCGCCAGCACAACCTCAAGAACCTCGACCTCGACATCGCCACCGGCCAGATGACGGTGGTGACGGGGCCGAGCGGCTCGGGCAAGTCGAGCCTCGTCTTCGACACGCTCTATGCCGAGGGGCAGCGGCGGTACGTCGAGACCTTCAGCGCCTACGCGCGGCAGTTCCTCGACCGCATGGACCGGCCGGCGGTGGACAAGGTGGAGGGCGTGCCGCCGGCCATCGCCATCGACCAGACCAACCCCGTGCGCACGAGCCGCAGCACGGTGGGCACGATGACCGAGCTCAACGACCACCTGAAGCTGCTCTTCGCGCGGGCGGCGCAGTTGTTCGACAGGGCCACGGCCTTGCCGGTGCGGCACGACACGCCGGAGACGATCCACGAAGACCTGGTGGCGCGTGCCGCGGCCGCGGGCGACCCGAGGCTCGTCTTCACCTTCCCGGTGGAACTGCCGGCGGACACGAGCGCCGAGCAGCAGGAGCAGTGGCTGGCGGCGAGCGGCTTCACGCGCGTGGCCGGCGAGCGCGTGGTGGGCGACAAGAAGGTGCTCGACGTGGTGGCCGACCGCATTCGGCTGGCCGGGGCCGAGAAGGTGCGCGTGGTCGAAGCGATCGAGCTGGCGCTGAAGCGGGGTGCCGGCCGCCTCAATGTCTTCGCCGGCGACGAGAACGCGGCCTGGCGCTACAGCACCGGCCTGCACTGCCCCGAGAGCGACATCCGCTATGCCGATCCGCAGCCGGGCCTGTTCAGCTTCAACAGCGCCTACGGGGCTTGCGAGACCTGCCGCGGCTTCGGCCGCGTGATTGGCGTCGACTGGGGCCTCGTGATCCCCGACGGCAGGAAGACGCTGCGCAACGGCGCCATCAAGCCGCTGCAGACGCCCGCCTGGGCCGACTGCCAGAACGACCTGCTGAAGTACGCCGGCGAGGCCGGCATCCCGCGCGACACGGCCTGGCAGCAGCTCACCGAGGCGCAGCGGCAATGGGTGATCGGCGGCTCGCCCCACTGGAAGGGCGACTGGAACAAGGCCTGGTACGGCGTGCGCCGCTTCTTCGAGTATCTCGAGAGCAAGGCCTACAAGATGCACATCCGCGTGCTCTTGTCGAAGTACCGCAGCTACACGCCGTGCACGGTGTGCGGCGGCGCGCGCCTCAAGCTCGAGGCCTTGTTGTGGCGGCTGGGCTCGAAGGCCGATGCCGATGCGGTGCTGCCGCCGGCGCAGCGGTTCCTGCCGGTCGGCGCGACCTGGTCGCGCACGCAGGTGGAAGCGCTGCCTGGCCTGGCGTTGCACGACCTGATGCAGCTGTCGATCGAGCGCATGCGCCGCTTCTTCGAGCGCGTCGAGTTGCCGAGCGTGCTGCTCGACGAGGCGCTGAAGCTGCTGCTGGACGAGATCCGCACGCGCCTCAAGTACCTGGTCGACGTCGGCCTCGGCTACCTCACGCTCGACCGCCAGAGCCGCACGCTCAGCGGCGGCGAGGTGCAGCGCATCAATCTCACAACGGCGCTCGGCACCTCGCTCGTCAACACGATGTTCGTGCTCGACGAGCCCAGCATCGGCCTGCACCCGCGCGACATGGGCCGCATCGTCCTGGCGATGCACCGGCTGCGCGACGCCGGAAACACGCTCGTCGTGGTCGAGCACGACCCGGCGGTGATGCTGGCCGCCGACCGGCTGATCGACCTCGGCCCGGGGCCCGGTGAACGCGGCGGGCAGATCGTCTTCGACGGCACGCCGGGCGAGGCGCGCCATGCCGACACGCTGACCGGCGCCTACCTCGGCGGGCGCAAGCAGGTGAGCCTGGGCACGCGGCGGCCGATGTGGCCGCCGGCGCCCAAGCTCATCCTCGAAGGCGCGCGCGAGCACAACCTGCGCGGCATCACGGTGGAGATCCCGCTGCAGCGGCTGGTCTGCGTCACCGGCGTCAGCGGCTCGGGCAAGAGCACGCTGATCCAGGACGTGCTCTATCCGGCGCTGGCGCGGCACTTCGGCAAGGCCACCGAGACGCCCGGCGCGCACGACCGCCTGCTCGGCGCCGAGGCGCTGGCCGAAGCGGTGTTCGTCGACCAGAGCCCCATCGGCAAGACGGCGCGCAGCAATCCGGCGAGCTATGTCGGCGCCTTCGACGAACTGCGCGGCATCTTCGCCAACGCGCCGCTGGCACGCGAGCGCAGCTACACCGCCGGCACCTTCAGCTTCAACGCCGGTGACGGGCGCTGCCCCGCCTGCGGCGGCAGCGGCTTCGAACACGTGGAGATGCAGTTCCTCTCCGACGTCTACCTGCGCTGCACCGACTGCGACGGCCGCCGCTACCGCGCCGAGGTGCTCGATGTGAAGGTGATGCGCGGGCCGCAGCAGTTCAGCATCGCCGACGTGCTGGAGCTCACCGTGGCCGAGGCCGTGCATTGGTTCCAGGGCGACCGCGAGGTGGTGGCGCGCCTGCAGCCGCTCGTCGACGTGGGCCTGGACTACGTGCGGCTCGGCCAGCCGGTGCCCACGCTCAGCGGCGGCGAGGCGCAGCGGCTCAAGCTCGCCGGCTTCCTCGCCGCGGCGGCGGCGAGCGCGTCGAGGCAGCCGGTGGCCCGGCGCGGCACGCTCTTCCTCTTCGACGAGCCGACCACCGGCCTGCACTTCGACGACATCGCCAAGCTGATGCGGGCGCTGCGCAAGCTGCTCGATGCCGGGCACTCGCTGCTCGTCATCGAGCACAACCTCGATGTCATCCGCGCCGCGGACTGGATCGTCGACCTCGGGCCCGAAGGCGGCGAGGCCGGCGGCGAACTGGTCTGCGCCGGCACGCCCGACGACGTGAAGGCGCATCGCAGCTCGCATACGGGGGCGGCGCTGCGCGACTACGAGGGCACGCTCGGCATCGGCCAGCTCGCCGTCGAGGAGGGCCGGCCGCTGCAGGCACTGATCGGCGCGCAGCGCCAGGCGCGCGCCGTGCTCGACGACGCGATGCGTGCGGCCCAAATGGGCGACAAGAGGGGCGACGAGGTCATCCGCATCGTCAATGCCAAGGAACACAACCTCAAGAATCTCAATGCCGACATCCCGCGCGGCAAGTTCAACGTCATCACCGGCGTCAGCGGCTCGGGCAAGAGCACGCTCGCCTTCGACATCCTGTTCAACGAGGGGCAGCGCCGCTATCTCGAGAGCCTGAACGCCTATGCGCGCAGCATCGTGCAGCCGGCCGGCCGGCCCGAGGTGGACGCGGTCTACGGCATCCCGCCCACGGTGGCCATCGAGCAGCGCCTCTCGCGCGGCGGGCGCAAGAGCACGGTGGCCACGACCACCGAGGTCTGGCACTTCCTGCGCCTGCTGTGGGTGAAGCTCGGGTTGCAGCACTGCACGCGGGACGGTTCGCCGGTGCGCGCGCAGAGCGCCGACAGCATTGCCGCGCAGCTGCTGCGCATGTCCGAGGCCGGCGGTCACCGCGGTGAGCATGTCGGCCTGCTGGCGCCGCTGGTCATCAACCGCAAGGGCGTCTACACCGACCTCGCGAAGTGGGCCAAGGCACGCGGCCAGACGCACCTGCGCGTCGATGGCCAGTTCCTGCCGGTGAACCCGTTCCCTCGCATCGACCGCTTCAAGGAACACACGATCGAGCTGCCGGTGGGCGACATCGTCGTCTCGCCGGAGAACGAAGGCGAGTTGCGCACCCTGCTTTCGAAGGCGCTCGACCTGGGCAAGGGCGTGCTGCACCTGCTGCACCCGCTCGATGGCCTCGCCGCCGAACTCGAAGACGGCCAGACGGGCGAGGAGATCGGCCGCATCAAGGTCTTCTCGACCAAGCGCGCCTGCCCGACCTGCGGCACGAGCTACGGCGAGCTCGACCCGCGCCTCTTCTCCTACAACAGCAAGCACGGCTGGTGCCCGGCCTGCGTGGGCACCGGGCTGAAGCTGACGCGCGAGCAGCGCAAGGCGCTGGACGATTCGATCAGGGACGACGACCAGGGCCGCGAGCAGAGTTTCCCGAGCGAGGAGGTGGAGGTCGAGGGCCTCGTCGACGAGCCGTGCCCCGAATGCGCCGGCGCGCGCCTCAACGCCACGGCGCGCGCGGTGACCTTCGACCGCCACGCCATCGACGCGGTGGCGCGGCTCTCCGTGCACGAGGTGCGGCGCTGGGTGGAGGGGTTGCAGCTCGAAGGGCGCGACGCCGAGATCGCGCGCGACGTGGTCGGCGAGATCAAGAGCCGGCTGTCGTTCCTGGAGGAGGTGGGGCTCGGCTACCTCACGCTCGATCGGGCCGCGCCGACGCTCTCCGGCGGCGAGGCGCAGCGCATCCGCCTGGCGGCGCAGCTGGGCAGCAACCTGCAGGGTGTGTGCTACGTGCTCGACGAGCCGACCATCGGCCTGCACCCGCGCGACAACGGCATCCTGCTCGATGCGCTGGCCCGGCTGGGGGCGGCCGGCAACACGCTCGTCGTCGTCGAGCACGACGAGGACACCATCCGCCGCGCCGAGCATCTCATCGACATCGGTCCCGGCGCCGGCAAGCGCGGCGGGCGCGTGGTGGCGCAGGGCTCGGCCGCCGACCTGGCGCGCGAGCCGGCATCGGTGACCGGCCGCCTGCTCGCACAGCCGCCGGCACATCCGCTGCAGCCGCGGCGCGCCGTGGCGGCGGATGCGCCGGCGTTGTGGCTGCGCGGCGCCTCGTTGCACAACCTGCGCGGCATCGACGTGCGCGTGCCGCTGGCGCGCCTGGTGGTCGTGACGGGCGTCAGCGGCTCGGGCAAGAGCACGCTGGCGCGCGATGTGCTGCTGGCCAGCGTGCAGGCCGGCCTGGCGGGCGGACGCAAGACGAACGGCACCTGGGCCGGCTGCAGCGGGCTCGAGGGCTACGAGGCGCTGGACCGCGTGCTCGAGGTCGACCAGACGCCGATCGGCAAGACGCCACGTTCGTGCCCGGCCACCTACATCGGCTTCTGGGACGTCATCCGCAAGCTGTTCGCCGAGACGCTGGAAGCGAAGGCGCGCGGTTACGGCCCGGCGCGCTTCTCCTTCAACACCGGCGAGGGGCGCTGCCCGGGTTGCGAGGGGCAGGGCATGAAGACGATCGCGATGAGCTTCCTGCCCGACGTGAAGGTGCCTTGCGACCGCTGCCACGGCGCGCGCTTCAACGCCGAGACGCTGACCGTCACCTGGCGCGGCAAGAGCATCGGTGACGTTCTGCGCATGGAGGTGGACGAGGCGGTGACCTTCTTCGCCAGCATGCCGGCCGTGAGCCACCCGCTGCAACTGCTGAAGGACGTGGGGCTCGGCTACCTGACGCTGGGGCAGCCTTCGCCGACGCTCTCGGGCGGCGAGGCGCAGCGCATCAAGCTCGTCACCGAGCTGTCGAAGGTGCGCGACGACGTCACGCGGCGCGGCAACCGCGCGCCACGCACGCTGTACGTGCTCGACGAGCCGACGGTGGGCCTGCACATGGCCGACGTCGAGAAGCTGGCGCGCGTGCTGCACCGCCTCGTCGACGGCGGGCACAGCGTCATCGTCATCGAGCACGACCTCGACGTCGTGGCCGAGGCCGACTGGGTCATCGACCTCGGCCCCGAAGGCGGCTCGGCCGGCGGCGCCGTGGTGGCCGAAGGGTCACCCGAGGCGGTGGTGGCGGCGCGCACGCACACCGGCGTGGCGCTGGCGCCGGTGCTGGCGCGGGGCGCCGCCGTGGCCGAGCTGTGACATCCGGGGCCGCCGCCCGGTTGTCGGTTCAGTAGTCCGCCAGCCGCCCCAGGCCCGAAACCTGGCCCGCGTCGCGCGGCGCCACGCCACCCATGCGATTGAGCGCGCGCAGCTGCATCTGCATCGCATCGGCGTGGTCGCCGCAGCGCTCGAGCACCTCGCTCACGCGCAGCAGCAGGCGCGCCTCGCAGGCCGCATCGGAGATGCGCCCGACGAGCTGGCTGACCTCGAAGGCGTGGTCGCGCGCGCGCTCGCGCGCCGCGTGGCCTCCGGCGGACCGGCTCGGCGACTCGCCACTGCGGCCCAGTTCGGGCGGCAGCATCGCCTGCAGGTCCTGCGCGAGGGCCAGGCGCACCGAGGCGTCGGCCAGCTCGCAGAGCAGGTCGGCGAGGTGGTCGGTGCTGCCGATGAAGCGAGCCCAGCGAACGGCCAGCTCGAAATGCGCTTCGGCATTGGCGTCGGCCTGCAGTTCCCGGTGGCTGCGCGCCACCTCGACCAGCGCCTGGCTCATCGCGAAGGGGCTGCCCGTCAGCTCGGCCAGGTCGAGGCTGGCACAGGCGCGCCGCAGGCGGTCCCGGGCCGGTTCGGCAGGGGTCGGATGAGTCGGAGGGGTCTGATCAAGAAGCATGGGGCGCCTGGGCGGTGCATCGATGGAAGGGATGCTAGGCGGCGGCGCGGCGGCACGGTCCCCGTGGTCGCGGGACCTCGCCGTGCAGGGTTCACGCGGCCCGCATGACCGGCCCGGCAATGTCGTTGCGTCGACACGCGCCGGGGCCGGCGGGTCCTCGTTTACTGCAATGGCTGCCGGAAACCCTTCGTGCAGAATCGCGCCCACTTCGGCCGGGACGCCCTTCTGCCGAGCGTCCACGGCACGCCGATCTTCCTGCTGCCTCTCATCCAGAAGGAGCCTTGCGATGGCCTCGAATTCCCGCCTTTCCGCCGTTGCGGCCGCCGTCGTCGCCGGTTCGCTGATCTCGCTGCTCCCCGCGGCCGCCGTGGCGCAGACGACGCTGACGCTGTCTTCCTGGGTGCCGCCCGCGCACACGCTGACCGAGACGCAGAAGGCCTGGTGCGAGGAGCTTTCGAAGCGCACGCAGGGCAAGGTCAAGTGCAACGCGCTGCCGCGCGCGGTGGCGGCGCCGCCGGCCACCTTCGACGCCGTGCGCAACGGGCTGGCCGACCTGTCGTTCGTCGTGCACGGCTATACGCCTGGCCGCTTCACGTTCACGCAGATGGTCGAGGTGCCCTTCCTCGGCGACTCGTCCGAGGCCACCTCGGTCGCCTTCCAGCGCATGTACCAGAAGCACCCGCAGTTCGCCGAGGAACACAAGGGCGTGAAGGTCATCACCGTCTTCACGCACGGCCCGGGCATCGTGCTCAACACCAAGCGGCCGATCAAGAAGATCGACGACCTCGCCGGCCTCAAGTGGCGCATCGGCGGCGGCATGATCAACGACATCACCAGGGCGATGGGCATGAACGTCACGCTCAAGCCCGCGCCCGAGAGCTACGAGCTGCTGTCCACCGGCGTCATGGACGGCACGCTGTTCCCGGCCGAGAGCGTGGAGGGGTTCAAGATCGACAAGGTGATCAAGTACGCCACGCGCTTCCCGGGCGGCCTCTACAACACCAGCTTCGCCCTCGTCATGAACCAGGCCAAGTACGACGGCCTGCCGGCCGACGTGAAGAAGGCGGTCGACGAGATGTCGGGCGAGTACGCGGCGCGCCTGATCGGCCGCGGCTGGGACAACGTCGACCGTCGCGGCCTCGCCTTCATGCAGGCGGCCGGCGTGCAGTTCACGCAGGCCGACGCCGTGTTCGTCAAGGCGGTCGGCGAGAAGACGGCGCCGGTGATCGACGCCTGGGCCAAGGCCGCCGAAGCGAAGGGCCTGCCGAATGCGCGCAAGCTGCTCAACGACTACCGCGCCGAGATCAAGAAGCTGCAGCAGTGACGGCAAAGTGACGGGCACGCCGGCGACCCGGCCCGCGCCGTGAGGCGGGCACTGCGCACCTTGTGCGGCCTGCTGGCCGCCCTGGCGCTGTTCGCCATCATGATGCTCACGCTCGTGGACGTGAGCGGACGCAAGGCGCTGTCCACCTCGGTGCCCGGCTCGCTCGAGCTGACCGAGCTGCTGATGGTGGTGGTGATCTTCACCAGCCTGCCGCTGGTGGCGCTGGCCGGCGAGCATGTGGTGTTCGACTCCTTCGATGCCTGGCTGCCGCGCGGGCTCAAGCGCGCCCAGCAGGCGGTGGTCGAGCTGCTGTGCGCGGTGGCCCTGGCGGCGCTGGCCTGGCTGATGTGGCAAAAGGGCCTGCAGATGACGGAGTACAGCGACGTGACGGCGCAGTTGCGCCTGCCGCTCGGCCTCTTCGTGCACCTGATGAGCCTGCTCATCGGCCTGGCTGCGTTCGCGCACCTGCTGCTGGTGTGGCGGCCGGTGGCGCATCACCATGTCGGCGTCGACGACGGGGCGGCGCCGCCTTGAGCGAAGCGCTGATCGGCTTTGCCGCCGTCTTCGCGCTGGCGCTGCTGCGGGTGCCGCTCGCCTTCGCGATGGGCGCGGTGGGCTTCGTCGGCCTCGGGCTGCTGCGCGGCTGGCCGCCGACCATGGCCAACGCGGCGCAGGTGGTCTACGACACCGGCTTCGCCTACACCCTGTCGGTCGTGCCGCTGTTCATACTGATGGGCAACTTCGTCGCCCGCGCCGGCCTGGCGCAGGAGCTCTTCCGCGCCGCCTATGCCTTCATCGGCCACGTGCGCGGCGGCCTGGCGCATGCGACGGTCATCGCCTGCGCCGGCTTCGGCGCCATCTGCGGCAGCAGCATCGCCACTGCGGCGACGATGAGCAAGGTGGCCTATCCGCAGATGAAGCGGCTGGGCTATGCCGACTACCTGAGCACCGGCGTCATCGCCGCCGGCGGCACGCTCGGGATCATGATCCCGCCGTCGACCATCCTCATCATCTACGGCATCGTCACCGAGACGAACATCGGCAAGCTGTTCGCCGCCGGCGTGATCCCCGGGCTGATGTGCGCCGGCTTCCTGATGGCCGGCGTAGCCTGGATCACCTGGCGCGACCCGGACGCCGGGCCCGCCGGCGAGCGGGCGTCCTGGGGCGACCGCCTGAACGCGCTGCGCGACATCTGGGGCGTCGTGCTGCTCGTCGTGGTGGTGCTGGGTGGCATCTACGGCGGCGTCTTCACGGCCACCGAGGGCGCCGGCATCGGCGCCTCGGGCGCCTTCTTCTTCGCGCTGGCGCGCCGGGCGCTGGGCTGGAAGGTGCTCTACGAAGTGCTGGTCGAGAGCGCGCGCACGACGGGGATGCTGTTCACCATCCTCATCGCGGCGACGCTGTTCTCGAGCTTCGTCAACTTCACGTCGATGCCCGGCGACCTGAAGGATTGGATCCTGCACCTCGGCCTGTCGCCGCTGATGGTGGTGGGGGCGATGATGGTCATCTACGTCATCCTGGGCACCATCATGGAAGAGCTGTCGATGGTGCTGCTGACGATCCCCGTCTTCTTCCCGATCGTCACCGGCCTCGGCTTCGATCCGGTGTGGTTCGGCGTGCTCATCGTGCTCGTGGTGCAGATCGGCCTCATCAGCCCGCCGGTGGGCATGAACCTCTTCGTGCTGAATGCGTTGCTGCGCGGGGTGCCGCTGCGCGAGATCTTCCGCGGCGTGTGGCTCTTCGTCGCCGCGCTCTGTCTGGCCCTGTTCGTGGTGCTCGAGGTGCAGCCGCTTTCGCTGTGGCTGCCCAGCCTCATGAAGTGAGCGTGGCAGCGCGGCGCGCGCGCCGTTCACGCCGCTCGTGCCCCGCCCGCCATATGCGCCAGCCGAGCAGCAGCGCGACGATGACCGCGTAGACGGCGACCTCGCCGAAGTCGTTCTTGCCGGCGCGCATCCAGAAGAAGTGCAGCAGGCCGAGCAGCACGATCGCGTAGACCAGGCGATGCAGCGCCTGCCAGCGCGCCGCCCCCAGCGCCTTGACGGCGCGGTTGAACGAGGTGGCCGCAAGCGACGTCATCAACAGCAGCGCCAGCGTCCCCACCAGGATGAACGGGCGCTTGCCGATGTCCTTCAGGATCGCGGCGAGGTCGAAGCCCATGTCCAGCCACGCAAAGGCGAGGAAGTGCCAGCACGCGTAGAAGAAGGTGAACAGCCCCAGCATGCGGCGCCACCTTGCCAGCGCGTGCCAGCCGGTGAGCTGGCGCAGCGGCGTCACGGTGAGCGTGAGGCACAGGAAGCGCAGCGTCCAGTCACCGGTGCCGCGGATCAATGCCTCGGCCGGGTTTGGGCCCAGAGAATCAGCGATCGCGCCCCAAAGCAGCGAGGCGAACGGCGCCAGCGACAACACGAACAGCATCGGCTTGGACAGCGGGTGCAGCAGCACCGCCGAGATGCGTTTCATCGGCGCGGAGGCCCGCGGCGCCTGCCCGCTGCGGCCGGCCTTCGCCGCCGATGCGTCCGGTGCATTCACCGCCGATGCGTCCGGCGCATTCAACGCGAGCGGTGCCATCGTCTCCATGCCCGAGGCCGGCTCAGAACTGCTTGCGCAGGTCCATGCCGGCATACATCTGGCCGACCTGCGGCTCGTAGCCGTTGAACATCAGCGTCGCGCGCTTCTTCGCGAACAGGCCGTCCTCGCCGATGCGCCGCTCGGTGGCCTGGCTCCAGCGCGGATGGTCGACCTGCGGGTTGACGTTGCTGTAGAAGCCGTATTCGCTGGGCGCGGCGAGCTCCCAGCTGGTCGGCGGCTGCTTCGCGACGAAGCGGATCTTGACCAGGCTCTTGCCGCTCTTGAAGCCGTACTTCCAGGGCACGACGACGCGCACCGGCGCGCCGTTCTGGTTGGGCAGCACCTCGCCGTACATGCCGAAGGCGAGCAGTGTCAGCGGGTGCAACGCCTCGTCCATGCGCAGGCCTTCGACATAGGGCCAGTCGAGCACCGAGCTCGCGAGGCCGGGCATCTGCTTCCTGTCGGCGAGCGTCACGAACTGCACGAACTTCGCGTTGCCGGTGGGCTCGACGCGCCGGATCAGCTCCGCCAGCGAATAACCGACCCAGGGGATGACCATCGACCAGCCCTCGACGCAGCGCAGGCGGTAGATGCGCTCCTCCTGCGGGGCCAGCTTGAGCAGCGCCTCGATGTCGTAGTTGCCGGGCTTCTTGACCTCGCCCTCCACCGCCACCGTCCAGGGGCGTGGCTTCAGCGTGTGCGCGTGGCGGGCAGGGTCGGCCTTGTCGGTGCCGAACTCGTAGAAGTTGTTGTAGGTGCTGGCGTCGCCGTAAGGCGTCGTCTTGTCCATCACCAGCGCCCCCGGCACGGTGCTCCGGCTGCCGGGCAGCGCGGCGAGCTTGCCGGGGCGGGCCGTCTGGGCCGGCGAGAGAGCCGGCCACATCGCAGCCCCCGCCAGCGCCAGCCAGCGGCGGCGGTCGAGGTAGACCGCGCGTGGCGTGATTTCCGAGCCCAGCGGGTGGATGGTGCCGCGGTCGCGCAGGTAGTGCATGGGGTTCTCCGTAGCCGATGGGTCGCGGCGCGTCGGCGCGACCTTACAGCGAACCGGGAGACCCGGGTGCCGGCAGCGCCGGCCTCAATCCGGCCTTGAAGCCTTCACCGGCCTCGACCGCTCAGCGCAAGCCGGAGATGTAGTCGGAGACCGCCTTGATCTCGCGTTCGCTCATCTTGGCCGCGATGGCGCTCATCTGCGGGCTGTTGGCGCGCGCGCCGCCGCGGAAGGCGGTGAGCTGCGCCTCGGTGTAGTCGGCATGCTGGCCGGCCAGACGCGGGTATTGCGACGGAATGCCGCCGCCGGTGGGGCTGTGGCAGCCGGCGCAGGCGGGCACCTTGGCCGCCAGGCTGCCGCCGCGGTACAGGCGCTCGCCGAGGGCCACCAGCGTCTTGTCCTTCGCGAAGCCGGGCTTGGCGCTCTTGCTCGCGTAGAAGGCGGCGACCTGCTTCATGTCCTCTTCGCTGAGCGCGGCGACCATGCCCTGCATGATCGGGTTCTTGCGCTTGCCGGCCTTGAACTCGCTCAGCTGCTTGAACAGGTAGTCGGCATGCTGCCCCTGCAGGATGGGGTTGGCCGGTGCACCGCGCGAGCCGTCGGCGGTGTGGCAGGCGGCACAGGGCTCGGCGAGCTTCTGGGCGCGCGCCATGTCGGGCTTGAATGCGGGCTTGGCCGCCTCGGCCGCGTGCGCCGGCATGCCGGACAAGGCCGCCACGCAGGCGACAGCGGCCACGGTCCCATGCGCGCAGGTGCGTGCAAAGGAAGACAAGTAGGAGGGTGCGAAGGAGCCGGCGCGGGACGGGAGGGGCTTCATGCGAGGAGGCCTTCTGCGATCTTCTGGGAGGTTGGGCGGGTTCGTTCGTCTTGTCGGCTCCACCGACACGATGGAGCGGAGCCCCGGCAGGCGCGAGCGAAGTGCGGCAGCGAATCCAATGACGGATTTTACAATGCGCCATGACACCCCCAGAACCTGCCCGTGGCGCACGGGCCAGGGCCGAGAAGGCCGACAAGGCCGCGAAACCCGAGAAGGCCATGAAGGCCGAAGAAGGCCCGCAGGTCCGCAGCGAGGCCAAGGGGAGCGAGAAACCCGACGAGGCCGGCAAGGACGCGGGGCATGCGGCGCTCGCCTGGCTGCACAGCGCGCGCTTCCTCACCACGGCCAGCCGCCTCGACCAGCTGCCGGCGCCCGGCCGGCCCGAGATCGCCTTCGTCGGACGCAGCAATGCCGGCAAGTCCACCGCCATCAACACGCTGGCGCAGCACAAGCGGCTCGCCTTCTCGTCGCGCACGCCCGGGCGCACGCAGCACATCAACCTGTTCGAGGTTGGTCCCAAGGACGGCGCCGATGCGTTGCTGGCCGACCTGCCGGGCTACGGCTACGCCGCCGTGGAACGCAGTGCCAAGCTGCGCTGGCAGCGCGTGATGGCCGACTACCTGCGCGAGCGTCCGTCGCTCGCCGGCGTCGTGCTGCTGGCCGATGCGCGGCTCGGGCTCACGGAGCTCGACCGGCGTCTGCTCGAGCTGATCGCGCCCCGCCTGGCCGGCGGTGCAGTGCGGCTGCTGGTGCTGCTGACGAAGGCCGACAAGCTCAACCGGCGCGACAGCCAGCATGCGCTCGAGCACTGCGAGCAGGTGCTGGCCGCCTACGCCGACGAAGACGCCGAGATCGGTGTGAGCCTCTTCTCGGCCCTCTCGCGCCAGGGCCTGGACGACGTTGCCGAGGCACTGCACGAGTGGCGCGAGACCGGCGGCGCCCCGCCCGAGGCGGCGGCGTGATCGGCGAGTTCGAGATCGCGCTGCCGCATGGCGTGACCCTGGCCTGCCGCGGAAATCAGGCGCCGCCCGCCTTTGCCGCGCCGGCCGCGCGCGTGCTGCTCGTGCACGGCTTCCCGGAGGCAGCCTTCGTGTGGGACGAAGTGCTGGAGGCGCTCGCGCCCGAGGTGGCGGGCATCGCCCCGCAGATGCGCGGCTATGCGGGCTCGTCGGCACCGGCCGAGCCGGCGGCCTATCGGGCGAAGCACCTCGTGGCCGACCTGGCCGCGCTCATCGAGCGCTGCGGCGCACCGCTGGACCTGCTCGTCGCGCACGACTGGGGCGGCGCGGTGGCCTGGGCGCTGGCCGCGCAGCGGCCGCACTTGCTGCGCCAACTGCTGATCGTGAACTCGCCGCACCCCGCGACCTTCCTGCGCGAACTCAAGGCCAGCGAGGCGCAGCAGCGCGCGAGCGCCTACATGACGTTCCTGTGCCGACCGGACGCGGAGGCGCTGCTCGCCGAGGACGACTTCCGGCGCTTGTGGCGCTTGTTCGGTGCGCGCGCCGAGCCCCGATGGCTGAGCGCGGCGATGAAGGACCGTTACCGCGCCGTGTGGCGCGGCGGCCTGAACGGGCCGCTCAACTACTACCGCGCTTCGCCGCTGCGGCCGGCGCAAGGCCCCGACGACCGGCTGCACGAACTGGTGCTCGACGACGCGGCGGTCACCGTGCGCGTGCCCACGCATGTGCTGTGGGGCGAACAGGACCACGCCCTGCTGCCCGGGCTGCTCGAAGGGCTGGAGCGCTGGGTGCCGGCGCTCACCGTGGAGCGCGTGCCCGAGGCGAGCCACTGGATAGTGCACGAGCAGCCGGCGCGCGTGGCGGCCACCATCCGCCGGTTGCTCGCCCGGCCCGCAACAGGGCCGGCCTGACGTGCCCGGCCACGACGCTCCAGCGACCGACTAGCTTAGCTAAGCTAGGTCGGCTGTCCGGCGCCGCTGCGCGCGCGCAGGGCCTTGATGCCCTGCTCGATGCGCTCGGCCACCTCGCGCTCGCGCTGCAGGGCATGCAGCGTGTTCTGCGCCTCCTGCACCGTGAAGTCCAGGCGCGCGAGCTTCTCGCCGACATGGTCGATGACGGCGCGCTGCTCGCTCAGCATCTCCAGGTTGACGTGGATGTCGCCGAGCATGTTGGTGATCGTGCCGGCGCGCGCCTGCACCTCCTCGACCATCTTGCGGCGCGACTCGATCATCGCGATCTTGCCGTCGGTGTCGGCGACGCGGCCGAGCAGGTCCTCGACCTTGGCGCGCAGGTCGACGACCTCGCCGCGATGCTCGGTCACGAACTGCAGGTCCGAGCGGCTCTTGCTGCTGATCTGGCGGATGTTGTCCACCTCGCCCTTGACCGCCTGCACCAGCGCCTCGCGGTCGGCGAGCGACTTGATCTTCTGGTCGACGACCTCGGCGCCGCGGTCCAGCTCGGCCAGCCGGGCCTCGAAGGCGGCGATGATCTTCTCGGTCTGCAGCAGCTGCGCCCGGCGTTGCTCGAGCTGCCTGGTCATGGCCTCGGCGCGCTTGAGCTGGTCGTCGGCGACGTCGATCTGCGCCACGGCGTCGCGCTGCCGCGCCTGCACCCGGGCCAGCTCGGCGAGCACCTCTTCCTTCACGACGGCGGCCCGGCCGAGTTCCTCGCTCACGGCCTGCACCTGCTTGAGCCGCTCGGTCGTCTCGGCGGCCTGCTTGCGGCCTTGCTCGACGAGCTCGGCGAAGCGCATCTGCTGCTCCTGCACGGCCGCCTCGTCCTTCTTCACGGCTTCGACCAGCTGCTGCGACTTCTCGAGCGTCTGCATGAGCCCTGCCACCTGCGCGGTGACAGGCAGCAGGCGGCCCTGCAAGGCGGAGACACCGTCGAGCTTCTGCTGCGCATCGGCGACTTGCGTGGCGAGGGTGTCGCAGAGACTCCTCATGCCCTCGATCTCGGCGCGGCGGGCGAGCTGGTCGGCGAGCTTGCGCTCGACCTCGGAGGTCACGACATGCAGGCCGTTGACACGTTCGTCGAGCTTCTCGACGAACTGCAGGCGCGCGCTGACGCGTGTCAGCTGCGCATCCAGCCCGCCGGCCACCTCGGCCAGGCGAGCCGCGGCCTGGTTGCCTTCCTCGACGAGCGTCATCTTGCCGAGTAAGGTATCGAGCCGCGCCTCGAGGTCGGGCGTGCGGCTGAGCATGGTGGCGGTGCGCTCGGCGAACGACTCCAGCGCCGTGCGGTCGATGGCCAGCTTGTCGCGCAGCTGCACGGCCTCGGCATGCGCCTTGTGGAACTCGGCCAGCTCGCGGCGCGCCGCCTCCAGGTCCTGCTGCGACTGCATCAGGCTCTCGTGCTGGGCCGCGGTGCGCTTGCCGAGCGCGTCGACCTCGGTCAGCTGCTCGGCGAGCGCATCGAGGCCGGTCTGCTTGCGCGCCAGCTCCTCGGTTTCCGCGCGCAACGTCGCGAAGGCCTTGCCGAGGGCATCGGCGCGCTGCTGCATGGCGGCGAGGGTGCCATCCCTGGACAGGACCTCCTGCACGCGGCCTTCGGTCTCGCCCATGGCCGCCGACAGCGACTTCAGGCGCTGGTCGAAGGCGTCGAACTCCTTCTTGTCGACCGAGAGCCGGTCGATCGTGGCGCGCAGGTAGTCGGCGAGCGCGCGCCCCTGCCCCTCGAGCCTCGTCGACTCGCGCAGGAAGTCCTCGCGCGAGGCGGTGGCCGCCGCCACCTCCTGTGCGCTCGACTGCGCCAGCTGCTCCATGCGCGCCACGGCCTCCTCGGTGCGCTGCATCTGGTCGCGGCCGTCGTTGAGCTTGGCGATCTGCGCGTCCATGGTCCACACCATCTCGTTCAGGCGGGTGGCCTCGATGACGGCGCGCTCGACGGTGTGCTTCTGCGTCTCCAGCGCCTTCGCCTTGTGCGAGACGTGTTCGGCAAGGGCGTTGAGCGACGCGAGCCGCTTGTCGGTGTCCTTGCTGAGCTCCTGCAGCTGCGCGAACGAGGCGAGGCGGGACTCGACGTCCTGCACGGCGGCCTTGGCCGACAGCGAATCGCCTTGCGCGTCGCGCGCGATCTCGCGCAGGCCCTGCATCTCGAGCCGCAGCTCCGCCTCGGAACCGCTCAGTGCATCGAGCTCGCCCTTCAGCGCCGTGGCGCCGCTCACCGACTGCGCGACCTCGGTGCTGGTCTGCCGCAGCTGCGCACGCAGCTGATCGAGCTGCTCGCTCTCGCGGCGCAGCGCGCCGAGGGTCGATTGCGCCTCGCGCGCCTGCGCAGTGAGCTCTTCCACCGTCTGCCGATGCTGCTGCAGGTTGCCGTCGGGCGCGCTGAACGCCTGCGACGCCCGCTTGGCTTCGGCGACCTGTTCGAGCATCTCGCCGATGCGCGCCTCGAGCTGCCCGAAGTTTCGCGCGCGTTCATCGTAGGCGTTGGCGAGGCCGGCCAGCTTCTCAACCTTCTGCATGGCACCTTCGGCCTTGGTGCTCAGCTCGTCGATGGCCTTGCTCGTCTTGGCCAGTTTCTCCGTGGCGCTGCCGGCCTGGTCGAGCATGGCGCGCAGCGTTGCGCGCTCGCTGCGCGCCTGCGTCAGCAGCGCACGCATCTCGTCGTGGGCCTGCTTGCGTTCACCGCCGTTGCGGAAGATGGTGTCCAGCATCGTGAGGCTCCCAATCGAATAGGCCGAGTCAGTGGCGCGTGTGCGAAAACGAGTGCGAAAGGTGCGCGAAACGCGGGCGGAGCGCCTGCCTGGCAACGAGGCCGCTGCGGGAATCGGGCGGAGATCGACGGCGTGTCGCGCAGATCGCCGGCTGTTGTACTGCGGCCCGCCGCCTCGCCAATCACCTTGTTCGCGTGTTTGCGGCGCGTCCCGCGAGCAGTCGCGCCCATGTGTGAACTACTGACCATCGCGCCATCGCGCCACCACGGACGCGTGACAGATCGTGACCGCCCGCCGACGCAGAATCGCGCGCGGCATGAGCCCGCCCAGCCGCCCGAAGGGCGAGTGCCGGAGTGCGAAGCACGAAGGTCCTCCAGTGAGCCCGCCGGGCCGCCCCAGGGCGAATGCCGGAGGGTGCAGCCAGAGGATGCGCGAGCGAGCCCGCCTTCGGTGATCGCGAGGCCTGGCCGCCCTGCCGGCCCAACCTGTCGTACGCTCTGCGTTGGCGAGCGCCATGGTCATGGAAGCCCCCTTCCAAATCGTCGGTTGCGTCCTCTCGGACAAGCCGGCCCCCGAGCTGATCGATGCCTTCGTGGCGCAGGTGCGCCGCGAGCGCGCGGCAGTGCTGGTCAAGAGCGCGCAGGGCGCCACCTTCGTGCGCTTCGGCGCCTCGGACGCAAAGCTCGTGTCGCTGGCCTGCGAGGCGGTGCGCGTTGCCGCGCCCGTGCGCCTGCGCTTCGGCTTCGCACTCGGCACGAAGGAGGCGCGCGGCGCCGGTGCCGCGAGCGGTGCGGGCGGCGCGGGCGGGGCGGGCGAGTCGGGCCTGGACATCAGCACGCGCAGCATCGTGCAGGCCAACGAGCTCGCCGCCGGTGCAGACGATGGCGAGGTGCTGGTTTCGCCGCAGCTCGCGGTCTCGCTGATCGAGTCGGGCTTTGCGCTTCGTTCGAAACAGGTCACGCTGCCTGGCGGCCGTACCGTACCGGCGTGCCTGCTCGAGATCCCCGGGACTGCCCTGCCGGGTGAGCCGGCCGCGCCCGTGGCGCGCGTGGCGCCGCTGGGGCAGAGGGCGGTGGGCGGGTCGCCCGAGACGCGCCCGAAGGCGCGCGCGGCCGGCGGCCTGGCGCCTCTCTCGCATGCCCCCGAGACCGACGCGGCAAGCGACGCGCCGGCGGCCGCCGCGGCGCCGAAGGCCGAGGCGCTCGGCAACGTCTTTCATGCGCTGATGGCGCAGGCCGAGGAGATCGCGCGCCGGCAGGGCGAGCTCGAGGCGCGCCAGGACGCGGTGCTGGGCAAGATGACGCTGGTCGACGAAGGCAGCGTCTCGGCGCGGCACCTGAACGAACTGGAGGGCGAGCTGGAGGCGCAGGTGGGGCGCGTCGAAGCGCGGCTGGACTTCATCGACAAGCTCGAGCAGCGGGTGGGCAACGTGCAGTCGGTGATCGCCGACGTGGAACGGCGGCTGAGTGCCCAGCTGCACCGGCGCAGCGAGGTCGAGAGCCTGAAGGTGCTCTGCGACACGCTGCTCGCGCAGCTCGTCGAGGCGCAGCCGAGGCTCGAAGAGGTGGCCGCGTTGCAGGAGCGGCTGCTGCCGATGACCTCGCAGGTCGCCACCCTGGCGCAGACGCTCGCCGGTTCGCAGCAGGCGCTGGCGGCGTTCGAAGGCCGGCTGGGCGAGCTCGACCGCGGCACCGAGGCCGTGCAGCGACAGATCGAATCGCTCGCCGAGCGCGAGGCGCTGCTGCTGGCGGTGAAGGCCGAAGTTGACAGCCTGCGCGAGATCGGCAGCCGCAGCCGCGCCGACCTGGAGTTCGTGTCCGAGCGGCAGGGCGAGCTGGCCACGCTGCGAACGAAGGTCGAGGGCCTCATCGAGCGCGTCGAGGACACCGACGGCAAGATCGGCCTCATCGAAGCGCGCCGCAAGATGGTCGAAGAAGCGCAGGCCAGCGTCGACAACATCACGCACCTGCTGGGTGACATCCAGCTGAAGCTGGAGATGCTCAACGAGCAGCGCGTCGTGATCGAACATGTCGGCGACAAGCTCGCGCGCCTGGACTTCACGGTGCAGGAGGCACAGAACACGTTGCGCGCGCTGCAGCGCGAGCGCGAAGTCGCCGAGCGCATCGAGCAAGGCATCAAGGCGCTGCGCGCACGCACGGGCGTCGGCCACCCGACCTGAGGGCGGACCCGGGGCTCGAAGGGCGAAGAGGCGGGGGGGAAGCCGGCGAAGCCGCCGGAGCCGGAGCTGGCCGGCCGCAGCCAGGCTAGCGCGGGCCCTGCACGGCCACCTGCTGCTGCACCTTGAGTGCGGCGCGGCCGAGCAGCGAACGCATCGTCAGCGTCTTGGCCAGCGCGGCGCCGTGCAGGCGCAGCAGCGCGCCACGCCGAACGGCCCACGTGGCGTCGGAGCCGCCGTCGCCGAACAGCCAGAGCTCACCGCGGTCGCCGATCCACAGGAGCTGCGCATGAATCCAGCGCCCGCTCAGGAAGAGCCGCACCCAGGTGCCGACCTCGAGGGAGGCCAGCCAGACACCGGCGGCACCGGTGCTCGGCGCAGGCTCCGAGGCGGCCGCCTCGACCAGGATGTCGGCGGGCACGGTGTCCATCACCGGCAGGTCGACCATGCCGCCGATGGTGTCCGGGCCGCCTTCGCCGCCGTCGAGGGCCTGGTGCTCCAGCTTCTGCAGCGCACCGACCTGCGTGGCCGCGGCGGTGAGGCGGCGCTGCAGGCGCTGGCGCAGGAAGTCCTCCACCGCCTGCACGGCGCGGCGGTAGATCGTCGGGCGCTGGTCGGGCTCGGCAGCGATCTGGTCGATGAGCTGCTGGGCGAGGCGCAACAGCCTTCGGCGCTCGGGGTCCGCGACATCGGGCGCCATCTCCGCCTCGTAGGTGACGAGATGGATGAAGCGCCACAGCGGATGGCTCTGCTGGTCGAGCACGCCGGCGTCGCGCAGCGTCAGCCGCATGGCCGGTCCGTGCAGGCGCGAGATGAGCAGGATGACGTCGTGCGGCACGCGTTCGTCGGTGACGATGGCCTCGAACAGGCGGCTCACCAGCTCGATCGCCTGCCGGTCGAGGCGGTTCGGCGCCTGCCGGGCGACCTCGGCCCAGACCTCGCGCTTGGCGCCTGCCGCGCCGCCCTGCTGGCCTTCGTAGCGAAGCGGCGCGCCGTCGTCGAGCGGCGCCGGCATCGTCTCGCGCATGCGGTACAGGTCGGGCGTGTAGGTCGTCTCGACGCCCGCCGAGCGACGCGAGCCGCTCGGCATGATCACGGTGCGGTAGCTGGCCGGCTCCACGCCCATCGACTCGAGCCGCGAAGAAGCCGCGGCATAGCTCTGCCGCAGGACCGCGGCGAGCGGCGGCGTGGCCTGGCGCATGAAGTGCATCTGCCAGCCGCGCGAGGTCGGCAGGGCCTGCGCCGCCGTCCACAACGCCTTGGCGTGCACTTCGGGCCGGAAGGGGTTGTGGTCGGCCGAGACGTCGAGGTCGCCGACGAGCGCCGCGATGTAGGTGCGCAATTCGCGCAGCTCGTGCTCGGCGTGCGTCTTGACGTACTCGACGGTGTGCGAGAGCTCGACGTCGATCGCGACTTCGTCTTCCTCGACGAGGGCGAGGTTCATCGCGCGCACGGGGCGCGGCTGCAGGGCCGGCGCGGTGGTCGTGCGCGCGCGGTCTTCGGCCGCCTGCTGGCGCAGCGTCTTCGTGTAGATCTCGGCCAGCCGGCCGCGGTGGTTCGTCAGGCCCTGGATGAGGTCGGAGCTGGCGCTGCGATCGGCGGCGCCGAGCTTGGCCAGGCCGCGCCGCAACTGGTCCACCGTCCCTTCGATCACCTGGTCGAACAGCAGCGGCGCCCGCAGCAACTCGTCGTCGAGATACTGGATGAACGCCGGTGAGGGCGGAGGCCGAGTCATGGTGCACCAGATTATCCGACGCTCGCCGCGGCGCCGAAGCAATGAAAAAGGCCCGCGTTCCCACGCAGGCCTTTGGTTGGCGAGAGGACCGCCTTCGGCGGCTTCGCGCGAAGGGACCGCCTTCGGCGGCTTCGCGCGAGGGGACCGCCTTCGGCGGCTTCGCGCGAGGGGACCGCCTTCGGCGGTCCGTGGCCGAACTCACATGTCCATGCCCATGCCGCCCATGCCGCCCATGCCGCCGCCGCCCGGCATCGCGGGCGTCTCGTCCTTGGGCGCCTCGGCGACCATGGCTTCGGTGGTGAGCATCAGGCTGGCGACCGACGCCGCGTTCTGCAGCGCCGTGCGCGTGACCTTGGTCGGGTCGAGGATGCCCATCTCGATCATGTCGCCATAGGCGCCGGTCTGGGCGTTGTAGCCGAAGTTGCCCTTGCCCTCGAGGACCTTGTTGATCACGACGCTGGGCTCGTCGCCGGCGTTGAAGACGATCTCGCGCAGCGGCTGCTCGACGGCGCGCAGCACGATCTTGATGCCGGCGTCCTGATCGTGGTTGTCGCCCTTGAGCTTGCCGATGGCCTGGCGCGCACGCAGCAGCGCCACGCCGCCACCGGCGACGATGCCTTCTTCCACCGCCGCACGCGTGGCGTGCAGGGCGTCTTCGACACGCGCCTTCTTCTCCTTCATCTCGACTTCGGTGGCGGCACCGACCTTGATCACCGCCACGCCGCCGGCGAGCTTGGCCACGCGCTCCTGCAGCTTTTCCTTGTCGTAGTCGCTGGTGGCTTCCTCGATCTGGACGCGGATCTGCTTGACGCGCGCCTCGATGTCGGCGGCCTTGCCGGCGCCGTCGATGAGGGTGGTGTTCTCCTTGGCGATCTCGATGCGCTTGGCCTGGCCGAGGTCGGTGAGGCCCACCTTCTCGAGCGTCAGGCCGACTTCGTCGGCGATGACCTTGCCGCCGGTCAGGATGGCGATGTCCTCGAGCATGGCCTTGCGGCGGTCGCCGAAGCCCGGCGCCTTGACGGCGCAGACCTTCAGG
This sequence comes from Burkholderiales bacterium, assembly GCA_016223165.1. Lineage (GTDB taxonomy): Bacteria > Pseudomonadota > Gammaproteobacteria > Burkholderiales > Burkholderiaceae_C > Rubrivivax. The sequence goes on from JACRPO010000018.1 coordinate 58,625, forward strand.
ATGCCGCGGATGGTGTTGACCACCAGCGTGGCCAGCGCTTCACCTTCGACCTCTTCGGCGACGATGAGCAGCGGGCGGCCGCTCTTGGCCACCGCTTCCAGCGCCGGCAGCAGCTCGCGGATGTTGCTGATCTTCTTGTCGTGCAGGAGAACGTAGGGGTTCTCGAGCACCGCGACCTGCTTGTCGGGGTTGTTGATGAAGTACGGGCTCAGGTAGCCGCGGTCGAACTGCATGCCCTCGACGATGTCGAGCTCGTTGTTCAGGCTCTTGCCGTCCTCGACGGTGATGACGCCTTCCTTGCCGACCTTGTCCATCGCGTTGGCGATGATGGTGCCGATGCTGTCGTCGGCATTGGCGGAGATGGCGCCGACCTGGCTGATCTCCTTGCTGGTCGTCGTCGGCTTGCTGATCTTCTTCAGCTCGTCGACGAGGCCGGTGACGGCCTTGTCGATGCCGCGCTTGAGGTCCATCGGGTTCATGCCCGCGGCCACGTACTTCATGCCCTCGCGCACGATGCTCTGCGCGAGCACGGTGGCGGTGGTGGTGCCGTCACCGGCGGCATCGCTGGTCTTGGAAGCGACTTCCTTGACCATCTGGGCGCCCATGTTCTGGAGCTTGTCCTTGAGCTCGATCTCCTTGGCCACCGACACACCGTCCTTGGTGACGGTGGGGGCGCCGAAGCTGCGCTCGAGCACCACGTTGCGGCCCTTGGGGCCGAGCGTGACCTTGACGGCGTTGGCGAGGATGTTCACGCCCTCGACCATGCGGTGACGGGCGTCGGAACCGAAGACGACGTCTTTAGCTGCCATGTGTATTTCTCCGAATTCGAGTTGTGCGGGCGATTACTTCTTCTCGACGACGGCGAAGAGGTCCTCTTCGCGCATCACGAGCAGTTCGTCGCCGTCGACCTTGACGGTCTGGCCGCTGTACTTGCCGAACAGCACGCGGTCGCCGACCTTGACGTTCAGGACGACGAAGTCGCCCTTGTCGTTGCGTTTGCCGGGGCCGACGGCCAAGATCTCGCCCTGGTCGGGCTTCTCGGCGGCGTTGTCCGGGATCACGATGCCCGAAGCGGTCTTGGTTTCCTGTTCGAGGCGCTTGACGATCACGCGATCGTGCAAAGGACGAAGCTTCATTCCATCTCCTTCAAAGAGTGTCGATCTCCTGGCCGGGCGGCCAGCTTTCGCGGTAGGCCAGCAAGTAGGCCCTCGCTGACATCTGCTCGGCCGATGCCGCACACTGGCGGTTGACGGCCGATTAGCACTCGCACTCGCTGAGTGCTAGCAAGATGATTATAGGGATCGGTTCCTCGCGTTCAAGGGGAAGGCCAAGCCACGCGGGGATCGGTGGAAACCCTCGGTTGGCCCTGTCGCCTCGCCGCTCAAGCCTGCGCACTCACCGCGGCGCGGCCCTCGGCGCGCCAGCGCAGCATGCCGCCGGCGAGGTTGGCCGCCCTCGCGAAGCCGTTGCGAGCCAGCAGCACGGTGGCCTGAGCGGAGCGCGTGCCCGAGCGGCACACGAGCACCACGGGGCGCGCGGCGTCGAGCTCGGCGGCGCAGCGCTCGTGCAGGCGACCGAGCGGGATCAGCCTGGCGCCCGCGATGTGGCCGAGCTCGGCATCGAACTCGTGCGGCTCGCGCACGTCGATGATCTGCACGTCGGCGGCGCACTCCTCGAGCGCTGCCGGCGCGATCTCCCAGATGCCGGCGAAGGTCAGTGTCACCGGTGCCCAAGTCGGCTCGGTCGCCGGGGGCACTTCTCCCTCGGGCCGGCCGCAACGCAGGTTGGCCGGCACCGCGAGCTCGATCAGCTTCGGGTGCGCAAGCCCGAGGTGGCGCATGTAGCCGGCGAAGTCGGCGACGCTGGAGTCACCACCCAGGCGCGGGTTGAAGCGCCGCTCCTCGGCCACGCTGCTCACGGTGAGGCCGCGGTAGTCGTGCCCGGGGTAGAGCAGGCAGGGGTCGGGCAGCTTGAAGAGCTGTTCGTGCACCGACCGGTACAGGCGTTCGGCGCTGCCTTGCTGGAAGTCCGTGCGGCCGCAGCCGCGGATGAGCAGCGCATCGCCGGTGAAGGCGCGGTTGTGGTCGTCGAGCACGTAGCTCATGCAGCCGTTGGTGTGGCCCGGCGTGGCGCGGGCCTCGATGAAACGGGATCCGAAAGACACGCGGTCGCCGTGCGCCAGCAAGCGGTCGGCGCCTTCGGCCCCGGTCGCCGCAGCGAGCACGATGCGGCTGCCGCTGCGGCTCTTGTGCAGCCAGGCGGCGGTGACATGGTCGGCATGCACGTGCGTCTCGACCGTGGCCACCAACCGCAGCCCGAGTTCGCGCAGCAGCGCCGCGTCGCGCTGCGCCTGCTCGAAGACGGGGTCGATCAGCAGGGCCTCGCCGGCATCGGCCAGCAGGTAGGTGTAGGTCGATGAGGCGGGGTCGAAGAGCTGGCGAAAGAGCGGCACGGGCTTTCCTCGCTGGCGGCCGGGACGGGATGCGACAGGTAGCATGCGCGGCGTTTCGAGGAGATGCAATGGCCCATCCCAAGCAGCAAGACGCAACCGGGGGGCAGGCGGAACCCGCGTGCTCGGCAGCGCGCCGCCGCTGGCTGTTCGGGGCCGCGCGCCTGGCCGGCGGCATGGCGGCGGCCGTGTCCCTGCCCGCTGCCGCACAAGGCGCACCCACGCCGGCGATGCCCATCTTCGACGCCCACCTGCACTACAGCCACGATGCATGGGAGCGCGTGCCGCCCAAGGACGCGGTAGCGCTGATGCGCCAGGCGGGGCTGCGGCGCGCGATGGTCTCCTCGAGCAGCGACGAAGGCACGCAGAAGCTGCACGCCGAGGCGCCGGATCTCGTGCTGCCCGTGCTGCGCCCTTACCGCACACGCGGCGAGATCGGCAGCTGGCTGCGCGACGAAAGCGTGATCGCCCACCTCGAGGCGCGCCTGGCGCGCCACCGCTACGTGGCCATCGGCGAGTACCACGTCAGCGGCGAGGATGCCGACCTTCCCGTCGTGCGGCGCGTGGTGCAACTGGCGCGCGAGCGGCGCCTCGCGCTGCACTCGCATTCCGACGCCGATGCGGTGGAGCGCCAGTTCAGGCAGGACCCCAGTGCGCGCATCCTGTGGGCGCATTCGGGCTTCGATGCGCCCGCCAACGTCCGTGCCATGCTGCGCCGGCACCGCAACCTCTGGTGCGACCTCGCGTTCCGTAGCGACCACGCGCTCGTCGACGGCCAGCGCGGCAAGGTCGAACCGGCTTGGCGCGAAGCCTTCCTGGAGTTCCCGGATCGATTCATGGTCGGCACCGACACCTTCACGCCCGAGCGCTGGTTCTATGTGGTCGAGCACGCGCGCTGGTCGCGCATGTGGCTGGCCGACCTGCCGCCCGAGGTCGCCGAAGCGATCGCCTGGCGCAACGGCGAGCGCCTGTTCAGCCAGGCCTGGGGCGCGGCCCAGCGATGAGTCGATGAGGCCGGACATGAGGCGGAGCACCGCAGGTGCTGCTGCAGCGTCATGAGGACCTCGGCAACCCTGGCGATCACCTTGCTGGCCGGCTTCGCGCTGCCTGCGGCCGCCTCCTGCCCATTGGCGGCCGAGAAGGCCGGCGAGCGCCAGATCACGCAAGGCACCCTCCAGGTCTCGTGGCGGGCCGAACCCGAAGCGCTGGCCGTCGGCCGGCCCTTTGCGCTCACGTTGCAGCTCTGCCCGCCGGCGGCACGCCTGCTGCGCGTGGATGCGACGATGCCCGAGCATCACCACGGCATGAATTACCGGCCGAGCGTGCGGCCGCTCGGCGACGGACGCTGGCGCGCCGAGGGTCTGCTCTGGCACATGGCCGGACGCTGGGAACTGGCGATCGAGGTCGAGAGCGGCGGCGAGCGGACGTGGCTGCGGCAGTCGGTGCACCTGCCCTGAGGGTGCTGAGCCGGGTTGCCGCCGCCGCGCTGCTGGCGGCCCTGGTCTGTTTCGGCGCGCGGGCCGGCGCCGGCACCGGAGTGCCGCAGTCGGAGGGTCTGCTCGACTTCACCGTGGCCGAGCAGGCGGCCATCGTGTCGCTCGGTCCGTGGCCGCCGCCGGCAACACGCGATGCTTCCAACCAATGGATGTCGCGGCCGGCCGTCGTCGCATATGGCCGGCGGCTCTTCGGCGACTCAACCCTGTCGGCCGACGGCCGCCTGTCATGCGCGAGCTGCCACGACCCGCGGCGCGCTTTCCAGGACGGCCGCGCCGTGGCCAAGGGGCGCGGCGCCGGCGTGCGCAACACGCCGACGCTGCTCGACGTGGCCGACCGGCGCTGGTTCGGTTGGGACGGTGCGCACGACTCACTCTGGGCCGCGAGCCTGGCGCCGCTGGTCGATGTGCGCGAGATGGCCGCTCGCGTGGACGAAGTGGCGAAGCGCGTGCGCCGCGACGCGGCATGGCGTGCCCGTCACCGCGCCGCCTTCGAGGCAGACCTGCCGGCCGACGACCTCGAACTCGTCGTGCAGATGGCCAAGGCGCTGGCTGCCTATCAGGCGACGCTGCGCTCGCCGCGCACGGCCTTCGACCGCTTCCGCGATGCGCTCGTTCGCGGCGACCGGGCCGGTGCCGCGCGCTACCCCCTTGCGGCGCAGCGCGGATTGCGTCTGTTTATCGGCGAGGCGCGCTGCAGCGTCTGCCACGCCGGACCGGCGTTCACGAACGACGAGTTCGCCGACACCGGCGTGCCCTTCTTCGTCGCCCGGGGTGCCGATGCCGGGCGCCACGGTGGCTTGGCGAAACTGCTGACGAGCCGCATGAACCGCCTCGGCGAGTTCAACGACGCGGGCGAGCGGGCCGACCCGCGCGCGCTGCTCACTCGCCACCTCAAGATCGAGCCACGCCACTTCGGTGAATTCCGCGTACCCGGCCTGCGCCAGCTGACGCGCACGGCGCCCTACATGCACAACGGCAGCCTCGCCACGCTCGAGGCGGTGGTACGCCACTACGACCGCCTCGACGAGGAGCGCCTGCACGCCGACGGCGAACGCATCCTGCGCCGCCTGAACCTGCGCGATGAGCAGGCGGCCGATCTCGTCGCCTTCCTGCGCACGCTCTCGAGGTGAGCCGCGCAGCGCGTGCGAGCTCGTTAGTGCCGCGGCGGCGGCTCGGGCGGCGCGTCAGGGGCCGGCGAATCCGGCGGCGACTCCTCGGGCGACTCCGCCGGCACACGGAAGCGCTCGCTCGCCCAGGCGCCAAGGTCGACGCTGCGGCAGCGCTCGCTGCAGAAGGGTCGCCAGCGGTTGCTGGGTGCAAACGGGCTCGGCGTGCCGCAGGTCGGGCAGGGCACGAGGCGTGGGGCGGGCGGGGCGTTCACGGAACTGCGCGGCGGGTTGGCCTCAACCCCTCAGGCGCACAGGGTCAGCTCGAAGGTCGTGTCGGTGTTGGCCGGCCGCAGGCGACCCTCGCCATCGGGACGCATGAAACGGACCGAGACCAGCAGGCGGTGGCCGCTGATCTCGGGCACCAGGCCCTCGGCCTCGCCGATCTGCACGCGCAGCAGCTGATAGGTCTTGCCCTGCGGCAGGCTCTGCTGGTACTGGCCGCCGGGGGCGATCATGCGTTGCGCCTGGCCGCTGTCGCGCAGCAGGCCGAGCAGCACGCGCAGCGCGCCGGCCATCGGCGCCAGCGTGGCGATCCAGCCGCCGAGGTCGCCGCGGCGCAGGTGCGGGTCTCGCTGCTGCCAAGCGTGATAGGCGGGCAGGTCGAAGGCGCAGGTGCCGCCGGGGATGCTGATGCGGCTGCGGATGCTCATCAGCCAGTCGTTGCCGGCCAACGCCTGGCCGGCCTTGCCCTGCAGGGCGTTCAGGCCGGCAAAGGCCTGCTCCAGGCGCACCAGCCACTGGTCGAGCGAGGGCGCGTCGACACCGGGATGGCCGCGGTACCCCTGCAGGACGAGGCGGTGGCGGTCGAGCTCCTTGAGCAGGTCGCTCTTCAGGTCGGCGCGCGAACCGACGTCCATGATCTCGAAGATCGTCGCGAGCGCGAAGTGGTGGTCGACCGCCGCGTCGCGTGCCGCCAGGAGATCGAGCCGCTCGAACAGATGCTCGAGCCGCAGCATCGTGCGGATGCCCTCGTGGAACGGGTACTCGTACAGGACCAAGGCAGGTTCGCGGCAGAGGCGTCGAGCGCGGGGCACTCGGCGCGTGGACGACGGATCGATTGTTTCACAGGCCCCGTGCGTCACCGAGTCGCGGCGCGGGCGTTGCGGCTCGGGCGTGCGGGCGGCGGAAGGCAGAGAGCCGGGCCCGCCCACAATGCCGTGCCCTATGGCCCCACCCAGCACCGATACAGCTGGCGCACCTCGTCGGACAAGGCGTCGAGCGTGAGCGTGTCGTTGTCGATCACGGCGTCGGCGATCGCGCGCCGCGCCGCGCGTGTGGCCTGTTGCGCGATGACGAGCTGCGCCGACTCGTGCGTCCAACCGGGGCGGGCGGCGACGCGTGCGACCTGCGTTGCCTCGCGGCAGTCGACGACGATGACGCGCTGCACGCGCGCGCGCCAGTGCCGGGACTCGGTGAGCAGGGGCACATCGAAGACCACCGGCTGCCCGGGTCGCGCCGCTGCTGCCTCCTCTCCCGCGCGCTGGCCGATGAGGGGATGCAGGATGTCCTCGAGGCGCTGCCGGGCCGCCTCGTCGCCGAAGGCGATGGCGCGCATGCGGGCGCGGTCGAGCGCGCCATCGGCGGCGAGCACATCGGTTCCGAAGGTGGCGGCGATCGCCCTCATGCCCGCGCCGCCCGGCAGGGTGAGCGCGCGCGCGATGGCATCGGTGTCGACCAGGTGCGCGCCGCACTCGACGAGCGCGCGCGCCACCGTGCTCTTGCCGCTGCCGATGCCGCCCGTGAGGCCGAAGCGCAGCAGCGTCGGCACGGTGGCTCCGGTCAAGCGAGCCTCAGGCGCCCAGGAAGGGCAGCATGTCCTCGGCCAGCGCGACGAAGCGCTCGCGCAAGAGCAGCGCGGACAGCCCGGCCAGCGCGAGGTAGGGTCCGAAGGGAATGGGCGTCTCGCGGCGATGCTTGCCGACGGCGATGAGAGCGATGCCGATCACCGAGCCCACGCCGGCGGCGACGAGCAGGATGCCCGGCAGCGACTGCCAGCCGAGCAGCGCGCCGAGGCCGGCCAGCATCTTCATGTCGCCTTCGGCCATCGCGTTCGGCTTGCGGAAGAGCACGGCCCAGGTCACGCCCAGCGCCCAGAGCACGCCGTAGCCGGCCAGCGCGCCGATGGCGGCGTCGCGCCACGACACGACGGACACCCCGGCCGCAGCGGCGGCGAGGCCGATCGCCACGAGCGGGATGGTCAGGCTGTCGGGCAGCAGGGTGTAGTCGAGGTCGATGAGCGCCATCGCGACGAGCAATGACACGGCGGTGCACCCGACCACCGTCTGCCAGCTCGGCCCGTAGGCGAGCGCGGTCAACGCGAAGAGCAGGGCGGTCGCACCCTCGACGAGCGGGTAGCGCAGGCCGATCGGTGCCTTGCAGGCCGAGCAGCGGCCGCGCAGCGCGAGCCAGCTGAGGATCGGCACGTTCTCGCTGGCGCGCAAGGGATGGCCGCAGTGCGGGCAGCGCGAGCGCGGTGCAAGCAGCGAGAGCGGCGGGCTGGCTTCGATCTGGCGGTTGATCGCCCCGGCCGCGGCGGCCAGCTCGGCCGGCGGCTCCACCTGCGAGCCGAAGGCGGAGCGCCAGCTGCGCCTGTCGCTGAGCGCGAAGTCGGCCACGTCGAACGCCCACCAGCCGCGCATGTACATCGTCGGCAGGCGATGCACGACGACGTTCAGGAAGCTGCCGATGCACAGGCCGAGCAGTCCGAGTACCCAAGGCGAGAGCAGCAGGACGACCCAGTCCGGCGCGGCGCCGGAGCCGGAGGCCCCGGGCATCAGACGACGGCGCCGAGCTTGAAGATCGGCAGGTACATCGAAATCACGATGCCGCCGATGAGCACGCCCAGGATGACGATGATGAAGGGCTCCATCAGGCTGGACAGGCCCTTCACCATCTCGTCGACCTCTTCCTCGTAGAACTCGGCCGCCTTGGCGAGCATGTGGTCGAGCGAGCCGGACTCTTCGCCGATCGCAGCCATCTGCAACACCATGGTCGGGAAGACGCCGGTGGCCGTCATCGCGGTGGTCAGGGCCGAACCGGTGGAGACGTCCTTCTGGATCTGCTCGGTGGCCTCGGCGTAGACGGCGTTGCCCGAGGCGCCGCCGACGGAATCGAGTGCCTCGACGAGAGGCACGCCGGCGGCGAACATCGTCGACAGCGTGCGCGTCCAGCGGGCGATGACCGACTTGTTGATCAGATCGCCGAAGACGGGGATCTTCAGCAGGAGCCGGTCCATCGCCTTCTGCATCTTCTCGTTGCGCTTCCAGCTCTCGAAGAAGAACCAGAGGCCGCCGAACAGCAGAGTGAAGATGGCCCACCAGTAGCTGACGAAGAACTTCGACAGGCCGATCACGAACATCGTTGGCGCCGGCAGGTCGGCACCGAAGGACTTGAAGACCTCCTCGAACGCCGGGATGACCCAGATCATGATGACGGTCAGCACGACGAAGGCGACCACGACCACGGCGATCGGGTACATCAGCGCGGACTTGATCTTCTGCTTGATGGCGAGCGTCTTCTCCTGGTAGAGCGCGAGGCGTTCGAGCAGCGCCTCCAGGATGCCGCCCGCCTCGCCCGCTTCGACGAGGTTGCAGTAGAGGGAATCGAAGTGCAGTGGATGCTTGCGAAACGCCGAGCTCAAACTCGTGCCGGTCTCGACGTCGCTGCGGATGTCGTTGAGCAGCTTGGTCATGCGCGGGTTGGTGGCGCCGCGCGCGACGATGTCGAAGGACTGCAGCAGGGGCACGCCGGCCTTCATCATCGTCGCCAGCTGGCGCGTGAAGATCGCGATGTCCTTCTGCTTGATCGCACGGCCGCCGCTGGTGCGCCGCTTGCGGATCTTGTTGACCAGGATGCCCTGGCGGCGCAGGCTCGCGCTCACCACGGCTTCGCCGCCGGCGCGGATCTCGCCGCGCACGATCTTGCCGTTCTTGTCCTTGCCTTCCCACTCGAAGATGGCGTCCCTCGAGGACTTGGCGAGTGCTGCAGTTGCCATGGATGTGCTCTGGACGAGAAGGTTGCGAGGTGGTGCGCCGGGCGCGGGCGTTACTCGTTGGTGACCGTGATCACCTCTTCGAGCGTGGTCACGCCGGCACGCACCTTGACGAGGCCGGACTGGCGCAGGTCGCGCACGCCTTCGGCCTTGGCCTGTCGCTCGATATCGAGGGCGCTACCTTCGCCCAGGATGATCTTCTGGATGGCCTCGGTGATGGGCATCACCTGGTAAAGACCGACCCGACCTTTGTATCCGTTGTTGCAGGAGGAGCAGCCCACCGCGCGATACGGCTTCCAGTTGCCGTCGAGCTCCTCGGCCAGGAAGCCGGCCTTGAGCAGCGACTCGCGCGGGTAGTCGGCGGGCTTCTTGCAGTTTTCGCACAGGCGCCGGGCCAGGCGCTGCGCGGTGATGAGCAGCACGCTGGCGGCGATGTTGAACGGCGCCACGCCCATGTTCATGAGTCGCGTCAGCGTCGTCGGTGCGTCGTTGGTGTGCAGCGTGCTCATCACCATGTGGCCGGTCTGCGCCGCCTTGATGGCGATGTCGGCCGTCTCGAGGTCGCGGATCTCGCCGACCATGATGATGTCGGGATCCTGGCGGAGGAAGGCCTTGAGCGCGGCGGCGAAGGTGAGCCCGGCCCGGTCGTTGACGTTGACCTGGTTGATGCCGGGCAGGTTGATTTCCGCCGGGTCCTCGACGGTGGCGATGTTGACGCCGGGCTGGTTCAGGATGTTGAGGCAGGTGTACAGCGACACCGTCTTGCCGCTGCCCGTGGGACCGGTGACGAGCACCATGCCGTACGGGCGCTGGATCGCGAGCATCAGGCGATCCTTCTCGATCTTCTCGTAGCCCAGTGCCTCGATGCCGAGCTTGGCGCTGCTGCTGTCGAGAATACGGATGACCACCTTCTCGCCGAACAGCGTGGGCAGCGTGCTGACGCGGAAGTCGATCGCCTTGGTGCCGAACTTCAGCTTCATGCGGCCATCCTGCGGGACTCGCTTCTCGGCGATGTCCATGCGGCTGATGACCTTGATGCGCGAGGCGAGCTTGTCCTTGATGGCCAGCGGCGGCTGCGTGATCTCGCGCAACTCGCCGTCGACGCGAAAGCGGACGCGGTAGTTGTATTCGTAGGGCTCGAAGTGAAGGTCCGACGCGCGCAGGTTGATGGCGTCGATCAGCATCTTCTGCAGGAAGCGCACAACGGGCGCATCCTCGACCTCGGCGGCGACGTCCGCGCCTTCGGTGCCGGTGGCGTCCTCTTCGGTGACGTCGAAGTCGAAATCGGCCGTCGCCAGGGACTCGAGCACCTCGTTGGCCGAGGCGCCCTGGGCCTCGAGTTCGCGCGCCAGCTTGTCGTACTCGACGATCACCCACTCCGGCGTGAGCTGGGTGGCGAACTTGATGCGCTCGACCGCCTCCTGGTCGGTGGGGTCGGCGGCCCCGATGAACAGCCGGTTGCCGCGCTTGCCCAGCACGATGAGCTGGTACTGGTTCGCGATCTTGGGGTCGACAAGACTGCGCGGCAGCTTCTGCAGGTCGACCGCGGCAAGGTCCACGAGTGGCAGTGCGAGCGACGTGGACAGCGTGTGCGCGAGATCGTCGGCCTTCATCGCGCCGCCGCTGACGACGGCCGCGACGAAACTGCTCTTGCGCTCGCGCGCGGTCTTGTTCAGCTCCTCGGCGGTCTTGGCGTTGAGCTTGCCGGCATTGACCAGGACCCGTGCGACGCCCGAGAGGGTCGAAGGGGGCGATTCGACGATTGTCTCGGCAGCCATCGTGGCGGTTCAGCTCGGCATCGGCATGGACAGAACATCATCGCCGATCCACCCGGAGGTGTAAACGGCCCTGCAGGAGCGAGGCGCGCGCATTCTTCGCCACTTTGCACCGATGCACTCGGCCACCGGGCGCGACACCGACCCGGCTCCCGGGCGTCTTCTCGTCTTTCAAGTGGTCGGGGTGAGAGGATTCGAACCTCCGGCCTCTACGTCCCGAACGTAGCGCTCTACCAGGCTAAGCTACACCCCGAATCGGAGCGGGCCGCTATCGACGTCTCCGGGGAGGCGCGACAGCCGAAGCCCAAGGTCAGGACGACCTGTGAACCGATCGAACACATAAGTCTATCAGAGCATCGCGCGCTCGCGACGGCGGGAGCGACAGGGCTCGGGCCCGCGCCTTGTCGGCTTCCTGCTGCGCCGCCGCTCGCGTGGCTTCGAGGGCACCGGTGCGGCGCACGACCGCGAGGATCTCGGGCAGGCGTTGCTGTTCGCCGTCCTCGATCGCGCGGCGGATGAACTCCCGTTCACCGGCGCTCGCCCGCTCCATCGCCAGGAGCAGGGGCAGCGTGGGCTTGCCTTCGCGCAGGTCGTCGCCGACGTTCTTGCCGAGTGCGACGGTGTCGCCTTCGTAGTCGAGCAGATCGTCGACGAGCTGGAAGGCCGTGCCCAGACAGCGCCCGTAGTCGGCGCACGACTCCTCGGTGGCGGCGTCGGCACCACCGAGCACCGCCCCGAGGCGCGAACTGGCCTCGAACAGCTTGGCCGTCTTGTAGCGGATGACACGCAGATAGTCCTCGACCGTCAGATCGGGATCGTGCATGTTCATCAGCTGCAGGACCTCGCCCTCGGCAATGACGTTGGTCGCGTCGGCGAGCACTTCGAGCACGCGCATGCGGTCGACCGAAACCATCATCTGGAAGGCGCGCGAGTACAGGAAGTCGCCCACGAGCACGCTCGCGGCGTTGCCGAATGTGGCGTTGGCCGTGGCGCGGCCGCGGCGCAGTGCCGATTCATCGACAACGTCGTCGTGCAACAGCGTCGCGGTGTGGATGAACTCGACGATCGCGGCGAGTTCGAGGCGTTCAGCGCCGTGGCAGCCGAAGGCCTCGGCAAAGAGCAGGACCAGCCTGGGCCGGATCCGCTTGCCGCCGGCATTGACGATGTAGCCGGAGATCTGGTCGATCAGCGCCACGCGCGAAGCCAGCCGCTGGCCGATCAATGCGTCGACCTCCAGCATCGCCAGTTCGATCGGGTCCGCGACGGCGGGCTTGGAAGCGGGGGACTCGATCACGCGGCGGGCCGGTTCAGTGGGCGCGAATTATAGGAAGCGGCCGGCGGCTGGCTCTTGCGCACCGCCCGGCCTCGGCCAAGCCCCCGGAGCGGTGGTGGGAAGTGGTACACTGGAAGGCTGTTTCGACTGCGTGGGGTTTCCACGGCCGGAGCAGCACTCACCAGTCGTACTCACTGAACGAGGTCACACATGTACGCGGTCATAAGCACCGGTGGCAAGCAATACAAGGTTGCTGCCGGCGAAAAGATCAAGGTAGAACAGATTGCTGCGGACGTGGGCCAGGAAGTCGTCATCGACAAGGTGCTCGCCGTCGGCAGCGGCGCCGAGCTGAAAGTTGGTGCGCCCTGGGTCGCGGGTGCGAGCGTCAAGGCCACCGTGGTGGCGCATGGCAAGCACGACAAGGTGCGCATCTTCAAGATGCGCCGCCGCAAGCACTATCAGCGTCACGGCGGGCACCGCCAGCAATTCACCGAGCTCGCGATCAGCTCGATCAACGCCTGAAGGAGCGGCAGCCATGGCACAGAAGAAGGGCGGCGGCTCGACCCGCAACGGCCGCGACTCCCAGCCCAAGATGCTCGGCGTCAAGGTCTTCGGCGGCCAGCAGGTGAGCGCCGGGTCGATCCTGGTGCGCCAGCGCGGCACCCGGTTCCATCCCGGCTCCAATGTCGGCGTGGGGCGCGACCACACGCTGTTCGCACTCGTCGACGGCGCGGTCAAGTACGAAACCAAGGGTGCGCTCAGCCGACAGACCGTGAGCGTCAAACCGGCCTGAGCCTTCACTTCGCCTGCTCGCGAAGCCCCGGGCCCCCGGGGCTTCGTCGTTCTGGGCGCGCGAATCGGCCTGCTCGCTAACATCCGATCATGAAATTCGTCGACGAAGCGGTGATCGACGTGGCCGCCGGTCACGGCGGGGCGGGTTGTGTCAGCTTCCGGCGCGAGAAGTTCATCCCGTTCGGCGGCCCCAACGGCGGCGACGGTGGGCGCGGCGGCAGCGTCTGGGCGGTCGCCGATCGCAACATCAACACCCTCATCGACTACCGCTATGCGCGCCGGCACGAGGCTCGCAACGGCGAGGCCGGCCGCGGGTCGGACCAGTTCGGCGCGGCCGGCCTCGACATCGAACTTCGCATGCCCGTGGGCACGATCGTGCGCGACGCCGAAGGTGGCGAGCCCCTGGTCGAGTTGCTCGAGCACGCGCAGCGCGCGTTGCTCGTCAAAGGCGGCGACGGGGGCTTCGGCAACCTGCACTTCAAGAGCAGCACGAATCGCTCGCCGCGCCAGAAGACGCCGGGCTGGCCGGGCGAGGCGAAGAAGCTGAAGCTCGAACTGCGAGTCCTTGCCGACGTCGGCCTGCTCGGCATGCCCAATGCCGGCAAGAGCACGCTGATCGCCGCAATCTCGAACGCGCGGCCGAAGATCGCCGACTATCCCTTCACGACGCTGCACCCGAACCTCGGCGTCGTGCGCGTCGGCCCCGAGCAGAGCTTCGTCGTCGCCGACATTCCCGGCCTCATCGAGGGTGCGAGCGAGGGGGCCGGGCTCGGACACCAGTTCCTGCGCCACCTGCAGCGCACGCGCCTGCTGCTGCATATCGTCGACGCGGCACCGTTCGACGAAGGCGTCGACCCCGTGCAGCAGGCGCGCGCCATCGTTGCCGAGCTGAAGAAGTACGACCCCGGGCTGGCCGCGAAGCCGCGCTGGCTCGTCTTCAACAAGCTCGACATGGTGCCGCCCGAGGAACGCGAGAGCCGCGTCAAGGACTACGTCCGCCGCTTGCGCTTCAAGGGCCCGGTGTTCTCGATCTCGGCGCTCGCGCGAGAGGGCCTGCAGCCGCTCGTCGAAGCGATCTATCGCGATATCGCGAAGCAGGCGCGCGAGGCGCCGCTCCCTGATCCGCGATTCGACCGGGCCGGCGAGGGCGCTACCGGTGCGCAGGGTGATGTTGCCCATGCCTAGCGTGCTGCGGGACGCGCGCCGCCTCGTCATCAAGGTCGGCTCCAGCCTCGTCACGAACGAGGGCCGCGGCCTCGATGCCGAGGCCATCGGCAACTGGGCGCGCCAGTTGGCCGCGTTGGCGCAGCAGGGCCGCGAGATCGTGATGGTCAGCAGCGGGGCGGTCGCCGAAGGCATGAAGCGGCTCGGCTGGGCGAGCCGGCCCAGGGAGCTGCCCGAGCTGCAGGCGGCCGCGGCAGTCGGGCAGATGGGCCTGGCGCAGATCTACGAGACGAGCCTGGCGCGGCACGGCCTGCACAGCGCGCAGGTGCTGCTCACCCATGCCGACCTTGCCGACCGCGAGCGCTACCTGAACGCACGCTCGACGCTGCTGACGTTGCTGTCGTTGCGGGTCGTTCCCGTCATCAACGAAAACGACACGGTCGTCAACGACAGCATCAAGTTCGGAGACAACGACACGCTGGGTGCGCTCGTGGCCAACCTGATCGATGCGGATGCCTACGTGATCCTCACCGACCAGCGCGGCCTCTTCTCGGCCGATCCGCGCAAGGACCCCGCGGCGCGACTCGTCGAGGAGGCGCAGGCCGGCGACGCGGCGCTCGAGGCGATGGCCGGCGGCGCCGGCTCGGGTATCGGCCGCGGCGGCATGCTGACCAAGGTGCTGGCCGCCAAGCGCGCAGCGCGCAGCGGCACGAGCACCGTCATCGCCTGGGGCCGCGAGCGCGACGTGCTGCTGCGCCTTGCCGACGGCGAGCGCATCGGCACGCAGCTCACCGCGACCACGCCGAAGCTGGCGGCGCGCAAGCAGTGGATGCTCGACCATCTGCAGCTGCGCGGCGCCGTCGTCGTCGATGCCGGCGCGGCAGCCAAGGTGCTCGACGAGGGCAAGAGCCTGCTGCCGATCGGCATCACCGAGGTGCAAGGCGACTTCGTGCGCGGCGACGTGATTGCCGTTCGCAATGCGCAGCGACAGGAGATCGCGCGGGGACTCGCCAACTACTCCGCGGCCGAGGCGCGCCTGGTGGCACGCAAGCCCTCTTCGCAGATCGAGACGCTGCTGGGCTACGCGAACGAGCCGGAGATGATCCACCGCACGAACCTCGTGCTGGTGTGACGCCGGGCATCAGTCGTTGACCAGGCCCTCGTCGCGCGGGGCCGGTAGGGCGCCGACCTGCGGCTCACCGTCGTGGCGCTGCGCGCGCAACCCGGCGCGCAGGAAGCGGTTGTGGTGGTTGGTGCGCGGCAGGAAACGCGCCAGTTCGGTGAGCGCCATCTCGTAGACGCCGCGCTTGAACTCGATCACCACGTCCAGCGGCACCCAGTACTCGTTCCAGCGCCAGGCGTCGAACTCGGGGTGGTCGGTGGCGCGCAGGTTCATGTCGCTGTCGCGACCCACCAGGCGCAGCAGGAACCAGATCTGCTTCTGCCCTTTGTAGTGCCCGCGCGCGTCGCGCCGGATGTATTGCTCCGGCACCTCGTAGCGCAGCCAGTCTCGCGTGCGCGCCAGGATCTGCACATGCTCGGGACGCAGGCCGACCTCCTCATGCAGTTCACGGTACATCGCCTGTTCGGGCGACTCGCCGTGCTTGATACCCCCTTGGGGGAACTGCCAGGAATGTGTTCTGAGCCGCTTGCCCCAGAAGACCTGGTTGCGAGAGTTCAGGAGGACGATGCCGACGTTCGGCCTGAAGCCGTCCCGGTCGAGCATAATCAGACCCCAATCTTTGACTGATTTCATTATTGCACCGGCGTCGTGCGGAGCGCGAACCCTCGCTAACCCGCACCACGCGAGGCCCCTGAAGCCGGGGGTCGATGCAAAGAGGCCCGGCGAGCGCCGCCTCAACGGCGTCCGGTGCGGACACGAACACGCACTGACCGCCGCACGATGAAAGCCTCTCAGACCTTCGTCTCCACGCTGAAGGAGGCCCCGGCCGACGCCGAGGTGATCAGCCACAAGCTGATGGTGCGTGCCGGCATGATCAAGCGCCTGGGCGCCGGCATCTACAGCTACATGCCGCTCGGGCTGCGCGTCATCCGCAAGGTCGAGGCTATCGTGCGCGAGGAGATGAACCGCGCCGGCGCGATCGAGTTGCTGATGCCCGTGGTGCAGCCGGCCGAGTTCTGGATGGAGACCGGGCGCTTCCAGAAGATGGGCCCTGAGCTGCTGCGCGTGAAGGACCGCCACGAGCGCGACTTCGTCATCCAGCCCACCAGCGAAGAGGTGGTGACCGACATCGCGCGCCAGGAGCTCAAGAGCTACAAGCAGCTGCCGCGCAACTTCTATCACATCCAGACCAAGTTCCGCGACGAGCGGCGGCCTCGCTTCGGCCTCATGCGCGGGCGCGAGTTCACGATGAAGGATGCCTACTCCTTCGATCGCGACCTCGAGTCGGGGCTCAAGAGCTACCAGGCGATGTACCGCGCCTACTGCGCGATCTTCGACCGCATGGGCCTCACTTACCGTGCCGTGGCTGCCGATCCCGGCGCCATCGGCGGCGATGCCTCGCAGGAGTTCCAGGTCATCGCCGACACCGGCGAGGACGCCATCGTCTACTGCCCGACCAGCGACTACGCCGCCAACATCGAGCTCGCCGAGGCGCTGCCGCTCATCGACCGGCGCGCGGCACCGGGCACGCCGCTCGCCAAGACGCCGACGCCGGGCAAGGCCACCTGCGAGGACGTGGCGGCGCTGCTGGGCATTCCGCTGGCGAGCACCGTCAAGTCGCTGGTGCTGGCCAACGACGAGGTGGACGAGGCCGGCGCCATCCGCAAGACGACCGTGTGGCTGCTGCTCGTGCGCGGCGACCACAGCCTCAATGAGGTGAAGGCAGGCAAGCTGCCTGGCCTGAAGGGCGGCCACCGCTTCGCCACCACGGCTGAAATCGAGGCGCACTTCGGCTGCAAGCCCGGCTACCTCGGGCCGATCGCGCCGAAGAAGCCTGTCAAGGTCGTGGCCGATCGCACCGTGGCCGCGATGCACGACTTCGTGTGCGGAGCCAACGAGGCCGACTTCCACTTCACCGGCGTCAACTGGGGGCGCGACCTGCCCGAGCCGGAGCTCGTGGCCGACATCCGCAACGTCATTGCCGGCGATCCCTCGCCCGACGGCAAGGGCGTGCTGGCCATCCAGCGCGGCATCGAGGTGGGGCATGTCTTCCTGCTCGGCACCAAGTACAGCGCGGCGATGAACGCCACCTACCTCGACGAGACCGGCAAGCCGCAGCTGCTGGTCATGGGCTGCTACGGCATCGGCGTCACGCGCCTGCTGGGCGCGGCCATCGAACAGGGGCACGACGAGCGCGGCATCGTCTGGCCCAACGCATTGGCGCCCTTCGCGGTCGTGGTCTGCCCGATCGGCTACGAGAGAACACCCGCGGTGCAGGAGGCGGCCGACCGGCTGCACGCCGAACTCGTGGCCGCAGGCGTCGATGTCGTGCTCGACGACCGTGGCGAGCGTCCCGGCGCGATGTTCGCCGACTGGGAGCTCATCGGCGTGCCGCAGCGCATCGTCGTCAGCGAACGCGGGCTGAAGGCAGGCACGGTCGAGGTCCAGGGGCGGCGCGAGTCCGCCGCCTCCGCGGTGCCGCTCGTCGAGGCGACGGCCTTCGTGAAGGGCCGCCTGTAGGCATGACGAGCGCGCGGCGCCGGCTGTGGCTCGGTGCCGCCTGCGCGGGCGTGCTCGGCAGCGTGCTCACGCCGGGGCGCAGCGCCTGGGCCGGGGCCCAGGTCGAAGAGCCGCTCGCCGACGCCGTGCGCACGGCGCTGGCCGCCTCCATCGCCGAGCAGGCCCCGCCTCGGCCCAGCTTCGAGCGCATCGAGGAGCGGCTGGCCTATCTCAGGTGGCTCGGCGCGGCGAGCGAGCGGCTTAAGCGGCGCAAGGCCGACCATCACACACGCGTCGAATTCCTCGAAGCGCTCTGGTACGAGAGCAAGCGCGCCGGGCTCGAACCGGCGCTGATGCTCGGGCTCGTGCAGGTGGAGAGCGGCTTCCGCAAGTACGCCATCAGCGTCGCCGGCGCACGCGGGTACATGCAGGTCATGCCCTTCTGGGCCCGCCTCATCGGCGACGGCGACGTGCACCGCCTCTTCCATCTGCAGACCAACCTGCGCTTCGGCTGTGTGATCCTGCGCCACTACCTCGAGCGCGAGCGCGGCGACATGTTCCTTGCACTGGGCCGCTACAACGGCAGCCGCGGCCGCGCCGAGTATCCGAATGCCGTGTTCGCGTCGCGCCGGCAGTGGGACATCAAGACCGCGTGACGCGAGCTTGCGCGCGTGTG
This sequence comes from Burkholderiales bacterium, assembly GCA_016223165.1. Taxonomy (GTDB): domain Bacteria; phylum Pseudomonadota; class Gammaproteobacteria; order Burkholderiales; family Burkholderiaceae_C; genus Rubrivivax. Next base: position 77,032 of record JACRPO010000018.1, read on the forward strand.
AGGCCGGCCGCGCGTGCGGCCCCGGCGCCCCTCACGAGGCGTCGCGCAGCCCCTGCCACGGCTTGGGCCGGGCACCGGGGATGCCCGCCAGCTGCAGCACGCGCTCCACGCCCTCGGCCACCATCTCGTCGACGCTTTGCGGGCGGTGGTAGAAGGCCGGCAGCGGCGGGAAGATCACCGCGCCCATCTCGGTGGCCGCGGTCATGTTGCGCAGGTGCGCAAGATTGAAGGGCGTTTCGCGCACCATCAGCACGAGCCGCCGCCGCTCTTTCAGCGCGACATCGGCTGCGCGCGTCAGCAGGTTGTCGGAGAGACCCTGCGCCACTGCTGCCAGCGTGCGCATCGAGCACGGCGCGACCACCATGGCCGCCGTATCGAAGCTGCCGCTGGCGATGCAGGCGCCAACGTCACCCGGCGCGTGCGACACGCTGGCCAGCCGTTCCAGCCCCTGCCGGTCCAGCCCGAGTTCGTGGTGCACGTTCAGCATGCCCGCCGGCGTGACCACCAGGTGCGTGTCGACACCGAGAGCGCGCGCGCGCTCCAGCAGCTTCACACCATAGATCGCGCCGGTGGCGCCGCTGATGCCGACAACCAGGCGGGCCGGTGCTGAAGGCATAGGCCTGCCCGAGGCGACGCTCAGGCCTTGGTCAGCAACTGCTGCAACTCGCCCGACTGGTACATCTCCATCATGATGTCCGAGCCGCCGACGAACTCGCCGTTCACGTAGAGCTGCGGGATCGTGGGCCAGTTGGCGTAGTCCTTGATGCCCTGGCGCACGCCTTCGTCCTCGAGCACGTTGAAAGTGTGCAGGTCGTCCACGCCGCAGGCCTTCAGCACCTGCACCGCGCGGCCGGAGAAGCCGCACATCGGGAACTGGGCGTTGCCCTTCATGAAAAGCATGACCCGGTGTTCCCTCACCAATTGGTCGATTCGTTGTTGCACGTCACTCATGGCTGGCCCTCTGCTTGCAGGGAAGTTCGACAGGCGCAGTATGAAGCAAGCGCGCCGGTCGCACCGGCGCGGGGGGATGGGGCGACGGCCGGCGTGGCCGGATCAGAAGCTGTAGCGCACGCCCAGCTGCAACACCGGCGCCAGGCGGAGGTCGCGCACGGCTGCCTCCATGCCCTGGTTGCCGAGCACGGCGCGGCCGACCCCGGACAGGCCGGCCGGGCGCCCGGCCACGAGCCCCACGTCGGCGCTCACGGAGAGGCTGCGCCAGAGCGAGGCGCTGCTGTAGCCCAGGCCCAGATAAGGCTGGGTCGAAGCGCCATCGGCGGCCCCGTTGTTGCCCGCGAAGCCGTTGTCGAGCACGTTGACGGTCACGCGCGAAATGGGCATCGCGCTGAACACCGGGGCGCCGCCGGGGCCGCCCAGCATCACGCCGCTGGTGGCGCGGAAGTTGCCGAAGCCGGGTGTGGCGAAGACGTAGTCGCCGAGCAGGGAACCGCCCTGCACGCCTCGCGCCGCGGCGACGCCGGGTTCGTAGAGCCGCGAAATCGGGGCAAGCGCCGCCGTCTGTACCGTGATGCGGGCTTGCAACTGCGGCCACACCCACTCACCCGCAGTGGCCAGCAGGCCCTGGTTGGCCAAGGCTGAAATGGGAGCAAGGGGACCGGTCAGCGCGGCAACGAGCCACATCGCGACGCCGGGAAGCGCACACCGAGACGAACACCGACTCGACTTGTCCATCTTGTACCCCCTTCATCGAGTGCCTCGCCGATCATGCGCCTCGTGTGCCGGGTGCGGCATCCCCCCGATGCGGCAACCGCGGCAACAGTTGGCAGCCAGCCACGGAAGGCGGCCGCCCAGACTCGAAGCCGCGCGCGCGGCTCAGCCGCGCGGCCGGAGGCCCCCCGTCAGGCGCGGCTGGCCAGCGAGGTCGGTGCGCGTCGCCACCGGCTCGAAACCTCGGGCACGAAGGAGCGCCGCCACCGCGGCTGCCTGATCGAACCCGTGCTCCAGCAGCAGCCAGCCCCCCGCCGGGAGATGCTGCGGCGCACCATCGACGATGCGCCGCAGCGCCTGCAACCCGTCGGCGCCGGCGATGAGCGCGGCCGCCGGTTCGTGCCGCAGGGCCTCGAGATGCGGATCACCCTCGGCGACGTAGGGCGGATTCGAGACGACGATGCCGAACTGCTGCCCGGCGAACGGCTCCCACCAATCGCCCTCGAGCCAGGCGACAGCCAGTTGCAGCCGCTGCGCGTTGGACCGCGCCACGGACAGCGCGGCGGGGCTGCGGTCGCTGGCCCAGACCTCGAAGCCGGGCGCGCGTTGCTTGAAGGCGAGGGCGATGGCGCCGCTGCCGGTGCCGAGGTCGGCCAGGCGGGGCAGCGGCGCAGCCGCGGTCGCCGCCAGCTCGAGCGCCCAGTCGACCAGCCCTTCGGTCTCGGGACGCGGGACGAGGACGTTCTCGTCGACGCGCAGCGCCAGGCCATGGAACTCGCGCTCACCGGTGAGATAGGCCAGCGGCACGCCGGCCGCACGCCGCGCGAGATCGGCATCGACGCGTTGCCGCAGCTCGGGCGCGAGCGGCTCGTCGTCGTGCGCCAGCAGCCAGGTCCGGGGTCGGCCCAGGTGATGGGCGAGCAACTGCTGCGCATCGAGCCGCGCGACGCCGCCGGCGCGTGCCTGTTGCAGCCATAGGCCGATGTGCATCGCCGTGGGCACCCGCGTGCAGCGCGCACTCAGCGCGCGCCGGCTTCGAGCTGCTCGAGCTGCTCGGCCGCACGCGCGGCGGCGAGCGCGTCGGTCACGTCGCCGAGGTCGCCGTCCATGATCTGCGCCAGCTTGTACAGCGTGAGGTTGATGCGGTGGTCGCTCAGCCGACCCTGCGGGAAGTTGTAGGTGCGGATGCGGTCGCTGCGGTCGCCGCTGCCGACCAGGCTCTTGCGCGTCGCCGCCTCCTTGGCGGCGCGCTCGCTGCGTTCCTTCTCGCGCAGGCGCGCGACCAGCACCGCCATCGCCTTGGCCTTGTTGCGGTGCTGGCTGCGGTCGTCCTGGCACTCGGCGACGAGACCGGTGGGCAGGTGCGTGATGCGGATGGCGCTGTCGGTCTTGTTGACGTGCTGGCCGCCGGCACCGCTGGCGCGGAAGGTGTCGATGCGCAACTCGGCCGGATTGAGCTGCACCTCCTCGGTTTCGTCGGGCTCGGGCATCACGGCCACGGTGCAGGCGCTGGTGTGGATGCGCCCCTGGCTCTCGGTGACCGGCACGCGCTGCACGCGGTGGCCGCCCGACTCGAAGCGCAGCTTGCCGTAGGCGCGGTCGCCTTCGACCCGAAGCACGATCTCCTTGTAGCCGCCGAGTTCCGCCGGGCTCTCGCTCAGCACCTCGGTGCGAAAGCCAGCGCGCTCGCAGTAGCGCAGGTACATGCGCGCCAGGTCGCCGGCGAAGAGCGCCGACTCGTCGCCGCCGGTGCCGGCGCGGATCTCGAGGAAGGCGTTGCGTTCGTCGTCAGGGTCCTGGGGCAGCAGCGCCGCCTGCAGTTCGCCATGCAGGCGCTCGAGATCGGCGCCGGCCGCCTCGATCTCTTCTCGCGCCATCTCGGCGAGTTCGCTGTCGCGCTCGCTTTCGCTGTCGCGCAGCTCCTGTGCCGTCGCGAGGTCACGCTCGCGCTGCTGGTAGCGGCGCCAGGTGTCGACGACACCCTGCACCTCAGCCTGCTCGCGCGAGAGCGCTCGATAGCGCTTCATGTCGCCGGCCACCGCTGGGTCGGCGAGCGTGGCGTCGAGTTCGGCCAGGCGCAGTGTCAGCCGCTCGAACCGCTCGCGCAGCGCGGCGCTGAGCAGGCTCATCGCGGAGTGGGCCGGCGGCCGCCGCCCGCGGCTGACGGGCCGGCACTGGCGTTGCCGCTGCTGTTCCCGTTGCCACTTCCGCTGCTGCGCAGGAACAGGCGCGACACCGTATGTGCGAGGCGTTCACGCTCGGCGCCTTCGGCGCCATGCAGCTCGGCCAGCGTGCCGTGCAGCATCTTGCCGGTGAGTCCTCGCGCCAGCGCCTGCAGCACCTGCTCGACCGGTTCGCCCCTGGCGAGAAGCTTGCGCGCGCGCGCCAGTTCGGCGGCACCCCAGTCGTCGGCCTGGCGGTTGAGCGCCTGGATCAGCGGCACGGCCGCGCGCTGGTCGAGCCAGTGCGCGAAGCTCTGCACGCCGGCGTCGATGATCGCCTCGGCCTGCTGCACCGCCGCCTGGCGCTTCTCGCCGGCGCTCTGCACGCGCTCGGAGAGGTCGTCCACCGTGTAGAGGTAGATGTCGGAGAGCTGTGCCACCTCCGGCTCGATGTCGCGCGGCACGGCCAGGTCGACCATGAAGATCGGCCGGCGGCGGCGCGCCCTCAGCGCGCGCTCGACGGCGCCCAGGCCGATGATCGGCAGCGTGCTGGCGGTGCACGAGATGACGACGTCGAACTCGTGCAGCCGCGTCGGCAGGTCGGCCAGCCGCAGTGCCTGCGCACCGAAGCGCGCCGCCAGCTTCTCGCCGCGTTCCAGCGTGCGGTTGGCCACCGCCATGCCGCGCGGCTGGCGGGCGGCGAAGTGCGTTGCCGCGAGCTCGATCATCTCGCCCGCGCCGACGAAGAGGATGTGCAACTGGCGCAGGTCCTCGAACAGCTCGCCGGCCAGGCGCACCGCCGCGGCCGCCATGCTGATGGAGTGCGCGCCGATCTCGGTGGACGTGCGCACTTCCTTGGCTACCGAGAAGCTGCGCTGGAAGAGCTGGTGCAGCGTCGTGCCCAGCGTGCCCGCTTCGTCGGCCAGGCGCACGGCCTGCTTCATCTGGCCGAGGATCTGCGGCTCGCCGAGCACCATCGAATCGAGGCCGCTGGCCACGCGGAAGGCATGGCGCGCAGCGTCGCGGTCGCGCATGACATAGGCATGCTGCTGCAGGTGCTCGGCGCTGACGCGGCCCTGCTCGGCCAGCCAGTACAGCGCCGGCTCGAAGAGGGGGGCGGTCGGTGTGGCGCCCACTGCGAGGTACAGCTCGGTGCGGTTGCAGGTGGAGACGATGGCCGCTTCGGGATCCACTCGTTCCAGCCGCTCGTTCAGGCCCCGCAACGCCGGTGCCAACTGCTCCGGCGTGAATGCGAGACGGCCACGCAGGTCCAGCGGGGCGGTCTGATGATTCAGGCCGAAGGTGATGACGCTCACCTGCGCATTGTAGATTTCACCCTCTGCCGCAGCGCCTGCGAAAGCGCAGGACTTGTGTCGACACTTTCAACCTGCCGCTCGCTCCGCTGCCGCGCGATGGACCCGCTCGAGTTTCTGAATCACCTGGCCAATCTCTTCGTGCCGGCACTGGCGCTGGGCGCGGTGGCCGCGGCACTGGCCAAGCTGGCCTGGCGCGCCGACCTGGCGGCTCAACGCTGGTGGCGACTGGCCGGCCTCGCGGCGGCGGCGAATGCCGTCGTCACGCTCGCCGGCCTGGCCCTGACCGGCCGCGACGGCCGCATGGCCACCTACGCGGCGATGGTGCTCGCCACCACCGTCACGCTGTGGTGGCGGGGGTTCGGGCCGGGGCGGCGCTGAGGGCCGACTCGCCGGCCGCGAGTGCGCCGCGCAGCGAGTGCGGCAGTGCCTCGGTGATCGTGACGTCGATCATGCGGCCGGCCAGCCGCGCAGCGCCAGACGGGCCGGCATCGAAGTTGACGATGCGGTTGCACTCCGTGCGCCCCATCAACTCGTGCGGATTCTTCTTGGAAGGGCCCTCGACCAGGATGCGCTGCACTGTGCCGACGCGGGTGGCGCTGATGCGGCGGACGTTGCGCTCGAGCAGCGCCTGCAGTTCCTGAAGCCGCTCGAGTTTGCGCGCCGGCGGCGTGTCGTCGGCGAAGGCCGCGGCGGGTGTGCCCGGCCGCTTGCTGAAGACGAAGCTGAACGAGCTGTCGTAGCCGACCTCGTCCACGAGGCGCAGCAGGCGCTGGAAGTCCTCTTCGGTCTCGCCGGGAAAGCCGACGATGAAGTCGCTCGAAAGGCTGATGCCGGGCCGCACCGCACGCAGCCGGCGCACGATGCTCTTGTATTCCATGGCCGTGTAGCCGCGCTTCATTGCCATCAGGATGCGGTCGCTGCCATGCTGCACCGGCAGGTGCAGGTGGTTCACCAGTTGCGGCACCTTCGCGTAGACGTCGATCAGCCGCTGCGTGAACTCGTTCGGGTGGCTCGTCGTGTAGCGGATGCGCTCGATGCCGGGCAAGGCGGCCACGTACTCGATCAGCAGCGCGAAGTCGGCGATCTCGCTCGAGTCAGACATCGCACCCCGGTAGGCGTTGACGTTCTGCCCGAGCAGCGTCACTTCCTTGACGCCCTGCTCCGCGAGCCCGGCGACCTCGGCGAGCACGTCGTCGAAGCGGCGGCTGACCTCCTCGCCGCGGGTGTACGGCACGACGCAGTAGGAGCAGTACTTGGAGCAGCCCTCCATGATCGAGACGAAGGCGCTCGCGCCCTGCACGCGCGCCGGCGGCAGGTGGTCGAACTTCTCGATCTCGGGGAATCGGATGTCCACCTGCGGGCGCCGTTCGCTGCGCCGGGCCGCGATCATCTGCGGCAGCCGGTGCAACGTCTGCGGGCCGAACACGAGATCGACGTAGGGCGCACGCTCGATGATGGCGGCACCCTCCTGGCTGGCGACGCAGCCGCCGACGCCGATGAGCACGCCCTTCTTCTTCAGGTGCTTGACCCGACCGAGGTCGCTGAACACCTTCTCCTGCGCCTTCTCGCGCACCGAGCAGGTGTTGAAGAGGATGAGGTCGGCCTCCTCGGGGTTGCTCGTCGGCTCGTAGCCCTCGGCTACGCGCAGCACGTCGGCCATCTTGTCCGAGTCGTACTCGTTCATCTGGCACCCGAAGGTGCGGATGAAGACCTTCATGGCCGCGTCCAGGTCTGCCCGACGGGGTCGAAGGTCCAGGCCGCGGCCTGCTCGCGCGTCGTCGGCCAGGGCTGGCGGGCGCGCTCGTCGGCCGTGAGCACCCAGACCTCGCCGAGCAGGCCGGACAGATCGACGGTGTAGTGCACGAGCAGGCGCTGGTTGGCGAGCGCGCCGCTCACCATCATCATGTTGTTCTCGCCGCGGATGCGCGCGCCAGGCGAAAGGCGCGCCGGGCGGCCGTTGAGGAGCAGCTCCGGGGGTTGCAGCAGGACGATCTCGCCGCGCAACGCGGTGGCGGGGAAGTTGCGCGGTTGCTGCGCGGCCGCGGGCAACGCGACGAACGCGGCCGCGGCGAGCCATGTGATGGCCGCAACGCGCGACCACGTCGAGGTTTCGGCGGCGCTTTCGAGGGCACAGCGATGCATGGTGTGGATCCAGTGGCTGTGTTGGGGGCGAAGTGTCGCCCCTGAAAGCAACGGGCCCGAGCGCATTGCTCGGGCCCGGGAATTCTGGTGGCGCTTCAGGGACTTGAACCCCGGACCTGCGGATTATGATTCCGTCGCTCTAACCAACTGAGCTAAAGCGCCAAGAGCGCGAGATTATATCGGCCCTGCCTCGGCAATCCGGCCGCGCCAGACACTCGAGCACTGCGCCCAAGGCCGCAGGCCAGGACCCGATGTTCAGCTTCTTCCGCAAGAAGGCGCCCGCCGAGCCGGCGGCCGTCGTCACGCCCGCAAGGCCTGCCGCGCCGGCGCCGGCCGCCGTCGAAACGCCGGCCGTGCCCGACCCCGGCTGGTTCGGCCGCCTGAGCCATGGCCTGCGCAAGACCGGCGGCAGCATCGCCGCCGTCTTCACCGGCACACGCATCGACGCGGCGCTCTACGAGGAGCTCGAGGCAGCGCTGCTGATGGCCGACGCCGGCACGGCGGCGACGCAGGCCCTGCTCGAGGCGCTCAAGCGCCGCGTCAAGGAGACGCAGGCCACCGACCCCGCGGCCGTGAAGGCGCTGCTGGCCGATGTGCTGGCCGCGCAGCTCGAGCCGCTGCAGAAGCCGCTCGTCGTCGGCGAGCACCGGCCCACGGTGATGATGGTCGTGGGCGTCAACGGCGCCGGCAAGACCACCAGCATCGGCAAGCTCACGCGCCACCTCGCCGAGGGCGGCTGCAAGGTGTTGCTGGCCGCCGCCGACACCTTCCGCGCTGCGGCGCGTGAGCAGCTGGCCGTGTGGGCCGACCGTGCGCAGGTCCAGATCGTCAGCCAGGAAGGCGCCGACCCCGCCGCTGTCACGTTCGACGCCGTCTCCGCCGGCGCGGCGCGCGGCTGCGACGTGGTCATCGCCGATACCGCCGGCCGCCTGCCCACGCAGGCGCACCTGATGGAAGAGCTGAAGAAGATCCAGCGTGTCATCGGCCGCGCGCAGGCAGGCGCGCCGCACGAGGTGCTGCTGGTGGTCGACGGCAACACCGGCCAGAACGCGCTGGCGCAGGTCAAGGCCTTCGATGCGGCGCTGGGCCTCACCGGCCTCGTCGTCACCAAGCTCGACGGCACGGCCAAGGGCGGTGTGCTCGCCGCCATCGCGCGCTGGGGCGTCGAGCGCGGGCGCGTCGTGCCTGTCTACTTCATCGGCGTCGGCGAACAGCTCGAGGACCTGCAGCGCTTCGACGCGCGCGAGTTCGCCGAGGCGCTGCTGCGCTGAATCGCTGCTTGAAGAGCGGCGGCGTTCAGCGCTTGCCGACGGTCACTTCCAGGTCGTCGAAATAGTCGGAGGAGACCGGGTCGTGTTCGCGGCCGCCGTAGACGGTGGCCGCGAAGGCCTGGTCGTCGGCATCGGCGACGATCTCCTCCATCTCGGCCACCGGGATCAGTGGCATCGGGCGCGAGCTCGATGCCTTCGGCGAGGCGCCGCCCGGCTGCAGCAGCGGCATGAACTGCGCGCGCACGGCCTCCACGCCCGGCAGCTCGCCTTCGCGCCAGGTGATCACGTGCACGCCCGCCTGGCGCAGCACGCGCGACATGCGCTCGTGCCGGCGCCGGGCGCGTTCGCTCTCGGTGGTGCTGCGGATGTCGATGACGGCGATGACGCTCGAGCCGGCGTCACACAGCAGCAGGTCGGCGCTGAGCGTGCCGACGCGCTGCAGCCACTCGGTGTAGCTGCGCCGCAGCGGCACACGCACGAAGCGCGACAGCGGCACCTGCGCCAGCACAAGGTGCGTCGGGAAGGCATGGCGCAGCACGTCGTAGGCTTGACGCTCGTCGACAGTCAGCACGCGCGCGGCTTCGGGCGGCCAGCCGACCACGGTGTCGACGTTGTCGCGGCCGTCCTCGGCACGGCCGGCGCGGTTGCGCCAGCGCATGGCCACGAGCAGCAGCACGGCCAGCAACGTGGCGGGCAGGGCGAGGGAGGAGATGGAGGGCAGACTGTCCATGCGGGTGCGGGCTGGCGGCTGAGCGGTGGTGCGGGCGGGCGGCTGGACGGGAACGGGCCCGCAACTGAGGAGCCGACGAGAAGCCAACGACGGGCCAGCCCGTACGATCGGCAACAAAGGGCGCGCGGACCAGCCCCAAACCGACAAGAGACGTATCTGGCGGTTACCAAACGCTTCCGTCTTCCCGCCGTCGGAGGATTCCGGCGAGCGTGCGGCGCCGAAGGCGCCAGATCCCGTGCGGCCTGGCCCGGCCGGCGCGCGGCCCGCCCGGCTCAGCGCGGCGGCAGGCCGGGGAAGCCGCCGCCGCCCATGCGCCGCATCATCTTCATGAGGCCGCCGCCCTTCATCTTCTTCATCATGCCCTGCATCTGCTCGAACTGGTTGAGCAGGCGGTTCACTTCCTGAACCTGGACGCCGGCGCCGGCGGCGATGCGGCGCTTGCGCGTGGCCTTGATGAGCTCGGGCTTGCGGCGCTCGAGCGGCGTCATCGAGTTGATGATGCCCTCCATGCGCCGCACGTCGCGCTCGGCGCGGCCCATGTCGGCGCCGGCGGCCTTCTCGGCCAGCGCGCTCGGCAGCTTGTCGATGAGCCCCGAGAGGCCACCCATCTTCTTCATCTGCGAGATCTGCGCCAGGAAGTCGTTGAGGTCGAAGCCGCTGCCGCTCTTGACCTTCTCGGCGAGCCTCTTCGCCTCATCGAGATCGACGCCCTTCTGCACTTCCTCGACGAGGGCGACGATGTCGCCCATGCCCAGCACGCGTCCGGCGTGGCGCTCGGCGTCGAAGACCTCGAGGCCGTCGATCTTCTCGCTGACGCCGGCGAACTTGATCGGCGCGCCCGTCACCTGGCGCACCGACAGCGCGGCGCCGCCGCGCGAGTCGCCGTCGAGCTTGGTCAACACCACGCCCGTGAGCGGCAGCGCCTCCTTGAAGGCCTTGGCCACGTTCACGGCGTCCTGGCCCTGCATGGCATCGACAACGAACAACGTCTCCACCGGGTTCAGCGCCGCGTGCAGCTCGCGGATCTCGTTCATCAACGCTTCGTCGATGGCCAGGCGGCCGGCGGTGTCGACGATGAGCACGTCGAAGAAGTGGCGGCGCGCGTGGTCGAGCGCGGCGAGCGCGATGTCGCGCGGCTTCTGCTCGGCCGTGCTCGCGAACCACTCGGCGCCGGCCTGCGCCGTCACCGTCTTCAACTGCTGGATGGCGGCCGGCCGGTAGACGTCGGCCGAGACGGTGAGCACCTTCTTCTTGCGCTTGGTGATGAGGTGGCGCGCCAGCTTCGCCGTCGTCGTGGTCTTGCCGGAGCCCTGCAGGCCGGCCATCAGCAGCACTGCCGGTGGTTGCGTGGCGAGGTCGATGTCGGCCGGGGGCCTGAGCGCGCCTTGGGCGTCGAGCTCGCCCATCGTCGCGGCGAGCTCCTTGTGCACGATACCCACCAGCGCCTGGCCGGGGTTGAGCGAGCCCACCACCTGCTGGCCGAGCGCACGGTCCTTGACGCGCGCGATGAAGTCGCGCACCACCGGCAGCGCGACGTCGGCCTCGAGCAAGGCGAGGCGCACCTCGCGCAGCATGTCGGCGACATTGCTCTCGGTGATGCGGGCCTGGCCGCGCATCGTCTTGACGAGGCGCGACAGCCGTTCGGAAAGGGTGGAGGCCATCGCCGTCTCGCCGGGTTCCCTGGACCGACACGCTGCCGCCGCAAGTGCCGGCACTGGCCAGGGGAATGAGGAAGGAGAAAGAAGGAGGTGCGTGGGTAAACTGTCGCGATGATTCTATCGAGCGCACCGGCCACCCTGGCCCCCGGCGGCGGCCTGCTGCTGGCCGGCGTCACGCTCTTCCTCTACGCGCTGGCGGCGCTGCCGGCGGCGTTCACCGGCGAGACGTGGCGCCGTCTCGGCGCCGCGGCGCTGCTCGGCGCATTCGTGCTGCACCTGCTGCTGCTGCTCATCGACATCGGCGGCCTGGCCGGCGGCGCCGGCGGTGCGGCCGGCGGCATGCGCTGGGGCTTCGGGCCCGTGCTCTCGATGACGGTGTGGTTGATGGTGGCCGTGCACACCATCGAGAGCCGCTTCCTGCCGCTGCCCGCGGTGCGCCTGTCGCTGGCACTGGCCGGCATCGTCGGTGTCGTCGCGGCGCTGCTCTTCCCGGGCGATCCGCGGCACGGCACCTCGGCGCTGGCGCCGTTGCACTTCGCGCTCGGCGTGGGTTCCTACGGCCTGTTCGCGGCGGCCGTGCTGCACGCGAGCCTGCTCGACCGCGCCGAGCGGCGCCTGCGTTCCGGGCCGGCCGCACGCGCGGCCGACGGCACGGTGCCGACGCGCACCGCCGCGCCGGCCGGGCTGCCGTTGCTGCGGCTCGAGCGGCTGACGTTCCGCTTCGTCGAAGCCGGCTTCGTGGTGCTGACGCTGACGCTGCTGCTCGGCGTCTTCACGGCCGCGCAATGGCGCTGGGACCACAAGTCGGTGTTTTCGCTGCTCGCGTGGGGCGTCTTCGCCGCCTTGCTCATCGGCCGTCATCGGCGCGGCTGGCGCGGGCGCCAGGCAACGCGATGGCTGTACGTGGGTGCGGCGCTGCTGCTGCTGGCCTACGTGGGCTCACGCTTCGTGCTCGAGGTGGTGCTCGGGCGACCGTCCGTCTGACGTCGGGCCGCGGCGGTTCGCAGGGCCGATGGCGACAGGGTAGCGGGACGGTAGCGGGACGGTCGCGAGACGGTCCCGAGATGTTCGCAAGCGAGTCGAGAGACGGCTTGGAGACGATCGAAGGCTGATCGAAAGAGGGCCCCCCGAAAGGGCCGCCAGAGGGAAACGATGCTCAGACTGTTGATCGTGGTGGCTGTGGTCGTGGGACTGGTGTTGTGGTTTCTCAAGGGGCGGCGCATCGGTGCCCCGCCCGGCGGCCGCGGCGGCGCGCCGGGCCAGGCCAACGCGAAGCCGGCGCCGATGGTGGCCTGCGCGCACTGCGGCGTGCACTTGCCGCGTCCCGACGCGAGCTTCGATGCCGAGGGCCGCTCGTACTGTGGTGAAGCCCATCGCGTGGCCGGGCCGCGTTGAGGCGCCGCGCCTGCGCCGCGATGAGCGGCGCCGGCATGGTTGCGCCGGTCGTGCGATGAGCGGTCGATGAGCGCGGCCAGCGGCGAGCGCCGCCGTTCCGATCGCCGCAGCGACGATCGCCGACGCACAGGCGGCCGTCGCCGCGACGACGCGCTCTTCGCCGCCACGCTGGGCGGCGACAGCCACCCCACCGAGTCGTTCTTCGATCCAGGCTGGCTGGCCGCCGGCGAGATGCCGCCCGACAGCCGGCTGCTGCTGCGCCAGGTGCGCCGCATCGCGGCCGCGCAGGACACGGCGCTGGTGCGCGTCTTCCGCACCTATGTGGCGGCGCGCGCCGTCGTCGGCGTCGGCCTGGTCGTGGCGCAGGGCCTGTCGAGCATGCTCGGCCTGCGCCATGCCGAACTGCTGGCGCTCGTGAGCCTGGTCTACGCCGCCCAGTCGATCACGCTGTGGCTGCTGCCGCGCTTCCGCCCGCTGGCCGAGTCCAAGCCGCTCGGCCACCAGCGCCGCCGGCAGTGGGTGGCCACCATCGGCGTCGACATCCTGGCCTTCGTCGGCCTGCATGCGATCGAGGTCGGCTCGAGCTTCAACTATGCCGCGCTGCTGGTGCTGCCGGTGCTGATGGCCGGCGTGCTCACCGCGCGACTGCTGGCGCTGGGCACGGCGGCGGCGGTCGCGCTCTTGCTGCTGGTGGTGGCCTGGGGCGCGACATCGTTCGACGCGATGGCGCCCGGGTTGATGCTGCAATCCGGGCTGGCGGGCTTCGGCCTGTTCATCATCACGCTGCTCGCCGGCGAGCTGGCGGGGCGCCTGGCGCGCGAGGAGCTCGCCGCGCGCGGCAGCCTCGAGCTGGCACGGCAGCAGGCGCAGCTCAACCGCCTCGTCATCGAGGAGATGGCCGACGGCGTGCTCGTCGTCGACCGTGGCCTGCGCGTGCGCGCGGCCAACCCGGCGGCGCGTTCGTTGCTCGTCGACGAGGGCCTGGCGCCACCGGCTCCCTTCGGCCTCGCCGAGCGCGCTGCCTGGCGCGTCCTGCACGACGAGGTCGAGCATGTCTTTCGCAGGGCCGACCCGCTCGCGGTTCCCGGCCACGCGGCGACTCCCTGGCCCGAAGCCGGCCGCGACGTGGTGGTGCGCTTTCCGAACGGCCTCGCCCGCGCCCTGCGCGTGCGCGTTCGCTTCATGCGCAGCAGCGCGCTCGACGCACCGGACGACAGCGCGCCGACCGCCGCCGACATCCCCGACGAGCCCTTCGTCGTGCTGCTGCTGGAAGACGTGCGCACCGCCCAGGCGCGCTTGCGGCAGGAAAAGCTCGCCGCCATGGGCCGCGTCTCAGCCGGCATCGCGCACGAGATCCGCAACCCGCTCGCCGCCATCGCGCAGGCCAACGCCTTGCTGCTCGAAGACGAACTCGCGCCGACGCACCAACGCCTGGCGCGCATCGTGGCCGACAACGTCGCCCGCCTCGATCGCCTGGTCGACGACGTGCTGGAGGTGGCGCCCGGCTCGACGCCGGTGGCGAGCGCCATCGACGCCCGCGCGGCCGTCGCCGCGGCCACCGCCGAGTGGGCGGCGACGGCGCAGCTGCCGCTCGCTGCCGACAGCCGGCTGCGCGTGCAGATCGCGGAGGCGCCGCTCGGCGTCGCGTTCGATGCCGAGCACCTGCGCCGCGTGCTCGTCAACCTGCTCGACAACGCCCATCGCCACGCCAGCTGCGAGGCCGGCGCCGTGCTCGTGCGCCTCGCCACAGACGACGACGGCGCCCATGTCACGCTCAGCGTCGCCTCCGACGGCCCGCTCATCGCGCCCGAGGTCGAACGCTACCTGTTCGAGCCCTTCTACTCGACACGCAGCCGCGGCTCGGGCCTCGGCTTGTATATTTGCCGCGAACTCTGCGAGCGCTATGGTGCCAGCATCGAGTACCGGCAGCGTCCGCCCACCGAGCGCTCGCGCAACGAGTTCATCGTCAGCATGCGCCGCGCCGAACTGACCGACGCCGCGATCGTGCTGCCGCTCGAGCCCTGAGCCCTGCCCGCCCGTCGCACGCGCGACCTCCACACCGCTGCCTGAGTGCCCTTCGCATGAATCCCGCCGCTGGCGCCGCATCACCTCCGGGCAGTTCGCTGCGGCTGCTGGTCGTCGACGACGAGCCCGACCTGCGCACGCTGTACGAGCTGACGCTGCTGCGCGAGGGCTACGACGTCGAGTGCGCCGGCAGCGTCGACGAGGCCTGGGCCATGCTCGCCGAGCGACCCTTCCAGCTGGTGATCACCGACATGCGGCTGCCCGACGGCTCCGGCCTCGATCTTCTGCACCGCATGGAGACCGCGGGCCGCGGCGAGAAGGCCATGGTCATCACCGCGTACGCCTCGCCCGAGAACGCGGTGGAGGCGCTCAAGGCAGGCGCCTACGACTACCTGACCAAGCCGGTGGACCTGCGCCAGTTCCGGGCCGTCGTGGCATCGGCGCTGGGGCGCACGCCACCGGCTCCGCGCGAGCGGTCCGCCGAGGCCGGTCGCGCCGGCCTGGCGCGCGGCGGCGCCGCGCTCATGCGCCTGGCCGGCGAGTCGCTGGCCATGCAACAGGTGCGATCGCTCATCGAGAAGGTCGCACGCAGCATGGCGCCGGTACTGGTGACGGGCGAGTCGGGCACGGGCAAGGAGCTCGTCGCGCGCGCCATCCACGAGACCTCGCCGCGCGGCACGGCGCCTTTCGTGGCGGTGAACTGCGGCGCCATTCCCGAGGCGCTGCTCGAGGCCGAGTTCTTCGGCTTCCGCAAGGGCGCGTTCACCGGTGCGCACGAGGACCGCGAAGGCTTCTTCCAGATGGCGCAGGGCGGCACGCTCTTCCTCGACGAGATCGGCGACCTGCCGCTGGCCATGCAGAGCAAGCTGCTGCGCGTCATCCAGGAACGCGCCGTGCGGCAGCTCGGCGCCGCTGCCGAACTGGCCGTCAACGTGCGCGTCGTGAGCGCCACGCACAAGGACCTCGGTGCCGAGGTGCAGGCCGGCCGCTTCCGGCAGGACCTGTACTACCGGCTGAACGTGATCCGCATCGGCGTGCCGCCGCTGCGCGAACGCATCGCCGACCTGCCGTCGATCTGCGCGGCGGTGCTCGCGCGCATCGCACGCGACGCCGGCGTGAGCCCGGTGCCGAGCCTCACGCCCGACGCGCTGCAGCACCTGCTGCGCCATCCCTTCCCGGGCAACGTGCGCGAACTGGAGAACCTGCTGCATCGCGCGCTCGCACTGTCCACCGGGCCGGCGATCACGCGCGCCGACCTCGGGTTCATCGACGACGCCGTCGACACGACCGACGAGGCCACGCTCCTGCCCGCGGAGGTGGCGAGCGCGGTGAAAGGCGCTCCGCAGCCGCGCGCCGCCACGACGACGCCGCTGCCCACCGACCTGGCCGCACACCTCGACAGCATCGAGCGGGAAATCCTCGAGCGCGCGCTCGGCGCACACCGCTACAACCGCACCGCGGCGGGGGCGAGCCTCGGCCTGTCGCTGCGGCAGATGCGCTATCGCATGGCGCGCCTGGGCGTGCTGGCGCCGGAGCCCGGAGGCGAGCGCGGTGAGCGCACCGACCGCGGCGAACGCAGCGACCGCGGCGATGCCGGCGAGGGCGGCGGTCCGCCCTGAGGCTCGCATGCGGAGGCGCTGGCACGAAGGCTGGTGGCCCGGCGCACGGCGCATCGAATCGTCCAACCACGGGCCGCGGCCACCAGGCACCGAGATCACTCTCGTCGTGCTGCACTCGATCAGCCTGCCACCGGGCCGCTACGGCGGCGACGCGGTGCAGCGCCTCTTCACCAACCGCCTCGAGCCGACCTCGCATCCGGCCTTCGCCGGCCTGGCCGGGCTGCAGGTGTCGGCGCACTTCTTCATCCGCCGCGTCGGCACGACGGAGCAATACGTCTCGTGTGATCTGCGCGCCTGGCACGCCGGCGCATCGAGCTGGCGCGGCCGCGCCAACTGCAACGACTGGTCGATCGGCATCGAGCTCGAGGGGCTCGAAGGGCGCCGCTTCGACGCGCGCCAGTATGTCGAGCTTGCCAGGCTGCTGCGAGCGTTGAGCCTGCGCTATCCGCTGGCCGAGGTCACCGGTCACGAGCACGTGGCGCCCGGGCGCAAGCACGATCCCGGGCCGGGCTTCGATTGGGCGCGGCTCGCGCGGCTGCTGCGCCGCCGGCGACCGGCGCTGGTGCCGCAGGTCACCTGAGAGCCACCTGGAAGCCATCTGGAAGAGTGGCGGGCGGGGAGGCGCAGAGGGCGGACGGCGAGGCCGGATGCTCGTCGACGCGGTATCCGGGACTACACTAGGGCTAGTGTATTGAAGGGTGCCGCAACCCCATATATAGTGCCTGCAAGGCGCCACGAAGCATATCGCCGGACCTGCTCGTTTCGTTGGGCGGCAGATCCCGGAACGGTCGACAGACAGTCCACTCATACAGGACGCGAGACCGAGCGGTGACCCTCCGGATCGAAGCCGCAGCCATGGCGGCGCGATCGACTGTCGATCTGCCATCGTTGCCGGCGGGTCCGCGAAGAGCCGTTGCCGCCATCCGAACACCGCCAGCCCTGGTCGTCGCCTGACTCGCTGCCCGCATCGAGGCACTGCCGACGCCACCCCGGACAACCACCACCGAAGAGCAAAGAGAGGAATCGCATGCCATCTGCCGTGCCCACCGCCGCCGCCGTTTCGTCCAATGTCCAGGCTTCGGGCCTTTCTGCCGCGGCCGGCCGGACCGGCCTGGCCCTGTCGTCCGCAGCGGCCTCGGCGTATGCGGGCTACCAGATCATCCGGCGCAACGGCGCCGTCGTGGGGTTCGAGCCGAACAAGATCGCGGTGGCGCTGATGAAGGCCTTTCTTGCCGTGCATGGTACGCAGGGCGCGGCGTCGGCGAGCGTGCGCGAGACGGTGGAGATGCTGACCGAGGTGGTCGTGCGCGGCCTGTTGCGCTCGCGCCCGGGCGGCGGCACGTTCCACATCGAGGACGTGCAGGATCAGGTCGAGCTCGGCCTGATGCGCGGCGGCCACCACGAAGTGGCGCGTGCGTACGTGCTCTACCGCGAGCGGCGCGCGCAGGAGCGTGCGCGCCAGGGCACGCCGGCGGTGGCCAAGACGCCAGAGCTCTTCGTCGTCGACGGCGGCGAGCGCCGCCCCCTGGACATGAATGCGCTGCGCGCGCTCGTCGAGTCGGCCTGCGCCGGCCTGGGGAGCGACGTCAGCGCCGAGCCCATCCTCGCCGAGACGCGGCGCAACCTCTACGACGGCGTGCCGATCGACGAGGTCTTCAAGGCCGCCATCCTCGCCGCGCGCACGCTCATCGAGAAGGACCCGGCCTACACGCGCGCGACGGCGCGCCTGCTGCTGCACACCATCCGCAAGGAGATCCTCGGCCGCGAAGTGACGCAGGAGCAGACGGGCGAGGCCTACGCGGAGTACTTTCCGCGCTTCATCAAGCAGGGCATCGCCGCCGAGCTGCTCGACGAGAAGCTGGCGCAGTTCGACCTCGCCAGGCTCGGCGCCGCGCTCAAGCCCGAGCGTGACCTGCAGTTCGACTACCTCGGCCTGCAGACGCTGTACGACCGCTACTTCCTGCACATCGACGAAGTGCGCATCGAGCTGCCGCAGGCCTTCTTCATGCGCGTGGCGATGGGCCTGGCGTTGAACGAGATCGACCGCGAGGCGCGCGCCATCGAGTTCTACGACGTGCTGTCGAGCTTCGACTTCATGAGCTCGACGCCGACGCTCTTCAACAGCGGCACCCGGCGCAGCCAGCTCTCGAGCTGCTACCTGACGACAGTGGCCGACGACCTCGACGGCATCTACGAGGCGCTGAAGGAGAACGCGCTGCTGTCCAAGTTCGCCGGCGGCCTCGGCAACGACTGGACGCGCGTGCGCGCGCTCGGCAGCTACATCAAGGGCACCAACGGCAAGAGCCAGGGCGTGGTGCCGTTCCTGAAGGTGGTCAACGACACCGCGGTGGCCGTCAACCAGGGCGGCAAGCGCAAGGGCGCGGTCTGCTCCTACCTCGAAAGCTGGCACCTCGACATCGAGGAGTTCCTCGAGCTGCGCAAGAACACCGGCGACGACCGGCGGCGCACGCACGACATGAACACCGCCAACTGGATCCCCGACCTGTTCATGAAGCGGGTGATGGAGGGTGGGCACTGGACCCTCTTCTCGCCCAGCACCTGCCCCGACCTGCACGACAAGTTCGGCCGTGCCTTCGAGGAGGCCTACACGGCCTACGAAGCCAAGGTCGACCGCGGCGAGATCAAGCTCTACAAGCGCATGCCCGCCAAGGACCTGTGGCGCAAGATGCTCTCGATGCTCTTCGAGACCGGGCATCCGTGGATCACCTTCAAGGACGCCTGCAACGTGCGCAGCCCGCAGCAGCACGTGGGCGTGGTGCACTCGTCCAACCTGTGCACGGAGATCACGCTCAATACCAGCGACACCGAGATCGCCGTGTGCAACCTGGGCAGCGTCAACCTGGCGCAGCACCTGAAGGACGGAGCCGACGGCGCGTCGGGCAAGGAGATCGACCACGAGAAGCTGAAGACGACGGTGAGCACGGCCATGCGCATGCTCGACAACGTCATCGACATCAACTACTACTCGGTGAAGAAGGCGCGCGACAGCAACCTGCGCCACCGGCCGGTGGGGCTGGGCATCATGGGCTTCCAGGACTGCCTGTACCGCCTGCGCGTGCCCTACGCGAGCGAGCAGGCGATGGCCTTCGCCGACCGTTCGATGGAGGCCGTGTGCTACCACGCCTACTGGGCCAGCACCGAGCTCGCGGCCGAGCGCGGCCGCTACGCCAGCTATCGCGGCAGCCTGTGGGACCGCGGCGTGCTGCCGCTCGACAGCCTCGACCTGCTCGCAGAAGAGCGCGGTGGCGATGCCGGCGCCGCGGGCGGCTATGTCCAGGTCGACCGCTCGAGCACACTCGACTGGGCCGCCCTGCGCCAGCGCATCCAGGCGCACGGCATGCGCAACAGCAACTGCGTCGCCATCGCGCCCACGGCCACCATCAGCAACATCATCGGCGTCGACGCCTCCATCGAACCGAGCTTCGCCAACCTCTCGGTGAAGAGCAACCTCTCCGGCGAGTTCACCATCATCAACGAGTACCTCGTGCGCGACCTGAAGAGGCTCGGCCTGTGGGACGACGTGATGGTGATGGACCTCAAGCACTTCGACGGCTCGCTGCTGCCGATCGACCGCGTGCCCGACGAACTCAAGCGGCTCTACGCCACCGCCTTCGAGATCGACGCGAGCTGGCTTGTCGAGGCCGGGGCGCGCCGCCAGAAGTGGATCGACCAGGCGCAGAGCCTCAACATCTACATGGCCGGGGCGTCGGGCAAGAAGCTCGACGAGGTCTACAAGCTCGCCTGGCTGCGCGGCCTGAAGACCACCTACTACCTGCGCACGACGAGCGCGACCTACGCCGAGAAATCCACCGTCGCGCCGGGTGCGCTGAACGCGGTGCCCACCGCTTCGGCGGCATCGTCATCGACGGCAACGTCGGCAACCGCCGAGCCCGCGAGCGATATCAAGTTCTGCGCCATCGACAACCCGGACTGCGAGGCTTGCCAATAGTTCGCGGGCATCGAACACCGCCGAACACGACGTGATGCGCAGACCGCGGTGTCGACATCGAGCGTGAGTGCTTCATGAGGCCGATGAAGAGACGCGTGCGATGCGATGCCGCAACAACATGAGGCTCTTCATGTCAACTAGTGCTTGGTGTTCGCGCACAACACTTGGATAATTCCAAACTGCAGGAAGCACTCACATGCTGGTCTGGGAAGAAGACACACGTACACCAAGCAACCACGCGCCCTCCATCACTTCGAGGAGCGCGAACATCGCCACTTCGGCGCTGTCGCCAGCCATCGTGCCGGCCAGCGCGCGGGGCGCGATGCCCGCGCCGGACCAGCTGCCGGCGGCGGCGCTCCTATCTGCACTGCAGCCTGCGGTTCCCGCGACCCGCGGCTCAGCGCGGCCGGCCACGCAGGCATCGGTGCATGGCGCGGCGGCGAGCACCGCGGCACCGCTGCGGCGTGTGAACGCGGCCGACAAGCGCATCATCAACGGCCAGACCGACGTCAACCAACTGGTGCCGTTCAAGTACAAGTGGGCCTGGGAGAAGTACCTCTCCACCTGCGCGAACCACTGGATGCCGCAGGAGGTGAGCATGTCGCGCGACATCGCCACCTGGAAGGACCCGAACGGCCTCACCGAAGACGAGCGGCGCATCATCAAGCGCAACCTCGGCTTCTTCGTCACCGCCGATTCGCTGGCCGCGAACAACATCGTGCTCGGCACCTACCGGCACATCACGGCGCCCGAGTGCCGCCAGTTCCTGCTGCGCCAGGCCTTCGAAGAGGCGATCCACACGCACGCCTACCAGTACATCGTCGAGAGCCTGGGTCTGGACGAAGGCGAGATCTTCAACGCCTACCACGAGGTCCAGTCCATCCGCGACAAGGACGAGTTCCTGATCCCGTTCATCGACGCGATCATGGACCCCCACTTCCGCACCGGCACGCCCGAGGCCGACCAGACGCTGCTGAAGAGCCTGATCGTCTTCGCCTGCCTCATGGAGGGCCTGTTCTTCTACGTCGGCTTCACGCAGATCCTGTCGATGGGCCGGCAGAACAAGATGACCGGTGCTGCCGAGCAGTACCAATACATCCTGCGCGACGAGTCGATGCACTGCAACTTCGGCATCGACCTCATCAACCAGATCAAGCTCGAGAACCCGCACCTGTGGACGGCGGCCTTCAAGGCCGAGGTGAAGGCGCTGTTCGAGAAGGCCGTCGAGCTCGAGTACCGCTATGCCGAGGACACCATGCCGCGTGGCGTGCTCGGTCTGAACGCCTCCATGTTCAAGGGCTACCTGCGTTACATCGCCAACCGGCGTGCGACACAGATCGGCCTGGAAGCGCTGTTCCCCAACGAGGAGAACCCGTTTCCCTGGATGAGCGAGATGATCGACCTGAAGAAGGAACGCAACTTCTTCGAGACCCGGGTCATCGATTACCAGACCGGCGGCGCGCTGGCGTGGGACTGACAAGGCAGATCCCATGACAGACGTCCGGCCCAAACGTCCGCCACCGCCGCGCACTGCGCCGGCGAGCGGGCGCATGTGAGAGATCAAGAATGGCGGATCACGGCTGGCCCAAAAAGAGCCAACACCGCCTCGCGGCCCTCCGGGCCGCGGGAGCAGGAGCCGGATCCGCGCCCCCATTCACTGCACCGGGGCTGCCAACAAGGACCATCCAGGTCCGGAAGGTAGACCAGCGGGCAGTGAATCTCCGAGCGGCATCCAGCCGTGCGGAGCTTTTTGCAACTTGATCAAGGAGATCGTTATGGCAACTGCGAAGAAAGCTGCGAAGAAGGCCCCCGCCAAGAAGGCCGCGAAGAAGGCCGCCAAGAAGGCCGCGCCGAAGAAGGTTGCGGCCAAGAAGGCGCCGGCGAAGAAGGCTGCGGCCAAGAAGGCGCCGGCGAAGAAGGCTGCGGCCAAGAAGGCCCCGGCGAAGAAGGCCGCCAAGAAGGCCCCGGCGAAGAAGGCCGCCAAGAAGAAGGCCCCAGCCAAGAAGGCGGCAGCCAAGAAGTCGTCTGCGAAGCGGCCGAGTTCGAAGAAGCCGGCGGCGAAGAAGGCAGCGAAGAAGCCCGCTGCCCCCGCTGCCCCTGCTGCGCCAGCCCCTGCGAAGACGACCCTGAATCCGGCTGCTGCTTGGCCCTTCCCGACAGGCAACAAGCCCTAACGGGTGGGGGCACAACTGGTGCCCCTCAGTCTGAGGTCGAGCCCGGCGAATGCCGGGCTCTTTTACTTTGTTGAGGTCAAAATACGTGTGAGATCAGTGCTGTTGCTGGGCGTGCCTAGCTCCTGAACGCGCACTGGGAGGGCGCATGTCGCAGTCACCGTACATAGATCGACTCAGGTTGGCCATAGCTCAGGGTGGTGATCCAACGACCCAGGGGATGCGCAAAGCGCTGCTTGCTGCTTGCCGCGCACGACTTGGTGACTTTGAGACCGCGGAAGCCGAGATCTCCAAACTACGCTCCGAGTTCGGTGATGGCCGAAACGGCAGAGTCTCGATCATGATCATGTGCGCCGAGGCGCAGCTCATCTATTACAAGAGCCTGGGTGAGCAAGCCCGCGACCGGATGATGCGCGCGCAGCTACTGAGCGTGGCGGGCCGCGATGCCGAGTTGTCGGCATTGACATCCGCTTGGCTAGCGCACATCTGCTTCAACTTGCATCGACATGAAGAGATGATGCGGTCCGCAAAGACCTGTCTCGACACTATCTCCAAAGAGGATCATGAAGCCGCTAGCCGCCTTGCGCTAACCCTCGGGGATGCCTTCTACGCTGCGGAGCAACCCG
Source organism: Burkholderiales bacterium (assembly GCA_016223165.1). Lineage (GTDB taxonomy): Bacteria > Pseudomonadota > Gammaproteobacteria > Burkholderiales > Burkholderiaceae_C > Rubrivivax. The sequence goes on from JACRPO010000018.1 coordinate 99,782, forward strand.
AGGTTGGCAATCGGTGGTACGCAAAGGCCCATGAACATGCAATCAAGCTCGGTGATCACTCGACCATCGGTGCTTTGACATACAACCGGGCTGCAATGGGGACGTTCATCGCGCGAGTCCGTGCAGCCGACTCATCCGTTGACGCTGAGACAGTCACGCGGCTCGCGGGCGAGGTTCGGACCGCGATCAACTACCAGGCGATTGCTCAACTCACCTCCCTGCAAGCGTTGCTGGACTATTCGTTGGCATCGGTCCATATCCTTGCGGGGAAGCACGCCGAAGCAGCAGTGATCCTGGATCAGATGGTCGCGCACGGGCCGAGCACCAGTCCAATTGATCGTTCTCCCGCGCTCCTATGCGACCTTGCGCTTTGCCTCGCAAGGTCCAACCGGCTGGAGGAAGCTAGGGAGCGCGTTGTATCGCTTCCACTCAAGCAGTTGAGTGCATGCACACCAGACGATCAAGTCGTCGCCCTGGCGGCCCTAGCTGAGGCTGCGCGTACCTGCGGCCTTTCCTCAGAGCAAACTGCTGCACAAGAGGCACTGTCCGCGGCACGACTGGAGCATCGGGCGGCGGTCACCGCCCTGCGGAGTAGCTTGGCCGGATTCGGCGACGCAACTGCCCTCGCGAGGGTCTAGTGACGCCGACTGAACAAATGAGCAGCAACGCACCCCAAATCGCCCTCCTCATGGGCTCCTCCTCCGACTGGGACACCCTGCGCCCGGCGGCGGAGATCCTCGACGATCTGGGTGTGCCCTATGAAGCGCAGGTCGTCTCTGCGCACCGCATGCCCGACGACATGTTCCGCTTCGCCGAGCAGGCCGAAGCGCGCGGGTTGCGGGCGATCATCGCCGGGGCGGGCGGGGCTGCGCACTTGCCGGGCATGCTCGCGTCGAAGACGGTGGTGCCGGTGCTCGGCGTGCCGGTGCCGAGTCGTCACCTCAATGGCGTCGACTCGCTGTATTCGATCGTCCAGATGCCCAAGGGTGTGCCGGTGGCCACCTTCGCCATCGGCACGGCCGGCGCGGCGAATGCAGCCCTATTTGCTGCCGCGATGCTGGCGCCGCACGATGCGGCGCTGCGCGGGCGCCTCCATGCCTTCCGGGCGCGTCAGACCGAGGCGGCGCGCGCCATGTCGCAAGACCTCGCGCCGCGATGACGCAGGCGGATCCGACGCGAGCGGCCGCACCGGCCGCTGCCGAAGCATCGGCCATGCGCCTCTCGCGACCGCCGGCACGGACGCCGAAGCGGGCACCATCGCAAGCACGCGCACGAGTACGGGCACGCGCACGGACACGGGCATGAACACCGGCACGAGCGCAGACACCCGCTCCGCGAACCTCGGCATGCTGGGCGGCGGCCAGCTTGGTCGCATGTTCGTGCACGCCGCGCAGAGCCTCGGCCACCGCGTCACGGTGCTCGACCCCGACCCGGCCAGCCCCGCCGCCGCCGCGGCCGACGAGCACCTGCGCGCGGCCTACGACGACGAGCCGGCACTGGCGCGCCTCGCCGCCACCTGCGAAGCGGTCAGCACCGAGTTCGAGAACGTGCCCGCCGCTGCCTTGCGGGCGCTGGCCGAACGTGGATGCCGTGTCGCGCCGTCGGCCGACGCGGTGGCCGTGTGCCAGCACCGCCTGCGCGAGAAGCAGCTCTTCGTGCGCGCCGGCGTGCCCTGCGCGCCGCATGCCGCCATCGAAAGCGAGGCCGACCTCGACACCCCGGCGCTCGACGCGCTGCTGCCCGGCATCCTCAAGACGGCGACGCTCGGCTACGACGGCAAGGGCCAGGTCGGTGTCGATTCGCGCGCGGCGCTCGCGGCCGCTTTCACTTCGCTGCGGTGCGCGCCCTGCGTGCTCGAGAAACGCCTGCCTCTCGCCGCCGAGCTGAGCGTGATCGTCGCGCGCGCCCGCTCGGGCGCCATCGTGCACCTGCCGCTGCAGGGCAACGTGCACCGCGACGGCATCCTCGCCGTCACCGAGGTCCCGGCGCCGGGGCTGTCGCGCGCCACCGCCGAGGCGGCGATCGCGCACGCCCGCCGGCTTGCCGAGACGCTCGGCTATGTCGGCGTGCTGTGCGTCGAGTTCTTCCTGCTCGCCGACGGCCGGCTGCTCGCCAACGAGATGGCGCCGCGCCCGCACAACTCGGGGCACTACAGCATCGACGCCTGCGACCTCTCGCAGTTCGACCTGCAGGTGCGCACGCTGCTCGACCTGCCGCTGCCGCAGCCGCGCCAGCACTCGAGCGCGGTCATGCTCAACCTGCTCGGCGACCTGTGGTTCGATGCCGGCACGGGCCGGGCGCGCGAGCCCGACTGGCCCGCCGTGCTCGCGCTGCCCGGCGCACATCTGCACCTCTACGGAAAGCGCGAGGCCCGGCGTGGACGCAAGATGGGCCATCTCACGGTGACGGCCGCGCAGGCTGGCGAGGCGCGGCATATCGCAGGCCAGGCCGCCGGACTGCTCGGGCTGCCACCCTTGCCCTACGTGCCTTCCCCGTCGCAGCCGCCCGCATCGCCGACGAGCCCGCCACCGTGACCCGCGCCGGCTCGCCGGTCGCCGAGGCCGCCGATGCGCTCGCGCGCGGCGAGCTCGTCGCCATCCCCACCGAGACCGTCTACGGCCTGGCCGCGCGTGCCGACGACGATGCGGCGGTGGCGCGCATCTTCGCTGCCAAGGGGCGGCCGGCCGACCACCCGCTCATCGTGCACGTGGGCGACGCCGCCGCAGCGGCCACCTTCGCGGCCGATCTTCCGCGTTCCGCGGTGCGCCTGATGGCGGCCTTCTGGCCCGGGCCGCTGACCTTGATCGTGCCGCGCAAGCCCGGCGTCGCGGCAACGGCGGCGGGCGGCCAGGGCAGCATCGGCTTGCGCATGCCCTCGCATCCGCTCGCGCTCGCCTTGCTCCGCGCCGCGGCGGTGCGCGGCGTGCCGGGGGTCGCGGCGCCCAGCGCCAACCGATTCGGGCACGTGAGCCCCACGCGTGCCGAGCATGTGCGCGCCGAGTTCGGACCCGACCTGCGCGTGCTCGACGGTGGGCCCTGCGAGGTAGGCATCGAGTCGGCCATCGTCGACTGCACGCGCGAGCCGCCCGCGCTGCTGCGCCCGGGCCAGCTCACGCGCGAGCGCATCGAGGCCGTGCTCGGGCAGGCGCTCGCCGAACGCGACGCCGCTTCGCCGCGCGCCTCGGGCACGCTGGCAACGCACTACGCGCCGAAGGCCGCCCTGCGCATCTGGCGCAGCGCCGATCTGGCCCGGCGCGTGGCGGTGCTGCCGGCATCGGGCGATCGAGGCGTGGCGGTATATTCGCGCTTCGCCCCGGCGGCAGGCTGGCTGTATCGGCGCATGCCGGCCGAAGCCGATGCGGCGGCGCAAGAGTTGTTCGCCGCGCTGCGCGAGTTCGACGAGGCGGGCGCGACCACCATCTGGCTGGAGGAGTTGCCCGCGGGTCCGGAATGGGAAGGGGTGCGCGACCGCGTCACGCGCGCTGCCGCAGCCACGCCGGGAACGGCCGGGCGCTGACCCGCTCCACCGCCGCAGCACCGCCTCCACTCGCCCGCCCTCGTCGTCCCGCGTCTTCCCGCGCCCGCCTCCGCTCCTGCGTCGCCCGCCTCCGCTCTTGTGCCGTTCCGTTTCAACGCTCCCTGTCCCTGTCGTCCGAGCAAGCAAGCTCTCGTGCCCCTGCTCGGACCGCATCCCCGTTCCGGAGTCCCGATGTTCCCGTCCCCTTCCACTCCCAGGCCCGCACGGCGCGCGCGAACGGCCCGCGGCGCTCTGAAGGCCCTGACCGCCGCCGCGCTCGCCGCACTCGCCGCCTGCGGAGGCGGCACCTCGCAGTACGAGCCCTTCGTGCCCGAACGCATGTTCGCCTTCGGCGACGAGGCGAGCGCTCTCACCGCCGACGCGCCCAGCGGCCGCAACTACGGCATCAACGGCATCAACACCAACGACACGGCCGACGACACGAGCGACGACTTCCTCGACTGCAGGCTGCAGCCCAACTGGGCGCAATCGCTGGCCGCCTCCTACGGCTTCGTCTTCGCCGAGTGCAACCCCGGCGCCATCGAGGTCAAGGCGCGCAACTGGTCGGCGCCCGGCGCGCGCGTGGCCGAGGTCGCGGCCCAGGTCGATGCGCAGGTCGCGGCGGGCGGCTTCCGCGACAAGGACATCGCCTCGCTGATGGTCGGCGTCAACGACATCGTCGAGATCTACGGCGGCTACGACGGCAGCAACGAAGAGGCCCTGCTCGCCGAGGCGCGCGAGCGCGGCAACCGCGCCGCGGCCGTCGTCAACCGGCTCATCGCCCTCGGGGCCAAGGTCGTCCTCTCCAACATCCCGGATCTCGGCTACACGCCCTACGCCGTGAAGGAGAACGCCGCCCACCCCGACAGCAACCGCGCCGGCGTGCTGTCACGCCTGTCGGCGGCCTTCAACGAGCGCCTGGGCGTGTCGATCCTCATCGACGGCCGCTTCGTCGCGCTCGTGCAGACGGACCAGCGCATCCTCGCGATCAACCGCTCGCCGGCCAGCTTCGTCATCGCCAATGCCGTCGACGCGGCCTGCGCGACGCCGCCGCCGAACTGCACGAACAACACCCTCGTGACCGACGCCAACGCGACCACCTGGTTGTGGGCGGGCGACCTGCTGCTGTCTTCGCGCGGCCAGTCCGAGGTGGCTTCGCTGGCGATCACGCGCGCGCAGCGCAATCCCTTCTGAAGCCCTTCTGCTGATTCGCTGATTCGCTGATTCGCTGATTCGGCCGGGGCGCCAGCACCGGCGCCACTTCTTCAGGCGCCGGGGTTGCGCGCACGCTCCACGCGCAACTTGGTGAAGAGGATGGTCGCGGCCAGCGCCAACGTCACGGCGTTGGCGGCGATGATCGGCCACTCGCCGATGGCGATGCCGTAGAGCAGCCACAGCGCCACGCCGAGCGTGAAGACGCTGTACATCGACAGCGAAATGCCGCTCACGTCGCGCGTGCGCAGCGTCAGCACGGCCTGCGGCACGAACGACGAGGTGGTGAGCAGGGCGGCCAGGCAGCCCACGGCATCGGGCAGGTTCGACAGGGTCATGGCGGGTGTGAGGCGAGTGCGCGATGCAGGCGTGGATCGGGCGCGGATCGGCGCCGTTCGGGTGGAGATCAGGTGGAGTTCGGGCGCCGCGCGAGCGCGGGTCGGGCGAAGAACGAGCGCAACGGCGCGCGTGCGGCCGTGCGGCGGCGTTGCGCATGATCGCACGGCTAAACTGGCCGCATGTCCGTGCCTGTGCCCTCGTCCGTGCCCGGGGCCACGATGGCCAGGCTCAGCGCCCTCGCCGTGCTGATCATCTGGATCAGCTTCATCCTCGTGGCGCGCGGCAGCGCGCGCGCGACGCTGAGCCCGTTCGACATCGCCTGGCTGCGCTTCGCCTTCTCGGGGCTCGTGGTGCTGCCGCTCGCCTGGCACTTCCGGCACACATGGCTGCCCGGCCTGGCGTCCGGCGTCGATGTCGCGGCGGCGCCCCGCGTCGCGTGGCAGCGGGCGTTGGCGCTCGGCCTCACGGGCGGCGTCGGCTACAGCCTGCTCGCCTACAGCGGCTTCTTCCTCGCCCCCGCCGCGCACGCCGCGGTGCTGTTGCCCGGAAGCCTGCCCTTGTGGAGCACGCTCGGTGCGCTGCTGCTGCTCGGCGAGCGGCTGACGTGGCCGCGCGTCGCCGGGCTCGCGCTCATCCTCGCCGGCGGCGCCGCGGTGGCCGGTGCCAGCCTGCTCGAGGCCCTCGGCGGCGAGGGCACGTGGCGCGGCGACCTGCTGTTCATCACCGCGAGCATGACCTGGGCCCTGTACGGCGTGCTGTGCCGGCGCTGGCGCGTGGGCGCGCTGCAGGCCACGGCGGCCGTCGCGCTGGTGGCGCTGGTGCTCGTGGTGCCGGTCTATGCGCTGGCCGTGGTGGCCGGCGCGATGCAAAGCCGGCTGGGCCACGCGCCGCTCGGCGAGCTCGCCTTCCAGGCCGTCTACCAGGGTGGCCTGGCGATGCTGGTGGCCGGCGTGGCCTTCACCAAGGTCGTGGCGCACTACGGGCCCGTGCGCACGACGATGTTCACGGCCATCGTGCCGCCGCTGGCGGCGCTGGCCGCGGTGCCGGTGCTCGGTGAGCCGCTCGCCGCTTCGGCGCTGCTGGGTCTGGCCTGCGTGACGCTGGGCCTGCTCGTGGGCAGCGGCGCCGTCGACTGGCGGCGCCTTGCGCCGGGGGCGGCGCGTTGAGCGCGCGGCCAGTGGGCACGCCGCGGGCGCAGTGATGACGAAGCCGCACACCGTGCCATTGCTGGCCTTCGACACCAGCACCGAGATGCTGGCGGTGGCCGCTGCCGGGCCGCGTGGCGACTGTGCCTGGAACGGCCCCGGCGGCGCGGCCGCATCGGCCCACCTCGTGCCGCAGATCGGCGTCGTGCTCGAGCGGGCCGGCCTCGCCCTTACCGACCTCATGGCCATCGCCTTCGGCCGCGGCCCGGGGGCTTTCACGGGGCTGCGCACCAGCTGCGCCGTGGCGCAGGGCCTCGGCTTCGGGCTGGCGCGGCCCTTGTTGCCGCTGGACAGCCTGCTCGTCGTGGCCGAGGACGCGATCGAAGCGCTGCCGCGCACCGCTGCCTCGCGCACCGTGGCCGTGGCCATGGACGCCCGCATGGACGAGATCTACGGCGGCGTGTACGAGCGCGGCCCATCGGGCTGGCGCGTGTTGCGCGCGCCGGCGCTGCATGCGCTGGCGGACTGGAACGCCGTGCTCGAGCAGGAGGCGCGCTCGTTGCACGCGCTGGCCGGCTCGGCGCTCGGCGCGTTCGGGGCGCGCCTGCACCGGCCGGCCGGCGTGCCTGCGCAGCCCGTCGAAACGGACCGCGCGGCCGCCTTGCTGCGGCTGGCTCGGCAGGCCTTCGAGGCCGGCGAGGGCATCGATGCTGCGCAGGCGCTGCCGCTGTACCTGCGCGACAAGGTCGCGCTGACGACGGCCGAACGGGCCGCGGCGAAGTTGGCCGCGGCGCGGGCCGGCGACCGGGGGGCCGCGGCGTGAACGACACGAACGGCGCTGACGGCGTGCTCGACCTCGCGGGCCGCGCGCCCACACACGGGCCCTCGCGCGCGCCCACACACGCGTCCACGCACGCGCCCGCGAGGCGCGCGATGACGGTGGCCGATCTCGGCGCGGTCATGGCGCTCGAGGTGCAGGCCTACAGCCATCCCTGGAGCCAGGGCAACTTCGTCGACTCGCTCGCCGCCGGCCACCTGACCGAGGTGCTGGTGAGCGACGCGCCGGCCGGCCCGGTGATCGGCTACTTCGTCGCGATGGAAGGCGTGCAGGAACTGCACCTGCTGAATCTGACCATCGCGCCCGCCTGGCAGGGCCGCGGCCACGGCTCGGCACTGCTCGACGCGGTGCTGGCGCACGCCGAGGCGCGCCGCCTGCCGACGGTGTGGCTCGAAGTGCGGGCCAGCAACGTGCGCGCCCGTGCACTGTACGCACGGCGCGGTTTCGACGAGGCCGGTCTGCGCCGCGGCTACTACCCGGCGGCGCGCGGGCGCGAGGATGCCGTGGTCATGCGGCGCGTGCTCGCGCCCGCGGCCTCGGCGCAACGCGTCGCCTCGAGTGCAGCGGGAGCCACGGCAGGAGCCACGGCGGGAGGGCCCGATGCCCTGGAGTGAGCGCCACCGCGCCATGCTGCGCGAGATGGGCCTGCGCGTGTGGCAGCCCGCGGTGACCTTTGCACCGGCGCCGCCGCGGCCGCGCGCGGGCAGCGAGACGCCGCAGGCAGTGACCGCGGACGTGCCGGCCCGCCGGCCGACGCTCGACCGCGACCGCGACCGCGACCGCGACCGCGACCGCGACCATGACCATGACCATGACCATGACCGTCTTCGTGAAGCGCCACCCGCGGCGCCATCTCTCCCCGCCACGGCCGCGCTGCCGATTGATGCCGCGGTCGTCGAGGCCGCCGCCGAAGCCGCGGAAGCCGTCTACCGGCTCGACTGGCCGGCCCTGCGCGAGGCGGTCGCCTCCTGCCGCGCCTGCCGCCTGTGCGAGGGCCGCAAGCAGACGGTCTTCGGCGTCGGGCACGAGCAGGCGCACTGGATGATCGTCGGCGAGGCGCCAGGGGCGCAGGAGGACGAGCAGGGCGAGCCCTTCGTCGGCGCCGCCGGCCAGTTGCTCGACGCGATGTTGCGCGCACTCGGCCTCGATCGCTCGGCCACGGGCGACGCAGCCGAGCGCGTCTTCATCGCCAACACGCTGAAGTGCCGCCCGCCCGGCAACCGCAACCCGCAGCCCGACGAGATGCAGCGCTGCGAGCCCTTCCTCGTGCGCCAGATCCAGCTCGTGCGCCCGCGCATCATCCTCGCCATGGGACGCTTCGCCGTGCAGGCGCTGCTGCGCACGAGCGAGCCGATCGGCCGCCTGCGCGGGCGCGCGCACCGCTACCAGGGCGTGCCGCTGGTGGTGACCTACCACCCGGCCTACCTGCTGCGCAACCTGCCCGACAAGGCCCGCGCGTGGGAGGACCTGTGCCTGGCGGCCGAGCTGATGGCCAGGAACGCGGTGGCCAGCGCGGCCGACAGCGTGATCGCCAGCGAGGCCACAGATGCGACGACAGGCGCCGCCGGCGAGGAGCGGCGCCCTTGAACGCCCCCGCCACGCCCGCCGAAGCCGGTGCCGGCGACGAACTCGCGCGCCTGCGCGCCGAGCTCGAGCACCTGCGCCTGCTGGCCAACACCGTGCCGGTGGCGATCGCCTACTACGAGGCCGAGGGCCGCACCTGCCGCATGGCCAACCGGCGCTACGCCGAGATGTTCGGCTTCGACGAGCACAGCATCGTCGGGCGCACGCTCGCGGCCGTCATCGGCGCGGAGGCGGCCGAGCTCATCGAGCCCTATCGGCACCGCGTCATCGAAGAGCAGACCGCCGCCGCCTACGAGCGCGAAGTGGCCGGCGCCGACGGCATCAGCCGCGTCGTCGAGGTGCGTCTGCTGCCGCACGTCGACGACGGCGGCCGCAGCGTCGGCGCCTTCGTGCTCATCGCCGACATCACGCATCACCGCCGCGCCGAGGCGGCGCTGCGCGAGAGCGAGGAGCGGCTGGCCAAGTTCATGCACGCGAGCGAGGAGGGCATCGTCTTCCACAAGGGCGGCTACATCACCGATGTCAACCCGCCGCTGCTGAACCTGCTCGGCTACACGATGGACGAGATGATGGGGCGGCTGACGCTGGAGTTCATCGCGCCCGAGGCGCAGCAGAAGGTGGCCGCGGTCATCGCTGCGGCGCCCGAGACGCGCTACGACAGCATCGCGCTGCACAAGGACGGCACGCGCATCCCGGTGCAGTTCATCGTGCGCACGATGCAGCACCAGGGCGAGGTGCAGCGCCTGACGATCGTGCGCGACATCCGTGACCGCCTGCAGGCCGAGCAGCGCATCCAGCACCTGGCGCACCACGACGCGCTCACCGGGCTGCCCAATCGCCTCGCCTTCGTCGAGCGCCTCGAGCGCCGGCTGGACGAGGCACGCGTGAGCGGCGAATCGCTGGCGCTGATGTTCATCGACCTCGACCATTTCAAGCGCATCAACGATTCGCTCGGGCACGTCGTCGGCGACACGCTGCTCAAGACCGTGGCCACGCGCATCATCGAGGCGCTGCGCGTCGGCGACATGGTGGCCCGCTTCGGGGGCGACGAGTTCCTCGTGCTGCTGGCGCCGCGTGCCGGCGCGCCCGCGGTGGCCGAGGTGAGCGGGCGGCTGCTGGCGACGATCGGCGAGCCGCTGGCCGCCGGCGGCGTCTCGATCTCGGTGACGCCTTCGATCGGCGTGGCGATGTTCCCGCAGGACGGGCAGACCTCGGCCGAGCTGATCCAGCACGCCGACCAGGCGATGTACCGCGCCAAGGCCGGTGGTCGCGCGCGCTGCCGCTTCTTCGAGGCCGGCATGGCCGAGGCGGCGCTGGCCGAACTGGCGCTCGAGAGCCGCCTCGCTCTGGCCGTGCGGCAGAACGAGTTCGTGCTGCACTTCCAGCCGCAGGTGGCGCTCGGCGCGGCGGGCGCATCGGCCGCCGTCGGTGCGGGCCGGCTGCTCGGCGTCGAGGCGCTGGTGCGCTGGGCGCATCCGCAGCGTGGGCTCATGGGGCCGGACGAGTTCATCCCGCTGGCCGAGGCGCGGCGGCTGATCCTGCCCATCGGCACCTGGGTGCTCAAGGAAGTGCTGGCCGCGGCCGTGCGTTGGCGTGCCGTCGGTGCCCTCGGGCAGGGTGGCGCCGTGCCGGTGGCGGTGAACCTGTCGATGCTGCAGTTCCAGGCGCCGGGCTTCGCCGACAGGGTCGGCGAGGCGCTTGCCGCCACCGGCGCCGAAGGCTCGATGCTCGAACTCGAGCTCACCGAGCGCATGCTCATGTCCGACCTCGCCGATGTGCGCAATGCGCTCGGACGGCTGCGCGAGATGGGCGTGACGATCACGGTGGACGACTTCGGCACCGGCTACACCTCGCTCGCCCACCTGAAGGAGCTGCCGTTGCAGCGCCTGAAGATCGACCGCAGTTTCGTCTGCGGGTTGCCCGCCGATCCGGGCGCGATGGCCATCACGCGGGCTGTCGTGCAGATGGGACATGGCCTCGGCCTGCAGGTGGTGGCCGAGGGCGTGGAAACCGAAGCGCAGCGCGAGGCGGTGCGCTCGATGGGCTGCGACGCCTTGCAGGGCCACCTGCTCGCGCCGCCGATGCCCGAGCCGCAGCTGCTGCAGTGGTTGCGCGGCCGCTCGGTGCCCTAGTCCTGCCCTGGTCCGAGTCTGAGTCCGGGGGCCGGGCGGCCGTCCCGATCAGGCCGCCTTGGGCGCCTTCTTCGGCCGTTTCCAGCCGGGAAACGACATCTGCTTCGCGCGCGCGATCGTCAGCTGCCCGGCCGGCGCGTCCTTGTTGATCGTGGAGCCGCCGCCGATGGTGGCGCCCGCGCCGATGGTGAGCGGCGCCACCAGTACGCAGTTGCTGCCGACGTGCACGTCGTCGCCGATGACGGTGCGGTGCTTGTTGGCGCCGTCGTAGTTGGCGGTGATGCTGCCGGCGCCGTAGTTGACGCGCGCGCCGACCGTGGCGTCGCCGAGGTAGGCGAGGTGATTGGCCTTGGCGCCGGCGGCGAGCGTGGAGTTCTTGACCTCGACGAAGTTGCCGATGTGCACCTCGGCCCCGAGCTCGGCGCCGGGGCGCAGGCGCGCGAACGGGCCGATCTCGGCACGCGCACCGACGACGGCCTGGACCATGTGCGTGAACGGCTGCACCTGCGTGCCCTCGCCGATGCGCGTGTCGCGGATGACGCAATGCGCACCGATGCGCACGCCGTCGGCAAGATGCACCGTGCCCTCGAAGATGCAGCCGACATCGATCTCGACATCGCGGCCCGTGGTGAGCGTGCCGCGCACGTCCAGGCGCGCCGGATCGGCCAGGCGCACGCCGGCTTCCATCAGGGCCTCGGCCTGCGTGCGCTGCCAGGCGCGCTCGAGCTCGGCCAGCTGCTGCGGGCTGTTGACGCCCGCGACCTCGGCCTCGGAGGCGGCGCTCTCGGCCACCACCGGCACGCCCGCGGCCACGGCCATCGCGACGACGTCGGTGAGGTAGTACTCGCGCTGCGCGTTGTCGTTGCGCAGGGCCGTCACCCAGCGCTTCAGCAGCGCCGTCGGTGCGGCCATGATGCCGGTGTAGGTCTCGCGGATGGCGCGTTGCGCCGGCGTGGCGTCCTTGTGCTCGACGATGGCGCGCACCTGCGCTGCCGCCGGCCCCTGCTCGCGCACGATGCGGCCGTAGCCGCTCGGGTCGGCGAGCTCGATGGTCAGCAGCGCGAGCTGCCTTCCGCCGCAGGCGGCGACGAGCTTCTTCGCGCTGGCCGTGCCGATGAGCGGCACGTCGCCGTAGAGCACGAGCGTCGTCTCGTTGCCGTCGTCCAGCGCCGGCACGGCCTGCTGCATCGCGTGCCCGGTGCCCAGCTGCGGCTCCTGGCGCACGAAGCGCAGGTCGCGCCCGGCGAGCGATGCCTCCACCTGCTCGGCGCCGTGGCCGGTGATGACGACCGTGCGCGACGACCCCAGCGCGGCGGCGGCGCGAACGACGTGGTCCAATAGGCTTGCCCCGGCGATCTTGTGCAGGACCTTCGGGATGGCGGACTTCATGCGGGTGCCCTTGCCCGCGGCCATGATGACGACGTTGAGTGCCATGCGTGGGTGGTGTGTTCGCCGTGGCGACGGCGGAAGCGGCGCCGCAAGAAGCGCGGCATGTGGCCGCCATGGCGGCCAAGGCGACCGCGGCGATCCCTTGCGAGCGGCGATTATCGGCACCCTCGCCGCGCTGCTGGCGCTGCTGCTCGGCGGCTGCAGCGCACTGCGCGTGGCCTACAACACGGGCCCGCAGCTGGCGTGGTGGTGGCTGGACGGCTACGCGGACTTCTCGCGCGAGCAGGCGCCGCAGGTCAAAGCCTCGATCGACCGCTGGTTCGAATGGCACCGCCAGACGCAACTGCCCGGCTACGCGGCGCTGCTGGCGACGGCGCAGCCGCGCATCGGCGAGCCGCTGACGCCGGTGGCCGCGTGCCAGTGGAACAACCGCATCGCCGATACGCTGGCGCCGGCCGTGGACCGCGCGCTCGAGCACGCGGCCGACGTCGTGCCCGGCCTCGGCGAGGCGCAGTTGCGCCACATGCAGCAGCGCTACGCCAAGAACATCGACGAGATGCGCGGCGAGTACCTGCAGGCCGATCCCGCCGAGCGCCTGGCCGCCTCGGTGAAGCGCACGCTGACGCGCGCCGAGCAGATCTACGGCCGCCTCGACGACGCGCAGCGCAAGGTCATCGCCGAGGGGGTCGCCGCCTCTCCGTTCGATCCGCAGGGCTGGATGGAAGAGCGCAAGCGCCGCCAACGCGACACGCTCGCCACGCTGCGCCGCCTGCTCGCCGAGCGGGCCGACCGTGACCAGCGCGTCGCGGCGCTGCGTGCGCTGGCCGAGCGCAGCCAGCGCTCGCCCGACCCCGCCTACCGCGCCTACCAGCAGCGCCTCACCGACTACAACTGCGCCTTCGTCGCGCGCCTGCACAACGCGACCACGACCGTGCAGCGCCAGCGCGCGCGCGACAACCTCAAGGAGTGGGAAGAGGACCTGCGCGCGGTGATCAACGGCGCGGGCGTCGCCACCGGCGCCGGTGACCCCGCGGCCGCGTCGAACTGAGTGTCGACCCGCGCGCCGCGCCGCGCTCCCTTCAGGGCAGCGGCACGTTGACGCGGCGCGGGTTGAGCCCGGTCTTCGGGAAGTCCAGCATCGCGGCCTGGAACATCGCGGCGGTTACGGCCGGCGTCGCGCTCGTGCCCGACTCGTTGCTGGCGCGCGCCTCGAAGAGCGGCTTGCCGGTGCTGCGGTCACGGATGAGCAGGGCCACCTCGCGGTCGTAGCGCGGCGGGCTGGCATAGACCGACATCGACCATGAAGGCCCGACCCATGGACCGCGCCGCCAGTAGCCGAAGCCGCCGTTCCACCACAGCGGATCGTTCCAGGGCCCGTAGTCGGTGCGCGTGGTCCGCGCTCCCACCTGCACCGTCACGTCGGGTGCCGCGCCGGCCGCGGCGGCCTTGAAGCCGGCCTTCTCGAGTGCGGGCCTGGCTGCCGCCTCGAGCCCGTCGGCTTCGGCAGCGCGCTGCTGCTGCGAGGGCAGGCGCTCGAAGGCATAGGTGCCGGGCGCGCGGCCCGCCGGCCACTCGCCGAAGCTCGAGACCTCGCTCGTCACCGAGTTGAGGCTGGCGCAACCGGCGAGCAGGGCGGCAAGCGCGCCCGCCGCCGAAACAGCAACCAAGGCCCGGTGCAACGGTGTCGGCAGGGTGGTCATGGGGCGCTTTCCTCCAGAGGGGCGAGGCGTTGCAGGCTCGGCGGCAATGCCACCCGGCCCAAGCCGGCATCGGCAGGGGCGCAAGGTTCTTCATCGAAGGCGATGTCGCCGCCGGCGTCAGGCACGCCGGTCGGTTGGAGCGTCGTGAACGGGTGCAGGTTCCGGTCCATCAGATGCGAGGGCACGACGTGCCCCATTGCACGCAGCATGTTGTCGCTGCGCCCGGGGTACGCGCGTTCCCACTCGCGCAGCATCTTCTTGACCTGCACGCGCTGCAGGTTGTCCTGGCTGCCGCACAGCGTGCACGGGATGATCGGGAACTGCCGGATCTGCGCCCAGCGTTCGAGGTCGGTCTCGGCCACGTAGGCGAGCGGGCGGATGACGACATGGCGGCCGTCGTCGCTGACGAGCTTGGGCGGCATGCCCTTCAGGCGGCCGCCGAAGAACATGTTCATCATGAGCGTCACCACCATGTCGTCGCGGTGGTGGCCGAGCGCGATGCGCGTGGCGCCGAGTTCGCCCGCGACGCGGTAGAGGATGCCGCGGCGCAGGCGCGAGCACAGGCTGCACATCGTCTGCCCCTCGGGGACGAGCCTCTTGACGATCGAGTAGGTGTCCTGCGCTTCGATGCGGAAGGGCACGCCGCGGCCCTTCAGGTAGTTGGGCAGCACGTCGGCCGGGAAGCCCGGCTGCTTCTGGTCGAGGTTGACGGCAATCAGATCGAAGTGCACCGGCGCGCGCTCGCGCAGGTTGATGAGGATGTCGAGCAGCGCGTAGCTGTCCTTGCCGCCGGACAGGCACACCATCACCTTGTCGCCCTCGCCGATCATCTGGAAGTCGGCGATGGCCTGGCCGACCTGGCGATGCAGCCGCTTGCCGAGCTTGTTGGCCTCGAAGCTCGCCTTGCGCGTGTCCGGGGGCGCCTGCAGCGCCGGGGCGCTTTCGTGCATCGAGTTCATGGGGTCCGATTCTCAACGCTTCGTCGTCGCGCCGCCGATGCCACGGCCAGGCGCACGACGGGACGCTCGGGCCGGCGCCGCGCCACCTCGGTGAAGCCGGCCTTGTCGTACATCGACTTGGCGCCGAACCACATCCAGGCGTCTTCGCCGCGCCTGGCCTTGTCGACCGGATAGGCTTCCAGCAGGCGGGCGCGATGCTTCGCCGCGAACGCGATCGCGCCCTGCAGCAGCGCATGCGCCACGCCCTGGTGGCGATGGGCCGGCGGCACGACGAAGCAGATGATCGACCAGACGGGTTGTTCGTCCACCGCCTTCATCACCGGCGACTTCGCCAGGCGCGCGAACTGTTCGCGCGGGCCGAGCGAGACCCAGCCGACCGGCTCCTTGCCGCGATAGGCGATGAGCCCGGGCGGCGGCTTGCCGGCATGCACCAGCGCACGCAGGCCCTCGCGGTTGAACTGCGCGGGCGCCTGGCCGGCCGGCACCGGGGCCTTGCCGCTGTAGCGGTAGGCCATGCACCAGCAGCCGCGTGCCATCGAGCATCCCCTGGCGTTGAACAGCGCTTCGAGGTCGGGCCAGCGCGCGGCCGTGAGCGGGCGCACGACGAGGTCGGTGGCTGGGGTGGTGGTCGGGGTGGCCATCGTCGCCGGCCTCAATGCGGGTGCAGCGTGTTGCGCGCCAGGAAGACGACATCGCGCGCCTGCCCGCTCAGGTGCTGGCCGCCGTCGACGAGCAGCGTCGTGCCCGTCACCGCCGGCGCTTCGATCAGGTAGCGCACGGCGCGCGCGATGTCCTCGGGTGTCGAGCCGCGCTCAAGCGGCGTCATGCGGTGCGCGGCGGCGAATTCGGCCGCGCTCATCTCGGTGGACGTGAGCGTGATGCCCGGCGCCACCCCGCACACGCGCGTGCGCGGCGCGAAGGCCATCGCGAGCATGCGCGTGGCCACCTCCAGCGCCGCCTTCGACAGCGTGTACGAGAAGTGGTCCGGGTTCAGGTTCCACAGCTTCTGGTCGAGCACGTTCACCACCGCCTGGCCGCCGCCGGCGTGCAGCGCCTGCGCCAGCAGCACCGGCGCGCCGGTGTTGGTGCGCCAGTGGCGCTCCATGTTGGCGAAGCTGATGTCGGCGGCGCTGTCGTGCTCGAAGAGCGAGGCGTTGTTGACGAGCGCGTCGACGCGCCCCATGGCGCGCCGCACGGCAGGCACGAGGGCGCGGCACTGGATCTCGTCGGCGAGGTCGGCGCCGAAGGCCCGGCAGCCGCCCGGCTCACCGAGGCGCAGCGCGTCGAGTTGCGGCACGAGCGCCGCGGCCTCGGCGGCGGACTGCCGGTAGTGGACGGCCACGCGCCAGCCGGCGCGCGCGAGTTCGAGCGCGACGGCGCGGCCGATGCGCTGCGCGCCGCCGGTGACGAGGACGACGGGCGCTTCATCGGGCCGGCGCGCCGCGGCAGTGGACTGCGAGGCGGGCGGGATCGGGCTGGGCGAACTCAAGGGATGACTCTTCGGGGCTGCGCCCTGCGGCACGTGCCCTCTCGGGCGGCCCGGCGGGCTCGCGCTTCCTACAATGCCACGCGTGATTCAAACCGGGGCTGCGGAATTATCGGCGCTGCTCGAAGAGCGCGTGCTGCAAGGCCTCGATGAAGCCGGCGGCTGGTTGCCGTTCGACCGCTACATGGCGATGGCGCTGTATGAGCCGGGGCTCGGCTACTACGCGCGTGGAGCGCCCATCTTCGGCGCGCGGCCCGACGGCGGCGTTGGCGGCGGCAGCGACTTCGTCACCGCGCCCGAGATGTCGCCGCTCTTTGGCGCCGCGCTGGCCCGTCAGGTGGCCGAGGTGCTGCGCCTCGGCCAGCTGGACGAAGTGGTCGAGTTCGGCGCCGGCAGCGGCGCGCTCGCCGAGCAGGTGCTGCAGGCGCTGCAAGCGGCCGGCGTGCCGCTGCGGCGCTACGCGATCGTCGAGCTCACCGGGGCGCTGCGCGCGCGCCAGCAGGCACGCCTGGCGCGCTTCGGAGCGCAGGTGCAGTGGCTCGACTCGTGGCCCGCCGAGGGCTCCGAAGGCGCGGGTGGTATGGGCGGTGTGGGCGGTATGGGCGGTGCGGGCGGTGCGGGCGGTGCGGACGAGGCGCGGCGGGCGGCATCGGCGTGCGGCCTGGAAGCCGTCGTCATCGGCAACGAGGTGCTCGATGCGATGCCCGTGAAGCTGCTGCATTGGGATGGCCGCGAATGGTTCGAGCGGGGTGTCGTCGCGGCCATGTCGGGCGGTGCGCGCCGGCTCGCCTTCGGCGACCGCCCGACCTCGCTGCGCCCGCCGCGCGCCGAAGACGCCCTGCCCGGCGCGGTGCTCGAAGTGCATGCGCAGGCCGCCGCCTTCATGGCCACGCTCGCCTCGCGGCTGGCGCGCGGCGCGGCCTTCTTCATCGACTACGGCTTTCCCGAGCGTGAGTACTACCACCCGCAGCGCCACCAGGGCACGCTGATGTGCCACCGCGCGCACCGCAGCCTGCCCGACGCCGGCGAGGTGCTGGCCGAGCCGGGCAGCAAGGACATCACGGCGCATGTCGACTTCACCGCCATGGCCCTGGCGGCGCAGGACGCCGGCGCCGAGGTGGTCGGCTACACCACGCAGGCCCGCTTCCTCGTCAACTGCGGCCTGCTCGACCTGCTGCGGGGCGCCGACGCGCGCACCATCGCGGCGGCGCAGAAGCTGATCACCGAGCACGAGATGGGCGAGCTCTTCAAGGTGCTGGCGCTCGCGCGCGGCGTGCCGTTCCCTGCGGCGGGGCCGCTCGGCTTCGTGGCGGGGGACCGCACGCACATGCTGTAGCGTCGGGCTCCCGCTGCGGTCCCTCTCCGGTTTCTGTTCGTCCCTTCTCCGGCCAATCTCCGGTCAGTCTCCGGTCAGTCTCCGGCCCATCCCCGGCCCATCCCGGGCGCCTCTCGCCTCACCCCTTGCCGGCATCGGCACCGATCGCGACGTCTTCATGCGCTGGCTGCTCGTCTTCCTGCTCGCCTGCCTGCTTTTCAACGTGCTGCAGGGCTGGCTGGCCAAGATCGGTCTCGGCCGCCTGCCCGGGGACTTCCGCTTCCGCGCCGGCGGCCGTGAGTGGTTCGTGCCGCTGACCAGCTCGGTGGTGCTCACGGTGCTGGCATCCTTGATCGGGCTGCTGATCTAGGCATCCCGGCGGTCAGGCACGGGGGCGCCTGGCCGGGCGCCGGCCTGGATTCCTGCCGCCCGCACTTCTAGGGGCCACCCCGCCGGATCGGGGGCGGTCCGTCGAGGCAGGAAGGCGGCGTGCCGCGTAAGATGGCGCCGGTCGAAGGCCCGGGTCCGCCCCGGGCGAAAGTGCAGCAACGGACAGCTCCAGCATGGGTGCAAGCGATGTCATAGGTGCGGCCGCTGGCGCGGCGGCGGCGCCCGCCCCGGCCCCGATGGGCCGGCGCTGGTTCCTCGAAGGCGTGGCCGCCGACGGCTCGCACACCGTGCACGAGGTGGCGGTGGTGCCTTTCCGCGTCGGCCGCGACGCCACCAACGAGCTGGCACTGCAGGCGCCGGGCATGTCGCGCCAGCATGCCGTGCTCGTCGCCACCGAAGACGGCCGGCTGCGCCTCACCGACCTCGGCAGCACGAACGGCACCTACGTCAACCGGGTGCGCCTGGCGGCGGCGCGTGTGCTCGAAGAGAACGACGTCGTCCATTTCGGCAACGCCGAGTTCCGCCTCGGCGTGCTCGGCGACACCAGCGGCATCACTACCACCGGCGGCGACCGCACCATGATCGCGCCGGCGGGCGCCTCGCTGTCGGGGCACTTCGTGCCGCACGAGCGGCAGATGATCGAGCTGCTCGGCGGCACCGGCCTCGGTGGCGCCGTGCAGCCGATCGTGCGCGCCATCGGCGGCGAGCGCTTCGCCCTCGAGCTGCTCGGCCGCAGCTCGCACCCCGACCTGCCGGCCTCGCCAGTGCACCTGTTCGCGCTGGCGGCGCGCCTGGGGCGCGAGGCGGAGCTGTCCGGCGCCTTCCGCGAGCATGGCGTGCGCGCGGTGGCGCAGCTCGCGCCGGGCAGCACGCTGTTCGTCAACACGCATCCGCAGGAGACCTTCGACCCGGCCTTTCTCGAGGCACTGCGGCGCCTGCCGCAGCAGGGGCTCGACGTCGACCTCGTGATCGAGGTGCACGAAACGGCGGTGATGGAGGTCGAGCGCATGCGCGAACTGGCCGCGCAGCTGGCCGACCTCAAGGTGCGGTTCGCCTACGACGACTTCGGCGCCGGGCAGGCGCGCCTGAACGAGCTGGCCGAGGTGCCGGCGCACTTCGTCAAGTTCGACTTCGGCCTCGTGCACGGCCTGAACGAGGCCAGCCAGGCCAAGCAGAAGCTCGTCGCCGACCTCGTGCGCATGGTCAAGGAGCTCGGCTCGATGGCGCTGGCCGAGGGTGTCGAGACCGACGCCGAGGCCGAGATCTGCCGCCAGATGGGCTTCGACCTGATCCAGGGCTATCTCACCGGGCGGCCGGCGCCGCTGGACAGCCTGCGGGCATAGCCCGGCGCACGGGCGGCACTGGCGCCGCGGGCGCCCGGGTCAGCTTTCCCGGTGCACGCCACCACCCGTATCCCGCCTCGCGTCTCTCCTCGCCTCTCGCCTCACATCCCGCCTCACATCTCGATGCGCCAGCCGTGCCCGCAGCCGCGGCAGCGCACCGTGACGCGGTCGCCGCTGGCATCGGACTGCACGAGATCGAGCCGCCCGTAGGCCTTGCACTGAGGGCACTCGGCCTGATGCGCCGCCAGCTCGGCACCCTGCAGCAACGACAGATAGCGCCGCAGCGCCCACAGGCCGGCGCCGGCGCAGAACAAGGCGGTGAGGATCTCCTCGGCCCGTTCGGCCCAGCCGACCGTGCCGCGCATCCCTTCCAGCGCCGCGAAGATGCCCACCAGGCACAGGAACGTGAGGACGAGGTGGGCGTGGCCCTGCAGCAGCTGGCGCTCGTACCACTTGCGAAAGCCGTGGCGACGGATGCCCTCGGCCAGCCTCATCGGCGTGCCGACCCCGCTGGATCCGCCACCGCGGCTGCCTCCACAGCGGCTTCCAGCGCGGCGCGCCGCGCCGCGCGAACCGCCTCGCCCACCTGCGGGCCGCGCGCACCGGAACGGGCGGCGCCCTCCGCCGCCACGGCGGTGTCGGTGGCGCGCACCGCCTCCAGCAGCGGCAGCAGCTGCGGCGCCTTCGCCTCGATGTCGATGTCGACGAAGGCGATGTCGCAGGCCCGCAGCAGGGCGGCGAAGCGCCCCGGCCGGCGCAGCGCGTCGCAACGCTCGAACAGCGCCAGCAGCGGCACGGCCGCCGCGCGCGGCAGGCGGCGCGGCAAGGCGGCGATGCGATCGGCCTCGCGCGCGAAGAGCTCGGCGACCTCGCGCACCTCGGCCGGCACGCGCAGCCGCTCGGCGGCCCGCGCGACGGCAGCCTCGTCGGGCCAGCCGAGCAGGGCAAAGCGCACGGGCAGGTCGGCGCCGGTGTCAGCGGCGTTGTCGGCGCCGCCGTCACCCCCGGAACCCGCGGCGCGATCGAGCCGCGCCAGCGCCCGCGTGTCCAGCGTCGGCTCGGGCAGCAGCCGCGGCAGCGCACCGCAGCCGCGCAGCACCTCGAACATGCGGCTCGGCCGCGCCGCCATGAGGCCGCGCGCCAGCTCCTGCCAGACGCGCTCGGCCACCAGCGCGTTCACCTCGCCCTGGGCCACCAGTTGCACGAGCAACGCCTGCGTCTCGGGCGCGACCGTGAAGTGCGGCCAGCGCGCGGCAAAGCGTGCCAGGCGCAGCAGGCGCACCGGGTCTTCGACGAAGGCGGGCGAGACATGCCGCAGCACGCCGGCCTGCAGGTCGCGCTGGCCGCCGAACGGGTCGATCAGCGCGCCGTCGGGGCTCTCGGCCATCGCATTGATCGTGAGGTCGCGGCGCGCCAGATCCTGTTCGAGCGTCACCTCGGGCGCGGCGTGGAAGCTGAAGCCGTGGTAGCCGCGGCCGCTCTTGCGCTCGGTGCGCGCCAGCGCCACCTCCTCGCCGGTCTGCGGGTGCAGGAAGACGGGGAAGTCCTTGCCCACCGGCTTGTAGCCGAGCGCCAGCAGCTCGTCGGGCGTGGCGCCGACGGCGACCCAGTCGCGGTCGTTCACCGCCTGGCCGAGCAGCCGGTCGCGCACGGCGCCGCCGACGACGAAGAGTTGCATGCGCCCGATGATGCCCCGGGCGACGGCTCGGCGCCCGGCCTACGGCTTCTGGCGATACGGCTCGTCCTCGGGCACGAACTCGTGTTCCTGCAGCGCGTCGGCGATCCAGGCCGCCGGCCCCGGTGCGGCGAGCAGCCGCTCGGCGTAGGCGGCGCAGGGCCGGGATAGCGGCAGGCCATAGGTGCGCACGCGCAGCGCCACCGGGGCGAAGTAGGCGTCGACAGCGCCGAAGGGGCCGAAGAGGAACGGGCCACCAGAGCCTGCCAGGGCCTCGCTCCACATCTGGTCGATGCGCGCGAGGTCGCGCTGCACCTGGAGCTGCTCGCGCAACACGCGCGCGCCCGCTTCCGGCAGCGAGGCTTCGACATTCATCGGGCAATGCTGGCGCAGGGCGCCGAAGCCGGCGTGCATCTCGGCGCACAGCGTGCGCGCGCGCGTGCGCTGCGGCAGCGTCTTCGGCCACACGCCACGGTCGGGGAAGCGCTCGTGCAGGTACTCGGCGATGGCGAGGCTGTCCCAGACGGTGAGGTCGCCGTCGACGAGCACCGGCACGCGCGCCGCCGGGCTGACCTTCAGCATCTCGTCGCGGAAGCCGGTGCCCAGGCCGAGCAGGAAGCTCAGCTTCCTCTCCTCGAACGGCAGGCCCAGGCCGCGCATCAGCACCCAGGGCCGCATCGACCACGAGGAGTAGTTCTTGTTGCCGATCACGAGCTGCATGGTCCGGTCCTCGAAGATGCTGAAGGCGGCGATGCTACGAGGCAAGGCTTCGCCCGGGGATCACGAGCTTGCATCGCGGCGATGTCGCGGCGACATCGCCGGCAACGGCTCGGCGGCCTTCTAGCGGTGCAACGAGCGCCAGCCGTCCAGCCGTGCCGGGCCTTGGCCGGGCGCAAGATAGCCCGGCGCCACCGCGCCGATCGCCGCGGGCGTGATGCCGAGGTCGGCGAGCCCCGGCTGGCGGCCGCTGGCCACGCCGGGCACGCGCAGCGAGTCGAGGTTGTCGCGCGACATCAGCGGCTGCCCGGGCAGGCACTCGAGCAGGAAGGCCTGCACGCGCGCCGCCCACCACGGCAGGGCGATCTGCGGCCGCTCGTGGCCGGAGAGGCGGCCGGCCAGGCGCACGATCTCGGACAGCGACATCACCTGCGGTCCGCAGCACTCGACCGTGCGGCCGGCCCACGACGGGTCTTCGAGCACCTTGACGATCGCCGCCGCCACGTCTTCCACCCACACCGGCTGGAAGTGCACGTGGCTGGCGGCCAGCGGCAGCACCGGCGCAATGGCCTGCAGCCTGGCGAACAGGTTGAGCAGCCGGTCGCCCTCGCCGAACACGAGCGAGGGGCGCAGGATCGTCACGGCCAGGCCGCCCGCCTTGAGCGCGTCCTCGCCGGCCGCCTTGCTGCGCAGGTAGTTGGAGGGCGCGTACGAGGCCGCGCCGAGCGCGCTCACGTGCACGAGGCGCGCGACGCCGGCGGCATGCATCGCCCGCGTCAGGGTCTCGGGCAGGCGGCGGTGCACGGCTTCGAAGTCGGCAGCCTTGCCGTGCAGGATGGCCACGAGGTTGACCACGGCGTCGCAGCCGCGCGCGAGCGCGGTCAGCGCGACCGGGTCGTGCACGTCGGCGACGACGATCTCCGCGGCGGGCAATATGCGCAGGTGGCCGGCATGCGGCGCGCGCCGTGTCGGCACGACCAGATGGAGGCTGGGATACCGGCGCACCAGCTGTTCGCACACCGAGCGGCCGACGAAGCCGCTGCCACCGAGCACAAGGACCTTCTTCATTGCTGATGCCGACGGGCCGCCCGCGCCGGGCGCACATGCGGCCTTGGGCGGCCTCGGGCGGCTTCACTCCTCACGGGGGAGTTTAGTGGGCGCTCGGTGCGCGGGCGCGGCCGGTGCGCTGGCGCGCCTGCCGCGGCGGGCACGGCCTCAGGACCGCACTGCCTCAAGGCCGAGGCCGTACTGCTCAAGACCGTACTGCCTCAAGGCCCCTCAATTCCTCAAGGCCTCACGGCAGCTCACGGTTCTCCGCCGGCGCCGCCGGGTCGCGCGGGCCGATCATGCTGCCCAGGCGCGCGCGCAGGCTGACGGGCCCGAAGGCGTGGCCCGCGGAGGTGGCGCCCGAACCGCCGGCCCCGGCTGTCGCAGCGCCGTGGCCCCTTGTGGCCTGCAGGCGGGCGGCGTAGACGACGGCGTTCGACAGCACCTTCTTCACGTAGTCGCGGGTCTCGTTGAAGGGGATGCCCTCGATCCAGGCCGCCGGCTCCAGCACCACGCCCTCGCGCCAGCGGCGCGGCCGCGCGGGGCCGGCGTTGTAGGCGGCGGCGCCCATCGCCTGCGCGCCGCCGAACTCCTCCAGCACCAGCTTGAGGTAGGTGGTGCCGAGCAGCAGGTTGACGTCGCGCTCGTTGACGAGCTCGGGCTTCCAGTCGGCGAGGCCGGCGCGGCGTGCCGTCCAGCGCGCGGTGCCGGGCATCAGCTGCATGAGACCGGAGGCGCCGGCGCTCGAGCGGGCATCGACGATGAAGCGCGACTCCTGCCGGATGAGCCCGTAGACGTAGGCGGGGTCGATGCCGCTCTCGGCCGCGCGCGCCAGCACCGCCTCGCGGTAGGGCAACGGGTAGCGCTGCGTCACGTCGGCCACGTCGCGCGTGCGCTCGCTGGTGTTGATGCAGCGGTCCCAGACCTCGCGCTCGCAGGCCAGCGCCGCGGCGGCCATCAGCTCGCGGTCGTTCATGCCGCGCAGCGAGTAGTTCCATTCGCGCACGCCCTCGGCGCGCAGGCCGAGCGACATCAGGTGCAGCGCGCGCTGCAGCCCGGCGTGCTGGCGGACCGGCTCGCGTTCGGCTTCGACGAGGGGCACCGGCGGCGGCGGCAGGTGCACGCGCTGCCCCAGGTCCTCCAGCGCCAGCTGGGCGTAGAAGCCGAGCGGGCCGGCGATCGATTCGAGTATCAGGCGCGCCAGGCCGCGCGCGCCTTCGCCCTCGGGGCCGGCGGCGGCGCCGGCGCGGACGGCGCGCGCCCGCCAGTACACCCATGTCGGCTCGCGCTGCTCGGCCGTGCTCATCTCGTCGATGGTGCGCAGCAGGAGCGTCCAGCGGTGGCGGTCGTGGCCCGGCGCACGCAGGGCGGCGCGCGCCATCCAGGCGAGCGTCTCGTCGCTGAAGGCGGGCTCCGGCGCGCGCCGCGTGGTGCCGGCGGCCGCCTTGTCGAGCGCGGCGAAGGCGCGCTGCGCGAAGTCGGCCGCCTTCGGGTGCTGCCTGAATGCGGCCTGCCGCGCCACGCCGGCCCAGGCGCGCGCCAGCTCGGCGGCAGGCAAGCGTGCCGCCTCGTACTGATCGAGCTGGGTGAAGGCGAGGTCGGGGTCGGTGGCGGCCAGCCGCCACAGCGCGAGCACAGCCAGCTGCGGGTTCGCCGTGCTGCGCGAGCCGTTGGCACCGCTCGCGCCGACGCCGCGCCTGTCGCGCAGCAGCTTCGCCGGATCCTTGAAGAGGGCGTCGACGGCGGCGGCAAGGCCGGCGTCGAGCAGCGCGGCGCGTTCGCGCGCCAGGCGCGGGCGGCTCAGCTCCACGGCCGCGCGCAGCGCCTGCCAGACTTCGTCGACGCCGAAGATGCGCTGCTCGACCAGCGTGGCCGCCAGCAGCTGGCAACCGTCGTCGCTGTCGCGCTGCGCCAGCCAGGCGTTGCGCGCTGCCACGCGCACGTCCTGCAGGCCCTCGAAATGCGTGGCCAGCAGCGCGTAGCAGGTGACCTCGCGGTCGTCGTTCATGCGAAAGCGCGGGAACTCGGCGCGCAGGGCAGCCCACTCGCGACGCCGGCCGAGCTCGAGCAGCCAGTCGTTGCGCAGCCGGTCCTCGACGTAGGTGCCGCGCCAGCGTTCGGCGAAGGCGTCGAATTCACCGGGTTGCGCTTCGGCCAGGCGGTTGCCGAGCTCCCAGTACTCGATCCAGCTCGACAGCGCATGGCCCTGGCCCGCTGCGGCGTGGCGCAGCGTGAAGAGCAACGTCTTGTCCTTGGCCCGGAAGGCCTCGCGCGCCTGCACCGCGAGGTCGTCGCTGCCGGCGCCGCCGTTCTGCGCGCGCGCCATGCGCGGCGGCGCGGCCACGGCCGCAGCCACGAGCAGAAGACCCAGGGTGGCGACGATGCGGCGCTTCACATCGTCCACTGTAGGCACGGGGCGCTTCGGCATGGTCTCGAATTTAGCGGTGATTGCCATGCAGTTGCGGGGGTGCGTGCCGGCCGTGTCGTTGAAACGTCATGCGCGTTGGCGACGCGCGGTGGCCGCTGTGGTCGCCGTGGTCGCTGTGGCCGCTGATGCCGCTGATGCCGCTGATGCCGCTTTCGCCGCCGTGGCGGCGATCGCCCCGAGCTCGACGCGCGTGCGCTCGGCTTCGTGCAGCAGCCAGCGCTCGAAGGCGGCCAGCGGGGCGCGCTCGCGCCGGTTCGGCCAGCGCACGAGCCAGTAGGCGAAGGGCGAGGTCACGCGCCCGGCCGCGCCGAACGGCTCGACGAGGTCGCCGCGCTCGAGTGCCTCGCTCACCAGGGCCAGCCGCGCCAGCGCCACGCCCTGGCCGGCCAGCGCCGCCTGGATCTGCTGGTAGGTGAAGTTGAGATAGACCCAGCCGCGCGGCGCCAGCCGCGCTGGCGCCTTCTCGCGCAGCCAGTGGTGCCAGGTGAGGTAGGCGGCGCTCGGCCGATGGTCGTCTTCCTCCAGCAGCGTGTGGCGCGCGAGGTCGGCCGGGATCTTGAGCCGCTCGCGGGCCAGCAACGCCGGGCTGGCCACCGGCGTCATCACCTCGCCGAAGAGCAGCGTCGATCCGGCCGGCGCATCCTTGGCGTGGCAGTAGCGCAGCGCCAGGTCGATCTCGGGGTCGTCGAAGTCGGCCAGCGCATCGGCCGCGGAGATGCGGATGTCGATGTCGGGGTGCGCCTGCTGGAACGCGGCCAGCCGCGGCAGCAGCCACAGCGAGGCGAAGGAGGCGAAGGTCGTCACCGCCACCGGCGCGCGCCGCTCGCGGCTGCGCAGCTGGCGCACGGTGGCGTCGAGCTGTTCGAGGAAGGGGGCCACCACCTGCAGCAGCGCCGTGCCGGCGCCGGTGAGCTCGACCTTGCGCGTGCCGCGCACGAAGAGCGCCGCGCCCAGCTCGTCTTCCAGGCTCTTGATCTGCCGGCTCACCGCCGGCTGCGTGAGGTGCAGGTGCTCGGCCGCGGCGCGGAAGTTCAGGTGCCGCGCCACGGCCTCGAATGCGCGCAGCGCGCCCGCGGCGAGCGGGCGCTGCGGCACCAGGCGGGTGGGTTCAGCGGTGGGGTCATTCATGCCGTGCGATTATCAATCCGGCGCATCGATCTGATTGGACCCGCACGGTCCTGCTCCGGAGAATGGCCTCCATGCTGTCGAAAGGAGGCTGACCATGAGCACTCAATTCATGCGCGATTCGCATCGTGAACGGACTGCCGCGACGCCTTGGGAATGGCCGCTCGCGCCGGGCGAGGTGCGTCGCATCGAGCCGGCGCCGGTGGCGCGCTGGATCGACGTGGCCGACGGCCGCGTCTGGCTCACGCCGACGCGCGACGACGACCTCGCGGTCGACCACTGGCTCGCCGCTGGCGAGCGCCTGGCCCTGCCGGCGGGCAGCGCCTGGGTGCTCGAGGCCTGGCCCTCGGCGCGCGTGGCTTTGCACCAGGCGCCGCCGGGCGCGCAGGTTTGCTAGCTGGGGCGCGGCGCGCGCCCTGGCCAGTTGCGGCGGGCTTGGCCGGCGCTTTCGCCGAGTCAGCCCTCTTGGGCGCCTTCGCCGCTTTCGCCGCAGCCGCCTTCACGGCGGCCTGCATGGCCAGCCGCGCCCAGGGCGCCATCAGCGCGGGCGACTCCATCGCCTCGTCGGGCACCGTCCAGTAGCTCATGCGGATCGGCGCGCCCTTGCCTTCGTAGACAAAGGGCGCGCAGCCGGCGGCGGCGAAGCGCGCCTCGGTGTCGGCGTCGACCTTGAGGTACAGGCGGTCGAAGGCGATGAGGCCCACGAAGATGCCGTCGGCGTAGAGGCCGTGGCCGCCGAACATGCGGCGCGCCTGCGTCGCCCCCAGCGGGGTGAGCAACTCGAGGCAGTGTTCGACGAAAGCCTGACTCATCACGACTCCCGGCGCCGGGCGGCGCCAACGGGGACCATCGGCCGGCCCGCGCGGCGCGGCCGGGGCTGACAATAGCGCATGTCCCTGGATATGCCTTCGTTCGAACCCTCGCACGACAAGAAGGCGCTGCGCCGCCAGTTGCAGGCCGAGCGGCAGAGCCTGCTCGATCGCCACGCGCGCTCGGTGCAGTTGCAGGAGGTGCTGCGCGTGTGGCTGGTGCCGCGGCCGGAGCGAGCGATCGGCGCCTACTGGCCGATCAAGGGCGAGTTCGACGCGCTGCCGGCGCTGTACCGCTGGAGCGAGGCGCATCCCGACCACCGCATCGGCCTGCCGGTGATCAACCGCGAGACCAAGGAGCTGCGCTTCCACATCTGGTACCCGGGCTGCCCGATGGAAGAAGACGCCTACGGCATCCCGAAGCCCAAGGACACCGAGGCTTTCGAGCCGCAGCTGCTGCTCGTGCCCTGCGTGGGCTACGGGCCGCGCGGCCTGCGCCTGGGCTACGGCGGCGGCTTCTACGACCGCACGCTGGCGCACCTGCGGCCGCGGCCGCTGACGGTGGGCCTGGCGTACTCGCACGGTTTCGTGCCGTGGCTGGACGCCGAGGCGCACGACGTGCCGCTCGATGCCATCCTCACCGACGAAGGGCCGGCCTGGGACCGCACGGCCTGAAGGGTCGAGAGTGGGTTGAAAGGCGGCTCACGCCGGCGGCGCCTTCGGCATGCGCAGCAGCAGGAGGGCGACCACCGCGGACACGCTGACCGCCGAGGCCATCACCATCAGCGTGCGCGGCGAAGACTGCAGCGCCAGGCCGAAGAGCCACGGCGCGAAGGCCTGCAGCGCCTGCGCCGGCATCGACAACCAGCCCTGCCGCGTGCCGTAGCCCTGCGGGCCGAACATCGCCAGCGGCAGCGTGCCCTTGGCGATGGTGATGATGCCGTTGCCCGCCCCATGCAGCAGCGCGAAGGGCGCCGCCGCCGGCAGCCCGAAGGCGAGCAGCGCCCCCATGCCGAGCGGCGGCCCGAGCGCCGCCAGCCGCGCCGAGAGCAGCGGGTGCCACTTGCGCAGCAGGCCGAACTCGAGCACGCGCCCGGCCACCTGGGCCGGGCCGACGAGCGTGCCCGCCGCCACCGCGGCGGTCAGCGTGGCGCCGGCGGCCATCAGCAAGCCCGGCAGGTGCGCGCCGACGCCGGTGGAGACGAAGCGCGTGGTCGCGAAGATGAAGGCGAGCAGCAGCAACGGCGTCCACGGCACGGCCGCCGCGGCGCGCGTGGCCGGTGCCGGAGCTGCCGCAGGAGCAGCATGTGTTGCATGCGCCGCATGTGTCGCATGTGCCGCACTCGCAGTGTTCGCCGCATCGGCTGCGCCCGCCGCGCCTGCGGCGCTGGACGCTGCCGCTGGCGCGGCCACATGCGCTGGCGCATCCGCCACGACGCCGGCGGCTTCCCCGCCGAGCGGCGCCTGCCGTTGCCGCGGCAGCAGCGCATTGAGCGGCAACCCCAACACCAGGTGCAGCGCCGCCCAGCCGAAACAGGCGCCGCGCCAGCCCCACGTGTCGCTCATCCAGGCCGTGAGCGGCCAGCCCACGGTGCTGGCGAATCCCGCCAGCAGCGTGATGCCGGTGATCGGGTCGCGCGAAGCCCGCCCGTAGAGCCACACGAGGCTCGCGAAGGCGGCGTCATAGAGCCCGGCGCCCATCGCCACGCCGATGAGCGCCCAGGCCGCGAACAGGCTCCAGGGCCCCTGGGCCCAGCCGAGCATGGCGAGGCCCAGCGCGAAGAGGCCGCTCGTGCCCATCAGCAGGTGCCGTCCGCCGTGGCCGTCGATGAAGCGGCCCGTGGCCGGCCCCACCACGGCCGAGAGCACGAGTGCGAGCGAGAAGGCGAGAAAGACCGTCGCCACCTCGAGGCCGAGCTCGCGCGCCATCGGCGCGGCGAGCAGCGCCGGCAGATAGAACGACGAGGCCCAGGCGAGCGTCTGCGCGCTGCCCAGCAGCAGCACGACGCCGCGCGTCCTCACCACTGCGCGGCCCGGCCGGCGGCGGCGCGGCCCATCCGCGTCATCCGCGCTTGGCGACGAGCGTGAGGATGTCGTAGCTCGCCACCACCTCGCCCGCCTGGTTGGTGACTTCCACGTCCCAGGCGACGACGCCCTGGCCGACGCCGTCCGGGCCTTTGCGGCGGCGGTCGATCTTGCGCTTGGCGGTCAGGCGCGCCTGGATCGTGTCGCCGATGCCCACCGGCTTCACGAAGCGCAGCGTGTCGAGCCCGTAGTTGGCGAGCACCGGCCCCTGCGCCGGGCTGACGAAGAGCCCGGCGGCGGCGCTGAGCACGAAGTAGCCGTGCGCGATGCGCTTGCCGAAGGGCGACTTGGCGGCCGCCACCTCGTCGAAGTGCATGTAGAAGAAGTCGCCGCTGATGCCGCCGAAGGCGACGATGTCGGCCTCGCTCACCGTGCGCCGGTGCGTGAGCAGGCTCTCGCCGATCTGCAGGTCCTCGAAGTGGCGGCGGAAGGGATGGATCTCGGTCTCGATGACCTTGGCCCCGCGCACGTACTCGCCGGTGACGGCGGCGAGCATCGTGGGCGAGCCCTGCACCGCCGTGCGCTGCAGGTAATGCTTGACGGCGCGCAGGCCGCCCAGTTCCTCGCCGCCGCCGGCGCGGCCGGGGCCGCCGTGCTTGAGCAGCGGCAGCGGCGAGCCGTGGCCGGTGGACTCGACCGCGGCCTCGCGCTCGAGCACGAGGATGCGGCCGTGCATCGCCGCCACGCGCGGCACCACGTGCGCGGCGGTGGCGGGGCTCTTGGTCACGAGCGTGCCGACGAGGCTGCCGCGGCCGCGCGCCGCGAGTGCCACCGCCTCGTCGAGGTCGTCGTAGGGCATCAGCGTGCTCACCGGTCCGAAGGCCTCGACGTCGTGCACGGCGAGGTTGGACATCGGCTTCGCGCACAGCAGCAGCGTCGGCGCGAAGAAGGCGCCTTCGCCGACCCCTTCACCCTGCGGCTTGAAGCCGTGGTGCTCGCCGAAGACCACGTCGTTGCCGGCGGCGAGCGCGGCCACGCGTTCGGCCACATCGCTCTGCTGCGACTTCGACGCGAGCGCGCCCATGCGCACGGCTTCGAGCGCCGGGTCGCCCACCACCACCTTGGCCAGCCGATCGGCCAGCTTCTTCGCCACCGCGTCGACGTGCTTGCGCGGAACGATGGCGCGGCGGATGGCGGTGCACTTCTGGCCCGCCTTCACCGTCATCTCGCGCGCCACCTCCTTGACGAAGAGGTCGAACTCCTCGTCGTCGGGCGCCACGTCGGGCGCGAGGATGGCGCAGTTCAGCGAGTCGGCTTCGGCGTTGAAGGGCACCGAGCGGCGCACGAGGTTGGCGTTGGTGCGCAGCTTGGCCGCCGTGTCGGCGCTGCCGGTGAAGGTGACGAGGTCGCTCTCCTCGAGCCGGTCGAGCAGGTCGCCGGTGCCGCCGATGACGAGCTGCAGCGAGCCCTCGGGCAGCAGGCCCGAGGCCAGCATCAGCCGCACGCAGGCCTCGGTGAGGTAGCTCGTGGCGGTGGCCGGCTTGGCGATGGTCGGCATGCCGGCGAGGAAGGTCGGCGCGAACTTTTCGAGCAGGCCCCACACCGGGAAATTGAAGGCGTTGATGTGCACCGCCACGCCGCGCCGCGGCACGAGGATGTGCGTGCCGGCGAAGCCGCCCTTCTTGCCCAGCGACACCGCCGGCCCTTCGTGCACGACGTTGCCCGAGGGCAGCTCGTTGCCGCCCACGCCGGCATAGGCGAAGAGCGTGCCGGTGCCGCCCTCGATGTCGATCCAGCCGTCGTTGCGCGTGGCGCCGGTGTGCGCCGAGACGGCGTAGAGCTCCTCCTTGTGCTCGCCGAGGAACCGGGCGAGCGCCTTCAGCCGCTCGGCGCGCTCCTGGAAGTCGAGCGCTAGCAGTGCGGCGACGCCGCGACCGCGCGCAAAAGCCAGCGCCTCGGCGAAGTCGGGCGCTTCGGCATGCGTGTGGAAGACGGTGCGGCCGTTGACGGCCGAGTGCAGCGGCTGCGCCGGCTGCTGGCCGATCCAGCGACCGGCGATGTGGCTTTGCAGGACGGGGCTCACGCGGAGGTCTCCGGGAACGAGAGGGCGATGGACACGCGGAAGTGTCGCACCGCCTCGCGCGGCGGCCCCGCTGCCGTCGCCCGCCTCAGGCGCAGAGCGTCGAGACGCTCTTCGTATTGAGATAGGCCTCGAGCGCCTCGGGCCCGCCCTCGCTGCCGTAGCCCGAATCCTTGACGCCGCCGAAAGGCATCTCGGGCCAGGGCGCGGCCGGCTGGTTGATCCACAGCATGCCCGTCTGCAGGTTCTCGCTCAGCAGCTGCGCGGTCTTCAGCGAACCGGTGAATGCGTAGGACGCGAGGCCGAAGGGCAGCCGGTTCGCCTCGGCGATGGCCTCCTCGATCTTGTCGAAGCCCCACACCGCGGCCATCGGCCCGAACGGCTCCTCGTTGAAGACGAGGCTGTCGCGCGACACGTCCACCAGCACTGTGGGCGCGAAGAAGTTGCCCGTGGCGCCGATGCGCTCGCCGCCCGTGGCCACCGAGGCGCCGTGCTTGACGGCGTCGGCCGTCAGCCGCTCCATCGCCGCCAGGCGGCGCGGGTTGGCCAGCGGCCCCATGCCGGTGTCCTTCTCGAGGCCCGGGCCCACCTTCACGGCGCGCGTGTGCGCGACCATGCTGTCGACGAAGGCCTTGCGCACGCTGTTGGCGACGAGAAAGCGCGTCGGCGAGATGCACACCTGGCCGGCATTGCGCACCTTGGCGGTGGCGGCGATCTTGGCGGCGCGCTCGACGTCGCAGTCCTCGGCGACGATCACCGGCGCGTGGCCGCCGAGCTCCATCGTCAGGCGCTTCATGTGCGCGCCGGCCAGCGCCGCCAGCTGCTTGCCCACCGGCGTGCTGCCGGTGAAGGTGATCTTGCGGATCACCGGGTGCGGGATCAGGTACTCGCTGATCTCGGCCGGGTGGCCGTAGACGACGTTGATCACCCCCGCCGGCACGCCGGCGTCGGCGAAGGCGCGGATCAGTTCGGCCGGCGAGGCCGGCGTCTCCTCGGGCGCCTTGACGATGAATGAGCAGCCGGTGGCCAGCGCCGCCGAGAGCTTGCGCACCACCTGGTTGATCGGGAAGTTCCAGGGCGTGAAGGCGGCGACGGGGCCGACCGGCTCCTTGAACACCTGCATCAGCTGCCCGGCGCCGCGCGGCTGCGCGATGCGGCCGTAGACGCGTTTGCCCTCCTCGGCGAACCACTCGATGATCTCGACGGCGAACAGCACCTCGGCCTTGGCTTCGGCGAGCGGCTTGCCCTGCTCCAGCGTCATCAGGCGCGCGATGGCTTCGGCGCGCTCGCCCACGAGGCGAGCCGCCTCGCGCATGACCTTGGCGCGCTGCGCGGCCGGTGTCTTGCGCCAGACCTCGAAGCCCTTGGCGGCGGCGGCGAGTGCCTCGTCGAGGTCGGCCTTGCGCGCCACGGCCACGCGGCCGATGACGGCATCGGTGGCCGGGTTCTTCACCGGCAGCGTCTCGCCGGCCTGGCCGGCACGCCAGACGCCTGCGATGAAGAGTTGGACGTCGGGATAGCCGGCGGCGGCGGCCGCGGGGGTGGTGGCGGGGGCAGTGCTCATGTCGGGGGCTCCTTGAGCCGCCCATTGTGTGGTCAGCGCCCGCCGGGCGCGACCAGCAGGCCATACCGCCGCCGCCGGGCTACTTGCCCAGGCCCATCTGCCGCCCCACCTCCTGGTACACGCGCGTGCGTTCGCGCATGAAGGCTTCCATCTTGTCGGGCCCGATGTCGACGAGCTCGAAGCCGCTCCTGGCGGCGAGGTCTTTCATCTCGGCCTCGGCGTTGAGCGCCGCGAAGAGATCGGCGAGACGCTTGCGCTGCTCGGGCGGCGTGCTGCGCGGCACGCCGACGCCGCGGAAGGCGCCGTCGACCCAGTCGACGCCCAGCTCCTTGAAGGTGGGCACGTCGGGCAGCAGCGGGTGGCGCTTGTCCATCGCCACCGCGAGCGCGCGCACCTTGCCCTTGTTGTTGATGGCGAAGGCCGTGTAGCTCATGGCGCCGTCGACATGGCCGCCGAGCACCGCGAGCGTCATGTCGCCCGTGCCCTTGAACGGCACGTAGGTCGTCTTCACCGAGAACGCCGCATTCAGCCGCTGGTGCGCGGCATGGTTGGCGGAGTTGAGGCCCGAGCCCCCGAGGTTGAGCTTGCCCGGGTCGCCCTTGGCCGCCTTGACGAAATCGGCGAAGGACTTGATGGGGCTCGCCTCGGGCACGACGAGTGCATCGGGCGTGTAGTGGTACCAGTACACCGCCACGAGGTCGTCGGTCTTGTACTGGACGATGCCTTCCATCGGCTGCAGCACGATGTGCGGCAGGTTGATGCCGCCGACGTTGACGCCGTCGCCGGGCAGCGTGTTCATCTGGCTCCACAGCAGCGCGCCGCCGGCGCCGGCCTTGTACTGGATGACGGTGTCGATGGCCGGGCACTTCTTCTTCAGCACGATCTGCTGGTGGCGCGCCGAGATGTCGCTCTCGCCGCCGGGCGGGAAGGCCTGCCAGTACATGAGGTTCTTGTCGGGGCAGGGCTGGGCGTGCGCCGGGACCAGGATGGCGGCGGCGCAGAGCGCGACGGCGAGAAGGTGCGTATGCATCGGGTTCGTCTCCGACAGGCAGTGGCGTGTGGCGCCGGGGTCGCGCGACCCTTGTGGTCAGCCCGGCTTGATCATCCCCAGCCGCTCGATCGTCGCGCGTTCGGCGGCGTAGGTCTCGCGCGCCCACTTCGTGTACGTCTCGGTGTCCATGTAGATGATCGACTGGTCGAACTTGTCGAACGTGGCGAGCACGGCAGGATCGTCGAGCGTCTTCTTGAAGGCGTCGTGCAGCGTCTTCACGACGGCCGGGTCCATGCCCTTGGGACCGCAGACACCGAACGGCGAGTCGCTCACCGTCTTGTAGCCGAGCTCGTCCAGCGTCGGCACGTTCGGCCAGCGCTTGGTGCGCTTGCTGCCGTAGGTGGCCAAGAGGCGCAGCTTGCCGGCGTCGACATGCGCGCCCCAGCCGGTGGCGTCGCTGGCGCCCATCGTGTGGCCGCCGAGCACGGCCTGCATGTTGTCGGCATTGCCCTTGAAGGGCACGGCGTTGAGCTTGATGCCGGCGCGCTGCGCGAACTCTTCCACCGCCAGGTGCGGGCTGGTGCCGTTGCCGGTGTGGCCGTAGTTGAACTTGCCCGGGTTGGCCTTGGCGTAGTCGACGAGGTCCTTGATGCTCTTGATCGGCGAATCGGCCGGCACGACGAAGCCGAAGGTGTAGCCGGTGAGGCAGGCGATCCAGGTGAAGTCCTTCAGCGTGTCGAACTGCACCTTCTGCATGTGCGGCACGCGGAAGACGCCGTGCGGCAACTGCGCCAGCGTGTAGCCGTCGGGCCTGGCATTGACCAGTTCGTTGGCGCCGAGCATGCCCGCGGCGCCCGGCTTGTTCTCGACGATCACCTTCTGCCCGAGCGCCTTGCCGGCGCTCTCGGCGATCGCGCGCATCACGGCATCGGTGCTGCCGCCGGCGGGCCAGGGGCAGATGTACTTGATCGGCTGCGACGGGAAGGCCTGCGCGAACGCGAGGCGCGGCAGCGAAAGGCTGGCGGCGGCGCCGATGACGAGCTGTCTGCGGGTGGGATGCATGCCTTGTCTCCGTTGAATGCCGTATGCCGGCAAGGGCCGGTTCGGGGGCGTCAATCGGCCTTCGCGCCGGATTCCTTGACCACCTTGGCCCACTTCGTGATCTCCGCGGCCTGGAAGCGCGCCAGCTCCTCGGGCGTGGAGATCCACGGCTCGAGGCCGAGCGTCTTCAGCTTGTCCTGCACGTCGGGCAGCGCGAAGACGCGCTTGAGCTCGGCATTGATGCGCGCCACCACCTCGCGCGGCGTGCCGGCCGGCGCGAAGACGGCGAACCAGGTCGTCGCCTCGAAGCCCGGCACCGTCTCGGCCACCGTGGGCACGTCGGGCGCGGCGGCACTGCGTTTGGCTGTGGTCTGCCCGAGCGCGCGGATCTTGCCTTCCTTGACCATCGGCAGCGCCGAGGGCATGTTGTCGAACATCACCTGGATCTGGCCGCCGATCAGATCGGGGATCGCGAACTGCCGGCCCTTGTAGGGCACGTGCTGCATCTTCGTGCCGGTGAGCGACTTGAAGAGCTCACCCGAGATGTGCACCGAGGTGCCGACACCCGGCGAGCCGAAGCTCAGCTTGTCCGGGTTAGCCTTCATGTAGGTGATCAGCTCGGCCACCGTCTTCACCGGCAGGTCGTTGTTGACGACGAGCAGGTTGGGCGCCGAGGCCACGTGCGCGACAGGGACGAAGTCGCGCACCATGTCGTAGGGCATCTTCGAGTACAGCGCGCCGTTGATGGAGTGCGTGCCGACCGTGCCCATCACCAGCGTGTGGCCGTCCGGCGGCGACTTGGCCACCGCGTCGGCACCGATGTTGCCGCCGGCGCCGGGCTTGTTCTCGACGACGATGGCCTGCCCGAGCTGGGCCTTGTCGGCGAAGAGCCGCGACAGGATGTCGGGCGCGCCACCGGCGGGGAAGGTGACGACCATGCGCAGCGGCTTGCTGGGGAAGGCCTGGGCGCTGGCGCTCACGGACGCCAGCAGCGAGACGGCGGCGCAGGCTGCCGCCAGTGTTGCCTTCAGCAGCGAGCGGACCGCCCGGTGAGGAATCGCGCGCATCCTGTCCGTCTCCACGCGCCGCCTCGACCGGGCGGCCTGGAGAACAGCATACGGGAGGCGCCCGGGGCGCGTACGAGGGTTGCCCCCGGTCGGCGGCGCAGCCCGCCGTCGCCTGCGCGACAACCGCGGGGTGCCCAGGAAGCGGGGGCGCGGTGTCGCGCCCCGCCGTTCAACCCGCCGGCTCGAGCAGCATCAGCCCGGAGGCCGTGTTCGAGATCGGGATGTGATAGTTCTGATGCACGCGCTTCACCGCCCCGGGGCCCGCGTCGGTGCCGAGCGCGGCGCGCGCGGCCAGCCACATGAGCAGCTCGACGCCCTGCGTGCCGGTCTTCTCGACGAGCTCGTGCACGCTGTACTGCGTTGCCCAGCGCGGGTCGTGCACCAGACTCTCCATGAACTGCAGGTCGAAGTCCTTGTTGATGAAGCCGGCGCGTTCGCCGTCGAGCTGGTGCGAGAGGCCGCCGGTGCCCACGACCAGCACGCGCTCGTCGCTCGGCCACGAGCGGATGGCCTCGCCCACCGCCTCACCGAGCGCGTAACAGCGCCTGGCGCTCGGCAGCGGGAACTGCACGGTGTTGATGCAGACGGGCACGATGCGCACGGGCCAGCCGGTCCGCTCGTGGTCGGGCCACAGCAGCGCCATCGGCAGCGTCACCGCGTGGTCGACCACCATCTCCTGGCAGGTGGTGAGGTCGAAGTCGCGCGCGATGAGCTGCTCGATGAGGTGCCACGCCAGCTTC
Organism: Burkholderiales bacterium; assembly: GCA_016223165.1. Taxonomy (GTDB): domain Bacteria; phylum Pseudomonadota; class Gammaproteobacteria; order Burkholderiales; family Burkholderiaceae_C; genus Rubrivivax. The sequence continues at coordinate 136,440 of JACRPO010000018.1, forward strand.
TGCTCGCCCTTGAACGGCGGCAGCTGCGGGATGCCCCAGCCCTCGTCGGCATTACGGTATTCGGGCGCCGCGCCGATCGCGAACGTCGGCATCTTGTCGAGGAAGAAATTGAGGCCGTGGTCGTTGTAGAAGATGACAGCGATGTCGGGACGTGCCTTGCGCAGCCACTCGTGCACCGGCGCGTAGCCGTCGAAGAAGGGCTTCCAGTAGGCCTCGGCCTGCAGGTTCTTCGCGATGGCGCGGCCGATGGCCGGCACGTGCGAGGTGGTGAGGCTGCCGATGATGTGGGCCATGTTGCCGGTCTCCAGCGGTTGGCGGGTGGCTCAGCGCTGCGCCAGCAGCTTGGCCTTGAACTGTTCCTTGGTCAGGCCGGTCTGCAGCGCGCCCAGGTCCTGCACGTCCAGGCCGAGGATGCCGGCGAACTTGGCCAGGTAGTAGACGTTGCCGCCGGCGGCGATGAGGCCGAGCACGCTGCGGCCGCGGATGGCCGCGCGCTGCTCGGCGTTCAGCCCGTACCTCTCGCAGTGCGCTTCCTCGTCGCGCTGGAACTCGGCGCGGTTCGCAGCCGAGTTGAACGAGTAGCACATCTTGTTCAGCGCATAGCCCTTCATGGCCTGCTTGCCGTCGAAGAGGGTGGTACCGGGGATCTCGGGCAAAGTCATCGCGCTGCTCCATCGTTGGGGCTGGCCGCGAGTGTCCCGGCCTCGCGGCGGCGGAAAAAGGCGCCGATACTCATGCCACGCATGAAGGCTATCGATCGATCGGCCGCCGCGGCCGGGGCTGCCACCACCGCGACCTCCACCGCGACGACCGCCGGCCGCGGCCAGGTCCTCGATCACCTCGGCCACCTCGACCATCTCGAGCTGAACGGCCACCTGCTGCAGCTGCTGCTGGCCGTGCTCGAGGAGGGCTCGGTGACGCGCGCCGCCGAGCGCCTGGCGGTGACGCAGTCGGCGGTGAGCCACGGTCTCGCACGCCTGCGGCGCATCTGCGGTGACGAGCTCTTCGTGAAGAGCGGCCGCGGCATCGCGCCTACGGCACTCGCCGGCGAGCTGGCCGCGCGCGCCCGCCACCTGCTCGACGAGCTGCGTGCGTTCAGCCGTGCCGCCGGCTTCGAGCCGGCGCGGCTGGTCGAGACCTTCACCATCGCCGCCAACGACCTGCAGCGCGATCTGCTGCTGCCCGCGCTGCTGCGCCGGCTGCGCGCCGCGGCGCCGGGGGTCACGCTGCGCATCATTCCGTCGAACGCGCCGCAGCCGGCGCTGCTGCGCGACGAGGGCTGCCATCTCGTCATCACGCCGCGCCCGCCGCAAGGCACGGACATCGTGCAGAAGCGCCTCTTCGAGGACCGCCACGTCGTCTTCTTCGACCCGGTGCACACCGGGCCGCCGCGCACGCTGGCCGCCTGGCTCGCGGCCGAGCACGTGAGCGTGCTCTACGAGGGACGGCGCGGCCTGCACTTCGACGAGTGGCTGCTCTCGGAGGGCTTGCAGCGGCCGCTCGTGGCCACCGTGCCCGGCATGGCCGGGCTGGCCTCGCTCGTGCGCGGCGGGCCCTGGCTGGCCACGGCGCCTTCGCTGCTGGCCGCAGGGGCGCTGCGCGGCCTCGGCCAGGCCGAGCTGCCTTTCGCCGCGCCGCCGCTGCGCATGTACGCCGTGTGGCACATGCGCCACCAGGCCGATCCGGTGATGCGCTGGCTGCGCAGCGAGCTCGATGCCGTCGTCGCCGAGGCCCTGGCGCGCGCGGTCTATGCGGTCCCTCCAGCGGTTGCGAAGGGCAGGCTGAAGCCCAGAACCTGAGATGCTGGCGCTCTTGGGCGCGAAGGTTGTGGCGCGCTGAGCGCTCCCGGTGTGTGGCACTCTCGGTGGCACCGTTGCGCTCACGTACGGAGGCTGTGGCGCGCCGAGGCCGCCGGGTCGTCGCCTCCGCTCGTGTCCTCTTTCGGCCGCCCGGCTCGCAAGCTCGCAGGGCGCCCGAATGCCCCCTTTACCTCGCTGAGCCGACCACCCGGCGTCCTCGGCGGGCACCGGGGTTTGTCTTCGACGAGGGGCGTGCCACCGGTGGTGCCGGATCGGGACGATGGGGCGCCCTGCGCAGCGAGGTAAAGGGGGCATCCGGGGGCCCTGCGAGCTTGCGAGCCGGGCCGCCGGAAGAGGACACGAGCAGCGCAGGGTGCCCCGTCGGCCCGATCCCGCCACCGCACGTCGCAGTGCGGCCCACCCGTCCCGATGCGATCCGATCGAACCTCGTTACCCCGCCGGCAACAGCGAAGCCAACAGCCGCGCCACGTGCATCGCCTCGCGCTGCACGCCGTCCGCAATCTGGTGCCGGCAGCTCGTGCCGTCGGCCACCACCACCGCGTCGGGCGCCTTGCGCAGTGCCGGCAGCAGGCTGAGCTCGGCCATCTGCATCGAGACCTCGTGGTGCCCCGCCTCGTAGCCGAAGCTGCCGGCCATGCCGCAGCAGGAGCTCTCGATCAGCTCGGGCTTCGCACCCGGGATGAGGCGCAGCACGTCGAGCACGGCGTTCACGGCGCCGAAGGCCTTCTGGTGGCAGTGGCCGTGCACGAGCAGCGGCCGCGGCGGCGCGCCGGGCGGGCTCAGCGGCTGCAGACCGGGCAGCGCGAAGCGGCCCGCCTTCGCCTCGCGGGCGACGAACTCCTCGAACATCAGTGCCTGCGCGGCCACCACTTCGGCGCGGGCGCCGAGGCCCATCACCAGCGCCTCGTCGCGCAGCGTGAAGAGGCACGAAGGTTCGAGGCCGACGATGGCGATGCCGGCCTCGGCCAGCGGATGCAGCGCATCGACGAGCGCGGAGGCGCGCTGCCGCGCCTCGTCGACCATGCCGGCGGCGAGCCAGGTGCGGCCGCAGCAGTGGTGGCCACGCGCCTTGCGCACCGTGTGCAGCGTGTAGCCGGCCGCGTGCAGCACACGCGCGGCGGCGAGCGCGTTCTCGCTCTCGAAGAGGCCGTTGAAGGTGTCCACGAACAGCACCGCGGCCTTGCCGCCGCTGGCCGACAGCGGCGCACGCGCTGCGGCGATGGTGGCCTCGGCGCGGGCGAAACGCGGGGCATCGTCGCGGCGGCGCCGGTACGTGCGCCAGAACGTGTCGCGACGCCAGCGTGGCAGCCTGCGCCGCGCCGAGAGGCCGAGCCAGCGCTCCGACAGCGCCGCGGCGCCGGGCAGCGTATCGCGCAGGTTGAACAGCCGCGGCCAGCGGCTGGCGAGGTGGCCGAGCTCGGGCAGCGCCGCGATCAGCCGCTCGGCGAGCGTGCTGCCGTGCCTGGCGCGCCGCTGCGCCTGCACCTCGATCTTCATGCGCGCCATGTCGACGCCGGTGGGGCAGTCGCGCTTGCAGCCCTTGCAGCCGACGCACAGGTCGAGCGCCTCGGCCACCGCGTCACTGCTGAGCGCCTCGGCTGCGGGCTCTGGCCCGAGTTGACCTGAGAGCGCCAGCCTGAGCGTGTTGGCGCGCCCGCGCGTCAGGTGAAGCTCGTCGCGCGTGACGCGGAAGCTCGGGCACATCGTGCCGGCGTCGAACTTGCGGCAGTGGCCGTTGTTGTTGCACATCTCCACGGCCATCGCGAAGCCGCCGGTGCTGTCGCCGCCCGTGCCGGGCGCCGTGAGCTCCTCGGTGACCGGGTCGTTCTGCACGTTCCACGCCGACCAGTCGAGCGCGGGCTTGAGCGCGATGCGGCGGTAAGGCTTGGGTGCGGTGGGCGGCGGGAAGCGGAAGAGGGAGCCGTCGTCCATCCTTGGCGGGTCGATGATCTTGCCGGGATTGAAGAGGTTGTCCGGGTCGAGCTCGTTCTTGATGGCGCGGAAGGCCTCGGCGAGCTTCGGGCCGAACTGCCACTCGATCCATTCGCCGCGGCACAGGCCGTCGCCGTGCTCGCCGCTGTAGGCGCCCTTGAAGCGGCGCACGAGCGCGCTCGCCTCCTCGGCGATGGCGCGCATGCGCGCCGCGCCGCCCTTGCCGCCGTCCTCGTCGCCGCGCCGCATGTCGAGGATGGGCCGCACGTGCAACGTGCCCACCGAGGCGTGCGCATACCAGGTGCCGTGCGTGCCGTGGCGTGCGAAGACCTCGGTCAGCGCATCGGTGTAGGCCGCCAGCTGCGGCAGCGGCACGGCGCAGTCCTCGATGAAGCTGACCGGCTTGCCGTCGCCCTTCAGGCTCATCATGATGTTGAGGCCGGCCTTGCGCACTTCCCACAAGGCCTTCTGCGCAGCATCGTTGTCCAGGCGCACCACGGCACCGGGCAGGCCGAGCCGGTCGCCGGCGAGCTGCGCGAGGCGCTCGAGCTGCGCGACGAGCGTGCCCTTGTCGGGCCCGGCGAACTCGACGAGCAGGATGGCCGCCGGGCGCCCGACGAGCGCCGTCTCGATGACCGGCTTGAAGGCCGGGTTCGCCAGCGCCAGGTCGATCATGATGCGATCGACCAGCTCGACCGCGGTGGGGCCGAGCAGGGCGATGTGCTGCGCCGCCTCCATGGCGGCGCGGAAGGTCGGGAAGTTCACGATCCCGAGCACGCGGCCGCGCGGCAACTCGGCCAGCTGCAGCGTCAGGCTCTTCGTGCAGGCGAGCGTGCCTTCGCTGCCCACCAGCAGGTGGGCGAGGTTGACGTGGCCGTCGCCGGTGTAGGGCCGCTCGCTCTGGTTGCGGAAGATGTCGAGGTTGTAGCCGCCGACGCGGCGCAGCACCTTCGGCCAGCGCGCGTCGATCTCCCCCGCGTGCAGCTCGGCCTGCGCGCGCACGAACTCGGCGATGGCGCGCGCGCGGCCGCTGAGCGCGGCGACGGGGCCGAAGTCGGCGAGCGACCCGTCGGCCAGCCAGGCGCTGGCGCCCAGCACGTTGTGCACCATGTTGCCGTAGGCGATGGAGCGGCTGCCGCAGCTGTTGTTGCCGGCCATGCCGCCGAGCGTCGCCTGCGCGCTGGTCGACACGTCGACGGGGAACCACAGGCCGTGCGGCTTCAGGGCCGCGTTGAGGTCGTCGAGCACGAGGCCGGGCTGCACGACGGCGCGACGGTTCGCGGCGTCCACCTCCAGCACGCGCCGCAGGTGCTTGGTGTGGTCGATGACCAGCGCCGCGCCGACGGTCTGCCCGCATTGGCTGGTGCCGGCGCCGCGCGGCAGCACGGGCACCTTCAGCTCGCGCGCGATGGCGAGCGCCGTCTCGACGTCTTGCTCGTCGCGCGGCACGAAGACGCCCACCGGCATGATCTGGTAGATCGACGCATCGGTGGCGTAGCGGCCGCGCGAAGCGGCGTCGAACAGCACTTCGCCGCGCGTGTGTTGGCGCAGCTCGCGCGCGAGCGCTTCACTCGCTTCGTTGGCAAGGGGCGGAGCCGTGGGCGGGGTGGCGGGCGCGGCCATCGGGCCATTGTGCCCAGCGGCTGCGGGAAGCACGATCAAGCCACTCGCCGGCTGCCCGGCAGCCCAGGCGAGCACGGCCGCATCGCGTCTCGCGGGGGGCCGGGCTGCCCCGCCGGAGAGTGGCCCCGCCTTCGGCGATGCGTTGCTGGCGGCGACAGCCGTGAGGCGTGCAACGCAGGAAGGCCGAGGGCGCTTTGCCCATCGGCCTTCGTCATGGCTTCGCAGCGAGGCAGCGCGCCTCGCCGCAAGCGTCGATCAGCGCGCGGCGACGTTGATCACGTCGACGGTGCCGCGCTTGCCCGGCAGCGTGCGGCCGTCGAAGGACTGCGGCTCGCCGGTGCGGGCCTGCAGTTCGCCGCTGGCGGCGGCGACGATCGCTTCGCCGCGAACCTGGGCGCGGCTCTTCTGCGACACGAAGACCGGCAGCACCGGCCAGTTCGCTTCGCTGACCTGCAGCGTGCCGTCGGCGCGGGCCTGGGCCAGATCGGCCAGCACGGCGGCGCGCGTGACGCTGGACGTGGTGGCCTGCGGATATTCGTAGGTGGCTTCCTGGGCGAAAGCGGCGCCGCCGAAACCGATGGCGAGGGCGGCGATGAGGGTGGAAGTGCGTGCGTTCATGGTTGTGCTCCGTGAGTTCCGAGAGGTTCAGTAGGTTCAGTGGATTCGCGTCTTGAAAGGGACGGTGAGGGCCCTTCGAAGGAGGCCGGCCGGGTGCCGACCACGGAACGAAGTCTGGGCAGCGCACCATGGCTTTGCCGGACATCCAGATGACAAGTTCGTAATCCGGCCGGGGCGCGCCCCGTGCAGCGCCGCCGCCCGCCCGCTGTCCACATCAGGCAAAGGGAAAACGAGCGCGCCACGCCACGCACGGAGTGCGATAAATCACCCATGCTGACCCTCGACGCCCACGCCAGCGGCCGCCACTTCCTGCAGATCCCCGGGCCAAGCCCGGTGCCCGATCGCATCCTGCGCGCGATCAGCCTGCCCACCATCGACCATCGCGGGCCGGAGTTCGGCGCCCTCGGGCGCAAGGTGCTGGCCGGCCTGCGCGATGTCTTCCAGACCCGGCACCCGGTCATCGTCTACCCCTCTTCGGGCACCGGCGCCTGGGAGGCGGCGCTCGTCAATACGATGTCGCCCGGCGACCACGTGCTGATGTTCGAGACCGGGCACTTCGCCTCGCTGTGGACGAAGCTCGCGCAGCGCCTGGGCTTGAAGACCGAGGTCGTGGCCTGGCAGGGCACGGACGAGCATCTGCCCGCCGCCCCCGGCTGGCGCCACGGTGTCGACGCAGCGCTCATCGAGCGGCGCCTGCGCGAAGATGCCCGGCGCAGCATCAAGGCCGTCTGCGTGGTGCACAACGAAACGAGCACCGGCGTCACCAGCGACATCGCCGCCGTGCGCAACGCCATCGATGCCGCGGGTCACCCGGCGCTGTTGCTGGTCGACACGATCTCCGGCCTCGCGTGCGCCGACTACCGCCACGACGAATGGGGTGTGGACGTGACGATCGGCGGCTCGCAGAAGGGGCTGATGCTGCCGCCGGGCATCGGCTTCAACGCCATCTCGCCGAAGGCGCAGGAGGCGTCGAAGACGGCCACGCTGCCGCGCTCGTACTTCGCCTGGGACGAGATCGTCGCGATGAACCAGGAAGGCTACTGGCCCTACACGCCCAATACCAACCTGCTCTACGGCTTGTCGGAATCGCTCGACATGCTGCTGGGCGAAGGACTGCCGCAGGTCTTCGCGCGCCACCGGCGCTGGGGCGAAGGCGTGCGCGCGGCGGTGCGGGCCTGGGGCCTGCCGATCCAGTGCGCCGATGCGGCCGTGCACTCGCCCGTGCTCACCGGCGTCATCACGCCGGTGGGGGTCGATGCCGATGCGCTGCGCCGCCTGATCCACGAGCGCTTCGACCTCTCGCTCGGCACCGGTCTCGGCAAGGTCAAGGGGCGCATGTTCCGCATCGGCCACCTCGGCGACAGCAACGACCTCACGCTGCTCGCCACGATTGCCGGCTGCGAGATGGGCATGAAGCTCGCCGGCATCAAGCTCGCCGGCAGCGGCGTGACGGCGGCGATGGAGCACTTCGCGAGTCACGCGGCCGCGAAGCCGCTGCAACGGGCCGCCTGATGCGGCGCGTGCAGGTTGCGCGGCCGGGTGCAGCCTGATGCAGCGCGGCGCCGCCTGATGCATTCGCCCGATGCGATCCGTTCAGCACAGACCCAAGGAGACACACATGCAACGACGCACGCTCCTCCAGGCCGCCGTCGGCACCGCCGCCGCGCTGGCCGCGCCACGGTTCGCGCTCGCGCAGGAGTGGCCGAGCGGCCCCGTGCGCATCATCGTCGGCTTCCCGCCCGGCGGCGGCACCGATGCGCTGGCGCGTGTCGTCGGTGCCAAGCTCACCGAGATGTGGAAGCAGCAGGTCATCGTCGAGACCAAGGCCGGTGCCGCCGGCATCCTCGCCGCCGAATACACCGCGCTGCAGCCGAGCGACGGCAGCGTGCTGCTGATGGCGCACATCAACAGCCATGCGCTGGGGCCGGTGCTGCAGCCCAGGCTGCGCTACGACGCCGAGCGCGACTTCGTGCCCATCGTGATGGTGGGCGTGACGCCCAACCTCTTCATCGCAAACCCCGGGCAGAAGGCGCTCACGGTGCCCGACATCGTCGCCGCCTGCAAGGCGCAGCCGGGCAAGGTGAGCTTCGGCTCGGCCGGTGCCGGATCGGCGCAGCACCTGGCGCTGGAGATGTTCAAGCTCGCGGCCAAGGTCGATGTGATCCACGTGCCCTACAAAGGCAGCGGCCCGCTGCTCATCGACTTGATCGGCGGCCAGATCCAGTACAGCTTCGACACCATGACCGCCGCCACGCCGCACGTGAAGAGCGGCAAGGTGACGGCGATCGCGCAGACGCGCGCCAAGCGCGCGAAGGGCCACCCGAACGTGCCGACGATGCAGGAGCTCGGCTACGCCGGCTTCGAGGCCACCACCTGGTACGGCCTCGTCGGGCCGGGCAAGCTGCCCGAGTCGATCGCGGCCAAGGTGAATCGCGACGTCAACGCCGTGCTCGCGATGCCCGACGTGATGGAGAAGCTCGACACCTACGGCGCCGAGGACGGCGGCGGCTCGCAGGAGAAGTTCGCCGCCTTCATCAAGGGCGAGATCGCCAAGTGGGGCAAGGTGGTGAAGGAAGGCAACGTGAAGGTCGACAGCTGATCGACAGGCGGGCGGGGCCGGGGCACTGAAAACCGTCCGATACTGACCTGCCGGCGCCGGTTGGGGCGGCGCCACCATCGAGGGGAGGTGGGGGAGTGTGCTCGACCCGTTGCGGTTGCTCGCGTCGCCCCGGCGGGCCGAGGCGCTGGCCTCTGGTTGGCCGGTTCGTCGGCCGGATGGTCGGCCTGGCCCTCATGGCCGGCGCCGCGCTCGCCGCCGATGCGGTGCCGCACTTCCGCGCCCCGGAAGCGGGGTTCGCCACTGTCTCCGGCGCGGCGTCGCAGCCGCTCGGCGGGTCGGTGCTGAGCGAGGCCGAGCGCGCCTTCATCGCCGCGTTGCCCGAGGTGCGTGTGGCGCTCACGGCGCGCGCCATGCCGCCTTTCGAGCGCATCGAGGCCGATGGCCTCGTCACAGGCATCCACCCGGAGATGCTCACCGCGCTCGGGCGCGCCTTCGGCATCCGCATGCGGCCCGTCGTCTACCCGACCTGGAGTGCGGCGCTGCAGGCCGTGCGCCTGCGCGAGGCGGACCTGCTGATGACGCTGGGCGTCACCCCCGAGCGGCTGCAGTACCTGGAGTTCACGCTCGGGGCCACGCCGCGCGCCGGCGCATTGTTCGGTCGCCGCGACGCGCCGCAGCCGCCGCTCGAGAGTGCGACCTTCGTGCTCGAGCGCGACTACCTGGCCAACGACCATGTGCGGCGACAGTATCCGCGTGCGCGCATTGTCACGGCCGAGAGCACGCGCGAGGCGTTGGAGGCGCTCGCCGCCGGCCACGCCGACTACTACCTCGGCAGCCTGCTGGAGGCGCTGCACTGGCTCGAGCGGTCGGCCGCGCCGGGCGTCGTGCCGCTGCGCGCGCTGCCGCACGGCACCGGCCACTACCACTTCGCGGTGCGCAAGGACTGGGCGCCGCTGGCCGGCATCCTGAACAAGGGCGTGCAGACGCTGCGCGCGCGGCCCAACGAGGCGCTGAACGCCGCACTCGCCGCGGTCGCACCGATGCTGCGGCCGCCGCAGCCTCTGCGGCTGCGCCCGGATGCGGCCGACGTGCTGCTGCGCCGCCCGCTGTGGCGGGTCGGCGCGGTGCGCGGCCTGGTGCTGCTCAACGATGTCGACGACAACGGCACGCACTCGGGCATCGCGGCCGAGTACACCGAGCAGGTGGCGCGCCGCCTCGGTGTGGCGGTGCAGGTGGTCGCCTTCGACAACGTCGCCACCATGCTCGAAGGGCTGCGCGCCGGCGCCATCGACCTGGTGCCGTTCCTCACGCGCACGCCGGAGCGCGAGCGCGAGTTCGCTTTCGCCGAACCGTACATCGAGATGCCCTACATGCTCGTGGCGCGCAGCGACGGGCCGCTCTACTGGGGCCTGGACAGCCTGCGCGGGCGCCGCCTGGCGCTGGCGCTGGCACACCCGCTGCGTGAGCTGCTGGCACGACGCTACGCCGACATTCACATCGTCGACGCGGCCAACGGCAACGAAGCGATGAACCTCGTGGCCGACGGCAGCGCCGACGCTGCGGTGGAGGTGAAGCTGTTCGCCAACCTGCGCATCAACGCCGACCTCGGCGCGCGCCTGCGCACGGTGTCCACGGTGGAGGAGTTGCCGGCGCAGTTCCACTTCGCGGCATCGAAGGCGGCGGCCGAGCTGCTGCCGCTCGTCAACCAGGCGCTCGCCGACATCGACGCCGCGGAGCGCCAGCGCATGCTGCGGCGCTGGGTGGCGGTGGACCTGCAGCCGCCGTTCCCGTGGCAGCGCTACCTGCCGCTGCTCGCGGTGGCGGCCGCGGCACTGCTCGCCGTGGCCGGGCTCACGCTGTGGTGGATGCGGCGCCTGTCGCGCGAGGTGGCGGCTCGCCGCCGCTCCGAGCGGCTGCTCAACGACGTGGCCACCACGGTGCCGGGCGTGGCCTTCCGCTATGTCGTCGACCCCGACGGGCGGCTGCGGCATCGCTTCGTCTCGCCATCGGCGGCCGCCTTTCTCGGCGTCGAGCTCGAGCCCGGCCGCACGCTGCTGCAAAGCCTGGTGCCGCATGCGCACCCGGACCAGCGCGAGGCGGCGCTGGCCCGCGAGCGCGCCTGCGCCGTCAGCCACGAGCGCTTCAAGCTCACCGCGCTGTTCCAGCTGCCCGGCGCGCGGCCGCGCTGGCTGCACAGCGAGGCCGTGCACAGCGCAGGCGAGGGCGGGCGCAGCGTCTGGACCGGCTACATCGTCGATGTCAGCTCCGAGCGCGAGCTGCAGGCACGCCTGGAACAGGAGGCCGGCGCGCGCAACCTGCTGCTCGCCGCCGCCAGCCACGAGCTGCGCGCGCCGACGCACAACCTGTCGCTGGCGCTGCAGTCGATCGACGCCGGCGCGCTGCCGGGGCCGGTGGCGGCGGCACTGCGCATCGCGCGCCGCGCCGCGCACACGCTGACGCAGCTGCTCAACGACGTGCTCGACGCCGCCCGCTTCGACACCGGGCCGTTGCGCCTGCGGCCCACCGCCTTCGCGTTGCACGAGCTGGTGGAAGAGCAGGCCGAGGCCTGGGGCGTGGTGGCGCGTGACAAGGGGCTCGCCTTTCACCACCGCGTCGCGGCCGACGTGCCCGCGCTGGTGACGATGGACCCGCTGCGCCTGAAGCAGATCCTCATCAACCTGCTCAGCAACGCCTGCAAGTACACCGTGGCCGGCCGCGTGGACCTCGAGGTGTCTGTCGAAAGCGGCGGGCTGTGCCTGGCCGTCAGCGACACCGGCCCGGGGCTAGCCGAGGCGGTGCGCTCGCGCCTGTTCCAGCCCTACACCGCCGGCTCGACGAATGGCGCCGGCGCGCCAGCCGGTGGCAGCACCGGACTCGGCCTGATGGTGTGCCACAACATCGCGGCCGCCATGGGCGGGCGCATCGACGTGGAGAGCCGGCCGGGGCAGGGCACGCGCTTTGTCGTGCACCTGCCGCTGCCAGGGCCGCGCGAAGGCGCCGAGGCTGCGACCGGGGCTGCGACCGAGGCTGCGACCGAGGCCGCACCGTCGGACCGCGCCGCCGAGCCTGCTGCGGCGGCAGTGGTGGGAGCGGCGTCAGCGGAGTCAGTGATGGCCGCGCCGGCCGACGCGCCGCCAGCGGGCGGATGCGTCGTGGTGTGCGACGACGATGCCGTGAGCCGCATCCTGACGGCGCAGATCCTGCGCCTGCGCGGCTACCGCGTCGTCGAAACGGCCGACGGCGCTTCGGCCCTGGCCGCCTGGCGCGATGGCGACGTGCGCGCGCTGATCACCGACCTGGACATGCCCGGCCTGCAGGGCCGCGAGTTGATCCGCGTACTGCGAGCGGAGGAAGCACGAGCTGCTGGCGCCGCGCCGCGCACCTGGGTCGTGGTGTGTTCGGGGCACCCGCTGCCCGCCGAGGGCGATGCCGCGAGCTTCGTGCCCGGTTGCGACGCCTACCTGCTGAAGCCGGTGGACATGGACTGCCTCGCGCGCACGCTGGCCGAAGGCGGCGTGCGGCCGGCATCGACCCCCGCGGCCGCCACTGCCGCGCTGGACGCCGCCCTGGACGCCTAGTTCGTGCGGCGGTGTCGCGCGCGCAGCGACACCGCTTGCCGGCTCACGCCACCGCGCCCCGCGTATTCACGTGCAGCGCATAGAGCGAGTGGCTGGCGGCCATGAAGAGCCGGTTGCGCTTGGGCCCGCCGAAGCAGACGTTGGCGCAGCGCTCGGGCAGGTGGATCTGCGCCAGCGGCCGGCCCTGCGGGTCGTAGACGCGCACGCCGTCGAGCTCTTCGGGCCGGGCCGCGGCCGAGCCGTCGCTGCCGAAGCCGCACCACAGGTTGCCCAGGGTGTCGACGGCGAAACCATCGAAGGCGCCGGGGCCCTCGGCGCTGATGAAGAGGCGCTTGTTGAGCAGCTTGTCGCCGGCCACGTCGTAGGCCCAGATCAGGCGGTGCGGCTTGGCGCGGCTTTCGACGACGTAGAGGGTCTTCTCGTCGGGGCTGAAGGCGAGGCCGTTGCTGCCGGCGAGGTCTTCGATGAGGCAGGCGAGCTCGCCGCTCGCCGGGTCGATGCGGTAGACGCCGTGCGGCAGCTCGGGCTCGGCGGGCTCGCCCTCCCACCAGCCCAGGATGCCGAAGGGCGGGTCGGTGAACCAGACGGCGCCGGTGCGTTGCTCGCAGACGATGTCGTTGGGCGAGTTGAGCCGTTTGCCCTTGTAGCGATCGGCGAGCACGGTGATGCGGCCGTCGTATTCGGTGCGCGTGATGCGCCGCGTGCCGTGCTCGCAGGTGAGCAGGCGGCCGGCGTTGTCGCGCGCCAAGCCGTTGGCGTGCTGGCTCGGATTGCGGAACTCGCAGAGCGCGCCGCTGCAATCGTCCCAGCGCAGGATGCGGTTGTTCGGGATGTCGCTGAACAGCAGGAAACGCCCGTCGCCGAACCACACCGGCCCTTCGGCCCAGTAGAAGCCGGTGGCCAGGCGCTCCACCGTGCCCGACAGCAGGCGCAAGGTGAGGAAGCGCTCGTCGAGCACTTCGATGCAGGGGTCGGGCAGGCGGTCGTTCGGCGTGAAGGGGGCAGAGGAGGCGGAGGGGGCGTTCATGTCGTCCAGCGGTTCAGCAGTGGATTCGCATCATGCTCGCATGACCGGGGCGCCAAGGGTGGTCGGCCGTCGAGCCGGCCTTCATGCGGTTCGCAGTGCCGCGAGCCTCGTCGCCCGCTCGGCGTTCACGGCGCCGGCGGGCATGCCGCCGCGCAGCAGCTCGGCCAGTTGCGCCACGGTCTCCAGCGCCTGGTGTTCGACGGCCGGCAGCGTGAGGCCACCGATGTGCGGCGTGGCGATGACGCGAGCATGCCGCGCCAGCGCCGGCGAGGGCATCTGGTCGGGTGCGCGGCCGACATCGAGCGCGCAGCCGCCGAGGTGGCCGCTGTCCAGCGAGTGCAGCAGCGCCACCTCGTCGACGAGGTTGCCGCGCGAGGCATTGACGAAGACGGCACCGCGCTTCATGCGCGCGAAGCGCCGCGCATCCATCAGGTTCTCGGTGCCGGGCAGGGCCGGTGCCAGGCAGACGACATGGTCGGCGGCGGCGAGCAGTGCATCGAGCGAGGTCTGTTCGGGCGCCGGGGCTTGCCCCGGCGCCGCTTCGGGGACCTGTACCTGCGGGTCGGCCACGAGCACGCGCATGCCGAGCGCGAGCCCGAGCCCGCAGACGCGCTGGCCGATGTGGCCGTAGCCGATGACGCCGAGCGTCGAGCCGCGCAGCTCGCGCCCCATCGCGATGCGCGCCGTCGTGCCCGTGCGGTAGGCGTGCACGCTCTCGCTGAGGCCGCGCGCGAGGTCGATGAGGGCGCCGAGCACCCACTCGGCGACGGCGTTGCCGAAGCCGGCGCTGGCCCGGGTGATGAGCACGCCGTGCACGCTCGCCGCCTCGACGTCGATGTTGCGGATGTCGACCGCGCAGCGCTGGAAGACCGCGAGCTCGGGGCTGGCGGCGAAGAACGCGGCGCTGGCCGCCGTGCGGCGGTCGCTCACGACCACCTGGCAGCCGCGCGCCGCCTCGGTGAGGGCAGCGCCCTCGAGCGCCTCGCTGCCTTCGTGCAGGCGCACCTCGCCCAGCGCGCGCAGCCCGGCGAGCGCCTTGTCGCCGTAGTAGTTGGCGCGTGCGGCGGGGTCGAAGCTGAGGAAGATGGCGGGCATCGCGCGCTCAGTCCGACAGCGCGAAGGGCAGCGCGGAGAGAGCGGAGAGCGCGGACAGCGCGGGCAGTGCCTCGGCGCCCGCCTGCCGGCGCGCCCTCAGCGCGTCAGCCCCGGCAGCCACAGCGAGATCGCCGGGACATAGGTGACGAGCAGCAGCGCCAGGCACATCGCGCCGTAGAAGGGCCACAGCTCACGCGAGACCTGCTCCATCGTCACCTTGCCGATGGCGCAGCCGACGAACAGCGTCGGCCCCACCGGTGGCGTGATGAGGCCGATGCCGAGGTTGAGGATCATGATCATGCCGAAGTGCACCGGGTCGATGCCGAGCTTGGTGATCACCGGCAGGAAGATCGGCGTGCAGATCAGCAGCATCGGCGCCACGTCCATGAACGTGCCCAGCAGCAGCAGCAGGATGTTGACCAGCAGCAGGAAGACGTACTTGTCCTGCGAGATGCCGAGGAACATCTGCGTCACCTTGGCCGGCACCTGCATGATGGCCATCATGTAGCCGAAGGCGACCGAGAAGCCGATCAGCATCATCACCATCGCTACCGTCTTGACGACGCGGTGCACGAGGTGCGGCAGGTCGCGCCAGCGGTAGTCGCGGTAGATGAAGAGGGTCACCGCGAAGGCGTAGACGCAGGCCACGGCGGCCGACTCCGTGGGCGTGAAGACGCCGGTGAGGATGCCGCCCATGATGATGAAGACGGTGACCAGGCCCCACAGCGCCTCGCGCACGACCTTCGGCACCTCGGCGAGCGCGATGGGCTCGCCCCGCGGCAGGTCGCGCTTGTGGGCGGTCCACGCGATGAGGCCGATCAGGCACAGCGCGAACAGCAGGCCCGGAAAGATGCCGGCCAGGAACAGGTGCGCCACCGAGATCGTGCCGCCGGCGGCGAGCGAGTAGATGACGGCGTTGTGCGAAGGCGGGATCAGCAGCGCCTGCACCGAGCCGCAGATGGTGACGTTGGTCGCGTACACGCGCGGGTAGCCGGCCTTGGCCATCTGCGGGATCATCACCGAGCCGATCGAGGCCGTGTCGGCCACCGACGAGCCCGAGATGCAGCCGAAGAGGCTGCTGGCGAGGATGTTGACGTAGGCCAGCCCGCCGCGGATGGCGCCGACGAAGATGCGCGCCAGGTTGATGAGGCGCGCCGCCATGCCGCCCTCGGCCATGATGGCGCCGGCGAGCACGAAGAAGGGAATGGCCAGCAGCGCGAAATCGTCGGTGCCGTCGGAGATCTTGAGGATCACCGCTTCGAGCGGGATGTCGACCCAGAGGGCGGCGATCAGCGCCGCCAGCCCGAGCGCGTAGGCCACCGGTACGCCCAGCGCGCACAGCAGCGCGAACGAGCCGAGCAGGATGAGGGCGTCCATGGCTACTCCAGTTCAGCGGCCTGGTCGCTGTACATGATCGAGCTCGCCGGCGGCGGGCCGGCCCACAGGCGCTCGACGAGGAACAGCAGCGTCAGCGCGCCAGCGATCGGAATCGGCAGGTAGACGATGCCCTGCTTGAGGCCCGGGAACTCGGCCATCGTCTGGAACCAGGTCACCTGGCACAGCTGCACGCCGTAGCCGAGCATGAAGGCGGCGGTGAGGCCGACGCAGGCATCGGCGCCCCAGCGCATGAGGCGGCGCAGCGGCGGCCGCACGGCATTGACCAGGGCCTCGACGGCGATGTGCACGTTGGCGCGGTAGACGGCGGCGCCGCCGAGGAAGGAGAACGTCACCATCATCACCACCGCCGCCGGCTCAGGCCACGACAGCGGCTGGTTCATCGCATAGCGCATGAACACGCCGAGCGGAATGATCAGCGTGATCGCCACCAGTGCCGCGCCGGAGAGCACGATGCAGGCGGTGTAGGTCCACTCCATCGCCTGCGCGTAGCGTTGCTTTGCAGTCATCTGCGGCTTTCACCCGGCAAGGCCGCAGCACGCGGCGGCGGCGTCGAGAGTGGCCGCGCAGGCGCGTGCGCGCACGCCTGCGGGGCCGGGGCATCGGCGGGTCGTGGCGGCACGGCCCGGGCAAGTGCCTGCGCGGCTACTTCGTGTCGGCGATGCGCTTGAGCAGCGCGGCGTACTTGCTGCCGTACTTGTCGCGCACCGGCTGCGTGGCGGCGTAGAAGGCCGCCTTGTCGGCCTCGACGAACTTCACGCCGGCGGCCTTCAGCTTGGTCGTGGCCTCGGCGACGTAGGCGTCCCACAGGGCGCGCTGCTCCAGCTGCGCTTCACGCGAGAGCTTCTTCACCAGCGCCTGGTCTTCCGCCGACAGCGTTTCCCAGGTGCGCTTGGAGAAGACGAAGATCTCCGGAATGATCAGGTGGCCGGTGAGGCTGTAGACCTTGCTCACCGTGTAGTGGTTCTGCGCCAGCAGCGTCGGCGGGTTGTTCTCGGCACCGTCGACGACGCCGGTCTGCAGCGCCCCGAACAGCTCGTTGAAGCCCATCGCGACGCCGTTGCCGCCCATCGCGTTCATGGTCTCCACGAAGAGCGGGTTGCCCATCATGCGGATCTTCATGCCCTTGAGATCGGCGGGCTTGGTGGCCGGCTTGTTGGCGTAGACGTTGCGCGTGCCGGCGTCCATCCAGCCCAGCACGATCAGCTTGGACTGCGGCGAAGTCGATACGCGCTCGAGCAGCTCCTGGCCGATCGGGCCGTCGATGACCTTGCGCATGTGCGCCTCGTCGCGGAAGACGAACGGCAGGTTGAAGACGTTGAGGTCGTCGACCACCGGGCCCATCGCGCCCACCGAGATGCGCGCGATCTGCAGCGCGCCGACCTGCGCCTGCTCGATCATCTCCTTCTCGCCGCCGAGCTGCATCGAGGGGTACATCTGGATCTTGATGCGCCCCTTGGTGGCCGCTTCGAGCTTCTTGCCCATGCGCTCGATCGCTTCCACGGTGGGGTAGCCGAGCGGGTGCACGTCGGAAGCCTTCCAGACGGTCTGTGCCGTGGCGGTGCCCGCGGCCAGGCCACCGGCGGCGCCGGCAGCGGCGGCCGCGGCGATCAACAGATAGCGACGCATGTTCATGCGAGTCTCCTTCTTGCGGTTCGAGGGGCGCACGGGTGGGGCCGTCTTCACGACGCTCCGGCGCTGGGGCGTGCATCGTCGTCGAAGGGCCCGATGCCGAGAAAGATGCCGCCCTGCTTCAGCGCCGCGAGGCTGCCGGCAGGTGGCGCGAGGTGCTGCACATGCTCGGCGAAGATGTCGGCCGAGTCCTGCGGCACGTAACCCAGGCGCGCCCAGGCGGCCTCGGTGTCGTACCAGCGGCGCGAGTTGGCCGAGATGCCGAAGGCGACGAGGAAGCCGACCTGCGGCGCGGCGAGCGAGGCGTGCACCAGGCGCACGAGGTCGGCCTGGCTGAGCCAGCTGGCGAGCGCGCGGCGGTCGGGCGGGCGGTCGTCGGCGGTGGCGGTGCCGATGCGCAGGCAGACGGTCTCGATGCCGTAGCGGTCGAAGTACAGGCGGCCGAGCGCCTCACCGTAGAGCTTGCTGGCACCGTAGTGGCCGTCGGGCCGCGGCGCGTCGGCCGGCGAGATGCGCTCGCTCTGGTCGTAGCAGCCGGTGACGTGGTTGGAGCTGGCGAACACGATGCGCCGCGTGCCGGCGCGCCGCGCCGCCTCGTACAGGTTGTGCACGCCGCGGATGTTGGCCTGCAGGATGGGCTCGTAGGCGATCTCGTACGACACGCCGCCCATGTGCACGACCGCGTCCACGCCTTGCAGCAGCGCGCGCACGCCGGCGGCATCGGCGAGATCGCAGGGCACGCCGTCGATGCCGCGCGCGGCCAGCGCCGGCCCGAGGTCGGACAGCACGAGCTTCGGCACCTGCGCGCGCAACGCCGGCGTGAGCACGCGGCCGAGCGTGCCCGCGGCGCCGGTGAGCAGCAAGGTTCGATAGGGCAGCGCCACAGGGCCAGGGTCAGTACGGAGCGTCATTCGAGACTGCGTTCATAGAATATCGAAACATCGTTCCGATATCGACTGGGAGAATCCATGGCCCGATGCCCGCGGGTGTCGTTCGGCGCGCTCGAAGCGCAGGGGAAGGTCTTCGAAACGTTGCAGCGCACCGCCCGCGCGCCCTCGGCGAGACCATGCTGCGGGCGCGAGGCCACCACCATCGATGCACTCTACTTGAGCGGCATCGGCCTCGCCATCGTCGGCGCCCCGGGGCGGGCCCGCCCAGTGGGACTGGGGCGACCGGCGGGTTGGGCGCTTTGCAAGAGCGAGTGCCGCCGATGACGCCCACCCCTGACCTCGGATCCGGCCTCGAATCCGGCATCGACTCCGGACTCGACCGCGATCGCCGCCGCTTGCTGCGCTGGCCCCTGGCCGGCCTGCCGTCGATGGCAGGCGCGGGCGCGGTCTTCGCGGCGGACGACGCGGAGGTAAACCGCCACACGTTCGACGTGCGCGGCTGGGCGGCGCGCACACGTGGCGGCCGCGGTGGCCGGCTGCTGCGCGTGACGACGCTGGCGGCCGCCGGGCCCGGATCGCTGCGCGAGGCCCTCGAGTCCGAGGGCGCACGGGTCATCGTCTTCGAGGTCGGCGGTGTCGTCGACATGGCCGGTGCCACGCTCGTCGTCCGCCACCCCTTCGTCACTGTGGCCGGGCAGACCGCACCGAGCCCCGGCATCACCGTCGTCAAGGCCGAGGTGCAGGTGAGCACGCACGATGTCGTCGTGCAGCACCTGCGCTTCCGCCCGGGCGAGTTCGGGCGGCCGAAGAAGGGCGGCGGCGACCAGGACGGCCTCTCGACGCTGGCCGGCGCGCACGACGTCATCGTCGACCACTGCAGCTTCAGCTGGGCCACCGACGAGAACCTCTCGGCCTCGGGTCCGCGCTTCCAGGGCGAGACGCCCGAAGAGTGGCGCGCCGCCACCTCGCACGACATCACCTTCAGCCACAACCTCGTCGTCGAGGGCCTCGGCCACTCGGTGCACGAGAAGGGCGAGCACAGCAAGGGCTCGCTGATCCACGACAACACGAGCGGCATCCTGCTGTACCGCAACGCCTACATCAGCAACCGCGAGCGCAACGCCTTGTTCAAGGGCGGCGCGCGCGGCGCGATGGTCAACAACCTCGTCTTCAACCCCGGCCGGCTCGCCGCCCACTACAACCTGTGGAACGGTGAGTGGCAAGGCCGCCGGCACGAACTCGGTCGTCTGGCGCTGGTGGGCAACGTGCTGCGCCACGGGCCCGACACCGAGCCTGGGGTGGCCCTGTTGACGCTGCGCGGCGACGGCGATGTCGAGTTGTTCGCCGAGGACAACCTCGCCTTCGACCGCGAGGGCCGTGCCGCGGCCGTGACGGCCATCGGCCGCGGCGCGACCGGCCGCATCCTGCGCCGCGCCGAGGCGGGCCTGGGCCTGCCCGCCGACGTGCGCGCGCTGCCCGCGGCGCGGCTCGAGGCGGCGCTGCCGCACGGGGTCGGCGCGCGGCCGTGGGACCGCGACGCCATCGACGCCCGCGTGCTGGCCGAGATGGCGGCGGGGCGCGGCCGCCTCATCGACTCGGAGGCCGAGCACGCTCTCGGCTATCCGCGCCACGCACCGACCCGGCGGCCGTTCGATGCCGCCGAGTGGGACATCGAGCGCATGGCGCCGCGCGGCGGCTGGAGCGACATCGGCCGCCTGACGCGACCGGCCGCCTGACGCGACCCAGCGGCCCCGGGCAGGCGCGAGGGCCCTCGTCAGCGGAACCAGTCGCGCAGCGCCGGCGCGGCTTCGCGCAGCGCCTGCGCCGCCAGCGCGGCGGTGGCGCGTGCGCCGCGCAGGACGTAGTGCGTGTCGTCGCGGCGGCCCTGCGGCAGCGCGGCCCAGCGGCCGGGTTCGATCCACATGAACTCTTCCTTCGAGGCCTCGGGGCCGAGTGCTTCGAGGTGGCGCGTCGTGAGCGCGTTCAGGTCGACCAGCGGCACGCCGAGCTCGGTGGCCACCTCGCGCAGCGCCTGCGGATAGCGCCCGAGCGTGTTCTCGACGCGACCGGCAGCGCCGAACTTGCGCCGCGCCACCGGCGTGGCCAGCAAGGCGGTGGCGCCGCGCGCGCGCACCTCGGCGACGAAGCGGCGCAGGTAGGCCTTGAAGTCGGTGTCGGCATCGGCGAAGCGGCGCGGGTCATCGGCCTTCTGGTCGTTGTGGCCGAACTGCACGAGCACGAAATCGCCGGCCTGCAACTGCGACAGCAGGTGCGCCCAGCGGCCCTCGTCGACGAAGCGCCGCGTGCTGCGGCCGTTGGCGGCATGGTTCACCAGGCGCGCCGGCTCGCGCAGCAGCTCACGCAGCAGCTGCCCCCAGCCGCGCTCGGGGTGCAGCGCCGGCGGGTCGGGCTTGTCGGCCATCGTCGAGTCGCCGGCCAGGTGCAGTGCCGGGTGCAACGCGGCACGCGGGAAGGGCCAGCCGCGCTCGGTGGGTGCGGCGACCGAGGCCGATGCCGCAGGGGGCGCCGCCCCCGCTGCCGACGCGCCGGCACCGCCTGCACTGCCGGCACTGCCGGCACCGCCTGCACCGCCTGGACTGCCGGCATCGCCGGCGTGGCCGCAGGCGCCCAGCCATGCTGCCGCTGCGGCGCCGAGGAGCACGGCGCGGCACACTGCGCGGCAAGTGGCGCGGCGGCGCGAGAGACGCCGCGCCGCGCGCGAAGCGGCTGGGCTCAGAACGTGTACTCCGCCGTCAGGCGGTAGGCGCGGCCGAGCACATCGACGCTGCTCGTGAGGTAGCCGTTGTAGCCGTTGTGGTTGGTCTGCGGCGGATTGCGGTCGAACAGGTTGCTGACCCCCGCACCCAGCTTCAGGCTCTTGATGCCCGCCCAGGTGGCCATCAGGTTGTACTGCTCGTACGAGGCCACGTTGCGCGGGCCGGAGGTGCCGGCACCGGTGCGCGCAGCGAGGTTCTGGTCGGCGAACTTGCTCTGGTAGCGCTGCGACAGCTGCGCGAACCACGGCCCCTCGGCCCAGCTCACTGCGGCCGTGTGCCGCCAGCGGTTGTTGAAGCCGCGCGTGGCGTTGCTCAGGCCCGCGTTCGGGTTGACCGGCACAACGTCGTTGTATTGCGCCAGGGCCGAGACCCAGTTGCCGCCGTTCACCTCCGGCGTGCGCGCGTCCCACTTCGTCAGGTAGGCCACGTCCATCGACAAGCCGATGCGGCCCACGTCGGCGACGCGGAAGTCGTAGCGCAGGCTGGCGTCGATGCCGGCGCCGCGGATCGAGCCCAGGTTGGACGGCGCGTTGAACACGGCGTTCGTTGCCAGCGTGCCGTCGGCGTTGCGGTTGAACAGCGACGGGTACAGGGTGTAGTTGGCAAGGATGAAGTTGATGTTGCGGTTGCCGATCACGTCGGTGATCTCGGTCTCCCAGTAGTCCAGCGTGGCCGTGACGCCGCGCGTGGGCTCGAACGCAAAGCCGATGGTGTAGCTCTTGCTCTTCTCCGGCGTGACGCGCGCGTTGTCGGGCACCTTGGTGATCTGGAAGAGGCCGGCGAGGTTGCACACCTGTGCGGCGGTGTAGCCCGGCGCCGGCGTCTCCACGCCGTTGACGGTGGGGCACAGCGCCGGATCGTCGAAGGTCGGGATCGCCGTGCGCTCGGTCTCCTTGCTGTAGATCTCGGGCAGCGCGGGCACGCGGAAGCCGGTGTTGGCCGAGCCGCGCATCACCACCTCGCGCGCCGGCTGCCAGCGGAATGCGGCCTTCGGGTTGACCGTGGTCTCCTGCAGGTCGCGGTACTCGTCGGCGCGCACGCCGAGGTTGAACGACAGTTCCTTCAACACCGGCAGGTCCAGCTCGGTGAACGCGGAGATGATGCCGCGCGTGCGGCGGCTGGTGGTGACCGTGCCGGCGCCGACGGCCTGCGCGTCGCCGCCCAGGATGTCGACCTGATTGTTCAGCGAGGCCTTGGGGTCGTTGCTCGACAGGCCGATGGCCTGCCAGCCGTCGCGGCGCAGCTCGCCGCCCAGCGCCAGCATCGCTTCGCCGCCCGCGAGCTTGAACAGCGGCCCGCTCAGCGTGAGGTCGCCGCTGGTGTTGGTGGCGCGGTGCAGGCGCAGCGTCTGGCCTTCGAGCGAAGCGGCTTGCAGCACCGCGAGGCCGGCGGCGTCTTGCAGGCCGAATGGATTCAGGCGCGGGTCGAGGAAAAGCGTCGTCGCCGTGCCCTGCACGGTGGCGATGCCGGTGACGCTGAGCCAGCCCGAGCCCGCGCGCGTGTCACGCTCGGACCAGCCGTGGTTGAGCCCGACCTGGTAGTCCCAGCCGAAGACCTGCCCCTCCAGTGCGAGCACGGCGCGCTCGTTGGTGTGGTGGTCGTCGCGCATGCGCGCGCCGGCGTCGGCCACGGACCACAGCGCATCGATGGGGCGGCCGGCGAGCGTCAGGCCGGCCACCGTGGGCACGATGCCGTTGCCCGGGTAGTACGGGTGCGTGCTGGTCAGGCGCACCGTCGACAGCGCCGGGTTGTTGGCCTGCAGCACGTTGTACTTGGCCAGGTTGTACTCGAGGCTCAACGTCTGCTGGCCCAGGCGCAGCGTGCCCTTGCCGTACAGCGTGGCGATGTCGTTGCCGTTGCCGAAGGCGCTGTAGGTGTCGTTGGCGTCGAGGAAGCAGGTCTGGCGGCCGCCGGACGTGCTGGGCTCGGAGTACGGCGGCAGGCAGCCGCTGGCGAAGTACGGGTTCCAGCGCACGGTGCGCTGCGCCGCCACTGGGTTGGTCGGATCGGTGAAGTTGGCCGGCGTGGCGTTGGCGCCGAGGCCCGGCGTGGTGCTGATGCCGAGCATGTTCAGCGCCGAGCCGTCGATGAGTTCGGGCCGCTCTTCGCGCAGCAGGATCTTGCGCTTCTGGAACTCGCCGGCGGCGTAGATGTTCCAGCCGTCGCGCGCGAGGTTGCCGAGGCCACCGACGAGGCCCAGGCTGTGGTAGCGGCCACCGCCGTCGCGCTCGGGCACCAGCGCTTCGCCCTTCACGCTCAGGCCCTCGTAGCTGCGCAGCGTGACGAAGTTCTGCACGCCGCCGATGGCGTCGGAGCCGTAGGTGGAGCTGGCCCCGTCGCGCAGGATGTCGGTGCGCGACAAGGCCATGCGCGGCATCACGGAGACGCTGACGTACTGGTTGGTCAGCGGCTCCTTGGCCAGGCGGCGGCCGTTGAGCAGCGTCAGCGTGCGCATCGGGCCGAAGCCGCGCAGGCTGGTCATCGGGCCGGCGGTGCCGCCGAAGCTGCCGAGCGAGCTCGCCTGCGGCAGCTCGAGGATGAAGTCCTTCAGCTCGGTGTGGCCGCGGGCGCTGAGCTCGCTCGCGCGGATCGTGCTGACCGGCAGCGCGCCTTCGTCGGCCAGGCGCTTGATGAGCGAGCCGGTCACCTCGATGCGCTGCGATGGGTCGTCGGTCTGCGACCAGGCGGTGCCGCCGAGGGCGGCGATGGCGAGCCCGAGGGCCGAGAGGGCGAAGGGCCGGGAACGAGAGTGGGTTGCCTTGCGAGCGCTCATGACGTGGGTGTCTCCGTGGTTCGTTCTTGCCCCGGGCTCCGGCGTCGGGCCGGTGCCGCGGGCTGCGCTCGTAGGGCGCGCGCCGGTTGACGAAGCACGGCGGCAGTGCCGCACCCCGCATGCGTGAGTGAGGGGGGTGAATCAGGGCGAGAGGTAGTCCTCGCGCCGCGGGGTGAACTGGTCGAGCAGGGCGCTGCCCTGCTCGAGCGCGACGACGCCGTGGCGCGTGCGGCGCGGCGCGACGAAGGCGTCGCCGACGCGCAGCACGCGCTTCTCGCCGCCGACCTCGGCCTCGAAGCTGCCGGCCACGACATAGGCGATCTGGTCGTGCGCGTCGTGCGCGTGCGCGGTGCCGACCGCGCCCTTGTCGAACTGCACCAGCACCGACATCAGCCCGGGTGTGTGGCCGATGATCTTGCGGCGGATGCCTTCGCCGAGTTCGGTCCACGGCGTGGCGGCGTCATCGAAGTAGGCTGACATGCGGGCGGGCTCCGGGCCGCAGGCCCCCGGCGGTGCCCTGCTGCACCCCGGCCGGACCGGCGACTCGTGAAAACTATACCGAGCCTGAACAAAAAACGAAACAGCGGTTCACTAATTAGAAACCACTATTCCGAGCGCTGGCCGACCCCCGTACATTCCCGGACAGCCCCGGCCACGGACACCGGCTCGCACGGCTTCCTGGTCACCGCCACCGGCGCCTCGCCGCCCTGCAGGACACCCCGTCATGGACATCCGCCAACCGATCCACAGCGAACACGCCCGCACCCTGGACACCGAGGGCCTGCGCCGGCACTTTCTCGTGTCAGACCTCTTCGTGCCCGAGCAGGTGACGCTCACCTACAGCCAGATCGACCGCATCATCGTCGGCGGCGTGCACCCGGTGCGCGACACCGTGCGCTTCGCGCCGGAGCTCGGCCGCCACACCGGCACCGACTTCTTCCTGCAGCGCCGCGAGCTCGGGCTCATCAACATCGGCGGCGGCGCCCTGGTGGTGGCCGACGGCCAGCGCCACGAGGTCGGCCCGCGCGAAGCGCTCTACATCGGCCAGGGCGCCAAGGACCTCTCGTTCAGCAGCCTCGACCCGGCGTCGCCCGCGAAGCTCTATTTCAACAGCGCGCCCGCGCACTGCCACTACCCGAACAAGAAGGTCACGCTCGCCGAAGCCAGCCCCGAGACGCTGGGCGACGCGAAGTCGAGCAACCGGCGCACCATCCACAAGTTCCTCGTGCCCGACGTGCTGCCCACTTGCCAGCTGCTGATGGGTATGACGCAGCTCGAGCCGGGCAGCCTGTGGAACACGATGCCCTGCCACACGCACGACCGGCGCATGGAGGTGTACTTCTACTTCGACATGCCCGAGGCCGGCGTCGTCTTCCACATCATGGGCGAGCCGACCCAGACCCGGCACCTCGTGGTGCGCAACGAGCAGGCCGTGATCAACCCGAGCTGGAGCATGCACAGCGGCGTCGGCACGCAGGCCTACACCTTCATCTGGGGCATGGTCGGTGAGAACCAGGTGTTCAAGGACATGGACCACGTGCCCATGACCACGCTGCGCTGAAGAGCCGGCATGATCCTCGACAGCTTTCAGCTCACCGGCAAGGTCGCCGTCGTCACCGGCTGCGACACCGGCCTCGGCCAGGGCATGGCGCGCGCGCTCGCACAGGCCGGCGCGGACGTCGTCGGCGTCAACGTGACCGCGCCCAGCGAGACGCAGCGGCAGGTCGAGTCGCTCGGCCGGCGCTTCCT
Organism: Burkholderiales bacterium; assembly: GCA_016223165.1. Lineage (GTDB taxonomy): Bacteria > Pseudomonadota > Gammaproteobacteria > Burkholderiales > Burkholderiaceae_C > Rubrivivax. Next base: position 161,909 of record JACRPO010000018.1, read on the forward strand.
GGACCTGCGTGCCAACCTCGCCGACGTCGGCTGCATCCCCGGCCTCATCGAACGCGCGAAGGCCTGGGGCGGCCGCCTGGACATCCTCGTCAACAACGCCGGCATCATCCGCCGCGAAGACGCGATCAAGTTCAGCGAGAAGGACTGGGACGACGTCATCGGCGTCAACCTGAAGACGGTGTTCTTCTTCTCCCAGGCGGTGGCCAGGCAGTACCTCGCGCAGGGCAGCGGCGGCAAGATCATCAACGTGGCGTCGATGCTCTCGTTCCAGGGCGGCGTGCGCGTGCCCAGCTACACCGCGAGCAAGAGCGGCGTCGTCGGCATCACGCGGCTGATGGCCAACGAATGGGCCGGCCACGGCATCAACGTCAACGCCATCGCGCCCGGCTACATGGCCACCAACAACACCGCCGCGCTGCGTGCCGACGCCACCCGCAGCCAGGCCATCCTCGAGCGCATCCCCGCCGGCCGCTGGGGCTTGCCCGACGATCTCGCCGGGCCGGTGGTCTTCCTCGCCTCGAAGGCGAGCGACTACGTCAACGGCTACACGGTGGCCGTCGACGGCGGCTGGCTCGCGCGCTGACGCATGACTCCCTCTCCCACGAGTGGGAGAGGGGCAAACCGTACCTGCAGATGTACGAGAACCGCAAGCTCGGCTTCCTCTTCGTGCTGCCCTTCGTGCTGGGCGTGCTGCTGTTCAAGCTGTTCCCCTTCGCGATGAGCTTCGCGCTCAGCTTCACGCAGTACGACGTGATGGACCCGCCGGTGTTCGTGGGGCTGCAGAACTACCGCGAGCTGGCCGCCGCGGACCCGCTCTTTCGCAAGAGCCTCGGCGTGACCCTGCTGTTCGCGCTGCTGGCGGTGCCGCTGCGCGTGGGCTTCGCGCTCGTCGTCGCGCACGTGCTGAACTTCAAGCTGCGCGGCATCAACTTCTTCCGCGCCGCCTTCTACCTGCCCTCCATCCTCGGCGGCAGCATCGCGGTGGCGGTGTTGTGGCGCTTCGTCTTCGCGCGCCACGGGCTCGTCAACGGCGTGCTGCAGGCCTTCGGCCTCGAGCCCGTGCCCTGGCTCGCCGACGAGCACTACTCGCTGTGGACGATCGTGCTGCTGTTCATGTGGCAGTTCGGCTCGGCGATGGTGATCTTCCTGGCCGCGCTGCAGAACGTGCCGGCCACGCTGTACGAGGCGGCGGAGATCGACGGCGCCGGCCGCTGGCGACAGCTGTGGTCGATCACGGTGCCGCTGATCACGCCGGTAATCTTCTTCAACCTGATCATGCAGATGGTGCACGCGTTCCAGGAGTTCAACGCGCCGTACATGGTCACCGAGGGCGGGCCGCTGTCCAGCACCTACGTGCTCGCGCTCTACATCTACGACCAGTGCTTCCGCTACTTCAATCTCGGCTACGGCTCGGCGTTGAGCTGGGTGCTCTTCGTGCTCGTCGCCGGCCTGGCTGCGCTCAGCTTCTGGAGCCAGCGCTACTGGGTCTTCTACGCCGGCGAGAAGGACCGATGAGCCTCCTGCTCAAGCCAGGCACGCCAGGCACGCCGGCCTCCGGCGGGGGCCCGCGCTCGCGCGAAGCCGGTTCCGCGGCGGCCGCGTGGCCGCGCTATGTCGTGCTGGCGGCCATCTCGGTGCTCATGCTCTACCCGCTCGTCTGGCTGGTGGGGGCCACGTTCAAGAGCAACGCCGAGATCTTCACCGAGATCGGCTTCTGGCCGAGCCGCTTCGACTTCGGCGCCTACGCGCGCGGCTGGAAGACGAGCAGCGAGTACACCTTCGCCACCTACTTCCTCAACTCGTTCCTGATCACGCTGCCGCGCATCGCCGTCACCGTCGTGAGCTGCGTGCTCGTCGCCTACGCCTTCGCGCGCTTCGAGTTCTTCGCGCGCAAGGCGCTGTTCGCGGTCATGGTGGGCACGATGATGCTGCCGCTCATCGTGCTGCGCCTGCCGCAGTACCTGATGTTCCGCGAGCTCGACATGCTCGACAGCTACTGGCCGCTGATCCTGCCTTCGGCCTTCGCCACCGACACCTTCTTCGTCTTCATGCTCGTGCAGTTCCTGCGCGGCATCCCGCGCGACATGGAGGAGGCGGCGATGATCGACGGCTGCAACCCGCTGCAGATGCTGTGGCACATCATCGTGCCGCTGCTGCGCCCGGCCATCGTCTCGGTCATCGTCTTCCAGTTCATCTGGACGATGAACGACTTCATGGGCCCGCTGATCTACCTCGCCAGCGTCGAGAAGTACCCCGTCTCGCTGGCCCTGAAGATGAGCATCGGCGCCACCGAGGAGGTGGAGTGGGCCAACGTCATCGCCATCAGCGTCGTGGCGCTGGTGCCTTCGGTGCTCGTCTTCTTCGCGGCGCAGAAGCATTTCATCGAAGGCGCCGCCTCCAGCGGCATCAAGGGTTGAACGATGGCCGCGGTGACCCTGCAGCAGCTCGAGAAGGTGTATCCGAACGGCTTCAAGGCCGTGCACGGCGTGAGCCTGGACATCCGCGACGGCGAGTTCATGGTCTTCGTCGGCCCGAGCGGCTGCGCGAAGAGCACGCTGCTGCGCATGATCGCCGGGCTCGAGAGCATCAGCGCCGGCGAGCTGCGCATCGGCGAGCGCGTCGTCAACCACCTGCCGGCCAAGGCGCGCGGCATTGCCATGGTGTTCCAGAACTACGCGCTGTACCCGCACATGCGCGTCTACGACAACCTCGCCTTCGGCCTCAAGCTGGCCGGCATGCGCAAGGCCGAGGTCGACGAGCGCGTGCGCCAGGCGGCGCAGCTGCTCGAGATGGAGCACCTGCTCGAGCGCTATCCCAAGCAGCTCTCGGGCGGCCAGGCGCAGCGCGTGGCCGTGGGCCGCGCCATCGTCAAGCAGCCGGAGGTGTTCCTGTTCGACGAGCCGCTGTCCAACCTCGACGCCAAGCTGCGCGCCGCCATGCGCGTGCGCCTCACCGAGCTGCACCGCACGCTGCGCGAGCAGGGCCGGCCGGCGACGGTGGTCTACGTGACGCACGACCAGACCGAGGCGATGACGATGGGCGAGCGCATCTGCGTGCTGAAGGACGGCCTGATCCAGCAGGTCGACACCCCGGTGGCGCTGTACCGGCGCCCGGCCAACGCCTTCGTCGCCGGCTTCATCGGCTCGCCGGAGATGAACATCGCGCCGGCCGAACTCGTGGCCGAGGGCGGCGATGCCGCGGTGCGCGTCGGTGGCGTGACGCTGGCGCTGCCCGCCGCGCGCGCTCGCTCGCTGAACGGCCGCCGCGGTGCCGTGCAGTTCGGCCTGCGGCCCGAGCACATCGGCGTCGCGCCGCGCGCCGAGGGTGACAGCACGGCCGTGGTGGCGACGCTGCGCTTCGCCGAGCACATGGGCAACGAGGTCTTCGTGCACGCCGACCTCGGGTCCGTGCCGCTGACCGCGCGCGTGCCGGCCGCGCAGGCGCCGGCGTTGCAGGCGCAGCCGCGCGGCAGCGTGCTCGAGCTGCATCTGCAGATCGGCGAGGCGCACCTCTTCGACGCCGTGAGCGGCGAGGCCCTGGCGGCGGCATGAACCGCGCCGACGCTGCCGAGGCGCTTTCCGGGCCGCTTTCATTGCGGCGTCGTGCGGTGCCCCGGCCCGAAGCAGTTCCGGCGCAGCGGCGGCGGGCGCTGCGCTGGCTGGGCGCCGGCGCCGCCGCCACGCTGGCACCGATGGTGCTCGCCCAGGGCACGCCCGCCGTGCTGCGCTTCGGCTGGTGGGGCGGCGCCGGCCGGCACGAGGCGACGCTGAAGGCGGTGCGCTTGTTCGAGCGGCGCGAGGCCGCGCGCGGCAGCAGCGTGCGCATCAAGGCCGAGTACATGGGCTTCAACGGCTACCTCGAGCGCCTGACGACGCAGGTGGCCGGCCGCTCCGAGCCCGACGTGATGCAGATCAACTGGGCGTGGCTGGCGATGTTCAGCAAGCGCGGCACCGGCTTCACCGACCTCGCGCCGCTGCTCTCGCCGGCCGTGCGCGAGCAGATTCCCGAGGCCGACCTCGCCACCGGCCGCATCGCCGGCAGGCTGAACGCGCTGCCCGTGTCGTACACGGCGCGCGTGCTGCTGTGGAACCAGGGCACGTTCGACAAGCTGGAGCGGCCGCTGCCGCGCAGCTGGGACGAGCTGTTCGCGCTCGGGCCCGTCTTCCGCCGCACGCTCGGCGAGGCCGCCTTCCCGCTGGACGGCGAGCTCTACGACATGCTGCTGCTCGCGCAGGCCTGGGTGCAGCAGATGCACGGCACGCCGTTCATCGCCGCGGATTCATCGGCCGAATCGGCGACGGATTCATCGGCGGATTCAGCGACGAAGGGTCCGCGCGTCGCGATGGACGAAGCCGCCGCGCTCGACTGGGTGCGCATCTACAAGCGCCTGGTCGACGAGCATGTGGCGACACCGCTGCCGCTGCGCGCCAGCCTCGGTGGCGCCGAGAAGCCCACGGAGCAGCAGCCCGACTGGGTGAGCGGCCGCTGGGCCGGCAACTACACCTGGGACTCGGTGATCGGCCTGCGCGCCAGCACGCTGAAGGGCGAGCACCGCCTCGCACTCGGCCCCTTCCCGATGCAACCCGGTGCGCGCGCGAGCGGCATCTTCGGCCGCCCGGCGCTGATGTTCGCCGTCGGCCGCCATTGCCGCCGGCCCGAGCTGGCGGCCCGGTTCGTCGAGTTCCTGCTCGTCGACCCCGAGGCGGCGCGCCTGCTCGGCCGCACGCGCGGCCTGCCGGTGGCGCGTGCGCCGCTCGCCTTGCTGCGCGAGGCCGGGCAGCTGCCGCCGCTCGAGCTGGCCGCGCACGCGCAGATCGCGCTGCAGCGCGAGGCCGGCCGCATCCCGCTGCCGGCGCCGCTTTTCGAGCACCCGCGCCTGCACAAGTTCATGCGCGAGGTCTTCGAGACCGTCGCCTACGGCAAGACGAGCGCGGCCGACGCCGCCCGCCGCCTGCGCGTCGATGGCCAGGCGCTGCTGCAACGACTGAAGTGAGAAGGCCGAAAGGCCGAGAAGGCAAATGAGCAAACACACCCGCCGCGACCTGACCTTCATCACCCGCACCGACCCCGATACCGGCGCCTCGGTCACCCGCCTCACCCCGCGCGACGTGACATGCCATCGCAACTACTTCTACCAGAAGTGCTTCACCGGCGATGGCAAGCGCCTGATCTTCGGCGCCGAGTTCGGCCCCGACATCGGGGACCCGGCCCATCCGAACTGGAACTACCACCTGCTCGACCTCGAGAGCCGCACCGCGCTGCAGCTCACCGAAGGCGCACGCGAGAACACCTTCGGCGGCTTCCTGAGCCCGGACGACCGCCATCTCTACTTCGTGCGCGGCGAGCGGCACCTGATCCGCCTGCACCTGGACACGCTGGCCGAGGACGTGGTCTACACCGTGCCCGCGAGCCACGTCGGCTACGGCACCTGGGTCGCCAACAGCGCCTGCACGAAGCTGGTGGGCATCGAGATCGCCGCCGACGACTGGTTCCCGCTCACCGACTGGCAGAAGTTCAACGAGATGTTCCACGCCAAGCCGCGCTGCCGGCTCTTCAGCGTCGACCTCGCGAACGGCCGGCAGCAGGTCATCCTCGAGCAACGCGGCTGGCTCGGCCACCCGCAATACCGCCCCTTCGACGACCGCACCGTCGCCTATTGCCACGAAGGCCCGCACGACCTGATCGATGCGCGCATGTGGTTCATCGACGAGGACGGCACGAACCGCCGCTGCGGCAAGGTGCACGAGCGTGGCGAGAGCTGCACGCACGAGTTCTGGGTGCCCGACGGCAGCGCCATGATCTATGTCAGCTACAAGCACGACTCGCCCGAGCGCTGGATCTGCAGCCTCGACCCGGCGACGCTCGCCAACCGCGTGCTGACGGCGATGCCGCCCTGCTCGCACCTGATGAGCAACCACGACGGCACGCTCCTCGTCGGCGACGGCTGCGGCACCGCCGCCGGCGGCAGCAACGCGATGGCCAGCGGCGACCCCTTCCTGCACCTGTTCGACCTGCGGCGCGGCCGCACGGTGCGCCTGGCGCATCACGACAGCAGCTGGGGCGTCTACAAGAGCAACCGCCAGGTCACGCACCCGCATCCCTCGTTCTCGCCGGACGAGCGCCACGTGCTCTTCAGCGCCGACGGCGACGGCGAGCCCGGGCTCTATCTGGTGGAGATGGCGGCGGCGTGAGCGCCTGCCGCGCGGCCACGCTGCTGTGGCTGGCCGCCGCGGCGCTGCCCTGGGCGCCGGGAGTGCAGACGGCCGAGCCGCCGGCGGCGCTGCCGCGGGCCGCCGCGGCCACGGGTCGCGAGCCGCGACCACAGCTCACCGCCGAGGATGCCGCGCGCCACCGCATCGCCGACTACCTGGCGCAGGGGCCTGGCGCGTTCGAGCCGCTCACGCGCGCGGTGATCGACGCGATGGCTGCCGACTGGGTGGTCGACGCGGCCGGCACCGGCACGCACCGCAGCGTGCAGGCCGCTATCGATGCGGTGCCCGCCGCGGGCGCGGATGTGCGCGCGGGTGCGGGCGTGCGGCGGTTCGTCATCGACATCCGCCCGGGCACCTACCGCGAGGCGCTGTGCGTGCGCGACAAGGCGCCGCTGCTGCTGCGCGGCGTGGCCGCCGACCCCGCCGCGGTGCGTCTGGTGGAAGGGCGCTGGAACGGCCGCCCCAAGCGCGCCGGCGAGCCGGCGCACCCTTGTTTCCCGGCGCTGGAGGCAACGTCGCACGGCACCAGCGGCAGCACGAGCGTAGCCCTGTTCAGCGACGATGTCGTCGTGGCCCATCTGACCGTGGCCAACGATGCCACCGAGGGTGGGGCCAGCGTCGAAGGCGGCACGCAGGCCGTCGCGCTCACCACCGCCGGCGACCGCATCCAGCTCGAGAACCTGCGCCTCACGAGCCACCACGACACCTTCTACGCGCGACGGCGCGAGCGCGAGCGGCCGGCGCGCGTCTTCGTGCGTGCCAGCTTCATCGCCGGCGACGTCGACTTCGTGTTCGGCAACGCCACGCTCGTCATCGCCGGCAGCACGCTGCACAGCCGCGCTGATCGCCAAGGTGAGCGCCGCGGCGCGGCGGCGGGCGGCATCGTGCTGGCGCCGAGCACCCCACCCGCGGTGCCGCTCGGCTTCCTCGTCACGCACAGCCGCTTCACCGCCGACGCGGCGCACCTCGCGAGCAAACGCGGCCACGTGGCGCTCGGCCGCGCCTGGGACCAGGGCGTGGCGCGCGGCCGCTGGGCGGCTGGCGAGTCGCCAAACGGGCAGGCGCTGGTGCGCGAGAGCGAACTCGGCGTGCACATCGGCCCGTGGGTCGACTCGACCGCAGCGCGCCCGGCCCCCGCGGTGGGCGCCGAGGCGCATCGGCTCGCCGAGTTCCGCAACCGGAGTGCGCCATGAGGCGGCGGCGCGTCCTCTGCGGCGCTGCGGGCGCTGTCGGCGCTGCGGGCGCCAGGCGCGTTGCGGGCGCGGCCCGCATGGCGACGGTGGCCGCCGGCGCCATCGCAGGCTTCGGGCCGCTGGCGGGCTGCGCCGTGGCGCAAGCGCAGGCGCAGGCGCAGGCGCAGGTGCAAACCTCGGGCGCCGCCGCGCCGCACCGGTGGCCGGCCGAGGCCGACGGCTTCGCAGCGCTCGATGGCGGCACAGCCGCGCTGGACGGCGTCGCCGCCGCACGCCGCTTCGACATCCGCAGCCGCGCCGAGCTCGACGCCGCGCTGCGCCTGGGCGACCAGCCCAAACTGCTGCGCATCCACGGTCGCATCGACCTGGCGGTCGGCCGGGGCGCGGCCGCCTTCGCCGACCCGGCCTTCGATTTCGACGCCTACTGCCGCGCCTACGCGCCCGAGGCCTGGGGTCGGCGGCCTCCGACCGGTGCGCTCGAGGAGGCCCGCCAACGCTCGGCGCGCCGCCAGGCCGAGGCCGTGGTGGTGCCGCTGCCGCCGCACACCACGCTCGTCGGCGCGACGCCCGACGCCGGCTTCGCCGACGGCACACTGATGCTCGACGGGGCGCACCACGTCGTGCTGCGCGGCCTGCACTTCCATGGCGTGCAAGACCATTTCCCGGCCTGGGATCCGCTGGACGGCGCGCGCGGCGAATGGAACTCGGACTACGACGCCGTGGCGCTGCGCCGCAGCCACCACGTCTGGGTCGATCACTGCCACTTCGAGAGTGCCTGGCCGGCACGCCAGCAGGTCTTCGAGCGCCTGCTGCAAAGCAACGACGGCCTGCTTGACATCACGCGCGCCAGCGACCTCGTCACGGTGTCCTGGTGCCGCTTCGCCGGCCACGACAAGACCATGCTCATCGGCGGCAGCGACAACCACCGCGACGACGATGGGCGCCTGCGCGTCAGCCTGCACCACAACCTGTGGCTGCGCTGCGCCGAGCGCACGCCGCGCGTGCGCTACGGCCGCGTGCACCTGGCCAACAACCTCTTCGTGCTGCCCGCGGCAGGGGCCTACGGCTACTCGATCGGCCTCGGCCACCGTGCGCGCATCGCCTGCGAGGCCAATGTCTGGGAGAGCGGCGCCGGCGTCGCCGATGCGCGCCTCGTGCGCGTGCTCGCGCGCTCGCTCGAAGACGTGCAGTTCAGCGACAGCGGCTCGCTGCACAACGGCCGCGCGATCCGGCTCGGCGACGTGCTGCGCGGCGCCCACCCGCCGCCGGCAGCGGCAGCCCACCCGCCTGCGGCTGCGGCAGCCCATCCGCCGCCGCCGGCGGCGGTCGCCCCCGCCGACTTCGCCCCGCCACCGGTGCGCGGGCTGGTGGCCGCGAGCGAGGTGGCCGGCCTCGTCCGTGCCGGCGCAGGTGCGCACGCTTCCTCCTGATCCGCGATCAGAGAGACAATGGAATCTGAAACGACGGCCCGCCGGAATCGAAACATGAGCGACGACGACAGCTTCGACCCCAAGCAACCCGAGTCCGTGGCGGCCGTGCTCAAGGTCTTCGTGATCCTGCAGGCACTGGGCGAGCGCAACGAGACCGGCATCTCCGAGCTCTCGGTGCGCCTGGCGATGCCCAAGGCCACCGTCTACCGCTTCCTGCAGACGATGAAGACACTGGGCTACGTGCGCCAGGAGTCCGACAGCGAGCGCTACGGCCTGACGATGCGCATGTTCGAGCTCGGCGCCAAGGCGCTGCGCTACCCCGACCTCATCGAGCTGGCCAAGGCGCACATGCAGGCGCTGGCCGACGCCACCGGCGAGACGGTGCACCTGGGCATGCTGATCGACAGCGAGATCATCTACGTGCACAAGGTCGACTCGCGGCACATGCTCGGCATGTACTCGCGCGTCGGAAGGCGCGCGCCGCTGCACTGCACCGCCATCGGCAAGGTGCTGATGGCCTGGGAGCAGGACGACCGGCGCAAGCAGGTGCTGGCCGGCTGCGACTTCAAGCGCTTCCGCGACAAGACGATCACCTCGCGCAAGGACTTCGAGCGCGAGCTCGAGCGCACGCGCGCGCAGGGCTACGGCCAGGACCGCGAGGAGTTCGACGATCACATCCGCTGCACGGCCATCCCCATCTTCGACCGCCACAACCACGTCGTCGCCGGCCTGAGCGTTTCCTTCCCCACCTTCCGCTACGACGAAGCGGCCGAACCCAAGCTCGTGTCCATGCTGCGGGACGCGAGCCGCGATATCTCCCAGCAGTTGGGCTGCACGGTCTTTCCGCTCGAGCCGCAGGGCAAGGCCCGGCGCTAGAGTCCGGGGCCCTCCCGCACAAGGGGCGCGCTCCATGACCCACGCCACGCCTCGCGTCGCCACCCTGCAGGCCATTCCCGTCGCCGGGCGCGACGGCATGCTGCTCAACCTGTCGGGCGCGCACGCCCCGTTCTTCACGCGCAACCTGCTCGTGCTCACCGACAGCGCCGGGCGCACCGGCGTCGGCGAGGTGCCCGGCGGCGAGAAGATCCGCCAGACCCTGGAAGACGCGCGCGAGCTGATCGTCGGCCGGCCGGTGGCTGACGTGCAGGCGGTGCTGAATCGCCTGCGCGAGGCCTTCGCCGACCGCGACGCCGGCGGCCGCGGCCAGCAGACCTTCGACCTGCGCACGACCATCCATGCCGTGACGGCGGTGGAGAGCGCGCTGCTCGACCTGCTCGGCCAGCACCTCGGGCTGCCGGTGGCGGCGCTGCTCGGCGAGGGCCAGCAGCGCGAGAGCGTGCAGATGCTCGGCTACCTCTTCTTCGTCGGCGACCGCACGAAGACGAACCTGCCCTATGTCGACCCGACCGACGAGCCCGAAACGGCCGACGGCTGGGCACGCATCCGCCACGCCGAGGCGTTGACGCCGGCGGCCATCGTGCGCCAAGCCGAGGCGGCGCAGGCGCGCTACGGCTTCGAGGACTTCAAGCTCAAGGGTGGCGTGCTCGAAGGCGTCGCCGAGGTCGAGGCGATCCGTGCGCTGCACGAGCGTTTCCCGAAGGCGCGCATCACGCTCGACCCCAACGGTGGCTGGTTGCTGAAGGACGCCGTGCGCCTGCTGCGCGACCAGCGCGCCGTGCTCGCCTACGCCGAGGACCCCTGCGGGGCCGAGGACGGCTTCAGCGGCCGCGAGGTGATGGCCGAGTTTCGCCGCGCCACCGGCCTGCCGACGGCCACCAACATGGTCGCCACCGACTGGCGGCAGATGGTGCATGCGCTCGCGCTGCAAAGCGTGGACATCCCGCTCGCCGACCCGCACTTCTGGACCATGGCCGGCAGCGTGCGCGTGGCGCAGACCTGCCGCGACTGGGGCCTCACCTGGGGCTCGCACAGCAACAACCACTTCGACGTCTCGCTGGCGATGTTCACGCATGTCGGCGCCGCCGCGCCGGGCCGGGTGACGGCCATCGACACGCATTGGATCTGGCAGGACGGGCAGCGCCTGACGAAGCATCCGCTGCAGATCGTCGGCGGGCGCGTCGCGGTGCCGGCGAAGCCGGGCCTCGGTGTCGAGCTCGACATGGCCGAGGTGGAGAAGGCGCACGCGCTGTACCGCCAGCATGGCCTCGGGGCGCGCGACGACGCCGTCGCGATGCAGTTCCTGCTGCCGGGCTGGCGCTTCGATCCCAAGCGGCCCTGCCTCGTGCGCTGAGCCGCCCGCCCCAACGACCGACTCGGCCCGACAGAGTCAGCCCGAACGCTCAACCCGAACGAAGCGAGGACCCCATGCGAGAGAACCGCCTGCGCACCCTGTGGAAGGCCGACAAGGCCGCCATCAACGGCTGGCTCGCCGTGCCCAGCAGCTTCAGTGCCGAGGTGATGGCGCAGCAGGGCTGGGACACGCTGACCGTCGACATGCAGCATGGCGTCATCGACTACCCGGCGATGCTCGGCATGCTGCAGGCCATCAGCACCACGGCCACGGTGCCCGTGGTGCGCGTGCCGTGGCTCGAGCCGGGCATCATCATGAAGAGCCTCGACGCCGGCGCCTACGGCATCATCTGCCCGATGGTGAACACGCGCGACGACGCGGCGCGGCTCGTCGCGTACACGCACTATGCGCCGCGCGGCACGCGCAGCTTCGGGCCCATCCGCGCCTCGATGTACGGCGGGCCCGACTACGCCGAGCGCGCCAACGACACCATCGTCGTGTTCGCGATGATCGAGACGGCGCAGGCGCTGGACAACCTCGACGCCATCCTGTCGGTCGAGGGGCTCGACGCCATCTACATCGGGCCCTCGGACCTCTCGCTCGCACTCGGTTGCAAGCCGGTGTTCGACGATGTCGAGCCCAAGGCCGCGGAGGCCATCGTGCACATCTGTGCACGCGCCAAGGCGCATGGCGTGGTGGCCGGCATCCACAACGGCCGTGCCGACGTGGCCCTGGCGCGCATCGCGATGGGCTACCGCTTCGTCACGCTCGGCTCGGACGCACGCATGCTGGCCAGCGGTTCGCAGGACCTGCTGGGGGCGATGGGCGGGGTGCGCTGAGCGCTCTCCGAAACGGAGGGGAGGGCTGCGAGCCGGGCCGCCGGAAGGGGACATGAGCAGAGCCGACCACCCGGCGGCCTCGGCGCGCCACGACTCCCCGTACGCGAGAGCAACAGCCGACGAGCGTGCCGACCGCCCAACGGCCCCGGCGCGCCACGACCCCGGCACGCCACGAATCGCCCGCGCGCGACGACGAAGAGCAAAGCGGTGAGCGACCGCCCGCGTCACCCGCGCAATGCTTCAGCGAGGCGCGCCCCGCCGGGCCCGAATGCATAGGCGTCCATGCCGAGGTCGCCGAAGGTCAGGCTGGCGTGGATGCGCCGCGCGGGCACACCCTGGCCGCCGGCGCCCGCAGCCACGTACCAGGGCAGCAGGTGCTCGTCGGTGGGGTGCATCAGTTCGGCGTGCGGCGCCGCCTGCCGGTAGGCGAGCAGCTGCGCCCAGTCGCCCGCCTGCGCGCGCTCGGCGCGCTCGCGGAACCATTCGCGGAAGGCGGTGCTCTCGGGCGTCGCCGGGCGATCGGCGTCGCGCAGGCCGCCGGCGAAGACGCGGCGCAGGTTGTGCGTGATGCTGCCGCTGCCCATGACGAGCACGCCCTCGGCGGCCAGCGGCGCCAGCGCTGCGCCGAGCGCGAACAGCCGCTCGGGCGCCCAGTTCGGTGGCCACGCCAGCGGCAGCACCGGCACGTCGGCCTGCGGGAACATGTAGCGCAGCGGCGTCCAGATGCCGTGGTCGAGCCCGCCTTCGGCGACGACATGGGCCACCACTCCCCGCACCGCCAGCAGCGCGGCGACGCGCTGCGCCAGTTCAGGCGCGCCGGGCGCGTCGTAGCGCAGCGTGTAGAGCTCGGGGTCGAAGCCGCCGAAGTCGTAGACGGCCTCGTGGCGAGGTGCGGCGAGCGGCACCGGCTCGCGGGTCAGGCTGTGTGCCGAGATCGCCACGATGGCCTTCGGGCGGCCGAACTCGCGTTCGATCGCCGGCCCGAGGCGCTGCATGAACGCACCGGCCTCGCGCGGCTCGAGGGCCGTCATGGGCGAGCCGTGGCTGATGAAGAGCGCCGGCAGGGCGCGGGTCGAGGCGGGCGTGTCCGTCTTGTCCATGTCCGGCATTGGAGCACCGCGCCGCGCCGGACGGGTTCAACGGCCTTGCATGCTCGGTTCAGGGGCGGCCGCAAAGATGCGGGCCCGGCCCGCCTCCACCGCACCGGGAGATGCGATTTCGGCTACCGTGGCCGAAGGCGCCGCCGGGCGCCCCGCCCGTTGGGTTCGAAGGCCGGATCGACGGCCGGATCGGCGGCCCTGGCCCGCGGCCTGATCCGACGGCCTGATCGATGAACCCGTGCCCACCCCCGGAGTGCTCCTGGAGTCCGCGCCCTTGACCCCACCCGCCGCCCCTGCGCCCGCTGCCCCCCTCGACGCGGCCCCCGGCCTGCCCGCAGGGGCGTCCGCGCCTGCGCCGCGCCCGTTCAAGCCACCCAGCCTCTTCGCGCTTGCGTGGCGGCAGACGAGCCGCGACCTGCGCGCCGGCGAGCTGCGCCTGCTCGCCGTGGCCGTGGTGCTGGCGGTGGCCGCGCTCACCGCGGTCGGCTTCTTCGCCGACCGGCTCAACAACGGCCTGCAGCGCGATGCGCGCCAGCTGCTCGGCGGCGACGCCGTGGTGGCGAGCGACAAGCCCACGCCGCGCGAGATTGTGGCGCGGGCACGTGCGCTCGGCCTCGAGGTGGCGCAGACGGTGGAGTTCCCGAGCATGGGCCGCGCCGGCGATGCGCAGGGCGGCGCCACCCGCCTGGTCTCGGTGAAGGCGGTGACGCCGGGCTATCCGCTGCGCGGCCGCCTGCAGGTGCGCGAGACGATGGACGCCGCCACCCCGGCGAGCACGAGCTTCGCAACCTCGGTGCCCGAGCGGGGCACGGTGTGGGTCGACGCCGCGCTGCTCGATGCGCTGGCACTGCGCCTGGGCGATGCGCTGCTGCTCGGCGATGCGAGCCTGCGCATCGCGCGCATCATCGCCGTCGAGCCCGATCGCGGTGCCGGCTTCATGGCGTTCGCGCCGCGTGTGTTGATGGCCGAGTCCGACCTCGCGGCGACCGCGCTCATCCAGCCGGCCAGCCGCGTCACCTACCGCCTCAGCGTCGCGGCGGCGGCCGCTGGCGCGCGCGGCGACGAGGCGGTGCGCGAGTTCGTGCACGAGATCGAGGAGCAGATCAAGGCCGTGCCGCTGCGCGGCACGCGCGTCGACTCGTTCACCAGCGGCCGCCCGGAGATGCGGCAGACGCTGGACCGGGCCGAGAAGTTCCTCAACCTCGTCGCGCTGCTGTCGGCGCTGCTCGCCGCCGTGGCCGTGGGCATCGCGGCGCGCGACTTCGCCGAGCGGCACCTCGACGACTGCGCGATGCTGCGCGTGCTCGGCCTGGCGCAGGGGCGCATCGCGGGCGCCTACGCGCTCGAGTTCGGCCTCGCGGGTTTCGTGGCCAGCGCCATCGGTGCGGCGCTCGGGTTCACGGTGCACTTCGTCTTCGTGCTGCTGCTGGCCGGCCTGCTCGACGCGCAGTTGCCGGCGGCGAGCGCGTGGCCGGCGCTGTTCGGCCTCGGCGTCGGGCTGACGCTGCTCGCCGCCTTCGGGCTGCCGCCGGTGCTGCAGCTGGCGCGCGTGCCGCCGCTGCGCGTCATCCGGCGCGATGTCGGCGGGCTGAAGGCGAGCTCGCTGCTCGTGCTGGCCGCGGGCACCGCCGGCTTCGTCGCCCTCTTGATGGCGGTGTCGGCCGACACCAGGCTCGGCCTCATCGCTGTCGGCGGCTTCGCGGCGGCGGTGGCGCTGTTCGCGCTGCTCGGCTGGCTGGCGGTGCGGCTGCTCAAGCGTGCGGTGCCCGAAGCGCGCGCGCCGCGCTGGCTGGTGCTGGCGACGCGCCAGGTTGCGGCGCGGCCGGCGTTCGCGGTGCTGCAGATCTCGGCGCTGGCGGTGGGGCTGCTGGCGCTCATCCTGCTGGTGCTGCTGCGCACCGACCTCATCGCGAGCTGGCGCCGCGCCACGCCGGCCGACGCACCCAACCGCTTCGTCATCAACGTGCAGCCCGAGCAGGCCGAGCCCTTCCGCCGCCTCATCGAGGGCGCCGGCGTCAAGCGCTACGACCTCTATCCGATGATCCGCGGCCGCCTGGTGGCGATCAACCAGCGCAACGTGACGGCGGCCGACTTCACCGAGGAGCGCGCGGCCCGCCTCGTCGAGCGCGAGTTCAACCTCAGCCACAGCGCCGTGCTGCCGCCGCACAACCCCGTCGTCGCCGGGCGCTGGGTGCCCGACGAGCCGGGCGCCATCTCGATCGAGGAGGGGCTGGCGCAGACGCTCGCGCTCAAGCTCGGCGACGAGCTCAGCTTCGACATCGCCGGCCAGCGCGTGAGCGCGCGCATCACCAGCCTGCGCAAGGTCGACTGGGGGTCGATGCGCGTCAACTTCTTCGCCCTCTTCCCGGCCACGCAGATGCCCGACATGCCGCTCAGCTACATCAGCGCCTACCGCGCGCCGGCCGTGCCGGGCTTCGACAACGCGCTCGCGCGCGCCTTCCCGAACATCACCAACGTCGACGTCTCGGCCAGCATCGCGCAGGTGCAGCGCGTGCTCGACCAGGTCATCCGCGCCATCGAGTTCCTGTTCGGCTTCACGCTCGCGGCCGGGCTGGTGGTGCTGTTCGCGGCCGTGGCGGCCACGCGCGAGGCGCGTGCGCGCGAGTTCGCGGTGATGCGCGCGATGGGCGCCGGCGCGCGCCTGCTGCGCCAGGTGCAGCGCGCCGAGCTGCTCGGCGTCGGCGCGCTCGCCGGCGCGCTGGCCTCGGCGGCCGCGCTCGTCGTCGGCTGGCTGCTGGCGCGCTACGCGTTCGAGTTCAGCTGGACGCCGGTGCCCTGGGTGCCGCTGGCCGGTGCGCTGGCCGGTGCGCTGCTGGCGCTGGCGGCGGGCTGGTGGGGGCTGCGCGAAGTGCTGGCGCGGCCGGTGCTGGAGACACTGCGCCGCGCCGGCGCGGTGTAGGCAGCGCAGCGGCCGGCACGACCGCGGCGGCAGCGGGTCAGAACGACTCCCAGTCGTCGCCGCCGGCGACGGCAGTGGCAGGCGCGGCTGCTGCGGTGGCGGCCATCGCCGGCGCGGCGGCAGATGCGCTCGCGCGCCTGGCCGCGCCGCGACGGGCCTTGTCCAAGGTCTCCAGCGCAGTGGCACGCGTGGGCTGCGCCGCGGCGAACGGCCGCTCGGCCATGGCGGCGGCCGGGGACCCGCCCTCGGCGGTGATGCGGAAGCGCGCCACGACATCGGCCAGGCGCTGCGCCTGCTGCTCGAGGCTGGCTGCGGCGGCGGCGCTCTTGTGCACCATGTCGGCGTTGTGCTGTGTGGCGGTGTCCAGCTGCGACACCGAGCTGTTGACGAGCGCGATGCCCGCGCTCTGCTCGGCGGCGGCGGCGCTGATCTCGGCGATCAGCTGGCTCACCTGCTGCACGCTGGCGACGAGTTCGTCCATCGTCTTGCCGGCGTCGGCCACGAGGCGTGCGCCGGCGTCGACCTTCTCGACGCTGCCGCCGATGAGGGCCTTGATCTCGCGCGCGGCGGTGGCCGAGCGCTGCGCCAGCGAACGCACTTCGCCGGCCACGACGGCGAAGCCGCGGCCCTGCTCGCCGGCGCGGGCCGCCTCGACGGCGGCGTTGAGGGCCAGGATGTTGGTCTGGAAGGCGATGCCGTCGATGGTGCCGATGATGTCGCCGATGCGGCGCGAGCTGGTGTTGATCTCGCCCATCGTCGCCACCACCTGCGAAACCACCTGGCCGCCGCGTTGCGCCACGGTGGCGGCGTTGGCGGCCAGCTGGGTGGCGGTGCGCGCGGAATCGGCTGTCTGGTTGACGGTGCCGGACAGTTCGGTCATCGAGCCCGCCGCCTGCTGCAGCGCACCCGAGGTTTCCTGCGTGCGCCGGCTGAGCGCGCCGGCGCCGCTGCTGATCTCCTGCGCCGCGCCGCCGATGTGCTGCGTCGCCGCCTGCACGGTGGCGATGGACACGCGCAGGCCGCCGACCATCGCGCTGAGGTCGCGCTGCAGCTCGGCCAGCTCATCGTCGCCTTCGGCACGCAGGTCGGCGAGCAGGTTGCCGGCGGCGACCTCACGACTGAGGTGCATGGCGCCGCGCAGGTCGTGCACGACGCGGCGCTGCAGGCGCCAGCCGATGGCGAGCGCGCCGGCCGTGCCGAGCAGCGTGATGCCGCCGAGCACGAGCGAAAGGTGCAGGGCGCGGGCGGCAGCGGCTGCCGCTTGCTCGTCCAGCTGCGCCTCGCTGCGCGCGGCCAGCGCGTCGAGCACCTTGGCCGCCTCGGCGTAGGTGTTCTCGGCCGAGCGCATGCCGGCCACGCCGATGTTGGGGTCGGTGCCGGAGAGGTCGATGGCGCGGTCGCACTGCCGCAGGTAGCTGGTCATGAGCGGCGTCATCGCCGCCACCTGCGCGCGCACCTGGGTGTCGCCGGCCTCGCCGAGCGCGGCCAGCGTGCGCTGCATCTCCTGCATCCCGGCCGCCAGCGCCTTGCGCGACGCGGCCACCGCTGCGTCGTCCAGCGAAGCCATCAGCGCCAGCGTGCGCAGCACGTCGCCGCGCATCTGCACGAACTGCGCGCGCACGCGCTCCAGCGAGCGCTGGCGGGCGCGGCCGCTGTCGGCCAGCTCGCGGGCTTCGGCCTGTTGACGGTGGCTGGTGACGCCGTAGATGACGCCGCAGCCGAGCGCCGCGGCGGCACACAGCAGCGGCGGCAGCAGCAGCTTGAGGGCGAGTCTCAATGCGCGTTCCCCGGGCGGTGTTGTTGGTCTTCCTGGGGCGTCGCGGCTCTACTTGTAGATGCCGCCGCAGACGGCCGCCTCGCCGAGCTTCTCGCAGTACATCGCCTTCGGCTCGATCTTCTTGCTCACCGGGTTGGTGAACTTGTAGTCCTGCCAGAAGCCGGCCGGCTTGGACTTCGCGAGCGACACGCGCTCCTTGACGAAGTACTTGCCGTCGACGTCGGTGAGGTCGAGCAGGTCCTTGCCGATCTGCTTGGCGTTGGCGCCGTGCGCGAGGCACTTGCCGTCCAGGCCGTAGACGACGAGGTAGAGGTCGCGGTCGACGAACTGGCCGCTCTTGTTGCTGATCTCGGCGTAGCCCTTCTCGATGCCATGGGCCTTGATGAAGGCGACGCCCTTCTTGACCATCGCCACCGCTTCTTCCTTCGAGGCGTTGGTCGAGGCGTGGGCGCCGGCGGCGACGGCAGCGAGGGCGGCGAAGGCGATGCCGCTGAGCAGGTGGCGGATCATGGTGGTTCTCCTGGGGATGCGGTAGGGGCGCGAAGGGCGTGAAGGCGCGAAGGCGGGGAAAGGCGGTCGGTTCAGTTCATCAGGCCCATGTCGGCGCTGCTCATCAGCGCCTCGATGTCCATGAGGATCAGCATGCGCTGCGCGTCGCCGTTCTTGACCGTGCCGATGCCGGTGATGAACGACGAGTCGACGCTCGAGTGCAGCGCCGGCGCAGGCTTGACCTGGTCCTTGGGCAGCTCGAGAACGTCGGAGACCGAATCGACGACGGCGCCGACGACGCGCCCGCGCACGTTGAGCACGACGACGACGGTGAAGGTGTTGTATTCGGCGCTCGGGCAGCCGAGCTTCAGCCGCAGGTCGACGATGGGCACGATGACGCCGCGCAGGTTGACCACGCCCTTGATGAACTCGGGCACGTTGGCGATGCGCGTCGGCACCTCGTAGGAGCGGATCTCCTGCACGCGCAGGATGTCGATGCCGTACTCCTCGGCGCCGAGGCGGAAGGTGAGGAACTCGCCGCCCTGCGTGCCGACGCCGACGTTGCCGTCGGAGGCGGCGGTGGCCGTGCCGCGGGCGGCACCGGCCACATCGGCCCGGGTGGAGGTGCGGGGAGCTTCGGCGATGAGGGTCATGGTCGGTCGTCCTTGGGCGGGGTCGGGATGCGTTTCAGATCGAATATCGGCAGCGGTGGCGGTCGCTGTAGCCGCGGCGAGGGCGCCGGGTGCACCGGCCTGGCCGGGCAGCTCGAACCCCTCGTGTGCCGGCGTTAGTGCGGGCGTTCAGAAGGTTTCCCAGCCGTCGTCGCCGCCGGCCGCGGGGGCGGCCGAAGCCGGCACGGCGGCCGCTGCGGGCTTGGCGGGGGCGAAGGCGGCGGCACTCTCCGCGGCCTTGACGGCCGCCTTCTCCGCCTTCTTCCCGGGCGCCGCGGCGGCGGCAGGCGCACTGCGCCGCGCCTGCGCGATCGTCTCCTGGGCCAGGGCGCGGGGCGGAGCCGGCAGCGAAGGCGCCGCGGCCGCGGCGGCCAGGGCGCGACCGGCAACGGCGCCGAGCTGGAAGGTCGACACCTGCGCCACGAGCTGGCGCGACTGCTCCTTCAGCGATTCGGCGGCGGCGGCCGACTGCTCCACCAGCGCCGCGTTCTGCTGCGTCGCCTGGTCGAGCTGCGTGACGGCCTCGTTGACCTGCTGGATGCCGACGCTCTGCTCGCCGGCGGCGGCACTGATCTCGCCGATGATGTCGGTGACGCGCTGCACGCTGGTGACGATCTCGGTCATCGTGCTGCCGGCATCGGCCACCAGGCGCGAGCCCGACTCGACCTTCTCGACGCTCGAGCCGATGAGGCTCTTGATCTCGCGCGCCGCCTCGGCGCTGCGCTGCGCGAGGCTGCGCACCTCGCTCGCCACGACGGCGAAGCCGCGCCCCTGTTCGCCGGCGCGCGCCGCCTCGACGGCGGCGTTGAGCGCCAGGATGTTGGTCTGGAAGGCGATGCCGTCGATGGTGCCGATGATGTCGGCGATCTTCTTGGAGCTGACGCTGATCTCGTTCATCGTCGCCACCACCTGCGACACGACCTCGCCGCCGCGCTGCGCCACGCCGCTGGCCGAGCTGGCCAGCTGATTGGCGGTGCGCGCCGACTGCGCCGTCTGGTTGACGGTGGTGGTGAGCGCGGCCATCGAGCTGGCGGCGCGCTGCAGGTTGCTGGCGGCCTGCTCGGTGCGCGCGCTGAGGTCGTTGTTGCCCTGCGCGATCTCCTGCGCGGCGAGCGAAACGCCGTCGGCGCCGTTCTTGATCGAGCCGAGGGTGCGGCGCAGCGATCCCTGCAGCGAGCGCAGGTCCACGAGCGCCGCGTTGGTGGCGGCGCTGCCGCTGTCGATCTCGGTGACGAGGTCGCCGTCGGCCATGCGACGCGCCGAGGCACCGACCTCGTCGAGCGCCGTCGACTGGCCGCGCGCCTGCACGAGCAGCGCCGCAACGGCCAGCACGGCGCCGCCGAGGCCGGCCGCCAGCACCCAGGCGGCGGCGGCACCGAGCCCGAGGGCGGCGGCGGCCAGCGCCTGGCCGGCAACGAGAGGCAGCAGCACGAGGGCTGAGCGACGCAGCATGGACGTTGGTTGGGACATTGGACGGGCTCTTTTCGGTGGGGTTGGCTGACGGGTCGGGAAAGCGGGAGCGGGGGGAGGGGACGGGCCGGGCGTGGCGCGGCTTCAGGCCGGGTGCTCGGCGGTGCGGAACGTGCTCACGAGAGAGGCCAGGCGCTGTGCCTGCTGCTGCAGCGACATCGCCGCGGCGGCGCTCTGCTCGACGAGCGCGGCGTTCTGCTGCGTCATGCGGTCGAGCTCGCCGACGCTGCCGTTGACGTCGCCGAGGCCGCTGCTCTGCTCGGCAGCGGCGGTGCTGATCTCGCCGATGATCTGGCTCACCTGCTGCACGCTGCCGACGATCTCGCCCATCGTCTTGCCGGCATCGGCGACGAGGCGCGCGCCGGCATCGACGCGGTCGACGCTGTCGCCGATGAGAACCTTGATCTCGCGCGCCGCCTGCGCCGAGCGCTGCGCCAGGCTGCGCACCTCGGAGGCGACGACGGCGAAGCCGCGGCCCTGTTCGCCGGCGCGCGCCGCCTCGACGGCGGCGTTGAGCGCCAGGATGTTGGTCTGGAAGGCGATGCCGTCGATCGTGCCGATGATGTCGCCGATGCGGCGCGAGCTCGCGTTGATCTCGCCCATCGTCGACACGACCTCGGCCACGACCTGGCCGCCGCGCTGCGCCACCTCGGTGGCACCGGCGGCCAGCTGGTCGGCCGTGCGCGCCGAAGCCGCCGTCTGCTGCACCGTGCCGGAGAGCTCGGTCATCGAGCTGGCGGTCTGCTGCAGCGAGCTGGCCGCCTGCTCGGTGCGCTGGCTGAGGTCGGCGTTGCCGGCGGCCACCTCGCTGCTCGCGCTGCGGATGCTGTCGGAGGCCGAGTGCACCTCGCCCACCAGCGTGGCCAGGCCCTGCTGCATGCGCGCCAGCGCGGCCAGCAGGTCGGCCGCCTCGTCGCGACCTTCGGCGACGATGCGCCGCGTCAGGTCGCCGCCGGCGATGGCCAGCGCCGCCTCGCGCGCCTCGGCGATGGGTGCGGTGATCGAACGCGAATTGAGCATCGTCAGCGGCGCGACGATGCCGAGCACGAGCAGCAGCGCGGCGCCGAAGGCGATCAGCAGCTCGCGCATCGTGCGCTCGAAGCGGGCGCGCGCGGCGGCGACTTCGTCGTGCAGGGCCCGCGCGATGCGGCCCACCGCCTGCTCGGCGGCGGCGATCTCGGCCTTGGGCCGCGCCAGCATGCGGTCGGCGGCGCGCGAGTTGTCGTAGCTGCCGTTCTGCATGTTCTGCAGCACCGTCTCCAGCCCCTTCTGGTAGGCGGCCATGCGCGCCAGGGCCTCGCGGGCGAGCGGGTTGTTCTCGTCCTGGGCGCCCTCCAGCAGCCGCTCGAGCGCCTTGCGCGTGGCGGCGAACTCGGCCTGCCAGGTCTCGCGCAGCTTGAGCACGGCCACGCCGTCCTCGTAGTCGATGACCATCTGCTTCTCGGCCAGGCGCATCGCCGTCAGGTGCTCCTTGATGCGCGCGGTGTCCTCCAGCGCCTGGACCGAGTCCATGAACTGCTGGTTGATCTGGCGGATCTTGCCGCCGGCCAGCAACGTCGCGCCGCCGAAGAGCGCGAACATGGACAGCACCATCGCCACCGCACCGACCATGCGCGTGCGGATGGTGAAGCGGCGCAGCAGGCCGACGAGCGAAGTCATGGGAGGGAACCTTGCGAGGGTCGGAGGCCGGTGGCTGGCGGGGCCGAGGGGCCTCAGTGGCGTGACCGGCGCACGAGCGCGCCGATGTCGAGGATGAGCGCGACGCGGCCGTCGCCGAGGATGGTGGCGCCGGAGACGTCGGGCACCTTGCGGTAGTTGCTCTCGAGGTTCTTCACCACCACCTGCTGCTGGCCGAGCAGCTCGTCGACGAGCAGCGCGACGCGGCCGCCTTCGGCCTCGACGACGACCATGATGTTGCTGACATGCTCGAAGTCGAAGCGCGGCACGCCGAAGACGCGCTCGAGGTCGATCACCGGCATGTACTCGTCGCGCACGTCGACGACGCGGCCGCTGCCGCCGATGGTCTTGATCATTCCCGGCTGCACCTGGAACGACTCGACGACGCTGGACAAGGGCAGGATGTAGCACTCCTCGCCCACGCCCACGCTCATGCCGTCCATGATGGCCAGCGTCAGCGGCAGGCGCACTCGCACCGTCATGCCGTAGCCCTCGGCGGAGTCGATCTCGACCGTGCCGCCGAGCGAGGTGATGTTCTTCTTCACCACGTCCATGCCGACGCCGCGGCCGGAGACGTCGGTCACCTGCTCGGCGGTGGAGAAGCCGGCGGCGAAGATGAGGCCGTAGACCTCCTGGTCGGTCATCGAGTCGGGGGCGTCGAGGCCGCGCTCGCGTGCCTTGGCCAGCAGCTTGGCGCGGTTGAGGCCGCGGCCGTCGTCGCGCACCTCGATGACGATGCTGCCGCCCTGGTGGCTGGCGACGAGCGTGACCGTGCCGTGCTCGGGCTTGCCGGCGGCGCGGCGCACGTCGGGCGTCTCGATGCCATGGTCGCAGCTGTTGCGCACCAGGTGCGTGAGCGGGTCGGTGATCTTCTCGACCAGGCCCTTGTCGAGTTCGGTGGCTTCGCCTACCTGCACGAGCTCGACCTTCTTGCCGAGCTTGCCGGCGAGGTCGCGCAGCATGCGCGGGAAGCGGCTGAAGACGACCGACATCGGGATCATGCGGATGCCCATCACGGCTTCCTGCAGGTCACGCGTGTTGCGCTCGAGGTCGGCGAGGCCGGCCGAGAGCTGCTGGTGCAGCGCCGTGTCGACGACCTTGCCGGTCTGCGCCAGCATGGCCTGCGTGATGACGAGCTCGCCGACCAGGTTGATGAGCTGGTCGACCTTCTCGACCGAGACGCGCAGCGTGCTGCCCTCGGCCGCGGCGGCGGGTTTGTCGACCTTGGCGACGGCGGCGCGGGCGCTCGGACCGGGTGCCGCGACCACCTCGGGTGGCGTGTCGGGCGCCGCGGCGGCCGCACCGGGCGCGCCCGGTGCGTTGTCGAAGAAGCCGTAGCCCGGGTCGGCCGCCGTGTCGGCGGCGCTCGCGGGCTGGGCGTGCGCGGCCTCGGCCCTCGGCGCGCCGGGCGCGCCGGCGTGGAAGCCGTAGCCGGGGCCGGCCGGCGCCAGGCGCACCTGCTCGCGCGCGACGTGAAAGCCGAACAGGTCGACGAGATCGCTGTCCGAACTCTGCGTGACGACGCGGAAGCGCCGCAGCCCTTCCTCGGCACGGCCGCCGTCCAGCGGCTCGATGGTGCCGAGATCGGCGATCTCCTTGAACAGCGCGACGATGCTGTCGGCGGCGCTGGTGTCGGGCATCGGGCCGAGCGTGAGTTCGAGGGCGCGGCTGCCGTCGCCCGCGCTGCCTTCGGCGGCGGCATGGGTCGGGTCCGCGGCGGGTGCGGCGGATGCAGCGGATGTGGCCGGGACCGCGGCGCGCGGTCCGTTCGAAGGCGCCTTGCCGCCGACGAGCGTGCGGATGGTCGCGAGCAGCGCGCTCGTGTCGATGGCGGCGGCGCCGCTGCCCTGGTGGCGGGCCAGCATCTCCCTCAGCGAGTCGCCCGAGGCGAGCAGCGCGTCGACCATCGCCGTCGTCGGCTGCAGCTCGTGCCGGCGCAGCTTGTCGAGCAGCGTCTCCATCTCGTGCGTGAGCTCGGCCACGTCGGCGAAGCCGAAGGTCGCCGCGCCGCCCTTGACGGAGTGGGCGCAGCGGAAGATCGCGTTCAGCTCCTCGTCGCCGGCGGCGCCCACGTCGAGCTCGAGCAGCATGCGCTCCATGGCCTCGAGGTTCTCGCCCGCTTCCTCGAAGAAGACCTGGTAGAACTGCGAAAGGTCGATGCCGGCGGAAAGGTGCGCGCCGCCACTGTGCGTGTCTGACGGATGGGCCATGGCTCTGGAGGCTCCTCGCTCTTTCTCTTGGGAATGCTCTGGTCGCCGCGCTTCAGCGGATGACCTTGCCGATGACCTCGATCAGCTTGACCGGGTCGAAAGGCTTGACGAGCCAGCCGGTGGCGCCGGCGGCGCGGCCGGCCTGCTTCATCTGGTCGCTGCTCTCGGTGGTGAGGATGAGGATCGGCGTCGCCTTGAACTTGGGGTGCTCGCGCAGCTTCTTCGTCAGGCTGATGCCGTCCATGCGCGGCATGTTCTGGTCGGTGAGCACGAGGCTGAAGTCGCGCGAGCCGGCCTTCTCGAAGGCGTCCTGCCCGTCCACCGCCTCGACGACGTTGAAGCCGGCGTTCTTGAGCGTGAACGACACCATCTGGCGCATCGAGGCGCTGTCGTCGACGGCAAGGATGGAATGCATGGGGTTCTCCGTGAGCAGGCGTGGGCCGTGAGGGATCGGTGATTGGGGGCGGCGCGGTCGGGCGGCGGGGCGGGGTGTGGCGTGGCTCAGAAGAGCTCGACGGAGCCGGCGTCCATCTCGTCCTGCGTGACCGGGTTCGGCCTGAGCGGCATGTCCTCGACGACGGCGGCGCCGTCCTCGTCGGCGCCGAGCGCGTCGCTGGCGATGCGGTCGGCGCAGCCGCGCAGGCGGCGCGTCGTGTGCGCGATGAGCTGGCTGGCCATGTCCTGGAACTGCATCGCGGTGATCGCGCCGGCCAGGTGCGTGAGCGCCTGGCTCAGCTCGTCGTGGCTGAGATGCGGGTGCTCGGTCAGGATGTCCTGCACGCGTTTCATCTCGCTGCTGGCGCCGTGGAAGTGGGCGAGCAGCGAGTCGCCGGCGTCGGCGAGCAGGCGTTGCAGGCGATCGAGGTCGTTGCTGACCACGAGCAGGTGGTCCTGCAGGTCGGCGGCCTGCATCAGGGGCAGGCCGCCGGCCGGGGGGGCTGCGGTAGGGTCGTTGGCGAGCATCGGGCGCGTGGCGCGGGGCCGTGTTGGGATGTTCTTGGGCTTCCGGTGGCGCGCCGCTGGCAGCGGCGAGAGCACCGAACGTCCAGCCATTTTCGGCAGGGGGGTGCCGGACATTGAGCGGAACTTGGCCGCCAAGACCGCCCATTTCGCGGCTTGAGGGCGGGTTGGCCGCGAACGATGCGCGATGACGGCCGCGTTCCTTGTCGCGATCCCTGTCGCGATCCCCGTCACGATCCCGTTCGTTCTTCGCCCCATCGACCGCCGCGCCGGCCGGGGCCGCCTTTGTCATACTGGCCGCCATGCCCGGCACGTCCGCCCCTGCCGCCCCTGCTGCCCGCCAGGCACTGCCCTGCCGCCTGCTGCACCTGGAGGACTCGGAGCTCGACCACTCGCTCGCCCTGGCCTACCTCGACCGCGCCGGCCTGCGTGTCGAAGCGGTGCGGGTCGAGAGCCGTGACGAATTCACGCGCGCGCTCGACGAGCCCTGGGACGTGGTGCTGTCGGACTACAACCTGCCGGGCTACTCGGGCCTGCAGGCGCTGGCCGACCTGCGCGAGCGTGGCCTCGACCTGCCCTTCATCCTCGTCTCGGGGATGATCGGCGAGGACACCGCGGTCGAGGCGATGCGCAACGGCGCCAGCGACTACCTGCTGAAGAACAACCTGGCGCGCCTGGCACCCGCGGTGGAGCACGCGATGGCCGCCGGCGAGGCGCGGCGCGCCCGTGCCGAGGCCGACCGGCAGCTCGCCGCCTCGCGCAAGCGCCTGTCCGAACTGGCGCAGCACCTGCAGACGAGCGTCGAGACCGAGCGGCACGCCATCGCGCGCGAGATCCACGACGATGTCGGCGGCTCGCTGGCGGCGCTGCGCTTCGAGCTCGACTGGGTGCGCCGGCACAGCCAGGAGCTCGCGGTGCGCCAGCGCATGGGCACGGCGCTGGAGCTGCTGACGCACGCGACGCTGGCCAGCCAGCGCATCATGCAGAACCTGCGCCCGGCCATCCTCGAGCAGGGCCTCGTCGCGGCGCTGCAGTGGATGGCCAGCAGCTTCGAGAAGCGCACCGGCATCCACTGCGGCTTTCGCACCAGCCACGAGCGCATGACGCTGCCGCCGATGGTGCCGCTGGTGGCCTACCGCACGGCGCAGGAGGCGCTCACCAATGTGGGCAAGCATGCCGGCGCGACGCGCGTGACGATGGACCTCTCGCTCGGCCGCGGCGTGCTCTCGCTCGAGATCACCGACAACGGCCGCGGCATCGCCAGCGCCGACCTGGCCAAGGAGCAGAGCTTCGGCATCCGCGGGCTGCACGAGCGTGCCTCCACGGTGAGCGGCTGGGTGGAGCTGAGCGGCGGTGGCCACCGCGGCGCGGGTGGCGGCGGCACGACGCTTCTGCTGTCGGTGCCGGTGGACTCGCCTGAAGACGGACAGCGCACGAGCAGCGGCCGCCCGAACGACCCGGAAGAACAGGTCTGGGCGACACGGTACTAGCTGCCGGCACCCCGACCCGGAACCCCATGATCGACGTCATCCTCTGCGACGACCACGCCCTCATCCGGCGCGGCATCCGCGACACGCTGCTCGATGCGAACGACATCCGCGTCGTCGGCGAGGCTTCCGACTACGGCGAGCTGCGCGCACTGATGCGCAACCTGAGCGTCAGCCGCGCCGAGGCGGGGGCGCGGCCCGGCCCCTGCGACGTGCTGGTGCTCGACATCAACCTGCCCGGCCGCAGCGGCCTCGATGCGCTGGCGGCGCTGAAGGACGAGGGCTCGCCGGTGCGCGTGCTCGTCGTCAGCATGTACCCCGAGGACCAGTACGCGCTGCGCGCGCTGCGCGCCGGCGCCTTCGGCTACGTCAACAAGGGCGGCGACCCGCAGACCATCGTGCAGGCGGTGCGCGCCGTGGCGGCGGGCAAGAAGTACGTGACGCCCGAGATCGCGCAGATGCTGGTCGAGAACCTGAACGCGCCGGTGGCCGAGAACCGCCACCAGACGCTCTCCAACCGCGAGATGGAGACGCTGATGCTCATCGCCAGCGGCAAGCGCCTCGCCGACATCGCCGAGAAGCTGGCGCTGAGCCCGAAGACGGTATCGGTGTACCGCGCGCGCGTCCTCGAGAAGCTGCAGCTGTCCAACAACGCCGAGCTGACGGTCTACGCCATCCGCCACGGCCTGGTGGGGCAGTGAGCCTGTCCGGTCGCCCGAAAGCGCGAACACCGCGGGGCGCGGCACGGGGGCTTCCGGCATGAGAGCGCCCGCATGATCGTGCGAGCCGCCGCGGGCGACGACGCCGCCACGCAGGCGCGGCGCGGCGGGCGCGAATGGCTCTCGCTGGCGCTGCTGGAGGCGCGCAACGAACTGCTCGCGCGCCTGGCGCTGCTCACGCACGAGCGCGCCGGCCCGTCCCATGCCGCGCCTGCCGAGGCACCGACGCGCGCGCCGGCGAGCGGCCGGGTGCGGCCGGCGCCGAGCGAGGCGCCGCGCCTGGCCGCACGCGCCGGCTGGTTCCAGGAGTGGTGGCTGGCGCGCCACGTGCAGCGTGCACGCGGCGAGGCCGCCGACGCCACCTCGCCGCGGCTGCCGGGCATCGAGCCGCGTGCCGAGGGCTGGCTGCGCCGTGCCGAGGCCGAGGATGCCGATGCGATCCGCGCGTACCTCGGCCGCACGCTCGAGCAGACGCTGGATCTGCTCGGCCACGCCGAGGACGACGATGCCGGGCTGTACTTCTTCCGCCTCGCGCTGCAGCACGAGGACCGCCTGTCGGAGCGCCTGGGCCACCTGCTGATGCCGCTACTGCCGCCGCCGCGTGCGATGCGCGAGCCGCTCGGCGTGCCGGCGCAGCGCTGGTGGCTGGGCAGCGCGGCCGCGCCGGAGGGTGACCCTGCCCGCGCCGGCGGCTTCGTGCCGCATGGCGAGCGCTGGGCGCACGAGGTGGCGGTGCCGGAATTCGAGATCGACGCGCAGTGCGTCAACTGGGCGCAGTACGCCGAGTTTGCCGAGGACGGCGGCTACGACCGGCGCGAATGCTGGAGCGAGGCCGGCTGGGCCTGGCTGCACGAGGACGGCCGCCGTGCCCCGCGCGACGTGGAGCAGCTCGCCGGCAGCGTGCTCGTCGCGCGCGCCGGGCAGCTGCAGCGCGCCCCGGCGCAGCAGGCGGCGATGCAGGTCACGCGCCACGAGGCCGAAGCCTGGTGCCGCTGGGCCGGCCGCCGCCTGCCCACCGAGCCCGAGTGGGAGCTCGCCGCCCATGCCGCGGCGCGGCGCGGCTTTGCCTGGGGCGACGTGCTCGAGTGGGTGGCGGGCAGCGCCCGCCTGTTCCCCGGCGCGGGGGCGCGCGTGCCGCCCGGCACGCTCGATGTCATCGCGCCCGTCATCGACGCGGTGGTGCGCGGCGGCGGTGCCACCGCGGCGAGCGGCACCGCAGCGGCCGGCGGCGTGCTGCGCGGCTGCACGAGCGCGACGCCGGCGCGCTGGCGGCACCCCAAGGCGCGCCGCTTCGCGCTGCCGCACGACGACCGGCAGCGCAGTGGCTTCCGCAGCTGCGCGCTGTGAGCCTGGATCCGGCCGTTGGACACATCCGATCGAGCCGCCGTCGGGCGCGCCCCACCGCCGGATCCAGGCTGATACTTCGCGCATGCCGTCGTTGCCGAGCGCAAGCTCCATCCCCCCGGCGTCGATCTCGCCGCTGAGCTGGCCCGACGGTGACCCCGATGCGCCCTGGCGCATGCTCTTCAGCGCCAAGGGCCGCATCTCGCGCAAGCGCTTCTGGCTCTGGGGCGTCGGCGCGATGTTGGGGCTCGGCCTCTTGCTGCACGGCCTGCTCGCGGTGGCGCGCGTGCGTGCCACCGCGGCCGAGCCCCTCGTCAACGTGATGCTGCTGTGGCCGGCGCTGGCCATCTCGATGAAGCGCTGGCACGACCGCGACCGGCCGGGCTGGTGGGTGCTGGTGGCGCTGCTGCCGGTGGTGGGCTGGTTGTGGCTGCTGTGGGCCAACGGCGTGCTGCGCGGGACGGCGGCCGACAACCGCTATGGCCCGCCGCCGGCGGCTTGAACCTGGAGATCAGGCCGTTGGATCGCTCGGGCGCGCCCAACTCTTCGGATCCAGGTTGATCGCGGCCCGGCGCGCCGGCATCGCTGGGGCGCGCGCGCGCCTGCGTCAGTACCGCCCCGTGATGCCGGCCACGCGCAAGTAGAGGTTGGCCGCCCAGGCCACGCCTGCCCGCCGCAGCCAGCCCCGCCAGCCGGCACTCGCCGGCCGGCTGCTCACTTCGCTGGAGAGGGCGAAGGCGGCCTCGAAGCGCGCGCCGAGCGCGCGCGCGAAGCCAGCGTCGCGCACGACGACGTTGGCCTCCAGGTTGAGCAGCAGCGACAGCGGGTCGATGTTGGAGCTGCCGACCGTGGCCCACTCGTTGTCGACCATCGCCACCTTGGCGTGCAGGAAGGCGGGCGTGTATTCGTAGATGCGCACGCCGTTGGCGCAGAGCTCGTCGTACAGCGCCCGCGCGGCGATGGCGGCGATGCGGTAGTCGACCTTGCCCTGCAGCAGCAGGCGCACGCGCACGCCGCGGCGCGCCGCCCGGCGCAGCGCGCGGCGGAAGGCGCGCCCGGGGTAGAAGTAGGGCACGGCGATGTCGACGCACACGCGCGCGCCGCGGATCGCCTCGACATAGCTGCGCTCGATGGCGCGGCGCTGGCGCAGGTTGTCGCGCACCAGGAAGGCGGCGCGCATCGGGCTCAGGTCGCTGGTGGCGGCCAGCACGGCCGCGCCGCGCAACTGGCGCACGAGCGTGCGCGCCTGGTCCATGCGCGTGGCGCTGCGCGCCAGCGTGCGCATCTCCTCGCGCCAGCCGCGCGCCAGGTGCGCGCGCGCCCACATCGCGCGTGCCGTGGCGTGCACGGCGGTGGCGAGCGGCCCGCGCAGCTCGACCGCGAAATCCAGGCGCGGCTGGTCGCACCAGCCGTGGCGCAGGTCGAGCCGGTCGTCGATGACGTTGATGCCGCCGACGAAGGCGACCTCGCCGCTGCCCTCGCCCTCGCCGTCGGGGGCGTCGCACACGCACAGCTTCTGGTGCAGCCGCCGCAGCTGGCCCGGCTGCAGCCACGCCCACCAGCGCTCGAGGGGGCGGAAGACCTCGAGCCGCACCTCGGTGCCGGCGAGGCGCCTGCGGATGGCCGGCAGCG
Source organism: Burkholderiales bacterium (assembly GCA_016223165.1). Taxonomy (GTDB): domain Bacteria; phylum Pseudomonadota; class Gammaproteobacteria; order Burkholderiales; family Burkholderiaceae_C; genus Rubrivivax. The sequence continues at coordinate 192,290 of JACRPO010000018.1, forward strand.
TGCCGTTGCTGCCGAAGCCGTCGAGCACGATGTGCACGGCGACGCCGCGCGCGGCGGCGGCGCACAGGTCCTCCAGCAACGTCGTCGCCGTGGCGTCGTCGTGGAAGATGTAGGTGGCGAGCCAGATCTCGCGCCGGGCCTCGGCGATGGCGGCACGCATGCGCGGAAAGAGCTCGCTGCCGCCTTCGAGCAGCTGCACGCGATTGCCGCCCACGAAGCGCGGCGCCGGCACCGCGGTCCAGGCGCGCAGTCGGGCGAGGTCGATCGAGGCCATGGACGTTGCGCGCGGCGGGCGGCCCGGGCGTCAGGCCGGCTCGAGCTCTGCCACCAGCGGCAGGTGGTCGGACATGCGGGCCCAGCTCATGCCGCGCGGCACCATGGTCGAGCGGCACTCGAGCCCGCGCAGGTAGAAGCGGTCGAGCGCGAACACCGGCGCCAGCGAGGGGAAGGTGGCGCGCGCGCGATGGCCGCCGCCCGGGTTGCAGGCGCGCAGCAGGCCGAGCTCGGCCATCGGCCCGTCCAGGCGCTCGCCCCAGTCGTTGAAGTCGCCGGCGACGACGAGCATGGCGTGCGGCGGGACCTCGGCGGCGATGAACTGCGCCAGCCGCTGCACCTGGCGCACGCGGCTGGCGTGCACGAGGCCGAAATGCGCGACCACGGCGTGCACGACGGCGCCGTTCCAGACCACCGGCACGTGCAGCAGGCCGCGCTGCTCGAAAGGATGGTCGCTGACGTCGTGGTGGCCGATGTCGCCGAGCGGCCAGCGCGACAGCAGCGCGTTGCCGTGTTCGCCGTAGCGCGTGATGGCATTGGTGCGGTAGGCGGCGTCGTAGCCCGGCGGGGCCAGGAACTCCGCCTGCCCCTGCTCGGGCCAGCCGAACCAGGTGCGGTCGAAGCGGCGTGCCTCGCGCGTGTGGAACAGGCGCACCTCCTGCAGGAAGACGAGATCGGCGTCGAAGGCCTCGATGGCGAGCCCCAGGTTGTGGATCTCCAGCCGCTTGCGTGGCCCCATGCCGCGCACGCCCTTGTGGATGTTGTAGGTGGCCACGCGCAGCCCGCCGATGCCGGTGTAGGGCGGCATCAGGCTGCTTTGCATCGGGTTGGCGCGGATCATGCGGCGGGGCCCTTCGGGATCGATGAGATCGGCATCACGGCGGACTGCACCGGCGCGGCAGCTGCAGGATGGCTTCGGCGTTGCTCGGCGAGAAGCAGGCATCGGCCGCCTCGCGCCACGGCAGCCAGCGCCAGGCCAGATGTTCGCGTGGATTGAGCCGCACCGGCGTGCCGGCCGGCACGGTGAGGCCGAAAACATGCTCGGTGTTGTGCGTCACGCCGGGCGCATAGCGGTGCCGCCACACCGGGTAGATCTCGTAGAGGTTGGCGATGCCCCAGTCGGTGAGCTGGCCGCCGACGGCCGCGATGTGAATGCCGGTCTCCTCGTGCACCTCGCGCGCGCAGGTGGCTTCGAGCGGCTCGCCGGGGTGGTCGAGCGAGCCGGTCACGCTCTGCCAGTAGCCGGGCTGGTCGGCGCGCTCGATGAGCAGCACGTCGAGCGCCGGGGTGTGGATCACCACCAGCACCGACTCGGGGATCTTGAAGGGGCGGGCGGGCGCGGGCACCGGCGTGGGCCTGGCGGGGCGCGGTGTCGGCGCCCCGCCGCGGGCGCTCATGGCTGGGGGGCTAGTGGGCCGAGGGCGTCGGGTTGCGCAGGCGGATGTGCAGCTCGCGCAACTGCGCCTCGTCCACTGCGCTCGGCGCGCCGGTGAGCAGGCATTGCGCGCGCTGCGTCTTCGGGAAGGCGATGACGTCGCGGATGCTCTCGGCGCCCGTCATCAGCGTGGCGATGCGGTCCAGCCCGAAGGCGAGGCCGCCGTGCGGCGGCGCGCCGTACTGCAGCGCGTCGAGCAGGAAGCCGAACTTGATGCGCTGCTGCTCGGGCGTGATGTTCAAGGCCTCGAACACCTTGGCCTGCACGTCGGCGCGGTGGATGCGCACCGAGCCGCCGCCGATCTCCCAGCCGTTGAGCACCATGTCGTAGGCCTTGGACACGCAGCGTCCGGGGTCGGTGGTCATCCAGTCCTCGTGGCCGTCCTTGGGCGCCGTGAACGGGTGGTGCACGGCGTTCCAGCGCCGCTCCTCCTCGTCGAGTTCGAACATCGGGAAGTCGATCACCCAGGCCGGCGCCCACTTGTCCTCGAACAGGCCCTTCGCGCGCCCGAACTCGCTGTGGCCGATCTTCACGCGCAGGGCGCCGAGCGCGTCGTTGACGACCTTGGCCTTGTCGGCGCCGAAGAAGACGAGGTCGCCGTTGCGTGCGCCCGTGCGCGCGATGATCTCGGCGATGGCGCCGTCGTGCAGGTTCTTGACGATGGGGCTCTGCAGCCCGTCGCGGCCCTTGCCGGCGTCGTTGACCTTGAGCCACGCCAGGCCCTTGGCGCCGTAGATCTTGACGAACTCGGTGTAGGCGTCGATCTCGCCGCGGCTCATCTCGTTGCCGGCGGGCACGCGCAGGGCGGCGACGCGGCCGCCCTTCATCGCGGCCGGGCCCGAGAACACCTTGAACTCGACGTCCTTCATCACGTCGGTGAGCTCGGTGAACTCCAGCTTCACGCGCAGGTCGGGCTTGTCGCTGCCGTACTTGTGCATCGCCTCGGCATAGGTGAGCTCGGCATAGACCGGCAGCTCGACGCCGAGCGTCTTGCGGAAGACCGTGCGCACCATGGCCTCGGTGACGGCACGGATCTCGGCCTCGTCGAGGAAGCTCGTCTCGATGTCGATCTGCGTGAACTCGGGCTGGCGGTCGGCGCGCAGGTCCTCGTCGCGGAAGCACTTGGTGATCTGGTAGTAGCGGTCGAAGCCGGCCACCATCAGCAGCTGCTTGAACAGCTGCGGGCTCTGCGGCAAGGCGAAGAAGTGCCCGTCGTGCACGCGGCTCGGGACGAGGTAGTCGCGGGCGCCCTCGGGCGTGCTCTTCGTCAGCATCGGCGTCTCGATGTCGATGAACCCCTGCTCGTCGAGGAACTTGCGCACCTCGATGGCGACGCGGTAGCGCAGCAGCAGGTTCTTCTGCATCTGCGGGCGGCGCAGGTCGAGCACGCGGTGCGTCAGGCGCACCGTCTCGCTGAGGTTCTCGTCGTCGAGCTGGAACGGCGGCGTGACGCTGGCGTTGAGCACCTCGAGCTCGTGCGCGAGCACCTCGACCTGGCCGGAGACGAGGTTGGCGTTGTGCGTGCCCTCGGGACGCGCGCGCACCTTGCCCACGACCTTGAGGCAGAACTCGTTGCGCACGCTCTCGGCGGTGGCGAACATGGCCGGCCGGTCGGGATCGCAGACGATCTGCACGAGGCCTTCGCGGTCGCGCAGGTCGATGAAGATGACGCCGCCATGGTCGCGGCGGCGGTGGGCCCAGCCCATCAGGGTGACTTCCTGGCCGAGCAGCTTCTCGCTGACCAGGCCGCAATAGGAGGTTCTCATCGTTGGCTCACTGTCGTGTCTGTCGGAACAGTCGGATCTGTCGGCTTCGGTGGTGCCCCGCGTCGCCGGCGCCGGGTGGCTGGGGCATGCGGCATACCGAAGTGGCGGAAGTGTGGCGCTTCGCGCGGACTGCGAGGCAGCCGGCTCGAGGAGCATGGGCGGGCCGGCTGCCGGGCCGGGCCCGCCCCATCAGTTTCGGGGGCTCGCCGCGGCGGGCATTGCCGCGGGCGGGACGCCGTTGCCGGTGCTCTTGGCCGCCGGCCCGACCACGCCCATCGAGATGACGTACTTCAGCGCCTCGTCGACGCTCATCTGCAAGGGCACGACGTCGGCGCGCTGCATCATGAGGAAGAAGCCCGAGGTCGGGTTCGGCGTCGTCGGCACGTAGACGCTCACCCAGTCCATGCGCGGGTCCATGCCCATCACCGTGGTCGGGCTGGCGCCGAGGTGGCCGGCCACCTCGCCGGCCGGGCGGCCGGTGACGAAGGCGATGGTCCAGGCGCCCGGGCGCGGGTACTGCACCAGCACCGCCTCACGAAAGGCATTGCCGGTGCTGGAGAAGAGCGTGTCCGAGACCTGCTTGACCGAGTTGTAGATGCTCTTGACGATGGGGATCTGGCCGATCAGGCGGTCCCACAGCGAGAGCCACCATTGGCCGACGAAGTTGGCCGTGAAGATGCCGGTGGCCAGCAAGGCGGCCGCGAGCACCAGCACCGACAGGCCCGGCACGTGGCGCAGAGACTCGAGGAAGGCATAGGCCGAGTGCGGCAGCACCGCCTGCGTGATCGACAGCACGGCCGAGAACAGGCTGTCGATGCCGCCCAGGACCCACGAGAGAACCCAGACCGTGATGGCCAAGGGCAGCCAGACCAGCAGGCCGGCGATGAGGTACTTCTTCATCAAGTTCCGCCGGCGCTCACCCGCCCGAGGCGGACGGTGAGGCGGCGGGAGGAGAGGGCGCGGCGGGTGTCGCCGTGGCGGGCGCAGGGGATGCGGCAGGGCTCGCCTTCTCGGCGGGCTTGTCGGCAGCCTTGTCCGCAACCTTCTCGGCCGGCTTGTCCGCGCCGCCCTTGTCGCCGCCCGCGTCCTTGTCGGCCGCTCCGCCTTCGGCCTTGCCGGCGCCGTTGCTGCCGCCACGGAAGTCGGTGACGTACCAGCCCGAGCCCTTGAGCTGGAAGCCGGCGGCGGTGACCTGCTTGGCGAAGGTGGCCGCGCCGCAGGCGGGGCACTCGGTCAGCAGGGGGTCGGAGACCTTCTGCAGTACGTCTTTCGCGTGCCCGCAGCTCGTGCAGCGATAGGCGTAGATTGGCATGATGGTGGTCCCGTCGTCCCTGGCGAAAAACCGGCAATTATAGGTTTGGCCCCGGCGTGGCGCCGGGGTGGCCGTGGCGCCGCCGGCGCGTGCGCTCAACTCTTGGGCACGCCCGCGTGGCCCCCGGCTTTGCTGTGCGTGTCATGGGCCCCGTGGCTGCCGGCTTGGGCGTGCGCGTGTCCATGGGTGCCCGCCTGCGCGTGCCTCAGCGACGTCTCGATCGAGTGCCCCTGGTTGCCGATCAGTTGCGGCGCCAGCGAACCCAGCACCATGCCGATGATGGAGGCGAAGAACCCGATCAGGTTGGCCGGCACCATGGCCTCGGAAGCCACCTGCGCCGCGCCGATCCAGCAACCGATGCCCAGGATGATCGAGAACAGCGCCCCCTGGGTGGTGGCTCGCTTCCAGAAGGCACCGGCCAGCAGCGGGATGAACGCTCCGGCCAGCGTCACGTTGTAGGCGTTCTGCACCATCTCGTACATCGTGCTCTTGCTGTTGAGCGCGAACAGCAGGGCGCCCGCGGTGAAGGTGACGAGGATGATGCGCAACGTGAGCAGGAACTGCTTGTCGCCCATGCGCGGCGCGAAGGGGCGCAGCACGTTCTCGGTGAACAGCGAGGTCGGCGCCAGCAGCGCGCCGCTGGCGGTGGAGAGGATGGCCGACAGCAGGGCACCAAAGAACATCACCTGCGCCCACAGCGGCATCTTGCCGAGCACGAGATCGGGCAGGACCTTCTGGATTTCGCGCGCATCGTCGCTGCCGAAGAGCTTGGCCATCGCCGGGTCGGCCACGATGGCGGCATAGGCGATGAAGATCGGCACGAACGCGAAGCAGAAATAGATCAGGCCGCCGATGATGGTGCCGCGCACCGCGGTCTTCTCGTTCTTGGCGCTGGTCATGCGCTGGAACACGTCCTGCTGCGGTATCGAGCCGAAGGCGAAGGCGAAGAACGCGCCGGCCATGGTCCACCAGCCCGCGGCGCTGTCCGGGAAGAAGGCGAACTTGCCGTCGGCCGCGGCCTGCGAGATGACCCGGCCGGCGCCGCCGGCGAGATCGCCCACGAGCACCGCGACGAGGGTGAGGCCGATGACGATGACGACCGTCTGGAAGAGGTCGGTGAAGGCCACCGACCACATGCCGCCGAAGAGGGTGTAGATCAGCACGACCCCGGCGCCGAGCAGGATGGCGGCCGTCAGGTTGAGCGCGCCACCCGAGAGCACGTGGATCACGAGGCCGAGCGCGGTCATCTGCGCCGAGGTCCAGCCGAGGTAGCTCAGCACGATGGACACGCTCGTGAGCACCTCCACGCCCTTGCCGTAGCGCTGCTTGTAGAAGTCGCCGATGGTGAGCAGGTTCATGCGGTAGAACAGCCGCGCGAACAGCAGTGCCGCCAGCACCAGGCAGACGCTGGCGCCGAAGGGATCGCCGGGCACGCCGGCCAGGCCGTCCTTGGCGAAAGTGGCCGAGACCGACAGCACCGTCTCGGCCCCGAACCAGGTGGCGAACACCGTCGCCACGTTCATGTACAGCGGCAGCGAGCGCCCGGCGACCATGTAGTCGCGCGCGTTGTGCACGCGCCGTGCGGCCAGCAGGCCGATGGTGATGGTGACGATGAGATAGGCGACGACGAAGGTGATGAGCACGGCAGCTCTCCGTGGACTGGGCTGGGATCCGGGCCGACATGTGGCCGCCGGAAGCGGCGCGCCGCGAGGCGGGCGGAAGTTTAGGGCCGGTTGTCGCGGTCCCCCACGCGGTCACCTACGCGGCCACCCAGCGGCAAACCCCTGGCTCGGGCGGGTATGGCTCCAGCCTCCGTCCGGCTTCTCAGCCGAGCCGAGGCCACAGGTGCAGTGCCAGCAATGTCAATGCCACGCCGGCAAGGACGCCCAGTCCCGCCCACACCAGGCCCTGCAGCAGCCGATTGGTGCGCCGCTGCTCGCGCAGCAGCGCCCGCAGCATGGCCTCGTCGGTCTGGCTGCCGCGCGCCTGTAGTGCCTGGTGCACCAGCCTGGGCAGCCCGGGCAGCATCTGCGCGTAGCGCGGCGCCTCGTCGCGCAGCCGCTCGAGCAGGCCGCGCCAACCCACCTGCTCGTTCATCCAGCGCTCGAGGAAGGGCTTGGCGGTGGTCCACAGGTCGAGCTCGGGGTCGAGCTGGCGCCCGAGGCCCTCGATGTTGAGCAGCGTCTTCTGCAGCAGCACGAGCTGCGGCTGGATCTGGACGTTGAAGCGGCGCGAGGTCTGGAAGAGGCGCATCAGCACCTGCCCGAGCGAGATGTCCTTCAGCGGCCGCGCGAACTGCGGCTCGCAGACGGCGCGGATGGCGCCTTCGAGCTCGTCGACGCGCGTGCCGGCGGGCACCCAGCCGCTCTCGATGTGCAGCTCGGCCACGCGCTTGTAGTCGCGCCGGAAGAAGGCGATGAAGTTGTGCGCGAGGTAGTCCTTGTCGCTCTCGGTGAGCGTGCCCATGATGCCGAAGTCGAGCGCGATGTAGCGCCCGAACGAGGCCGGCGCGGTGCTGACGAAGATGTTGCCCGGGTGCATGTCGGCGTGGAAGAAGCCGTCGCGGAACACCTGCGTGAAGAAGATCGTGACGCCGTCGCGGGCCAGCTTCTTGAAGTCGACGCCGGCCTCGCGCAGGCGCTCGACCTGGCCGATCGGCACGCCGCTCATGCGCTCCATGACGATGACGTTGGCGCGGCACAGGTCCCACACCATCTCGGGCACGAGCACGAGGCCGAGGCCTTCCATGTTGCGCCTGAGCTGCGTCGCGTTGGCGGCCTCGCGCACGAGGTCGAGCTCGTCGTGCAGGTAGGTGTCGAACTCGGCCACCACCTCGCGCGGGCGCAGGCGGCGGCCGTCGGCCGACAGGCGCTCGACCCAGGCGGCGAGCTGGTGCAGCAGCGCCAGGTCGTTCTCGATCACGGCGAGCATGCCGGGCCGCAGCACCTTCACCGCGACGGGACGGCCGCCGCGCAGCGTGGCGAAGTGCACCTGGGCGATGGAGGCGCTCGCCACCGCTTCGGCCTCGAAGCTCTCGAAGAGGCCCTCGAGCGTCTGCCCCCCGAAGGCCTTCTCGACGATGGCCCGCGCTGCCGCCGCCGGGAACGGCGGCACGCGGTCCTGCAGCTTGGCCAGCTCGTCGGCCACCTCGGGCGGCAGCAGGTCGCGGCGCGTCGAGAGCACCTGGCCGAACTTGACGAAGATGGGCCCGAGGCGCACGAGGCCCTCGCGCAGGCGCACGCCGCGCGGCGCGTCGAGCCGGCGGCCGAGCGTGACGATGCGCACGAGCGCGCGCACCCAGCGCTGCGGGAACGCCGACAAGGCCACCTCGTCCAGGCCGAAGCGCAGGACGGTGACGACGATGAAGACGAGGCGCGCGAAGCGCTTCATGGGCGCTTCATGGGCGCTTCATAGGCGCTTCATCGCCGGCCCGCGCCGAGCCGCGAGGCGAACTGCGCGAGCTTGTCCGCCAGGGGCGACGATGACGCGCCGGCGACCGCGCCCATCGTGTTCAGTGCGGCGCGCAGCCCGCGCGCCAGCGCCCGCCCGACCTGGTGCAGCTGATGCGCCGGCACCGGGCCGAAGAAGCGTTCGAGATCGGCGGCGACGTCCCAGCGCAGGTTCTGCAGCAGCCAGCCGATGTCGGCGGCGAAGAGCGCATCGCCCTCGACCTGCACGGTCGGCCGCTCGCCGGCCAGCGCGCGCGCGAACAGCGCGGCGGGGTTGCCCGCGTCGACGGTGATGCGCAGGTCGGCGGCCGCGCCGGCGGTGCCGGGAACAGCGGTCGCAGCGGACGCACCAGGCGCAGCGGGCAGGCCGCACCACTCCATCAGCCCCGCCGGCGTGACGCGCCAGGCCAGCGCCGGAGGGGTCGGCAGCAAGGCCGGCCAGCCGGCGAGCGACATCGTCAGCGTGCGCCCGGCATGCGGGAGCAGGCGCTGCACCGCTGCCGGCTCGGCGCGCAGCACGTGGTTCAGCACCAGGGTCAGGCGCTCCAGCACCGGCGGTGCGAGCAGGTTCGACAGGGCATCGAGCATGGCGGCGGGATTGTAGGCAGCCCCTCGCGCGTCGATCCCGAGTCGATCCGCAGCGTCTGCCGCACCGAGGCCCGGGAACAAATGCACGCTGGCATGGTGCCTGCTTGGAGAGCGTGCCGGGTTGCGCCGGTGAGCGCCAGCACCCTCGCATAGCATGCGCGCTGCCTCGAAATTTCACCCATGACCGCCACCGTCCTGCTCACCGGCGCCACCGGCTATATCGCCTCGCACACCTGGCTTGCGCTGCTCGCCGCCGGGCACCGCGTCATCGGTGTCGATGACTTCTCCAACAGCTCGCCCGAGGTGCTGCGCCGGCTCACCGAGCTGGCCGGCGAAGAGCCCCGGTTCGAGCGCCTGGACGTGTGCGATGCGGCGGCGCTGGAGGCCCTCTTCGCGCGCGAGCGCATCGACGCCACGGTTCACTTCGCGGCCTTCAAGGCCGTGGGCGAGTCCACCGCGAAGCCGCTCGACTACTACGCCAACAACCTCGGCGGCCTCGTCAACGTCTGCCGCACGATGCAAAGGCACGGCGTGACGCGCTTCGTCTTCAGCTCCAGCGCCACCGTCTACGGTGATCCGCAAGAGCTGCCGATCGTCGAGAGCTCGCCGCTCTCGGCGACCAACCCCTACGGCCAGACGAAGCTGATGGGCGAGCAGATCCTTGCCGACCTCGCGCGCAGCGACGCCATGACTCGACCCGGCGGGGCCTCCGGCCCCGCGTGGCAGAACGCCGTCCTGCGCTACTTCAACCCGGTGGGCGCGCACGAGAGCGGCCGCATCGGCGAAGACCCGCGCGGCACGCCCAACAACCTCATGCCCTACGTGGCGCAGGTGGCCGTGGGCCGGCGGCCGCACCTGAGCGTGTTCGGCAACGACTACCCGACGCCGGACGGCACCGGCGTGCGCGACTACATCCACGTCGTCGACCTCGCCGAGGGCCATGTGGCGGCGCTCGAGCGGCTGCTCGCGCAGCCCGGCTCGTTCACCGTCAACCTCGGCACCGGCCGCGGGCACAGCGTGCTCGAGGTGGTGCGCGCCTACGAGGCGGCGAGCGGGCGGCCGGTGCCCTACCGCGTGGAGCCGCGCCGGCCCGGCGACGTCGCCGCCTGCTGGGCCGACCCCGGCCTCGCGCGCGAACTGCTCGGCTGGCAGGCCCGCCTCGACCTGCAACGCATGTGCGCCGACAGCTGGCGCTGGCAGCAACAGAACCCCAGGGGATTCGAAACCACATGAGCGCTTCTTCAGCTTCTTCTTCGACTTCGTCTCGCGGCTCCTCCGCAGGGACGACGGCGGTTCAAGTCGTCCCGGTGATCATGGCCGGCGGCTCGGGCACGCGGTTGTGGCCGCTGTCGCGCGCCGGCTTCCCCAAGCAGTTCCTCGTGCTCGGCGGCGGCAACGGCACGAGCCTCTTCCAGCAGGCCGTGGCGCGGCTGCACGGCCTTGCCGACGCGCAGATCACGGTCGGCGCGCCGCTGGTGGTCGGCAACGAAGAGCACCGCTTCCTCGTGCTCGACCAGCTGCGCGAGCTGAAGGCCGAACCGGCCGCCGTGCTGCTCGAGCCGATGGGCCGCAACACCGCACCGGCGCTGACGCTGGCGGCGCTGCAGGCGCTCGAGACGGCACAGGGAAGTGGCGCCGACCCGGTGCTGGTCGTGACGCCGGCCGACCACGTCATCCCCGACGAGGTGGCTTTCGTCGCCGCGATGCGCCGCGCGGTGCAGCAGGCGGCCGGTGGCGCTATTGCCATCCTCGGCATCAAGCCCACCCGCCCCGAGACGGGCTACGGCTACATCCGCACCGAAGCTGCGAGCCGCGGCGATGCCGCGGCGGGCATCGCGCCCGACCAGCGCGTCGTGCGCTTCGTCGAGAAGCCCGATGCCGACACGGCGCAGCGCTACATCGAGGCCGGCGGCTACTCCTGGAACGCCGGCATGTTCGTGCTGCGCGCCTCGGTTTGGATGGCGGCGCTTGAGCGCTTCCGCCCCGACATCGCCACCGCCTGCCGCGCCGCCTTCGCCGCGCGCGCCACCGACGCGGAGTTCGTGCGCCCAGGCAAGGACGAATTCGCCGCCGTGCCCTCGGAGTCGGTCGACTACGCGGTGATGGAGAAGTGTCCCGGCGTGCTCGACATCCGCATGCAGGAGCTCGACGCCGGCTGGAACGACCTCGGCGCCTGGGACGCGGTGTGGCAGATGCTGCCCAAGGACGAAGCCGGCAACGCCACCGTCGGCGATGCGCTCGTGGCCGACAGCCACAACACGCTCGTGCATGCCACGAGCCGCCTCGTCAGCGTCGTTGGCCTGGACGACGCGGTCATCGTCGAGACGCCCGATGCGGTGCTCGTCGCGAGCCGCGAGAAGAGCCAGGACGTGAAGACCATCGTCGCGCGCCTGGGCAAGGAGCAGCGCGGCGAGCAGACGCTGCATCGCAAGGTGCACCGCCCCTGGGGCTGGTACGACAGCATCGACAACGGCCCGCGCCACCAGGTCAAGCGCATCCTGGTCAAGCCGGGTGCCAGCTTGAGCCTGCAGATGCACCACCACCGCGCCGAACACTGGATCGTCGTCTCCGGCACCGCCGAGGTGACCAACGGCGAGAAGGTGATCATGCTCACCGAGAACCAGAGCACCTACATCCCGCTCGGCCAGGTGCACCGCCTGCGCAACCCGGGCAAGGTGCCGCTCGAGATCATCGAGGTGCAATCGGGCAGCTATCTCGGCGAAGACGACATCGTCCGGTTCGAGGACACCTACGGCAGGCGTTAAGCTCCCGCGCCGGTCGTGAAGCGCACGCGGCCGTGGAGACGTTGGCCATGACTCATTCCGGGCGCGAGCCCGAAACCGGAAGGGACACCCGCCCCGTGACGATCCTCGTCAAGAGGAGTCAACCGTGACGATTCTCGTCACGGGGGGCGCCGGCTTCATCGGCAGCAACTTCGTGCTCGACTGGCTGGCGGCGGGTGGCGAGCCCACCGAGCCGATCGTCAACCTCGATGCGCTCACCTACGCCGGCAACCTGCACAACCTCGCGTCGCTCGCCGGCGACGCGCGCCATGTCTTTGTGCGTGGCGACATCGGCGACCGGCTGCTCGTCGACCGGCTGCTCGCCGAGCACCGGCCGCGCGCCATCGTCAACTTCGCCGCCGAGAGCCACGTCGATCGCAGCATCCTCGGGCCCGGCGCCTTCATCAAGACCAACGTCGAAGGCACGTTCACGCTGCTCGAGGCGACGCGCGTGCACCTGCAGTCGCTCGAGCTCGCCGAGCGCGAGGCCTTCCGCTTCCTGCACGTCAGCACCGACGAGGTCTACGGCAGCCTGGCGCCGGGCGCACCCGCCTTCACCGAAGAGCATCCGTTCGAGCCCAACAGCCCCTACTCGGCGAGCAAGGCCGCCAGCGACCATCTCGTGCGGGCCTGGTTCCACACCTACGGCCTGCCGGTGCTCACCACCAATTGCAGCAACAACTACGGCCCTTACCACTTTCCGGAGAAGCTGATCCCGCTCGTGATCGTCAACGCGCTCGCGGGCAAGCCGCTGCCCGTGTATGGCGACGGCTGGCAGGTGCGCGACTGGCTCTACGTCGGCGACCACTGCGCCGCCATCCGCGCCGTGCTGGCGCGCGGCCGCGTCGGCGAGACCTACAACATCGGCGGCTGGAACGAGAAGCCGAACATCGAGATCGTGCAGACGGTCTGCGCGCTGCTCGACGAGATGCGCCCCGACCCCGCCGGGCCGCGCGCGCGCCTCATCACGCACGTGAAGGACCGCCCCGGGCACGACCGCCGCTACGCCATCGACGCACGCAAGATCGAGCGCGAGCTCGGCTGGCGCCCGGCGGAGACCTTCGAGACCGGCATCCGCAAGACCGTGCGCTGGTACCTCGAGCATGCCGACTGGGTGGCGCAGGTGCAGAGCGGCGCCTACCGCGACTGGGTGGCCACCCACTATGGCGGCCGCACTGCGCCGTGAGGGGCTGCCGTGACAAGGGTGGGCCGGGCCTGAGATGAGCGTGCGCGTCCTGCTCCTGGGCAAGAACGGCCAGGTCGGCTGGGAGCTGCAGCGTGCCCTCGCGCCGCTCGGCGAAGTGATCGCCTGCGACTTCGACTCCCCCGGCGACGAGCGCGCCGACTTCACGCAGCCCGAGACGCTGCGCGCGCTCGTGTGGCGCGCGCAGCCAGCGGTCATCGTCAATGCCGCCGCGCACACGGCGGTCGACAAGGCCGAGGCCGAGCCCGATCTCGCGCACCTGATCAATGCCACCGCACCGGCGGTGCTCGCCGACGAGGCCGAGGCCTGCGGCGCGCTGCTCGTGCACTACAGCACCGACTATGTCTTCGACGGCAGCGGCGTCGAGGCGCGCGAGGAAGTCGACGCCACCGGCCCGCTCAATGTCTACGGCCGCAGCAAGCTCGAGGGCGAGCGCCTCATCCGCATGAGCGGCTGCCAGCACCTGATCCTGCGCACGAGCTGGGTCTACGCAGCGCGTGGAGGCAACTTCGCGCGCACGATGCTCAGGCTCGCGGCCGAGCGCGACCAGCTCAAGGTGGTGGACGACCAGATCGGCGCCCCCACCGGCGCCGACCTGCTCGCCGACGTGACCGCGCATATGCTGATGCGCGTGCGCACCGCGCCCGAGCTCGCCGGCACCTACCACTGCGTCGCCGCCGGCGAGGCGAGCTGGTTCGACTATGCGCGCCACGTCATCGAGTGGGCGCGCGCCGCCGGCGTGCCGCTGAAGCTGCCGGCCGACGGCCTGCAGCCGGTGTCGAGCAGCGAGTTCCCGACACCGGCCGCGCGGCCGCTCAACTCGCGCCTGTCCACGCGCAAGCTGCGCGACACCTTCGGCCTCGTGCCGCCGCTGTGGACGGTGGGTGTCGAGCGCATGCTGGCCGAGATCCACGCGCGCTAGCGTCTGCGCTGGCAAAGCCCGAGAGAGCCGCCGTCGAGAGCTGGAATGGGAGCCGCGATGCCATCAACCCCCGCCCGAGACCCGTCCGTGCAGCGCAAGGGGATCATCCTCGCCGGCGGCGCCGGCACGCGCCTGCACCCGGCGACGCTGGCGGTGAGCAAGCAACTGCTGCCCGTGTACGACAAGCCGATGATCTACTACCCGTTGTCGGCGCTGATGCTGGCCGGCATGCGCGACGTACTCGTCATCAGCACGCCGCAGGACACGCCGCGCTTCCAGGCCCTGCTCGGCGACGGCAGCGCCTGGGGCATGAACCTTGGCTACTGCGTGCAGCCGAGCCCCGACGGCCTGGCGCAGGCCTTCATCCTCGGGCGCCGCTTCGTCGGCGGCGCGCCGAGCGCACTCGTGCTCGGCGACAACATCTTCTACGGCCACGACTTCCACGCGCTGCTGACGCGCGCCGATGCGCGCCCGCAAGGCGCCACCGTCTTCGCCTACCACGTGCACGACCCCGAGCGTTACGGCGTCGTCGAGTTCGACGCGCAGCGGCGCGCCATCAGCATCGAAGAGAAGCCGAAGCTGCCCAAGAGCAGCTATGCCGTCACCGGCCTCTACTTCTACGACACGCAGGTCTGCGACATCGCCGCCGGCATCAAGCCGAGCGCGCGCGGCGAGCTCGAGATCACCGAGGTGAATGCGCAATACCTGCGCCAGGGTGAACTCGCAGTCGAGATCATGGGCCGAGGCTATGCCTGGCTCGACACCGGCACGCACGACAGCCTGCTCGAGGCCGGCCAGTTCATCGCCACCCTCGAGAAGCGGCAGGGCCTGAAGGTCGCCTGCCCCGAGGAGATCGCGTGGCGCGCCGGCTGGATCGACGCGGCGCAGGTGGAGAAGCTCGCCGCGCCGATGGCCAAGAACAGCTACGGGCAGTACCTGCAGAAGCTGCTGCGCGATGTCGCGTACTGACGGAACGCGCGGCGCCCCGTGAAACTGATTCGAACTCCGCTGTCCGGCGTGCTGATCGTCGAGCCGGCCGTCTTCGCCGACGAGCGCGGCTGGTTCATGGAGAGCTTCAGCCAGCCGCGTTGGGAGGCCTCGTTGCGCAAGCTCGGCGAGCCGGTGCCGCCGCCTTTCGTGCAGGACAACCATTCGTGCAGCCGCGCCGGCGTGTTGCGCGGGCTGCACTACCAGCTGCCGCCGCACGCGCAGGGCAAGCTCGTGCGCGTGGTGCAGGGCGCGGCCTACGACGTGGCGCTCGACATCCGTCGCGGCTCGCCGCATTTCGGGCGCTGGTTCGGCATCGAGCTCACGGCGGCGAACCGCCGGCAGCTCTGGATCCCGCCCGGCTTCGCGCATGCCTTCATCGCGCTCGAGGACGACACGCACTTCCTTTACAGGACGACCGACGTCTACGCCAAGGACAGCGAACGTTCGATCCGCTGGGACGATCCGGCGCTGGCCATCAGGTGGCCGCTGCCCGCGGGCGTGACCGCGCCGCTGGTGGCAGCCAAGGACGCGGCCGCACCGGCGCTCGCCGAGGCGGAGCTTCCCTAGTCCAGGTTCTCGCGCGCGCGAAGCGGGCCGCTCGGGCCGCGGCGCGTCACTGCACGGTGATCTTGCGCTCGGCGATCACCTTGGCCCACAGCTTCGACTCGCTGTCGATGAAGCGAGCCAGCTCCTCGCGCGAGGTGGGTGCGGGGGCCATGCCGGCACGTGTCATCTCGGCCTCGACATCGGGAGATTTCAGCGCCTTCACGAGCTCCTGGTTCCAGCGCTCGAGGATCGGCGCCGGGATCCTGGCCGAAGCGACGAAGGCATACCAGTTCGTCGTCGTGAAGCCGGGCAGCACTTCCGCCACCGCCGGCACGTCGGGCAGGAAGGGAGCGCGGGTCGTCCCGGTCGTGGCGAGCGCGATCATCCGGCCCGTGGCGATGTGCGGGCCGGCCGTCGACATCGTCGCGAAATACATCGAAAGCCGCCCGGCGAGCAGCTCGTTGACCGCCGGTGCGCCGCCCTTGTAGGGGATGTGCACGACCTCGGTCCCGGCGCGTGCATTGAACAGCTCGCCGGCCAGGTGCGAAGCCGAGCCCGGGCCGGTGGAGCCGAAGTTCATCGCCTTGCCGTCGCGCCGCGCCAGCGCGAGCAACTCCGACAGCGTCTTCACGCCGAGCTGCGGCGGCACCACGAGAATGCTGGCGAAGTTGGTGGCCAGCGTCAGCGGCGCGATGTCTTTCTGCGCGTCATAGGGCAGCTTCATCAGGTGCGGCGCGATCGCCAGCGGCCCCACCGAGCCGAGCAGGATCGTCGAACCGTCGGGCTCGGCAGTGGCCACCGCCTGATGCGCGATGTTGCCGCCGGCGCCGGCCTTGTTCTCGACGACGACGTTCTGGCCCAGGTTCTCGGTCAGCTTCTTCGCGACGATGCGCGCCGCGTGGTCGACGGCGCCGCCGGGCGCGAAGCCGACCAGGATCGTCAGCGTCTTCTTCGGCCACTCCTGCGCGGCGGCGGGTGAGGCGAGGGGGGCGAGCGAAGCAGCGCAGGCGAGGGCCAGGATATCGCGGCGGTTGGACATCGAGTCCTCTCGGGGCTTGGCGGTAGGCTGCTGATCTTAAGGAGGCGCGGCGGCGCGAGGGATCGGCGCGCCGCCGTCAATCATCACGGCGATGAAAGCCCCCTTCACGGACGCTGAAGGCCGCGCGCCCGGTGGGGCAGGTGCCCGCGGCCCGTCACGCCTGCCGCGCGCCGCGCTTCAGGGCGACGATGCCGCGACCTCAGCACTTGACGCCGACGTGCAGCGCCACGATGCCCGCGGCGAGGTTGTGCACGTCGACATGGCCGAAGCCGGCGGCCTTCATCATCGTCTTCAGCGTGCCCTGATCGGGGTGCATGCGGATGCTCTCGGCGAGATAGCGGTAGCTGTCGCCGTCGCCCGCGATCAGGCGGCCGAGCAGCGGCATCACCTTGAACGAGTAGAAGTCGTACGGCGCCTGCAGCGGCCCGGCCGGCTTGGAGAACTCGAGCACGAGCAAGCGGCCGCCCGGGCGCAGCACGCGCGCCATCTCGGCCAGCGCGCGCTCCTTGTGCGTCATGTTGCGCAGGCCGAAGGCGACGCTGACGAGGTCGAAGCGGCCGTCGGCGAAAGGCAGCTTCTCGGCGTCGCAGACGGCGGTGGGCAGCGCGACGCCCTTGTCGAGCAGGCGGTCGCGGCCGGTGGCCAGCATCTTCTCGTTGATGTCGGTGAGCCAGACTTCGCCGGCGGCCCCTTCCTGCTGCGGCTCGCCGGCACCGCCGGCGCCGACGCCACCGACACGTGCGGCCTTCGCGAACGCGAGTGCGAGGTCGCCGGTGCCGCCGGCGATGTCGAGCACTCTCTGCCCCGGGCGCACGTCGGCGACGGCCACCGCATAGGCCTTCCAGGCGCGGTGCAGGCCCATCGAGAGCACGTCGTTCATCACGTCGTAGCGCGAAGCGACCGAGTCGAACACGCTGCGCACGCGGCTCGCCTTGGCGGCCTCGTCGACGTGCTGGTAGCCGAAGTGGGTCTGGGCCATGGCGCGATGGGCTCTCGGTGCCACTCAGTGGTGGCCGCAGGCGCCGCCCGCCGCCACCGGCATGGCGGCGTCGCGCTCGAGGCCGGCGGCCTTCAGGCGCTCGAGGTACTTCTGCCACAGCGCTTGCGCATCGGCGCCGAGGCGATAGAGGTAGTCCCAGGTGAAGATGCCGGTCTGGTGGCCGTCGCTGAACAGCGGCTGCAGCGCGTAGTGGCCCACCGGCTCGATCTCGACGATACCGACGTCGCGCTTGCCGGTCTGCAGCACTTCCTGCCCGGGGCCGTGCCCCTGCACCTCGGCCGAGGGCGAGTACACGCGCATCAGCTCGAAGGGGATCCTGAACGTCTTGCCGTCGTCGAAGCCGATCTCGAGCACGCGCGAGGCCTGGTGCACGGTGACGCTGGTGGGGTTGGCGGCCATGGTCCTGGAGGGCAGAGGTCGATTGCTGCGGGGCGGGGGGCGCAAAGTGTATGCCTCGGCGCGGCGGCGGCGCATGAAAGGCTCCGGGCGAGACTTGTCGTCCACGGCCGCTGCCAGGGTCGGTGGGTTGGGGGGCGAAGGGGACACGACTGTCTTGGCGCCACAGCGCAGGGGCGACTCTGCTTGCGGTGGTACACTCGCACGCTTTTCGGCAGGCCGTGAGGGCTGCGTCCGTCGTCCTCCGGCGACCCGGCTTGCCCGGTTGGCCCAGGCCGGGCGGTGGCGCAGAGATGCCGTGATGGGGCGCCGTGATGGGTGCCGTGCCGGCCGAGCCGGCGCCAGCCGACCGGTCTTCTGCCGATGCCGACCCTGCCCTCGGAGCCCGCTGCGAATCGGCGGGCCCTTTCGCGCCGATGTCTGCGCCGCCCCGCGCACCAGATCCCAGGAGTCCATGCACATGGCTGTCCAGCAGAACAAGAAGTCGCCGTCCAAGCGCGGCATGCACCGTTCGCACAACGCGCTCGGTGCGCCCGGCACGGCCGTCGAGCCAACGACCGGCGAAGTGCACCTGCGCCATCACATCACGCCCACCGGCTTCTACCGCGGCCGCAAGGTCCTGAAGACCAAGGCCGACGCCTGAGCGAGGCCGCACGCACCGCCTGGCCGGTTCGCGCCCGGGGCTCATCTCCGCCGCCGTGAACCCGCATCTTCCACCGGCACCGCTGGCGACGGTGCGCATCGCCGTCGATTGCATGGGCGGAGACCACGGGCCGGCGGTGACCCTGCCTGCCTGCCGGGCGTTTCTCGACAAGCATGTGCACGCCGAGCTCGTGCTCGTGGGCACGCCCGAGGCGCTCGCGCCGGCGGCCGGCTGGCCGCGCTGCCGCCTCGTCACGGCCAGCGAAGTCGTGACGATGGACGACCCGGTCGAGGTGGCATTGCGCAAGAAGCGCGATTCCTCGATGCGCGTGGCGATCGCGCAGCTGAAGTCGAGCGACGACGGCGTCGCCGCGGCCGACGCCTGCGTCTCGGCCGGCAACACCGGTGCCTTGATGGCCGTGGCGCGCTACGTGCTGAAGACGCTCGAGGGCATCGACCGCCCGGCCATCGCCACCGTGATGCCGAACCGCAAGGACGCCTTCACCACCGTGCTCGACCTCGGCGCCAACGTCGATTGCACGCCCGAGCACCTGCTGCAGTTCGCGGTCATGGGCAGCGCGCTCGTCGCCGCCGTCGAGGGCAAGGAGGAGCCGACGGTGGGCCTGCTCAACATCGGTGAAGAGGCCATCAAGGGCAGCGAGATCATCAAGCGCGCCGGCGAACTGCTGCGCGCCGCCGGAGCGGCCGGCGACATCAACTTCTTCGGCAACGTCGAGGGCAACGACATCTACAAGGGCACCGTGGACATCGTCGTCTGCGACGGCTTCGTCGGCAACGTGCTGCTGAAGACGAGCGAGGGCCTGGCCTCGATGCTCACCGAGTTCATCCGCGAGGAGTTCACGCGCTCTTGGTTCACGAAGCTGGCTGCGCTGGCGGCGATGCCGGCGCTGAAGCGGTTCAAGACGCGTGTCGATCCGCGCCGCTACAACGGCGCCGCGCTGCTGGGCCTGCGCGGGCTCGTCTTCAAGAGCCATGGTTCGGCGGATGCCTATGCCTTCGAGAGCGCGCTGAGCCGGGCTTATGATGCCGCGCGCAACCGGTTGCCGGCCCGCGTGCAAGACCGCATCGGCCCCGTGCTGGCGGCGCTGACTGCCGGTGCCGCTGCGCCTGAGCAAGCTGCATGACCCGCCCCCCTTCCGCGCCTGTCGCGCACACCCCGCCGGGCCGCTCATCCGGCGCCCCGGGGGCGGCGTTCTCGCGCATCACCGGCACGGGCAGCTACCTGCCGCCGCGGCGGCTCACCAACAACGACATGGTCGAGATGCTCGCGGCGCGCGGCATCGAGACCAGCGACGAGTGGATCGTCGAGCGCACCGGCATCCGCGCGCGGCACTTCGCCGACGATGGCGTCAACGCCAGCGACCTGGCGCTGCCGGCGGCGCGTGATGCCCTGGAGTCGGCCGGGCGCACGGCGAGCGACGTCGACCTGATCATCGTCGCCACCTCGACGCCGGACATGGTGTTCCCGTCCACGGCGTCCATCCTGCAGCACAAGCTGGGCGTGCACGGCTGTGCGGCATTCGACCTGCAGGCGGTGTGCTCGGGCTTCGTCTATGCGCTCACGGTGGCCGATTCGATGGTGCGCTCGGGCAGCGCACGCTGCGCGCTCGTCGTCGGCACCGAGGTGTTCTCGCGCATCCTCGACTTCAACGATCGCACGACCTGCGTGCTCTTCGGCGACGGCGCCGGTGCCGTGTTGCTGGAGGCGAGCGCCACCCCCGGCATCCTCGCCGCCGACCTGCACGCCGACGGCCGCCACCTCGGCATCCTGTGCACGCCCGGCACGGTGGCCGGCGGCCAGGTGTCGGGCACGCCGCTCCTGAAGATGGACGGGCCGGCGGTCTTCAAGCTCGCGGTCGGCGTGCTCGAGAGCGCGGCTCGCGCCGTGCTCGAGAAGGCCGGCCGCAGCGAGAGCGATCTCGACTGGCTCATTCCGCACCAGGCCAACATCCGCATCATGCAGGGCACGGCGCGCAAGCTGAAGCTGCCGCTCGAGAAGCTCGTCGCGACCGTCGACGAGCACGGCAACACCTCGGCGGCCTCGGTGCCGCTGGCGCTGGATGTGGCCGTGAAGAGCGGGCGCGTGAAGCGCGGCGACACCGTCATGCTCGAGGGCGTGGGCGGCGGCTTCACCTGGGGCGCGGTGCTGTTCGATTACTGACCGCGCGCCGCTGCGGTCGGACCATCCCCCATCCAGCGATGAAGCCATTTGCATTCGTCTTCCCCGGCCAGGGCTCGCAGTCGGTGGGCATGCTCGACGCCTGGGGCGAGCACCCGGCGGTGCGTCGCACGCTGGAGGAGGCCTCGAGCGCGCTCTCCGAGGATGTCGGCAGACTCATCCGCGAGGGCCCGAAGGAGGCGCTCGAACTCACCACCAATACGCAGCCGGTGATGCTGACGGCGGCCATCGCCTGCCTGAATGCCTGGCGCGCCGAGGGTGGGCCCGAGCCCGCCGCCGTGGCCGGGCATTCGCTGGGCGAGTACAGCGCCCTCGTCGCCGCCGGCGCGCTGTCGCTGGCCGACGCGCTGCCGCTGGTGCGCTACCGCGCGCAGGCCATGCAGGAGGCGGTGCCGGTCGGCGCCGGCGCGATGGCCGCCATCCTCGGGCTCGACACGTCGGTGGTGAAGACCGTGTGCGAGGCGGTGGCGGCCGAGACCGGCGCCGTCGTCTCGCCCGCCAACTTCAACGATCCGAAGCAGACCGTCATCGCCGGCGCCAAGGCCGCCGTCGACACCGCCTGCGAAAGGCTCAAGGTCGCCGGTGCCAAGCGCGCCCTGCCGCTGGCCGTGTCGGCGCCGTTCCACTGCGCGCTGATGAAGCCGGCCGCCGAACGGCTGCGCGAGCGACTCGCGAGCGTTTCGATCGCCACGCCGCGCATCGCGGTGGTGAACAACGTCGACGTCGCCGTGCCAACCGACGCCGCTGCGATTCGCGACGCCCTCTATCGCCAGGCCTTCGGTCCCGTGCGGTGGGTCGAGGTGGTGCAGGCGCTGGCCGGCCGTGGCCTGGGCCATGTCTTCGAGTGCGGCCCGGGCAAGGTGCTGGCGGGGCTGGCCAAGCGCATCGACGGCTCGCTCGCCTCGGGCAGCGTGCTCGACCCGGCGAGCCTCGCCGAACTGAAGGGGGCGCTGCTGTGAGCGCGCCCGGCCGCCCGAAGGCGAACACCGCAGTGCGCAGCACGGAGGTTGCCCTATGAGCGATGCAGGGGATCAGGCGGCGCGGGTGGCGCTCGTCACCGGGGCCTCGCGCGGCATCGGCCGGGCCATCGCGCTCGCGCTGGCACGCGCCGGCTTCAAGGTCACCGGCACCGCCACCACCGAGGCCGGCGCCGCCGGCATCCGCGAGGCGCTCTCGGCCTTCCCGGGCGGCAACGGCATCGCGCTCGACGTCAACGACGCCTCCGCCTGCGACGCCGCCATCGACGCGCTGGTCAAGTCGCATGGCGGCCTGCACGTGCTTGTCAACAATGCCGGCATCACGCGAGACACGCTGGCGATGCGCATGAAGGACGAGGACTGGGATGCCGTGCTCGACACGAACCTGAAGGCCGTCTTCCGGCTGTGCCGCGCCGTGATGCGCCCGATGATGAAGCAGCGCTTCGGCCGCATCATCAACATCACTTCGGTCGTGGGCGCCAGCGGCAATGCCGGCCAGGCCAACTACGCTGCCGCCAAGGCGGGCCTGGCGGGCATGACGCGCGCGCTGGCGCGCGAGCTGGGCAGCCGCAACGTCACCGTCAACTGCGTCGCGCCGGGTTTCATCGCCACCGACATGACCGCCGAACTGCCCGAAGCCCAGAAGGCGGCGCTGCTGGCGCAGATTCCGCTGGCGCGCCTCGGCCAGGCCGACGAAGTCGCGCATGCGGTCGCATTCCTGGCCTCGCCGCTGGCCGGCTACATCACCGGCACCGAACTGCACGTCAACGGTGGCATGTACATGAGCTGAGACCGCCCGCCGACCGGGGCGGACCCGGGCAGACCCTGAGAGCGGCGCCGGTAGAATCCGCGCCTGTTTTTCCGCATCCCACTCCTGGAGGAGTCATGAGCGATATCGAAGCGCGAGTCAAGAAGATCATTGCCGAGCAACTCGGCGTCCCCGAGTCCGACGTGACCAACGAGAAGGCCTTCGTCGCCGACCTCGGGGCGGACTCGCTGGACACGGTGGAGCTGGTGATGGCTCTGGAGGACGAGTTCGGCATCGAGATTCCGGACGAGGAGGCCGAGAAGATCACCACCGTGCAGCTCGCCATCGACTATGCGATGAGCCACCAGAAGAGCTGATGGCCTCCGTGGTGGTGCTGGTCGGAGCAGGGGCGTGAGCCGTCGCCGTGTCGTCGTCACGGGCCTGGGGCTCGTGTGCCCGGTCGGCAACGGCGTCGCCGCGGCCTGGGACAACCTGCTCGCCGGTCGTTCGGGCATCGCCACCATCACCAAGTTCGACGCGGCGGCATTCGCCTGCCGCTTCGCCGGTGAGGTCAAGGGTTTCAATGTCGAGGAGTACCTCCCCGCCAAGGAAGCCCGGCACATGGACACCTTCATCCAGTACGGGCTGGCCGCTTCGATCCAGGCCGTCCAGGATGCGGGCCTGGCCACCAACGACGCGCTCAGCGAAGAGCAGGCCGAGCGCATCGGCTGCATCATCGGCTCGGGGATCGGCGGGCTGCCGCTGATCGAGGCCACGCACAAGGACTACGAGGAGCGCGGTCCGCGTCGCATCTCGCCGTTCTTCGTGCCGGCGGCGATCATCAACATGATCAGCGGCCATCTCTCGATCCGCTTCGGCTTCAAGGGTCCCAACCTGGCCATCGTCACCGCATGCACGACCGGCTTGCACTGCATCGGCGACGCCGGCCGGCTCATCGAGTACGGCGATGCCGACGTGATGGTCGCCGGCGGCTCCGAGGCGACGGTGTCGCCGCTCGGCGTGGGCGGCTTCGCCGCCGCGCGCGCGCTGTCCACGCGCAACGACAGCCCCGCCACGGCCTCGCGTCCCTGGGACAAGGAGCGCGACGGCTTCGTGCTCGGCGAGGGGGCCGGCGTGCTCGTGCTCGAGGAGTACGAACACGCGAAGAAGCGCGGCGCGAAGATCTACTGCGAGCTCGCCGGCTACGGCATGGGCGCCGACGCCTTCCACATGACCGCACCCAACGTCGACGGGCCCAAGCGCTCGATGATCGCGGCACTGCGCAATGCCCGCGTCGCCCCGGCCGACGTGCAGTACCTCAACGCGCATGGCACCTCCACGCCGCTGGGCGACGTCAACGAGACCCGTGCCATCAAGCTGGCCTTCGGCGACGCCGCGAAGAAGCTCGTCGTCAACTCGACCAAGTCGATGACCGGCCACCTGCTCGGCGGCGCGGGTGGCATCGAATCGGTCTTCACGGCGCTGGCCGTGCGCCATCAGGTCTCGCCGCCGACGATCAACCTGACCCACCCCGACCCCGAGTGCGATCTCGACTATTGCCCGAACGAGGCGCGCCCCATGCGCATCGACGTGGCAGTGAAGAACAACTTCGGCTTCGGCGGCACCAACGGCACGCTGGTCTTCCGGCGCGCCTGAAGGGCCGAACCTCGGCGATGCGGCCGGCGCCGTCGCTGGCCCTGCAATGCGCCTCCAGCCGCGCCTGGCGGCTGGCGTGCGCCGTCGTCGGCGCGGCCGCCGGCGCGTCGGTTGCCGCCTGGGCCGGGGAGCACCTGGAATGGGCACCACCCGCGCTCGCTTCCATCGTTGGCTGCGGCACCCTGGCCGGAGCGGTGCTGGGCCTTCGCATCGCGGGTTCGGCGCGATCGTTCGACATCCGCTGGGATGGCCAGGGCTGGCAGGTCGATGGTGTCCGCGGCCGCCTGCAGGTGATGCTCGACTTCGACCGCCGGCTGCTGCTCCTGCGCCATCGGCCCGACGGCCCGGCGCGCGCGCGCTGGATCGCCGTCTCGTTCGCTCGCGGGGGGCTGCAGGGCCTGCACGGCCTGCGCGTGCTGCGCACGGCGCTATATTCCCGCCCGCCCGAAGCCACCCCTGAGCAGCCTCACGTCCGCGCACCGGACCGGGCCACCGACTGAATGTCCGACGCGGATGCCGATACCCTGCTCGTCGAGCGCGCCAAGCGCGGCGACAAGCGGGCCTTCGAGATGCTGGTCGTGAAATACCAACGGCGCATCGAGCGCCTGATCGGCCGCATGGTGCGCGATGCCGACCTGGTGCAGGACGTGGCGCAGGAGAGCTTCATTCGCGCCTATCGTGCCTTGCCGCAGTTCCGCGGCGACAGTGCGTTCTACACGTGGCTGTACCGCATCGCGGTGAACACCGCCAAGAAGACCCTGGTGGACCTCAAGCGCGACATCGTCGTCCCCGAGTCAACCCTGAGTTCGGCAGACGATGGCGATGAAACTTCGCGTGGCGAGAATGAACTAAGCGATGGCGAAACCCCGGAGGCCGTGCTGGCCAGCAGGGAGATTGCCGCTGCCGTGAACGCTGCCATCGAGGCGCTCTCCGAAGATCTGCGCCAGGCGATCACGCTGCGCGAGATCGAAGGCCTGAGCTACGAAGAGATCTCCGAAGCCATGAACTGCCCCATCGGCACCGTGCGATCGCGCATCTTCCGCGCGCGCGAGGCCATCGCCGCCCGCCTTCGCCCGCTGCTCGATACGCGCGAAGGCGAGCGCTGGTAGGCGCCGCCATCGGGCGCCACCCATCCCGTCCGCAAAGAAGCCCACCGCCATGACAGCCCCGTCTCCATCACCCACCGATCGCGAACCCGTACCGCCCGCAGCGGGGCCGCGGGAGCCGCGGCAGTGGCTGTCGGCGCTGGCCGACGGCGAGCGTGAGGCGTTGCCGCATGCGGCAGCGCTGTGGCGTGACGACGCCGGCGCTCGCGAGTGCTGGCACCTCTACCACCTCATCGGCGACGTGATGCGCTCCGACGACCTCGCTTCCAGGCCGACGCGTGACGCTGCTTTTCTCGAGGGCCTGCGCGCTCGCCTCGCGGCCGAGCCGGCACCGCTGGCACCCGAGCCGCTTCACTCGATGCCGCCGCTGGCGCGGCGCCTCGGCTGGCGGGCGCCCGCGGCGGTGGCGGCCGGCTTCGTGGCCGTGGCGGCCACCGTCGTGCTGTTGCGCCCGCAAGGCCCGGGCTTCGAGGGTGGCGATGCACTCGCGGGCGCGCCGGCGGCCGGGCTCGGTGTGCATGTGGTCGCCAATCCGCACCCGAGTGCCAACGGCGCCCTGGTGGCCGACGGCAGCGTGATCCGCAACGCCCGGCTCGATGCCTATCTGCAGGCGCACCAGGCGGCGCGCGGCAACTCGCCGGCCGCGCTGCCCGGTGGCGGGCTGCGCAGCGTGGAACTTCTCGTGACGCCGATGGCGCCGCGGGCCAACGCATCGGCGCCACGCTCCGCTTCCGGGCCGCGTTGATGGGCCGTCGCGGCGCGGGTCCCTGGCTGCTGTGCGCGGCCATGATGGCCGCTTTCGTGCCGGCGACGGGCGCCGCCGACAACGATGCGCGCAGCTGGCTGCAGCGCATGAAGGCCGCCGCGACGGGCACCAACTACCAGGGCACGCTCGTCTTCATCGCCGGCGGCGTGATATCGAGCTCGCGGGTGTGGCACTACCGCGTCGGCGACAACACCTTCGAGCGGCTCGAGGCGCAGGACGGACGACAGCAGCGCATCTTCCGGCACAACGACGAGGTGCGCACCGTGTGGCCGCAATCGGGCACCGCCGTGGTCGAGCGGCGCGAGACGCTGGCCGCGTGGTCGACCACGCCGCAGGCCGTCGACCCCAGCGCCGCCGACAGCTACGTGGTGCGTCAGGAAGGCGCCGCGCGTGTCGCCGGGCGCGACGCGGCCGTGCTGGTGCTGACCCCGCGCGACGACTTGCGCTTTGCGCAGCGCCTGTGGGCCGACCAGGCCACCGGGTTGATGCTGCGTGCCGATGTCATCGCGGCCGACGGCAGCCTGGTCGAAAGCTCGGCCTTCAGCGCCGTCGAGCTGGGCGTCAAGCCGCAGCCCGAGAGCGTGCTGCAGGCGATGCGTCAGGACGCGGGCCTGCGCATCGTGCGGCCGCAGCAGCGGCGTACCACACTCGCGAGCGAGGGCTGGGTGCTCGCCCGCCCGGTGCCGGGATTCGCGCTCGCCGGTTGCGTGATGCTTGGCCTCGATGCCGGCGCGGCCGAACCGTCGATGCTGCAGGTGGTCTTCTCCGACGGGCTGACGCATGTCTCGGTCTTCCTGGAGCCGTTCAACGCCGAGCGGCATCGCTCCGAGATGCAGGCCAAGCTGGGGGCGACCAACACGGCCATGCGCCGCGTCGGCGAGCATTGGCTCACGATGGTCGGCGACGTGCCGCCCGCAGCGCTGAAGCAGTTCGCCGAGGCTCTCGAGCGGCGGCGATGAGCGTGCGGAACCGCACGCCGCTGTCGGCGTTTCGGCGCCTGCGCACGATGTGGCCGTCGTCCGCCCGCGCTCTCGTTTCACACTTCCTTCCTCCGTTGCGGTACCACCTCATGAACCCACCGACCTCGCTTGCAGCTGTTCCGCCTTCATCGCGCCGGCCGACGAGGCGCGTCTTCGCCAGCTTGGCGCTGGCGCTGGCCGCCGCTGGTGCGGCTGTCGCGCTCAGCGCGGCCGTGCCGCCGCCGGCGCGCGCGCAGGGCGTGCAGCTGCCGGACTTCGCCGACCTCGCCGAGCGCCTGAGCCCGATGGTGGTGAACATCCGCACCACGGAGCGCGCCCGCGCGGCCGGCCCGGAGGGCGACCCCAGCGTCGAGGAGTTCTTCCGACGCTTCGGCATCCCGCTGCCCGGCCGGCCCGACCCGCGGCGCGGTGCCCCGCGCGGCGAGGAGGAGCCCGCGCCCCAGCAGCGAGGGGTGGGCTCGGGCTTCGTGCTCTCGTCCGACGGCTACATCATGACCAATGCGCACGTGGTCGACGGAGCCGACGAGGTCATCGTCACCTTCACCGACAAGCGCGAGCTGAAGGCCAAGGTCGTCGGCACCCCCGATCGCCGCACGGACGTCGCGGTGATCAAGGTCGAGGCCACCGGCTTGCCCGCCGTGCGCATCGGCGACGTGAACCGGCTGCGCGTGGGCGAATGGGTGATGGCCATCGGCTCCCCCTTCGGCCTGGACAACACCGTCACCGCGGGCATCGTCAGCGCCAAGCAGCGCGACACGGGCGAGTACCTGCCCTACATCCAGACCGACGTTGCCATCAACCCGGGCAACTCGGGCGGGCCGCTGCTCAACCTGCGCGGCGAGGTGGTCGGCATCAACTCGCAGATCTACAGCCGCAGCGGCGGCTTCATGGGCATCAGCTTCGCGATCCCCATCGACGAGGCGATGCGCGTGGCCGATCAGCTGCGCACGAACGGGCGCGTCATCCGCGGCCGCATCGGCGTGCAGATCGCGCCGGTGACCAAGGAAGTGGCCGAGTCCATCGGCCTCGGCCAGCCGCGCGGCGCGCTCGTGCAGAGCGTCGAGAAGGACGGCCCCGCTGACAAGGCCGGCGTCGAGGCGGGCGACATCATCCTGCGCGTCGACGGCCGCACGGTGGACAAGTCGGGCGACCTGCCGCGCATCATCGGCGGCACGAAGCCGGGCTCGCGCAGCTCGCTGCAGGTCTTCCGCCGCGGCAACGCGCGCGACATCACCGTCACCGTGGCCGAGTTCGAGCCCGACCGCTCGGCACGCCGCCCCGCGGCGGCCGAGCCGGGCAGCGCACCGCAGTCGAACAAGAACGTGCTCGGCCTCACCGTCTCGGACCTGAGCGACACGATGAAGCGCGACCTGCGCGTGCGCGGCGGCGTGCGCGTCGACGCGGTCGAGGGACCGGCGGCGCGCGCCGGCCTGCGCGAGGGCGACGTCATCCTCTCGGTGGACAACACCGAGGTGACCGACAGCAAGCAGTTCGCCGGCATCGTGAGCAAGGTCGAGCGCTCGCGCGCAGTGAGCGTGCTCGTGCGGCGCGGCGAATGGGTCAACTACATCGTGATCCGACCGAACCGCTGAGGCACCGGCGGCCCGGTGCCGGGCCGCCTCCGGCAAGCACCCCTGGACCGGCATCGGGGGCTTCCAAAGGACCCGGCAGCATGTTGACCCAGGCGCCGGGTCTTTCTGCATCGTGGAATCGGAGGCCGCCGAGGACCTGACCGGCACAGCCCTGAGCTTGACCGGAAGTTAGCTTCCGTTCACTTCACTCCGGCGCTGGTCGGGATTGGCGGCCGCCGCGGCTAGAATTTCGGCCCAAATGGGCGATTTTGGGCAGCTTCGGCACCGCAAACCGCAGCCAGCGAAACGATCAGGAAGCGCTGCGAGGACTTGTGGATAAACTGTGGATGAAATGCCCTGTCGGATCTCCGCAACGGCCGGAAATGTAGTGCTGGCGCGGGTTCCCGCCGGATCCTTTTGGATAGAATGGCCGCCCAACAAGCAGTTGCCAAACGTTCTGTTGGAAGGCGCGTCACCCTCTTGGACGCGCCTTTTTTTTGCTCCCCTCTGCCGCCCCTCTGCGCGTCCCGTCGGGCCCGCCTCAGCACCACTGATCCATCGCTGCCGGCCGTTCACGCTTCGATGGGCCGCGTTCATCCGCACCCAGCACCGCGCGCCGCCTGCGTGCGCTGAAATCCAAGGCCGGACTCGAGCCGCACGAGCCGACACCCGCCGCACCGAGCCCCGATGAACCTGATCCGCAACTTTTCCATCATTGCCCACATCGATCACGGCAAGAGCACGCTGGCCGACCGCCTCATCCAGCGCTGCGGCGGCCT
Source organism: Burkholderiales bacterium (assembly GCA_016223165.1). Classification (GTDB taxonomy): domain Bacteria; phylum Pseudomonadota; class Gammaproteobacteria; order Burkholderiales; family Burkholderiaceae_C; genus Rubrivivax. The sequence goes on from JACRPO010000018.1 coordinate 221,418, forward strand.
CTCCGACCGCGAGATGGAAGAGCAGGTGCTCGATTCGATGGACATCGAGCGCGAGCGCGGCATCACCATCAAGGCGCAGACGGCGGCCCTGCAGTACACCGCCCGCGACGGCCAGGTCTACAACCTCAACCTCATCGACACCCCCGGGCACGTCGACTTCAGCTACGAGGTGAGCCGCTCGCTCTCCGCCTGCGAGGGGGCGCTGCTCGTGGTGGACGCCAGCCAGGGCGTGGAGGCGCAGACCGTCGCCAACTGCTACACCGCGCTCGAGCTCGGCGTGGAGGTGGTGCCGGTGCTGAACAAGATGGACCTGCCGCAGGCCGACCCCGAGGAGGCCAAGCGCGAGATCGAGGACGTGATCGGCATCGACGCCAGCCACGCCATCCCCTGCTCGGCCAAGACCGGCATGGGCATCGACGACATCCTCGAGGCGGTGATCCACCGCATGCCGGCGCCGCGCGGCAACCCCGAGGGGCCGCCGCGGGCGATGATCATCGACAGCTGGTTCGACAACTATGTCGGCGTCGTCATGCTGGTGCGCGTCGTCGACGGCGTGTTGAAGAAGGGCGACCGCATCCGGCTGATGGCCGCCAACGCCGTCTTCCCGCTGGAGCAGATCGGCGTCTTCACGCCGAAATCGGTGCCGCGCGAGGAGCTCAAGGCCGGCGAAGTGGGCTTCCTCATCGCCGGCATCAAGGAGCTGCAGGCGGCCAAGGTCGGCGACACCATCACGCTCGAGAAGAAGCTGCCCAACAACGCCGGCCCGGCGACGCAGGCGCTGCCCGGCTTCAAGGAGATCCAGCCGCAGGTCTTTGCCGGCCTCTACCCCACCGAGGCGAGCGAGTACGACTCGCTGCGCGACGCGCTCGAGAAGCTCAAGCTCAACGACAGCAGCCTGCGCTACGAGCCCGAAGTGAGCCAGGCGCTCGGTTTCGGCTTCCGCTGCGGCTTCCTGGGCCTGCTGCACATGGAGATCGTGCAGGAGCGGCTCGAGCGCGAGTTCGACCAGGACCTCGTCACCACGGCGCCGAGCGTCGTCTACCAGGTCGAGCTCAACGACGGCACCGTGCTGCAGGTCGAGAACCCGAGCAAGATGCCCGACCTCGGTCGCATCCGCGAGATCCGCGAGCCCATCGTCACCGTGCAGCTGTACATGCCGCAGGACAGCGTCGGCCCCGTCATGACGCTGGCCAACCAGAAGCGCGGCGTGCAGCTGAACATGGCCTACCACGGCAAGCAGGTGCACCTGACCTACGAGCTGCCGCTGGCCGAGATCGTGCTCGACTTCTTCGACAAGCTGAAGAGCGTCAGCCGCGGCTACGCCAGCATGGACTACGAGTTCAAGGAGTACCGCGCCGCCGACGTCGTGAGGGTCGACATCATGATCAACGGCGACCGCGTCGACCCGCTGGCCATGATCGTGCACCGCGCCCAGAGCCAGCACCGCGGCCGCGAGGTGGCGGCCAAGATGCGCAAGCTGATCCCGCGCCAGATGTACGACGTCGCCATCCAGGCCTCCATCGGGGCGAACATCATCGCCCGCGAAGACGTCAAGGCGCTGCGCAAGAACGTGCTGGCAAAATGCTACGGAGGCGACATCACGCGCAAGAAGAAGCTGCTCGAGAAGCAGAAGGCCGGCAAGAAGCGGATGAAGCAGATCGGTACCGTCGAGGTGCCGCAGGAGGCGTTCCTCGCCATCCTCCAGGTCGAAGACTGAACAACACGCCGCTCGCCCGGCACGCCCGAAGACTCCTTCCGCGCACCCACCACCCATGATGAGTTCACTCACCGGCGCACTCTACGGCGCGCTGATCGTCTACCTCGGCGGCTGGTTCGTCGGTGCATGGACCGGCAACTTCTCGTTGCTGCTGTTCGTGCTGACCATCGTCACGCTCGCCTACTGGCTGGCCGAGCGCTTCCACTTCCGGCCGGCGCGGCAGGCCGCGGCGGCCAACCTCGAGCAGCAGGACACCACCCGGCGCGCCGAGCTGGCCAAGCTCGGCATCGAAAAGGTCGACGGCGACGTGCAGGAGGCCAAGCACAAGCTCTTGATGCAGCCCTGGTGGCTCGACTGGACGGCCGGGCTCTTCCCGGTGATCCTCATCGTCTTCCTGCTGCGCTCGTTCCTGTTCGAGCCGTTCAAGATCCCGTCGGGCTCGATGGTGCCGACGCTCACCGTGGGCGACCTCATCCTCGTCAACAAGTACCACTACGGCATCCGCCTGCCGGTGATCAACAAGAAGATCGTCGACAACAACCCGGTGCAGCGCGGCGACGTCATCGTCTTCCGCTACCCGCCCGAGCCCTGGGTCGACTACATCAAGCGCGTGGTGGCGATCCCCGGCGATGAGGTCGCTTACATCGACCAGAAGCTCAGCATCAACGGCCAGCCCGTGCCCACCGTGTCCAAGGGCGAGCACTACGACGACGAGAGCCTGAGCTACGCGCCGCAGTTCGCCGAGAAGTTCGGCGAGACCGAGCACATGATCCGCGTCGACCCCAAGCGGCTGGGCGGCTACGGGCCCTTCCCGAAGCGCTTCCCGTACGCCGACAACTGCCGCTACGCGCCCGACGGCGTCACCTGCAAGGTGCCCCCTGGCCATTACTTCGTGATGGGCGACAACCGCGACAATTCGATGGATTCACGGTTCTGGGGCTTCGTTCCCGACCAGAATCTCGTGGGCAGGGCATTCTTCGTCTGGATGAACTTCGGCAACCTGGGTCGGATCGGCGCCTTCAAGTAGGCGCGCGTTCGTCGAGCTGCCCGTCGTCCGGCGGGGCATGGAGAACAACGTGGAGGCACGCGCAAGAACCATGAAGAGAGCCATGAAGCAACCGTCGAGCCCTCCGACCGGCCTGCGCTCGCCGCGCCGTCCCCAGCGCGGCATCACGCTGTTCGGCCTGATGTTCTGGGCCATCGTGATCGGCTTCTTCGGCTACCTGCTGGTCGTCACCCTGCCCACGGTCAACGAGTACATGACGATCCAGCGCGCCGTCACCAAGATCGCCGCCAGCAGCCCGGCCACCGTGGCCGAGGCGCGCCAGGCCTTCGACCGCCAGCGCGACATCGAGTACTCCATCAGCTCCATCACCAGCAAGGACCTGGCGATCACCAAGGAGAACGACCGCGTCGTCATCAGCTTCGCCTACGACAAGGAAGTGCCGATCGCCGGGCCCGTCTTCCTGCTGATCAAGTACCAGGGGCGCTCGCAGGTGCAAACCCGATGAAGGCAGCCGCGCCGCTGCGATCGGACTCATGCCTGACCAACCGCTGAACACGCTGCCGCCGCTGCTCGCCCTGCAGCGCCGGCTCGGCCACCAGTTCGAGAACGAGGCGCTGCTGCAGCGTGCGCTCACGCACCGCAGCTTCGGCGCCGGGCACAACGAGCGGCTCGAGTTCCTCGGCGACGCCGTGCTCAGCCTGGCCGTCTCGCGCCTGCTCTTCGACCGCTTCGGCGACAGCGACGAAGGCGATCTCACGCGCGTCCGCGCGCACCTCGTGCGCGAGGACAGCCTGCACCGCGCCGCGCTGGCGCTCGGCCTGCCCGAGGTACTGCGCCTGTCCGAGGGCGAGGCGCGCGGCGGCGGCGCGCAGCGTGCCTCCATCCTGGCCGACGCCCTCGAGGCGGTGATCGGCGCCGTCTTCCTCGAGCGTGGCTACGAGGCGGCGCTCGGCGTCGTGCAGCGTCTCTTCGGCGAGGTCATCCAGGCCACCGAGGCCGAGAGCTGGAGCAAGGACGCCAAGACCGAGCTGCAGGAGTGGCTGCAGGCGCGCCGCCTGCCCGTGCCGAGCTACCGCATTGCCGGCACGCGCGGCGAGAAGCATGCGCAGACCTTCGAGGTCGAGTGCTCCGTGCCGACGCTCGCGCTCGCCGAGCGCGGCGAGGGGCGCTCGCGCCGTGCCGCCGAGCAGGAAGCGGCGCGCCGCCTGCTCGGGCTGCTGAAGGCGAACGACCGTCCGGGCGGGCCGCTCAGGTCGTGACGCCCACTGCTTGCCGCCCTGCCGCGCCTGCGGCGCAATGTCGCCTTCGCCGGCATGCCTGAGCCCTCCGCCGCCTCCGCCGCGCCGCCGCTGCCGCAACGCTGCGGCCACGTCGCCATCGTCGGCCGCCCCAACGTCGGCAAGAGCACGCTGCTCAACGCCCTCGTCGGCCAGAAGATCAGCATCACCTCGAAGAAGGCGCAGACGACGCGCCACCGCATCACCGGGGTGCACACCGCGGGCCCGAGCCAGTTCGTCTTCGTCGACACGCCGGGCTTCCAGACACGCCAGCAGAAGGCCCTCAACCGCACACTCAACCGCACCGTGCTGGCGACGCTCGCCGACATCGACGTGGTGCTCTTCGTGTGCGAGGCGGGCCGCTTCACGCTCGACGACGCCAAGGTGCTGGCGCTGCTGCAGGATGCGTCGATGCAGGGCAAGCCGGTCATTCTCGTCGCCAACAAGCTCGATGCGCTCGTGCGCCGGCAGGAGGTGCTGCCCTGGCTCAGGCAGATGCAGGAGCGCCACCCGTTCGCCGAGTTCGTGCCGATGTCGGCGCGCAAGGCGGCCGATGTCGAACGCCTGCTCGCGATCGTCGGGCCCTACCTGCCCGAGCAGCCTTGGCAGTACGAGGCCGAGGTGCTCACCGACCGCAGCGAGCGGTTCCTCGCCGGCGAGCTCGTGCGCGAGAAGCTCTTCCGCCTCACCGGCGACGAACTGCCTTACACCTCGACGGTCGTGATCGAGAAGTTCGAGGAGGAGGGCGGCGAAGGGGGCGAGAGCGCCGAGAGAGCCGAGAGCGGCGAGGGCGCCGCGAGCGGACCCGGCGGCGACGCCGGTGCCGCGCCGCCTGCCGTGGCCGGCCCGCGCCGCGTGCGCATCGCCGCAAGCATCGTCGTCGAGCGCGACGCGCACAAGGGCATGGTCATCGGCGAGGGCGGCGAGCGCCTCAAGCGCATCGGCAGCGAAGCCCGGCAGGAACTCGAGCGGCTGCTCGAGGCGCGCGTCTTCCTCGAACTCTGGGTCAAGGTGCGCTCGGGCTGGGCCGACGACGAGGCGCACCTGCGCAGCTACGGCTACGAGTGAGGGTGGCAGGCCTGCGCGGCGCGCCGAGTTCCTGAGCCGATGGCCACCGCCCGCGCCACGCCGCCGCTCGCCGCCTTCGTGCTGCACAGCTACGACTGGAGCGAGTCGAGCCTCATCGTCGATCTCTTCACGCGCAGCCAGGGTCGCGTGGTCGTCGTCGCCAAAGGGGCCAAGCGGCCGACCTCGAACTTCCGACCGCTGCTGCTGCCCTTCCACCCGCTCACCGTGTGGCTGTCGCGCGCTGCCACCGACGAGCAGGGCGAGGTCAAGAGCCTGCGCGCCGTGGAGTGGGGCGGCGGCGCACCGCTGCCGGCGCCGGCGCTGATGTCGGGCTTCTATCTCAACGAACTGCTGCTCAAGGGCCTGGCGCGCCAGGACGCGCATCCGGCGCTCTTCGATGCCTACGCCGAGACGCTCGCCGAGCTGACGCTGCCGGCAACGGCTGCCGGCGCGGACGCCGAGGCGGTGGCGCTGCGCGCCTTCGAGCTCGTGCTGCTGCGCGAACTCGGCTGGTTGCCCGAGCTCGACGTGGTCACCGCGAGTGCCGAACCCCTGGCCGCGGAGCGCCGCTACACGCTCTCGCCCGAGGCAGGCATCGTGGCCGATCCCGGGGGGGCGCCCGGCACCACCTGGGTGGCCCTGCAGGCTGCGCTGCTGCACGGCAGCGCGGCCGCGTTGCGCCAGGCGTGCGCCGCCGACGCGGCGGCACTGCGCACGCCCCTGCGCAACCTCGTTCACTATCATCTCGGCACCGCGCAACTGCGCACGCGCCGCGTCGGCCTGCAGTTGCAGCGGCTGGCGGCCCTGCCGCCCGAACGATGAACCCGCTCATTGCCCAGGACAGTGCCCAGACCAGCGCCCGGCGCGGGCACGGCACCACCGCCCTCTCGGTCAACGTGAACAAGGTGGCGCTGCTGCGCAACACGCGCCACCTCGGCATCCCGAGCGTCGTGCGCGCGGCGACGCTCGCGCTGGAGGCGGGCGCCGACGGCATCACCGTGCACCCGCGCCCCGACGAGCGCCACATCCGCGCCCACGATGTGCACGAGCTCGCCGCGCTGATGAAGCAGTGGCCGCAGGCCGAATACAACATCGAGGGCAACCCGTTCCACAACCTGATGGACTTCATCCGCGCCGTGCGCCCCCATCAGGCGACCTTCGTGCCCGACAGCGAGGGCCAGTTCACGAGCGACCACGGCTGGAACCTCGCCGCGGGCGCCTCTGATACTGCGCGCCTGCGCCCGCTCATCGACGAATGCCGCGCGCTCGGCGTGCGCGTGAGCCTCTTCATGGACGCCGAGCCGACGGCGATGCCGCTGGCGCGCGAGGTCGGTGCCGCGCGCGTCGAGCTCTACACCGAGCCGTATGCGGCGGCGCACGGCACGCCCGACCAGGCCCGTCAGCTCGAGCGCTTCGCGGCGGCGGCGCGCGCCGCCGCCGCGGCCGGCCTCGGCGTGAACGCCGGGCACGACCTCAACCGCGACAACCTCACACCCTTCCTGCGTGCCGTGCCCGCCGTCCTCGAAGTCTCGATCGGCCATGCGCTCATCGCCGATGCGCTGGAGCTTGGCCTGCCCGAGACGGTGCGCGACTACCAGCGCATCATCCGCCGCGCCGCGGCGCCGGCCTGAACCACCGGGCCGTCGCCAGGGCGAAGACCGCGCATGCGCCGCACGAAGGTCGCCCGGGTCACGCCGTGATCTACGGCATCGGCACCGACATCTGCGACCTGCGCCGCATGGAGCAGACGCTGGCGCGGCGCGGCGACCGCTTCGCCGAGCGCGTGCTCGGGCCGGCCGAGCTGCAGGTCTTCCACGCGCGCCGCGGCCGGCATCCGGCGCGCGGCCTGCGCTTCCTGGCCACGCGCTTCTCGGCCAAGGAGGCGTTCGCCAAGGCCATCGGCCTGGGCATCCGCATGCCCATGAGCTGGTCGGCCTGCGAGATCCTCAACGAGCCGAGCGGCAAGCCTGTGATCCGCTTGTCCGGCGCGCTCGCCGGCTGGTTTGCCGAGCGGGCGCTCGTCGCCCATGTCAGCGTCAGCGACGAGACGGACTACGTTGCCGCCTTCGTCGTCGTCGAACGCAAGGAACAGAAGGAGATGGCCGCATATGAACCCTGACCACGATGCGCACGCGCCGGTAGTGCTCGACATCGCCGGCCTCGCGCTGACGCCAGACGACCGCCGCCGGCTCGCGCACCCGCTCACCGGCGGCCTGATCCTCTTCGCGCGCAACTGGGAGAGCCGGCGCCAGCTCACCGAGCTCACCGCCGAGATCAAGTCGCTGCGGCCCGACTGCCTCGTCTGCGTCGACCACGAAGGCGGCCGCGTGCAGCGCTTCCGCACCGACGGCTTCACGGCGCTGCCGGCGATGCGCGTGCTCGGCGAGTTGTGGATGCGCGATGCGATGGCCGCCACCGACGCCGCCAGCGCGCTCGGCCAGGTGCTCGCGGCCGAGTTGCGCGCCTGCGGCGTCGATCTCTCCTTCGCGCCCGTGCTCGACCTCGACCACGGCGGCAGCACCGTCATCGGCGACCGCGCCTTCCATCGCGACGCGCGTGTTGCCGCGCTGCTGGCCAAGAGCGTCGCGCACGGCATGCTGCGCGCCGGCATGGCGCACTGCGGCAAGCACTTTCCCGGCCACGGCTTCGTCAAGGCCGACAGCCACGTGGCCGTGCCGGTGGACCGGCGCAGCCTGAAGGCATTGCTCGAAGACGACGCCGCGCCCTACGCGTGGCTGAGCGCCACGCTCACCGCGGTGATGCCGGCGCACGTCGTCTACGCCAAGGTCGACCACCGGCCGGCCGGCTTCTCCGAGCGCTGGCTGAAGGAGATCCTGCGCGAGCGCATGGGCTTCACCGGCGCCGTGTTCAGCGACGACCTCAGCATGGAAGGTGCGCGCCACCTCGACGGCGCCGCGTTGACCTTCACCGAAGCCGCCGTGCTCGCGCTGCAGGCCGGCTGCGACTTGGTGCTGCTGTGCAACCAGTCGGTCGATGGCGGCGAGGCCGTGGACGAACTGCTCGAAGGCCTCGCGGCCGCGGCCACCGACGGCCGCTGGTCGCCCGACCCGGACAGCGAGGCGCGCCGCCAGGCGCTGCTGCCCGCCACGCCGCCGATCACCTGGGACGCGCTGATGCACGACCCGACCTACCAGCGCGCGCTCGAGCGCCTGCCTTGATCGCAGGGGCCGGCGCCGCAGGATCCATGCGCGAGTCCGAACGCAAGCGCCTGCAGATGGCCGACATCGCGCGCCTGGCCGGCGTGTCGGTGTCCACCGTCTCGCGGGCGCTGAACGGTAGCACGCTCGTCAATGCCCAGACCCGCGAGCGCGTCGAGCAGCTCGCCCGCTCGCTCAACTACGCCATCAACCTGGGTGCGCAGAACCTGCGGTTGCGCAAGAACCAGACCATCGCCGTCGTCGTGCCCTACGACAGCAAGGCCCGGCAGCACATCTCCGACCCGTTCTTCCTGTCCATCGTGGGCAGCATCGCCGACGCGCTCACCGATCGCGGCTACGACATGCTGCTGTCGCGGGTGGATGCCGAACGGCTGGACAGTGCGGCGCAGCTGTTCGACTCGGGCAAGGCGCTGGGCCTCGTCATCATCGGCCAGTGGCGGCACCACGACCAGCTCAACGAACTGGCGGCACGCAAGGTGCCGCTCGTGGTGTGGGGCGGGCAGCTTGCGCAGCAGCTCTACTGCAGCGTCGGCGGCGACAACATCGGCGGCGGCCTGCAGGCCACGCGCCACCTGCTGCAGCAGGGGCGTCGGCGCATCGCCTTCGTGGGCGATGCCGGCCTGCCCGAGGTGCGGCTGCGGCGCCAGGGCTACTGGCAGGGGCTGCACGAGGCCGGCCTCGAGCCCGATGCGCGGCTCGAGGTGGCGGCGCCCTTCGAGATCTCGGCCGCACGCGAGGCGCTCGACCGGCTGGCGGCCGGCCGCACGCGCTTCGACGGGTTGGTCGCCTGCAGCGACCTGCTCGCCCTGCAGGCCGTGCAGGCGTTGCGCAGCGTCAAGCGCCGGGTGCCCGCCGACGTGGCGGTGGTCGGCTACGACGACATGCCCGTGGCCACCTACAGCGACCCGCCGCTCACCACGGTGCACCAGCCGGTCGGCCTGGCCGGCGCCGAGATCGTCGACGCGATGCTCGGCCTGCTGCGCGGCGAGCGCGTGGCTCCGCGCACCTTGCCCGTCCATCTCGTGGTGCGCGAGAGCGCACCGGCGGCCACCGAAACGCCTGGCCGCTGAGCGCGCCTGGCTCTGCGTCGCACCGCGGCGCGCGCCAGCGCACCGGTGACCGACGACGGGGTGTTCTATGCATTCGATTGCATAGCGAACAGCAGACGGCGCTCCTCAGGAGATGATCACTTGGCGCGTGACCCAGGTTTTCCCGCATTTGCAATCGATTGCAAAGAGGCTGAAATGCGATCGGCCCGTGCAGCCCGCGCAGCCCGCACGAAAGGTGCGGGCCCTGACCGCTGCATGCCGAGAGTCCTGCCCGGCGACAAAACCCAAGGAGACACCATGCCCCTCTCGAACAAGCTCACACCGCGGCCCGCGATGCGACCGGTGGCCCTGGCCGCGGTGCTCGTGCTCGCGACGCAGGCCCACGCCCAGACGCCACCCGCGGCCGCCGACGCTGCGGCGGCGGCAGGTGACGGACTGAAGCTCGACACCATCGTCATCACCGGCAGCACGGTGCTGCGCTCGAAGATGAAGCAGAGCGTCTCGGTGTCGACGGTCGGTCTCGACCAGGTCGGCAACCTCGTCGCCTCGAGCGCCACGGAGGTGCTGCGTGCCGTGCCCGGCCTGCGTGCCGAGTCCACCGGTGGCGAAGGCAACGCCAACCTCGGCGTGCGCGGCCTGCCCATGTCCGACGGAGGCGGCCGCTACGTGCAGCTGCAGGAAGACGGCCTGCCGATCCTGCTCTTCGGCGACATCTCGTTCGCCACCGCCGACCAGTTCCTGCGCGCCGACAACAACCTCGACTCGATCGACGTGCTGCGCGGCGGCTCGGCGGCCACGCTGTCGACCAACTCGCCCGGCGCCATCGTCAACTTCATCTCGCGCAACGGCAAGACGCCCGGCGGCTCGATCGGCATGAGCGTCGGCCTCGACCACCGCCAGCAGCGCGTCGACTACGGCGTCGGCACCGCGCTCGGCAACAAGACCTGGCTGCACGTGGGCGGCTTCTACCGCATCGGCGAAGGCGTGCGGCCCACCAACGTCACGGCCGAGAACGGCGGGCAGGTCAAGCTCTCGCTGCTCAAGGAGTTCGACACCGGCTACGTCCGCTTCACGTTCAAGCAACTCGACGACAAGACGCCGACCTACCTGCCCGTGCCCGTGCGCCTCAACGGCAACACGATCGAGCAGATCCCCGGCGTCGACCCGCGCACCGCGTTCTTCATCAATTCGAACTTCGCGCAGGACCCGGTGATCGACCGCAACGGCAACGCCGTGATCACGAGCCCGGCCGACGGCCTGTCGGTGCAGGTCCGCTCCTTCGGCGTCGAGGGCCAGTTCAAGCTCGGCGAGGGCTGGAGCCTCACCAACCGCTTCCGCAAGAGCGACATCGGCGGGCGCTTCATCGGCGTGTTCCCGGCGGGTTCCGCACCCACCGACCCGGCCAACGGCGCGAACCAGTACACCGGCACCACGCCGGCGTTCTCGGCGCACATCTTCAACACCTCGCTCGACGACATGGGCAACGTGTTCAACGACCTGCGCCTGCAGAAGGAGATCGTCCTCGGCGCCGGCTCCAGGCTCGCGCTGACCGGTGGCCTCTTCTCCGGCACGCAGAAGATCGCGCAGACCTGGTACTGGAACCGCTACAACATCTCGCTGCGGGGCGAGGGGGCCGTGCTGCTCGACAACGCCGGCGCGCAGACCAACTTGCCGGTCGCACCGGGCACGCTCACCTGGGGCGGCTGCTGCGTGCGCTCGTTCGCCTACGACATCACCGCCGTCGCGCCGTATGCGGCGGCCTCCTGGGAACTGGGCGCGCTGATCGTGGACGCGAGCCTGCGCTACGACAAGCAGCGCGGCAGCGGCTACTACATGGAGGACGTGGGCACCACCGGCGTGTGGGACCGCGCCGTTGCCACGCGCGTCAACTACTCGACCGACGGCAGTTCGTACTCGCTCGGCGCCAACTACGAGATCAGCAAGGACATGGCGGCCTTCGGCCGGGCCAGCCGCGGCATCTCGTGGAAGTCGCCCGACCGCGTGCTCGGCGCCAACAACGTGGCCCGCGGCATCGAGGAGTACCAGGGCAACGAGGTCACGCAGTTCGAGGGCGGCGTGAAGCTGCGCCGCGGCGCGCTCAGCGCCTTCGTCACCGCCTTCTTCGCCAAGACGAAGGAAGGCGCCGGCTTCGAGGTGACCACGCAGACGTACAAGGACAACTCGTACGACTCCAAGGGCGTCGAGGCCGAACTCGCCTGGCGCTCCGGCAGCCTGCGCGTGCAGGGTGGTGCCACGTTCACCAAGGCCGAGATCACATCGGGCGCCAACACGGGCAAGACGCCGCGTCGCCAGGCCGACCTCGTCTACCAGGTGACGCCGAGCTACAGCCTCGGTGCGCTCGAGTTCGGCGGCGCCCTCGTCGGCACGACCAAGTCCTATGCGCAGGACGACAACCAGGTGGTGCTGCCGGCGTACTACGTCGTCAACGCCTTCGCGAACTACGAGTTCGCGCCGAACACCACCTTCTCGCTCGGCGTGAACAACCTCTTCGACAAGGTCGGCTACACCGAGGCCGAGGGCCAGGGCAACCTGACCAACAACGCGCTGTACATTGCCCGTTCGATCAACGGACGCAGCGTGCGGGCGTCGCTGAAGTACACGTTCTGAGCCCGTGCCGAAGCGGGCCGCCGCAGCGATGTTGTCGCGCCGGCGCCTCGTGCCTTCGCAGGCTGCCGCCGCCCTGGCCGGCCCGCTCCCCCCGAATCGCGCGCCGGTCCCGGCCGGCCGCGCACGAACACCATGCCCAAGACGCCGCTGTCCTTCTGGCAGATCGTGAACATGAACGTCGGGTTCTTCGGAATCCAGTTCAGCTTCGGCCTGCAGCAGGCCAACATGAGCCCGATCTACCAGTACCTCGGGGCCGACGAATCGAGGCTGCCGCTGCTGTGGCTGGCCGGCCCCATGACCGGGCTCATCGTGCAGCCCATCGTCGGCGCGATGAGCGACCGCACGGTGTCCCGCTGGGGCCGGCGCACGCCCTACTTCCTCATCGGCGCCATCCTGTGCAGCCTCGGCCTGCTGTTCATGCCCTACAGCCCGACGCTGTGGTTCGCGGCCGGCCTGCTGTGGATCCTCGACGCGGCCAACAACGTGACGATGGAGCCCTACCGCGCCTACGTCAGCGACAGGCTCGTGCGCGAGCAGCACTCGCTCGGCTTCCTCACGCAGAGCGCCTTCACGGGCCTCGCGCAGACGCTGGCCTATCTGGCGCCGAGCATCTTCGTGTGGCTGGGCATGGGCAAGGACGCGGTGGGCGACAACCACATCCCGCAGGTCACGCTGGCCGCCTTCGTCGTCGGTGCCGTGCTCTCGTTCGGCACCGTGTGGTGGAGCGTGCGCAAGGTGCCCGAGCTGCCGCAGTCGGAGGGTGAGAAGGCGGCGCTGCGCGCCCGCCCGAGCGGCGTGGCGGCGACGTTCAAGGACATCTGGGCCGCGCTCAGGGAAATGCCGCCCACGATGCGGCGGCTGTGGTGGATGAAGCTCTTCCAGTGGTACGGGATGATGTGCTACTGGATCTACATCGTGCCCGCGCTGGCCAAGACGATGTTCGGCACCAGCGACGCGACGAGCGCGGGCTTTCGCGACGCGAGCCTGCTCAACGGCCAGATCGGCGGCTTCTACAACTTCGTGGCCTTCATCGCCGCATTCGCGCTCGTGCCGCTCGTGCGGCGAGCCGGGCCGAAGGCCGTGCACGCGGCCTGCCTGCTCGCGGCGGCGGCCGGCATGTGGGCCATCCCGTCCATCCAGGACAAGGCCTGGCTGTTCGTGCCGATGCTGGGCGTGGGCCTGGCGTGGGCCAGCATCATGGGCAACCCCTACGTGCTGCTGGCCGGCAGCATCCCGCCCGAGCGCGCCGGCGTGTACATGGGCATCTTCAACATGTTCATCGTCATCCCGATGCTGATCCAGATGGTGACGCTGCCGCTCATCTACCAAAGCCTGCTCGGCGGCCAGCCCGACAACGTCATCCGTTTGGCCGGCGCGTTGCTGGCCTGCGCGGCGGTGGCCGTGCTCTTCGTGCAGACCGAGGTGCGCGCGACGAAGGCCGCCGTCGCATGAAGAACCAGGTCCAGCTCATCACCTATGTTGACCGCCTGGGCGGCGGCGGCATCGACGACCTGCGCCGGCTGCTCGCCGGCCCGCTCGACGGCCTCTTCGGCGGCGTGCACCTGCTGCCGTTCTTCAACCCCATCGACGGCGCCGACGCGGGCTTCGACCCCATCGACCATACCCAGGTCGACCCGCGCCTGGGCGACTGGGCGGCGGTGAAGCGGCTGGCCTCGGAGACCGAGGTCATGGCCGACGTCATCGTCAACCATGTCTCCACGGGCTCGCCGCAGTTCCGCGACTTCTCCGAGCGCGGCAGCGCCTCGCCCTGGTCCGGGCTCTTCCTCACCTACGACGCCGTGTTCCCCAAGGGCGCGAGCGCGGCCGACCTGCTGACCCTCTATCGCCCGCGCCCCGGCCTGCCGTTCACGGTGAGCACGCTCGCCAACGGCGAACGCCGCATCCTGTGGACGACCTTCACGCCGCAGCAGGCCGACATCGACGTCGAGCACCCCAGCGGCCGCGCCTACCTGAGCGGCATCCTGCATCGCCTCTCGGAGAACGGCATCCGCATGGTGCGGCTCGACGCCGTGGGCTATGCGATCAAGAAGCCGGGCAGCAGCTGCTTCATGCTGCCGCAGACGCTGGACTTCATCGCCGCCTTCGCCGCCGAGGCCGAGGCGCTGGGCATGGAGGTGCTGGTCGAGATCCACTCGCACTACCGTCGCCAGATCGAGATCGCGCGGCGCGTGGACTGGGTGTACGACTTCGCGCTGCCGCCGCTCGTGCTGCACGCGTTCCGCTTCGAGACCGCGCGCCCGCTGAAGGCATGGATCGGCGAGCGGCCGGACAACGCGCTCACCGTGCTCGACACGCACGACGGCATCGGCATCATCGACATCGGCGCCGACGCCGCCGACCGCGAGGGCCTGCCGGGTCTCGTGCCCGCGCAGGAGCTCGATGCGCTCGTCGAGCACATCCACGCGGCCAGTGGCGGCCAGAGCCGGCGCGCCACCGGCGCGGCGGCGAGCAACCTCGACCTCTACCAGGTCAACTGCACCTTCTACGACGCACTCGGGCGCGACGACAACAAGCTGCTGATGGCGCGCGCCGTTCAGTTCTTCATGCCCGGCATCCCGCAGGTCTACTACGTGGGGCTGCTGGCCGGCGAGAACGACATGGACCTGCTGGCGCGCACCGGTGTCGGCCGCGACATCAACCGGCACTACTACAGCCGCGAAGAGATCGACGCGGCCCTCGCCCGGCCGGTGGTGCGCTCGCTGATCGAGCTCATCCGCCTGCGCAACACCCATGTCGCCTTCGGCGGCGTCTTCACGTTGCTGCCCACGGGCGACCAGATGCTGGCCATGCAATGGCGCCACGGCGAAGCGACCCTCGTGCTCGAGGCCGACTTCGCGCGCGCCGAGTTCCGCATCATCGAGGGCCGCGCACCGAACGCACGCGTGCTGCCGTTCTGAAGAGGAGGCGCGCCGTCGTGGCCTTCAGCTCGTTCGAGCGCGCGCAACTGCTGGGCTGGCCCCAGCTCGGCCCACGCCTGCTGAGCCGGCTGGAGGCCGCCGGATTCGACTCGATCGCGGCGCTGCGATTGGCGGGGGCCGATGCGGCGATGCGGGCCGTGTGCGAGCGCACCGGCCAGGCTGCGCTGGCCAATCGCACGCGGGCGCTGCAGCGGGCGCTGGAAGCGGCGCCCGCCGCCGAGGCTCAGTTCGACGATTCGAAAGGCAGCCTGACCTGCGAGAGGTCCTTGCGCGTCTCCACGAGCACGAGCGGTCCTTCGTCGATGACGACGGGCGGCTTCGGCTCGCGCGGCACGTGCACGGGCCTGGGCTCGGCGGCCATCGCCGCCTGGACGGCGGCCACCTTCCCGGCGTCGCTGCCCACCCACTCGAGGCCGGCGGCGACGGCCACGGCCTGCAGGTCCGCAGCCGGCAACTCGTAGGGTTCGATGCGGATCGGCTCGGCGGCTCGCGGCGGCTCGGCGGCGCGCTCGGCAACGAGGGGCGCGACGGGCGCGACAGGCACGACGGGCGAGGCAGCGAACGAAGGCGCAGCGCCTTCGGCGCCGGCCGCGGGGGCCTGCGTGCCGTCGCCGCCCATGTCGAGTTGCCCTTGTGCGCCACCCTCGGCGAAGTCGCGCCGGCCGCGGCCGCCACGGCGGCGGCGGCCATCGCGATCGCCACCCCGCTCATCGCCTTCGGGACGTTCGGTGCGCGCACCGAGCTCGCCTTCGCCGCGCTCGCTGCGCGCGCTCATCGGGGCCGAAGCATCGCGATCGCCTGCTGCGGCGCCGGTCGGCGCACCGTCGGCAGAGAGGTCGCGCTCGCCAGCCGGCGGCGCATCGGCGCCACTCGAGGCGATGCCCTGCGCGCCCGCTTCGTCCCGGCCTTCACCGCGGCCGCGGCCGCCGCGACGACGGCGGCGACGGCCTTCGCGGTCGCCCTCGCTGCCCTCGCCGACGGGGATGGTGTCGACGAAGTCGCCCTCGCCGTTGACGCCGGGTGTGACGGCAGGTTGCGGCGCGCGCTCGGGGCGTGCACCGCGTGGCGCATCACCGCCGCGCGGGCCGCGATCGGCGCGCTCAGCTCCACGCTCACTTCCGCGCTCACTTCCACGTTCGGCGCGCTCCTCGCGCGCGCCCGGGCTCGTGCTGCCGGCGGCGCCTTCGGGCGCATCGCGGCGGGGCGGCCGGGTGTCGCGGCCTTCGCGGCCCTCACGACCCTCGCGTCCCTCGCGCGTTTCGCGACCTTCCCGGCCCTCACGAGCTTCACGGCTGTCACGCCCACCACGGTCGCGGCCGCCACGGCCACCGCGCTCGCCGCCACGCTCACCGCCGCGTCCACCGCGCTCGCCTCTTGCGCCGCGCTCGCCACGCTCGCCGCCGCGCTCACTGCTGCGCTCACCACGGCGCCCATCGGCCCTGGCGGCATCGGCCGCAGGCAGCGCCGCGGCCGGCTTGCCCGCGGGCACGTGGATCGCGGGCGCCGATTCGGCAGGCGTGCCGCCGAAGAGCTTCTTGACCCAGCCGAAGAAGCCGCTGCCGGCAGGCGCCGGCGCGGGTGCGACGACCACCGGTGCCGGCGGCGGCGCCACACGCGCGGGCGCCGCGGCCACCGGGGCCGGTGCCTTCGCCGGCAGAGGCGCCGGCGGCGGCGGCGCGGGCGGCGCCGGCTGGTCGGGCAGCACGCCTTTGATCACCGGCTCCTGCTTGGCCTTGGCCTTCTCGCGCCGCGTGATGCCGACCTCGTCGTCGGGCTCCTCGACCATCGTGTAGCTGGCGCGGAAGCTCTCCAGGCGCGGGTCGTCGTGGCGCAGGCGCTCGAGCTTGTAGTTCGGCGTCTCGAGGTGCTTGTTGGGCACCAGCAGCACGGTGACGCGCTGCTTCAACTCGATCTTGCTGATCTCGGCGCGCTTCTCGTTGAGCAGGAAGCTCGTCACCTCCACCGGCACCTGCACGTGCACGGCGGCGGTGTTGTCCTTCATCGACTCCTCCTGCACCATGCGCAGGATCTGCAGCGCGGAGCTTTCGGTGTCGCGGATGTGGCCGGTGCCGTTGCAGCGCGGGCACGTGATGTGGCTGCCCTCGCTGAGCGCCGGGCGCAGGCGCTGGCGGCTGAGCTCGAGCAGGCCGAACTTGCTGATGGAGGAGAACTGCACGCGCGCGCGGTCGAAGCGCAGCGCGTCACGAAGGCGCTGTTCCACCTCGCGGCGGTTCTTGCTCTCCTCCATGTCGATGAAGTCGACGACGATGAGGCCGCCGAGGTCGCGCAGGCGCATCTGGCGCGCGATCTCGTCGGCGGCTTCGAGGTTGGTGCGGGTGGCCGTCTCCTCGATATCGGTGCCGCGAGTGGCGCGGGCCGAGTTGACGTCCACCGAGACCAGCGCCTCAGTGTGGTCGATGACGATGGCACCACCGGCGGGCAGGTTGACGGTGCGGCTGAACGCCGTCTCGATCTGGTGCTCGATCTGGAAGCGGCTGAACAGCGGCGCGTCGTCCTTGTAGCGCTTCACGCGATTGGCCGTCTCCGGCATCACGTGGTTCATGAACTGGTGCGCCTGGTCGAAGATGTCGTCGGTGTCGATCAGGATCTCGCCGATGTCCGCGGTGAAGTAGTCGCGGATGGCGCGGATGACGAGGCTGCTCTCCTGGTAGATCAGGAACGCGCCCTTGCCCGCCTGCGAAGCGCCTTCGATGGCGCTCCACAGCTTGAGCATGTAGTTCAGGTCCCACTGCAGCTCGGCGGCGCTGCGGCCGATGCCGGCCGTGCGCGCAATGAGGCTCATGCCCTTGGGGTACTCGAGCTGCTCGAGGTTGTCCTTCAGCTCCTCGCGGTCCTCGCCCTCGATGCGACGGCTGACGCCGCCGCCACGCGGGTTGTTGGGCATCAGCACGAGATAGCGGCCGGCGAGGCTGACGAAGGTGGTCAGCGCCGCGCCCTTGTTGCCGCGCTCCTCCTTCTCGACCTGCACGAGCAGGTTGTCGCCTTCCTTCACGGCGTCCTGGATGCGCGCGTCGCGGGCGCTCACGCCCTCGCGGAAGTAGTTCTTGGAGATCTCCTTGAACGGCAGGAAGCCGTGCCGGTCTTCGCCGTAGTCGACGAAGCAGGCCTCGAGGCTGGGCTCCACGCGGGTGATCACCGCCTTGTAGATGTTGCCCTTGCGCTGCTCGCGCCCCTCGATCTCGGTCTCAAAGTCGAGCAGCTTCTGGCCGTCGACGATCGCCAGGCGCCGCTCTTCGGGCTGCGTGGCGTTGATGAGCATTCTCTTCATGTGCACTCCAAGCGTGCCCATGCGCGGGTGTCTCAGGCCCTGCGCACGGGACCATCACGCCCGCCCGGTCGCAGCCGGTGGGCGCCTTCCTCGATGCACGAGAAGCGGCGGGAGAACCGTGAGCGCGAAATGCCCTGGACTGCGCTGGTCGACTCCCGCCGGGGCGGGCGTCAGGTGCGCAGCGTTGGCGCGTGCGAGCCGGTGAGGTGGGTGCGTGCTGCCGGCCCTTCCGCTGTGCCCTCGGGCGCCACACGCGGTTTGCTGCGCGTGCAGGGCCAAGCAGCGACCACGCCGGCAGGGGTCTGCCGGGGCCGGGTGCCAAGGGTGGAGCAGGGGGACATGGTGGCGCGCTGGCCTGCCGGTCGCAGGGGCCCGAAGTGCGCGGGGAGTGAACCCCGGCGCATCGTGCCCCTTGAATCTTTCGTGTCCTCGGGTCTGCCCATTCAGCTGGGCGCGACGGCGAGGCGGCGGTTCTGTGGTTCCGAATCTCTGCCACCGGGGGCCTGCGCGTCCGAGTCGCTGTGGCGACCACGGCCCGCTCGAGCCCGACGGTGTTGCATCACCTGTGTTTGCCGCTGGCGTCGCCTCCTGATCCCGGATCTCGGGCCCCGAAGTTCGCCGCAGCACTCCATGATCACACCCGCCGCACCCCGCTTAAACTCCGAAAAATCAAGCACATACAGTGCAAACGTGGCGCAATCTTGGAGCGGCGCAGTATAGCGGGCAAAGATCCCGGCGCCGGAGCTGCGGTGCCACCTCGGGCACCGGCCGCGCAGGCGAGAAGCGTGCGCCTGCTCACGGTCGACGCCGATTCGGCAGGGCAGCGGCTCGACAACTACCTGCTGCGCCTGCTCAAGGGCGTGCCCAAGACGCATGTCTACCGCGTCATCCGCTCGGGCGAGGTGCGCATCAACAGCGGCCGCGCCGCCGCCGACACCCGCGTCGCCGAGGGCGACCTCGTGCGCGTGCCGCCGGTGCGCGAGCCGAAGCGCGACGAAACCGCGGCCGCCGCCGTGCCGGCGCGGGAGTTCCCGATCCTCTTCGAGGACGAGCACCTTCTCGCCATCGACAAGCCGGCCGGCGTGGCCGTGCATGGCGGCAGCGGCGTCAGCTCCGGCGTCATCGAGCAGTTGCGCAAGGCCCGCCCCGGCCAGCGCTTTCTCGAGCTCGTGCACCGGCTGGACAAGGAGACCTCGGGCCTGCTGCTGCTGGCCAAGAAGCGCAGCGCGCTCACGGCGCTGCAGGACCAGTTCCGCGCACGCGACACGCACAAGGTCTACGCGGCGCTCGTCTGGGGCGAGTGGCCGAAAGCGCTGAAGGTGATCGACCAGCCGCTCCTGAAGACGACCGACGCCGAGGGCGAGCGCCATGTGCGCGTGGTCGCATCGGGGGGCCGGCAGGCCGGGCAGGCATTGCAGGCGGGCCAGCCAGCGCGCGCCGGGCAAGCGCGGCGTTCGATCACGCTCGTCAAGGTGCGGCGCCAGTTCACGCAGGCCGCGCTGCTGGACGTGAAGCTGAAGACCGGGCGGACGCACCAGATCCGCGTGCACCTCGCGCACGCCGGCCACGCCATCGTTGGCGACCCGAAGTACGGCGACTTCGCGGCCAACAAAGCCCTGGCGCGCGACGCCGGCGGCCTGCGCTTCACGCGCATGTTCCTGCACGCCCGCGAACTGGGATTCGATCACCCTGCCACCGGTGCGCGCATCACCCTCGAGGCGCCGCTGCCCGCGGAGTGCGAGACACTGCTCGCCGCGCTCCGCTGAAGCTCTTCCGCTCCGTTCATGGCCCGTCCCCGCCGCTTCGACCTCATCGCCTTCGACTGGGACGGCACGCTCTTCGACAGCACCGGCCTCATCACCCGCTGCATCCAGGACGCCTGCCGCGAGCTCGGCGTGGCCGTGCCGAGCGACACCGATGCGGCCTACGTCATCGGCCTCGGCCTCAACGACGCCCTGCGCCACGCGGCGCCGGGCCTCGCGCCCGAGCGCTACCCCGAGCTCGGCCACAGCTACCGCCGGCACTACTTCGCGCGCCAGCACGAGCTCGTGCTGTTCGAGGGCACGCTGGCCATGCTGCGCGAGCTGAAGGCGCGCAACCACTGGGTCACGGTGGCCACCGGCAAGAGCCGGCGCGGCCTGGACGAGGCGCTCGCGACCTCGCAGCTGCAGGGCCTCTTCGACGGTTCGCGCACGGCCGACGAAACCGCCTCCAAGCCGCACCCGCAGATGCTGCTGGAGCTCATGCGCGAGTTCGGCACCGAGCCCGAACGCACGCTGATGGTCGGCGACACCACGCACGACCTGCAGATGGCACGCAATGCCGGCGTGGCGCGCGTCGGCGTCAGCTTCGGCGCGCACGAGTTCGAGTCGTTCACCGAATTCGAGCCGCTGGCGGTGCTGCACAGCACGCGCGAGTTGCACGACTGGCTGGTCCGGCATGCCTGATCTGCCCGCCGGGCTGCCCATCACGGTGACCGAGGGCCCGCCGGCCGAGGAGCGGCTGTGCGACGCCGCCGAGCTCGTCGAGCGCGGCCGCGCCTTCGTGTGGGACGTGATGCTGTGGGGCCGCCCGGCGCGCGCCTTCGCGCTGCGCTTCGACGGCCGGCCCGTCGCCTACCTCAACCGCTGCGTGCACGTGCCCACCGAGATGGACTGGCAGGAAGGCGAGTTCCTCGACATCGACAAGCGCTGGATCCTCTGCTCCATCCACGGCGCCGCCTACGAGCCGGCCGACGGGCGCTGCGTCGGCGGCCCCTGCGGCCGCGGCAAGCTGACGGCGCTGCGCGTGGCCGAACGCGACGGCCAGGTGTATTGGTATCCTTCCCGCGACATCGCGCCGGTGCGCTTCGACGAAGCGGCCGCGCCGGCTCCCGCGCCGGACGCCGAGCGCGCCGTTCACGCCGTTCACGCCGTTCACGACGGCGATGCCCCTCCGACGTCGCCGACGCTGCCGACCGAGCCTCCGACAACATGAACAACGACGACGACAGCTCGCTCAACCAGCCGAGGCCGCAGGCAACGCCCGATGTGCCGCAGGCGTCGCCCGATGTGCCGCAGGCGCCACCCGATGTGCCGCAGGCAACGCCCGATACGCCGCCGGCACCGCCCGTTGCCGCGCAGGCACCGGCGGCGGCGCCCGCCGCCAGCCTCTCGCGCATCGAGTCCACGCTCGAGAAGCTGGCCGGCGGCCTTGTGCTGCACCAGCGCAGCGAGCGGCGCTGGCGCAACTTCTTCCGCGCCTGCTGGTTCGGCCTCGCGCTGGCCCTCGCCTGGGCGCTGTTCGCGCGCACGGCCGGCTCGATGCATACGGGCGCGCCGCACACGGCGTTGATCGAGCTGCGCGGCGAGATCGCCCCCGACACCGAGGCCAGCGCCGAGCTGCTGCTCGGCGCGCTGAAGCTTGCCTTCCAGGACCCGGCCGCGGTGGCGGTGGTGATCCGCATCAACTCGCCGGGTGGCAGCCCGGTGCAGTCGGGCATCCTCAACGACGAGATCCGCCGCCTGAAGGCCAAGCACGACAAGAAGGTCTACGCCGTCGTCGACGAGGTCTGCGCCAGCGGCGCCTACTACGTGGCCGCCGCCGCCGACCGCATCTACGTCGACAAGGCCAGCCTCGTGGGCAGCATCGGCGTGCTGATGGACGGCTTCGGCTTCACCGGCGCGATGGACAAGCTCGGCATCGAGCGCCGCCTCATCACCGCGGGCGAGAACAAGGGCATCCTCGACCCGTTCAGTCCGCTGTCGGACAAGCAACGCGCCTACCTGAAGACCATGATCGAACAGATCCACCGCCAGTTCATCGACGTCGTCAAGGCCGGCCGCGGCGCGCGTCTCAAGGACACGCCCGAGCTCTTCTCGGGCCTCTTCTGGAACGGCGAGGAGGCGGTGCGGCTCGGCCTCGCCGACGGCCTGGGCAACCTCGACCACGTGGCGCGCGAGGTCGTGAAGGCCGAGGAGATCGTCGACTACACGCCGCGCGAGAACGTCGCCGAGCGCCTGGCCAAGCGCTTCGGCGCCGCCATGGGCCAGGGCGTGGTGCGGGCCCTGCGCGAACTCGCGCCGATGCGATGAGCATGGCCGCCGCGCACGACGAGAGCCAGCTGCGGCCGGCCGGCTGGCTGCTCGACAAGCTGAAGATCGCGACGCAGTACGCGCTGCCCAAGCAGGCGCTGACGCAAGCCCTGGGCCGGCTCGCCGCGGCCGAGGGCGGGGCCGCGACGACGGCGGTGATCCGCTGGTTCATCCGCCACTACGGCGTCAACATGCTCGAGGCGGTGCCGCAGGATCCGGCCGCCTACCGCACCTTCAACGAATTCTTCACGCGGCCGCTGGCCAGCGGCGCACGCCCGCTGACCAAGGGTGCCGACCTCGTGTGCCCGGTGGACGGCGCCATCAGCCAGTTCGGGGCCATCGAAGGCGACCAGATCTTCCAGGCCAAGGGGCACCACTACAGCACCGTGGCCCTGCTCGGCGGCGACACTGCGCTGGCGGCGCATTTCCACGGCGGGCATTTCGCGACGCTCTACCTGGCGCCGAAGGACTATCACCGCATCCACATGCCCTGCGCCGGCAAGCTGCTCGGCATGAAGCACGTGCCGGGGGCGCTGTTCTCGGTGAACCCGGTCACGGCGCGGGGCGTGCCGGGGCTCTTCGCGCGCAACGAGCGCGTCGTCTGCGTCTTCGAGGGCGAGCGCGGCCCTTGGGTGCTGGTGCTGGTCGGCGCCACCATCGTGGGCAGCATGGCCACCACCTGGCACGGCGTGGTCAATGGGCAGAGGCCGACGCGCGTGCGCGAGTGGACCTACGAGGGCCAGGAGGTCCGCCTCGCGCAGGGCGACGAGATGGGCCGCTTCCAGCTCGGCTCCACCGTCGTGCTGCTCTTTCCCCAGAAGCGGCTGGCCTGGAACATCGCCTGGGGCGCCGGCGCTGACGTGCGCATGGGCGAGCGCATGGCAGACTGGCTTTGAGCGAACCGCGGCCGGCTTCGGCAGCCGGGCCCAGGGTCGCTCCTGTCTCCGCTCCCGCATCCGCCTCCCCATCCGCATCCGTGTCTGGCTCCTCCGCGGCGGGCAAGGCGCACCACCCCTGGTGGGCGCAGGTGCTGCTCTTTGTGGTGCCGGCGCTGTGGTCGTCGAACTACCTCATCGCGCGCCTGGCCAACGACGTGATCCACCCGCATGCGCTCGCCTTCGGCCGCTGGGCGCTGGCCTTCGCGCTGCTGCTGCCTTTCGTCGGCGCGGGGCTGCGGGCCAACCTCGCGGCCGTGCGACGCGAGTGGCTGCACCTGCTCGTGCTCGGTGCGCTCGGCATGTGGATCTGCGGCGCCTGGGTCTACATCGGCGCGCACAGCACGAGCGCGGCCAACATCGCGCTCATCTATGCGGCGGCGCCGGTGGCCATTGCCATCGCCGGCGTGAAGGTGCTGCACGAGCGCATGGGCGGCTGGCAGTGGGCGGCCGTGGGCTCGGCCCTGGTGGGCGTGCTCTTCGTCATCGCGCGCGGCGACATCCACAACCTGCTCGGCCTGCGCATGGCGCCCGGCGACGGTTGGATCGTGGCGGCCACGGTCGCCTGGACCGCTTACTCGGTGCTGCTCAAGCACTGGCCCTCGGCGCTCGGCCCGGGCGAGCGGCTGGCCGCGATCATCGGCGGCGGCTTGATCGTGCTCGCGCCGGCCACGCTGTGGGAGTGGGCCACGGCCCCGCCATTGCCGCTCACCACGCAGGGCCTCTTCCTCGTCGGCCTGAGCGCCGTGCTGCCCGGCGTGCTGAGCTACGGTGCCTACTCGCTGCTGCAGCGCGAGCTCGGTGCGGCGCGCACGGCGCTGATGCAGTACCTGGCGCCGGTGTACGGCGCGCTCGGGGCGTGGTGGGTGCTGGGCGAAGTGCCGCGCTGGTACCACGGCGTCGGTGCGGCACTGATCCTGCCGAGCATCTGGCTGGCGACGCGGCGCATGCCGGCGCGCTGACCTTCGTTCACGTCAGTCACTCGAACCCTCGCACCGGCATCGCCGGCCCGCGCTGCAGCCAATTGTGTGGCGAGTAGCGCGCGCGTCCGTCCGTGACGTGCAGCGTGTAGGCCATGCGCGAGACGGCCGAGCGGTTCGGCGCGCTGTAGTGCGGCAGCAGCCCGTGCAGCACCACCAGCGTGCCGGCCGGCACCGGCAGCGGGCGGGCGCGTTCGGCGCCCGGCCAGGGCGTGGCGTCGAGCGGCTGCATGCGCAGGCGCACGCCGCTCTCGCACTCGTTGACTTGCTCGTCCCGCACGAAGCGCTCGCGCAGCGGCCCGCGGTGGCCACCCGGCTCGATCCACAGGCAGCCGTTGTCCACGGTCGCCTCCTCGAGCGCGAACCACAGGCCGAGCACGCTCTCGGGCTCGGTGGCGAGGAAGCTCGCGTCCTGGTGCCAGGTGACCTCGCCGCCGATGCGCGGCTGCTTGAAGATCAGCATCGACTGCCACAGCTGCGGCGCGGCGACGCCGAGCTCGCGCACGAGCCCGTCCAGGCGCGCATCGCGCGAGAAGCGTTCGAACACCGGGTCGCGGTCGTGCAGCGCATGGCCGATCTTGTTGATGGCGCGGCGGCGGTCGACGAGCAGGCGGCCGTCGCCGTCCACCGCCTCCTCCTCGAAGAAGCAGTGCACCTCGGTGGCCGAGGCGATGAGCGCGGCGTCGGCGAGGCGGGCGCGATCGCGCGTCGAGAAGACGGCCGGCGGCTCATTCGGCTCCGGCCCATTCGGCCCGTTCGGTCCATGTGCTTTCGGCTCGAACGCATCGACGAGCGCCAGCGCACGCTCGCGCAGCGCCGCCACTTCGTGTGCCGGCTTGAAGCCGGGCAGCACGAGGCAGCCTTCGTCGTGCCAGCACTGCCGCTGCTCGGCGCTCAGCATGGCCGGGTGTTGCGAGAGGGCATCAATCGCAGGGGTGGGCGCGGGGATTTCATCGTCGGTTGAGGGGCTTGGTTCGATGATGGCGCCGCGGTCGGTTCGATGGCGGCGTTCGGGGACGAGCGGCGCGGCACGCCGATTGCAGCACAGCCCACACACAAACGACACCCAGGAGTGACCATGCCAGGAGCCCACCCGCCGCGCTTCGCGCACCATCGTCTCGCCGTCGCCGTCCTCAGCGTGTTGGGCGCCTTCGGCGCTGCCGGCACGGCATCGGCGCAAACCGCCGCGCCGGCCGCCGAAGGAGCCGGCGACGGCCGCCTGCAGACCATCACCGTCACCGCCGAACGTCGGCTCGAAAACATCCGCGACGTGCCGAGCTCGGTGAGCGCGCTGTCGGGCGAGACGCTCGAGATCCTCAACTCCGGCGGCCAGGACATCCGCCAGCTTGCCGCGCGCGTGCCGAGCCTGAACATCGAGTCGTCGTTCGGCCGCGCCTTCCCGCGCTTCTACATCCGCGGCCTGGGCAACACCGACTTCGACCTCAACGCCTCGCAGCCGGTGTCGCTCGTCTTCGACGACGTGGTGCAGGAGAACCCGATCCTCAAGGGCTTCCCGGTCTTCGACCTCGAGCGCATCGAGGTGCTGCGCGGCCCGCAGGGCACGCTCTTCGGCCGCAACTCGCCGGCCGGCGTCGTCAAGTTCGAGTCGGCGCGGCCGACCAACCGCTTCGAGGGCTACGGCCTTGCCGGCATCGGCCGCTACAACGCCGTCAACCTGGAGGGCGCGGTCAACGTGCCGTTCGCGCAGGGCGTGGCGATGCGCGTCTCGCTGCAGAGCCAGAACCGCGACGACTGGGTCGACAACACCTTCGCGGCCGGCCCGACGCGCGAGTTCGAGGGCTACTCCGACAACGCCGCGCGCGTGCAGCTGCTGGTGGCGCCGATCAGCAACCTGTCGATCCTCGCCAGCGCGCATGCGCGCACGCTCGACGGTTCGGCGCGCGTGTTTCGCGCCAACATCATCCGGGCGGGCAGCAACGACCTCGTCGACGGCTTCGACGTCACCAAGGTCTCGCACGACGGCGTCAACTTCCAGGACCTGCGCGCCAGCGGCGGCAACGTGCGCGTGCGCTGGGACATGGGGTCGATGGCGCTGTCGTCGATCACCGGCCTCGAGCGCGTGAAGGCGCTCTCGCGCGGCGACATCGACGGCGGCTTCGGCGCGGTCTTCCTCGGCGCCGGCAACTTCGGGCCCGGCACCATTCCGTTCGACGCCGAGAGCGCCGACGGCATGCCCAAGCACCGCCAGCTGACGCAGGAGTTCCGCCTCGAGAGCACGGGCAAGGGCGCGCTGTCGTGGCTGGCGGGGCTGTACTACTTCGACGAGCAGATCAACATCGACAGCTTCAACTACAGCTCGATCGGCGGCAACGTCCAGAACGGCTACGCCAACCAGGACCAGGACAACAAGGCCTACGCCGCCTTCGGCAGCGTCAACCTCGACGTCGGCGGCGGCATCAAGCTCAGGGGCGGCCTGCGCTACACGAAGGACGACAAGGACTTCGTCGCCAACCGCGTGCAGGCGCCGCCGTTCTCGCCGGCCTTCATCGGCCAGCGCACGGCCAGCACGAGCGCCGACAACGTGAGCGGCGACTTCAGCGCCACCTTGGCGCTGAGCCCGACGGTCAACGTCTACGGCCGCGTCGCCACCGGTTTCCGCGCCCCGTCCATCCAGGGCCGGCTGCTCTTCGGCGACACGCTCTCGGTGGCCAAGGAAGAGAAGGTCACGAGCTACGAGGCCGGCATCAAGGGCGACCTCTTCGACCGCCGCGCGCGCGTCGCGTTCAGCGTCTTCAGCTTCACGATGAAGGACCAGCAGCTCACCGCGGTGGGCGGTGCGGCCAACTTCAACCAGCTCGTCAACGCCGCCAAGACCACCGGCCAGGGCTTCGAGTTCGATCTGCAGGTGATGCCGATTTCCAACCTGCTGCTCAGCTTCGGCGGCAGCTACAACCGGACGTTGATCAAGGATCCCAACCTCGCGGTGCAGGTGTGCGGCGGCGGCTGCACGGTGACCGACCCGACCGTCGTGCGCGGCGGCAACACGCTGGCGCTGATCGACGGCAACTCGCTGCCGCAGGCGCCGCGCACGGTGTGGAACTTCGCCGCCCGCTACGGCATGCCGCTCTTCGGCGGCGAAGCCTTCGTCTTCACCGACTGGGCCTACCGCAGCAAGATCAACTTCTTCCTCTACGAGAGCGTCGAGTTCACCGGCAAGCCGCTGCTCGAGGGCGGCCTGCGCGCCGGCTACAGCTTCGGCGGCGGCAAGTACGAGGCGGCGGCCTTCGTGCGCAACATCACCGACAAGGTGGTGGCGGTGGGCGGCATCGACTTCAACAACCTCACTGGCTTCGTCAACGAGCCGCGCACCTACGGCTTGTCATTCAAGGCCTTCTTCTGAGAGCTGGCCTTGCTCGAGCCGAGCCGAGCCGGTCCGAGCCGCCCGGCCGGCGGTGGCCGCGCACCCCTAGACTGCGCGAATGCGCAGTGTGGTGCTCGGCCGCCGGCCGTATGCGGAAGTCGAAGCGGCGATGCGTGCCTTCACCAAGGCACGCACGGCCGCGACCGACGACGAGCTCTGGCTCGTCGAGCACGAGCCCGTCTTCACGCAGGGCATCGCCGGGCGCGAGGCGCATGTGCTCGCGGCCGGCGAGGTTCCGGTCGTGCGCACCGACCGCGGCGGCCAGGTCACCTACCACGGGCCGGGGCAGGTGGTGGCCTACCCGCTGCTCGACCTCCGGCGGCGCGGCTACTTCGTCAAGGAGTACGTCTACCGCATCGAGCAGGCGGTGATCGACGTGCTCGCCGAATTCGCGCTCACCGGGCATCGCGTGCGCACGGCGCCGGGGGTGTATGTGCGGCTGGCCGATCCCGGCGGCCACGCGATCCTCACAGTAGGTACGGAGGATGCGCCGGACCCGCTGCGCGGCCTCGGCAAGATCGCCGCGCTCGGCATCAAGGTCAGCAACCACTGCAGCTACCACGGCGTGGCGCTGAACGTGGCGATGGACCTCGAGCCTTTCCAGCGCATCAACCCCTGCGGCTACGAGGGCCTCGCGACGGTGGACCTGGCGACGTTCGGCGTGCGCTGCACATGGCACGACGCCGCGCACAGGCTCGGCGAGAACCTGGCGCGGCGTCTTTGAAGTCCCGGCCGCGCACAGGCAAGGCAAAAGCCCGTGGCGGCGTCCGCTGCAGCGGCGGGTCGCTGTTGCCTACTGGCCGAGCGTCATCGGCTCTTCGGTGTCGCTGGTCGGCAGGGCGGCGATGCCGGTCAGCATCAATGCCTCGGCCGTGTCGCTCGCGGCCAGCGTGCTCGCGAACTTGAACCAGGCGCTGGTCGAGCTCGTCGCGCTGCTGGGCACGACGGTCGGGTCCGCGGCTGGCGGTGCTGCCTCGTCGTCATCGCTGCCGCCGCAGGCGGCGAGCACGAGGGCGGTGGCCACGGCCGCACCGGCAGCGAGGAACGGGCTCAGGTTGAGCTTGCGCTTCATGTCGATGTCCTTTCTTCCTCTGGCCTTCACTGGCTGCCCGGGATCGGTGTGGCGAGGTACGGGAAGGTGCCGAGCAGCGGCGCCACCGCCTGGTCGACCGCGTCGTGCAGGTTGAACGCCGTCGTGCCCAGCGGCACGGCGGCCGGGTTGCAGGCGGCGCCGAAGCCGAGCGCGTTGTTGGTGCCGTTGGCCACGCACAGGCCACCCATCACCGCCACCAGCGAGATGTCGACGACGTCGTCCTTCGGGCGGCGGCCGTTCGGGTAGCCGGCGCGGTCGGGCTGGCCGGCGAGGATGGCGCCGACGATGCCGAGCCGGTTCTGCTGCGCGAAGGGCACCGGCTCGATGTCGGTGTTCAGGCGCAGCATCTCGGAGGCCACGACGTTGGCCGGCTTGTTGACGCCGGGGATGCCGGTGAGGAAGGTCGTCACCAGGTCCGTGCGCGGGAAGTTGGTGGGGCTCGTGCCGGGGATGTTGAGCGCGATCTCGAGCAGCTTCGGGAAGGTCGGGTTGGTCACGTAGTCGGCGAACTGGCCGTCGCCCGCGGGCTTGCTGCCGTTGAACCGGTCCTTGTCCTTGAGGCCGATGACGACCTCGTTGACGAGCGGCATCCCGAGGCGCGACACCTGCACCCAGGCGCCGCCGTTGAAGTCGGTGGTCTGGTGGCCGCTCCTGGGCGTGGGGTCGAGCACGCGCGCCTGGCGCAGGCTGGCCGTCGTCCAGCCGCCGATCACCGGATCGCCGCCGGCGTTGAGGCAGCTCTTGTGCACTTCCACCGCCATCGTCGTGACGTTGGCATCGTCGATGGTGTTGGGCACGGCGCCGATGAGCGCCGGGTTGGTGATCACCGCGAGCGGCGCGTTCACGAGGTCGAAGATCGTGCCCAGGTTGACCGCGAACGGGTCCTTGCGCTGGCCGACGAACAGCTTGGCCGGCATGTTGCAGCCGGGCAGGTTGACCGTGTAGATGTGCTGCGCGGCGTAGCCGGCGTAGTCGGGAATCGTCTTCACGCCGATGTTGTCCACCGGCTTCAGGAAGGTGGCACTGCCGCCGCTGGCGTTGGTGACCGCCTGCCGCGTGCCGCTGCGGCGGTCGCCGCGCACGAGCGTGACGGTGTAGCTCTCGGTGACGTTGCTGGTCGCGGCGCCCGGGGCCGTGATCTGGCCGCTCTGCGTGAGCGCGATGGCCACGTCCTTGCCGCCGATCGACAGCGTGGTGCCGTTGCCGTTGTTGGCGAGCTTGTTCTGGAAGCGGAACTGGAAGGTCAGGTCTTCCTTCGCGTCGCCGTTGTTGTCGAGGTGGATCTCGTACAGCGCGTCCGGATCCATCTTGAAGTAGTTGGGGCCGCCGTAGGCCGCCTGCAGCGGCTGGTAGTTGGCGATCATCGTCACGTAGCCGTCGCGGCCGGCTTCGTAGCTGCGGAACATGTAGAAGTCGGTGCCGTCGACCTTGGGGCTGGTGGTGATGAACGGCGCCTCGCGGTGGCTGGAGGCGTGCGTGGTCGGCGCGGTGGCGATGCCGGCGGTGGCCGCGAGCAGGGCGGCAACGATCGGCGCCGCGCGGTGCCGCGCGGGATGGCGAACGGATCTCATGAACGAATCTCCTCGAACGGATGGAAGGCCGCAGGGGCCGGACAGTGGGTTGGCAGCGGTCTCTACGCCCGCCCCCTGCCGCTGGATGCACACCTGATGCGACCGCGATGCACCCCTCATGCACCCACCTAAAATCGGCGCTCACGGCTGCAGCCGGCCTTCCTCGAGCCCTCCATGACCACGGCCTACGACCCCAACGCCAAGCAGAAGTCGCAAGCGAAGACTTCGCGCATCCCGATCAAGGTGGTGCCGGTCGCGCAGGCGGAGGTGCTGAAGAAGCCGGACTGGATCCGCGTCAAGGCGGGCTCGCCCTCCACGCGCTTCTACGAGATCAAGCAGATCCTGCGCGAGCACCGCCTGCACACGGTGTGCGAGGAGGCGAGCTGCCCGAACATCGGCGAGTGCTTCGGCCACGGCACGGCGACGTTCATGATCATGGGCGACAAGTGCACGCGGCGCTGCCCGTTCTGCGACGTGGGCCATGGCCGGCCCGACCCGCTCGACACCGAGGAGCCGGCCAACCTCGCGAAGACGATAGCGGCGCTGAAGCTCAAGTACGTGGTCATCACCAGCGTCGATCGCGACGACCTGCGCGACGGCGGCGCGGCGCACTTCGTCGAGTGCATCCGCCGCACGCGCGAGCTCTCACCGCAGACGCAGATCGAGATCCTGACGCCCGACTTCCGCGGCCGCGACGAACGCGCGCTCGGCATCCTGAAGGCCGCGCCGCCGGATGTGATGAACCACAACCTCGAGACGGTGCCGCGCCTGTACAAGGAGGCGCGGCCGGGTTCGGACTATGCGTTCAGCCTGAACCTGCTGAAGAAGTTCAAGCACGAGGTGCCGGGCGTGCCGACGAAGAGCGGCCTGATGGTCGGCCTCGGCGAGACCGACGAGGAGATCCTGGCCGTGATGCGCGACATGCGCGAGCACGGCATCGACATGCTCACCATCGGCCAGTACCTCGCGCCGAGCGGGCACCACCTGCCTGTGCGGCGCTACGTGCACCCGGACACCTTCAGCATGTTCGAGCGCGAGGCGCAGGCGATGGGCTTCACGCACGCGGCGGTGGGCGCGCTCGTGCGCAGCAGCTACCACGCCGACCGCCAGGCGCAGGCGGCCGGCGTCGTGGGCACAGCGGTCGCGGCCGAGTCCGCGCCGGGGATCTAGCGGCTGTCCCGCCGCTGTCCGGCCCCTGTCCGCCGCTACCCAGCCACTACCCAGCCGCTACTGCGGCGCCGTGGTCACCGGCGCGGTGGTGGTCTGCGACGAGTAGTGGCACACGCTCTCGAAGTTCGTCGGCGCGGCGCCGAAGGACTTGTCGTTGCAGACGAGCGGTGACTCCGCCACCTTCGTGATGACGCGCGAGCCGTCGGGCACGCCGGCGTAGCGAACTTCGCGCCGACCTTCGAAGGTGCAGCTGCCGTACTCGCGCGCGCACGCCGTCCAGGACAGGGCCGTTGCCGGCGGGCCGGCGGGCGGGGCGGGAGTTGCAGGAGGGGCGGCGGTCGCCGGGGCGCCGCCGGTGTATCCCTCGACGCTCCACCGGCCGCCCTGGCCCGTCGTCACCTTGGTGATCCACTTGCCCGCGAGCACGGCGCCGTCTTCGAACCCCGACAGCACGCTCGCATTCGGCCAGCCGCCCGCGGTGAGGCCGAGGTTGCTCTCGTCGTTGCCCACCGAGCCGACCTCGAAGAAGTCGATGCCGTCCAGGCCCATCAACGCGCCGCGCACGACGGTGTTGTAGACCGTGGCTGCGTCCACGGTGCTGTTGCCCCAGAAGCCGTGCTCGCCGTCGCGGATCTTCTTGCCGGGGCCGCACTTCGCGCTCACCTTCTGCTGCATCGTCGGCAGCGCCGTGTTGGTCGTCTTGTGCAGGGTCTCGCTGGCGGAGCCGTACCCGTGCGCGCTGAACGAGTCGAACTCGCAGGTGCGCGCGTACGTGTCCAGCAGGTCGGTGAACAGGCCGTTGATGTGCGCGGAGTAGCCGGGAACGCTCGGCGCCTGGATGCGGATGTCCGGGCGATGCGTCTTGCGCCAGTCGAGCACCCAGTCCATCAGCGTGCGCAGGTTGGCGTTGGTGTCGCCCCAGTAGTCGCGCGAAGGGTTGGAACCGGCGTTGTTGTCGGCCGTCCACACCTCGTTGGCCACCTCGATCTGCTTGATCTCGGGTGCGTAGTTGGTCACCGCCGTCAGCCAGCCCCACACGGCCTCCTTGGACTTGGGCAGCTGCATCGACCACTGGCCGACCTCGGTCTCGCCGCGCGTCTGATAGAAGCCCGGCACGCCGTGCAGATTGAGCGTCACGAACTTGACGCCGTTGTCGGACCAGAACTTGCGCGCCTTGGCCCATTCGGAGAAGTCGAACACGCCGGGCGAGACCTCTGTCTTGTTCCAGTAGAGGTTGTAGGTGCCGAAGACGCGGAACGCGTTGACCTTGAAGTGCTGGTCCAGCCTGGGGCCGTGCTGCGGGCCGCCGTAGGAGCTCGTGAACTGCGTCCAGTGGATGCCGACGAGCTGCGGCGAAACCTGGATCGGCGGGCCCTCGTAGATGACGGTGGAGCTCGGCGCCACGCCGTTGCTCCAGGCGGTGGGCGGGGTGCTCGGGGGTTCCGCCGGCGTCGCCGGAGGTGCCGCCGGCGGCTGCGCTGGCGTGGCGGCCGAGGCGGGCGGTGCCGGGCTCGGCACGGCGGGGTCGTTCGGGGCCGGCGCGGGCGCCGTGGCGGCGCTGCCCGAATCGTTGGCGCCGCCGCAGGCGTAGAGCAGCACACCGGCCAGCACGAACAATGCCGACGCCTTCTGGAGCTTGGGAGATTGCGATTTCAAGGCCATACCTTCTGCGTTTGACGGGGGCGCGGAACCAGGCGCGAACGACGTCGTCGCCCGAGGCCGCACCGGATGCACAAAGATCGGAGGCTGTTGTTCGTGCCAGCTCTGCGGTCAGTGCGCGGACCTTGCGCCTTGTCACACCGTCTTCCCGCGGGCCACGGCGACGCGGCCTCGCTGCATTGCTGAAGGTTCTTGGGACCTCTGCGGCAGATGCTGCGCGGCCGCGGCGCGCTGGCTGTAAGCGGCATGCCGCGTTGGTAACCTGTCACGTGCGTGTGAGGGCGCGCACCGGCGCATCGCACGCCTGCGCGTAACGACTTCACACGAACCGGCACCGGCAACGCCCGCGGGACCTGACCCGCGTCGAGCTGGCGGGTAACGCCCTGGAAACCCCGGCCGCGCGCCGGTGCGTTCTAATCCGCGCCATGAACCAGCTCGACCAGTTGAAGCGCCACACCACTGTGGTCGCCGACACCGGCAACTTCAGGCAGCTCGCGCAATACGCGCCGCAGGACGCGACCACCAACCCGAGCCTCATCCTGAAGGCGGTGCAGCAGCCCGAGTACGCGCCGTTGCTCGCCGAGACGGTGGCCGCGCACCCGGGCGAAGCGCTCGACGCCGTCGTCGACCAGGTGCTCGTGCGCTTCGGCCGCGAGATCCTGAAGGTCGTGCCCGGGCGCGTGAGCACCGAGGTCGATGCACGGCTGTCGTTCGACACCGAGGCCACCGTGGCGCGCGCGCGCCGCATCGTCGGCCTGTACGAGCAGGCGGGCATCGCGCGCGTGCGCGTGCTGGTCAAGGTCGCTTCCACCTGGGAAGGCATCCGCGCCGCCGAGCAGTTGCAGCGCGAGGGCATCCGCTGCAACCTGACGCTGCTCTTCGCGTTCTGCCAGGCGGTGGCCTGCGGCGACGCCAAGGTGCAGCTCATCAGCCCCTTCGTCGGCCGCATCCACGACTGGCACAAGAAGGCGGCCGGCAGCGCCTGGGACGAGGCGGCCAACGCCGGCGCCAACGACCCCGGCGTGAAGAGCGTGCGCGCCATCTTCAACCACTACAAGCGGCACGGCATCGCCACCGAGGTGATGGGCGCGAGCTTCCGCAACGTCGGCCAGATCACGGCGCTCGCGGGCTGCGACCTGCTCACCATCAGCCCGGAACTGCTGGCCGCGCTGCAGGCGAGCGATGCGCCGATCTCGCCGACGGGAGCCCCGGCGCTCGACGCGGCCGCCGCCGCGAAGATGGACCTGCCCGCGGTGCGCTACGACGAGAAGCGCTTCCGCTGGGCGCTCAACGACGATGCGATGGCCACCGAGAAGCTGGCCGAAGGCATCCGCGCCTTTGCCGCCGACGCGGCGCGGCTCGACCGGCTGGTCGAGGGGCTGATCGAGGGGCAGACCGAGGAGGGCCGATGAGCACGACAGCGCCGCGCTGCGACCGCACCGCCGCCTGGGCGGCACTGGCCGGCCACTACCAGGCGCACGGCCGCGAGCTGCAGCTGAGCGAGGCCTTCGCGCGCGACCCCCGCCGCTTCGAGAGCCTCAGCTTCAGCGCCCCCGAGGTCTTCGCCGACCTGAGCAAGAACCTCGTCGACCTGGCGACGCTGCGCTTCCTGGGCGCGCTGGCGCTGGAGTGCCAGCTGCCCGCGCGCCGCGACGCGATGCTCGCCGGCGAGGTGGCCAACCCCACCGAGGGCCGCGCCGTGCTGCACACCGCGTTGCGCGCGCCGCAGGGCGCCGGCACACCCTTCAACGCCGAGGTGCACGGCGTCCTCGATGCCATGCTCGCCTTCGCCGACAGCGTGCGTGCGCGCGCCGAGGCGGGCGCGCTCACCGACCTCGTCAACATCGGCATCGGCGGCAGCGACCTCGGCCCGGCGATGGCCGTGCGCGCGCTGGAAGCCTTCCGCCACCGCGGCCTGCGCCTGCACTTCGTGAGCAACGTCGACGGCCACGACATCGCACCCGTGCTGGCGCAGCTCGAGGCGCGCCGCACGCTCTTCATCATCGCCAGCAAGACCTTCACGACGCAGGAGACGATGGCCAATGCCGGCGTGGCGCGGGCCTGGTTCACGGCCGCGGCCCCGGATGCGCCGGTGGCCGAGCACTTCGCCGGCGTCACCACCAACCTGCCTGCCGCGGCGGCCTTCGGCGTCACGCGCACCTTCGGCTTCTGGGACTGGGTGGGCGGGCGCTACTCGCTGTGGGGCGCGATCGGCCTGCCGATCGCCATCGCCATCGGCGGCGAGCGCTTCCGCGAGTTCCTCGCCGGCGCGCATGCGATGGACCGGCACTTCGCCGCCGAACCCTTCGAGCGCAACGGGCCGATGCTGCTCGGCGCGCTCGACCTCTGGACCCGCAACTTCCACGGCTTCACGAGCCGCTGCGTGGCGCCCTATCACCAGGGCCTGGCGCGCCTGCCGGCCTACCTGCAGCAGCTCGAGATGGAGAGCAACGGCAAATGCGTCGACCTCGCCGGCGAGGCGCTGCCCTTCGCCACCAGCCCGGTCGTATGGGGCGAGCCGGGCACGAATGGCCAGCATGCCTTCTTCCAGATGCTGCACCAGGGCACCGACGTGATCCCGGTCGAGTTCATCGCCGTCAAGCGTGCCGCGCACCCGCACGCCGACCTGCAGGCCAAGCTGCTGGCCAACTGCCTGGCACAGGGGCAGGCGCTGATGCTCGGCAAGAGCGCCGAGGTCGCCGCCACCGAGAGTGCGCCCACCGCCGCGCCCGATCTCGACCGTGCCGTGCTCGCGCGCCACCGCCGATTCCCGGGCAACCGGCCGAGCACGACGCTCGTGCTCGAAGAGCTGACGCCGCGCTCGCTCGGCGCGCTCATTGCGCTCTACGAACACCGCGTGTGGACGAGCGGCGCGCTGTGGGGCATCAACAGTTTCGACCAGTGGGGCGTGGAGCTGGGCAAGGCGCTCGCAAGCGAACTGCTGCCGCGCCTGCAGCCCGGCGCACGGCAGGGCGATATCACCGGCCTCGACGGCTCCACCGCCGGCCTGCTGCGCCGCCTGACGAGCTGAACGGATCGGCCGCCCCCGACCGCTTGACCGCCTGACCTGATCGGCTCCCCTCATGAAGATCGTCTTCGACTTCGCCGGCGTCGTCTTCCGCTGGCACCCCGAGAATATGCTCAGGCGCGAGGTGCCGCACCTGGCGCACGACGAGCCGAGCACCCGGCGCCTGAAGGCGCAGGTCTTCGAGGCCTGGGGCGGCGACTGGGGCGAGTTCGACCGCGGCAAGGTCGAGGTGCCCGAGCTCGTGCGGCGCATCTCGCGCCGCACCGGCTACGCCGGCGCCGACGTGCAGCGCATCGTCGACGCCATCCCGCGCGAGCTGCAGCCCGCGCCCGACACCGTCGCCTGGCTGGCCGAGCTGCGCGCGCAGGGCCGCGAGCTCTTCTACCTCTCCAACATGCCCGAGCCCTACGCCGCCCACCTGGAGCGCGAGAACGCCTTCATCGGCTGGTTCAAGGACGGCATCTTCTCGGCGCGCGTGCACCACATCAAGCCCGAGCGCGAGATCTTCGAGGTGGCGGCCGACCGTTTCGACGCCGCTCCGTCGGAACTGCTCTTCATGGACGATCACCTGCCCAACGTCGAGATGGCGAGTTCGCTCGGCTGGCACGCGATCCACTTCGACAGCGCGGCGCAGGCGAGGCGGGAGGTCGAGGAACGGCTGCAGGCGATCGAGCACAAGCGCGCACTGGATCGGGTCCCGGGCCGCGGCTGACCCTGCAAGACCTTGCAGGCAGGAAAACCCGGCCCCTGAGCCGCGGGGCCGGCCACTCCGTGGAGGGCTCGGCAAGGCAGCCCGGCCGATACGCTTCGGCTCCAGGGCGAGGGGCATCGCGAGCCTGGACAGCCTCGCGCGCCGCGCGACAGGGAGAGACGACGAACATGACGAATCACAGCGCTTGCATGCGCGTTTCGCGCTGCCTGGCTTTCGCATCGGCGCTGCTGCTCGCGTCCTGCGGCGGCAGCGGCGGCGAAGGGTCGGAGGCCGCGCCGCCGCCGCCACCGCCGCCGGTCCCGAGCCCCTGCGACACGGCGGGCACGGCCTATGTGCGCCTCGTCAAGGCCACCACCGTCGCCGGGCTGGGCGGCGGCGCGGCCATCGCCGGCTGCACCGGCGCCATCGAGTCGCCACTTTGGACCCAGACCAGCGGCCCGGCCGCGGCAGCGCTGTCGTCCAGCACGCAGACTCTCTTCTTCGAGACGCCGGTCAGCGGCCGCTACAGCTTTCGCGTCGACTTCCGCGACCCCGATGGCGTCGCGCGCAGCGAGGACTTCGGTTTCGATGTCGCACCGGGCAGCCTGAATGCGCGCATTGCCTTGCGCACGAGCCAGTCGGTGCGCATGGGCGGCAATGTGTCGGTGCGGGCTTGGCCCACGCCGTCGCCGGGCGACGCGGTCTCGTCGATCACCTGGGCGCAGATCGAGGGCCCGGCGGTCACGTTCGACGTGACCGACCCCTATGTCGCGCTGTTCGTGGCGCCGCAGGTGACGCGCGATACGCCGATCCGCCTGCGCGCCACGCTCACCACGCGCGGCGGCCAGACCGCCAGCGACGACGTGCTGGTGCTCGTCGAGCGGCATGCGCAGGCGGCGACCAATGACACCGCCGCGTTGTGGGCCGGCGACCATGTCTCGCGCGTCCATGCCTATCGGCCCGCCGGCCCCTACGCCGGCGCGCTCGAGCGCTGCGTCTACGACAGCGCGCTGCGCACCGACAACCTCTGCCCGCTCTCGCAGCTGCCCTTCCTGGCCCAGGAGACGGTTGGCGTGCTGCCCACCATCGAGCAGGTGATGAACCGCGTCGTCGTTTCGCACGACTGGGCCGGGCGCAACTTCGAGACCTTCCTGCGCGAGCACGATGCGCGCGGCGACTTCCGGCGCATGCTGATGAGCGTGACGGCGGTGGTCATCGGTGTGCAGGTGCGGCCTTCGTTCTACTACGCCGTCACCGGCGCCATCTACCTCGACGCCGACAACTTCTGGCTGACCCCGGAAGAGCGCGATACGGTGAACGAGGCGCCCGACTACCGCAGCGGCTTCGGCAACGCGCTGCAGTACACGACGCTGTGGCGTTATGTGCGCGGCTCCACCAGCCTGTTCCAGTATTACGACCCGCGGCAGCGGCTCTCGCGCGGCACGGGGGCGCTGCTGGACGAAGCGGGCTGGCTTATGCTGCACGAGCTCGGCCACGCGCTCGACTTCCTGCCCCCCGCGGCCTATGCCTCGCTGAACGGTGCACTGAGCCCCTGGGGCAACATCTCGCCGCGCTACCAGGCCGGGCAGCTGGCGTCCGACACGGTGCCGGCGAGCTTCCCGCTCGTCTCGGCCGAGATGGCGGCGCTCGGGCAGGTGCGCTTCCTCGGCGTCACCGCCAACGCCACCCAGACGGCCTACACACCGGCGCAGGTGGCGGCCTTCTTCAGCCCCGATCTGGCCACCGACGACTACGCCTACGCGAGCCGGCGCGAAGATGTGGCGATGGCGCTGGAGGAGTTCCTGATGCAGCGCTGGCTCGGCGTGAGGCGCGACTTCGCCATCGTGCCGCGCCCGGGCGCCGGCGCCACCGGCTCGACCCTCATCGTGCAATGGGGCCAGCGCGGACGCATCGGCGAGCCGGCGTTGCGCCCGCGCCTGCTTGCCATCGTGCAGCAGCTTGTGCCGTGGCTCCCCCCGGCCGAGGTCGACCAGCTGCCGGCGCCGCTGCCCATGCGCGTGGGTGATTCGTGGACCGGCAACCTCGTGCTGCCCGGGGCGCCCCCGACGTCGCCGCGCCTGGAGAAGGCCGAGCCGACGCTGCAGGAACTGTGGCTGCTCGAGCAGGCGCAGCGGCGCCGGCTTCGCCTGCAACCCGAGGCCCGACCCTTGCCGAAGGGCGCGGGCGCGCCCGCGCGCTGACCCGACTCTCGCTGCCGGCTTTGGCGATGCCGTTACGCTCGCGGCTCGTCGCTTGCCGGAGGGCTCGGCCATGCACATCGCCATCTGGACCATCGCCGCAGTGGCCATCGGCCTGTG
The DNA here is from genome assembly GCA_016223165.1 of Burkholderiales bacterium. Taxonomy (GTDB): domain Bacteria; phylum Pseudomonadota; class Gammaproteobacteria; order Burkholderiales; family Burkholderiaceae_C; genus Rubrivivax. The sequence goes on from JACRPO010000018.1 coordinate 260,470, forward strand.
GTCGCTGCTGGCCTACGGCGTGGGCACGCTCGCCGCGCAGACCGCGGGGCTGACCGGGCTGCCGGCCGAGTGGTACGAACTGATCGCCGGCACCCCCGGCGGGGAGTGGATGGACATGGTGCTGCCGGGCTGGCGCGAAGCCGTTGTCCTCTCGGCGCAGGCCCTCGGTGCGGCGCTCGGCTGGCTGGGCGGGGCGCTGCCGATCATCGTCTGGGTGATCTGGGGCGTCGTTGCGGCGGGGCTGGTGCTGAGCGCGGCGCTGCTGTCGGGACTCGTGGCACTGGCGCGCCGGGTGGCACCAGCATCGGACGCGAGCCCTGGGACTGGATCAGGGACGGCGCAGCCGCAAGGATGAACGGCGCTCCGCCGGCCTCTCGGGTCGTGGCGCGCGGCTGAGGTCGGAGCGCGCTGAGGTCATGTGGCGCCGAGGGCGTGGCGTGCCGAGGCCGCGGCGCGCCGAGGCCGCCGGGTGGTCGGCTCTGCTCGTGTCCTCTTCCGGCCGCCCGGCTCGCAAGCTCGCAGGGCGCCCGGATGCCCCCTTTACCTCGCTGAGCCGACCACCCGGCGTCCTCGGCGGGCACCAGCGTTTGCATGCGACGAGGGCGTGCTGCCGCTTGTGCCGGATCGGGCCGATGGGGCGCCC
>JACRPO010000020.1 GCA_016223165.1 Burkholderiales bacterium
GAGGAAGGTGATGCCGATCACCGCTGTTGCCGCGTGCGGCTGCCAGATGCGCGCGCGCAGCGCGCCGAAGTCCAGCCGCAACAGGGGAGGCAGCACCCGCCACGCCGCGAAGAGCACGAAGGCCGCCGCCATCAGCTCGGGCGCCGCGAACAGCAGCGAAGGCTCGGTCAGGCGCTGCGGTGCGGCCGGCGCGAAGAGCGCCTGCACGGTGGCGGCGCCGAGAAAGTAGCCGAGCGGCGTCGCGGCATAGGCCCACTCGCCCGAGCCCAGGCGGGCAATGGCGCCGAAGACGCAGGCGCCGTTGACCCAGGCGCCGAGGCCGAGCAGCACGCCGCCGGCCACCGTCCAGCCGGTCACCGCATAGCCCGCCGGCATGGCCGGCAGTTGGTGCAGCACATGCGCCACGAGCAGCCCGCCGGCCACCCACAGCGAGGCCTCGCCCATGCTGCGCAGGCGCCGCCACGACTTGCGGCTCACCCATTCGTCCACCGCCGCCACCGTGCAGGTGGCGCCGCGCTGGATGGCGTAACCCATCACCGCCACGCAGGCGAAGGCGAGCACGAACGCGGCGGCCAGCAGCATCGTCGGCGCGCCGTTCATGCCGCCACCTCGCCGCTCACTTTGCCGCTCACTTTGCCGCTCACCTCGCCGCGCGCGAACTTGCACAGCTCCTGCACGCCGTCGTCGCTGTCGATCATCTTCGTCAGCGGATCGATACGGCCGGTGCCGACGTCGAACACCCAGCCGTGGATGAACGGGCGCCGGCGCTCGTGCCAGGCGCGCTGCACGATGCTCGTCTTGCCGAGGTTGTAGACCTGCTCGACGACGTTCAGCTCGACCAGCCGGCGCAGCCGCGCCGTCTCTTCCAGCGGCTCGAGCTGGCGCCAGAAGTACTGCTCGGTGTCCTTGACGGTGCGCAGCCAGTGGTCGACGAGGCCGTGCGCAGGGCCGGAGTGGCCGCTCATCGCCGCCTTCACGCCGCCGCAGCCATGGTGGCCGCAGACGATGACGTGGTTCACATGCAGCACCTCCACCGCGTACTGCAGCACCGAGAGCAGGTTCATGTCGGTCTGCACGACGAGGTTGGCGATGTTCCGGTGCACGAACATCTCGCCCGGCCCGGTGCCGGTGATGAGGTTGGGGCTGACGCGGCTGTCGCTGCAGCCGATCCAGAGGAAATCGGGGTGCTGCCCCTCGGCGAGCTGCTCGAAGTAGGCCGGGTCCAGCGCCAGCTGTTCGGCGACGAAGCGGCGGTTCTCGGCCAGCAGGCTGTCGATGGTGTGCTTCATGGGCATGCCTTTGCGCGCAGGGGCCGCGTGACTGACGTGACTGATGTGACTCACGCCGGGTAGTTCTCGATCACCCGGCTCACGCCGCGTGGTGCTCGATCACACCCGGCTCAGGGCGGGTGGTGCTCGATCACGCCCTCGATCGGATCGGCCTCGCAGTCGACCCAGGGCTCGCGCTGCAGCATGCGGCGCGCATCGGCGAGGCCGGCCTCGCGCCGGGCGCGCACGCCCTCGGGCGTGAAGTCGATGTCCTTGGTGTGGTCCTCGCCTTCGAGGCGCGGCGCGAGCAGGTGCGCCACGTGCACCGTGGTGCCGCAGCCCCAGGCGAGCAGGTCCTTCACCTTGGCGTCGTCGCGCCGTGCCGCCGGCAGCTCGGCACCGAGCTCGCGGATGACGTGGCGCAGGCGGTGGATCTGCTTCTGGCGCGCGATGTGGCTGTCGGCGCGGCTCGCGTACTGGATGTCCTTCTGCCGGCCCATCACCTGCCAGATCGACGCCGGCTCGGGCCCGCTCTGGTGCCACACGTTGACAGCGAAGATGAGCGAGTCGCGCCGCGGCTTGTCGTCGAGCACGGCCTCGATCGGCGTGTTCGAGTAGATGCCGCCGTCCCAGTAGGGCTGGCCTTCGATGCGGATGGCACCGAAGGCCGGCGGCAGCGCGCCCGAGGCCATCACGTGCTCGACGCCGAGCGCCTCGTGCCGGGTGTCGAAATAGCGCATGTGGCCGCTGCAGACGTTGACCGCGCCCACCGTCATGCGCGTGCGGCATTGGCACAGGTAGTCGAAGTCCACCAGCTCCCGCAGCGTCTCGCGCAGCGGCGCCGTGCTGTAGTAGGCCGCCTGCTCGACGCCGAGCGCCGCCATCTGGCCGCGCCAGGCGTGCAGGTTGGGCGTGAAGAAGTCGGGGATGCCGCGCAGCACGGTGCCGAAAGTGGCCGCGCTGCGGCCGAGGCCGAACAAGTCGAAGGCGGCCGAGGCGCGGCTCGCCTCCTGCATCGCGGCCCAGAAGGCGTCGAGCCGCTGCATGCGCTGCTCGGGCGGGTTGCCGGCGATGAGCGAGGCGTTGATGGCGCCGATGGAGGTGCCGATCACCCAGTCGGGCTCGAGCCCGGCTTCGTGCAGCGCCTGGTACACGCCGGCCTGGTAGGCGCCGAGGGCGCCGCCGCCTTGCAGCACGAGCACCACCTGACCGTGCGCCGTTTTCGCGGCGTTCGCGGCCGGCGTGGCCGCCGCCGTCGCCGTGGCACCGCGCCTGGCGCTGCGGGCCCGCGAGCGGGGGGCTTGGCTTGTCTTGTTCATCGAAGGCTTTCGCTCGAGAGGTGGTGTCATGGGTGAACGGGTCAGGCGAGCAGCGGTGCGCCGCCGGCCCAGTGCGGCGCCATCGCGGTGCGCAGCTGGCGGCGGGCGCGGTGCAGCAGCACGCCGAGATTGTTCGGCGTCACGCCGAGCTCGCGGCAGGCCTCGGAGGTGTCGCGCTCCAGCCACTCGCACATCGCGAAAGCGCGCCCCTGCTTGGCCGGCAGCGCCCGCAGCGCGGCGTTGACATGGTGCACGAACTGGCGGCGTGCCAGCGTGGCCAGCGGGTCGCCCCAGGCGGCGGGCTCGTCGTGCCCGGCGGCGTGCGGCACGTCGTCGGCTTCGCCCTCGTCGTCGTCGAAGGCCTGGAACTGGCATTCGCGCGTGTGGCGGCGCACCTGGTCGACGAGCTTGTGCTTGAGGATGCCGATGACCCAGGTGCGCGTCTGCGCGCGCCCGGCGAAGGCTTCAGGGCGCTCGAGCGCGGCGACCAGGGTCTCGGAGACGGCGTCCTCGGCCCAGGCGTCGTTGCGCAACTGGCGACGCGCCATCTTCACGAGCGTCGGCCGCAGCTCGGCGACTTCCTGCGCGAAGGTCGGATCGGGTCGGGCTTGCATGGTGGGATGTCCTCGTGCCATGGCTTCGGGTGGCGGGTGCGGTCAGTGCAGCGTCCAGCCGCCGTCCATCGCGAGCGCGGCGCCGGTCATCGAGGCGGCCGCGTCGGAGGCGAGGAAGACGGCCAGCGCGGCCAGCTCCTCCACCTGCACGAACTCCTTGCGCGCCTGGTGCGACAGCATCACGTCGCGCACCACCTGCTCGGGCGAAATGCCGTGCGCCCTGGCCTGGTCGGCGATCTGCTTGTCCACCAGCGGCGTCTTCACGTAGCCGGGGCAGATCGTGTTGGAGGTGATGCCGTCCTCGGCCAGTTCGAGGGCGAGGGTCTTCGAAAGGCCGAGCAGGCCGTGCTTGGCCGCCACGTAGGCCGACTTGAACGGCGAGGCGGTGAGGCCGTGCGCCGAGGCGATGTGGATGAGGCGGCCGAAGCGGCGCGCCCGCATGCCCGGGATCACCGCCTTCACGAGGTGGAAGGCCGAGCTCAGGTTGATGGCGAGCACGGCGTCCCACTTGGCCTCGTCGAAGGTCTCGACCGGCGCCACGTGCTGGATGCCGGCGTTGTTGACAACGATGTCGACGCGGCCGAGCTCGGCCTGGGCATACAGCGCGAGCGAGCGCACCTGCTCGGGCCGGCTCATGTCGGCACCGTGGTAACGCACGCGCACGCCGTAGCGGCGCTCGGTCTCGGCGCGCAGGAACTCGATCTCGTCGGCCTGGCCGAAGCCGTTGAGCACGAGGTCGGCGCCCTGGGCGGCGAGGCCGCGTGCGATGCCCAGGCCGATGCCGCTGGTGGAGCCGGTGATGATGGCGACTTTCTTTGCAAGCATGGTGAGGTCCGTGGTGAAGTGGGTGGGTGGTGGATGGGAGGCAGTCTGGCGACCGGGGATCACGTGCTCATGCAGCGCAGATCACGTTTGCGTCACAAGGAGGAGAAGGAGGAGGAGGAGGGGGAGGACACGCTTTGCAGCACGTGCACGGCATAGCCGGCGGCGCCCTCGACCCACAGCTGCTCCTGGCGCCAGCCGGCGCGGTGCGCCATGGCCAGGAACTGGAAGGGGCTCGGCTTGTACGAGTTCTCGGTGTGGATGGACTGGCCGATCGCGAAGTCGAACGCGCGGCCGAGCACGGTGGCCCGCTGCGTGCGCGCGCTCACAAGGTGCATCTCGATGCGCCGCTGCTCGGAGTCGAAGCGCGCGACGTGGTGGAAGGCTTCGGCGTCGAAGTCGCCGCGCAGCTCGCGGTTGATGCGCACGAGCAGGTTCTTGTTGAACGCCGCCGTGACGCCGGCCGCGTCGTCGTAGGCGCGCACCATGCGGGCCGGGTCGCGCGTGTGGTCGATGCCGATCACCATCAGCGCGCCCGCACCGACGACGCGGCCGATGCGCGTGAGCAGGGCCTCGGCCGCGGCGGGGTCGAGGTTGCCGATCGTCGAGCCGGGGAAGAAGACGACGCGGCGGCCGGCCGGCAGCTCGGGCGGCAGGCTCGTGAGCCGGGTGAAGTCGGCCACGCAGGGCACGACCTTCAGGCGCGGGAAGCCGGCGGCGATCGTGCGCGTCGTGCTGGCGAGGAAGGTCTCGCTGATGTCCACCGGCACGTAGGCCGCGGGGCGGTCCAGTGCGCGCAGCACGATCGGCGTCTTGCGCGCCGAGCCGCTGCCCAGCTCGATGAGCGTCGCGTGCGGCCCGGCGGCTTCGGCGACCTGGCCGGCCACCTGCTCGAGGATGGCGATCTCGGTGCGCGCGGGGTAGTACTCGGGCTGCTGCGTGATGCGCTCGAACAGCAGCGAGCCGAGGTGGTCGTACAGCCACTGGCACGGGATGCGGCGCTGGCGGTGCGCGAGGCCGTCGAGCACGTCTTGCGCGAAGGCCGGTGAAGAGGAAGAAGGAAGGGAAGAGAAGGACGAGAAGGACGAGAAGGACGAGGAGGGCAGGTGGAGCTGCTCGTACAGGGCACTCATGTCTCGATCTCCTGGCGGCGTCGTTGGCGGTGGGGTGGGTGATCGGGCGTGTCGGATGCGGGTGGCGAAACGGCGGCCCGCGGCGGCGGCGTCGGGCCGGCTGCGCTTGTGCGGTGGGGCGGGCGGGTGAGGAAAGAGGGCGAGGAGCCGAAGCGCCTCGCCCCGGGGGGCGTCGAAGGCGTGGGTGACGTCAGTGGCGTCAGTGGCTGTCGCGCACCGTCGAAGTGATCGACTCGACCACGCTCGTGGCCTTGGCGAACTGCTCCTGGCGGTTGACGATGCCGTGGCGCCTGGCGATCCACGCGAAGTCGGTGTAGGCGGCCCACACCGTGCCGGCGTCGTCCTGCAGCACGAGCAGGCGTACCGGCCAGTCGAGCCCGGACACGGCATTGGCCGTCAGGAACTGCGCGCCCAGCGGCGGGTTGCCGAAGGTGAGCAGCGTCGACGGGTTGAGCGTGATGCCGGCGTCGGCGGCCAGCTTCTGCTGGTCCACCGCCGAGAAGAACATGATGCCCTTGGCGGCGATGTCGGCGCGGATGCGCGAGATCGTCTCCTGCATGCCGTAGGCGCTCTTCACGCGGATCACGCCGTCGGGCCCGGGCCTCGGTGCTGACGTACCTTGAGCCATCGCGGGCCCAGCCGCCGCGGCGAACGAGGCGCCGAGCAGCGCACCGAACGCCACGCGCAGCAGGCCGCGACGAAGGAGGTCTTTCATGGGGTCCTCCGTCGCCCGCTCACATCATGTGCGGGTCGGCCGCCATCTCGGTGGGCAGCAGGTCCGCCGAGATGAGCACCGCCGGCGTCGTGCCGGTGTTCTTCCACCAGTGCGAGGTGCCCTTGGTCTCGGGCGCCACGTCGCCGGCCTTGTGCACGATGGGCACGGCGCAGCTGCTGGCGTATTCGACGACCTCGCCGGAGACGATGTAGATCATCGCCGGGCGCTCGTTGTGGCTGTGCCAGGGCACGATGCCGCCGGGCATCATCACCAGCTCGCGCAGGCGGAACTGGCGGCCCTTGATGCCGAAGGTCTTGGCCACGTCGGTGCTGGCGCGCACCACGTCGGTGACGCCCTGGGGCATCGTCGGCCCGGGGGCCTGGCCCTTGCCGTCGGCAACGCGCTTGTCGGCCGGGCATTCGCCGGCGAAGGCGGCGCTGGCCGCGAAGACGATGGCAGCCACCGCCACCAGGCCCACGGCCAGGCGCGGCCAGGGCGAACGTCGTTGCAGGGGGATCGAGGTCATCATGTCGCTCTCCTAAGGGGTTCGAGAAGGGGGTTCGTCGAACGCGGCGGACCGATTCGTGTGCCGCGCCGGAGCGCACTGTCGGCGTGCCGCATCACGCGCCGCTCCGCGAAAGTTCACTTGTTGATCACAAGGCGGACACGCGGCCCGAACGCCGCTAGAACTGCGGGCGTGGGCGGCCGGCGGCCGGATCCGGCGATCTGGATTTCCGCCGCCCGCGCGCCTAGAGTGAACGCACCCGAGGAGGAGGGCGGTAAATGAGTCACGAGCCGCGGCTGCTGGCAGCCGTCGCATTGCCGATGGCGGTGGACGAGGCCCTGGGCTTGAGCGAGCAGCTCGCACGCGCGCTCGCCGCGCTGCACGCGCGCTCGCTCGTGCACGGCGCGCTGCGGCCGCAGGCCGTGGCGTGGCAGGCGGCGGCACGTCGCGCCACGCTGCTCGAGACCGGCGCGGCCGTGCCGGCACCGGCGCGCGCGGCCCTGCCCGCGGGGGCCGACGTGCGCCGGCTGGTCTACGTGGCGCCCGAGCAGACCGGCCGCCTCGACCTCGCCGTCGATGCCCGCAGCGACCTCTATGCGCTCGGCATCGTGCTCTACGAGGTGCTCTGCGGCGAGCCGCCCTTCGTCGGCCGCGACGCGCTCGAGCAGATCCACTGGCACATCGCCGGCACCGCGGCCACGCCGGCCGAGCGCCGCGGCGCCCTGCCGCCGCTGCTCTCCGCCCTCGTCATGCGGCTGCTCGCGAAGTCGCCCGACGACCGCTACCAGAGCGCGGCGGGCCTGGCGCACGACATCGCCCGGTGCGCGGCCGCGTGGCGGAACAGCGGTTGCATCGAGCCCTTCGCGCTCGGGCGGCGCGACCGCGGCGCGCAACTCGTCTTCGGCTCGCGCCTGGTCGGGCGCGAGCGCGAGGTGGCGACGCTGCTCGCGGCCTTCGAGCGTTGCTGCGCCGGCGCTCGCACGCTCGTGCTGGTGCGCGGTTATGCGGGCATCGGCAAGACGGCGCTGATCCAGCAGCTCGTGCGGCCGATCGTGCGCCACAAGGGCACCTTCATCGCCGGCAAGTTCGACCAGGTCGTGCGCGGCGTGCCTTTCGGCGCGCTCATCCAGGCCTTCCAGGGGCTGGTGCGGCACCTGCTCGGCGAGACCGAGGAGCGGCTGGCCTGGTGGCGCGAGCGGCTGCAGCAGGCGCTGGGCGTGAACGCCGGCGTGCTGACCGAGGTGATCCCGGAGATCGAATACCTCGTCGGCGTGCAGCCGGCGCCGGCGGTGCTCGGCAGCATCGAGTCGCAGAACCGCTTCCAGCGCGTCGTGCAGCGCTTCATCGCGGCGCTGGCCACGCCCGAGCATCCGCTCGTGCTCTTCCTGGACGACCTGCAGTGGGCCGATGCCGCGACGCTCGCGCTGCTGGAGCCGCTCATCAACAGCCCCGAGCTCGGCTGCCTGATGCTGCTGGGGGCCTTCCGCGACCAGGAGCTCGAGGCGACACCGCGCCTGGCGCACACGCTGGCCGCGCTGGACAAGACCGACGCGGACATCGAGCGCCTGGCGCTCGGGCCGCTTGCGCCCCCCGACCTGGCGCAGCTGCTCGCCGACGCGCTGCGCACCGAGGCCGCCGACGTGGCGCCGCTGGCCGCGCTGGTGCACCGCAAGACCGGCGGCAACCCGTTCTTCGCCATGCAGTACCTGCGCCTGCTCGAGCGCGAGGGCCGGCTGCGCTTCGACGAGGCCGCCGCGGCCTGGACCTGGCGGCTGGAGGAGATCGAGGCCACGCCGCTCGCGGACAACGTCGTCGACCTGATGACGCGCAGCATTCAGCGCCTGCCGCACGAGACGCAGTACGTGCTGACGATGGCCGCCTGCATCGGCAACCGCTTCGACATCGCCACGCTGGCCACCGTGAGCGAGCAGTCGGCCGCCGCCGCCGCGCGCGACCTCGCGCGTGCGCAGGCCGAGGGGCTGGTGATCAATGCGCCCGACGGCCCGGGCGAGGCGGATGGTCGTTTCGCCTTCCTGCACGACCGCGTGCAGCAGGCCGCCTACACACTGATCCCGGCCGAGCGGCGGCGCATGGTGCACCTCACCGTCGGCCGCCTGCTGCGCGCGCGAGGTGGGTTGAGCGCGCCGAGCGGGCCGAGCGGGCTGAGCGGGCCGAGCGGGCCGGCGCAGATCGAGGCCGACCTCTTCGACGTCGTGCACCACCTGAACCTCGGCCGCGCGCTCATCGCCGAGGCCGCCGAACGGCACGAGCTCGCGGCGCTGAACCTCGCGGCCGGCCGGCGCGCGAAGTCGGCCACCGCCTTCGACGCGGCGCTCGAGCTCTTCGCGGCCGGCGCCGAGCTGCTGGCCGCGGGAGCGCCTGCGCACGAGCGCGTACATGGGCGGGGGCACGATCGGCCCCACGACCCGGCACTCGCCTTCGAGCTGCAGCTCGAGGCCGCCGAATGCCGCTATCTGTGCGGCCAGTTCGAGGCCGCGCTGGCCGCCTCGGGCGCGCTCGTCGAGCAGGCGCCCACGCGCATGGAGCGCGCACGCGTGCTGCGCCAGCGCGGCGTGCAGTACGAGAACATGGCGCGTTATGCCGAGGCCATCGAGAGCGCGCGCGCGGCGCTCGCGTTGTTCGACGTGCACCTGCCGCCCGACGAGCCGGGGCAGGCGGCGGCGCTCGAGGGCGAGCTGCAGCACATCGAGCGCCTGCGCGGCGAGCGGCCGATCGCCGCGCTCGTGGACCTGCCGGTGATGAGCGACGAGGCGACGCGCATGGTCATGGCCGTGCTCACCGAGCTCTGGTCGCGCGCCTACATCGTCGGCAGCCCGACGCTGGCGCGCCTGATCTCGGCGATGCTGGTGCGGCTTTCCCTGACGCACGGCAACGTCGAGGAGTCGGCCTACGGCTACGTGACGCATGCCATCACGGTGGGCGCGCTGCGCGCCGACTACCGCGCCGCCGACGAGTACGGCCGCCTCGCGCTGGCCGTCAACCAGCGCTTCGACGACCGCGGCCGCCGCGCCAAGATCTACCAGCAGTTCCACGCGCACGTGAACTTCTGGTGTCAGCCCGTGCGCACATGCATGGCCTACGCGCGCGAGGCCTGCGCGGCCGGCCTGGACAGCGGCGACTTCCTGTACGCGGCCTACGCCGCCGGCACCGAGCTGTGGTCGGCGATCGCCTCGGTGCAGGACCTGCCGGCCTTCGTGCGCGAGTACGCGCCCTGCATCGCGTTCATCGAGCGGCTGAACAACCCGGGCTTCGCCGACCAGGGCCGGCTCATCCTCGCCTGGGCCGGTGCGCTGCAGGGGCGGACGGCGGCGCCGCTGTCGCTGACGGTGGCAGCACTGTCGCCGGGCGCGCCTTCGTTCGACGAGGCGGCGTGGCTGGCGCGTTATGGCGAGGTGGGCTTCTTCGCCAGCATCCACGCGGTGGCCAGGCTGCAGCTCGCGGTGCTGCTCGGCAGCGCCGACGACGCCCTGCAGGCGGCGCAGCGCTCCGCGGCGCTGATCGACGCGGTGCCGGGCACGATCTGGCCGGTGCTGCACGAGTTCTGGCACGCGATGGCGCTGGCCCGCGCGGCCGACCGGCCCGGCCACTCCGCGGCCGGGCGCGAGGCGATGGTGGCCGCCGTGCGCGCCGCCCAGGCCGCCTTCGCGGCACGCGAGGTGCACAACGCCGAGAACCACCGGCCGCAGGCGCTGCTGCTGGCCGCCGAGCTCGCGCGACTGGAGGGCCGCGAAGCCGAGGCGCTGCAGGCCGGCCAGCAAGCGGCGGAATTCACCGCCACCGCGCCGCTGCTGCCTTATCAGGCGCTGGCGCACGAGAGCCTGGCGCACACGCACCGGCGGCTCGGGCAGCCCGCGCTGGCGGCGATGCATGGGCAGCGCGCCTGCGAGCTCTACGCCGCCTGGGGCGCGCTCGCCAAGGTGGCGGCGCTGCGCGCGGAGCATCCGGCGCCTTCCCCGGCGCGCGCCGGCGGCGTCGTTCCGCCCGCGGCGGCGGGAACGCCGGCAACGACGGCAGCGGCAGCGGCGACGGCATTGACGGCAATGACGTCAGCGAGGACGACGGCCGCACGCGACGGCTCGGGAGAGGACTTCGAGCGCCTCGACCTTGCCAGCGTGCTGAAGGCGGCGCAGGCCATCGCCGCCGAACAGGAGATGGACGGGCTGCTGGCGCGGCTGCTGCACATCGCGATCGAGAACGCCGGCGCCGAGCGCGGTGCGCTCGTGCTCGAAGGCGGCCACGAGCCGGTGGTGCACAGCTACGAGGCCGGCGGCGCGGCACCGCTGGCGGAAGCGCTCGAGACCTCGCAGCGCGTGCCGCGCAGCATCGTCAACTTCGTGCGCCGCACCGGCGAGACGGTGGTGCTGTCGCGCGCCGAGGGGCACGAGGCGCATGCCGACGACGACTACGTGCGCCGGCACGCGCCGCGCTCGCTCGCCTGCCTGCCGGTGCGGCGGCTGGCGCGCGCGGTCGGCGTGCTCTACGTCGAGCACCGGCGCGCGGCCGGCGTCTTCACCTCGGCGCGCCTGGCCACGCTGCAGGCGCTGGCCACGCAGGCGGCGATCTCGCTCGAGAACGCGCGCCTCGTCGCCGGCCTGCGCGACGAGGTCGCCGAACGCCGGCAGGCGCAGGACGACCTGGCCAGCGCAATGGCCGAGGTCGAGCGGCTGAAGGACGACCTAGAAGCCGAGAACTCCTACCTGCGCCGCGATCTCATCGCCAATGTCTCGCACGACCTGCGCACGCCGCTCGTCTCGCTGCGCGGCTACCTGGAGGTGATGGCGACCAAGGGCGATGCCCTGCCGCCGTCGCAGCGCCGGCAGTACCTCGGCGTGGCGTTGCGGCAGAGCGAACGCCTGGCGACGCTGATCGACGAGCTGTTCGAGCTGGCCAAGCTCGACTTCAAGGGCATGACGCTGGACCGCGAGCGCTTCTCGTTCGCCGAGCTCGCCATCGACGTGGTGCAGAAGTTCCAGCTCACCGCCGAGGGCCTGCGCGTGCAGCTCGCCGTCGACGTGCCGGCCCGGTTGCCCGCGGTGGATGCCGACCTCGGCCTGGTGGAACGGGTGCTCGAGAACCTGATCGGCAACGCGCTCAAGCACACGCCCGCCGGCGGCCGCGTCGACGTGCGTGCCGCCGCGCGCGGCGGCTTCGTCGTCGCCGAGGTCTGCGACAGCGGCCGCGGCATCGCGGCGGCGGACCTGCCGCATATCTTCGATCGCTTCTATCGCGGCGGCAGCGCGGACGGGGGCAACGGCGCGGGGCTGGGGCTCGCGATCGCCAGGCGCATCGTCGAACTGCACGGCTGCGAGATTGCCGCCGCCAGCGTCCCCGGGGAGGGGACGCGGCTGTGGTTCACGCTGCCGGTGGTCTGAGCCCCCGGCCAGGGTTCGAACTCGATTCCGAAGGTCGGGCCGACCCCGCAGCCGCCGAGGCCGGCGGGGTCGGCGCCTTCGCGGACTTCAGGGGTTGCCCTGGCCCGACAGCAGCTCGAGGCGGTAGTTCGCCGACGGCGAGCCACGCCCGTGCCTGACCTTGAAGACCAGCCGCTGCACGATGCTCTGTCCCGGCACCAGCACGCCCTCGGGCAGGAAGATGCGGTGGTAGCCGTCGCCCGTGCTCGTGACGCCGCTGCCGTTCTCGAGCTCGAGCTGGCGCGGCAGGCCGCGCGCGATCATCAGCAGGTGCGTGTCGATGACGGTGGGGCTGTTGTTGGTGAGCCGGTACACGTCCACCTGCCGGTCGTGCTCGCGCCGCGATTCGACGCGCGAGATCTGCAGCTGCGAGGTCACGTCGAGGAACTCCAGGCCCATGTCACGCCGCGACAGCGGATCGTCGTTGTCCTGCGGCAGGCCGCTCAAGGGCCGGCCGTCGACGGCCGGGCGGCCGTCCGCGGCACCCAGCGCCACGAGGTCGGGGCGGAACCTGGAGTACGTGAAGTCCTGCGGGCTCAGCTGGAACATGCGCGTCGACGAGTTCGGGTCGTGGCGCACGAACCCAGGGTCGTACAGGCCGTTCTCGATGAAGTCGGTGAGATCGTCGACCTCATAGGGTGACAGGCCCAGGCCGCGCGGCGAGCCCTGCCCGCGCGGGAAGGCGAAGCGCCGGCTCAGCGTGCCCGCCGCGGCGGCCTGCGCGTCCTGCGGCACGCCGGCGTTGAAGTACTCCACCACGTCGCGGACCTTGGTGAACGAGCCGTTGTGGAAGAAGAACCTCGCGTCCTTCAGCTGCCGCAGCGTCAGCACGCGGAACTTGAACGCGTCGCTGTCGCGGCCGGTGACTTCCTTTCGGCCGTCGTCGCGAAAACCGGGCTGGTTGCGCCCCGCCCGGTTCAGCGCCTGCAGCGGATGGTCGGCGAGGCCGAGGTTGTAGAAGTTCTCCTCGACGAACTGGCCGGCGCCGGTCACGTCGGGGTCATGCGGCTGCTTGTTGAGCATGGGGCCGCTGTGGCAGCCGAAGCACCCTGCGCCGCCCTCTGACGCGCGCGTGAAGAACAGCTTCGCGCCACGGCGCTGCCTGGGCGTGAGCGCGTTGTTGTCGCCGGCCAGGAAGCGGTCCCAGGGCGTGTTGCGGGTGACCGTCGTGCGCAGGAAGGTGGCGGTGGCGCGGAGGACGGTGACGTCGTTGATGAGCAGGTTGAGGTCGCCGGCGGCGTCGGCTTGCCGCGCCTCCTCGGGGAAGGCATCGCGGAAGAGCTTGCGATAGGTGGCGAACTTCTGCAGCTCGGCCGACTGGTCTTCGAGCATGCGGTGCGCGTCGAGCAGCAGCAGCGCCACGTTCTCCTGCGCCGGATGCCCGAAGGGGTTGAGACCGCCGGGCGACGCATCGGGCTCGCCGGCGAAGCCGCCCATGAGCAGGCGGTTGTTGAACGCCGCGCCGATCGCGCCCGGTGCGTTGCGCGCCACGCTGTCCAGGGCGTCTAGCCGGCCGGTGGCCAGGAGCGTGAACGGCGGCGTCAGCTTGCGGCCCAGGGCCGGGCTGCCCGAGACGACGCCCGCGGGCGTCTGGTAGATGTCGGTGAGCGTGGGCAGCGCGTCGACCATCGCGTCGCCTGGGAAGAGCGGCGTGTCGCGCAGCCTGGGCAGCAGGTCCGTGCGCGGCCGGCGGCGGGGAATGAAGTTGCCCTTCGCGTCGGTGTAGTGCCGGCCCTCGCCGCCGGCGGCGAAGTTCAGCAGCGTGCCCGCCTTGGACGCGGCCTCGCCCAGGTGGCAGCTCGCGCAGGTGGCCGTCTGCGCGGTGGCCGGCACGCCGCCGAACGGCGGCCGGATGCGGACCATGCGAACCGGGTCGTGGAACAGCTGCTTGCCGAGGTAGCGCTTGGCCTCGGTGATCTCGAAGAACGGGTCGGGGCTGCCGTCGGCACGGCGAGGCTGCGGCAGGTCCTCGTCCTTGGCCGGCACCTTCAGCTTGTGGATGCCGCCGACCTGCTGGTCGATGAGGCGGCGCAACTGCGCCGGGCTGGCGCCGTCGTGGGCACGGGCGCTCAGGCAGAGCAGGGAAACCGCGGCGGCCAGGGCCGTTGGCGCGAGCCATCGATTGATGTCGAGCTTCATGCGAGTTACCTCCGGAGGGACAGGGTGGTTGCGTGGAACACGCGCTCGCACCGTAGGCAGCGGAGGTCACGCCGAATTCACGGCGGCTTCACGATTGAGTTCTCATGCCGTTGGGTGAGGGGGGCTCGAACGACAAAGCGCCCCCGGCGGCGCTTGCGCCGCCCGGGGGCGCCCGGGTTCTGGTCGTGAAGACGCCGGCAGTACGCCGGCTCGGCTGGTTCAGTGCATCAGCCGCGGCGCAGCGTCGTCTGCGGCAGCGCAGTTCGGCGCACGCGGCCCGGCATCCACGCCAGCCACACCTCGCGCCGCAGCCACAGCAGCGCGGCCGAAGCGAGCCACACGCCGCAGGCGAGGATGAAGAGCTCGCCGCCGTCGCTGCTGCCGTCGGTGTTGACCACGGCCACGCCGAGCGGCGTGAAGAGGTGGAAGAAGATGGCGCCGGAGATGACGCCGAGCGCCATCGCCGCCCCAGCTACCTGCACCCAGCGCCGGCCGGTCATCGCGGCGCCGGCGATGAGCAGCACCGAGGCGATGAGCTCGAACGTGCCGACGACGCGCGCCGAGAAGAGGCCGCCGGGCGCGAAGAGGCCGGGCAAGCCGAGCGATGCCGCCCAGGGGTCGAGCTTGCCCTGGAAGATGTACACCGTCTCGGGCGAGCCGCTGAACTTGAAGAACAGCGACTGGATGAAGACGAAGGCGATGTACAGGGTGAGCAGCCAGTGGCCGTGCCGGCGAAGCCAGTTCATGTGTTTCTCCTCGATCACTTGGCGAGCAGGGCCGGGAACTTCGCGTCCGCGGCCTTGATGTAGCCGGCCGGGTCCTTGCGCCACTCGGCCTGCACGGAAGCGTCGTAGTTGAGGTACAGCTTGCCGTCGAAGATCGTGAACTGGTCGGGCTCGATCTTCACGAGGTAGCCGCGCGAGACGCCGAAGGCGCAGTAGCCGCCGTACTGCGGCGCGTACTTCGCGGGTTCGGCGCGGAAGGTCTCGAGGTTAGCGCGCGATGCGAACTTCCACTTCGCGCCCATCCACTCGAAGACATGTTCGTCCGAGCCCTTCACGGGCTTGCCGACGGTGAAGTAGGCGACCGGGTCGTGGCCGAGGATCGCGACGTCGTCGCGGCCGCCGAGCAGGCTGGCCTTCAGCGTGTTGATGGCCGGCGCGGCGCGCGCCGGCAACCAGGCGGTGGCAAGCAGGCCCGCGGCGAGCAGGGCGCGGCGGCGCACGTGATGCAGTCGATCGAGCAGGATGTTCATGAGGCGGGCGGACACGGTTGGAGGGGAGGTCGGGAGGACGGGAGGACGGGAGGACGGGAGGACGGGAGGACGGGAGGACGGGAGGACGGGAGGACGGGAGAGATCGGGAGGGATCGGGAGGGATCGGAAGATCGCAGGTCAATGGCTCTTCTGCAGATGCGCCACCGTGGCCGGCGCCATGCCGAAGTGCGCATCCACCGCGATGCCGTCGTGCTCGCACTGCCCGCGCAGCAGCGCGAAGTGATGCACCGCGTGGCTGGCGAGGAAGACGAGCTCGCGGCTGATGGTCGAGGCGCTGACCATCGGCCACTGCCCCTGCACGCCACCGAGCGTGAAGACGAGCAGCGGCTCCTCGAGGTCGAGGTCCGCCTGGGCCCAGCCGCGCAGCGTGGCGCGCAGGGCGGCGATGCGCTGGCGCGCCAGCGCCGGCGAGCGCTCGAGCGTGCGGTCGCGCGGGCGCTGGTCGTAGTCGACCTCGGCGGCGAAGGGCCGCAGCACGAGCGCTTCGTAGTGTTCGATGACGTGGCGCAGGTGCGGCCCGATGGAGGCGTCGAAGGCAAGGCGGCGGCCGCTCTCGTAGGCCAGCGCCAGCGCCTCGCCCTGCGCCAGCACCTCGTCGTTGAAGCGCAGCAGGCGGGCGGCCTGCCCGGTGCCCGCGGTCTCGCAGGCGGCCTCGATGCGGGTGGCGGTGTCCATGGTTCTGAGTCGATGCCGGCGCGGCGGGATTACGGGTGCACGGGTGCGCTGGCGCACGGGCGCACGGGCGCACTGGCGCACTGGCGCACTGGCGCACTGGCGCACTGGTGCACTGGTGTGGCGTTCAGTCGGTTGGCGGATACAGCGGCGTCAGCGCCTTCTCGCGCCTGTAGGCGGCGACGAATTCAGCGAGCTTCATCGGCGCGAAGCCGCGCCGGCGGTTGGCCGCGCCGATCTCGAACAGCCAGCGGTACTGGCGCATCAGGTCGCGCCAGGCCTGCAGCAGCGAGGTCTTGCGATCCCAGATGTGCGTGCTCTCGGCGCCGGCGCCGTTGATCTCGACGATCGTGAAGCCGCGCCCCTGCTGCAGTTCGGCGAAGTCGGCGAAGCGCAGGTCGAAGCGGCCGAAGTGGAACTCCGGCAGGCAACGCGCGAGGGCCTCGAAGCGTGCCTGCATCGCTGGCGTGGCGAGGTGCGTGCCATCACGGAAGATGGCGCCGCGGCTGTGGCTGCCGGCAAAGGCGAGGCGCACCGCCTCGCCGGGCGCTGGTACTTCGTCGAGCCGCGCCGCATGGCGGTGCAGATAAAGGTGCGGCAGGCGGCCGGCGCGCGGGTCGGCGAGGATCAGCTCGCGCAGCGTGCGCCGGCCGTCGCCGTGCACATGCGGGAAGTACTTCAGCGTGATCGAGACGATGCGCCCCTCCGCCTCGCCCGGCCGGCGGCAGTAGAAGATGCCGGCCTCGCCTTCGTGCGGCACGAGCCGCTGCAGGATCAGCCGCGCGCCTTCAGGGTAGGCGTCGAGGTAGGCCGCGAGATCGGCGGCGCTGCGCACGAGCTTCACGCCGGCGCCGCGGCAGCCGAGGTCGGGCTTGGCCACCACGGGCAGCGCGATGCCGGCCTCGGCCAGTGCCTGCAGCGCGTGCGGCACCTGCTCGGTCGCCGGGCCGTGCCGGTCGAGCGCGACGAACGGGGCCACCCAGTCGCCGAGGTGCGCTCGCGCCAGCGCCAGGATTTCGGCCTTCGATTCGCCGAAGAAGCCGCCGCCGGGGAAGTGCGGGTTGGCGGCGGTGGGCAGCAGCAGGCCGCGGTGGCGCAGCATCTGCCACGCCGCATAGAGCATCACCGGCGGATAGAAGGCCCACATCGGCCAGAACTCGAAGAACGACAGCGGCGCGCCGCTCTCGTCCAGCGGCGGCATGCCCTGGTGCGGGCGCGGCCGGGCAGCAGCGCGTGCCTGGGCGCGCGGTGGTTCCAGGCGCAGGGTGGCGGTGTTCATCGTTCACTCCCGGTGACAGGGGCAGAGGCAGAGGCAGGGGAAGGCGCAGCGGAAAGGGCAGAAGGCGAGCGACGCCGCAGCAGCGGCAGCGCGAGGGCGAGCGCGACGATCGGCAGCGCCACGGCGAGCGGCGCCGGCACATGCAGCACGGCCGTGAGCCAGGCACCGAAGGCATGGCCGAGCGCGAAGAGGCCGGCGGTCCACGCGCTCACCGCGATGAGCACCCAGCCGCTGAAGGCCGGCAGGCTGACGCCCAGGAAGCCGCTCGCGGTGTAGGTGACGAGGCGCAGCCCCGGGATCACGCGCGCCAGCAGCACGGCGCTCGGCAGGCGGCGCGTCAGCTGCTCGCGCAGCATCGAGGCGCGCGCGCCGATGTAGCGCCGGCGCAGGAACGGCAGGCGGCGCGCGAGCACGCCGAGCCCGTACAGGCCCAGGTCGCCGAGCGCGATGCCGCCGCCGACGGCCAGGAGCGCGAGCTCCCACGAGATCGACCCGCGCGCCGCCAGCGCCGCGCCGGCCGCGATGGCGAGGTCCTCGACGAGCAGCGTCGTGAGGGCGAGTGCGAGCGCGATCACCGCGGGGTCGCGGAGCCCGTCGAGCCCGTCAAGCCCGCCAAGCCAACCGAGCCCGCGCAGCGCCGCTTCCCACGAGGCGAGGTCGCTCAGCATGTCACTCAGCATGTCTCTCAGCATGCGAGACGCCCGGCGGCGGCGATGGTGCGCCGCAGCTCGGCCTCGGCATGCCAGGGCAGGAAGTGGTTGCGGCCGGGCAGCAGCTCGGTGATGACATGGGCGGCGCGGCGCAGGCGCTGCTGCGCGTAGGCCGCGTTGGCCACCGGCACCAGGTCGTCCTCGGTGCCATGAACGATGAAGACCGGGCAGCGGATGCTCTCGAGCACCCGCTCGAGGCCGACGAGCTCGCCGCGCAGGGCGAGCAGTTCGTCGTTGGCATTGCGGATGGCGCGTGGCAGCGCCGCGCGCACGAGCGGCCATTGGCCGAGGCGCTGCAGCGGGTGGACGCGCTCCAGCGCCGGGTCGAGCGCGGCGGCGACGAGGATGAGCGCACGCACGCGCTGCGGGTGCGTGGCCGCCGCCTGCGCCGCGACGGCCCCGCCGAGCGAATGGCCGAGCAGCACGGCGTCGCGGCCGTCGTCGGGCAGCAGCGCGGCCACGGCGTCGGCCTGCGCCGCGAGGCGGGTCTCCGCGGCGTGCGGGCCGCTGCCGCCGAAGCCGGGGCGGTCGAGCGCCAGCACCTCGAAGCCCGCGGGAGGCTCGCGCAGGAAGCCGGCCCAGCCTTGCGCCGAACCCGGCGTGCCGTGCACGAGCACGAGGCGTGGCCCGGCCGGGTCGCCCGCGACGAGATGGCTGACGGGTCGCGGGCGCTGGCTGCCGGGCGCGACGTGCGTGACGGTGCGGCGCAGCGCACCCAGATCGTCGCCGCCGCCGCGTGCCCCTGGCGGTGCGAAGCCGATCGTGTGCCCGACGACGGACAAGGCGCTCCACAGCGAATGAGGCGCCGGTGCGGCGCGCGCGCTCGACGTGAGCCGGCTTCGCAGCGGGCTCGGCGAGGGGACCTGGGGCGACATCGGCGGGGCAGTTGACTGAGGCGACGAAAGCAGCCGAGGCGCAACGCAACGGCCGCGGCTCGAGGGGTCGGAGGTCAAGGGTCATGGTCGATCTCGCCACGCACCTCTTACGCGGCCATTTGCACGCACCCCTTGCGCGGCCCCTTGCGCGGCGCGTGGCGCGCGTCGATGCCGTAAGCAAACACGCGCCGGCGCGACTGCTGCTCATCACCCACGCGATGCCTCGATCGGACGAACCTCATGAGTGCCCCATCGTTCGAACTCGCCCGCGCATCGGCGCACGCGACAGCGCCCGCCGCGACGTGTGAACCGGCCGGTGCTCCGGCGGCGCCGGCATCGCCGGCCAAGGAAGGTGGGCGCTATCGCCTGGGCCTCGCCCGATCGACGGGCGAACTGCGCGCCGCACAGCGCCTGCGCTTCGAGGTCTTCAACCTCGAGCTCGGCGAGGGGCTGGCGCGCTCCTACGGCTCGGGACTCGACGAGGACGAGTTCGACGCGGTGTGCGACCACCTGCTCGTTTGCGACGAGGCCGGCGGGCGCATCGTCGGCACCTACCGCCTGCAGACCGGCGCCATGGCGCGCGCGGGCCTCGGCTACTACAGCGCGCGCGAATTCGATTTCGCACCCTACGAGTCGCGCCGCGACCGCCTCATCGAACTCGGGCGCGCCTGCATCGCCTTGGAGCATCGTTCGTTCGCGGTGCTGAGCCTGCTGTGGCGCGGCATTGCCGCCTATGCGCTCGAGCGCGGCGCCTGCTATCTCGTGGGCTGCAGCTCGCTCACGTCGCAGGACGAGCGCGTCGGCGCGGCCGCCTGGCGCCGGCTGCAGGTGCACGCCGTGGAGGGCGAACTGGCCACGCGCCCGCATGCCGCGTTCGCCTGCGCACTCGGCGACGAGGGGCCGCCGCCTTCGATCCCGAGGCTGCTCACGGCCTATCTCGCCCTCGGCGCGCAGGTGTGCGGGCCGCCGGCCATCGACCGCGAGTTCGGCACCATCGACTTCCTCACCTGGCTCGACCTCGACGCGTCGGGCGCGCTGCCGCAGCGGCGCCGCCACCGCTTCGTCGGCGCCGCGCCGCCGGCGCGATGAGTGCCGTCCTCGCCGCCGCACCCGCCGCGCCGCTCGTGCGGCGGCTGCGCGCCGCGTGGCGCCTGGCGCGCGCGCTGCTGCACGCGCTGCACGGCCTCTTGACGGTGCGCGTGGCCTTTGCGTGGCTCACGCGGCCGGCACGCGAGCGATGCATCGGCCGCTGGTCGCGGCGCATGTTCGAGGCGCTCGGCGTACGCGTCGAGCAGCGCGGTGCGTTGCACGAGAGCGCGCCGCTGATCGTCGCCAACCATGTCTCGTGGCTCGACGTCATGGCCCTGCATGCCGCCTGCCCGCAGGCGCGCTTCGTCGCCATGGCCGAGCTGCGGCAGTGGGGTTCGGTGGCGCGGCTCGCCGACGGCGCGCGCACGATCTACCTGCAGCGCCGGCGGCTGCGCGACCTGCATCGTGTCGTGCGTGAAGCCGCCGCGGCCCTGCGCGCCGGCGACCGCGTGGCCGTCTTCCCCGAAGGCGTGGTGAGCGAAGGCCACGGCCTGTTGCCCTTCCACGGCAACCTGCTGCAGTCGGCGATCGATGCCGGCGTGGCGGTGCAGGCCGTGGCGCTGCGCTACAGCGATGCCGCGCACGCCGTGAGCGACGCGGTGGACTTCACCGGCGGCATCACGCTGGCGCAGAGCCTGTGGCGGATCGCCTGCGCCGAGGGCCTGGTGCTTCAGGTGCGCGTGCTGCCGCCGCGCGCCACGGCCGGCGAGCGCCGGCGCGAACTGGCCGCCCGGCTGCGTGCCGACATCGCTGCGGCATTGGCGCTGCCGCCCCGCGGCTGAGCGGTCGAGAGCGGCGGCACGAAGAGCGCCGGGGGCGCGGCGCGCGGGCGTCGGTGCCGCGGCCCTTCAGCGCACGAGCGTGTTGACGAGCAGCGCCGCGACGAGGAAGCGGCGTGCCTCCTCGGGAGTGGCGTCGGCGGCGAGCGCCGGCTCGAGCTCGCGCAGCGGATGGTCGGTCTCGTCCAGCCCGCTGAAGACCGGCAGGCCGAGCGTCTGCTGCAGCCGCGCGGCCTGTGCCGGGGCCAGGGCTTCGCCGTCCACCGCGTCGTAGAGGCGGCCGAGCAGGCGGGCCACGTCGGCGGCGGCGTCGGCCGGGCCGTCGAGCAGGGCCGGGTCGAGCGTCAGGCGCGAGACGCGCGCGCCCAGGGCCTCGGCGGCGGCGGCCACGAGGCCCTCGCTGCCATGGCTGGCCTGGTTGCAGTCGACGCAGCAGGCCTCGCAGTGCTTGACCAGGTGCCAGCCGCTCAGCAGGGGCTGCGCGACGCCGGCGCGCGCGGCGCGGGCGAGCAGGCGGGCCGTGTCCAGCAGGGCGCGGGCGTCGGCGGCAGGCAACGGACGCGTGAGCAGCACGCGCTGGTTCAGCAGCATGTTCATCGGACGCCCGAGACTAGGGCGGCGGCAAGGAGGCGGCTTGCGCCGCGTCAAACTCCGCTCGTCCCCGGTGGCCTGTTGCCGAGCGGACATGAACGATTTACCGAGCGTTGCCGAGCGTTGCCGGGCACACGATCTTCGGTTGACCCGGGATCCCTAGTCTGGCGATCGGTCCCAACCACTCGAATCGCCGTCCAGGAGCCACCATGTTCAGCGCCGACCCCCAGGTTTCCACTCATCCCGCCAGCCCGCTCGCGCACGGAAGCGAGCCATCCGAAGACCGGGCCGGCGGCAAGGGCCACGGCGAGCGCAGCGAGAGCAGCGATAGCGAGGAGCGCCGGCGCATGGCCGAGATGTTCGAGGTGCTCGCCTCCACGCTGCCGGTGCAGCGCCGCATCGTGCGCGCCGGCGACCAGGTGCACTCGGCCGGCGAGCGCTTCACGAACCTCTACGTGCTGCACGCCGGCGTGCTGAAGGTCATCAACACCTCCGCCGACGGCCGCGAGAACCTCGTCGGGCTGCTGTTCAAGGGCGACTGGCTCGGCTTCGACGGCATCGCCACCGGCTGCTACGGCTGCGACGCCGTCGCCACCGACACCGGCGAGGTCTGGGCCCTGCCCTACGAGGCGCTGCTGCGCGCCAGCCGCGAGCACGCTTCGCTGCTCGGCCTGCTGCACGCGCAGATGAGCCGAGCCATCACGCGCGACCGCGACTCGCGCCTGTCGCTGTGCACGCTCAGCGCCGACGCGCGCCTGGCCGAGTTCCTGCGCCAGTGGGCCGACGCGATGGCCCGGCGCGGCTCGCGGCCGAACGCGTTCGACCTGCACGTCACGCGCGCCGAGATCGGCAAGTTCCTCGGCCTGACGCTGGAGACCGTGAGCCGCGGCTTCTCGCGCCTGGAGCGCTGCGGTGCCATCCGCTTCCTGGAGAAAGGCCGGCGCAACATCGAGATCCCCGATCTCGGCGTGCTCGACAGCTTCATCCAGGAGAGCCCGCGTCCGGCCGGCGCGACCCTGCAGTGAGAGGGCCCATGAGCGCGCCGATGGCCGCGGCCAGCTCCTCGCGGCTGAAGGGTTTGCGCAGCAGTTCGGGCGCCGGGCCCTCGGTGGTGCCCGCGGACGCGAGGGACGTGAGCGACGCGAGGGAAGCCAGGGTGAGCCCGCCTTCGCCGCCTCTCAGGTCCGACGCATAACCCGACATCAGCAGCACCGGCATGCCGGGCCGGTGCCGGCGCGCGTGCTGCGCCAGCTCGGTGCCGCGCATGCCCGGGCCGAGCACGACATCGGTGACGAGGAGGTCGAAGGCCCCGCCGCCCTCATTGCCCACATTGCCCACGTTGCCCTCGACGCTCTCGAGCAGCGCGGCGAGTGCCTGCTCGGCGCTGGCGCAGGCCGTGACGTCGCAGCCCCAGCCCAGCAGGAAGGTCATGACGATGCGCAGCACCTCGGGCTCGTCTTCCACGAGCAGCACGCGCAGCCCGGCGGGCACGCCGACGGCTGCGTCCGGCTCGTGCGCGTCGGCCTCGTCGGGCAGCTCCCAGCGCGGCATGAAGAGCCTGATCGTCGTGCCGGCGCCCGGTGCGCTCTCGAGCGTGATGCCGCCGTTGGACTGGCGCGCGAAGCCGTAGACCGTGCTCAGGCCGAGGCCGGTGCCGCGGCCGGTCTGCTTGGTCGTGAAGAAGGGCTCGAAGGCGCGTTCCTTGACGGCGTCGGACATGCCGCAGCCGGTGTCGGCCACGGCGATCTCGACGAAGCGCGCCGCCGCCGCATCGGCGGCCAGCTGCTCGGCCAGCGGCGCCGGCAGCGACTCGCAGGCGCGCGCGGCGATGGTCAGCGTGCCGCCATCGGGCATCGCGTCGCGGGCATTGATGGCCACGTTGAGCAGTGCCGACTCGAGCTGCACGGGGTCGGCCAGGCAGGGCGGGCAGGGCGCGCCGGTGCTCACCTCGATGCGGATGCGCTGGTCGAGCGTGCGGCGCAGCATGTCGGCCAGCGAATGCACGAGCGCGCCCGTGTCGACGCGCGCCGGCTGCAGCAGCTGCCGGCGCGAGAACGCCAGCAGCTTGCCGGTGAGCTCGGCGCCGCGCCGCGTGGCGCGCGCCGCCGCCGTGACCAGCGGTTCGGCGTCGGCGTCGCCGGCCAGCGCCGGCAGGCTCTCCAGCACCTGCAGGTTGCCCTGGATCACCGTGAGCAGGTTGTTGAAGTCGTGCGCGATGCCGCCCGTCAGCTGGCCGACGCTCTCCAGGCGCTGCGCGTGGCGCAGCGCCTCGTCGCTCTGCGCGCGCTGCACCGAAGTGGCGAGCAGGTGCGCGAGCGACTCGAGAAAGCGCGCCTCGTCCTCGCCGAAGCGCCGCGCCTGCCGCGAGCGCACGGAGATCGCACCGACGACGCGGCCGCGGTCGGAGAGCGGCACGCCGAGCGCGCTCACCAGGCCGGCGGCGCGGAACGACGGCGGCACCTGGAAGCGCGTCTCGCCGAGGTAGTCGGCGACGGTGACGGGTGCGCCCTGCGCGAGCACGTAGCCGGGCGGCGTGTCCGGCCGGTTCGGCACCAGGGTGCCCTCGGGTTCACCGGTCGGCAGGCCGGTGCCGGCGGCGACGCGGAAGCGCTGGCCGTCGGGCTCGAGCAGGTACAGCACGGCCTGCTCGACCTCCAGCGCCTCGACTGCCGCGGCGGTGGCACGGCGCATGAGCTGCTGCGGGTCGCGCGCGTCGACGGCGAAGCGGCCGACCTGCGCCACGCACTCGGCATAGCGGGCGCGCTTGATGGCCTCGCGCACGCGCGGGTACTCGCCGATGCCGCGGATGGCCGCGACCACGTAGGGCAGGCCGTGCTGCTGCAGCGGGCTGAGGGCGATCTCGACCATCACCTCGCTGCCGTCGCGACGCCGGGCCACGAGGCTCATGTCGGTGCCCATCGGGCGCGCGCGCGGCTGCGCCTGGTAGGTGGCGCGGTAGGCGGCATGTCGTGGCCGCACCGCGTCGGGAACGAGGGCATCGACGTTCATGCCGGCCAGCTCGGCGGTCGAATAGCCGAGCAGCGCCGCCGCGGCCGGGTTGGCCAGCGCGATGCCACCCTCGCCGTCGACCAGCAGCAAGGCGTCCGGGTAGGCCGCGAACAGCGCGCGGAAGACCGTCGATTCGTCGAGGTGCGCTGTCACGTCGTGCCGACCCGCGAGGTGAAGACGTAGCCGGCACCGCGCACCGACTTGATGATCTCGGGCCGTTCGGGGTCGGCCTCGAGCTTCTTGCGCAGGCGCCCCACCTGCACGTCGATCGTGCGGTCGAAGGGCGCGGCTTCGCGGCCGCGCGTGCTCTCGAGCAGGAAGTCGCGCGACAGCACGCGCCCCGGGTGGCGCGCGAAGACGACGAGCAGCTCGAACTCGCCCGTGGTGAGCGGCACCTCCTTGCCGGCGGTGTCTTGCAGGCGCCGGGCGCCGATGTCGAGCAGCCACTGGGCGAAGCGCAGGAGTTCGTTCGGTGCCGGCGCAGCCGCCGCGGCCGTTGCCGCGGCGGCGGCAGCGGCCGGCGGCACCTCGGCCGGGGCCAGCCGGCGCAGCACGGCGCGGATGCGCGCCAGCAGCTCGCGCAGGTCGAAAGGCTTGATGACGTAGTCGTCGGCGCCGATCTCGAGCCCGACGACCTTGTCGACCGGGTCGCCGCGGCCGGTGACGATGACCAGGCCGCAGTGCCAGTGCTCGCGCAGCCGGCGCGCGATGGCCAGCCCGTCCTCGCCGGGCAGGCCGAGGTCGAGCAGGACGAGGTTCGGCGTGTCTGCCGCCATCAGCTGCAGCAGGGCGTTGCCGTCGTGCACCTGGCTGACCCGGAAACCCTGCCCCTGGAGGTAGGTGGCGAGCAGCCGCGTGATGTCGGCTTCGTCGTCGAGGACGGCGATGTGCTGCAAAGTGTGGGTCGGCGGGTCGGCGGGTGTTGCGGGATCTTGCCCAAGTTCCCGTGTTTGCCCGGAGCAATCCTACTGTCGTCGCGGGTTTGGTGCCGAGACCTTGCGGGTTAGCCCCGGGGGCGCCACCATCCCCGCCCCCCGGCGGGCGCACGGCAGGAGTGGGCAAGGGATGCCGGCTTGACGCCGCGCAATCGGACGGGGGCCAGGGGGAATAGCCTAGCGTGCTCGAGCCGGGCGGCAGCCACGCCGGCAGCCCGTGCAGCCCGGAGGTCCGATGCCCCTGCAGCAGCAAAACCATCTCGCGCAGCAGACCTACACCATCGTGCTGGCCGGCGGGCGTGGCACCCGGCTGGCACAACTCACCGACGGCCGCTCGAAGCCGGCGGTGCCCTTCGCGGGCAAGTTCAACATCATCGACTTCGCGCTCAGCAACTGCGTCAACTCGGGCCTGCGGCGCATCGGCGTGCTCACGCAGTACAAGTCGCAGAGCCTCATCCGGCATGTCGAGCGCGGCTGGAGCTTCCTGGCCGCCGACCTCGGCGAATTCGTCGAGGTCGTGCCGGCGCAGCAGCAGCAGGGCGAGGGGTGGTACCGCGGCACCGCCAATGCCGTCTACCAGAACCTCGACCTCGTGCGCGAGGCGGCGGCGCAGCACGTGCTGGTGCTGGGCGGCGACCATGTCTACAAGATGGACTACTCGGTGATGCTGGCCGAGCATGCCGAGCGCGGCGCCGCCGTGAGCGTCGCCTGCGTCGAGGTGCCGCTGGAGGAGGCGTGCGATTTCGGCGTCATGGACGTGGACGTGACCGGGCGCGTGCTCGGCTTCGACGAGAAGCCGGCGCAGCCCCGGTCGCCGCCGGGCCGGCCGCTGCACGCGCTGGCGAGCATGGGCGTCTACGTCTTCGAGACCGAGGTGCTGCTCGCCGAACTGGCGCGCGACGCCGCCGACCCGGCCTCGAGCCACGACTTCGGCCACGACGTGATCCCGGCGCTCGTGCGCGCCGGCCGCGTGCACGCGCACCGCTTCGAGACGAGCTGCGTCAACATCGTCGAAGGCCGCCCCTACTGGCGCGACGTCGGCACCGTCGATGCGTACTGGGCCGCCAACATCGACCTCACGCACGTCGTGCCCGAGCTCAATCTGTACGACGACGCCTGGCCCATCCTCAGCCAGCAGCGCCAGCTGCCGCCGGCCAAGTTCGTCTTCGACGACGAGGGGCGGCGCGGCATGGCCGTCGACTCGCTGGTCTCCAGCGGCTGCATCGTCAGCGGCGCGACGGTGCGGCGCTCGATCCTGTTCTCCAAGGTGCGCGTCGCCGAAGGCAGCGTGGTGGAGGACTCGGTGGTGCTGCCCAACGTCGTCATCGGCCGCGACGTGCGGCTCGCGCGCACCGTGATCGACAAGCATTGCCGTGTGCCCGACGGCTTCCGCGCCGGGCTCGACGCGGTGGCCGACCGGGCGCGTGGCCTGCATGTCACCGCCGGCGGCATCACGCTCGTGACGCCGGAGATGCTGGGGCAGCCGGTGCGCTCGGGTTGAAGAGCCGGGTGCGGCTCAGCCATTCACAGGCTCTTGAGGATCACCGGCCGCATCGGCCCGTGCTGGCCCGGCACCACCGTGTGCCGCGCACGGTAGGGCTCGTGGCCCTCGGCGCGGATCGTGAGTTCGTAGTCGCCGGCGGGCAGGCCGACGAACGAGAAGTACGGCCCGTGCGCGTCGTCCTTGCCGTCGGCGTAGTGCGCGAAGCTGTCCTCGGGGCCGCCCTGGCGCGGCACCAGCGCGCGGCGGATGCCCGCACCTTCGAGCGTGATCGACAGCAGGCGCACTTTGTCGTCGGGCGGCTGGTGGCTGCCGGCCGGGCGATCGACGGGCTCGGCGCGCACGCCGACATAGCCGATGAGCGTGCCCTGCGGCACGAAGACGAAGCGCGCCTCGGCCACCTCGCCCGGCCGGATGACGACGCGTGCGCGCGGCGGCTCGCTGCGGAAGGCGTCGGTGAGCAGGGTCACCTGGTAGAGGCCGGCCGGCAGCGGCCCGACCTCGCGCGCGGCACCGTCGGGCGGCAGCGCGAGCGAGATGCGCGGCGTCGCCGCGTCGGTCGGGTTCAGCGGGTTCATCGGATCGAGCACGAGCAGCGCAAGCGGCTTCGGCCCCGGCGGCGCCGGCTCGAAGGCGAGGTGCAGGCGCAGGCTGCCGCTCGGCGCCGGGGCCCTGCCACCGGTGCGCCAGCCGGCGTCTGCGAGGATGGCCGCGTACTGCGCGAAGACCTCGGGCGACGACAGGATGCTCACGTGGTCTTCGTCGAAGCCCAGCACGCGCCGCGCCTCCGACTGCGCCGGCGACTTGAGCTGGCTCGCCAGCGTCACCGTGCCGTCGGTGTTCGGCCGCGTGAGGCTGTAGCCGCCCTTGTGGCCGAACAGCAGGTGGTACTCGGTCTGCGGTGGCAGCCGGCGCGCGAAGAGCTCGCGCACGAAGCGGCCGTCGGGCCGCATGTCGTGCCACGAGGGCACGACGGCCGGCGAATGCCGCACGCCGAGCTCGGCCGAGGACTCGCCGCCCCAGGGCGTGGAGACCGAGACGAACAGCTTGGCACCCGGGAACTGCGCGCCGTGGTTGACGAGGAAGCTGCGCGCCACCAGCCCGCCCATGCTGTGCGCGGTGATGACGATGCGCTCGAAGCCGTGCTTCAGGTGCAGGTTGAGCAGCTTCCAGTACAGCAGGTAGGCCATCGACTCGACGGCCGCGCCCGAGGGGTAGTAGAAGATCCAGGGCTGGTAGCGCTCTCGGTCCAGGTGCGCGATGAAGTAGCGCCAGTCCTGCGGCGAGCCGGCCGCCCCGTGCACGAACAGCACCGGCGTCTTGCGGCGGTCGTAGGGCTCGAGGAAGTAGACATTGCCGCCCACCTCGCGGAAGAAGGTCATCGGCTCCCAGTAGCCCTGGAGGCCGCGCTCGGCGCTGAAGATCGGCGCGTCGAGGTCGGCGATGGCACCGGCCTGGGTGCTGTGGCGTGACGTCGCGCCTGCGGCCAGCGAGAAGCCGACCGGCAGGTCCAAGTCGGCCTCGCGCTCGGGCGACCGCGCCACGGACGGCGCCACGGACAGCGCCATGTCGAGCGCGCCCACCAGCCCCGTGCCCGGCGCCTGCACGGCCTCGGCGCCGCGATAGCGCGCCACCGGTTCGCCGGCATCGACGCGCCGGTTGCCGTTGCCGTCGCCAAAGGCCTGCAGCCGGTAGCGGCCCTTGGGCACGATCAGCTCGAAGCCACCGGGCTCGTGCAGCATCGCCTGCGCGACCACCGGCGCGCCGGCATCGTCGGCCGAACGGGCGAGCACGATCACCGGGCCGTTCCAGCCCTCGGCGGAGGTGACGCGCCCGACGAGCACGGTCGAGGCATAGAAGGCGTCGGACTGCTCGCGCAGCTCCAGCAGCGTGCAACCCGCCAGCACGGCCAGCGGCGCGAGGGCGGCCAGCGGCCGGCGACAGAGTCGTTTCGGCATGGATCGAGGGTCGGTGCGCGCGCCAGTGTGCGCACCAGGCTCGCTGCGGCACTTGATGTCGCGCAAAGGGGCGCGCGGGTCGCGCCGCAGCGCGGCCCGAGGCCGAAGGGCGCGGCTGGCGCGACTCCGGAGATTGCGGCGATCGCGTCGATGCCATCGCCCGCCGCCACAATGGCACCCGTTCATTGCGGCTCGATGGCCACCGTCCGATCGATGGCCCGGGGATCACTTGCCACGCCAGCACAAGCCGACTCGCGAGTCCTCTGCCGACCACATCGGGCCCGAGGCCGTCGTCGCGCATGCCGGCGAGACGGCCGAAGCGGTGCGCTCGCGCCTGCGCAAGCACCGGCAGGACCGCTGGGACCTGCTGTGCGTGCTGGAACACGACGGTCGCCTGCTCGGCACGATGACCGCGGCGGAGCTGATCGTGCTGCCCGACGATGCGGACGTGGCCGGCGCGGCGATGCGGCGCGACGACCCGCGCGTGCCGCCGGGTGCGGACCAGGAACGCATGGCCTCGATCGCGCTGCACCACGGCGTGGCGGCGGTGCCGGTGGTGGACGAACACGGCCGCCTCGTCGGCGTCGTCGGCCCGGCGAAGCTGATGCGCATCCTGCGTCGCGAGCACGTCGAAGACCTGCACCGGCTGGCCGGCATCACGCGTGAATCGGACCAGGCACGCGAAGCCATCGAAGAGCCGCCGATGCGCCGGGTGCGCCACCGGCTGCCGTGGCTGCTCGTCGGGCTCGTCGGCAGCATGGTGGCGACGCTCGTCGTCTCGCGCTTCGAGACGGCGCTGGCGGCCAAGCCGGCGCTCGCCTTCTTCGTGCCGGGGCTTGTCTACCTCGCCGACGCCATCGGCACGCAGACCGAGGCGGTGGCGGTGCGCGGCCTGTCGCTCAGCCACGCCGGCATCGCCCGCCTGCTCGGCGGCGAGCTGCGCACGGGCGGGCTCATCGGGCTCGTGCTCGCGCTGGTCGCGTTTCCGATGGTGTGGTTCGTCTTCGGCGAGATGCACCTCGCCGCCGCGGTAGCGCTGGCGCTGGCCTCGGCGAGCATGGTGGCCTCGGTGCTGGGGCTGCTGCTGCCCTGGCTGCTGGCGCGGTTCGGCTCGGACCCGGCCTACGGCAGCGGGCCGCTCGCCACCATCGTGCAGGACGTGCTGAGCCTGCTGATCTACTTCGCTTTCGTGTCGGCGATCGTGCTCTGAAGAGCCTTCAGACTCAGCTGCCGGCGTATTCGCTCATCGGCACGCAGCCGCAGAACAGGTTGCGGTCGCCGTAGACGTTGTCGATGCGCCCCACCGGCGACCAGTACTTCTGGCGCCGCAGGCTCTTCACCGGGTAGGCCGCCTCCTCACGCGTGTACGCATGCGGCCAGTCGGCCTTGAGCAGCGCCTCGGCCGTGTGCGGCGCGTTCTTCAGCGGGTTGTCGTCCTTCGGCCAGGCGCCACTTTCCACCTTCGCGATCTCGGCGCGGATGGCGATCATCGCTTCGCAGAAGCGGTCGAGCTCCGCCTTCGGCTCGCTCTCGGTGGGCTCGACCATCAGCGTGCCGGCGACCGGGAAGCTGAGCGTCGGCGCGTGGAAGCCGTAGTCGATGAGGCGCTTGGCCACGTCCTCGGCGCCGATGCCGCTCGTCTTCTGCAAGGGCCTGAGGTCGAGGATGCACTCGTGCGCGACGCCGCCGCCCTGGATGCCGGGCACGTTGCCGCTGAAGTGGATGTCGTAGTGCTCGGCCAGGCGTGCGGCCAGGTAGTTGGCCGACAGGATGGCCGTCTCGGTGGCGTGGCGCAGGCCCTCGGCGCCCATCATGCGCATGTACATCCACGAGATCGGCAGCACGCCGGCGTTGCCGAGCGGCGCAGCGCTCACGGCGCCGACCTTGCCTTCGAGCCCCGCGGCCGCATGCCCGGGCAGGAAGGGCACGAGGTCGGCGGCCACGCACACCGGCCCGACGCCGGGGCCGCCGCCGCCGTGCGGGATGCAGAAAGTCTTGTGCAGGTTGAGGTGGCTCACGTCGCCGCCGAACTCGCCCGGCGCGGCGACGCCGACGAGCGCGTTCATGTTCGCGCCGTCGACGTAGACGCGGCCGCCGTGCCGATGCACGATCTCGCACAGCTCGCGCACGCGCGCCTCGAAGACGCCGTAGGTGCTCGGGTAGGTGATCATCACGGCGGCCAGCGCCGCCCGATGCTCCTCGCACCTGGCCTTCAGGTCGTCGAGGTCGACGTTGCCCATCGCGTCGCACTTCGTCACCACCACCTGCAGGCCCGCCATCTGCGCGCTGGCCGGGTTGGTGCCGTGCGCCGACTCCGGGATCAGGCAGATGTTGCGGTGGCCTTCGCCCCTCGAGGCATGCCAGGCCTTGATGACGAGCAGGCCGGCATATTCGCCCTGGCTGCCGGCGTTGGGCTGCAGGCTCACGCCGGCGTAGCCGGTGGCCTGGCTGAGCCAGGCGCAGAGCTGGTCGTTCAGCTCCCAGGTGCCCGCCAGCTGGTCGCGCGGCGCGAACGGGTGCAGGGCGGCGAACTCCGGCCAGGTGACCGGGATCATCTCGCTCGTCGCGTTCAGCTTCATCGTGCACGAGCCGAGCGGGATCATGCTGCGGTCGAGCGCGAGGTCCTTGTCGGCGAGGCTGCGGATGTAGCGCAGCATCTCCGTCTCGCTGTGGTGCGAGTTGAAGACCGGGTGCGTGAGGAAGGCACTGGTGCGGCGCATCGCGTGCGGGATCAGCGGCTCGATGCCCTTCTCGTGCTCGGCGAAGGTCGGCATCTTCTTCGTTGCCTTGGGCGCGAACCAGCGCCACAGCGCCTCGAGGTCGGTGCGCGTGGTCGTCTCGTCGAGCGCGACGCCGAGGTGCGTGGGCGAGATCCGTCGCAGGTTCGCACCGTCCTTCAGCGCGGCGGCGACGATGGCCTCGGTGCGCGCGCCCGTCTCGACGGTGATCGTGTCGAAGGCGTCGGGCGTCACCACCTTCAGCCCCATCTGCTGCAGGCCGGCAGCGAGGATGGCGGTGTAGCTCGCGACGCGCCGGGCGATGCGCTTCAGCCCCTCGGGCCCGTGGTAGACGGCGTACATGCTCGCCATCACCGCCAGCAGCACCTGCGCCGTGCAGATGTTGCTGGTCGCCTTCTCGCGCCGGATGTGCTGCTCGCGCGTCTGCAGCGCCAGGCGGTAGGCCGGTGCGCCATGCGCATCGACGCTGACGCCGACGAGCCGGCCGGGCAGGCTGCGCTTCCACTCGTCGCGGCAGGCCATGAACGCCGCGTGCGGGCCGCCGCAGGCCATCGGCACGCCGAAGCGCTGCGTCGTGCCGACGACGACGTCGGCGCCGCCGCCTCCCCATTCACCCGGCGGCTTGAGCAGCGTCAGCGCGAGCAGGTCGGCCGCGACGATGAAGGCCGCCTGCTTGGCGTGCGCCATCTCGACATAGGGCCCCATGTCGTGCAGGAGGCCGGTGGTGCTCGGGTACTGCGCGATGACGGCGAAGTAGTCGTTCTCCTCCATCAGCTTGGGCGCGAAGCCGACCAGCACCTCGAGGCCGAGCGGCGCGGCGCGCGTGCGGATGACCTCGATCGTCTGCGGGTGGCAGTCGCCGGCGACGATGATCGTGTCGCTGGCGCTCTTCACGCTTCGCCGCGCCAGCGTCATCGCCTCGGCGGCGGCGGTGGCCTCGTCGAGCATGCTGGCGTTGGCGATGGCCATGCCGGTGAGGTCGCACACCATCTGCTGGAAGTTGACGAGCGCTTCCATGCGGCCCTGGCTGATCTCGGCCTGGTAGGGCGTGTAGGCCGTGTACCAGGCCGGGTTCTCGAGGATGTTGCGCTGGATGACGCCGGGCGTGAAGGTGCCGTGGTAGCCCTGGCCGATGAAGCTCCTGCACACGCGGTTCTTCGCCGCGATGCGCTTCAGCGCGTCCAGCGCCGCCGCTTCGGTGAGCGGCGCCGGCAGTTGCATCGGCTCGCTGCGCGCGATGCTTGCCGGCACGATGGTGTCGACGAGCGCGCGGCGCGTCAGCGTCGAGGTGCCGGCGCCGGCGGCCTGGATCGCCGCCAGCATCCGCTCGTCGTCTTCGAAGGGGCCGATGTGGCGGGCGGCGAACTCGCCTGCGTTCTCGAGTTCGCCGAGCGGCTTGAGTGTGGACTTCAACATGACGGGGTCCGAAGAGATGCGGTGTCTTGCCCTCTCCCACCCGGCAGGAGAGGGTTGGGATGGGGTGGGGTGGAGGATGAGGACGCCCTCGCCCGCAAACCGAGGGCGCAGCCTTTGGCTGTCGCGGGCGGGGAGGCGGGCGGGGAAGGGGGCGGGGAAGCGGGCGGGGAAGCGGGCGATGCAGGCGAGCGCTACGACAGCGACTTCAGCAGCTTGTCGTAACCCGGCGGGTCCATCAGCTCGTCGAACTGCTCCATGTGCGTGACGTGCACCTTGAAGAACCAGCCGTCGCCCATCGGGTCCTTGTTGGCGAGCGAGGGGTCGGCGCGCAGGGCCTCGTTGACCTCGACGACCTCGCCCTCCACCGGCATGTAGATGTCGGCGGCCGCCTTCACGCTCTCGACGACGCCGGCCACCTCACCCTTCTTGTAGGTGCGGCCGACCTCGGGCAGGTCGACGAAGACCACGTCGCCGAGCGCGTCCTGCGCGTGCAGCGTGATGCCGACGACGGCGGCTTCGTGGTCCTCGATGTTGATCCACTCGTGGTCGGGCGTGAACATGGTCGTCATGGGCAGAGGCTCCTCGGGCTGGGGTTCGGTTCGGCAACAGAGAAGGCGCGAATCGAGCGTCGCGCCGCGGGTTCGTGCATGCCTGGCTCAGCCGCGGTGGTAGCGGTGCGGCGTGAAGGGCATCGGGCTCACGCGCATCGGCACGCGCTTGCCGCGCACCTCGGCGTAGACCTCATGGTGCGCCTGCGCATGGTCCTGCGTCAGGTAGGCCATGGCGATCGGCTGGTTCACCGTGGGGGCGAGCGTGCCGCTCGTCACCGCGCCGAGGCGCCGGTTGTGCGCGTCGAAGATCGGCGCGCCCTCGCGCACCGGCACGCGCTCGAGGCCGACGAGGCCGGCGCGCTTGCAAGGCGCCCCGGTGGCCAGCTGCTTGTCGATGGCCGCGGCGCCCGGGTAGCCGCCGGCGCGTGCGCCACCGGCGCGGCGCACCTTCTGGATGGCCCAGCCGAGGCCGGCCTCGACCGGCGTCGTCTTCTCGCCGATGTCGTGCCCGTAGAGGCACAGGCCGGCCTCGAGCCGGAGGGTGTCGCGCGCCCCGAGGCCGGCCGGCGCCACCTCGGGCTCGCGCAGCAGCGCCTCGGCCAGCGCGACGGCGCCGTCGGCCGGCACGGAAATCTCGAAGCCGTCCTCGCCGGTGTAGCCCGAGCGCGTGACGAAGCAGGCGAGGCCGGCGAGCTCGAACACGCCGCCGGTCATGAACACGAGTTGCGCCACGCCGGGGTTCAGGCGCGACAGCGCCGCCACGGCCTTCGGGCCCTGCAGCGCGAGCAGCGCGCGCTCGGGCATCGGCACCACCTGGCAGCGGTGGCCGATGTGCGTGACGAGGTGGCGCGTGTCGGCGGCCTTGCAGGCGGCGTTGACGACGAGGAAGAGGTCGCCGAAGCCGCGCGCCGCATCGGCCGCCGTGGGCCTGGTCACCATCAGGTCGTCGAGCAGGCCGCCGCTGGCATTGGTGAAGAGCGCATAACGCTGCCTGCTCGGCGCGAGGTCGACGATGTCCACCGGCACCAGCGTCTCGAGCGCCGCGGCGGCCTCGGCACCGGCCAGGCGCAACTGGCCCATGTGCGAGACGTCGAACAGCGCCGCCGCGGCGCGGCAATGCTTGTGCTCGGCGATGACGCCGGTGGGGTAGTTCACCGGCATCGCATAGCCGGCGAAGGGCACCATCTTGGCACCCAGCTTCAGGTGCAGCGCGTGCAGCGGCGTGTGCAGCAGTGCTTCGGTGGTCGGCTCGGACATCGGCGGCTCTCTCCCTCTCGCGGTGGCCATGTTCGGCGCGCCGAGCTCTCGTGGATCGGCGTGTCGTCCGGGCCCCCGCTGTCCGCTTTACCTGAGAGATTCGGCGCTGCCCCTTCCGGTGCCCGAACCCCGTTCGGACCGCCGGTCGGCAGGCCTTGCCCCTTCGGTGGGCTGCCGCGGTTGCCCGCGAGAGCCTCTCTCCAGTGAGGAAGAAAGCCAGTCCTTTTGCCTGAGCGTTTCGCCGGCCCTTCCGTCACGGGGACAGCCGGGCCGGCTTCGCCTTCGGCGGCCGCGGGCCGGGTCACGGCCGCGCAACTCTCTCCTGGCCGGGCCAGTGTAGCAGTGCACTCGAGCGGCAAAACGCGGTGGCAAAGCGGGGCCAAGCGCGGCAGGCGCGCGGCGGCGGGGCGCCCGGTTCGTGGCGGCGCGCGGCATCATGCGCGGCGCTGTCCGCCGTGCCGGCTGCCGAGCCAAGCTGCCCAGCTGGCCGCCCTGAATTGCGCCCCATGAACTACGTCGGTCGCTTCGCCCCCACCCCTTCGGGCCCGCTGCACGCGGGCTCGCTGGTGGCGGCGTTGGCGAGCTGGCTCGACGCGCGCGCGCACGGCGGGCGCTGGCTCGTGCGCATCGAGGACGTCGACCGGCCGCGTTGCCAGCCCGGCGCCGCCGAGGTGATCCTCGGCCAGCTCGCGCGCTGCGCGCTCGTGCCCGACGAGGCGCCGCTGTGGCAGTCGACACGAGGCGAGGCCTACGAGGCGGCGCTCGCGCAGCTGCGCCACGCCGGCCTCGCCTACGACTGTGCCTGCACGCGGCGCGAGATCGACGAGGCGCTCGTGCGCCAAGGCCGAGCGCACGAGCGATACGGCGAGCGCATCTATCCCGGCACCTGCCGCGCCGGCGTGCCGGCGCGGCTGCGTCACCGGCCGGCGCGCGCCGTGCGGCTGCTCACGTTGCGCGGCGGTGTGCCGCAGCGCATCGAGTGGCAGGACAGGCGCCTCGCCCGGCAAGACCAACAGGAGCCTCGCGTGCATCAAGAGCACGCGGTGCAGGACGTGACCGCCGAGGTCGGCGACTTCGTGCTCAAGCGCGCCGACGGCTGCTGGGCCTACCAGCTCGCCGTCGTCGTCGACGATGCCGCGCAGGGCATCACGCATGTCGTGCGCGGCGAGGACCTCGCCGACAACACGGCGCGGCAGATCCTGCTGCAGCGCGACCTCGGGCTGCCGACGCCGCTCTACCTGCACACGCCGCTCGTGCGCGGCGCCGATGGGGCCAAGCTGAGCAAGCAGAACGGCGCGCGCGCGCTCGACCTGGCCGACCCGGTGGCGGCGCTGCAGGCCGCTGCGGCCGTGCTGGGCCTGCCGCCTGGCGTGCACGCGGCCGCCGAGAGCCCGGCGCAGTGGCTCGCCGCGGCCGTGCCCGCGTGGGCTGGCATCATCTCGGGCTCCGAACCATTCACCCGATGAAGGATTTCGCATGACCACCACCGCCAGCGGCCTGCAGTACGAAGACACCACCCCGGGCAGCGGCGCCGAAGCCGTGGCCGGCCACAACGTGCGCGTGCACTACACGGGCTGGCTGCTCGATGTGAATGCCAAGGACAACCGCGGCCGCAAGTTCGATTCGAGCAAGGACCGCGGCCAGCCGTTCAGCTTCCGACTCGGCGGCGGCGAGGTCATCCGCGGCTGGGACGAAGGCGTGGCGGGCATGAAGGTCGGCGGCACGCGCGTCCTCACCATCCCGGCCGACCTCGGCTACGGCGCGCGCGGCGCCGGCGGCGTGATTCCGCCGAATGCGACGCTGGTGTTCGAGGTGGAGCTGCTGGGCGTCTGAAGGCTCCTCGCCCCGGCCCTCTCCGCGCGCGCGGGGAGAGGGAGCAAGACACTTCAGGCCGCGACCGGGCCCTCGATGCGCTCGGCCAGCGCCTCCCACACCGGCTTCAGCCTCCCCGGCAGGTCGGGCAGCGCGCCGAGCGCCGTGCGGCTCTCTTCGGGCGAGTGGAAGTCGCTGCCGCGCGAGGCGAGCAAGTCGAACTCGACGGCGGCGTCCGCGAAGCGCAGCTGCTCGGCGTTGCTGTGGCTGCCGGTCATCACCTCGACCGCCGCGCCGCCGTGCGCGATGAACTCGGTGAAGAGTGCGTACTCCTCGTTGGCGCTGAACTTGTAGCGGCCCGGGTGCGCGATGACGGCCACGCCGCCGGCGCCGCGGATCCAGGCCACCGCGTCGCCGAGGCGTGCCCACTGGTGCGGCACGTAGCCGGGCCTGCCCTCGGTGAGGTAGCGCTTGAAGACTTCGTGCGTGTGCGCGCACACGCCGCACTCGACGAGATAACGGGCGAAGTGCGTGCGTGAAATGAGGTCGGGGTTGCCGACGTGGCGCAAGGCGCCCTCGAAGGCGCCGGCGATGCCCGCCTGCGCCAGGCCGTCGGCCATCTGGCGCGCGCGCTCGCGCCGGCCGGCGCGCGTGGCGGCGAGGCCGGCGCGCAGCAACTCGCATTCGGGGTCGATGCCGAGGCCGACGATGTGCACCGTCTCGCCGGCGAAGCTGACCGAGACCTCGACGCCGCCGACCCAGCCCATGCCGAGGTCGAGCGCCGCCTCGCGCGCCCGCTGTTGACCTGAGACCTCGTCGTGATCGGTGAGGGCCCACAGCTGCACGCCCCCTTCGGCGGCACGGGCGGCCACGGCTTCTGGAGCGAGCGTGCCGTCGGAGACGAACGAGTGCGAGTGGAGGTCGGCGTTGAGCAGATGCACAGGCCCCGATTATCCCGGTGCGGCCCTGTCCAACGCTCGGAGAAGGCCTTATTCGCCGCGCAATTCCACGGCAGGCTGCACGCGGCTGGCGCGCCAGCTCGGGTAGAGCGTGGCGACGAAGGCGAGCGCCAGCGACGCCAGCGCGATCGGCACGATGTCGCTCGCCAGCGGCAGGCTCGGCATGCGGCTGATGAAGTACACGCTCGCCGGCAGCAGCTTGGTGCCGAGCACGCGCTCCACGGCCGGCACGATGTGGCCGATGTTGAGCGCCACGAGCAGGCCGATGGCCACGCCGAGCGCCGTGCCGACGAAGCCGGCCGCCGCGCCCTGCACGAAGAAGATGCCCATGATCGAGCGCGGGCTCGCGCCGAGCGTGCGCAGGATGGCGATGTCGGCGCGCTTGTCGGTCACCGTCATGACGAGCGTGCTGACGAGGTTGAACGCCGCCACCGCGACGATGAGCACGAGGATGAGGCCGAGCATGCGCTTTTGCAGGTGCACGGCCTCGAACCAGGTGCGGTTGGTCTGCGTCCAGTCGCGCACGATGACCTCGGTGCCGAGCTCGCGCGCGAGCCGCGCCGCCACTTCGGGCGCGGCCAGGGCGTCGTCCAGGCGCAGCTGCAGCGCCACGGGGCCGGGCAGCCCGAGCAGCGTCGCCGCGTCGGCGGCGTGCACGTAGGCGAAGGCGTTGTCGTACTCGTAGTGCCCGGCCTCGAAGGTGCCGGCGAGCACGAAGCGGAAGGTGCGCGGCAGCGCGGCGGCTTCGGTGGCTGCCGCAGCGGCCGCTCCCTCGGCGAAGCCCGCGCGCCGCGGCGGCAGCACCACGGCGAGCGCATCGCCGCGCTTCAGGCCGAGCGTGCGCGCCAGCTCGATGCCGAGCACGATGGCCATCGAGCCCGGTGCCAGCGCCGCCACGGCGGGGTCGTGGGCGGCGACGAGCCGGCCGACCAGCGGCGTGACACGCGCCTCCTCGCCCGGCACGATGCCGCGCAGCAGGGCGCCGCGCAGCGTCTCGCCGGTGCCGACGAGCGCCTGCAGCTGGATGAAGGGCGCGCTGCCCTGCACGGAGGGCTCGCGCCGCGCGGCGGCGGCGAGCGCCCCGCCGCGCGCCAGCGTGCCGCCGCCCACGTCGTGCAGCTCGATGTGCGCGATGACGTCGAGCATGCGGTCGCGCACCTCCTTCTCGAAGCCGTTCATCACCGACAGCACGACGATGAGCGCGGCGACGCCGAGCGCGATGCCGAGCATCGAGAAGCCGGCGATGAAGTTGATGAAGCGGTTGTGGCGCGCACCGCGGCCGGCGCGCAGGTAGCGCCAACCGACCTGCCACTCGTAGGGCCAGGATGCGACGGCGAACACGGCTCAGCCTCCGAGGCGCAGCGTGCGGTCGCAACGCGCCGCGAGCGCCGGGTCGTGCGTGACGACGACGAAGGCGGTGCCGCGTTCGCGCGCCAGCGAGAGCATCAGCTCGAACACCTGCTGCGCGGTGCCGCGGTCGAGGTTGCCCGTGGGCTCGTCGGCGAGCACGCAGGCCGGGTCGGCGACGAGGGCGCGCGCCACCGCCACGCGCTGGCGCTCGCCGCCCGAGAGCTGCCCCGGGTGATGCGCGATGCGTGGCCCGAGCCCGACAGCCTCGAGCATCGCGCGCGCCTGCGCGCGCGCCTCGCCGGCGGCCATGCGGCGGATGCGCAACGGCATCGCCACGTTGTCGAGGGCGCTGAACTCGGGCAGCAGGTGGTGGAACTGGTAGACGAAGCCCAGGTGCAGGTTGCGCCAGCGCCCCTGCTCGGCCGCGTCCATGGTCGCGAAGTCGCGGCCCATCAGCTCGACGCGGCCGGCACTCGGTGCGTCGAGGCCGCCGAGCAGGTGCAGGAGCGTGCTCTTGCCCGAGCCCGAGGCGCCGACGACGGCGAGCGTCTCGCCGCGCGCCACGGCGAGGTGAAGCCCCTGCAGCACCGTCACGTCGAGTGCCGTGGCGCCGCTGCCCTCGCGATAGCGCTTGTGCAGGTCGAAGGCGGCGAGCACCGGGCCCGCCACGCGCCCACCGGGCGAGGCGAGCAGGGCGGCCGGAGCGGGCGCAGTGTGCGCAGCGGCCGGAGCGGCCGGGGCGGCCGGGGCGGGCGTGTCACTCATGGCGCAGTGCTTCCGCGGGGTCGGTGCGGCTGGCGCGCCAGCTCGGATAGAGCGTCGCCGCGAAGGCGAGCACGAGGGCGATGGCGATCACCGGCACGATGTCGGTGGCCAGCGGCTGGCTCGGCATGCGGCTGATCAGGTAGACGCTGCTCGGCAGGAAGGCGACGCCGAGCGCGTGCTCGATGGCCGGCACGAGGGTGTCGATGTTGAACGCGACGAGCAGCCCGAGCGTGAGGCCGGCCAGCGTGCCGATGATGCCGGCCGCCGCGCCCTGCACGACGAAGATGCCCATGATCGAACGCGGGCTCGCGCCGAGTGTGCGCAGGATGGCGATGTCGGCGCGCTTGTCGGTCACCGTCATGACGAGCGTGCTGACGAGGTTGAAGGCGGCCACCGCGACGATGAGCGCGAGGATGATGAACATCAGGCGCTTCTCCACCTGCACGGCGTCGAACCAGTGGCGGTTGCTGCGCGTCCAGTCGCGCACCTGCACGGAGGGGCCGAGAGTGGCCTGCAGTTCCTCGGCCACGCGGCGCGCCTGCTGCGCATCGGCCAGGCGCAGCTGCACGGCGCTCACGCCGCCGGTGCGGAACAGCCGCGTCGCGTCGTCGATGTGCACGAGCGCGAAGCTCGCGTCGTAGTCGTGATGCCCGGCATGGAAGGTGCCCGCCACCGTGAACTGGCGCATGCGCGGCAGCACGCCGGCGGGCGTGACCTGGCCGCTCGGTGCCATCACCGTGACCTTGTCGCCCACGCGCGCGCCGATGGCGCGCGCGAGCTCGCTGCCGAGGATGATCTGCCAGGCGCCCGGTTGCAGCGTGGCGAAGAGGGCACGTTCGCGCTCGGCGAGCGGCGTCACCTTGGCCTCCTCGGCCGGATCGATGCCGCGCACCTGCGCGCCGCGCAGCGCCTCGCCGCGCCCGAGCAGCGCCTGCGCGGCGACGAAGGGTGCACTGCCGCGCACCAGCGGACCGGCTCGCGGGTGGCGCGCCGCCGCCGCGGCCGTGGCGCGCCAGTCGGGCAGTGCCTCGCCGGCCGGCGCGTGCAGCTCGACATGCGCCACCACCGAAAGCATGCGGTCGCGCACCTCCTTCTGGAAGCCGTTCATCACCGAGAGCACGATGATGAGCGCGGCGACGCCGAGCGCGATGCCGATCACCGAGACGGCGCTGATGAAGGACAGGAAGCCGCCGGCCGGCGCGCCCGACGAGCCGCCGCCGCGGCCGGCGCGCGTGTAGCGCCAGCCGATCAGCCACTCGTAGGGCCAGTCGCCGAGCAGGGCGATGCGGCTCATCGAGCGG
Source organism: Burkholderiales bacterium (assembly GCA_016223165.1). Lineage (GTDB taxonomy): Bacteria > Pseudomonadota > Gammaproteobacteria > Burkholderiales > Burkholderiaceae_C > Rubrivivax. Next base: position 40,771 of record JACRPO010000020.1, read on the forward strand.
CTGGGGCGCAGGTTCGCATGGGGGGGCGATGCTACCGGGCGCCGGCCACGGCGCCGCAGGGCCTGGATCAGCCGGCGCGGCAGGGGTGCGGCAAGGGGCCGCGGGAGGCGCGGCACGGCCTGCGCCGGGGCGGCCCGGATAATCCGGGGATGCATTGCATCGTGCCCTTTGCCGCGCCCGGCAGTGAAGCCGGCCGTGCGGCGCTCGCGACGATGCAGTGGCCACGCCTGCAGGCGCTGTTGCCGCGCCTGGCGCTCGTCGACCGCGACGAAGGCGAGCCGACCACCTTCAGCCCGCCGCACGAGCGCGTGCTCGCGCGTGCGCTCGGCTGGCAGGGCGACGACGGCTGCTGGCCTTTCGCGGCGCGCGCGGCGCGCGCCGACGGCATCGACCCCGGCGACGACGCCTGGGGTCTCGTGAGCCCGGTGCACTGGCATCTGGGCACCGACCAGGTGAGCCTCGCCGACCCCGAGGCGCTGCAGCTGGACGAGGCCGGCGCACGCACGCTCTTCGAGGCGGTGCGGCCGCTCTTCGAGGACGAAGGGCTGCGGCTCGCCTACGGCCATGCGACGCGCTGGTACGTCGCGCACGAGAGCCTGCGAGGCCTGCGCACGGCCGCGCTCGACCGCGTCGTCGGCCGCAACGTCGACCCCTGGCTCGACGATGGGGGGGGTGGCGGTGATGGTCGCGGTGGCCGCGGTGGCGGCATCACCTCGCCGCTGCGCCGCTGGCGCCGCCTGCAGGCCGAGGTGCAGATGCTGCTGCACAGCCACCCGCTCAATGCCGCGCGCGAGGCCGCGGGCCTGCCGCCGGTCAACTCGTTCTGGCTCAGCGGTTGCGGCCGCGCGCAACCCGAAGGCAGCGAGAGGCCCGTGCAGATCGACACGACGCTGCGCACCGCCGCGCTGGCCGAGGACTGGCCGGCCTGGTCGGCCGGCTGGCGCCGCCTCGAGGAGGGCACGCTGCTCGGCCTCGACATCGCCATGCGCCGCGGCAGCGAGGTCTGGCTGACGCTGGCCGGCGAGCGCGCCGCGCTCACCTTCACGCCGCTGCGCGGCGGCCTCGTCGCGCGGCTGAAGAACGTGCTCGCGCGGCCCTCGGTGCCGGCGCTGCTGGCCTCGCTGTGAAATCCTTGAAGGCCTTCACCCTCGTCATCCCCGATCGGCCGATGAAAGCCCGCGCATGATCCTGCAGACCCGCGACGTGCCGCCGCGCGTGGCCTTCGCGCTCGAGCAGTCGGGCGTGCACCCGCTGCTGGCGCGCCTGCTCGCCGCGCGCGGCGTGCGCGACGCCGCCGAGCTCGACGACAGCCCGGCGCAACTGCTGCGCCCCGAGACGATGAAGGGCGCGGCCGCGGCCGGCGCGCTGCTCGCCGACGCCATCGAGCAACGCAAGCGCATCTGCATCGTCGCCGACTACGACTGCGATGGCGCCACCGCCTGCGCCGTGGCGCTGCGCGGCCTCGTCATGCTGGGGGCCGAGCGCGCGCAGCTCGCCTACGTGGTGCCCGACCGCGTCGTGCACGGCTACGGGCTCACGCCGGCCATCGTCGACCTCGCGCTCGAGAAGTCGCCCGCGCGGCCGGACAGGCCGGACATCCTCGTCACCGTCGACAACGGCATCGCCAGCCACGCCGGCGTGGCGCATGCGCATGCCCGCGGGCTGAGGGTGCTCGTCACCGACCACCACCTGCCGGCCGGCGGCCAGCCGCTGCCCGAGGCCGACGTCATCGCCAACCCCAACCAGCCGGGCTGCGAGTTCCCGAGCAAGGCCATCGCCGGCGTCGGCGTCATGTTCTACGTGCTGCTCGCCACGCGCGCCGAACAACGCGCTCGTGGGTGCTTCGGGCGCTTCGGCGCGCTGCCGCGCGAGCAGCAGCCGCGCCTGGAGGCGCTGCTGGACCTCGTGGCCCTCGGCACCGTGGCCGATGTCGTGAAGCTCGACGCGAACAACCGCCGCCTCGTCGCGCTCGGCCTGAAGCGCGTGCGCGCCGGGCGCATGCAGCCGGGCCTGGCGGCCTTGTTCTCGGCCGCCGGCCGCCTGCCGGCGCGTGCCTCGACGTTCGACTTCGGCTTCGCGCTCGGGCCGCGCATCAACGCCGCCGGACGGCTCGCGGACATGACGCTCGGCATCGAGTGCCTGCTCACCGACGACATCGGCCGCGCCGGCGAGCTGGCGCGCCAGCTCGACGCCATCAACCGCGAGCGGCGCGAGGTGGAAGGCGGCATGCGCGAGCTCGCCGAGCGCACCGTCGAGCAGCTGCTCGCCGACCTGGCCGAGCCGCCGGCGGCGCTGGCGCTCTTCGACGAGAGCTTTCACGAAGGCGTGGTCGGCATCGTCGCCGGGCGCGTCAAGGACCGCCTGCACCGGCCGACCTTCGTCTTCGCGCGCGGCGCTGCCGCGGGCGCCGGCGGCGTTGGCGCGCTCAAGGGCAGCGGCCGCTCGATCGCCGGCTTTCACCTGCGCGACGCGCTCGACCTCGTGGCCAAGCGCGAGCCCGGGCTGCTGGCGCGATTCGGCGGCCATGCGATGGCCGCCGGCTGCACGCTCGCCGAGGGTGCCGCCGAGGAGAACCTGGCGCGCTTCGAGGCCGCCTTCCGCCTCGTGGCCAGCGAGTGGCTCGACCGCGCCACCCTCACGCGCACGCTGCGCACCGACGGGCCGCTGCCGCTGGAGTACTTCAACCCCGAGACCGCCGCGCTGCTGGCGGCGCAGGTGTGGGGCCAGGGTTTCGAGGCGCCGCTCTTCTGCGACGAGGTCGATGTGCTGCAGCAGCGCCTCGTCGGCGAGAAGCATCTCAAGCTCAGGCTGCGCCACGCCGGCACCGAACGCGAGGGCATCTGGTTCGGCCGCGTCGAGCCGCTGCCCGGGCGCGTGCGCCTTGCCTGGCGGCTCGAGGTCGACGAGTGGAACGGACAGCGGCGCGTGCAGATGGTGGCCGAGGCCGTGGGCTGAGGCTGAGGCTGAGGCTGAGGCTGAGGCTGAGGCTGCACGGCGCAGCGCGCGCGAGTTCGACGGCGGGCGCGGGCCCGATGCCGCGACGCGTCGGTCAGCCCGGCAGCCCGAGCGCCGCGAAGTGCACGACCCACTCGCGCGCGGCGTCCAGGCCGACCAGGGCCGCTGCCTCGTCGTCGTAGAAGGCGCCGACGGCGCAGGTGGCGAGGCCGAGCGCACCGGCCGCGAGGTAGATGCGTTCGCCCACCAGCCCGGCCTCGATGAAACCGTGCCGGTAGCCGCGCGCCGCGCCGCAGGGATCGGCCCGCAGCGCCGCACGATCGAGCGAGAGCACGAAGACGACGGCGGCTTCGCCGATCACGTCCTGGTCCAGCGCGGCGGCGCGGGCGCGGGCGCGCAGCGCCGGGCCGTGCACGATGCGCCGCTGCAGGAGGCCGGACGCGGCCGGTGCCGCCTGTCCTCCCTGCGCGATCGCCGATGCCTGCGCCGCGGGCCCGCCGCCGCCCCCGCCGCCGACGAAGCGCCAGGCTGCGGCCTCGAGACCGGTGACGGCCGCGGTCAGCACGTCGATGCGCACCGCCGGCGACAACACCGGCGCGGGCTGCGTCATCGCCTGCAGCAGGTCGGCCAGGGCCTGCGCCGGCACGGGCTGCGATGAGAAGCGGCGGCGCGAGCGGCGCCGGGCGATGAGGCTCAGTACATCGGCCTGCACCGTGCGTGCGGCGGGCAGGGCGATCGCGGCCCCCGGCGCCGGCCACGGTGCGCCGGCGTTGGCGACGCCTGGCGGTGCCGCCCTGGTGGACGGAACGGGCGTGGGAGCGGGTGCCGCAGTGGACGCCGCGGTGGCGGCCGCAGTGGCGGCCGCAGTGGAGGCCGCAGTGGGGGCCGCAGTGGGGGCGCGGGAGGCCGGCCCCTGCGCGCGCGTCCGCTCGATGGCGCTCGACGCAGTCAACGAGGTGGCACGCTGCATCGCCTCGGTCAGGCCGAGGCGCTCGACATCGCCGAGGGCGGCGGGCCGCAGGGCGCTGGTCCGGTCCCCCTGGTCCTCCTGGTCAACCTCGTGGCCGGTGCCGGCCGGCACACGCGCCGGTGCCGTGCCGGCGGGGGCTGGCGCCGCCACGGCGAGCACGCCCTCGTGTCGCGCCGCGAGCCCGAGCGCCGCGCCGAGCGCCTGCTCGTCGAACTGCGCGAGCAGACGGACCTCGAGGCCTGCTTGCGCGCGCACGGCGACGCGCAGGTTCTCGAGCGCGTGCCCGAGGTCGGCCAGCACATAGCGGTAGGTGCGGTCGCCGTACTTGTGGCCGCTGCGCGCAAAGATCGCGCTGGCGACGACGACGGCGTGGCAGCCCGCCGGCAGCGCGAGCGGACCGAAGGCAGCGAGCACGCTGGCGGCATCGCGCCCGCGTTCCGGCGCCTGCGGCACACGCTGCAGCGCATGGCCCTCGGGGTCGTAGTGCCAGGGCCCGGCGGCGAGGCCGCGCACATCGAGCGCCAGCACGTACAACTCGGTGGCGAAGAGCGCGCCCGAGGACGGCGAAGTGCGAAGGGCGATGCCGCCGCGCCGCTCGCTGATGCCCGTGGTGTGCCACAGCCACGAGCCGAGCGCGGCCAGGTCCGGCGCCGCTGTGGTGGGCGTGGCGGATGCGGCGGATGCGGCGGACGCGGCGTCCAGGCGCGCGGACGACGGCATCGGCAGCGCCACGCGCTCCGCGCCCGCGTAGAGCTTGAACGGCGGGGGCCCGCTGCCCCAGTCGGTGCTCGCGGCGTGTCGCAGCACGCGCGTGCGCGAGTGGCCCGAGAAGGCATGGAAGCGCTCGACGACGGCCCAGGCCCGGGCTGCTGCCGCGGCATCGGCGCTTGCACCGCCCTTCACGCCGCCCTTTGTGCCGCCCTTTGTGCCGCCCGTCGCACCTTCCGGGCCGTGCGCAGTGCCCGCGGTGCCGTCCGGCCTTGCCGAGGCAGTTTCGGCCCGGTCCGCCGAGCTGGTGCCGCCAAGCTGCAACTCCGTGCGCCCGTGCCGCAGGCCCACGAAGTAGCCGAGGCCCGCGGCAGCCGCGAAGCCGGCCGCACCAGCCGCACCCAGGAACGGCCGCCTTGCCGGACCGGCGGACACGTCCGGGGCGGCGCGCGGCGGAGGTGCGGCCACCCGCTTGCGGCGCAGGTGCTGCCACACGATGCGCAGGTTGAACGACAGGTGCACGACGAGCAGCAGCACCGTCGCATAGCCGAACAGATAGTGCCAGTCGAAGACGGGCAGCTGCTGGTTGGCGACCCAGAAGATGCCGAGCCCCGCCGTCGTCAGCACATAGGCGAGCAGCAGCAGGCTCGCGCCGACGTTGAGGCCGTGCCGGCTCGGCGCACGTCCACGCCAGGCCGCCAGCACGAGGACGGCCAGCGCCGCCACGGCCAGCGGCAGCAACACCCAGGCCAGCTTGCCTTCCATGCCAGCGAGATTAGACCTCGCCCGGGCGCGGGTCTGCAGCGGCGACAGGGGCACCGCGGGCTGGCAAGATGGCGGACCATGACGATGACGATGCAGATGACGATGCAGATGCCGACGACGATGCCGACGACGACGCAGCCGACGACGCAGACGACGACGGCGACGACGATGCAGACCACACTTCCGCGCCGCGCCGCGGCGCTGCTGCTCGCCGCCACGGCGATCGTCGCCGCCACGGCGATGCTGGCCACGCCCGCGGCGGCGACGGCCAAGCTGAAGCCGGTGATCGTGGCGCGTGGCCTCGTCAACCCGTGGGCGCTCGCCTTCCTGCCCGATGGCCGCATGCTCGTCACCGAGAAGCCGGGCCGGCTGCGCATCGTCGACGCGCAGGGGCGCATCTCGCCGCCGCTGGCCGGCGTGCCGCCGGTGGCGAACGTGGGCCAATGCGGCTTGCTCGACGTGGCGCTGGACCCGAAGTTCGCCGACAACCGGCTCGTCTACTGGACCTTTGCCGAGCCCGGCAGCGGCGGCGCCAACAGCACCGCGGTGGCGCGCGCGCGCCTCGAGGGCGAGGCGGGCAACGAGCGCCTGGCCGACGTGCGCGTCATCTTCAGCCAGGTGCCGAAGGTCGAAAGCCGCCAGCACTGCGGCTCACGCATCGCCTTCGACCGCGCCGGCCACCTCTGGGTGGGCCTGGGCGACCGTTTCTCGCGCAAGGACTCGGCGCAGATCACCGACAACCACATCGGCAAGGTCGTGCGCATCGCCGGCGACGGCAGCGTGCCGGCCGACAACCCCTTCATCGGCAAGGCCGGCGCGCGGCCCGAGCTGTGGAGCATCGGCCACCGCAACATCCAGGGCCTGGCCGTGCACCCTGTGACGGGCGAGCTGTGGGCGAGCGAGCACGGCCCGCAAGGCGGCGACGAGATCAACGTCGTCGAGGGCGGGCGCAACTACGGCTGGCCTCTCGTGACCTACGGGCGCAACTACGGCAGCGGCACCGTCATCGGCGAAGAGGGCCCGAAGGCGGGCATCGAGATGCCCCTCAAGCACTGGGTGCCGGTGTCGGTGGCGCCGAGCGGGCTCGCCTTCCTGACGAGCGATCGCTACCCGGGCTGGAAGGGCAGCCTGATGGTGGGTACGCTGCGTGCCCAAACGCTCGTGCGCCTGACGCTCGACGGGCGCCGCATCACCGGCGAGGAGCGGCTGCTCACCGCGCTCGGCCACCGCATCCGCGACGTGCGCCAGGGACCGGACGGCTGGATCTACATCGTCACCGACGGTTCGGAGGGGCAGATCATCCGCATCGAGCGCTGAGCGCCCCGCGTCGAGGTGTCGGTGAAGAAGGGGATGCGCGGCGGCTCCGGCGGCCGCGATACTGCGCCGCCCTGGTCGACCGAGGAGAACGCCGATGCCCGCCGCCCCGTTGCGTGACGTACCACAGGAGGCCGTCGAGCTCATCAAGAGCTTCGAAGGCATCGTCGACGGCGATCCGCGCACCGTCAACCTCGACGCCTATCTCGACCCGGTGGGCATCTGGACGATCGGCTGGGGGCATGCGGTGCGCTTTCGCGGCCAGTTCCTGCGCGGCGCCGGGAACCGCGGCATCGCGCGCGCCCTGTACCCCGGCGGCATCACGCGCGCGCAGGCCGAGGCGCTGTTGCGCGGCGACCTCGTCGACTACGCGAGCAACGTGCTGGCCCTGGTGAAGGTGCCGCTCGGCGACGGTGCCTTCGGTGCGCTCGTGAGCTTCGCCTTCAACGTCGGCGTCGGGGCGCTGGCGCAGAGCACGCTGCTGCGCAAGCTCAACGCGCGCGACAGCGCCGGCGCGGCCGACCAGTTCCTGGTGTGGAACAAGGGGCGCAAGAACGGCGTGCTCGTCGAACTGCCCGGCCTCACGCGCCGGCGGCGCGCCGAACGCGCCATGTTCCTCGGCCAGGACTGGCGCGCCGCGGCGCTGCCCGGTGCGCCGGTGCTGCCGGCGTTGCCCGCCGCGACGCGGGGCGCGAGAGGTGGGAAGGCTGCTGCGGGGGCCGCGAGGTCGGCGAGGTCGGCGAAGGCAGGGCCTACGCCACGCGGCCGAACCACCACACCGAAAGCCCCGCCGACACGAGAGCCAGCAAAGCGCCCAGCGCCGCGAAGAGGGCGCTGATCTCGGTCTCCTTGCGCTCGGTGACCATGCGCGACGACAGGCCCTCGTAGACCTTCTTCAGGTCTTCGGCGGTGCCGGCGTAGAAGTACTCGCCCAGCGTGAGGGTGGCGATGTGCTTGAGCGTCTCCTCGTCGAGGCGCACGCGCATGCTCCAGCCCTCGAAGCCGATGATCTCGCCCTTGGTGGTGCCCATGCCGACGGTGAAGACGCGCACGCCGCGCTCGGCGGCCATCTTGGCCGCGTCGAGCGGGTCGGGGCCGGTGGTGCGCTGGCCGTCGGTGAGCATGATGATCGCCGCCGAGGAGTAGCTGCCCGCCGCCACCGGGGTGAACTTCTTCTCGGTGCCGTCCTTGCCCAGCGGCTTCGGCTTGTCGCCGCCGGGGAAGTTGCGCTGGCCGGTGACATGCTGGATCTCGATGCCGTGGTCGGGGAACAGCGTCGCGAGGCTGAGGATGAGGCCGCTGCCGGTGGCGGTGGCACGCTGCAGCTGGAAGCGGTCGATGGCCGCGATGACGTCGTCGCGGCTGGTGGTGGGGGCCTGCACCACGGCGGCCGTGCCGGCGAAGGCGATGACGCCGACCTTCACGGTGCGCGGCAGCGCCTGCACGAAGTTCTTGGCCGCCTCCTGGCTGGCGACGAGGCGGTTGGGCTTGATGTCCTCGGCGCGCATGCTGCCGGAGACGTCCATGGCGAGGATGATCGTGCGCTCGGCCATCGGCAGCGTGATGATCGCCGCCGGCCGTGCCACGGCGAAGAGCAGCGCCGCCAGCGCGAGCAGCATCAGCGCTGGCGGGACATGCCGGCGCCAGCCCGGGCCGCTGCCGAGCGCCGCCTTGGCCACACCGAGGTTCGCCAGGCGCACGGTGCTCTTGCGTCGCCGCTTCAGCAGCCACAGGTACAGCAGGGCGGTGAGCGGCAGCAGCAGCGTCAGCCACAGCATCGAGGGCCAGATGAAGCTCATGCGGCCTCCTGGATCGGTTTGGAGGGTGGCGCGGCAGGTGCCACGGCCGGTGCCGCGGGCGGCGCGCCGGCGCCGGCCGGCACGGCGCGGTTCTGGCGCAGCGTGGCCGGGAAGCGCGGCGAGGCGCGGCGGCGCGAGCGCTGCCGGCGCAGGTCGACGAAGCGCAGCATGGCCTCGAGCAGGTCTTCGTCGGTGGCGAGCTCGAGGATGTCGGCGCCGCTCCTGCCGAGCTGCTCGATGAGCTCGGCCTCGCGCTGCTGGGCGATGGCGGCATAACGCGCGCGAAAGGCCGGGTCGGAGGCGTCCACGAAGAGCTGCTCGCCGGTCTCGGCGTCTTCCACCGTGACGAGGCCGACATCGGGCAGCGCCATCTCGGCCGGGTCGACGAGCCGCACGGCCACCACCTCGTGCCGGCGGGCCAGGCGGCCGAGCGCCTCGGCCCAGCCGGGCTCGCTGATGAAGTCGGAGACGATGAAGACGAGCGAGCGGCGGCGCACGATGCCGGCCGCCGCCTGGAGCAGGTCGCCCAGGCGCGTGCCCGGCCGCAACGCCGCTTTCGCGCCCCGGGCCCTGGCCTCTTTCGCCTCTTTCCGGGCCTCCTTGGCGCTGAGCGGCGCATCCACCGGGCGCGGCCGGCGCATCTGCTGCAGCAGGCGCAGCACATGCGTGCGCGTGGCGCCGGGCGGCATCACGCCTTCGACCTTGCGCCCGTAGAGCACGGCGCCGACGCGGTTGCCGTGGCGCGTGATGACGCGCGCCAGCGTGGCCACGAAGCCGGCCGAGAGCGCGAGCTTGGTGACGTCGGTGCTGCCGAAGTCGATGCTGCCCGAGAGGTCGAGGAGGAACCACGCTGTGAGGTCGCGGTCCTCGATGAACTGGCGCACGTAGGGCTGCTGCAGCCGCGCCGTGACGTTCCAGTCGATGTGGCGCACGTCGTCGTGGTGCTGGTACTCGCGCAGGTCGGCGAGGTCGACGCCGGCGCCGCGCAGCACGGTGCGGTAGTCGCCCTGCAGGATGCCGTCCAGGCGCCGCAGCACCGTCCACTCGAGGCGGCGCAGCATCTGCTCGGAGGTGGGTACCGCGGCGGCGTGCGTGGCCGGCGACTTCGCGGCGGCCGCGGCGCTGCTCGGCGCGGTGGCCGCGGCGGCGTCGGTGCGAGGGGGGGCGGTGGCCATGCGTGCGCTCAGGACTCTCAGGCTGCGGCTCTAGCGGGTGTTGCTCCCCTCGGCGGCGTGCTCGAGCGGCTTGTCCGGCGGCGGGATGCGCGCCAGCACGCGGTGCACGATGTCGTCGGCGCTCACGTTCTCGGCCAGCGCCTCGTAGCTGAGCACGAGGCGGTGGCGCAACACGTCGGGCACGAGGTCGGTCACGTCCTCCGGCAGCGCGTAGCGGCGGCCGCGCAGCATGGCCAGCGCCTTGGCGCCCTCGACCATGCCGATGGTGGCGCGCGGGCTGGCCCCGAAGGTGAGGTACCTGGCGAGGTCGGCGATGCCGTAGGTCTCGGGCCGGCGCGTCGCGCCGACGAGCTTGACCGCGTACTGGATCAGCGAGGGGTCGCAGAAGACCTCGCGGCACTCGCGCTGCAGCGCGGCGAGCTGGAAGGTGTCGGCGACCGCATTGACCTCCACCGCGCGCCCGGTGACGCGTTCGGCGATGACGAACTCCTCGTCCTCGGTGGGGTAGTCGACGAGCACCTTCATCATGAAGCGGTCGACCTGCGCCTCGGGCAGCGGATAGGTGCCTTCGGTCTCGATCGGGTTCTGCGTCGCCATCACGACGAAGGGGTCGGGCACCTTGTGCGTCTCGCCGGCGATGGTGACCTGGCGCTCCTGCATCACCTCGAGCAGGGCGCTCTGCACCTTGGCCGGCGCGCGGTTGATCTCGTCGGCGAGCAGCAGGTTGGCGAACACCGGCCCGAGCGAGGTGCCGAACTCGCCCGTCTTCTGGTTGTAGATGCGCGTGCCCACGAGGTCGGCCGGCACGAGGTCGGGCGTGAACTGGATGCGCTTGAAGCTGCCGCGCACCGTGCGCGCCAGCGTCTTCACGGTCAGCGTCTTGGCCAGGCCCGGCACGCCTTCGACGAGCAGGTGGCCCTGCGCCAGCATGGCCACCAGCACGCGCTCGAGGAAGCGGTCCTGCCCGACGACGACGCGCTTGACTTCGTAGAGGATGCGCTCCATCAGCGTCGCGGTGGCCTGGGCTTTGTCGTCCATGAGGGTCCTTGGAGAGCGGTTCGGTGGGAAGTGCGTTCAGAACGGCGGCAGGCCCGAATCGTCCTCAGAACGGCGGCAGGCCTGCCGCCGAGGCCGCGTTCTCGATCGGCACGGCGAAGCCGATGCCGATGAAGGTGCGCTGCTCGTTGGGGTTGAGGATGGCGGTGACGATGCCCACCACCGCACCGTCCATCGTGACCAGCGGCCCGCCGCTGTTGCCCGGGTTGGCGGCGGCGTCGAACTGGATCAGGTTGGTGAGCGTCTTGTCGCCCTCGGGCGAGCGGAACTCGCGCTTGAGGCCCGAGACGACGCCGTAGCTCACCGACGGGCCGATGCCGAACGGGAAGCCCGCGGCGATGACATGGTCGCCCGGGCGCAGGTCGCCGGTGCTGCGCATGGTGGCTGGCTCGAGCTCGGCCGGCGGCGACACCGCCTTCAGCACGGCGAGGTCGTTCTCGGGCATGGCGCCGACCATCGTCGCCTCGCTCTCGTCGCCGTTGTGGAAGCGCACGCGGATCTTCTTGGCGCCCCAGACGACGTGCAGGTTGGTGAGGATGGTGCCGTTGGCGACGATGACGACGCCGGTGCCGAGGCTGCGGTCCATGGCCTTCTTCTCGGGCGCCGTCTCGCCGGTGTCCTCGTCGCTCATCAGGCCGACGACGCGCACGAGCGAGGGCGCGACGGCCTCGAAGGCCCTGGTCGCCTGCGAAGGCAGCGGTTCGCGCTCGACCGATTCGCGCACGGCGGCGTCGATGTCTTCCTGCGTGATGACGCGCGGCGCGCGCGCCTGCAGCATGCCGGCGCTGACGAGCACCGCCAGCGCCGCCCCGCCCAGGCCCCACAGCGGGCCCCGCCAGCGATGCGCGACGGCGCGCGCGCGCGCGCCGCGGGTCGCGGTGCCGGCGGGCATGGCCGGGGCCTCGTCCGCATCCGCGTCGTGCGCGGAATGCGCCGAATGCGCCGAATGCGCCGCCTGGCCGCCGGCCGCTGCCACGCCGCCATCGTTGGCGACGCTGCGGCTCGCGGGCGGCGGCAGCGGCACCAGACCGGGACCGAGTTGCGCCCGGCGTGGCGAGCGGCTGTACAGCGGAGCCTTGGCTTTCATGGGGCGGCCGTCCGGCTTGGGGGTGACGACGAACACGGTACCACGTCGGCGCGTGCATCGCAGGGTGTGCCCATTGCCGAAAAGCTGGCCCGTGGATCATGCGGCACGGGCGTGCGTCATCATCGCGGCCCCATGCAGGACATCCATGCAGGACCCATGCAGGAAGGCGGCCCCTGGACCGACTCGCACTGCCATCTCGACGCCCCGGAGTTCGAAGCCGACCGGGATGTCGTGCTGGCACGGGCGCGCGCCGCCGGCGTCGGCCGGCTCGTCGTGCCGGCCGTGCGGGCGCGAGACTTCGACACCGTGCGGCGCCTGGCGCATGCTCATGGGCTTGCCTACGCACTCGGCCTGCACCCGCTCTACCTCGCCGAGGCCGACAGCGGCGACCTCGACCGGCTGGCCGAGGCGCTGCGGCGCCATCGCGAAGACCCGCGTCTCGTCGCCGTGGGCGAGATCGGCCTCGACCACTTCGTCGCGGCAGCCGCCCACACCGAAGCGCGCGCGCTGCAGGAGCGCTTCTACCTGGCGCAGTTGCGCCTGGCGCGCGATGCCGGGCTGCCCGTCATCCTGCACGTGCGCCGCTCCGCCGACGCGCTGCTCGCCGGGCTGGCGCGCTTCGAGGTCGCGGGCGGCATCGCCCACGCCTTCAACGGCAGCGCGCAGCAGGCGCGGCGCTTCGCCGAGCGGGGCTTTCGGCTCGGCTTCGGCGGCGCCATGACCTTCGAGGGCGCCCAGCAGATCCGCGCCCTCGCCGCAAGCCTGCCGGCCGAGGTGCCGGTGCTCGAGACCGACGCGCCGGACATCCCGCCGTGGTGGCTTTACGTCAAGGCGGGCGAGCGCGCGGCCGGCGCGGCGCAGGGCCGCAACGAGCCGGCCGAGTTGCCCCGCATCGCGCAGACGCTGGCGCAGCTGCGTGGCTGGTCGATCGAGGAGACGGCAGCGCGGACGACGGCCAATGTGCTCGCCGCGCTGCCGCGCGTATCCGCCGTGCCCGGCGTTCCCGGCATGCCTGGAGTGCCGGGCGCACCGGCCACGCCTGCGGCTGGCGCATGAAGACCGCCGACGCGCGTCTGCAGGGGCTGCCGCCGGTGCTGGCGCGGCACACGCGTTGCGTCGTGCTCGGCAGCTTTCCGGGCGAGGCCTCGCTCCTGGCGCAGCAGTACTACGGCCACCCGCGCAACCACTTCTGGCCGCTCCTGGCCGAGATCTGGCAGGTGGAGCTGGTCGCGATGCCCTACCGGCAGCGCCTGGCCGAGGTGCGCCGGCGCGGCCTCGGCATCTGGGACGCCTATGCGAGCTGCCGCCGCGAGGGCAGCCTCGACACCGCCATCGAGGCGGCGGAACTGAACGACTTCGCACAGCTGTTGCGGCGCGCGCCGGGCCTGCAGCTCGTGCTGCACAACGGCGGCGAATCGGCCCGTGCGGCGCGCGCGCTGCGCTCGCTCGGCCTGCCCACGCAGCGGCTGCCTTCGACGAGCCCGGCCAATGCCAGCTGGTCGTTCGAGCGCAAGCTCGCGGCCTGGCGCGCCGCGTTCGCGGCCGGTGGCGTGGCATGAGGGCCCGCCGGTGAACCGGACTGCGCAGGCGCTGCCCGAGGTGACGCTGTCCGAATCCGACGGCGTGCGCTACCTGCACCTCGGCTCGCCGTGGATCCAGGGGGCCATGCGCATCAGGAAGCCGCAGCACGTGGAGCTCGTCTACGTGCAGCGCATGCTGGCCAGCCTGCTCTGGCTACCCGCCGCGGAGCTCGGCGCCGGCCGCGCCGTGCAGCTCGGCCTCGGCGCCGGCGCCATCACGCGCTTCACGGCCAGGGCCTTGCGCATGCCCACCACCGTGGTCGAGATCAACCGCGAGGTGGTCGAGATCAATGCCCGCTGGTTCCACCTGCCGCGCGAGGCCGAGGTGGTGGTCGGCGACGCCGCCGACTGGCTGGCGCAGGCGGAGCCCGCCAGCGTGCGCCTGCTGCACGTGGACCTGTACGACCAGGACGCGGCGGCGCCGGTGCTCGACGATGCGCCCTTCTATGCCGCGTGCCGGCGCGTGCTGGAGCGAACTGGCGGGCTCTTCAGCGTCAATTTGTTCGGCCGCCATGCGAGTTTCTCGCGCAGCATCTCGCTCGTGGCCGAAGCCTTCGGAGCCGACCAGGTGTGGAGCCTCACGCCCACGCGTGAAGGCAACGCCGTCGTCGTGGCCGGGCGCGGCGTGCTCGTGCCGGGGCGCGACGAGCTGGTGGCACGTGCCGAGGCCATCGAGCAGCGCTTCGGCGCGCTCGGCCTGCCGGCGCGCAAGTGGCTGCGCATGGTGCGGCCGCATTCACCGATCGACACAAGCCCGCCGCGACCGCACGACGAGCGGCCACCCGCCTGATCCTTCGCCGCCGCAGAATCCGCCCGCGCCCCACACAGACACGACGCTGCGCCCCGACTCTCCGCCCGACCCTTTCGCTCGCCTCTCGCCCCTGCACCTGCCTGCGCCGACATGACGACGACCCACCCTCGCAAGTCCACCGAGCGCCCGGCCGGGAGCCCTCCTGCCATCGCCGCCGCCGTGCCGAATGTCCCTAAAGGCCGCCTCGACTGGCGGCAGCTGCTCGACTGGCTGCGCGACGACGGCCTCGTCGGCGGCGAGGAGGCCGACCGCGTGGCACGCCGCTTCGGTGCCGGCGCGTCGAGCCTGCACGCCCTCGTGCGCCTGGGCGGCGCCGGCCTCACGCGCCGCGGCACGCAGCGGCCGCTGGACACCGAGGCGCTCACCGAGTGGCTGGCCGGCCGCATCGGGCGCCCGTTCCTGCGCATCGACCCGCTGAAGATCGACTTCGGCCGCCTCGCCGACGTGATGAGCGTGCAATACGCGCAGCTGCGCTTCGCGTTGCCGGTGGCGAGCTCGGCCACCGAGGTCACCATCGCCACCGCCGAGCCCTTCGACACCGCCTGGGTCACCGAGATCGAGGCGCACGCGCGCAAACGCGTCAACCTGGTGCTGGCGCACCCGGAGGACCTGCGCCGCTACACGATCGAGTTCTATGCCCTCACGCGCAGCGTGCGCGCGGCGGCCAAGAGCGGCGAGGTGGCCACGGCGGCGAGCTTCGAGCAGCTCGTCGAACTCGGCCGCAGCAACAAGCAGCTCGACGCCAACGACCAGGGCGTCGTGCAGGTGGTCGACTGGCTGTGGCAATACGCCTTCGACCAGCGTGCCAGCGACATCCACCTCGAGCCGCGCCGCGACATGGGCGCCATCCGCTTCCGCATCGACGGCGTGCTGCACACCGTGTACCAGGTGCCGCTCACGGTGATGGGCGCGATGACGGCGCGCATCAAGCTGCTCGGGCGCATGGACGTGGTGGAGAAGCGCCGGCCGCTGGACGGGCGCATCAAGACGGTGCGCCCGGCCACCGATGCTGAGAAGGGCGGCGAGGTCGAGATGCGCCTGTCGACGCTGCCCACCGCCTTCGGCGAGAAGATGGTGATGCGCATCTTCGATCCTGAAGCGGCGATGAAGACGATCGACGGGCTCGGTTTCGCCGAGCACGAGGCCGAGGCCTGGGGGCAGCTCATCCAGCGCCCGCACGGCATCATCCTCGTCACCGGCCCCACCGGCAGCGGCAAGACGACGACGCTGTACAGCACGCTCAAGCGCCTCGCCACCGACGAGGTCAACGTGTGCACCGTCGAGGACCCGATCGAGATGATCGAGCCGGCGTTCAACCAGACGCAGGTGCAGACGGCGCTCGACTTCGGCTTCGCCGAGGGACTGCGCGCACTGATGCGGCAGGACCCCGACATCATCATGGTCGGCGAGATCCGCGACCTCGCCACCGCCGAGATGGCCATCCAGGCCGCGCTCACCGGCCACCTCGTCTTCAGCACGCTGCACACCAACGATGCCGTGGGTGCGGTGACGCGCCTGGCCGACCTCGGCGTGCCGGGCTACCTCATCGCCGCCACCGTCATCGGCGTGCTCGCGCAGCGGCTGGCGCGCACGCTGTGCCCGGCGTGCAAGCAGCGCGACGATGCCACTACGCGCGACGCACTCGACGAGCTCGTGCGGCCCTGGCGCATCTCGGGTGGCGTGCGGCCGTTCAGGCCGGTGGGCTGCCTCGAGTGCCGCAACACGGGTTATCGCGGCCGTGCCGGGCTGTACGAGCTGCTCGTCATGAGCGAGTCGGTGCGCCGGCACATCCACCCCACGCTCGATGCGCCCGCGCTCGCCAAGCAGGCGGTGAAGGAGGGCATGCGGCCGCTGCGCCTGGCCGGCGCCATGCGTGTCGCCGAGGGCGTGACGACGATCGAGGAAGTGCTGCGCGCCACGCCGATGCTGTAGCGCTCGCACGGCGTGCCGCTGCCCTGGCCGGCACGCGTAGGCGCTAGAACGCCTCGCACCCAGGCGGGCGAACCCCCGCTGCCCTTACGTGGAAACCACAGCGGAGAAGCCCGGGGGCGGTTCCTAGAATCCCGCGTCGATCGCTCGGCTGGAGCGGTTGGAGGAGACGCGAGTGAAGATCAAGAGTGAAAAGGACTTCTGGGCCGGCCTGATGTTCCTGGTGACGGGCATCGGCTTCTCATGGGGTGCCACGGCCTACAACTTCGGCAGCTCGGCGCGGCCAGGTCCCGGCTACTTCCCGTTCGGCCTCGGCATCATCCTGGCGCTGCTCGGGGCGCTCATCCTGTTCGAGGCGCTGACCATCGAGGTCGAGGGCGGCGAGAAGATCGGCGACTGGCCGCTGAAGCAGGGAGCGATCATCCTCTTCTCGGTGGTGCTGTTCGGCCTGATCCTGGCGCCGCTGGGCATGGCGATCGCGCTGCCGGTGCTGATCATCATCGCCAGCCTCGCCAGCGGCGAGTTCAACTGGAAGGAGGTCCTGGTCAACACCGTCATCCTCACCGTGGGTTCGTGGGGCATCTTCATCAAGGGTCTGAGCCTGACCATCCCCTTGTGGCCGGCCTTTGTCACTGCCTGAGCGGGAGCACACGATGGACCTTCTCAACAATCTCGCGCTCGGATTCGGCGTCGCGCTGTCGCTGCAGAATCTGCTGTATGCGCTGTTCGGTGCGCTGCTGGGCACGCTGATCGGCGTGCTGCCCGGCCTCGGTCCGGTGGCGACGATCGCGATGCTGCTGCCCAGCATCTATGCGCTCGACGCGACGCCCGCGCTCATCATGCTCGCCGGCATCTACTACGGCGCGCAGTACGGCGGCAGCACGACCGCCATCCTGATCAACGTGCCGGGCGAAAGCAGCTCGGTGGTGACGGCGATCGACGGCTACGCCATGGCACGCCGCGGTCGCGCCGGCGCCGCGCTGGCGGCGGCGGGCCTGGGCTCGTTCTTCGCCGGCAGCGTGGCGACGCTGATCGTGGCCGCCTTCGCGCCGCCGCTCACCGAGCTGGCTTTCAAGTTCGGCCCGGCGGAGTATTTCTCGTTGATGGTGCTGGGCCTCATCGGTGCCGTCGTGCTGGCCTCGGGCTCGCTCGTCAAGGCCATCGCG
Source organism: Burkholderiales bacterium (assembly GCA_016223165.1). Classification (GTDB taxonomy): domain Bacteria; phylum Pseudomonadota; class Gammaproteobacteria; order Burkholderiales; family Burkholderiaceae_C; genus Rubrivivax. The sequence goes on from JACRPO010000020.1 coordinate 58,086, forward strand.
ATGATCCTGCTCGGCCTGCTGCTCGGGCAGATCAACACCGATGTCATCTCCGGCGTGCCGCGCTACAGCTTCGACATCCCGGAGCTCACCGACGGCATCGGCTTCGTCGGCATCGCCATGGGCGTCTTCGGCTTCGGCGAGATCATCATGAACCTCGGCCGGCCGGCCGAGCACCGCGAGGTCTTCACGAAGGACGTGAAGGGCCTGTGGCCGACGAAGGACGACTTCAGGCAGGCCTACCCCGCCGTGCTGCGCGGCACGGCACTCGGCTCGATCCTGGGCGTGCTGCCCGGCGGCGGCGCGCTGCTGGCGTCGTTCGCGGCTTATACGGTGGAGAAGAAGAGCCGCGGCAAGCCCGGCGAAGTGCCGTTCGGCCAGGGCAACATCCGCGGCGTCGCAGGCCCCGAAGCCGCCAACAACGCCGGCGCGCAGACCTCGTTCATCCCGATGCTGACGCTCGGCATCCCGCCCAATGCCGTGATGGCGCTGATGGTGGGTGCGATGACGATCAAGGGCATCCAGCCCGGCCCGCAGGTGATGACGAGCAACCCGCAGCTCTTCTGGGGCCTCATCGCCAGCATGTGGGTGGGCAACTTCATGCTCATCATCCTGAACCTGCCGCTGATCGGCATCTGGATCAAGCTGCTGACGGTGCCCTACCGCTTTCTCTATCCGGCCATCCTCGCCTTCTGCTGCATCGGCCTGTATACGCTCAACAACAACAACTTCGACGTCTTCACGGGCGCGCTGTTCGGCGTCATCGGCGTGGTGTTCTACAAGCTCGGCTGCGAGCCGGCGCCGCTGCTGCTCGGCTTCATCCTCGGGCCGATGATGGAAGAGAACCTGCGCCGCGCGCTGCTGCTCTCGCGCGGCGACTGGACGACCTTCGTGACGCGGCCGCTGTCGGCGGCCCTGCTGCTGGGCGCGCTGGCGATGATCATCGTCGTCACGCTGCCCTCGATCAAGCGCAAGCGCGAGGAGGCGTTCCAGGAGGCCGACTGATCACCGCGCACCGCAAGGGATCAGGGGCTCCGCCGTGCGGAGCCCCTTTTTCTTGGGGCCCACGCGCCCGGTGCCGCCCCGATGCGCCCCGTCCGCCATGCGCTACGCTTGACGAAGAACAAGTCATGAACACGCCCGCCGCGTTCGCTCCCCTGGTCGAGAACCGCGTCTTCCGTGGCCTGTGGATCGCCTCGCTGGCGGCCAACCTGGCGATGTGGATGCACGATGTCGCCGCCGCCTGGCTGATGACCTCGCTCACCACGAGCCCCGTGATGGTGGCCCTGGTGTCCACCGCGGCCAGCCTGCCGGTGTTCCTGTTCGGCCTGCCGAGCGGCGCGCTGGCCGACATCGTCGACCGCAAGCGCTTCTTCGCCGCCACGCAGCTGTGGGTGACGATCAACGCGTTGGTGCTGCTGGTGCTCGTGTCGACCGACACGCTGTCGGCGCCGCTCCTGCTGCTGCTCACCTTCGGCAACGGCATGGGGCTGGCGATGCGCTGGCCGGTGTTCGCCGCCGTCGTGCCGCAGATCGTCACGCGGGTGCAGATGCCGCAGGCGCTGGCGCTGAACGGCATCTCGATGAACCTGTCGCGCGTGGCCGGGCCGATGTTCGCCGGCGCGCTGCTGGCGGCCATCGGCGCGGGCGCCGTCTTCGCGCTCAACGCATTGCTGGCGGTGGCCTCGCTCTTGCTCATCCTGCGCTGGAAGAGCGAGCCGCGGGCCAGCGCGCTGCCCGGCGAGCGCTTCCTCGGCGCCATGCGCGTGGGCCTCAACTTCGCGGCGCAGTCGCCGCGGCTGCGGGGCATCCTGCTGCGCATCTTCCTGTTCTTCGTGCAGGTGGCTTCGCTGTCGTCGCTGCTGCCGCTGGTGGCGCGCGGGCTGCATGGCGGTGGGCCGGGCACCTTCACGCTCATGCTCTCGGCGCTGGGGGTCGGGGCCGTCGTGGCGGCGCTGCTCTTTCCGCGCTGGCGCGCGCGCTTCAACCGCGACCAGTTCGTGCGCTACGGCATCCTCGTGCATGCGGCGACCACCTGCCTCATCGTCGCGGTGCCCGAGATCTGGCTGGCGCTGCCGGCGATGCTGGTGGTGGGCATGGCCTGGATCTCGGTGGCCAACTCGCTCACCATCTCGGCGCAGGTGGCGATGCCCGACTGGGTGCGCGCGCGCGGCATGGCCATCTACCAGATGGCGCTGATGGGCGGCGCGACGGTCGGCTCGCTGCTGTGGGGGCAGGTGGCCGCGTGGTTGGGCGTGAACGGCGCCGTGTGGGCAGCGGCCGGCTTCGGCCTCGCCGTGCTGCTGTCCACGCAGCGCCTCACCGTGGAAGGCGAGCGCGAGATCGACTTCTCGCCGGTCAGCGTCTCGGGCCCGCCCGAGCCGCAGGTGGCGGTGGCACCCGACGACGGGCCGGTGATGGTGACCGTCGAATACCAGATCGACCCGGCGCGCGCCGGCGAGTTCGCCGAGGTGATGCAGCGCACGCGCCGCGCACGCCTGCGCCAGGGAGCGCTGTCGTGGGGCCTGTTCCGCGACGTGGCCGTGCCCGGGCGCTACATCGAGTACTTCGTCGACGAAACCTGGGTCGAGCATCTGCGCCGGCTCGAGCGCTTCACGGCCTTCGATGCCGAGCTGCGCGGCCAGCGGCTTGCCTTCCACGTCAACGCCGAGCCGCCGGTGGTGCGCCGCTACGTGGGCGACGCGCACCTGCCGCCGGCCGACCTGCCGCCGGTGCACTGAGGCACGCTCAGCGCTCCGGCCGCAGCCACAGCCACGTGCCCACGGCCAGCATCAGCGCCGGCACGCCGAGCTTGACGGCCAGCGGCGCCGGCGTGAGCGCGATCAGCGCCGTGCTCAGCGCCATCGTCAGCGTCGAGGCCCACTTGGCGCTGCGCGGCACGGCGCGGCGGTCGCGCCAGCGCCGGATCGCCGGCCCGTGCTTCGGATGATCGAGCAGCCACTGCTCCAGCCGCGGCCAGCCGCGCCCGCCGGCCCAGGCGGCCACGAGCAGGAAGGGCACCGTCGGCAGCCCGGGCACGAAGATGCCCACCAGCCCGAGCAGCAGGGCTGCCCCCGCCAGCGAGCGCCAGAGGACGAGCTTGACGGCGCGGCGCAGCATGGACCCGATGCTACGGGGCGCGGGCGGCGGGTCCGCAGGGCCGATCGCGGGCGCGATCGCCGGCCCGAACACGACCCGACGGCGCGTTCCGACCTTGGCGGCACGCCGTCTTCGCGCGGGCCTTAGGATCGACGCCCCGCCCCGCCCGTCCCCGAGCCAAGTCCACCGCCCGATGAACAACCCCTTCGACTGGGGCACCGGCTACGCCAGCCGCCGCTCGCCCGTCTTTGCGCGCAACATCGTCTCCACCTCGCACCCGCTGGCGGCGCAGGCCGGGCTGGCGCAGATCCAGGCGGGCGGCAATGCCGTCGATGCGGCCATCGCCGCCGCGGCCATGATGACCATCGTCGAGCCGTGCAGCAACGGCCTCGGCTCCGACGCCTTCTGCATCCTCTGGGACGGCCGGCAGCTGCACGGCCTCAACGCCAGCGGCACGGCGCCGGCGGCGTGGACGCGCGAGTACTTCATGCGCAAGTACGGCGCCGAGGCGAAGACACCGCCCAAGCGCGGCTGGGATTCGGTGACGGTGCCCGGCGCCGTGGCGGGCTGGATGGCCCTGCACGAGCGCTTCGGCAAGCGCGCCTTCGCCGACCTGCTGGCGCCGGCCATCGAGGCCGCCGAGCGCGGCTACGCAGTGCCGGTGATCGTGCAGCAGAAGTGGACCAATGCCGCCTCGCTGCCGGAGATCACGCAGCAGCCGGGCTTCGCCGAGGTGTTCCTGCCACGCGGACGGCAACCCGCGGTCGGCGAACGCTTCACCTTCTCCGAAGCGGCGCGCACGCTGCGCCTCATCGCCGAGACGAAGGGCGAGGCCTTCTACCGCGGCGAGGTGGCCGCGGCCCTTGCCGCGCACGCCCAGGCGCACGGCGGCGCGATGACCGCGGCCGACCTGGCGGCGTACCGGCCCGAGTGGGTGGGCACGGTCTGCACACGCTACCGCGGCCACGAGCTGCACGAGATCCCGCCCAACGGGCAGGGCATCGCGGCGCTCATCGCGCTCGGCATCCTCGAGCACTTCGACCTCGGCGCGCTGGCGGTGGACGGCGTGGCCAGCCAGCACCTGCAGATCGAGGCGATGAAGCTCGCCTTCGCCGACGTCTACCGCCATGTCGGCGACGCGCGCACGATGACGCTGACGCCGGCGCAGATGCTCGACGCGGCCTACCTGAAGAGCCGCGCGGCGCTGATCGATGCGAAGCGCGCGCAGGACTTCGGCCCCGGCCACGTGCCACGGGGCGGCACCATCTACCTCAGCGCCGCCGACGCGAGCGGCATGATGGTGAGCTTCATCCAGAGCAACTACATGGGCTTCGGCTCCGGCGTCGTCGTGCCGGGCTACGGCGTCAGCCTGCAGAACCGCGGCCACGGCTTCACGCTCGACGCCAGCCGCGCCAACGTGGTCGGCCCCGGCAAGCGGCCGTTCCACACCATCATCCCGGCCTTTCTGATGAAGGACGGCGCGCCGGTCATGAGCTTCGGCGTCATGGGCGGCGACATGCAGCCGCAGGGCCACCTGCAGACGCTGGTGCGCATGCTCGACTACCGCCAGCAGCCGCAGGCGGCCTGCGACGCGCCGCGCTGGCGTTTCAGCGGCGGCCTCGTCAACGCCGAGCACGGTCTTGCCGAGGCCACGGTGAACGGGCTCCGCGCGCTCGGCCACCGCGTCGAGCCCTTCGCCGACAGCTACCAGGACTACGGCGCCGGCCAGTTCATCTGGCGCCTCGGTGACCCGAAGGTCGAGGGCTATGCGGCGGCGAGCGACCCGCGCCGCGACGGGCAGGCCGCGGGCTTCTGAGTGTCCCCAGGGACGGGCGCGGAACTCCCGGGCCGGCGTGCGGGGCGGGCCGCGCGCGCCGTGCGCTTCGTGCACGGCCGCCTGAAGGGCGCCGCGCTGCCGCGGCACGGCCTCGGCACGGGCATCGCGCTCGCTGCCTTCGGCGCCGTCGCCTTCTCGGGCAAGGCGATCATCGTCAAGCTCGCCTACCGGCACGGCGTCGACGCGGTGACGCTGCTGATGTACCGCATGCTCTTCGCGCTGCCGATGTTCGCGCTGCTCGCCTGGTGGGGCGGGCGCGGGCGCCCGGCGCTGAAGCGGCACGACTGGGTGGCGGTGCTCGCCCTCGGCTTCTGCGGCTACTACCTCGCGAGCTTCCTCGACTTCGCCGGCCTGAAGTACGTGAGCGCGAGCCTCGAGCGCCTCGTGCTGTACCTCAACCCGACCCTCGTGCTGCTGCTCGGCTGGCTGCTCTTCCGGCGCGCGGTGAGCGCGCGCCAGATGGCCGCGATGGCCGTGAGCTACGCCGGCATCGCGCTCGCGTTCGGGCACGAGCTGCGCTTCGAGGGCGCCGATGTCAAGGCGAGCATGACCGGCGCCGGACTCGTCTTCGCCAGCGCGCTCTCGTATGCGGTGTACCTCGTCTACAGCGGCCAGGTCGTGAACCGCATCGGCTCGCTGCGCCTCACCGGCGCGGCCACGAGCGTGGCCTGCGTGCTGTGCATCGGGCAGTTCGCGCTGCTGCGCCCGCTCGCCGCCGCCGAGGTGGCCGAGCCGGTGCTCTGGCTGTCGCTGCTCAATGCCGTGGCCTGCACGTTCGTGCCGGTGCTGGCGGTGATGCTGGCCATCGAGCGTGTCGGCGCCGCGGTCACGGCGCAGACCGGCATGATCGGCCCGCTCGCGACCGTGGCGATGGGCGTGACGCTGCTCGGCGAGCCGCTCAACGCCTGGATCGTTGCCGGCACGGCGCTCGTGCTGGCCGGCGTGTGGCTGCTGGCGCGCAGCCGGTAGCTGATAGCCCCAAAGACAGCCCGATAGATGGCCCGATAGCATCTGCGCCCGGCCCCACCCGGCCGCATCCGTTCGTCCGACACCCCGCACACCGACCGAGGAGAAAACACATGGATCTGGGCATTGCCGGCAAGTGGGCACTCGTGTGCGCCGCGAGCAAGGGCCTCGGCAAGGGCTGCGCCACGGCGCTGGTGCGCGAGGGCGTCAACGTCGTCATCACCGCGCGCGGCGCCGAGGCGCTCGAGGCCACCGCCGCCGAGCTGCGCAAGCTCAATGCGGCGGTGCAGGTGCGCGCGGTGGCCGGCGACATCACGAGCGAGGCCGGCCGCAGCGTCGCGCTGGCCGCGGCGCCGCAGGTGGACATCCTCGTCAACAACGCCGGCGGCCCGCCGCCGGGCGACTTCCGCGACTGGCGGCGCGAGAACTGGCTGGCGGCGGTGGAGGCGAACATGATCACGCCCATCGAGCTGATCCGGCTCACCGTGGACGCCATGGCCGAGCGCGGCTTCGGGCGCGTCGTCAACATCACCTCGAGCGCCGTGAAGGCGCCGATCGATTTCCTCGGCCTGTCCAACGGCGCGCGCAGCGGCCTCACGGGTTTCGTCGCCGGCACCGCCCGGCAGGCGCGGCTCGCCTCGCGCAACGTGACCATCAACAACCTGCTGCCAGGCTCGTTCGATACCGACCGGCTTCGCTCGGGCTTCAGCGCCGTGTCGGCCAAGTCGGGCCAGCCGCTCGAGGCGGTGATGGAGGCGCGCCGCAAGATGATCCCGGCGGCGCGCTTCGGCACGCCCGACGAGTTCGGCGCCTACTGCGCGTGGCTGTGCAGCCAGCAGGCGAGCTTCGTCACCGGGCAGAACCTGCTCACCGATGGCGGGCAGTATCCGGGCACGTACTGACCGACCGGGCCAAGGCCCGTCAGCGCACGATGCGCACGATGCGGCCGCTCGTGCTGTCGGTGAGCAGGTAGAGCCAGCCGTCGGGGCCTTGGCGCACGTCGCGGATGCGCTCGTTCAGGCCCGTGAAGAGCGCCTCCCGTGAGGCCACCGCATTGCCGTTGAGCGTCAGCCGCCACAGGGCCTTGCCGGCGAGCGCGCCGACGAAGAGGTTGCCCTTCCACTCGGGGAAGCGGTCGCCGGTGTAGAAGGCCATGCCGCTCGGCGCGATCGAGGTCGGCACCCACCACGTGAGCGGCGGCTCGAAGCCCGGCCCCGTGCTCGCGCCGCCCACCGGCGGACAGTTGCCCACCGGCGCGCCGTATTCGCAGCCGTAGCTCACGAGCGGCCAGCCGTAGTTGCGCCCGGGCAGCGTGCGGTTGACCTCGTCACCGCCCTGCGGGCCGTGCTCGCTCGTCCAGAGCTCGCCGGTGGCCGGATGCAGCGCCGCGCCCTGCGGGTTGCGGTGGCCGTACGACCAGATGGTGGCCTGCGCGCCGGCGGTGCCGACGAAGGGGTTGTCGCCCGGCGCGCCGCCGTCGCTGGCGCGGATGCGCATCACCTTGCCGTGGCCGGCGGCGAGATCCTGCGCGCGGCCGCGCTCGCTGCTGATGGAGCGCTCGCCGAGCGTCACGAAGAGATGGCCGTCGCTGGCGAGCACGAGGCGGCCGCCGTAGTGGTTTTGCGTGCCGCTCACCTTGGGCGCCTGGCGGAAGAGCACTGTCCAGCCGCTCATCGCGCTGAAGCCGGCGTCGAGCACGCCGGTGCCCACCGCGGTGCCGTTGCGTCCGGCCTCGGCGCCGCTGCCGGCCTCGGCAAAGCTCAGGTAGATGCGGCGCGACGTCGCGAAGTCGCTCGCCACGGCCACGTCGAACAGGCCGCCCTGGCCGCCGCTGTCCACGGCCGGCATGCCGGCGATGGGCGCGGAGACCGCGGTGCCATCGGCCGAGACGCGCTTGAGCTGGCCGCCGCGTTCGGTGACGAGCATCGAGCCGTCGGGCAGGAAGGCCAGGCTCCACGGCGTGTTGAGGCCGGAGGCAAAGGTCTCGGCGCGCGGCGGCGCGCCCGGGCTCGGGGCCGGCGTCGGTGCGGGTGTCGGTGCGGGGGGTGGTGGTGCCGGCGTCGGCGCAGGGGCCGGAGCCGGCGAGGGCGAAGGGCTGGACGAGGAGCCGCCGTTGTCGCCGCCGCCGCAGGCGGCCAGCCACAACAGGAGCACGGCGACGCGCAGCGACGGCGAACGAGCGAGAGATGGCGGCGGCTTGGCTTTCATGGCGGCGCAATGTAGGCGCCGCAACCGCCCTCGATGCAACGGTGTGCAACGCGCGTGAGTGATCACCCACCGCGCCGCCCGCGTCAGCTCACACGCTCACATCTTGGTCCACCGCAGGCAAGCCAGCTTGCCGCCTCCCGGACCGCGGGTCTGTCTCAGGCCCGGGCCTGAGACAGCGCGGCCCGCACCTCGGCGGCGCGCGGAATCGGCGCCACCGCGCCGTAGCCCTGCGTCGACAGCGCCGCGGCGCAGGCGGCGTAGCGGCCCGCGTCGGGCAGCGCATCGCCGGCGACGAGGCGGGCGACGAAGGCGCCGCCGAAGGCGTCGCCGGCGCCGGTGGCGTCCACCGGCCGGCAGGGGAAGGGGGGGATGCGATGGCGCTGCGTCGCATCGGCCACTAGCGCCCCCTCGGCGCCGAGCTTCAGCGCCACGACCTTGGCACCCAGGCGCAGGCAATGGTCGACGAGCGCGTCGGGCTCGGCGAGGCCGGTGATCGCCTGCACGTCCTCGAGGCTCGGCAGGCAGATGTCGGCCAGGCGCATCACGTCCGTCATCACCGCGCGCGCGCGGTCCAGCGACCAGAGCTTGCGGCGCAGGTTGGTATCGAAACTCACGCGCACGCCGGCCGCCCGGGCGCACTCGATGGCCGCGTAACCCGTGTCGCAGGCCTGCGCCGAGATGGCCAGCGAGATGCCCGACAGGTGCAGCACGCGTGCTCGGGCGATGCGTTCGCGCGCCAGGTCGGCCGGCGCCATGCGGCTGGCGGCCGAGCCGGCGCGGAAGAAGTGGAACTGGTGCCCGCCTTGCCGGCCGGCGTCGTGGGTGACGAAGTAGATCGCGGTGAAGGCGTCGGGCTCGGTCTTCACGCCGCGGTGGTCCACGCCTTCGGCTTCCCACAGCTCGCGCAGCATGCGGCCGTAGGGGTCGTCGCCGAGCGCGCTGAGGTAGCCCACGCGCGCGCCCTGGCGCGCTGCGGCGATGGCGAAGTTCGAGGTGTCGCCGCCGAAGCCCTGCAGGTAGTGCCTGCCGTTGTCCTGCCCCGTCTGGTTGAACTCGACCATCGGTTCGCCGTAGGCGAGGATGCCGAGGTCATCGGGGTCGTCTGCTGCCGTCATCGGGTCCTTTCGTGTTCGTGGCTGTTCGAGCCGCTGCTGCGGCCGGGCTCTCAGTCCGGTGCCGCCGGGCAAGGCGAGCCGCAATTCCAACACGCCTCGAACGGGCCCTCGATCACCTCGTGGCAGCCGGGGCAGGACCAGCGGCGCTCGGGCGGGTGCATCCAGCGCTCGAAGACGGCGCTCGCCTCGGCGTGGCGGCTGTCGTCGTCGAGCCAGACTTCGGGCAGCGCCTGGTCGGGCGGGATCTCGCCGGCGATGCCGCTGGCGTAGGCGCGCAGCACGCGCGCCTCGAAGCCGGCCGCGGTGAGCTGGTCGGCCCACAGCGTGGCGAGCGCGAGATTGGGGGCCTGCAGGAGACGCTTCATCGGTGGTCGCGAGCGGGGGCGGTTCGCCGCTGGCCGGCGGGCCGGCGCTGCGGCACGATGTTGCCATGCCGCACGCCCTGCCGGCCTCGCTTTCCGCCCTTCACGCCGCCGCTCTCGCCGATGCCCTGCTCGTGCTGCACGGGCTCTTCATCGTCTGGGTGGTGCTGGGCGCGCTCGCCGTGTGGCGCTGGCCGCGGCTGGCGTGGTTGCACCTGCCGGCCGCCGCCTGGGGTGTGTGGATCGAGTGGTCGGGCCGCATCTGCCCGCTCACGCCGTTGGAGTGGCGGCTGCGCGCCGCGGCGGGGCAAGGCGGCGAGGGGCGCGCGAGCGGCTTCATCGAGCACTACCTCACCGCGGCGATCTACCCGGAAGGCCTGACGCGCGAGCTGCAGTGGGCACTCGGCGCGCTCGTGCTGCTCGTCAACCTGGCGCTCTACGGCATGGCCGTGCGGCGCCGGCGTGCAGGGCGCGCGCGCATCGCTTAACCTCGCCGCCGCCCAGTCCATTGCGCGGCGCGCATCGCGCATCGCGTTCTCGAACGCTCGCCCCTTCCCGGGCCTGCGTTCGCTCCCTCCGTTTCGCTCGCACACCATCACACCGAGGAGGCCCCATGTCCGTCAAAGCCATCCAGATCCGCGCCCACGGCGGCCCCGAGCAGATGCAGCTCGCCGACGTCGAGGTCGGCGCGCCCGGCCCGGGCGATATCCGCATCCGCCACGAGGCGAGCGGCCTCAACTTCATCGACGTCTACCAGCGCACCGGCCTGTACCCGCTGAAGCTGCCGCACACGCTCGGCATGGAAGGTGCCGGCATCGTCGAGGCAGTGGGCGAGGGCGTCACGCACCTGTCGGCGGGCGACCGCGCCGCCTATGCCAGCAACCCGCCGGGCAGCTACAGCCAGGCACGCGTGATGCCGGCCAAGAACGTGGTGAAGCTGCCCGACGGCATCGCCTTCGACACCGCGGCCGGCATGATGCTGAAGGGCCTCACGGCGCAGTACCTGCTCAAGAAGACGCGGCCGGTGGAGGGCCTGGAGAAGGGCGACTTCGTGCTCTTCCACGCCGCCGCCGGCGGGGTCGGCCTCATCGCCTGCCAGTGGGCGAAGGCGCTCGGGCTGCAGCTCATCGGCACCGCCGGCGGACCGGCCAAGTGCGCGCTCGCCAAGGAGCATGGCGCCGCGCATGCCATCGACTACAAGAGCGAGGACTTCGTCGCGCGCGTCAAGGAGATCACCGGCGGCAAGGGCGTGAAAGTGGTCTACGACTCGATCGGCAAGGACACCTTCGAGAAGAGCCTCGACTGCCTGCGCCCCTTCGGCCTCATGGCCAGCTTCGGCAATTCGAGCGGGCCGGTGGCGCCGTTCTCGCCGCTCATCCTCGGGCCCAAGGGCTCGCTGTACGTGACGCGGCAGACCCTGTTCACGCACATCGCCACGCGCGAGGCGACGCAGGCGATGGCCGACGACCTGTTCGCGGTGGTGCTGAGCGGCGCGGTGAAGATTCGCATCGACCAGCGTTACCCGATGGCCGAGGTGGCGCAGGCGCACCGTGAGCTCGAGGCGCGCAAGACGACGGGCAGCACGGTGCTGATGCCCTGATGCCTTGATGCCCTCGGCGCCCTCAGCAGCCTCGTGCTCTGAGGGGAGCGCTGACGGCCCCGCCGCGGCACCTGCCCGAGGCCGCGCCGCGCGGGCGCCTTCGTGCGAGGCCACCCCTGTTCGCGGGCCCGGGGCGTGACGGCGGTGCCGGCTCGGCGCCACGCGCCGCTACCATGGCCCGCGCTGCGAGGGAGGTGCGTGATGTGGGCGACGATTCGATTCGCCGAGGGGCTGCTGCGAAGCCTCGGCCTCGGCCTGGCAATGGGTCTTGTCCTCGGCGCCGCCTCGCCCGCCTGGGCGCAGGCCGAGCCCGATGGCGCGGCCGAGCCGTCCCTCGGTGCCCCGGAAGGGGAGCTCGAGCCGGTCGCCGGCGGGCGGCTCTCGCGAGACGAGGCGCGCCGGCTCCTCGAACAGCCGCTGCCTGCCGAATCCGACGCCCGTTACGCGCTGCTGCAGCAGCAGTACCGCGCCGCCTTGCGCCTGGACGACCGCGTGCGCCTCATCGAGGCGGCGCGCCAGCTCGTGGAGGTGGGCCGCGGCCGGCCGGGCGGCGAGGCCTGGATCCGCTTCTACCTGGCCGCCGAGTTCGCGTGGGGCAGTTCGGGCAAGGCGCTCGAAGCGGCCGAGCCCTTCATCGGCGACAGCAGCCTCTCACTCGTCACGCGTGCCACCGCGGCCCTGCGGCAGACCTACTTTGCCGCCCAGGGGGGCGACCGCGCCATCGTGGCGCGCCTGTGGTCACGGGCCGACGGGCTGGCCCGCCGTGCGCTGGAGCAGGCGGGCAGCGGGCCGGCGCAACTCCGGCTGGACCACCTGCAGGTGCGCGCCGAGACGCAGCGCCTGGCCGGCGACCCGGCCGCCGCCGTGGCCTCGCTGCGCGAATCGATCGGCGTCGGCCGCCGCCACATCGAGGCCCTGCGTGCGGCGGGGCGCGGCCCCGGCGACACGGCGCTGAACGAAGCGCGCGGCATGCTCGACGGCAGCTTCGGCATCCTCATCTACGCGCTGGTGCAGAACGGCCGGCCGCAGGAGGCGCTCGAGATCGCTCGGGCCAACGTTGCGCAATGGCGCGCCGGCCAGTGGGGCGACTCGGTCGGCGCGCGCTGGCTCTACCGCTCGGCGGCCGGCCTTGTCGCGACGCAGCAGTACGAGGCCGCGCTGGCCGCCGCACGCGAGAGCGAGCAGGTGCTCGAGCGCGTCGGCGCCGGCACGGCCAGCCACACGCGCTGGCATGCGCGGCTGGAGCTGCTGCGTGCGCTCATCGGCCTGCGCCGCTGGCAGGAGGCCGATGCTTCGTACGGCGAGTTCCTGGCCGCGATGCCCCCTGATGCGCTGGCGCGCACGCGCGCCTCGGACAACCGCCTGCTCACGCTGCTGGCGGCCAAGAACGGCCGCTTCGAGCAGGCCATCGATATCGCCGAGCGCCTGCACCGCTATCGCATGCGGCTGTTCGGACCGAACCATCCGCAGACGCAGGAGGCCGCCGGCCTGCGCGCCGTGGTGCGCCTGCTGCGCGGCGAGATCTCGGCCGCGATGGCCGACTACGAGGTGCTCTTCGCCGCCACGCTGGACACGCCCGCCGGCTGGCTGGACCTCGATGCGCGCGGCGTGCGCGGCTACGTGCTCGGCATCGCCTTCGACGAGTTCATGCACTTCGTGGCCACGCGTGCGCTGAAGGGCGAACAACTCGACCGCGACATCACCGACCGCGCCTTCCAGGTGGCCGACCGCCTGGGCCTGGGCGTGACGCAGCGCGCCATCACCGACAGCACGGCACGCGTGCTCGCCGCCACGCCGGCGCTGCGCGCCCTGCTCGAAGCCGAGCAGGTGCAAAGGCAGGCGGTGTCGGCGGCGTTCACGCAGCTGAACAGCGCGCTCGGCGACGAGGACGCACTGCGCCGCGAGACGCAGACCGAGGCCTTCAAGGCGAGGCCCGATCCCGAGCGCCGCGCGCATGCGGCGCGCCTGCGCCAGCAGCGCGAGCTCGTGAAGAAGCTGCAGGCCGATGCCGCCGCGGCGCGCACGGCCCTCGAGGAGCAGCGGCAGAAGGTCGCGCGCGAATTCCCGGACTACGCCGAGCTGGTGACGCCCACCATCGCCAGCCCGCGCGCGCTGCGCCGGCTGCTCGCGCCGCACGAGGCGATGCTCGTCGTGCAGCCGCAGGCGCAGGCCACGCTCGTGTGGCTGCTGCCGCCCGAGGGCCCGGTGAGCTTTGCCGCGAGCCCGCTCACGCGCGAGGCGCTTGCGCTTCGGGTGGCGAGCCTGCGCGAGATGCTCGACATCGGTGCGGCGCCGGCCGGCAAGCGGCCGGCGCTGCAGGCGGCGGCGCTGCATGCGCTGTGGCGCGATCTCTTCGCCGGCGTGGAGCCGGCGCTGCGCGACGTGAAGAGCCTCATCGTGGCCACCAACGGCGCGCTGGCGGCGCTGCCGCTCGCGGCCCTCGTCACCGAGGCGCCCGCGCCGGGGGTGCCCACGGCCTGGCTGGTGCGGCGCATGTCGGTGTCGCAGCTGCCGGCGCCGGCTTCGCTGCACGCGCTGCGGCGTGTGGCGCAGCCGCCGCTGGCGGTGCGCGCGCTGATCGGTTTCGGCGACCCGGTGTTCGACCTCAAGGCCGTGCCTGCGCCCGTGGCAGCGGGCGTGGCCGCGCCCGTGGCAGTGCCCGTGGCGGCAGCCGCGACGGCGCCGCTGCCGGGCGGCAGGCGCATCCGCAGCGCGGCCGAGGCCGGCCGCTACGACGCCGAGACGGGGTTTCGCTATGCCGACATTCCGCCGCTGCCCGAGACGCGCCAGGAACTGCTGGCGGTGGCCGAGGCGCTCGGCGCCAGCCCCACCGCCGACCTCGTGCTCGGCGACCGCGCCACGCGCCGCGCCGTGCTCGCCGCGCCGCTGGCCGACCGGCGCGTCGTCGCCTTTGCCACGCACGGCCTGATGCCGGGCGAGCTGCCCGGCGTCAGCAAGCCGGCGCTGGCGATGGCGGCGGAGCCCGACCCCAAGGAGTCGGCCCTGCTCGAGCTGGACGATGTGCTCGGCCTGCGGCTGAACGCGCAATGGGTGCTGCTCTCGGCCTGCAACACCGCGGCCGGCGAGCAGGAGGGCGCGGCGATGTCGGGGCTGGTGCGCGGCTTCTTCTTCGCCGGCGCGCGCTCGGTGCTGGCCACGCACTGGGCCGTGGAGACCGAGTCGGCGGCGGCGCTGAGCACGTCCACCTTCCGCCAGTTGCGCCAGGGTGAACGGCAGGGGGAACGATCGGGCGAGGCCTCGCGCGCGGAAGCACTGCGCCGCGCGCAGCTGACGCTCATCGACGGCACGCAGGGCGGCGGCCGCTGGGCGCACCCGTACTTCTGGGCGCCGTATGCGCTCTTCGGCGACCCGGCGCGCTGACCCGCACGCGGGCCGCGCGGCTGGCCGCTGCTGCTACTGTCCGCCGAACTTGTAGTCGGTCTTCGCCTTGGCGCGCAGCTCTTCCTGGTAGGCCTGCACCTTCGCCTGCTCCAGGCGCTGCTTGAGCTGGCCCTTCACGTCCTCGAAGGCGGGGAAGGGCGCATCGCGCGTGTCTTCGAGCTTGATGATGTGGAAGCCGAACTGGCTCTTCACCGGCGCCTCGGTCATCTCGCCCTTCTTCAGCGCGACGAGCGCCTTGCCGAACTCGGGCACGTAGCTGTCGGGCTTGGCGAAATCGAGGTCGCCGCCCTTCTCGCCCGAGCCGGTGTCCTTGCTGTGCTTCTTGGCCAGCTCGTCGAATTTCGCGCCACCCTTGAGCTGCACGATGAGCGCCTTGGCCTCTTCTTCCTTCTCGACGAGGATGTGGCGGGCGCGGTATTCGGTGCCGCTCGCCTGGGCCTTGAACTTGTTGTATTCGACGAGCGCCTGCTCGTCGGTGATCGGGTTCTTCTTCTGGTACTCGGCGAAGAGCTCGCGGATCAGGATGCTCTGGCGCGCCAGCTCCATCTGCTCGCGGTAGTCGGCGCTCGCGGCGATGCCCAAGCGCGTGGCTTCCTGCGCGAAGATCTCGCGCAGCACGACCTGGTCGCGCGCCTGCTGCATGACCTCGGGGCCGACCTGCTGGCCGGCGCGCTGCGCCTGCTTGACGAGCGCGTCCAGTCGCGCTTTCGGCACGGGCTTGCCGTTGACGATGGCCAGGTTCTGCGCCATCACGCCCATGGGCACGAGCGCGGCGGCGGTGGCGATGACGGCGACGCGGAACACGGCGCGCACGGCGGTCGTTGTGGGCTTCATGGGGAGTGCACTCTGCGTTGAGGGGCATTCGGCCGCTGTCTGCGCTCGCGGCCGGCCGGGGGGATGGATCTGGGAGGCTTCGGCCCGGATGGCAGCTCAGAGGACTTCGTCCGGCGTGCGGGCCACGATCGCAAGCGCATGCACACGCTGCGGGGCCAGAGGCCCGAGGGCATCATACACGAGGCGATGCCGCGCCACCCTCGTGAGGCCGGCGAAACGCGGGCTCGTGATGCGCACCGTGAAGTGGGCGCCTTCGCGCGCGCCGGCATGGCCGGCGTGCTGGTGGCTGTCGTCGGCCACCTCGATGCTCGTGGGTGCCAGCGCGGCGCGCAGGCGGGTCTCGATGTCGTCGGCAGTCATCGGTGGTTCGTCGTTTTCACTTCCGGGCGATGCGGGCGTTCGCGAGCGTGCAGGAGCGTTCACGCTCGTTCACGAGCGTTCACGAGGAACAGGAAACCTCGAGCTGCGCGGCCCAGTCGGGCGGGAAGCCGGCGTCGGCCTCGTTGCCGGGCTGCTCGTCGAAGGGGTGCTCGAGCAGCGTGTGCAGGCGCTGCACCTCGCTGAAGTCGCCTTCGCGTGCGCGCCGGATCGCCGTCTCGGCGAGGTGGTTGCGCAGCACGAACTTCGGGTTGACGCGCTGCATGGCCGCGGCGCGTTCGGCGTCGGCGCGGCCCTCGGCGCGCAGGCGCTCGCCGTAGCGGGCGGCCCAGGCGTCGAAGGCGGCGCGGTCGATGAAGAGGTCGCGCACGCTCTCGTTGCCGGCGCTGTTGCCCGCACCGGGCTCGCTCGAGAACGACGCCAGGCGCCGGAAGGTGATCGTGAAGTCGGTGTGGTCGGCGGCCATCAGGCGCAGCAGGCCGTCGCACAGCTCGCGGTCGCCTTCGCGTGCCTCGGCGAACCCCAGCTTGGCGCGCAGGCCGCCGAGCATGGCGTCGGCGAAGACCTCCTTGTAGGGCTCGATCGCGCCCAGCGCCATCTGCTGCACGTCTTGCGGCACCTCCTGCGGCACGCCATCGCCGGTGCCGGCCTGGCCGGCCAGCAGCGGCAGCAGCGCATGCGCCAGCGCGTGCAGGTTCCAGAAGGCGACGCTCGGCTGGCGCGCGTAGGCATAACGCCCCTGCTCGTCGGTGTGATTGCAGACATGGCCCGGGTCGAAGGCGTCCATGAAGCCGAAGGGGCCGTAGTCGATCGTCAGGCCGAGCAGCGACATGTTGTCGGTGTTCATCACACCGTGGCAGAAGCCGACGTTCTGCCACTGCGCCATCAGCCGCGCCGTGCGCCGCGCCACCTCTTCGAGCAGCGCGGCGATGCGCTCGGCTTCGCCGGCGATGCCGGCGAGTTCGGGGAAGTGCTGCCCGATCGCCGCGTCGGCCAGCGCGCGCAGTGCCGCCACGTCGCGCGCCGTGTGCGTGAAGTGCTCGAAGTGCCCGAAGCGCAGGAAGCTCGGCGCCACGCGCGTGGCAACGGCCGCCGTCTCGATGGTTTCGCGCCGCACCGGCAGGGCGCTGGCGGTGACGCACAGCGCCCGCGTCGTCGGGATGCCGAGCGCGTGCATGGCCTCCGAGCACAGGAACTCGCGGATCGACGAGCGCAGCACGGCGCGCCCGTCGCCCATGCGCGAATAGGGCGTGAGGCCGCTGCCCTTGAGCTGCACTTCGAGCGGGCCGCCCGGCGCCTCGACCTCGCCGAGCAGCAGCGCGCGGCCGTCGCCGAGCTGCCCGGCCCAGACGCCGAACTGATGGCCGCTGTAGACGCTGGCCAGCGGCCGCATGCCGGGCCACAACGCGCCGCCGCTGAAGGCGGCCAGCGCCGCCGGCGAGTGCCACCAGTCGGCCGGCCAGCCGAGCAGCGCGGCGCAACCAGGGCTCACCACCACCCAATGCGGGTCGGGCAGCGGCTCGGACGGCAGCTCGGTGTAGAAACGCGAGCCGAGTTCGGCAAAGCGATGGCGCCAGCGCAGCGTGTCTTGCATGGATCTCGGAGGCCTCGGGGGCCACGAGGGCCCGTCCGCAGGCAGTGTAGGGGCCGGCGTCACCAAGGTGACGCCCCATCGGGGTTGACCCGCACGCGGCGCGGGGCATGCATGCGCTACTGTGCCCGCTGTCGTTCACCCGTTAGTCGCCTCTCGGTCACTCACCTCTCAAGCGGGAGTCCTGCCATGACACTGCTGCGCCGCACCGTCCACACCCTCGCCATCACCGCGCTGGCCGCAACGGCCGGCCTCGCCGCCGCGCCGGCCTGGGCGCAGAAGGGCGAGACCGTCAAGATCGCCTGGATCGACGGCATGTCGGGTCCGTTTGCCAACATCGGCAACAACATGATCCGCACCTTCCAGTTCCTCTCGGCGCGCGAGGCGAACAACGCCGCCGGCGTGAAGTTCGAGATCGTGCCCTTCGACAGCAAGGGCTCGCCGCAGGAGAGCCTGGTCGTGCTGAAGGCGGCCCTCGACCAGGGCATCCGCTATATCGCGCAGGGCAACAGCTCGGCCATCGCCGGCGCGCTGCTCGACGCCATCAACAAGCACAACGAGCGCAACCCGGGCAAGGAGGTGGTGTTCTTCAACTACGCTGCCGTCGACCCCGACCTCACGAACAGCAAGTGCAGCTTCTGGCACTTCCGCTTCGACGCCGACACGTCGATGAAGATGGAAGCGATGACGACCTTCATGAAGGACGACAAGTCCGTGAAGAAGGTCTACCTCATCAACCAGAACTACGCGCACGGCCAGCAGGTGGCCAAGTTCGCGAAGGAAGGGCTGGCACGCAAGCGCCCCGACGTGCAGATCGTCGGCGAGGACCTGCACCCGATCGGCCAGGTGAAGGACTTCGCGCCCTACGTCGCCAAGGCCAAGGCCGCCGGCGCCGACACCGTCATCACCGGCAACTGGGGCAACGACATGTCGCTGCTCATCAAGGCCGCCAAGGACGCCGGCTTCAGCGCCAACTTCTACACCTACTACGCCGGCGCGGCTGGCACGCCCACCGTCATCGGCAACGCCATGGAGGGCAAGGTCAAGGTCGTGTACGGGTCGTACGCCAACCTGCCCGGCGACCACCAGAAGGTGCTGGCCGACTTCCGCAAGAAGTACAACGAGGACTACTCGCTGTCGACGACCTACCACCTGTTCAAGCTGCTGCCGGCGGCCATGGCAAAGGCCAAGAGCACCGACCCGGTGAAGGTCGCCTTCGCGATGGAGGGCCTGACGGTCTCCAGCTTCAGCGGCGATGTCACCATGCGCAAGAGCGACCACCAGCTCCAGCAGACGCTGTACCAGGCCACCTGGCGCAAGAAGGACGCGAAGAACAGCTTCGACGTCGAAGGCACCGGCATGACCTGGGTCGCCGAGCGCACGTTCGAGCCCTACGTCTCGAGCACGCCCACCACTTGCGACATGAAGCGGCCGGCCGGCGGCGGTTGAGCGCGCCGGTTCCGGCTTCCTGCTTTCCACGGCCCGCCAACGGGGCCCGCGCGAGCCGATCGGCGGGCCCTTTCTCTTTGCCCTCGACACAACAAGACCTGCTGCCCCGCGCCCGCGCCCGCGCCGCACCCATCCTCCGCCCACGATGGAACTGGTCACCATCTCCCTCTTGAACGGCATCAGCTACGGCCTGCTGCTGTTCATGCTCAGCGCCGGCCTGACGCTGATCTTCAGCATGATGGGCGTGCTCAACTTCGCGCACGCGAGCTTCTACATGATCGGTGCCTACGTCGCCTACAGCACGATGGCGTGGCTGGGCTACTGGGCGGCGCTGGTCGTGGCGCCGCTGGTCGCCTTCGCGCTCGGCGCCGCGTTCGAGCGGCTGTGCCTGCGGCGCGTGCACAAATTCGGCCACGTGCCCGAACTGCTCATCACCTTCGGCCTCTCGTTCCTCGCCTTCGAGGTCGTGCAGATCGTCTGGGGTCGCGCGGCGGTGGAATACCGCGTGCCGGCGGCGCTGGACGGGCCGCTCTTCACCATCTTCGACACGCACTTCCCGAAGTACCGCGCCTTCATGATGGGCGTGGCCGTGGTCATGCTGCTGGCGCTGTGGCTGCTGCTGTCGCGCACCCGCATCGGCATGGTCATCCGCGCCGCGCTCACGCACCCGGAGATGACCGAGGCGCTCGGCCACAACGTGCCGCGCGTGATGATGCTGGTGTTCGGCGGCGGCGCGGCGCTCGCGGGCCTCGCCGGCGTGATCGGCGGCAATGCCTACGCCACCGAGCCGGGCATGGCCTCGGCCGTGGGCCCGATCATCTTCGTGGTGGTCGTCGTCGGTGGCATGGGCTCGCTCGCCGGGGCCTTCGTCGCCTCGCTCGTCATCGGCGTGCTGCAGACCTTCGCCGTGGCCGTGGACCAGTCGCTCGTCACGCTGGCGCAGGCGCTCGGCTGGTCGATCACGCCCAAGACCTTCGGCTACGCGGTGCTCGAGCTCAAGCTGTCGCAGGTGGCGCCGATCCTGCCCTACCTGCTGCTCGTGCTGATGCTGATCTTCAGGCCGCGCGGGCTGATGGGCACGCGCGAAGGATGACTTCGGTGCATCGCGGCCGCGTCATCGTCTGGGGCCTCTTCGCGCTCGCGCTCGTCGTGGCGCCGATGGTGTTCAGGAGCGGCCTGGCGCTGTCGATGCTCACGCAGATGGGCTACATGATCGTCATCTGCCTCAGCTACAACCTGCTGCTCGGGCAGGGCGGCATGCTGAGCTTCGGCCATGCGGTGTACGTGGGCCTCGGTGCCTACGGCACCATCCATGCGCTCAATGCGGCCAGCGGCGGCGCCTTGCCGCTGCCGGTGAGCCTGCTGCCGCTGGTGGGCGGGCTGTCGGGCCTGTTCTTCGCCGCGCTGCTCGGCTTCGTGACGACGAAGAAGGCGGCCACACCCTTCGCGATGATCACGCTCGGCGTCGGCGAGCTCGTGTTCGCGATGTCGCTCATGTTCCCGGGCTTCTTCGGCGGCGAGGCCGGCATCAGCGGCAACCGCGTCGTCGGCAAGCCGGTGTGGGGCATCAGCTTCGGGCCGCAGGTGCAGGTCTACTACCTCGTCGCGGTGTACTGCTTCCTCAGCACGGCGGCGCTCTTCGCGCTCACGCGCACGCCGCTCGGGCGCATGCTCAACGCCGTGCGCGACAACCCCGAGCGGGTCGAGTTCGTCGGCTACAACACGCAGATCGTGCGCTACCTGGCCTTCATGATCGCCGGCTTCTTCGCCGGCATCGGCGGCGGGCTGGCGGCGCTCAACTTCGAGACGGTGACGGCCGAGACGCTCTCGGGCCTGCGCAGCGGCGGCTACCTGCTCTTCACCTTCCTCGGCGGCGCCATGTTCTTCTTCGGCCCCATCATCGGCGCCGTGCTGCTGGTGCTGGCGCTGGTGCTCTTCTCCGAGGTCACGAAGGCCTGGCAGATCTACCTCGGCCTCGTCTTCATGGTCATGGTGATGTATGCGCCGGGCGGCATCGCGAGCCTGTTGATGATGAACCTGCGCGTCGCCTCGTTCAAACGCTTCGCGCGCATCGGCGCGTCGTACCTGGCGCTCGGCGGCACGCTGGCGGTGGCGCTGCTGGGCAGCGCCGCGATGGTCGAGATGGTCTATCACATCCAGCTCGACGCGGCGCTCGGCTCGACGATCAAGTTCCTCGGCGCCACGCTCGACACCCGCTCGGCCAACGCCTGGGTCGGCGCGGTCTTCGTCACGCTCACCGGCGCCGGCTTGTTCGAGGTGGCGCGGCGCGCCTACCGCGCCGACTGGCACGAGGTGCAGGTGCACATCGAGGCCGAGGTCAAGCGGCGCGAGGCGCGCGCGCCGGAGGTGGCCGCGTCATGAGCAGCGACGACGGCGCCACGGCCACCACAGGCGGTACGCCCGTCGCTGCCGCGGGCGGCACGCCTATCCTGGAATTGCGCGACCTGCGCAAGAGCTTCGGCCGCACCGAGATCATCCGCGGCGCGAGCCTCGCGGTGCAACCCGGCGAACGCGTGGCCATCATCGGCCCCAACGGTGCCGGCAAGAGCACGCTGTTCAACCTCATCAGCGGCCGCTTCGCGCCCACCAGCGGCGAGGTGCTGCTGCGCGGCCAGCGCGTCAGCGGCTTGAAGCCCTTCCAGATCAACCGCCTCGGCCTTTCGCGCAGCTTCCAGGTGAGCAACCTGTTCACGCGCCTGTCGGTGTTCGAGAACGTGCGCTGCGCCGTGCTGTGGAGCATGGGCCACCGCTACGCGTTCTGGCGCTTCCTCGCCGACCTGAAGGATGCGAACGAGCGCACCGAGGAGGTGTTGCACATGATCCGCCTCGAGCTGCGGCGCGACGTGCTGGCCATGAACCTCACCTACGCCGAGCAGCGCGCGCTCGAGATCGGCATCACCATCGCCGGCGGCGCCGAAGTGGTGCTGCTCGACGAGCCCACGGCCGGCATGAGCCGCAGCGAGACGGCGCGCTTCGTCGACCTCATCCGCGAGATCACGGTGGGCAAGACGCTGCTCACGGTCGAGCACGACATGGGCGTCGTCTTCGGCCTCGCCGACAAGATCGCCGTGCTCGTCTACGGCGAGGTCATCGCCTTCGACACGCCCGACAAGGTGCGCGCCGATGCGCGCGTGCAGGAGGCCTACCTGGGCGCGACGCCGGCCGAGAACGGCGCGCCGGCGCATTGAAAGCCGCCGCCGCCACGAGACCGCGATGCTCGAACTGACCGACCTGCACGCCTACTACGGCAAGAGCCATGTGCTGCACGGCGTGCACTTCAGCGTGCAGGCCGGCGAGATCGTGGCGCTGCTCGGGCGCAACGGCTCGGGCCGCTCGACCACGGTGAAGGCGATCATGGGCCTCGTGCACGGCACCGGCCAGGTGCGCTTCAAGGGCCAGCCGATCCTCGGCTTGAAGCCCTTCGAGATCGCGCACCGCGGCATCGGCTACGTGCCCGAGAACCGCGACATCTTCCCCGAGCTCACCGTGCACCAGAACCTGATGCTCGGCGAGAAGGCCGGCGCCAAGGCGGTGGCGGGCGGGCTTGCGGGCCCGCCGGGCCAGACTCGCTGGAGCTTCGAGGACATGTACAAGATGTTCCCGCGCCTGCGGGAGCGCCAGCATACCGAGGCCGGCGTGCTCTCCGGCGGCGAGCAGCAGATGCTGACGCTGTGCCGCACGCTGATGGGCGAGCCCGAGCTCATCATGATCGACGAGCCCACCGAGGGCCTGGCGCCGAAAATCGTCGAGCTCGTCGCCGAGTACCTGCGCGAGCTCAAGCGGCGCGGCATGGCCGTGCTGCTGGTGGAGCAGAAGCTCACCATCGCGCTCGAAGTGGCCGACCGCTGCCTCGTGATGGGGCACGGGCAGATCGTCTTCGAAGGCACGCCGGCGCAGCTGCGTGCCGACGCGGCGGTGCGCAAGGAGTGGCTGGAGGTGTAGTTCCAGCTCTGGTGCGGGTCCGGTGAAGCAGGGACTGCAGGCCGGTTGGCCCACGTGGTTCGTCACTTCGCGCGCAGGAGCCACTCGCCGATCTCGCGTGCCCGCAGCGGCTTTTGCAGGATGTCGAGCGTCACGTGCGGCGGCACCTCGAGGCCGGACGGATCGATCTCCCCGGTGACGATCGCCGCCGGCCGCGCGCCGTAGCGCGCCTCCAGGCGCTCGATGGCCTGCAGCCCGTTCTCCGCGCCCGCGAGCCGCCAGTCGGCCAGGACCGCGTCGGGGGTGAGCCCGGCTGCGTCGAGCTGGGCGATGGCCGCGGCGGCGTCTTCGGCGACGATCGGGCGGCACGCCCAGTCCCGCAGCAGCGTGCGCATGGCCTCGCCCACTTCGGCATCGTCGTCGATGACGACGACGACGGTGCCACGCAGGCCCGCCAGCGGCGCGGCGGAAGGCAATGCGTCTTCGCCGGCGGGCGCGCCCGGCGGCTCGCAGCGCGCGAGGCCGACCGCGAACGTGCTGCCCTGGCCGGGGGTCGAAGTCACCTCGATCGTGTGGCCGAGCAGGTCGCACATGCGCTTGACGATGGCCAGCCCGAGCCCGATCCCCTGCCGGCGGTTGCGCGCCGGGTTGCGCACCTGGTAGTACTCCTCGAAGATGCGGCCGCGGTCCGCGGCGTCGATGCCGATGCCGGTGTCGCGCACGGTGATCAGCGCCTCGTGCCCGGCGGCCGCCGCCTGCACCTCGATGCTTCCCGCTTCGGTGTACTTGACCGCGTTGTCGAGCAGGTTGCGCAGCACGCGCTCGAGCATCGCCGGGTCGGATCGCACCCAGACGTCGGAGGTCGTGCAGTGAAATGCGAGCCCCTTGTCCTGCGCGAGGGGGCGGAATTCGTCTTCGAGGCGGCGCATCAGGGCGCGCAGCGAGACGGGCCTGGGTTCGGGCGTGAGGCTGCCGGCGTCCAGGCGCGACAGGTCGAGCAGCCCGGTGAAGAGGCGGCCCAGCGAATCCGCCGAGCGTGCGGCCTGCCGCAACGTGCCGCCGATCTTTGCATCGTCGGTCGAGTGCACGGCATGGTCGAGCAGCAGCGAGAGCGAGTGCAGCGGCTGGCGCAGGTCGTGGCTGGCGGCGGCGAGGAAGCGCGACTTGGCCAGGTTGGCCTCCTCGGCGCGCGCGCGGGCGGCCTGCGCTTCGGTCTCGCGTTGCTGCAGCCGCTGCGCCAGCTCTTCGTTCTCGAAGCCGGCGCGCAAGGCGCGCTCGAGCAGTTGCGAGCCGTCGCGGGCGAAGACGATGAGGTAGTAGAGGAAGAAGACGATCAGCCCGGCCACCGGCAGGCGCAACGGCATCTCCGACAGCACCCATGCCAGCGCCAGCGGCGCCAGGAAGCAGGTCGCCATGCCGTAGAAGGCCCTCGGCACGGTCACCGAGATCGCGATGCCGGCTGCGCACCACGCGCAGAGCACCATGGTCATCATCGCCCACTCGAGCGGCGGCACGCGGAAGAAGACGAGGGACGCCGAGCCGGCGACCGCGCCGCTCGCGATGGCCAGCAGGGTCAGCCAGCGCAGCGCGGCGCCGATGCGCGCGCCGCCCGGAGGCCGCGCCAGCAGCGCGGCGCTCAGCAGCGCGCGCACGATCCATACGGCCACTGCCGCGCCGGCCCAGCCCCAGGCCACAGAGGCACCGGCGTGTGGCGCCATCATGTAGG
This sequence comes from Burkholderiales bacterium, assembly GCA_016223165.1. Classification (GTDB taxonomy): domain Bacteria; phylum Pseudomonadota; class Gammaproteobacteria; order Burkholderiales; family Burkholderiaceae_C; genus Rubrivivax. Next base: position 82,592 of record JACRPO010000020.1, read on the forward strand.
CGATGAAACCGGACACGAACATCACGCCCAGCGGCACCCGCACGACCTGGCGGTTGAACAGCCGCAGGCGTTCGGTGTCGATCGCGAGACGCGCCGACTCGACGCGGGGGGTGGCGAGCCCGGCCGGCTCGGCCGCCACGACCGCTCCAGTCGACAAGGGCGACAAGGGCGACAAGGGCGACAAGGGTGCGGTCGTCACGTCGAGTCGGCCGAGAAGCGCATGATCTGATCTTCCATGTCGTCCTGCGTCGGGAAACGACTGCGGTCATAACAGCCGATCGGCAGCACGGCCGTGCGCGTGCAGCACAGGCTGCACCAGGTGCAGGGCTTGGCGGGCTTCTTGTACTCCTTGATGAGCGCCAGCAGGTTCGGGTTGGCCAGCAGCGGGCGCCCGATGGCGATCAAGTCGCACTCGCCCCGCCCGAGCGCGCCCTCCATCACTTCGCGCTCCTGGAAGCCGCCGTTGGCGATCACGGGCAGCCCGACGTGCTCGCGAAAAGCCCGCGCGTAACCGGCGTTCGCGGCCGGCACGTACCGCCATCCCACGCCGAGCAGCACCTTCGCGATGGGCGCCGGAATCAGGTTGAGCAGCGTGGCGCGGATCTGCGCCTTGGCGCTCAGGTGGCGCACCGAGTTGGCAAAGAGCCGCAAGCCCTCGGCCGGATAGTCGCCCGGGCTGCCCTTCGGGTTGACGAAGCCGAAGCCGCTGTCGATGTGCAGGTAGTCGACCGCGAGCTCCTTCAACCATCGGCCGTATTGCAGCGTGGTGGAAAGCGTGTTGCCGACGAAGTAGTCGCGCGGCGGCCACACCGGCGGCCAGCGCAGGTTGGGAAACGGCAGCCAGTTGTGGTCGACCGCCGACAGGCGCACGCCGAAGAGGAAGTCGCGGCCGACGGCCTGGCGCACGGCAATCGCCACCTCACGCAGCAGCCGGAAGCGGTTCTCGACCGAGCCGCCGTAGGCGTCGGCCCTGCGGTTGGTGGCGGGGTTCAGGAACTGGTGGATGAGGTAGCCCTTGGACGCCGTGACCTCGAGCCCGTCGGCGCCGGCCGCGCGCACCCGGCGCGCTGCGGCGGCGAAGTTGCCGACCTCGGCGGCGATCTCGTCGAGCGACATCGGCGAGGTGCGGTTGCGATAGCCGTAGTAGCCGTCGATCACGGCCGAAGCGGATTTGCCGTCTTCCTCCTGCGACAGCAGGCTCGCCTGCGTGTGCCCGCCGGGGTCGCCGAGCTGGACGATGTAGCGGCAGCCCTGGGCCTGCACCGCGCGCACCCCTTCGGCGAGCGGCGCGATGAAGCGGTCGTCGCTCAGCTTCGGGTACTCGAGCGGCGAGACGCGCTTGGCGTCGACATCGATGGTGGCGGAGATGATGCCGCCGACGTGGAACTCGGGCCTGGCGAAGCGGCGCTCGAAGTTCTTCCACACCGGCGCCACCGTGCCGTCGTAGTAGGCCATGCGCCCGCCGAGCGACGAGCGCAGCACGCGGCTGCGGAAGGTGACGCCGTTGATCGCGAACTCGTCGAAGAGGTCCGGCGTGTAAGTCATGGTGCCTCCAGCGCCGCCGCGGCCTGGGCCTCGAAGACGCGGCACAGCGCATCGGTGCGGTTGCGTGCGCCCATGGCGCGGTAGACCATCGAGAGGTGCACCTTCACCGTGCCCTCGGCGATGCCGAGCTGGCGCGAGATGAGCTTGACCGGCACGCCGCGCACGGCCAGCGCCAGCACCTGGCGCTGGCGCGGCGAGAGCTCGCTGCGCAGGAACTGCGGCAGTTCGTCGCGCGCCAGCGCCGAGTCGCCTTCGGCATCGGCGCCGCGTGTCACCTCGTGGCTGAGCAGGAACTCGGCCGGCAGATAGATCCGGTGGCGCAGCACGACGCGCAGCGCGGCTTCGATCTCCTCGAGCCGGTACGACTTGGGCACGAACCCCGCTGCGCCGGCCTCGATGACCTCGCGCACGCGCTGCGAAGAGGTCTCGGCGGACTGCATGCACACCGGCGTGGCTTCGAAGTGCGCCTTCACCGCGCGCAGCGCCGCCAGGCCCGACAGGTCGGGCAGGTGATAGTCGAGCAGGACGAGGTCGACGCCCTGGGCCGGCAGCGCGCAGGCCGAGGCCACGTCGCGCACGGCGTGAAAGCTGAACGGTGCGTCCGGCTCGATCTCGCGCGCCAGGCGTTCGAGCAGGCGGTGGGTGCCGTTCCAGACGATCTCGTGGTCGTCGATCAGCAAGACGTTCACAAGCACCTCCAACGCGCCAGGGCTCGCGCACCGGTGCTGCGAGGCTAACGCAACGCGTGCGCGCAAGCGAGGCGCGGGCGCCTAAGCCGTCGGCCTATGCGCACCGCAGACCCGCTCATCCATCGCGACTACGACCTCGAACAGGCCGTGCGTGCAATGGCGCCCGGGCCTGCCGGCAGGAAGACTGCGCCCCATGCGATCGAGACCGGTTGCATCGGGCAGGCAGCGACCCTCGGGTGCCCCGCCAGCCGCCCGCCATCACGCCAGGGCACCTGTTCCAGGATCCCAGCGGAGGACGAAATGAAGGCGAATCAGTTCACGATGACGATGGCGGCGGTGCTGGCGATGTTCGGCACGGCCCAGGCCAACCCCGGCTGCGAAACGCCGCTGACGCGCGCCCAGGTGGCGGCCGAGACCGTGGCCGCCCGCGACGACGGCCGCTTCCAGGCCATGACCGGCGAGGACAGCGGCTCGTTCTGGCTCTCGCGCCAGGCGACGGCGACGTCGCTGACGCGCGCCGAGGTCGTAGCGCAGATGCGCGAGGGCGGCGGGCAGGCCCGGGCGATGACCGGCGAGGACAGCGGCTCGTTCCAGCTCGCGCGCCAGACGACGCCGAGTGCACGCACGCGCGCCGTGGTGCTGGCCGAGGTGACGGAGGCGCGCCGCGCCGGTGACCTCGCCGCGCTGACCGGCGAGGACAGCGGTTCGGTGCACCTGGCGCGCCAGGACGCCGGACGCGGCGACAGCGTGCTGTTCGCGTGCCGCGTGCCCGACGAGCGCATCGCCGCGCGCGTGCGCTAACTGCCTCTGATGCTGCCGGCCGAGAGGCCGGCATCCATTCCAGGAGAACGACATGAACTTCCGCACCCCCATCCGTGCCGCCCTCGTGGCCTCTTGCGTGGTCCTGACGACGCTGCCCCCGGCGGCGTTCGCGCAACCCGACCCCTCGCTCGCCGAAGTGCCGCTGCCGCGGCTGCAGGCGATGGTCCTGCCGTGCGACATGAAGGCGCCCGCCGCGCCGGCGCACAGCGCCGCCGCAGCCTTCTGCGCCGCGGCTGCCGACGAGTTGCGCCGGCGCGCCTTCGACGGCAGCCAGGAGCGGCTGCTCGCCTGGTGGGGCCAGGCGCGCGCCGCCATGCGTGCCGCGCCGGCAGCGCCACAAGCCACCCGCCCTGCGGCGCCGCAGGCCACGCGCCCGGCGGCATCTGCCATCCAGCCCGTGAGCCTCGCCACGCCGGCGCAGTTGAAGGCCGCCTACCTGCACTGCAACCTCCTCGCCGAGACGACGCTGCTCGACTTCGGCACGGCCGCCCGTTGCTCCCTGATCTACGAGGACCTGAAGCGGCGCGTCTTCGACGGAGACTTCCAGCGGCTGCTCGCCTGGTCGCTCGAGCAGCGAGCCGCGGCGGCATCCGCATCCGCGGCGATGGCGCGATCGAGCGAGGGCGCGCAAGCCGCGCGCTGAGCGAAGCCCGCGGGCGCGGTGCTGGCCGCGCCGCTGTGCGACCTGGGCATGAGCGATGCCCGCGGCGCGGTGCCGGCCGCGCCACCCTGCGGGCTTGGCCCTCGATGGGCGCGGGCGCCGCCGGCGGTGTATACGCTCGCCTTCGTCTTCGTCGCGCAGGGAGTGCTGGATGTCGAACGGCCCGATCGCGGGCTGGCCCGGGCTGTGGGCCGCCGCGTTGCATCAGGTGGCTCTGCGCCGGTCCGGCGGGTTCGGTGGGTCCGGCGGGTCCGGTGGGGGCCGCTCCGCCGGGCCCGGGCATGCGGCGGGCCCGCTCGCATCCGCGCCCGGCGAGCCCGGTGCGCACGGCGCGAACGGCGTGAACGGCGGCGATCATCTATCGAGCGGCGCCGTGGGCGCATGGCGTCGGCCGCCGCCGGGGCGGGACGACGAGAGCGCCGAACTCTTCGACCTCTACGAGCCGCTCGTGGCGCGCACGCCCTCGTCGCCGCCCTGGCTCATCGCGCACCTCGGCCAGAGCCTGGACGGCTTCATCGCCACGCACAACGGCGATTCGCGCTTCGTCACCGGGCCGCAGGACTTGGACCACATGCACCGGCTGCGCGCGCTGAGCGACGCGGTCATCGTCGGCGCCGGCACGGTGGTCGTCGACGACCCTTTGCTGACGACGCGGCGCGTGCCCGGCACGCACCCGACCCGGGTCGTGCTCGACCCGATGCAGCGCGTGCCGGTCGCGGCGCGCGTGCTGCAGGACCGCGATGCGCCGACGCTGTGGCTGTGCGACGAGCGCTGGCACGACCCGACGCTGGCGCCGCGCGTGGCGGCGCGCGTGCTCGCCGTGCCGGGCCTGGCCGGCAGCGACGGCGTGTTCGACGCGCAGGTCGTGCGCCACGTGCTGGTGGCGCAGGGGCTGCGCGTGCTCTTCATCGAAGGCGGTGGCGTCACCGTCTCGCGCTTCCTGGCGCAGGGGCTGCTGGACCGCCTGCACCTGGCGCTGGCGCCGGTGCTGATCGGCGAAGGCCGGCGCGGCGTGCGCCTGCCCGCCAGCAGCTGCCTGGCCGATTGCCTGCGCCCCGGCGGCCGCATCGTCCGCCTGGGCGGGGACGTGCTGTGGGACTTCGACCTCTCGCCCTCGCCCTCGGGCTCGGCCTCAGGCGCGGGCCGGCGGCACGGCGACGAGCTCGACGTGGCCGACGCGCAGGTGCGAGCGTTCGAGGGCGGCGGTGCGTAGGCGGCGCCAGGCTTGCGTGCCAGGCGCGGCCTGCGGATCCTGCTCGAGCGCCGCCGCGGCCATGCCTGCGATCAACGCCGCCTGCAGCGGGCCCCCTTGCAGCAGCCAGTCGCTGCGCGCCGCCTCGACGGCATAGCCGGCATCGGCGAGCAACGCGCGCGCGACCTCCGGGGCCGCCGCACCCAGCGCCGGCCCGAAGCCCTTGTCGCGGCCCTGGTGGCGGGCGAACGACTGCGCCACGTCGGCGTCGCCGGGGTGTGCGGGAGCCCACTCGATGCGCCCGTCGACGGCGAGCGCGAAAGAGAGCCGCGCCGACACGCGCCGCGCGCGACCGATCAGCTCCGCGAGCCAGGCGTGCGAGACGAGGTCGATGAGCGCCGTCGCGCAGAGCAGGTCGGTCGCATCGAAGGGGAGGGTGTCGAGCCCCTGCGCGAGATCGAGGCGACGGCGTTCGATGCGGGCCGTGAAACCTGTGCCGGCGAGGTGCCAGGTGCCGGCGCGCGACTCGAACCGGTGCCCTTCGCGGCGCGCCCACGCCGCCATCGCGTCGGGCAGCGCCTGCAGCAGGGACTCGTCGTGGTCGCACAGGCGCCAATGCTGTTCGCCGCCCAGGCGAGGAGCGAGAAAGCGCAGCGAGGCACCGGTGCCGCAGCCGAGGTCCAGCACCTGCATCGGTGGCAGCTGCAGCGACGGTGATGGTGCGGCGCGCGCTTCGTCGCCGCGCAGCGCGGCGAGCCAGCGCTCCTCGCCGATCGCCGCGACCGCCGCCTCGCGCGCCAGCCGGTCGCTCGGCTCACGCAGCTGCAGCCAGGACGCGGCGAAGGGCTTCATGGCGCCGGCGCTGCGGCGACCGACTGCAGCACCTGTTCCCAACGCGCGCCTGCGGCCGCCCAGGAGGGCAGCCGCGCGCGCGCCGCGAGGGCGGCCTGCGCGAGCAGCGCCCGCCGTGCCGGCTCGGCCAGCAGCGGCGCGAGCGCCGCGCGCAGCGCCGCCGCATCGCCCGGCGGCACCAGCACGCCGGCACCACCGGCATCGCCGACACCGGCCGCATCGCGGACACCGGCGGCCTCGCCGACACCGCCCGCACCGCCACCGAGCAAGGACCGTGCGGCGCCGGTGTCGGTGCCGACCACCGGCAAGCCGTGCGCGAGCGCCTCGGCGAGCACCATGCCGTAGCCCTCGAAGAGCGACGGCAGCACGAAGAGGTCGGCGCGCGCGTAGTGCCCCGGCAGCGCCGTCGCCTCGGCGGCGCCATGCCAGTGCACGCGCTCGTCGAGGCCGAGCCTGTGTGCAGCGGCGCGCGCGGCCGCGGCGGTGGCCGGGTCCATGGTCAGGCTGCCGACGTTGTGCAGCACCCACGGCAGCTCGCGCAGCGGCGCCAGCGCCTCGAGCAGCACGAGATGACCCTTGCGCGCGGTGACCGAGGCGACGCACAGCAGCTGCACCGGGCCCTCCGCGGCGCGCCGCCGCAGCGGCAGCGCCGGCAGGTCGCAGCCGGGTTCGATGGTCGTGACGCGCGCCGTCGCCATCTCGAGGCGCTGCAGCAGGCGCGCCGTGGCCTCGCTGGTGACGACGACGTGGCGCGTCGCGGCCAGGGCGCGCCGTTCGTCGCGGATCAGCGCCGCGGCCTGCGCCGCGCCGAGGCCGGTCTCCAGGCCGAGCGGGTGATGCACCAGCGCCACCCAGCGCAGACGGCGCGCGTGGCGCATGGCCGTCTCGGGCAGGGCGCCGAAGGCGAGGCCATCGGCGATGACCGGCACATCGTCGGGCAATGCCGCCACGGCGGCCTCGGCCTGCGCGAGGGTGGCGGCATCGGGCGCGGGCCAGGCGCCGGGCAGCGACAGCGCCTGGACCGGCCAGCCGCGGCCGCGCAGCTCCTGCACGACGCGGCGGTCGTAGCGGTAGCCGCCGCTCGGCGTATCGAGGTCGCCCGGCAGCAGGAGCACGCAGCGGTTCGCTGGCGCGCCTTCGCGCCGAAGCGCTCCGGTATTCGCCTTGGGAGCAGCCCTGCGGCTCATGGATCGGCCGATTCGAGGTCAGCGGTCAGCGCAAGGCGGCCTCGTAGCTGGCCCAGGCCACGTGCGACTCGTGCAGCGTGATGCGCAGGCCGTACAGGCCCTCCCGGCCGTCCAGGCCCGACGCGCCTGCGCCCAGCTCGCCGGCGGCGATGCGCGCCGCGAGGCGGTCGAAGATGACGCGGGCCATGTACTCCGTCGTCGTGTTGCGGCCGGCGAACGCGGGCTCCTCGTCCAGGTTGCGGAAGTTCAGTGCCTCGAGCACCGACTTCAGCACCTGCGAGGCGAGGCCGATGTCGACCACCACGCCGTCGTCGTCGAGCTCGCGGCGCATGAAGGCGGCATCGACGACGTAGGTGGCGCCGTGCAGGCGCTGCGCCGGGCCGAAGACCGCGCCGGCGAAGCTGTGCGCAATCATGAAGTGGTCGCGGACGTTGACGGTGTACATGCGGGCGCCTGCTTTCGGTGGATCGTTGAGAAGTCGCTTGGGTGTCGGAGGTCCGGAGTTCGAACGACTCTCGACCTGCGAGCCACTACGCCGCTGGATAGTCGATGCGCTGGCACAGCGTGCCCGATGCACCGCCTGCGAGACGTGCCAGCACCTCGGGCAGCGCGGCGAAGGGCGCGCTGTCGGTGACGAGCGCATCGAGCACCGGGTCGGCGAGCAGCGAAAGCGCCAGCGCCATGCGCCGGCGGTGGCTCCAGCGGCTGCGCTGCGCCGCCGCGACATGGCCGACCTGCGTGCTCTTCAACGTCAGGCGGCGCGAGTGGAACGCTTCGCCCAGCGGCACCGGCACGGCCCGGCTGCCGTACCAGCTCATCTCGAGCACGGTGGCCTCGAAGGCGGCGAGGCGCAGCGCCGTCGCCAACCCCTCGGCGCTGCCGCTGGCGTGCAGCACAAGATCGGCTTCGGGCGTGGCGGCGGCCGGCTCGGCGAAGCGCGCGCCGAGCGCCTCGACGACCGCGCGCCGCTCGCGCCGCAGGTCGATCACCTCGACCTCCGTGCCGGGCAGGCGCGCGGCGAGCCAGGCCGCGAGCAGGCCGACGACGCCGGCACCGACGACGGCGATGCGGTCGCCGACGCGCGGCGCCGCATCCCACAGCGCATTGACGGCGGTCTCCATGTTCGCCGCCAGCACGGCGCGCGCGGCGGGGACGTGCGCCGGCACCTCGTGCACGGCATCGGCCGGCACGACGTAGCGGCTCTGGTGCGGGTGCAGGCAGAAGACGGTGCGGCCGAGCCAATCCGCCGATCCGGCCGCGCCGGCCTCGACGATGCCGACGCTGCAGTAGCCGTACTTCACCGGCGCCGGAAAGTCGCCGGCCTGGAACGGCGCGCGCATGCGGGCGGCCTCGCCGGCCGGCACCTCGCCGCGAAAGACGAGCGCCTCGGTGCCGCGGCTGACGGCGCTATGCAGCGCGCGCACGAGCACCTCGCCTGGGCCTGGTGCATGCAGCGGCTCGCTGCGGATCTCGGCGCGGCCCGGTTCGACGAGCCAGCAGGCTTCGGCGTGGTCTGCGTTGCGCATGGAGTAGGAGGGACCGCAGAATCATCGCACGTGAGCACATCCCTTCCGACGACAGCGCGGCCCGCGCTGGTCCTGGCCCTGGCCCTGGCGCTGGCGCTGCATGCCGCGGCGGCAGTGGGCGTGGCCTTCGCCACGGGATGGGGCGCCGGCTACGTGGCCAAGGCCGTCGGCGCGATGAGCGTGGCGCTGTGGCTGGTGGCGCGCGGCTTCGCCCGAACCGCGTCAATGACGGCGGTGATGATGGCGGGGACGGCGGCGGAGAGGGCGGCGCAGACGGCGGCGGCAGCGGCCCCGATGCCGTCGCAGCTCGGGCCGGCCAACCGCGTCACGCTCGTGCGCCTGGCGCTCGCCATGCTGCTCGCCGCGGCGATCGGCGAGCTCGGCGACCCGGCGGCGGTGCCGCCGTGGCTGCCGTGGGCGATGGTGGGCGTGGTCAGCGTGGCGGCGCTGCTCGACGCCGTCGACGGCCCGCTGGCGCGCCGCTCGAAGGGGGCCACGGCCTTCGGCGCGCGCTTCGACATGGAGAGCGACGCCTGGTTCACGCTCGTGCTGAGCGCCCTCGTCTGGCAGTTCGACCGCGCCGGCGCATGGGTGCTGGCCTCGGGGCTGATGCGCTATGCCTTCGTCGTCGGCGCCTGGGGCTGGCCGTGGCTGGCGAAGCCGCTTGCGCCCAGCCGTCGCCGACAGGCCGTGTGCGTGGCGCAGATCGTGCTGCTGATCGTCGCGCTGGCACCGGTCGGCCCGCGCGAGTGGTCGACGGCGATCTCCCTCCTCGGCCTCGTGCTGCTGGCGGCCTCGTTCGCCGCGGACCTCCGGCAGCTCGCACGGGCGCATGCGGCACCGGCGCGCGAGCCCGTCGTCGGTCCGCGGGCCGTGGCACGGGCGGGCGGGCGGGATGCGCCGGGCTGGTGGGTGCGCTTCGTGGCGGCCGGCTTCGTGCTCAACACGCTCTTCACTTTCGAGAGCCGGCAGGGCGGCATCGGCGTGCACTGGAGTCCGCGCCTGAGCTTCGACCTCTGCCTGGGCGTGCTGGCGCTGATGGCCTGGGTGGCCTGGCGCGGGCTGCCGGGCCGGCGTGCGCTGCGGGGCCTGGCCGGGGCGTGCACGGCGCTGGCGCTCGTGCGCTATGTCGATGTCACCGTGCCCGCCTTCTTCGGCCGCCCGGTCAACCTGTACTGGGATGCGCCGCATGCGTGGCAGCTGCTGCGGCTCGCCTGGGCCACGTGGCCGGCGTGGCAGGTGGTGGGCGCGCTGGTCGCGGTGCTGTCGGCGCTGGGGGCCGTCATCACCGTCTCGCGCTGGGCGGTGGCAACGATGGCCGGCTGCCTGCTCGCGCGGCCGGCGCGGCCGTGGCTGGCGGCGGGTGGCGTGCTGCTCGGCGCGAGCTTCGCGGCCTATCCGTTCGTCGGCGTCGACACGCGCTGGTTCTTCTCGCTGCCGATCACGCCGACGCTCGTGCACCAGGCACGCCTGCTCGGCCAGGCGCTCTCGCGCGAGCGCACCGAGGCGCGGCTGACTCCGAGCCCCGACTTCGCGGGCAACCTCGGCGGCCTGCGCGGCGCCGACGTGCTGCTGCTGTTCGCCGAGTCGTACGGCGCCGCCACGCTCGACCGGCCGGCGCAGGCGGCGGCGCTGGCCGCGGCGCGCGAGCGCCTGGCGCAGGCGGTGCAGCGCGGCGGCCGCCAGGTGGTTTCTGCGCGCGTGCGCTCGCCCACCTTCGGCGGCGGCTCGTGGCTCGCGCATGCGGCATTGCTGGCCGGGGTCGATACGCAGGACCCGAGCGACTACGAGCTCCTGCTCACGACCCGGCGGCCGACGCTGGTGTCGCACTTCGCGCGCCACGGCTGGCGCACGGTGGGCTGGATGCCGGGCATGCAGCGGCCGTGGCCGGAAGTGGCCTTCTACGGCTTCGCGCGCTATGCCGACGCGCACGGCGTCGGCTACGACGGCCCGGCCTTTGGCTACTGGCGCATCCCGGACCAGGCGTCGATGGCGCTGCTGCATGCGCAGGAGCTGGCGCCGTCCGCGCCGCGCACCCTTCGCGCGCCTCGCTTCGTCGTCTTCCCGACGCTCGAGACGCATGCGCCGTTCCACCCGCGCGCGCCGTACCAGAAGGAGTGGGAGCGGCTGCTCACGCGCGTGCCCTACACGCCTGCGCAGCTGGCCGAAGCGCTCGCCCCCAAGGAGCCGCCCGGCGGCTGGGGGCCCGCCTATGCCAGCGCCGTCGCGCACACCTTCGAGTGGCTCGGCGACTACCTCGCCGAACGCGCCTCGCAAGACCTCGTCACGATCGTCATCGGCGACCACCAGCCGCTCGCGGCCGTGGCGGGCGCCGGTGCGTCATGGGACGTGCCCGTGCACGTCATCAGCCCCGACGAGGCGCTGCTGCAGCGCCTGCGCGAGGCGGGTTTCGTCTCAGGCCTCGTGCCCGGGCCGCGCACGCTCGGCGCCATGCACGAGCTCACCGGCCTCTTCGTGCGTGCCTTCGACCTGCCACGCGTAGATGTCGCCGGACCCGGCCCCCGCCGGCAGGGCAGCCCCTGAGGCCACCCAGCGGCGCATCTCGTCGGCGCCCTGCGCGCGCGGCTGCAGCCACGCGAAGCGCTCGCCGGCGCAGGCACGGTAGCGGTAGCGGCCGAGCGCCTCCAGGCGATCGATGCAGGCCAGCGTCGCTTCGGGCAGCGCGGCGATGTACTCGAACGACAGCGCCGGCAGCGGCTGCGTCAGGCCGTCGAGCACCGCGCGCTCGAAGCCCTCGACGTCGATCTTCACGAAGTGCGGCCGGCCGTGGTGCGCGATCAGCGCGTCGAGCGTCGTCACCGGCACGCGCAGGCTGCCGGTCCAGCGCACGCGGCGAAAGGCGGGCGTCGCGCCGACGCGTCGGGCCCAGTCGGCCGACAAGGTGGCGACGGTGGGCGTGCGCGGGCTCACGAGCAGCTCGGCCTCGCCCTCGGCGGCGCCGAGGGCGAGCGGCAGCACGGTCACCGCGTCGTCATGCGCGAAGAGCCGATGCAGCACGCGCAGGCAGTCGGGCTGCGGCTCCACCGCCACCACGCGCGCGCCCAGCCGCCGCCAGGCCAGCGTGCGGTTGCCGACATGCGCGCCGATGTCGAAAGCGAGCCCGCCGCGCGGCACGAGCGGCCGGTAGAACGCGAGCAGCCGCGCGCGACGCCCGGGGATGCCGTGGTAGATCCACAGCGAACGCAGCAGCCCGAGGGCTCGGCTCACTCGGCTCACTTGGTTCACACGGTTCACTCGGTTCACGCAGTTCAGCACAGACATGCAGGCGCTTCCCTCCCGGCAGGCATGCGTGCAGTATGCGGGGCGTATCGGGCGCCCGGCCGGGCTTTCCCGGGGGATGCGCGGCGTCGCCTTGTCGCCGCTGGGACAAACCCGCGGGTTGCGGCCTCCTAGAATCAGAATCGAACGATCGTTCTCTTTTGCCTTTCGACCCGCCTGAGGAGACGCCATGGGCGCCAAGTACGAGCTTCGCGGCAACGTCGCCGTCGTCACGCTGGACAACCCGCCGGTCAACGGTCTCAACTTCGACACGCGGCGCGAGTTCAGTGCCGGCATCGAGCGCGCCGAGGCCGACCCGGCTGTCGCCGCCATCGTCATCACCGGTGCCGGCAAGGCGTTCTCGGGCGGCGCCGATATCAAGGAGTTCGGCAGCCCGAAGGCGATCGCCGAGCCGAACCTGCTCACCCTCATTCGCCAGCTCGAGAACTGCGGCAAGCCCGTGGTGGCCGCGGTGCACAGCGTGTGCATGGGTGGCGGGCTCGAGCTCTCGCTCGGCGCGCACTACCGCGTCGCGGCGCCGGGCGCAAACGTCGCGCTGCCCGAGGTGAAGATCGGCCTCATTCCGGGTGCCGGCGGCACGCAGCGGCTGCCGCGCGCACTGGGCGTCGAGCCGGCGCTGAACATGATCGTCAGCGGCGAGCCCGTGAAGAGCGAGCTGCTGGCCTCAGTGCCGGGGCAGAAGCTCTTCGACCAGATGGTCAGCGGCGACCTGCTCGACGGCGCCTGCACCTTCGCAGCGGCGAAGGCGGCCGAGCATGCGAGCAGCGGCAAGCCGCTGCCGCGTGTGCGCGACCTCAAGGCCGTGCACCCGAGCCCGGACGCCTACTTCCAGTTCGCCCGCAACATGGTCAAGGGCATGAGCAAGAACTTCCCCGCGCCGGCCAAGTGCGTCGATGCGGTGGAAGCGAGCCTGAAGAAGCCCTTCGACGAGGGCATGACGTATGAGCGCGAGCTCTTCATCGCGCTGATGATGACGCCCGAGTGCAAGGCGCTGCGCCACGCCTTCTTCGCCGAGCGCGCGGCGAGCAAGATCCCCGATGTGCCCGAGGACACGCCGCAACGCAAGGTGGACAAGCTCGCCGTCATCGGCGCCGGCACCATGGGCGGCGGCATCACGATGAACTTCCTCAACGCCGGCATCCCGGTGACGATGCTGGAGATGAAGGCCGAGGCGCTCGAGCGCGGTGTCGCCACCATCCGCAAGAACTACGAGGCGCAGGTCAAGAAGGGCAAGCTCAAGCAGGACAAGCTCGAGCAGCGCATGGCGTTGCTCAAGACCACGCTCAGCTATGACGACATCAAGGACGCCGACATGGTCATCGAGGCCGTGTTCGAGGAGATGGGCGTCAAGGAAGGCGTGTTCAGGAAGCTCGACGAGGTGATGAAGCCGGGTGCCATCCTCGCCAGCAATACGAGCACGCTCGATGTCGACAAGATCGCCGCCTTCACCAAGCGGCCGCAGGACGTCATCGGCACGCACTTCTTCAGCCCGGCCAACGTGATGAAGCTGCTCGAGGTGGTGCGCGGCAAGGCCACGGCCAAGGACGTGCTGGCCACGGTGATGGCGCTCGCCAAGAAGATCAAGAAGACGGCGGTGGTTTCGGGCGTGTGCGACGGCTTCATCGGCAACCGCATGATCGAGCAGTACAGCCGCCAAGCCGGCTTCCTGCTCGAGGAAGGCTGCACGCCGCAGCAGGTGGACCGCGCGGTCGAGAAGTGGGGCATGGCGATGGGCCCGTTCCGCATGGGCGACCTCGCCGGCAACGACATCGGCTGGGCGATACGCAAGCGCCGCTACCAGGAGAAGCCGAACATGCGCTACAGCAAGACGGCCGACCTGCTGTGCGAGCTCGGCCGCTATGGCCAGAAGACGAGCGCCGGCTGGTACGACTACCAGGCCGGCAAGCGCGACGCCATCCCGAGCCCGGCGGTGGTGGAGATGATCGAGCAGCACCGCGCCACGCTCGGCATCAAGCCGCGCAAGATCTCCGACGACGAGATCGTGCACCGCCTCGTCTACGCGCTCGTCAACGAGGGCGCCAAGATCGTCGACGAAGGCATCGCCAGCAGGGCGAGCGACATCGACATGGTCTACCTCACCGGCTACGGCTTCCCGCTGCACCGCGGCGGGCCGATGTGCTATGCCGACACGGTGGGCCTGTTCAACGTCGTGCAGGCGATGAAGAAGTTCGCCGCCAACCCGCACGACGACGCGAGCTTCTGGCAGCCGGCGCCGCTGCTGGCGCGGCTGGCGGCCGAAGGGAAGAGCTTCTCCTGATGGCGATGGCGGGGATGGCGAGACCGGGAGCCGGCGCGTGCTGAAGCGCATCCTGCTCGGTGTGGCGGCGCTGCTGGGCGCGCTCGTGATCGCACTCCTGGTGGGCACCGTCAGCAGCCGGTCGCGGCAGATGGTGGTGCCACCGCTGCCGGTGCTGGCTGTGGACAAGGAGGCCGCGGCGGCGTCGCTGGCCGTGGCGATCCGCGCGAAGACGGTGAGCGGCTTGCTCGACCCCGCCGGCACCGGGCGCGAATTCGAAGCCCTGCACGAGCATCTGCGCCAGCGCTACCCGCTCGTGCACACCCGCCTCGAGCGCGAGGTGGTCGGCGCGCACAGCCTGCTCTACACGTGGAAGGGCAGCGACCCGGCCTTGAAGCCGATCGCGCTGGCGCCGCACCAGGACGTCGTGCCCATCGCGCCCGGCACCGAAACGCTGTGGAAGCACCCGCCGTTCGACGGCGTCGTCACCGGCGGCGAGGTCTGGGGCCGAGGCGCGTGGGACGACAAGGCCAACCTGGTCTCGCAGTTCGAGGCCGTGGAGACTTTGCTGAAGGCGGGCTTCCAGCCGCGCCGCACCGTCTACCTGATCCTCGGGCACGACGAGGAGGTGGGCGGTGCGCAGGGCGCGGCCAAGGTGGCGGCGCTCTTCAAGCAGCGCAACGTCAGGCTCGAGACCTTCCTCACCGAAGGGCTCGTCGTCACGCAGGGCATCCTGCCCGGCGTGGCGGCGCCGATCGCGCTCATCGGCGTGGCGGAGAAGGGCTACGTGTCGCTGCGCCTGTCGGCGCAGGCGCCACCCGGTCACTCGTCGATGCCGCCGGCGCCCGGCCAGAGCGCGATCGGCATGCTGAGCGCGGCGCTGGTGCGGCTGGACCAGAACCCGCTGCCCGGCGGCATCCGCGGTGTGGCGAGCGACATGTTCGGTGCCGTCGCGCCCGAGATGAGCGGTTTCCAGCGCGTGGCGCTCGCGAACGTGTGGCTCTTCCGCCCGCTGCTCGAACGCATGCTGTCCGCGCAGCCGAGCACGAATGCGCTGATGCGCACGACCACGGCGCTCACGATCGCGCAGGCCGGCAACAAGGAAAACGTGCTGCCGGGCCGCGCCGATGCGGTGGTCAATTTCCGCATCCTGCCCGGCGATACGGTCGCGGGCGTCGTCGCGCATGTCAAGCGCGTGGTCGCCGACGAGCGCGTGGCGGTGGAGCCGCTGGGCGAGGGCGGCGAGGCCTCGCCGGTGTCCTCGTCGTCGGGCCCGGGCTATCAGCACATCGAGCGCGCGATCCGCGAGGTCTTCGCCGGCGCGCTGGTGGCGCCCGGGCTGATGCTCGCCGGCACCGATGCCAAGCACTTCGTCGGCCTGGCCGACCAGATCTACCGCTTCACGCCCGTGCGTGCCGGCCCGGCCGACCTGAGCCGACCGCATGGCACCGACGAACGACTGTCGGTGGACAACCTCGCGGAGATGATCCGCTTCTATCACCGCCTGCTGCAACTGGCAGCGGGCACGCCAACGACGTCGCAGCCCGAAGGAAAGCAGCCATGAGCCAAGCCGTCATCGTCTCCACCGCACGCACGCCCCTGGCCAAGAGCTGGAAGGGCGGCTTCAACATGACGCATGGCGCCACGCTCGGCGGCTTTGCGGTGAAGGCCGCGGTCGAGCGCGCGGGCATCGACCCCGGCGCCATCGAGGACGTGCTGATGGGATGCGCCAACCCCGAGGGCGCCACCGGCATGAACATCGCGCGCCAGATCGCGCTCGCCGCGGGCCTGCCCATCACGGTGAGCGGTGCCACCGTCAACCGCTTCTGCTCCAGCGGCCTGCAGACGATCGCCATGGCCAGCCAGCGCATCCTCGCCGGCGAGGGCGATGCCTATATCGCCGGTGGCGTCGAGAGCATCTCATGCGTGCAGCAGGAGATGAACCGGCACATGGCGATCGACCCGGTGCTCGAGCGCGCCAAGCCCGGCATCTACTGGAACATGCTGCAGACGGCCGAGAACGTGGCCAAGCGCTACGCGATCCCGAAGGAGCGCATGGACCGCTACGGCGCCGAGAGCCAGCAGCGCGCCTGCGCAGCGCAGGAGAAGGGCCTCTTCAACGACGAGATGGTGACAGTGACGACGATCGCCGGCGTGGCCGACGCGACGATGGGGCTCATCAGCAAGCAGGTCACCGTGAAGGCCGACGAAGGCCTGCGCCCGGGCACCACCTACGACGGCATCAAGGACATCCGCTCGGCGGTGCCGGGCGGCGTGGTGACGGCCGGCAACGCGAGCCAGTTCTCCGACGGCGCCGGCGCCTGCGTGGTGGTGCACGAGAAATATGCGCAGCAGAAGGGGCTGAAGCCGATCGGCCGCTTCCTCGGCTTCGCGGTGGCGGGCTGCGAACCCGACGAGATGGGCATCGGCCCGGTGTTCGCGGTGCCCAAGGTGCTCTCGCGCCTGGGCCTCAAGGTGAGCGACATCGACCTGTGGGAACTGAACGAGGCCTTCGCCGTGCAGGTGCTCTATTGCGCCGACAAGCTCGGCATCCCGATGGACCGCCTCAACGTCAACGGCGGCGCGATTGCCATCGGCCATCCCTATGGCGTGAGCGGCCAGCGCCTCACCGGCCATGCGCTCATCGAAGGCAAGCGCCGCGGCGCCAAGCGCGTGTGCGTGACCATGTGCGTGGGCGGTGGCATGGGTGCGGCCGGCATCTTCGAAGTGCTCTGAAGCCGTGCCGGCCCGATGATGGAAGCACTGCGCACCCCCGACGAGCGCTTTGCCGGCCTGCCGGGCTGGGGCTTCGCACCGCATTATCTGGAGCACGCCGGGGCTGACGGCGCTGACGGCACAGACAGCGCGCTGCGCATGCACTACGTCGACGAAGGCCCGCGCGACGCCGCCGTCACCGCGCTGTGCCTGCATGGCGAGCCGAGCTGGGCCTACCTCTACCGCAAGATGCTGCCCGTGTTCACGGGCGCCGGCCTGCGCGTGGTGGCGCCGGACTTCTTCGGTTTCGGGCGCAGCGACAAGCCGGTGGACGATGGCTGGTACAGCTTCGAGCGACATCGCGATTCGCTGCGTGTGTTCGTCGAGGCGCTGGACCTGAAGAACATCCTGCTCGTCTGCCAGGACTGGGGCGGGCTCATCGGGTTGACACTGCCGATGGCCTTCGAATCCTCGATGCCGCAGCGCTTCACGCGGCTGCTGGTCATGAACACCGGCCTCGGCACGGGCACGGTCACCGAGGGCTTCAAGGCCTGGCGCGCCTACTGCAACGCCAACCCCGACATGGCCATCGGCAAGCTGATGAAGCGCGGCTGCGCCGTCCTCACCGACGCCGAGGCGGCGGCCTACGATGCCCCGTTCCCCGACGCACGCCACAAGGCAGGCGTGCGCGCCTTCCCGAACCTCGTGCCCGACCGCGACGATGCGCCGGGCGCGGCGCTCAGCCGCGACGCAGCGCGCTTCTGGAGCCAGCGCTGGCAAGGCGAGAGCTTCATGGCCATCGGCATGCAGGACCCGGTGCTGGGCCCGCCGGCGATGCGGTCGCTGCACAAGCTCATCCGCGGCTGCCCGCCGCCGCTGGAAGTGGCCGAAGCCGGCCACTTCGTGCAGGAGTGGGGCGGGCCCGTCGCGCAGGCGGCGCTGGCGCACTTCAAGCTCGCCTGAAGCACGGCGCACGCAGACCCCGATGCGCGAGACCGTCGACTTCCTGCTGCGCGATTGGCTGCGTGTCGCCGAGCTCACCGCGCGGCCGCGCTTCGCCGAGCATTCGGCCGAGACCTTCGCGCAGGTGCTCGACACCTGCGAGCGCATCGCGCGCGAGAAGTACGCGCCGTTCAACCGCCTCGTCGACATCGAGGAGCCGCGCGTGGCTTCCGGTCCCGACGGCGAGCGCGTCATCCTGCCCCAGGCCACGCACGACGCCTGGGCCGCCTATGCCGAGAGCGGCATGCTCGCCGCCGCTCAGGACTACGAGCTCGGCGGCATGCAGCTGCCCTATGCGGTGGAGGCGGCCGCCGATGCCTTCTTCGCCAAGGCCTCGGTGAGCATCGGCGGCGGCCTGCTGACGCGCGGCAACGCGGGCCTCCTGATGGCGCATGGCACCGAGCGCCAGAAGCAGGTGTTCGCGGCCACCGAGTTCAGCGGCCGCTGGTCGGGCACGATGTGCCTTTCGGAGCCGCAGGCGGGCTCGAGCCTTTCGGACATCCTCACACGCGCCGAGCCCGACATCGACGCGTCGGGCACGGATTTCGAGAGCGACCCGCTCGGCCCGCGCTACCGCCTGCGCGGCAACAAGATGTGGATCTCGGCCGGCGAGCACGAGCTCACCGAGAACATCATCCACCTCGTGCTGGCGAAGATCCCGCGCGAAGATGGCACGCTGGTGCCGGGCACGCGCGGCATTTCGCTCTTCATCGTGCCGAAGAAGATGGTGAGTGCCGAGGGGCGGCTGACCGGCGAGCGCAACGACGTGGCGCTGGCCGGCCTCAACCACAAGTGCGGCTGGCGCGGCACGATCAACACGCTGCTCAACTTCGGCGAGGGCAAATTCAAGCCCGGCGGCAGGGCCGGCGCCGTCGGCTACCTCGTCGGCCGGCCCGGCGAGGGCCTGCGCTGCATGTTCCACATGATGAACGAGGCGCGCATCGGCGTCGGCCTCGCCGCGACGATGCTGGGCATGGCCGGCTACGAGGCTTCGCTCGAGTATGCGAAGAACCGCCCGCAGGGCCGACCGATCGGCCCGGCGGGCAAGGATCCCTCGTTGCCGCAGGTGCGCCTCATCGAGCACGCCGACATCAAGCGCATGCTGCTCGCCCAGAAGAGCTACGCCGAGGGCGCGCTGGCGCTCGAGCTCTACTGCGCCCGCCTCGTCGACGAGGCGCACACCGGCGAGGCCGCGGCAGCCAAGGAAGCGGCCTTGCTGCTCGAAGTGCTGACGCCCATCGCCAAGAGCTGGCCGAGCGAGTGGTGCCTGGAGGCCAACTCGCTGGCCATCCAGGTGCTGGGTGGCTACGGCTATACGCGCGACTTCCCGGTCGAGCAGTACTGGCGCGACAACCGCCTGAACATGATCCACGAGGGCACGCACGGCATCCAGGCGCTTGATCTGCTCGGCCGCAAGGTGGTGATGGACGGTGGTGCCGGTCTCAAGCTGCTGGCCACGCGCGTGAGCGGCACCATCGAGCGCGCCGGGCACGTCGACGGGCTGGCCGAGGCGGCCAACGCGCTCGCCGCGGCGCTGCAGAAGGTGGGCGCGGCCACTAAAGCAGCCTGGGCCACCGGCAACCCCGAGGAGGCGCTGGCCAACGCGACGCCGTACCTGCAGGCCTTCGGCCATCTCGTGCTGGCATGGATCTGGCTCGAGGTGGCGCTCGCCGCCGCCGCGGCAGGCGAGCAGCGGCCGGCGCTCAAGCAAGGCAAGCTGGCCGCCATGCGCTACTTCTATGCTTACGAGCTGCCGCGCATCGACGCCTGGCTGGGCGTGGTGGCGCGACGCGAGCCGCTCGTGCGCGAGATGCGCGAAGAGTGGTTCTGAACCTGCACCGGCCGCGGCCCTGACCGTTCGGCCTTTCCATCGTCCTTCGAGGAGACCCCGCATGAGCACCCCGGTGCACCAACTGTTCGACCTCACGGGCCAGGTGGCGCTCGTCACCGGCGGCTCGCGCGGCCTCGGGCTGCAGATCGCCGAGGCGCTCGGCGAGGCGGGCGCGAAGATCATGCTCACGTCGCGCAAGGCGGCCGACCTCGAGGTGGCCGCCGCCGACCTCGCCGAGCGCGGCATCGATGCGCGCTGGATCGCCGCCGATGCCAGCGACCCGGCCGGCGTGAAGAAGGTGGTCGACGAGACGCTGCAGCGCCTGGGCCGCATCGACATCCTCGTCAACAACGCCGGCGCCACCTGGGGCGCGCCGGCCGAGGACTATCCCCTCGAGGCCTGGGACAAGGTGATGAACCTGAACATCCGCAGCATGTTCCTGTTCTCGCAGGCGGTGGGCAGGGTCTGCATGATCCCCGCGAAGAAGGGCCGCATCATCAACGTCGCCAGCATCGCGGGCCTCGGCGGCAGCATGAACGTCGAATTCATCGCCTACGGCACGAGCAAGGGCGCGGCCGTCAACTTCACGCGCACGCTGGCCGGCGAGTGGGGCGAGCACGGCATCACCGTCAACGCGCTGGCACCGGGCTTCTTCCCGAGCAAGATGACCAAGGGCACGCTCGAGACGATCGGCGTCGACAAGCTGCGCGCCAATGCGCCGCTGCGCCGCATCGGCGACGACGACGACCTGAAGGGTGCGGCGCTGCTCTTCGCCAGCGCCGCGGGCAAGCACATCACCGGGCAGATCCTCGCCGTCGACGGTGGCGTGTCCTGCGTGCACGGCGCCTGATGCCGCATGCCCAACCCCATGCCGCGTCGCATGCGCCAGGGGCCGCTGCACTTTCCGGCCCGCATCCCCTTCGTCGAGGAGATGGGGCTCGAGCTCTGGCACGCCGGCGACGGCACCAGCGAGCTGCGCGTCGACCTCGACGAGGCGCACCTGAACAGCTGGGAGGTGGCGCACGGCGGCGTGCTGATGACGCTGCTCGACGTGGCCATGGCACAGGCCGCGCGCACGATGCATCGCGACGGCGAGAAGTTCGGGCCGAGCGTGGCCACCATCGAGATGAAGACCACCTTCATGCACCCGGCCGAGGGCCCGCTCAAGGCGCGCGGCAAGCTGCTGCACCGCACGCCTTCGCTCGCCTTCTGCGAGGCGAGCGTCTTCGACGGCGAGAACCGGATGTGCGCGCACGGCACCGGCACCTTCAAGTACTTGCGCGCGCTGGGGCAGCGTCGGTCGCATGAGCGTTCGCATGAGGCGAGCGCGGCGGCACAGGCCACGTCGACGACAGCGGCAACCGCCCCCGAGGCCGCCGGCGCCGCGCCGGCGGCGGACACTCCGCCCACAGGATCACGCCCATGAAGAACCAACGCATCGTGCTCGCCTCGCGCCCCGCGGCCGAGGCCGCCGTCGCCAACTTCCGCCTCGAGACGGTGGACACACCGCCGCTCGCCGAGGGCCAGGTGCTGGTGCGCAACCACTGGCTGAGCCTGGATCCGTACATGCGCGGGCGCATGAACGACGTCAAGAGCTACGCGCCGCCGGTGGCGGTGGGCGCGGTGATGGTCGGCGGCACCGCGGGCGAGGTGCTGGAGTCGCGCCACCCGGGGTTCAGCGCCGGCGACACGGTGGTGGCGCAAGGCGGCTGGCAGGAGGCCTCGGTGCTCGACGCGACGCACAAGGGGGTGCTGCGCAAGGTCGACGATTCGCGCGTGCCGCTGTCGGCCTACCTCGGCGCCGTCGGCATGCCCGGCGTCACCGCCTGGGTCGGGCTCGTGCACTTCATCGAGCCCAAGGCCGGCGAGACCATCGTCGTCGACGCGGCCAGCGGTGCGGTGGGCGGTATCGTCGGCCAGCTCGCCAAGGCACGCGGCTGCCGCGCCGTGGGCCTGGCCGGCGGGCCGGACAAGTGCGCCTACGTGAAGGAGGAGCTCGGCTTCGACGCCTGCATCGACCACAAGGCGCACCGCGACTTCGCCTCGCTCGCCGCGGCGCTGGACGCGGCGGCGCCGGGCGGCGTCGACGGCCTGTTCGAGAACGTCGGCGGCCTCATCCTCGACGTCGTGCTCTCGCGCATGAACGCCTTCGGCCGCATCGCGCTGTGCGGCATGATCGCCGGCTACGACGGCCAGCCGATGGCGATCACGAACCCACGCCTGCTGCTCACGCAGCGCCTCAAGCTGCAGGGCTTCATCGTCGGCGAGCACATGCCCCTGTGGCCGCAGGCGCTGAAGGAGCTGGGCGAGGGCGTGGGCAGCGGCCGCCTCAAGTACCGCGAGACGATCGCCCAGGGCCTCGCCGCGGCGCCCGAGGCCTTCCTCGGCCTGCTGAAGGGGCGCAACTTCGGTAAGCAGCTGGTGAAGCTGACCTGAGAGCGCGCGCGCCGCGTATGCCATGCAGTGGACCTGGGCGCGCTTCTCCGAGCTCGGCGTGGGCGATCTGCACGACGCGCTGGTGTTGCGTGCACGCGTCTTCGTCGTCGAGCAGGCCTGCGCCTTCCAGGATCCGGATGCGCTCGACCGTGCCTGCTGGCACTTGCTGGGGCGCGACGCGGCGGGCGCGCTGGCGGGCTACCTGCGTGTCGTCGATGCCGGGGGCGGGCAAGCCGGGCAAGCAGGGATGGGCGAACCGGTGATCGGCCGCGTCGTCACCGCCCCCGAGCTGCGCGGCACCGGCGTCGGGCGCGCCCTCTTTGCCGAGGGCCTCGTGCGCTGCCGCGCCGCCTGGCCCGGGCGCGGCATCCGCCTCAATGCGCAGGCGCGCCTCGAACGTTTCTACGGCGAATTCGGCTTCCGGCGTGCCGGCGAGGACTTTCTCGAAGACGGCATCGCCCATGTACCGATGTGGAGAGCACCATGAATGCAGCAGTCACCACCCACGAAGTGTTCAACCAGGCCGAGCCTCTGGCCGACGTGAACCTGTTGCGCATCAACCGCCCGCTCGCCGACGCGTTGCGCGTGCTGGCGCCGGGGCTCGAGACCGCGCGCCTGGATGCACTCGGCGCCGAGGTGGGCAGCGCGGCGATGCAGCGGCACGCCCGCCTGGCCAACGAGCACGGCCCCGTGCTGCACGCGCACGACCTCGTCGGCCGCCGCATCGACCAGGTCGAGTTCCATCCGAGCTACCACGCGCTGCTCGGCAGCGCGCTGCGCCACGGCCTGCACGGCACGCCCTGGGCGGGCGGGCCGCTGGCGCATGTCGAGCGCGCCGCCGGCTTCATGCTCTTCACCGAGGCCGAGCCCTCGGTGCTGTGCCCCGTGTCGATGACCTACGCGGTGACGCCCGCGCTGCGCGCCAACGCCGCCCTGCAGGCCGAGTGGGGCCCGCGGCTGGCGGGGCGCGAGTACGACGAGCGTTTCGTGCCCGGCAGCCGCAAGCGCGCGGTGACGATGGGCATGGGCATGACCGAGAAGCAGGGGGGCTCGGACGTGCGTGCCAACACCACGCGTGCCACCTTCGACGGCGAGGACGGCTGGGGCCGGCGCTACCGCGTCACCGGGCACAAGTGGTTCATGTCGGCGCCGATGTGCGATGCCTTCCTCGTGCTGGCGCAGGCGCCCGGCGGGCTCTCGTGCTTCTTCCTGCCGCGCTGGCTGCCGGACGGGTGCGGAAACGGGACCGTGAACACGCTCTTCGTGCAGCGGCTGAAGCACAAGCTCGGCAACCAGGCCAACGCCAGCAGCGAGGTCGAGTTCCTGAAGGCCGCCGCCTGGCTGGTGGGCGAAGAGGGGCGCGGCGTGCCGCAGATCCTGGCCATGGGCGCGCTGACGCGGCTCGACTGTGCGCTCGGCACCGCCGGGCTCATGCGGCAGGCGTTGTCGATCGCGCTGCACCACACGGCGCAGCGGCACGCCTTCGGCAAGCCGCTGGTGGCGCAACCGCTGATGAAGAACGTGCTCGCCGACCTGGCGCTGGAGAGCGAGGCGGCGACGCTGCTCGCGCTGCGGCTGGCGCTGGCCGTCGACCGCACGGAGACGGGCGGCGCCGACGCGCATGAACAAGTGATGCGCCGGGTGCTCACGCCGGTGGCCAAGTTCTGGGTCTGCAAGCGCGGCAGCTACTTCGCGCAGGAGGCCATGGAGTGCCTGGGCGGCAACGGCTATGTCGAGGCGGCCGGCGAGGGCGTGATGGCGCGCATCTACCGCGAGATGCCGGTCAACAGCATCTGGGAGGGTGCCGGCAACATCATGGCGCTCGACCTGCAGCGGGCACTGCGCGGCGCCGACGTCGCCCCGGCGCTCGAGCACGAGTTGCGCGACGCGCGCGGCGCCCATGCCGCGCTCGACCGTGCCGCCGCGCGCGTGCTGGCGGCCATCGGCGGCGGCGTGCCGGAGGCGCAATCGCGCATCCTCGCGCGCGACACGGCGCTCGTGCTGCAGGCGGCGCTGCTGCGGCGCATCTCGCCGCCGGCGGTGTTCGAGGCCTTCTGCGCCTCGCGGCTGGCCGCCTCGAGCGATGTCTTCGGCGCGCTCGACGAGCGTGCCGACCTCGACCCCATCATCGAGCGGGCGATACCCGTGGAGCTGGCGTGAGCCGATCGTGCGAAGCCAGTGAGCAAAGAGCAAGAAGACAGTGAGCAATCAGTGAGCCCGACGTGAGCCTCGAATCCAGCCCGCCCCTCCCGCCCGTCTTGCCCATCCTGCACCAGTTCGCCGCGTCGCCGTTCTCGGAGAAGATGCGCCTCGTCTTCGGCTTCAAGCGTTTGCGCTGGGCCGCGGTGGAGGTGCCGATCATCATGCCCAAGCCCGACGTGGTGGCGCTGACCGGGGGCTACCGCAAGACGCCGTTCCTGCAGCTGGGTGCCGACATCTATTGCGATTCGGCGCTGGCGGCCAAGGTGATCGAGCGCCTCGCGCCCACGCCGACGCTGTATCCGGAAAGTGCGCCGTTGGCCGAGCAGGTCGCGCAGTGGGCCGACAGCACGCTCTTCTGGGCCGCCGTGGTCTGGGGGGCGCAGCCGGGGGCGATCGCGGTGACGATGGACGGCCTGCCGCCCGAGGCGTTGAAGGCCCTTGCCGTGGACCGCGCTGCGCTCACCGCGGGCATGAAGCGCCTCTCCGTGGGCGAGGCGCGCATCCAGGTGCAGCGCCACTGCGCCGCATTCGCGCGCCAGCTCGGCGATGGCCGCCGCTTCCTCTTTGGCGCCGAGGCCTCGATCGCCGATTTCTCCGTCGCGCATGGCCTGTGGTTCATCCGCCGCGCCACGCCGGTGGCCGGCATCCTGGAGCCGTTCGTGGCCTTGAACGCCTGGCTCGACCGCATGTTGGCCTTCGGGCACGGGCAACGCGAGAGCATGACCAGCTCCGAGGCGATCGCCGTTGCCGCAAGCGCCGCCGCATCCGGGCCGCATGCGCAGGCCGCGGTGTTGGCCGGCCAGGGCTTGGAGGCCGGTATGCCCGTGACCGTGGCCGCCACCGACTACGGCACCGAGCCGGTCGCCGGCACCTTGGTGGGGCTCAGCGACGAGGAGATCGTCGTGCGCCGCAGCGACGAACGGGCCGGCACCGTGCATGTGCACTTCCCGCGCGCCGGTTTCCAGGTGCGCGAAGTCAGGGAAGCCAAGGCCCTCAAGGAGCCCGTGCAATGAGCAGCAACTACGCAGGCGGCATCGCCGTGATCACCGGTGCCGCCTCGGGCTTCGGTCTGCAGGCGAGCCGGCTGGCCGCGCAGCGCGGCATGAAGGTGGTGATGGCCGACGTGCAGGCCGACGCGCTGGCGATCTCGGTGCGCGAGATCGAGGGCCTGGGCGCGCAGGTGCTGCCGTTCCAGCTCGACGTCTCGAGGGCCGTCGAGGTGGAGGCGCTCGCCGAGGCGACGCTGAAGCGATTCGGAACGCCCACCTTCGTCTTCAACAACGCCGGGGTCGGCGCCGGCGGGCTCATCTGGGAAACGAGCGCGCGTGACTGGGAGTGGGTGATCGGCGTCAACCTGATGGGCGTGGCGCACGGCGTGCGCGTCTTCACGCCGCCGATGCTGGCGCAAGCCAGGCGCGACCCGGGCTGGCGCGGGCACATCGTCAACACCGCCAGCATGGCGGGTCTCCTGAACCCGCCCAACATGGGCGTCTACAACGTCAGCAAGCATGCCGTGGTGTCGTTGTCCGAGACGCTGTACCAGGACCTGGCGCTCGTCACCGACAACGTGCACGCGCATGTGCTGTGCCCCTTCTTCGTGCCCACCGCCATCCACCAGAGCGACCGCAACCGGCCGCCCGAACTCGCCGCCGCCAAGCCCACGCAGAGCCAGCTCATCGGCCAGGCGATGAGCGAGAAGGCGGTGACGAGCGGCAAGGTCACGGCCGCCGACGTGGCGGCCAAGGTCTTCGAGGCGATGGACGCGAACCGCTTCTACATCTACAGCCACCCCAAGGCCCTGGCGACGGTGCAGATGCGGCTGGAGGACATCATGACGCCGCGCAACCCGAGCGACCCGTTCCGCGACAGGCCGGAGGTCGGGGCCGAGTTGAGGAAGCAGCTGCGTGCAGACTGAGCGCGACCCGTCGACGATCGACATGCCCGGTGCCGCCAGGAGTGCGCAGAGGGCGGCCGAACTGCGCGCGCTGCTGCACCACCACGCGCACCGCTACTACGTGCTCGACGCCCCGGAGATCCCGGACGCCGAGTACGACCGCCTCTTCGGCGAGCTGCAGGCGCTGGAGGAGGCGCACCCGGCGCTGCGCACCGCCGACTCGCCGACACAGCGCGTGCTCGGCCGCGTGCTCCCGGGGCTGGCGCCCGTGCGGCATGCGGTGCCGATGCTCTCCATCCAGACCGAGACCGACACCACCGCTGCGGGTGCCGAGGCCTTCGATGCGCGCGTGCGCCGCGAGCTCGAGCTCGGCGCCGATGCGCCGCCGGTCGAATACGCCGCCGAGCTGAAGTACGACGGCCTGGCGATCAACCTGCGCTACGAGGCCGGCGCGCTCGTGCTGGCGGCCACGCGCGGCGACGGCGAAACGGGCGAGGACGTGACGCAGAACATCCGCACGATCGGCCAGATCCCGCTGCGCTTGCGGGCCGAGCAGCCGCCGCGCGTGCTGGAGGTGAGGGGCGAGGTCTACATGCGGCGCGATCACTTCGAGCGCCTGAACGAGCGCCAGCGCGAGAAGGGCGAGAAGACCTACATCAACCCGCGCAACACCGCCGCCGGCGCGGTGCGCCAGCTCGACCCGGCGATGACGGCGTCGCGGCCGTTGTCGTTCTTCGCCTACGGGCTGGGCGAGGTGCAGGGCTGGGAGTTCCTTGCCGCGCCCGCGGCCACGCACGGCGCCATGCTCGACGCGCTGGCCGCGCTCGGCCTGCCGGTCTCGGGCGACCGCCGCGTCGTGCTGGGTGCGCCCGGGCTCGTCGCCTTCCACCGCGACATCGAGGCGCGGCGCGACGCGCTGCCGTTCGACATCGACGGCGTCGTCTACAAGGTCAACTCGCTCGAGCTGCAGCGGCGCATGGGCTTCAAGACGCGCGAGCCGCGCTGGGCGGTGGCGCACAAGTACCCGGCGCAGGAGCAGGCGACGAGGCTCAACGGCATCGAGGTGCAGGTGGGCCGCACCGGCAAGCTGACGCCGGTGGCCAAGCTCGAGCCGGTGTTCGTGGGCGGCACGACGGTGAGCAACGCGACGCTGCACAACATCTTCGAGCTGCGCCGCAAGGGCGTGCGCATCGGCGACCCGGTGATCGTCCGGCGCGCGGGTGACGTGATTCCGGAGGTGGTCGGGCGCTCTCTCGAACTGGCGCCCCCCGGGGCGCGGCCGGTCTACGTGCCCAACTTCCACATGCCGCGGCAGTGCCCGGTCTGCGGCAGCGAGGTGCAGCGCGAGAAGGGCGGCATCGACCACCGCTGCACCGGCGGCCTCTTCTGCGCCGCGCAGCGCAAGCAGGCGCTGCTGCACTTCGCGGGCCGGCGCGCGATGGACATCGAGGGCCTGGGCGACAAGCTCGTCGATCAGTTGGTCGACGGCGGCTTCATCCGCACGCTGCCCGAGCTCTACAAGCTGGGCGTGGCCAACCTCGCGAACCTCGAGCGCATGGCCGAGAAGAGCGCCGCCAACCTGGTCGCGGCGCTGGAGAAGAGCAAGACGACGACGCTGGCGCGGTTTCTCTATGCGCTCGGCATCCGCCATGTCGGCGAGTCGACGGCCAAGGACCTGGCGCGGCACTTCGGCGGCATCGATCGGATCATGGGCGCCAGCGTCGAGCAGCTGCTCGAGGTGAACGATGTCGGCCCGGTGGTGGCCGAGAGCATCCACACCTTCTTCGCGCAGCCGCACAACCGCGAGGTGGTGGAGCAGCTGCGCGCCGCCGGCATCCATTGGCCCGAGCATGAGCCCGAGCACGAGGGCGCGGCCGTGGCCACGCCGGCGGCGCCGCTGCCGCTGGCCGGCAAGACGCTGGTTCTCACGGGTGCGCTGCCCACGCTCTCGCGCGACGAGGCCAAGGAGCTGATCGAGGCGGCCGGCGGCAAGGTGGCCGGCTCGGTGTCGAAGAAGACGCACTACGTGGTCGCCGGCGAGGAAGCGGGCAGCAAGCTCGACAAGGCGCGCGAGCTCGGCGTGCCGGTGCTCGACGAAGAGGGCCTGCGCCGCCTGATCGCCGCGGCAGAGTGACAATGCACCGCCGCGGCCGGCGCCCCGTGGTCCCGTGAGAAGGGGTGCCCGGCCAGGGAGCGGCGGAGCGTTGGGAGGAAAAAAGATGGCCGTGCGCGAGATCCTGAAGATGGGCGACCCGCGCCTGCTGCGCGTGGCGCAGCCGGTGCGCCAGTTCGACACCCCCGAGCTGCACGCCCTGGTCGCCGACATGTTCGACACCATGGCGGCGGCGAGCGGCGCCGGCCTGGCGGCGCCGCAGGTCGGCGTCGACCTGCAGCTCGTGATCTTCGGCTTCGAGAAGAACGAGCGCTACCCGCAGGCGCCGGCCGTGCCGCCGACGGTGCTCGTCAATCCGCTCGTCACCCCGCTCGCCGACGAGATGGTCGAGGGCTGGGAGGGCTGCCTCTCGGTGCCCGGCTTGCGCGGCGTGGTGCCGCGCTACGCGCGCGTGCGCTACCGCGGCTGGGACGCGAAGGGCGGACTGATCGAACGCGAGGTCGACGGCTTCCACGCGCGCGTCGTGCAGCACGAGTGCGACCATCTCGTCGGCCGGCTGTACCCGACGCGCATGACCGACCTGACGAAGCTCGGCTTCACGAGCGTGCTGTTTCCGGACCTGCAGGACACGCCCGACGAGTGAGCCGGCAGTGAGGCGGCGGTGAGGCGGCGGTGAGCCTGCCGGGCGGCGCGACCTGTGCGCCGCGCGACCCAGCCGCGCCCGGCCTCGCGCCTCTCAGCGCGGCGGCGAGGACTTCAACTGCTGCTCGAGCTCGGCGATCAGGCGTCGCGCCTCGTCGCCCTCGGGGATGGCGCGGCCGCTGTCGCGCCACTCGACGGCGCTCTTGAAGCCGTGCGCCTGCGCCTGGCGGCGGAACCACAGGCCCTCGGGGTTGTGGCGCGTGATGCCGTCGAAGAGGGTGGCGAACATCTGCGTCTGCTCCAGCCCCATCGTCAGCATGGCCTGGTTGACCACCATCTTGTGCATCGCCAGGTGCGAGCGCGGCACGCCGGCGATGCGGCGCGCGAGCGCCAGCGTCGCCTCCTCGAGCTGCGCGGCGGGCGCGGCCAGGGTCGCGAGGCCCCAATCGGCGGCCGTGCGGCCGTCGATCATGTCGCCCGTGAACATCAGCTGCTTGGCGCGCATGGGCCCGAGGCGGTAGGTCCACATCGCCGTCGTCGGGCAGCCCCAGACGCGCACCGGCGGGTAGCCGATCTTCGCGTCTTCGGCCATCACCAGCAGGTCGCAGCACATCGCGATGTCGCTGCCGCCGGCGAGCGCGACGCCGTGCACCATCGCAATCGTCGGCTTGCGGCAACGCCACAGCGACATGAAGTCCTCGGTGTAGCGCTTCATCTCGGCGTAGTCCTCGGTCGGCTCCCAGGGCTGCTTGTCCTGCTGGCAGGGATGCTCGGCGCGGCCGGCGCCGAAGTCCTGCAGGTCGTAGCCGGCGCAGAAGGCGCGGCCGGCACCGCCGAGCACGACGACGTGCACCTCGTCGTCGGCCTCGGCCTGCTGCACCGCGCGGCGGATCTCCGCGGGCACCTGCTGGTTGATGGCGTTGAGCCGCTCGGGCCGCTGGAGCGTGAGGCGGGCGATGCGCGGTTCGCCGGGCTGCCGTTGCAGGCTCAGGGTGGAGAAGTGCGCGGGCGAGGTCATTGGCGGGTTCATGGGCGCGATCATGGGCGCGATCATCGGTGTTCTCCTTCGAGGTTCGGCATCCCGGTCCTTTCGCGGCGCGAGCATCGACCCGGCGTGGCCATGGGCATCCGCGTGGAAACACTGCTTTACACGCGCTGCCTCGCATTCCCCCCTCTTGAGGAGCGGCATCGGTCATCGTCGCATCATCGGCAGACGTTGCACCGGACATGATGGAAACACGCTCCTCGACCATTGCGCGCGCCGCCGCAGCGCGGCCCGAGTCCCGCGCGCGCGGGTTCGCAATGCTGATGCTCGGGCTCGCCGCCGGCACCGTGCTGTGGGCCTTGGGCTCGGCGGCGCGCGCCACGGAGAGCGATGTGGAGCCCGACCCCCCGGGGCGCGTCGGCCGCATCGTCGAGATGCACGGCAACGTCTCGCGCTACGACCACGACGAAGACCGCTGGAGCGATGCCGAGCGCAACCGCCCGTTGACGACCGGCGACCGCCTCTCCACCGCCGGCGGCGCGCGCGTCGAGTTGCGCATCGGCTCGACGGCGCTGCGCCTGGGCGGCGGCACCGAGCTCGAGATCGTGCGCCTGGACGACCAGCGGCTCGCCTTCGAACTGCACAGCGGCTCGCTCGCGCTGCGCGTGCGCACGCGCGAGCAGGCCGCCGAGATCGAGGTGACGACGCGCGAGGCGCGCCTGCTGCCGATGCGGGCCGGCCACTACCGCATCGACCGCGACAACGGCGCCACGTGGGCCGGCAGCTGGCGCGGCGACCTGCGCGTCGACGACGCGCGGCGGCTCACGGCCGGCACCGGCCAGCGCCTGGAGCTCTCGCGCGATGCGCGCACGAACGAGCTGCGGCATGTCTGGCGCGGCCTGCCCGCCGACGACTTCGCTTCCTGGGCCGTTGGCGACGACCAGCGCGACGAGCGCACGGCGCGTTCGGACCACGTCTCGCCGGAGATGACCGGCGCCGAGGACCTCGACCGCTGGGGCGCCTGGGACCGCCACCCCGAGTACGGCAGCATCTGGTATCCGCACGAGGTGCGCAGCGACTGGGCGCCTTACCGCTACGGCCGCTGGGTCTGGGTGCGGCCCTGGGGCTGGACCTGGGTCGACGAGGCGCCCTGGGGCTTTGCGCCGTTCCACTACGGCCGCTGGGTCTACTGGCGCAGCCGCTGGTGCTGGGCGCCGGGCGGCTACGTTCATCGGCCCGTGTACGCGCCGGCGCTCGTGGCCTGGGTGGGCGGCCCGAGCTTCAGCGTCTCGGTCAACATCGGCGGTCCGGCCATCGGCTGGGTGCCGCTGGCGCCGCGCGAGCGCTACGTGCCTTACTACCGCGCGACACCGGTCTACATCGACCGCGTCAACACCCACCCGCGCTTCGGGCCGCCGGGCCAGCCGGGGCATCGGCCGACGGTGCCCACCGGCCCCATCGCCTACAGCAACCAGGGCGTGCCCGGCGCGGTGACGGTGGTGCCGCGCGACGTGTTGACGCGGCGCGAGCCGGTGGCGCGGGCGGCGATCAACGTGCCCGAGGTGCAGCGCGCGCCCTTGGTGGCGGCACCACCGCCGGTGGTGGCCACGCCGCCGCGCGCCGTCTCGCGCGACCCGCGTGCCGACGACGGCCGCCCGGGGCGTGGCGGCCCTGAAGGCCGCATCGTGCCGCCGGCACCCGGCATGCGCGTCGAGACGCCACGCCGCGAGTCGGCGCCGCCGGTG
The DNA here is from genome assembly GCA_016223165.1 of Burkholderiales bacterium. Taxonomy (GTDB): domain Bacteria; phylum Pseudomonadota; class Gammaproteobacteria; order Burkholderiales; family Burkholderiaceae_C; genus Rubrivivax. The sequence goes on from JACRPO010000020.1 coordinate 114,188, forward strand.
GTCACGGCCCCGCCGGCGGCGACAGCGCCGCCAGCGGCGACGCCGCCCCGAGCAGTCACCGTGCCGCCGGTGGTGACGGCGCCGCGACAGGACAGCGGCGCGCCGCGCGACCGGCGCGATGGTCGAGATGGCTCCGACGGCCGCGATCGCCGCGATCGCCGCGAGCCGAGCGCCCCCCGCGATGGGCGCGATCCGCGCGAGGGGCGCGGCAGCGATGCGGCGCGGCAAGTGCCGCCGGCAGCGGCAGTCCGCCCCGTGCAGCCGCCGCAGCCTGCGCAGCCAGCCGCGCAGACGCCGGCGGCGCCGCCCGTGCCTCGCGTTCAGCCTGTACAGCCGGCACCGACGCCGCCGGTGCAGCGAGCACCCGCACCACAGCCGGCGCCGAGCGCGGCACCATCTACCCGCCCGGTGCCGCCGCCGGTCGCCGCACCGCCGGCGCAGCGCGGCCCGCAGCCGCAGCCGCAGCCGCAAGCTCAGCGCGGCGAAGACGACCGCAAGCGCACGACCCCGGCACCACGCCACGGTGACCGCGAGCGCGAAGCTTCGCGCTGAATCCGCACTGCGCGCCCTGCGGCCCGGGCCTGCAACCCGGGTTGCCAGGGAAACACTGCGCTAGCGCAGCAGCGGTTTCAGCGCCGGCCAGATGTTGTCGAGGATGCGCGGGTGCGCCTCGGCCTTGGGGTGGATGCGGTCGGGCTGGAACAGCGTCTCCGCCTCGGGCCCGTCGGCCACGCCGGCGAGCATGAAAGGCACGAGCGCCGCACCTTCGGCGCGCGCCACCTTCGGGAACAGCGCCATGAAGCTCTCGCCGTAGCTGCGGCCGTAGTTCGGCGGCACGGCCATGCCGGCCACCAGCACGCGCGCGCCGGCCGCCTTGCTCCGGCGCGCCATCTCCAGCAGGTTGGCCTCGGTCATGGCGAGCGGCAGGCCGCGCAGCGCATCGTTGCCGCCGAGCTCGAGCACCACCACCTGCGGCCTGTGCTCGCGCAGCAGCGCCGGCAGGCGAGAGCGCCCACCCGAGGTGGTGTCGCCGCTGATGCTGGCGTTCACGACCTTGAAATCGACACGCTCCTGCGCGAGGCGCTTCTGCAGCAGGGCCACCCAGCCCTGGCCGCGCGCGAGGCCGTACTCGGCCGAGAGGCTGTCACCCACGACGAGCAGCGTCTTGCCGGCCGCCGTGCGCGGCACCGCCGCGGAAGCCGGCGGCGTTGCCCCCTGGGCGCGGGCGGGCGTGCCAGCCGCGAGCCAGAGCGCCGGCGCAAGCAGGCTACAGTGCAGCGCCGCTGCCGCCGCCGCCGTGTGCAGCCAGCGCCGCCTTGCGGCAGAAGAACAAACGATGCCAGCCCTCTCCGAAGTCCGCGAACCCATCATCGCCGTGCGTGCGGTCACCAAGCAGGTGGCCGACGCCACCGGGACGCTGACCATTCTCCACGAGATCGACTTCGAGCTCGCGCCGCGCGAGAGCGTGGCCATCGTCGGCGCCTCGGGCTCGGGCAAGAGCACGCTGCTGTCGATCATCGCCGGGCTCGACGTGCCCAGCCGCGGCACCGTCTTCCTCGCCGGGCAGGACCTCTTCCGGCTCGACGAGGATGCGCGCGCCGAGCTGCGTGCGCGCAATGTCGGCTTCGTCTTCCAGAGCTTCCAGCTGCTGGGCAACCTGACGGCGATCGAGAACGTGATGCTGCCGCTGGAGCTGATGGGCCGGCGCGACGCGCGCGCCGCCGCCGCCGAGATGCTCGGCCGCGTCGGCCTCGCCGAGCGGCTCGCGCACTACCCGAAGGTGCTCTCGGGCGGCGAGCAGCAGCGCGTGGCGCTGGCGCGCGCCTTCGTCGTGCATCCGCAGGTGCTGCTGGCCGACGAGCCGACCGGCAGCCTCGACTACGCCACCGGCGAGCGCGTGATGGAGCTGATGTTCGAGATGAACCGCGAGCTCGGCACGACCCTCGTGCTCGTCACGCACGACCGCGGCATCGCCACGCGTTGCGACCGGCAGCTGCGTATCGAGGCCGGGCGCATCGCCGGAGATACGGCGCGCGCGAAGGACGCCGGTGCGGCTTCTGCCGCGGCCGTCACGCCGGGCGCCTGAACGGCATGGGCCGCACTGGCCCTGCACTGCCCCAGCACTAGCCGAGCCCGAGGAACGCCCGCACGGGCTTCACCGTGCGCGCCGGGTCTTCCTCGTGCGGCACGTGGCCGAGGTCGTCGAAGATGACGAGCCTGCTGCCCGGGATGACGCGGCCGAAATGCTCGCCCACCGTGAGCGGGATCAGGCGGTCGCGCCGTCCCCAGAGGATGAGCGTGGGCGTGCGGATGGTCGCGATGCGTTCGGCGCCCTCGCCGGGGCGCCACTCGCGCAGCCGCTCCATCAGCGCGCGCCGGTTGCCCTCGCGCAGCGTGAGCTCGAAGTAGCGGTCCACGAGTTCGGTCGTGATGCGCGAAGGATCGCCGTACGAAGTGGCCAGCCCCTCGGCGACGATGGCGCGCGGCAGCACCCACTCGAGGGCCTGGTTGAGCACCGGCACGCGCGCCAGCCGCCAGCCGAGCGGGTAGCTTTCAGGCACGAACGGCGGCCCGCCGGCGTCGACGAGCACGAGCTGGTGCACGCGTTCGGGCGCCAGCACGGCGACGCGCCAGGCGACATCGCCGCCGAGCGAGTTGCCGCCGATGACGAAGCGGCGGATCTTCAGGTGGTCGGCGAGGTCGAGCACGAAGCGCGCATAGGCGTCGCCGCCGTAGCCCCCTGCGGCGTAGCGCCCGGTGAAGGGGCCGGTGAGGCCGAAGGCGGGCAGGTCGAAGGTGATGACGCGGCGCTGCGACTTCAGCGCCTTCACCCAACCCTCCCAGGTGTGCAGGCTGGCCGAAGTGCCGTGCACGAGCACGATGGGCAGCGCATCGGCGCGCGGGCCCTCGTCGCGCAGGTGCACGATCTGGCCCTGCACGTCGACGAAGTCCGAGGGCGGCACGGCCCAGCGCGCGACGAGCGAATTGACGGGCCGGTCGGGGGCGCGCGACATCGCCAGCGCGATGGCGGTGAGCACCATCAGCACGCCGAACCCGCGCAGCAACCACGACAGCATGCGCGGCATTCTAGGCAGGCCCGCACGGGCCCTGCCACAGGCCCCGCCACGGGCACGCCGCAGGGGTCGAGACAGGGCTCGCGGCAGGGCTCGCCGCAGAGGTGGCCGCAGGCCGCTGCCTACAATGACCTTCATGCTTCTCGAGAACCCCACGGCGGGTGCGTCGCCGGCCGCGCCGGGCTTCGTCCACCTGCGCCTGCACAGCGAATATTCGGTCGTCGACGGCACGCTGCGCATCGACGACGCCGCCCGGGCGGCGCAGGCCGAACGCATGCCGGCGCTGGCCATCACCGACCTCAACAACGTCTTCGGCGCCGTCAAGTTCTACAACGCCTGCCGCGGCCGGGGCATCAAGCCCATCATCGGCGTCGACGTGTGGATGGAGCCGCTGTCTCTCGTCTCGCCGCCTGCCGGCTTCGTGCAAAGCAGCGACAAGGCGGCCAGCCGCCTGCTGCTGCTCGTGCAGGACGAGCGCGGCTGGCACAACCTCAGCGAGCTGCTGGCGCGCGCCTGGGTGAGCAATGCGCAGCGCACGGTGGCCTGGGTGAAATGGCCGTGGCTCGAGGAGCTCGGCGCCGGCCTCATCGCGCTCTCGGGCGGCGACCTCGGTGCCATCGGCTCGGCGCTGCTGGCCGGCGACGAGGCGCGGGCGCGCGCCGTGGCGGCCGAACTGGCGCGGGTCTTCCCCGGCCGCTTCTACATCGAGCTGCAGCGCGCCGGCCAGCCGCAGCAGGAGGCGCATGTGCGCGCCGCCGTGCCGCTGGCCGCCTCGATGCAGCTGCCGGTGGTGGCCACGCACCCGGTGCAGTTCCTCGAGCCCGACGACTACGAGGCGCACGAGGCGCGCGTCTGCATCGCCGAGGGCGAGACGCTGGCCAACCCGCGGCGCATCAAGCGCTTCACGCCCGAGCAGCACTTCAAGAGCGCGGCGGCGATGGCGAGCCTGTTCGCCGACGTGCCGAGCGCGCTCGCCAACAGCGTGCGCATCGCCATGCGCTGCAACCTGCGCCTCACGCTCGGCAAGCCGCGGCTGCCGGACTTCCCGACACCGCTCGAGAACGGCGTGCCGATGCCGATCGACCGCTATTTCCGCCAAGCCTCGCAAGACGGGTTGGAGAAGCGGCTCGCGGCGCTGTACCCCGAACCGGCGCAGCGCGAGCGCGAGCGGCCGCGCTACCAGGAGCGGCTGGAGTTCGAGCTCGCGACGATCGAGAAGATGGGCTTCGCCGGCTACTTCCTCATCGTCAGCGACTTCATCGTCTGGGCCAAGGAGCATGGCTGCCCGGTGGGGCCGGGGCGCGGCTCGGGCGCGGGCTCGCTGGTGGCCTACGCGCTGTTCATCACCGACCTCGACCCGCTCGCCTACAAGCTGCTCTTCGAGCGCTTCCTCAACCCCGAGCGCGTGTCGATGCCCGACTTCGACATCGACTTCTGCCAGGCCAACCGCGACCGCGTCATCGACTACGTCAAGGACAAGTACGGCCGCGACGCGGTGAGCCAGATCGCCACCTTCGGCACCATGGCCGCCAAGGCGGCGCTGCGCGACGTGGGGCGCGTGCTCGGCATGGGCTACGGGCATGTGGACAGCATCGCCAAGCTGATCCCGGCGCCGCCGGGCAAGACGGTGACGCTGGCCAAGGTGCCGGCGGACTACGACCCCGAACGCGACCCGACGATCTACGCCCGCCGCGAGGCCCCCGAGCTCGCGCAGCGCGAGGCCGCCGAGGAGGAGGTGCGCGAGCTGCTGGCGCTGGCCACGCGCGTCGAAGGCATCGTGCGCAACGTCGGCATGCATGCCGGCGGCGTGCTCATCGCGCCGGGCAAGATCACCGACTTCTGCCCGCTCTATCAGCAGCCGGGCAGCGACAGCGCGGTGAGCCAGTTCGACAAGGACGATGTCGAGGCCATCGGCCTCGTGAAGTTCGACTTCCTCGGCCTCGCGACACTGACGATCCTCGAGCTCGCGAAGGAGTTCATCCGCCGCAAGCCCGGCGAGGAGGAGTTCGCGTTCGAACGCGTCACCTTCGACGATGCGCAGGTCTACCGGCTCTTCGCCGAGGGCCGCACCGAGGCGATCTTCCAGTTCGAATCGCGCGGCATGCAGGGCATGCTGCGCGAGGCCAGGCCGACACGGCTGGAAGACCTGATCGCGCTGAACGCGATGTTCCGCCCGGGCCCGATGGAGAACATCCCGAGCTTCTGCCGGCGCAAGAACGGGCAGGAGCCGATCGAGTACCCGCACCCGCTGCTGGCCCCCGTGCTCGAGGAGACCTACGGCATCTTCGTCTACCAGGAACAGGTGATGCAGGCGGCGCAGATCCTCGGCCGCTACTCGCTCGGCGGCGCCGACCTGCTGCGCCGCGCGATGGGCAAGAAGAAGGCCGAGGAGATGGCGCAGCAGCGCGCCATCTTCCGCAACGGCGCGTCGGGCAATGACATCGGGCAGGCCAAGGCCGACGAGGTCTTCGACCTGATGGAGAAGTTCGCGGGCTACGGCTTCAACAAGAGCCATGCCGCGGCGTACTCGGTGCTGGCCTACCACACGGCCTGGCTGAAGGTGAAGCACCCGGCGGAGTTCTATGCCGCCAACATGACGATCGAGGCCGACAACACCGACAAGCTGCGCGTGTTGCTGGCCGATGCGAAGGGCTTCGGCGTCGCCTTCGATGCGCCGGACATCAACCGCGGCACCTTCCGCTTCGAGCCGAAGGGCGTCGGCCCCGCCGACAAGCGCGTGCGCTACGGGCTCGGCGCCGTGAAGGGCACGGGGCAGGGCGCCATCGAGGCCATCGTCGCCGCGCGCGAAGGCGAGGGCGAGCGGGCCGGCGAGGGCGGCGGGCCCTTCCGCAGCCTCTTCGACTTCTGCCTGCGCGTCGACCGCCAGCGCGTCAACAAGCGCGTCGTCGAGGCGCTCATCAAGGCGGGCGCCTTCGACGCCCTGCACCCTGAGCGGGCCGATGGACGCGCTGCGCTGCTGGCCAGCGTGAGCCTTGCCTTCGACTGGGCCGAGACGCAGGCGGCCAACGTGTTGCAGGTGGGCCTGTTCGACTTCGCCGACGGCGGCGACAGCCACGGCAGCAGCACGCAGGAGCCGGGCCTCGTGCATGCCGCGCCCTGGGGCGTGCGCGAGCGGCTGATGCAGGAGAAGGCGGCGCTCGGCTTCTATCTCAGCGGGCACCTGTTCGATGCCTGGGCCGACGAGGTGCGACGCTTCGTGCGTCAGCCGATCGGCGACCTCGTCGACAGCCGCGAGCCGCAGCTGCTGGCCGGCATCGTGAGCGACCCGCGCACCGTGAACGGCCAGCGCGGGCGCGTCGTCATCTTCAAGCTCGACGATGGCAGCGAGGCCATCGAGGCGGTGGCCGCCGAGGAGCTGTTCGAGGGCCAGCGCGAGCTCGCGCAGGAGGACCAGCTGCTCATCGCGCAGGGCCGCCTGCAACCCGACCGGTTCACCGGCGGCCTGCGCCTCAACGTCGCGCAGGTGTGGGACCTGCCGGCGGCGCGCGCGCGTTTCGCGCGCCACCTGGCCGTGGAAGTGAACGGGGGCATGCCGCCGGTCGGCGACGTGCTGAAGCTGTGGCCCTCGCGCCGCGTCGAGACCGAACACGGCGCCGTGCGCCAGGGCCTGCCGGTGCGGCTGCGCCTGAAGCGCCGCCAAGCGATGGCCGAAATCGACCTCGGCGACGAGGCGCGCTTCTGGCCCTGCGACGAGGCGCTGGTGCGCTGGCGCAGCATTGCCGAGGGCGGTGACGCGACGGTTGTGTACGAGTGAAACGAAGTGCCGATGCCGCCATCGCGGCGGCATCATGCGGCGTTGTTGCGTGATCTGCCTTGAAGGAGGTGTCATGAACCGCCCACCTATTCGAAACCTCGCCATTGCCGGCCTCGCCGGCCTCGCTGTTGTCTCCGCATCCGCCCTGGAGATCCAGCTGCCGCCGCCACCGCCCATCGTGCTGCCCGGCCTGCCCGGCCGCGTGGACGTGAGCCGGCTGCCGCTGCCGCAGGTGGTGCTCCCGAGCCCGGTCATCATCGCGCCGCCGTCCCTGCCGGCGCCGCGGCCGGGCGTGGTGGTGGTGGCGCCGCCGCGCCCGCAGCCGGTGTACATGTGGGTGCCACCGGGGCACCGGCAGAACTGGGGCCGGCATTGCCACCGCTACAAGGCCTGCGGCGTGCCCGTGTACTTCGTGCGCGACGAGTGGTACGACCGCCACGTGCACCGCGGTGCCAAGCATCGCGACGACGATGGGGACGACCGCCGCGGCCACGGGCACGGCAAGGGCGGCGGCAAGGGCAAGGGCAAGGGCGACTGAGGCGTCGAGCCCCCCGGGTTGTGGCTCTGTCGCCCCTGCCGTGCGCGGCCACAATCCGCGTTCATGCACGAAACACCGCTCACCGGCCTGGTCCTCAGCGGCGGCGGCGCCCGCGCCGCCTACCAGGTGGGCGTTCTCAGGGCCCTGGCCAAGTTGCGGCGCGAGGTGCTCGGGCCACGCGCCCGCATGAGCAACCCGTTCGGGGTCATCTGCGGCACCTCGGCCGGTGCCATCAACGCCGCCGCGCTGGCCGCGCATGCCGACCGCTTCGAGGCCGCCGTCGAGGTCATCGCCAAGGTCTGGCAGAACTTCTCGGCCGACCAGGTGTACCGCGCCGACTCGCTCGGCGTCATCCGCAGCGGCGCGCAGTGGCTGACGATGCTCTCGGTGGGCTGGCTCATCGCCCGCTGGCGCAAGGCGCGCCCGCGTTCGCTGCTCGACAACGAACCGCTCGCCGAATTGCTGCAGCGCCTGGTGCCGCTGGAGCGCATCCCGTTCGTGCAGGAGCAGCGGCAGCTGCACGCGCTGGCCGTCACCGCCTCCAGCTACACGAGCGGCGAGCACTACACCTTCTACAGCATGCTGCGGCCGGTGGAGACTTGGGTCCGCTCGCAGCGCGTCGCCGTGCCCTCGGAGATCACGCACAAGCACCTGCTCGCCTCGGCGGCGATCCCGTTCGTCTTTCCGGCCCAGCACCTCGACGTACCGGGCGATCCGGGCTGGTTCGGCGACGGCTCGATGCGCAACACGGCGCCACTGTCGGCGGCCATCCACCTGGGCGCCGAGCGGCTGCTCATCATCGGTGCCGGGCGCATGCAGGAGCCGCGCGGGCGGCAGATCCTGCAGACGGGCTATCCCAACCTGGCGCAGATCGCCGGCCATGCGCTCTCGAGCATCTTCCTCGACGCACTGGCGGTGGACGTGGAACGCATGAAGCGCATCAACCGCACGCTGGCGCTGCTGCCCGAGTCGGCGCTCGCCGACACGCCGCTCAGGCCGGTGGAGGCGCTGGTGATCGCGCCGTCGAAGCGCCTGGACGACATTGCCGCCAAGCACTTGTCGAGCCTGCCCGGCCCGGTGCGCGGCCTGCTGCGCGGCGCGGGTGTCGGCGGCGAAGGCCAGACGGCGCGCGGCACGGCGCTGGCGAGCTACCTGCTCTTCGAAGAGCCGTTCACGCGCGAGCTGATGGCGCTCGGCGAGGAAGACACGCTCTCGCGGCGCGACGAGGTGATGCAGTTCTTCGGCTGGGAGGCGGCGCAGCGCGCGCAGCGGCTGCTGCGCGAGGCGGCGCGGGCGGGGCGCGAGATGGTGGACTTCGACATCTCGCGCCCGATGCCCGACCTCGAGCTGCCCTGACCGCCTGAGCGCCTGGGCGCCTGAGCAGCCGCGCACCGGCCGAAGTGGGCCGGCGTGGGCCGGCGTGGGCCGGCATGCGCCGGCATGCGCCGGCGCGGCGGACCTGCCGCGGCGCGCGGCGCTCGCTCAGGACTCGACCTTCTCCTTGCGCGCCGCCTTGCGCGCGGGCTTGGCGCCGGCCTCGCTGCCCGCCGCCGCTTCACCCGCGGCCTTGCGCTGGCGCGCCTGCTTGGGCGCGGCGGGCGGCATCTGGCTGGCGTCGAACGACGCGCCGCCCACGGTGAGGCCGGCCTTCGAGAGCTTGCCGGCGCTGGCGGGGCCGACGCCCGGCACGCGCTGGACCATGTCGGCCCAGTCCTTGAACTCGCCGGCCTCGCGGGCCTTCAGGATCTTGGCCGAGAGGCCGGGGCCGACGCCGCTGACGGTCTCGAGCTCGGCGCGCGTGGCGCGGTTGATGTCGACGGCCGCGAAGGCGTTCAGCGCGAGGGCGGCGAGCACGGCGACGATGAGTTGGCGGAACATGATGAGGATCTCCTAGGCAGTGAAGGTGGAGTGGATCGGATCGACCTGGCCCGACGACCTCGCGCATCGCTGGATGCATCGAGGCGCCGGGTTGAGAGGCATTCTTCGTGGCGGCCCCGCGCTGCACATTCCCCCGCGGGCAGGTCTGCCGGGTGCCCCCCGCTGGGGTAGGCGCCGGGCGCCGGCGCGATCCCCCGCCAGGGTGTCGGCGCCCGTGTCAGGGCTCGGCGGGGCGCGTGGTGACCGTTTCCGGAGCGCAGCGCGGGGTGGGGATTTCGCGCTCCGTGCGCGCAAGCGCCTCGTGCACGGCCGCAAGCACCTCGGCGCGCGCCGGCCAGCGGCCGCGGCCCCCGAGCAAGCGCACGTTCGGGCCCCAGGCACCCCAGCGGCCCGGCTCGGTCGGGCCGAGCACCGAAAGCAGCGGCGTGCCCACCGCCGCGGCCATGTGGCCGGGGCCGGTGTCGTTGCTGATCATCAGCGCCGCGTCGGCCAACAGCGCCGCGTAAGTGCCGAGGCCCACGCCTTCGAGGCGGTGCACCGGCGCGAAGTCGCTGCGCGCCAGGGCCTCCTCGCCCGGCCCGGGGCAGATCAGCAGCTCGCGGCCCTGCGCGCGCGAGAGGGCGGCGAGCTCGTCGCGCACGAAGGCGCCGAACTCCGGCCAGCGCTTGTCGAGCTTCTCGAAGGTGCCGCCGGCGAAGGGGCAGACGACGATGTAGCCGCTGCCGATGCCGTGCGCGCGGCGCAGCGCGGCGGCGGCTTCGCGGTGGCCGGGCGCCAGCGCCAGCCCCAGGCGCTGCGGCAGCGGCGCTGCGGCGCCGAGCAGGGCGTCGCCGACCTGCCAGTACACCGTGAGCTCGTGCCGGTCGCGCCCGCGCGGCAGGGCGCGCGCGAGCAGGAAGCTGCGGCCCTCGTGCGCATGCCCGAGCGCACGGCAACCGGCGAGGCGGAACTCGAGCGCGCTGGAGAACGAGTAGGGCAGGCACAACGCATCGATGCGCGCGCGCCCACGGTGGTCGGGCAGGGCGGCTGCTGCGGTGGGGCCTGCGGTCGCGCGGCTCGCGGCGGCGGTTTCGTCGTGGAGACGCCGAAGCAGGCGCACGCGTTCACCGAACGTCCTGGGCAACACGTGCACCGGCCAGCCGTGCCCGGCGAGCAGGTCGCTGGCCCAGCCCTTGCCCACGAGATGCAACTCGTGACCGGCATCGGACAGCCGCTGCAGCATCGGCAGGCCGAGCAGCACGTCGCCGACCCAGTTGCGCAGGCGCACCACCAGGGGGCCGGCGGCCGGGCGCGGTGGGACGGGCTGGAGGTCGGCAGTCACCAGGCGCGGCCCATAATGCGCGCCGATTCTGCCAGCCCATTCCCTCGGGGCGCGGCGGCCCTGGACGGCTCGCCCGGGCGTCCGAAGTCCGACGGCCCGCCGACCGAACCCGCCCGTACACGCCCGTCCACAGCGACGTCCGCACTGCCCCACCCGACCCGCATGCTCGCATGACCCTGCCGTACCTCAGCGCCGCCGCCGTGGTCGCCCTGCACGACCGTCTCATCGCCACGCCCGGCTGGCTTGCGCAGGAGCCGGCCGCGCCGGACGAGGACCTGTGGCGCTGGGTGCAGACCAACCATCTGTGCAACTGCCGCCTGTGGGCCGAGGAAGACCTGGCGCGGCGCACCACGGTGGCCGAGGCGGAGATCGCGGCCAACAAGCGCGCCATCGACCGCCACAACCAGGCGCGCAACGACGCCACCGAGCGCGTCGACGAGATCCTGCTGGTGGCGCTCGGTCTCGTCGACGCCGCCTCGGCGCGCACCGACGCGCCACGCGCGACGGTGGCGCCCGGAGCGCGCCTGAACAGCGAGACCGCCGGCAGCATGATCGACCGCCTGTCGATCCTGGCGCTGAAAGTGCACGCCATGCGCGCGCAGACCGAGCGCCGCGACGTCGACGAGGCGCATCGCGAGGCGAGCCGCGGCAAGCTCGCGCGCCTGGAGCAGCAGCGTGCCGACCTCGGCAGCTGCCTCGACGCGCTGCTCGCCGACGCGGCGGCCGGCCGCGCCTACTTCAAGGTCTACCGGCAGTTCAAGATGTACAACGACCCGCGCTTCAACCCCGCACTCGTGGCCGAGCGCGCCGGCGGTTCAAGTCGCCAAGCATGAAGCGGGCCGAGAGCAGCACAGGAAAGAGGCGATGCGCCTGCTGATCGTCAAGACCTCGTCGATGGGCGACGTCGTGCATGCGCTGCCGGTGGTGGCCGACGTGCTGCGCCATCATCCCGGCGCCACCATCGAGTGGCTGGTCGAGGCCGCCTACGCCGCCATCCCGCAGCTGCATCCGGGCGTGCAGCGGGTGCTGTCGGTCTCGTGGCGCAAGTGGCGGCGCGCGCTGCTCGCCGGCGCCACCTGGCAGGCGATGCGCGAGCTGCGCGGCGAACTGCAGCGCGAGCCCTACGATCTCGTGCTCGACCTGCAGGGGCTCTTGAAGAGCGCCCTCTGGGCGCGCCAGGCGCGCGGGCCGGTGGCCGGCTACGACCGCAAGAGCGCGCGCGAGCCCGCGGCGGCCTGGGCCTACCAGCGGCGGGCGGCGGTCGGCACCGGGCTGCATGCGGTGCAGCGCTGCCGCATGCTGGCCGCTGCGCACCTGGGCTACACGATGCCCGCCGGCCCGCCCGACTTCGGCCTGCGTGCGCCGGCCCCCGGCTGGGGCCCGAAGGCGCCTTATGCGGTGCTGATCCCCAATGCCAGCCGCAAGGAGAAGCTCTGGCCCGAACGGCACTGGGGCTCGGTGGGCAAGCGGCTGCGCGAGCGCGGCCTGATCCCGGTGGTGCTGTGGGGCGCCGACGAGGAGCAGACGCTCGCCGAGCGCATCGCCGCCGATTGCGAGGGCGATGTGCCGCCGTTCCTGCGCGTCGGCGAGATGGCCGCGGTGCTGGCCGGCGCGCGGCAGGTGGTCGGGCTCGATACCGGCTTCACGCACCTGGCGGCGGCGCTCGGGCGGCCGACGCTCGGCATCTATTGCGACCACGAGCCGGGCCTGGCCGGCATCGCCGGCCCGGGCCGCGTGGCCAGCATCGGCGGCAGGTGGCAGGTGCCTTCGCGCAGCGACGTGCTCACGCTGCTCGAGCAGCAGATGCGCTGAAGAGGTCGAGAGTCATGCGCTCGGGCGCGCTGCTGCTCAGGTACGCCCGAGGAACTCTCAACCTCTGACCTGAGCGCGCGCCTCGGGCGCATCCTCACTGCAACGCATCGATGCGTTGCGGCGGATAGCTCTCCCAACTCAGGCAGCCGGGGCATTGCCAGAAGTAGTGCTGCGCCTCGAAGCCGCAGGCCGCGCAGCGGTAGCGCTGCAGTGGGCGCGCGGCCCGTGCCACGGCGGCGCGCAGTGCCTGCAGGCCCGGCGCGCCCCAGGTTTCGGGCGCGGCGGCGAGCACCTGCTGCGCCGCGGTGAGCGAGGGCAGCTGCTGGAGCTGCGCCACCCAGCGTGCCTGGTGGGGAGAAGGAGTGGCGAGGCCGGCACCAGCGCCCGCGGCCGCGCCGCGGCCATCGAGCAGGTCCAGTGCGGCGAGCAACTCGGTGGCCGGGTGTTGCGCGAGCATGACCAGCAGCGCCGCGCGGGCGCTGTCGGCACGGCCGCAGGCCAGCGCCGCGCGCGCGTAGTCCTCGGCCACCAGCAGGAAGGCGCCGCTGCCCTGGTGCTCGCGCAGCTCGTCCCAGGCGTCCATCGCCGCGGCCGGGCGGCCGGCCTTCAGGTGACGCTGGCCGAGCATCATCGGCGGGCGCGCCGCGCTCGGCGCGGCTCGGCGCGCGCGCGCCAGGGCGGCCTCGGCGTCCGGCGGCCGGCCGTCGGCGTCGGCGGCGAGCGCGAGCTCGCACTCGTAGTGCGCGATGCGCGTCGCAAAGGCGCCGGCATCGCGGTTGTTCAGCCGTGTCGCCACCTCCACGGCGCGCGGCCAGTCGCGCGAGCGCTCGGCCAGCGTCAGCTGCGCCAGCCGCGCCTCCTGGTCGAACGAGGTGTCTTCGAGGGCGCGCCAGGCGGCCTCGGCGCGGTCGAAGAGGCCGGCCTTCATGAAGTCCTGCGCCAGCGCGTGCTGGGCGCGCTCGCGGTCCTTCGCCTTCAGGTCGCCGCGCGCCAGCAGGTGCTCGTGCACGCGCACGGCGCGCTCGAACTCGCCGCGGCGGCGGAACAGGTTGCCGAGCGCGAAGTGCAGCTCGGCGGTGTCCGGGTCGTGCTGCACGGCCTCGATGAAGGCATCGATGGCCTTGTCCTGCTGCTCGTTGAGCAGCAGGTTCAGGCCCTTGAAATAGGCGCTCGGCGTCTCGCGCCGGGCACGGCCGAGCTGGCGCAGGTCGAGCCGCGAAGCCACCCAGCCGAGCGCGAAGGCGAGCGGCAGGCCGACGAGCAGCCACTGGAAGTCGAAGTCCATGCGGGCGTGTGGCGCGTGTGTGGTGCGAGTGCTGCGCGAGACGGGTCTACAGACCCACCCGCGGCGGGTACTCGGCCGTGCTGTCGCGCACCACCGGCAAAGGGCCCGCCAGCGGCGGCGCCTGCGAGTCCTGCGCGGCCGGTGCCGCCGGTGCGACGGCGCGGCGCGCGCGCCACCAGCTCGGCACCATGGCCATCACGCCGAGTGCGGCGCCGACGGCAAAGGCCACGAGCACGACGAAGACGAGCGGCGTCGTCCACGCGAGCCCGAAGAACCAGTGCACCGCCACCGTGTGCTGGTTGTTCAGCGCGAAGGCGAACAGCGTGAAGAAGAGGAAGGCCCGGATCAGCCAGACGACGATGCGCATGGTGCGCGATCGATTCTAGGTGCGAGGGCCGGCCTGGCCGACACCGCGCACCCGCCTTCGCCCGGCCGATGCCAGTCCGTTGCCGCCGAGCCTCAGAAGTGTTCGGCGCGCTCGACGGGCTCGGCGTCGACCGCTTCGCGCAGCGCCTTGCCCGGCTTGAAGTGCGGCACCAGCTTCTCGGGGATGGTGACCTGCGCGCCGCTGCGCGGATTGCGCCCCACGCGCGGCGGGCGCCGGTTGATCGAGAAGCTGCCGAAGCCGCGGATCTCGATGCGGTGCCCGCGCGAGAGCGCATCGCTCATCGCGTCGAGGATGGTCTTGACGGCGAACTCGGTGTCGCGCTGCGTGAGCTGCTGGAAGCGCTCGGCCAGCCGCGCGACGAGGTCGGATCGGGTCATGGGCACGTCATCGGCGCTGCGGCGGCGCTTCGGTGGGCGCTTGACGGGCGCTCGAAGGGGCGCTCAAAGAGGCGCTCAAGGGGGCGCTCAAGGGGGCGCTCAAGTGAGTCGGGCCGTCTCGGGCAGAGCGTGGTGCACGGGGCGCCGCGGGGCCGGCTGCTGCCGGCGCTCCGCGGCGCCCGCGCGCCCGGGCCCTACTCGTTGCTGCCCTTGTCGAGCTTGGCGCGCAGCAGGGCGCCTAGGCTCGTCGTGCCGGCGGTCTCACGCTCGTTGCTCTGCGCGAGGCGCTGCATCGCCTCCTGCTGGTCGGCCTGGTCCTTGGCCTTGATGGACAGCTGGATCGAGCGCATCTTGCGGTCGACGTTGATGATCATCACCGAGACCTCGTCGCCTTCCTTCAGCACGTTGCGCGCGTCTTCGACGCGGTCACGGCTGATCTCGCTGGCGCGCAGGTAGCCGGTGACGTCGTCGTTGAGCTGGATCTCGGCGCCGCGCGGGTCGACCGTCTTCACCTTGCCGGTGAGGATGGTGCCGCGGTCGTTGAGCGTCGTGAAGCTCGTGAACGGGTCGACGTCGAGCTGCTTGATGCCCAGGCTGATGCGCTCGCGCTCCACGTCCACGGCGAGCACGAGGGCCTCGACTTCCTGGCCCTTCTTGTAGTTGCGCACGGCGGTCTCGCCCGGCTCGTGCCAGGAGAGGTCGGACAGGTGCACGAGGCCGTCGATGCCGGCCGAGAGGCCGACGAAGACGCCGAAGTCGGTGATGCT
This sequence comes from Burkholderiales bacterium, assembly GCA_016223165.1. GTDB lineage: Bacteria > Pseudomonadota > Gammaproteobacteria > Burkholderiales > Burkholderiaceae_C > Rubrivivax. Next base: position 129,403 of record JACRPO010000020.1, read on the forward strand.
CTTGACCGGGCCCTTGACGCGGTCGCCGCGCTTGACCGTGGCGCTGAACTCCTCCCACGGGTTGGCCTTGCACTGCTTCATGCCCAGGCTGATGCGGCGCTTGTCCTCGTCGATCTCGAGGACCATGACCTCGACCTCTTCGCCGAGCGTGACGACCTTGCTCGGGGCGACGTTCTTGTTCGTCCAGTCCATCTCGGAGACGTGCACCAGGCCTTCGATGCCCGGCTCGATCTCGACGAAGGCGCCGTAGTCGGCGATGTTGGTGACCTTGCCGAACAGGCGCGTGCCCTGCGGGTAGCGGCGGCTCACGCCCATCCACGGGTCGTCGCCGAGCTGCTTGATGCCGAGGCTGACGCGGTTCTTCTCGGCGTCGAACTTCAGCACCTTGGCGCTGAGTTCCTGGCCGACCGTGACCACCTCGCTCGGGTGGCGCACGCGGCGCCAGGCCATGTCGGTGATGTGCAGCAGGCCGTCGATGCCGCCCAAATCGACGAAGGCACCGTACTCGGTGATGTTCTTGACCACGCCGTGCACGATGGCGCCTTCGGTCAGCGTCTCGAGCAGCTTGGCGCGCTCTTCGCCCATCGAAGCCTCGACGACGGCGCGGCGCGACAACACGACGTTGTTGCGCTTGCGGTCGAGCTTGATGACCTTGAACTCCATCGTCTTGCCCTCGAAGGGCGTCATGTCCTTCACCGGGCGCGTGTCGAGCAGGCTGCCGGGCAGGAAGGCGCGGATGCCGTTCACGAGGACGGTGAGGCCGCCCTTGACCTTGCCGCTGACGGTGCCGCTGACGAAGTCGCCGCTCTCGAGGGCGTTCTCGAGCGCCATCCACGAGGCCAGGCGCTTGGCCTTGTCGCGGCTGAGGATGGTGTCGCCATAGCCGTTCTCGACGGCGTCGATGGCCACGGCGACGAAGTCGCCGACCTGGACCTCGACTTCGCCCTGGTCGTTCTTGAATTCCTCGATCGGGATGTAGCTTTCGCTCTTCAGCCCGGCGTTGACCACGACGTGGTTGAAGTCGATGCGCACCACTTCGGCGGAGATGACCTCGCCGGGGCGCATGTCGCTGGACTTGATGCTCTCTTCGAAGAGCGCGGCGAACGATTCCATGCCACCGCTGGAGGCGGCAGCCATTTGGGTTGCGGACATTGGTTTCCTGGGGCCCGGTGGGTTGGTTGAGGCGCAGAGCCGGGCGGTGCGTGCAGCGGGTGCTGCGGGTTGAGGTTGAAGACACCCCCGCGCCGAAGGCCGCATGAACGACGCATGGAGGCCACATGAGGACCCTACGCGTTGCGTGCGGCCGGCCACACGAGACGAGGCTCGGGGCGGCGCGGTGGACCGGCTTGCCGTTCTTCAGGCCGGCGTCGAAGCGGATGAGCCGCGCGCCGACCTGCCGAACGGACTGCGTGCCTGCCACCAGTTCAGCACCTGGGCCACCGATTGCTCGATGGTGAGGTCCGAGTTGTCCAGCAAGAGCGCATCCTCGGCCGGCTTCAGGGGCGCGACGGCGCGATTCCGGTCGCGCGCGTCGCGCGCCTCGAGGTCGGCGCGAAGACTGTCGATGGTAGTCTGAATTCCCTTTGAAATCAATTGCTTATGGCGGCGTTCGGCGCGCTGCCCGGCGTTGGCGGTGAGGAACACCTTGAGTGCTGCGCCCGGGAAGACGACGGTGCCCATGTCGCGCCCGTCGGCGACGAGCCCCGGGGCACGCCGGAACGAGAGCTGAAGCCCGTGCAGCGCACTCCGGACGGCGGGTAGGGCCGAGACGCGCGAGGCGAGCAGGCCGGCGTTCTCGTGTCGCAGTTCGGCGGTGATCTCGCGGCCGCGCAGCCACACACGCGTGGGCTCGGCCTCCTCGGCACTCGCGAAGCGCAGGTCCAGCGTACCGGCCAGGCGCGCCACCGCCGCCTCGTCGTCCGGGGAGATGCCGTCGGCCGCTGCCGCCAGGCCGGTGGCGCGGTACAGCAGGCCCGAGTCGAGCAGGTGGTAGCCGAGCGCCCGCGCCACCGCCGCGGCGAGCGTGCCCTTGCCCGAGGCGGTGGGACCGTCGATGGTGATCACGGGCACGTCGTCTTCGGCGGCCTCGGCCAGGCCGAAGAGTGCCTCGAAATAGTCGGGGAAGGTCTTGGCCACGCAGCGCGGGTCCTCGATGCGGACAGGCAAGCCCGCGCTGACGCGCGCGGTGGGTAAGCCCGCGCTGACGCGCGGGGTGGGCACGCCGGCGCCCGCGGCGCCGGTGGCGAGCGCGTTGAACGCTGCCAGCGCCAGGCACATGGCCATGCGGTGGTCGTCGTAGGTGCGGACGCTCGCCGCCTGCCACTGCCGCGGCGGCCGCACCTCGATGAAATCGTCGCCGGCCAGCACGTCGGCGCCGAGCTTGCGCAGCTCGGCGGCCATGGCGGCGATGCGGTCGGTCTCCTTCACGCGCCAGCTGGCGATGCCTTCGATGCGCGTCGGCCCGTCGGCATAGAGCGCCATCACGGCCAGGGTCATCGCCGCATCGGGGATGGGCCGGGCGTCGAGGCGGATCGCCTTCAGCGGCCAGCGGCCGCGGTGCACCTCGATCCAGCCGGGTCCGCTCTTCACCTCGGCGCCCATGGCGCGCGCCGCATCGACGAAGGCGATGTCGCCCTGGATCGAGTCGCTGCCGACGCCGGCGATGTGCACCGGCGCGCCGCCCGTCGCCGCGATGGCGCCGAGCGCGATGAAGTACGAGGCCGACGACGCGTCGCCCTCGACGTGCAGGCGCCCGGGGCTGCGGTAGCGCGAGCCGCGCGGCAGCATGAAGCGGGCGTAGCCGTCGCGCTGCACGGCGATGCCGAAGCGGCCGAGCAGGTTGAGCGTGATGTCGACGTAGGGTTTCGAAATCAGCTCGCCTTCGACCTCGACGATCACGTCGCGTCGCTCGGCGACGAGCGGCAGCGCAAGCAGCAACGCGGTGAGGAATTGGCTCGAGACATCGCCGCGCACGCGCACCGGTTGCCCTGCCTCCAGCCCCGCCAGGCGCCCGTCGGGCTCGCCCGTCACGCGCAACGGCGGATAGCCGGGCGCGCCAAGATCGACCACGGTGCAGCCGAGCCGCCGCAGCGCATCGACGAGGTCGCCGATCGGCCGCTCGTGCATGCGCGCCACGCCGCGCAGGTCGAAGCGGCCGCCCTGCGTGGCCGCCAGCAGTGCCAGCGTAGCCATGAGCGGGCGCATCGCCGTGCCGGCGTTGCCGAGATGGAGATCGGCCTCGTGCACGCGCAGCCGCCCGCCGAGGCCGGTGATGCGGCACTCGCGCTCGCGCCGATCGACGCCGCAGCCGAGCGTGCGCAGCGCCTCGAGCATGACGCGCGTGTCGTCGGAGTCGAGCAGATCGAGCAGCACCGTCTCGCCTTCGGCCAGGCCGGCGAGCAGAAGCACGCGGTTGGAGATGCTCTTGGAGCCGGGCAGGTGCACCGAGCCCGAGGCCGAACGCAGCGGCGGTAGGTCGATCGCGGCGATGTCGAACAAGGGAACCCCGTCGTCGAGGAGAAAGGCGATGCGGGCGCTGCGCGGCTCAGCGCGCGTCGCCGCCGGATCCGCCACTGCCTGTGCCGCTCCCGCCGCTCCCGCCGCCGCCAGCGGCCGCACCCGGATTGCCGCTGCCCGGCACGCGCAGCGAGCCCATCTGCCAGGCGGCGCGGCCCTCGGCCGGGCCACGGATCATGGCCTCCAGCGCCTCGGTGTTGCCCGTCTGCAGCGCCTGCTCGAACGCGGTGAGCGCGTGCCGGAACAGCTGCGACTGCTTGATGATCTCCTCGCGGTTGGCGATGAGGATGTCGCGCCACATCTCGGGGTTGCTGGCGGCGATGCGCGTGAAGTCGCGGAAGCCCGGCCCGGCGAGCGAGAGGAAATCGCGCCCGGCCGGCTGGTTGACGACGGCACCGAAGTACGCGAAGGCGAGCATGTGCGGCAGGTGGCTCACGGCGGCGAAGGCGGCGTCGTGGTTTTCCGGCGACATCTTCAGCACCTGCGCACCCACCGCGGCCCAGGTGTCGGTGGCCTTCTGCAGCATCGCCACGTTGGTCTGCGGCAGCGGCGTCAGGATCACCTGGCGGCCGGTGAAGAGGCCGGCGTCGGCATGTTCGATGCCCGAGGCTTCCTTGCCGGCGATGGGGTGCGCGGGCACGAAGGTGGCGATGCGTTCGCGCAGCACGCGCCGCGCGGCGTCGACGACATCGCGCTTGGTCGAGCCGACGTCCATGAAGAGAACGCTCGGCTCGACGAGATGGCGGATGGCGCGGAAGGTGGTTTCGCTGGCGGCCACCGGCACCGCGAGCAGCACGATGTCGGAGCCCGAGACCGCGCCCAGCGCCGACTCGGCCGCGACGTCGATGATGCCCAGCCTGCGCGCGCGCTCGGTCGTCGAGGGCGACTTGCTGTAGCCGACGACGCGCTTGACGAGGCCGGCGCGCCTGAGCGCGAGCGCGAACGAGCCGCCCATGAGGCCGCAACCGATGACGCCGAGCTGGTTGAACATCGTCAGCGGTGCCGCAGGGGCCTCACTTCACGTCGACCGGGTAGCTGCCGAGCACCTTGAAGAAGGCGCACACGCCGCGCAGCTCGGCCAGCGCGGCGCTTACCTGCGGCTCTTCGGCGTGACCTTCGATGTCGATGTAGAAGTAGTACTCCCACTGGCCCGATCGCGCCGGGCGCGACTCGAAGCGGGTCATCGAAACGCCGTGGTTCTTCAGCGGCACCAGCATGTCGTGCACCGCGCCCGGGCGGTTGACCACCGAGACGACGAGGCTCGTGCAGTCGTGCCCGGTGGCGCGCGGCGCCGGGCTGCGCGTGGGCTCGGCGACGATGGCGAAGCGGGTGCGGTTGTGGGCGTCGTCCTGGATGGCCGGGGCCAGCACGTGCAGGCCGAACTCGCTGGCGGCGCGATCGCTCGCGATGGCCGCGAGCGCCTCGTCGGCTGCGGCCAGCCGCGCGCCCTCGGCGTTGCTCGCCGCCGGCCGGCGCTCGGCCTGCGGCAGGTGCGCGCTCAGCCAGGCGTGGCATTGCGCCAGTGCCTGCGGATGCGCCACGACGGCGGCCACGCCCTCGAGGCGGTCGACGCGGCGCATCAGGTTGTGGCGCACGAACAGGCTCGTCTCGCCGACGATGCAAAGCGGCGTGTGCAGGAAGAGGTCGAGCGAGCGCGCCACCATGCCCTCGGTGGAGTTCTCCACCGGCACGACGCCGAAGTCGGCCGCGCCCGCGCTGGTGGCACGGAAGACCTCGTCGATGCTGACGCAAGGCACGTGCACGATCGAAGAGCCGAAGTAGCCGAGCGCGGCCAGTTCGCTGAAGGTGCCCGCCGGTCCGAGGTAGGCCACGCGCGTGGGCGACTCGAGGGCACGGCAGGCCGACATCACCTCGCGCCAGATGGGCGCCACGCTCTCGGCCTTCAGCGGGCCGGCGTTGGCGGCCTTCAGGCCGTCGATCACCTGCGCTTCGCGCTCGGGGCGGAAGACCGGCGCGCCCTCGCGCTTCTTCAGCTCGCCGACCTCGAGGGCGAGGCGCGCGCGCCGGTTCAGCAGCGCGAGCAGTTCGCGGTCGAGCGTGTCGATCTGCGCGCGCAGCGCCTGCAAGGGCATGGGCGAACCGGAGGGGGCATGCTCGGACATTTGCAACGTCGGCAGGTGCAGTGTCACTCGCGGCGTCACTTGCCTGCCGCGGCCCCCGAGGCGGCCGGGACGCGCGCACCGGGCGCGCTGCTGCCGGCGCCGGTGGTGCCGGCCGCGCTGGCCGCGTTGGCCGCCGCGAAGGCCGCGCGCAGCCGGCTCTGCACGCTCTGCTCCAGCGCCTTGAACTTGGGGTCGACCGCGGCGCGGGTTTCGGCCACGAGCTTGGTGCCGAGCGCGCGCTGCATCTCCAGGCCGAGGGCCTGGTAGCGCGCGTTGATCGGCGACTCGAGGATGGCGACCAGCTGCCGCAGCTCCTCTTCGGTGAAGCGCTGCTCGATCATCGGTCCGAGCGTCGGCGGCGCGAGCGCCACGGCCCGGTCGCGCACGATCGGCACCACTTCCTCGGCATAGCGCTGCACGTCGGCCTCGATCTGGCGTGCGACCGCCTCGCGCTTGTCCTGCGGCAGGCGGGCGATGGCGGCGCGCACCGGCGCGGCCAGTTGCAGGGCCGGCTGCTCGGCGAGCGTGCGGCCGAGGTTCTCGACGCCGGGCTGCTGCAGCTTCAGGACACGGGCGACGAGTTCCTTCTTCGCCGGCGACGAGGGCTCGGCGGTCTGGGCGAAGGCTGCCGGCGCGAGCACGACTAGCCACGCCGTCAAGGCCGAGGCGGCGATGGCGCGGGCGGCGGCATGCATGCGAGGCGCGCGAGACATGCGAGAGGGGATCGCTGAGCGAGAGGGGAACACTGGATTCACTGGCCCTGGCCCTCCGCGGTGCCGTGACCGGTGCCGCCGTTGTTGTCTTCGCCCGGTTCGCCGTTGTCGGGGCCCGACTCCGGCCCGCCGTTGGCATCGTTCTCGACGATGCGCTGCAGCCCCGAGAGTTTGGTGCCGTCGTCCAGCGCGATCAGCGTCACGCCTTGCGTGGCGCGGCCGAGCTCGCGGATCTCGGCCACGCGCGTGCGCACGAGTACGCCCTTGTCGGTGATGAGCATGATCTCGTCCTCGGGGCGCACCAGCGTCGCGGCCACCACCTTGCCGTTGCGCTCGCTCTGCACGATGGCGATCATGCCCTTGGTGCCGCGACGATGGCGCGTGTATTCCCCGATCGGCGTGCGCTTGCCGAAGCCGTTCTCGGTGGCCGTGAGCACGCTCTGCGTCTCGTCCTCGGCGACGAGCATCGCGATCACGCGCTGGTCGATCTCGAGCTCCATGCCGCGCACGCCGCGTGCCGTGCGGCCGAGCGGGCGCACGTCCTCCTCGTCGAAGCGCACCGCCTTGCCGCCGTCGGAGAACAGCATGACGTCGTGCTTGCCGTCGGTGAGCGCGGCGCCGATGAGGTAGTCGCCCTCGTCGAGGTCGACGGCGATGATGCCGGCCTTGCGCGGGTTGTCGAACTCGTCGAGCGAGGTCTTCTTCACCGTGCCGAGCGCGGTGGCCATGAAGACGTAGTGATCGGCCGGGAAGCTGCGGAAGCCGTCGGTGAGCGGCAGCACGACGGTGATCTTCTCGCCTTGCTGCAGCGGGAACATGTTGACGATCGGCTTGCCGCGGCTGGCGCGGCCGCCCTGCGGCACCTCCCACACCTTGAGCCAGTAGACGCGCCCGCGGTCGCTGAAGCACAGGATCCAGTCGTGCGTGTTGGCGATGAAGAGCTGGTCGATCCAGTCGTCTTCCTTGGTCTGGGTGGCCTGCTTGCCGCGGCCGCCGCGGCGCTGCGCGCGGTACTCGCTGAGCGCCTGGCTCTTGACGTAGCCGCCGTGGCTGAGCGTGACCACCATGTCGGCCGGCGTGATGAGGTCCTCGGTGCCGAGTTCCTGCACGTTGCGCTCGATGACGCTGCGCCGCGCACCCTCTTTCGTCTGGCCGAACTCCTGGCGCAAGGCGGTGAGCTCGCCCGAGATGATCGTCTTCACGCGCTCGGGCTTGGCGAGGATGTCGAGCAGGTCGGCGATCTCGGCCATCACCTCGCGGTACTCGGCGACGATCTTGTCCTGCTCGAGGCCGGTGAGGCGCTGCAGGCGCATCTGCAGGATCTCCTGCGCCTGCTCGTCGCTGAGCCGGTACAGGCCGTCGGGCTGCATGCCGTAGCCCGAGGGCAGGCCCTCGGGGCGGTAGGCGGCGCGGCCGCCGGGCGTGCCTTCCTCGGCGCGCGCGAGCATGTCGCGCACGAGCTGGCTCTCCCAGCTCTTGCCCATCAGCGCCGCCTTGGCCACCGGCGGCGTCGGCGAGTTCTTGATCGTCGCGATGAACTCGTCGATGTTGGCCAGCGCCACCGCCAGGCCCTCGAGCACGTGGCCGCGATCGCGCGCCTTCTTCAGCTCGAACACCGTGCGCCGCGTCACCACCTCGCGCCGGTGGTCGAGGAAGATCACGATCAGCTGGCGCAGGTTGCACAGCTTGGGCTGGCCGTCGACCAGCGCCACCATGTTGATGCCGAAGGTGTCCTGCAGCTGCGTGTTCTTGTAGAGGTTGTTGAGCACGACCTCCGGCACCTCGCCGCGCTTGAGCTCGATGACGACGCGCATGCCGGACTTGTCGCTCTCGTCCTGGATGTGCGAGATGCCCTCGAGCTTCTTCTCGCGCACGAGCTCGGCGATGCGCTCCTGCAGCGTCTTCTTGTTGACCTGGTAGGGGATCTCGTCGACGATGATCGCCTGCCGGTCGCCGCGTTCGAGGTCTTCGAAGTGGACCTTGGCGCGCATGATCACCTTGCCGCGCCCGGTGCGGTAGCCCTCGCGCACGCCGTTCAGGCCGTAGATGATGCCGGCGGTGGGAAAGTCGGGCGCCGGCACGATCTCCATCAGCTCCTCGATCGTCGCCTCGGGGTGGGCCAGCATGTGCAGGCAGGCGTCGACGATTTCGTTGAGGTTGTGCGGCGGGATGTTGGTGGCCATGCCCACCGCGATGCCGGCACTGCCGTTGATGAGCAGGTTGGGCAGGCGTGCCGGCAGCACGGCCGGCTCGCGCTCGCTGCCGTCGTAGTTGGGGACGAAGTCGACGGTCTCCTTGTCGATGTCCTCCAGCATCTCGGCGGCGATCTTCGACAGGCGGATCTCCGTGTAGCGCATGGCCGCGGCGTTGTCGCCGTCGACGCTGCCGAAGTTGCCCTGCCCGTCGACAAGCATGTGGCGCAGCGAGAAGGGCTGCGCCATGCGCACGATGGTGTCGTAGATGGCCGTGTCGCCGTGCGGGTGGTACTTGCCCATCACGTCGCCGACGATGCGCGCGCTCTTCTTGTAGGGGCGGTTCCAGTGGTTGCTCTGCTCGTGCATCGCGAACAGCGCGCGCCGGTGCACCGGCTTCAAGCCGTCGCGCGCATCGGGCAGTGCGCGCCCCACGATCACGCTCATCGCGTAGTCGAGGTAGCTGCGTCGCATTTCCTCCTCGAGGCTGATGGCGACGGTTTCCTTGGCGAACTCGGGCATGGAGTGGGGCGCGTGCGAGGCGAAATGAGCGCCCGGCAGAGGCAGCGAGAGAGGGCGATACGGGGCCGCGAAGCGCGGGATTCTACGGGGGGCGGCCCTGTCGCAGATGCGCAACAAGGGCTGCAGACCTGGGCGCCATGACCGCCAAAATGAGGCTCGATCGACATCCCATGGCACAATGACCTGTCGATGGCGAGTACCGACGCAACCCGTTGCGTCATAGGTATTCACCCGGGATTCATGCCTGTCAACGACTGTCGTTTTCGACGTACTGCAGACCCACTGCGGCTTTCCTCGAGAGGAGAATCAATGAAGAAACTGAACAAGGTGGCGGTGCTGTTCGCGTCCGCCGCACTTGCCGCCCCGATCGGCGCCTTCGCGCAAGCGAAGTCGATCGACAACTGGCGGGCAGCAGACGGCACCGTCTGGAAGAGCGGAACGAACGACCTGTGCTGGCGTGATGCCGGCTGGACGCCGGCCTCGGCCGACGATGCGTGCGATGGCGTGATCAAGGCTGCACCTCCGCCGCCGCCCCCGCCGCCGCCACGCGTGGCGCCGCCGCCGCCGCCTCCCCCGCCGCCGCCTCCCCCGCCGCCTCCGCCGCCCCCGCCCCGCCCGGCTCCCCCGCCGCCGGCGCCGGTGAGCGAGAAGGTGACCTTCGCCGCTGATGGCTTCTTCGCCGTGGGCCGCGCGAACCTGCAGCCGCAGGCGCAGGCCAAGATCGCCGACCTGGCCGACAAGGTCAAGGGCATGGCGCTCGAGGTCATCATCGTCGTCGGCCACACCGACTCGACGGGCAACGCCGCCGCGAACCAGAAGCTGTCGGTGGCACGTGCCGAAGCCGTGAAGGCCTTCCTGGTCAGCAAGGGCGTCGAGCGCAACCGCATCTACACTGAAGGCAAGGGTGCGTCGCAGCCGGTGGCCGACAACCGCACGGCCGAAGGCCGCTCGAAGAACCGCCGCGTCGAGATCGAGGTGGTCGGCACGCGCGCCAAGAAGTAAGCGCACTTCGTCGGGACCGCGGTCCCCACGCTCAAAGGAAACCCCGCCCCGGCGGGGTTTCCTGTTCTTGGTTGCACTGACTTGTCGCACTGACTGGCCGCACTGACTGGTCGCACGGACTGTTTCGCACGGACTGTTGGCACTCACGCCATGTCACGCCCATGGCCGAAGGTGCGGCGATCGGCCTCGCCGGGCGGCCGTGCTGCCGCGACCCGGCCGCCTGCAGGCGGCTACCATCGTCGCCATGATGACGAGCAGCAACGTCGACGCCCAGGAACTGGCGAAGTTCAGCGAACTGGCCCATCGCTGGTGGGACCCGGCCAGCGAGTTCCGGCCGTTGCACGAGATCAATCCACTGCGTCTCGCCTGGATCGAGGAGCTCGCCGGCCTCGAGGGCAAGAGCGTGCTCGACGTGGGCTGCGGCGGCGGCATCCTCGCCGAGGCGATGGCGGCGCGCGCCGCGAGCGTGCTCGGCATCGACCTCGCGACCAAGCCTCTCGGCGTCGCGCGCCTGCATGCGCTGGAACGCGGCGTCGAGAGAGTCGACTACCGCGAAGTGGCGGTCGAGGCACTGGCCGCGGAGCGGCCGCAGTCCTTCGATGTCGTCACCTGCATGGAGATGCTCGAGCACGTGCCCGATCCGTCTTCGGTGGTGGCGGCCTGCGCGCGCCTGCTGCGCCCGGGCAGCTGGGCCTTCTTCTCGACGCTCAACCGCAACCCGATGGCCTTCGTGCAGGCAATCGTCGGGGCCGAATACGTGCTCGGCCTGTTGCCGCGCGGCACGCACGAGTACGCGAGGTTCATCCGCCCCAGCGAGCTCGCGCGCTGGTGCCGCGACAGCGGCCTCGTGCTGCAGGCGACGCGCGGGCTGCAATACAACCCGCTGACTCGGCGTTACCGGCTTTCCGACGACACCGGCGTCAACTACCTCTTCGCCTGCCGCATGGCGGCGTAGGCAAGGCGGCATGGACGTGGGCATGACCGTGCCGCTGCAGGCGGTGCTGTTCGACCTCGACGGCACGCTCGTCGACAGTGCGCCCGACCTGGCCGCCGCCGCCAACGCGATGCGCGCGCAGCGTGGCCTGGCGCCGGTGCCCTACGAGGAGCTGCGGCCGCTGGCCGGCTCGGGGGCGCGCGGCATGCTCGGGCGCACCTTCGGCCGCACCCCCGGCGACGCCGACTACGTCGAACTCCGCGACGAGTTCCATGCCCTCTACGAGCGCTGCATGCTCGCCAGCACGCAGGCTTTCGAAGGCATCGACGCCTTGCTCGGCCACCTGCAGGCGCGCGGCCTGCGCTGGGGCATCGTCACCAACAAGGCGCGCCGCTTCGCCGGGCCGATGGTGCAGGCGCTGCAGCCGCTCGGCGGCAGCGCGACGCTCGTCTGCGGCGACTGCACGCCGCACACGAAGCCTCATCCGGCGCCCTTGCTCGAGGCGGCGCGGCGCCTCGGCCTGGACCCGGCGAGCTGTGTCTATGTCGGCGACGACAAGCGCGACGTCGAAGCCGGCCGGGCGGCCGGCATGCGCACCGTGGCCGTGGCCTGGGGCTACCTCGGCGCCGGCGCCTCCGTCACTTCGGTGCACGAGTGGAGTGCCGGCCATGTGATCCACGTGCCGGCCGATCTCTTGACTTGTCTGGATCTGCCCTAAACTGTGGTTGATGGGACCGACTTGGCTTCGACGTGGGTACGGAGTCGGCGCGGGGCATGCCGAGCACCAGTTCGCTCGTAAATCCACTGGAAACAAAGTAACTGCGAACGATCAAACGTACGCACTCGCCGCTTAAAACCGGTGAGCCTCTCAACGGCAGGCCGATGGGCCGGGTTGAAGGTCGCAAGACCAACGACTGAGAGGTCATTCACATCGGCTCGTCCCCGTCTGCGTCATTCAGCCGGGGCCTAAAACCAAGTGACTCGGGGCCCAGGTAGCGTGCTGCTGCGCGACCAGGGCCCTCAAACTCAAATCAGACAGCTACGCATGTAGAACCGTCCGGCGAAGGCTTGCGGACGGGGGTTCGATTCCCCCCGGTTCCACCATCCATAGGCCCGCATAGGGCTAGTCGCGACCAAGGCGCTAAGTAAATCAACGACTTAGCGCCTTTTTCGCGTCCGCATGAGCCCCGATGCGCGCGCTTGCAGCTAGAGACCGCCCGGGTAACATCCGGGGTAACTGGTCGGCATTAACCTCCCGCTGAGGTAAGTTACCCGGTCAGCCTTCGGAGGGATCGGGCATGGCGGCGAGCGACATCCTCACAGACAAGGCGATCAAGGCCGCGTTAAAGCTGGCCGAGCGCGAGGGAGTCTCGCGGCGCATCAGCGATGGCTCCGGCCTATACCTTGACGCGCGCCCGACAGGTTCGGGGTGGTGGCGCCTCCGCTTCTGGCGCGACGGCAAGGAAGGCATGCTGAGCCTCGGCACCTACCCCGACACCGGCCTACGTGATGCGCGCGACAAGCGCGACGCTGCGCGAAAGCTGCTCGCGGCCGGTGGCGATCCGAGTGCAGAACGCAAAGCCGGTCGCAACGCGAAGAAGGCACGTGCCGTGGCCGATCGGCTCGTGGCCGAGGGGAAGGGCGCGCCTGGTACGTTCGAAGGCGTGGCCCGCGAATGGCTGGAAGTCGTGCATGCGGCGAAAGTCAGCGAGGGCCACGCGGGGCGAACTCGCATTCGGCTGGAGAACGATGCATTCCCATGGCTCGGGGCACGACCGATCGCCGACATCGAAGCCCCCGAACTGCTGCAGGTGATCCGTCGCGTGGAGGGGCGCGGAGCCATCGAGACTGCGCACCGGCTGAAGGACGCATGCGGGCAAGTGTTTCGCTACGGCATTGCCACAGGGCAGTGCTCGCGCAACCCGGCTGCAGACCTTCGCGACGCGCTCCGGCCGGTGCCGACACGCCACCATGCGGCGATCGTCGATCCAAAGCGGGCCGGCGAACTCCTGCGCGATCTGGTGACGTATCACGGGCACCCGATCACATGCGCAGCGCTGCAGTTGTCGGCGCTGCTGCTTCTGCGGCCGGGTGAACTGCGGCAGATGGAGTGGGCGTGGGTCGATCTCGATGTCGCGATGGTCACGATCCCCGGCGAACTGATGAAGCGCAGGAAGGCCGAGAAGATTAACGCCACCCCGCACGTTGTGCCGCTGGCCCCGCAGGCCATGGCGATTCTGCTCGGTCTGGCGCCGCTCACTGGCGCTGGCCGGTTCGTGTTTCCGAGCCTGCAGACCTCTGCTCGTCCGATGTCCGAAAATACGGTCAACGTCGCGTTGCGCCGCTTGGGCTACGACCGCGAGACGATGACCGCGCATGGTTTCCGCGCAATGGCGCGCACGATGATCGCCGAACGATTGGGCATCGCTGCCGAAGTGATCGAGGCGCAGCTGGCGCACGCCGTTGGCGACGCCCTGGGTCGCGCCTACAACCGGACCCAGTTCATCGAGCAGCGGCGCGACATGATGCGCAGGTGGGCCGACTACCTGGACATGCTGCGAAACGGGGCGGAGGTAATTCCGATAACCCAGGCGCGCAGAAGCATTTAGAAACAAGCGATACGCATTCCACGCAACTTTTGAATTGGAGATAAGGGTTAACCCGCTTGACACTCCGGCATCTTTGCATTGGGCCGGAAATGACCAAGAAAGCTTCCCTACCGCCGATTCCGCCAGCACTCGCCGACGTGGCACTCGTTGATGGAGCAACGTGTGCCGCGTCCGGTGGAATCGGGCTTAGCAGTTGGCACGAGCTTGTGCGCCTCCGACAAGCGCCGCAGCCGGTGATCCGCCGGCCGAGGTGTACACGATGGAGACTTGTCGACATCCGCACTTGGCTGATCGAGCGCGCTGCGCAATCCATTGCTGAAGCTTCGGAGGCAATGACTGCACATGCGACCCGAGCGAGCGCGAAGGCGCGGACGCCGGAGGCGAGGGAGAAGGCAAAGGCCACGCGCGCCCGAAACATTGCGGCGCGGACTTGTCGGCCATGAGTGAATTCAACCGTGACCGGCTGCCCCACGCGGTGGATTACTTCGAGTCGGAGGGGCTGAGCCTCGCCGGACGCGGCCGGTGGCGCACTGCCGCCTGCCAGTTCCATGGTGGCAGCGACTCGTTGCGGATCAACGTGGAGTCTGGCGCGTGGATCTGCATGAACTGTCTCTTGAAGGGTGGAGACGTTCTTGCGTACCACATGCTGCGGCACGGACTTGACTTCGTGTCGGCAGCTCGTGCACTTGGGGCCATCGTTGTCAACGGCAGGCCAGACCAAGGCCGCGCACTGTCTCGCCGGTTCTCTGCCCGTGACGCATTAGAGGTCGTCGGTCTCGAACTCGGCGTGTGCGTGGTTGTCATCGCCGACGCGAAGGCCGGAACCATACCGAATGACCTCGACTGGCGTCGATTCTTGGATGCAGTCGGTCGGGTTGAGACCATCGCCGCAGAAGCCCGGGCATGAGCGCCGTGCCAAGCTTCAAGGCAGCTGACGCGGCCCGATCACGGATCGACGCTGCAATCCAGGGCAACTGGCCGCCGGCCCGCGCGTTGCCCGTGCTGGCGAGCGCCGGGCCTGCGGCCTTTCCGTTCGATGCTCTCGGCCCGATCATCGGGAGCGCTGCGCGAGGGATTGCCGACGCGGTGCAGGCGCCCGATGCTCTGGCGGCGGGTAGCGTGCTGGCTGCTGCAGCTGTGGCAGCGCAGCCGTTCGCCAGTGTGGTGATGCCGCACGGGCAGGCATCCCCGCTGTCGCTGTACGTAGTGACTTCGGCCGAGAGCGGCGACCGCAAAAGCGCCACCGATGCGGTGGCCTGCGCTCCACTCGAAGAGAGGCGGCAGCGCGATGCTCGCGCGCACGCGGCTGCACTGGCCGAGTACCAAGCGGACAAGGCGTCTCGCAGGCGGGGCGAGTCTGCAGATGATCCGCCGATCGCGCGGACGCTGATCGTGTCCAAGGGGACGACCGAAGGCCTGCACCACCTACTGCGGACCCAGCCGCACGTCGGGCTGTTTTCGACCGAAGGCGCCGAGCTGATCGGCGGGCACAGCATGCAACCGGAGAAGCGATCCGCCGCGATCGCCTGGCTGCTGAAGGGCTGGGGCGGCGAGACGCTGGACAGCTTGACGCGCGGCGATGGCCTGTCGGTGCTGATCGGGCGCCGCATGAGCCTGCATGTGCTGCTGCAGCCGGTGATCCTGCGTGGGTTGATGGCCGACCCTCTGGCGCAGGGCCAAGGCTGGATTGCGCGCTGCCTGATCGCGGCGCCGCTGTCGCTGGCCGGCACGAGATTCTGGCGTGATGACGCACTCCCAGCAGTGCAACGGCCGGCCGTGCAGGACTATCACGCGCGGCTGCATGAGCTGCTGCGGGCGCCGCCCCCGGTGATGCCTGACGGCGATGGGTGCGAGCTGAACCCGCGGCAGATACCGCTGTCGGCTGCGGCCCGAGCGCTGTGGTGCGAGTTCTATGATGAGTGCGAGCGGCGGCAGGAGAGGGGCGCCGACCTGGCTGGCGTGCGTGCCTGGGCATCGAAGGCCGCAGAGCAGGCCGCGCGCATCGCGGGCATTCGCAGCGTGATCGAGGATCGCCACGCGACCGACGTGTCCGGCGATGCGATGCTGGGCGCGATTGAGGTGGCCGCCTTCTACCTCGGCGAGCACGTCCGATTGATGGGCCAGTCACAAGAGAGCCAGCACGCGAACCGGCTGCACGGGTTGCTCGTGTGGATGCGCGACCGCGGCCCGCTGGTCCCGCACGCCGACGTGCTGCAGCGCAGCCCGCGCCCGGTGCGGGACTTGAAGGCCGAAGGCGTTGGCCGGTTGCTCGACGATCTGTCGGACTTAGGGCAAGTGCGCCGCCGCGGCGAATTCTGGGAGGTTCGGCCGTGATCGACTTGGCTGCGCTCAAGGTCCGTGCTGCCGAGCGTATGGGCCGGCAAGGTGCGGCTAGTGCGGCTAGTCGGCTAACGGAGGCCGAACCAACTAGCCAGGTAGCCGCGTTAGCCACCCCCGCGGTGCGGGTCGCGCACGCAACCATTGCCACAGGCGCGAGTACGCGGCCCGGCGAATCGGGAGCCCGCGTTTACCTCCTAAGTCGCGCGCAGGCGGACGAAGCACATTCCGAGGCTTGGGGCGATCCGGCTATTGCGGCATTCACCACCCGACGCGACCTCTTGCTGAGACGCGGGTACCGGCCCGACGACGCCGACGACTTGGCCGAGGTGTTGAAGCTGCGCGATCAGCGCGGCGATGATCTGCGCATGTGTATCGAGTGCTCGTACCTGAGCGAGTCCGGGGTGTGCCATGCTGCAGCGATGGGCAGGGTTCCGGGCGCCCAACGGCGATTCGAACCGACACCGACCGTGCTGCAGCGCTGCAAAGCCTTCGGGCTCAGGAAGGGGATGCCATGAGCTGGCAGCCCGGCCAGCGAGTCCGCAGCGAGCAAGACCAACGAGACTGGCAGCAATGGCGCCGCGACAGAAAGCGCGAGGCGCAGCGAGCCCGGCGCGCGCAATACCCACGGATCGACTACTACCCCGACGACGCAGCGGACAAGCTGATCCGCAGCATGTCCGGCCGCTTCGTCGGCGGCGACTTCTCAAGCGTCATCAATCGCATCGTCGGCGAGTGGGCCGAAGTGCCACCGGAACAAACAAAGGCGGGGAAAGGATGACGCCGACGGCGACGCTGTGTGCCGACATGTGGGGAAACGGGCTGCAAGAAGCAATCCGATGCAATCGACCGCCGGGGGTCAGCCACAGTGACACCGGAATACTTTGCGGAGAAGTAGAGATGCCGAGACGACTACCGGACGACATCAAGCGCGAGGTGAACCGCCTCGCCCATGCGCTGGCTCAGTGGAGCTTCATCGAACAACGGCGCAGGCTCGAAGCCGATGCGCGGGCGATGCTGACTGCTGGCCGACCCGCCGCTGAGGTGGTTGAGGTGCTTCAGACGCAGACCGCGGCGCGCAGTTAGCGCATGCGCAATACGCGTGTGCGCACGCGCGGGCGCGCGAAACGGCCCGCCGATTCCCGCGCATAGCTTCGCAGCGCGCAGCGCCTCGCATGAGGTGAGCAGTACGCGCGTATCCGCGCGCGCGTGCATCGCACCGGCCGCCGCTGAGCGAAGCAGCGGGCCGCGCAGAGTTGACCCGGACTCGGCGCGACCGCGGCGCGGCGCGGCCGGTGAGGCAACGACTACGCGCGCGTATGCGCGCTCGCGGAACGTTCCATGAGCGGCCGGGACGCTTGCAGCGGGGACCGAACTCTTGGAAGAGTGCACACATGGCAGCCCGCAACTGGACCCATAGCAGCGCCGGAGGTGAGCCGAACTCATTCGCACCTGGAGCCCGTGGGAGCACTCGACCGGCCCGCGCACCCCGGCGGGTAAGGCCGCCGCATCGCGCAACGGATGGGCACGGCGAGGCACTCCGCGCGCTGTTTCGTGCGGTCTTGGCGCAGCGAGAGACAGTGGAAGCGCTCCGCCCACTTGTGTCTTCTACACGGCGCCTAGACTACTGCTGACCTATTCCGCCAGTGTGGGGTGTGCCCGTGTTCTGGGTCATTGCGATACTGCTCGCCTTGATACTTGTCGCACTGATGGCCTCGGACAAGGCTGCGGCTGGGGCCGTCAAGAAGGTCGTCTGGATCGCCCTGCTGTCGGCACTCGTGCTGGCGTTGGCGTTTGCGACGTTCCTGTTCTTCTTGTGGTTCCACTGGGGACCAGCGAAGGAGGACTGGTGGCAAACCGGCTCTCTCCTGTTCCTGCTCACCATCGTTGGGTTCTTCTGCTGGCTCGACCGCGCCCGGTTGATAGCCGCATACAGGAGGAACAGACGACAGGCGGTGATGAAGGCCATTACGGTCGTCGGCATCGTCGCCCTCTGCGGGACAGTTGGCTACACCATCAAAGTCCTTCTAGAGGCCTTCGAAGTCAGCGGCTGGTGGCTGATTGGAGGCTGGTTGGCGGCGTCAGGGACGCTCCTATTGACGCGCACCGCAGCAAGCCCGCGAGAGTGGCGCGAAGTCTGGTTTGGGCCCGCAGACGTGCCTGACCCGTGGTCGGTCGTACACGAAGCGAGGTTGGAGTCTGAGTCGCAAGAGGAGGCGATTTGGGCGCGGGACCTTGACGGATGGAGTGAACTACCGCTGGACGAGCAAGTGGCGCGGCAGGCTCGGCGCGCCGGGCGCCTAGCGGCTACCGAAGCACGCCTTGCCGTACTGGAGAGGCTGGCCAATGAGGCCTCTGCCAAAGCGGCGGCCCGCGAGGGGTCTTGGACCTTGCGTGCCGCGTTCTGGTGGGGCGTTGCATTTGGTCTGGTTGGTCTGCTGCCGCTGCTTTGGCGCTATGGTTTCGATTGGGCAATGACGCTGAGATTCGTCAGAGGTCGAGAGTGGTTGGCTGGAGGAGTGACCGTTGGGATTGCGTTTGTTGCTCTTGGAATCGTCGGGTCGGTCGTCGAAGAATTGACCAAGTTTGCGAGGGATCGCAAAGCAAGGCAGGAGCAGCGAGGCGCGAATGGTTGAACTGCTGACCTGCCTCGTGGTGGCAATCGCTGACGGCGATACGCTGACCGCGCGCTGCGACATGCAGGGCGAGCAGCAGAACCTCGTTGTTCGGCTGAGCCAGATTGACGCGCCGGAGAAGCGCCAGCCTTGGGGCGACCGCAGCCGGCAACACCTGGCCGCGCTGTGCTTCAACAAGCCAGCAACCGTGCGCGAAGAGACGCGGGACCGGAACCGGCGTATGGTCGCCCGCGTGAACTGTGACGGCACCGACGCGAACGCCGAGCAGGTGCGTGAGGGCCTGGCCTGGGTGTTCGACCGCTATGTCACCGACCGCAGCCTCTACGCGGTACAGGATGACGCGAGAGCGGCAAGGCGCGGTCTCTGGAGCGATCCGGACCCGATGCCGCCCTGGGAGTGGCGCAAGCGCTGAAGCGAGAGTCCCCCCGCGCTACTGGCGAACATTGGAGGCGAATGCAATGAAGGCCCGAGCGGCACTCTGCCTAGCGGTGGCGTTGATCGTTTGGCTGTCCCTAGCCCTGGTTCGAGTCGAGAGCCAGCGGTATGCGATGGCTGTAGGAATGTGCTGGAACGATGCCCTCAGGCTGCCCGACCTCGCCTGTGTGGAGCGGGCTGAGACACGTACCGCCTGGTACTGGCATCTGTTGCACGCGCTGAAGGGTTGAAGGAAGCTGCCGCTGCGCTCGTGACGCACGCGCAGCAAAGCCTAGGGGTCGTTGGCCGCCTCGAACCCGTGCCAGATGCCGCAGGCATCCATGAGGCCGCCGATGTAGTTGACCCGGCCCGCCCAGGGGAAGCGCCGGGCGTGCTCGCGGCGCGCCTCGCGCAGTAGGAGCCAGGTGTAGCCCCTCATTCGATCGCGTACCGTGCGAGGAACTGCGGCCAGACCTCGCGCGCCCAGACCGTGAGGAGCGCGGCTTGTCCGACGGGATCCGCGAGGTGCATGCGCTCCCATTCGCGCGCGCGGCTGCCGTCGAAGGCCAGTGCGATCAGGAGCGCGAAGCTCGACGGCGGGATGACATCGCGCCCGAAGTCAACGACTCCCACCCGGCGCCCATGCATGGCATGGTCGAGTGATTCCAAGGCCGGTCGGCCGGCGTTCGCGAGCCGATGCTTCAGGGACTCGGCGACGATCGCGCGAGCTGCGGGGTCCATGCCATGACTGTAGCGGGCGGCCCGGGCTCATCGTCGGCGCCGACCTCGCGCACGAATGCGCTGCAACCGTTCTGCGGACTCGAGCGGCATCGACAGCACCTAGGGTGCCCGCAGGCGGCTGTGGTGCCTTCGTTCGACATGCCATCGAACCATGCGCACCACCAACACGGCTGCGGTTCGGCCAGGCCGGGGCGGAAGTGGGCATGCATGGAAGACATTGACCGGGTAACTTTCAGGGTAACTGGCGCTTCACATGACTCTCATCCTAGGGGGTTCGATTCCCCCCGGTCCACCATTCATCCACAGGCCCGGCGACAGTGCCGAGCGCAATCGCTGGCGCGATCGGACGCACGGTGCACGAAGCGATCGTGCGACGAGCGCTGGGCGGTCGTCGAGCGCCCGCTGCGGCGGCGCTGGCGGGCGACGCGCAGCGCTTCGAGCGGGTGGCGCCGCTGGACGGGCGCAGTGTCTGCCTGCGGGCCGACCACCCCACGGACAGTCGGCGCCGACGGCCCCCTGCGACGCGGCGCTTGACTCTGCACAGGCGCCAGGCCATCCAGGGCCTGCTCGCGATGGCGCCGGAGGAAGCATCGGTGCGCCGGGCCGACGGCCGCTGGGCGACGCTCCCCGTGGCGGCCGTGGCCCCGGGTGCCATCGTGCGCGTGCGCCCGGGCGAGCGCGTGCCGATGGATGGCCGCATCAGCGCCGGCAGCACCAGCGTCAACCAGGCGCCGGTGACGGGCGAGAGCATCCCGGTCGACAAGGCGCCCGGCGATCCGGTCTTCGCCGGCACGATCAACGACACTGGGTCCTTCGAGTTCGAGGTCACCGCAGGGGCGACGAACTCGACGCTGGCGCGCATCATCCATGCGGTCGAAGAAGCGCAGGGCACGCGTGCGCCGACGCAGGGCTTCGTCGACCGCTTCGCTGCCGTCTACACGCCGGCGGTCTTCGCCATCGCGCTCGTCGTCGCGCTGCTCGGTCCCTGGGTGTTCGGCTGGGGCGGGACGACGGCGGTCTACAAGGCGCTCGTGCTGCTGGTCATCGCCTGCCCATGTGCGCTCGTCATCTCCACCCCGGTGACCATCGTCAGCGGCCTGGCCGCGGCAGCGCGCCGCGGCATCCTCGTCAAGGGCGGCTCGCATCTCGAAGGCGCGCGTCGGCTGAAAGCGGTCGCGCTGGACAAGACCGGCACGCTGACCGAAGGCAGGCCGCGGCTGGTGCACTGGCAGGCCGTCGTCCCCGAGCAGACGTCCCAGGCGTTCGAGGCGCTCGACCCCTCGCGCGTGCAGGCCCTGGTCGCCGCGCTGGCGGGGCACTCCGCTCATCCGGTATCGAGTGCCATTGCGGCGGGGCTCGCACCTTCGTCGTTGCCACTCGAGGATTTCAGGGCCATCCCCGGGCGCGGCGTGCAGGCGCGCATCGACGGGCGCGATCTCGTGCTGGGCAACCACCGCCTGATCGAGGAACGCGGGCAATGCTCGCCGGCGCTGGCGGCGCTGTTGCAGTCGCACGAAGAGGCGGGCCGGACGGTGGCGATGCTGGCCTCGCCTGCGGGCGTGCTCGGCCTCTTCGCGGTGGCCGACACGATCAGGCCCTCGTCGCGCGAGGCCATCGCTTCGCTGCGCGCGCTCGGCATCGTGCCGGTGATGGTGAGCGGCGACAACCAGGCCACGGCGAGGGCCATCGCGCGCGACGCCGGCATCGACGACGCGCGCGGCAACCTGCTGCCGCAGGACAAGCTCGACGCCATCAAGGCGCTGCAGGCCGGCTACGGGCCCACGGCGATGATCGGCGACGGCATCAACGACGCGCCGGCGCTGGCGCAGGCCGACATCGGCATCGCCATGGGTGCGGCCGGCACCGACACCGCGATGGAAGCGGCCGACGTGGTGGTGATGACCGACGACCTGCGCCGCGTCGCCGAGACCGTGCGGCTGTCGCGGCGCACGCAGGCGGTGCTCTGGCAGAACATCGTGCTCGCGCTCGGCATCAAGGCCGTCTTCCTGCTGCTCGCGGTCTTCGACGACGCCACCATGTGGATGGCGGTGTTCGCCGACATGGGGGCGAGCCTGCTCGTCGTGATCAACGGCCTGCGCCTGCTGCGGCCGCAGGCGAAGGGCTCGTGAGCCGGCGCCGCAGGGCGGGCCGGCTCCGCCGCGTCACCTGCAGCAGCAACCTCTTCGGCCCGCCGTGTTGTCGCCGGGGATTGGCGCCTCGGCGGCCGCCGCGACAGGGGTGTAGCCCGCCTCGGTGATGGCGCGGGCCAGGCGCTGCGCATCGCTGGCCGCCGGCTGGATCTGCACGCGGTGCGCGGCCAGGTCGATGTCCACCCGGGCGCCCGGGTCCGCAGCCTCGACGGCCTTGGTGATCGTGCCGGCGCAATGGCCGCAGGTCATGTCGCGAACTTCGAAGGCAATCATCTTCCGGTCCTCGTTGGCTGTGCCGATGTGGGCTGGTGCGTGCTGACGAGGAGAGTTTCGACCTTGCCATCGTGGGAAGGTCAAGCCGGGTGTGCTGCGGGCTCGCAAGCCGCGCAGGCCACGTCGCGGCGCCGTCGCTCACCCAGCAATGAACACCGGCGCGCTTGACTTTGACACCGTGGCAAGGTTTAAGCTTGTTCGAAACCGATGGCGCACACCCATGCCACGTGCACCGCGAAGAGGCGAGCGAAAGAGCGAGGAGCAGACCGTGGACATGACGAGCATCGGCGACGCCGCCAAGGCCTCCGGCGTGTCGGCGAAGATGATTCGCCACTACGAAGAGGTGGGCCTGCTGGCCGCGCCCCGGCGCACCGATGCCGGCTACCGCCAGTATTCGTCCAGCGAGATCCACACGCTGCGCTTCATCCGCCACGCCCGCGACCTGGGCTTCTCGATTGACGCCATCGGCAAGCTGGTGGCGCTGTGGCAAGACCGCAAGCGGCCCAGTCGACAGGTCAAGGCGCTTGCCCAGGTGCACATCGCCGTGCTGGAGCAGAAGGCGCAGGAGATCCTCGCCATGAAGGCGACCCTCGAGCATCTCGTTCACTGCTGCAAGGGCGACGACCGTCCGGATTGCCCGATCCTCGAGAACCTGGCCGACGAGGGTGCGCAGGGCGTCGCCGCCGCGGCACCACGGCGCGCCAGGCGTGGGTTCGCGCAATGACGAGGCCGCGGCGGTCAGCGTGCGGCGATTCGCGGCCGGGTCGAAACCGCCAGAGTGCTCGCCATGCACGCGTGGCTCCGGCTCCTGATCGTCTGGCTCGTGGCGCTCGCGCTCCCCATCCAGGGGATCGCCAGCGTGACCATGGCGCATTGCGGGTCGAGCTGCCGCTCTTCGACTGGGGCGGTGCGCGCGTCGCACGGGCCGAAGCCGTCTACATGCAGGCCGTGCACCGCGCGGCGCAAGCCGCCATCGACGCCCGCTCGGAAGTCCGCGAGGCCTACGGCGCCTGGCGCTCCGCCTACGACATCGCGCGCCGTCACAAGGACGACCCGCTGGTGGTGCGGCACATGGACAAGGTCCGCCTGCGCATCGCGTGCCGACGATGATCGGCGTCGACCACCGCAGCGTGGCGCGGCAGATCACGCGGCTCGTGCCCGACTACATGGTGATGGGCGAGCGGGGCATGCACGACATGACCGAGATGCAGATGCCGCTGCCCGACAACACCGCCGCGGTGATGACCGGCATCGGCCCGTTCGGCGCTGTCGGCATGGGCGGCATGTTCAGCGTCCTGGCCGACGCTGCTCGGCGACAAGGGCTTCGGCGGCGATCCCCACTCCGCGCGCTGCATCTGCTGAGCGATGCGTTCCTCGGCGGCGGCTTCTGGCTGCTCTCCAGCGCCCGGAACGTGCTGTACCACGCGCAACGCCGCCAGGCTCTTGCGGTGAGCGGCCCCTACGCCCGCATTCACGATCCGCAGTACGCCGCCTTCGTGCTCATCCTCTTCGGCTTCCTGCTGCAGTGGCCTGCGCCCGCCGAGGAGGCGGAGCTGCGGTCCCGCTTCGGGCCGGAGTTTGAACCCTACGCCGAGCGCACGCCGCGCTTCGTGCCAGGCGTCGTCCACGCGCCGAATACCGCTTGACCCTCACATCATGGAAAGGTTTAACTTCTCGCTCATGGACCCCGGAGAGCGCAAGGTGAAGACCGAATCTCACGATCACGCCCACGATCACGATCACGTGCGCGATCACGGGCACCGGCATGCGCACGCCGAGCCGGCCCGCCACGTGCAGCCCGTGCCGCCCGCCCTCGAGTCTCCTGCCGGGACGATCTACACCTGCCCCATGCACCCGGAGATCCGGCAGGACCATCCGGGTCACTGCCCCAAGTGCGGCATGACGCTCGAGCCCGTGCTGCCCGAACTCGAGGAAGCCGAGAACCCCGAGCTCGCCGACTTCAAGCGCCGCTTCTGGTGGACCTTGCCCTTGACGGTGGTCGTCACCGTGCTGGCGATGCTCGGCCACCGCCTCGGCGGGTTCGACATGGCCCGGCAGAGCTGGATCGAGCTCGTGCTGACGCTGCCGATCGTGCTCTGGGCAGGTGCGCCGTTCTTCGTGCGAGGCGCGCAGTCGATCGTCCACCGCAGCCCGAACATGTGGACGCTGATCGGCCTGGGCACCGGCGCGGCCTTCGTCTACAGCGTCGTCGCCACGGTCGCGCCGCAGGTGTTCCCGGCCTCGTTCATCTCGATGGGGCGGGTCGCTGTGTACTTCGAGGCCGCCGCCGTCATCATCTCGCTGACGCTGCTCGGCCAGCTCCTGGAGCTGCAGGCGCGCTCGCAGACCTCGGCGGCGATCAAGTCGCTGCTCGGCCTGGCCCCGAAAACGGCGCGGCGGATCGTGGCCGACGGCAGCGAGGCCGACGTGCCGCTCGCCCACGTGCACGTCGGCGACCTGCTGCGCGTGCGGCCGGGCGAGAAGGTGCCGGTCGACGGCGTCGTCGTCGAGGGCAGCAGCGCACTCGACGAGTCGATGCTCACCGGCGAGCCGCTGCCCGTCACCAAGCGCATCGGCGACAGGCTCATCGGCGCGACGATGAACACGAGCGGCGCCCTGGTCATGCGCTCCGAGCGTGTCGGGTCGGCCACCGTGCTGGCGCAGATCGTGCAGATGGTCGCGATGGCGCAGCGCTCGCGCGCGCCGATGCAGCGCATGGCCGACACCGTCGCCGGCGTCTTCGTCGTGGGGGTCGTCGGCATCGCGCTCCTGACCTTCTTCGGTTGGGGCCTGCTCGGGCCCGAGCCGAGCTGGGTCTACGGCCTCGTCAATGCCGTGGCCGTGCTGATCATCGCCTGCCCCTGTGCGCTCGGCCTCGCCACGCCGATGTCGATCATGGTCGCCACCGGCCGCGGCGCAACGAGCGGCGTGCTCTTCCGCGATGCCGCCGCTATCGAGAATCTGCGCAAGATCGATACGCTGATCGTCGACAAGACCGGCACGCTGACCGAAGGCCGCCCGCGCTTCGAGCGCGCCGTCGCCGTGGCCGGGCACACCGAGGAGGGCGTGCTCCAGTGGGCCGCCAGTCTCGACCAGGGCAGCGAGCACCCGCTGGCGGCGGCCATCGTCGCCGCCGCCCGCGAGCGCGGCCTCGGCCTGCACAAGCCCGAGCAGTTCGACTCCGAGTCCGGCATCGGCGTGCGCGGCACCGTCGCCGGACGGGCGCTCGCGCTCGGCAATGCCGCGCTGATGGCGCAACTCGGCGTCGACGTGTCTGCCCTGGCGCCACAGGCCGAGGCGCTGCGCGCGCAGGGGGCAAGCGTCATGCACCTGGCTGTCGACGCGAAGCTCGCCGGGCTGCTCGCCGTCTCCGACCCGGTGAAGGCGACGACTCCCGATGCCCTGGCCTCGCTGCGCGCGGCCGGCCTGCGCGTCGTGATGGCCACCGGCGACGGGCTGACGACGGCGCGTGCCGTCGGCCGGCGCCTCGGCATCGATGAAGTGCACGGCGGAATTCACGGCGAACTGAAGCCTGCCGACAAGCTCGCGCTCGTCGAAAGGCTGCAGGCCGAAGGCCGGCGCGTCGCGATGGCCGGCGACGGCATCAACGACGCACCCGCGCTGGCGCGCGCCGATGTCGGCATCGCGATGGGCACCGGCACCGACGTGGCGATGAACAGCGCCCAGCTCACCCTCGTCAAGGGCGACCTGCGCGGCATCGCCACCGCGCGCGCGCTGTCGGTGGCCACGGTGGCCAACATGAAGCAGAACCTCGGCTTCGCCTTCGTCTACAACGCCCTGGGCGTGCCGCTGGCCGCCGGGGTGCTGTTTCCGTTCACCGGCTGGCTGCTGTCGCCGATGATCGCGGCGCTGGCGATGAGCCTGAGCTCGGTCTCGGTGATCGGCAACGCGCTGCGCCTGCGCCGAGCCGTCTGATCCACGACTGATGAGGCCCGGGCGATGGAAATCGTTGCGCACACGCTGTGGGCCGCCGCAGGCGCCGCGCTGATCCGTCGCCGGCGACCGTTGTCGCGCGGCACCGTCGTCGCCACGCTGGTGCTCGCGGCGCTGCCCGACGTGCTGCAGCTGCTGCCCCTGGCCGGCTGGTGGATCTTCGGCGACGGCTCCTTTGCGGCGCTGCGCGGCTATGCCGTCGCCCTTCCGGGGCAGGAGCCCATGCTGCCGCCGCTGGTGCGGCTCTGGTCGCACCACCTGCACTGCGTGGCGCACAGCGCGCCGATCGCCGCGCTCGTCACGCTGGCGGTGTGGGCGGCGCGGCGCACGCTCTGGATTGCTCTGCTGGGGTGGTGGTCGCACATCGTCATCGATGTCTTCACGCACTCGGCCGACTACTACGCCGTCCCGGTGCTCTATCCGTTCACCGAGCGCGGCTTCGACGGCATTGCGTGGATCACGCCGTGGTTCATGGCTCTCAACTACGCAGCCCTGGCCGGCGTCGGTGTTTGGCTGCTGCTGAGCCGCAGGCGCCCACATGGCCCGTGAACCGCCGCCGTCGGCGTCTGGCGCGCTCAATCGCGCGGCGGCGCCTGCGGCTTCAAGTGCTTGCCGAGGAAGGCCTCCATCGCGCCGTAGAACTCGTACTGGTTCTCCTCGTTGCGGAAGCCGTGCCCTTCGTTGTCCTTGACGATGTATGGCACTTCGACACCGCGCTTGCGCAGCGCCTCGACCATCTGGTCGCTCTCGGCCTTGTTGACGCGCGGGTCGCGCGCGCCCTGCACCACCATCAGCGGCGTCTTGATGCGCTCGGCGTTCAGCACCGGCGAGGTGCGCGTGAGACGCTCCTTGTCGCGCTCGGGGTGGCCGACCATGTCGTGGAACTTCGGCATGAACGGCTTCCAGTACGGGGGAATGGTGTTCATGAAGGTGAAGAGGTTGCTCACGCCGACGTAGTTGACGGCCGCGGCGTAGAGGTCGGGCGTGAAGGTCACGCCGGCGAGCGTGGCGTAGCCGCCGTAGCTGGCACCGTAGATGCCCACGCGCTTGCGGTCGGCAATGCCTTGCGAGGTGAGCCACTGCACGCCGTCGGTGATGTCGTCCTGCATCGCCAGGCCCCACTGGCCGAAGCTCGCTTCCCAGAACTTGCGGCCGTAGCCGGTGCTGCCGCGGAAGTTGATCTGCAGCACGCAATAGCCGCGGTTGGCGAGGAACTGCACCTCGGGGTTGTAGCCCCAGCTGTCGCGCGCCCAGGGGCCGCCATGCGGGTTGACGACGCAGGGCAGATCCTTCGCCTCGCGGCCCACCGGCAGCGTGAGGTAGCCGTGGATCGTCAACCCGTCGCGGCTCTGGTACGACACGGGCTTCATCGGCGCCATGTCGGCGGCGGCGATCTTCGGGTTGATCTCGGCCAGCACCGAGAGTGAATCCGCCTTGGCGTCGTAGATGTAGCGCGTGCCCGGCGTGCGGTCGCTGAAGGCGGCGACGATGAACTTGCCCTCGGCCTTGTCGTGGCTCTGCAGCAGCAGTTCCATGCCCGGCAGCCGCGCCTCGAGTCGCTTGTACAGGCGCTCGGTGGCGGCGTCGAAGAAGTGGCGCTGCGTGCGCTCGGTGACGAAGGCGACGTCGGTGAGCTTCCTGCGCGCGCGCGACCAGGTGGCAGCGCCGAGGTCGACCTCGGGGTGCGCGAAGAGCACCGACTCGGCGTCGGGCCGCGCGGGGTCGATGCTCACCAGCGCCTTCTTGTCGCGGCCGCGGTTGCTGATCATCGTCAGCCGCTTGTTGTCGGCGGTGAAGACGGCCGACTCCACCTCGGTGCGGTAGTCGGTGGTCATGATGGGCCTGAACGCGCTGCGCTCGTCGGGGCGGTAGAGCACGATGCTGTTCAGCCCCTCGCTGCGGAAGGCGATGCGCACGCGGCCGGCGTGGTCCGTGGCCCAGCCGACGATGTCGCCGGGGTTCTTCGCCACCATCGTCTCGCGACCCGTACGCAGGTCGATGCGGTAGACGTCGAACACCTCGGCGCTGCGCCGGTTGTGCGAGACGAGGATGTGGTGCGGGTCGTCGGGCAGCTCGTCGAGCAGTTCGGCGCGCACCTTGTCGCCGGGCGTGAGGTCGGTGACCTTGCCGGTGGCCACGTCGACCGCGACGAGGTGGAAGTTCTCGTCGCCGCCGAAGTCCTTGACGTACAGGATGCGGTCGCTGCCCTTCCACGAATAGATGGAGATATCGCGTGCCGTCTCGGCCGTCAGGAGCTTCGGCTCGCCGACGAGGCGGCTGCCCGAGAGTGGCTGCACGAAGACATTGAGCCGCCGCGGCGAGCCCTGCACCGACACCGGCTGCATGAAGCCGAGCGTCTTGCCGTCGGCGCTCAGGCGGAAGTAGGCG
This sequence comes from Burkholderiales bacterium, assembly GCA_016223165.1. Classification (GTDB taxonomy): domain Bacteria; phylum Pseudomonadota; class Gammaproteobacteria; order Burkholderiales; family Burkholderiaceae_C; genus Rubrivivax. The sequence goes on from JACRPO010000020.1 coordinate 157,907, forward strand.
CGCTCGGGGTTGGCGAAAAAGTCGCGCACGGGGTAGGCGCGCGGGATGGCCGGGGCGCTGGCCGAGACCTGTGCGTCGGCGGGCAGCGGCAGCAGCAGCGCCACGCCGAGGGCGGTGGCGACCAGCACCACCGAGAGCGTGAAGTCCGAAATGCCTCGAATGAACCTCATGGCGCGCATCCTCCGTAGTCGTGCGGTTCTCGATGCGGCGCGATTCTTCGCGGGCGCTGCCGGCGCCGAAGGAGCGGTGCGACGAGACGGCATTCGAGCGGCATGAACGGCGCAGCAGATCGGATTCACGAACGTGCCCACGGTTCCGGTCTTTGTGATACTGTATATCCATACAGTTCTCCTGTGAGGAGAAGCCGATGGCGCCATCCACCTACGCCCACATCGACACCGACACTACCCTCTCCGGCTCCGGCGGGGCGGGTAGCGCATCGCCGTCATCGCCGCGGCCGCCTCGACTGCTGGACATGCTTCGCCAGCAGATCCGCTACCTGCACTACAGCCGGCGCACCGAGTACGCCTACGAATACTGGGTGCGCTCGTTCATCCGCTTCCACGGCCTGCGGCATCCGGCCGATCTCGACCATGGCGATGTCGAGGCCTTCCTGAGTTGGCTCGCCACCGAGCGCCAGGCTTCGGCCTCCACGCACAAGCAGGCGCTGTCGGCGCTCCTGTTCCTCTACCAGAAGGTGCTGCGGCTCAACCTGCCGTGGGTGGCCGAGATCGGCCGCCCGCGCACCATCCGCCGCCTGCCCGTGGTGCTGAGCGGCGAGGAGGCGGGGCGCCTCTTCGAGGCGCTCGACCGCGCCCGCCCGAGCGCCGACGCCGCGGCTGGCCGCGTGCCGCCGGCACCGCACGCGCTGCTCGCGCGGCTGCTCTACGGCACCGGCATGCGCCTGCTCGAAGGCGTGCGCTTGCGCGTGAAGGACATCGACTTCGACCGCCGCGCCATCGTCGTGCGGCACGGCAAGGGCGGCAAGGACCGCGTCGTGATGCTGCCGGCTGCACTCGAGCAACCCCTGCACGAGCAGTTGCAGCGGTCGCACGGGCTGTGGGCGGCCGACCGCGCGCAGGGCATCGCCGGCGTCGAGACGCCGTTCGCGCTCGAGCGCAAGTATCCGCGCGCCGGCCTCTCGTGGAGCTGGCACTGGGTGTTCCCGCAGGCCACCTGTTCGCACGACCCGCGCAGCGGCATCTACCGCCGCCACCACCTCTTCGAGGGCACCTTCCAGCGCGCCTTCAGGCACGCGGTGGAGCAGGCCGGCATCGCCAAGCCCGCCTCGCCGCACACGCTGCGGCACTCGTTCGCGACGCACCTGCTGCAGGCCGGCTACGACATCCGCACCGTGCAGGAGCTGCTCGGCCACGTGGACGTGAGCACGACCATGATCTACACGCACGTGCTGCGCCTGGGTGGCGGCGGCGTGAGGAGCCCGCTCGACGTGCTGGGCAGCGGCAGCGGTGCAGGGTTGATCGGCGGGGCGGGCGGCTTCGCCCCCTCGGCCGGCGCTGCAGGCTTTGCCCCGGTCGGTGGCACCGGAGCCGGCCCGGGCGTGCACATGCGCCACGGCACCGCCATCGCCCGCGGCCCACAGCCGGGGCGGCGCGTCGAGGAGCCGGCCGGTTCGTATGCCGGTGCATATGGCGGTGCATATGGCGGTTCATCTGCCGGTTCCCATGCCTGTTCGCGGGCCGGCCAGCAGACCGCGCCTGCCAGCTGAATGGAGGGGCCGTGACCGCCTGCCGCCATGCGCTCCGACCCACTCCCCGGCTATGCCGAGCTGCATTGCCGTAGCAACTTCAGCTTCCTGACCGGCGCCTCGCACCCCGAGGAGCTGGTGGCACGCGCGCATGCGCTGCGCTATGCCGCGCTCGCCATCACCGACGAGTGCTCGCTCGCAGGCGTGGTGCGCGCGCACGGCGAGGCCAAGCGGCTGGGGCTGCACCTCGTCGTCGGCGCCGAGATGCGACTGGCCCGCATGACAGCAAGCACGACAGCCCGTACGGCAGCCAGTACGGCAGCCCGTACTGCAGCCCGTACTGCAGCCCGTGCGGCGAATACCGCGAGCGCAACGAGCGCAACGAGCGCCATGGGCGCGCCCGCCCTGCCTGCCGCCCAGGAGGACGCCGAGCCCGGCCCGCACCTCGTGCTGCTTGCGCAGACGCGCCGCGGCTACGGCAACCTCTCGCAGTGGATCACCGTGGCGCGCCGCCGCGCCGCCAAGGGCGACTACCTCGCGCTCATGTCCGACGTCGAAGGCCGCGTGCCGCACCTGCCCACGCTGGCCGGCCTGCCCGACAACCTGGCGCTGCTGCTCACGCCCTGCGTGCTCACGGTGGACCGGCCCTTCGAGACGCTGCTCGCGCAGGCGCTGTGGCTCAAGACCTGGTTCGCCGAGCGCGCCGCGCTCGCGCTGCCGCAACTGCTGAACGCGCACGACGCATTGCTCGCCGAGCTCGTGCAGCGCGTGTCCACGCTCACCGGCCTGCCCATCGTCGCCGTCGGCAGCGTGCTGATGCACGCGCGCTCGCGCAAGCCGCTGCAGGACGCGCTCACCGCCACGCGCCTGAGGCGGCCGGTGGCCGAGTGCGGCTTCTCGCTCGAGCCCAACGCCGAGGCGCACATGCGCTCGCGCGCGCGCCTCACGCAGATCTTCCGCCCCGCGTGGCTCGAAGCCACTGTCGAATTCGCCGCGCGCTGCGCTTTCTCGCTCGACGAGCTGCGCTACGAATATCCGGAAGAGATCGTCCCGGCCGGCCACACCGCAGCGAGCTGGCTGCGCCGGCTGACGGACGAGGGCGCTGCGAAGCGCTTCCCCGAAGGCGTGCCCGCCGCCGTGCGCGCCACGCTCGAGCACGAGCTGGTGCTCATCGCCGAGTTGCGCTACGAACCCTATTTCCTCACCGTCGCCGACCTCGTGCACTGGGCGCGAGGCCAGGGCATCCTGTGCCAGGGCCGCGGCAGTGCCGCCAATTCGGCCGTGTGTTATTGCCTCGGCGTCACCGAGGTCGACCCGGCACGCATGACGCTGCTCTTCGAGCGCTTCGTCAGCCGCGAGCGCAACGAGCCGCCGGACATCGACATCGACTTCGAGCACCAGCGCCGCGAAGAGGTGATCCAGTACGTCTATCGCAAATACGGCCGCCACCGCGCCGCGCTCACCGCGGTGGTCATCAGCTACCGGCCACGCAGCGCGCTGCGCGACATGGGCCGAGCGCTGGGCATCGACCTCGACCGCATCGACGCAGTGGCCAAGAGCCAGCACTGGTTCGACGGCCGCCGCATCCAGGCCGAGCGCCTGGCCGAGAACGGCTTCGACCCCGAGTCGCCCCTGTGCAAGCTGTGGGTGGAGCTGACGACACAACTGATCGGCTTTCCGCGCCACCTGAGCCAGCACCCCGGCGGCTTCGTCATCGCGCGCGACGACCTCGCGCGCTTGGTGCCGGTGGAAAACGCCGCGATGGAAAACCGCAGCGTCATCCAGTGGGACAAGGACGATCTCGACGCGTTGGGCCTGCTCAAGGTGGACCTGCTCGCGCTCGGCATGCTGAGCGCGATCAAGCGGGCGCTGGTCTTCATCGCGCAAAAGAAGGGGTTGCCAGAATTCCGCATGCAGGACGTGCCCGCCGAAGACCCGGCTGTCTACGAGATGCTCAGCCGCGGCGACAGCGTCGGCACTTTCCAGGTCGAAAGCCGCGCGCAGATGAGCATGCTGCCGCGACTGAAGCCGCAGAACTTCTACGACCTTGTCATCGAGGTCGCCATCGTGCGCCCCGGGCCCATCCAGGGCGGCATGGTGCACCCCTACCTCAAGCGCCGCAGCGGCGAGGAGCCGGTGGACTACCCGAGCGACGAGGTGAAGCAGGCGCTCTCGCGCACGCTCGGCGTGCCGATCTTCCAGGAGCAGGTGATGCAACTCGCCATCCTCGCCGCCGACTTCACCCCCGGCGAGGCTGACGCGCTGCGCCGCGCGATGGCGGCCTGGAAGCGAAAGGGGGGCCTCGGCCCCTTCTACGAGCGGCTGGTGGGCCGCATGGTCGAGAAGGGATACCCGCACGAATTTGCCGAGCGCATCTTCAAGCAGATCGAAGGGTTCGGCGAATACGGCTTTCCCGAGAGCCACGCGGCGAGTTTTGCGCTGCTCGTCTACGTGAGCGCCTGGATCAAACGCCACCACCCCGACGCCTTTCTCGCCGCGCTTCTCAACAGCCAGCCGATGGGTTTCTACGCGCCCGCGCAACTGGTGCGCGACGCGAAGGAGCACGGCGTGAAGGTGCTGCCGGTGGATGTGACGGTGAGCGAGGTGGACAGCGTGCTCGAGCAGCCCTCGACTCGGCCGCCGCGGCAGGACGGCGATGCGGAATCACCCCCGTGGCTGGTGCGCCTGGGCCTTTGCCGCGTCAACGGCCTGGCCGAAGCGGCCGCGCAGCGTGTCGTCGCCGCGCGCGCGGAATCTCCCTTCACGAGCGCCGAGGATCTCACCCGCCGCGCTTCGCTCGACGCACATGCGCTCGGCCTGCTCGCGCAAGCCGATGCCTTGAAACCGCTCACCGGCCACCGCCACCAGGCCGCATGGTCGGCTGCGGGCATCGACACGCGCGCCACGCCGATGCTCGCGCAGACGCGCACGCACGAGGCCGCGGCGGTGCTCGCGGCCCCCGACGTCGCCGACACCGTGCTCGCCGACTACCGCGCCACGGGCCTCAGCCTGGCGCAGCACCCGGTGGCCTTGCTGCGCGAACAACTCTCGGCCTTCAAGGTGCAGACCGCCGCCGAGCTGCGCAACTTCCCGAACGGCCGCCTGGCGCGTGCCAGCGGCATCGTCACGCACCGCCAGCGCCCCGAAACCGCCAAGGGCGTGGTCTTCGTGACGCTCGAAGACGAAACCGGCGCCGTCAACATCATCGTCTGGCCCGCCGTGGCCGAGGCGCAGCGCAAGCCGCTGCTGGCGAGCACGCTGCTCACCGTCTACGGCATCTGGCAGCGCGAGGGGGAGGTGCGGCACCTGGTTGCGCGCAAGCTGCTGGATCATTCCGAATTGCTGCAAGGGTTGGCTTCCAGGAGCAGGAACTTCAGGTAGTGCGGGTGATTCGCCCGCATTCCCCATGGAGATGCCCATGTCGGGCCCGACGACGCCGCGCAAGGCGGAAAGGAGCCGCGCCCGGCGATGGGACGAAACAGCATTGCCGCGGCCTCTGCCTCGTGCTCGATCCGCCTCGATGACTCGCCAACGCCGCGCTGCCAGACGACAGCAGAAGTGGCTGGCAAGGACGTGCCCATCCCGACCAATATGCCGCTGAAATCGATCGCGGTAGACGGTGTCGCTTTGGGCCATCAGCGGTGCCGAAGGGGAGGCACCAAGCCCCTGCAAGTTCCATTTAGCGCGACTGTTATTCATAACCCCGGTCTCAGAATTGAAGTGCAACGCCATGTTCCCACATGGTGTTGCAGCATGGCAAATCAATACTCTCATCTGTCCGAGACCGAGCGGGTCCACATCGAGGTCTTTCATCGCGCGGGCGTAAGCTGCAAGGCGATCGCCGACTATCTGGGCCGTAGCCGCACTACGGTGTGGCGCGAGTGCCAGCGAGGCTGGTGGCCTGCGATGGGCCACTATTCGGCCGAGTTTGGGATGCGGCACTACGCTGGTTGCAGGCGCGACGCCGGGCGCCAGCGGCGCAAGCTCGGCGACGATCTGAGTGCGCCGGCGTGGCGCCGGGTCATGCTGGGGCTGCGGTTGGACTGGTCGCCGCAGCAGATCGCCGGACGGCTGCGTGCGTTGGACCCTCTGCGCGGGCCGCTGTTGGCCAGCCCCACCTATGTCAGTCACGAGACGATCTACCGCGCCATCTACGAGATGGCGCGCTCGCCGGCACGGACCGAGCTGATCAAGCTGCTGCGGCAAAGCCGCGCCGGGCGGCGCCGGCGCTCGCGCGGCAAGCAGCGCTTCACGGGGCTGCAGAACATCACGCCCATCTCCTTGCGCCCGGCGCATGTGGAAGACCGCAGCGAGCCCGGGCATTGGGAGGGAGATCACGTCAAGGGCGCCCGCGGCCAGTCGGCGATCGGCACGCTGGTGGAGCGCATCTCGCGGCTGGTCAAGCTGGTCAAGCTCGATGATGGCGGCGCGCGAGGCACATTGGCGGGTTTCATGCAGGCGCTGAGTGGTGTACCGCCGCGGCTGCGCATCAGTCTGACCTACGACCGTGGCACGGAGATGGCGCTGCATGAGCAGTTGGCCGAGGGGTTGGGCATCGAGATCTACTTCTGCGATGCCTACAGCCCCTGGCAGCGCGGCAGCAACGAGAACGCCAATGGTCTGATCCGGCAGTACCTGCCCAAGGGCACGGACCTGTCGCAGCTCACGCGCGAACA
>JACRPO010000019.1 GCA_016223165.1 Burkholderiales bacterium
AAGCGCTCTTTCACGAGCTTGGAACTCCGAGGACAAACAGGTTTGGCGCACGGACCGCGAAATTCGATGGGGCCGCCGGGGGCCTGTGGACAAGTGGACAGTCGGCTTCGCCGAGCGGCCGGCGCCCGTGGACAACGCTGCGCGTTGCCCACCGCCGCCGACCTCTGCCCACTTGCCCACAGGCCGCGACCACCACCACTACGAGAACGATATGTCCTTGGCACGGACAAGAACATACAAGGACACGAGCAGAGCCGACCACCCGGCGGCCTCGGCGCGCCACGACCTCGGCGCGCCACGAGCCACGACCTCGACACGCCACGACCCCGACATGCCACGACCTCGACATGGACCGGCGTCGCGCCCCGCCAGCTTCACTCCAGCACACCCAGGTCGACGATTTCGAAGGCCCAGAAGCCCAGCAGCGCATGTGACAGCGACACGCCGACGAGGCCCCGCTGGCGCGCATAGAGCCAGCCCCAGAAGAGCCCGGCGACGAAGGCGCTGACCGAGAGCCCCGGCGAGATGTACAGGTGCGCGGCCGAGAAGATGATGTTGGAGCCGATGATGGCCAGCGCGCGCCGCCACGGCCCGGTCAGGAAGTGCTCGAGCGCGCCTTGCAGCCCGCCGCGGTAGATGAGCTCCTGCAGCGGCACGAAGATCACGTAGGCGACGGCGAGCCAGGGGTTGAAGGTGCTGGCCGCGAGGCCCGGCGCCGGTGGCGAGCCCAGCTGGATGAGCGGCTGGCCGGCCATCGACGGCACGTTGTGCACGAGCCACCACTTCAGCGCCACGGCCACCGCCATCAGCGGCAGCGTCAGCGCCAGCGCCTCCAGCACGTGCCGGCCGACGCGCTTGAGCGTGAGGCCGAAGAAGGCCGCCGGATAGCCCGACGAGCGCATGAACCAGAACAGCATCGTCACCGTGACCACCACCGCGGGCAGCGTGACGAGCTCGCTGCGGCCGAGCGCCTGCTTGACCTGCGTCGCCGTGCCCAGCACCCAGGTGTACAGGGAGTAGGTGACGATGAGCATGAAGGTGAACTTGCCCATCGCGCTGCGCGTGCGCTCCTCCTCCAGGGCGCGTTCGAGCTGCTGCACCACCGTGGCCGTGGAGTTGCGCAGGCGCTCGGCGACGAGGCGGGCCATGCCGAGCAGGCCGAGCGCGAAGCGCGGGCGTTCGGCGGCCAGCGCGAGCAGGTCGGCGATCGGGATCGCCAGCACCTCCACGGGGCCGTCGGCGCGCACGGTGGCCGAACGCGGCGCCGGGTCGATGAGCGCGAGCTCGCCGATGCAGTCGCCGGTGCCGAGCCGGTTCACCTCATGCTCGCCGCCGCCCTCGCTGCGCTTGAGCACGCGCGCCGAGCCCTCGCGGATGACAAGCAGGCGCGAGGCCGGTTCGCCCTCGCGCACGATGTCGGCGCCGTCGGCGTGGCGGATGAACTGCAGGCCGCTCGAGCGCTCGATCAGCGCCACCAGGTCGGCGGCGTCGAACTTCTGGAAGACCGGCGTCGCGGCCAGCAGGGCCTTGGCTGCACCCGCTTGCGGCGTGCCGGCGGCGAAAGCGGTGCCGCTGCTCGTGCGCGCGCCGGCTTCTGCGCCGTGGACGTCATCGGCCTTCATGGGGGCGCGACTGTACCGAAGGCGCTCACCGCGCGCGTTGGCATGACTGCACTCGCGGTCGCAGCCTCCTCGGGGCGCACGCCGTTCAACGTGCCGCCGCCTGCGCGGTCGGCGCCAGCGACGCGAAGGCCACCATGCGCCCCTGCTCCTCGTCCCAGAGGTGGCAGCGCAGCGAGCGCAGGCTTTGCCGCAGCGTCAGCGTCGGTGCCGCCTGCAGCAGCGCCTGCTCGCGGTGGCACGACGCGAGCCGGTAGTTGGGGATGCGCGGCGAGAGGTGGTGGATGTGGTGGTAGCCGATGCTGGCCGTGAACCAGTTCAGGAGGGCCGGCAGCCTGTAGAACGAGCTGCCCCGCAGGGCCGCCGCGTGCGTGCTCCAGGCTCCCTGCCGCGCCCACCAGGCCTGCTCGAACTGGTGTTGCACGTAGAAGAGCCACAGCCCGATCAGGCTGGCTAGCCAGAACACCGGCAGCATCACCTGCAGCACCTCGCGCCAGCCGAGCAGCACCATCGCCATGCCGTGCACGGCCAGCAGCGCGAGGTTGGTGAGCGGCACGCTGCGCCAGGCGGGCTGCGGCGCCGGGCGCAGGCGCAGGCGGTTGTAGAGCGTGAACTTGAAGCAGGGCAGCACGAGGAACAGGAAGAGCGGGTGGCGCGAGACGCGGTAGGCGAAGCGCCTGCCGGGCGGCAGCGCGAGGTACTCGCGCACCGTCAACGTGTCGTAGTCGCCGGTGCCGCGGCGGTCCAGGTGCGACGAGGTGGCGTGGTGCACGGCGTGGATGTGCCGCCAGTAGTGGAAGGCCTCCCACACCAGCAGGCTGAGCGCGAGGCCGACGGCATCGTTGACGCGGCGGCGCGAGAACAGCGAGTCGTGCCCGCAGTCGTGGAAGAGCACGAAGGTGCGCGCCAGGAAAGCGGCCGCCGGCACGGCGAGCGCCAGCGTCAGCGCGTAGGGGCCGGCCAGCGACACGTACATCACCGCCAGCAGGCCGAGATAGGGCGGCACGGTGGTGAGCAGCTGCCGGGTGGCGACGCGGTCGTCGCTGCGGCGGTACGGCGCGACGAGGGCACGCCAGCGCACTTCGCTGCGAGTCTGCGACGCTGCGGCTTCGGGCTCGCCGGGGTCGGCCGGATCGGCGGCGGGCGAAGCGCCGCAGGGCGCCGTCGCGACAGTGGCCGTGGACGCTCGGGGCTGCACGGGGCGCGGGCCGGCGCGGCAGGCGACGCGGCTCAACCGACGCGGCGATGCTGCAGCGCCGGCAGCTGCCGGCGCACATGCGCCAGGCGCTGCGGGTCGATCTCGGCGAGCACCACGCCGGTGCCCTCTTCGCGGCAGGCGAGCACTTCGCCCCAGGGGTCGACGATCAGGCTGTGGCCGAAGGTGCGCCGCCCGTTCTCGTGCGTGCCGCCTTGCGCCGCCGCGAGCACGTAGCACTGGTTCTCGATGGCGCGGGCGCGCAGCAGCACCTCCCAGTGCGCGAGGCCCGTGGTGTGCGTGAAGGCCGAGGGCACGGCGATGACGTCGCACGGCGGCCGCATGAGCGCCCGGTAGAGCTCCGGGAAGCGCAGGTCGTAGCACACCGACAGGCCCAGGCGCAGCGGTGCCGCGCCCCAGGCCGGCAGCTCCAGGTCTGCCGCCACCGGCTCGCTGCCGGCGGCGAGCGTGCGGCCCTCGTCGTAGCTCTCGCGGCCGTTGTCGAAGGCGAAGAGGTGCACCTTGTCGTAGTGCGCCGCCACGGTGCCGGCCGGTGTGTAGAGGCAGGACCGGTTGAGCACGCGCGCGCCGGCGGGCGCGGGTTCGCCGGCGCCCGGCCGCGCGGGCAAGGCTGCGCTGACGGGCAGCGTGCCGCCGAGGATGAAGAGGCCGTGCCGGCGCGCGGCCGCGGCGAGGAACTCCTGGATCGGCCCGCGGCCCGGCGCCTCGGCGATGGCGAGCTTGTCGGTGTCGCGCCGGCCGAGCAGGCAGAAGTACTCCGGCAGCGCCACCAGCGCCGCGCCGGCGGCGGCGGCGTCGGCGATCAACGCCGCGGCGGCGTCGAGGTTGCGGCCCACGTCGGGCGTCGACACCATCTGCAGCGCAGCGATCTTGATCGACATGCGCGATTCTGTGCGCAGTCGCGGCCGACGTCGTGCGCCCGGTCATCGGCTCGCTCTTCGCTCGGTCGCCGCACGGCTGCCGCTCGGTCGCGGCGCCGCCGTCCGGCGGCCATCGCTCGGCGAAGGGTGCGGGTTTGCACGGAGCCAGCACGCGATCCGGCGCGCGCCGACGTGCGCGCCCAGGAGCTCCTGTCGAGGCATGCCGGCAATGACCCGCGTGGCCACCCGGCCAAGCGCATGGGCGCCGCTCGCACGGGTTTATCTGGTCTACCCTCGCGCCGCGCAGGAATCGCCAACGCGATAGCCTCGCGGGTCTTCGAATGCCAAGGGCCGGCAGGACCGAGCCCAGGGACGCAGGGAGCGGAGGAACGTCGATGCCGTTGCAGCCGGCCGAGGCCGGGCCCGCACAGGGCGGGTTGGGCGCCGTAGAGGGCGCTGGGCGGGCCACCGCAGGGGTGGCCGCGATCGCGACCGCCGGTGTCGCAGCGAGTGTCGCCGCCGTCGCCGGCCCCGAGCACAGCCGCTTCGTGCAGCGCGTGCGTCGGCGCTTTGCCGCCGAGCTGCCACTGCTGGCCCCGGGCGTGCCCGGACCGCCGGCGATGCTGGCGCTGGTGGCGGCGCTGCAGGAGCGCGGCCGCGCGCTGCCGGCGGCGCTGCGCGTGGCGCGCCAGCTGGTGATCGAGCGCCTGGCGACGCTCGACGTGGCGCAGCGCGCCACGCTCGACGAAGTCACCGGCGCCATGACCGACCTGGCCGAGGTGACGCTCGAGCTGTCGCTTGCCTGCGCACTCGCCGAGGCCGACGCGCGGCACGGGGCGCCGCTCGACGGCGCCGGCCGGCGCGTCGAGTTCTGGATCGTCGGCATGGGCAAGCTCGGTGCGCGCGAGCTCAATGTCTCCTCGGACATCGACCTCGTCTACGTCTACGAGGACGAGGGCCAGGGCTGCCTCACTTCGCCGGCCGGCGCCGGGGCGCGGCCGGTGTCGTTCCACGAGTACTTCAGCTTCGTCGCCAGGCGGCTCTACGCGCTCATGGGCGACGTCACCGACGAGGGCTTCGTCTTCCGCGTCGACCTGGCGCTGCGCCCGAACGGCAACTCCGGCCCGCCGGTGGTGAGCCTGGCCATGCTGGAGGAGTACTTCCAGGTGCAGGGGCGCGAGTGGGAGCGCTTCGCGTGGCTGAAGAGCCGCGTCGTCGCGCCGCGCGCCTCGGTGCAGGGCGGCCGCGCGCTGGCGCTGCGCGCGCTCGTCACGCCCTTCGTCTACCGGCGCTACCTCGACTACGGCGTCTTCGAGGGCCTGCGACAGCTGCACCGCAAGATCCGCGACGAGGCACAGCGCCGCGCCGCCGGCCGGCCGGAGCGCGCCAACGACGTGAAGCTGTCGCGCGGCGGCATCCGCGAGATCGAGTTCATCGTGCAGCTTCTGCTCGTCGTGCGCGGCGGCCAGTTTCCCGAGATCCGCACGCGGCGCACGCTGCGCGGCCTGACGCGCGTGGTGGCGCGCGGCCTGATGCGGCCCGAGACGGCGCAGCGCCTGTCCGAGGCGTACCAGTTCCTGCGCCAGCTCGAGCACCGCATCCAGTACCTCGATGACCAGCAGACCCACCTGCTGCCCACCGACGACGCCGACCTCGCGTGGATCGCGCGCAGCCTCGGCCTCGCCTGCGGGCGCGAGAGCTGCGAGCTGCTGGCCCGCCTGGGCGAGGTGCGCGAGTTCGTGGCCGCCGAGTTCGACGCGCTGCTGCGCGACGGCCAGTCGGCGCCCGGCGGGCGCCATGGCGGGAGTGGCGACAAGGGCGGCGGCGGCACGTCCTGCAAGGGCTGCGGCGTGGCTGCCCTGGCCATCGACAGCCCTGAGCTCGGCGAACAACTGCTCCTGCTCGGCGAAGGGGCGCTCGCCGCGCGCGTGGCGACTTTCGCCGCCAATCCGCGCGTGCGCGCGCAGCGCGACGAGAGCCGCCTGCGCCTGGGCCGGCTTGTGCAGCGCGCCGGCAAGGCGGTGCACGAGGGCTGGTGCGGCGAGGCGGCGGCGGTGCATTTCCTCGACTGGGTGGAGCCGCTGCTGCGCCGCGAGAGCTACCTCGCGCTGCTCGTCGAGCGGCCGGCCGTGCTGCGGCGCCTGCTGCGCCTGCTCGGCCTGGCGCGCTGGCCGATGCGCTACCTGATGCGCCACCCGGGCGTCATCGACGAGCTCGCCGACGAACGCCAGTTGCAGGACCGCTTCGACCGCGCCGCCTTCGAGGCCGAGCTCGAAGACCGGCGCGCCGCCTGGCAGCGCAGCGGCGAGGACAACGAAGACAAGCTGCTCGATACGCTGCGCCACGCACACCATGCCGAGGTCTTCCGCACGCTGGTGCGCGATGTCGAGGGCCGGCTCTCGGTGGAGCAGGTGGCCGACGACCTCTCGGCGCTGGCCGATGCCATCCTGGCCACCGTGCTGCGCTGGGCCTGGACACGCTTCGCCAAACGCCACCGCGAGACCTGCGCGCTCGCCGTCATCGCCTACGGCAAGCTGGGCGGCAAGGAGCTCGGCTACGGCAGCGACCTCGACGTCGTCTTCCTCTACGACGACGCCGACGAGCCCGACAAGCAGCGCGCGCAGGAGGTCTACGGCGCCTTCGTGCGCAAGGTCATCACCTGGCTGACGCTGCGCACGGCGGCCGGCGAGCTCTTCGACATCGATACGGCGCTGCGGCCGAACGGCAGCTCGGGGCTGCTCGTCACCACCGCCGATGCCTACGAGCGCTACCAGGTCGGGCGTGGCAGCAACACCGCCTGGACCTGGGAGCACCAGGCGCTGACGCGGGCGCGTTTCGCGGCCGGTCCGCCGGCGGTGGCGGCGCGCTTCGAGGCCACGCGCCGCGCCGTGCTGACCGCCGCGCGCGACAGGCACAAGCTGCGCGAGGAGGTGTGCGCGATGCGCGAGCGCGTGCGCGCGGCCCACCCGGTGCCGGCCGGCCGCTTCGAGGTCAAGCACAGCCCGGGCGCGATGATGGACATCGAGTTCGCCGTGCAGTTCCTCGTGCTCGCGCACTCGGGCAAGGAGGGCGGCGCGCATGCCGAGCTGCTCGACAACGCCGGCAACATCGCACTGCTGCACCGTGCCGAGGCCGCCGGCCTGCTGCCCGCGGGCGTGGGCACCGCCGCCGCCGACGCCTACCGCGAGCTGCGACGCATGCAGCACCGGGCGCGCCTGGACGAGCAGCCGACGCACGTGGAACCCGATGCGGTGGCCGCCCACCGCGAGGCCGGGCTGGCGCTGTGGCGGGCGGTGTTCGGTTGAGCGCGCCCGCGCCTGGGTCACTGGCGCCACCGGCGCCACCGCCGTCGGCCACCCACATCCCGGCGCGGTCTTGGCTGGCCGTGTGCCTGGCGCTCGGCGGCGGCTCGCTGCTCGCCTGGTGGGCGCCGGCGGCGCTGCTGGACTGGCAGCCCGCGCGCGCCGCCGCGCAGCCCTGGCGGCTGGTCACCGCGGCCTGGGTGCACTGGAGCGGCTGGCACCTCGGTGCCAACCTCGCCGGCACGGCCGTCGTCGCGCTGCTCGGCGTGGCGGCCCGCCTGCCGGCGCGCGCTGCCGTGGCGCTGGCGCTGGCCTGGCCGCTGGCGCACGCCGGCCTGTGGATCGAGCCGGCGCTGGCGCACTACGGCGGCGCCTCGGGGGTGCTGCATGCGGCCGTGGCAATTGCCGCCGCCTGGCTGCTGGCCGGGCGCGCGGATCGCCGCGCGCGCCGCGTCGGCGCCGGCATCGCCGCGGGCCTCGTGCTCAAGGTGCTGCTCGAAGAGCCCTGGGCGGGGCCACTCGCCTCGGCGCGCGCCTGGGACATCGCGGTCGCGCCGATTGCCCACGCCAGCGGCGCGCTGGCCGGCGCAGCGACGGCGCTCGTCGCCCTCGCGCTGCGGCCGAAGGTGCCGTAACAATGCCGACAATGCGGTGGCACCGCACGTCGGCATGAGCGCCGACTTGAACGCCGACCTGATTCACCGAGAAGGATGATCCGACCATGCCGACCCTTTCGCTCAGGCTCAACGGCCGCCCGGTCAACGCGGAGGTCGAGACGTCGACGCTGCTCGTCGACCTGCTCCGCCAGCAACTCGGCCTGACCGGCACGCACATCGGCTGCGATACCGGTCAGTGCGGCTGTTGCACCGTGCTCGTCGACGGTCTCGCGGTGAAGAGCTGCTGCCAGCTCGCGCTGCAGGCGGCCGGCCGCGAGGTGACGACGGTGGAGGGCCTGGCCGTCGATGGGCGCCTGCACCCGGTGCAGGATGCCTTCGTCGAGTGCCACGGCCTGCAGTGTGGCTACTGCACGCCGGGCATGGTGATGAGCACGGTGGCGCTGCTCGAGCACAACCCGCGCCCGAACGAGGCCGAGATCGTCGACGCGCTCGAGGGCAACCTGTGCCGCTGCACGGGCTACGTCAACATCGTCGCTGCGGTGCAGAAGGCCGCGCGCACGATGGCGGGAGCGGCATGATGAGCGCGCTCCCCGCAAGCTCCCCGCCCGCCGCCCGCTTCGGCAGCGGCCGCGCCGTGCGCCGTGTCGAGGACCCGGTGCTCGTGCAGGGCCAGGGCCGGTTCGCCGACGACGTGAGCCTGCCCGGCCAGACCTGGCTCGCCTTCCTGCGCAGCGATCGCGCGCATGCGCGCATCGTCGGCATCGATACCGCCGCGGCGCAGGCGCTGCCGGGTGTGGTCAAGGTCTTCACCGGTGCCGACCTGAAGGCGGCCGGCGTGCAGCCGATCGAGCTGCCGCCCGCCTTCAAGCGGCCGGACGGCCAGGTGGCGAGTGCGCCGCCCAAGCAGCCGCTGGCGGTGGATGTCGTTCGCTTCGTCGGCGAGCCGGTGGCCGCGGTGGTGGCCGAGTCGCGCGAGGCGGCACGCGCCGCGGTCGCGGCCATCATGGTCGATTACGAAGAGCTGCCGGTGGTCGCGAGCCTCGCGGCGGCGCTCGCGCCCGGTGCGCCCGAGGTGTGGCCAGAGGCTCCGGGCAACGTGCTGGCCGAGGCGCGCTACGGCGACGCCGCTGCCACCGAGGCCGCCTTCGGCAAGGCAGCGCACCGGGTGAGCCTGGAGCTCGACAACCAGCGCCTCGCGCCGAGCCCGATGGAGCCGCGCAGCGTGCTGGCGTACATGGAGAACGACCGCCTGACGATGCGGCTGTCCAGCCAGATGCCCACCGGCGTGCGCGACGGGCTCGCCGCGGGGCTGCCGGGCCGCACGGAAGAGACCGTGCGCGTGCTCGTGGGCGACGTCGGCGGCGGCTTCGGCATGAAGACGGGCATCTATCCCGAGGACCTCGTCGTCGGCTGGGCGGCGCTCGTCACCGGCCGGCCGGTGAAGTGGCAGGCCGAGCGGCTGGAGGAGTTCACGAGCGCTGCGCACGGCCGCGATGCGGTGAGCCATGCCGAACTGGCGCTCGATGCCGCCGGCCGCGTGCTCGCCCTGCGCGTGCGCACCTGGGCCAATGTGGGCGCCTGCCCGGCGGCGGTGTCGGTGGTCATTCCGCTGCTCATCGGGCCGTGGGTGATCACCAGCATCTACGACGTGCCGCTCGTCAGCCTGCAGCTCAGCGCCGTGCTCACGCACCAGATGGCCACCGGCGCCTACCGGGGCGCCGGCCGGCCGGAGTCCATCTACCTCATCGAGCGGCTGATGGATGCCGCGGCGCGCGAGATGGGCGTCGACCCGGCCGAGCTGCGCCGGCGCAACATGGTGCGCCCGGAACAGATGCCGTACACGAATGCGCTGGCGCAGGTCTACGACAGCGGCCGCTTCGAGAAGATCCTCGACCGCGGCCTCGTGCTCGCCGACTGGGCCGGTTTCGAGGCCCGCCGCGCCGAGGCGCGCGCGCGCGGCAGGCTGCGCGGGCGCGGCATCGCCACGTTCCTGGAATGGACCGGCGGCCTGGCGCTCGACGAGGACGTGCGCGTGGACGTCACGGCCGAAGGCTTCATCGAGCTGTCGTCGGCGACGATGGCGATGGGGCAGGGCATCGCCACGAGCTACGTGCAGCTGGCGCACGACGTCTTCGGCGTGCCGCTCGAACGCATCCGCGTCTTGCAGGGCGACACCGACCGTGCCAACGGCTTCGGCAGTGCCGGCAGCCGCTCGCTCTTCACCGGCGGCTCCGCGGTGCAGGTGGCGAGCGTGCGCTGTGTCGACGAATCGAAGAAGCTGGCCGGCGAGGCGCTCGAGGCCTCGCCGTCGGACATCGAGTACCGCGAGGGGCGCTTCAGCGTCGCCGGCACCGACCTCGGCATCGGCCTGTTCGAGCTGGCCGCGCGCCAGCCCGGGGCCCGCATCGTCGTCAGTGGCACCGCCAAGGCGGGCGGCCCGAGCTGGCCGAACGGCTGCCATGTCTGCGAGGTGGAAGTCGACGCCGCGACCGGCGCCGTTGAGGTGGTGGCCTATGCCTCGGTGAACGACATCGGGCGCGTCATCAGCCCGGTCATCGTGCGCGGCCAGGTGGAAGGCGGCGCGGTGCAGGGTATCGGCCAGGCGCTCAGCGAGCGCGTGAGCTACGACGCCGGCAGCGGCCAGCTGCTCTCGGCGAGCTTCATGGACTACGCGTTGCCGCGCGTCGATGGCTTCCGCGCCTTCAAGACCGAATTCGACGAATCGGTGCCCTGCCTGACCAACGTGCTGGGCGCCAAGGGGGTCGGCGAGCTGGGCACGATCGGCGCCACGCCGGCGGTGGTGAACGCCGTGGTCGATGCGCTGGCTGCCAACGGCCTCGGGCGCGAGGCCGAGCGCGTGCAGATGCCGCTCACCGCCGAGGCGGTTTGGCGGGCCTTGCGGCGCGAGTTCCCGAGCGTGCTGCCGTTGCGGCCGGCCTGAGGCGAGGCGGGCCCGGGCGGGTCAGCGCGGGTCAGCGCGTCAGGGCCTTCAGCGCCAGCTTGATGCCCTCGCTGACGCCGACGCCGGGCGGCAGCGCCTTCAGGGCAGCCTGCGCCTCGCGCTCGTTGTAGCCGAGCGCGAGCAGCGCCTGCGCGATGTCGGCCTGCGCGTCGTCGAGTGGGGTCGTGGTCGAAGGCGCGAGCTCCGGTCCGAGCCGGCCCTTCAGCTCGAGCAGCAGCCGCTCGGCCGTCTTCTTGCCGATGCCGGGCACCTTGACGAGCCGGCCGCCGTCCTGCAGCGCGACCGCCTGCGCGAGCTCGGTGACCGACAGGCCCGAAAGGATGGCCAGCGCCGTGCGCGGGCCGACACCGCTGATGCGCGTGAGTTCGCGAAAGGTGGCGCGCTCGGCTGCGGTGAGAAACCCGAAGAGCAGCTGCGCATCCTCGCGCACGACGAAGTGCGTCAGCAGCAGCACCTTCTCGCCGAGCGCGGGCAGGTTGTAGAAAGTGCTCATCGGCACGTCCACTTCGTAGCCGACGCCCTGCACGTCGACGAGCACCTGCGGCGGCGTCTTGGCGGCGAGCGTGCCCGCGAGGCGGCCGATCATGGCCGGCGCTGCCGCGCAGCGCGCAGCGGGTGGCGCCGGGCGGTGGTGCGCAAGGCGCACCAACCGCGCGGGGCGCGCAGGCCGCGCAGGCCCTCGCCTTCAGGCCGGCTCGGCGAGCAGGTCATCGAGCAGACGGTGCAGCTTGGCGAAGTCGGGCGCACCTTCGAGACGGGCGGCGATGCCGCCCCGCCGGTCGATGACGAAGGTGGTGGGCGTCACCCGCACATCGCCGAACGCCCTGGCGACGGCGCCGGTGCTGTCGATGACGACACCGAACGGCAGCGCCCGTGTCTCGGCGAAGCGGGCGACGAGCGCCGGCGGATCGTGCCGCAGGGCCACGGCGAGCGTCTCGAAGCCGCGGCCGCGGAACCTGCGCCAGGTGTCGGCGAGGGCGGGCATCTCCTGCACGCAGGTGACGCAACTCGTGGCCCAGAAGTTGACCAGCACGACCCGGCGGCGCAGCGCCGCGAGCTGCATCGGGCGACCGTCGAGCAAGGTGTAGCCCACCTCGGGCGCGAGCTCGCGGCGGCCGCAGCCCGCGAGGAGCGCGGGCATCGCGACCGGGCATGCCAGCGGGCCGGCCAGCGCCATCAGCGTCTGGCCGAATCGACGGCGATCGAGGAGCGGGGTCATGGGGGAGAAAGGCGGCGTTTGCGTTGCGCCACGGGCACGAACCGCGCGGAATTCTAGGGGCGGGCTCGGCGGGCTTGTCAGGCGCCGAGCGGCAGGTGGCGCGAGGTGCACCCGCGCCCCGCGGCGTGAACTCAGGAACCGTCGCCCACCAGCCGTGACAACTCGAAGCTGAGCGCCGCCGGCAACTGCTGCACGATGGCGTCGCGGCCGACGCTCGCGAACTGGCGCCCGGCCTCGTGCAGCAGCTCGAAGGCCTTGCCCTGCTCGGCGATCTGCACGAAGGCGAGATTGGGTACGGCCTCCAGCCACTCGGAGCGCAGCCGCTCCATGCGTTCGCCGCGCAGCGTGCCTTCGTAGACGACGGCGTGCGGCATGCTCGCGCGACAGAACTGCGCCGCTTCCTCGAGCGAGGTGACATAGTCGACCATCAGGCCCATGCTGCGCACGGCCTCGCGCACGGTATTGCGCACCTCGCGCCGCGGCGCCACCACGAGCACGTGGCGGCCGGCCAGCGGTTGCGAGTTGGCGAACAGCGTGCCCGGCTCGTCGGGCTCGGTCTCGTGGTTCGATATCAGCGAGTCGATGCGCGCCGGCAGCGTCTCGGGGAACTCGACCGTGAGGGTCGTGCGGCCGCCGTCGTCCTTGCGCTGCACCGTCAGGCCGAGCACGGCTGCCGTCTGGTGCAGCAGCCGCCACGACATCGTCTCGACCGTGTGCCCGCGCTCGGCCTCGAGCGCGGCGAAGTTGGTGTCGACGCGATCGGGGTGTTCGAAGGCGAAGCTGCAGACCAGGCGCGCGCGCGCCGGCCAGTTGCGAACGTCCAGCGCCAGGTCGACGCGCGATACCGCGTGCTCGAACGACCAGTCGAGCACCGCCTGCAGGAACGAGAACGACAGCGTCGTGTCGCTCGACACCTCGGCGGGGGCCAGGACCTGGCGTACCTCGATGCCGCGCGACTCGATCTCGCGGCCGCGCTGGCGCAGCGCTTCGCGCAGCAGGTTCGTCAGATTGAGCCGCTCGTGCGCCACGCGCACGCGGCCGGCGGCGAGACGGCTGACCTGCTGGCCCATGATGGCGGCGCGTCGCGCATGGTCGACTTCTTCGCGCAGCGCGCGCAGTGACGCGCGGTCGATCTTGCCCGTGGTGGCCAGGGTGGTGACGCGTTCGAGCGCCGTCGACAGCACCGTCGCGACCTCGCTGCCGAGCTGCGCGACGAGGTCGTGCGCATCGGCAGCGATCATCGGTGCGCGGCGCGAGCCGTTCGACTTGCCTTTGACGTCGGAGAGATCCATGGATGCTGTGTCTTCACTTTCGGCGTCGAGCCCTGTGGGCAACGCAGCGGCGAGCCAGGGGGCAGGCTGTGACTGCATTGTGGCCCTCCTGTGGATAACTGTGCTGGGTGTAACCGGATGTGCCCATCCCACGTCCTCGGGGTTCACCCTAGTTGCGTGGGAGGTTGACGAAGTTACCCGATCACCCCGGCACTGCGCAAGCCGGTGATCTCTCCGGCGCCGAGGCCGAACTCGGCGAGGACCTCGTCGGTGTGCTGCCCGAGCAGTGGCGGCGGGTGGCGCAGCGTCACTGGCGTGGCCGAGAGCTTCATGGGGCTGGCGACCAGTTCGAGCGCCGGCTGCAGCGGGTGCGCCATCGTGAGCGTCATGCCGCGGGCGCGCACGTGCGGGTCGGCAAAGACATCGGCGAGGTCGTTGATCGGGCCGCAGGGCACGCCCGCGGCATCGAGGGCCGAGAGCCACTCGGCGCGAGGGCGCGTGCGCATGCGCTCGGCCAGCAGCGGCACCAGTGTCTCGCGATGGCGCACGCGGTCGGCATTGCGGCTGAAACGTGCGTCGCGCGCCAGTTCGGGGCAGCCGGCGACGCCGCAGAAGCGCTCGAACTGGCTGTCGTTGCCGACGGCGAGGATGACGTGGCCATCGGCCACCTCGAACACCTGGTAGGGCACGATGTTCTGGTGCGCGTTGCCGGCCCGCCGGGGGGCCTGGCCGGTGACCAGGTAGTTGGCGCCGAGATTGGCCAGCATCGCAACCTGCGTGTCCAGCAGCGCCATGTCGATGGCCTGCCCCTGGCCGGTGGCGTCGCGGTGGCGCAGCGCGGCGAGGATGGCGACCGTGGCGTACATGCCCGTGAACAGATCGGCGACGGCCACCCCCACCTTCTGCGGGCCGCCGCCGGGCAGGTCGTCGCGTTCGCCGGTCACGCTCATCAGGCCGCCCGCTCCCTGCACGGCGTAGTCGTAGCCGGCGCGCTCGCGGTAGGGGCCGGTCTGGCCGTAGCCGGTGATGGAGCAGTAGACGAGGCGCGGGCAGCCGGCGAGCAGGGTCGCGGCGTCGAGCCCGTGGCGCGCCATGTCGCCGACCTTGTAGTTCTCGACCAGCACGTCGCAGCGGGCGGCCATGCGGCGGACGAGCGCCTGGCCCGCTGGCGCAGAGATGTCGACGGCGATCGAGCGCTTGTTGCGGTTTGCGCCGAGAAAGTACGCGGCCTCGGCGGTGTCGTGCCCGGCAACGTCCTTCAGGAAGGGGGGTCCCCAGGCGCGCGTGTCGTCACCGCCGGGATGCCTGGCCGAACGCGGGCGCTCGACCTTGATCACTTCGGCGCCGAGGTCGGCCAGTGTCTGCGTGCACCACGGGCCGGCCAGTACCCGCGAGAGGTCGAGCACGCGCACACCGTGAAGCGCGCCGGTGGGCGGCGCAGAGGCCGCATCGGGCGGGGTTTCCATCGCGGCATTGTCGGGGCGTGAGAGAAGGTGGCCGCCGTCGCTGCACAGGACCGGGCCGCCGCGCTGCTCGTGCGTCGGCGGCTGCGCATGCCCGCCCGGGATAATGCCTCGATGCGGAGGGTGGTCTCGCCAAGGCCGGGCGCGCGCAGGACGGCTGCCCTGCGATGTGCCGCCCGGCGATCGGCCGCCCATGTTGCGCGGGCCCTGCCGGCGGTACTGGCCGCACCGGCGGCGGTGCTGTCGGTCGCCGCTTGTTCGCCCGCCCTCGACTGGCGCGAAGTGCGCCCGCCAGGCACGGCCGTCGTCGCGATGCTGCCGTGCAAGCCCAACGTCTCGACGCGAACCGTGGCGCTAGCGGGCCAGCCCGTGCGGCTCTCGTTGCTGGCCTGCAAGGCCGAGGACGTGACCTGGGCACTGGCCGCTGCGGACGTGGCGGAGCCGGCGCGTGTCGGGCCGGCCCTGCTTGCGCTGCGCGAGAGCACGCGTGCGAATCTGCAAGGACAGGTCATCGAGGCCGTGCCCGCCGCGGTGCGTGGCGCGACGCCGCACGCAGCGCAGGCCAGGGTACTGGTGCGCGGCCGCAAGCAGGACGGCACAGCGGCGAGTGCGCTGTTTGTCGTCTTCTCGCATGGCACGCAGGTCTTTCAGGCGACCGTGCTGGGGGGGCGCTGGTCGGAGTCGACGGCGACGACGTTTCTCGATTCGTTGCGCGCCGGCCCATGAGCCCCCGAGCCGACGCCACCGCCGAGACGCGGCCGCCGCACGGCGAGGGGACAGCCACCGGCATGAACGACGGGCGGTCGCCAGCGCCTGCACCGGCGGGCCTCTCGGCCGCAGCCGTGGCAGCGTTGTTCGGCGCCTTTGCCGCTACCTACTTCCTCTCGGCCCTGCTGCGCGCGGTCACGGCCACGCTCGCGCCGGTGTTCAGTGCCGAACTCGGGCTCACGGCGGGGCACCTCGGCCTGCTCGCCGGTGCCTTCTTTCTCGGTTTCGCGGCGATGCAACTCCCGCTCGGACGCGCCCTCGACCGCTTCGGGCCGCGTCGCACGCTGCTTGTGCTGCTGGCGCTGGCCATGCTCGGCTGCATTGCGTTTGCCCATGCCGGCGGTCTCGGCTCGCTGGTGCTGTCGCGCATGCTGATCGGCGTCGGTGTGTCGGCGTGCCTGATGGCGCCGCTGACGAGCTACCGCCGCTGGCTCACCCCGATGGCGCAGCTGCGCGCCAACTCGTGGATGCTGATGACCGGGTCGCTGGGCATGGTGGCGTCGACGCTGCCCGTGCAGTGGCTGCTGCCGCTCTTGGGTTGGCGAGGCGTCTTCTGGGGCCTGGCCGGCCTGCTGGCGCTGGCCACGGGTTTGGTGGCGTGGTTCGTGCCGCGCGACGCGGCACCACCCGCAGCGGCCGGCGGCTCTGCCGGCCCCGAGCGCGGCACCTACGGGCAGATCGTCCGCCATCGGCTCTTCGTGCGCATGGCGCCGGCGGGCTTCTTCATCTACGGTGGCTTGATCGCCGTGCAGGCGCTTTGGGCTGGCCCCTGGATGACGCGAGTCGCCGGGCTGGACGCGGGCGCGGCCGCACGCGGCCTGTTCGCCATCAACGTGGCGATGCTGTTCACCTTCATGACCTGGGGCATGGTCCTGCCGCGCCTTGCGAGGCGCGGCATCGACGCCCTGCGGCTCATGCGGTGGGGGCTGCCGGTCTGCCTGGCGGTGCTGCTCGGCAACCTGTGGCTCGGGCCCGCAGCGGGCGCCTGGCATTGGGCGGCGTGGTGCGTCGCGTGCAGCTTCGTGTCCGTGAGCCAGCCCGCGGTGGGCGCGGCCTTTCCGACGGCGCGGGCCGGGCGCGCGCTGTCGGCCTTCAACCTCGTCATCTTCAGCGGCGTGTTCTCCACCCAGTGGGGCATCGGCTTGCTCGTCGACGCGGCGCTGGCGCTGGGGGCCGGCAACGTAGCGGCGTACCGGGTCGCCTTCGGGGTCTTCGCAGCGTGTTCGTTGGCGTCCTATCTGTGGCTGCTGCGGGAGCCGGCTCCCGTTGCCGATAATCCGGACTCTTCGCGCCGACCGTCGTCGTCGCTCGAGACCTGATCGGCCCCCTCACGGCGACAGACATGTCCAGGTTGCTCATCGTTGCCCATGCGCCGCTGGCGAGCGCCCTGCGGGCAGTGGCGGCGCATGCCTTTCCGGAACGTGCCGCGCTGGTTTCGGCCATCGACATCGCGCCGGACCATCCTGAGCCCGAATCGCTCGTGCGGCAGGGCCTCGAGGCGCTGGCCGATCACGACGTGCTGCTGCTCACCGATGCCTTCGGCGCGACTCCCTGCACGGCCTGCCAGCGCGCCGCCGCCGGGGCCCCGCGCGCGCGCGTGGTGGCCGGCGTGAACGTGCCGATGCTGTGGCGCACGCTCGGCAACCCCGACCTGCCGCTCGACGAACTGGCGCAACGAGCGGTGGCTGGTGCCGTTCAAGGCGTGATGCAAGCCAACCCGACACCGCGGCAGAACCAGCCTGGCCCCAAACCCGGACATGATCAAGTCTCACATCACGATCAGCAATAGGCTGGGTCTGCACGCACGCGCGTCGGCCAAGCTGACGAAGCTCGCAGGAGGCTTCAAGTGCGAGGTGCACCTCACCCGCAATGGCCGACGCGTGAACGCCAAGAGCATCATGGGCGTGATGATGCTGGCGGCCGGCTTGGGCTCCGAGGTAGAGATCGAGACGGACGGCCCGGACGAGCAGCCGGCGATGCAGGCGCTGCGGCAGATGATCGAAGCGCGCTTCGGCGAAGCGGAGTGACGGCGGTGTCGACGGCTGCGGCCTCCCCCCGTGCGCCAGGCGGCGCTCTTCGGACGAGCGGGCAATGAGCATCCAGGTCTTCGGCATCCAGGTCTCGCGCGGCGTGGCGATCGGTCGCGCGGTGCTCGTCGCCTCGAGCCGCGTCGACGTGGCGCACTACTACATCGGCGCCGACCTCGTGCCGCAGGAGATCGACCGCCTGCGCGTGGCGCGCAACGCGGTGGCCGAGGAGCTCGAGGCACTCAAGGCGGACATGCCCCCCGAGGCGCCGCACGAGCTCTCGGCTCTGCTCGACGTGCATCTGATGCTGCTGCGCGACGAGACGGTGATCGCCGCCACCAAGCAGTGGGTGCAGGAGCGTCACTACAACGCGGAGTGGGCACTCTCCGCGCAGCTCGAGGTGCTGGCGCGGCAGTTCGACGAGATGGAAGATGCGTACCTGCGGGAGCGCAAGGCCGACGTCGAGCAGGTTGTCGAGCGCTTGCTGCGCGAGTTGGGGCGTGTCACTTCCGAGGGGTTGCGGACCCCGGCTACGCCTGCGCCGGCGGGCCTGGCTTCGATGCCCGTGCCGGCTGCCGTCACGGCGGCGCGGGATTTCGCCGGCGAGGATCCGCTGGTGCTCGTGGCCGCCGACGTGGCGCCGGCCGACATGCTGCAGTTCAAGCGCAGTATCTTCAACGGCTTCGTCACCGATGTCGGCGGGCGAACCTCGCACACGGCGATCGTCGCGCGCAGCATGGACATTCCGGCGGTGGTGGGTGCGCGTGAAGCGAGTCGCCTGATCCGCCAGGACGACTGGGTGGTCATCGACGGGGACGCCGGCGTGGTGGTGGTCAATCCGTCGCCGATCGTCCTCGAGGAGTACCGGTTCCGCCAGCGGCAGAGTGAACTCGAGCGCGCGCGGCTGAGCCGTTTGCGGCACACGCCTGCGGTGACGCTGGATGGGCAGGTGGTCGAACTGCTGGCCAACATCGAGCTACCGGGGGACGCAGTGGCGGCGCTGGAGGCGGGCGCCGTCGGCGTCGGTTTGTTCCGCAGCGAATTCCTGTTCATGAACCGGGGTGGATCGCTTCCCGACGAGGACGAGCAGTTCGAGGCCTATCGGGCCGTGGTGACCTCGATGCACGGCCTTCCGGTGACGATCAGGACGGTGGACGTCGGCGCCGACAAGCCGCTGGACCGGCCGGGTTCCGGAGAAGGGCGGCATGACCATGGCCTCAACCCGGCCCTCGGGCTACGCGCGATCCGGTGGAGCCTGGCCGAGCCGGGCATGTTCAGACAGCAGCTGCGGGCCATGCTGCGCGCGGCGGCTTTCGGCCCGGTACGCATCCTGGTGCCAATGGTGGCGCATCTCAGCGAGATGTTGGCGATCCGTGAGGCGGTTGCGCGAGCTCGCCAGCAGCTTCAGGACGCGGGCAGGGCGCACGGTGCCGTCAGCGTCGGGGCGATGGTCGAGGTGCCGGCGGCGGCGGTGATGATCGAACAGTTTTTTCGTCACTTCGACTTCGTCTCGATCGGGACCAACGACCTCATCCAGTACACGCTGGCCATCGATCGGGCCGACGAGGCCGTGAGTCATCTCTACGACCCGTGGCACCCGGCCGTGCTGACCTTGCTGCACCAGGTGATCGCTGGTGCAACCGCGCGCGGCAAGCCGGTAAGCGTTTGTGGCGAGATGGCCGGCGACTCGGCCTTCACCGAGGTGCTGCTCAGCTTCGGGCTGCGGAGCTTCTCGATGCACCCGTCGTGCGTCGCCGAGATCAAGCAGCGGATCCTGCGTGCGGACACACGGCAGTTGGAGGCGGTTCGGTTGGCGGCGCTGTCGTCGGATTCGCCGGCTGCGGATGTAAGGGCAGCCCTCGCGGGCGCGCACGCCTAGCGCGCCTAGGAGAAGGTCCTTGCGGGTTGGGTGGACGCGGCGGGGCGGTGCTCCGTGCTAACATGCTCGGCTCCGCTTTGAACGACCCTGGTCGGGCGGGCAGGGGTCGCGCTCTGCGAGGCAGAGCGCGCCGCCACTTCTGGCGGCGGCATGAAAGTCCAAGCGCTTGACAGTGCTTTGGAAAACATGCCAGAATGTTGGTCTTCGCTGATCACGAATCAGCGGCGCCGGAAGGCGAGCTCTTTAACAACATACAGCCGATAAGCGTGGGCGTTTGAAGGCGAGTGCCAAGGATCTTCGGATCCACAAACGCTCACGGAAGAGTAAGTGAAATTTAATGTTCACTTCAATTCCGTATTGAGCAAATTCAAGATCGAACTGAAGAGTTTGATCCTGGCTCAGATTGAACGCTGGCGGCATGCCTTACACATGCAAGTCGAACGGTAACGCGGGGCAACCTGGCGACGAGTGGCGAACGGGTGAGTAACGCATCGGAACGTGCCCAGTAGTGGGGGATAGCCCGGCGAAAGCCGGATTAATACCGCATACGACCTACGGGTGAAAGCGGGGGACCGCAAGGCCTCGCGCTATTGGAGCGGCCGATGTCAGATTAGGTAGTTGGTGGGGTAAAGGCCCACCAAGCCTTCGATCTGTAGCTGGTCTGAGAGGACGACCAGCCACACTGGGACTGAGACACGGCCCAGACTCCTACGGGAGGCAGCAGTGGGGAATTTTGGACAATGGGGGCAACCCTGATCCAGCCATGCCGCGTGCGGGAAGAAGGCCTTCTGGTTGTAAACCGCTTTTGTCAGGGAAGAAATCTCCTGG
>JACRPO010000021.1 GCA_016223165.1 Burkholderiales bacterium
GCTTGGACAGGGACTGCAACTCCCGATCAGTCGCGGCATCCAGTTCGATCTTCTCGGCAACTCGCATCGCTCCGCCCTCCTGGGCGATTGGAGTATGCCGGGGCCGATAAGTTCTATAACTTCACGCGCACTACACTAGCACGCCAAGACGGTTCCTCAGGTAGGGCGGCTGGCCCTGTTTGCCAACCAACACGCGGGCGTCGTCGGTCAGACTGTCTCTTGCAGTCTCCACGATCTTGAGCTTGCCACCCTTCTCAAGACCGAAGAGGATGGACTCTGCCGGTCCGCGAATGCGGCAGTGGTCGTGCAAGACCTCCTCAATGACCGGGTAGATCGTCTTGTGCCGGGCCCGGATGCTGTCGTGTAGTGCGTACTCGAAGCAAATGCCGTACTCACCACTGCCTTCTTGGTAGATCCGCGCCAACTGCTCGAGCGTGATCTTTGGGGGCCCGCCAAGAGCATCGACTGTCGGGCCGTGCGATGCGTACAGCATCGCACGTAGGATAGAAGCGACCATGGTGTAGCGGGCACGGACCGCCTCGGCCACTTCGGCACTCTGGATCTCA
This sequence comes from Burkholderiales bacterium, assembly GCA_016223165.1. Lineage (GTDB taxonomy): Bacteria > Pseudomonadota > Gammaproteobacteria > Burkholderiales > Burkholderiaceae_C > Rubrivivax. Next base: position 567 of record JACRPO010000021.1, read on the forward strand.
AGAGAGAGTCTTTCGCTCATTGATTGCCTTTCCGTCGCGACTGCATGCGCGCAGCGATGCCTGTTTGGGTGACGCCTAACGCTCGAGCTGAGGCGGCGAGGCAGGGTGCGTTGGGCCGGGCGGCGACAATCTTGCGAAGCTTTGCGCCGCCCGGCCCAAGGCGCCCTGCCTCTGAGGGTCGCCTCTCGAGCGAGGGGTTAGGCCTTTGCAGGCCTTTGGTTAGGCCTCACGGAGTCCCGACTTGATGCGATAGTGCGATCATCTGAGATTTCGGCGGAGAGAGGTATACATGAGCTTCGTCGGTGCACTGAGGGATGCCTTCAACATCTACATCGGCGACGCCGGCACAAAGATCGGACTATGGATCGCCGCAGTAGCGCTTCTTTCTGGCTTTGTGGCCGCGTACCTTGCTTGGAAGCCAGAACGCCGTGCAAGGAGAGTGCAGAGGGCCGAGGAAGATCGCTTCGCTCTAGCCCACGTTGAGCGCGACGAATACATGCTCGCCCTACGCCACTATATTGACCCCGACTGCACCGCCATCGACCCTACAGGCGAAGACGATCTACGAGCAGCCGTTCCCACACGGCAACCCATACAGCAGTTCTGGCAAGACATTCTCGACGCCAACTCGAAGTATAAACACACGATTGTGCTTGCCGATACTGGAATGGGCAAGACCTCGCTCTTGTACAAACTTGTCCACTCTTCACTGACGTATCAATCCAGCAGGAACGTTCGGGTCATTTTTGTCCCACTGGGGCGCCCCGGAGCAGTTCAAAAAATCGCCGCTGTTGAGCGAAAGAACGAAACGGTTCTCCTGCTGGATGCCCTTGATGAGGATACGCAGGCGGTGGAGGATCATGCGCAGCGAACTCGTGAGCTAATGAGCGCTGCGCAAGATTTCTATCGTGTCGTACTGACGTGCCGCACTCAATTCTTCGCCCGCGATGAAGAGATACCGAGAGAGACTGGAATTGTAAGGATCTCACCACGCGGCGCGGGCCTTGCCAAAGAGTATCGCCTATACAAGGTCTACTTGGCACCGTTCAACGAGCAACAGGTCAATGCTTGGCTAACAAGACGCTTCCCATGGTTTGCGCATGCTCGACGCGCGAAGGCGCGAGCTCTGATAGCCAAGCTACCCGAACTAGTGGTACGACCCCTACTCCTAACGGCTTTGCCCGATCTCGTCGAGGATGGCGTGAGTGTCGCGAACGTCCATGAACTATACGCGCGAATCGTTCATAAGTGGCTTGTTCGCGAGCGCGCAAGCGAGAGAGAGCAGAAGTCGCTTCTGCAGCTTTCGCAGCGGATCGCAATGGATGTCTACCTGAACAGAGTTCGCCGCCAGTCGGAGCGGATCCCGCCAAGCGAAATGAGGTGGATCCTCACAGCAGGCGAAGACCTGTCGCGTCTACGGAGTCGTTCGCTACTCAACCGAGATCGCGAAGGCAACCTGAAGTTCGCGCATCGCTCAATGATGGAGTATCTGTTTGTTGCCGCGTTCCTGAACGGCGAGCGAGCTTGCTTGAATGCGGCCTGGACGGATTTCATGATCGAGCTGTTCTGGAACGCTGTCGACTCATCAGTTCGTGACGAGCAGCTCCACAAGCGGATCCAAGACATCCTGACGTACGACGACATTAGAGGGCCTGGTATTCTTGTTGAGGGAAAGAGACTAGGGTTCCTGAAGGAGTCAGCACGGAAGGTCCGCGCAAGCCCAGACAAATACGAGGGACTTTCGGTTCGCATTGGGCGCTCGGATGGCCTTTATCTAGTTTGTGATCTACTTGGGGAACGCATATTCGAGTTTGATGGATATGGGCGGCGGGAAACCACTCCACTGGAGGTCGGCCCGGAGCTGCGAGCGTATATCGGCAAGTTTCAGAAGGGCGTCAGCCCTTGGCGCCCGGCGAGGAGTGACGAAGTGCTTGGGCTCCTGCGATTCAAGACCGTACGGCCCTTGGCAGCTAGGATGCAGGCAAACTTTTGGGCAACAGACGCGCCTGGGCGTCACCTTTCACTTGTTCGGCTGGGACAGACGCCAAGCGAGGACACTGCAACTGTGGTTCTGAACCGACAACGAGGCAGTGACCATGGCCTAAGGGGGATAGCCGTGCTTGTTATGTCGAACGGTGCCTTGGAGTACTACTACGCCAGGCTGCGGGGACGTATGGTCACAGGCGCTTGGTTGTGAGGCACCACTACTGTCCGGTTCCCAGCGAGGTCGAGGTGCCGGAAGCAAGCACTGGCGCGGGTTGTGAGCTGTCTTGGGTTGGTGCCGATTTGAACGCAGAACCGGGCCTGGCGGGTACTGTGGCTACTCCTGAGGACGGGGAGTGGTCCGATGAATGCAGGCTGTGACGGCTAACGTTCGAGCTGGGGCGACCTGCGAGGCGTGGCGCCCTGTGGCCGCGCAGGACAATGGAGCCCGCGACTGCCCTGCGCGGCCACAGGGCGCCACGCCTCGTGGGGTCGTCTCTCGAGCGAGGGGTTTTAGGCGTCAGTTCCAGGCGCGAATGACGTTGGCCGCCGCAGCCGCATCCTTGCCGACTGTTGGTGTCGATCGCAGTGCCTTGACATCGTCAGCCAGCCTCATTTGGGAGGCGGATCGATTGCCTTGCGTGAGCAACACATCGGCCGCCTCCAAGATTGCCCGGTACTGAGCCAAGTCCGCAGTTGGCCTTAGCAGAATTTGCCCCTGCTGCTCGGCCGACAGCGCTTGACGGAGCCGGGCTTGAAGCAGCGCGCTCTTCGCAAGGACCTGCCACCTTGCCAAGGACTCAGCTAGTGCCTTCTCTTCGGCTGACAAGTTTGCTGACTGAAGGGAAGGGGCGCTGGCCGCTTCGGTCGCTAGCTCATGCAACTCGAAGATCAGCTTGCGACCGCTAGCAGTGGTCGCTTGCTTGCCAAGCACGGCTGCCAATGGTGTGTTGCCGGAGATCTGTTGGATCCAGATCTCTTCTGCACTGCCGGACCCACTTCCACTCCCGACCCCGCCCGCGGCGAAGTACTGCTTTGAGAGCATCTTGTTGAGAGCCATTTTCGCGTCCTCGTAGGTCATGGCGACCGTTGCCGGCTTGACCACGCATCGGACCACCTCGACGTCGCGAACAGAGGGCGTCACCCAACCAGCCAAGCCGTCTTGATCGGACGGCGGCTTGACTCGCACCACCATCGCGGTGGCGTCATTCGCATTGCACGGTATTGTGCAAACTACCTGGCCACTAGGTCCCGATCTGTCGGGGCATTTGGCACCGTCAAGTCTTGAAGCCCCTCGGAACAGGTCAAATACCCCGACGCCTTGAAACGGCTTCGGAGCAGCCTCGCCGTATGCGAGCTTTTCGACGCTAATCCGCAGGGTCGCAGTCTTCTGCTGCGCAGCAGCGCTACCGCACATGGCGATCACTACGCCTGAGAGTGCGGCGACTCGGTTGACTTTCATGCGCAACCTCCTTTGGCTTCTGGCGAAGAGCGCCGAGAACAAGGGTCATGACGAGAACGCCCAGTGAGAGTAGTGCAATCTGCATTTCCTTCGGTTGCCGTGCAATGTAATTCGCTGTCGTCGCCCTCTCGACACGGCACGTGAGCCTTTCGCCTTGGAGTGGCCGTGAGTAGGCCGCAATGTCTTCTGGCTTAGCAACAGGTAGAGTGAGGACCCGCAGTTGAAAGAGATAGTTTGGTGTCGCTGGGCGAATTCTGACGGTCAACCGCTCTGCCGCGATAGGGTGGTCCGGGCAGAGGTCGCCGGGGCAGCGCTGATTGGCAAGTGGATGTACAAGCAGGTTCGGATCGCCCTCCGCAGTGGCCTGCTCGACATGGTTCAGAAGGGTGATTCGTGTAATGACAGCATCGCGAGCGGTGACTGTCACCGGGAGCGCTTCTGGCATCTCCCCAAAAGTGTGGACGCGGACAAGCGCGGCGCCGGTGGCGTCGCTACTTACAGCAAGCACCACGACGCACTGGCTCAACCAGCGGTCCATGATGCCTTTGATCGTCGTCTCGCTGAAGGCGAGCAGCGGCGCCAAGAATAGGGTCGCCGTCACTGCAACTGCGGCGCCAATCCGGGTTCGCAGCACGGCTAGGGGAGCGAGGTTCTGCATATTGCGGGTGTAGGTTCTGCTGACGCCTCTAGACGTGAGTTGGACCGCCTGGACATGTCGATCGGCAGACACCTCTCGATTTGCTCAGCTTCACATGCGGACCTGTCCGTTTTGGAGATGTCGAATTCACCTCGCAGACGCGTGCGCTGCCCAAGGATGGGCCTTCGTCGACGATGAGTTCCACGGCGGTCTGCCGGCGGCGGTTCCGCGCCCAAGGGCACGCAGACCAGCGCGCCGCCGTACTTGGCGGCCCAGCGCCGGCGGCCGTGTTGGCTCGCCGCCACCTTCTTGATCACGCGCGTCGCAGCGTTCGCTTCTGCTCTCGCCGCGCGCGTGGCCGTGTCGCGTGTCATCGGCCCTCCCTGGGGCGCCTCGGCGTTGACCGCCCGGCGCCTTTCGACTCTTGCAGCCAGCTTAGGCCGTGCGCGGCGCATCGTCCATCCTGCCGACTACCAATCTCCGGCACATGCGCCGCGTCCTCGCCGGGCGCGCGGCCGCCGCGCACGCCCCTCGCCGCTCAGGTGTAAGCTGCCGGCCAGCCGGCGGCTGTCTACTCGGGTTTCCCATAAGAACACCCGGGGCGCGGAGCCCCTGACTTTCCTTCCTCCCCTTTCAGACCCCCTTGCAGGAGACGGCAGACATGAGCAAGCGTGACGTGGTGGTGCTGAGCGCGGTGCGTTCGGCGATCGGCAGCTTCGGCGGCAGCCTGGCAGACATGGAGCCGGCCGAGCTGGCCGGCGTGGTGATGAAGGAGTCCATCAAGCGCAGCGGCGTGGACCCGAAGAGCATCAACTACGTGACGGTGGGCAATACGATCCCGACCGAGGTCCGCTTCCCCTATGTGGCGCGCGTCGCCTCCATCCAGGCCGGGCTGCCGATGGACAGCGTGGCGATGAGCCTGAACCGCCTGTGCAGCTCGGGCCTGCAGGCGATCGTCACGACTTCGCAGCAGATCCTGCTCGGCGATTGCGACTACGGCGTCGGCGGCGGCGTCGAGAACATGAGCCGCGGCGGCTACCTGAGCCCGGCCATGCGCAGCGGCGCGCGCATGGGCGACACCAAGCTCGTCGACATGATGGTCGCCACGCTGACCGACCCCTTCGGTGTCGGCCACATGGGCATCACGGCCGAGAACCTGGCCGCCAAGTGGGGCCTCACGCGCGAGATGCAGGACGCGCTGGCGGTGGAGAGCCAGAAGCGCGCCGCCGCGGCCATCGCCGAGGGCCGCTTCAAGAGCCAGATCTTCCCCATCGTCAAGGAGACGAAGAAGGGCACGGTCACCTTCGATACCGACGAGTACGTGAAGGCCAATACGACGATGGAGTCGCTGGCCAAGCTGAAGCCCGCGTTCAAGAAGGACGGCACCGTCACGGCCGGCAACGCCAGCGGCATCAACGACGGCGCCGCGTTCTTCGTGCTCGGTGATGCCGAGCTCTCGGTCAAGGCCGGCTACAAGCCGATCGCGCGGCTCGTCAGCTACGCGGTGGCCGGCGTGCCCAACGAGATCATGGGCGAGGGCCCGATCCCGGCCTCGAAGATGGCGCTGAAGAAGGCCGGCCTCACGGTGGACAAGATGGATGTCATCGAGAGCAACGAAGCCTTCGCCGCGCAGGCGCTGGCCGTCTCGCGCGCCCTTGAGCTCGACCCGAAGAAGACGAACCCGAACGGCGGCGCCATCGCGCTCGGCCACCCCATCGGCTGCTCGGGCGCCTTCATCGCCACCAAGGCGCTCTATGAGCTGCAGCGCATCAACGGGCGTTATGCGCTGGTGACGATGTGCATCGGCGGCGGGCAGGGCATTGCGGCGGTGTTCGAGCGGGTCTGATCGCGCTGTAGCCGTCTCCCCGTCGCTCCTGGCTGGAAGGGGCTCTGCCGAAAGGCAGAGCCCCTTGTTCGTTCCGGCGGATTCGTGGCGTGCCGTCACGGCACCGGCCTGCGGCTCAGGCGGTGGCAAACCACCGGGGTGGCACGCCACCGTGGTGGCAGGGCGTGGGGTGTGGGGGGCGCGGGCGCAGGGAGGATTCGCGGTCGCCTCCCGGGTTGCAAGTCGAAGCGGTGTTGATGAGGCAACGCTGGCAGGCAGAAGTCGGTGCCCCGCGAGCGGCGACCGGAGACCGCGCCCCACGCGCCCCGCGCCACGCCAGGGTCTTCGCACGCCTTCCCGGCATACGCAATCGGGATGATGCTCGAAGGCCGCGGGCGTGAGCGAATCGCGCGCGGGAGAACGAGGGTCGCGGCGCACGACGCCGGCCCCAGGCAAGAAGCCAACAACCAAGAAGCCGGAGGAGGAGCCATGCGCCCCGATATCAAGAGCACGCAGCTCGGCGGCATTGCCAACCTGGCGCTCGTTGCGCCGGTGAAGCCGGGGTTCATTCCCGGTGCCGACACGGTCACCTATGCACGGCGGCTGGAGGCGCTGCTGAAGACGCTGATGGCCATCCGCCTCGGCTCGCGCGAGACCTCGCGTTTCGGCATTCCATTTCCGGATGCGGTGGGGCGCCTGGGCATCCTGCAGTCGTTCCGTTATGCCGTGATCCCGCCGCGCGTCGGCTCGCGCGGTGAGGACCCGCTGCCGCCCGGCGTGCTCGACGCGGGCCTGTACCGGCTGTACCTCAACGTCGTCTTCGACGGCGGCTGGGAGCCGTACATGCGCGCCATCTACCGCGACCTCGGCTACCTGCTCGACACGATCTTCTGCAACACGGTGGGCTACCGCCTGAGCACGCAGCACAGCTACGACGAATATTGCCGCTGGGTGCGCGAGCACGAGGTGCCGGCCGGCATCCTCTACACCGAGAGCTCGGCCTCGGTGCTCGACCTGCGCTATGCCGAGGCGGTGGAGCGCCGGCAGCGCGAAGAGGCCGACCCGGCACGTGCGCGCCAGGCGGTGGCCGGCTTCGCGCTGCAGCCGCCCATCGACACCGCCACCTCGCTCGAGCGCCTGGGCATGGCCAGCGAGGAGGCCAGGCGCGAGGTGGTGACGAACAGCCTGCGCGCGCTCAAGGGCCTCTATGACCTGCACCTGCTGCACCCGAAGAACGCCGACCGCGACGACGTGCGCATCCTCGCCTTCACGCAGCGCGCGATGCCGGAGTTCCGCGCCTTCCTCGAGCGCAAGCGGGGCGAGCCGTGGCTGCAGGTGCACCGCGAGCACGTCGATTGGATCCTGCGCCCGAGGTCGAGCGAGCAGCCGCCCATCGGCACGCCGGCCACGTTCGAAGGTGCCGACATCCAGAGCGGCATTCACAAGCCCTACGAGGCCGTGACCCACGGCTGCCTGCTGCTGCTGCGTGTGACGAACGCGCAGAAGGCGCGCGCGTGGATCGACGCGCTGCCCAAGGCCACGGCCGAGCGGCAGGCGGCGATCGGCGAGACGCTGTACTGGAACGTCGCCTTCAGCGCCAACGGCCTGCGCGCGCTCGGCGTGCCGCCTTCGCGCATCGACCGCTTCCCGCAGGAGTTCGTCGAGGGCATGGAAGCGCGCGCCGGCATGCTGGGCGACGTGCGCACCAACCATCCGGAGCATTGGCGGCGTCCGCGCCTGGCGAGTTCGCCACAGATCGAGGTCGACCTCGGTTCGGTGGACGTCGCCGTGCAGTACCGGCTCGCTTCGAAGAGCGAGCCCGAGCGCCAGCTGCACTCGGCGCTCGCGGCGCTCGCCGCCGCCATCGACAAGGAGCGCGACGGCCTGCTCGTGCTCGCCGTCGAGCCGATGCGCAGCTATCCGTCGCCCACGGACGTCGCCGGCACGGTCACCGAGCACTTCGGCTTTGCCGACGGGCTCAGCCAGCCCGCGCCGAACTTCGCCGGCGCCGCGCCGCCGCCGCCGCCGAAGGCCTACGACAACAGCGTGCTGCCGGGCGAGATCTATCTCGGCCATCCGAGCGATCGCGACCGCGGCCGCTTCCCCGACACGGCCGACGCGTTGATGGACAACGGCAGCTTCCTCGTCGTGCGCAAGCTGCGCCAGCATGTCGGCCGCTGGCAGGCGATGCTGGCGCGCGCAGCCGAGCGCCGGGACCCGCTGCACGCGCAGCGCAGCGCCGCCGAGCAGGCGTTGGCGCGCGAGGACGTCGCCGCGAAGCTGATGGGCCGCCGCTACGACGGCACGGTGCTCGCCGACCCGGCGCAGGGCGCGGGCAACGACTTCCACTACGACGCCGACCCGACTGGCGCGCGCTGCCCGTTCTCGGCGCACATCCGCCGCACGAACCCGCGCTCGCCCGCCATCGCGGCCGCGGGACAGCAGAAGCTGCCGCGCATCCTGCGCCGCGGCATGTCGTATGGCCCGCGCTTCGGCGGCGGGCCTCTCGCCGACGCGAGCGCCGAGCGCGGCCTCTTCTTCATGGCCTACTGCGGCAGCCTCGCCGAGCAGTTCGAGATCATCCAGCGCTGGATCGCCGGTGGCAACAGCACCGGCGTGCACTCCTCGCACAGCGACCCGATGCTCGGCGTGCCGCAGAAAGGCACGCCGCGCCTCGTGCAGTGGCTCGGCGAAGACGGGCAGGCGGTGACGGTCGACCTCGGCGACGAGCCGCTCGTGCAGCTCGAGTGGGGCCTCTATCTCTTCACGCCTTCGCTCACCGGCCTCAAGGCGCTCACGGCGGGCCTGCCGGCCGACGCCCCGGCGCCGCCGGTGGCGAGCTGCCCGCTGAAGCACGAGCCGTATGCGCCCGCGGGCGACGCGTTCGAAGAGCGCAAGCTGATGCTGCAAGGCCGGCGCGACGACAAGGACGAGCTGTGGCGCGCCGTCAACGCCTGCGGCGGCACGCTGCAGACGGCCTACGGCCTGCTCGAAGGGCGCAAGGACAAGGTGCTCGCCGCACTGCACGACGCGGGCACGCGGCACTCGGTGTGCGGCTACGGCCGACGCTTCGCGGCGAGTGTCGGCCCGGGCTTCCTCGGCATGGACGACCCCGATCACAAGCGGCTGGCGGTGAAGTCCGGCATCAAGCAGGCGATCGCCGGCATCGACGAAGGCAGGGCGTTCGAAGCGGCGCGAGCGGCAGCCGCGGCGCTGCTCGACGGTGGGCTCAAGCGCCTGGCGGCGGCGGGCCAGGCACCGACGATCGACCTCGTGCGCCTGAGCGAGATGGTAGTCGCGCGGCTGTACTTCGCCTGGTGGGGCCTGCCCGACGGACAGTTCATGAAGGAGGGCTACAGCACGCTCACCGATCTCGACGAAGCGCCCGACGCGTACTGCCCGCGCGACTTCGTCTTCGTCGCGCGGCTGAACTTCGGCGCCCATCCGTCACCCACCGAGACGCGCCTGGGCACGACGCGCGGCCAGGCCATCCAGAGCGCGGTGCGCCGCTACCTGCAGGCCGTCTTGCAGGCGAACGCGGCCGACAAGCTCGTCTACCTCACGAAGTTCATCCACGACGCGCTGATGAAGGACCCGGCCCGCCCCGGCGCCTTCGACGAGACGGTGTGGACGATCGGCGGCACGATGCTCGGCTTCGGCCCCTCGACGCACCAGCACTTCGTGCAGGTGGTGCGCGACTGGATCGAGCCGTCGCGCTCCGGCGGCACGACGCTGTGGGACCTGCAGGCGCTGCTGCTGGCCGAGGGTGCCACCGTGGCGCCGACGCTGGCCGCGGCGCAGAAGGTGCTGCGCGCGCCGCTCGTGGCGCAGATGCGGCGCGAGCCGGTGCCGGGCGTGATCTGGCGCGAGAAGCCCGGCACGACGAAGGCGCCCGAAGCGCCGGAGCCGCCGAAGCTGATGCTCGGCCTGCACGGCCTGATGGACGACGCGGACGCCGAGGCGCTGATGTTCGGCGGCACGCTCGACCCGAGCGACAAGAAGCTCTTCGGCGTGCACGCCTGCCCCGGCCACGGCATGGCCATCGGCGTGCTGCTGGGCGTGCTGTCGGCGCTGCTGACGATGGGCACGCTGAAGCGCACGCCCTCGTCGACGATCGTGATGATCGAGCGCTAGGGGTAGGGCTGGGCCAGGGCTGGGCCAGGGCTTGGCCGGGGCCAGGCTGCGAGGGCGCGGAACTTCAGGCCAGGCCTAGGCGTCGCCCTGCGTCACCGCATGCACCGCGACCCGCGTCGCCTTGCCCTTGAGCTGCACCTCACCGAGCGCTTCGGTGCGCACGCGCCCGTCCAGCGCCGCTTGCGTGGCCGCATCCACCAGGATGCCTCGTCCGCTTCCGGCCTCCTTGGTGTGCGCCTCCAGCCGCGCCGCCAGGTTCACCGTGTCGCCCACGCAGGTGTACGTGGCGCGCTCCTGCGTGCCGGTGTAGCCCGCGATCACCTCCCCGGAGGCGATGCCGATGCCGATGGCCAGCGCTGTCTTGCCTTCGCCGGCGCGCTCGACATTGAGCAGCTCGATCATCTCCTTCATGTCCAGCGCCGCGCGCACCGCGGCCAGCGGCGGCTCGGCCACCGGCAGCGGCGCGCCGAAGATCGCCATCAGGCCGTCGCCGATCATCTGGTTCACGACGCCGCCCTGGCCGGTGATGGCGTCGAACATCAGCGTGTACCAGGTATTGAGCAACTCGATGGTCTCCTGCGGCCCCTGGCTCTCGACGATCGAGGTGAAGCCGCGGATGTCGCAGAACATCACCGTGGCCTCGACGCGCTTGCCGCCGAGCGCGAAGCCGCCGTGCCGCAGGTCGGCCGCCACGGCCGTGGTGGCGAAGCGCTCGACCAATGCCTTCTGCTGGTCGCGCAGGCGCTTCTTCTCGAGGCTCGAGCCGATGCGCGCCTTCAGCAGCACCGGATTGACGGGCTTGTGCAGGTAGTCGTCGGCGCCGAGCTCGATGCAGCGCACGACGTGGTCGATGCCTTCGAGCGAGCTGGTCACGATCACCGGCAGGTCGCGCAGCTGGTCGTCGGCGGCCAGTTGCTCCAGCACCTGGAAGCCGTCCATCTCCGGCATCTCCATGTCCAGCAGCAGCAGGTCGAAGCCGGCAGCGCGCAGCATATCGAGCGCGACGCGGCCGTTCTCGGCGCTGTGCACCTGGTGCCCCTGCAGCGTGAGGCTGCGCGCCAGCAGCAGCCGGTTGACCTTGTTGTCGTCGGCCACGAGAAGCCGGGCGCCGCGTTCAGCCACGAATGAACTCCTTCAGCGCAGCGGCTGCTTCGTCGTAGAGCGCCTGCAGTGCGTCGATGCCGCTCGCGCCGGCTGGCAGGCCGCCCTGCTCCAGCCCGCGGGCCGCCGCCCCCAGCGCCGTGGCGCCGAAGGTGCAGGCATTGGTCTTCAGCGAGTGCGCGGCGCGGCGAAATCGGTCGGCGTCGCCCGCGGCCAGCGCGCCGCGCAGCTCGCCGATCATCTGCGGCGCCTCCTCGAAGAAGGTGCCCACCAGCTCGACGACGAAGTCGGCGCCCGTGGTGGCCTGCAGTTCGCCGAAGGTCGCGCGGTCGATGGGGCCAACGGTGTCGGGCATGTCAGTCTCCCTTGCGCGCCGGCGCCTGTTCGAGGGCCTCGATCATGGCTTCGACGCGGATCGGCTTGGTCACGTAGTCATCCATGCCGGCGGCGAGGCAGGCCTCGCGGTCGCCCTGCATGGCATTGGCGGTCATGGCGATGATGCGCGGTCGTGCGGGGGCGTCGTGCCACCTCGCCACGATGTGCCGGCTCGCCTCCAGCCCGTCCATCTCGGGCATCTGCACGTCCATGAGCACCACGTCGTAGGGCTGGCGCTCCAGGCACTCGATGGCCTCGATGCCGTTGCCGGCCACGTCGGCGCGGTAGCCCATCTGCTGCAGCAGGCGCAGCGCCAGCTTCTGGTTCACCACGTTGTCCTCGGCGAGCAGGATGCGCAGCGGGTGGCGTTCGGCCATGCCGGCATCCATGCGCGGCCTGGCCGGCACGGCCGCCGCCTTGGCCGCCGCGCTGCGGGCGTCCTGCGCAAGCAGGCTCATCAACGTGTCGAACAGCGCGCTCTGCCGCAGCGGCTTGGCCAAGGTGGCGGCAAACACGCCGTCGCCGGCCTCCCTGCGCCCCAGCGACGAGAACAACACCAGCGGCAGCGCGTGGCCGGCCTCGCGGACCGCCTTGGCCAGCATCGCGCCGTCCATGCCCGGCATGTGCATGTCCACGATCGCCAGGTCGTAGCGCTCGCGCGCCAGCATCTGCAGCGCAGCTTGCGGGAACTCGGTGTCGTGTACCACCATGCCCCACTTGGCCGTCTGCAGCGCCAGGATGCGCCGGTTCGTCGTGTTGTCGTCGACCACGAGCACGCGCTTGCCCTTCAGCACGGGCTGCTCGCCGATGAATTCGCGCTTGCTGCCTTCGGGCAGGCTCGCGCCCCTGCAGGCGATGGTGAAGTGGAAGGTGCTGCCCCGCCCCGGCCCGGCGCTTTCGGCCCACATGGCGCCGCCCATGAGTTCGGCCAGCAGCTTGCTGATCGCCAGCCCCAACCCCGTGCCGCCGTACTTGCGCGTGGTGCCGCTGTCGGCCTGGCTGAACTTCTGGAACAGGCGCGCCAGGCCCGCTTCGGAGAGGCCGATGCCGGTGTCGCGCACGGCGAAGTGCAGCTTGGAGCCTGCCCCGGTCTGCTCGTCGCCCTGCTCTTCGCCGTGCAGGCGCACGCTCAGCACCACTTCGCCTTCCTCGGTGAACTTCACCGCGTTGGCGAGCAGGTTGAGCAGCACCTGGCGCAGCCGCGTCACGTCGCCATCGATGCCCTTCGGGATGTCGCCTTCGAAGACGTAGGCGATGTCCAGGCGCTTCTCGGCCGCACGGCCGGCAACCAGGTCCAACGCCGACTCCACGCACTCGCGCAGGTCGAACGGGTGCGCCTCGATCTCCATGCGGCCGGCTTCGATCTTGGAGAAGTCGAGGATGTCGTTGATGATGGTCAGCAGCGAGTCGCCGCTGTCGCGGATCGTGCTGGCGAAGTCGCGCTGCTCGTCGGTGAGCGGCGTATCGAGCAGCAGCCCGCTCATGCCGATCACTGCGTTCATCGGCGTGCGGATCTCGTGGCTCATCGTCGCCAGGAAGGCGCTCTTGGCTTCGTTGGCGGTTTCGGCGGCGGCGCGCGCTTCCTTGGTCTCGTTGAGCAGCCGCGCGTTCTCCAGCGCCGCCGCCGCGCTGGCGGCAATGGTCTCGAGAAGGCGCACGTCCGCGCTGCTGATGGAATCCTCACGTTCGTAGTCGTTGAGCTCGAGGGCACCACGCACCTTGCCGCCGCTGATCATGGGCACCACGACGAGGGCGCGCGGCGTGGCGTTGGGCGGCTCGCTGCCCAGGCGGCGAAGAACAGCCGCGACGTCGCGATTGACGAGCAGCGTCTGCCCGGTGGTCATCAGGTGACGCGCGACGCCCTGGAGTGGCCGCGGGGCCACCGGCATCCGGCGGCCCCGTTCCAGGTCGTACGGGAAATGCTGCACGCCGTGCACGTCATCGAAGGCGCGGATGGCGACGTCGCGGCCGCCGAAGGCGTCGCGCAGCGCGTCACCGACCGCTTCGTGGATGCCCTGGATGCTCAGCTCGCCGGCCAGGGCCTGCTGCACGGCATTGACGATGGCGAGCTCCGCCGCACGCTGTTCGGCCGCAGCCTGGGCGCTGCGGGCCTCGGCCGTGCGTTCGGCCACCTGGCGCTCCAGGCCTTCCTGGGTGCGCAGGTTCGCGAGCGCCACCGCAGCCTGCGCGGCCAAGGTCGCCAGCAGGTCGCGGTCGCCTTCGTGGAAGCGGCCGAAGAGCCCTTCGAGATCGGCGTAGAGGGTGCCCAGCAACTGCCGCTGCGCCACCAGCGGGGCGACGAGGCAGCTGCGTTGGTCGATTTCGTCGGCGCCTTCGGGGCCGTGGCGCAGTGTGGTGGCGTGCGTCCGCCGCGCCTCGTCCAGCCAGGGCGTGATGGCTTGCAGCAGCGCCTGCGGCGTCTCGCCTTCGGGCACCTGGGCGCCGGCGATGTGCGGGGCATCGGCGGTCTGGTCGGCCTCCAGCACCAGCAGCACGCGCCGCGCGCCCAGCAGTTCGGCCACCTCCTCGATCAGGAAGGTGTGCAGCGCGGCGCTGTCAGCCTGCTCGTTCAGGCGCAGGCCGGTGTCCACCAGGCGCTCGATGCTCTCGCGCAGGTTGGCCTGGCCTTGCAGGTGTTCGGTGTAGCGCGCCGCCGGCAGGCGGGCCGCCCGCGCACGCTGCACGTAGCCTTGCAGCAGCTCGGCGTGCCCGACGGGCGCGTGCAGCGCGCTGCGGCGCAGGCCCTCGTCGCCCAGCGTCGCGATGGACTGCACGAGCAGCGTGTAGGCGCGGTGCATGGCCTCGGTGGCCTCGGCGTCGCGGCCGCTGGCCTGCAAGGCGCGCGTGTGCTGCCACCAGACATGCGCCCACGACTCGACGGTGCCGCCGCCGCGGCCGGGCAGCGCCTGCAGCTCCCGCACCGCCTGCGTGCTGCGGCGCAGCGCGGCGCGGTGGTGGCCGGCGCGCAACTCGGCCCGCGCCAGCATCGCCAGGTCCAGCGGCCGCGCCCAGGCCCAGGCCGGGCCGAGCTTGCGCGAGACGCTCCAACAGCGGCGCCACAGCGCGGCGCCTTGTTCCGGGCTGCGCCACCGCTCTCCCCGCGCACGCCAGAGTGCGGGCCACTGCAGTTCCTGCGGGCCGATGCGCTGTTGCTGCCGCACCTTGGCCAGGGCCGCCTCGGCGCGTGCCACGGTTTCCTCGAAGGCTTCGCGTTGGCCCAACTGGGCCAGCAGTGCCGCCACGTACGAGTACCCGCCGAGCAGGGACATCGGCCCCGCCTGCGCTTCACGCAGCACCAGCGACTGCTGCGACAGGCGCAGCGCGCGCCGGTGCAGGCCGAGCAGGTTGTAGGTCACCGCCAGGCTGTCCAGTGCTCTGCTTTGCTGCGGCAAGTCACCCGCTTCCTGGGCCAGGCGCAGGGCCTGGTTCAGGCCGCGCACGCGCTGCGCGAGGTCGGGATCGCTTCGGTAGAGGCTCGTGATGGCCCGGCTCTCACCACCGCGGTCGCCGCCGGCGCGGGCCAGGGCGACGGCCTGTTGCATCGCCGCGCGGTGCGCGGGGGAATCGTCCATCGACATGCGGGCGACGGCTCCCACCCACAGCGCCTGGCCGTGCAAGGCGGTCCGGCCCAATGCATCGAAGTGGCGCGCGGCTTCGTCGGCCGGCGCCAGAACGTCAACGCCATCGTGGGCAAGCCGCGCCGCCGCCTGGCGCAACAGGGCCAGTGCGATCAGCTCGCGCCGGCGGCTGCGGCGCGCGGCGGCCACGGCGGCTGCGGCGCTCGCCAGCGCCTGCTCGAAGCGCTCGTGGCGCGTCTGCACATGGGCCAGGCAGGCGAGCGCCTGGGCCTCGTGCGCCGTCGATTTCGTGCGCCGGGCCAGCGCCAGCATGGCCTGCGCGTCGGCTTCGGCGTCGTCGAGCTCCAGCAGGGCGAGCAGGCTGTCGATGCGCAGGGCGAGCAGGGCCAACAGCTCGGCGGCGCTCGATGCCGGCGCCGGTGGTGCCGCCGGCGCCGCCAGCGCCGCCAGCGCCTCGGTTGCGGCCTGCACGGCCTCGCCGTGCCGGCCGGCGCGGGCGAGCTCGGCGATGGTCTCGCGCGGCTCGGGTGTCACGGGCGTTGCTCCACGTTCATGAGCGCCTCGACCAGCGCGTCGACCCGGATCGGCTTGGTCACGTAGTCGTCCATGCCCGCGGCCATGCACTGCTCGCGGTCGCCTTGCATTGCGTTGGCGGTCATGGCGACGATGCGCGGGCGTTGGCCGGGCCCATGCCTGGCCGCAATGCGCCGGGTGGCCTCCAAGCCGTCCATCTCGGGCATCTGCACGTCCATCAGCACCACGTCATAGGCCTGCCGCTCGATGCTTTCGATCGCCTCGATGCCGTTGCCGGCCACATCGGCCCGGTAGCCCATCTGGCCGAGCAGCCGCAGGGCCAGCTTCTGGTTCACCACGTTGTCCTCGGCCAGCAGGATGCGCAACGGGTGCCGCTGGGCCATGCCGGCATCCAGGCGCGGCCTGGCCGGCGCGGCGGGCGCCTTGGCCACGGCGCTGCGGGCGTCTTGCGCGAGCAGGCTCGTCAGCGTGTCGAACAGCGAGCTCTGGCGCAGCGGCTTGGCCAGGGTGGCGGCAAACACGCCGTCGCCGACCTCCTTGCGCCCCAGCGACGAGAACAACACCAGCGGCAGCGCGTGGCCGGCTTCGCGGACGGCATTGGCCAGCATCGCGCCGTCCATGCCCGGCATGTGCATGTCCACGATCGCCAGGTCGTAGCCCTCGCGCGCCAGCATCTGCAGCGCCGCTTGCGGGAACTCGGTGTCCTGCACCACCATGCCCCACTTGGCGGCCTGAAGCGCCAGGATGCGCCGGTTCGTCGCGTTGTCGTCGACCACCAGCACGCGCTTGCCCTTCAGCACGGGCTGCTCGCCGATGAACTCGCGCTTGCTGCCTTCGGGCAGGCTCGCGCTCTTGCAGGCAATGGTGACGTGGAAGTTGCTGCCCTGCCCCGGCCCGGCGCTTTCGGCCCACATGGTGCCGCCCATGAGTTCGGCCAGCCGCTTGCTGATGGCCAGCCCCAACCCCGTGCCGCCGTACTTGCGCGTCGTGCCGCTGTCGGCCTGGCTGAACTTCTGGAACAGGCGCGCCAGGCCCACTTCGCTCAGGCCGATGCCGGTGTCGCGCACTGTGAAGCGCAGCCTGGCGCCGTCGCCGGTCTGCTCGTCGCCTTGCTCTTCGCCGTGCAGGCGCACGCTCAGCACCACCTCGCCTTCCTCGGTGAACTTCACCGCGTTGGCGAGCAGGTTGAGCAGCACCTGGCGCAGCCGCGTCACGTCGCCGCTGATGGCCTTCGGGATGTCGCCTTCGAAGACGTAGGCGATGTCCAGGCGCTTCTCGGCGGCACGGCCGGCAACCAGGTCCAGCGCCGACTCCACGCACTCGCGCAGGTCGAACGGGTGCGCCTCGATCTCCATGCGGCCGGCTTCGATCTTGGAGAAGTCGAGGATGTCGTTGATGATGGTCAGCAGCGAGTCGCCGCTGTCGCGGATGGTGCTGGCGAAATCGCGCTGCTCGTCGGTGAGCGGCGTATCGAGCAGCAGCCCGCTCATGCCGATCACTGCGTTCATCGGCGTGCGGATCTCGTGGCTCATCGTGGCCAGGAAGGCACTCTTCGCCTCGTTGGCGCTTTCTGCGAGAAGCCTGGCGGCTTCGGCCTGGGTACGCGCCTCCCGGGCCTCGGCACTGCGCTGCTCGAGCTCGACCGTGCGCTCGGCCACCTGGGCCTCCAGGCTTTCGGCCCAGCGCACGTTGGCGAACGCCACCGCAGCCTGCGCGGCCAGCAGGCCCAGCAGGTTGCGGTCGGCTTCGGTGAAGCGGCCGAACTCACCGTCCAGGTCGGCGTACAGGTAGCCCAGCACCTCGCGCTGCACCACCAGCGGGGCAACGAGGCAGCTGCGCTGGTGTTCGGGCGGAGCGCCCTCCGGGCCGTGGCGCAGGCTCACGGTGCGGGTGCGGCGGGCCTCGGCCAGCCAGGGCGTGATGGCCTGGAGCAACCCGGCACGACCCTCGGGCGTGCTCTCGGGGCGCGGCAGCAGCGCGCCGGCCACCTGCAAGGCGGCCACCTGCAAATCGACCACCGGCGAGCCGACCACCTGCTTCGTGGCCACCGGCAGGTCATCGCGGCTTTGCAGCACCAGCAGCACGCGCTCGGCGCCACTCAGCTCGGTGAGCTCGTCGATGACGAACTGGTGCAGCTCGGCCGCGTCGCGCAGTTCGTTCATGCGCAGGCCCGTGTCCACGAGGCGCTCGAAGGGCTCGCCCAGCTCGCTGGGCAGGCGCAGGTGCGCCAGGCGCTCGTGATCGGGCAGGCCACGCTCGGCCGCCTGCTGCAGCCAGGCCAGCACGATCTGGCGGTGCGTGTCGATCTTGTTCAGCGCGCTGCGGCGCAGGCCTTCGTCGCGCAGCTGGGTGACACCCTGCATCAGGAGGTCGTAGGCCTGCCGCAACGCGAGCCAGGCCTCGTCCGCGCCGCCGTTGGCGGCCAGCGCGCGGGTGTGCTGCCACCACAGCATGGGCAGGTACGCGCCCGCATGCCAAGCCATACCGGTGCGGCGATGAAGGGTGGTGGCGGCAGCCGTCTCGCGCAAGGCGGCCCGGGGCTCGCCCGTGACCAGAAGAGCCCACGCCAGATAGGCGGCAGTGTTCAGTCGGTCGACGATCTCGCTGTGCCCGTTCAGCGCCGCACGCGCCGGGCGCAGGATCGCCAACGCCTGCTCGGCGTTGCCTTCGTGGTAAGCGATCTCCACGCGCCACTGCCACAGCCAATCGTCGCCCTGCGGCAAGCGCACGCGCGCTTGCAGCGCTTCGGCCTCGGCCATCGCGCGCCGGGCGTCGTCGAAACGGCCCAGGGCCGCAGCCGTTGAGGCCGCGCTGCCCAGGCCCCGCAGCAACAAGCGGTCGGCGCGCATGGCCCGCGCCGCCTCGGCCATCTGCGTCTTCATGCGCAGGGCGCGTTCGAGCAGGCCCAGCCCGTCGAAGATGCCGGCAAGACCGTCTTCCAGCAGCAGCAGGCGGTCGCGGTAGCCGGCGCGCGTGAAAGCCGCCTGGGCTTCGCGGGTGAAACGCAGCTTGGCAGCCAGGTCGCCTTCGAAGCCGCGGTGAAGGCTCAGCAGGTCGCCCAAGGCCCAGTCGTCGCCGCAGGCGCGGGCGCAGGCGAGGCCACGCGCCGCGGCCTCGCAGGCCTCGGGAATGCGGCCTTGCGAGGCCAGGCAGGAGGCCACCAGCGACAACGCACGCGCCTGGCCCGGGGCGTCGCCCAGGCGCTCGAACCCTGCCAGGCTGCGGCGGCCGTCTTCGAGCGCGCCTTCCAGTTGCCACACGGCGTGGCGGGCCAGACCGCGCAGCCAGAGGGCTCGCGGCAGGGCAAGCGACGGGGCCCGCGACAAGGCTCGCGACGAGGCCCGCGACGAGGCGCGCGCGACATCGGCGCCGGCACGCCGGTCGCCGCGAGCGGCAGCGGCAGCGGACACCGCTGCATCGGCCGCCACCCCGGCCTCGGCCAGTCGGCCCGAACGCATCAACGCCATCGCGCGTGCGCCATGCGCAGCCGCCGCGCCCGGGCCGCGCTTGCGCGAGCCGAGGAGGGTGAGCATGGCGTCGGCATCGGCCAGGGCCTGGGCAAAGCGGCCGAGCGCGATGTGCGACTCGCTGCGCAGCGCCAGCAAGGCGAGCGCTGCGGTGGCCTCGAGCCTGGGCGCTTGCAGCGCTGCGGCGACAAGGTCCTCGCCCAGGGCCTGCGTGCACACCACCAGGGCCTCGTCGTGCCGGCCTGCCCAGGCCAGCTCCGCTGCCGCCGCGGCAGCGGCGGCGCCCCTGCTTGTGCGGCCGGCCGTGACTCGGGGGCTGCCCTCGCGGGGCACGGATCGATGGTCGCCGCTCATGGGATCGGAAGTCTGAACTGCAATGGCGCCGTGCGCAGCATCGCGCCGAACGGATTCAGCGCGGATTAAGGCGCCTTCAGGCGCGCACCAAGGACCTGAAGCGCACTCGGGCAGACAGTGGCGCCGTCATCAACCCATGCGCACAGGCTCCGTGACGAGCCCAGCCCGCCCATGATTCCAGACCCTGCCACCCGTACCGATCTGCTCCAGCCAATGGCGGCTGCGCCCCTGTTCGGCGCTCTGCCCGAGTCGGAACCGCCTGGCTGTGCTGGACCCCGCGAGCCTCGTCGAGGTGCCCGCGGGCGCTCGCGTCTTGCCGAATCGAGATCGCCGGCGAGCACCATGAGCGACAGGCAGGCCTACCGCGCGGTCCTCGCGATACGCGACGCGCGTGCGCTGATTGCCGCGAGCGCGGCGTCGCAGATCGGTGACTGGCTCTACAACGCGGCGCTGCTCGGCTACGTCTATGCGGCGACGGGATCGGCCGCGTGGGTCGGCGCGGCGACGATCTGCCGGCTGTTCCCGTACGTCCTGCTCGGGCCGGTTGGCGGCGCGATCGCCGATCGCTTTTCGCGGCGCAGCGTGTTGATCGGCGGCGATGTGCTGCGGCTGGCGCTGATGCTCGGCCTCGCCGCCACCGTCGCGGCCGGCAGCCCGGTGGTGGTGGTGATCGCCCTCACCGCGCTGGCCTCTGCGGCGGGGAGCGCAGAGCGCCCCGCGGCGCTGGCGCTGATGCCGCGCCTGGTGGGCGAGTCGCGCCTGGGTGCAGCCAACGCGCTGCTGCACACGGTTCAGGAGCTCGGCATCGTCGTCGGTCCGGCGATCGGGGCCATCCTGCTCGCCACCGGGCCCGACTGGCTGGCGTTCGCCGTCAACGCGGCCACGTTCGCCGCTTCTGCCGCGCTCGTCTTCTCGATCCGCGATCGCTCGCGGCCCCGGCGCGTGCGCGGGGGCACGGCGGCGCAGGTGGCCGACGGGCTGCGCGCGGCGTGGAAGACGGCGTTCGTCGTGCCGCTCTTGCTCATCGTGGCGGCCGTCGAGTTCACCTACGGCGCGCAGGCGGTGCAACTGGTCGTCTACGCCGAGCGCTCGCTCGACCTCGGCGCGGCCGGGTACGGCATGCTTCTCACCGCGTCGGGCATCGGCGGGCTCGCGAGCTCGCTCGTCAACGCGCGCCTGTCGGCGGCCCGGTGCGTCGCGTTCGTCGTCGTCGCGACGGCGGTTGCCGCCTGCGCGACGCAGCTCGTCTTTGCGCACAGCTCGGTGCTGGTCATCGCGCTGGCGGCCGCCGCGATCGGCGGCGCGGCGCTCGTGTCCTGCGAAGTCGTCGCGGAGACCGCGCTCGCGCGCATCGTGCCTGCCGAGGCGCTGGGGCGCGTCGTCGGCGTGTTCGAGGCCGCGCAGGTCGGCGCGATGATCGCCGGCGCGGCCCTGGCGCCGGCCGCGATCGAGGCGACGTCTTTGCAGGCGAGCCTCGTCGTCCTCGGCGTGACGGCCATTGGGGTGGCGTTGCTGGCCCGGGCGGGGCTGCGCGGGCTCGATGCGGCCACGGCACGCCGCTTCGAGGAGCTTGCGTCGCGTGTGCGCGTGATCGAGGGGCTGCCGATCGCCCAGGCGTTGCCGCGGACGTTCGTCGAGCGCCTCGCCTCGGCGTCGCAGCTGTGCGCGCTGCCTGCGGGCGTGGATGTGGTCGTGCAGGGAGCCCCCGCGCACGCCCTGTTCGCGATCGTCGAGGGCGAAGCCGTCGTGCGGCGCAACGGTCTCAGCGTCGACCGCATGGGCCCGGGCGAGGTGTTCGGCGAGCGCGGGCTGCTGGACAACGCGCCGCGCAACGCGACCGTCACGACGAGCTCCGACGCGACCTTGCTGCGCATCGACGGCGAGGCGCTGATCGAAGCCCTGCAGGCCGTACCCGCGCTGCGGCCGGCGCTCGACATCGGCGGGCGCGGGCGCGCCGACCCTGGCGGCCCCGGGACATCCGCGGGCGCGCGCGCCGCGAGCGCGTTCGACCGCCCGGCACGCATCGAAGGCGCCACCGTGGTCGTCGTGTGCGCAGGCTATCCCGGCAAGCGCCCGATCTACGAGCGCATCGCAACAAAACTCGGAGCTCGGCTCGTCATCGTCGACGAGCGCGGTCATTGGTCCGAACGGTTGGTGGGCGAGGGCGTGGCCGCACGCTGGCTGGCCGCAACGGTCACGGGCGACGCGGACGTCGACGCGCGCGCGGTGCAGGGCGCGCTGCGCAGCGCGAACGTGCAGCCCGATGGCGTCCTGACCTTCTGGGAAGACAGTGTCCCGGTCGCGGCGCGGGTCGCGGCGGCGCTCGGCTTGCCAGGCAATCCGATCGAGGCGGTGGACGCGGCGCGCAGCAAGCTGCGCACCCGAGAGCTCTCGGCGCGCCTCGGGCTGCCGACGCCGCGGGCCGTGCGGGTGCGATCGCTCGACGAGCTGTACGCCGCCGCCGCCGACATCGGCTTCCCCGCGGTCGTCAAGCCCGAGTTCGGCGCGTTGGCGGTGGGCTGCGTGCGGGTCGACTCGTTCCAGGCGCTTCCGGCCGTCTACCGGCGGGTGCGGCAGGCGGTGAACCCCGAAGCCGACGCCATCTTCCGCGCCGGCAACGACCTGCTGCTCGAGGAGTACCTCGACGGCGTCGAGTTCGACGTCGATCTCGTGCTCGAGGACGGCGCCTGTGTCTTCTCCAGCGTCTCGCAGAACTGGCCCACGGCCGAGCCCTCGTTCCAGGAGCGGGGCCTGCATTGCCCGCCGGACCACCGCCGGCGCGCGGTGCGCGCGCTCGTCGCGTTTGCTGCCGAGGCGGCGCGCGAGTTCGGCTTTCGCACGGGCGTGCTGCACATCGAAGCGAAGTCCACGAGCGGCGGGCCGCGCATCGTCGAGATCAACGCCCGCATGGGCGGCGGGAGCATCCACCAGATCGTCGAGGCCGTGTGGGGCGTCGACCTGATCGAGGCCGCGGTGCGCAGCAGCCTGGGGCTGCCGCAGGCCCTGCGGCCCAGCCGCCAGCCACGCTGCGCGGTCGTCGACAGCCTGGTCTACGCCCCCGCGAGCGGGCGGCTCGCCACGATGCCGCTCGCCGCCGGCGGCGTGGCCGGCGTGTCTGGCAATCCCGCGGTGCTGGGCCTGGACCTGCACGCCGAAGTCGGCGATGACGTCGTGGGACCGGATGCGATCTTCGCGACGCCGCTGGCCGAGCTGGCCGTTCGAGGGCGCGACCTGCGCGAGGCGCGCGCGATCAGTGCGCGGATGCTCGCCGAACCGCCGCGCGTCGCGGCCGGTGCTTGGCGCCCGGCTTGACTGCTCGTGTGGCCGGTCGTCATTGCGGGCTGACCTTGCGGGCCATGAACCCATGGTTGCCGCTCATTGCCGCTCATGAGGATTGGAAGTCTGGACTGCAATGGCGCCGTGCGCAGCATCGCGTCGAGCGGATTCAGCGCGAATTCAGGCGCCTTCAGGCGCGCACCAAAGACCTGAAGTGCCTTCAGGCCGACAGTGGCGCGGTGTTCAACCCCCCTGTCGAGGAGAAGCTTCGTGAACAAGAGACTGATGACGACCCTGGGCGCCGCGCTGGCGCTGCTGATGGGCGTGGGGGCCGCGCAGGCGGCCACCTTCACCGTGACCACCACCGCCGACAGCGGCGCGGGTTCGTTGCGTGATGCCATCACCCAAGCGAACGCCACCCCGGGCGCCGACACGATCGTCTTCGACGCGGTCATCGGCAGCGGCACCATCGTGCTCGGCTCGACGCTTCCGTTCATCACCGAAGCGCTGACGATCGACGGCGCGGGACGCAGCATCACCATCAGCGGCAACAACGCCGTGCAGGTGATGGACAACCAAAGCACGTTGACCCTCAACGCGCTGACCATCGCCAACGGCGGCTGCCCGCTTTTCGGATGCTCGATTGGAGGCGCGGGCGTCTACAGCCCTGGTGGTACGCTGACCGTCACCAACAGCACCTTTTCAGGGAATGCGGCTGGCCGTGAGAATGGCGGCGCCATTTATGGCGGCGGCACGCTGACCATCAGCAACAGCACGTTTTCGGGCAATGCGGCTGGTTTGGCCGGAGCGGTCTTTTGGCAAGGGAGCAATTCGCGGCTGACCGTCACCAACAGCACGTTCTTCAACAACTCCGCTTCGGTAGGCGGCGGCGCCGGCGGCGCCCTCTTTGTCCTCCACGCGTTGGCCACGGTCACCCACAGCACGTTCTCCGGCAATACCGCTGGACTTGGCGGCGGCGCAATCTTCGTTGGCGATGGCGGCACGATCACCTTGGCCAACAGCATCGTCGCGGGCGGTGGTGCCGGTGGGAACTGCTTCAACCCCTCCGGCACGCTCGCCGACCTCGGTGGCAACCTCAGCGACGACGCCACCTGCGGCTTCACGCAAGCCACCAGCCTGAGCAACACCGATCCGCAGCTCGGCCCGCTGCAAGACAACGGCGGCCCGACGCAGACCACGGCCCCGATGACCGGCAGCCCGGCCATCGACCAGGGCGTTAATGCGTTGGCCGTCGACGCGAACAATCAACCGCTGAGCACCGACCAGCGCGGCACCGGCTTTGCCCGCATCAGCGGCAGCACGGTGGACCGCGGCGCCTTCGAGGTGCAGGTGCCGGCCGCCTCACCGCTCACGGTGACGCCGAGCAGCGTTTCGTTCGGCACCGTGCATCGCTTCAGCCTGCGCTCCCGGCTGCTGACGCTGATGAACAACGGTTCCACCGCGGTGACACTGAGCCCGGTCTCGGTGACCCCCGCGCCCGGCACGACGGCCGGTGAGTTCAGCGCGCTCAGCTTGTGCCCGCGCACGCTGGCCGCCGGCAAGAGCTGCACGGTGAAGGTGGTGCTGTTCGCATTCGAGCTGGGCGCCCGTTCGGCGAAGCTGACCATCCCCAGCAGCGCCAGCGCCAGCCCGCTGACGGTGCCGCTCGGCGTGACAGTGACGCGCCTGCTCGGCAACTGAGAGCCTGTGAACGAATCATCCACACCCGCTCGCCACGCCAGAAAGCGCCGGCTCGTCGTTGCAAATGCTCGCCATGTCGCCCGACATGGCTGCGCTTTGCGCCTCGATCCGACGCCTTCTGGCGCGCCGCTCGGACGCGGCTGATTCATTCACAGGCTCTGAGGCCGCGCGCAGGCCGCCGGTGCCGGGCAGGCGCCGGCACCTGCCGCACGTGCCTCACGGCCTTGCACCCACGCGCAGCGCATACGCGGCGACGGGGCCGGTGCCGCCCGGGCCCGGCGCCTGGCCCGCCGCGTCGCAGGCGAGCGCGGCCTCGGTTGCCGCCAGGCCCGCCAACGCCGCCTGCGTGGCGCCATCGACCAGCACCGCGTGGCCGGCCTCGCAGGCCTGCTCCTTCAGGCGCGCCGCCAGGAGTACCGACGCGCCCACGGCGACGTAAGTGGCGCGTTGGTGCGTGCCGGCCTGCCCGGCCACGACTTCGCCGCTGGCGATGCCGATGGCGATGCGAAGCGGCGGCTGGCCCTGTGCCGTGCGCTCGGCGTTGAGCAGGTCGATCATCTCCACCGCGTCGCGCGCTGCGCGCGCCGCGGCGGCGGGCGCACCAGCCAGGTCAGGCAGCGGCAGCGGCGCGCCGAAGAGCGCGGTGATCTCCGCCCCCACCATCTGGTTGACCACGCCGCCATGCTGGCTGACGGCGTCGAACAGCAGCAGGTAGCAGGTGTTGAGCAGCTCGAAGGCTTCCTCCGCGGGCATTTGCTCTGCGAGCCCGGCAAAGCCGCGTACGCCGCACGCCAGCACCGTGGCGGGGAGGCGCCGGCCGCCGTTGCGGAATCCGCCTGCGGCCAGGTCTTGCGCCACCGCGGCGCCGGCAAAGCGCGCGGCGGCTTGCGTTTGCTGTTCGTGCTGGCGCTTCTTGGCCAGGCTCGCATCCACGCGCGCCTTGAGCAGCACCGCGTTCACCGGCTTGTGCAGGTAGTCGTCGGCGCCCAGCTCGATGCAGCGAGCGACGTTCGCGGTGCCCTCGAGGCCGCTGGTGACGATGACGGGCAGGTCGCGCCACCGGCGGTCGTCGAACAGCCGCTGCAGCAGCTCGAAGCCGCTCATGCCCGGCATGTCCAGGTCCAGCAGCATGAGGTCGTGCGTGCCCTCGTGCAGCATCCGCAAGGCTTGCAGGCCGTTCTCGGCGCTGGCCACCTCATGCCCCTGCAGCTGAAGCATGCGCGCCAGCAGCAGGCGGTGGACGCGGTGGTCCTCCACCACCAGCAGCCGGGCACGGGGGCCCGCGGTGGGTGGCGGCGCCGCGGCAGCGGGGTACGCACCGGCCTGCCCTGCACCGACCGAGGCCCCGGCCGCGGCGGGCGAGCTTGCCGCCGTCGCCCCGGCGTTGCCTTCGGCTGCGGCCGTGAAGCGATAGCCGCGGCCGGGCACGGTGGCGATGAGCTGCGGCCCGAGCAACTTGCGCAGCGCCGAGATGTGCACCTGCAGGTTGTTGTCCTCCACCACCAGCCCGGGCCAGACCAGATCCAGCAGCTCGGACTTGGACACCACGCGCTCGCGCCGCAGGACAAGCGCAGTCAACACGTCGACGGCGCGGCGGCCCATTGGGGCCGGCTGCCCGTCGGCGAGCAGCAGCCCCTCGGCGCATCGCAACTCGAAGCGCCCGAAGGTGAAGATGTGCAGCGGCGGCGCCGCGGCGAGCCGCTCAGACACGGGCCGGCTCCTGCAGGGCGACCCAGCCGGGCTGCGACTCGGCCGCGAGGTCGGCCCGAGCCGCTGCGTGCGGCGCCCTTGCACCCGCCAAGCCTTGCCGGACCGCCATCGTGCTCCTCGCTTCGCCGAGGCCGATTATTGGGCTCGAGCCCTGAGAGCTTGTGAAATCGCTCGTGCCGCACCTCGCGCACGCTGCCCAGCGACTCAGAGCTGCGCCAGCAACGCCTGCGCGCGCTCGCCGTGCCAGCGCATCTGCAACTGCTCGAAAGCCGCTGCGGCCGCATCGGCGCAGCGGCGCGCGAGGTCGAGCGCGCCCGCGGCGAGCGCCATCTCGCCGGCGCACAGCTCATTGCCCGCCGCCTCGTGCCGCGACTCGCGCTGCGCGGCAATCCGCCGCGCGCGCAGCAGCCAGCGCCCGGCCTGCACAGGGTCGTGCCGCGCGGCGGCATCGCGCGCCATCGCGCGGCAGCCGAGCGCCACGCCGATGAGATCGCCGCTGCGCCCGCGCAGGAGGGCGCGGGCGGCATGCCGGCGCGCCTGAGTCGCGTCGCCGAGGGCCAGCCAGCACTCGGTGAGCCAGCCATGGTCGAGCGAGCGGAAGAGGCCGCTCTCGCGCGGCTCGAGCCACAAGGTCGATTCGGTCAGGCGCTCGATCGAGGATGGCTCGCCCTTCAGCATCCACTCGGCATAGGCGCCGGTGGCGCGGCCCTGGCAGAACTGGAACAGGCTGTGCGTGCGCTCGGCGATGTGCGTCGACTCCTGCGCCGCCTCCAGCGCCTCGGACCAGCGGCCCTGCCAGCCGAACACCACGGCGCGCCACCCCGTGATGGAGGCGGCGATCTGGTGCGTGGCGCCGTTGACGAGGCCCTGGGCTTCGTCGAAGAGTTCGTGCGCGCGCTCGAACTCGCCGCGGTCGCCCGCCACCGAGGCCAGGCAGACGAGCGAGTAGGCCAGGCCCACCGAGGCGCGCGCGCCGCGCCGGTGGCTGCGCTTGATGGCCACCGCGTCGGCCAGCAGCGGCTCGGCGCCGGCATAGTCGGACGCGGCGGCCTTGGCCTGGCCGAGCGCGGCGCGGATCTGCACGGCCAGCGCGTCGGTGCCCGGCCCGGCCAGCACCACGGCGCGCCCGAAGTGCGCCACCGCCTCCCGCGCCTGCCCGAGCGCATAGAGCAGGTAACCGAGCCAGTACTCGGCGCGCGCCTGCACCAGGCCCTCGGGGGTCACCGATGGCGGCGCATGGGCCGGCGGACGGGGCGCCGCTTCGGCCTGCGCCTGCGCCAGCCGCACCGCCTGCTCGAACACCGGCAGGTCCCTGCGCGAGGCGTCGAAGACGCAGATGAGGCCGAGCTTGTTGGCGATGGCGAGCCAGCGCTGCACGCGGCCGCGGTCGAGCCCGGCGGCCTGCAGCCGCACCAGCGCCGCGTGGTACAGCGACTTGGCGCGGTCCAGCGCCGAGAGGGCGGCGGCGCGGTCGCCGGCGAGCTCGGCATGGTGCGCCGCCTCGGCGTCGCGGCTGGCGGCGCCGAAGTGGTAGGCGAGCGCCTCGTGCGGCGCTTCGCCGCCGGGCACGCCCTGCCTCTGCAGGGCCTCGGCGACGCGCAGGTGCAGCTCGCGCCGCTCGCGCAGGCCCACCGATTCGTAGATCACGTCGCGCGTCAGGCCGTGCTTGAAGCGCAGTGCGCCGTCGGGCCCCGGAAAGACGAAGTCCTTCTCGGCCAGCTCGGCCAGGGCCTCGTCGTCGGGCGCGAGGCCCGTTATCGCCGCCAGCAGCGCGGCCGGCACGACGTTGCCGATGACGGCGAGCGTGCGCACGAGTTCGGCCTGCGCAGGCGCGAGGCGCGCCACGCGCGACTCGATCAGCACCTGCAGCCAGGCGGCGCCGACCTGCTGCCCGGCCGCGCGCACCTGCTCGTGCGCGGCCGAGTGGCACAGCTCCTCGATGAAGAGCGGGTTGCCGCCCGAGTAGCGGTAGATGTCGTCGGCAACGAACGGGTCCACCTGCGGCAACAGGGCGCGGATCGACGCCGCGCCTTCTTCCGGCGACAGCGGCGCGAGCGCCAGCACCTCGATCTGGCGCATCGTCGCGTCGCTGGCGTCGACGCTGCGCGTGGACAGCACGATCATGAGGCCCGCGCCCGAAGCCGCAGCGCTGATCGCCGCCAGCGCCTGGCGCGAAGCCGCGTCGGACCAATGCCAGTCGTCGATGAAGAGCAGCAGCGGCTTGCGCGCCGCCCAGGTGGCGAAGAGCCGCGCGATGGCCGGTGCGGGGTCGGCCGGCGCGGTGGGGGCCGCTGCACCGGCGCCGGCACCGCGTGGCGCACGGGGTTCGCCACGCTCGCCGCCTTCGCCGCGTTCGCCGGCCCCTGGCGGCGCGCCGCCCAGCAGCGGCAGCAGCGTCGGCACGACGTCGGCGAGCCCCTGCATCTCGAGCGCGGCGCCGATGACCTTCAGCGCCGCGGCGACCGGCGCCTCGGGCGTGAGGCCGAGGGCCGCGCGCACCATCTGCAGCACCGGCTGCAGCGGCACGGCGTCGAGCTCGCTCTCGCACCAGCCGGTGAGCACGCGGCAGCCGTTCTGGGCCGTGCGCTGCAGGAATTCGGAGGCGAGGCGCGTCTTGCCGACGCCCGGAGGGCCGACGATGGCCACCTGGCGCGTCGCGCCGGCCAGCGACTCGCCGAGCCGTCGCTCGAGCTGCTCGAGCTCGCGGTGCCGGCCGACGAAGCGCTGCCGCGCTGGCGCCGGGCGCGGCACGGCCGGGGCCGCCGCGCCGGTGCCCGCGCTGCCTTCAACGCCCGCGGTGCGCCCGGCACGCCCCACGTGCCCGACGACAGGCCAGCAGTCGATCGGCTGCTCGTGCCCCTGCACCTGCAGCCGGCGCATGGCGCCGGCGCTGAACTGTGCCAGCGCGGGGCCGAGGGTCTCGTCGCTCACCAGCAGTTCGTCTCGGTTGGCCTGGGAGGAGAGGTGCGCCGCGACATTGGGCACCACGCCGAAGAGCTCGAGGCGGCCGATGGCGAGGCCGCCCTCCTGCACGAGCACCATGCCGGCGTGGATGCCGCTGTGCAGGCGAAGCCCCTCGCGCAGGCCGGCGCGGGCGGGGACGGCGATGCGCTTCACCGCGTCGTGCAGCTGCAGCGCCGCTTCCACGGCGCGGCGGCCGTCGCCTTCGCGCGGCTGCGGGTAGCCGAAGACCGCGAGCAGCCCGTCGCCCTGGATGCGCACGACGGTGCCGCCATGGCGCGTGATCGCCGCGTCGCTGGCCTGGCGCAGCGCGGCGAGCAGCTCGGCGTATTCCTCGGCTTCCAGCGAGTGGCTGAGGGCGGTGGAGTCGCAGAGGTCGCAGAAGAGCACGCTCAGGCGATAGCGGCCGCCCGTCGGCCTGGCGCCAGGTGGGGTGGTGTCGCCATCGCGCATCGGTGCCAGTTCTGGGGACGCCGCGGACATCGGGTGCGTTGTTGCGGGATCGAGCTAGAGGGTTGTACAGGAGTGTCCTGCTGCGAACCTTGCAGGCCGATCGGGGACTGCCCGGTGGCTGCTCGGCCAGGCGTGCGTTCGTTCGCGACTTGGGGCGCGCGGGCATCCGCGCTCGCGCGTCCGCTCGCATCCGTGCGCATCCGCCCTTGATCGGTGCACTGCGCCGGAGTGTCTGCTTACCTCCGCGGGGTGGCACGACGGCAGGCACCGGCCCGGCCCTTCGGCGCGTTTCGAGCTGCTAGCGCCTGAGCACCTGCAGCCACTCGCGCTGCGCCGGGGTGAGTGCGGCGTCGGGGGTCATCACCGCGCCGGCGAGCGCCTGGCGGATCTCGGGCTCGGGCTCGGGCAGCGGCGCCTTGAGCAGCGCGTCCAGCACCTGCCGCGCCTGCGCCAGCGTGCGTGCATAGCGCTCGAGGATGACGGCAACGCTCGCGTGCTGGCTCGGGTCGTCGAGCCAGCAGTCGTAGTCGGTGACGATGCCCACGGTGGCGTAGGCGATCTGCGCCTCGCGCGCCAGGAAGGCCTCGGGCACGTTGGTCATGCCCACCAGGTGGCAGCCGGCGTTGCGCAGGAAGAAGCTCTCGGCCTGCGTGCCCAGGCGCGGCCCCTCGACGCAGGCGTAGGTCAGGCCGCGGTGCAGCGTCGTGCCGAGCGCCGGGGCGAGCGAGCCGGCCGCCGCCTGCACCGCCGCGACGAGGCGCGCGCTCACCGGCTTGGCGGTGGAGATGTGCGCCGCCACGCCGCCGCCGAAGAAGCTGCGCTCGCGCGTGCCGCGCGTCCAGTCGAAGTACTGCTCGGGCACCGCCAGGTCGCCCGGCGCGGCGCGGTGCACGAGGCTGCCCACGGCCGAGAAGCCGAGCAGCATCGTCGCGCCGGCGCGCTTGAGCGCATACACGTTGGCGCGATAGTTCACCTCGTGCGGCAGCAGCTTGTGGCCGGCACCGTGGCGGGCCATGAAGAGCAGCTCCTTGCCGTGCAGGCGGCCGCGCAAGACCTCGCCCGAGGCGGCGCCGAAGGGCGTGCCGGCGGCGATGCGTTGCTCCACCTGCAGCCCGGGCAGGTCATAGAGGCCGGTGCCTCCGACGATGGCGAGCATGTTGGGGATCTCCTGGGTTTGTTGGACTCCCTCTCCCGCAGGGCGGGAGAGGGTCGGGGGGAGGGTGGAGAGGGGGAAAGGGGGAAAAGGGTGGGAGCTGGTGACAGGTGGCGGAAGGCGCGGGCGCCGCGGCACCTCAGCGCCCGCTGAAGCGCGGCGCGCGCCGCTCGGCGAAAGCGGCGAGGCCCTCGCGCAGGTCGGCGCTCTCGGCGCATCGGCTCTCGCGCCGGCGCAGCCGTGCGAGGTCGAACTCGCCGCGCGCCACTTCGTTGAGCGATTGCTTCATGCCCTGCAGCGCCAGCGGCGCGCCGGCCAGCAGGCTGGCGGCGAAGCGCTCGACCTCGGCGTCGAGCGCCTCGGCCGTGACCAGCGCGTCGAGATAGCCCAGTTGCAGCAACTCGGCCGCCGGCACCGTCTCGCCGAGCAGGAAGAGGCGCTTGGCCGCCGACAGTCCGAGGCGCGAGACATAACGCGACAGGCCGCTCGGGTAGTAGTGCAGCCCGAGCCTTGCGGCCGGCATGCGCAGCTCCATGCCGGTGACGCCGACGCGGAAGTCGCAGGCGAGCGCGAGGTCGGTGGCACCGCCGAAGACGCCGCCGTTCAGCCGCGCGATGGTGGGCACCGGCAGCGCCTCGAGCGCGTCGACGGTGCGCTCGAAGAGCTGCGGGTCGGTCGTGCCGTCTTCCGCGGCGCCGAGCTCGTCGATGTTGAAGCCGGCGCAGAACATGCGCCCGCGGCCGGTGAGCACGAGCACGCGCAGGGCGGTCTCGCCGGCGAGATGCTCGAAGTGCCGCTGCAGCGCGAGCAGGTCCTCGCGGTGCAGGCGGTTCAGGTGGCGCGGCCGGTTGAGCGTGAGGATGGCCCGCCCGGGTGCCGGGAAGGCGAGCTCCGGCGGGCCGCCCTGATGGTCCACCGGGCTCGTCGCTGGGTCGTGCGCGCTCACGCCTCTGGCAGGTAGCGCACCGAGAGCACGCCCTGGATGTCGGCGAGCGAGCCGAGCACGGCTTCGCCGACGGGGCTGTCGACGTCGACCAGCGTGTAGGCCATCGCACCCTTGGATTTGTTGACCATGTTGTGGATGTTGAGGCCGGCCTTGGCCATCGTCGTGCTCATCTGGCCGAGCATGTTGGGCACGTTGCTGTTGGCGATGGCCACGCGCCAGCGGCTCTCGCGCTCCATGCTCACGTTCGGGAAGTTGACGGCATTGGCGACGTGGCCGTGCTCGAGGTAGTCGCGCAACTGGTCCACCACCATCACGGCGCAGTTCTCCTCGGCCTCGCGCGTGCTGGCGCCCAGGTGCGGCAGCGCGATGACGCGCGCATGGCCGAGCGTGGCGGCGCTCGGGAAGTCGCACACGTAGTAGGCGAGCCGCCCCGAGGCCAGCGCCTCGAGCATGGCGGCGTCGCTCACCACGCCCTCGCGGCTGAAGTTGAGCAGCACCGCGCCCTGGCGCATGAGGCCGATGTTGGCGTCGTTGACGAGGTGGCGCGTCGCCTCCACCAGCGGCACGTGCAGGGTCACGAAGTGCGCGCTGCGCAGCACCTCGTTGACGCTCGCGGCGCGCTTCACCTGCGAGGGCAGGCTCCAGGCGGCGTCGACGGTGATCTCGGGGTCGTAGCCGAGCACGTGCATGCCCAGCTTGATGGCCGCATCGGCGACGAGGCAGCCGATCTTGCCCAGGCCGATGACGCCGAGCGTGTGGCCGGCGATCTCGAAGCCGGCGAAGGCCTTCTTGCCGTCCTCGACCAGCTTGTCGAGCTCGGCCCCGTCGGTCGCATGGGCCGCATCGGCTGCATGGGCCGCATGGGCCGCGTGGGCCTTCAGGCCGGCGACGAAGCCGAGCGCGGGGGTCAGGTTGCGTGCCGCCATCAGCAGGCCGGCGAGCACCAGCTCCTTCACCGCGTTGGCATTGGCACCGGGCGCGTTGAACACCGGCACGCCGCGCTCGCTCATCGCCGCCACCGGGATGTTGTTGGTGCCGGCGCCGGCGCGGCCGATGGCGCGCACGCTGGCGGGGATCGTCATCTTGTGCATGTCGGCGCTGCGCACCAGCACCGCGGCCGGATCGGTCACGTCCTTGCCGACGCGGTAGCGCTCGGCCGGCAGGCGCGACAGGCCGCTGGCCGAGATGGCGTTGAGCACCAGCACGCCCAGGCGCTCGCGCGTTTCAGCCATGGCGCGCCTCGAAGTCCTTCATGTAGGCCACGAGCGTGCGCACGCCTTCGAGCGGCATGGCGTTGTAGATCGACGCCCGCATGCCGCCCACCGAGCGGTGGCCCTTCAACTGCACCATCCCCGCGGCCTCGGCGCCCTTGAGGAAGGCGGCGTCGAGCCCTTCGTCCTTGAGCTTGAAGGGCACGTTCATCCAGCTCCGGCAGTCCTTGGCCACCGGCGCCTCGTAGAAGCCCGTCGTCGCGAGGAAGTCGTAGAGCAGCGCCGCCTTGGCGCGGTTGTGCGTTTCCATCGCCGCGAGGCCACCCTGCTGCTCGAGCCACCTGAACACGAGCCCGGCGATGTAGATCGCGTAGGTGGGCGGCGTGTTGTACATGCTCTCGTTCTCGGCCACGGTCTTGTAGTCGAAGGCCGAGGGCAGCATCGGGTGCGGCTGGCCGAGCAGGTCTTCGCGCACGATGACGATGGTGAGGCCGGCGGGGCCGATGTTCTTCTGCGCGCCGGCGTAGACGAGGCCGAACTTCGAGAGGTCGACCGGGCGCGAGAGGATGTCGCTGGACATGTCGGCCACCAGCGGCACGGTGCCGACGTCGGGCGTGAAGTGGTACTGCACGCCGCCGATCGTCTCGTTGCTGCAGATGTGCACGTAGGCCGCGCCCGGGTCGAGCTGCCAGGTCTCGCGCGCCGGGATCGCCGTGTAGCCGGTGTCGGCGCCGCTCGCGGCGACGTTGACCTTGGCGTACTTCTTCGCCTCCTTGATGCTCTTCTTGCTCCACTCGCCGGTGTCGATGAAGTCGATGCCCGTGCGCCCGCGCAGCAGGTTCATCGGCACGATCGCGTTCTCGGCGATCGCGCCGCCCTGCATGAACAGCACCTTGTAGTTCGCGGGCACCACCAGCAGCTGGCGCAGCAGCGCCTCGGCCTCGCTGGCGATGGCGATGAACTCCTTGCCGCGGTGGCTCATCTCCATCACCGACATGCCGCTGCCATGCCAGTCGAGCATCTCTTCGGCAGCCTGCCGCAGCACGGGTTCGGGCAGCGCGGCGGGGCCGGCGCTGAAGTTGAAGACGCGGGTCATCGGGAGACTTCTCCAAAAGGATCGGGGGGCCTTCGCGCATCATATGCGGCGGTGCAACGCCTCTCGGGCCGGCCCGGCTTGCCGTGGGCGAGGCGGGGTGCGACCATGCGGCCCCTTGTTGGCGCCTTGTCGGCCCCCTTTGACCCTCGCCGGGGCCGCGCACGGGGCGATCCCGCCCAGGACAATCCCTCCTTCCACACAACCCGACGAACCGGAGAAAACTCATGGCCAAGCCCCTGATCGATGCCGACGCACTGATCTCGATGTTCGAGAACGCCAGCGCGCGCCAGGGCGAGCAGCTGAAGAAGGCCGTGGGCGAGGCGACCCTCGCCGCCCTGCAGGGGCGCGAGCTGACGTTGAAGAACATCAAGGGCGCGCTCAAGGGCGTGGCCGAGGCGGCCAGCGCCGGGGCGGCGCGCAACACGGTGGCCGGCGTCGACGCCGAGTCGCTGCTCGACAAGGCCGTGGCCGGCATGGACCAGGCGGTGCTGAAGGCCGTGGAGGCCAACCGCACGGCGCTCGCCACGCTGACGACGCAGGGCGCCGACCTGCGCGAGAAGCACCTGAAGAAGGCCCTGGCCGACCTCGACAAGATCGAGGACACGATGTTCGACGCGCTGAAGAAGGCCTCGGAGAGCGCCGGGGCGCCGCTCGCCGGCGCCTGGGGCCAGGTGCTCGAGAAGATGCAGGCCGGCGGCACCGCCTCCGGCGCGCAGGCCGCGGCGGCGGCCGAGCAGATCGCCGGCATGGCCGGGCAGATGCAGGGTGCGCTGAAGAGCACGCGCGCGGCTTCGATGCGCGCCGCGCAGGCGCTGGCCGAGAGCTACACCGCCATGGTGAGCGGCGTGCTGCTCGGCATGAGCGAGGCGCTGCAGTCGGGCGGCGCGGCCGCGCCGGCCGCCAAGAGCCGGAAATAGAGTCCGCGCAGCGCGCAACGATGGAGCGACGATGAAAACGGCCCTCATCACCGGCACCGGCCTGTACCGGCCGCCGCACGTCATCACCAACGCCGAGCTGGTGGCGTCGTTCAACGCCTACGCCGACCTGCAGAACGCGAAGCACGCGGCCGCCATCGCCGCCGGCGAGCGGCAGCCGGTGCCGCACTCGAGCGTCGAGTTCATCGAGAAGGCCTCGGGCATCCGGCAGCGCTACGTGATCGAGAAGGACGGCGTGCTCGACCCGACGCGCATGCGCCCGCGCTTCGAGCCGCGCCGCGACGAGGAGCTCTCGCTGATGGCCGAGATCGCCGTCGACGCGGCGAAGAAGGCGCTCGCCGCGGCCGGCCGCGAGGCGGGCGAGATCGACGGCGTCATCTGCGCGGCGGCGAACATGCAGCGCGCCTACCCGGCGATGGCCTGCGAGATCCAGGCCGCGCTCGGCATCGCCGGCTACGGCTTCGACATGAACGTGGCCTGCTCATCGGCCACCTTCGCCATCGAGCAGGCGGCCAACGCCGTGCGCACCGGCAGCGCGCGAAGCGTGCTCGTCGTCAACCCCGAGATCACCTCGGCGCACCTGGAGTGGCGCGACCGCGACTGCCACTTCATCTTCGGCGACGTGTGCACGGCGGTGGTGGTGGAGGCGGCGGAATCGCCAGGTTCACCGTCCAAAGGCAAGGCTGCCGAGCGCTGGCAGATCCTCGGCACGAAGCTCGCCACCCAGTACTCGAGCAACATCCGCAACAACGCCGGCTTCCTCAACCGCTGCGAGGACACCGACCCCGACGCGCGCGACAAGACCTTCATGCAGGAGGGGCGCAAGGTGTTCAAGGAGGTGGTGCCGATGGCCGCCGCGCACATCGAGCATCACCTCGCGGCGCTCGGCTTCGAGCCCACGCATGTGCGCCGCTACTGGCTGCACCAGGCCAACCTCGGCATGAATCAGCTCGTCGTCAAGCGGCTGGTGGGCCAGGAGGTGGGCGACGACATTGCGCCGATCATCCTCGGCGAATACGCGAACACGGCCTCGGCCGGCTCGATCATCGCCTTCCACCACCATCGCGGCGGCATGAAGGCCGGCGACCTGGGCGTCATCTGCTCGTTCGGCGCCGGCTATTCGGTGGGCAGCGTGGTCGTGCGCCGGCTGTGAAGCCAGCGCAGGCGGGCGGGGCGGCCGCGGTCGAAGCCTCGGTCAGCCCCCCGGTCAGTCCTTCGGTCAGTCCTTCGGTCGGTGCCCTGATCAAGCGCCGCATCGTGCTGGCGATGCCCGCGGCGCTGCTCGTTCCGCCGCAGCTGTTGCTGATTTCGCTCGAGGTGCAGGCGCAGTTCGTCAGCCCCGGCGCCGAGATTCCCGGCGCGGTGATCAACCCGGCCGTCGCCGCCGCGCTGGCGCTGCAGAACCTGCCGCGCCCGAGCACGCCGCCACCCGAGCGTGGCGAGGTCGTGCCGGCGCAGGTGCAGCGCTGGCGCGAGGAGGCGCGCGCGCATGAATACGGCGACGGCCTGCCGCGCGACCCCGTGCGCGCCGCCGAGCTCTATTGCCGCGCCGCGCGTTACGGCGACGCCGAGGCGCAATACAGCCTCGGCTGGATGCTCACCAATGCGCGCGGCATCGAGCGCAACGACGCGACCGCGGCGCACCTGTTCTCCGCCGCCGCCGAGCAGGGCCACCTGCAGGCGCGCAACATGGCCGCGCGGCTGGGCACGCCGGTGGGGCCGCCGCCGCCTTGCCTGCGCCCGCCCGAGGCCGACCCGCTGGCGCTGGTGGCCCCGGCGGCTGAGCCAACCTTGCCCGCGCCGCCGGCGCTCGGCGCCCCCGGCCCGGGTGCCGTCGGCCTGCCTGTGATCCCGCGCGCGCTGCTCGAGCGCGCGCCGATCGCCGTCTCGAGCTACGTGCAGATGCTGGCGCCGGAGTACCGGCTCGAGCCGGCGCTGGTGCTCGCCGTCATGGCCGCCGAGAGCAACTTCGACCCGGCGGCGGTGTCGGCGAAGAACGCGCAGGGCCTGATGCAGCTGATCCCCGACACGGCGCGCCGCTTCGGTGTGCGCAACCTCCTCGACCCGGCGCAGAACATCCGCGGCGGCATGGCCTACCTGCGCTGGCTGCTCGCCTACTTCGAAGGTGACTTGTCGCTGGCGCTGGCCGCCTACAACGCCGGCGAGGGCGCTGTCGAGCGCTACCTGGGCGTGCCGCCCTTCGCCGAGACGCGCAACTACGTGCTGAAGATCCTCATCTCGCTCGGCGGGCGGCGCGTGCACGGCTTCGATGCCGGCGTCACGCCGCCCTCGGTGCGCCTGGCGGCGATGCGCGAATTCGCCTCGGCGGCCACCGGAGTGCGCCGCTGAGGTCGGCCGACGGGACCGGGCCCACGGCACCTACCGGGCCGGTGGACCCGGGCGCGGGCGGCGCCGCGGGTGCAAGCGCTGCCGCGGGTGCGAGCGCTGCCGCAGGTGCGAGCACTGCCGCGGACATCGGGGGAGCGCGTCGCCGGCAGCCAGTGCTGGCGCCGATGGCCCTGCTGCTGGCGCTGACCTGGGGCCTGAACTGGCCGGCCATCAAGATCGTGCTCGGCGAGGTGCCGCCGTTCGCGGCGCGCGCCACGGGCCTGGGCAGTGCGGCGCTGCTGCTGCTGGCGTTCGCGGCGCTGCAGGGGCGCCGCCTGGTGCCGCCGCGCGCGAGCTGGGCCGGCATCGCCGTGGCGGGCGCGCTGACCATCGCCGCGTTCAATTTCTGCACCGCCTTCGCGCAGCTCAACACCACCACCTCGCGCGCCGCGGTGCTCACCTACACGATGCCGACGATCTCGGCGCTGCTCGCCTGGGCCCTGCTCGGCGAGCGGCCCGGCCGGCGCGGCGGCATCGCGGTGGCGCTGGGGGCGCTGGGCATCGCGCTGCTCGCCTGGCCGGCGCTGCGCGGCGCTTCGGGAGCCACGCTGCTCGGCCCGCTCTTCGCGCTCGGCGCGGCGCTCGCCTGGGCGCTCGGCACCATCGTCACGAAGAAGCTGCCGCCGGTGCACGACCGCGTCGTCGCCACCGCCTGGCAGCTGGCGCTGGGCGGCCTGTGCGGTGCCGGCGCCGCCGCGCTCACGGGCGAGACCTGGCCGCGCGGCCTCTCGACGGCGGCCGCGCTGGCGCTCGGCTACCACATCGTCGTCGCCACCGCCTTCGCCTATGTGCTGTGGTACCGGCTGCTCGACAGCGCCAGCGCCACCGTCTCTTCGCTCACCGTGCTGGCGGTGCCGGTGGTGGGCGTGCTCGGCGCGATGGCGCTGGTGGGCGACAGGCCGAGCGGGCTCGACTGGGCCGGCTTCGTGCTCGTGCTGGGCGCGGCGGCGCTGGTGCTGTTGCGGCGCTGAACGCGCGCGCTGGGCGCCTGGCTGCCAGGCGCTCACCGCGAATTGACGATGTCGCGGTGCATCGGCGCGAGCCGTGCCAGCAGGCGGTTCTGCGTGCCGAAGGCGATGCCGCGGGCCTCCATGCTCTGCTGCAGCACCTCGACCAGGGCATTGAAGTCGGCGCGCCGGATCTCGAACTGCGCATGCACGGCCTTCATGGGGGCGCCGCGGTATTCGCACGGGCCGCCGGCGATGGCGCAGACCTGGTCGGCCAACTGCCGCGTGAGCTCGGGCATGTTCGTGTTCTCGAAGAAGGGCGCGAGCCGGGCATCGGCCTTGACGCGCACGACGAGATCTCGCATCAGGGCGGCGATGCCGGCTTCGCCGCCGAGGTCTCGATAGAGCGTGGCGTCGGCTGCGGCCGCGGGCGCGGGCACGAGTGCCGGCGTGGGCGCGGACGCGTGCGCCGGCCCCGGCGCGGAGGCCGATGCGGGCGCGGACGCCGGGGTGGCCGCG
The DNA here is from genome assembly GCA_016223165.1 of Burkholderiales bacterium. Lineage (GTDB taxonomy): Bacteria > Pseudomonadota > Gammaproteobacteria > Burkholderiales > Burkholderiaceae_C > Rubrivivax. The sequence goes on from JACRPO010000021.1 coordinate 39,313, forward strand.
GGCGCGGCGGACTGCGCCCGTGCCGGTACCGCACTGCAGCCGGCAAGCGCGAGGGCGGCGAGGGCAAAACGGTGCGCGAGCGGGCTGCGGCGGCAGGTCATCGAGCGCTCCGGCAAGCTCAGGTCACGAGTTGAATTCGGCGGGCTCAGAACGCGAGCTGCGCCGAGAGGTACCCGCCGCGCTGGCGCCGTGCCTTCACGGCCGGCACGATGGCACCCAGGTCGACATAGGCAAGCGTCAGCGACAGTTGTTTGCCCGGCGCCCAGGCGACGAAGAGGTCGGCCCAGTCGCCTTCCTTCAGCCCGGCACCGAGTGCCGAGGGGTTGAGGTTGTCGGGCTTGGCGCGCCACTCGGCGCCGATGGCCAGGTCGCGCCTGAGCAGCCACGCCAGCGAGACCTCGGGCAGCAGGCGCGTGCGGCTCTCACCGGTGCCGCCGAAGCCGAGCAGGCCGTTCTGGTTGGCCCGCGTCGCGCGCAAGGTCAGGTTGGCGAGCACGCCTTGCGCGAGAAAGAGCTTGGTCGCCGAGAGGTAGACGTCGACGCCGTCGAGCCGCGCGCCGAGGGAGGCCAGCGTCGGCGCGAGCCCGCCGGCGTCGGCGCGTTTGCCCAGCACGCCGAGGGCGACCTGCGGTATCCAGGTGTCGCTGTCGACGATGGCGTCGCCGAACAGCCGCAGCTTGGCGCCGGCGATGTCCTGCTTCAGCCTCAGTCCGGGCAGGCCGAGCGCGATGCCGGCCTCACCGGTATCGAAGGCCTGGTGCGCCAGCGAGAGCTCGAAGCGGTCGTCGTAGCTGGCGAGCACGCCGAAGGTGGCGAGGCGGTAGTCGCCCGTGCGCACCGCCGTGGCGTGCGCCGTGGCGCCCCACTCGCCCTCGGTGGCGTAGCTGCCGGTGACGGCCCAGGGCGTGAGGCCGCCGCCGGCGGCGCCGTCGATGCTGCTGACGCCACCGGTGAGCAGCAGCTTGCCGCCGGCCGCCGAGGCGCCCGCGCCGGCCGCGGCGATGACGAGCCCGCAGCAAGCGGCGCGCAGGAGGCGCGTCGGGCAGAACGTCGGACAGGGTGCGTCGGCTCCCCGTGCGTGGGCGATCGGCTTGGGCGGCATGCCACCGAGCTACGTGCTGGCGGCTGCCTTGGATGCACGCGTGGCCGCGCGTTTTGCGCGGCCGGTTCGCGCCGCGCCAGCGGCCGCGCATCAATCAGCACCGCGGTCACTGCTATCGTGGCTTCATGCCCGGCCCCGCACTGCTCACCTTCTACTGGCACGACTACGAGACCTTCGGCCGCCTGCCGCGCCGCGACCGCCCGGCGCAGTTCGCCGGCCTGCGCACCGATGCCGAACTGCGCGAGATCGGCGAGCCGCTGACGCTGTACTGCAAGCCCGCCCCCGACACGCTGCCCGACCCCGAGAGCGTGCTGCTCACCGGCATCACGCCGCAGCAGGCGCTGGCGCTGGGCGTACCCGAGCCCGAGTTCGCCGCGCGCATCGAGAGCGAGCTGGCACGCGAAGGTACGGTGGGGGTCGGCTACAACAGCATCCGCTTCGACGACGAGGTGACGCGCCATCTCTTCTGGCGCAACCTCATCGACCCCTACGCGCGCGAGTGGAGCAACGGCTGCGGCCGCTGGGACCTGCTCGACGTGGTGCGCACCTGCTGGTCGCTGCGGCCCGAGGGCATCGAGTGGCCGATGGGCGAGGATGGCCGGCCGAGCTTCAGGCTGGAGTCGCTGACGCGCGCCAACGGCCTGGCGCACGAGGCGGCGCACGATGCGCTCTCCGACGTGCGCGCCACCCTCGCGCTGGCGCGGCTCATCCGCGCGCGCCGGCCGGCGCTGTGGGACTTCTGCCTCAAGCTGCGCCGCAAGGAGGCGGTGTGGGCCGAGATCGGCGTCGGCAAGCCCTTCCTGCACCTCTCGGGCATGTACCCGGCGGAGCGCGGCTGCCTGGCCATCGTGTGGCCGCTGGCGTCGCACCCGGTGAACCGCAACGAGCTGATCGTCTGGGACCTCGCGTACGACCCGGCCGAGCTCGAAGGGCTCGATGCCGAGTGTGCGCGGCGGCGCCTGTACACGCGCGCCGACGAGCTGCCCGAGGGTGAGTTGCGCCTGCCGATCAAGACCGTGCACGTCAACAAGTCGCCCATCGTCATCGGCAACGTCACGCGGCTGGGCGGCGCGGCGCAGCGCTTCGGCATCGACCTCGCGCTGGCGCAACGGCATGCCGAGCGGGCGGCGGCGCTGCCCGACCTGGGCGCGCTGTGGGAGCAGGTATTCAAGCGCGAACCGCCCGGCGCCGCGCCGGATGTCGACGAGGACCTGTACGGCGGCTTCGTCGGCAACGAAGACCGGCGGCTGCTCAACCGGCTGCGCCAGCTCGGCCCGGCCGCGCTGGCGCGCCAGGTGGAGGAGGGGCGCGTGGCCTTCCAGGATGCGCGGCTCGAGGAGCTGCTGTTCCGATACCGCGCGCGCAACTTCCCGGAGTCGCTTGGCGAGGACGACCGCGAGCGCTGGCTGGCGCTGCGCGCGAGCCGGCTGCACGAGGGCGTGGGCGGCGGGCTCACGCTTGCCGCGTACACCGAGCGCATCGACGCCCTGGCCGAGGCGGCCGCCGCAGGTGGCGATGCGCGCGCCGAGGGCCTGCTCGAGGCGCTCGTGGACTACGCCGAGTCGATTGCGCCCGAGAGGCCCTGAGGCGCACAAGGGGGACGCCGACGGCGAGAGCCGGCCCCTCCCTTGACATGGGAACGGAGGTCGTCAAGAATTTATCCACTCGTTTAAAACGGATGGATAAGCAATGGCCCCCTCGCGTGCAAATCGATCGGCCGGCGCACCGGGCGCGACGCTGCGCTCGCCCGACGGCGACCTCGGCGCGACGCGCGACCGCATCCTGGACGCCGCCTTCCGGCGCCTGGTGACCGAAGGCTATGCCGCGCTCAGCGTGCGCGAGATCGCCAAGGACGCGGGTGTCAACCACGCGCTCATCAACTACCACTTCCGCAGCAAGGACCAGCTCGTCATCGACGTGCTCGATGCGGTCAACCAGAAGCTGCTGGCACGGCAGGCGGCGATGTACCAGGCCGGCGGCAGCTTCGCGGAGAAGTGGTCCAACGCCCGCCGCTTCTACGAGAGCGACCTCGAGTCCGGGTTCGTGCGCATGCAGGCGGAGCTTTGGGCCGCGAGCCTTTCCAACCCCGGCCTGCGCGAGAAGTTCCTGCCGCGCCTGCTGGCCTGGAAGCAGATCGTGCTCGAGGTCGTGCGCGAAGCGCTGGCTGCCTACGAAGCCGAAGGCGTGAAGCTGCCCCCACCCTTCACGCCCGAGGTGATTGCCTGCTGGATCTCCGAGTTCTGGCTCGGCATGGAGTTCGCCGACCTGCTGGGCGTGAAAGCAGAGCAGGTGCAGCACAAGGCAGCGCTCGACGCGGTGCAGTGGTTGCTCGAGCGGCTGGACAGTGATCGCCGCAAGAGCGCGGCGCGGGCCGCGCCGCGAGGGAGGACGCGGTGAACGCGCCGCCGCCATCGCCACCGTCGCCGCCGGCTCCCCCCTGGTCGGCGCGCTTCGCGCAGATCGCCGGACCGCTGCCGGCGCCCGCCGTACTGCCGCCGGGCGAGGCGCTGCCTTTCGGCACCCTCGAGCCGGCGCGCCAGGGCCGTGTCGAACGTGACGGCGTGCGCCTGTGGTACGCGGTATGGGGCGACAGCGGACCGTGGGTGGCCTTCGCGCCGCCGTTCCAGATCGTGCACAGCGCGATGCTGAAGGCCGTCGTGCCGTATCTCTCGCAGCACTTCCGCGTCGTCACGACCGACGGGCGCGGCAACGGCCGCTCGGACCGGCCTGACGACCCGGCTGCGTACAGCTTCGACCACTTCCACGCCGACTTCGTGGCCGTGCTCGACGCCGTCGGCGCCGACCGCGTGGCGCTCGTCGGCATCTCGGCGGCGGCGCTGACGGTGCTGCGCGTCGCGGCCGAACAGCCCGGGCGCGTGACCCATGTCGTGACGGCCGGCGGCTTCGCCGACTCGCTGGCCGTGGACGAGCGCGTGGCGCGCCGCTTCGCCGCCGAGAGCGAGCTGCTGCGCAACGACTGGCCGGGCTACATCGACTGGTTCATCGGCATGATCTTCAGCGAGCCGCACTCGACCAAGCCGTACGAGGACGGCGTGCGCTACGGCTGGGCCACCGCGCCGCGCTGGCTCGACGCCTGCCGGCACGGCTGGCTCGGCACCGACGTGCGCGAGCTCGCGCGGCGCATCAGCTGCCCGACGCTCGTGATCCACGGCAGCGAGGACGCGCGCGTGCCCATCGTCAAGGGCGAGCAGATCCACGCCCTCGTACCCGGCTCGCGTTTGCTGCGCGTGGGCGGCGGCGGCCACGTCACCGCGGCGCGCGACCCGGTGCTGTTCAACCGCGCGCTGCGCGAATTCATCGGTGGCGTGCTCGGTGGCCCGCTCGGGGGCTCGCTCGGTGGCCTGGTGCGCGAGCGCACCTGGGTGCGCGCCATGAAGCGGCCGCGCCGCGCCCTCTTCATCTCGAGCCCCATCGGCCTTGGCCATGCGCAGCGCGACCTCGCCATCGCGCGCGAGTTGCGCAAGCTGCAGCCCGACCTGGCGATCGACTGGTTCACGGTCGACCCGGCGGCGAGCTACCTCGAGCGCGAGGGTGAGCGCGTGCACCCGATCACCGCCCGCCTGGCCAACGAGAGCCGCCACTTTGAGAACAGCGTGGCCGGCGAGCACGACCTCTCGGCCTTCTTCGCGCTGCGCACGATGGACGAGCTCATGAGCCGCAACTTCATGACCTTCGTCGACCTGATGGAGGCCGAGCACTACGACATCGTCATCGGCGACGAGGCCTGGGACGTCGACTACTACTACCACGAGAACCCGGAGCTCAAGCGCCAGCCCTTCGTCTTCCTCACCGACTTCGTCGGCTGCCTGCCGATGGAGGAGGGCAATCAGCGCGAGGCCTTCCTGTGCGCCGACCGCAACGCCGACGACATCGAACACGTGGCGCGTTACCCGTACCTGCGCGACGCCGCCATCTTCGTCGGCAACCGCGAGGACGTGACCGAGCAGGCCTTCGGCCCCGGGCTGCCCGGCATCCGCGAGTGGACCGACCGCAACTTCTGCTATTGCGGCTACTGCCTGCCGTTCGACCCGCGCTCGCTCGCCGATACCGAGGCGCTGCGCGCGCGCCATGGCTACCGCGCCGACGAGAAGGTGGCCATCGCCGCGGTGGGCGGCACCTCGGCCGGGCGCCACCTGCTGCGGCGCATCGCGGCGGCTTTCCCGCGCATGAAGCGGGAGGTGCCCGAACTGCGGCTCGTGCTCGTCACCGGGCCGCGCCTGGCGACCGATGAGTTCGAGCCCCAGCCGGGCCTGGAGCTGCGCCCTTACGTGCACAACCTCTATGAACACCTGGCCTGCTGCGACCTCGCGCTCGTGCAAGGCGGCCTGTCGACGACGATGGAACTCGTCGCGACGCGGCGGCCGTTCCTGAGCTTTCCGTTGCAGCGCCACTTCGAGCAATGCGTGCATGTGCGCCGGCGCCTGGCCAACTACGCGGCCGACCGCTCGATGGACTATGCGGCGACGCTCGACCCCGATGCGCTCGCCGAGCGCGCGTTGCGCGCGATGCACGAGCCGGTGCGCTACCGGCCCGTGGAGACCGATGGCGCGGCGCGCGCCGCCCTGCGCATCGCGCAGGTGCTCGACAACCGCTGGTGGGCGCGATAGGCGGGCCGTCATGACACGCACTGCACGCGCCGCGTCGCAGCGCCCGCGCCGGCCGCCGGGCTGCGAAGTGCCTTGAGGCACGCGGGCCGCGGCCATCGGGCAGGCGGCCCCTCTATCAACTCAGCCGATCGATCCCGCCGGGCGCGGGGTCCGGCCTTGCTCGGCCTGCCGACCCGTCGGCAGCCGCCGCCGGCGGCGCTCGTCCCGACGATCGTCGTGCCCATCCTTCACCGGAGACCTGTCATGTCCTTCATCGCTGCCCTGTACGGCCTCGTGGTCTACGTCTTCTTCCTCGCCACCTTCGTCTATGCCATCGGCTTCGTCGGCAACCTGCCGCTGCTGCCGAAGACCATCGACAGCGGCGCCGCCGCGCCGCTGTTGGAGATGCTGGTGATCGACCTCGCGCTGCTCGGCCTCTTCGCCGTGCAGCACAGCGTGATGGCGCGCCGCGGCTTCAAGCGCTGGTGGACGCGCTTCGTGCCCGAGTGCATCGAGCGCAGCACCTTCGTGCTCGCTGCCACGGCGGCATTGGTGCTGCTGCTGTGGCAGTGGCGCCCGCTCGCCGCGCCGCTGGTGTGGGACGTGCGCGACCCGCTCGGCGCAGCGCTGCTGCACGCCGTCTTCTGGCTCGGCTGGGGGGTGCTGCTGATCAGCACCTTCCTCATCAACCACTTCGAGCTCTTCGGCCTGCGCCAGGTGTGGGCCAACCTCACCGGCCGCGCCTTGCCGACGCCGACCTTCCGCACGCCGCTCTTCTACCGCCACGTGCGGCATCCGATCTACCTCGGCTTCGTGCTCGCGTTCTGGGCCGCGCCGCAGATGAGTGCCGGCCACCTGCTCTTCGCGGCGGCGTGCACGGGCTACATCCTGATCGGCATCTGGTTCGAGGAGCGCGACCTCGTGGCGCAGTTCGGCGAACGCTACCGCGTCTACCGCGAGCAGGCGGGCATGCTGCTGCCGAAGTTCGGCTCGCGCGGCCGCGCCGGCCCGGCGCCGAAGACCTGAGGCGCGCGTCGCGGCGGCCTCAGCGCCGGCCGATCGCCGCCAGCAGCTCGCTCATCGGCACGACGCGGCTGTGCAGCGGCAGGATGCGGTCCACGTCGAGGCCCAGCCGTTCGATGTTCTGCACGAGGTTGACGTTGTTGGCGTTGGGCGCCGGCGGCGGCGGGCTGTTGGGCGGGCCGGGGGTGTAGGCGTCGGCCTCGATGAGCAGGCGCTCCTTCGGCAGCCACACCAGGTTGAAGCCCTGGGCATGGACGCTGCCCTGGATCTCGTGCACTTCCACCGTGCGGCGGCCGTCGCTGATGACGTGCTTGCCCGAGTAGCCGACGATGCGCGCGCTTGCGGCAGCTTTGCCGCTCTTGGCGAAGTGGTCGGGGGCGATGCGGTTGGGGTTGGCGAACACGCGCTCGAGATAGGGCTTGGCTGCGGCGCTGACGATGAGCGTGGCGCCTTCGCCCGCCGCGGCGCGCAGGCCGCCGGCGTGGTCGAAGTGGTGATGCGAGTTGATCACCGTGCCCACCTTCTTGCCCGGCACGAGCGCGTTGGCGGCGGCAAACACCGCGAGCGTGCGCCCGTCGTACAGCGGCGCCTCGACGAGCACGATCTCGCCCGCCATCTCGATGGCAACGCTGTTGTGCGAGCCGCCGGCGATGAACCAGACGCCGTCGGCGACCGGCGTGGTGCTCGCCGTCTCGCGGAATGCGCGCACGTTGTCGGGCACGGCGATCTCCACCGGCGTCCCCACCGTCACCTGCGTGGCGGTGACGTCGTAGACCTCGTGGCTGCCGATGCTCTGGCGCACGCGCATCGGGAAGCGCAGCGTGCCGCCGATGTCGCGGTAGTCGCTGAAGGTGGTGACGACGGCGGTGTCGCCGAGCACGGGGTGCGGCAGCGTCGACTCGATGCGCGAGACGGTGTGGCTGTCGTCGAGCACGAGGGTGGCGGCGAAGGCGCCGGGCACGGTGAAGCTGAGCGTGTTCAGCGTCCTGCCTTCGACGCTGCGTGTGCCCGAGGTGGCGTTGAACTTGCGCGCCGCCTTCACGGCGCCCTGCGGCGTGCCGAGCCACAGGTCGTGCTGGCGCGCGGCCACGGCGATCGGCGCGGGGGCGGCATTGGGGCCGGCCTGGTTCCATGCGAAGCCTTCGCGCACCAGGGCCACGGCGCGAAGCTCGCCCTGTCCCATCAGCGGCACGGCGCCGCCGCCCGTCGGCTCGGCGCGGCTGCGGCCGGACTCCTCGCGCATCGCGCCGGTCTCGAAGTTCATCGAGCGCGTGAGTTGCGAGACGTTGAGCGCCGGCCACGGGTTGCCAGGCTGGAAGGCCTGGCCGAAGGTGTTGCCGGTGCCGCGCGCGGTGACCGACAACGTGCTCGCCGTCGCGCCGCCGAGCGCCTGCTCGGCGCGCGCGATGAGCGTGGCCGCGTCGGGTGCCGGGGGTGAACTGGCGCACCCGGCGAGCAGGGCCGCGCAAAGCGCCGAGGCCGTGACCGTGGCCGAGAGGCGCGGAAGGCGAAGAAGACTTGCTGACTGTTGCATGGCGCCGCGAACTCCACGTTCGAGAAGACGAAGGGGTGGCAGGCTTGCACCGGCGTGGCCCGCGCACCAGCGGGAAAACAGCGATGCCGGCGATGGAATGCCGGGCGGGCCTCGATCGTCCCGGCCGGCGGCATCGTTCGCCGCGGGCAAAGAAAAGCCCGCCGGTGGGCGGGCTCGGTTCGCCGCGGTGGGCGCGGCTCAGGGGTGGGGCTCGGTGGTGCGGCTCAGTGGCGCGGCTCAGTGGTGCGGATCAGTGCGGGCCGTGGTTCTTGCGCGCCCATTCCTTGGCCCAGGCGTCCGAGCGGGCCTGTTCGCGCGCCCCCATGGTCATGGTCCAGGTGAGGAAGCCGGTGGCGAAGAGCAGCGGAACGAGAGCGAGGAAGACAGGGATCATGGCGTTCGATGGGTTGATGGAAGAGGGGGCAGATCGATTTCGGCCTGCGCCGTGCGCACTTGAGCGCCGCGCCCGTGCGGCGCGCCACGGTTCACCGCCGGAGCACGGCGCTGACGCGCCGCAGGCCATGCGCGCCTCAGGCGAACCAGCGCTCGCGCACCTCGGCCGGCAGTTGCGAGCCGGTGGCACTGCTGGTGCGGTGCGCGCGCTCGAGCACCTGCCAGAAGTAGCGGTAGCTGGCGCGGTCGTGCAGCCGGTCCTCGCCGAGCAGGCGGTGGCGGATGGGCGCCCACTGCGCGCGCTCGGCAGCGTCGATGATCTCGATCGCCACGTCGACCTCGGCCGCCGAGGGCGCGAAGGCCTCGACGATGATCTTCACCTGCGCCGGGTGGATGCTCCACATGCGCGTGTAGCCGAGCTGCCGCGCCGCGCGCTGCGCCGCCTGCGCCAGCGCCTCGAAGTTGCGGAACTCGGTGACGACGCAGTGCGAGGGCACCTTGCCGTGCGCATGGCAGGCGGCGGCGATCTCGAGCTTGGCGCGCAGCACGAGCGGGTGCTCGAACTGGCCGGTGATGCCCATCGCCGACTGCGGGATGGCGCCGCGGTGCGCCGAGACGAAGTCCATGAGCCCGAAGCTGAGCGACTCGATGCGCGGGTGTGCCGCCATCGCGTGCACCTCGGCCAGCGCGCCGTGCGTCTCGATGAGCGCGTGCAGCGGCACCATGGCGCCGCCGGCATCGACGATGAGCTTGCCGGCGCGCTGCAGGTCGGCCAGGCCGCGCGGCTTGGGGAGCATCAGGTAGGCGGGCGCCTGGCTCGCCTTCAGCACCGTCGCCGCCACCTCGGTGAAGCAGGGGTGGTCCACCGGCAGCAGGCGCACGCCGACACGGCCGAAGCGGTTGGCCGGCGAGCCGAGCATCTCGGCGATGAGCTGCGCCTGCTCGATCTCGCCGCCCACGGGCGCGCCGTCTTCGTTGTCGAGCGTCACGTCGAACACCGGGCCGAGCTCGCCCTGCAGCTCGAGGCTCTTGCGCATGCGCGCCTCGACGCCGCAGTAGTGGTCGCATACCGGCAGCGAAGAGACGACGCGCTCGTCGGGGTCGAACAGCGCGACGCGAGGATGCACGGCTTGGGTCGGGTCGGTCATGCAGGTCGGGGAGGAGCCGTCTGGCGGAGCGGGCCGCCGCCGCGGGCCCGGGGAGCGATCGTCGGGCGCCACTGTACCCCCGCAGGCCCACGGAGCGGACCACACAGCGGACCGGCCGCGCGTCCGGGCGCGCCCGGGCCGGCCAGGTTGGGTTTTCCCGCTTGCCGCACAGGCGCCAAGGCTGGCAGTCTGCGCCCGCCATTCAATTCGTATGACGATTAGGAGACCGACGATGGCCGCTTCCCAACCTGTGCACCGCCGCGTCGCGCTGGCCGCTCTCATGGCGGCCTCGGTGGCTGCCGGGGTCTTCGGCAGCAGCGCCGCGCTGGCGCAGACCTACCCCGACCGGCCCATCACGATGGTCGTGCCCTGGGGCGCCGGCGGCGGCACCGACGCCGTTGCCCGCATGCTGGCCAGCCTGATGGAGAAGGACCTCGGCCAGCCGGTGAACGTCGTCAATCGCACCGGCGGCTCGGGCGTGGTCGGGCACTCGGCCATCGCCAACGCCGCGCCCGACGGCTACACGATCGGGCTCATCACGGTGGAGATCGCCATGATGCACCACCAGAAGCTGACCGAGCTGAACCCGGCGAGCTACACGCCGATCGCGCTCGTCAACCTCGACCCCGCCGGCTTCCAGGTGCGTGCCGACTCTCCGTACAAGAGCATGGCCGACGTGGTCGCGGCGGTGAAGGCCAACCCCGGCAAGTTCAAGGCCTCGGGCACCGGGCAGGGCGGCATCTGGCACCTCGCGCTCGCCGGCTGGCTGCGCGACGCCAAGATCGACCCGGCCGCGGTGCCGTGGGTGCCGAGCAACGGCGCCGCGCCCGGGCTGCAGGACCTGGTGGCCGGCGGCGTGGAGTTCGTGCCCTGCTCGCTGCCCGAGGCGCGCTCGCTCATCGACGCCGGCAAGGTGCGCTCGCTGGCCGTGATGGCCACGCAGCGGGCCGCGCTCTTCCCGAACGTGCCGACGTTGAAGGAGGCCGCCGGCTCCAACTGGGCCACGGGTGCGTGGCGCGGCATCGCCGCGCCGAAGGGGCTCGCGCCCAATGTCGCGGCCCGGCTCGAGGCCTCGGCGAAGAAGGCCTACGACAGCAAGGAGTACAAGGACTTCATGGCCCAGCGCGGCTTCGGCCTGCTGTGGGGCGACGGCAAGGAGTTCGCCTCCTTCATGGCCAAGGCCGATGCCGACATGAAGGCGGTGATGACGGCGGTGGGGCTGGCCAAGTAGGCGGGCGACGAACGGCAGGATCGCGCCACCGGCCTTCAGCACTGCACGCACCGGCCCCGTGAAACGCATCGATCGCGGGGTCGGCCTGGCCCTGGTCCTGCTCGCCGCGGCCGTGTTGTGGTCGGCGCGCAGCTTTCCGAACGTGCCCGGCCAGAAGCTCGGTGCCGGCACCTTGCCGACGGTCGTGGGGGCCGGGCTGCTGCTGTGCGGGCTGGTGCTCGCCCTGCGCGGCTGGCGCTCCCGCGAAGAAGCCGGCGCGGCCCCCATGGCGGCCGAGCACTACGGCAGTGCCTTCGTCATCGTCGTCGTCATCGCGCTGTACCTGCTGGCGTCGGAGCGGCTCGGCTTCCTGCTGCTGGCGCCGCTGGCGCTGGCGGCGTTGTTCCGGGCCTTCCGCGTCGGCTGGCTGCCGACGCTCTGCTGGGCCATCGGTGGCACGCTCGTCGTGCACATCGCGTTCTACAAGCTGCTGCGCGTGCCCCTGCCCTGGGGCGTGCTGCGGCCGCTCTACTGACGATCCACTGAAGAGGCCACCCCATGGATGCCGTGCAGGCCGCGTTCGGCCTCGTCTTCGAGCCCTACGTGCTGCTGGTGATCCTGCTGTCGGCGATCTACGGCCTGTTCGTCGGCGCCATCCCGGGGCTGACGGCGACGATGGCCACGGCGCTGCTCGTGCCCGTCACCTTCTTCATGGCGCCGGTGCCGGCGGTGGCGGCCATCGTCACGGCCACCGCGATGGCCATCTTCAGCGGCGACATCCCGAGCGCGCTCTTGCGCATGCCGGGCACGCCGGCGAGCGCGGCCTACACCGACGAGGCCTACCTGCTCACCAAGAGCGGCCGGCCCGAGCTCGCGCTCGGCGCGGGCCTCGTCTTCTCGGTGGCGGGCGGCATCTTCGGCGTGCTCGTGCTCGTCGTCGCGGCGCCGGCGCTGGCCGAGATCGCGCTCAAGTTCAGCAGCTTCGAGTACTTCTGGCTCGTCATGCTGGGCTTCACCTGCGCCATCTTCATCGCCGGCGACGACAAGCTCAAGGGCTGCGTGTCGCTGCTGCTCGGGCTGCTCATCTCCTGCGTCGGCCTCGAGAACCCGGCCGCGGCGCCGCGCTGGACGCTCGGCAACGTCGAGCTGATGGGCGGCATTGCGCTGATCCCGCTGATGATCGGCATGTTCGCGGTGTCCGAGGTGCTGCGCTATGCCGTGGCGCAGGTGAAGCCGGTCATGGCCGCCGAGCAGCCGCTGGGCAACGTCTTCGCCGGGCAGTGGGCCCTGCTCAAGCGGTACCCGCGGCAGCTCTTCCGCGGCTCGGTGCTAGGCACCGCGGTCGGCGCCCTGCCCGGCGCCGGCGCCGACATCGCGGCCTGGATGTCCTACGCCGTCTCCAAGCGCTTCAGCAAGGAGCCCGAGAAGTTCGGCACCGGGCATGTCGAAGGCATCGTCGAGTCGGGCGCGGCGAACAACGCCGCGCTCGGCGGCGCGTGGATCCCGGCGCTCGTCTTCGGCATCCCGGGCGACTCGATCACGGCCATCGCGATCGGCGTGCTGTACATGAAGAACATGAACCCGGGGCCGACGCTGTTCGTGCACAACCCGCAGAACATCTACGCCGTGTTCATCGTCTTCATCCTCGCGCAGCTGCTGATGCTGCCGCTCGGCTGGGTGGCCATCAAGGCGGCCAAGCAGGTGCTCCGGATCCCGGCGGCGGTGCTGATGCCGCTCATCCTGCTCTTCTGCATCGTCGGCAGCTTCGCCATCAACAACAGCCTGTTCGGCGTGCTGGTGATGGCGGTGGCCGGCGTGGTGGCGTTCTTCATGGAACGCTGGGGCTTCCCGGTCGCCCCCACCATCCTCGGCGTCGTGCTGGGCACGATGCTCGAGGAGCACTTCTTCTCGAGCCTCGTGAAGGCCGACGGCAATGCGCTCGCGTTCTTCGAGCGGCCGATCGCCGGCGCGCTGGGCGCATTGACGATCCTCGTCTGGCTGTGGCCGCTGCGCGCGGTGTTCGCCCGGCGCGCGCCGCCGGCGACTGCGTGACAGAGTTGCCGGGTTGCGCGCTCGCTGACATCTTGCGACGATGCCGTCCCCGAGTCCGGGGGACGATGCATGGCGGCCTTCCCAAAAGGGTTGGCATGGTTGGTGCAATATCGTCGCCGTGCTGGCCGCTTCGGCCATGCCGAAGGGTTCAGCGGTGCCGGCCGTTCCGGTAACCAGCGAGGATTGCGAAGAGACGATGACTTCGAGCCAGATCCGCAAGGCCGTCTTCCCCGTGGCAGGCCTGGGTACCCGCTTCCTGCCGGCCACGAAGGCGCAGGCCAAGGAAATGCTGCCGGTCGTTGACAAACCCCTCATCCAGTACGCGGTCGAGGAGGCCTATGCCGCCGGCGTGCGCGAGATGATCTTCGTGACCGGGCGCCACAAACGCTCCATCGAGGACCATTTCGACCTCACCTGGGAGCTCGAGCAGGCGCTCGAGCAGTCCGGCAAGCAGGAACTCCTCGACGTGGTGCGGCGCGTGAAGCCCGACGACATGGAGTGCGTCTACGTGCGGCAGGCGCAGGCACTGGGCCTGGGCCATGCGGTGATGTGCGCGAACCGGCTCATCAACGACGAGCCGTTCGCGGTGCTGCTCGCCGATGACCTGATGATCGGCGAGGTGCCGGTGCTGGCGCAGATGGTGCAGCAGTTCGAGAAGTGGCACACCTCCATCCTCGCCGTGCGCGAGGTGCCCTACGACCAGACGCGCCGCTACGGCATCGTCGACGGCGATGCCGTCGACAAAGTGACGGTGGACGTGCGGCGCATCGTCGAGAAGCCGGCGCCCGAGGTGGCGCCATCACGCCTGGGCGTCGCGGGGCGCTACATCCTCACGCCGGGCATCTTCAAGGAGCTCGCCAGCGGCGTGCGCGGCGTGGGCGGCGAGATCCAGCTGACCGACGGCATCGCGGCGCTGCTCAAGCGCGAGAAGGTGCATGCCTTCCGCTACGAGGGCACGCGCTACGACTGCGGCAGCCGCGAGGGCTTTCTCGAAGCGAACGTCGAGCTGGCGCTGGCGCACCCGCAGCTCGGGCCGGCGTTCCGCGAATACCTCGTGCGCCTGGTGCGTTGACCGGGGCGCGGCCCGGTCCCCCGGGCCGCGCGTGCGTTGGGCGCGTCGGGGCGGACGGCGGCCCGTTGCTCGGGATCTGACGCCCGGCGTCTGAAGTGAAAGGACAGTCTTTTGGCGGCGCGTTGCGGTCGCTCGCGGGCGGCGGTGTTGCGTGCCACCACAGTGGCGGCAGGCCGCTGCCGGTGCCCGCGTTCGCAGGCCCATCGCGGGCGACCGACTTGAGGCTGCCACCGCTTCCTCATCAACACCGTCGTGCCCTGCAACCGTCCGTCCGACCGCGAACAAGTGCCTGCGCCCGCGGGCACCGGCATCGGCCTGCGGCACCGACGGTGGCGTGCCACCGGGTGGCATGCTCGCCGTGGTGGCAGGGCGTGGGGTGTGGAGGCCGCGGACGCAGGGAGGATTCGCGGTCGCCTCCCGGGTTGCAAGTCGAAGCGGTGTTGAAGAGGTGGGGCTCGCGGGCAAAAGTCGGTGCCCCGCGAGCGGCGACCGGAGACCGCGCCCTCCGCACCCGCGCCCCGCCACGGCCTACGCACGCACGGCGTGTGCAGACCCCCGTGCCAAGCGAACGACCGCAATGCGCCGCAACCCGAGGGTCCGGTGCGCCGCGCGCGGTGGAGCACCTGAAGTGCGATGGGCCCGCGCCGCGGGCCCATTTGCTTCTCAGTTCATCGGCTCATCTGCCGGCCGGCCGCGGCGCCGGCGGCGGCCGCATCAGAGCAGGTGCTTGACGCCATCCTGCTCGCTTTGCAGCTCGGCCAGCGTCTTGTTGATGCACTCCTGCGAGAAGGCGTCGATCTCGAGGCCGGCAACGATCTTGTACTTGCCGCCTTCGCAGGTGACGGGGTAGCCGAACATCACGTCCTTCGGGATGCCGTATTCGCCGTTGCTCGGCACGCCCATCGTCACCCACTCGCCGTTTGTGCCGAGCGCCCAGTCGCGCATGTGGTCGATGGCGGCGTTGGCGGCGCTGGCGGCGCTCGACAGGCCGCGTGCCTCGATGATGGCGGCGCCGCGCTTGCCCACGGTGGGCAGGAAGACGTCCTTGTTCCAGGCCTGGTCGTTGATCATCGCCTTCACGCTCTGGCCTTCGATGGTGGCGAAGCGGTAGTCGGCGTACATCGTCGGCGAATGGTTGCCCCAGACGCCGAGCTTCCTGATCGCCGCCACCGGCTTGCCCGTCTTGGCCGCGATCTGGCTCGCCGCGCGGTTGTGGTCCAGGCGCAGCATGGCGGTGAAGTTCTCGCGCGGCAGCTCGGGCGCGCTCTTCATTGCGATCCAGGCATTGGTGTTGGCGGGGTTGCCGACCACGAGCACCTTGACGTTGCGGCTGGCCTTGTCGTTCAGGGCCTTGCCCTGGCCGATGAAGATCTTGCCGTTGATCGACAGCAACTCGGCGCGCTCCATGCCCGCCTTGCGCGGCATCGAGCCGACGAGCAGCGCGTAGTCGGTGTCCTTGAAAGCGGTCATCGGGTCGCTATGCGCTTCCATGCCGTGCAGCAGCGGGAAGGCGCAGTCCTCGAGTTCCATCATCACGCCCTTGAGCGCCTTCTGCGGGCCCTCGACCGGCACTTCGAGCAACTGCAGGATCACCGGCTGGTCCTTGCCGAGCATCTCGCCGCTGGCGATGCGGAACAGCAGCGCATAACCGATCTGGCCGGCGGCGCCGGTGACGGCAACGCGGACGGGCTTCTTGCTCATGAGGGGCTCCTGGCGATGCGGCCGGACGAGGTGTCCGGCGCGGGGATGGATTGCGGGGGCGGTGTCGGGGGCGGGATTCTACCGAGCGGCCTGACGCTACTCTTATGTCTTATGAAGGACTGATGCAAGACAATCGCGCCATGGCTCCCACGGCAGACACCGCTACGCCGGCGCGCGAAGATGCGACGCCCCGGGCAGCGGCTGCGCCGGCCTCGGCGGCCGCGCCGGGCCCGGGTCCGGGGCCGGGTCCAGGCCCGCTCCCGGCCTTCGTGCCCCTGTACCAGCAGATCAAGTCGCTGCTGCTGCGCAGCCTGGCACTCGGCGAATGGCAGCCCGGCCAGCCCATTCCGAGCGAGGTCGAACTGGCCGCGCGCTTCAAGGTCAGCCAGGGAACGGTGCGCAAGGCCATCGACGAGATGGCGGCCGAGAACCTCGTCGTGCGGCGGCAGGGCCGGGGCACCTTCGTGGCCACGCACGCCGAGGAAGGCACGCGCTATCGCTTCCTGCGCCTGGCCACCGATGCCGGGGCGCCGCCGCTGCTCAGGCGCCGCCTGCTCGACTGCCGCCGCATGCGCAGCAACGAGGCCGTGGCGCGGGCGTTGCGCCTGGCCACCGGCGACCCGGTGGTGGAGGTGCGCCGACTGCTGCTGGACGACGACAAGCCGGTCGTCCTCGACCACCTCTGGCTGCCCGGCGCCGACTTCAAGGGGCTCGATGCGAGCAAGCTCGAGCAATGGCGCGGCCCGCTCTACCGGCTGTTCGAAGCCGAGTACTCGGTGCGCATGATCCGCGCCGAGGAGAAGATCCGGGCCGTGGCGGCCGCCGCCGACGAGGCTGCGCTGCTGCAACTGCCCGTGGGCGCGCCGTTGCTGCTGGTCGAACGGCGTTCGTTCAGCTACGGCGACCGCCCTGTCGAACTGCGTCGCGGCCTCTATCACACCGACGGGCACCACTATCGGAACGAGCTGAACTGAGGCGAGCAGGGGGCCCGCGACCGCGTTCCGGCCCGCCGGGCCCTCGGCTTCGCGTAAGCCTGCTGCATTGCAATAGACTTCATCGGTTGCGCAGGCCGGGCGCGCCTCCAGGGCTGGCCGACCGGCGAAGCGACGATCCGATCAAAGCACGACAAGCAAGACGAAAGAGGGCGACGAGGCATGGCAGACACCTCCGGGACGTCCGGCACCGCCGGGACGATGGGCCGTCCGGACCGCGCGACGGCCGGGCACGCGCGCACGACTGCACGGCCGGGCACGATGCGCCTGATCGACGCCCTCGGCTACCGCCTGCCGGTGGCCGGCGTGGTCTCCATCCTTCACCGCGCCAGCGGCGTGCTGATGTTCTTGCTGCTGCCCTTCGTCGTGTGGCTGTTCGACGTGTCGCTCAGTTCCGAGCCCAGCTACGACCGCTTCACGGCCGCCTATGCAGCGGGTATCGGCGCGATCCCGGCCTGGCTGGTGAAGCTCGTGACGCTGGCATTGATCTGGGCCTACCTGCACCACGCCATCGCCGGGGTGCGCCACCTGTGGATGGACGCCACGCACAGCGTGACCCTGGAACAGGGGCGCACATCGGCGATCGTGACGCTGGCCCTCAGCATCGGCCTGACGCTGATCCTGATGGGCAAGCTCTTCGGCTGGTATTGAGCAAGAACCGGGCGACAACCGAGCGACAACCGAGCGGAGGGCAGGCGATGTCGGTCAACTACGGATCCAAACGCGTCGTCGTCGGCGCGCATTACGGCCTGCGCGACTGGCTCAGCCAGCGCGTCACCGCGGCGCTGATGGCGCTGTTCACCCTGGCCCTGCTGGTGCAGGTGGCGTGGCCCGGGAGGCGGCTCGGCTACGACCTCTGGGCGGGCATCTTCGCCGCGCAGTGGATGAAGGTACTCACCTTCGCGGTCATCGTCGCACTCGGCTGGCATGCCTGGGTCGGCATGCGCGACGTCTTGATGGACTACGTCAAGCCGGTCGGCGTGCGCCTCGTGCTGCAGGTGGCGACGATCGTCTGGTTCGTGGGCAACATGGGCTGGATGGTGCAGGTGCTGTGGAGACTATGACCCCCGCGAAGCGGCCTTCCCGGCCCACGTCCGGCCACTGATCAGACCCGAGAACAAAAGATGGCAAGTACCCAGTCTCTTCCCCGGCGCCGCTTCGACGTCGTCGTCGTCGGTGCCGGCGGTTCGGGCATGCGCGCTTCGCTGCAGCTGTCGCTGGCCGGCCTGAACGTGGCCGTGCTGTCCAAGGTCTTCCCGACGCGCAGCCACACCGTGGCCGCGCAGGGCGGCATCGGCGCCAGCCTTGGCAACATGGCCGAGGACAACTGGCACTACCACTTCTACGACACCGTGAAGGGTTCCGACTGGCTCGGCGACCAGGACGCCATCGAGTTCATGTGCCGCGAGGCCGGCAAGGTCGTCTACGAGCTCGAGCACATGGGCATGCCGTTCGACCGCAACCCCGACGGCACGATCTACCAGCGCCCCTTCGGCGGCCACACCGCCAACTACGGCGAGAAGCCGGTGCAGCGCGCCTGCGCCGCCGCCGACCGCACCGGCCACGCCATGCTGCACACGCTGTACCAGCAGAACGTGCGCGCCAGGACCAACTTCTTCGTCGAGTGGATGGCGCTGGACCTCATTCGCGACAGCGAGGGCGACGTGCTCGGCGTCACCGCGCTCGAGATGGAGACCGGCGAGGTCTATGTGCTCGAGGCGAAGACGACCCTCTTCGCCACCGGCGGCGCCGGGCGCATCTACGCGGCCAGCACCAACGCCTTCATCAACACCGGCGACGGCCTCGGCATGGCGGCGCGCGCCGGCATCCCGCTGGAAGACATGGAGTTCTGGCAGTTCCACCCCACCGGCGTGCACAACGCCGGCGTGCTGCTCACCGAGGGCTGCCGCGGCGAGGGCGCCATCCTGCGCAACAGCAACGGCGAGCGCTTCATGGAGCGCTACGCGCCGACGCTGAAGGACCTGGCGCCGCGCGACTTCGTCAGCCGCTGCATGGACCAGGAGATCAAGGAAGGGCGCGGCTGCGGTCCGAACAAGGACTACATCCAGCTCGACATGACGCACCTGGGCGCCGACACGATCCTGAAGCGCCTGCCCAGCGTCTTCGAGATCGGCCACAACTTCGCCAACGTCGACATCACCAAAGAGCCGATCCCGGTGGTGCCGACCCTGCACTACCAGATGGGTGGCATCCCGACCAACATCTTCGGCCAGGTGGTGGTGCCCAAGGCGGCCAGCACGGGCGGCGTGCACAACGAGGTCATCAACGGCTTCTACGCCGTGGGCGAATGTTCCTGCGTCAGCGTGCACGGCGCCAACCGCCTGGGCACGAACTCGCTGCTCGACCTGCTCGTCTTCGGCAAGAGCGCGGGCGACCACATCGTCGCATCGCTGAAGGGCGGCGCGGGCGCGGCGAAGGCGCACAAGCCGCTGCCGGCCGACGCCGCCGAGCGCTCGCTCGCGCGCCTGGCGCGGCTCGATGGCAGCACAGGCGGCGAGTACGCGCAGGACGTCGCCAACGACATCCGCAACACGATGCAGCAGCATGCCGGTGTCTTCCGCACGCAGGCCAGCATGGACGAGGGCGTGGCGAAGGTGGGCGCGCTGCGCGAACGCGTGCTCGGCGTCACCCTCAAGGACAAGAGCCAGGTCTTCAACACCGCCCGCATCGAGGCGCTCGAGGTCGAGAACCTCATCGAGACGGCGCAGGCCACGATGACGAGCGCCGCCGCACGCAAGGAGTGCCGCGGCGCGCACACGGTGCAGGACTACGAGCGCGGCGCCGACGATGCGCAGACGCCGCTCGGCCGCAACGACCGCGATTGGTTGAAGCACTCGCTGTGGTACAGCGAGGGCAACCGCCTGGCCTACAAGCCGGTGAACCTGAAGCCGCTGTCCGTCGAATCGATCCCGCCCAAGGTGCGGACCTTCTGAGCACCACCGCCATGACCGCACGCACCTTCCAGATCTACCGCTTCGACCCCGACCAGGACGAGAAGCCGCGCATGCAGAGCTACACCGTCGAGCTCGACGGTTCCGAGCGCATGCTGCTCGACGCGCTGATGAAGCTGAAGGCGCAGGACCCGAGCCTGAGCTTCCGCCGCAGCTGCCGCGAGGGCGTGTGCG
This sequence comes from Burkholderiales bacterium, assembly GCA_016223165.1. Taxonomy (GTDB): domain Bacteria; phylum Pseudomonadota; class Gammaproteobacteria; order Burkholderiales; family Burkholderiaceae_C; genus Rubrivivax. The sequence continues at coordinate 59,293 of JACRPO010000021.1, forward strand.
GCAGCGATGCGATGAACATCAACGGCAAGAACGGCCTCGCCTGCCTGACGAACCTGCGCACGCTGCCGGACACCATCGTGCTCAAGCCGCTGCCGGGGCTGCCGGTGATCCGCGACCTGATCGTCGACATGACGCTGTTCTTCAAGCAGTACCACAGCATCAAGCCCTACCTCCTCAACGAGACGCTGCCGCCCGAGAAGGAACGCCTGCAGTCGCCCGAGGAGCGCGACGAGCTGAACGGCCTGTACGAATGCATCCTGTGCGCCAGTTGCAGCACCAGCTGCCCGAGCTTCTGGTGGAACCCGGACAAGTTCGTCGGCCCGGCCGGCCTGCTGCAGGCCTACCGCTTCATCGCCGACAGCCGCGACGAGGCCACCGCCGAGCGGCTGGACAACCTCGAAGATCCGTACCGGCTCTTCCGCTGCCACACGATCATGAACTGCGTCGACGTCTGCCCGAAGGGGCTGAATCCGACCAGGGCCATCGGCAAGATCAAGGAACTGATGGTCCGCCGTGCGGTGTGAGGCCAGCGCCATGCCCGAACGACTTGACGAGCGCTCGCTGTCCCGGCTGAAGTGGCGCTGCCGCCGCGGGCTGCTGGAGAACGACCTCTTCATCGAGCGCTTCTTCCGCCGCCACGAGGAAACGATCACGACGAGGCAGGCCGCGGGGCTCAACACCCTGATGGACCTGTCCGACAACGACCTGCTGGACCTGCTTCTCGTGCGCAGGGAACCGCAGGGGGAGACAGACACCCCCGAAGTGCGCGAGGTGCTGGCGCTGATGCGCCGCAAGCCGCTGCCCACCCCGACCACGAACTGAAGGAAGCCAAGCCGTGGCCATGACCCCCTCCGACGTGAAAGCCACGCTGTCGTTCAGCGACGGCAGCCCGAGCATCGACCTGCCCCTGTACAAGGGCAGCATCGGCCCCGACGTCATCGACATCCGCAAGCTCTACGGGCAGACCGGCAAGTTCACCTACGACCCGGGCTTCCTCAGCACCGCCAGCTGCAACTCGACCATCACCTACATCGACGGCGACAAGGGCGAGCTGCTGTACCGCGGCTACCCGATCGAGCAGCTCGCCGAGCAGTGCGACTTCCTGGAGGTCTGCCACCTGCTGATCTACGGCGACCTGCCCGACGCCGAGCACCGTGCCAAGTTCGTCAAGACCATCACCAACCACACGATGGTCAACGAGCAGATGCAGTTCTTCCTGCGCGGCTTCCGGCGCGACGCGCACCCGATGGCGGTGATGACGGGCCTGGTGGGCGCGCTGTCGGCCTTCTATCACGACAGCACCGACGTGCAGAACCCGCGCCACCGCGAGATCGCCGCGCACCGGCTGATCGCCAAGATGCCCACGCTGGTGGCCATGGCCTACAAGTACGGCATCGGCCAGCCCTACATCTACCCGAAGAACAGCCTCAGCTACAGCGCCAATTTCATGCGCATGATGTTCGCCACGCCGTGCGAGGAGTACGAGCCCAACGACGTGCTCGTGCGCGCCATCGACCGCATCTTCATCCTGCACGCCGACCACGAACAGAACGCCAGCACCTCCACCGTGCGCCTGTGCGGCAGCTCGGGCACGAACCCGTTCGCGGCCATCGCCGCCGGCGTGGCGTGCCTCTGGGGCCCGGCGCACGGCGGCGCCAACGAGGCGGCGCTGTCGATGCTCGAGGACATACAGCGCAACGGCGGCGTCGAGAAGATCGGCGAGTTCATCAAGCAGGTGAAGGACAAGAACAGCACGGTCAAGCTGATGGGCTTCGGCCACCGCGTCTACAAGAACTACGACCCGCGGGCCAAGCTGATGCGCGAGACCTGCCACGAGGTGCTGGGGGCGCTCGGCCTCGGCAACGACCCGCTGTTCAAGCTGGCGATGGCGCTGGAGAAGATCGCGCTCGAGGACGAGTACTTCGTCGCGCGCAAGCTCTATCCGAACGTCGACTTCTATTCGGGCATCGTGCAGCGCGCCATCGGCATCCCGGTGAGCCTGTTCACCGCCATCTTCGCGCTCGCGCGCACGGTGGGCTGGATCGCGCAGCTCAACGAGATGATCGGCGATCCCGAGTACAAGATCGGCCGGCCGCGGCAGCTGTATGCCGGCTCGGCGCGGCGCGACGTGAAGGCGCTCGCGCAGCGCTGAACCGCGCAGACCCATTCCGCGTGCAAACAGGCCCGAGGCGGCGTGCCGCATGACGCTGCAGCGGCGCCGCCTGGTCGGCGCCGCGCTGCTTCGGGTGCCGGCGCTTTCGGCAGCGGCGCTCGCGGGCTGCACGCTCGCACCCGATGCCGATCACGACGGTGACGATGCGTCGCGCGCGCTGCCGCTTGCGCGCGCGGTGCGCACGGCCTGGGTCCTGAGCTCGGGCGGACCGCGTGGCTTCGCGCACGTGGGCGTGCTGCGCGCGCTCGACGAGCTCGGCCTGGTACCCGACCTCATCGTCGGTGCCTCGGTCGGTGCGCTGGTGGGCGGCCTGCGCGCGGCCGGCCGCAGCGCCGCCGACATCGAGTTCCTCGCCCTCACGCTCAACGTGCTGTCGGTGGCCCGGCTGGCCCTCGGCAGCGCCGAGCGCCTGAGCGGCGCGCCGGTGGCCGAACTGATGCGCGAGTGCGTGCCGCAGCAGCGCATCGAGCGCCTGCCGGTGGCGCTGGCCTGCGTCGCTGCGCGCCGGCGCGATGCCGTGGCCACGGCGTTCACGGCGGGCGACATCGGGCTGGCCGTGCAGGCCTCGGCCGCCATCGAGGGCCGGCTGACCCCGGTGCGCATCCGCGGCGAGGCCTATGTCGACGCCGACTGGGTGGCGCCGCTGCCGGTGCGCATCGCACGTGGCCTCGGCGCGGCGCGCGTGCTCGCCGTCGACGCGAGCGTGCACCTGGACCGCGCCCCCGCCGGCGCCGCGCGCTACCGCGAAGGGGACCTGAAGAAGGAAGCGCTGGTGGCCGCCGACGCGCGCCACGCCGACCTCGTCATCAAGCCCGACTTCGGCTACTGGGTCAGCTTCTCGCGTGACTTCCGCGAGCGCGCCATCGCCGCCGGCTACCGGGACACGATGGCGCAGGCGGAGCGGCTGCGCGCACTGCATCGCGGCTGAGCGCACTGCTGCGTCGGCGGATCGGCTGCGCACGCGAAGAGCGCCGAGCCCATCAGGCCCCTGCTGCCGGCACCACCTGCGCCTGCCCCGGCATCACCGGCAGCCTGCCTGCGGCGCGCAGCGCTTCCCACTCGGCCTGCAGGGCGGCGTCGCTCCTGTAGTGCGGCACTCGAAGGACGAGGCGCTTGCAGCGCGTGACGAACGCGTTCGTGCCGGCCACCTCGGCGTTCCAGTAGTGGTGCGCGCGCCGCAGGTTGAGCTCGGTGTCCACCTCGAAGTGGTCGCGCGACGTCTGGCCGCCGAAGACGTACAGCTTGCCGCGATAGATGCGCCAGGTGTTCGGCCCGCCGCCGCCGCCCCAGGGAACGGCGTAGTTGATGCCGTTGCTGCAGAAGCCGCCGAACTGCGGCATGTACTTCTTCGGGTCGCGCTCGAACTGCGCCTTGTGGGCTGCACTCGCGAAGCGCCATGTCACGCCGTGCAGGCTGGAGGTCATTGCCGGGTCGCCGGGCACGGCGGCGTTGCGCGTGAAGTAGGCGACCGCGTCGTGGCCCTCGAGCATCACCCCCGCCGGCACGCCACCCGTGCCGGTGCGGAAGGGCCCGTCGTTGGGGCTGTCGGGCTGCGCCGGCGCGTCGGGCGCCACGGGCGGAGCGCCGCAGGACGAAAGCGCCAGCGAGCCCGTCGCGGCGCCGATCAGCCCCAAGGCGCCGAGGCGCAGTGTCTGTCGCCGGCGCCCATCGACGGTCATCGGGTCGGCCCGGTCGGATGCTGCTCGGTTCAATCGAGATCCTTGGCCAGCCGCACGCCGCTGAACTGCCAGCGCGTCTCGGCGGGGAAGAAATTGCGATAGCTCGCGCGCATGTGCTCGCGCGGCGTTGCGCACGAGCCGCCGCGCAGCACGTACTGGTTGATCATGAACTTGCCGTTGTACTCGCCCACCGCGCCGGCCCAGGGACGGAAGCCCGGATAGCCCTGGTAGGACGACGTCGTCCACTCCCAGACGTCGCCGAAGAGCTGCATCGGCGCGCCGGGCGGCATGCGCCGCAGGGGCATCGGGTGCAGCGCTTCGCTGTCGACGAAGTTGCCCTCGGCCAGTGCGGCCGCCTCGTCGGCCTGCGCGGCATGCTCCCACTCGGCCTCGCTGGGCAGGCGCACCGGCTCGCCGCTCACGGCGGCGCGCCAGCGCGCGTAGGCATCGGCCTCGTACAGGCTCACGTGCACGACCGGCGTGTGCGGGTCGACCGGCACCTCGCCGTGCAGCGTGAAGTTCACCCAGCCGCGGCGGCCGCTGTCGTCGGTTCGCCGGCGCCAGTACATCGGGGCTTCGATGCGCTGCTGGCGCAGCCAGTCCCAGCCGGCCGCGAGCCACCAGCGCGGCTCGGCGTAGCCGCCGGCCTCGATGAACTCGCGCCACTCGCCGTGCGTGACCAGGCGGTTGCCGAGCGCATGGGGCCGCAGCTGCACGGCATGGCGCGGCGCTTCGTTGTCGAAGGCGAAACCTTCGCCGCCATGCCCGATCTCGACCGGGCCGCCATCGAAAGAGCACCAGCCGTGCGCCACCGGTGCCACCGCGGCCAGCGGCCACGCCGGCCGGTAGACCGGCGCCAGCGGACTGCAGCCGAGCAGGTGCTTGAGGTCGGTGAGGATCAGTTCCTGGTGCTGCTGCTCGTGCTGCAGGCCGAGCTCGACGAGGGTGGCGATCGGGTCGCGGTGCGGCCCGGCCTGGCCGGCGTCGCCGGCCTCGAGCAATGCCGCCATGCGCTCGTCCACCGCGGCGCGGTAGGCCTTCACTTCGGCGAGCCCGGGCCGCGTGACCAGGCCCCGCTGCGGCCTGGGATGCTGCTCGCCCACGCCGTGGTAGTAGCTGTTGAAGAGCACGCGGAAGGCCGGGTGATGCGGCCGGAAGCCGGCTTCGAATCGCTCGAGCACGAAGGTCTCGAAGAACCACGTGACATGCGCCAGGTGCCACTTCGTCGGGCTGGCGTCGGGCATCGACTGCACCTGGCAGTCGGCCTCGGAGAGCGGCGCCGCCAGCGCCATCGTCTGCGCACGCACGCGCGCGTAGCGCTCGGCGAGCGGCGTGGCGGCGGCACGGTGGGCCTGTGCGGCGGGTGCATGCGGTGCGGCCGGCGGGCGCGGGGCCTGCTTCATCGCGGCATCTCCTGCGGTGCGCCGTGGCGCTCTGTCAGGCGCGCCGGCGGCCGCGCGCGATGTAGCCCATGCCCCACTGCGTGCTCCAGCGCTCGAATCCGTCGCAACGCGGCGCGATCAGGTCCCAGGGCATCCAGAGGTCGGCAGGGCGCGCGTTGTAGGGCCGGTTCTTCAGCCAGGCCAGCAGGTTGAGCGGCCCCGTCCACCAGGGAAAGAACTTCATGCCGGCGATGGCCAGCCGGGCGCCGGGCTTCAACTGGCGCAGCAGGTTGTCCACCGCCTGCGGCGTGCGGGTGATGTCGTGCACGTAGTTGAAGAGCGCCGCGTCGGCCGCCTGCGGCAACTGCACGTCCTCGGCGCGGGCCTCGCGCAGCCAGACGCGCTCCTGCCAGCCCTCGCGCGCCACGCGCGCGCGTGCCTGCTCGAACATTTCCGGGCTCTGTTCGAAGGCGAGCACGCGCCCGCGCTCGCCCACCGCCGCCAGCAGCGGCGCAAAGCTCAGGCCCGTGCCGGCGCCGACATCGAGCACAACGTCGCCCGGCTGCAGCGCGAGCAGCGCGATCGTGCGCCGCCGCAGCGGCATCGTGAACTCGGCCGAGGCGTCGTAGCCAGCGGCGCGGCGGCGGTAACGCTCGATGGAGAGTTGATTGGGCGTCATGACGCGCAGGATCTGTCGGGCACGGCGGCGACACCTTACACCGATCTCTTGACGGTCTCGCGGCAGCCGCCGGGCGCCGCCGTCGCGCCCAGGGTTTCGGCGCGGAAGGAGTGCAGGGCGCAGGGGTCAGCCGGGCGCGCGCGACGCCGCGTGCAGCCCCATCACGCCCAGCACGATGAGCCCGATGCAGGCGAGCTTCAGGGCCGTGGCCGGCTCCTTGAAGTACAGGAAGCCGATGCCGGCCGTGAGCACCGTGCCCACGCCCGACCACACCGCGTACACGACCGAGAGCCCCAGCGTGCGGACGATGAGCGTGTTCAGCGCGAACGAGGCGGCGTAGAAGACGAAGATCAGCACCGAAGGCGCGAGGCGCGAGAAGCCCTCGGACAGCCGCATGCTCGTCGTGCCGGCCACCTCGAGCACGATGGCCACCCACAGCACGGACCAGGCCTGGCCCAGGGTCAATTGAACGCTCATGCCGGGCACTCCTGTCGATTCGCGGGTTGCCGCGCGCCGTGCGACGCTTCGCGGCCGAGGAGGCTACACGAGACGGGCGGGTCGGCAGTGGGCCGGGAGCGTCGGGCGGAGGCGGTCAGATTTCCAGCACCTCGCGCGACGGCGCGTCGGCGGGCGGTGCCACGGCCGCATGCGCCGAAGCGGGCAGCCGCTCGGCGAGCAGGCGGATGGTCGAGGCGTCGAAGACCTCGCGCAGCGGCAGCTTGGCGCCGAAGCCCTCGTCGATGAGGGCGAGCACGCGCGTGAACATCAACGAGTGGCCGCCGAGCTCGAAGAAGTCGTCGTTGACACCGATGCCGCGCACGCCGAGCAGGTCTTCCCAGATCGCGGCCAGGCGGCGCTCGATCTCGGTGGCGGGCTCCACGTAGGCCGTCGACAGGGTCGGGCGCGTGGGAGTCGCGGCCGTGCCCGCGGCGGCTGCAGCGTCCGCAGTCCCGGTCGGTGCGGGGGAAACGAGCCGCGCTGTGTCGCCGAGTGCCGGCGCCGGAGGATGCCGGATGAGCTCGTGCTGGCGAACGACATCGTAGGTCTCCGCCACGACGCGCCGCCGACGGGACGCCAACACGCGCTCGAGCGCTTCGATGCCCATGGCCGGCGCAATGGCCCCGGCCAGGTGCGCCGTCCAGTGCGCGCGCAGCTCGTCCGGCACCGTGAGCCGCGCCGCCATGCCCACCTCGCGCCACGCGCCCCAGTCGATGGCCACCACGTGTTGCCATGTCGGTGGCCGTTCCGTGCTCTCCACGAAGGCGTCGAACACGGCATTCGCCGCTGCATAGTCGCATGCGCCCGGCGCCGGCAGGACGGCGTTGACGCTGCTCACCAGCACGACGAGGTCGAGCGGTTCGCGGCTGAGCAACCGGCACAGGACCTGCAGCCCGGCAACCTTGGGGGCGAACACGGCGCGCGCCTCCTCGGCATTCGAGCGTCGAGCCAGGCTGCCGCGGCCGGCGATGCCGGCGGCATGGAAGACGCCGTGCAGCTCGCCGAAGCGTGCGCGTGCCGCGGCGAGTGCGTTGCCCATCGCCGCCTCGTCGGCGGCGTCCGCGGTGGCGAGCAGGACCTCGCCGCCGCGCGCCTCGATATCGCGCACGGCGCGCATCGCCTGCGCCTGGGCGTCGTCGGCGGGATGGCTGGCGATCCAGGCGTCCCATGTCTCCCGGGGGGGCATGGGCCTGCGTGACGTGAGCACGAGCCGCGCCGCCCATTGCTCGCCCAGCCAGCGGGCGATCGCGAGTCCCATGCCACCGAGGCCACCGGTGAGGAGATAGGCGCCGCGGCGCCTGAGTGGCAGCGGGGCGGCGCTGCCGGCCGCGGCGGCAGGCAGGGCCAGGCGCTCGTAGCGGCGCACCCAGCGCCGCCCGGCGCGGTGCGCCACCTGCGGTTCGATGGCGGCATGCTGCGTTTCGTCCGCGAGCATCGACGCCGCGCGCTCGGCGGCCGCCGGCTCGAGGTCGCTCGCGTCGAGGTCGACCGTCCGCATCTGCAAGCCGGGAATCTCTCGCGGCAGCACCAGGACCGGCCCGGTGGCGAGCGCCTGCGTCACGCCCTGGGCCGCTTCGCCCAGCACCGACTCGGCAGCGGCGGTGGCATGCAGCACGCGCATCGGCGCTTCGATCGGCAGGTCGGGCAGCGCCAGGGCCAGGGTCACGAGGCCGTCGTAGCCGGGCTCGTGCGGCAGCACCGGCCACGCGGCGGCTGCGGCGGCACGCCGCGCCTCCTGTGCGGCGGCGCGGCGCAGGCCCCAAAGGTGCACGACGCCTGCCAGCGGGGTGCGCGAGGCGATCCCCACCAGGCGTTGCACATCGTCGGCTGAATCGACGCGCACGCGCCAACGGTCTCGGCCGATGGTCTCGAACCGTTCGCCGGCATCGGCACGCAGCACGGTGCGGCCCCGCCGGGTCAGTTCGTCGACAAGGGACGAGGTCAGGGGGCCCTCGTCACCGAGCACCAGCCAGCGCTCCGCAGCGTCCCCGACGACGCCGCCGACGCGGGCGGGGATGCCGTCGTCGCGGCTCCAGGTCGGGGCGTAGAACCAGTCGTCGACTCGTGCCGAGCGGTGGATCGACGCCGCTGGTGCTGCCTTTTCGCGGCCGCTGCCGGCGGCGGTGACCGGCGATGCCGGTTCGACCGCGTGGCGCTGGCGCTCGAAGGGATAGGTCGGCAGCGGCACCCGGCGTCGAGCTGGCGCGCCGGCGTCACCGCCGGCCTGCACCGGCGCATGCCACCCGACCCGGCAGCCGGCCAGCCACAGCCGTGCCGTCGCCTCGAGGAAGAACTCGGCGTCGGGCCGGCTCTCGTTCGGCCTGCGCGTCGAGGCGAAGGCGCGGCGCGGCCCTTCGGCCCCGAGGTTCGCGCGTGCCAGGGCGGTCAGCGCCTGCCCGGGGCCGACCTCGAGAAACTGCAGCGTCGGGTCGGCCGCCAGCGTGCGCATGCCGGCCTCGAACAGCACCGGGCGGCGCAGGTGTTCGGCCCAGTATGCGGGTGAGGTGGCCTGCGCCGGCGTGATCCAGGTGCCGGTGACATTCGAGATGAACGGCCTCGCCGGCGGCGCCAGTTCGACGCGCTCGAGCAACGCGACGAAGGGAGGCACGGCCGCCGCCATCATCTCGCTGTGGAAGGCGTGCGAGGTCTGCAGCGTGCGCGCTTCGATGCCGGCCTGCTGCAGCCGCGCGACGAGCGACTCGATGGCCTGGGTTGGCCCGGACAGCGTGCACAGGGACGGCGCATTCACCGCCGCCACTTCCACCCTCGGCTGCAGCCAGCGCTGCACGTCGTTCGCGCCGAGGTGCACCGCGGCCATGCGGCCTGCGGGTTGCTGTTGCATCAGCCGCCCGCGCGCGGCCACGACGGCCAGTGCGTCGCCCAGCGACATCACGCCGGCCAGGTGGGCGGCGACGAACTCGCCGAGGCTGTGGCCGAGCATGGCGGCCGGCTCGATGCCGTGCGTATGCAGGCATCGGGCCAGCGCGTACTCGGTGACGAAGAGCGCCGGCTGCGTGATGCGCGTGACGTGCAGCGGGCCGGCGTCGGCCTGGGCGGCGCCGAACAGGAGCTCGCGGATGTCCATGGCGAGGTGCGGTTGCAGCAGCGCCGCACAGCGGTCCACCGCCTCACGGTAGGCAGGTTCCGCCTCGTAAAGGCCGCGGCCCATGCCCGCGTACTGGCTGCCCTGGCCGCTGAAGAGGAAGGCCACCGGGCGCGCCCCGCCCTCGTGCCGTGCAGCGAGCACACCGCTGCGCTGCGGCTCGCGCAATGCCGCGATGCCCTGCTCGCGCTGCTGCACCACCGCCGCGCGGCGGTGCGCCAGCGCCTGGCGTCCGACCTTCAGCGTGTAGACAACGTCCGCCAGGTCCTGCTCCGGGTGCGCCTCGAGGTGCGCGGCCAGGCGCTGGCCCACGGCGTCGAGCGCCGCCTCGGTGCGTGCCGACCAGACGAGCAGGTGCGGGCCCGTCGCTGTTGCCCGGGGCGCGGGCATGGGTGCCTCTTCCAGCACCGCGTGCGCATTGGTGCCACCGATGCCGAACGAGCTGACACCGGCACGCCGCGGCACGCCCGCCGGCGGCTCCCACACCGCCGCTTCGGGGCTGGCATGGAACGGGCTGGAAGCGAGCTTCAGCGTCGGGTTGGGCTTGGTGAAGTTGACGAGCGGCGGCAACGTGCGGTGCGTGAGCGCCAGCACCGTCTTGATGAGGCCGGCCACGCCGGCCGCCGCATCGAGGTGGCCGAGGTTGGCCTTCAACGAGCCGAGGCGGCAGAAGGCGACGTCGGGCGTGTCGGCGCGAAAGGCCTGCGTCAGTGCCTCGATTTCGATCGGGTCACCCAGTGGCGTGGCGGTGCCATGCGCCTCGACGTAGGTGACGCTGCGCGCCGGCACGCCGGCCAGCGCCTGTGCGGTGGCGATGACTTCGACCTGGCCCTCGACGCTCGGGGCAGTGAAGCCGGCCTTGTCGGCGCCGTCGTTGTTGACGGCGATGCCGCGGATCACCGCGTGCACGGTGTCGCCATCGGCCAGTGCCTGGTCCAGGCGCTTCAGCAGGACGACGCCGGCGCCGGCGCTGCTGCGCGTGCCCTGGGCGCCTTCGTCGAAGGGCCGGCAGCGTCCGTCAGGCGAAAGGATCATGCCCTCCTGGTGGAGGTAGCCGCTGCGCTGGGGGAAGAGGATCGAGACACCGCCGGCGAGCGCCATGTCGCATTCGCCGCGTTGCAGGGCGCGGCAGGCCACCTGCACCGCCACGAGCGAGGTCGAGCAGGCGGTCTGCACCGTCATGCTCGGGCCCTTGAGCCCGAGCTTGTAGGACACCCGCGTGCACAGGAAGTCCTTGTCGTTGGCGAGCATCAACTGGTAGCCGCCCACGGCGGCGGCCAGCGCCGGGTTGAGCATGATCCGGCCGTGCAGGTAGGTGTTCATGCTCGCGCCGGCATACACCCCCACCGACTCGGGCAACCCGGAGGTGCCGGCGGCATAGCCGGCGTGTTCGAGCGCCTCGGCCGCGCACTCGAGGAAGACGCGGTGCTGCGGGTCGAGCACCTGCGCCTCGCGCGGCGCGTATCCGAAGTGGCCGGCGTCGAACTCCTCGCAGTGCTCGAGGAAGGTGCCGCGACGCACGTAACCCGCCTGGTTGCGCTGCTCGGCGCTCACGCCGGCCGCATCGAGGTCGGCGTCGGTGAGCTCCTCGAGAACCTCCACGCCCTCGGACACCTGGCGCCAGAAGTCGTCGAGATCGCGCGCGCCGGGGAAGCGCCCCGCCAGGCCCACCACCGCAATGGCGTGCGCCGGCAGGGCCGCGTCGGTGCGAGGAAGGCCGGTCTGCTCAGACATGGCTGCTGCGCCGGACTTTATCCGCGCGTGCCCGGGCGCGCCGCAGCGCAGCGTCGTCGACGAGACGGGTTGCACGCTGCAGCCGCTGCGCCTGCGCGTGCACCGTCGTGTGCTGGAACAATTCCACGAGGGCCAGATCGCTGGCGAAGTCGCGCTGCAGCCTCACTTGCAGCTTGACCAGCAGCAGCGAGTGCCCGCCCAGGTCGAAGAAGTTGTCGTGCAGGCCGACGCGGGCCACGCCCAGCAGGTCGGCCCAGGCGGCGGCGACGCGCTTCTCCGCGGCATTCATGACGGCGGCGTCGGCTTCGGGGGTGGCCGACGTTGCGGCCACGGACGCCGGGGCCGGCAGGGCCTTGCGGTCGACCTTGGCGTTGGGCGTGAGCGGCAGCGCCTCGAGCGCGACGAAGAGGTTGGGCACCATGTACTCGGGCAGCCGCGCGCGCAGCGTGGCGCGCGCCGCATCGGCGTCCAGCGCGGCGCCCGGCGCCATCACCACGTAGGCGACGAGGCGCTGGTCGCCGGGCCGGTCTTCGCGCACGGCCACGGCGTTCTGGCGCACCCCAGGGTGTGTCGCGAGCACCGTCTCGATTTCCTCCAGCTCGATGCGGAAACCACGCACCTTGACCTGGTGGTCGCGACGGCCGATGAACTCGAGCTGGCCGTCGATGCGCAGCCGGGCCAGGTCGCCGGTGCGGTAGTAGCGTTGCGGGGCGTTGCCCGCGAGGGCCAGCACGACGAACTTCTCCGCTGTCAGTTCAGGGCGGTTGTGGTAGCCGCGGGCCACGCCGGCGCCGCCGATGCACAGCTCGCCGGGCACACCTGCCGGCGCGGGCCGGCCGGAGGGCTCGAGGACGGCGATCGCCGTGCCGGCAATCGGGCGCCCGATGCTGATGGGCTGGCGCGCATCGGTCACGCGGGCGAGCGTCGACCAGATCGTGGTCTCGGTGGGGCCGTACATGTTCCACAGCTCCCCCCCATGGGTGAGCAGCCGCTCGGCCAGTTCGCGCGGCAGTGCCTCGCCGCCGCAGAGCATCTTCAGCCCGGCCCGGCCGTTCCAGCCGGATTCGAGCAGCAGCCGCCACGTGGCGGGGGTGGCTTGCAGGATCGTGGCGCGCTGCGTCTGCAGCAGTTCGGCCAGGGCCTGCCCGTCAAGTGCGGTGGCGCGCGAGGCCAGCACCACCGTGGCGCCGGCGGTCAGCGGGCCCCACAGTTCGAGGCCGCAGATGTCGAACGAAAGCGTCGTGACCGATACCCAGCGGTCGTGCGCCGCGATGCCGGGCTCGGCATGCATCGACCTCAGGAAGTTCACCACCGCGGCGTGCTCGATCATCACGCCCTTGGGCCGGCCGGTGGAGCCCGAGGTGTAGATGACGTAGGCGAGCGTGCGGTCCGCGGCGCCGTCGCGCGGGGCTTCGAGCGCGTCCGCAGGTTGGGCGTCGATGCGCGCCGCGTCGCGGTCCAGCGCCACCACCGTGGTGGCGCCGGCCTGCAGTGTGTCGGCGAGCGCGCCCGTGGTGAGCACGGCCGCGAGCGACGCGTCGCTCATCATGAAGTCGATGCGATCGCGCGGGAAGGCAGGGTCCAGCGGCACGTAGGCCGCGCCCGCCTTGAGCACGGCCAGCAGGGCCACGACCATGTCGAGCGAGCGCTCGAGCCACACGCCCACCAGCGCGCGAGGCGGCACGCCGAGCGACCGCAGGTAGAGCGCGAGCCGCGTGGCGCGCGCATCCAGCTCGGCGTAGGTGACCGAGCGGCCTGCGAAGTGCAAGGCCTCGGCGAGTGGCGTGCGGCGCGCCTGCGCCTCGAACAGGCCGTGCACGGTGTGCGCCGGCGGCACCGGCGGCGGCAGTGCCGGCCCAAGGCACTGCGCCAGCAGCGCGGCGGACTCGGCTTCGTCGGCGAGCGGCAGGTCGCCCACCCGTTGGCTGGTGTCGGCCAGCATGCCCTGCAGGATGCGGCGGTAGTGCGCCATCATGCGTACGACCGTGGCTTTGTCGAACAGGTCGGTGCTGTACTCGAAGCAGGCGCGCAGGCCCTCGGGCCGATCGAAGACATCGACCGCGAGGTCGAAGCGCGAGGTGCGGTGAGGCAGGTCCACGGCCGTGCACACCACGTCACCCAGCTCGGCCTTGTCGACCATCAGGTTGTGCAGGACGAAGAGCACCTGGAACAACGGCGAGTGGTCGAGGTCGCGGCGCGGCGCGAGCGCATCGACGAGCACGTCGAAGGGCATGTCCTGGTGCGCGTAGGCCTTGTGCGCGATCTCGCGCACCCGCTGCAGCAGCTCGTGCACGGTGGGGTTGCCCGAGACATCGGCGCGCTGCACGATGTTGTTGGCGAAGAACCCCACCACGCGTTCCAGCCCGGGCTGCTCGCGCGCGCCCACGGCAGTGCCGATGGCGAAGTCGACCTCGCCGCTGTAGCGCGCGAGCATGACCTGGTAGGCGGCCAGCAGCACCATGTACAGCGTCACGCCTTCGCGGCGCGCCAGCGCCTTCAGCTCGGCGGCGAAGGCGGGTGGCCACAGGTCCACGCGGCGCGTGCCGCGCTGCGACATGACGCGCGGCCGCGGCCGGTCGGTGGGCAGGTTGAGCACGGGCGGCAGGGCGTGCAGTTGCCGCTTCCAGTAGGCGAGGTGCCGGTCCAGCGCCCCGGCGGCGAGGACCCGGCGCTGCCAGTCCACGTAGTCGAGGTACTGCAGCGGCAGCTGCGGCAGGGCTTCGGCCTCGAGGCCCACGTGCCGCCGGTAGAGCAGCTGCATCTCGTGGAAGAAGATCGCCGCCGAGATGCCGTCGCAGACGATGTGATCGGCGACAAAGCCGAAGAGGTGCCAGTCCGGCGCCAGGCGGACCAGCGTCAGGCGCAGCAGGGGTCCGCGCTCGAGGTCGAAGGGCCGCTCGAACTGATCCGTCAGGGCCTGCATCGCGGCGGGCTCGCGCTCGGCCTCGGGCAGCGCACCCACGTCCCGATGCTCCAGGGGCAGGGGCATCTGCGGCAGCACTTCGCACCATGGCGTGCCGTCGGAGGCGGCGAAGCGCGCGCGCAGGCTCTCGTGCCGCTGCACCAGCTCCGACAGCGTGCGCTCAAGCGCCTGCACGTCCAGCGGCCCGCGCATGTGGAAGCTGCAGGCCACGTTGTACGTGCTGCTGGCGGGGTCCATCTGGCGCAGGAACCACAGCCTTTGCTGGGTGTGCGCCAGCGGCATGCGCGCCTGCCGCGGCACCGGCACGAGGGCCGGCACCGCCGCCGCCTGGTGCGCGCCGACAGCACCCTGCGCGCGCAGGTGCGCGAGGATCTCCGGCTTCAGCGCCACCAGCTCGGCGCGCAGCGGCTCGGTCAGCGCACCCTTGGGGGCGTTGATGCTGAGGCGATCGCCGTCCAGCACCAGCCGGACATCGAGCGCGGCCAGCCGCGCGAGCAGGGCCTGCGCCGGCGGGGTCGAGCTCGCGCTCAAAGGGTGAGCTCCTCCCGCGCCTCGTCGCCTTGATGCGCGCCCGCATCGGCGAAGTAGCCCGCCAAGTGGCCCGCCAGGGCGGCCGTCGTCGGCCACTCGAAAGCGGCGGTGGCCGGCACCGGCCGGCGCACGGCGGCCTGCAGCCGGTTGCGCAGTTCGACCGAGGTCAGCGAGTCGAGCCCGAAGCTGCTGAAGGGCTGGTCGTCGACGAGCGAGCGCCCGCCGTCGGGCAGCGCCAGCACCGTGGCCAGTTCGCGCCGTACCAGGGCCACCAGCTGCGCCAGGCGCTCTGCGGGTGGCAGGGCGGCGAAGTCCAGCGCAGCCGCGCGCGGACCTTCGGCGTGCGCCGCACCCATGCCGGCGCGGGCCTGGGCCACGAGCTCCTGCCAGATCGGTGGGGCCGCATTCGACCCCAGTTGCAGCAGCAGCCGGGGCCAGTCCACCGGTGTCACGGCGACATGGGCGAAGCCCTCGCGCAGCACCAGGCCCAGCGCCTGGTGGCCCTGCGCCGGCGTGAGCGAAGACAGGCCCATGGCGGCCGCGCGGTCCACCGTGCTGCCGCGGGCGGCCATGCCCACGTCCTTCCAGGCGCCCCACGCGATGCTGCAGGCGGCGTCGTCGTGCACGCGGCGGTGGTGCGTCAGTGCATCGAGGAAGGCGTTGGCCGCGACGTAGTTGCCCTGCCCCGCGGAGCCGAGGACAGCCGACATCGACGAGTACATCGCGAAGAAGTCCGGCTTCAGGCCGTGGCGCAGCAGCGCCCGGTGCAGGCGCCAGGCCCCGTCGGCCTTGGGCGCCATCACGGCCGCCAGCCGCTCGCGCGACTGGCGCACGAGCATGCCGTCGTCGAGCACCGCGGCGCCGTGCAGCACGCCGCCGAGCGGCGCGGCGCTGTCGAGCACGGCGCGCATCACGGCGTCGATGCCGGCGGCGGTGGCGACGTCGGCGGCGACCACCGACACGCTCGCGCCGTCGGCGCGCAGCTTGGCGATGACCTGCTGCGCTTGCGCGTCCGGCGCCGATCGTCCGGCCAGCACGAGATGGCGTGCGCCCTCGCCGGCCAGCCAGGCGGCCGCCAGCAGGCCGAGCCCGCGCAGGCCGCCGGTGACGAGGTAGGTGGCGTCGTCGCGCACCGCATTCGCTGGGCGCCGCGGCACGACGGCATGGCGGAAGACGACGCGTCCGGTGTGGCGCGCCTGTGCCATGTAGCGGAAGGCCTCGGCCGCCTGCTCGAACGCGAACGTCGTGCAGGGCAGGATGGGCAGCAGCCCGGCCTCGATTTCCTTCAGCACGCGCGCGAAGATGCGCCCGACCATCTGCGGCGTGTCGCGTGCGTGGTCGTTGCAGTCGACGACGTGATAGCGGATGCCGCGGTCCAGCGCCGCCACCTGCTCGTGCGTCCACAGGTTGCGCTTGCCGATCTCGAGGAAGATGCCGTCCGGCGCCAGCACCTCGAAGCTGCGGTCGAGCATGGCGCCGGTGAGCGAGTTGAGCACGATGTTCACGCCGGCACCGCCGGTGATCCGCATCACCTCGTCGGCGAAGGCCGGGCTGCGCGAGTCCAGCACATGCTGCACGCCCAGCCGCGCCAGCACGGCGCGCTTGTCGGGGCTGCCCGCCGTCGCGAAGATCTCCGCGCCGGCCCGCCGGGCCAGCGCGATCGCCGCCATGCCGACGCCGCCGGCACCGGAGTGGATGAGTACGCGCTCGCCCGCCTTCATGCCGGCGATCTCGTTGAGCGTGATGTCGGCCGTGAGGTAGGCGGTGGGGATCGCTGCGCCGAGCTCGAAGTCGAGCCGCGCCGGCAGCGGCGCCACGAATTCCCAGCGCGTGGTGGCATGGCTGGCGAAGGCGCCGGAGACCATGGCCACGACGCGATCGCCGAGCCGGAAGCCGCGCACCTCGCTGCCCAGGGCGACGATCTCGCCGGCGCAGTCGCTGCCCAGGCGCTCGATCTCGCCCGGGTACAGGCCGAGGGCGCTCAGCACGTCGCGGAAATTCAGGCCGCTGGCGCGCACGCGGATCTCGATCTCGGCGGGGCCCGGAGGCCGGCGCTCGGCGGCCGCGATGGCGAGGTTCTCGAGCGTGCCGCGTTCCTGGATGTGCAGCCGGGTCGGCGCCTCGTCGGTCGGCGGCGCCGTGTGCCGCCGCTGGCGCGCCAGGCGCGCGACGAAGCGCACTCCCTTGCGCAGCGCGACGCGGCTCTCGTGGCCCGTGGCCGCTGCCGGCGGTGCCGCGCTCATCTCGGCCAGTTCGTCGGCCAGCTGGCGCGCCTCGGCGCTGCTCGTGGGGCTGGACTGCGGGTCGAGGTCCACGTGGGTGACGCGCAGCTCCGGGTGCTCCAGTGCGGCGACGCGCGCCAGGCCGGCCAGGGGCGCCTGTTCGATGCACAGCGTCTCGCTGCCATCGACGGCTTCGGTGCCCGCGGTCACGAAGCACAGCGGCGTCGGCTGGCCGTGCGCCGCCAGGGCCTGCAGCAGCAGCAGTGCCGCCTCGGTGCCCATGCGCTGGATCATGCTGGGCAGGTCCTCATCGTCGCGCAGCGCCGGCACGGCGAGCGGCCACAACGACACGATGCCGGCCAGCGGCGGGCCCTCGTTGTCGAGGAGTCGCCGGTGGTCGCCCGGCGAGCCGGGATCGATCTCGACGACCCCCGGCGCGGCAGCATCGAACGTGCCGCCCGCGACGACGCGCGTCACGGCGCCGCCGCGGCGAACGATCTCGGCGGCGACGCGCTCGCCCCGGCCCTGGCCCTCGTCGAGCACGAGCCAGCGGCCTTGCAGGCCGTGCTCTGCCGCGGCGAGCGGCTGGCTGTGCCAGGCGACCGCGTACAGCCAGTCCGCCGCCTGTGCATCGGCGCGCTGGCGGAACATGTCGCGGCTGGCGCGGCGGCAGCGCAGCCCTTCGACCTGCATCACCGTGGCGCCACCGGCATCGACGATGGTGATGTCGATGAGCAGCATGTCGCCGCGAGTGCGCGGCGCGCGCACCGCGGCGTGGCTGGTGAGGCGGCCCGAGGGCGGCACACCCCAGCGGATGCGCTCCACCCCGATCGACAGGTACATGCGTTCGTCTTCCGCGCCGGGCAGCGAGGCGATGGCGACCGCCGAGGCGTGGAAGCACGCGTCCAGCAGCGCGGGATGGAAGGCGTACCGCTCGCCCTCGGCCTGCACGGAGGGGTCGGCCTCGACCTCGCCGAGGCCCTCGCCGGCACCGCCCACGGCGCTGCGCATGACGTTGAACGAGGCTCCGAAGTCGGCGCCGCGGCTGCGTGCCTGCTCGTAGAAGGCGGCGATGTCGACGGCCGTGGTGCAGCGCGAGCGTGCCGCAGCGAGGTCTGGCGCCGCCGGCGCAGGGTCGGCCTGCGGCCTGCCGATGAGGGCGCTCGCATGCAACGTCCAAGGCGACTCCGCGCGCGCGGCGTCGCGGCTGAAGACGCGCACGCGGGTCGCGGCGGCGGCGCCCTCGCCGTCCACCAGCACCTGCATGAGGCGCTCTTCGTCCGGCCGCAGCACCATCGGCTCGCCGACTTCCACGTGCTCGATGGTGGACAGGGCGGATCCGTGCACCTGGCGGGCTGCGGCCAGCGAGATCTCGAGATAGGCCGTGAGCGGCATCACCGCTTCGCCGCCGATGCGATGGTCGACCACCCAGGCCGGATTGCCCGTGTTCAGGGCGCGTTCGAAGGCCGCCGCGACGCCGGCCACCGGAATGCGCGCGCCGAGCAGTTCGTGCACGGGCCGGCCCGACGTGCTGGATGCGCGGCGCGCCGGCTTGCGGTAGTCGATCAGGTAATGCTGGCGCTGGAACGGCGTGCTCGGCAGGCGCACGCTGCGCCGCTCGCCACGCCGCGTGTAGGCGGCCCAGTCGATGCGGCCGCCGCGCACGTGCAGGCGCGCGACGCTGTCGGCGATCGTCTCGATGCCGCTGCGC
Source organism: Burkholderiales bacterium (assembly GCA_016223165.1). GTDB lineage: Bacteria > Pseudomonadota > Gammaproteobacteria > Burkholderiales > Burkholderiaceae_C > Rubrivivax. The sequence goes on from JACRPO010000021.1 coordinate 77,928, forward strand.
TGGCGCCGCAGCGACGCGTGCCAGGTGAGCGCGCCGGCGCCGGCCGTGGCCACAGCACCCAGCGTCTGCTGCGCCAGGCCGATCAGCGTGGGATGCGGGCCGATCTCGACGCAGGCCTGCATCCCGGCGCCGGCCAGCGCCTTCACGCCGGCCTCGAAATCGACGGCTTCGCGCACGTGTCGGCACCAGTACTCCGGCATGCGCGCGGCCCACTCCGACCACTCGAGCGTGCGGCCGGTCAGGCTGGAGATCCAGTTCAGCTGCGGTTGGGCATGTTCGACGCCGGCCGCGACGCGACGGAATTCCGCCACCATCGGCGCCATCAGCGGCGAATGGAAGGCGTGCGACACGGCAAGGCCCTGCGTGCGCAGCCCGAGTGCCGCCAGGCGCGCCGCGGCGCCTTCGACCGCGGCGCGCGCGCCGGCGATCACCCAGCTGCCCGGGGCGTTGCGGGCGGCGATGGACATCTCGGCCGCGTTCGCCTCGACCTCGCGCGCCACTTCGCGCGCCAGTTGTCCGGCTTCACCCTGCACGGCGACCATCACGCCGCCTGCGGGCAGCGCCTGCATCAGGCGGCCGCGCGCCGCGATGAGCCGGGCGCCGTCCTCGATGCTGAACACCCCCGCCACCGCGGCGGCGGCGAACTCGCCCACGCTGTGGCCGATGACGGCGCCGGGCTCGACCCCCCAGCTGCGCCACAGCGCCGCCAGCGCCACCTGCAGCGCATAGAGCGCCGGCTGGGTGCAGCCGGTCTGGTCGAGCAGGCCAGCGGACTCCTTGAACAGCAGTTGCAGCAGCGGCCGCGGCAGGCTGGCGTCGAGCACCGCCGCGCAGCGCTCGAGCGCGGCGCGGAACACGGGCTCGGTGTCGTGCAGCTCGCGCCCCATGCCCACGTACTGCGAGCCTTGCCCCGTGAACAGGAAGGCCGTGCGCACGCGCGCCGCGGCCTGGCCGCGCGCGATGGTCGGCGCGGCGGCGGCCGCGACCTCGCCATCGGGGCCCACGGCGCGAAGTTGCGCCACCAGCGCGGCGACGTCCGGGCCGACCACGGCCAGCCGGTGCACGAAGTGGGCGCGGCCGGTCGCCGCCGTGGCACACACGTCGGCCAGCTGTTCCGGCGTCACGGTGCCGAGCTGTTCGAGATGGTCGGCGTACCGGCGGGCGACGTCGCCGAGCGCCGCTTCGCTGCGGCCCGAAAGCGGCAGCACGAACAGCGGCCGCGGCGCCGGCGGCGAGGCCCCGGCAGGCGTGACCTCTTCGAGGATGGCGTGGGCATTCACGCCGCTGAACCCGAAGGCGCTGACACCGGCACGACGCGCCGCGCCGTGCGCGGGCGCCCAGTCGTGCAGGCGGGTGCTGACGCGCACCGGCATGCGGTCCCAGGGGATCGCCGGCGACGGCTCGCGCACATGCAGGCTGGCCGGCAGCTGCCTGTGCTGCAGCGCCAGCACGACCTTCATCATGCCGGTCACGCCGCTGGCCGCCTCGAGGTGGGCGAGGTTGCTCTTCACGGAGCCCACTTCGAGCGGCTGCGCCGCATCGCGGCCTTCGCTGTACACCGCGGCGAGCGCCTCCACCTCGATCGGGTCGCCGAGCGAGGTGCCGGTGCCGTGCGCCTCGACGTAGCTCACGTCGGCCGGCGCCAGCCGCGCCGCGGCGAGCGCCTGCCGCAACACCGCCTGCTGCGCGATGCCGTTGGGCACGGTGAGGCCGCTCGAGTGCCCGTCCTGGTTGATGGCCGAGCCGCGGATCAGTGCCAGCACGTTGCGGCCCTTGGCGCGCGCCACGGAGAGGCGCTCGAGCACGACCAGGCCGCAGCCTTCGCCGCGCACGAAGCCGTTGGCCGAGGCGTCGAAGGCCTTGCAGCGCCCGTCGGGCGACAGCATGCCCCACTTGGAGATCATGACGTAGGCCTCGGGCGACATCATGACGTTGACGCCGCCGGCGACCGCGAGCTCGCTCTCGCCGTTGCGCAGGCTCTGGCAGGCCGTGTGGATGGCCACGAGCGACGACGAGCAGGCCGTGTCGATGGCCATGCACGGCCCCTGCAGGCCGAGCGTGAACGAGACCCGGCCGGCGGCCGCGTTCAGCGCCGTGCCGGTGGCCAGGTAGATGTCGCTGCGTGCCGGGTCTTCGACGTCGATGCGGTTGGAGTAGTCGGTGCCGGTGATGCCGACGAAGACGCCGGTGCGCGTGCTGTCGAGGCTGTCGGGCGCGATGCCCGCATCTTCGAGTGCCTCCCAGGTCACCTCGAGCAGCAGGCGCTGCTGCGGGTCGAGCGCGCGTGCCTCGCGCGGCGAGATGCCGAAGAACGTCGGCTCGAACCCGGCGATGTCCTGCAGGAAGCCGCCGGCCTTGGTGCGCGACTTGCCCGGCGCTTCGGGGTTGGGGTCGTAGAAGGCATCCACGTCCCAGCGGTCGGCGGGGATCTCGCCGACCATGTCGAGCCCTTCGCTGAGCACCTTCCAGTAGCCGGCGATGTCGACCACGCCGCCGGGCAGCCGGCAGGCCATGCCGACGATGGCGATGGGTTCGTGCGCAGCGGCCTCGGCGGCGTCGAGGCGGGCCTGCAGGCGATCGATGGCCGCCAGCGCGTTGTGCAGCAGGTGGCGGCGATCGCCCCCGGCCGCAACCGCGACGCCGGCCTGAGAGGAGGGTTCGGAGCGATCCGCGGACATGTCTGCCACCTTCAAGGAATCAACTCAGTCGGCCGCGCCGCCGGGCGCGGGCGCGAGCGCGGGCCGCTGCCGCACGGCAGGATCCAACCACCACAGCGCCATCGCCACCGCCACGACGACCACGGCGCCGAGGGTGGACGACCACGACCACGCATGCTGCCCGGCCAGCCACGCCGCGCCGATGCTGGGCAGCAGCTGCAGGCCGGTGGCCGGGGCGGTGAGCGAGACCGGTGCGGCGGCGGCCATGCGCTCCAGCGCATAGAGCGCCCCGAAGCCGAGCACGCCGACGCTGACCATTCCGGCCAGGCCCATTGCGTCGGGCCAGACCCAGCGGCCCGGCAGCAGCGGCAGCATCAGCACCACCACGCCGGCGGCCGTGTAGAAGAGGTTGGCACGCAGCCGCTCGTGTCGCAGCGCGCGCGTGGCGACGACGAACAGCACGAAGGAAAGCGTCATGCCGAGCGCCAGCGCCACCATGGTGGCCGTGGGCAGGCGCTCGTGGTGGAAGAACAGGTTCGCGCCCGCGCAGGCCGCGGCGGCCGCGATCCACAACGTCGCCGGGGCCCGTTCACCCCCGAGGACGTGGGCACACAGCAGCAGCAGGATGGGCGAGCTCCAGAACACCGCCATCAGCGTGTCGGGAGCCATGTTGCGCTGCATGGCCAGCAACCAGCAGATGGGCATGGCCACCATCATCGCGGCGCGTGAGACCTGGAGCCAGGGCCGGGCCGTGCGCACGAGCTGCATCGGTTCGCGCCGGCCCCAGAGCAGGCCCATCAGCACCAGCTGGGCCGCGAAGCGCACCCAGACGACCTGGAGGGCGGAGTAGCGCTCGATGAGCAGCCCGGCCACGAGCTCCTCGCCTGCCCACAAGGTCACGCACACCAGCTTCCAGAGCAGGCTCTCCCGCCCGGGGCTCAGCGCTGTCTTCATGACAGCCGCTCGAGGCGCGCCAGCAGCTGCTGCTCCAGCTCGTCCTCGCTCATGGCGCCGATGTCCTGCGGCGCGGCGGGTGTGTCGGCTGCGGTGATGGCCGGCGTGGCCGCGGCCAGTGCCACCGGCGCCGCAGCGGTGGCACCGCCGGCGAGCGTCGCGGCCAGCATGCTCTCGAGGAAGCCGGCGAGCGCGCCGACGTTCGGATAGTTGAAGGTGAGCGTCGAGGGCAGCGCCTTGCCCGCGCCGCGCTCGAGCCGGCGCTTCAGCTCCACGGCCATCAGCGAGTCCATGCCGAGGTCGAACAGGCCGGTGCCGAGGGCGACATCGTGCCCGTTCGGCAGTGCCAGCACGGCGGCCACTTCGCGCTGCACGAACTCGACCAACACGTCGCGCCGCGCCGCCGCCGGCGCGGCCTGCAGGCGGCGCATGAGGGCCTCCGCGGCTGCGCCGCCCGCCGCCGAGGCGGGTGCCGCCACGGGGGCCGCCGACGAACCGTCATCCTGTCGCGGCGACTCCTGCTGCCCGACGCGGCGCAGGAAGGGCCGCGCACGACGGGCTTCGTGCATCGCCTTGAGCTGCGGCCAGTTCACGGAAGCGACCATGGCCCGCGGCGTGCGTGTGGCCAGCAGCGCACCGAGCGCGGCCAGCGCGTCGGCATTGCGCATCGGCAGCAGGCCGGCCTCCTGGAACGAGCGCTGGTCGTCGGCCGAAGCCAGGCGCATGGCCTCCCAGGTGCCCCAGTTGACCGAGATCGTCAACGGGCCGTCGGCGGTGGCCTCGGCGGTGGCGTCGAGGAAGGCATTCGCCGCCGCGTAATGCGCGAGCCCGGCGGCGCCGAGAAGGGCCGTGCTGGTGGAGAACAGCACCAGCAGGTCCAGGCGCAGAGAACGTGCGAGCGCCTGCAGCGCCACCGTGCCGGCGATCTTGGGCCGCAGCATCGCGCGCACCTGCGTCTCGGTGAGCGCGGCGATGGGGCTCAGGTTGAGGTCGGCGGCGAGATGGAAGATGCCGGCCAGCGGCGGTGCCTGCTCGCACACGAGCCGTTGCGGCAGATCGTCGAGCATGGCCTCGTCGGCCACGTCGCCGGCCAGCGCCAGCACCTGCACGCCCCGTTCGCGCAGCGCGCGCAGCGCCGGCGCGCTGTCGTCGGGCCGGCGGCCCAGCAGCGCGAGGTGACGCACGCCCTGATCGGCCAGCCACGACGCGAGCAGCAGGCCGAGGCCGCCGAAGCCCCCGGTCACGAGGTACGTGGCATCTTGGCGCAGGGCCGGCGCGGCGATGGCCGGCAGGGGCTGGTGCAGCAGCCGCGCCACCTGGCGGGTGCCCTGTCGCCACGCCGACTGATCCTCGTCGTCGTCGGCTTCGAAGGTGCGCAGCAGCTGCTGCGCCAGCGCGGCGGGCGCAGCGCCCGGCGCCAGGTCGACGACACCGCCCCAGCGCGCCGGATGTTCGAGTGCGAAGACCCGGGCGAGGCCCCACAACGGCGCCATCCAGCGCCCGGGCTCGATCGGCGCATCGCCCGCCAGCCGTTGGGCTCCCTGGCTGACGAGCCAGGCACGCGCGTGCCCGGAGGTCGCGCGCGCCAACGTCGCCAGGCCGCGCAGCGGCGCGAGGACCGCGAGCTCGCTGCAGCGCTCGACCGCCGGGACGCCGGCCGGCGCAGGTGACGTGAGCTCGAGCGCTCCGAGGTAGACCCACTCGTCGGCAGCGGCAGCGGCCGCGTCGACCGCATCGACGTGCGCGGATGTGCTCACGCGCTGGCCGCGCTCGTGCAGGGCTTGCTCGAGCGCGCGCACCAGCGGCCCGGGGCCACCCACGAGATGCCAGTGGCGCACCGGCGCGGCGGCGCGCGCGACGATGAAGGCCTGCTGCGCCGCCGCGGCGTGCCCGGCACCATCTTCCGGCAGCATGCGCGTCTCGTCGAAGCCCTGGCGGGCGAGCAGCGTCCGCCAGGTGTCGGTGGCGATCAACGGATAGTCGGGCCGCAGCGCGCTGTCGGCGAAGCGCCACCAGCCGTCGGTGAGGCCGAAGGTCAGGTCGACCCAGCGCTGCGGCGCCACGCCTTCGAGCAGCAGCAGCTGGCCGCCCGGTGCCAGCAGGGCGCGCGCGTGCGCGACGGCCTGGCCGAGGTCGGCGCAGGCATGCAGGACGTTGGCCGCGATGACGATGTCGAACCGGCCCGCTTCCAGCCCCTGCGCCACCGGGTCGCGCTCGATGTCGAGCAGGCGCCGCTGCATGAAGGGGTAGGCGGCGAAGGTCTCGGCCGCGCGCTCCAGGAACAGCGGCGAGAGGTCCGTGAACGTGTACTCCGTGCGCTGCGCATCCAGCAGCGGCAGCACGTAGGTCGTGGTGCCGCCGGTGCCGGCGCCGATCTCGAGCACACGCAATCGGGCGTGCGGCGGCAAGGCCACCGTGGCCGAGCGCAGCGCCGCCGCGAGCGCGCCGTTGTAGGTGCGCGCGTAAGGCGATTCGACGTAGAGCTTGCGCGCCTCCGCGAACGAACCGCCCGGGAACAGCAGTTGCAGGGCGTCCTGCTCGCCGCGCATGACGGGCGCCAGGTGCTCGCCGCAGCGCCGCAGCATGGACAGCTCGCCGTCCACCGGCGCATGGCGCGCCATCAGCTCGTCGCCGAGGGCGGCGAGCCGCGCCGGCTCCAGCGTCGGCAGCGGGCGGCGGACTTCGTACTGCGCGCCGCCCTGCGCTTCGAGCACGCCATCTTCGGCCAGCATCTGCAGCAGGCGGCCGAAGAGGCGCCGATGGGCGGGGACGACGCCGAGCGCGCGCGCCTCGGCCTCGGGGTCGAAGCGGCGCCCCGGCGCGTCGGCAAAGCCCAGCCGGTGCAGGGCAGCGGCCACGTAGGCCTGGCTCATCCGGTCCAGCCCGGGCAGCAGGTCGTCGTAGATGGCCAGGCCGTGTTCGCCGGCCAGGCGATCGAAGTGCGCCGGCAACTCGCGCCCGTAGGCGGAGGGCGCCACGAGATGCGCCGCCGCGCGCGACCATGCCGGGGAATCCTCCCAGGCGACTTGGTAGGTGAGCGACGCGGCCGGAGACTGCGAGTGCGGCGCGCCGGCATCGGGGGCCGCCTGCGCGACGATGCGGCGCAGCGTCTCGCGCGCCGCGCGGCGCAGTGCCACGCCGGCCAAGGTGCCCAGCCATTGGCCGCGGTCGTCGTGCAGCGTCACGTCGGCCAGCCATTGCGCCGGCTGTGCGCTCTCGGCGGGCCGCAGCCGTGCCCGGGCCCACATCGACGCCGGCAGCGGCGTGGCGGCGAGTTGCATGGACTGCAGACCGGCCAGCAGGTAGACGGTGCCGCTGTCGTCGTGGTTCGGCAAGGCCAGGCCCACGGCCTGCAACGCGCCGTCGAGCAGCCCGGGCTCGGCCAGTGCGAGAGACCCGAGAGCCGTTGCAGACCCCGCAGACGCCGCGGCCGGGGCGGTGTCTGCAGCCTCGTCGTCGAGCTGCATGCGCACCAGCGCTTCGCCCTCGCGCCGATGCGCCACCTGCATCGGCGCAAAGGCGGGCCCGAGGTCGATGCCCAACTGGCGCAGGCGCCCGTAGTGGGGCGCGCATGAAGCGGGTGCGCCCATGTCCTTGGCCAGTTGCGCGACGCCCAGCGTGGGGCCGGCGGGCACCGAGGTGTCGTGCACGACAACGCGGCCGCTGGCGTGGCGGGTCCAGGCGCTCGGCTGCGATCCCGCCGTGCCGTCCACCAAGGCGCGACTGTGGACTTCGAACCGCTGCACGGCCTCTTCGCCCGTGGGCAGGAAATGCAGCTGCACCAGGCGGCCGGCCTCGGGCAGCACGAGAGGCGCATGGACTTCGAAGTCGTGCAAGGTGCGCGGCGCTTCACCCCAGGTGTCGCGCGCCGCGGCGGCGGCCATCTCGAGGAAGACCGGACCGGCCACCAGCGGTGCCCCGTGTACGCGATGCTGGCCGAGGCTGGCCGGCGCATCGGGTCGCCAGACCGATTCGAAGGTGGGCAGGGCGGTGCTCAGGCGCACGCCGCGCAGCGACCCGGCAGGCGCATGAGCGCGCGGCGTTGCGGCGGCGGGTGCCTGCGGCGCGCTCGGCGCGCTCGACGCCAGCCAGTAGGACTGGCGCTCGAACGGATACGTCGGCAGCGCCGCATGGCGCGCGGCGCGCGGCGCCACCTCGGCCCAGGCGATGGAGGCGCCTTGCACATAGGCGGCGGCCAACGCATGCATCAAGGTCTGCCAGTCGTCCTTGCCACGCCGCATCGAAGCGATGAACCGGGCCTGCGGCAGGCTGCGCTCGGCCAGCGCCGACAGCGTGGGGTGCGGTCCGACTTCGATGAACTGGGTGAAGCCCTGGCCGTGCAGCCAGCGCAGGCCCTGGGCGAAGCGGACCGGCTCGCGCAGGTGGCGGCGCCAGTAGCCCGCGTCGGGCGCCGTGACGCCGGGCGCGAGCGCACCCCCCGTCACGTTCCAGGCCACGGGGATGGCGGGCGCGTGCATCGCCACGCGCCCGGCCGCCGCCTCGAGCGCATCGAGCGCCGGTTCCACCCAGGGCGAATGGGCGGCAAGCGACACGTACAGCTTCTGGCCCTGCACGTTCTGGGTCGCCAGGCGCGCGAGCACGCCGTCGAGCTCGGCCGCGGCGCCGGCGACGACCAGGCTGTCGTCGGCGTTGTAGGCGGCGACGACGACGCGACCGGCCGTTGCCGCCAGTGCCGGCGCCACCTCTTCGTGCGTCGCGTACAGCGCCGCCATCGCACCACCGGCGGGCAGGGCCCGCATCAGGCGGCCTCGCTCGGCAATCAGCGCCAGCCCCTGCTCGAGCGAGAACACACCGGCGGCGCAGGCGGCGGCGTATTCACCCACCGAGTGCCCGATGGCGGCCGCCGGCACCACGCCCCAGCGCCGCCATTGCTCGGTGAGTGCCAGCTCGACGGCGAAGAGCGCCGGCTGCGTCCACGACGTGTCATGGATCGGTGCCGAGTCGTTCTCCCCGGCCTCGGTCGCGAGCACGGCCTTCAGCGTGCAGCCGCTCGCATCGGCGCCGAGCAGCGCATCGCAGCGATCGATGACCTCGCGAAAGGCGGGCGCGAGCGCGTACAGGCGCATCGCCATGCCGGGGTATTGCGATCCCTGGCCGGTGTACATGAAGGCGAACTCGCCCACCTGGCCGGCGGGCAAGCTGCCGACATGCAGGGCCTCGTGTTCCTCGCCGCGTACGAGCGCCTGCAGGGCCGCGCGCGCCGTGGCCGTGTCGGCGGCCACCACGGCGGCACGTTCGCCGAAGTGCGAGCGGCCCGCTCCGGCACTGCGCGCCAGGTCGGCCAGCGGCACGTCGTCGCGCAGCAGGTCGAGATAGCGCTGTGCCAGCGCGGCGCGCGCCGTGGCCGTGCGCGCCGACAGCGGCAGCACGTGCAGCGGGATCGCGGCTTGCACGGTCGCGCGTTCGCTGTCGTGCTCGCGGCCGTGCGGCGTGGGGCCTGCGTCTTCCGGCGGCGCCTCTTCGAGCACCACGTGTGCGTTGGTACCGGAGAACCCGAACGAGCTGACACCGGCACGGCGCATCGCGGCGCCGCGCGCCCAGGTGCGCCCCTCGGTCACCACCTGAACGGGGTGCCGCTGCCAATCGATGTGCGGGCTCGGCTCGTGCAGGTGCAGATGCGGCGGGATGTGCTCGTTGTACAGCGCCAGCACGACCTTGATGACGCCGGCCACGCCGGCGGCCGATTCGAGGTGGCCGAAGTTGGTCTTCGCCGAGCCGATGAGCAGAGGTGCGTCGGCGCTGCGCCCCGCGCACAGTGCGGCGCCGAGCGCGCGCACCTCGATCGGGTCGCCCAGCCTGGTGCCGGTGCCGTGCGCCTCGACGTAGCTGATGTCGGCGGGCGCGAGCCCGGCATCAGCCACTGCGGCGCGGATCACCGCCTCCTGCGCCGGGCCGCTGGGTACGGTGAGGCCGCCGCTCCTGCCGTCCTGGTTGGACGCGCTGCCGCGGATCACGGCCAGCACGCGGTCGCCGTCGGCGCGCGCGTCGCGCAGGCGCTTGAGCACCAGCGCGCCGCAGCCTTCGCCGCGCGAGAAGCCGTCGGCGGCGGCGTCGAAGGTCTTGCAGCGCCCGTCCGGCGCGAGCATGTGCGCCTTCGTCAATGCCACGGTCGTGTGCGGCGAGCACATGACGTTCACGCCGCCGGCCAGCGCCAGGCGCACTTCGCCGGCGCGCAGGCTCTGCACCGCCACGTGCAGCGCCACCAGCGAGGACGAACACGCCGTGTCGATCGACAGCGCCGGGCCCTTCAACCCGAGGAAGTAGGCGACGCGCCCGGAGACGACGCTGTGCGCGTTGCCCGAGGCGAGGTAGGCGTCGATTGTGTCGATGCCGCGCGCGACGACGCGATCGGAGTGGTCGCTGTTGCACACGCCCACGAAGACCCCGGTGGAACTGCCGGCCAGGCTCGAGGGGGCGATGCCCGCATGCTCCAGCGCCTCCCACACCACCTCGAGCATGAGCCGCTGCTGCGGGTCCATGGTCTGCGCTTCGCGCGGCGAGATGCCGAAGAAGGAGGCATCGAAGCCGTCGACGCGGTCGAGGAAGCCGCCTGTGCGCACCGACATGCGGCCCGGTGCGTCGGCGTCGGCATCGAACCAGGCGTCGATGTCCCAGCGGTCGGGCGGCACCTCGCGGATGGCGTCGCGGCCCTCGACCAGCAGCTGCCAATAGGCCGCGGGATCGTCGGCGCCACCGGGGAACCGGCACCCCAGGCCGACGACGGCGATCGGCTCGCGCGTGGCCAGGGCCTGCAGCTTCTCGTGCTGCTCGAGCGCGAGCAGGGCCAATCGGCTGGGCGACAGCCTGCCGATGCGATCCAGAAAGTCGCTGCTCAAGTGCTGACCTCGAAACTGCCTTCTTCCCGGCGCCACGTTCGTGCGCCGGGCGCTCCCACTCGTCGATGTGTCATCGGGTCCCGGCGTTGGCGCGGGCGCGCGCCGCCAGTTGGCGCTCGACCTCTTCGTCCGACAGGTCTTCGATGAACTGGACCATTGTCGAAGCGCCCGGGGCGGTTGCGGGTTCGGCCACTGCTGCCACGGGGCTGGATGACGTGGACAATTCCCGCGAGATCTCCGCGAGCAGGTGGTCCGTGAGGGCGTCGATGGTCGGGTGGTCGAAGAGCAGCGTGGCCGGAAGCTGCAGCGCCAGGGCGGTGGACAGCGTGTTGCGCAGTTCCACCGCGAGCAGCGAGTCGAGTCCGAGTTCGCCCAGCGGCATCGCCGGGTCCACGGCACGCGCACCGTCCAGGCCAAGCACCGCGAGCGCGCGCTCGCGCACGAAGGCGGCGAGCACGTTGCGCCGCCGTGCCGCGGGAGCGGCGGCGACCTGTGCGCGCACGTCGTCGCCGCCCTGCCTGGCCTGGGTGGTGCGGCCGGACCGGCTTTCGGCCGTCACGAACCCCGACGACAACTCGTCCAGCAGCGCGCTTCGCCCGCCCGGCACGCTGCGGGCGAGGTACGCGGGCCAGTCGATGGCCAGCACCGCGGCCTGCGCCGGCGCCTGCGGAGGCGCCTGCGCCAGCAGGCGCTGCATCGCGGCCAGACCCTGCGCCGGGGTCAGCGTCGCCAGCCCCTGCGCCGAGAGGCGCTCGCTGATGCCGCGCCCTGACGCGGCGCCGATGTCGCGCCAGGCGCCCCAGTCGATCGCAAGGCCCGGCAGGCCCAGCGCCCTGCGCTGGTGCGCCAGGGCATCGAGGAACGCATTGGCCGCCGAGTGGTTGCATTGCCCCGCCGAGCCGAACACGCCGGCCACCGAGGCGTACAGCACGAACGCCTCAAGTGCATCGCCGCGCGTCAGGCGGTCGAGCAGCGCGGCGCCACCGACCTTGGGCGCGAAGACCTTGTCGAACCGTCCCTCGTCCTGCTGCGTGAGGGCCGCGTCGTCGAGCACGCCGGCGCTGTGCCAGACGCCGCGCAGCGGTGGCCCCGAGGCGCGAAGGCGTGCGAGCAGGGCGGCCAGCGCGCCCTCGTCGGCGATGTCGAGCGCCTCGGCGATGACCTCGACGCCGCGTGCACGCAAGGCCGCGATCACCGGCTCGGCCTCGCGCGTCGGGCCGCGGCGGCCGACCAGCGCGAGGCGCCCGGCGCCTTGTTCGGCAAGCCAGGCCGCGGTGGCCAGGCCCAGCCCAGAAAGCCCCCCGCTCACGAGGTAGGTGCCGCGACGGCTCGGCCGCCACGGCGCCGCGTCGGCATGCCGCAGCACGATGCGCCCGGCGTGCCGCGCCTGCGCCATGAAGCGGAAGGCGCGCGGCGCCTCGTCGAGCGCGAACACGTGGCGCGGCAGCGCCGGCAACGAGCCGTCGGCGAGGCCGCCAACCAGGCGCGCGAGCATCGCGCCCACGAGTGCCGGGTCGGCTGCGGCGGTCTCGCCCCAGTCGACGACGTGATACCGCAAACCGCGACCCAGCCCGTGCACCCACTCGTTGCTCTTGATGCCGCGCTTGCCGATCTCGACGAAGCAGCCGCCCGTGGCGACGCAGTGAAAACTCGGCTCGATCAGCTCGCTGGCGAGCGAGTTCAGCACCACGTCGACGCCGCGGCCTGCCGTCGCCGCCAGCACCTCGGCCCCGAAAGCCGGCGAGCGCGAGTCGAAGACGTGCCGAACGCCCATTGAACGCAGCAACTCGCGCTTCCACGGCGAGCCGGCCGTGGCGAAGACTTCGGCACCGGCGCGCTGCGCCAGGCGCACCGCGGCCAGGCCGACACCGCCGGCGGCGGCGTGGATCAGCACCGACTGCCCGCTGCGCAGCCCCGCCAGGTGGCCGAGGCAGAACTCGGAGGTGAGGTAGGCGATCGCGAAGCTGGCGCCCTCTTCGGCCGAGACACCCTCGGGCCTGTGCGCGACGAACTCGCTGCGTGCCGTGACGTGCGAAGCGAAGCTGCCGCCGGCCATGGCCAGCACCGCGTCGCCCGGTGCGAAGGCGGTGACGCCCGCGCCGACCGCGACGACGCGGCCGGAGCACTCGGCGCCGAGCGGGCCCGGATCGCCGGGGTACATGCCGAGCGCGTTGAGCACGTCCTTGAAGTTGAGGCCGGTGGCCTCGACCGCGATCTCCACCTCGCCCGGCCCCGGCACGCGCCGAACGGCCGGCGCCTGCACGAAGCTCTCGAGCGAGCCCGCTTGCCGCGGCACCAGCCGCCATGGTGATGGCGACGGCGCTGCCCGTTGCCCCGCGCGTTCCGCCGCGGTCCAGCGCACGAGGCGCGGCACCTTGCGCGAGGTGCCGCGCAACGCGCGCTCGGGCTCGGTGTGCGTGGGGCCGTCCTCGGCGAGTTCGTCGATCAGGCGGTCCAGGTCGCCAACGCTCTCACCTCCACCGTCGCCAAGGTCGATGCTGGTCGCCTGCAGTTCCGGATGTTCGAGCCGCAGCGCGCGCGCGAAGCCCCACAGCGTGGCCGCGTGCGGCGAGGCGACCTCCTCGCCGACGGCGCCCACGGCGCCCACGGCGCCACGCGTGAGCAGAACCAGGCGCGTGCGCGTCCCGAGCGCGGCGAGGCCCTGCGCGAGCCGCATGGCCCCCAGCAGCGCGGCGCTGGCCCGCGGCGCCAGGGCCGGGCCCGGCGCCGGGCCGAGCGCCGGGTCGAGCGCGGCCGCATGCACCACGCGGTGCCAGCGCCGGCCGGCGGCGTGCCACTCGCGCAGGCGCGCGGCGACAAGCGCCGGCTCGACCGCCGCGTCGATGCACTCACAAGCGTCGCCGCGCTCGCGCATGCGTGCGGCGAGGCGCGCGCCGAGGCCGCCGTCGTCGGCCACGACGAGCCAGTCGCGCCCGGCCTGGCGCCGCGCTGGCGCCTGGGCCAGGAGCAAGGCGTTCAGGCCCAGCACACCGGGGTCGGCGGCGTCGCCCGCGATACGCTGCACCGGGCCGAAGCCGCATTCGCCGAGCAGGCGCACCCAGGCGTCGCCGGCGAGGGTCGGGTAATCGGGTCGCAGGTCGCGGTCCTCGAAACACCACCAGCCCTCGGTGAGGCCCACGGTGAGGTCGAACCAGGCCTGCGGTGCGCAGGCCTCGAACAGCACCAGCACGCCTCCCGGTGCCAGCAGGTGGCGGACGCGCTCGAGCGAGCGGCGCAGGTCCCGCGTGGCATGCACGACGTTGGAGGCCAGCACGATGTCGTGGCTCGCTGCTTCGAGGCCCTGCGCCTGCGCGTCCTGCTCGAGGTCGAAGACCTGGAAGCGCAGCCCCGGGTGCATCGGCCCGAACCGCTCTTTCGCGCGGCCGACGAACAGTGCACCGATGTCGGTGAAGGTGTATTGCAAGGCCGCCGGCGCGGCCCCGCCGGGCAACGACAGCAGGCGCGGCAGCACGTGGGCGGTGGTGCCGCCGGTGCCGGCGCCGATCTCGAGCACGCGCAGCGGCCGCCCCGGCGCGGCGGCCAGGCGTGCCGAAGCGGCGGCGGCCACGGCCTCGGCGATGAGGCCGTTGAACAGGCGCGCCGGCGGCGAGTCGCGATAGACACGTTCGGCGGTCTCGGTGGAGCCGCCGGGGAAGAGCAGCTGCAAGGGATCCTGGCGGCCGCACAGCGCGTCGGCCATCTCGCGGCCCGTGCGCAGCGTGAGCTCGAGCTCGGCGCCCAGCGGCGAGGCCTGTCCGCCGCCGCCGGAGCCGGAGGCACCGTTCGCGCCGCTGGCGCCGATCATTGCCAGCGTCGAAGCCGAGTCGGCCGAGACGAGATCGCGCCGAACGCGCCAACGCCCCGTGTGGTCGGTGTCGCCGCCAGTGCCGGCATCGCGGCCGAGCCAGCCCTGTTCGGCCAGGATCGCCAGCAGCCGCGCGAAGAGCTGCCGGTGCTGCGGCAGCACCGCCAACCGGTCCGCCAGGGTCCCGGCCTCGAGATGCTCGCCTGCCTGCGCGCGGCAGCCGAGCTTGACCAGCGCCTCGGCCAGCAACTCGCCGCACAGCTTGTCCAGCAGCGGCAGGTGTGCGTCGTAGAGGTCGAGCGCCACGTCGGCGCGCGCCGGTGCGATGGCCGCGCGCGTGGCCGCGGCAATCGCCGCCAACGGCAGCGGCGGAGGCTCATCGGCCCTCGTTGGCGTGGGTGCGTCGCGCCAGGCCAGCTCGTAGATCAGTTCGTCGGTGCCACGCTCGAGCAGCCGCCCCAGGCCGTCGGCGGCGACGCGCTTCAGCTGCACGTCGACGAGCTCGGCCAGCAGGCTGCCGTCGGTGTCGAAGATGCGCACGTCGGCGCGCCGCGTCTCGGCCTGCCGGGCGCCCTGCGCCAGCACATGCGCGAGGCAGCGCGGCCCGCTCGGCCGGCGCAGCAGTCGGTAGCGGCCGATGGCCAGCGGCATGAAGAGCGTGTCGTCGCCGTCGCCCGCCACCGCCGCACCCATCACCTGCAGGCAGCCGTCGAGCAGGACGGGGTGCAAGCGGTAGGCGCTGTCGCCGGCCGTCTCGGACTGCAGCGCGGCATCCAGCATCACTTCGCCGAGCGCCTGGTTCTCGCCCTGCCAGAGCTGCTGCACGGAGTGGAAGGCGGGGCCGAAGTCGAGGCCGCAGCGCGCCAGGCGCTGGTAGAACGCCTCGCGATCGACGGGCGCCGGGCAGGCGGCGCGCGCGGCGGCGAGCGTCGTGCCCGATGCGGCCGGCGGCAGCGACGCCGAGGAGGGCGACGACGGCGCGGGTTGCGGCAGCCGGGCCGTGACGTGGCAGACCCAGGCATCGCCCGCTGCGGCGTCGGCCGGCTGGCTGCACAGGCGCACCGCAGCCGCACCGTCGCGGGTGGCCTCGGCCAGCACCTGCATGCGGCGGCCGGGGTCGCCTGCCGCATCGGGCACCAGCATGGCCTCCTGCACCGTCACGTCTTCGAGGGTGTCGGCGGCGGGCCCGTGGCGCTGCACGGCGGCGGCGAGCAGGGTGTCGAGGTAGGCCGTGGCGGGCACGACGACGCGATGCTGCACGCGGTGCTCGGCCAGCCAGCGCGGTGTCTCGGCATCGAGCCGGCTCTCGTGGATCTGCTGCTCGCCGGCGACGTTCAGTCGCGCGCCGAGCATCGGATGGACCTCCCCCGGCGCCGGCGCGCGCGATGCCGCGGCGCCGCCCTGTGCCGATGCCGGGCGCGCGCTGAACCAGCAGCGCTCGCGCTGGAAGGGATAGGTGGGCAGGGCGATCGGCGTGCGGGCCTGGCCTTCATGCACGGCACGCCAGTCGATCTCTGCACCTTCGAGGTAGAGGCCGGCGAGTGCCTCGAGCAGCACGTCGCGGTCGGCCCGTCCGCGGCGCATCGACGCGAGAGTCGTGAGCTTGGTTGCCTCTGGCACCGCGGGCGTGATGAAGCCGAGCAGCGCCGGCTGGGGCCCGAGCTCGACGCACAGGTCCGGCCGCTGCGCGAGCAGCGTGCGCACGCCGTCGGCGAAGCGCACGGCCTCGCGCACGTGGCGGCGCCAGTAGCCGGCCGAGGTGACTTCGGCCGCGGTGGCGAGGGCGCCGCTCAGGTTGGAGACGAGGCGCAGCCTGGGCGGCATGAGGCGCACGCTGCGCACCACCGCCTCGAACTCGTCGAGCATGGGCTCGATCAGCGGCGAGTGGAACGCATGCGAGACCTTCAGCCGCTGGCAGCGGTGTCCGAGCCCGGAGAGTTGCGCGCAGAGGGCATCGACGGCGGCAGCGGCGCCGGCGATCACGGTCTGTGTCGGCGCGTTGATGGCGGCGATGCTCACCAGCGGTTGCGAAGGCAGCAACGGCGCCACCGCGTCGGCAGAGGCGGTGACCGCGGCCATGGCGCCGCCGGTGGGCAGGGCGCCCATCAGGCGCGCGCGCGCGCAGATGAGGTGCGCCGCGTCGTCCAGTTCCATCACGCCGGCGACGCAGGCCGCCGCGACCTCGCCCACCGAGTGGCCGATGACGATCGACGGCGTGACGCCGAAGTGCTTCCACATCTGCGCCAGCGCCACCTCGACGGCGAAGAGCGCGGGCTGCGTGAACTCGGTGCGGTCCAGGGGCGAGGCCGGCTCGCCGGCCTGCGGCTCGAACAGCAGTTCGAGCAGGGGCCGAGGCAGATGCGGGTCGAGCGCCGCCGCGGCGCGATCGAGCGCGGCGCGGAACGCCGGGACCGCCTCGTACAGGCCATGCGCCATGCCCGCGTATTGCGAACCCTGGCCGGTGAAGGCGAAGGCGATGCGCGGCGCGTCGCGCCGCTGCACGCGCACGACTCGCAGGCCAGGCGACTCTGCACCCGCGGCAAGCGCGGCGAGCGAGCGCCGCAGTTCGTCCAGCGAGCGTGCCGTGATCGCCGCGCGGTGCGCGAACTGCGCGCGGCCGGCATTGGCCGTGAAGCAGGCGGCGGGCAGCGCAGCCTCGGGGGCCTCGGCCAGCGCCTGCGCATGCCGGCCCGCCAGCTCGCCGAGCGCCTCGGCCGAGCGGGCCGAGAGCGTGTAGAGGTGCAGCGGCAGGGCGGCGCCGCTGCCGGTGCCCGCATCGTGCGGCGTTGGATCGGACACCTCGGCCGCCCCGGCCAGCGCGGGCAAGGGCAGCGCCGGCGCCTCTTCGACGATGACATGCGCGTTCGTGCCCGAGAAGCCGAACGAACTCACGCCGGCCAGCCGCCGGCCGCGGATCGGCGCCCAGGGCTGCAGCGACGTCGGAATGCGGAAGGGCAGCTCGGCCCAGGGGATGTGCGGGCTCGGCTGCGCGAGGTGCAGGTGCGCCGGGATGGCGCGGTGCTGCAGCGCCAGCACGAGCTTGATGAGGCCGGTGACGCCCGCGGCCGCTTCGAGGTGGCCGAGGTTGGTCTTGATCGAGCCGAGCCAGAGCGGCGGGCTGCCGTCGTCACTGGCCGTGCCGCCCGCGCCACTTGCACCTGCAGCCACGCGATCACTGCCGAAGACATGGCCGAGCGCCTGCACCTCCAGCGGGTCGCCGAGCTGCGTGCCGGTGCCGTGCGCCTCGATGCAGCCGATGTCCTTGGGTGCCAGCCCGGCCTGCGCCAGCGCGGCGCGCATCACCGCCTCCTGGGCCGGGCCGTTGGGCGCGGTGAGGCCGCTGCTGGGGCCGTCCTGGTTGACGGCGCTGCCGCGGATGACGGCGAGGATGCGGTCGCCATCGGCCAACGCGTCACCCAGGCGCTTGAGCACGACGATGCCGCAGCCCTCGCCGCGGCCGAAGCCGTCGGCGGCGGCGTCGAAGGTCTTGCAGCGGCCGTCCTTGGCCAGCATGCGCGAATGCGAGAACGCGATGAAGAGGTCCTCGCTCAGCATCAGGTTCACGCCGCCGGCCAGGGCCATGCGGCATTCGCGCGTGCGCAGCGCCTGGCAGGCCAGGTGCACGGCCACCAGCGAGGACGAGCAGGCCGTGTCCACCGTGATGCTCGGCCCCTGCAGGCCGAGCAGGTACGACAGCCGCCCCGAGCTGGCGCTGTGCGCCACGCCGGAGGTGAAGTGCGCGTCGAGCAGCGAGGGGTCGCCGCTCTTGTGCATCATCACCGCGTAGTCGCTGGCCGCCTGGCCGATGAAGACACCCGTGGCCGAGGTCGACAGCCGGTCCGGCGCCTGGCCCGCATGCTCGAGTGCCTCCCAGGCGACTTCGAGCAGCAGGCGCTGCTGCGGGTCCATGCCGCGCGCCTCGCGCGGGGAGATGCCGAAGAAGCCGGCGTCGAAGCCGTCGACCGCGCCGATGAAGCCGGCCTCGCGCACGGCGATGCGGCCGGGCACCTCGGTGTCCGGGTCGAAGAAGGCATCGATGTCGAAGCGCTCGCGCGGGATCGGCCCGACCGCGTCGCGGCCTTCGCGCAGCAGGTGCCACAGTTCGTCGGGGCCGGTCGCTCCGGGCACGCGGCAGCCGATGCCGACGATGGCGATCGGCTCGCGTGGCGCGCTCTCGGCCGCGGCAAGCCGCGCCTGCGCTTCCTCGAGGGCGAGGAAGGCGCGCTTGAGCGGCGACAGCGCGGGGGCTTCGGGCCGCGGCCCGGGAGCGGCCGCGGCCGGCTGGTCGGGCCCATGGGCGGCCGGCTGGCTGGGACCGTGTGCGGCCTGCCGGCCGGTGGGCGCATCGGGCGCGCCCGCCGCGTCGTGGGTGAGCTGGGTCATCTCGGTTTGTCCAGCCGCTCGAGCAGCAGCAGTTCGATCTCTTCGTCGCTCATCTGCGCGACGCGTTCGGCGCCCAGCGGCGCGTTCGCCGCCGGTGCGGCCGGTGCGGCAGTAGCGGCAGCTGCGGCAGTTGCGGCAGCTGCGATGTCCGCCGCAGGCCTTGCCCCGCTTGCCGCCGTGGCCGGCGCGACGGCGGGCGTGTTGCCGGGCACCAGGGGCTGCAGGTAGGTCGCGAGCGCGTCCACGGTTGGGTGGTCGAACATCAGCGTCGCCGGCAAGGGGCGCGGCAGGCCGAGCAGCTTCGAGAACCGGTTGCGCAGCTGCACGGCCATCAGCGAATCCATGCCGAAGTCCATCAGGCGGTCGTGGCGACCCGGCGCCTCGTCGGGGCCGAGGCGCAGCACCGCGGCCACGGCGTCGCGCACCATGTCGCGCAGCAGTTCGTGCTGCTCCTCGGGCGTGGCTTCGCGCAGGCGCTGGCGCAGCGCCTCGTGGCTGGCCTCATGGGCGGATGGGTGGGCGGCCTGATGGGCAGCTTGGTGGCCGCCCGGGTCGGCATTCGCTCCGGCGCCATTCAGCGCGCCCGCCACCGACGTCGCACCGCCGTTGGCCGGCGCCATCGAACTCCGGCCCGTGCTGCCGGCCAGCCAGCCCGCGATCACCTGCTGGCCGAGGGCTGCTGCCTCGTTCGCGGGCGGCGGCCATGCGCCGGCCTCGCTGAATCCTGCATCACGCAGCGCGCGCAGCCAGACGGGGGCGGGCAGCAGCGGGTTGTCGGTGCGCAGGTCGTCGGCGAAGTGCTGCCAGCCTTCGATGAGGCCGGTGGTCATGTCGTACCACGCCAGGTGCTCGGTCGACTCGACCAGCAGCAGCACGCCGCCGGGCGCGAGCAGCGAGCGGATGCTGGCCAATGCGTGCCGCAGGTCGCGCGCCGCGTGCACGGCATTGGCCGAGATGACGAGGTCGAACGAGGCCGGCGCGAAGCCCTGCGCGGCCACGTCGCGCTCGAGGTCGAACTCGGCGAAGCGCATGAACGGGCAGTGCGCGAACTTCGTGCGCGCGAGGTCGAAGAAGACCGGCGTGACGTCGGTGTAGCAGTAGCCGAGCGTCCCCGGATGCTCGGCATGCCAGGCGGCCAGCGGCGGCATCAGCGCCGCGGTGGTGCTGCCGGTGCCGGCGCCGATCTCGAGCACGCGCAGCGGCGCGCCCAGCGGCCGCGCGGCGAGCAGGGCCTCGATGCCGCTGGTGGCCAGCGCGTTGACATAGCGCATCGGCGAGGACCGCTGGTAGATGCCCTCGGCGAGTTCGAACGAGCCGCCGGGAAAGAGCGTCTCGAGCGGGCTCTCGCGCCCGCCGATGACGTCGCCCAGCAGGCGGCCGCAATGCAGCATGTACTCCAGCTGCGCGGGGTTGTCGGCCAGCGCCGCGCGCGTCTTCGCCAGCCATTGCTCGAGTTGCGGGTCGGCGAGCGGCCGATCGGCCACGAAGCGCAGGCCTTCGGCGTGCGGCTCCTCGCGCAACTCGCCGC
Organism: Burkholderiales bacterium; assembly: GCA_016223165.1. Lineage (GTDB taxonomy): Bacteria > Pseudomonadota > Gammaproteobacteria > Burkholderiales > Burkholderiaceae_C > Rubrivivax. Next base: position 98,112 of record JACRPO010000021.1, read on the forward strand.
CGGCGGCCAGGCGCTGCAGCCAGCGCCCGAGCAGGTGGGCGTAGGTGTCCTTGGCACCCAGGCGCCGGCGCACCGACTCGACGTCGTGTGTTTCCCCGGGCGTGGCGAACAGGCCGGCGTCGCGCAGCACGGTGGCCGCGTGCGCGACGGTGAGGCGCTCGAGCACCGCCCAGCGCTCGGCGTAGCCCTGCACGTTGGTGCCGATCGGCGCCTGCTCCGATTGCCGCGCCAGCGCCGCCCCCATGCGCTGCCACACATGCGCGGCCGCGGCCGGGCCCGAGGCCGCTGGCACCGTGCTCGCCGAGACCTGATCGAACCAGTGCCGGCGGCGCTGGAAGGGCATCACCGGCGCGGCCACGCGGCGGCCGGGCCGCCCGGGGCCGCGTGCGAAGGCGGCCCAGTCGACGGCGGCGCCGTCCACGTGCAGGCGCTGCAAGGCTTCGACGAGGTCGGTGCTGTCGGCGGCGTCACGGCGCAGCGTCGGCAGCCAGTGCACGGCGCTCTCCGCTGGGGCTTCCTCGACGGCCAGGCCCAGCAGCACCGGGTGCGGGCCGATCTCGAGGACATGCGTCACGCCCTGCGCCAGCAGCGTGTGCAGCCCGTCGGCAAAACGCACCGGCGCGCGCATCTGGCGTTGCCAGTAGCTCGGCTGCGCCATCTCGTCGGCGGCGGCGAGCGTGCCGGCCACGTTGCTCACGATGGCGCAGTGCGGCGTGCCGAAGCGCACGCCGGCCAGCGCCTCGCCGAGCGGGGCCAGCGCCGGCTCGACGAAGGAGGAATGGAAGGACTGCGAGATGCGCAGCGCGCGCCAGCGCGTGCCCTCGGCATCGAGCCGGGCACCGAGGCGTTCGATGGCGGCGCGTGCGCCGCTCACCACCACCTGGCGCGCGCCGTTGAAGGCGGCGAAGTCGAGCCCGGCACCCGGGGCCATGCCGAGCGCAGCGAAGTGCGCGCGCAGGGCGGCTTCGTCGGCCTGCACCGAGATCATCGCGCCATCGCCTGGCAGGTCGCGTGTGAGCTGGCCACGCCGCGCGAGCACGCGCAGCGCGTCTTCGAGCGGGAAGATGCCGGCCACGCAGGCCGCCGCGTATTCGCCGAGGCTGTGGCCCAGCACGACGGTGGGTGTGATGCCGAACGAGCGCAGCAACGCGGCCAGCGCCACCTCGAGCGCGAAGAGCGCCGGCTGCGCACAGGCCGTGTCGTCCAGGCGCGCGGTGGTGGCCGCGTCACCATAGAGCAGGTCGACCAGCGGCACGCCGAGCAGGGGGTCGATGACGGCGGCGCAGCGCTCGAGGGTCTCGCGGAAGACCGGGGCGCGCTCGCAGAGTTCGCGGCCCATGCCCGGGAACTGCGCACCCTGCCCGGTGAACAGGAACGCCACTTTCGGCGCCGTCGATGCGGCCCGGCCCGCGAGCAGCCCCTCGGGCGCGGCGCCACCGAGCCAGTGGGCGAGGCCGGACTGCAGCGCCGACGCGTCCGCACCGCGCAGCGACAGGCGCTGCGGCAGGCGGGCGCGGCCCGTGTTCGCTGTGAAGCAGAGGTCGTCCAGCGCCCCCGGCGCGTCAAGCTCGGCAAGCCGCGCCTGCCATGAACGGGCCAGCGCGTGCAGCGCCGGCTCGTCGCGCGCCGAGAGGTTGAGCAGGTGCGGCGGGCGCAGCGGGCGCAGCGGGAGCAGCGGGCGCGTGGCCGCGTCGGCTGCGGGCTCGCCCGTCTCTTCCGCCGGTGCCGCCGCCGAGGCAGGCGGCGCCTCTTCGAGGATCACATGCGCGTTGGTGCCGCTGAAGCCGAACGAGCTGACACCGGCACGCGCCGGCGCCGGCCCGGCCGGCCAGGGCCGCAGCGTCGTCGGCACCGCCAGCGGCAGCTGCGCCCAGTCGAGCAGCGGGTTCGGGTTGCGGAAGTGCAGGTGCGGCGGCACCTGGCGGCGGCGCAGCGCGGCAATGGTCTTGGCCACGCCGGCCAGCCCGGCGGCCGCCTCGAGATGGCCGAAGTTGGTCTTGCAGGAGCCCACCCACAGCGGCCGCTCGGGCACGCGGCCGGCGCCGAGCGCCGCGGCCAGTGCCTGCAGCTCGATCGGGTCGCCGAGCGAAGTGCCGGTGCCGTGCGCTTCGACGACATCGATGTCGGCCGGCGCCAGCCCGGCCTGCGCGAGCGCGGCGCGGATCACCGCCTCCTGCGCCGGGCCGTTGGGTGCGGTGAGGCCGCCGCTGCGTCCGTCCTGGTTGACGGCCGAGCCGCGCACGAGGGCCAGCGCACGCGCGCCGGCCGCTCGCGCATCCTTGGCGCGCTGCAGGACCAGCATTACCGCGCCCTCGCCGCGGCCGTAGCCGTCGGCGGCGGCGTCGAATGTCTTGCAGCGGCCGTCGGGCGCCATCATGCGGGCCTTGCTGAACGCGATGTGCGCCTCGGGCGTGAGGATGAGATTGACGCCCGCGACCAGGGCGAGGTCGCACTCGCCGCTGCGCAGGCTCTGGCAGGCCAGGTGCAGCGCCACGAGCGACGAGGAGCAGGCGGTATCGATCGACAGCGCCGGCCCCTGCAGGCCGAGCACGTAGCTCAGCCGCCCGGCCACCACCGCGAGGCTGCCGCCGGAGCCACCGTAGGCGTCGATATGCTCGGCCTCGCGCCACATCATGCGGCCGTAGTCGCTGTTGCCCACGCCGACGAAGACGCCGGTGCGGCTGCCGGCGAGCGAGTCGGGCGCGATGCCCGCGTCCTCCAGCGCATGCCACGCGGTCTCCAGCACGAGCCGCTGCTGCGGGTCCATGCGCTCCGCCTCGAGCGGGGCGATGCCGAAGAAGGCGGCGTCGAAGCCGGCCACGTCGTCCAGGAAGCCGCCCTCGCGCGTGCTCATCGTGCCGGGGTGGTCGGGGTCGGCGTCGTGCCAGGCGTCGATGTCCCAGCGCTCGCGCGGCACCGGCGCGATGGTGTCGACGCCCTCGGCCAGCACCCGCCACAGCGAGGCTTCGTCGTGCACGCCACCGGGCAGCCGGCACGACATGCCGACGACGGCGATCGGCTCGCGCGCGTCAAGCTGGGCCGCCTCGGCGGCGGCCAGGCGCGAGCGCAGGTCGCGGATCTCCAGCAGCGCCTGCTTGACCGGCGAGAGGGCGGCGCGTTCGTCGCCGGGCAAGGTCATGTCGTGGCTCCCTTGGCCAGTTCGGCGAGCAGTTCCGCCTCGGCCTCGTCTTCGCTCAGTTCGCGCACGGTGGCGCGTGCGTCGCGCACCGGCGCGGCGGTGGCCGCCGCGGCTGCCTCGGCCGCGCCGTCGGCCAGGCCCGGCAGCATCGCCAGCAGGTGCGTGGTCAGCGCCTCCAGCGTCGGATGGTCGAACACGAGGGTGGCCGACAGCGTGCGCGCGAAGGTGCCGCCGATGGTGTTGCGCAGTTCGATCGTCATCAGCGAATCCATGCCCAGTTCGCGCAGCGGCTCGCGCGGATCGATGTCGCGCCCGGCCGGCAGGCCGACGACCTTGCGCACGATCGCGTCCAGCCGCTGCTGCAGCGCTTCGCGGCGCTGGCCCGATGGCAGTGCCTGCAGCGCCTGCAGGGCCGAGAGGACCGTGGCCGAAGCGTCCGCCGGGCCCGGCGCAGCGCTCGGCAGCAGCCGGTCGAAGCACGCCGGGGCATGCGGCCCGTGCACCTTGTGCAACCAGGTCGGCCAGTCCATCGGCAGCACGGCCACCGAGGCCACCGAGCGGTGGATCAGCTCGAACATCGCGGCGACGCCTGCGGCGGGTTCGATGGCGCCGATGCCGGCCGCTTCCCAGCCGCGCCCGCCGTCGCTGGCGCGTGCGGCCGCCATGCCGGCGCCCGCCCAGCGGCCCCAGGCGATCGACGTGGCGTGCCGCCCCTGCGCCCGCAGTGCCAGCGCCAGCGCATCGAGCGCCGCGTTGGCGGCGGCGTAGTTGGACTGACCCGGCGCGCCGATCCACGCCGCGCCGGCCGAGAACAGCACGAAGAAGTCGAGCGGCAGCGCCGCCGTGGCCGCGGCGAGCTGCAGCGCACCGAAGAGCTTGGGCCGCAACACCGTCTCGAAGCGGTGCCAGTCCTGCTGCTCGACGACGCCGTCGTCGAGCACGCCGGCCGCGTGCACGATGCCGGCCAGCGGCGGCAGCGTGGCGGCGCAGTCGGCCAGCAGGGCGCGCAACGCCGGGCCGTCGGCGATGTCGAGCCGGGCGCGGCGCACCTGAACGCCGCCTGCTTCGAGCCGCGCCAGGGCCGTCTCGGTTTCGGCCGAGGGCGCGCCGCGGCCGAGCAGCACGAGGTGGCGCGCGCCGCGTGCCGCCAGCCCCTGCGCCACCGCCAGGCCGAGCGCGCCAAAGCCGCCGCTCACGAGATAGGTGGCGTCGCCGCGCGGCGGGGCCAGCGGCAGGGCCGGTGCGGCGGCGTCGCGCATCAGCACCAGCTTGCCGACATGGCGGGCGTGCGCCATGGTCTGGAAGGCGGCGGCGGCATCGCGCATCGCATAGGCGGCCACCGGCAGCGGGGTCAGCTCGCCGGCCTGGAGGCGGGCGATCAGGCGCGCGAAGAGGCGCTGCGACAGCGCGGCGTCGGCCATTGCCACCGTGCCGAGGTCGTAGACGTGGTAGCGGATGCCGGGGAAGCGTTCAGCCACGGCCTCGGGTGCCCAGGTGCCGCGCTTGCCGAGCTCGAGGAAGCAGCCGCCCGGCGCCACCAGCGACAGCCCGGCCTCGATGAACTCGCCCGCCAAGGCGTTCAGCACCACATGCACGCCCTGCCCGGCGGTGGCGGTGCGCACCTCGTCGCGGAAGGCGAGGCTGCGCGAGTCGTAGACATGGCGCACGCCCATCGACCGCAGCAGCGCGCGCTTGTCCTCGCTGCCGGCGGTGGCGTGGATCTCGGCGCCGAGATGCCGTGCCAGCTGCACGGCGGCCAGGCCGACGCCACCGGTGGCGGCATGGATGAGCACGCGTTCGCCGCGGCGCAGGCCGGCGAGGTCTTCGAAGCCGTAGCTGGCCGTCAGGCAGGCGATCGGCATGGCGGCCGCATCGCCGATGCGCAGCTGCGCGGGCCGGTGCGCCACCAGCTGCTCGGCCACGCAGACGCTGGAAGCCAACGCGCCCGGGGCGATGGCGAACACGGAATCACCCGGCGCGAAGCGCGTGACGCCCGGCCCGACCGCGGCCACGACTCCCGCGCATTCGCCGCCGAGCGCGTCGACCAGGCCCTCGACCATGCCGAGCGCGCGCAGCACGTCGCGGAAGTTGAGGCCGGCGGCCTGCACCTCGATGCGCACCTCGCCCGGGCCGGGCGCGCGCGCCGTGACGGGTGCGAGCCGCAGGTCCTCGAGGTGGCCGCTCGCGGGCAGCGCAAGCGCGCAATCCGAAGGCGCCGGCAACGGCGCGAGTCGAGCCCGCCATGGCTCGTCACCCCTGAGCGCGAGTTGGCTCTCGCGTTCGTCGGCGCCGCAGAGCAAGCGGGCGAGGCGCGGTGCGAGCGTGGCGGCACGATCATCGGCACCGCGCTCGGCACCGTGCACGTCGCCGCCCTCGGCGTCGATGTCGAGCACCGTGCAGCGCAGCGCGGGGTGTTCGGCGCGCAGCACGCGCGCCAGGCCCCAGAGGCTGGCCGCCAGCGGCGACACCCTCTCGCCGCCCTGCACAACCTGGGCGCCGCGCGTGACGAGCCACAGCCGGGGCGGCACGGCGCAGGCCGCCGCCGAGCGCGCCAGCGCCAGGGCCGACTCGATGACGGGGCGCAGCGCTGCAGCGGCGCCATCGGCGTCGGTTGCGGCGGGCAAGTCGAGGCCGCCCAGGTGAATCCACTGCTGAGCGCCTGGCGCGTCTTGGGCGCTTTCGACGCCTTCGGCCGGCGCCGGCGCTGCCAACTGCGTTGCGTGCGACGTGGCGGTACCACCGCGCGCGCGCAGCGCCGCGGCCAGCTCCGGTGCGAGGGCACCGGAGCCACCCACGAGCTGCCAGTGCGCCGAGGTCGTAAGGTCCGCCACCGCGCCGCGCTCCCAGACGAGCTCGAGGCCGCTGCGCTCGACCAGGCTCGCCTCGCTGTGCAGGAGGTCCTCGGCGCGGCCACGCACGAAGCGCAGGCCTTCGAGCGTGGCCACCGGCGAGCCATCGTCGTTCCACAGCGAGAGCTCAGCCACCAGGCGCTGATGCGCGTCGCCGTCGCCCGGGTGCAGGCGTTGCAGGCGCGCGTGGCCCCACAAGGTTGTCCGGGCAGGCCCGTGCAAGACCAGGCGCTGCACCGACATCGGCAGCCACAGGCCGGGCGTCGTGCCCGCGCGCGCCGAGGCCGCGGCCGTCACGAGCTGCAGGCCGCCGTCGAGCAGCACCGGGTGAATCAACCAGGCCGCGTCGTCGGTGACCTGCTCGAAGCCATTGGAGACGCCGAGGCCACCGAGACCGATGCGGCCGATCGCTTCACCCGCGGCCGCGTCGTCGTCGTGGGCGATGGATTGCAGGCTGCGGAAGGCCTCGCCGAAGGGCGCGCCGGCCGCGGCCAGCTCGCCGTAGAACGCTGCCGGGTCGATCGGTCGGGAGCAGCGCGCACGCAACGCGTCCAGCGCCAGCGCGGGCGCGGCTGGCGCGGCGCCGACCTGCAGGCGTGCCGTCACCAGCACCGGCCAGCCACGCGGTGCTTCGGTGGGCCCGGATGGAGCCGTCAGTTCGCGACAGATCTCGGCGGCCCATTCGCCGCGCGCCGCACCCGGGCGCAGCACCGTCTGCAGCAGCACCCGTTCGTCTTCGGCCAACGCGAGCGGCGCGCGCAACTCGACCTCGTGCAGCTCGATGGCCAGGCCGTCGCCCGGCCTGCCGGCCGTGCGCGCGGCGCACAGCAGCATCTCCAGGCTAGCCGCGCCCGGCCAGACGCTGGTGGTGCGCATGCGGTGGTCGCGCACCCAGGCATGGCGGCGCTCGCCGGCGCGCGCCTGGAAGACCGTGTCGCCGCCGGCCAGCGGCAGCGGCGCGCCAAGCAGCGGGTGGATCCAGGCGGCGGCATCGGCGGCGGCGGCGCCGCGCGGCGGCGCATCGACCCAGTGCCGTGTCGGTTGAAACGGGTAGGCCGGCAGCTCGGCGTGCGCGCGCGCCGCGGCGCCTGCGGGGCCGCTCCAGTCGTCGACGGCGCCATGCACGTAGAGCTCGCCCAGCGCCTGGGTCGCCGTCATGGCCTCGTCCTGGCCGCGGCGCAGTGGGGCCACCCAGACGACGGGCGCCTCGGGCAAGCCGCGCCGCCCGAGACCCGTGAGCACCGGCTGCGGGCCGATCTCGAGCGCGATGCCGATGCCTTCCAGCGCCATGGCGCAGCGCAGCGCGTCGTGCCAGCGCACCGGCGCCATCAACTGCCGCACCCAGTAGGCGGGCGTGCCCCAATCGGCATCGGCCTCGCGGCCCGTCATCGACGAGACCACGGCCAGCGCCGGTGGCTTGAACGCCACGCGCCGGGCGGCCTCCTCGAAGCGGGCCAGCATCGGCTGCATGAGCGGCGAGTGGAAGGCGTGCGACACGGCCAGCGGCTCCACGCGCACGCCGGCGGCGGTGAAGCTGTCGGCCAGCGCCCGCACCGCGGCCGCATCGCCGGAGATCACCGTCTCGGCCGGCCCGTTGAGCCCGGCAATCGCGAGCACGCCGCCGCTGCCGGCCATGCGGGCCGTCTGCGCCGTCCGCGCAACGTGCGCCATGCGCGCACGCACCGCCTCCTCGTCGGCGAAGACGGCGGCCATCGCGCCGCCTTCGGGCAAGGCCTGCATGAGCGCGCCGCGCAGCGTGACCAGGCGCGCCGCGTCTTCGAGCGAGAGCACGCCGGCGCAGCAGGCGGCCGCGAACTCGCCCACCGAGTGGCCGAGCACCACCGCAGGCACCACGCCGACGCTGCGCCACCAGTCGACCAGGGCGACGCCGATGGCGAACAGCGCCGGCTGCGCATAGCCGGTGCGCGCGAGGATCGACGGGTCGGCCTCGGCATCGAAGATCAGCGGCAGCAGCGGCCGATCGAGGAGCGGGTCGATGACCGCCGCGCAACGCTCGAGCGCGGCGCGGAACACGGGGCTCGCCTGCGCGAGGCGGCGGCCCATGCCCGGGTGCTGCGCGCCCTGGCCCGTGAAGAGGAAGGCGACGCCGGGGCGATCAGTGCCGACGCGGCCGCGCGCGGCGCCGGGCACTGGCTCGCCGGCGGCGGCGGCGCGCAGGCGCGTGGCCAGCGTGGCCGCGTCGTCGGCCGATACCGCCAGCCGCTGCGCGAGGTGCGAACGGCTGGCGCTCGCGGCCAGGCACCACGTGCGCGCGTCTTCGACGCCGACGCCGGGTGCCTCGAGGCGCTCGGCATGCCGCAGCGCCAGCGTCTGCAGGGCGATCGGGCTGCGCGCCGAAAGGGTCAGCAGGAGGGCGGGAGTTCCCTGGGCCGATGGGGCCGCGGCGGGCTCGGGCGCCTCTTCGAGCAGCACATGCGCATTGGTGCCGCTGAAACCGAACGAGCTGACGCCGGCAAGCCGGCGGCCGTCGATGGCGGCCCACGGCTCCAGCCGCGTGGGGACGCGCACGGGAATGCGGTCCCAGGGGATGTTCGGCGACGGTTCGTGGAAGTGCAGGTTGGGCGGGATCTGCCGGTGCTGCAGCGCCAGCACCGCCTTCAGCACGCCGGCCACGCCGGCGGCCGATTCGAGGTGGCCGATGTTGGTCTTGACGGCGCCCACCCACAGGGGATCTTCCTCTCGGCGGCCCTGCCCGTAGACCTTGGCGATGGCCTCCATCTCGATCGGGTCGCCCAGCGGCGTGCCCGTGCCATGCGCCTCGACATAGCCCACCGCGGCTGGCGCCAGCCGCGCCGAAGCGAGCGCATCGCGCAGCACATCGGCCTGCGCGAGCCCGTTGGGCACCGAGAAGCCGCCGCTGGCGCCGCCCTGGTTGACCGCCCAGCCGCGCAGCAGCGCCCAGATGCGGTCGCCGTCGGCACGCGCGTCGGCCAGGCGCTTGATCAGCACCACGCCGCAGCCCTCGGCGCGCACGAAGCCGTTGGCGGCGTTGTCGAAGGCCTTGCAGCGCGCGTCCGGCGCCAGCATGCCCCAGCGCGACATCGACATCACGAATTCGGGCGACAGCACGAGGTTCACGCCGCCGGCGATGGCCAGGCGCGACTCGCCGTCGCGCAGGCTGCGGCAGGCGCGGTCGATGGCCACCAGCGACGACGAGCAGGCCGAGTCGATGGCCAGCGAAGGGCCCTGCAGGCCGAGCGTGTACGACACGCGCCCGGGAATGGCGTTGAGCGTGTTGCCCGAGGCGAGGTAGGCGTCGAGCTCCTCGCGCGGCAGGCGCTGCATCAGCAGCTGCAGGTAGTCGCTGGTGGTGGCGCCGACGAAGACACCGGTGCGCGAGCCCTTCAGTGCCAGCGGCGGGATGCCGGCGCTCTCCAGCGCCTGCCAGGTGACCTCGAGGAACAGGCGCTGCTGCGGGTCCATCTGCTGCGCCTCGCGCCCGGCGATGCCGAAGAACTCGGCGTCGAAGGCGTCGATGCGCGGCAGCAGGCCGGCCTGGCGCGGCACGTGCACGTGGTCGTGCGCCGCTTCGCGGGCGAGCGCTTCGGCGTCCCAGCGCGCGGCGGGAATGTCGACGATGGCATCGCCACCGCGGCAAAGCAGTTGCCAGAAGGCTTCGAGGTCGGGCGCACCGGGCAGGCGGCAGGCCATGCCGACGATGGCCATCGGCTCGTGCCGCGCCGCCTCGACGGCGGCGAGCTGTTCGCGCAGCCGCCGCAGCGCCGTCAGCGCCTGGCGCTCGAGGTCGCTGCCGCCGGCGGTGGGGCCTGGGGTCGGCGGCACGCTCATCGCGCATCTCCGAGCGGCTCGGGCAGGCCGGGCGCCGCTTCGCCCAGGCCTTCGAGCTCGGCCATCAGGGCGCGGCGCACCTCGTCGTCGGAAAGCGATTCGACGGCTTCGGGTGGTTCGGTCGCGCCGGCAGGGGCGGGCGTGCTCGCCGCCGGCCAGGTGGCGTTGGGTGCCGCGGCCGCTGTGGCGTCGTCGGGTGGGGACAAGCCTTCGAGCAGGTGCTCGGCGAGTGCCGCCGCGGTCGGATGGTTGAAGGTGGTGGTCGAGGGCAGCGCGGCACCCGTCAGCCGGCCCAGGCGGCGGCGCAGCTGCACGGCCATCAGCGAATCGAGGCCGAGATCGAAGAAGCCGCGCGCCGGGTCGACCTCCTGCGGGCCGGCAAGCCCGAGCACGGCGGCCAGCTCGGTGCGCACGAGCGTGGCGAGCTTGTCGCGGCGTGCGCGCGGCGCGAGCCCGGCGAGCAGGGCACGCAGCGTGGCGCCGGCCGCTTCAGCCCCGGGCTCCGCGGCCTCGTCGCGGGTGGCCGGCGGCGCCAGCAAGGAGAGAAAGGCGCGCGGGCCGTGCACCTGGTAGGCCTGGCCGGCGGTGGCGGCATCGAGATCGGCCACCATGCACTGGGGCTCGCGGGCGACCACCAGCCGCGCCAGCATGTCGAAGGCTTCGGCATCGTCCATGGTGCGGAAGCCGAGCTGGTGGATGTCGTCGTGGCGCTCGCGGCCGAGCAGGCGGATCTCGCTCCACGCGCCCCACTCGACACAGGTGGCGGGCAGGCCGAGCGCGGCACGTTGCCAGGCGAGCGCGCCGAGGAACTGGTTGGCTGCGGCATAGCCGGCCAGGCGACTTGCACCGAACAGCGTCGTGCCGGAAGAGAACATCACGAACAGGTCCAGCGGCCGCTCGCGCGTGAGCTCGTGCAGCACCACGGTGCCCTGCACCTTGGCGTGCAGCAGGGCGCGCAACGCGTCGGCCGACAGGTCGGCGAGCGCGTGGTAGGCGAGTGCCGCAGCCGCGTGCACCACACCGCGCAAGGGCTGGCCCGCGCCCTCGAGACGGTCGACGAGCGCGCGCATCGCGTCGGCGTCGGCCACATCGGCGCGTTCGAGCCAGAGGGCCACGCCGGCCGCCTGCATCTCGGCGCGCAGCATCTCGAACGAGGTGTCTCCGGCCGGCGGGCCGCCGCGCCCGAGCAGCACGATGCAGCGCGCGCCACAGGAGGCGAGCCAGCGCACGATCTTCGGCCCCAGGCCGCCGTAGCCGCCGGTGACGAGGTGGGCGCCGGACCCGTCCAGCGCCAGCCGGGCCGCCGGCGGGGCTTCACGCCGCGCCAGCCTCGCGACATGCCGTGCGCCGGCACGGAACGCGACTTGATCCTCGCCGTCGTGCGCCGCGAGCTGGGCGAGCAGCGCCGCCACGGCGCCGGCCTCGTCGGCAGCGGGGTCGAGATCGACCAGGCCGCCCCAGCATTGCGGCACCTCGAGCGCAACCGAGCGGCCCAGGCCCCAGAGCAGCGCCTGGGCCGGCACGGGGGCCGCATCGCCGGCGTCGATGCGCTGCGCGCCGCGCGTCAGGAGCCACAGGCGCGCCCCGCGTGCCGCGAGGGACAAGTGCTGAAGGCCGAGCAGGGCGCCCACGGTGCCGTTGTCCACGGCCGCGGACAACGCTGCCGCCGACGAATCGGCGCTGGCATCGAGCGCGCCGCAGTGCACGAGGCCGGTGAGCGCCGGGGTCGGTGGCGGCGAGGCGGCCGCGCTCGCGAAGAGCTCGCAGGCCGCGCCTTCGTCCCGCAGCGCCTGGGCCAGCCGCTCGCCGAAGCCGCCAGGCTCGCCGACGACGCGCCACGCGGTGCCCTCGAAGCGGCGGGTCGCGGGCCCGGGCGCAACCGAGTGCGACATCGCCTGCGGCAGCGCGAGCGAGGGCGAGAGCGGCATCGAAAGCGACATCGAGAGCGGCAGTGCCGGCCACTGCATCTCGTAGCAGGCGAGCCCTTCATCGCGCCCCGCAACCGGCGCGTCGCGCCCGGTGACGCCGAAGGCGAGTGCAGCCGCATCGGGGGCCTCGAGCCAGTGGCGCCGCCGCTGCCACGGATACGCGGGCAGGGCCACGACACGCCGGCCGGCATCACGCCGCGCCGCCCAGTGAATGGCGGCGCCGGCTTCGTAAAGCTGCCCGAGGCCGGCCAGCAGCGCCGCACGCGCGGGCTGCGACCGGCGCAGCGAGGCGGCGATGGCCGCGCGCGCACCGGCCGCCTCCGCGACGGCGGCGATGCCGGCACCCAGCGCCGGGTGGGGCCCGATCTCGAGGAAAGTGTTGAGGCCGGCTTCGAGCAGGCGCGCCACCGCCGGCGCGAAGCGCACCGTCTCGCGCACGTTGCGGCCCCAGTACGCCGCCCCGAAGTCGCCGGTGCCGGCCCACTGGCCGGTGACGGTGGAGACGATGGGCAGCGTGGCCGGGCGCGGCTGCAGCGTGCCCAGCGCCGCGACGATGGCCGGCACGAAGGCGTCCATCTGCGCGCTGTGGAAGGCGAACTCGACCGCGAGCTCGCGCGCCGCGATGCCGCGTTGCGCGAGCCGCGCGACGAGCGCCGCCAGCGCGCCGGGCTCACCGGCGACCACGGTCGAGGCAGGGCCGTTCACCGCCGCGATGGACAGCGCGCTGCCGGACGGCGGCAGCTCGGCCAGCAAGGCGGCTTCGCTGCACTCCACCTGGGCCATGCGACCGCGGCCGAAGGCTGCCTGCATGGCGCGCGAGCGGTGCAGCACGACCCGCACCGCCTCGACGAGCGTGAGCACGCCGGCCACGTACGCCGCGGCGACCTCGCCGACGCTGTGCCCGACGACGGCACCGGGCTTCACGCCCCAGGAGCGCCAGAGCGCAGCGAGGGCCACCTGCACGGCGAAGATCGCCGGCTGCGCCACGTCGGTGGCGGCCAGGCGCGCGCCCTGTGCGGCATCGGTGAGCACCGGCAGCAACGGCCAGCCGGCGTGCCGTTCGAACAACGAGGCCACTTCCTCGAGTGCGGCGCGGAAGACCGGCTCGGTGTCGAAGAGCTCGGAGGCCATTGCCGGCCACACGCCACCCTGGCCGGTGAAGACCCAGACGACCTGCGCGTGCGCATCGTCCGCGGCGCTATCGGGCAGCGCCGCGATGCGCGCTTGCAGCCGCGCGGCAACCGTGCCCGCCGTGTCGCCCACGACGGCCACCCGCCAGGGGTGGTGGCTGCGCCGTGTGGCCGCACAGTGGGCGGCATCGGCGAGCGCGTCAGGTGGCAGCGCCGCCAGCGCGTCGCTGTGCTCGCGCAGGGCCTGGGCCAGCGCGGCGGCGCTGCGCGCCGAGACGACGAAGAGCTCTTCCCGTTGCGGTGCCGCAGTCGCTGTGGAGGCCGCGGGGGCTGCGTGGCCGGACACCACGTCGGCCGCCTCCTCGAGCACCACGTGCGCGTTGGTGCCGCCGAAACCGAACGAACTCACCGCGGCGACGCGCGGCAGCGGGCCGCCCGGCCAGGGCGTCAACGTGGTGGGGATCTCGAAGGGCGTGCCCTCGAGGCGCAGGTGCGGGTTGGGCTTCGTGAAGTGCAGGTTGGCCGGCACCGCGGCGTGGCGCAGGCAGGCCACGGCCTTGAGCAGGCCGGCGATGCCGGCTGCGCCTTCGAGGTGGCCGATGTTGGTCTTCACCGCGCCGAGCCAGCAGCGGTGCTGCGCATCGCGGCGCGGGCCGATCGCGGCTGCCAGCGCCTCCACCTCGACCGGGTCGCCCAGCGGCGTGCCGGTGCCGTGCGTCTCGACGAGGCCGACGCGCTCGGGCGCGATGGCGGCCAGCGCGAGCGCGCGCCGCACCACCGCTTCCTGCGCCGGGCCATTGGGGGCGGTGAGGCCGTTGCTGGCCCCATCCTGGTTCACGGCGGAGCCGGCGATCACGGCGAGCACCGTGTCGCCGTCGCGGCGCGCATCGGCCAGGCGCTTGAGCACCACCAGGGCCGCGCCTTCGCCGCGCGCGATGCCGTTGGCCGAGGCGTCGAAGCTGGCGCAGCGGCCCTCGGGCGAGAGGATCTGCAGCTTGCTGAAGGCGAGGCTCGCGCTCGGCAGCAGCATCAGGTTCACGCCGCCGGCGAGCGCGAGGTCGCACTCGCCGCCGCGCAGGCTCTGGCAGGCCAGGTGCACGGCCACCAGCGAAGAGGAGCAGGCCGTGTCCACGGCCATCGAAGGGCCGCGCAGGTCGAAGGTGTAGGAGATGCGGTTGGCGAGGATGCTGTGCGCCGACCCGGTGGCCGAGTGGCTCTCGAGGCCGCCGCGCTGCGCCAGCTGCAGCAGCCAGTAGTCGCTGCTGTGGCTGTGCGCGCCCACGAAGACGCCGGTGGAAGTGCCGGCGAGCTGGTCGACCGGCTGGCCGCCGGCCTCCAGCGCTTCCCAGGCCAGTTCGAGCAGCAGGCGCTGCTGCGGGTCCATCAGCGCCGCCTCGCGTGGCGAGATGCCGAAGAAGCCGGCGTCGAACTGCTCGATCCCCTCGATGAAAGCGCCGCGGCGCGAGACCATGCGGTTGGGTGCGAGCGGATCGGCGTCGAGCAATGCCTCGCCGCCCCAGCGCTCGGCCGGCACGTCGGTGACGGCATCGCGGCCTTCGACCAGCATCTGCCAGAACGCCTCAGGCGTGTCGGCGCCGCCGGGCAGGCGGCAGGCGGCGGCGACGATGGCGATGCGCTCGGGCCTGTTGCCGACGCTCGCACCGGCACTGGCGCCGGCGCCCGCCGCAGGCGCCGCGGCCGCGCCCTGCGCCAGGCGGCGCTCGAGCAGCGCACGCTTGGCCGGCGAGAGGTGGGCCAGGCGGTCGGTCGCTTCGGTCATGCGGCGCCCTTGGCCTCGTGCTCGAGCAGCGCGCGCGCTTCTTCTTCGGTCATCTGGTCGAGGTCGTCGAGCAGGGCGTCGAGATCGTCGTGCGCCGGCGCCGAGGCCGAAGCGGCCGAGTTGGCCGCGCCGGCGGGTGTGGCCGGTGCGGCCGGCGCCGCGGCCGCGTCGAGCGCGATGCGCAGGCGCTCGGCCAGGTGCACGGCCAGTGCGCGCACCGTCGGGTGGTTCCAGGCGAGCGTGGGCGACAAGGCGATGCCGCAGCGCTTCTCGAGCCGGTTGCGCAGCTCCAGCGCCATCAGCGAGTCGAGGCCGAGCGTCTTCAGCGCGCGGTCGGCGGGGACCCGCGAGGTGGCCATGCGCAGCACGGCACCGACCTCGCTCTTGATGGCTTCTTCGAGCAGCGCGCGCCGGGGCGGGCCCGCGGGCACGGCGCCGAGCGCGGCGGGCAGTGCGACCTCGGCAGCTGCGCTCGCGCCGGCGCCGGCGGCATCGTCTGCGGGCATCGCCTCGGGCGGGACGAGGCCGAGCGCGCCTTCGCGCGCGGTGGCCTCGTGCCAACGCCGGGCATCGAAGACGGCGCAGGCGGCCTGCGGCGCTCCGGCGGCGACGAGCACGTCGATCGCTTCGACGACGCGCGCCGCGGGCAGGCCGTCGAAGCCGATGCGTGCCAGCGAGTCGCCGCGCACGCCGCTGGCGGCGGCCAGCCCGACGCCGGCCACCGGGCCGAGATTGATGGCGAGCGCCGGGCGCCCGGCGGCCTGGCGTTGCGCGGCCAGTGCGTCGAGAAAGGCGTTGGCCGCCGCATAGTTGCCCTGGCCGGGCGTGCCGAAGAGCGAGGCCACCGACGAGAAGAGCACGAAGGCATCGAGCGCATCGGCTGCGGTCAGGCGGTGCAGGTTCCAGGCGCCCATCACCTTGGCATCGCGCGGCGCGCGCAGCGTGGGCCCGGTCATCGCGCCGAGTGTGGCATCGGCGAGCACGCCGGCGGCATGGAACACGCCGCGCAGCGGGCCGCCCTCGCGGCGTGCGCGCTCGAGCACGGCGGCGAGCGAGGCGGGGTCGGCGACGTCGCAGGCGGCGGTGAGCACGCGCGTGCCTTGCGCGGCGATCTGCGCCAGCGCTGCGCTCACCTCGGGGCCGGGGGCGCTGCGGCCGACGAGCATCAGCGCGCCGGCGCCGCGCGCCGCCAGCCAGCGTGCCACTTCCAGGCCAAGCGCACCGAGCCCGCCGGTGACGACGTAGCAGCCCTCGGCGTGCACCGGCATGCGTTGGCCGGGTGCGACGAGCACGCGCGCCGGCGGCGGTGCCAGCGCCACGACATGCTTGCCCACGTGCGTGCCGGGCATGAGGTCGCGGAAAGCCGCGGCCAGCTCGTCGGCGGCGTAGGTGCGCACCGGCAGGGCCTGGTAGGTGTCGGATTCGAAGCCGGCCATCAGCTCGCGCAGCAGGCGGCCGAGCACGGCCGGGCGCTCGCGCATCATGCGGTCGAGGTCGATGGCGAAGTAAGAGAGGTTGGCGCGGAAGGGTGCGAGCGCGATCGCCGTGCCGCCGTAGATGTCGCGCTTGCCGAGCTCGACGAAGCGGCCATAGGGCGCGAGGCAGCGCAGGCCTTCGGCAATGGCCTCGCCGGCGAGCGAGTTGAGCACGACGTCGACGCCGCGGCCGGCGGTGGCGGCGAGCACCTCGTCGGCGAAGCGCAGCGAGCGCGAGTCGAACACCTGCGCGACGCCCATCGAGCGCAGCAGGGCGCGCTTGTCTTCGCTGCCGGCGGTGGCGAAGATCTCGGCACCGGCGTGGCGCGCCACCTGCAGGGCGGCGAGGCCGGTGCCGCCTGCAGCGGAATGGATCAGCACGCGCTCGCCGCGCTCCAGCCGTGCGAGGTGCGACAGGCCATAGGCGGCGGTGAGGAAGGCGATGGGCACGCCCCCGGCGGACGCGGAGTCGAGCGCCTTCGGGCGCGGCGCGACGAGATCGGCGGCGACAACCGCGTGGCGCTGCAGGCAGTGGTGGCCCACCGCGACGACGGCGTCGCCGACCGCGAGGCCGCTGACCGCGGAGCCGAGCCGCGCGATGCGGCCGCTGCACTCGATGCCGAGCGGCCCATGTCCGCCCTGATACCCCGGAAGGATGCCGAGCACCGACATCAGGTTCATGAAGTTGAGGCCGGCATGCTCGACCTCGATCTCCACTTCGTGCGCTTGCGGCGCCGGCCGCAGCGCCGAGCGCCAGTGCAGAGAGTCGGGCGTGCCGGCGACCGCGAGCGCCGCCTCGAAGCCCGGGGCCTTCGCGCCGCCGACGAGATGGGGCTCGAGCGGCTGCCTCTGTACACGCAGGGCCAGCCAGCGGTCGCCGCGCCGGGCCAGCTGGCGCTCGGCGGGCGGCGCGGCGAGCAGCGGCGCCAGCGCCGCCGGGCCGGCAACGTCGATGTCGATGTCGACCAAGGTCACGTCGAGCGCCGGTTGCTCGTGCGCCCACACGCGGCCCAGGCCCCACAGCGCCGCCTGCGCCGGCGTGGCGTGCGCGAGCGACGCGGAGGCCTCGCTGGCGTGGCCGGTGCGCATGGCGCCGCGCGTGAGCAGCCACAGGCGCGGCGCCGCAACGCCTTCGAGGGCCGCCACCTGACGGGCGAGGGCGAGCGTGTCGTCGCCGATGCGTTGCCAGCTGCGCTCGATCCAGTCCAGGCCCGCATCGGCGGCAGGGCAGCCGAGGGCGCCCAGGTGCACGACGTGGCCGCGAGCCGCGGCTGAGGCCGGTTGGGCCAGTGAGGCAGGTGCGGCCAGCGCCTGCGCGAGCCGTTCGCCCGCGCCGGCCGCGGCCAGCTCGTGCGCGGGCAACAGGGTGGCGGCGATGCCGCGCGCGGCGAACTCGGCGAGCCACTGCTCGGCCTGCGTGCCGAGCTCGACGTCGGCGACGATGACGACGGGGCCCGCGCTGGCGGCGGCCGCCTCGGCGGTCTTCACATCCGGCATCGTCGCCGGCACCCAGGCCGGCGCGAACAGCAGCTCGTCGAGCGTCGCGTCGCGCGCGCCGCCGCCGCGGCTCAACCTTTCGAAGGCGCTGGCGCGCAGCGTGGCGAGGCAGCGACCGTCTTCATCGAAGAGGTCGGCCTCGGCGACCATGTCGGTCGTGGCGCGCAGCCGCACCTGGTAGCGGCCCTGCGGCGGCAAGGGGGCGTGCACGTCGAGGGCGCCGATGCGCACCGGGATCGGCGTGGCCGTGCTGGTGCCCGCCTCGCTGCCGGCGCCCGTGCCTTCCTTGCTGTCCGCCAACGCCAAGGCCGCGGCCTGCACCTGCAGCAGGGCGTCGAGCAGCGGCGGATAGGCGAGATGCTGCGCCGCCGTGCGGTCGAGCGTGGCGGCGTCGAGTGCGATCTCGGCGCAGATGCCGCCGCCGGCCGGGTCTGGTTCGAGGCTTGCGAGGCCTCGGAAGGCCGGTCCGTAGGCGAGGCCGACACGGGCCAGCTGGGCGTAGATGTCGTCGCGCAACAGAGCTTGCGTCGCCGGCTGGCCCGGCGGCGCGGCAACGGGCCCGGCAGTGCGAGCTGCTTCGTCTTCGATCGCCACGATGCGTCCGCTGGCGCGCCTCAGCCACCGCTCTTCGCCTGCGTCTTCCGTCGCCGGCCCGCTGTTGGGCAACGGCACGGCCGAGGTCAGGCCGTGGATCTCGAAGCGGGCCGCCTTGGCGCCGGTCCAGTCCAGGCGCACCTGCAAGCGGGCCACGGGCTTGTGCCCCATTTCGGCCACCTTCTCCGCAGGCTTGCCGGCGGCGTCGGGCAAGGCCCATGCGGCGTGGAACTCGACATCGCGCAGGCCGAAGCGGTGGCCGGGGCGCGACTCCTGCGCAGCGGCGAGCGCGGCCTCGCAATAGGCCGCGGCAGGGAACAAGGGTGACCCGCGCACGACGTGGTCGGCGAGATAGGCGAAGTGCGCGGCGTCGAGCGTCGTCTCCCAGCAGACGGCCTCCTGGCCGGCGAGGTCGAAGCGGCGTGCCAGCAGCGGGTGCGCGCCGCGGCGGCCATGGCCCGCCGAGGCAGCGGCGGCGGCACCGGCCGATGCCATCTGGTTGGCCGCCTCGCACCAGTGGCGTTCGCGCTGCCACGGGTACAGCGGCAGGTCGACGTGGCTGCGCGCGCGCGGCAGCAGCGCTGTCCAGTCCAACGCGCAGCCTTGTGCCCACAGCCGGCCGACGACGGTCATCAGGCCCATTGCGCCGGGCTCGTCGCGCCGGCCGCAGGCGACGGCTGTCACTGCCGTGGCGGGCGCTGCCGCGGCGTCCGTCTCGCTGCGGGCCTCGGCCGTTTGCTGCACCGAGCCGCAGAGCACCGGGTGCGGGCCGAGTTCGACGAAGCATGTGGCGCCGCCGTCGAGCAAGGCCGCGACGCAGGCGTCGAAGCGCACCGGCTGGCGCATGTTGCGGCCCCAGTACGCGGCATCGAACTCGCTGCCCGCCGCGGCGCGCCCGAGCACGGTGGACTGGATGGGCAGCGTCGCTTCACGCGGGGCCAGGCCAGCGAGCTCCGCCGTCAACGCGGCGGCGGGCCCGTCCATCTGCGGGCTGTGCGAGGCCACGTCGACCTGCACGCGCCGCGCGAAGTGGCCCGCGGCTTCGAGCTCGGTGATGAACTCGTCGAGCGAGCGCGGTTCACCCGAGACGACGCTGGAGGCCGGGCTGTTGCTCGCCGCCACCGAGAGCTTTTCGGTGCGGCCCGGCATGCCGGCCAGGCGCCGTTCGGTCTCGTGCATCGACAGGCCCACCATGGCCATGCCGCCCTGGCCGCGCGTGCGCGACATGAGCGCGCTGCGGCGGCAGATGATGCGCATGGCCTCGGCGAGATCGAGCACGCCGGCCAGGTGCGCGGCGCCGACCTCGCCCATGCTGTGGCCGACCAGCGCGCCCGGGGCGATGCCCACCGACTGCAGCCAGCGCGCCTGGGCGATGGCCAGTGCCACCAGCGTGGGCTGGATGAACTCGATGCGGTCGAGCCGGTAGCCCGGTGCCTCGGCATCGAGGGCGAGCTGCGCGACGATCGAGCCGCCGAGGTGGGGAGCGGCCGCCGCGTCGCAGGCCTCGAGCGCGGCGCGGAAGGCCGGCTCGTGCGCCAGCAGGTCGCGCGCCATGCCGACCCATTGGCCACCCTGGCCGGGCACGATGAAGACGGGGGCTGCGGGCACGGCGTCGCCGACCTGCCCCTCGGCGGCGGCGGCTTCGCCGGCGGCGTGGGCGGTGAGCTGCGCGGCCAGGCCGGCGGCATCGTCGGCGACGAAGGCAGCGCGGTGGCTCAACGGCGTGCGGCGCGTCGCGGCGGCCCAGCACAGGTCGTCGAGCCGGTCGCGCGGCAGGCCGGCCACGCGCCGCGCATAGCGCGACGCCAACTCGCGCAACGCCTCGGGGCTGCGCGCGGAGAGCACCAGCAGGGCCGGCCGCGTGGGGAAGTGGCGCGGGCCGTGCGCATCGTCCAGGTGCTGCGAGGCGGGGGCGGGCGACGGCACGGCCGGTGCCGCCTCGAGCACCGCATGGGCGTTGGTGCCGGAGATGCCGAAGGAGTTGACGCCGGCCACGCGCGGCGGCTCTCGAGAGGTCGACGCGGGCCAGGCCACCGTGCTCGCCGGCACGCGGAAGGGCAGCTGCGCCCACGGCACCTGCGGATTGGGATCGTTGAAGTGCAGGCTGGCCGGCACCTCGCCCCGGTGCAGCACGAGCGCCGCCTTGATGAGCCCGGCGACGCCTGCCGCGCTCTCGGTGTGGCCGATGTTGGTCTTCACCGAGCCGACGAGGCAGGTGGCGCCGGCCTCGCGGCCTTCGCCCAGCACGGCCCCCAGCGCGCCGATCTCCACCGGGTCGCCGGCACGCGTGCCTGTGCCGTGCGCCTCGACATAGCCGACGCGGGCCGGCGGCACGCCGGCATCGGCGTAGGCGGCGCGCAGCAGTTCCTCGTGGCCGATGCGGCTCGGGCGGCCGAGCACGCCGCTGCTGCGGCCGTCGTTGTTGGTGGCGCTGCCGCGCACCACGGCATAGATGCGGTCGCCATCGGCGAGCGCCTGCGCCAGGCGCTTGAGCACGACGATGCCGGCGCCCTCGCTGCGCACGTAGCCGTCGCCCGAAGCGTCGCCGAACTTGCAGTGGCCGTCGGGCGCCATCATGCGGCTCTGCGAGTAGGCGAGGTGGATGTACGGCTGCAGGATGAGGTTGACGCCGCCGGCGAGCGCGAGCTCGCAGTCGCCGTTGCGCAGCGCGCGCGAGGCCAGATGCACGGCCACCAGCGACGACGAGCAGGCCGTGTCGAGCGTGAGGCTCGGGCCGCGCAGGCCGAGCGCGTACGACAGCCGGCCGGACGCGGCATAGCGCCCGCTGCCGGTGCTCATCAGGAAGTCGATCTTGTCGGTGTCGGCGAACAGGCGCGACTCGAAGTCGCTCATCCATTGGCCGACGTAGACGCCGGTGCGGCTGCCTTCGAGGCGGCTCACGTCGGCACCGGCGTCCTCCAGTGCCTCCCAGGCGGTCTCGAGCAGCAGGCGCTGCTGCGGGTCGAGCCGCTCGGCCTCGCGCGGCGAGATACCGAAGAAGGCGGCATCGAAGGCCTCGATGCCGTCGACGAAGCCGCCGCGGCGCGTGACGACATGGCCGGGCGTGGCCGGGCGCGGGTCGAACAGGCGATCGATGTCGATGCGGCTCGCCGGAATCTCGGTGATGGCGTCGCGGCCTTCCTTCAGCAGCTGCCAGAAGCTCGCCACGTCCACGACCCCGCCCGGGAAGCGGCAGCCGATGCCGACGATGGCCACCGCGTGGTCACCGCCGCTCGAGGGGCCGCCGCGGGCCTCGTCCGTTTGCGCGCGGTCGGTGGCCATCACTGCGCGACGGCACCAGCCGGCTGGGCAGCGAGCGGCGCCAGCAGATGCGCCAGCTCGGCAACGAGCTGGCCGCGCACCGCCGCGTCGTTGAAGTAGAAGTGCCCGCCGGCGAACTGCCGCACCTGCACGGGGCCATGCGTGTGCTCGTGCCAGGGCGCCAGCACCTCGCGCTGGGCGCGCGTGTCGCCGGTACCGCCGAACACGGTGATGGGGCAGTCGAGCAGGGGGCCGGGCAGGTGGCGGTGCGTCTCGATGGCGGTCATGTCGGCGCGCATGGCCGGCAGCAGCAGCTCGAGGATGTCGCGATGCTGCAGGATCTCGGCCGGGATGCCGCCATAGCGGCGGTCGAGCTCGGCGATGAAGGACTCGTCGGGCAGCGGGTGCAGCGGCGCGTCGGGCTCGCTCAGGTGCGGCGCGCGCCGGGCGGAAACGACGAGGCGTGCCGGCCCGGGCAGGCCTTGCGCGCGCAGCGCGCGCGCCACCTCGTAGGCGACGAGGCCACCCATGCTGTGGCCGAAGAACGCGTACGGGCGGTCGAGCTGCGGCGCGAGGTTCGGCAGCAGTGCCTCGACGATGGCCTTGACGGACTTCAGGGGCGGTTCGCGCAGGCGGTTCTCGCGGCCCGGCAACTGCACCGCGAGGACCTCGATCGAGGATGGCAGGGCGAGCGCGAACGGGCGATACACCGCGCCGCCGCCGCCCGCGTAGGAGAAGCACACCAGCCGCGCCGAAGGCGCGGGCCGCTGCGCAAAGCGCATCAGCCAGGCCGAGGAACTCATCGCGAACCGGCCGCGCGGCCGCATCGGCCAGCGAGCGGCGCGCAGGCACGCCGGCGGTGCTGCCGGCGTCCGGGATACAGGTGTTCAGACATCGACAACTCCCCTTGTGGCCCATGCCCGGTTCGACGTCGGGCTCCCGGCCGGGCTTGTGGCACATCGGCGGCGCGCGCCCGTGGCCCGCACCGATCGGCGACGCGACGCGGCTCTCGACGCCTGGAGATGGCGCCCGGTCCCGCGTCGGCCGGGCATCCTATCGGCTGACGCCACGCATGGCCGGCACGCAGGCGCGGGAGCGGTCAACCTAGTGAGAAAGTCTGCACGATTGCCTCGCTACGGCGCACGACGGCCGCCGCCCATGCGCCCTGCGGCGTGCGTCCGGCCCAGAGGGTGAAGGCATGCGCCGGGTGGGCGGCGTCGTGCACGCGCAGCAGGCGGGCCGGCGAATGCGGGTCGAGCGTCACCTCGAAGCTGTCCAGCGGGATGGACAAGCCGCCACCGAGGGCCTTGATGAAGGCCTCCTTGCGCGTCCATCCGGCGAGGAAGGCATCCGCCGCGAGCGCGCCGGGCAGGGCCGCGAGCTCGGCCTGCTCGGCCGGCGCGAAATTGCGTGCCGCGATGGCATGCAGCTCGGGCACCGGCCGCGGCCACTCGATGTCCACCCCGACCGCCGCGCCGTCGCTCAGGGCGAGCAACGCCCAGGCGCCGGAGTGCGAGAGGTTGAAGTCCAGGTCGGGCTGCGCGAACGGGTGTGCAAGCCGTGGCTTGCCCTGGGGCCCGTTGTCGAAGCGCAGGGCGGATGGATCCGAGCCGGTGGCGTGGGCGAGAAGGTGGCGCAACAGGCCGCGGCCGTGCGCGAAACGCTCGCGGTGCTGCGGGAAGTGGAATCGCGCCGCGCGCTCGCGCTCGGCCGGGTCGAGCACAGCGTGCAGCTGGGCAGGGGGCCAGGGCGGTTCGTCCAGCGACATCAGCCAGAGCTGCGCTTCGCCGGTCGAGGGTGGCCGCGGCAGGTGCCGGCGGTCACGGGGCGCCCAGGTCGATGGCGTTTCCACTGGATGCATGACAAGGTGTTGAGCGCCGGCCATCGCGGCGCGATTTCGCGTAGTCTGCCAGCCATGCATCCGCAAGACGAGCGAGACGAGCAGGACGACAGCGAAGGGCAGCGGCGCCGTCGCCGAGACATGCTGCAGTGGGCTGTCGCGGCGAGCTTCGCGCTGTCCGCTTCGGCCTGTGGCGGCGGCGGCGGTGGCGCCGATGGTGCCGAAGGCGCCGCGCCGGCGCCCGCCCCGCCTGCTCCGACAGGCACACCGACAGCCACACCGACTCCGGCGCCGACATCCGGGCCGACCCCCGCGCCGACGCCAGCGCCTTCGCCCGCCCCGCCGGCGCCGACATCCTCGCCGACACCGGCGCCGACAGCCGCGCCGACGCCGGCGCCCACACCGGCACCGACGCCCGCCCCGCCGCCGCCGGAGCCCCCGGAGCCGATCGCCGCCAGCCTGGACACGATCACGCCCGAGAACCAGGCGGCCACTTTCCGCCATGTCGACCGCATCCACCCCACGCGCGGCATCGCGCGCGGCGGCCCGGCCAGCGTGCTGCCCGCGCACGCCCGCTCGATGGCGTCCTTCCGCTTCACGCACCAGGGCGTGAGCGTCACGCCCGAGGATTTCATGGCCCGCCGCCGCATCGGCGGCTGGATCGTGCTCAAGAACGGCGAGGTCGCCACCGAGCGCTACGGCATGGGCAACGTCCAGAGCTCGCGCTGGGTCTCGTTCTCGGTCGCCAAGTCGGTGACCTCCACCCTCGTGGGTGCGGCGCTGCACGACGGCAGCCTCGACAGCCTCGATCGCCGCTGCGAGACGCTGCTGCCGGCACTGCGCGGCGGCGGCTACGAGGGCACCACCGTGCGCCAGCTGCTGCGCATGACCTCGGGTGTGCGGTGGAGCGAGGAATACACCGACCCGAACTCCGACATCGGGCGCTTCGGCGACGCCGTGCGCCTCAACCGGCCGGGGGCGGTGCTCGACTTCGTGCGCGCCCGCCCGCGCGCGAACGTGCCCGGCACCGTCTTCAACTACAACACCGGCGACACCTTCGTGCTCGGCGCGTTGGTGGCGGCCGCCACGGGCATGACCTTGAGCGGCTATCTCTCCGCGCGCATCTGGTCGCGCACCGGCATGGAGGCCGATGGGTACTGGATGGTCGAGGCGCCCGACGGCCAGGAGCTGGCCGGCGGCGCGCTCTGCGCGACCTTGCGCGACTACGCCCGGTTCGGGCTGTTCGTGCTGCGCGACGGTGTCGTCGGTGCGCAGCGCCTGTTGCCCGAAGGTTGGCGCGATCTCGCCGGCGGTTCCGAGGGCGGCAGCTACGGCTACCAGTGGTGGCGCCTCGGCGCCGGCGCCTTCGAGGGCAGGGGCCTGTACGGCCAGTTCCTGTCCGTGCACCCGGCCGAGAACATCGTCAGCGTGATCTGGGGCGCGGGGCTGCGGCCGATCGACGGTGCCGCCGACGAGGAAGCGATGTCGCTGCTGGCGGGCGTGGTGGACTTCCTGCGCTGATTCAGGCGGGCGCCGTGCCGGCCGCGCCGGTGACGGCCGCCGCGGCGGCCGGCTGCGCCAGTGGCGCCGCGGCCTCGAGCCCGCTCGCGAAGTGCGTTCGCATCAGCTGCGCCGCGCCGGCCGCGTCTCTGGCCGCGATGGCGTTCATAAGCGCGCGGTGCTCGGCCAGCGAATCGGCGATGCGCCCCTCCCTGAACAGCGAGTGGTGGCGGTTGAGCTTCATCACCTTGCGCAGGTCGGTCACCATCTGCTCGGCCCAGCGGTTGCCGGCGATGCGCAGCAGCGCCATGTGGAAGCGCTCGTTGGTGGCGAAGAAGGCGGTCCGGTTCTTCACCTGGCTCTCGAGCTGCCGGTGCAGCGCTTCGAGCTCGGCGCGCTGTGCTGCGCTGGCGGTCACGGCCGCCGACGCGGCGGCGTCGCTCTCCAGCAGCGCGAGCAGGTGGTAGACCTGCTGCACGTCGGTGCGCGACATCTCGGTGACGTAGGCGCCACGCCGCACTTTCATCGTCACGAGGCCCTCGACGGCCAGCACCTTGAGCGCTTCGCGCAGCGGCGTGCGGCTGATGCCGTACTCGGCGGCGAGCTTCTGCTCGTCGATCCACGCGCCGGGCTCCAGGCGACGCTCGAAGATGGCGTCGCGCAGCCGTTCGGCCACCTGCTGGTACAGCGCGCGCGGCGCCAGGTGCGCACCGGTGGCGGAGCGCATGTCGGGCAGGGTCGGCGGGGTGCGCGGCATCGGGCTCGGCAGCAGCGCGCGGCGGTGCGACGCTGCCGCTTGGGTGGATTATGAATTCATAATTATGCATAATCGGCTCCGGCCGACAAGCCCCCGACAAGCCCCGCAAGCCCCCGACAGGCCCCCCAAGCCCCTGACCGATCGCCAACGCTGCCGCGCTTGCGAAACTGCCACATCGCTGCCCTTGCCGTTCTCGCCGCCCCTCGCAGCCGCCCAGGAGACGCTCCGATGACCGCCGCACCCGACTTTCCCCGTGCCACGCTGCCCCAGTGGGAGAAGGCGGCGGCCAGATCCGCGCCGGGCGGCGACCTCGCGGCCCTGAACCGGGTGACGCCCGAAGGCATCGTCGTCAAGCCGCTGTACACCGCCGCCGACATCGCGGCGCTGCCGGACCCGGCGCTGGCCGACACGCTGCCCGGCTTTGCGCCCTTCATCCGCGGCCCGCAGGCCACGATGTACGCGGTGCGGCCTTGGACCATCCGCCAGTACGCGGGCTTTTCCACCGCCGAGGACAGCAACGCCTTCTACCGCCAGGCGCTGGCGGCCGGCGGGCAGGGTGTCAGCGTCGCCTTCGACCTCGCCACGCATCGCGGCTACGACAGCGACCACCCGCGCGTCACCGGCGACGTGGGCAAGGCGGGCGTGGCCATCGACAGCGTCGAGGACATGAAGATCCTCTTCGACGGCATCCCGCTCGACCGCGTGAGCGTGAGCATGACCATGAACGGCGCCGTGCTGCCCGTGCTCGCCGGCTACATCGTCGCCGCCGAAGAGCAGGGCGTGGCGCAGGAGCAGCTCTCGGGGACCATCCAGAACGACATCCTCAAGGAGTTCATGGTCCGCAACACCTACATCTACCCGCCGGCGCCGAGCATGCGCATCGTCGGCGACATCATCGAATACACGGCGAAGAAGATGCCGAGGTTCAACTCGATCTCGATCTCCGGCTATCACATGCAGGAGGCGGGCGCGAACCAGGCGCTCGAGCTCGCGTTCACGCTCGCCGACGGCAAGGAGTACGTGAAGACGGCGCTCGCCAAAGGCCTGGATGTCGACGAGTTCGCCGGGCGGCTCAGCTTCTTCTGGGCCATCGGCATGAACTTCTATCTCGAGGTAGCCAAGATGCGCGCGGCGCGCCTCTTGTGGAGCCGCATCATGCAGGGCTTCGGCGCCAGGCACCCGAAGAGCCTGATGCTCCGCACGCATTGCCAGACCTCGGGTTGGAGCCTGACCGAGCAGGACCCCTACAACAACATCGTGCGCACCACCATCGAGGCGCTGGCGGCGGTGTTCGGCGGCACGCAGAGCCTGCACACCAACAGTTTCGACGAGGCCATCGCGCTGCCCACCGAGTTCAGCGCCCGCATCGCGCGCAACACGCAGCTCGTCATCCAGGAAGAGACGCAAATCACGAGCGTCGTCGACCCCTGGGCCGGCAGCTACATGATGGAGACGCTGACGCAGCAGATGGCCGACAAGGCGAGCGCCATCCTCGACGAGGTCGACGCGCTAGGCGGCATGACGAAGGCCGTCGACTCCGGCTGGGCCAAGCTGAAGATCGAGGCCAGCGCGGCCGAGAAGCAGGCGCGCATCGACAGCGGCAAGGACGTCATCGTCGGCGTCAACAAGTACCGCCTCGACGAGCACGACAGGCTGGACATCCTCGAGGTCGACAACGTCAAGGTGCGCCAGGGGCAGATCGCCCGCCTCGCGAAGATCCGCGCCACGCGCGACGCCGCCAAGGTGAAGGCGGCGCTGGAGGCGCTGACCCGGTGCGCGAAGACTGGACAAGGCAACCTGCTCGCCCTCAGCATCGAGGCCGTGCGGCTGCGTGCCACCGTCGGAGAAGTGAGCGATGCCCTCGAGCAGGTCTTCGGCCGCCACCGTGCCGACATCCAGAAGGTGACCGGCGTGTACGCCGCTGCCTACGACAGCGCCGAAGGCTGGGACAAGCTGAAGGCGGAGATCGCCGCCTTCGCCGAACAATACGGGCGCCGCCCGCGCGTCATGATCGCCAAGCTCGGCCAGGACGGGCACGATCGCGGCGCCAAGGTGGTGGCCACGGCCTTTGCCGACCTCGGCTTCGACGTCGACATGGGGCCGCTCTTCCAGACGCCCGAGGAGTGCGCCCGCCAGGCGATCGAGAACGACGTGCACGCGGTCGGCGTGAGCACGCTCGCCGCCGGGCACAAGACGCTGGTGCCGGCCATCATTGCCGAGCTGAGGAAGCAAGGCGCCGACGACATCGTCGTCTTCGTCGGTGGCGTGATCCCGGCGCAGGACTACGACTTCCTCCATGCCGCCGGCGTCAAGGGCATCTACGGGCCCGGGACGCCGATCCTGGTGAGCGCCAAGGATGTGCTCGAGCAGATTCGCCTGGCGCAAGGCTGAACCAGAGCTGAACTCCGGCACGACCGAAGCCCGCCCACAAGAGATGATTGCCGAGGCCGACCCGGTCGAAGTCGTGCGCGCGCTGTGGCAACGCATGCAGGCGCGCGACTGGCGCGGCGCGCGCGCGCTGCTGCACGACGATGCCGTGCTGCACTGGTGGACGAGCGGCGAGCGCATCGAGGGTGGCGACGGCATCGTGCGCGTGAACGAGATCTACCCCGAGGGCTGGACCATCCACGTGCTCGACGTCGCGGCGCGCCTCGATGGGCGCGTGCAGGCCTGGGTGCGGGTTGACCATCCGCCGAACCGCTTCTTCGCCAACTCGATGGTTTCGGTGATCGACGGCCGCATCCGCACGATCGACGAGTGCTGGGGCACCTTCGAGGAGCCGCCGGCCTGGCGCAGCGCGGCCAGCGTGCCCGGCTGGTCGCGCTTCGACATCGCGCGCAAGGAGCCGCGCGCATGAGTCGCCGCGCTGCCCCGAAGGCGGACGCCGGAGTACCTCCGCGCGAGGGTGCGGCGCCGACCCCCGCGATTGCGAACCTGCCGGCGCCTGACCGCGCCCTCTTCGATGCCGTCACGGGCGGCGATGCGCTCGCGCAGCGCCGCGCGATCGCCAAGACGATCACGCTGCTGGAGTCCACGCTCCCCGAGCACCGCGCACGCGCCGACGGGTTGCTCAACGCGCTGTTGCCGGCGCGTGGCCAGCCGGGCCGCGCCTTCCGACTCGGCATCAGCGGCGTGCCCGGAGTGGGCAAGAGCACCTTCATCGAGGCGCTGGGCCTCTTTCTCGTCGAGCGTGGCGAACGCGTCGCCGTGCTCGCGGTGGACCCGAGCTCGGCGCTCGGCGGCGGCAGCATCCTCGGCGACAAGACGCGCATGGAGCGCCTCTCGGTGCATGAGCGGGCGTATATCCGGCCGAGTCCGGCCTCGGGCACGCTCGGCGGCGTGGCCGAGAAGACGCGCGAGGCGATGCGCGTCTGCGAGGCTGCCGGCTACGGCATCGTCATCGTCGAGACGGTGGGTGTCGGCCAGAGCGAGACGGCGGTCGCCGGCATGACCGACATGTTCGTGCTGCTGCAACTGCCCAACGCCGGCGACGACCTGCAGGCCATCAAGCGCGGCGTGACGGAACTCGCCGACCTCGTGGTCATCAACAAGGCCGACCTCGACGAGACGGCGGCGACGCGGGCGCGGGCACAGATCACGAGCGCGCTCAGGCTGATCGGCCTGCATGGCAACCCGGAGCATGCGCATCACGACACCACGATCTGGCACCCCGAGGTGCTGCAGCTGAGCGCGATCAAAGGCAGCGGCCTCGAGGAGTTCTGGCGCGCCGTGCAGCGCTTTCGCGACCTGCAGACCGCCAACGGCGCGTTCGAGCGCCGCCGCCACGCGCAGGACGAGGCCTGGATGTGGGAGCGCATCGACGCCGGCCTGCGCGAGCGCTTCCGGCGTCATCCGGCCGTGCGCGCGGCGCTGCCGCAACTCGCCCGCCAGGTGCACGAGGGCAGCGTGGCCGCCTCGGTGGCGGCGCGCCGGCTGCTCGAGCTCGCCAACGGGCCGCAGGGTCCCGCCTGAGACGCCCAGGGACGCCTGCCCCGAATCCACGCCGACACCGCACGGACACACCACCGCACAGACACTCCGCGCCGTCGCACCGCTACGCACGCACAGAACCACCGCACAAGAGGACCGAGGAGAACACCCGATGCACGACATCATCGAACAGCTCGAGAAGAAGCGCGAGGCCGCGCGCCAGGGCGGCGGCGCCAAGCGCATCGCCGGCCAGCATGCCAAGGGCAAGCTGACGGCGCGCGAGCGCCTGGAGCTGCTGCTCGACGAAGGCAGCTTCGAGGAGTGGGACATGTTCGTCGAGCACCGCTGCACCGACTTCGGCATGGCCGACAACAAGATTCCGGGCGACGGCGTCGTCACCGGCTACGGCATGATCAACGGCCGCCTCGTCTTCGTCTTCAGCCAGGACTTCACCGTCTTCGGCGGTGCCCTTTCCGAGGCGCATGCCGAGAAGATCTGCAAGGTGATGGACCAGGCGATGAAGGTCGGCGCGCCGGTCATCGGGCTGAACGACAGCGGCGGCGCACGCATCCAGGAGGGCGTGGCCTCGCTCGGCGGCTACGCCGACGTCTTCCAGCGCAACGTCATGGCCAGCGGCGTCATCCCGCAGATCAGCATGATCATGGGCCCCTGCGCCGGCGGGGCGGTGTACTCGCCTTCGATGACCGACTTCATCTTCATGGTGAAGGACAGCAGCTACATGTTCGTCACCGGCCCCGAGGTGGTGAAGACTGTGACGCACGAGGAGGTGACGGCCGAGGAACTGGGCGGTGCGACGACGCACACCACGAAGAGCGGCGTCGCCGACCTGGCGTTCGACAACGACGTGGAGGCGCTGCTGATGCTGCGGCGCTTCATCAACTACCTGCCGCTGAACAACAGGGCCGGCGTGCCGGTGCGGCCGAGCGGCGACGCCGCCGAGCGCCTGGACCTGAGCCTGGACACATTGGTGCCCGACAACCCGAACAAGCCCTACGACATCAAGGAGCTGATCGTGAAGGTCGTCGACGACGGCGACTTCTTCGAGCTGCAGCCCGACTACGCCCGCAACATCGTCATCGGCATGGCGCGCATGGAAGGGCGCACCGTCGGCATCGTCGCCAACAACCCGCTCGTGCTGGCCGGCTGCCTGGACATCAAGAGCAGCATCAAGGCGGCGCGCTTCGTGCGCTTCTGCGACGCCTTCGGCATCCCGGTGGTCACCTTCGTCGACGTGCCCGGCTTCATGCCCGGCACCAGCCAGGAGTACGGCGGCATCATCAAGCACGGCGCCAAGCTGCTGTACGCCTACGCCGAGTGCACCGTGCCCAAGGTGACGGTGATCACGCGCAAGGCCTACGGCGGCGCCTACGACGTGATGGCCTCCAAGCACCTGCGCGGCGACGTCAACTTCGCCTGGCCCAATGCCGAGATCGCGGTGATGGGTGCCAAGGGCGCGGTGGAGATCATCTTCCGCGAGGACAAGGGCGACGCGGCCAAGCTCGCCGCGCGCGAGGCGGAATACAAGGCGCGCTTCGCCAACCCCTTCGTCGCCGGCGCACGCGGCTTCATCGACGACGTGATCCAGCCGCACGAGACGAGGAAGCGCATCTGCCGCTCGCTGGCCATGCTCAAGGACAAGAAGATCGAGAACCCGTGGCGCAAGCACGGCAACATTCCCCTCTGATCGCGGCTGACCGACCATGTTCACGAAGATCCTGATCGCCAACCGCGGCGAGATCGCCTGCCGCATCATCAAGACGGCGAGGAAGATGGGCATCGCCACCGTCGCCGTCTACTCCGACGCCGACAAGGAGGCGCGCCACGTCGAGCTCGCCGACGAGGCCGTTCGCCTAGGCCCGCCGCCCAGCCGCGAGAGCTATCTCGTCGCCGACAGGATCATCGCCGCGGCGAAGGGCACGGGTGCCGAGGCCATCCACCCCGGCTACGGCTTCCTCAGCGAGAACGAGGCCTTCGCGCGCCGCGTCGAGGAAGAAGGCGTCGTCTTCATCGGCCCCAAGCACGGCAGCATCGCGGCCATGGGCGACAAGATCGCCTCCAAGAAGCTTGCCCAGGCGGCCGGCGTCAACACCATCCCGGGCTGGAACGACGCCATCGCGAGCGCCGAGCGCGCGGTGGAGATCGCGCGCGGGATCGGCTACCCGGTGATGATCAAGGCCAGCGCCGGCGGCGGCGGCAAGGGCCTGCGCGTGGCCTTCAACGACAAGGAGGCGCACGAGGGCTTCAGCGCCTGCCGCAACGAGGCGAAGGCGAGCTTCGGCGACGACCGCGTCTTCATCGAGAAGTTCGTCGAGGAGCCGCGGCACATCGAGATCCAGGTGCTGGGCGACGCGCACGGGAACATCGTCTATCTCAACGAGCGCGAGTGCAGCATCCAGCGCCGGCACCAGAAGGTGATCGAGGAGGCGCCGTCGCCCTTCATCAGCGAGGCCACGCGTCGCGCCATGGGCGAGCAGGCGGTGGCGCTGGCCAAGGCCGTGAACTACCAGAGCGCGGGCACGGTGGAGTTCGTCGTCGGCAAGGACCAGGGCTTCTACTTCCTGGAGATGAACACGCGCCTGCAGGTCGAGCACCCGGTCACCGAGTGCATCACCGGCCTCGACCTCGTGGAGCTGATGATCCGCGTCGCCGCCGGCGAGAAGCTGCCCTTCGCGCAGGCCGACGTCAAGCGCCGCGGCTGGGCGATGGAGTGCCGCATCAACGCCGAGGACCCGTTCCGCAACTTCCTGCCTTCCACCGGCCGGCTCGTGCGCTACCTGCCGCCGCCGGTGACGATGGAGGCAGCGGGGCGCGTGCCCGAGGGTGCCGACGGAGATGCCGAAGGCGCCCAGGGCGGCGTCCAGTCCGGCGAAGCGAACGCCCCGGGGGGCGTTCGCGTGGACACCGGCGTCTCCGAGGGCGGCGAGATCCCGATGTACTACGACTCGATGATCGCCAAGCTCATCGTGCACGGCCGCGACCGGCCGAACGCGATCGCGCGCATGCGCGAGGCGCTCAACGCCTTCGTCATCCGCGGCATCAGCAGCAACATCCCGTTCCAGTCGGCGCTGCTCGCGCATCCGGCGTTCGTCGCTGGCGACTTCAACACCGGCTTCATCGCCGAGCACTACGGGCGCGGCTTCTCCAGCGGCGACGTGGCGCACGACGACCCGCTCTTCCTCGTGGCACTGGCGGCGTTCGTGCGGCGCAAGGCGCGCGAGCGCGCCGGCGGCATCAGCGGCCAGGTCGAAGGCCACCGCATGAAGAACCAGCCCGACCTCGTGATCGTGGTGCTCGGGCGCGACGGCGCGCACCGGCACCACGCCGTGCGCGTCGACGAGTTCGAGCCGCACTCGGGCAAGGCCGATGTCGTCATCGAAGGTCGCCACTTCGCCATCCAGAGCGACAGCCGCCTCGGCGAGAGCCTGATGGTGGGCACCTGCAATGGCCGCGCCTTCACGGCGCAGGTCGAGCGCGCCAATTCGACCGGGGGCGTGGCCGCCGGTGGCGCGAAGAGCCCGCTGTCCATCCGCGTGGCGCACAACGGCGCGCAGATCGAGGCCCTGGCGCTGCTGCCGCGCGCCGCCGAGCTGTTCGCGCTCATGCCGCACAAGACGCCGCCGGACCTCTCGCGCTTCCTGCTCTCGCCGATGCCCGGGCTGCTCGTCGACATCGCCGTGGCGCCGGGGCAGAAGGTGCGCTCCGGCGAGCGGCTGGCGGTGATCGAGGCGATGAAGATGGAGAATGTCCTCACCGCCGCGCAGGACGGCACCGTCGGCGAGCTGCTCGCGAAGAAGGGCGAGAGCCTCGCCGTCGACCAGCCGATCCTCAGCTTCGCCTGAACGCCTGAACGCCCGAACGCCTGAGTGCCTGGATGCCTGCGCGAGGTGCAAGCGGATGTCCCTGATGAACGATGTCAGCGCACCGGCCTTCGGCCCCGACCCGGCGCGGGCCCTCGCGGCCAGCGCGACGGCGCTGCTCGAGACCATCGACAGCGCCGTGACGGTGTGGGATGGCGCGTTGCGCTGCCTGTACGTCAACGCGTCGGCCGCGCGCATGCTCGGGTGCCCGGCGCAGGAGCTGCCGGGCCGCCCGCTGGCTGAAGTCATCGGCGAGGAACGCTTTCGTGCCTGCGAGGCCGAGCGGGCCGCAGTGCTGGCCGGCCGGACGGTGGAGTTCGAGTCGCAGGTGCAAGGCGGCGACGGCCTGCGGACTTGCCGTATCCGCCTGCTGCCCCGGCGCCACGGAGACGGCCGCCAGGACGGCTTCATCGCCCTCACCGACGACGTGACCGAGGCGCGCGAGCTGCGCGAGAGCCGGGCTCGGCGCCACGAGACCGAGCTGGCCATCGAGCGCAGCAACGATGCGCTGCGCATGCTCTACGAGCAGACGCCGGCGATGCTGCACTCCATCGACACCGAGGGCCGGTTGCTGACGGTCTCCGACCGATGGCTGGCGTGCCTGGGCTACGGCCGCGATGAGGTGCTCGGCCGCGCGTCGGTCGACTTCATGACGCCGGGCTCGCGCGAGGCCGTGCTCGTCGAGTACCTGCCGCGCCTGTGGCGCGCCGGGCGCTACGACCGGCTCTCGCTGCAGATGGTGCGCCGCGACGGCACCGTCATCGACGTGCTGCTGTCGTCGGTGGTCGGGCGCGACCCCGAAGGCCGCCCGCTGCGCGCGCTTTCGGTCATCGAGGACGTGACGACGCTGCTCGACCGCGCCGCCCAGCTGCGCCGCGAACAGCTGGCGCGGCGCGAGCTCGAGCGCCAGGCCGCCGAACTCGCGCGCCTAGCCAGCGAGCGGCGCGAGATGCTGGACCTGCTCGCGCACGAGGTGCGCCAGCCGCTGAACAACGCCTCGGCCGCCATCGAGAGCGCGGGCGCGATGCTTGCCGACAAG
The DNA here is from genome assembly GCA_016223165.1 of Burkholderiales bacterium. Taxonomy (GTDB): domain Bacteria; phylum Pseudomonadota; class Gammaproteobacteria; order Burkholderiales; family Burkholderiaceae_C; genus Rubrivivax. The sequence continues at coordinate 132,519 of JACRPO010000021.1, forward strand.
GGCGAGCAGGGGGCCTCGGCGCGGCTGGTGCGGGCGCAGGGCGTGCTCTCCGAGGTGCGGCGCCATGTCGACAATACGCTGGCGGTGTCGACGCTGCTGTCCGGCGCGCCTTCGCCGCCCGAGGAGGAGGCCGACATCGACACCGTGCTCTCGGTGGCGCTGGCCGAGCTGCCGCGCGCCGAGCGCGCACGCATCACCATCACGCGCGACACCGCCGCCCGCTCGGCGCTGATGGACAGCGCGCTCGTGCGGCTGGCGCTGCGCAACCTGCTCGGCAACGCCATCCGGCACACGGCGCCGGGCACGCCGGTGACGGTGCGCATCTCGGACAGCGAGGCGCCGCTGGCGCTGTTCATCGACATCATCGACGAGGGCGGCGGCCTGCCGCCCGAGTTGCTGCCGCGGCTGTTCGCGCGCGGTGCCCGCGTGCGCCACCCCGACGGTCGCACCAGCCACGGCCTCGGGCTCTTCATCGCCCACCGCGCGCTGGAAGTGCAGGGCGGCGAGCTGCGCCTGCTGCACAGCGGCGCGGACGGCACGGCGCTCAGGCTGGTGCTGCCGCAGGGGCAGGCCGGCTGAAGAGCCTGTGAACGAATCATCCACACCCGCTCGCCACGCCAGAAGGCGCCGGCTGATCGTTGCAAATGCTCGCCATATCACCCGATATGGCTGCGCTTTGCGCCTCGATCCGACGCCTTCTGGCGCGTCGCTCGGGCGCGGCTGACTCATTCACAGGCTCGGACTCGAAGCGTCGCGGCGCGCCGGGCGTGCCCGACGCGGCGGCGGATCAGAGCTCGGTCAGCGTGGCGCGGAAGACGTAGCCGACGCGCGAGCGCGCCTGCAGCGGCACCAGCATTGGCGTGGAGCGCTCGATGCGCCGGCGCAGCCGGTACATCACCGCATTGAGCACGTCGGCCCCTTCCGGCCCGGCGTTGGGGCGGCCGAGCGCGGAGAGCAGCGTCTCGCGGCTGACGGGCTGGCCGTCGGCGCCGAGGAACTGGTCGAGCACCTGCAGGTCGGAGTCGGCCAGGCCGATCTGCGCGCCGTCGGGCGCGACCAGCGTGCGCGCGCGCTTGTCCAGGCGCCACGGCCCGCTCGCGCCGGCCACGCGCGCACTGCGGCGGTAGACGGCCCGGATGGCGTTCTCGACCTGCTCGAACTGCACCGGCTTGGCCAGGTACATGTCGGCGCCGGCGCGCAGCACGTTGGAGAACACCTCGGCGCCGAGGCGGCCCGAGACGACCAGCACGCCGGCCTCGCTGCGCCGGCGCAGGATGTCGAGCAGCTGCTCGCCGTCCACACCCGGCAGCATGAGGTCCACGATGTAGAACTCGAACTCGGCCGCCGGGTCGGCGAGCAGCGAGTTGCCGTCGGCGTAACGCGTGACCTGCACGCCCTTTTCCTGCAGGTGCTGTGCCAGGTACTCCGAATACACCGGGTCGTCGTCGATGAGCGCGAGTGTGCGGGGAAGCATGTCGGTCATTCTCGTCCAGGCGTGCGCGGCGCGGCCTGATACCCTTTCGCCATGAGCCAATTCGACACGCCGGCCGCGCGACCGTTCCGTATCCTCGGCGTCCAGCAGATCGCCATCGGTGGGCCCGACAAGCGGCGCCTCGGCGCGTTGTGGGTCGACGTCTTCGGGCTCGGCCTCAAGGGCCGCTTCAGCAGCGAACGCGAGAACGTCGACGAGGACATCTGCGCGCTCGGCGAGGGGCCCCACGCGGTGGAGGTCGACCTGATGCAGCCGCTCGACCCGGACAGAAAGCCCGCGGTGCACGCGACACCGCTCAATCACGTCGGCCTGTGGGTCGACGACCTGCGCGCTGCAGTGGCCTGGATGACGGCGCGCGGCGTGCGCTTCGCGCCGGGCGGCATCCGCGCCGGCGCGGCGGGGCACGACATCTGCTTCATCCACCCCAAGGGCAACGAGGAGTTCCCGCTCGGCGGCGAGGGTGTGCTGATCGAGCTCGTGCAGGCGCCGCCCGAGGTCGTGGCGGCCCTGGGCGGCCGTGGGGCCGTGCGCTGAGATCGATGCTGCAGTGCGGCGGGCAAGGCCGTCAGGCCGTCAGGACGCAAGGGCGTCAGCCCGCGAGTGCCTCGCCGGCTTCAGCGCCGGGCGCCGGCCTCGCGCCAGATCCACGCCGCTGCCGCGGCCATGGCGGCATAGAGCGCCAGGCTCCAGAACTCGTAGGGCACGCCGAGCAGGTTGACCTTCGCGTCGGCGCAGGAGGCAAAGGCCGCGAAGACCTGCGGCAGCGCCATGTCCAGCCCGGTGCCGCTCATGATGCGGTCGGCGAGCGTCAGGTCGCACGAGGCGCTCGAGGCAGCGACGAAGTGCTGCCACAGCGCGATGGCGACACCGGCGGCGCCGAGCGCGCCGGCCAGCGCCGCGCACACGCGCCACGGCATCGGCCGCGGGCTCAGCGCGCCTGCCAGGCCGACGAGGCCGATGAGCACGAACACCAGGCGCTGCAGCACGCACCATGGGCAGGGCTGCATCTCGAAGACATGCTGCGAGACCAGCGCCGCCGCCAGCGCGGCAGCGCAGGCCAGCGCGACGATCGCGAACGCCGTGCGCGGCCCGGCTCTCACTGCACTTCGGCGATCAGTTCGATCTCGACGCAGGCCCCGAGCGGGATCTGCGCCACGCCGAAGGCGCTGCGCGCATGGCTGCCGACCTCCTTGCCGAACACCTCGACGAGCAGCTCGCTGCAGCCGTTGGTGACGAGGTGCTGCTCGGTGAAGGCGGGCGTGCTGTTGACGAGGCTCATCACCTTGACGATGCGGCGCACGCGCGCGAGGTCGCCGACGGCGGCCTGCAGCGTGCCCATCAGCTCGACGGCGATGGCGCGCGCGGCGAGCTTGCCTTCCTCGGTGCCGATGCCGGCGCCGAGTTGCCCGACCCAGGGCTTGCCGTCCCTGCGCGCGATGTGGCCGCTGAGGAAGACGAGGTTGCCGGTGCGCACGAAAGGCACGTAGGCGGCGGCCGGCACGGCCGGCTGGGGTAGCGTGATGCCGAGCGCGGTCAGGCGTTGCTGGATGGTGCTGGACATGGTCGGTGCAGGTCGCTGGGGTCGCTGGTGGCGCTGTGGCCGCGGTATTCGCGGTATTCGCTGAAACCCGCCGCGGTTCTCGCGCGTTCGCGCGCCGCGGGTGCTCGGGAAAGGCGGGGCGGCATCCTACACTGCGGCCCATGCGCCCGACCCCGCCCGCGGTGCCGGCCGAGAGGGTGGCGGGCCTGCGCATGTTGTCGCTGGCCGCGCTGTGCACCGGCGGGCTGCTCGGCACCGCCGCGCAGATGCAGCTGGCCGAGCTGCCGGCCCCGGGCATGTCCTGGCTGGCGCTGGCAGGCGCGGCGCTGCTGGCCTTTGCCGGGACGATGGCGAGCCGATGGCGGGCCGCGGGGCAGGCGGCATGGGGCGCCTGGGCCTCGGCGTCATGGCTGTTGCTCTGGTGGCTTGCGGCGGCGATCGGCGCCTTCGCGGTGGTCTCGCTGCGCGCCGAGGCGCGCCTCGCCGAGCGCCTGCCGGCCGCGCTCGAAGGGCGCGACATCGTCGTCACCGGCCTCGTCGCGCAGCTGCCGCGCAGCGGCCTGCAGGGCACGCGCTTCCTGTTCGAGGTGGAAGCGGCCACGCTCGAGGGTCGCGGCGTCGCGCTGCCGCCGCTGCTCTCGCTCGGCTGGTTCCGCGGTGCCGAGCCCGACGCGCTGCTGCTCGGCCCGCAGGTCGAGGTGCGGGCCGGCCAGCGCTGGCGCTTCACGGTGCGCCTGCGGCAGCCGCACGGGCCGTTCAACCCCGGCGGCTTCGACCTCGAGCTGTGGCTCTTCGAGCGCGGCATCGGTGCCACCGGCCAGGTGCGCGCGCGGGCCGGCGATGCCGCGACGCTGCTCGCCGAGGCGGCGGGTGCGCCGATCGAACGGGCCCGCCAGCACGTGCGCGACGCCATCGAGCGCCGGGTGGCCGGCTCGGACGTGGCCGGCGCCGGCACCGGCACCGGCACCGCGGGCCGCGCGGCCGGCGTGATGGCGGCGCTGGCCGTCGGCGACCAGGCGGCGATCGAGCGCGACGAGTGGGAGCTGTTCCGCCTCACCGGCGTCGCGCACCTCATGAGCATCTCGGGCTTGCACGTGACGATGTTCGCGTGGCTGGCCGGCGGCCTGGTCGGCTGGCTGTGGCGGCGCAGCGCGCGCGCGATGCACGGGTTGCCGGCGCCGCTGGCGGCGCGCTGGGGCGGCGTGGCGGCGGCGCTCGCCTACGCGCTCTTCGCGGGTTGGGGCGTGCCCGCGCAACGCACGGTGTGCATGCTCGCCAGCGTCGCGGCGCTGCAGAGCCTGGGCGTGCGCTGGCCGCTGCCTGTGGTGCTGCTCGTGGCGGCCACCGTGGTCGTGGCGGCGGATCCCTGGGCCCTGCTGCAGCCCGGGTTCTGGCTCTCGTTCGTCGCGGTCGGCCTGCTCGCCGCCTCGCAAGCCGTCGGCGAGCCGCCGCCGCCGCGCGATGCCGCGGCCGGCCTGCCACCGCTGCGCCGCGCCGTCTCGGCCGCCCGGTCGGTCGTGGGGTCGGTCGCGGGGTCGGCGCTGCGCACGCAGGCGGTGGCCACCATCGGGCTCGCGCCGCTGTCGCTGGTCTTCTTCCAGCAGGTGTCGCTGGTGGGCTTCGCGGCCAACCTGGTCGCCATTCCGCTCGTGACGCTGCTCGTGACGCCGCTCGCGCTGCTGGGCGTGCTGCTGGCGCCGCTGTGGGACGTGGCGGCGCTCGTGCTGTCGGCGCTCATGCCGATCCTGCAATGGCTGGCCGGCACGCCGGGGGCGGGGCCCGTACCGGCGCCGTGGCCCACGGTCTGGCAGGCCGCCGCGGCGCCGCCCTGGGCGGTGGCGGCCGGGCTGCTCGGCGGCCTCGTCGCCGTGCTGCCGCTGCCGTGGCCGCTGCGCGTGCTGGCGCTGCCGCTGATGCTGCCGCTCGTCGCGCCGGCGGTGCCGCGGCCGGCCGAGGGCCGCTTCGAGCTCGTCGCGCTCGACGTCGGGCAGGGCACGGCGGCCTTCGTGCGCACGCGCCATCACCTGCTCGTCTACGACACCGGGCCGGCGCCGTCGCCCGAGTCGGATGCGGGCAGCCGGCTCGTCGTGCCGTTGCTGCGCCGGCGGGGCGAGCCGCACATCGACCTGCTGATGTTGAGCCATCGCGACGCCGACCACGTCGGCGGCGCGGCCGCCGTGCTCGCCGCGTTGCCGGTGCGTGCGCTGTCCAGCTCGCTCGAAGAGGTGCATCCGCTGCTCGCCCAGGCGCGCGCCGCCGGCGCCGACGTGCGCCGCTGCGCGGCCGGCCAGCAGTGGCTGTGGGACGGCGTGCGCTTCGAGGTCCTGCACCCCGGCGCGGCCGACCACGAGCTGCCGGGCGTGAAGTCCAATGCCCTGAGCTGCGTGCTGCGCGTCACCGCCGCCGACGGCGCGAGCGCGCTGCTCACCGGCGATATCGAGGCGGCGCAGGAGGCGGAACTGCGCGAGCGCGACGCCAGCCGTGTGCGCGCGCAGCTGCTGCTGGTGCCGCACCACGGCAGCCGCACCTCGTCCACACCCGGCTTCATCGACGCGGTGGCGCCCGCGTTCGCCCTGGTGCAGGCCAGCTACCGCAGCCGCTTCGGCCACCCGGCCGCCGATGTCGTGGCCCGCTACGAGGCGCGCGGCATCACCTTGGCACGCAGCGACCGCTGCGGCGCCCTCACGCTCGCCCCCGGGGGCGCGCTGCGCTGCGAGCGCGAGACAGCGCGACGTTACTGGCATCATCGCGCCGGTTGAGCGAGGCCGGCGGATGCACGCTGGCCCGGCACTTGCATGGAACGGCGGCCAAGAACAGACCCACCCCGAGGAGCCCACTGGTGTCGATCCATGTCGCGCTGAACCACGTCACGCACTACCGCTACGACCGGCGCGTCAACCTCGGTCCGCAGGTGGTTCGCCTGCGCCCGGCGCCGCATGCGCGCACGCCCGTCCTGAGCTACAGCCTGCGCATCGAGCCGGCCGGCCACTTCATCAACTGGCAGCAGGACCCGTTCGGCAACCACCTCGCGCGCCTCGTCTTCCCCGAGAAGACGCGCGAGTTCAAGGTCACGGTCGACCTCGTGGCCGAGATGTCGGTCTACAACCCGTTCGACTTCTTCCTCGAGCCCGAGGCCGAGCAGTTCCCGTTCCGGTATGCGCCCGAGCTCGCGCACGACCTCGTGCCCTACCTCGTGAAGTGCGAGTCGACGCCCCGCTTCGCGCAGTTCGTCGCCAGCATCGCGCTCGAGCCGCAGCGCACGATCGACTTCCTCGTCGGCCTCAACCAGCGGCTGCAGAAGGAGATCGGCTACGTCATCCGCATGGAGCCCGGCGTGCAGACGCCCGAGGAGACGCTCGAGAAGGCCATGGGCTCGTGCCGCGACACCGGCTGGCTGCTCGTGCAGACGTTCAGGCACCTGGGGCTGGCGGCGCGCTTCGTCTCCGGCTACCTGATCCAGCTGCAGCCCGACGTGAAGGCGCTCGACGGCCCCTCGGGCGCCGAACACGACTTCACCGACCTGCACGCCTGGTGCGAGGTCTACCTGCCGGGCGCCGGATGGGTCGGCCTCGACCCGACCTCGGGCCTGCTGGCCGGCGAGGGGCATATCCCGGTGGCCTGCACGCCGGAGCCGGGCAGCGCGGCGCCGGTGACGGGCGGCGTCGACGAATGCGAGGTCGAGTTCAGCCACCACATGCAGGTGTCGCGCATCCACGAGAGCCCGCGCGTCACCAAGCCCTACACCGAGGAGCAATGGCGCGCCATCGAGGCGCTCGGCCATGTCGTCGACGGCCGGCTCGCGGCGCAGGACGTGCGCCTGACGATGGGCGGCGAGCCGACCTACGTGGCCGTCGGCGACCGCGACGCCGCGGAGTGGAACACCGACGCGCTCGGCCCCACCAAGCGCGGCTTCGCCACCGAGCTCGTGCAGCGGCTGCGCGAGAAGTACGGCAGCGGCGGCTTCCTGCACTTCGGCCAGGGCAAGTGGTACCCGGGCGAGCAGCTGCCGCGCTGGGCGCTCTCGATCTACTGGCGCACCGACGGCCAGCCTTGCTGGACCGACCCCGCGCTCTTCGCCGACGAACGCCGGCCGCAGCGCCACACCGCCGCCGACGCGGAGCGCTTCATCCGCACGCTGACGCGCCGGCTCGGCCTCGAGGACCGCTGGGTGCAGCCCGGCTACGAGGACACCTGGTACTACCTGTGGCGCGAGCGGCGCCTGCCCATCAACGTCGACCCCTTCGATGCGCGCCTGGACGACGAGCTCGAGCGCGCGCGCCTGCGCCGCGTCTTCGCGCAGCGCCTCGACGCGCCGGTGGGCTACGTGCTGCCGCTCAAGCGCGAGTGGCGTGTCGGCCTCGCCGGCCCGGCGTGGATGACCGGGCCCTGGTTCCTGCGCGACGAGCGGCTGTACCTGATGCCCGGCGATTCGCCGATGGGCTACCGGCTGCCGCTCGACTCGCTGCCCTGGGCGGCGCGCGGCGACCAGCCCTGGATGCTGCAGGCCGACCCCTTCGCGCCCAAGCCGGCGCTGCCTTCGGCCGCGGCGATGCGCATGCAGCAGGTGCTCTCCGGGCCTGGGGGCGGCGGCGACGCCAGCACCGCTGACGCGTCGGCGCGAGGCGCGGCAGCCGGCGAAGGCGCAGGCGTCGGTGGGCGCGGAGGCGACGGCACCGGTGAAGGCGATGACGGGGCGCCGCAGGCCCTCTCCTGGCTCGGCGATGTCGCCGTCGCCGCCGGCCCCGGGGTCGAGCGCATGGGCACCGAGCACGACCCGGCCGTGCCTTCGGCGCGCAGCCCGCTCGCGCCGCCGCGGCGCTTCGAGAGCGCCGACCACATCACGCGCACGGCGCTGTGCGTGGAGGTGCGCGACCCGCAGCGCGCCAACGGCCCCAAGGCCGAGGTGTGGGCCGAGAAGACGCTCGGCGGCAAGAGCGGCGTGCTCTACGTCTTCATGCCGCCGCTGCGCTTCGTCGAGGACTACCTCGAACTGCTCGCCGCCGTCGAGGCCACCGCGGCCGAGCTCGGTGTGCAGATCGTGCTCGAGGGCTATCCGCCGCCGCGCGACCCGCGCCTGAAGCTGCTCGCCGTGACACCCGACCCCGGTGTCATCGAGGTCAACATCCACCCGTCGTCGAACTGGGGCGAGCTCGTCGACCACACCGAGTTCCTCTACGAGGCGGCGCACCAGTGCCGCCTGTCGGCCGAGAAGTTCATGGTCGACGGCCGCCACACCGGCACCGGCGGCGGCAACCACTTCGTGCTCGGCGGCGCGACACCGGCCGACAGCCCCTTCCTGCGCCGGCCCGACCTGCTCGCCAGCCTCGTCACCTACTGGCACAACCACCCCAGCCTGAGCTACCTCTTCAGCGGCCTGTTCATCGGACCGACCAGCCAGCACCCGCGCTTCGACGAGGCGCGCGGCGACCAGGTCTACGAGGTCGAGATCGCGCTCGGCGAGATCGAGCGGCAGATGGCGCTGCACGGGCAGGCCGTCGGCGGCGTCTCGTCCGCCGGCGGCATGCCGCCCTGGCTCATCGACCGCACGCTGCGCAACCTGCTCGTCGACGTGACGGGCAACACGCACCGCACCGAGTTCTGCATCGACAAGCTCTACTCGCCCGACGGCCCCACCGGCCGCCTCGGCCTGCTCGAGCTGCGCGCCTTCGAGATGCCGCCGCACGCGCGCATGAGCCTGGCGCAGCAGCTGCTGATGCGCGCGCTCGTCGCCTGGTTCTGGCGCGAGCCCTTCAAGCTCGGCGGCGGCCGCGGCGCCACGCTTCTCACGCGCTGGGAGACGGGGCTGCACGACCGCTTCATGCTGCCCACCTTCGTGCAGATGGACTTCGACGACGTGCTGGCCGACCTGCGCGCGGCGGGCTTCGCCTTCGACGACGCGTGGTTCGCGCCGCACTTCAGCTTCCGCTTCCCGCTCATCGGCGAAGTCGCGGCGGCCGGCCTGCAGCTCACGCTGCGCAACGCGCTCGAGCCCTGGCACGTGATGGGCGAGGAGGGCAGCGCCGGCGCCACCGTGCGCTTCGTCGACTCGTCGCTCGAGCGGCTGGAAGTGAAGGTGAGCGGCCTCAACCACAACCGCCACGTCGTCACCGTGAACGGGCGCGCGCTGCCGCTCGCCCCCACCGGCCGTGTCGGCGAGGCGGTGTGCGGCGTGCGCTACCGCGCCTGGCAGCCGCCCTCGGCGCTGCACCCGACCATCGGCGTGCATGCGCCGCTCACCTTCGACGTCGTCGACACCTGGATGTCGCGCTCGCTCGGCGGCTGCCGCTACCACGTGGCCCATCCGGGCGGGCGCAGCTACGACACCTTCCCGGTCAACGCCTACGAGGCCGAGAGCCGGCGCCTCGCGCGTTTCTTCCGTTTCGGCCACACGCCGGGGCGCATGACCGTGCAGCCGGCGGTGCCGAGCCTCGAAAGCCCGTTCACACTCGACCTGCGGCGGCCCTGAAGAACGCGCCGCACAGCCACTGCGCACGGCTCCGCGCTACAACCACGGGGCGAACGAAGGACGCCAGCCCTTGCCGATGTCGACGCGACCCGACCTGAGCCCCGACCACCCGCGCCCCGCGCCGGCGGCCGGCTTCGGCTCGGTGCTCGATGCCGACGCCGTGGCGGGCGCGTTCTGGAACGAGGTGCACGACGCGGCCGGGCGGCTGCGGCCGGCCTGGCAGCGCTTCGCCGCCGCGGTGCCCGAGATGGCGGCCACGCGCGAGGCGCGCGGCGAGCTCGATCGCCGCGTGCAGCAGGTGGCGCAGCAGCTGCACCGCGACGGTGTCACGCACAACGTGTTCAGCGAAGGCGGCGACTCGGGCGCGGCGGCGAGGCCGTGGTCGCTGGAGCTGCTGCCCAACCTCGTGGCCCCGGCCGACTGGTCCGTCATCGAAGCCGGCATCACGCAGCGCGCCGAGCTGCTGGAGGCGATGCTCGCCGACCTGCAGGGCCCGCAGCGGCTGCTGCACGAGGGGCTGCTGCCGCCGACGCTGCTGTGGCGCCACCCGGGCTGGCTGCGGCCGGTGGTGGGGGCGCAGCCGGCCGGCGGGCAGCGCCTGTTCATCGTCGCCTTCGACCTCGGGCGCGACGCCGAAGGCCGCTGGTGCCTGCTGGCGCAGCGCACGCAGGGCCCATCGGGCCTGGGCTACGTGCTGCACAACCGGCTCGTCATCTCGCGCCAGTTCCCGGAGGCCTTCCGCGAGCTGCGCGTGCAGCACATCGCGAGCAGCTACCGCGCGCTGCTCGACAGCGTCGAGCAGCGCGCCGGCGCGCTCACGCCCGGCGGCAGCGGCACGCCGCGCGTCGTGCTGCTGACGCCGGGACCCTACAGCGAGACCTACTTCGAGCACGCCTACCTGGCGCGCTACCTCGGCCTGCCGCTGGCCGAGGGCGGTGACCTCACGGTGCGCGGCGAGCACCTGTTCCTGAAGACCGTGGAGGGGCTCGAGCGCGTGCACGGCGTGCTGCGCCGCGTCGACGACGACTGGTGCGACCCGCTCGAGCTGCGGCCCGATTCCGCGCTCGGCGTGCCGGGCCTGCTGCAGGCCGTGCGTGCCGGCACGGTGGTGGTGGCCAATGCGCTGGGCAGTGCCTTCCTCGAGACGCCGGCGCTGCTCGGCTTCCTGCCCGGCATCTGCGAACGGCTGCTCGGCGCACCGCTGGCCATGCCGTCGCTGCCGAGCTGGTGGTGCGGCGAGGCCGCGGCCTGGGCCGACGCGCGCGGCCGGCTCGGCGAGCTGGTGGCGCGCAGCACCTACCCGAGCGGCGTGCGCACCTCGCGCGTGCTGCCCTCCGACCCGGCGGCGATCGAGGCCGACCCCGAGGCGTACACGCTGCAGGCGCGACTGCGCCTTTCGCACGCGCCAACCTGGGGCGCCGGCGCGGTGCACCTGCGCCCGGCGGTGGTGCGCGTCTACGCCATCGCCGATGCGACCGGCCGCTGGCACGTGCTGCCCGGCGGCATGACGCGCGTCGCCGGCCACAACCCCGAGACCGGCGGCGAAAGCATCTCGATGCAGCGCGGTGGCGCGAGCATGGACACCTGGGTGCTCACCGACGGGCCGGTCGACACCTTCTCGATGCTGCCGAGCAAGCTCTCGGTGGACGATCTGGCGGCGCGCCGGCGGCCGGTGTCCAGCCGCACCGGCGAGAACCTGTTCTGGCTCGGCCGCTACACCGAGCGCACCGAGCAGCTCGTGCGGCTGGCGCGCGCCACGCTGGCCCTCATCGATGCCGACAGCGACGCCGCGGCACCCGAGCTGCGCGCCCTCACCGACCTCGCCGTGCGCTCGGGGCTGGCGCCCTGGGGCGTGCCGGGGCTGGAGCGGGCGCCGCACCACTTCGAGCGCGCCGTGCTGTCGGCCATCGGCGACGCGAGCGCGAGCGGCGGCGCGTGCAGCGTGGCCTTCAACCTGAACGCGCTGTCGCAGGCGGCGATGGCGCTGCGCGAGCGGCTGTCGAGCGAACACTGGGGCCTCATCCGGCACATGCGCGAGGCCTTCGGCGAGGCGCTTCGCGTGCCGGGTGCAGCCGGCGCCACCGCCACCGCCGGCGCCGCCGGTGCGGCCGCTGCGGCCGGTGCGGCCGGTGCGGCCGGTGCGGCCGGTGCGGCCGGTGCCCACGCCGAACTGCCCACGCGCGCGCAGGTGCTCGCCGCGCTCGACCGCCTCGGCCTGCACCTGGCCGCGGTCACCGGCGCGCAGACCGACCGCATGACCCGCGACCACGGCTGGCGCCTGCTCACGGTGGGCCGGCTCACCGAGCGGCTGATCGGCCTGGCCCTGCGCTGGCAGGCCTTCCTTGCCGCGCAGGCGCTCGGCCGCGCCGCCGGCGTGGAGCTGCTGCTCGAGCTTTGCGACAGCCTCATCACCTTCCGCGCCCGCTACCAGCGGCACGAGGACCTGCTGCCGCTGACCGAGCTGCTGGTGCTCGACAGTACCAACCCGCGCAGCCTGGCCGGCGTGCTGCGGCGCCTGCGCACGGAGCTCGGCAAGCTGCCCGGTGGGGCGGGCGACGCGGCGGCCACGGCGGCCGCGGTGGGCTCCGCGCAGGCACAGAGCCAGATCCAGGCCCAGGTCCGGACCCAGATCCTCAGCCAGGTGCCACTCGCGCCGCCTGCGCTGATGCCTCTCGTCGGCCTGCTGCCGGCCAGCGGCGCCGGCCTCGCGCTCGAAGACCTGCGCGGCCTGAGCGAGGCCGAAGTGGCTGCGCGGCTGCTCGGCCTGTGTGAAGGCCTTGCCGACGCCGCCGCAGCGCTGGCCAACGAGGTGGGCGAGCGCTTCTTCAACCCTGCCCATGGGCAGGACCAGCGTGTCTGAGCCCGCATGAACGCCGCATGGACGTCGCATGAGCGCCGCACGGACGCCGCACGGACGCCGCATGAACGCCGCATGAACGCATCATGGACGACGTCGCCGGTCCGCCTGCCGTGAACCCCGCCGCCCGCCCCGCCGGCCCGGCGCTCGAGGTGCGCCACGAGACGGTCTATCACTACGAGAGCCCCGTCTCGCTCGCGCATCACCAGGCGCACCTGCAGCCGCTGGCCGACGCCGATCAGATGCTGGTGTCGCACTGGCTCGAGATCGATCCCCCGGCCGCCTTCCGCCGCGACAGCCGCGACGCGATGGGCAACGCGCAGACGCACTTCAGCCTCGCGTTGCCGCACCGCCAGTTGCGCGTGTGCGCGACCAGCCGCGTGCGCCTGCAAGACCGCTTCGAAGCGCTGCGCCCGGCGTCGGGTCCGCCCTGGGAGCCGCTGGCGGCCGGCCTGCGATATGTGGCTCGTTCGGTGGAGGTTGCGGCGGCTTCGGCAGGGCCGGCGCCGATGCGCTTCGAGCCGGCGGTGGAGTTCGTGTCGCCCTCGCCCTACGTGCCGCGCCTGCCGGCGCTGCGCGCCTATGCCCTGCCGTCGTTCCCGCCCGGCTGCCCGGTGGCCGAGGCGGCGCTGCACCTCATGCAGCGCCTGCACGCCGACTTCGCCTACGAGAGCCGCAGCACGGAGGTCGATACGCCGCTGCAAGAGGTGCTGGCGCAGCGGCGTGGCGTCTGCCAGGACTTCGCGCACCTGCTGATCGGCTGCCTGCGCGTGCTCGGCCTGCCGGCGCGCTATGTCAGCGGCTACCTGCTGACGCGCGCGCCCGGGGGCGGGGCGCCCCTCGTCGGTGCCGACGCCTCGCATGCCTGGGTACAGGTGTGGTGCCCCGGCACGGACGGCGTGGCCGACTGGCTCGACCTCGACCCGACCAACAACGTCGTGCCCGCCGCCGGCCATGTGCGCGTCGCCGTCGGGCGCGACTACGGCGACGTGACGCCGCTGAAAGGCGTCATCCGCGGCGGCGGCCAGCACGAGCTGGCCGTCGGCGTGAGCACGCGCATGCTCGAACCTGTGCTCGAAGACACGCCCGCGGCCGACCTGGACCGCAGCCCCGGCGCGGTGGCACGCTGATTGCACTCAACCGAACGGCGGCAGAAAGACCTTTGACCATGAAGCACCCCTTCGACGAGATGCTGCTGCAGGTGCAGGCGATGGCCGGGTCCTCGCCATCGTCCACCCGGCAGTCGCAATCGCAATCGCAGCACTCGCCCTCCGCCGCCGGCGAACTGCGCCGCGAGAACACGCGTGCGCACTACCGCACCTACCTGCAGTGGCTCGAGCGGCAGCCGCGCGAGGTGATGCGCAGCCGCCGCGACGAGGCGGAGATGATCTTCCGCCGCGTCGGCATCACCTTCGCCGTCTACGGTGCCAAGGACGAAGAGGGCGCCGGCACCGAGCGGCTGATCCCGTTCGACCTCATCCCGCGTGTCATCCCGCGCCACGAATGGGCCGAGCTGGAAGCGGGCCTGTACCAGCGCGTCAACGCGCTGCAGCGCTTCGTCAAGGACGTCTACCACGACCAGCAGATCCTCAAGGCGGGCGTCGTGCCGGCCGAGCAGGTGCTGAAGAACGCGCAGTTCCGCCCCGAGATGATGGGCGTCAACGTGCCCGGCGACGTGTACTCGCACATCTCGGGCATCGACATCGTGCGCGCCGGCCAGCCCGACGGCTCCGGTGCCTACTACGTGCTCGAGGACAACCTGCGCGTCCCCAGCGGCGTGAGCTACATGCTCGAGAACCGCAAGATGATGATGCGGCTGTTCCCCGAGCTGTTCGCGATGCACCGCATCGCGCCGGTCGCTCACTACCCCGACCTGCTGCTCGAGACGCTGCGCACGGTGTCGCCGGCCGGCGTCAACGAGCCGACCGTCGTCGTGCTCACGCCGGGCATGTACAACAGCGCCTACTTCGAGCACGCCTTCCTCGCACAGCAGATGGGCGTCGAGCTCGTCGAGGGCCAGGACCTCTTCGTGCGCGACGGTTTCGTCTACATGCGCACGACGCAGGGGCCGCGGCGCGTGGACGTGGTCTACCGCCGCGTCGACGACGACTTCCTCGACCCGCAGGCTTTCCGCAAGGACAGCACGCTCGGCTGCGCCGGGCTGCTCGACGTCTATCGCGCCGGCAACATCACGCTGGCCAATGCCATCGGCACCGGCATTGCCGACGACAAGAGCATCTACCCCTACGTGCCGAAGATGATCGAGTTCTACCTCGGCGAGAAGCCGATCCTGAACAACGTGCCCACCTACCTGTGCCGCGAGCCGAAGGACCTTCAGTACGTGCTCGACCACATGTCGGAACTGGTGGTGAAGGAGGTGCACGGCGCCGGCGGCTACGGCATGCTCGTCGGCCCGGCGGCGACGAAGGCCGAGATCGCGGAATTCCGCGCCGTGCTGAAGGCCCGGCCCGACAACTACATCGCACAGCCGACGCTGTCGCTGTCCACCTGCCCGACCTTCGTCGACGCGGGCATCGCGCCGCGCCACATCGACCTGCGTCCCTACGTGCTCTCGGGCAAGACGGTGCAGACGGTGCCCGGCGGACTGACGCGCGTGGCGCTGAAGGAGGGCTCGCTGGTGGTGAATTCATCGCAGGGCGGCGGCACCAAGGACACCTGGGTGCTGGAAGCCTGAAACGACCGGAAAGAGAAGGGGACGACACATGCTCTCGCGCACTGCCGACCACCTGTTCTGGATGGCTCGCTACATGGAGCGGGCCGAGAACACGGCCCGCATGCTGGACGTGAACTACCAGACGTCGCTGTTGCCGCAGAGCGCCGACGCGGCCGAGCAGGGCTGGCGCGGGCTGCTCTCGATCAGCGAGCTCACCGGCCTGTTCGGCGAGAAGTACGAAACCGTCGACGCGAAGAGCGTCATGGACTTCATGGTCCGCGACGAGAACAACCTGTCCTCCATCGTCGGCTGCCTGCGCGCCGCGCGCGAGAACGCGCGCGCCGTGCGCGGGGCGCTGACCACCGAAGTGTGGGAGACGCAGAACCAGACCTGGCTCGAGTTCAACCGCATGCTCGCCGACCGTGCCTTCGAGCGCGACCCCGGCGCCTTCTTCGAGTGGGTGAAATTCCGCTCGCACCTGAGCCGCGGCGTCACCGTCGGCACGATGCTGATGGACGAGGCGCTGCACTTCCTGCGCATCGGCACCTTCCTCGAGCGCGCCGACAACACGGCGCGGCTGCTCGACGTGAAGTTCCATGCCCTCATCGGCGGCGCGGCAGGCGACTACTTCGGCAGCGCCGCGAAGGAGACGCAGGAGGTCGACTTCTATCACTGGAGCGCGATCCTGCGCTCCGTCTCCGGCTTCGAGATCTACCGCAAGGTCTATCGCAACGTCATCCGGCCCGAGCGCGTCGCCGAGCTGCTGATCCTCCGGCCCGACATGCCGCGCTCGCTGGCCGCGTGCATGAACGAGGTCGTCGCCAACCTCGAGCAGGTGGCCAACTCGGAAAGCAGCGAGACGCGCCGCCGCGCCGGCCGCCTGCGCAGCGACCTGCAATACGCGCGCATCGACGAGATCCTCGCCACCGGGCTGCACGCCTACCTGACGCAGTTCCTCGACCGCGTCAACGATCTCGGCGTCGGCATCAGCCGCGACTTCCTGGTGCCGATGGCCGCCTGAGCGCGATGTGCCCGAGCGGTGTGCTCCGGGCGACTTTGCCAAGCTTTACCTTTGCGGCGGTAAACGAAAGCAGGCACGAATTCGTTCGCGACCGATGACTTCCACACCTTCCCGCGCGCGATCCGTCGCAACGAAGCTGGCCACCGCGGGGCTGGCACTGATGCTCTCGGGCTGCGTGGTCGCACCACCGCACCCTCGTCACTTTCCGGCGCCGCGCGTGCGCGTGTGGGTGCCGTTCCCGATCTGGTTCGTGCCGGTGGCGGGCTACCACCACTCCGAAGGCAGCTACGACCGCGACCGCTACGAGTGCTACCGCGTCGCGGTGCGCGAAACCGGCGTCGACCCCGGCGGCATGACGCC
Organism: Burkholderiales bacterium; assembly: GCA_016223165.1. Lineage (GTDB taxonomy): Bacteria > Pseudomonadota > Gammaproteobacteria > Burkholderiales > Burkholderiaceae_C > Rubrivivax. The sequence goes on from JACRPO010000021.1 coordinate 148,929, forward strand.
GCTGCAGGAGCGCAGTTCCTCGACGCCGCCCGGCGCCGAGGTGGCTGCCGGTGCGGCGGTGGGCGCGGTGGCCGGCGGCATCGTCAGCTCGTCGCGCAATGCCGGCGCCGGCATGGTCATCGGGGCCCTGCTCGGCGCCGCCGCCGGTGCGGTGGCGCAGGACTCGCGCGAGCGTGCCGAGAGGGCCGAGCGGGCCGAACGCGAAGCGCGCGACTCACGTGACGCGCGCAGCCGCCGCGGACCCGACGACGACCTCACGCGCGAGGAGCAGCGGATGTTCCGCAGCGCCATGAGCGAGTGCATGGAGCGGCGCGGCTACCGCCCGCGCTGAGCGGATCCTCGCGCCCGCCATTTCGGCGGCCGCGCGCCCGCGCCTTCCGTGCCCGGGCCGCGCGCGGACTACGAAGTCCGCGCCGCGCGCAGCGCCTTCAACGCCTGCGCCAGCTCGATCACCGCCATCGCGTAGTAGCTCGACCAGTTGTAGCGCGTGATGGCATAGAAGTTGGCCGTGCCGGCGACATGCGTGGGCGTGTCGCCGCCGTTCTGCAGCTCGACGAAGGCCAGCGGCCCCGCGTGCGCACGTGCCACTTCGTCGAGCCCGACGCCGCGCGCCACCATCTGCGCGGCGGCGAAGCTGGGCAGGATGTCCTTTTCGCGCAGCACGGCGAGGTCCTCGGGCGTGGCCGGCAGCGTGGCCGCGAAGTGCGTCGGACCACCGGCCTGCCAGCCGGACTCGGCCAGGTAGCGCGCGACGCTGCCGGCCACGTCGGCACCGTTGCCGACGAGGTCGATCACGCCATCGCCGTCGAAATCCAGCGCATAGTGGTTGATGCTGCTCGGCATGAACTGCGGCAAGCCCATCGCGCCGGCATACGAGCCGAGCGGTGCCACCGGGTCGCGGCCCTCGCGCGCGCACCAGACGAAGAACTCCTCGAGCTCGGCGCGGAAGAAGCCGCTGCGGTCGCGCCGCCCCGGTGGGTCGAGCGGGAAATCGAACGAGAGCGTGGCGAGGGCGTCGATGACGCGGAAGCTGCCCATGATGCGGCCGTAGAACGTCTCCACGCCGACGATGCCGAGCACCACCTCGGGCGGCACGCCGAAGCGCGCCTCGGCCTCGTCGAGCGCCCGCTCGTGCGCGCGCCAGAAGGCGAGGCCGGCGGCGATGCGCTGCGGCTCGACGAAGCGGTCGCGGTAGGCGCGCCAGTTCTTCGCCGTGCCGGCCGGTGGCGGCGTGATGAGGCGGCGCACGGCTTCGTTGCGCCGGGCCTGCTCGAGGCGGCCGAGCAGCCAGCGCACCGGCAGCTCGCGGCGCGCGCCCACCTCGGCGGCGAAGTCGGCGATCGAGGCCTGGCCGGCATAGCGCCTGCCGGCGTCCGCGGCTGCGTCGCGGCGACCCTGCGGTCCGGCCCACGCGTCGAAACCGACACCGAAACCGGTGCCGAAACCGAGGCCCAGCGCGGCGGTGCAGAAGAGGCGGCGGGTCGGCGAATGGACGGGCGGTCTCGGCACGCGCGGATTGTGGTGCGATCCCGGCCCGTCCCGATCAGGTGACCGATCAGATGATCGTCGTCGTGCGTGCCGTATCGGCGTAGGCCACGCGCGCCACCTCGCGCTCGCCCACCAGCTTGAGCAGGGCGTGCTGCTCGAGCGGCTTCTTCAGGCAGGCATCGGCGGCGGGCAGGGCGCGCGCGAGCGGCGTCGAAGACGCCTGCGGGTCGGCGAGCAGCACCACCGTGGCGGCGCAGCCGTCCCCGGGTGGCGGCATCTGCCGCGCCAGCCGGCAGACGAGCAGGGCGTCGAGGCCCGGCAGCGCCGGGTCCATGAACACATAGTCGTGGAAGCGCAGCGTCAGCAGGCGCAGCGCATCGTCGGGATGGCCGGCGAGATGGATCTGGAAGCCGAAGCGCTGCAGCTGCACCGCGATGAGGCGCAGCGTCGCCGCATCCTGGTCGATGACGAGGATGTGCTCCATCGGCAGCGGCGCCTGGCGCGAGCGCGCGCCCGGGCGTGCCCGGCCGGCGTCGGCCCGCGCCGCATGTGCCGTGGCGCCGCGGCGCGCGGCCGGCGCGCCCTGCGCGGCGAGCGCGCGCACGTCCACGTCGGGCGGCAGCGTCGCCGTGCGAAAGGCTAGCTCGTCGAGCACGCGTTGCACCTGGGCTCCGTGCGCACCGGCCTGCGGCGACGGCCCGGCCGCCGTGTCATGCGCGTCTGGCGGTGGCGGTGAGGTCTGCGACGACGGCCGCGGCGATGAAGGCCTCGATGCATGCCTCGATGAGTGCGGCAATGAATGCGGCGATGAAGGCGGCCCGCCGACCGAGGTACCGCTGAGGGCCTTGAAGACGCCGCTGCCGGGGTCGGTGTCGCGCGGCTCTGCGGCCCCTGCCGCGGGCGGCGTGTCGGGCACCGCGATCAGCTTCTGCGCGACGCGACGCGGCGGTGCGTCGTCGGGCGAGGAGGCCAGGCGCGTGCCCGGCCGCGCGCGGGCGCCGACGAGCGTGTCGAGCGCGCGCATCACGAGCAGCAGGTTGATCGGCCGCGGCAGCTGCAGCGCGGCGCCCGGGTGAGGCGTGTGGCCCAGCAGCACCGCACGCTCGACGAGGGCGCCGGCATGCAGCAGGCGCGCCATCGCCTCGTCGTCGTCGGCGTCGGCCACGGCGCATTCGGCGCGCCAGAGGTCGTCTGTGAACTCGTAGCCCGGGCCCTGCTCGCGGCCGTGTTCGAAGAAGGCCTGGAACGTGCGGCGTTCGAAGGGTGTGAAGCCCAGCAAGGCGAGCATCGTGCGGGTGGCGGACATGTCGGCGGCCTCGGCGCTGCCCCGCGGCAGGGGCGGGCGGCCCATCGGGTATCGGCGGGCGCCGGGGTGGCCTGAGAGGGACCCGCCGCGCCGGCACGTGGCGGTCGAAGGCGCCGTGTCAAATGGCACGTGTCTACGCCACGCGGGGCAGCTGCCGCGCCGCGGCCGCGAACGCCGGCCACCACGCGCGCAGCACCGTGCCGGCCCGTGCCCCGTCGGCGTAGCGCAGGCGATCGAGCGCCTCGAGCTGCACGGCCACCGCCTCGCCCGCGGCGCCGAGGTGGCTGCGCACGCGCGCGGCCCGCGTGCGCGGCGGCTCGTGGGCCTGCACGTCCACGCCCGCCTTCTGCAGCCGCGCCTGCACGCGCCGCGCCAGGCGCAGCCAGGGGTCCTGCCGGTGGCGGTCCCACCAGGCCCAGCCGGCACCGACGAGCGCCACGCCGCACAGGATGGCGATGAGCAGCGTGGCCAGGTCCTGCCAGCTCGGGGCTTCGAGGCCGAGCGCGCGCATGAGGTCGAACTGCTGCGTTCGCGAGTAGTTCAGCACCCACTGGTTCCAGCGGTTGTTCAACTCCTCCCAGGTACTGCGCAGGCTGGCGGCGAGTGCGGGGTCGAGGGTGGCCAGCGCGCCGGCGACCAGGCCCCGCGGCGATGCCAGGCTGCGCCCGGAGTGCACACGTTCCGGAGCCACCGCGGCCGTGGGATCGACGCGCACCCAGCCCTCGCCCGGCAGCCAGATCTCGGCCCAGGCGTGCGCATTGCTCTGCCGCACGATCCAGTACCCGCCTCGCGTCGCCTCGATGCCCTGGTAGCCGGTGACGATGCGTGCCGGCACGTCGAGGGCGCGCATCACCACCACGTAGGCGGCGGCGAAGTGCTCGCAAAAGCCGAGCTTGCGGTCGAACCAGAACTCGTCGATGGCGTCGTCGTCATAGGCGCCCGGCTCCAGCGTGTAGGTGTACTCGCCGGTGCGGATGTGCTGCAGCACCGCCGCGGAGAGCTGGCTCGGACCGGCGCCCTGCAGCTCGGGACGGCGCCTGAGCTCGGCCGCCCAGGCGCGGGTGCGCGGGTGCGCCAGCGCCGGCAGGGCCATGAGGTCGCGCAGGCCGGCCACGGGCTCGCGCGGGCCGTGCCGGAAATCGAGCCAGGCGTTCGCCTCGATGCGGATGCGTTCGCCGATCGGCCGGTCCGCCTGCCACTGCAGGTCGGGACGCAGGCTGAAGATCCAGCCCTCGAGCTGGGGTGCTGCGCCGGATCGATCGGGCGTCGTCTCGAGCAACGGCAGCACGGGCAGCCGCCCGGGCTCGATCGTCATCTCGTAGCGCAGCGGCTCGCCGCGTGTCTGCAGTTCGGCGCGCACGCGCTGCATCGGCGCCACGGTGGGCACCAGGCGCGTCCACTCGCGCCCGTTGGTGGTGGAGAGCACCGGGCCGCGGAAATAGAGCTGCCGGTCGAGCGGGCGCGGTCCGAAGAAGCGCAGCCGGAAGGCGACGGCGTCGTCGTTGGCGAGCTGCGCCACGCCGCCCAGGCGCAACGTGCCCGACAGCCCCGTCTTGCCCGCCGCGTCCTGCGGCAGGCCCCACAGCGGGCCGATGCGCGGGAAGAGCGCGAACAGCACTGCCATCAGCGGCAGGCCGAGCGCCGTGGCGCGCGCCGCCACCCCCGCTGCCACGCCGAGGCTCGGGCGGCCCACCGGCATGTGCGCGAGCACCAGCGCCGACAGCAGCCCCCACAGCGCCAGCAGCATCCACAGCCCGGTGAGCAGCGATTGCGAGTACAGGAACTGCGTCAGCAGCAGGAAGAAGCCGAGGAAGAAGACGACGAGCGCGTCGCGCCGCGCGCGCAGCTCGAGCGTCTTCAGCGCCAGCAGTGCCACCAGCATCGTCACGCCGGCCTCGCGGCCGAGCAGCGTGCGTTCGCTCCAGACGGTCAGCCCACCGGTGAGCAGCAGCAGCGCCCACATCACCCAGCGGCCGGGCAACGTCCCGCCACGCAGCGCGATGCCCGCGCGCCATCCGAGCACGCCGACGACGAGCACGGCACACCACATGGGCAGGTGCGGCAGATGAGGTGCGGCGGTGAAGCCGATCACCGCCAGCAGCACCAGCGTGTCGCGCGTTTCGCGCGGCGTGCGGCGCAGGAAGGCGGCCGGGCGCGCGAGCAGGCGCCGCGCATCGATCGCATGCAGTGCGTTCATCGCTTCATCGCGCCCATCGCATCGATCGCCGCGGCGCTCGCGCCGGCCTCACTGCCAAAGCGCCAGCGCGTCGAGCGCGGCCACGCGTTGCGCGGCGCCGGCGGCGGGCGGCAGTTCGTGGCCGGGCAGGCGCAGGCCGTACGGCAGCCCGGCGCGGTCGGCGGCGAGCACCCAGGCCGCCAGGCGCGCCAAGCGCGGCTCGGCGCCGTTGATCGAGGTCTGGCCCCAGTCCAGCCACACCTCCTGGCGGCCGCTGCCCGCGGTCTCGCGGCTGACGAGCTCGTTGCTGCGCGCCACCTTCTTCCACACCACCTGGCGCATCGTGTCGCCGCGCCGCCAGGGCCGCACGCCGTCGAACTCGCCGCCGTCGGCCGCGCGCTTGCGGCTGCTCTCGGCGCCGGGGACGGCGGCGCTGGCGGGCAGCGGCGGCGCGCCGTCTTCGGGGCGCGGCCAGGCGAGCAGGCGGCCGGCCGGCCGCCACACCGTCCAGGCGCGGAAGAGCCCGAACGGGAAGACCGTCTCCACCACCAGCGTGGGCACGCCGTGCCAGCCGCGCGTGGCCGGCACGAGCGCGAGGTGCGTGGTCTGCTGGCCGCCGGCGCTGACGTCGCACCAGGCGAAGCCGCGGCTCGGCCCGGCCACGGCCGCCGGCGCGGGAGAGTTGTCGCGCTCGAAGCGCAAGGCGAGGCCGAAGCGCGTGCGGCCGGGGTTGGTGAGCACCACCTCGAGCAGCGTGGCCTCGCCGGCGAAGACGCTCGCGGGCGGCCGCAGGTGCAGCGTGAGGCCGCGCAGGTTGCCGTGCGTGAGATGCATCGAGACGATGCCGGCGCCGGCGAGCGCGAAGGTGAGCGCATAGCCCAGGTTGAGCTGGTAGTTGATGGCCGCCAGCAGCATGACGACCAGCGTGAGCGCGAACGTGAAGCCGGCGCGCGTGGGCAGGATGTAGATGTTGCGCTGGCCGAGCACCCAGGTGTCGCTGAGCGGCAGCCGCGCCTGCCACCAGCGGCGGAACTGCTCTCGTGGCGACAGCCCTCGCAGCCAGAGGCCGGAGGCGGCTGCGGTGCTCATCGGCGTGCCCGGCGTGCCCGGCGTCCCATGTCGCGGCGGCCGCAGCCCTCAAGCGACCGGCGTGGCCTCGATCATCGCGGCCACCTGCTCGATCGGCCCGCGCCCGGCACCGGCCACCGGCACCAGCCGGTGCGCGATGGTCTGCGCCAGGATCGCCTGCACGTCGTCGGGCGCCGCATAGTCGCGCCCGGCGAGCATGGCGCGTGCCTTGGCGGCGCGCAGCACGGCCATGCCGGCGCGCGGGCTCAGGCCCTCGGCGAACCAGCACCCGCTGCGCGTGGCGGCGATCAGCGTCTGCAGATAGTCGAGCAGCGGTTCGCCGGCGCGCACCGCGAGCACCACCTGCTGCGCCTGTGCGAGCTCGGCCGGCGTGATGACCGGCGCCAGCCGGCGCACGGCGGCGCGGCGGTCGCCGCCGGCGAGCAGCTCGCGCTCGCTGGCGCGGTCGGGATAACCGAGCGTGATGCGCATCAGGAAGCGGTCGAGCTGGCTCTCGGGCAGCGGATAGGTGCCGAGCTGGTCGCTCGGGTTCTGCGTGGCGATGACGAAGAAGGGGCTGGGCAGCGCGCGCGTCTCGTTCTCCACCGTCACCTGCTGCTCCTCCATCGCCTCGAGCAGCGCGCTTTGCGTCTTCGGGCCGGCGCGGTTGATCTCGTCGGCGAGCAGCACCTGTGCGAACACCGGCCCCGGGTGGAAGACGAAGCGGTCCTGCGCACGCTCGAACACGCTCACGCCGACGAGGTCGGAGGGCAGCAGGTCGGCGGTGAACTGCACGCGCCGGAATTCGAGCCCGAGCGACATCGCCAGCGTGTGCGCGAGCGTCGTCTTGCCCACGCCCGGCACGTCCTCGATCAGCAGGTGGCCGCCGGCGAGCAGGCAGGCGATGCAGTCTTCGATCTGCGGGCGTTTGCCGACGACGATCGTGCTAATCTGATCGACCAATGCCGCGAGGCGCCGAGCCAGTTCACGCGGGGGCGTGTCGGTCGCCGGCGAAGTGGCCGACGGCGAGGTGGCCGACGGCGAAGACGGCGAGGCTGAAGAAGAAAGAGGGGGCGGCTTCAGGCTCAGATCCATCGGCATCACCATACCCGAAAAGCCTGCCTGCAACGTTTTCCATCCGTTCGCTCCGCGCCAATGAACACCGTCTTCTACAGCCACCCCGCCTGCCGGCAGCACGACATGGGCGAGGGGCATCCGGAGTGTCCGGCGCGGCTCGATGCGATCACCGACCACCTGCGCGCCACCGGGCTCGACATGGCGCTCGATTTCCGCGAGGCGCCCGAGGCGCACCCCGAGCAGCTCGTGCGTGCGCACGCCGCGGGCTACGTGGCCGGCGTCACCGACCTGCTGGCGCAGGTGCGCGCGGCGGGCGAGCCGCGCCACCTCGACCCCGACACCGTGGCCTGCCCGCAGACGCTGGCGGCCGCGTTGCGCGCTGCCGGCGCCGCGCTGGCGGCCACCGACGATGTCATCGGCGCTGTCGTCGGAGGTCCGCGCCGCGCCTTCTGCGCCGTGCGCCCACCCGGCCATCACGCCACGCGCGACGAGGCGATGGGCTTCTGCTTCTTCAACAACGTGGCCGTGGCGGCGCGCCATGCGCTGGACGTGCACGGCCTGGCGCGCGTGGCCATCGTCGACTTCGACGTGCACCACGGCAACGGCACCGAGGACATCATCGCCGGCGACGAGCGCGTGCTCATGGTCAGCTTCTTCCAGCACCCGCTGTACCCCTACAGCGGCGCCGTGCCCAAGGGCACGAACATGGTCAACGTGCCGCTGCCGCCGTACACGCGCGGGCCGGCGATGCGCGAGGCGGTCGAGCGGCAGTGGCTGCCCGCGCTCGAGGCGTTCCGGCCGCAGATGTTGTTCATCTCGGCCGGCTTCGACGCGCACCGCGAGGACGAGCTCGGCCAGATGGGCCTCGTCGAGGCCGACTACGAGTGGATCACGCAGCGCCTCGTCGAGGTGGCCGAGCGCCATGCCGAAGGGCGCATCGTGTCGTGCCTGGAGGGCGGCTACAACCTCGGCGCCCTGGCGCGCAGCGTGGCTGCGCACCTGCGCGCACTGGCGGGCCCATGAGCGGGTCCGCGACCGGGCGCACGACCGCGCCCACGACGGGGCTCATGACCGGGCCTATGACCGGGCTCATGGCCGGGCCCACGACCGGGCCCACGATCGAGGCCATGACCCAGCGATGACGCCGCGTGCCGATTCGACCGCCGAACTGCTCGCCTGGCTGCAAGCGCTGACGCGGCCGACCGCGCTGGTCGAACTGGCCGCCTTCGCGGCCTGCCTTCTCGCCGCCTGGACCGTGGTGCGCCTGGTGCGCGGCCGCGAGCCGCGGCCGGGCTCGGTGTGGTTCGGCGAAGGCATCGTCGACGGCGTGCTGTTCCCGCTGCTGGCGCTGGCGCTGGCGACGGTGGTGCGCTGGATCTTCATCGTCTATGTGCCGCAGGTGCCGCAGGCGGTGTTCAAGCTCGTCGTGCCGGTGCTGCTGTCGCTGGCGGTCATCCGCCTCATCGTCCGCGTGCTGGGCAAGACCTATCCCGACTCGAGCGTCATGCGCGTCGTCGAGCACAGCGTGTCGTGGATCGCCTGGATCGCCGTCGTGCTGTGGCTCACCGGCGTGCTGCCGGTGCTGCTGAACGAACTCGACGACATCAAGTGGAAGTTCGGCGGTGAGACCCTCTCGGTGCGCAACATGCTCGAGGGCGCCGTGGTCTCGGTGGTCGTGCTCGTGCTGGCGCTGTGGCTGAGTGCGACCGTCGAAGCCCGGCTGCTGAAGGGCCCCACCGTCGACATCGGCGTGCGCAAGATGGCGGCCAACGCGCTGCGTGCCCTGCTGCTGTTCATCGGACTCATGTTCGTGTTGTCGACGGCAGGCATCAACCTCACGGCGCTCGGCGTGCTCGGCGGCGCGCTCGGCGTGGGCATCGGCTTCGGGCTGCAGAAGCTGGCCGCCAACTACGTGAGCGGCTTCGTCATCCTCGCCGAGCGCAGCATGCGCATCGGCGACATGGTGAAGGTCGACAACTTCGAGGGCCGCATCACCGACATCAGCACGCGCTACACCGTGATCCGGGCGCTCAATGGCCGCGAGGCCATCGTGCCCAACGAGATGATGATCACGCAGCGCGTCGAGAACAGCTCGCTGGCGGACACCAAGGTCGCGGTGAACACGGTCGTGCAGGTGGCCTACGGCAGCGACGTGGAGAGCCTGATCCCGCGCCTGGTGGCGGCGGTGAAGGACGTGCCGCGCGTGCTCGCTGAGCCGACACCGGGTGTGAACCTCACCGCCTTCGCGCCCGACGGGCTCGAGCTGACCGTGGGTTTCTGGGTCGCCGAGCCGGAGATGCAGGGCCCGGCGCGCAGCGACGTCAACCTGGCGATCCTGCGCACGCTGAACGAAGCGCAGGTCGAGATCCCGTTCCCGCAGCGGGTGGTGCGGCAAGCATGACGCATTCGCGGCGCCTGGTCGCGGCAGCGCTGCTCACGCTGGCGCTGCTGGCCGCGCAGGTGCTGGGCCTGGCGCACCGTGTCGCGCACGGCCTGCCGCAGGCGGTGCTGGTCGGCACCGTGGTGCAGGCCGAGGGGCGGGGGCCCGCGCTCTTTGACGCGCACGAGCAGGGCGGTGTCGAGTGCCGGCTGCTCGACCAGGCTGCGCATGCCGATGCGCTGACGGCCGCACCCCCGCCGGCGCTGCCCCCGCGCGTGCCGGCGCCGCTGCCGCTCGCTGCCGGCGTGTGCCTGGCGGCGGGCGCGGCGCACGCCTATCTCGCGCGCGGTCCACCCGTGCGCGGGCGCGAAGCGCTGCCGGCAAGACAAGCCTGACGGCCCCGATCGGCGCTGACGTCCGGTGCCTCCGGTGCGTCTGGCGCGTGTGGTGCGTCTGGCGCGTTCGGCGCACTCCGGCGCGACTGCGCCCTGGCGCGCGCTTCGCCCCTCCTTCTCCTGCCATCCACCGTCGCTGCGCGCAAGGAGCGCGCGGCGAACGGCTGCCTGCCATCTTCCGAAAGAAAGACTCATGACGAGCCCTCACCGAATCGAAACACGCCGGCACCAGCGCTGGCTCATGACGCTGACCACGGTTCCCGCGGCGCTGCTTGCACATGCCGCGGCGGCGCAATCGACGCAGCCTGCGCCCGCTTCCACCGTGGTCATCACCGGCAACCCGCTCGGCAACGAACGCACGCTGCTGCCCTCGGCGGTGCTGTCGGGCAACGGCCTCGCCCTGCGCCGCGCCGCGACGCTCGGCGAGACGCTCGACGGCCTGCCCGGCGTGGCCGCCACGGGCTTCGGCCCCAACGCCAGCCGGCCGGTGATCCGCGGCCTGGACGGCGACCGCGTGCGCATGCTGGACAACGGCGGCGCCTCCGTCGACGCCAGCAGCCTGAGCTTCGACCACGCCGTGGCCCTCGACCCCCTGGTCGTCGAGCGGCTCGAGGTGCTGCGTGGCCCGGCCGTGCTGCTCTACGGCGGCAGTGCGACCGGCGGCGTGGTCAACGCGATCAACAACCGCATCCCGCGTGCGCTGAGCCCCGGCCTGGCCGCACGCGCCGAGCTGCGCGGTGGCGGTGCCGCGAGCGAGCGGTCCGGTGCCGCGCTGCTCGAGGGCGCTATCGGTCCAGGCGAGGGCATGGGCGGAGGAACCGGCCTCGCCTGGCATGCCGACGCCTTCGGGCGGCGCACCGAGGACCAGCGCACGCCGACGTTCACGCCGCTGGAAGACGGCACGCCGCTCGAGCCCGCCGACCGCGTGCGCAACTCCGCCTCGCGCAGCGAGGGTGGGGCGCTGGGCGCCTCGTTCGTCGGCGGTGCCGGCCACGCGGGCCTCTCGGCAGAAACCTTCCGCAACCGCTACGGCGTGACGGTCGAGCCCGAGGTGACCATCCGCATGCAGCGCGAGCGGCAGGCCTTCTCCGGCGGCTGGAAACCGGGCCTGGCGGGCATCGAGGCGGTGGCCATCGATGCCGCGCACACGCGCTACCGCCACGAAGAGGTGGAAGGCACGGGCGAGGTCGGCACCACCTTCGAGAGCCGCGCCGACGACGCGCGCGTGGAGCTGCGCCATGCGCCGCTGGCTGGGCTGCGTGGCGTGTTCGGCGGGCAATGGGAGCAGATGGATTTCTCGGCACTGGGCGAGGAGGCCTTCGTGCCCGGCACGCAAACGCGCAGCCAGGCGGCCTTCGTGCTCGAGGAATACCAAATCCCCGGCGCCGTGGTGCTGAGCGCCGGCCTGCGCGGCGAGCGCGTGCGCGTGGCCTCGGCGGGCGATGCAGCCGATGCCGCCGAGCCGCGCTTCGGCGCGCCGAGCGAGCGCCGCTTCTCGCCGCGCAGCATCTCGGTGGGCGCGCGCGTGCCGTTGCCGGAAGGGTGGTCGCTGTCGGCTTCGTGGGCCAGCAGCCAGCGCGCGCCCACGTACTACGAGCTCTTCGCCAACGGTGTGCACGTGGCCACCGCGGCCTTCGAGCGCGGTGACGCGGCGCTCGCCGCCGAGCGCAGCCGGCACACCGAGCTCGGCCTCGCCTGGACCAGCGGGCCGCACAAGGTGGAGGTGCAGTGGTTCACGACGCGGTTCGCGAACTACATCGCGCAGGGCGCCACCGGCGCGGACATGACGATCCCCGGCGAGAACCCCGGCGACCCCGACGAGGTGTTCCCCGAGTACGCCTTTCGCGCCGTGCGTGCGAGGCTGCGCGGCTTCGAGCTCGAAGCGCACACGCGCCTTCTGACGGGCGCGCCGGTGACGCTGGACCTTTCCTTCACGCTCGACCAGGTCAAGGGCGACAACCTCGATGCCGGCGAGCCGCTGCCGCGCATCGCGCCGCTGCGCGCGCGCCTGTCGCTGGAAGCCAGCCGCGGCGGCCTGCGCGGTGGGATGGTCGTGCGGCATGCGGCAAGGCAGGACCGTGTGCCGGCCACCGACACGGCCACGCCCGGCTACACGATGCTCGACCTGTGGGCCGGGCTCGCGCTGCCGCTGCCCGACCTGCCCGGCGAGGGCAGCGTCTTCGTCAAGGCCGGCAACGTCACCGACCGGCTGGGCTACAACGCCTCGTCGATCGCGACGATGCGCGGATTGGCGCCGTTGCCGGGGCGGGCGCTCTCGGCGGGTTTGCGCTGGCGCTGGTGAGGCCAAGCCAGCCTCGCGCCGACCTCTCTCCTGCGCGGGGTGGGGCTCTGCCTCAGCGTGAGCCTCGGCCTCTCAGGGGGCGAGGCGCTCGCGCACCCAGTGCGGGGCGGCCTCGCCGCCGGGCGCCGCCGGCAGCTGGTCGGCGAGGAGGTAGACGAGGCGGTCGTGCAGCCGGCTCTTGCGCCCCTGCCAGAACTCCCAGCGCTCGGGCGTGAGCCGGAAGCCGCCCCAGTGCGGCGGGCGCGGCGGATGCAGTCCGTGGCGCGCCGCCGCCTTGGCCGCCGCGGTGACGAGCACGGTACGCGAGGCGATGACACGGCTTTGCGGCGAGGCCCAGGCGCCCAGGCGCGAGTCGAGCGGGCGCGTCGCGTAGTACGCGTCGCTCTCCTCGGCGCTCGTCCTCCCGACGGGCCCCTCGATGCGCACGACGCGCTCGAGCGTGACCCAGTGGAACTGCAAGGCAGCGAAGGGATGCGCCGCCAGCTCCTGGCCCTTGCGACTCTCGTAGTTCGTGTACCAGACGATGCCGCGCTCGTCCACGCCCTTGGCGAGCACGATGCGCGTGGACGGCCGGCCGTCGGCGCCGACGGTGGCCAGCGTCATCGCGGTCGGCTCGGGCAACCGGGCGGCGAAGGCCTCGTCCATCCAGCGCCGGAACTGGGCCAGTGGCTCGTTGGCCGCCGCGGCCTCGTCGAGCTCGCCCTGCTCGTAGCTCTTGCGCTCGCCGGCGAGATCGGGCGTGGTCACCGGCGCACCTTCTGGCCCGGCACGACGGCACTCGCCCCGCTTCGCGCGAGCGGACCCTGCGGCCGCGTGCCGGCCGGGCGAACGGATGCTCCCGCCCTCGAGGTGGCCGACGACGCCAGTTCTCGCGCCGCGCTCGCGGGTTCTCTCGCGCACCGGATACCTTCCGGACGACCCGTTAGCTGACAAGTTAGGGGGGAACTCATGGCGCGGGCAGTATAGACAGGCATCCGACGGGCACCCGAACCGCTCGACGCCCGGTGAGCATCGAGGCCCGGTCGATCCCTTAAGTGGAAGGCCGTAAGTACACGTCCCACTTTCTGTGCCGGGCGGGGCGCCGCATTCTCGGGCTCTCAAGGGAACACAGAGAAGGGTCACGTGTCGGCCGCGCCGGCGCGTTGAAGTGGGGCATGAGGTTCCGTCCTTCCATCGTCGTGGTGGCCGCGGGCCGCGGCAGCCGGTTCGGCGCAGGTGCGCCCGACGCACGCTCCAAGCTTGAACAGCCCTTCGGCCTGTCCACCGTGCTCGGCACGACCGTGCGCAACGCCGTTCAGAGCCAGTTGCCGGTGGTGGTGGTGACCGTCGCCGCGCTCCTTTCCGCCGCTTCGGCGCACCTGGCGCAGCGCGACATCGTCGTCGTCAGTGACGAGGAGGCCGCACGCGGCATGGGCCACTCGATCGCGGCCGGCGTGGCCGAGCGCTCGGGCGCGCCCGGCTGGTTGGTGCTGCCCGGCGACATGCCGCTCGTGCAGCCGGGCACCTTGCTCGCCGTGGCCAGCGCGCTCGAGCATCACGCCGTCGCCTACGCGCAGTACCGGGGCCGGCGCGGCCACCCGGTGGGCTTCTCGTCCGAGCTGTACTCGGAGCTGGTGCTGCTCAAGGGCGACGAGGGCGCGCGGCGCATCGTCGCGCGCTACCCGGCCTTCGGCGTGGATGTGACTGATGCCGGCGTGCTGGTCGACATCGACACGCCCGCTGATCTCGACGCCGCGCGCACGGCGGCCGCGGCGATGGCGGTGTAGGTCGGCCCAGGGCGGTCCCTGCCGGTCCCTGCCGTTCCCGGACCGGCCGGTGCGGCCGGTCCGGCCCTCCCTCGGCCGAGGCGCCGGCGAAGCGCGGTCCCTCGCTTCCAGCTGCGAGACTGGCCCCTGGCCGCTTGGCAGTCCCCGGGCGTGTCCAAGACCCTGTTCGTCCCCCGGCTGGCGGCTGCGGTCCCAAGCGTCGGGAAAGCGCGACGATCCGATCGTTTGCAGTAATGCGAGTCATTCGCATTGCGATTATCATGATGTTCGCGATTCACCGACATGCCTACCGACCCCGCCTCATCCACTGCCGCCGAGCGGACAGTGCCATCAATGGCCGGCCTCACGCCGGCGCTCGCTCAGCCCAGCGAGATCGGCGCGCTCGAGCGCCGCGCGCTGGTGTTCGGGGTCGGCCTTGCGCATCTGGCTGGGGCCTGGGCGCTGCTGCAGGTGGACGCGGTGCGTGCCGCCGCGCATGAGATCGCGCCGTTGGTCGTCGACCTCGTGGCACCCCCGGCACCCCCGGTGCCGCCACCACCCGTGCCGCCGCCGCCCTTGCCGCGCGTGGCGCCGCCGCCGCCACCACCGGCGCCGCTGTTGGCCGCGCCGCCGGCACCAACGCCCGTCCCCGAGACCTTCGCGACCCCCGCGCCGCCACCCGACCCCGTGCCGGCGCCGCCCGAGCCGGTGCCGGCACCTGTCGTGCAGGCCGTGCCGGCGCCACCCCCGCCCGCACCGCCGCGCAAGGTGGTGCCGGCCACGGCCGTCGAGTACTTGCGCCTGCCGCCGGTGGAAGTGCCGCGCCTGTCGCGGCGCGCCGGCGAGAGCGGCACGGTGTGGCTGCGCGTCGTCGTCGACGTGCGCGGCCAGCCGCTGCAGGTGAGCGTGCAGCGCAGCTCGGGCCACGCCCGGCTGGACGAGCAGGCCTTGTGGGCCATGCGCCAGGCGCGCTTCAAGCCGCAGACCGAGAACGGCCAGCCGGTCGAGCTCGAAGTGACCGCCCCCATCGAATACACGCTGGAGTGACAAGTCCCATGGAACCCACCACGAGCACGGCCACCGCCTTCGGGCTTGCGCATCTGCTGGCGCAAAGCGACGCCGTCGGCCGCACGCTGCTCTTCCTGCTGCTGGCGATGTCGGCCGCCTCCTGGGCGCTGATCGCCGTCAAGGGCTACGCGCTCGTGCGGCGCAAGCGGCGCAGCGCCGCCTTCCTCGATTTCTTCTGGAACGCGCATTCGCTCGACGAGGTGCAGCAGCACCTGGCGGGCGAGGGTGCGCGCGACCCCTTCGGGCACCTGTCGGCGCACGCCCTGCACGCGCAGGCCCACCACGCGCGCCACGCGCGCCAAGGCGGCGCGCGGCTGGCCGAGGCGGGCACGGCGAGCGAGTACATCACGCGCACGATCAAGAAGGTGCTCGACGAAGAGACGATGCGGCTCGAGAGCGGCCTCACGCTGCTCGCGACCGTCGGCGCGACCGCGCCTTTCGTCGGCCTCTTCGGCACCGTGTGGGGCGTCTATCACGCGTTGGTGGCCATCGGCGTCAGCGGCGCGGGCACGCTCGACAAGGTGGCCGGCCCGGTGGGCGAGGCGCTCATCATGACCGGCATCGGCCTCGCGGTCGCCATCCCCGCGGTCGTCGCCTACAACGCCTTCACGCGCAGCAACCGCGTGCTGGCGGCGCGGCTCGACGCCTTCGCCTTCGAGCTGCACAGCTTCCTCACGCTCGGCCAGGCACCGGGCGCCGCGGTGCGCGGCGAGGGGCGCGGCGAGGCCGCCAACGTACGCTCGCTGAAGCCGGCCGCGGCCTGACCCCGCGCAGCGCCGAACCCCCATCCGGAGCCGCCGATGGCCTTCGCCTCCTTCGACGACCGCCGCGCCAGCGCGCCGATGGCCGAGATCAACATGGTGCCGCTGATCGACGTGATGCTGGTGCTGCTGGTGATATTCATCGTCACCGCGCCTCTGCTGACGCATGCGGTCAAGCTCGAACTGCCGCGCGTGAGCTCGCAGCCCAATCCGCTCAAGCCCGAGAAGATCGACTTCGCGATCGACGCCGCCGGCCAGCGCTTCTGGAACGGCGAGCCGCTCTCGCGCGCCGCCGCGGCCGAGCGTTTTGCCGCCGCGGGCAAGGCGCCCGTGCAGCCCGAGATCCACTTGCGCGCCGACCAGTCGGTGGCCTATCGCGCCGTGGCCGAGACGCTGGCCGATGCGACACGCGCCGGGCTCACGCGCATCGGCTTCGTGAGCGAGCCCGACCGACCTTGAGGGGGCTCTGACCCGGCCCGAGGAACCGAACCGAAGAGCACGACCGCCTTTCGACAACCGACCCAGCCAGCCGCCGCCAGCGGGTCCCGTGGAACCACAAGACCAGACCACACGAGGACACGATGAGACGACTGACTCCACTCCCGACGAACCACCGCGCAGGCGCTGCGCGCATGCGCCAGCTGCCAGTGGTTGCGGCTGCCGCCGCCACCTTCGGCTGGCCTGCGCTCGCCACCATCGCCCTGGCACAGCAGGCCGCCGCGCCGGCGGGTGCCGCCAGCGCTCCCGCTGGCTCCGCCAGCGCCCCCGCCGGCGCGCCGGCCGCAGCGGACCCGGCCAAGCCCGCCGCCGTGCTGCCCGTCGTGCGCGCGCGCGCCGCGGCCGAGCCGCAAGGCAAGGACGGCGTGCAGGCCACCACCACGCGCATCGGCAAGGGCAAGCAGGAGCTGCGCGACATCCCGCAGTCGGTGACCGTCGTCACCGAGCGGCTGATCGACGACCGCAACCTCGACACGCTGAAGGACGTGCTGCGCCAGTCCTCGGGCATCTCCTTCCTGGCCGCCGAAGGCGGCGAGGAGGACATCCGCCTGCGCGGCTTCTCGCTGCAGGCCACCGGCGACGTCTTCGTCGACGGCATGCGCGACCCCGCGTTCTACGAGCGCGACACCTTCTTCTTCGACCGCATCGAGATCATCCGCGGCTCGGCGTCGATGCTATTCGGCCGCGGCTCCACCGGCGGCGCGGTGAACATGGTGACCAAGGCGCCGCGCCTGATCGAGGAGCACCAGGTCGACGTCACGATGGGCAGCCACGGCTACCTGCGCGCGGTGGGCGACTTCAACCTGCTGCTGGCGCCCGGCACGGCGCTGCGCCTGGGCACCATGGCGACAGAGGCCGACAACAACGGCGCCGGCACGCGCCTGAGCAAGCAGGGCGTGGCCGGCGCGCTGAACTGGGGCATCGGCGAGCGGCACGAGTTCTCGGCGAGCGGCTACTACCTGGACAACGACAACGGCATCAACTACGGCCTGCCCTATGTCCGGCCGACCGCGACCTCGCCGGTACAGGACACGACCCTGCTGCCACTGTCGCCGACCGCCTATTACGGCATGGCGAGCGACCGCAACCACGGCTCGGCGGCCACGCTGGGCGCCGCGCACACGTGGCGCATCGACCGCAACACGGAACTCGTGACCAAGTTGCGCCAGGGTCACTACGAACGCGACCAGCGCGCCAGCACGATCCGCTTCGCTGGCGCGGCCAGCCAGCCCGGCGGCCTGGCCGCGAGTCTGGAGACACTCGGCCCGAACACGGTGCTCAACCGCGGCACGCCGCTGAAGATCCAGGACCTCGACACGGTCTTCCTGCAAAGCGACCTGGGCGCGAAGTTCTCGGCGCTGGGCATGAAGCACAGCCTGCAGGCCGGCCTCGATCTTGCCGACGAGCGCAAGCGTGTCTACGCGCAGCGCACCGCGGCGCAGGGTGGCGTCGTGCCGGTGAAGCCGCCGACGCTGATCGGCACGCCCGATGACGGCGCCTCGATCGCCGAGGACTCGCGCGTGCTGCGCCTGGCCAGCCGCTACGAGAGCCAGGGCGAGGGCCTGTACGTGCAGGACCTGATCGAGTTCGTGCCGAAGTGGAAGCTGCTCGCCGGCCTGCGCTACGACCATCTCGTCGGCGACTACGACACCTTTGCGATCCCGGCCAACGCCGCCGGTCCCGAGACGACGACCAGCTACCGCATGAAGGTCTCCGAACTGAGCAAGCGCGCGGGCCTGCTGTTCCAGCCGAACGAACGCATGAGCTTTCACTTCTCGTACGCGACCTCGTTCAACACCTCGGGCGACGCCTACTCGCTCTCGGCGGCCAACGTCGATATCCCACCCGAGCAGAGCATCAACCTCGAGCTCGGGGCCAAGGCCGACTCGGCCGACGGCAACTTCAGCGTGCGCGTGGCGGCGTTTCGCGCCACCAAGCTGCATGAGCGCAACACCGATCCGCTGGTCAACCTCGTCACGCTGTCGGGCAAGCGGCACGTGGCCGGCTTCGAGCTCGACCTGGCCGGGCGGTTGACGCCGGCCTGGGAGGTCTGGGGCTCGTACATGTGGCTGCCGGTGGCCAACATCGACGTCGGCGTCGCCGGCTCCGAAGGGCAGGGCGCGCGCCCCTCGCTGACGCCGCAGCACACAGGCTCGATCTGGACCACCTACAAGCTCTCGCAGGCGCTGCGCGTGGGCGGCGGTCTCAATGCCCGCTCGGGCCAGTCGCCGCTGCGCAACCCCGGCTTCTACGTGCCCAAGTTCATCACCGGCGACCTGATGGCCGAGTACCACGTCGTCTACGACAAGCTCATCTTCAAGGCCAACCTGATCAACGTCGCCGACAAGCTCTACGCCGATCAGCTCTACACCGGCCACTACATCCCGGGGCCGGGCCGCCTGTTGCAGGTGACGGGCACCTACAAGTTCAACTGAGGGGCGAGGATGGACGGCATGTCCTGGAGCCGGCGCCGGGCTCTGCTCGGCGCCCTCGCGGCGGTGCAGCCCTGGGCGGCGCGCGCCGGCGAGGGGGCTGCGCCAGCCAGCGCAGCGGGCGCGGCGGGCGAGGCGGGCGCGGCGGGCCGCAGTGAAACCGGCGCAAGCGGCGCAAAAGGCGCAAGCGGCACGACCGCCGGGAACGGTGCGAACGGCGAAACCGGCGCGACGCGCGCGCCCGGCGCGCCCGGCGCCCCCGTGCGTGTGGCCGCCGCATGGCGCGTGGCCTCACCGGCCGAGGGCATGTCGCCCGACCGCGTCGGCGTGCTCGAGATTCACTGGGCGGCGGCGCGCATCCGCGTCGCTGCGGAGAACCCGGTGGCCGGCCGCGCGCACGGCCTGCTCGCGCTGGCCGATGGCGGCTTCCTCGCCGTGGCCAACCGGCCCGGCCGTTGGCTGCTGCGTTGTGATGCGCGCGGCCAGGTGCAGCAGCGTCTTGCGATCGACTCCGAGCGGCCGTTGCGCACCTTCAACGGCCACGTCGAGACAAGCGCTGCGGGTGGCGCAGGCGGCACAGGCGACTGGCTCTACACGACCGAGACCGACCCCGAGACCGGCGCGGGCTGGATCAGCGTGCGCGACGCACGCACGCTCTCACGCGTGGCGCAGTTCGTGGCCGGCGGCCGCGACCCGCACCAGTTGCTGCGCGCGCGCGACGGCTCGCTGCTCGTGGCCATCGGCGGCATCGTGCGCGACCGCGAGGGTCACAAGATCGAGGCCGGGCGCATGGCGCCTTCACTGGCTCGCCTCGCGCCCGCGCAGGGCATCGTGCTCGGGCAATGGCAGCTCGACGACCCGCGCCTGAGCATCCGGCACCTCGCCTGGGCGCGCGCGGGCGCCAGGCCCGCGGGCGACGAGGTGAGCGGCGACCTGAGCGACGACATCGGCGACGCACCGCTGCTCGGCCTGGCCCTGCAGGCCGAGCACGAGCAGGAGGACCGCCGCCGCAACGCGCCGGCGCTGGCGGTGTGGGACGGCGAGTCGCTGCACATCGCGACCGCCGATGCCGGCGCGGCGGGCTACGCCGGCGATATCGCCGCCGGCCCGGGCGGCGGCTTCGTCATCAGCGCGCAGAAAGCGCGGCGCGGCCTGTGGTGGCACCCGTCGCGGCCCGAGCGGCTCACGCCGGTGGCCGAGCTCACCGAGCCTTGTGCGCTTGCCACGGTCGACGGCGGCGCCGGCGTGCTCATCAGCGCCGGCCGCGGCGCCGCACGCTGGCATGCGCGCGAAGCGCCGGCGATGCTGCCCTGGCCGGTGGCGTTGGCGCCCGACAACCACTGGGTGGTGCTGCGCCGCGCGTGAGGGAGCGCAGCGCTTCGCGTGAGGGCAGCGCAGCACGCCGCGTGGGGGCAGCGCGGCACTCCGCGCGGCGGCAGCGCCGCGCCCCGCGTGAAGGCAGCCGCCGCGCTATCTCACGCTGGCGCTGAAGAACTCCCAGATCACGTCGTTGGCCGACAGCGCCTGCGATGCAGCTTCCTTGCCGCGGCGCACGCTCTGCGCGCCCGGCCAGGAGTGCCCGCCGTCGTCGGTGACGCACAGCTGCACGGTGGCGTCGCCGGCGCAACCCGCATGGCGCTCGCATAGCGCGCCGGGGCGCTCCAGCGTGCGCTGCGGCGGGGCGGTGCAGCGATTGCGCGCCACCCAGCGCGCCACCGTCTCAGGCACCGAGACGAAGTCCATCACCTTCGTGCGATCGCGGAAGGCGTCGGGCCCGGCGCCGCCCGCGAAGAGCACATGCGTGTCGTCGCGCGCGTGCAGGTGCAGCACCGGCACGGGCCGCGCCGGTGCGCACGAGGCTGTGGCATCGGTGCCGGCGACCGAGGCGACGGCGGCGAAGAGGTCGGCCGCGTCGCAGGCCAGGCGGTGGCTCATCATGCCGCCGTTGGACATGCCGGTGGCGAAGATGCGCCGCGCATCGATGGCGACGCGCTGCTTCACCTGTTCGACGACGGCACGGATGAAGCCGACATCGTCGACACGCCGGTCGCGCGCGTCGCCGCAGCAGCCGCCGGCATTCCAGGTCGCGAAGCGCCCGCCGGGCAAGCGGCTGTAGCCGTTCGGGAAGACGGCGACGAAGCCCGCCTGCTCGGCCTTGCGTCGCAGGCCGTAGCGCGCATCGTCGGCCATGAACTCGGCGTGGCCGCCGCCGCCGTGCAGGGCCAGCACCAGCGGGGCTGGCCGCGCCGGGGCCAACCCCGCCGGCACATGCACGAGGAACTTGCGCGCCTGGCCCTGATGCGTCAGGTGCAGCGTGTGGGTGCCGGGGCCGAGGGGGGCGGCGGCACTCGGCGGCGTTGGTGCGCCGGCCGCGGCGGGCGCGGTGGTGGGCGCGGACTGCGCCGCTGCCGGCGAACAGAGCAGGGCCGATGCCGCGAGCAGGGTTGCAGGCAGGCGGGCAAGCAGGGTCGCGACCGGGGAGGCGGACAGAGCCGCGAATGGGGCGGCGAGCGGGGAGGCGAACGAGGAGGCGAGCGGGGAGGCGAACGGGGCGGCGAGCGGGGAGGTGAGCGGGGAGGTGAGCGGGGAGGTGAGCGCGGAGGTGAGCGGCGAGGCGAGCGGGGTGGCGAATGGAACCGCGACCAGGGCCGCGAACCGGGCCGGCAGCAGGTCGGCCAACAGTCCCCTCGAGCCGCCGCCGGCGCGCCGCCGCCACCGCGCCGGTATCGCCCCGGGCGCGTCGTCCTCAAGCCAGCAGGCCATGCCCGCGCGCCAGGGACATCAGCCGCTCCACCTCGCGGTCATGCACGCCGCGCTCGCGCAGGGCGAGCGCGGTTTCAGCCAGGTACTCGAGCGTCGTGCCGTAGCGGCCGCGCGCCCGGCGCAGGATGCGCAGCATCTCCGCATCGGCCAGCCGCGGCAGGCAGGCCGGGCTGTGCCGAGCAAGCGTGAACGCGAGCGCCAGCACCGGCCCGGCCTCGGTGCGGCAGGGCACGAGGCGTGCGTCGTAGACCCCGGTGGGCATCTCGCGTGCCCACAGGCGCTCCAGCTCGGCCTCGGCGCGTGCCGGATGCAGCCGATAGACCGCGCCGCGGCAGGCGCCGCCGGGCAACAGCGCGAAGACGAGCCCGGGCTCCTCGGGCGTGCCGCGATTGACACGCGAGCGCATGCGCAGCGCCCGGTGCCAGCCGCGAAGCAGCGCCGGCCGGTGCTCCACGGCCTCGAACTCGGGGCGCCACAGCAGCGACGCGTAGCCGAACACCCACCATTGCGGCTCGCCCTGCCAGCGCCGGCGCAACAGCGCCAGCTGCTCGGCCGGGTCACGCGCGATGAGCTCGGGGGGCAGGCCGGCGGTCATGGCCGGCATTGTCGCCAACCCGCCGTCGGCCATCGACGAAGGCACCAGGCCGTGGCCGCATTGCGGACGGTCGCCAACGCGCCGTCGGCCGTCGGCGGGACCTTCAGGCCGCGACTGCCATGGCGACCTGGTTGCGGCCGCCGCGCTTGGCGGCGTAGCAGGCCGCGTCGGCGGCGCGCAGCACGTCGGCGGCACTGGCGTGCACGCCGGTCACCGCCACCAGGCCGATGCTGGCGCCGACGCTGAAGACATGCCCTTCCCAGCGCAGCCGATAGGCCTGGACGGCCGCGCGCAGCACCTCGGCCCGGCTGTGGGCCAGCGCCACGGGGCACTGTGGCAGCAACACCGCGAACTCGTCGCCGCCCAGGCGCGCCACGGTATCCGACTTGCGCAGGTGCGCGGTCAGTTCGCGCGCGATGTCGCGCAGCAGCGTGTCGCCCGCCGCATGCCCGCCGGTGTCGTTGACCTGCTTGAAGCGATCGAGGTCGATGAACAAGGCGCAGAAGGGCTCCTCGGCCGCACGCGCCGTGCTCTCTTCGAGCAGGGTCTCGAAGGCGGCGCGGTTCAGCAGCCCCGTGAGCAGGTCGTGGTTGGCGGCCCAGTTCAGCCGGTCGCGTTGCTTGCGCTCGGCCGTGACGTCGACGATGGCCCAGATCGTGCCCTGCGCGCGGTCGCCCGGCACGACCGCGCGGCCGCGCATGCGTGCCCAGAAGAGCTCGCCGCCGGCGCGCTTGAGTTCGACCTCGCCGTCGAAGACGCCGTGCGCCAGGAAGGCAGGATTCGCGCGCGCCGAGAAGGCCTCGTAGGCGGCCTCGCAGGGATGGATCAGCCGCGTCGGCCGGCCCACGATCTGCTCGCGCGCGAGGCCGATGGTCCGGCAGAACTGGCGGCTCACGAGCTCGAAGCGTCCTTCGCGCGTGAGCACGATGCCGACTTCGGCGTTGTCCAGCACGGCCTGCAGCTGCGTCAGCAGGGCGGTCACCTGCGCCTGCTGGCCTTCGCGTGCACGCAGGAGGAGCTGGAACGCCTTCGACATGGCGCCGATCTCGCCGGTCTGGTCGGGCCAGGCATCGCCCGATGCCTCGCCGGCCGCGAACATGCGCTCGGCCCGGTCGCGGAGCTGGCCGATGGGTCGGCTGATGGCCCACGCCAGCAAGCCTGCGAACAGCGAAGACACGACGGACGCCACGACGGCCGAGAGCACGGCGGCGTGGCGCGCGGCCGCCATCGGCGCCAGCGCGTTCTCGCGCGGCGTCAGGCGCACGAGCACCCATTCGGACAGCGCGATCCCGGCCATCGACACCAGGTGTTCTTGCGACAGCTCGGCGCTCGCCCGTGTGTCGATCGGGCTGCCGGTGTCGTGCCAGCGGCGGAAGACGGCTTCGAGCCCCGGCTCGTCGCCGGCATGGCCGAGGATGCGAGTGGGGTCGGGGTGCGCGAGCAGCGTGCCCTTGCGATCCATGACGACTTCGCGCGAACCGGCTTCGTGCCGGGTAGCGGGGTCGGTGAAGAGGCCGTTCGACTGCAGGCGCAATGAACCGGCGATGACGCCGACGGTTCGCCCGCCGGCCAGCACGGGCACCGCGACGATCACCACAGGCGCACCGGTGATGAGGCCACGCAGGGGTTCGGAGACGACGGGCTGATCGCCTTGCATGGCACGCCGGAAGTACTCGCGGTCGCCGATGTTGGGCATCTCGGCGGTGAGCCGGCCATGCGCCACGCGCGCCAGCATCGTGCCGTCGGGCGCCACCGCGATCACGCTGTCGAACATCGCTCCGAGCCCGGGCTTGTCGAGCAGGAAGTTGCCGATCGCTGCGCGGTCCTGCAGCATCCCCGCCGGCACGTGCGCCGCCACCACGGCCAACGCAGTCTTCAGCAACTCGAGCTTGCTCGACAGCAATGAAGCGGTGCGCTCGCCTTCGCTGCGGTCGTTGTCAAGAAGCTGGCGCTGAAGTTCCTCCTGCGTGGCGTGCAGCACGGCCGTGCCGGCGCCCAGGGCCGCGCCGAGTCCGGTGAGCACGCAGACGGCGACGATGCGAACCTTGATCGATTCGAGGATCCGGGGCAGGTGCACGGCAGGTGCGAAGGGTCCAGCTTGCGCAATCGTCGCGCAGGGCGGACCGTGGCCATCGAGCGAAGTGCGCGGTCGGGCACCGGCTGTTCGGGGCGGGGCCTCCGTTCGGGCGTTCGTTCGAGCAAGTGCAAGCCCGCTCGAGTTGATCGTGTAACTGGATTACGCCACAATTGGCATCAAGGTTACATTCACGGCAGGCTCCACGACGCCTGGACGACATGCCAGTTGCCCCGCACGCCACCCTGGTCGCCCTCACCGAACGCATCCGCAGGCGCAGCGCCGCCACGCGCGGCGCCTACCTGTCGCGCATTCACCGCCTGCTGGCCCGCCCGCGCGGCAGCGACCGGCTCGGCTGCTCGAACGTCGCGCACGCCTTCGCCGCGCTGCCGGCGAACGACAAGCTGCGCGTCGTCGCCGAACGCGCGCCGCACATCGGTGTCGTCACGGCCTACAACGACATGCTCTCGGCGCACCAGCCCTACGAGGGCTACCCGGCGCTCATACGCGAGGAGGCGCGCCGCCTCGGCGCCACTGTGCAGGTGGCCGGTGGCGTGCCGGCGATGTGCGACGGCGTCACGCAGGGCCAGCCGGGCATGGAGCTGAGCCTCTTCTCGCGCGACGCCATCGCCATGGGCACGGCCATCGCGCTCTCGCACGATGTCTTCGACGCCGTGCTGCTGCTGGGCATCTGCGACAAGATCGTGCCCGGGTTGCTGATCGGCGCTCTGCACTTCGGCCACCTGCCCTGCGTCTTCGTGCCCGCGGGGCCGATGGGCACGGGCCTCGCCAACGCCGACAAGGCCAAGGTGCGCGAGCGTCACGCCGCGGGCGAGGTCGGGCGCGAGGCGCTGCTCGCCGCCGAGAGCGCGGCCTATCACGGCGCCGGCACCTGCACCTTCTACGGCACCGCCAACAGCAACCAGATGCTGCTGGAGGCGATGGGCCTGCACGTGCCGGGCGCCGCCTTCGCGCACCCGCACACCGCGCTGCGCGAGGCGCTCACGCGCGAGGCGGTGGCCACCGTGCTGCGCGGCGCGGCGCGCGGACCGCAGTTCCGCCCCATCGGTCAACTCGTCGACGAGCGCGTCATCGTCAACGCCATGGTCGCGCTGCTCGCCACTGGCGGCAGCACCAACCACCTCATCCACTGGGTGGCGGTGGCGCACGCCGCCGGCATCGTCATCGACTGGAGCGACTTCGCCGAGCTCTCGGCGGTGGTGCCGCTGCTGGCGCGCGTGTACCCGAACGGCGAGGCCGACGTGAACCAGTTCCAGGCGTCGGGCGGGCCCGGGTACGTGATAGGCGAGCTGCTCGCCGCCGGCCTCATGCACGCCGACGTCGCCACCGTCGCCGAGGGCGGCCTCGCGGCCTACGGGCGCGTGCCGGCGCTGGACGCCACCGCTGCGCCGGCGCGGCTGAGTTGGGACGCGCCCGATGCCGCCGCCGCCGACGAGACCGTCGTGCGCCCGGCCGCGCGGCCGTTCTCGGCCACGGGCGGGTTGAAGCTGCTCACCGGCAACCTCGGCCGCGCCGTCATCAAGACCTCGGCCGTGCCGCCGAGCCGCCATGTCGTCGAGGCGCCGGCGCGCGTCTTCACGAGCCAGGAGGCGATGCTCGCGGCCTTCAAGGCCGGCGAGCTCGAGCGCGATGTGATCGTCGTCGTGCGCTTCCAGGGCCCACGCGCCAACGGCATGCCCGAACTGCACAAGCTCACGCCGGCGCTGGCCGTGCTGCAGGGGCGCGGCTTCAAGGTGGCGCTCGTCACCGACGGGCGCATGAGCGGCGCCAGCGGCAAGGTGCCGGCGGCCATCCACGTCAGCCCCGAGGCGCTGGCCGGTGGGCCGCTCGCGAAGCTGCGCGACGGCGATCTGGTGCGCCTCGACGCCGACGCGGGCACGCTCGCGGCGCGGGTGGACGAGGCCACCTGGGCGGCGCGCGAGAATGCCGAGCGCCCGCGCGAGGAGGCCGAAGCGCACGAGCACGGTCTCGGGCGCGAACTCTTCGCCGGCTTCCGGCGCCATGTCGGCAGCGCCGAGCAAGGCGCCATCAGTTGGTTGTGATCAGTTGCTTGTGATCAGTTGCTTGTGAATCCGATGACCCACCCCGCACAGAACGCCCCGCTGATCCCCGCCGACCTGGCGCGCCACGGCCCGGTGATCCCGGTCATCGTCGTCGAGCGCATCGAGCAGGCCGTGCCGCTGGCGCAGGCGCTCGTCGCCGGCGGCGTCAGGGTGCTCGAGGTGACGCTGCGCACGCCGGTGGCGCTGGCGGCCATCGAGGCGATGGCGCGCGCCGTGCCCGAAGCCATCGTCGGCGCCGGCACGCTGCGCAGCGCCGCCGACGTGCGCGCGGCCGTGAACGCCGGCGCGCGCTTCGGCGTCAGCCCCGGCTACACGCGCGAGATCGGCAGCGCCTGCCGCGAGGCGGGCCTGCCGCTGCTGCCCGGCGTGGCCACGGCCGGCGAGGTGATGGCGGCGAGCGCCGACGGGCACGGTTTCCTGAAGTTCTTTCCGGCCTCGGCCGCCGGCGGCCTGCCGATGCTGAAGGCGCTCGCCGGACCTTTCCCCGACATCGCCTTCTGCCCCACCGGCGGCATCAGCGCCGAGACGGCGCCGCAGTACCTGGCGCTGCCCAACGTGCGCGTGGTCGGCGGTTCGTGGCTGACGCCGGCCGATGCGCTGCGCGCCGGCGACTGGGCGCGCATCACGGCGCTCGCGCGCGCGGCGCAGGCCCTGCGCTGAAGCGAACGACGGCCCGCGGCGCGGGCCGTGCAGCGCTACTTGCGCACCGCAGGCGGCTTCACGTCGCCGCAGTCGGCGGCGATCCACTTGCTGCTGCTCACCATGTCCATGCGGAAGGCCTGGCCCTGGCGCGTGGCGTTGACGAACATCTTGCCCTTGGTCTCGGTGTCGCTGACGAGCACGAATTCGCCTTCGCCCTCGGCCGTGCCGCGCTCGTTCTCGCAGGCGAACTTGAAGCGCACGGTGTTGCCGCTGCGCGAGTGGCCGGTGCTCTTGCAGTTCTTGTCGCCCGGATGCAGCTCGCTGCGGCTGGCCATCTCGGGCGTGATGCAGCTGCGCACCGCGTTCGGCTTGCCCGGCGCCATGCCCATGCCCTGGCGCGCCATCATGGCCTCGACCTGCGCACGCTGCTCGGGCGGCATGCTGGCGAGCTGGGCGCGCATCTGCGCCATCGCGGCTTCGGCCTGGCCACCGCCGGACTTGATGCTGACGGTGTTCTCCCAGAGGCCGGGGCGGACCTTCTGCGCCTGGGCGTCGCCGCCATGGCTGGCGCCGAGCGCGGCGATGGTGGCCACGGCCAGCAGCCGTGGGGAGAAGTCGACGAGGTGGCGCAAGTGGCACGACATGGATGAAATTCCTCTTCTGGTTCCGGGCCGCGGCGGCGCGGAGGATCGGTCGGGCTGTCAGGCTTGCGGATGAGCGACCAGCGCCGCCATCGGCTGGGTGCCCAGCCCCTGCGCGACGCCTTCCCGGTCGGCCGCGCTGCGATTCTGGCTGGCCTTGATCTTGCCGACCATCCGGGTCACGGGGATCTCGATGCCAACGATGGCACGCATCATCTGCTGCAGGAAGTCCTCAGGCGCATCGGCGAGCGACCAGGGCTGCGGCAGCGCGGCCTCGTGGCGCGCCGTCAGAAGCGGCAGGAACTCGCGCAGCCAGGCCTCCTCTTCGCGCGCGCGCAGCACGCCGTGTGCGTGCACGACGGTGTAGTTCCAGGTCGGCACCGCCTTGTGCGTGACCGCCTTGCTCGGATACCAGTTCGGGCTCACGTAGGCCTGCGCCCCGCTGAAGAGGGCGAGCACGGGTTGCCCGTTGGCCACCCGCCACAGCGGATTGGCGCGCGCGACGTGGCCGCGCAGCGTGCGCGAATCGCGGTCGTAGAGCAGCGGCACCGGGTCGGCGTCGAGCCCGCCGTCGCTCGCGTGGTGCACCAGCTGCGCCAGGGGGTACTCGTCCATCAGGGCGGCGAGTGTCGCCTCGTCGTGGCAGGCGAAATGGGCCGGCAGGTACATGCGCCAGTCTCCCGCGTCAGTCCGCGTCAGCCCGCGTCGCGCTGGATCAGCTCGATCTTGTAGCCATCGGGGTCGGTGATGAAGGCGATGACCGTGCTGCCGCCCTTCACCGGACCCGGCTCGCGCGTGATGGCGCCGCCGAGCGCGGCCGCCTTCTCGCGCACGGCGGCGCAGGTGGCGGCGACATCGGGCACGCCGATCGCGACATGGCCGAAGGCGCTGCCGAGCTCGTACTTGTCGACGCCGTAGTTGTAGGTGAGCTCGATCTCGGCATGCTCCGGGTTGCGCCCGTAGCCGACGAAGGCGAGGTCGTACTTCTGCTCGGGGCGCTCGGTCGTGCGCAGCAAGGTCATGCCGAGCACCTGGGTGTAGAAGTCGATCGACCGTTGCAGGTCGCCGACGCGCAGCATGGTGTGGAGGACTCTCATGACGTCATTCTGACGGCATCTCGAACCCATGCCGTCACTTTGACGGCATCTCGAAGACCAGGCAGGTCGTCGTGCCATGCGCGTACAAGGTGCCGTCGGGCCCGACGAGGCGGCCCTCGGCGGTGGCGAGCTGGCGCCCGCAATGCACGATCTCGCCGATGGCGCGCACGCGCGTCAGCGCGGGCGGGATGGCGCGCACGAGGTTCACGCTCAGCTCGGCCGTGGTGTAGGCGCGGCCCTGCGGCATCATCGTGTGCACGGCGCAGCCCAGCGCGCTGTCGAGCAGCGTCGCGTACCAGCCGCCGTGGATGCCGCCCATCGGGTTGAGCAGCGAGGGGCCGGGCGTGCCCTGGAAGACGGCGCGCCCGGGCGCCACCTCGATGAGCAGGAAATCGAGCGTGCGCGCGATGGCGGCATAGGGCAGTTCGCCCGCCAGCATGCGCTGCATCAGCGTCAGGCCGTCGACCGACAGCGCCACCTCGCGGGGTGCGACGCCCGGGCCGGGGCCGCGCTCGAGCAGCGCGCGCTGGGCCCGCTCGGCCGCGAGCCAGGCCTCGAGGTCGGAAGGCTTCGACGTGGGGGCGGGGGCGGGCTTGTCCATCGCGGTGACCCTCTCCGGTGTCCCTGTGAGGGATATGGGTTGGTTGTATATGCAAACATTCTGGACCATGCACCCGTCCGCCGCACCCGCTGCGCGAAAGCCCCTGCCGTCGGAGTCCTCCTCCGTTGCCGCGCCGGTCGCGGCCCGGGCGGCGGCGCCCGTCGCGGTGCCGCCGGCCGTGCAGGGCTGCACCAACCTCAAGCTGCGCCGGCTCGGGCGCGTCGTGGCCCGCCACTACGAGGCGTGCCTGGCCGGCAGCGGCCTGCGCATCAACCAGTACTCGCTGCTCTCGGCGGTGGTGAAGCTCGGCCCGGTCGGCCTCGGCGAGCTGGCCTCGGTGCTGCGGCTGGACAGCTCGACTCTGTCGCGCAACCTGCAGCCGCTCGTCGAGCAGGGCCTCGTCGAGGTGTGCCCGGGCGAAGTGGATGCGCGTGCCCGCGAGGCCATTGCCACGGCGGCGGGGCAGTCGATGCGCGCCGAGGCGCAGCGGGCCTGGAAGCAGGCCCAGCTGGCGCTGAACGAGCGCCTGGGTCGTGAGCGCGTGGCCGCGCTGCACGCGTTGCTGGATGAATCGCTGGCGATCCTCGAAGCGCCGCCCGCAGACGTGTGACCATGGCTGATTCCGCTCGTGCGCCGCGGCAGAAGGCGGCCGCGCCGTGGCCGCCATTGGCTCTCGTGCTGCTCGCCGCCGCCGGCACCTTCGCGCTCACGATGGGGGCGCGCCAGTCGATGGGCCTCTTCGTCGGTGCGCTCAACACGCACACCGGCCTCGGCCTGGCGGCGGTGAGCCTGGCCTTCGCCTTCGGGCAGCTGTGGTGGGGTTTGACGCAGCCGCTCGCCGGCATCGTGGCCGACCGCGCCGGGCCCGGGCGCGTGCTCGTCGTCGGCGTGCTGCTGGTGGCGCTCGGCACCTGGCTGATTCCGCGCATGCTGAGCACCACGGGCCTCGTGCTCGCCATCGGCGTGCTCGCCGCCGGCGGTGCCGGCATGGCCGGGCCGGCGGTGCTGATGGCGGCTGTGACGCGGCTCGTCGACCCGGCCCGGCGCGGCTTCGCCACCGGCGTCGTCAACGCCGGCGGCTCGTTCGGCCAGTTCGTCTTCGCGCCGCTGGCGCAGGCCATCACGTCGGCGTCGGGCTGGGCGGCGGCGCTGCAGGCGCTCGCCTTCATCACGCTGCTGGCATTGCCCGCGGCCTGGGTGCTGCGCGCGCCGGCGCTGGCTGCATATCCCGCACATCCCGCACACCCTGCACACCCTGCACATCCCGCCGGCACCGCGCCGCGCGAAGGCACGCGCGCCGCGATCGCGCGCGCCTGGCGCGACAGGAGCTACCGCCTGCTCGCCGCCGGTTTCTTCGTCTGCGGCTTTCACGTCGCCTTCCTCGCCACGCACCTGCCGGGCGTCGTGGCCAGCTGTGGCCTGGCGCCCGAGGTGGGTGCGTGGTCGCTCGCGCTGCTGGGCCTGTTCAACATCGCCGGCAGCCTGGGCATCGGCTGGGCGATCGGCTACCAGGGCGGGCGCTGGCGCATGAAGTCGATGCTGTCGCTGATCTACGCCACGCGGGGGCTCGCCGTGCTCCTGTTCGTGCTGGCGCCGAAGTCGACGCCGGTCGTGCTCGTCTTCGCGGCGGTGATGGGGCTCACCTTCCTCTCGACCGTGCCGCCGACGGCGGGCCTGGTGGCGCGCTTCTTCGGGCCGGCGCATATGGCGACGCTGTTCGGCCTCGTGATGCTGTCGCACCAGGTCGGTGGCTTCCTCGGCGCCTGGCTCGGCGGCCAGGTGTTCGAGGCGACCGGCGGCTACGACATCGTCTGGTTCATCGACATCGCGCTGGCAACGGCGGCGGCGCTGATCCACCTGCCCATCGTCGAAGTACGGCCGGCGCCGCTGGCGCAGGCCGCGGCAGCGGGGCGCTGAATCGCGCAGCGCGCCTCGCGTCGCGGGGCTGCCGCGGCACGCCTCAGGATCCGACGCCCGCCAGCACCGCGACGCCGATCGCCGCGAATACCACCGCCGCGATGCGGTGCACCCAGCGCACCGGCAGCACCCTCACGGCCTGCTCGCCGAGCAGCACCGCGGGCACGTTGGCGATCATCATGCCGAGCGTCGTGCCGATGACGACGGCCGCCAGCGAGTCGTAGCGGGCGGCGAGCATGACGGTGGCGATCTGCGTCTTGTCGCCCATCTCGGTGAGGAAGAAGGCCACGGTCGTGATGCCGAAGATGCCGAAGCGGCCAGCGGCGCCACGATCGCCCTCGGCGGCGTCGACCTGGTCGGGCACGAGCATCCACAGCGCGACGGCGATGAACGAGGTGCCGAGCACCCAGCGCAGCCAGCGCGGATCGAGTGCGCTCGTGATCCAGCTGCCGAGCGCGCCGGCGCCGGCGTGGTTGGCCAGCGTCGCCACCAGGATGCCGGCGACGATGGGCAGCGGCCGGCGGTAGCGCGCCGCCAGCAGCAGGGCCAGCAGCTGCGTCTTGTCGCCGATCTCGCCCAGCGCCACGACGCCGGTGGAGACGAGGAAGGCTTCGGTCACCGGTGCTTTCCGTGGCCCGGCGCCGCCAAGGCTCTCAGACCGGCACCGTGTAGTTCAGCGTCATGCGCCCGCCGTCGACGACGACGATCTCGCCGGTGACGTAGCTCGCGGCGTCGCAGAGCAGGAAGGCGACGACGTCGGCGATCTCGGCCGGCTCGCCCAGGCGCTTCATCGGCGTGCGGCTCATGATGCGCGCGCGTGCCTCGTCGCTGGTCAGCACCGCCGCCTTGGCCAGCTCGGTGGCGATGGTGCCCGGCGCCACCGCGTTGACGCGCACGCCGTGGTCGGCGAGCGCGAGCGCCATCACGCGCGTGAGCTGGTTGATGGCGCCCTTGCTCGCGTTGTAGCTGGCGATGGTGGGGATGGTGAGCGTGCCGTTGACGCTGCTCATGTTGACGATGGCACCGCGGCTGCCCCGGGCACCCGCGCCCGGCGCGTTCTTCACCAGCTCGCGCGCCACCGCCTGGCCGACGAGGAAGCTGCCCTTCAGGTTGACGTCGAGCACGGCGTCCCAGTCGGCCTCGTTGATGTCGAGAAAGGGCGCGGCCTTGAAGATGCCGGCGTTGTTGACGAGGCCGTCGAGGCGCCCGAAGGCGGCCAGCGTGGCGGCGAGCGCCGCATCGACCTCGGCCTTGGCCGCGACGTTGCAGTGCAGGTAGGTGGCCGCGGCGCCGAGCTCGGCGGCGAGGCGGGCGCCGGCGCCGTCGGCGAGGTCCCACAGCGCGACGCGCGCGCCGTCGGCGACGAGGCGGCGGGCGCAGGCCTCGCCGATGCCTTGCGCGGCGCCGGTGACGACGTAGACACGGCCGGCGAGGCCGAAGTGGATGGAGGTGGAAGTCATTGGCGTCCCTGCGGGCTGTGCCCCTCCGGTGTTCGCCCTTCGGGCGGCCCGGGGGGCTCACTGGAGTACCTTCGGGCTGCGCCCTCCGGTATGAGACCTTCGGGCGGCCGGGCGGGCTCATGCGGCGCGCCGCCGGGCGCGGCGGCGGGCGCGCAGTGTAGCCGCGCGTGGGTACGCTGCGGGACGCTGCGAACCGCTACGAAACGGCGGCCTCGCCTTGCGCGGCCGGCGCCGTGCCGCTGCGGCTGCCCCGCATCGCGCGGCGCAGCGCGAGGGCCGCGTCGCGCGCGGCGGCGGCGCCGCCGGCGCCGGCTTCGAGCCGGAACACCTGCACCGCCTCGGCCACCGCCGCGGCCTGCGCCTGCAGCTCCAGCGCCGAGGCGGCGATCTGCTCCACGAGCGCGGCGTTGCGCTGCGTGATGCTGTCCAACTGCGTCACGGCCTCGTTGATCTGCGAGATGCCGGCGAGCTGCTCCTGGGCGCCGCCGCTGATGCCCTCGATGACCTCGCTCGCGTCGTGTACCGCGCTCAGCGCGTTGTCCATCGTCCGGCGCGCTTCGGCCGTGAGGCGGTTGCCGGCTTCGACCTGTTCAGCGCTCTCGCCGATGATCTGCTTGACCTCGCGTGCCGCGCCCGAGGTGCGCTGCGCCAGCGCGCGCACCTCGGAGGCGACGACGGCGAAGCCGCGGCCCTGCTCGCCGGCGCGCGCCGCCTCGACGGCGGCGTTGAGGGCGAGGATGTTGGTCTGGAAGGCGATGCCGTCGATGACGCCGATGATCTCGCCGATGCGGCGCGACGAGCCGTCGATCACCTGCATCGTCTGTGCGACGTCGTTCATCGCCCGGCTGCCGCGCGAGGTGACTTCGCGCGCGCGGCCGGCCAGCTCGGCCGCTTGCGCCGCCGCCTGTGCGCCGTTGCGCACCGCGCTCGTGATCTCCTCCATCGACGAGGCCGTCTCCTGCAGGCTCGCCGCCTGCGACTCGGTGCGCGCCGAAAGGTCCTGGTTGCCCGCGGCGATCTCGCGCGTGGCGACCTTCATGCGCTCGACCTCGGTGCGGGCGTCGCGCACGATGCTGCGCAGGTTGACGTTGAGCTGCGCCAGCGCCCGGGCGAGGTCGGCGAGCGTGCCCTCGCCGCGTGCTTCGATCGTCTGCGTCAGGTCGCCGGCGGCCATGCGGTTGGCGATGCCGATGAGGCGCTGCAGCGGCACGACGACCATGCGGCCGATGGCGAATCCGCCGAGCACGCCGCCCAGCGCGGCGCCGGCCGCTGTCGCCACCGCCGTGAGCGTTGTCGTGCCGCCGGTGAGAGCCGCGGCCGCGCCTGCGGCAGTGCCCGACAGCACAGCGCAGGCGAGCGAGATGCGCATGCCGAGCCCGGGGCTCAGCATGCGGGCGAGCCGGCCGCGCACGGTGCGGCGCCTCAGACGGGCACCATCGAGCGTGTGCACGCGGCGGCCTGCGGCCTTCTCCTGCCGCATCGTGGCGTACAGCGCGTCGGCCGCGGCCACCTGTTCGCGCGTCGGCTCGGAGCGCACGGACATGTAGCCCACCGGCCGTCCGTCCTCCACGAGCGGCGTGACGTTGGCCATCACCCAGTAGAAGCGGCCGTCCTTGCGCCGGTTCTTCACCGGCGCCGACCACGGCCGGCCCGCGGCGATGGTGGCCCACATGTCGCGGAAGGCCTCCTCGGGCATGTCGGGGTGGCGGATCAGGTTGTGCGGCTGGCCGAGCAGTTCCTCGCGCGTGTAGCCGCTGAGGGCGATGAACGCCGGGTTGCCGTAGAGGATGCGGCCCTTCAGGTCGGTGGTGGAGACGAGTGTCTCGCCGTGAGGGAAGGGGTACTCCGTTTGAACGACGGGCAGGTTGATGCGCATGCGAGGCTCGGTGACCGTGCGGACGGCCAGGCCGGGACACGGGGGTGCAGTTGGGGCCACCTGAGGTTAGTGACCGGCACAGGGCTCGATGGGACCGAGATGGGCCGGAAGGACCGCCCACCTCCGGCCACCATCGAGTCCGGGTGGTGCCGGTGACGAACGCCGCGCCCGGAGAAACGCGTCGAACCGCTCAGCGCTGGTCGGGCCGGCCGGGCCGGTCGAGCCGGTCGAGCCGGTCGAGCCAGAGGGCCATGCCCTGCGCATTGAGCTCGATGTCCATGGCGAGCAACTCCGCCACGCGTGCGCGCGGCAGCGTGCAGCCGTGCGCGGCCAGGCTGGCGCAGAGGATCTCCAGCTGGCCGGCTCTCAGTGCCTCGTGCCGTGCCTCGTGCCGCGCTTCGTGCCGTGCCCCGGGCCCGTCGATGGCTGCCTGCGTGCTTCGCCCGAGCGCCACGAACTGCGCGAGCAGGTCGAGCAGCAACGCACCCAGCCGGGCCACCTCGGTGACGCGGCCGTAGTGCGTGAGGTACATGCAGGCCGGCGCGCGCGCCAGCAAACGCCGCACGGTGGGCTCCAGCAGCTCGGGCTCGAAGCGCACCGGCGTGGCCGTGGGCATGATCCACGGGCCCCGGGCGGTGTCGAACTCGCGGTAGCTGAGGCCGAAGGTGTCGCCGGTGAACCAGCCGCGCGAGCTCTCGTCCCAGATGCAGTGGCAGTGGCGCGCGTGGCCGGGCGTGTCGGCGAAGTAGAGCGCGCGCTCGCCGACGTGCACCACCATGCCGTCGGCCGTGGACAGCACGCGCTCGGCCGGCACGGGCAGCAGTTCGCCGTAGGAGCGCGCCATTTCGTCGGCGCCGTAGACGGCGCTGGCGCCCCGCCAGAGCATGCCCGGGTCGATGAGATGCCGTGCGCCGCGCGGATGCACGAGCACGCGTGCGCGCGGCAGCGCGCGCATCAGCTGGCCGACGCCGCCGGCGTGGTCGAGGTGCACGTGCGTCGGGATGACCCAGTCGACCGCCTCCGGCCCGAGGCCGAGTGCCGGCAACGCACCGAGCAGGCGCGGCACGGCGAAGGCGGTGCCGGTGTCGATGAAGGCGGCGCGCCCCTGCTGCACGAGCAGGTAGGCGGCGTCGAATTGGTCGCGGTGGAAGCCCGTGTCGATGGCGAAGATGCCGTGCGACAGCGGCTGCAGCCCCTCGGGCAGCGCCGGGCGGCCCGCCGCGTTCACTGCGGCGCGATGGTCCACAGGCGCGCGATCTCCGCGGCGCCGTCGTCGCCCTTGACGCTGCGCAGCGTCGGCGCGGCCAGCGTGCGCGTCTTCGGCGACTGCAGCTGCGCCATGCCCAGGCGCAGCCGCGCCTCGTCGGGCCGCTTGAGCTGGCCCTTGGCGATGCCCTGCTGGATCATCGCCAGGCCCTTGTCGACCTCGCCGGCCGAGACGAGCGCAAAGCCGACCCTGACGAGGCCGTCGCCTTCCTTCTCGGCGGCGGCCTCGCTGGCTTGGCGTGCCATGGTCGCGGCGGCCTCGCCGGCCTGCTTGTCGGCCAGCTCGCGCAGGCGCTGGTGGCGCGCCGCCTCGGCGCCGGTGCCGAGCACGCCGGCCTTGTAGCCCTGCTCGACGATGCGCTTGGCCTCGAAGGGCAGGCCGGCCTGCAGCGAGAGCTGCGCCATCTCCATGAACTCGTCGGTCTTGGCCAGCGTGCCGGTGGCCAGGCGCAGGCGCATCACGTCGAGCTCGTAGCGCGGAGAGAAGCCGCTCTTGCGCGGCAGGCGGCCGAGGTAGGCGCTCCAGTATTCCTTCTTCGGATGGTTGATCAGCAGCTTCTGCAGCGTGGCGACATAGCCGTTGGTGTTGCCGGTCTTCTGCTGCGCGTCGGCCAGGCGCAGCAGGTCGCCCTCCTCGGGGCGGCGGCCGGCGGTCTCGGCGGCGGCGACGGCGGCGCTCGCGTCGCGCGCGATGGCGCCGTAGTCGCCGCTGCTGGACTGCAGGTACTGCTGCAGCTGCTTGATGGAGGGACCGTTGTTGCCCGCCGCCACCGCCTTCTGCACCCACTCGTTGGCCTTGGCGTTGTTGCGCTGCTGCGCATAGGCCGAGGCCAGCTGCTCGGCGTACTGCCCCAGTGGTGCGCCGCTGGCACGGCCGGCCATCGCCTCCAGCGCCTGGATCGCGGTGGCCAGGTCGCCGGCGCGCTGCGCGGCGGCGGCCTTCATGCCGTCGATCGTGTTGCGCTCGGCCGGTGTGATGCCGGCCACGGCTTCGGCCTCGCGCACCTTGGCCAGCGCCTCCCGGGCCTTGCCGGCCCGGAGCAGGTCGCCGGCGGCCTGCAGCGGCTTGCCCACCTCGGGGCGCAGGCCCTGCGCCACGCCCGGCGCAGCGGCCAGCGCCGACAGCGCCACGACAGACGCGAGGCCGAGCGTTCGCGCGCGCGAACGGAAGGAGGGGCGCAACAGGGGCGTGGAACTCATCGTGTCTTCCGCGTGAGGGAGAGATAAGCGGACAACGGTGCGGCCGGGAAGGACGCCGACAACGCCGCCGGCGGCGGCGGCGGCGCTAGAGGAACTGCTCGTTGCCGACGATGCCGATCTTGGTCACGCCCAGGCGCTGCGCCGAGGCGAGGATCATCGCCACCACCTTGTAGGTGACGAGCTTGTTCGGCCGCAGGTGCACCTCGGCCTGGTCGGGCTCGGCGGCCACCTGCGCGAGGCGCGATTCGAGCGTGGCGCGGTCGGCGATGATCTCGCCGTTCCAGCCGATGGTGCCGTCGAAGTCGACGTCGATGCGCACGATCACCGGCGGCTTGGGCGGCGGCTGGTTCTGGTTGGGCACCGGCATGTTCATCTTCACCGCGTGCGTCTGGATCGGGATCGTGATGATGAACATGATGAGCAGCACCAGCATCACGTCGATCAGCGGCGTGGTGTTGATGTCGATCATCACTTCGGCTTCTTCGCCGCCGGAGCTGCCGACTTGCATGGCCATGGTGGGGTTCCTCGTTTCCTGCGTGGGGCACGCGCCGCCGGGCGGTCAGCGTGTGCCCGGGCCGGCGGGCGGCTCGGTGATGAAGCCGACCTTGAAGATGCCGGCGCGCTGGCAGGCCACGACGACGCGACCCACCGACTCGTAGCGCACCTCCAGGTCGCCGCGGATGTGCACCTCGGGCTGCGGATCCTTCACCGACTCGATCTTCAGCCGCGCCACCAGCGCCTCGTGGTCGGGGATGCGCTCCATGCCCCAGTAGACCTCGCCGTCGCGGTTGACCGCGAGCACGATGTTCTCGGGCTTGGTCAGCGTGGGCAGGTTGCGCTCCTTGGGCAGCTCCAGCTTGATGGTCTGCGTGACCACCGGGATCGTGATCAGGAAGATGATCAGCAGCACCAGCATCACGTCCACCAGCGGTGTCGTGTTGATGGTGTTGTTGAACTGCTCTTCGCCGTCGCCTTCGGCGGGGCCGACGTTCATCGCCATGGCGATCTCCTACAAGACATGCCGCAACGGGCCGATGCGGGGGATCAGCGCTTGCCTGCGATGAGCACGTTGTGCAGGTCGCCGGCGAAGGCGCGCGTCAGGTCCATCACGCTCTTGTTGCGGCGCACGAGCCAGTTGTAGCCCATCACCGCGGGCACCGCGACGGCGAGGCCGATGGCGGTCATGATGAGCGCCTCGCCCACGGGGCCGGCGACCTTGTCGATCGAGGCCTGGCCGCTGATGCCGATCTTCACGAGCGCGTTGTAGATGCCCCAGACGGTGCCGAAGAGGCCGACGAACGGCGCCGTCGAGCCCACGGTGGCCAGCAGGGCGAGGCCGTCCTGCAGGCGGCTGTTGACGTTGCCCACCGAGCGGTCGACCGACATGCTGATCCAGGTGTGCTTGTCGATGCTCTCGACCATCGTGCCTTCGTGGTGCTCGCTCGCCTTCACGCCCTGTTCGGCGATCCAGCGGAAGGCCGAGCCTTCCTCGAGCGTGCCGACCCCCGCCTTCACCGAGCTCGCCTTCCAGAAGGCATCGGCACTGGTCTTGGCGCTCTTCATCATCACGCGCTGCTCGAACACCTTGGTGAACATGACGTACCAGCTGCTCATCGACATGATGAGCAAGATGATCAGCGTGCCCTTGGCGACCCAGTCGCCCTGGTTCCACAGCGCCTTCAGGCCATAGGGGTTCTCGACGGCTTCCTCGCTGATCACGGGCTTCGCCGGCGCGGGCGCATTGGCCGAGGTGGCGAGCTGCGGCGGCTGCGCCACCGACGGCGCCGAAGGTGCGGACGCCGCCTCGGGTGCCGGAGCGGCCTGCGCCCAGGCCGGCAGCGGCACGGTGGCCGCGAGGGTGACGAAGGCGATCATGGCCGCGGCCAGCGACGCGCGCAGGTGGGATGGGTTCAACGACATGGCTCCTCCAGGGTCCGGGTGCATTCAAAAGGGGGCGCAAGGGCGCGTTCAGCTGGTCGCGTGGCGCCGTGAGATGCGGGTGACGGGGTGTGAAGAAAGGGGCCGGGGCGGTACAGCCGCCCCGGCTCTCCTACTCGATCTTCCAGACGAATTCGACCTCGGTCGTGCCGCCGACCGGCTTGCCGTTCTCGTCGATGCCGGGGCGGAAGGTGCATTCGCCGAGCTTGGTAGCGGCGACGCGATCGAGCATCTTGTGCTCGCGGCTGCCGCCGGCGCTGCGCACGATCTGCGAGCTCTCCACCTTGCCGTCGGGCCCGACGGTGAAGCGGATGCGCGTCGTGCCGGTGGCTTCGGCGCGCAGCGCGGCGGTGGGGTAGTCCTCGTTGCGCGGCGCGCACGATTGCACGTTGAGCACCGCAGGGCGCGCGGCCACGCGCGGCGGCGCCGGCGGTGCCGGAGCCGGCGGCGCCGGGGCGGGCGGCGGCGGCGTGATGACCACCGGCGCCGGTGGCGGCGGTGTGATCACCGTGGTGATGGTGGGCGCGGGCACGGGTGGCGGCGCCACGTTGACTTCGGGCGGCGGCACGTACGACGGCGGCGGCGGCTGGAATTTCGGCGGCGGCGGCAGGTTCTCGGGCGGCGGCGGCGGCGGCGGCTTGACCTCGTCGATGATCTTGGTGTCGATCGGTGACTTGATCACCTCGACCATGCGCTGCGCGAGCCCGCTGACGAGCGCCCAGCCCAGAAGCAGGTGCAGGGCCAGCACGATGCCGATGCCCATCGCGTGGCGCCCGGGGTTGCGCTGTTGTTCTGCGAAGTCCAATCCGTTCCTCCAGTCGTCCCGGTGCGGGTGGGCACCGGTCACTGCTCTCGTCTCTTTTCGGTGGCCTCGTGAGCCCGCCGTACCGTGCCCTTGCCGCACGGTGTGCCGCGCCGGGTCCGAGGCGCGGCACTATATCGCGAAGGGTCATGGCCCCGACCCGGGGCATCACCCTAGAGCTCGTTGCAGCGAGGTCCCTCGAATGCGGGCTTGCCGGTACACCGGTGCGTCTTCGTGCCGGGTGCCGCGGCATTCGCCCATCGCGCACACGCATGCAATTTCGTTACCACCTGTGGCCGCGCGCATCCGCGGCGAGCTCATGGTGCGCGCGCGGCACCGCCGCCCGCTTGCGCGGCCCGCCGCAGGGCGGCCACGCCCTGCGCGAGTGCGTCGGCCGCATGCGGACCGGCGCACGCATCGCATGGCACGACATGCCGGTCGGGCATCGAACGCAACCAGGTGAGTTGCCGTTTCGCGAGCTGGCGCGTCGCGGCTGCGCCGGTGCTCGCGAGATCGGTCAGGCGACCGCTGTCGAGCGCGGCCCAGGCCTGGCGATAACCGACGCAGCGCATCGAAGGCAAGCCCGCATGCAGGTCGCCGCGTGCGCGCAGTGCGCGCACCTCGTCGAGCAGACCCTGCTCGAGCATGGCCGCGAAGCGCCGCGCGATGCGCTCGTGCAGCCAGGCACGCGAAGCGGGCTCGAGCGAGACGAGCGGCCAGCGCCGGCGATCGTCGGCGCGCGTGTTCGGCGACGTCGTGCCCGGCAAGGCCGTGTCCGCTGCCGTCGGGTCCGCTGCCGTCGGGTCCGCTGATGTCGGGTCCGCTGATGTCGAGTCCGGCCGCGCCGGGTCGCTGGCGGGCTGGCCGTGCCGGTGCCCGCGCGCCTGCCAGTCGGACAACGTGCGCCCACTCGTGCGCCAGACCTCGAGCGCGCGCTGGATGCGCTGCGAGTCGTGCGGCGCGAGGCGCGCGGCCGTGACGGGGTCGACGCGCGCGAGCTCGGCGTGCAACGCCGGCCAGCCACGCGCGGCGGCTTCGGCATCGAGCGCGGCGCGCAGCGCGGGGTCGGCGGCGGGCATCGCGTCGAGGCCCTCGCGCAGCGCCTTGAAGTAGAGCATCGTGCCGCCGACAAGCAGCGGCAGGCGCCCGCGCGCGCGGATCTCGCCCGCGATGCGCCGCGCATCCTGGGCGAAGGCGGCCGCCGAGTAGGCCTCGCGCGGGTCGAGGATGTCGATGAGGTGGTGCGGCACCTCGGCACGCTCGGCCGCGCTCGGCTTGGCGGTGCCGACGTCCATGCCGCGATAGACCGCGGCCGAGTCGACGCTGATGATCTCCACGGCCGTGCCGGCGCGGCCGTGCTGCAAGCCCTCTCGGCCTTGCCCGCGTTCTTCGGCGAGCGCGCGCGCGAAGGCGAGCGCCACGGCCGTCTTGCCCGCGCCGGTGGGCCCGGCGAGGCACAGGCCGAGCAGCGGGGTGTCGGTGTCGGTATCGGCGTCGGCGCTGCGGTCGCCGCGCGCGGCAGGATCACTGCGCGACATGGCGACGCACGAGCGTCCACGCCACCGCAGCCGTCGCCGCGGCCCAGAAGGCGATGCCGTAGGCGAGCGGCCGCACCGTGCCGTCGAGCGCCGCGCCGAGCGCCAGGCCGATGGCGAAGGCGACGATGGCGAGCACGAAGCCGGCCAGCGCCGACGCGGCCCCCGCGGCCTGCGGGAAGGGCCCGACCGCGCCGGCCTGTCCGCAAGGCTGATGCATGCCGTGCCCGAACGAGTACAGGCCATGCGCCGCCAGCAGCCACCACAGCGCGCCGCTTTCGACGCGCGTGGCCACCAGCGCCAGTGCGCCACCGGCGAGCGTGAAGGCGGCGCCACGCGTCACCGCACCGGCCATGCCGTGACGATGGATCCAACGCCGGCCGACGAACGTGGAGATGAGGTAGACGCCGCCGCCCCATGCGAGCGTGAGCCCGTAGGCGGCGCTGGACAGGCCCAGCACCTCGATGTAGACGAAGGGCGAAGCGGCGAGGATCGTGAACAGGCCGCCGTAGGTGCAGGCGATGAGCAAGGTCCAGGCGCGGAAGACCGGATGCCGCAGCATCGCCGACCAGTTGCGCGCGAGCGGCCCGGCATGCGTGGCCGCCGGGTTGCGCCGGCGCACCGTCTCGGGCAGTTGCCAGCCCACGTAGGCGAGGGCCGCGAGCCCGGCCAGCCCGACGAGCACGAGCGTGCCGCGCCAGCCGAAGGCGGCGGCCACGGCGCCACCGAGCGTCGGCCCGCCGATGGCGATGACGGCGAGGCCCGACATGGCCAGCGACATCACGCGCGCACCGTTCACCGGCTCGTAGAGGTCGCGCACCATCGCGCGCGCGCACACCACGGCCGAGGCGAGCGCCACGCCTTGCAGCGCGCGCCAGCCGATGAGTACCTCGACCCTCGGCGCGAGGGCGCTGCCGAAGCCGCAGAGCGCGAAGAGCGCCAGCCCCGCGAGCAGCACCGGCCGGCGGCCGAAGCGGTCGGCGACCGGCCCCCAGGCGAGCTGCGCGATGCCGAAGGCGAGGATGAGCGCCGACATCGTCAGCTGCGACAACGCCATCGGCGCGGCGAGCGCCTTCGTCAGCTGCGGCAGTGCCGGCAGGTAG
Source organism: Burkholderiales bacterium (assembly GCA_016223165.1). Taxonomy (GTDB): domain Bacteria; phylum Pseudomonadota; class Gammaproteobacteria; order Burkholderiales; family Burkholderiaceae_C; genus Rubrivivax. The sequence continues at coordinate 191,219 of JACRPO010000021.1, forward strand.
ACATCGGTGGCGATCGGCTGCAGGCCCAGCAGCAGCGCGAGCGCGAAGGCGGCGCGGCCGAGCGGCAGCGAGACGGCGACGGGAGGATTGTCGGCGGCAAGCGCCGGCGTCGAGAGCGGCAAGCGTGGAGACAGTGGGCGAGACATGCGGCGAGGTTAGCAGCCGCGGTCCCCGCCCTGCGCCGCGCCGGGCGCCGCGGCCCGGGCTTTGCGGGCCCGGGCCCTGGACTCAAAAACGCTCCATCGGCCCGAGATAGCGCCACTGCCCCACCGGCAGTGCGCCGAGCACGACCGAGCCGATGCGCACGCGCTTGAGGCCCTGCACCTCGAGGCCGACCTGCTCGCACATGCGGCGGATCTGCCGCTTGCGGCCTTCGCGCAGCACGAAGCGCAGCTGGTCCTCGTTGGACCAGCTCACGCGCGCCGGCTTCAGCGCCACGCCGTCGAGCACGAGGCCGTGGCGCAGGCGCTCGAGCTCGTGCGCCGGCAGCGGGCCCGGCCGTACGTGGCGCACGCGCACGAGGTACTCCTTCTCGACGCGGTGGTCCTCGCCGATCAGCAGCTTGGCGATGCGCCCGTCCTGCGTGAGCACGAGCAGGCCGGTGGAGTCGATGTCCAGCCGCCCGGCCGGCGCCAGCCCGCGCAGGTGGCCGCGGTTGAATTCGATGCCGCTGCCGTCCTCGCGCCAGCGGTTGCCCGGCACGAAGAGCGAGGCGGCCGGCGCATAGCCGTCCTCGGCCTGGCCGCTGACGTAGCCCACGGGCTTGTGCAGCAGCACCGTCACGCGCTCGGCCTGCATGCGGCGGGCGCGCGCGTCGATCTCGATGGCCACGTCGGGCCGGGCACGCTGGCCGAGCACGGCCGGCATGCCGTCGACGCGAACGTAGCCCGCGGCGATCCATTCGTCGGCCTCGCGGCGCGAAGCCAGGCCGCGCTCGGTGATGAGCTTGGAGATGCGCACGCCCTCGGCGGCGGCGTCACTGCCTGGGGGCGACGAACGCGGCGAGGGCGACAAAGGCGGAAAGGACGGCGAGGCCGGCGGGCGGCCGGGAGCGCGAGGCCGCGAAGGTGAATCAGGCATGGCGCGATTGGACACCATCGCCTGCGGCGCGGCGGGCGCAGCGCGGCCCAGCGGGCAGAACGCCTGTCCGCGCACTGCTTGCCCTTGCGCGCGCCGGCGCGCGATCAGGCGCCGGTCTCAACCTCTCACTTCAGGTCGAGGTCGATGTCGCCGTGGGCGTAGATCAACACGCCGGTGTCGGTGCTGGCGAGGTGGTGCTCGGTGCCGGCCGGCGCGATCTGGTAGTCGCCCGTGCGCAGCAGCACTTCGTCGAGGAAGAAGTCGCCGGCGAGCATCAGGCACTCCTCGTCGTGGCCGTGGCCGTGGTGCGGCACCGCCGCGCCGGGCAGCGCGTGATAGAGCATGGCTGCCTGCGCACCCTGCTGCCACATGACGCGACGCTTGATGCCCGGCGCGTAGTCGGCCCACGCAGCGGCGTCGGCGTGCTGGGTGAAGGGCTGCATGGATGGCGCGACGGGCTGCGTGGGCGGCTCGGCCATCGGCTGCGACTCGCGCAGGTACAGCAGCGCGCCGCCTTCGCTCGACCACTCGGCGGCCGGCGTGCCGGCGGGCCGCACGTGGTAGTCGTGCACGTGCAGCGGCACGCTGCCCACGCGCACGCTGCCGCGCAGGACGAGGCATTCGGATTGCAGGCCCCGCAGTGCGTCGGGCGCGACGCCGCCGGCCGCGGGCGCGGCCCACGAAGCGCCGGGTGCCAGTTCCACCAGCGCCACCGCATCGGGCTCGCCGGGCCGCCGTGCGCGGCCGGCGGTGGCGGCGCGGTACAGCAGGCGCAGCGTCACGCCGGCGGCCACTGCGGCCGGCACGGTGTCGGCATGGCGCTGCGTGTGCAGCGCGCGTGCGCCGCGGGCGCTGTCGGCGACGCGCTGCAGCAGCCGGCGGCGCAACGCGGAAGGGGCGGGAGCAGTCGCCGCAGCCACGGCCTGCAGCAGCGGCGCCAGCGACCCGGCCGTGCCGGAAATGTCGAAAGGGCCACCCTGGGCGCCGAATGCACCGGACGCACCGGCTGGCCGCGCGAGCGGCGGCGGCAGCCCGGCACGCACCAGCAGCGCGAGGCCCTCGTCGCGCAGGTCGTTCGGCTCATGCACGTCGGGCCCATGCAGGGCCGGCTCATGCGTTCCCGGCTCACGCATGTTCGGCCTCCATGACGCGCTTGAGCTGCTGCAGGGCGCGCCGGATGAGCGACTTCACGGTGCCGAGCGGCAGCTGCTGCTGCGTGGCGATCTCCTCGTGCGTGAGGCCGCGGAAGAAGGCCAGGCCGACGAGCTGGCGCGAGCGCGGCTCGAGCGAGGCGAGCGCGGCATGCACGCGGGCATGGCCGCGCGTGGCCTCGAGCAGGTCCTGCGGCGGCAGCGCACGCCCGTCGCACAGCTCGGCGGCCTCGGCGCCATCGTCCTCGGGCAAGGCATCGTGCTGGAAGCGCTGTTCGCGGCGCAGCGTATCGATGGCGCGCGAACGCGCCATCGCCAGCAGCCAGGTGATCGGCCGGCCGCGCGCGGCATCGAAGCGCGGCGCCTGGCGCCACACCTGCCAGAACGTGTCCTCGAGCACCTCTTCGGCGAGCGCGGCGCGCTGCGTGATGCGCAGCACGACGCCGTTGATGCGCGCGGCGGTGGCGTCGTAGAGCGCCTCGAGCGCGCGTTCGTCCTGGCGGGCGATGCGCTCGATCCAGGCCGCCATCGTGGCGTCGTCGGCAGGCTCCACGGCCGCACTCGCGGTCGCGGACGGGGCGCGCGCTTGGCGCCGCCCGGCCTGCGCAGGATCCGCGGACTGCGGTGCGCCGTCGGCGTCGAAGTCGATCAGCTCTTCGTCGAACGCCGCCTCTTGCGGCTCGTCTCCGGCGGCGTCGGCGACGTTGGCGGCGCCGGCATCATCGGTGGCGCCGGTGGCGTCGGCATCGGCGCGATCGTCGAGGGTTGCATCTGCCCAGCGCCGCGCCGGCTCGCGCCGGGCCGGCAGCGGCAGCACGTTGCCCGTGCGCACGGCGGCGCTGGTCATGGCTGACCGGGCCGAGGGGGCCGACTGGGCCGGTTCGGTCGACTCGACCAACTCGGCTGGTTCGGCAGACTCGCCGGCAAACGGCGGCCGGCCGAGGCGGCCGGGGCCGGTGGCTGGCGCAGCCCGGGCGCGGCGCGGTGAATCATCGAGGCTCCCTCCGGGGCGCGCTGGCAGCGCCACCACCTTGGGCATACGCGGCTCGCAGCAGCCCGGATGCGCGTTCGGGCTGAGGGTTTTCACGGAGACTGGTGTGTCCTGGACTCGGGTGCGGGTCAGGGCCATGCATCCTCGCTGCGTCGGGCTCGTTGCCGGCTCATACGGCGCGCGGGAGGGCCCGGATGCGCCGGGGACGCGCGCGTGGGGGCATGCGCTGGGGGGTGGCGTGCGTGGACGCGGTGGGCGCTCAGAATGGGCCATGTCGCCGTCGCGCCGCACCGTGCCTTCCGCCCTCCAGGTGGTCCGGACCGTCCTTGCCTTCTGGGCCGTCGCGCCGTGGGCCGCGGTGCCGCTCGCCTGCGCCGCGGCGGAGCGCGCTCCCGGGGCGCCGCCGCCCGCCCGCGCCGCGCAGGCCGCGCCGCTGCCGCGTGCCGTGCAGGTGCGCGTGGCGGCCGCGGTGGCGCACTACGAGGCCGGGCGCCTGCGCGAGGCGGCGCGCGAGTTCGGCGCGCTCGCCCGGCGCGACGTGCCGGCGGCGCAATACAACCTCGGCGTCATGCACCTGCGCGGCGAGGTGGCCGAGGCCAGCACCGCCGAGGCCGAGCGCTGGCTGCTGCGGGCGGCGCGCGCCGGCTTCGTCACCGCGATGTTCACGCTCGGGCGCGCGCTGGAGGGCGGCGAGCTCGGCCGCCGCGACCTCGCGGCCGCGCACGACTGGTACGAGGTGGCGGCGGCGCGCGGCAGCGTCGAGTCGATGGTGGCCATGGGCACCGCGCATTACCTCGGCCGCGGTCGCGGCCACGACGCGGCCGCGGCAGCGCACTGGTACCGCGAAGCGGCCAAGGGCGGCGATGTCGGCGCGCAGTACCTGATCGCCTCGATGTACGAAAGCGGCGAAGGCGTCGCGAAGGACCTGCGCCTGGCGCGGCACTGGTACCGCGAGGCGGCGCGCCGGGGTGACGAGGCGGCGCCGACGAAGCTGCGCGAGATCGAGGGCCGCCTCGCGGCCGAGGAAGCGGCCGGGGCGCCAGCGGCATCGGCCGGGCCGGCCGCATCGACGCCCTCGGCTGCGACGCCGGCGAGCGGCGCCCGCTGAGAGCCTGTGAACGAATCTCCAGCCCGGCCGGCCTACAGCACGACCTTCACCATCGGGTGCGAGCTCAGCGCGCGGTAGAGCTCGTCGAGCTGCGCGCGGCTCGTGGCCGTCACCGTGAGCGTGAGGCCGAGGTAGTTGCCGCCGCTGCTCGGCCGGCGCTCGACGCTGGCGGGGTCGAAGCCCGGGTCGTAGCGCCGGGCCACCTCCACCATTGCGGCCTCGAAGCCCGCGACCGCAGCACCCATCACCTTGATCGGGAAGGCGCTCGGGTACTCGATCAGGCTCTTCTCGGGCGGAATGTCGGGTGGAATGTCGGCCACAAGCTCTCAGAGGCTCATCGTCAGCTTGGCACGCTGGTAGGCCTCGTGCAGCCGCGCGTACACGGGGCCGGGCTTGCCGCGCAGCGCACCGTGCCCGACCGGCTCGTTGTCGAGCAGGGTCACGGGCAGCACCTCCTTCGTCGCCGAGCTGATCAGCAGCTCGTCGGCGCTCTGCACGTCGGCTTCGGGGATGGGGCGCAGGTTGTAGGCGATGCCGCAGTCCTCGCACAGCTCGCGCAGCAGCTCGACGCGGATGCCCTCGAGCACGAGCTCGCTCTTCGGTGGGCCGAGCAGGGCCCCTTCGTGCACGACCCAGACGTTGCTGCCCGAGGCCTCGGTGAGGAAGCCGTCGCGGAACATGATCGTCTCCATCGCCCCGTGGTCGGCCGACATCTGGCGCGCCAGCACGTTGCCGAGCAGGCTCGTGCTCTTGATGTCGCCGCGCTCCCAGCGGAAGTCGCGTGCCGTGATGCAGGCCACGCCCTTGTGGCGCATCTCGGCGCTCGGCGGCTTCATCGGGGTGCACATCATGAAGACGGTGGGCGTGACGCCCGTGGGCATCACGTGGTCGCGCGGTGCCACGCCGCGTGTCACCTGGAAGTAGATGACCTGGTCCTCGGCGCCGGTCTTCTCGGCCAGCGCCGCCACGAGCTTGCGGCAGCGCTCGAGCCACTGGTCGCGCGTGGCCGGCTGCGGGATGCGCACCTTGTCGAGGCTGCGGTTGAGGCGCGCGATGTGCTCGTCGAAGCGGAAGAGGCGCCGGCCGTACACCGGCGCCACGTCGTAGACGCCGTCGCCGAAGATGAAGCCGCGGTCGAGCACGCTCACGCGCGCTTCGTTGAGCGGCAGGTACTCGCCGTTGAGGAAGCAGAGGTAGTCGGTCATGGTGGGCGCCGGATGACGGGATTCATTCTGGCACGCGCCGCGCGCCGCCCCCTGTCGATGCGCCGGGGTCCTCCCTGGAGCGGGCCCGGAGCCGGGCGAGGGCGGAACGAGAACGCGAGCCCTACCTGATCCACAGCCGCAGGCCGTCCCAGGCGCGGCCGAACCAGCCCGCCAGCGGCACCTCCTGCAGCGCGACCAGCGGCACGCTCGCCACCGCCGTGCCGCCGGTGGTGGCGACTTTCACCGTGCCCACGACCTGCCCGGCCGCGAGCGGCGCGACGAGCGGGTCGGTGCGCGTGAGGGAAGGCTGCAGCCGCGCCCCCTCGCCCCTGGGCACGCTCACCACGAGCGGCGCGGCCACGCCCAAGCGCGCCTCGGAAGCGGCGCCCTTCCACACCGGCACCGTGGCCAGGGCCTGGCCGGGCTCGAACAGCTTCACCGCGTCCCAGGCGGTGTAGCCCCAGTTGAGCAGCTTGTGGCTCTCGCCGGCGCGCCCCTCGTCGGAGGCGGCGCCGAGCACCACGGAGAGCAGCCGCCGCTTGCCGGCCGGCGTGTCGCGCACCGCGGTGGCCACCAGGCACCAGCCTGCGGCGTCGGTGCGACCGGTCTTCATGCCGTCGACGGTGACGTCGCGGCTGAGCAGCCGGTTGCGGTTGTCCTGCTTGATGCCGTTGAAGGTGTAGCTCTTGACGCGGTAGATCGGAAACAGCGTGGGGTGCTCGGTGATGATCTTGGCGGCCACGAAGGCGACGTCGCGCGCACTGCTGTAGTGGCTGGGCTCGGTGACGCCGGTGACGTTGCGGAACTGCGTGTTCTTCAGGCCCCAGGCCTCGGCCTGGCGCGTCATCGCCGCGACGAAGGCCTCCACCGAGCCGGCCACGCCTTCGGCGAGCGCCACCGCGGCGTCGTTGCCGCTGTGCACGATGAGGCCGTGCAGCAGCTCGTCGACATGCGGCGTCATCTTCGGGTCGATGAACATCAGCGAGGCACCGCCCTTGCGGCCCGACCCGCGCTCGTTCCAGGCGCGCACGCTGACCGGCAGCGTCTGCTCGAGCGTGAGCTTCCTGTCGCGGATGGCGTTGAAGACGAGGTAGGCCGTCATCAGCTTGGTCAGCGAAGCCGGCTCGGCGCGCTGGTCGGCGGCGGACTCGGCCAGCACCTGCTGGCTCGTCAGGTCGACGAGGATGTACTGGCGCGCCGCCACCTCGGGCGGCTGCGGGCGCGGCTCGGCCGCGGCGAGGCCGCAGGCGAGGGCGACGGCACAAGCGAGCAAGTGCGCGAGCAAGGGCGCGAGCGCCCGGCGGACGAACCGTTTCATCATCGGGAGAGCTTGATCAGGCGAAGGCCGCGCCGACGATCTGCTTGAGCAGCGTGAGCTGGCCGTGGAAGAAGTGCCCCGTGCCCGGCACGAGCGTGATGGGCAGCGCCTGCGGGCGGGCCCAGTCGAGCACGGCCGCGAGCGGCACCACGTCGTCGGCCTCGCCATGCACGACGAGCGTGTCGGCGGGCACCGGCGCGAGCGCGAAGTTGCCGGCCGCTGGCGCGACGAGCACGAGGCGCGTGGCCCGCGTGGCGTCGCCGGCCGCTGCCAGGCGCGCCGCCGCCTGCGTGGCGACGTAGCCGCCGAACGAGAAGCCGCCGAGCACGAGTGCCTGCCCCGGGGCACGCTGCGCGGCGATGACGGCGAGCGCGTCGTCGACCTCGCCGCGGCCCTCGTCCCATGCGCCGCCCGAGCCGCCGACGCCGCGGAAGTTGAAGCGCACGCAGCGCCAGCCGAGCTGCACGAAGGTGCGCGCGAGCGTCATCACGACCTTGTTGTCCATCGTGCCGCCATGCAGCGGATGCGGGTGGCACAGCACGACCAGGCCGCGCGCGGCCGAGCTGGCATGCGGGCCGGGCGCATCGACGGCGCACTCCAGCGGGCCCGCGGGGCCGGCCACGACGAGCCGCTCGGTGTTCGGAGGCATCGGGAGGGAGGGTGCGGGCGTGGGCCGAAGTGCAGGCCGACGTGCGGAGCGCCGGCGCCTCAGCGCCCGACGCTCGGCGGCAGCAGCAGCCGCTCGACGACCTTGCCGTCGCGCAGGTGCGAGTCGACGATCTCGTCGAGGTCGGCCCGGTCGAGGTAGGTGTACCAGGTCTCCTCGGGGTAGACGACGGCCACCGGCCCGCCGGCGCAGCGGTCGAGGCAGCCGGCCTTGTTGACGCGCACGCCGCCGGGGCCGGCGAGGCCGAGTGACTTCACGCGGGACTTGCAGTGATCGAAGGCGGCCTGTGCATCGTGGTCGGCGCAGCAGGCCTCGCCGTTGCCGCGCTGGTTCAGGCAGAAGAAGAGGTGATGCTTGTAGTAGCTCATCGAGCGTCATTGTAGGGAGGGGGTCGCGACCGCCTGCGCGCCGGGGTGGCTCCGGAGGCCGGACCCGCCGCGCACGAAGCGCGGGCCGTGCGGCCCTTCGCGTCCGCCATCGGGTGCCCTCAGGTCCTGGCCGCCAGGCGCGACAGCATCCAGGCGATGGCCGCGTAGGGCCACAACCATCCGATCCACTGCGCGAGGCCGTGGAAGTGCACGAAGCGCCCCTGCTCCCAGGCCTGCAGGCTCTGCGCGAAGTACGGATCGGCGGGTGCCTGCGCCACGCCGACGACGAGCCCGGTGAGCACCATGAGCCCGACACCGAGCACGACGGCGCGCGGCATCGGCGCCAGCGCGAGCACGCCCAGCGCGGCCAGGCCGACGGCCGGGCCGGCCCACGGCGTGATCCAGGCGAGGGCGTGCCGCGGCCCGAAGTTCAGCGCCGTCGACAGGGTCATGCCGATGGCGGCCAACAGGAGCGCGCCGCAGGCCATGGCCAGCCGCCGCCAGCCCGGCGCGACGACGCTGAAGGCGACCACGCAGGGTGCGAGCAGGCCGAGCGCGACGATCAGCACCTCGGCCAGCGGCGACAGGCCCACCGAAGCCGCCGCCGCGGCCGCCGCCGTGGTGGCGGGCGACGGCGAGATCACCTCGCGCGCCGCCTCGGAGAGCGGCAGGCCCTCGAACCAGGCGGAGACGGCGTCGAGCAGGCGCCCGCCGCCGATCTGCCCGAGGCCGAGCGGCGCCGGTGCCGGGAACAGCAGGCCCACGGGCCACAGCGCCAGCAGCGCCAGCGCACCTGCGCCTTCGCGCTCGAACCAGCGCTGGCGCAGTGCGTGCCAGCCGTCGACGAGGCCCAGGCGGTGCATCGCCAGCGCCAGCAGCGCACCGATGCCGCCGCCGACGCTGTTCATCAGCAGGTCCTTCAGCGAGGGGTGGCGCGTCGGCAGCGTCGTCTGCAGCACCTCGAGCCCGTACGAGAACGCCACCGGCACGAGCACCGCCACGCCCATCGCGACAGCAAGGCGCGAACCCGAGCGCAGCCGGCCGATGGCCAGCAGCAGGCCGAAGGGCACGTAACCGAGCAGGTTCGACCACAGGTCGAACTCGTCACCCCAGGGCATCCAGGGCACGATGAACAGGTCCTTCCACGCCGCGTTGGTGGGCCAGCGCCAGCCATCGAAGGGATAGAGGCTCGCGTACACGACGAGCGCCGCATAGGCCATCGCCAGCACGGTGGCGGTGGAGCGACGGCTGGCCAACGCAGGGGCTCCCGGGATCAGGACGGCTGGGGCCTGTTCAGCTGGACAGGGGCTAGAACGGCTTGACGACGACGAGCACCACGGTGGCCGCGAACAGCAGCACCGTGACCTCGTTGAAGATGCGGTACCAGCGCGAGCTGCGCCGGCTGCGCAGCTGCTCGAAGTCGCGCAGCAGCCGCCGGCAGGCATGGTGGTAGCCGATCGCGCCGAGCACGAGCACGAGCTTGGCATGCATCCAGCCGCTGCCCGGCCCGCGCCCGACACCGTAGCCCAGCCACAGCACGAGCCCGAGTACCAGCGCCGGAATCATCAACAGGCCCGCGAAGCGGTACAGCCGGCGCGCCATCATCAACAGGCGCTCGCGCTCGGCGTGGCTGTCGGCGCTGACCTCGGCGAGGTTGACGAACAGCCGCGGCAGGTAGAACAGGCCCGCGAACCAGCTCGCGACGAAGACGATGTGGAAGGCCTTGACCCACAAGTACGCCGATGAAGTCATCCGGCGATTATTGCGGGGCAAAAAAAGAGGCCCCAGCACGAGGCTGGGGCCGGCAAGCCTTATCGCTGTCATCACGCTAAGGCACCTGCTCAGGGAGGAAAAGCAGGGAACAGCAACCTTGCGGCCACCGTTCGAAAACCAGTTTAGCAGTAGGATTTCCCGAGCGCCACCGGTCCACCCCGCGTCGGCGCACCCCCCGAATGCGGCCCCTGCGGCGTTTCCGCGACGGTGCCCGCGTAGGTCAGAAGCGAATCTGAAGGCCCGCCAGTGAATACCCTACCCCCTTACCCCGCCAATCGGCCGCGCCGGCTGCGCCGCGACGCCTTCACGCGGGCGCTGGTGCGCGAACATCGGCTGGCGCCGGAGGACTTCATCCTGCCCGTCTTCGTGCTCGAGGGGCAGCGCCAGCAGCAGGCGGTGGCGAGCATGCCCGGCGTCAGCCGGCGCAGCGTCGACGGGCTGTTCGAGGTGGCCGAGGAGTGCCTGGCGCTCGGCGTGCCGGTGATGGCGCTGTTCCCGGTGCTCGAGCCCTCGCTCAAGTCGCCCGACGGCCGGGAGGCGCTCAACCCCGAAGGCCTGGTGCCGCGCGCGGTGCGCGAGCTCAAGAAGCGCTTCCCGAAGCTCGGCCTGCTCACCGACGTGGCGCTCGACCCCTACACCAGCCACGGCCAGGACGGCCTGCTCGACGACCGCCCGGGCGAGCAGGGCTACATCCTCAACGACGAGACGGTGGCCGTGCTCACCAAGCAGGCGCTCGTGCAGGCCGAGGCCGGTGTCGACATCGTCGCGCCGAGCGACATGATGGACGGCCGCATCGGCGCCATCCGCGCCGCGCTCGAAGCGCATGGCGCGATCCACACGCGCATCATGGCCTACAGCGCCAAGTACGCGAGCGCCTTCTACGGCCCCTTCCGCGAAGCCGTGGGCTCGGCGAAGAATCTCGGCCAGGCCGACAAGAAGGTCTACCAGATGGACCCCGGCAACTCCGACGAGGCGCTGCGCGAGGTGGCGCTCGACATCGCCGAAGGCGCCGACATGGTGATGGTCAAGCCCGGCATGCCGTACCTGGACATCGTGCGCCGCGTGAAGGACGAGTTCCGCATGCCGACCTTCGCCTACCAGGTGAGCGGCGAGTATTCGATGCTGAAGGCGGCGTCCGCCAACGGCTGGCTCGAGCACGACGCGGTGATGATGGAGTCGCTGCTGGCGTTCAGGCGCGCCGGCGCCGACGGCGTGCTCAGCTACTTCGCGCTCGACGCGGCCCGCCTGCTGAAGCGCACATGACGCGCGGCTGAGCGACGAGGCGTGCGCCTGACCCGCCGCCAGCTCGTCGTGCTGGTGCTGCTGACGCTGACCTGGGGCATCAACTGGCCGATCATGAAGGTCGGCGTGAGCGGCCTGCCCTCGGCGCCGAGCGCCTATCCGCCGCTCACCTTCCGCTCCCTGTCGATGGTGCTCGGGCTGCCGGTGCTGTGGCTGGCGCTGCGCGTGCTGAAGGTGCCGCTGGCGATCCCGCGCGCGCACTGGCCTGCGGTGGCGCGGCTCACCGGCCCGAACATGCTCGTCTGGCACGTCGTCATCATCTTCGGCGTGCAGGCGCTGAGCTCGGGCCGTTCGGCGATCCTCGGCTACACGATGCCCATCTTCGCGGCGCTGGTGGGGGCCTTCGTCTACGGCGAGCGGCTCGCGCGGCGCCAGTGGCTCGGCGTGGCCGCCGCCGGGCTCGGCGTGTTGCTGCTGCTGTCGGAGGAATTCTCGAGCCTGGCCGGCGCGCCCTGGGCGGCGGCGGCGGTCGTCGGCGCGGCGGCGGTGTGGGCGCTCGGCACGCACATGCTGCGCCGTTCGACGGTGCCGGTGCCGCTGCTGGCCATCGTCTTCTGGATGACGGTGACCTGCGCCGTGGTGATGTCGGTGCTCGCCGCCGTCGTCGAGGGTTCGCGCTGGCGCGTGCCCGACCTGCCGGTGGCGGGCGCGGTGGCGTTCAACGCCGTCGTGATCTTCGGCTTCTCGCAGGCGGCGTGGCTGTACCTGGCGAAGACGCTGCCGCCGGTGGCCTCGAGCATCAGCGTCATGATGATCCCGGTGCTGGGCGTGTTCAGCGGCGCCTTCTTCCTCGGCGAGGTGCTGCACTGGCAGGACTGGGCGTCGGTGGCGTTGATGGTGAGCGCCATCGCGCTGGTGCTGCGGGCGCGGTGAGGCCGCCCGGCGCAGCGTCAGGAACCGGCCGGCGCACGCGTCACCCCAGCTGCCGCGTCCTCGCCACCGGGGGCCTCTTGGCGAAGTAGCGGCGGATGCCCGAGGCGATGGCCCCCGCCAGCCGCGTGCGGTAGGCCGGGTCGCGCAGCCGCTTCTCCTCCTGCGGGTTGGAGATGAAGGCCGTCTCGATCAGGATGCTCGGGATGTCCGGCGCCTTCAGCACCGCGAAGCCGGCCTGCTCGACCTCCGCCTTGTGCAACTCGCCGACGCGGTCGAGGCGGCCGAGCACCTCGCGGCCGAGCACGAGGCTGTCCTTGATCTGCGCCGTCGTGCTCATGTCCAGCATGGTCTGCAGGATCAGCGGGTCGCGCACCGAGCCGACGTTGACGCCGCCCACCTGGTCGGCGGCATTCTCGCGTTCGGCCATCCAGCGCGCGGCGGCGCTGCTGGCGCCGCGCGTGGAGAGCGCGAAGACGCTGGCGCCGCGCGCCTCGCGGCGCATGAAGGCGTCGGCATGCAGGCTCACGAAGAGGTCGGCCTGCACGCGCCTGGCCTTGCGTACGCGGTCCCACAGCGGCACGAAGTGGTCGCTCTCGCGCGTCAGCATCGCGCGCATGCCGCTCACCGCGTTCAGGCGTTCGCGCAGCTCGAGCGCGAGCGCGAGCACCACGTCCTTCTCGCGCAGGCCGGTGGGGCCGATGGCGCCGGGGTCCTCGCCGCCGTGGCCGGGGTCGATGGCGACGATGATCAGGCGCTCGACGCGCTGGCGCTCGGCGGCGGTGGGCGGCGCGGGCGGTCGCGGTGGCGCGGGCGTCATCGGCACCGGCGCCGGGGCCGTGGGCGCGGGCGCGCGAGGCGGCAGCGCCGGCGATGTGCCGGAGCTCGGCGCCGAGGCGCCGCCGGCCACCCCGTTGCGCCGCCCTTCGATGCCGGCGATGAAATCCGACAACGAGTCGCGCACGGCGCGCGCCGCGCGCTCGTTGGCCTCCTCGCGCTCGCGAACGAGCGCCAGCAGCGGGTCGCGCTCCTCGGTCGGATAGAGGTCGAAGATGAGCCGGTGCTGGTAGGGCGCCACCGGCAGCAGCGCGAACTGCTCGGGGCGCACCGCCTGCTTGAGGTCGAAGACGATGCGCACGACGCGCGGCTGGTACTGGCCGGCGCGCACGCCCTGGATGAAAGGGTCGTCGGGGCGCACCTGGCCGACCAGCTCGCGCAGCGCCGCGTCGAGCTCGAGGCCCTCGAGGTCGACGGTCAGGCGCTGCGGTGCGTCGACGAGGCTGTGGCGCGCCGAGAGCGCGCGGTCCGACTCGATCGTGATGCGCGTGTACTCGCGCGCCGGCCACAGCCGTACGGCGACGACTGTGGCGTTGCCGCCGGCGCCACCGGACGCCTGCGGCGCCGTCGCCGCCCTTGCTTCGCTGAAGCCGCTGACGCCACTGAAGCCACTGAAGCCGCTGAACGAGAGCACCACCGGCCCGGCCGCCAGCAGCAGCGAGCGGCGGCGGCGCACGGCCGGCTGCGGCATCAGGGCATCGGTCATCCGAGCAGCGCAACGCCGCGTGGCGTGAGCGCCCGCACGCGCACGCGGCGGCTCTCGTCGGCCTGCGGCTCGATCTCGAGGCGCAGGTCGGCCGGCGGCAGCCAGGCGGCGGCGTGCGCCGGCCACTCCACCAGCTTCAGCCCCGGCGCCGCGAAGGTCTCGCGCAGGCCGGCGTCGACGAGCTCGCGCGCATCGGCGAAGCGGTAGAAGTCGAAGTGCGAGATGTCGAGGCCGCCGGTGCCCCGACTTGCGCCCCGATCTCTGTCCCGACTTGCGCCCTGACCAGTGCCCCCCGCGCCCTCGCCTCCGCCCGCGTCGTTGTCGGCCTCGGTGTCGACGTGGTAGGGCTCGACGATGGTGTACGTCGGGCTCTTGATGCGCCCGCGCACGCCGAGTGCGCGCAGCAGGTGGCGCACGAAGGTGGTCTTGCCGGCACCGAGCGGGCCGTGCAGCTCGATGGCCACGTCGGCGCCCGCGGCGTCGGCGGCCCGGCAGGCGGCCAGACGGGTGGCGAGGGCGGCGGCACAGGCCGCGCAGGCCGCTTCGTCGGACCACTGCCATTCACGCGCCGGCGACGGTGCCATCATGTCGTCGCGATGCGAACCGCCTCCCTCCCCACGCGCAGTGACGGGCAACTTGGGCAACTCGGCCAACGTGGGCAACTGGCCGGGTTCGACCCTGTCGGGCTGCGAGAGCGGCTGCGGGCTTGGGCGCACGAGTGCGGATTCTCCCAGATCGGCGTGGCCGGCATCGAGCTCGCGAGCGCGGAGGCCGGGCTGAAGGCGTGGCTCAGCAACGGCTTTCATGGCTCGATGGACTACATGGCGCGCCACGGACTGAAGCGCGCGCGGCCCGCCGAGCTCGTGCCGGGCACGGCGAGCGTGATCACGGCGCGCATGGACTACCTGCCCCGCGATGCACCCGCCGAGTGGGTGGCGCGCGAGCGCGCGCGCGTCGAGAAGGCGGCGGCGGGCGAAGCGGTGATCTCCGTCTACGCCCGCGGCCGCGACTATCACAAGGTGCTGCGCCAGCGCCTGCAGCAGCTGGCCGACCGTCTCGCCGACGAAGTGGGGCCGTTCGGCCACCGTGTCTTCACCGACTCGGCCCCGGTGCTCGAGGTGGAACTGGCCACGCGCACCGGCCTCGGCTGGCGAGGCAAGCACACGCTGGCGCTGGCGCGCGACGGCGGCTCGACATTCTTCCTCGGCGAGATCTTCGTCGACCTCGCGCTGTCGCTCGACGCGCCTGCGAGCGAGCACTGCGGTGCCTGCACCGCCTGCCTCGACGCCTGCCCCACCGGTGCCATCGTGGCACCGTACCGGCTCGATGCGCGCCGCTGCATCAGCTACCTGACGATCGAGCTGCACGGCGCCATCCCGCTCGAGTGGCGCGCCGCCATCGGCAACCGCATCTACGGCTGCGACGACTGCCAGCTCGTCTGCCCGTGGAACAAGTACGCCCGGCGCAGCGCCTTGCCCGACTTCGACGAGCGCCACGGCCTGGGCAGCGCCACCTTGCTGGCGCTGTGGGCCTGGGACGAAGGCGAGTTCCTGCGCCGCACCGAGGGCAGCGCCATCCGCCGCGTCGGCTATGCGCGCTGGCGTCGCAACCTGGCGGTGGCGCTGGGCAACGCCCTGCGCGCCGGTGGGGATGCCGCGGCCGCCGCCGCAGTCGCCGCGGCGCTCGCCGCCGCGCGCGAGGGCGCCGACGACCTCGTGCGCGAGCACATCGACTGGGCGTTGGCGCAGGCCGCCTGAACGAGCGCGAGGCAACGAGGCAACGAGGCAGCGCCGCCGCCCCAGGGCGATTCGTGACGGCGTCGCGGCGCGCAGGCTCAGCCGCGCAGCCAGGCCAGCGCCGAAAGCGACAGCGGCAGCCCGAGCATCGCGAGCAGCGTCGACACCGTCACCATGCCGGCCACGTAGGCCCCGTGCCCGCCCAGCCGGACCGCCAGCACATAAGCGCTCGAAGCGGTGGGCAGCGAGGCGAAGGTGACCAGCAGCGACTGCTGCGCGGGCGCGAAGCCGGCCGCAAGCACGAGCGCCAGCGCGAGGGCCGGCAGCACGGCGTGGCGGATCGTCAGGAGCGCCGCCGCCAGCCGCGGTGCCTCGCGCAGCGCGCCGAGCGTGAGCCCGGCGCCCACCGCCATCAGCCCGAGCGGCAGTGCTGCCGCGCCCATGCGCGAGAGCGTGATCGCGAGCCACTCCGGCAGCCGCAGCCCGAGCGCATTGCAGGCGAGCCCGGCGACGGTGGCGATGATGAGCGGGTTGCGCGCCAGCTCGCGCAGGTAGCCGTGGCCGCCGCGGCCGGCCAGGCGCGTGAGCGGCCACACGGCGGCCACGTTGCACAAGGGCACGCACACCGAGATGGCGAGCGCCATGCCCGCCAGCGCCTCGGCGCCCCCGAGGCGCGCCGCCAGGGCCAGCGCGATGTAGGAGTTGAAGCGGAAGGCCGTCTGCGCCGCCGAGGCATGCGCGCGCGCGTCCACACCGGGCCAGGCCCCGAGCGCCAGCGCCAGCACCACGCCCACCGCGGTGAGGCCGAAGGCGGCGGCGGCCAGCGGTGCTGCCGCGCCGGGCTGCAGCGGGTTGCGCACGATGGCCTCGAAGAGCAGGGCGGGGAACAGCACGTGGTAGACGAGCCGCTCGGCGCCGTCCCAGACCGGGCGGTCGAGGACCGTGTGGCGGCAGATGAACCAGCCGGCAGCGATGAGCAGGAAGTCGGGGACGAGCAGCAGCGCCACGGGCATGGGCCCGGAGTCTGCCAGCCTCTGTTCGCCTGCCGGTCTGCCTGCCGGTCTCCCATGCCAGGTGCGCCGCCCGTGCCGCCGATGCCGCCGTGCCGAGTTCAAAGACAATCCGGCCCGATGCCCGACCATGCCCCCGCCTCCCGGCCCGCCTCGAACCGCCGCGGCTGGCTGCGCGCCGCCGGCCTCACGCTGGCCGTCTTCGGATGCGCGCGCGCCGGTGCCGCCACCTTCGAAGGCGTGCAGTTCGACGACCGCATCACGCTCGCCGGCCGCGAGCTCGTGCTCAACGGCACCGGCCTGCGCGCCGCGGGCTGGTTCAAGGCCTACGTGGCGGCGCTCTACCTGCCGCGGCGCGCGCGCACCGCGCCCGAGGTGCTCGAGCAGGCCGGGCCGAAGCGCGTGCGGCTCGTGCTTCTCGTCAACGCGCCGGCCCTCGAACTGGCCAAGGGCTTCGACAAGGGCGTGCTGCGCAACAGCGGCACCGACGTCGAAGCGCTGCGCCCGCGCCTGGCGCGCATGTTCGAGGTCATGCAGTCGGCCGGGTCGCTGAAGAAGGGCGACGCCGTCGACATCGACTTCGATCCGGCGCTTGGCACCGTGCTGCAGCTCAATGGCCAGGTGCGCGGCGAGCCGATCGCCGGCAACGACTTCTACGTCGCCGTGCTGCGCTCGTTCGTCGGCGACCATCCGTACCACAAGAAGCTCAAGAGCGGCCTGCTCGGTCTGCCGCCGGTCTGACGGCCGTGCGGTGCGGCCCGGCCCGGCCCGCTTGTCGCCCCTCCACATCCCCCTTCACTTCCCCCTCGCTTCCCCTCTCACCCGAAAAGGAGAACGTCCATGTTTGGTCGAACGCTTCCGCAGCGCCGCGCTCACCGCACGGCGGCATTTGCCGCCGCCGCTCTCGTGGCCTCCGCCGCCGCCTGGGCGCAGGGCTACCCGACGAAGCCGGTGCGGCTGATCGTGCCCTTCGCGCCCGGCGGCACCACCGACATCGTCGCGCGCATCGTCGCGCCGGCGGTCTCGGCCTCGCTCGGCCAGCAGGTGATCGTGGAGAACAAGGCCGGCGGCGGCGGCTCGATCGGCGCGCTCGAGATGATCAAGGCGCCGCCCGACGGCCACGTGCTCGGCATGGCCACCGTCTCCACGACGGCGGCCAACCCGGCCATCAACCCGAAGATCGGCTACGACCCGCTCACCGACTTCGTGCCCATCATCAACATCGCGGCGACGCCCAACGTCATCGCCGTGCACCCGAGCTTCCCGGCCAAGGACTACAAGACCTTCCTCGAGACGCTGAAGAAGAACCCGGGCAAGTACAGCTATGCGAGCTCGGGCACCGGCGGCATCGGCCACCTTCAGACCGAGCTCTTCAAGAGCCTGGCCGGTGTGTTCATGACGCACATCCCCTACCGCGGCGCTGGCCCGGCGCTCAACGACACGGTGGCCGGACAGGTGCCGATCATCTTCGACAACCTGCCCTCGGCGCTGCCCTTCATCAAGGACGGCCGCCTCGTGCCGCTGGTCGTGGCCGCGCCGCAGCGGCTGTCGGTGCTGCCCAACGTGCCCACCTTCAAGGAGGTCGGGCTGGAGGCGGTGAACCGCATGGCCTACTACGGCGTGCTCGCGCCCAAGGGCACGCCGAAGGAGGTGGTGGACAAGGTGAGCCAGGCGGTGGCCAAGGCGCTCGGCGACGTCACCATCAAGAAGCGCATCGAGGACACCGGCTCGCTCATCGTCGGCAACACGCCGGCGCAGTTCGCCGCGCAGATCAAGGCCGAGCTCGAGGTCTACAGGGGCGTCGTCGTGAAGCAGAAGCTGACGCTGGAGTGAGCTCCGCACCGCGCCTGCCGCCGCGTTGAGCGCCGCCGCCGTCCTCGCGCGCAGCCAGGAGAGCATCGACCGCTTCGTCGATGCCCTGTGGGTCGAGGACGGGCTGTCGCAGCTGACGCTGGCGGCCTACCGGCGCGACCTGGCGCTCTTGGCGGCATGGCTGGCCGAGAACGCGCGGCGCACACTCGACGATTGCGCCAAGGTCGACCTGCAGGGCTACATCGCCGCGCGCCACGCGAGCAGCCGCGCCACCACCGCCAACCGGCGGCTGACGGTCTTCCGGCGCTACTTCCGCTGGGCGCTGCGCGAGCGCCGCGTGGCGGCCGACCCGACGCTGGAGCTGCTCGCCGCCCGGCAGCCGCTGCGCGTGCCGAAGACGCTGTCGGAAGCGCAGGTCGAGGCGCTGCTCGCCGCGCCCGACACCGACACCCCGCTCGGCCAACGCGACCGCGCGATGCTGGAGCTGATGTATGCCAGCGGCCTGCGCGTGAGCGAGCTCGTCGAGTCCAAGCTCGTGCACCTCAGCCTCTCCGAAGGGGTGCTGCGCGTGCTCGGCAAGGGCGCGCGCGAGCGCCTCGTGCCCTTCGGCGAGGAGGCGCATGCCTGGCTGACGCGCTGGCTCGCCGAGGGCCGGCCGGCGCTGCTGGGGGTGCGCGGCGGCGGTGGCAAGGTGCGCAGCAGCGAGGCGCTCTTCGTCACGCGGCGCGGCAGCGCCATGACGCGGCAGATGTTCTGGAAGCTCGTGAAGCGCTACGCCGTCGTCGCCGGCATCACCGCGCCGCTGACGCCGCACACGCTGCGCCACGCCTTCGCGACGCACCTGCTGAACCACGGCGCCGACCTGCGCGCCGTGCAGATGCTGCTCGGGCACGCCGACATCGCCACGACGACGATCTACACGCACGTGGCGCGCGAGCGGCTGCGGCAGCTGCACGCGAAGCATCATCCGCGCGGGTAGCGCCCGGGGCGCCTGTGCAGCAGGGTGGGTCGACGGCTCAGGCTGCCATGGCGGCTTGTGGTGCGCTGGCGCGATCCGCGCGATCCGACAACCACGTGCAGATCGCGCGCGCGGCGCAGCCCGCCCCGTCCACACCCGCGTACCAGCCCTGGACCTTCGCCGCACCCTGCGCAAAGCTCGGTTCGCGCAGCACGCGGCGAACCACCTCGGTGAGACGCGGCGTATCCACGTGCCGCGGCGCCACCGCGAGGCCTGCGCCGTGGCGCGCGGCGAGATCGACGTTGAGCTCCTGCTCGGGATGCAGCGGAATGCCGATGACCGGCGTGCCGCTGGCCATGGCCGTCTGCACGCTGCCCTGTCCGCCCATCGTCACGGCGACGTGCACGCGCGGCATCACCCTGTGGTTGGGCAGCAGGCCCGCGATCACGATGCCCGGATCGTCGTTCGGGCCGAAATCGTGGATCGTCGCGCCGACGACGACGCGCGGCCCGGCCGCGCGCACGCGACGCACCGCGGCGCGCAGCATCTGCGGCGTGGCCGACGACAGCACCACCAGGGCCGTGGGCTCAGATCCGTCGAGGAAGGGTTCGACGGCAGGCGGCACCGGCACGTCGAGCCGGGCGAACAGGGGGCCCGTGGCCACCAGGCGCGTACCGGTGCGATAGGCCTGCGGACGCTGCGGCTTCCACGCGGCCAGGTCGGCGGCGGAGATGCCCAGCACCTCGGGCGTGTCGGTGACGAGCGTGAGGTCGCCGAGCATCAGCGCCGCCAGCGATGGCACCGGTTCGACGCCCAGCTCGGCGGCCACGTCGTTGAGGAAGCGCACCGGGTCCGTCAGCCGCATCGGGCCGCCGTTGGCCAGTTTGCGCTTGAGCCAGGCGGGCAACCACTCGGTGCCCGGGATGGGCATCGTCGTGGGTGCCGGCGCGCGCCCGCGCTCGAACATCGGCGGTACGTAAGACGCTCCGTGCGAGGCCACGAGCGGGATGCCCACGACGCGCGACGAGAGATAGGCGGTGAGCGTGAAGCCGATCACCACCGCCACGGCAGCCTGCCTGCGCAGGAACTCGGCCTCCGCGGCGACGCTGCGGCGCACCTCCTCGGGGGCCTGTATCCGAACCCCCGGGCGACCGATCTGGATCAGGTCGCGCAGGTACTGCGCGCTGCGTGCGGCGTCGAAGTGCGGCTCGAGCAGCGTGTAGCGCTCGCCCGCCTCGTCCAGCACGCGCGTATAGGGCCCGCCGTGGGTGGCGATGCAGGCGGCCACGCCTTGCGCGCGCAGCGCCCGTGCGATGTGCAGCATGCGCGAGGTCTCCGAGAGGAAACCGCAGTTCGGCAACAGGGCAATCACGCTCGACCTCTTCCAAGGATGCCGGTATAAAGGTAATATATTAGATATGTCTCCGGATCGTCAATGGCTCGAAGCCTCCCTGGAAGGGGTGCCCGCGGCGCAGGCGCAGTGCGTGCGCGCCTTTCGTCTGCTGATGGTGCAGGGCGCGCTGCTGCGCGGCCTGCTCGACCGCGAGCTGGCACCGAGCGGCGTCACCGCGCAGCAAGGCGCGATGCTGTCGTGGATCGATGCGCAGCCCGAGCCGCCGACGATCTCCGCCGTGGCCGCCGGGATGGCGATGACGCATCAGAACGTCAAGCAGATCGCCAGCGCCCTCGCGCGCAAGGGCTTTCTCGAGATCGTGGTCGACGCCGCCGACCGGCGCGCGCGGCGCCTCGTGCCCGCCGCGCGCCACCGGCGCTTCTGGAAGCGTCGCAACGCCGACGACTTCGCGGCCGTGCAGACCTGGTTGTCCGTCTGGACGGACGAAGAAGTGAGCGCGGTGGTTGAACTGCTGCGGCGCCTGCACCGGCACTTGCAGGTTCAGGCACGGACAGCCGATGGTCCCGCGGCCGGGCGAGGCCGCGGCCGCAGGACGTCGAACCCGCGAGAGCCCTTCAAATGAGCCAGCTCACACCGTGCGACTCCTGGCCGGGTTGGCCGTCGAGGCGTGCCTGTCGTGTCTCGCCACACCGGGCGAGGCCTCACGCGAGGCACTCGTCGCTGGCCGGTTCGCGCGGCTGCAGGCGCGCCATCAGCTGCGCATGCGCCTGCAGCGGCATGGGCCGGTGGAAGCGGAAGCCCTGCAGCAGGTTGCAGCCCATGCGCTCCAGCGCGCTCGCCTGTTCCTCCGTCTCCACGCCCTCGGCGATGACGGTCAGGTTCAGGCTCTTGCCGATGTCGATGATCGCGCTCAGCGTGCTCGGCCCGGCGGCCGGGCCTTCGATGTCGCGCACGAAGGCGCGGTCGATCTTCAGGATGTCGAAGGGCAGCGACTTGAGCATCCAGATGCTCGAGTAGCCGGTGCCGAAGTCGTCCAGCGCGAGCCTGAAGCCGAGCGCGCGCATGTGCTGCAGCACCGCCTTGGCCTTCTCGGCATCCTCCATCACCGCCGACTCGGTCACTTCGAGCACGATCCTCGAAGGCGACACGCCGGTGTGCTCGAGCACCGTCTCGACGCTGCGCGCGTAGTTCACGTGCATCAACTGGCGCGGCGAGACGTTGACGCTCACCGCCGCTGGCGTGCCGGCTTCCTCCAGCCGCCGCGCATGACGGCAGGCCTGCTCGAGCACCCACTGGCCGACCTGAAGGATCTGCCCGGTCTTCTCGGCCACGTCGATGAAGCCGGCCGGTGACAGCAGCGTGCCGTCGCGCTCGCGCAGCCGCACCAGCGCCTCGGCGAGCACCGGCTGCTTGCTGCGCGCGTCGACGATGGGTTGCGCGTACAGCACCAGCCGTTCCTCCTGCAGCGCCAGCGCCAGCGAGCGCTCGACGTCGAAGTCCCTGCGCATCGAGTCGACGTGGCTGCCGTTGTAGGCGATGGCCAGGTTGCCGCCCTGGCGCTTGGCGGCGTACATCGCGCGGTCGGCGCGGATGATCAGCTCGTCGGCGGGCACGTCGGGCTCGTCGCACAGCACCATGCCGATCGAGGTTCGCGGGTGCAGCAGCGCGCCGTGGCACGAGAACGGCTGGCTCACCGCATCGAGGATGCGGCCGGCGACGCCGCGCGCGTCGTCCTCGCTGTCGATGCCTTCGAAGAGCGCCACGAATTCGTCGCCGCCCATGCGCGCCAGCGTGTCGCCCGGGCGCAGGATCGACATCACGCGGCGCGCCGTCTCGATCAGGTACTGGTCGCCGGCAGCGTGGCCGAGCGAGTCGTTCACCTGCTTGAAGCGGTCGAGGTCGAACAGGAAGAGCACGAAAGGCCGTGCGCGGCTGCCCGCGCGCAGGCGTTCGAGCGACGCCACCAGCGCGGCGCGGTTGGGCAGGCCCGTGAGGTGGTCGGTGAGGGCCGCACGCGTGAGCCGCTCGCGCAACTCGTTGCGCGCCTCGACGTTGCGCGACATGCTGATCGTCTCGACGACGCGGCCGTTCAGCCCATAGGCGTGGCGCAGCGACATCTCCAGCATCACGTAGCGGCCATCCTTGTGCTGCCAGCGGCCTTCGAGCAGCAGCGCCCTGCGCGCGCGCGCCGCTGCCTTCAGCTGCGTGGCCCAGCTGTCCCTGTCGCCGGGCGCCTGCAGGTCGGTGATGCACCTGCCCTGCAGTTCCTCCGGCGCGTAGCCGAGATGGCGTCGTACCGACGGCGACACGTACTTGACGAAACCCTTGGCGTCCACCTGCATCAGGATGTCTTCGGTGTGCATCTCCATGAAGGCGTAGCGCTGTACCCGCTTCGACAGCTCGGCTTCGCGCCGCGACATCTCGGCAAACGCGCGCTCGTAGCCGCGCACCAGCAGCTGCAGCGGTTCGGGCAGGCCCTCGATCACCGCCGAGGAAAGCGGCAGGCGGAACTCGGCCAACTGGGCCAGCGAGCGCTGCAGCGCCTCCCGGCGCGCCGAGCGTGCGCGCCAGGCGAGCCCGCCGGCGATGGCGGCGCCGGCGACGAGCAGGAGCCCCAGCGCCAACAGGCCCGGACGTGGCGCCGCCAGCACCATGTCGATCAGGTGCGCAACGAGCGCAGCGGCGATCACGAGCGGCAGGAGCTTTCGCATGAAGAAGGGATGGGCGGCGAGCTTGACGCCGGATGGCGGTCCGCGCTCCCGCGCCCGCCAGGGTTATCGGCCGATCGCGCACCGCGACGGAGCCGGGTGCCTCGAGCGGTCGCGGCCACCGGCACCGACCGGGTGGGCAGCGTGGCATGCGTCACGCTGGGCGTGACGGCGGGGGGCTCGCTTCTTGCCGTGCGCCGGGGTCACCCCAGACCTGCTCGCCACTGCACTAGCATCGTCGACATGAACGGCGCACCCACGGGAGAGGATGCATGAACACACCTTCAGCCTTCGCCCTGGCCGGCCTGCTGGGCTGGACCCTGCTGCTCCTGGTCTTGATGGAGATGCTGCGAGTGTCATGGGTGATGGAGATGCTGCGAGTGTCATGGGTGCTGCGGGGCGGTGTCGCGGCCAACGAGTTCCGCCCCGACAACGCCAACCTGTCGCCCTTCATGCAGCGGCTGGCGCGCGCGCACGCCAACTGCATCGAGGGGCTGCCGCTCTTCGGCGGCCTCTTGCTGCTGGCCATTGCGACGCAGCACACCGCCGTCACCGACACGCTCGCGCCATGGATGCTGGCGGCGCGCGTCGTGCAGTCCAGCGTGCACCTGGCGTCCATCAGCGTGCCGGCGGTGAACCTGCGCTTTGCGGCGTTCTGCGTGCAGCTGGTGATCGCGACGCGCTGGACCTGGGGCCTGCTGGCAAGTTGAAGGGCCCGACAGTACAGCGGCCGATCGTTCCAGCCCTGTGCCCTGCCGGAGCGGCAGATCGCCGACGAGGGCGCATCAGTTCCGGCACGGCGGCGTCTATGGCCCCAGCTCACGCAGCTCTTCGTCGCTGAACCCGGCCGCACGCCGCGCTTCCAGGTTGAACGGACCCTTCAGCCGCGGCGCGCCGTGCCGCGCCGCGAGCAGCGCGTAGTGCGCGGCCGGATCGAGCCCTTCGCGCGCGCACAGCCAGCGGTACCAGCGATTTCCCACCGCCACGTGGCCGATCTCGTCGCGCAGGATGATGTCGAGGATCTCGACGGCACGCGCGTCGCCGGCGCGCGCGAACTTGGCGCGCATCGGCGGCGTCGCGTCCAGGCCGCGCGCCTCCAACGTGCGCGGCACGAGCGCCATGCGCGCCACCACGTCGCAAGCGGTCTTCTCGCACATCGCCCACAGGCCGTCGTGCGCGTCGAAGTCGCCGTAGGCGTGGCCGAGCGTGGCCAGGTGCTCGGCGACGAGAGTGAAGTGCAGCGCCTCCTCGGCGGCCACGCGCTGCCAGTCGCGGTAGTAGGCCTCGGGAAGCCCGGCGAAGCGCCACACGGCATCGAGCGCGAGGTTGATGGCGTTGAACTCGATGTGCGCCACCGCGTGCAGCAGCGCTGCGCGCCCGGCGGCGGTGAACGGTGTGCGGCGTGGCACCTGCGCCGGCTCGACGAGGCGCGGGTGCGGCGGGCGGCCGGGCAGCACAGCGGCGGGCGGCAGCAGCGCGGCCACATCCACCGGCGCTGCGCCGCCGGTGGAGCCAAACCATGCACGCGTCGCCGCCGCCTTCTGCGCCGGATCGGCCAGGGCCAACAGGCGCAAGGCCTCGCGACGCAGCTCCATCCCTAGAATTATCGGTTTCCCGATCCACCATCCCGCTGTCCTCACCGGAGCCGCCCTTGGCGATCTATCAACTCGGCGACGATGCCCCGCGCATCGCGCCCACGGCCTGGGTGGCCGAGAGTGCGCAGGTCATCGGCCGCGTCGAGCTGGCCGAGGGTGCCAGCGTCTGGTATGGCTGCGTGCTGCGCGGCGACAACGAGTGGATCCGCATCGGCGCGCGCAGCAACGTGCAGGACGCCAGCGTCATGCACACCGACATGGGCTACCCGCTCGTCGTCGGCGACGACGTCACCATCGGCCACCAGGTGATGCTGCACGGCTGCATCGTCGGCGACGGCGCGCTCATCGGCATGCAGGCTGTCGTGCTCAACGGCGCCCGCATCGGCAAGGGCTGCCTCGTCGCCGCCGGTGCCGTGGTGCCCGAGGGCAAGGTGTTCGAGGACGGCTGGCTCATCATCGGCGCGCCGGCCAAGGCGGTGCGGCCGCTCGATCCGGCGCAGATGGAGCGCGCCCGCTCGGCCACCGCGCACTATGTCGACAACGCGCAGCGCCATCGCGCGCTGCTGCGCCGCATCGGCTGAGCGCCCGTGCAGACACTGGCGCCGCCGCGACGCGGACGGATGAAAAGCGGCCGATGAGATGCGGACGATGAGATGCGACCGATGAGCCGCGACCGATGAGCCGCGACCGATGAGCCGCGACCGATGAGCGAGCTGACCAAGTTCCTCTTCGAGGGCCTGCCCGTGCGCGGCATGCTCGTGCGCCTCACCGACAGCTGGCGCGAGGTGCTGCGCCGGCGCGGCACCGCCGGCGCCTACCCGCAGCCGGTGCGCGAGCTGCTGGGTGAGATGACCGCCGCCGGCGTGCTGATGCAGGCCAACATCAAGTTCAACGGCGCGCTGGTGCTGCAGATCCACGGCGACGGGCCCGTCAAGATCGCCGTCGCCGAGGTGCAGAGCGATCTCGCGTTCCGCGCCACGGCCAAGATCGTCGGCGAGGTCGGGCCGGACGCCCTGCTGGAGTCGCTCGTCAACGTGCACGGCAAGGGGCGCTGCGCCATCACGCTCGACCCGCGCGAGCGGCTGCCGGGCCAGCAGCCGTATCAGGGCGTCGTGCCGCTGCACGGCGACCGGCGTGAGCCGCTGCAGCGCGTGCAGCAGGTGCTCGAGCACTACATGCTGCAAAGCGAGCAGCTCGACACCCGGCTCGTGCTCGCCGCCAACGACGAGCTCGCCGCCGGCCTCCTGATCCAGCGCCTGCCGGTGCAGGGCGAGGGCAACCTGGAGGGCCTGTCTGCTCGCGCAGGTCGCGCGGCCCGCACCGAGCGGACGGGCCTGCCCGCGCTGCGCAACGAAGACGACATCGGCCTGTCCGAGGCCTTCAACCGCATCGCCCTGCTGGCCGCCACGCTGACGCGCGAGGAGCTGCTCGCCTTGCCGGCCGAGCGCGTGCTGCACCGCTTGTTCTGGGAGGAGACGCTGCGCGTCTTCGAGCCGCTGTCGCCGCGCTTCGCCTGCACCTGCTCGCGCGAGCGCGTGCGCGGCATGCTGCGCGGGCTCGGCCGCGAGGAGGTGGACAGCGTCGTCGCCGAGCGCGGTGACATCGAGATCGGCTGCGAGTTCTGCGGCGTGCTGTACCGCTTCGACGCGGTCGACGTGGGCGAGCTGTTCACGCCGGGCATCGACCAGCCGCCGGGACCGCGCGCCGTGCAGTAGCGCGGCGTGGCCGGGGCGCCCGATGCCGGCCGCCTCGACGATCGTCGGCTCCTTGTGGTGTCGCGGTCCGGCCGGCGCGACGGCGCGCCGCAGAGCCGCTGACGCCGCTCACCCGACGGCGCGTGGCGCAGCCTGCGCAGGCAGCGAGCGCAGCGTGCGCACCGCCGAAGCCATGACCACCGCGGCCTGCACCACGAAGCCCGCAGCGGCGAGCACCAGGCACGCGGCGACCCCCTGCGCACCGGCGAGCGCTGCCACGCCGGCGCCGAGCGCCGCGCCGAGCGGCCGCGCGCCGGCATTGGCGGTGAGGAAGATCGAGCCGACGCGGCCGAGCATCGGGGCCGGCGTGAGCGTCTGGCGCAGCGTCGTCGAGCTCACGGTCCAGACGATCGGGCCGGCGCCGAAGAGGAAGAACGACAGGCCCGCGAGCGCGGCCACCGGCCAGACGAGCGACGCCGCCATCACGAGCGCCGCCGCCACCGAGACGAGCGGCCCGAGCGCGATCGCCGCGCCGAAAGGCAGCCGGGCCATGATGCGCGGCGCCGCCAGCGCGCCCAGCACCATGCCGGCGCCGAAGAGCGACAGCGTCAGCCCGACGCCGCGCGCGCCCAGCCCGAGGTGCTGCATCGCGTGCGGCACGTAGGCGGCCTGCAGCACCATCCAGGCCAGGTTCCAGACGACGGCGGTGAGCAGCACCGGCCGCAGCAAGCGGTCGTGCCAGACGAAGCGGGCGCCTTCGCGCAGGTCGGCCAAAGGCGATGGCCGCGACGGCGGCGCCGTGGTCGTCGGCGTGGCGAGCGACGGCGTGCCAGGCGTCGACAGGGGCGGCACCGACATGCGTCCGCCCCCTTTGACACCACCCGCCGCGCCGTCCACAGGCAGTCGTCGCAGCAGCAGCACGGCCAATGCGGAGAGCAGCGCCGCAAGCGCGAACGCGCTGCCTCCGCCGGCCGCCGCGACGACGGTGCCGGCGAGCGCCGGGCCGGCGGCGAAGGCGAGGCTGCGTGCCAGCTCGATGCGGCCGTTGGCACGCGCCAGCGCCTCGCGCGGCACGAGCGCAGGCACCATCGCCGGCGCGGCGACGCTGAAGGCCACCGTGCCGACGGCGCCGATGAAGCCGAGCATCGCCAGCGCCGCCATCGACAGCGCCGCACCCGAGGCCACCATCACCAGAGCCGCCAGCAGCGTCATCGCGAGCACGCGCATCGCTTCGGCCGCGACCATGAGGCGGCGGCGCGAGGCGCGGTCGGCCCACAGGCCGAAGGGCAGCGCCAGCAGCAGGAAAGGCAGGCTCTGCGCCGCCGCGAGCACGCCGACCTCGCGTGCGCCGGCGTTGAAGGTGAGCACGGCGACGATGGGCACGGCCGCCAGGCTGATCTGCTCCGCCGCCTGCGCCGCCAGGTTGGCCCCGGCGAGGTGCGAGAAGGCGCGAGGCAGCGCTGGTTCCGGGGTCGGTGTCATCGCGGCGAGCAGGGGCGGGGGCTGGATCATCCTAGATCCGGCAGTTGGACACACCCGATCGAGCCGCCCTCGGGCGCGCTGGCGGCGTTGCTCCTCCTTGCGGGCATCGAGCCCGCGTCGTCGTCGCGCCTTGCCAGCCCACCCGATGACGACTCGCTCGGGCGCGCCCAACTGCCGGATCGAGGGTGGCCGCGATCGTCGGCGCGCCCGGCCGGCGACGCTGGCCGGATCCGGACCGGTGGTTCAGCGGCTGTGGCTGCGACTGGGGGGCGCGTCGAGCCGGCCGGATTCGGTGTCGCCGCGCCGGGCCAGCAGGGTGCGCTCGGCTTCGGGCCAGCAGCATTCGCAGACCCAGCCGCGCAGGCGCGACGGCGGGCCCTCGAACAAAGCCGGCTCCGGCGGCCCGGAAAGACGCGTGAAGAGGCCGGCGCGCGCCGGCACACGCGGCGGCGAAGCGTGGCCCACCGGATCAAGGATGGGGCCGGTGTCGGTGTCCGCAACGAGCAGCGGCCGCAGCGCCGCGAGCGCCTGCGCCAGCCGGGCGGGCCCGCTGCCGGCGACGACGGAAAACGGCAGTCCGTGCCGCATGAGCAGCTCGCGCAGGCGGTCGTCGACGGGCCGGCGCACGTGCTCGCCGTCGCGCTGGTGGCCGTCGGCCACCCAGGGCAGGTCGAGTGCCGTCAAGAGCGTCACCGTCATCGTGCGGTGCCGCTCGATGGCCAGCGGCAGCAGCGAGCGGTCGTCGAACAGCAGATCGCTGTAGACATGCGTCATCAGCGCCGTCGTGTCGCTGACGACGATGTCGTGCGTCGCTGCCGCGGCGTCGACGCGCCGGTGCTGCTCGAGCAGGATGCCGCGCTGCTCGTCGCTTCCGGGCGTGCGGCCGGCCGCGATGCACCACTCGCGCAGCACCTCGCCCACCAGCGCGACCCGCGCGGCAGGCGCGACGCGCGCGATGCGCGCGACATGCGGCCCCGGCCCGGCGTCGCGGCGAGGCGCCGCCAGCGCCGCGGCGAGCTCGCGGGCCAGCGTCGTCTTGCCCGTGCTCTCGGCACCGACGATGGCGATCTGCAGGCGGCAGGGGGTTGGGCGGTTCGCTGGTTCGCTCATGACGCCGAAGCTACCACCGGCGCGCCGGCCCGGCCCCCTGCGCGGGATGCGCGACGCGCTTCATCCAGGCACGCCAGCCGGCCACCGACAGCAGCGCGAACAGCGCATACAGCAGCGCCGTGAGCCACAACGCCTTGTAGGCGAAGAGGCCGACGCTGAAGACATTGACGCCGAGCCAGACGAGCCAGTTCTCGAGCAGCTTGCGCCCGAGCAGCAGCTGGCCGGCGACACTGGCCACCGTGGCCAGCGCGTCGAGGAAGGGCACGTCGCTGTCGGTGGCGCGCCCGAGCAGCAGCGCGGCCAGCGGCCAGGCGCAGAGGATGCCGGCGCCGAGCCACGCCAGGCCGGCACGCGTGAGGCGATGCACGCGCAGCGCCGTGCCGTCGTCGCCGCGGCCCCGCAGCCATTGCCACCAGCCCCACAGCGAGACGGTGATGAAGAAGAGCTGCAGCGCCGCCTCGCCGTAGAGCTTGCTGTCGGCGAAGAGCAGCGCGTAGAGGGCCGACGAAGCCATGGCCAGCGGCCAGCCGAGCGGGTTGACGCGCATGTTGGCGGCCACCATGGCCAGCGAGAGCACGAAGGCGACGATCTCGAGCCAGGTCACCGGGCTGCCCCACAGCGTGAAGGCGCTGGCCATCAGCGGGCGCGCCGCCAGCAGCAGCGCCTGCAGCCAGGCGAGCTCCATTCAGGGCCTCATTCAGGGCCTGGAGGTGCTTCGTGTGCCCGCTGCGGCAGCCGCTGCGGGCGCCGGCGCGGCGGCGGCGCCGGGTGCGGTGCGCGACGTGTACTGCACCAGGATCTCGTCGGCGCGCACCATGCCGAGCTCGCGCCGCGCCTTCTCTTCCACCATCTCCAGGCCTTCCTTCAGGTCGGCCAGTTCGGCGGTGGTGCGCCGGTTGCGCTCTTCGGCGACGCGGTTGAGCGCCAGCTGCTCGGCGAGCTGCCCCTGCAGGCTGAAGACCTGCGGCATGTTGCTGCGCGCCAGCCACAGATCGGCCTGCACCACGACCACGGCGGCGGTGAGGGCGAGGGTGGACCAGGGCCAACGCATGCGAAGCGGGTGGTCGCGCGGTGATGGCGCCGCCGGCGGCCCTCGCTCAGGCCCCGGGCTTCAGGTTGTAGAAGGCGCTGCGGCCGGGGTAGCCGGCGACATCGCCGAGGTCTTCTTCGATGCGCAGGAGCTGGTTGTACTTGGCGATGCGGTCGCTGCGGCTCATCGAGCCGGTCTTGATCTGCAGCGCGTTGGTGCCCACGGCGATGTCGGCGATGGTGCTGTCCTCGGTCTCGCCGCTGCGGTGGCTGATGACGGCGGTGTAGCCGGCGCGCTTGGCCATCTCGATGGCGGCGAAGGTCTCGCTGAGCGTGCCGATCTGGTTGATCTTGATGAGGATCGAGTTGGCGATGCCCTTGTCGATGCCTTCCTTCAGGATCTTCGTATTCGTGACGAAGAGGTCGTCGCCGACGAGCTGCACCTTCTTGCCGAGCGCCTGCGTGAGGTGCGCCCAGCCGTCCCAGTCGCCCTCGTGCATGCCGTCCTCGATGCTGACGATGGGGTACTTGCTGCACCAGGTGGCCAGCACGTCGGTCCACTCGGCGGCGCTCAGCACCTTGCCGCCGTCGCCTTCACCTTCGAGGTGATATTTCCCTTCCTTGTAGAACTCGCTGGCCGCGCAATCGAGGCCGATGGCGATCTGCTCGCCGGCCTGGTAGCCGGCCTTCTCGATCGCCTCGAGGATGAGCTGGATGGCCGCCTCATGCCCGGGCACGTTCGGCGCGAAGCCGCCTTCGTCGCCGACCGCGGTGCTCATGCCGCGCCCGTCGATGAGCTTCTTCAGCGCGTGGAACACCTCGGCGCCGTAGCGCACCGCCTCGCGGAAGGTGGGTGCGCCCACCGGCAGGATCATGAACTCCTGCAGGTCGAGGTTGTTGTTGGCATGCGCGCCGCCGTTGATGACGTTCATCATCGGCACCGGCATCTGCATGCGGCCCATGCCGCCGAAGTAGCGGTAGAGCGGCAGGCCCGATTCCTCGGCCGCGGCGCGCGCCACGGCCATGCTCACGGCGAGCGTGGCATTGGCGCCCAGGCGCTGCTTGTTGTCGGTGCCGTCGAGGTCGATCAGCGTCTTGTCGAGGAAAGCCTGCTCGGAGCTGTCCAGCCCCATCACCGCCTCGCTGATCTCGGTGTTGATGTGCTCGACGGCGCGCAGCACCCCCTTGCCGCCGTAGCGGGCCTTGTCGCCGTCGCGCAGCTCGATGGCCTCGCGGCTGCCGGTGGAGGCGCCGCTCGGCACGGCGGCGCGGCCCATGGTGCCGCTTTCCAGCAGCACGTCGCACTCGACGGTGGGGTTGCCGCGGCTGTCGAGGATTTCTCGGCCGACGATGTCGACGATGGCGCTCACGAAAGGGGGTTCCTTGTGGTTCGTTGGAAGGAAACGAAAAAAAAGGGGGCGCGGCGACCCCGGTCAGACGGGCGCCTCCACGCCCTCGACCAGGATCATGTTGAACACCGCCGTGGCCCCGGCGCGCAGCTTGCGCACGGCCACGTAGGCGGGGCTGTCGTACATCGCCTTCGCCGCCTCGAAGCTCGGGTAGCGCAGCACGGTCAGGCGGGGCGGCGTCCAGGCGCCTTCGAGCACGTCGATGCGGCCGCCGCGCACGAGGTACTCGCCGCCGAAGGATTTGACGATCTCCGGTGCTGCGGCCATGTACTTCTTGAACTGATCGGGATCGGTGATCTTGCTCTCGACGACGATGTAGGCGACAGGCATGGAGTGGGTTCTCGGCGGAGGTCAGCAGGAGAAATGATTCTCGAGCAGCGGCTGCTGCTTGACGACGCGGTCGAGTGCCACGAGTTGCTCGAGCAGGGCGAGCATGTGCTTGAGCGGCACCGCATTCGGCCCGTCGGAGAGCGCCTTCGCCGGGTCGGGGTGCGTCTCCATGAAGAGCCCGGCCACGCCCACGGCCACGGCGGCGCGGCTGAGCACGGGCACGAACTCACGCTGGCCGCCGCTCGTCGCGCCCTGGCCGCCGGGCAGCTGCACGCTATGCGTGGCGTCGAAGACGACCGGCGCGCCCGTCTCGCGCATGATGGCGAGGCTGCGCATGTCGGAGACGAGGTTGTTGTAGCCGAAGCTCGCGCCACGCTCGCAGGCCATGAAGCTGTCCTCGGGCAAACCCTTCTCGCGCGCGGCGTCGCGGGCCTTGTCGATGACGTTCTTCATGTCGTGCGGCGCCAGGAACTGGCCCTTCTTGATGTTCACCGGCCTGCCGCTTTGCGCCACGGCGCGAATGAAGTCGGTCTGCCGGCACAGGAAGGCCGGCGTCTGCAGCACGTCCACCACCGCGGCCACCTCGGCGATCTGCGACTCGTCGTGCACGTCGGTGAGCAGCGGCACCTTCAGCTCGCGCTTCACCTTGGCCAGGATCTCGAGGCCCTTTTCCAGGCCCGGGCCGCGGAAGCTCGCGCCGCTGCTGCGGTTGGCCTTGTCGAAGCTGCTCTTGAAGATGAACGGGATGCCGAGCGCGGCCGTGATCTCGCGCAGGTGCCCGGCCACGTCCATCTGCAGCTGCTCGCTCTCGACCACGCAGGGGCCGGAGATGAGGAAGAACGGCCGGTGCAGGCCGACCTCGTGGCCGCAGAGCTTCATCGCGACGATCTCCGGCGAGCCGGGGCGGCTCGGGCAGCCATCACGCGACGACCTTCACCGGCGTGACGGGCGAGCGGCCGCGCGAGGCGCGGTGCTCGAGCGCCGCCTTCACGTAGCTGCTGAAGAGCGGATGACCCGCCCACGGCGTGCTCTTGAACTCGGGGTGGAACTGCACGCCCATGAACCACGGGTGCTTCTCGCGCGGCAGCTCGACGATCTCGGTCAGCCGCTCGCGCTGCGTGAGCGCACTGATCACGAGGCCGGCCTTCTGCAGCTGCTCGAGGTAGTTGACGTTCGCCTCGTAGCGGTGGCGATGGCGCTCGGTGACCACGGGGCCGTAGATCTCGCAGGCGAGCGTGCCGGCGGCGACGTCGGAACTCTGCGCGCCCAGGCGCATCGTGCCGCCGAGGTCCGAGCTGGCGTTGCGCTTCTGGATGCTGCCGTCGCGGTCCTGCCACTCCTCGATGAGGGCGATGACCGGATGCTTGCACTCGGGGTCGAACTCGGTGCTGTTGGCGCCCTCGAGGCCGGCGACATGGCGCGCGTACTCGATCGTCGCCACCTGCATGCCCAGGCAGATGCCGAGATAGGGCACGCCGTGTTCGCGCGCGTATTGCGCGGCGACGATCTTGCCCTCGATGCCGCGCTTGCCGAAGCCGCCGGGCACCAGGATGGCGTCGAAGGGCGCCAGCACCGCCGCGGTGTTCTCGGTCAGTGTCTCGGCATCGACGTACTCGATCTCGACCTTGGCGTGGTTGTGGATGCCGGCGTGGCGCAGCGCCTCGTTCAGGCTCTTGTAGCTGTCGGAGAGGTCGGTGTACTTGCCGCACATGGCGATGCGCACCGTGCCCTGCGGATGCTCGACCTCGTGCACGAGGTTGTCCCAGCGCTTGAGGTCGGCCGGGCGCGTGAGCTGCTGCAGCTTCATGCAGATGAGCTCGTCCAGGCCCTGCTCGTGCAGCACGCGCGGCACTTTGTAGATAGTGTCGACGTCGGGCATCGAGATGACGCCGTGGACCGGCACGTTGGTGAACAGGCTGATCTTCTCGCGCTCGTCGTCGGGGATATAGCGGTCGGCGCGCGCCAGCAGCACGTCGGGCTGGATGCCGATCTCGCGCAGCTTCTGCACCGTGTGCTGCGTCGGCTTGGTCTTCAGCTCGCCGGCGGCGGCGATGAAGGGCACGTAGGTCAGGTGCACGAAGGCGAAGTTGGACGGCCCCAGCTTCAGGCTCATCTGCCGCACGGCCTCGAGGAAGGGCAGGCTCTCGATGTCGCCCACCGTGCCGCCGATCTCGACGATGGCGATGTCCACCGGCGCCGCGTTCGCGCCCTTCAGCACGAACTCCTGGATCTCGTTGGTGACGTGCGGGATCACCTGCACCGTCTTGCCGAGGTAGTCGCCGCGGCGCTCCTTCTCGAGCACGCTCTTGTAGATCTGGCCGGTCGTGAAGTTGTTGCTGCGCTTCATCCGCGTCGTGATGAAGCGCTCGTAGTGCCCGAGGTCGAGGTCGGTTTCCGCGCCGTCGTCGGTGACGAAGACCTCGCCGTGCTGGAACGGGCTCATCGTGCCCGGGTCGACGTTGAGGTACGGATCGAGCTTGATGAGGGTGACCTTGAGGCCGCGCGATTCGAGGATCGCTGCCAGCGAGGCCGCCGCAATGCCCTTGCCGAGCGAGGACACCACGCCGCCGGTGACGAAGACGAACTTGGTCATTGCAGCCGGCCCGGCACGCTGCCGTGCAGATGGGCCCTGGTGGAAAGCACGAGTATATCGGCGGCCCCCTGCCGGGCCGCCGCGAACAGCCGCGCTGGCGTCCCGGGCGTTGGCCCGTCGAGCTCGGCCCCACGGCGCTGCCGAGGAGTCTGCGTCGGCGTCTCCCCGTGGATGTCTCCGGTAACATGCGGCCCGCTTGCACCAGGTGCCTGCGGCCACCAGCGCGTGACCGCAGGTTGAACGGGAAGCCGGTGCGCGGCGCGAGGAACGTCTTCACTCCTCCTGCTGCCATTCCGGCGCTGCCCCCGCAACGGTCAGCGAGGAGCGTGTCGCACACGCAGCCACTGGGGCGATCTTCTTGCCCTGGGAAGGCGCGATGCGCTTGTGGCGAACGGACCGTTCGCCGCCACTCGCGAGCCCGGATACCGGCCTCGTCGTGCATGGGAGCCAACGCTGCGGAGGGCAGCGCGCCCGCTGGAGGCCGGGCTGCGCCATGCGCAGACGCCCGCGTCGCCGCAGGCCCGACCGTCCCTTCGCCGCGCCGGCAATGCAAAGCCATGCCGCACGGGGCGTGCGGCCGAAGGGCACCGATGTTCTCGTTCCTGTCTCCGCTTTCGTTTCTCCCTTTCCACGCGTTCCGTTCGTTCCGTTCGTTCCGCGCGTTCCACGTCTTCCACTCGCTCGCCGTGGCGCGTCTGCACCCGCCATGCCGCGACGGCGCGCGCCTCGCTTTGCGCCTCCCATCGCGCCTGCGTGCCTCGCTGGCCTTGCCGTCTTGTCTCGCCGCGGCGTGCATCGGGTCGGCGGCGCAGCCGGCCAGCATCGTCGTCACCGGCAGCCGCGAGCCGCTCGCCCGCCACCAGGTGGCGGCCGACGTGGTGGTCATCGATGCCGAGCGCATCCGCGCCTCGGGCGCAGATTCGCTCGAAGACCTGCTGCGCCGCGAGGCCGGCCTGCAACTGCTGCGCAACGGCGGGCCCGGGCAGGGCGCGGGCTTGTCGATCCGCGGCGCCTCGCGCGGGCAGACGCTGCTGCTGATCGACGGCGTGCGCGTCGGCTCGGCCACGCTGGGCACGCCCGAGCTCGACACGCTGACGCTGGCCGGCGTCGAGCGCGTCGAGGTGCTGCGCGGGCCGGGCTCGAGCCTGTACGGCGCCGATGCGCTGGGCGGCGTGGTGCATGTCATCACGCGCCGTGCCGCGGCCGGTGCGGCGGGGCCGGCGTTGTCGCTGCGCACCGCCGCCGGCGGCTATGGCGCGCGCGAGGCTTCGCTCGCGGGCGAGGGGCGCGCCGGCCCGGTCGATCTCGCCGCTTCGGTGTCAGAAGAGCGCCAGCGCGGCACGACGGCCGTGCGTCCCGGCGACCCGTTCGGCAACCACAACCCCGACGACGACGGCTTCACGCGCCGCACCGCCTCGGCCCGCATCGGCTTCGAGCCGCTCGCGGGCCATCGCATCGGCCTCGTCGCGCGGGGCGGCCGCCTGAACAACCAGTACGACGCGAGCGAGTTCGCGCCGCCGCTGTTTGCCCCCGACAACACCGGCGACTTCCGCAACCGGGTGCGCGACGAGCTGTTCGCGCTCGACTACCGCGGCGCCGTGGCGCCCGCGTGGACGCTGAGCGCGCGCCTGGGCGACGAGTACAGCCGCAGCGTCAGCGGCGCGAGCCAGACGAGCCGTTTCGCGACGCGCCGCGAACAGGGCGTGCTGCAGTTGAGCCACGCCGTCGCCGGCGCCGGACAGCTGACGCTGGCCCTGGAGCAGAGCGACGAGACCGCCAGCAGCACCGACTACGCCGCCGACGCCGCGCGGCGCAACCGCGCCGCCGTGCTCGCCTATGCCGGCGCGCTGCCGCTTGCCGACATGCCGGCCCTGCAGGGCCTGGCCGTGCAGGCCGAGCTGCGCGCCGATCGCAACTCGGTCTACGGCGACAACACCACCGGCCGCCTGGGCGTGCGCTGGCCCTTCGCCGGCGCGGCGGGCGCGGCCGAGGACTCGGCATGGTCGCTGCGCGCGCTGGCCGGCAACAGCTTCCGTGCCCCGAGCTTCAACGACCTCGTCTACCCCGGCTTCGGCGTGCCCACGGTGCGGCCGGAAAAGGGCCGCAGCGTCGAGCTCGGGCTCGACTGGCGCCGCGGCGGCATGGCCGACGCATCGCTGACGATCTATCGCCAGGACCAGCGCGACCTCATCGGCTTCGAACCCGATGCGGCGCGCTGCCCGCCCGACCCGGCCTACGCCTTCGGTTGCGCGGCCAACGTGCAGTCGGCGCGGCTGCAGGGCGCGAGTCTCGACGGCCGCCTGCGCTGGGCCGCGGCGGGCGGCGGCTCGCTCGGCGCCCGCCTCGAGTGGCTCGACGCCAAGGACCGCGGCACCGGGCAGACGCTGCCGCGGCGAGCCAGGCAGCAGGGCGGCTTCTCGCTCGCACAGCAGGCCGGGCCGGTGCGCCTGGGCGCCGAGGTCGTGCAGGTGGGTGAGCGGCCCGACTTCGGCGTCATGCTGCCCGCCTACACGACGCTGGACCTGCTCGCTGCGTGGCGGCCGCACGCCACCTGGAGCGTGGCGTGGCTCGAAGGCCTGGAAGTGCAGGGCAAGCTGCTCAACGCCACCGACCGCGACATCGAGCCGCTGCGTGGCTACCAGGCCCTCGGCCGGCAGGCCTGGGTCGTGCTGCGCTGGATGAGGTGAACACCCTCCGCAGCCCCTTCGGCGCGCGCCCATTCGCTTGGGCCGTCGCCCGCGCATTCGCGTGGGCCCTTGCGTGGGCCCCCGCGTGGGCGTCCACCGGCACCGCGGCCGCGCCGCCGGCCGGTGCCATCGCCCTGCGCGACGACCGCGGCCAGGCCGTGACCCTGCGCGCCCCGCCGCAACGCATCGTCTCGCTGCTGCCCTCGCTCACCGAGACCGTGTGCGCGCTCGGTGCCTGCGAGCGCCTGGTCGGCACCGACCGCTATTCCAACTGGCCGAAGACGGTGCTCGCGCTGCCCAAGCTCGGCGGCCTGGAGGATGCGCAGGTCGAGCGCATCGTGGCGCTCAAGCCCGACCTCGTGCTCGTCGCGAACGCGCCGCGCCTGATCGAGCGCCTCGAGTCGCTGGGGCTGCCGGTGCTCATGCTGATCCCGGCGAGCCTGGCCGATGCACGCAGGGTGGCCGGCGTCGTCGGCGCGGCGCTCGGCGACCCGGCGGCCGGAGCGCGGCTGTGGCAGCGGCTCGATGCGCGCATCGACGCCGCCGCGGCGCGCGTGCCGCGCGCGCTGCACGGGCAGCGCGTCTACATCGAGGTGGCGAGCGACCCGCATGCGGCCGGCGAGGCCTCGTTCGTCGGCGCGCTCGTGCAGCGGCTCGGGCTGGCGAACATCGTGCCGGCCGCGCTCGGCGCCTTCCCGCAGCTCAACCCGGAGTTCGTGCTGCGCGCGCAGCCCGACATCGTCATCGCCAGCGAGGCCTCGCTGGCCGCGATGCGGGCGCGGCCGGCCTGGGCACGCTTGCGCGCCTTGCACGAAGGCCGCGTCTGCGGACTCGCGCCGGCGGCGTGGGATACGCTCGTGCGCTCGGGGCCGCGGCTGGCCGAGGCGGCCGACGCGATCGCCGATTGCCTCGAGCGGCTGCCGCACCTGCCGCACCTGCCGCAGATGCCGCAGACGCCGCACATGCCGCAGACGCCGCACATGCCGACGCCACACACGCCACACACGCCACGCGCGTCCGACTCATCCCGATGAGAGAGCGCGGCCCGTAGCGAACCGGAGCACGAAGCCGACCATGTCTGCCCAGCGGCCCCGCATCGAAGCGT
The DNA here is from genome assembly GCA_016223165.1 of Burkholderiales bacterium. Taxonomy (GTDB): domain Bacteria; phylum Pseudomonadota; class Gammaproteobacteria; order Burkholderiales; family Burkholderiaceae_C; genus Rubrivivax. The sequence continues at coordinate 229,207 of JACRPO010000021.1, forward strand.
TCGAGCCGGCGCAAACGCCGCACACGCCGCACACGCCGCAAACGCCGCAAACGCCGCAAACGCGCGACGCCGCGGCGCGCGAGTCGGCCGCGCCGACCGACGTCGGGCGCAGGCGCCAGGTGCAACGCCTGGCGACCCGGCTCGCGCTGGCGACCGCGTTCTTCGGCGTGCTCGGCCTCGCGGCCGGCGCCCAGGGCCTGTCGTTCGCCTGGGGCGAAGAGGCCGATCTGATCGCCGCCATCCGGGCGCCGCGCACCCTCGGGGCTTTCGGCGTCGGTGCGCTGCTCGGCCTCGCCGGTGCCATCGCGCAGGGCCTCTTTCGCAATCCGCTCGCCGACCCGTACCTGCTCGGCACGGCCGCCGGCGCCGGGCTCGGCGTGGTGACCGTGCTGGCCGCCGGCGGTCTCATGGGGGCGGGGGCTACGTTCGGGCTCGCCACCGCCGGGGCGCTGTTGCGCCTGGGCCTCGTCGGGGCGGCCTTCGCGGGCGCGCTCGTCGGCGTCGCATTGACGCTCGTGCTGGCGCGCGGCGCCGGGCGGCCGATGGTGCTGCTGCTGGCCGGGGTCATCGTCGGCGTCGTGCTCACGTCGCTGGCCGACCTGCTGACGCTGTTCTCGCCCGAGGCGCTGCGCGGGCGCCAGGTCTTCCTGCTCGGCAGTACCAGCTTCCTCGGCTGGGGCAGCGTCGGCGCGCTGGCCGCCGTGCTCGCGCTCGTGCTGCCGCTGTCGATGCGCATCGCGCGCCTGCTCGACGCCCTCGTGCTCGGCGAGCAGACGGCGCTGAGCCTCGGCCTGCCGGTGGCGCGCCTGCGCCTGCTGCTGCTGGCGCTGCTGGCACTGGCCACCGGCTGCGCGGTGGCGCAGGCCGGCCTCGTCGCCTTCGTCGGCCTCGTCGCGCCGCACCTCGTGCGGCGCTGGGTCACGGTGGCGCACGCCGCCCTGCTCGCCTTGTCGGCGGCAACGGGTGGCGTGCTCCTCCTCGCTGCCGACGTGCTGGCGCGGCTGGCCATCGCGCCGCAGGAGTTGCCGGTCGGGTTGATCACCGCCTTGCTCGGCGGCGCCTACCTGCTCGCGCTGCTGCGCCGGCGCTGGGGCGAGCTGTGAACGCACCGGACGGCGTGCTCCTGCAGGCGCGTGATCTCGCGCTCACGCTGGACGACCGCACCGTGCTCGACGGCGTGCAGCTCGAACTGCGCGGCGGCGAATGGACCGCGCTCGTCGGCCCCAACGGCGCGGGCAAGAGCAGCCTGCTGGCCGTGCTGGCCGGCCTGCGCCGGCCCACGCGCGGCACGGTGGCGTGGCGCGGGCGCGCGCTCCCCGATTGGCCGGCGCGCGAGCGTGCGGCGCAGATCGCCTGGCTGGGGCAGGGCGGCGGCGGTGGCGTCGGCGAGGGTGAGATCGCCTCGCGCGACGTGGTGGCGCTCGGCCGCCTGCCGCGCCACGGCCTGCTCGGCAGCCCCGATGCCGGCGACGAGGCCGCGGTGCAGTCGGCGATGGCCGAGACCGAGTCGCTGCCGTTCGCGGCCCGGCGCCTCGTCGCGCTCTCGGGCGGGGAGCGCCAGCGGGTGCTGCTGGCGCGCGCGCTGGCGGTGGCGCCGCGCCTGTTCCTGCTCGACGAGCCGGCGGCGCATCTCGACGCGCCGCACCAGCGCTCGTTGCTGGCCGGGCTGGCGGCGCGCGCACGGGCCGGCGCCTCGGTGCTGGCCGTGATGCACGACCTCGGCGCGGCGCTCACCGCCGACCGCGTGCTCGTGATGCAGGCCGGCCGCATCGTCGGCGATGGCGCGCCCGCCGATGCGGCGCTGCGCGAACGGCTGGTCGAGGTCTTCGGCGCCGCGTTCACGATCGAGCCCGTGCACGTGCGCGGGCGCGAGCGTTGGGTCGTCGTGCCGGCGCTGTGAGTGAATACTGCCGTGAGGACATCGGCATGACCGGCCCGCAGCGCATCGTCGCCCTCACCGAGGAGACCACCGAGTGGCTCTACCTGCTCGGCGAGGAAGACCGCCTCGTCGGCATCAGCGGCTACACGGTGCGCCCGAAGCGCGCGCGGCAGGAGAAGCCGCGCGTCTCGGCCTTCCTCGACGGCAGGATCGACAAGATCGTCGCGCTCGAGCCCGACCTCGTCATCGGCTTCTCCGACATGCAGGCCGCGCTCGCCGACAAGCTCATCCGCGCCGGGCTCAACGTGCTCGTCACCAACCAGAGGAGCGTGGCCGAGATCTTCGCCACGCTGCGGCTGGTGGCCGGCCTCGTGGGCGCGCATGAACGCGCCGAGCGCTGGATCGCGCAGTGCCAGGCGCGCCATGCCGAGATCGCCGCCGCCGCCGCGGCGTGGCCGCGCCGTCCGCACGTCTACTTCGAGGAGTGGGACGAGCCGATGATCAGCGCCATCCGCTGGGTCTCGGAGCTGATCGGCATCGCCGGCGGCGAGGACATCTTTCCCGAACTCGCGTTGCAGTCGATGGGGCGCGACCGTGTCGTCGCCGATGCGCTGGAGCCGGTGCGGCGCGCGCCCGAGCTCGTTTTCGGCTCGTGGTGCGGCAAGAAATTCAGGCCCGAGAACGTGGCGGCGCGCCCGGGATGGGCCGAGATGCCCGCCGTGCGCGCCGGCGCGCTGCACGAGATCAAGTCGTGCGACATCCTGCAGCCGGGGCCGGCCGCGTTGACCGACGGCGTCGAGCAGCTGCATCGCGTGCTGGCGCGCTGGGCGCAGGCGACGCGAGCGACTTGAGCGACTCGAGCGTTTCGAGCGTCCCGAGTCTGCGACGCCGGCATGCCGACGGCGGCCGCGAAATCACGGCCGGGCGGGGCCCGTCAAGCTCACAGTTCTTGCAGGTGCCAAACCCCGTCGGCGTTCCTTAATCTTCGCAGCCGAGGGGGGCCGATGCCAGGCCGGCGCAACGCGCCGACGAGCCTGCATCGGCGAGACGAATTGACCAGCCAACTGTTTCGGGCCGAGGCACTGTCGGCCCGGTCCGCTGACGCCATGGGGAGCATCCGGGTCGCCGCGCCGCGACTGGGATGGTGGAGCGTGGCCGTGGCGCTGGCCCTGCTTGCCGCGCTGGTGGCCTTCCTGCTGGGTGCCGAGGCCAGCCGGAGGGTTCGCGCCAGCGGTTCCCTGCTGCCCGCGAAGGGCCTGATCGAGCTCGGCCTGCCGCATGCCGCACGCCTGGTCGAGCTGAGGGTGGCCGAAGGGCAGCGGGTCCATGCCGGCCAGGTGCTGGCGGTGCTGCACAGCGATGCCCAGACGCCCCGCGGCGATGCCCTGGGCCTGGTGGAACGCGAACTGGCGCTGCGCCGCGAGACCCTGGACGAGGACCAGCGCAACCGCCAGCGGCAGCTCGAGCGCCAGCGCCGGGCGCTCGCCGACCGCCTCCAAAGCCTGCAGGCCGAGCGCGGGCGCCTCGATGGTGAACTGAGCCTGGCGCGGCAGCGCGTCGAGCTGGCCCGCGCCCAGGTCGAGCGCCGGGAGGGCCTGGCACGCGCGGGCTTCGTCTCCGAGGCCGAGGTGCAGGCGCGCACGCAGGAGTGGCTGGACGCCCGCCAGCGCGAAGCGCAGAGCCAGCGCGGGCACGAAGCGATGGGGCGCGAGATCCTCTCCGTCGAGGCCGAGCTCGCGGCCTTGCCCGGCGAGTTGCTTGGGCAGATGTTGAGCGTGCGGCGCGCACGCAGCGAGATCGACCAGCAGGCCGCCGAACAGCAGGCGCGCGCCGTGGCGACCTTGCGCGCGCCCGCCGATGCCGTGGTGGCGGCGCTGAACGCGAGAGCGGGCCAATGGGTGGGCGCGGCGCACTCCATCGCCAGCCTGCTGCCGCTGGCCGAAGGCGGCGAGCCCGTTCCCTTGCAGGCCGAGCTGCTGGTGCCGAGCCACGCCGCCGGGTTCGTCGTGCCCGGCCAGGCGGTGAAGCTGCGCGTCGATGCCTACCCGTACCAGAAGTTCGGCCTCGTCGGCGGGCACGTCACTTCGGTCAGCATGGCCCCGGCGACCAGCCCGGCGATGGCTGCGGCGGCTGCGGCGCCGCTGCGGGTGGGCAACGCGCAAGCGAGCTTTCGCGTCACCGTCGAGCTCGAGCACCAGGGCATCGCCGCCCACGGCGCGGTGCACGCGTTGCGCGCCGGCATGGCCGTGCAGGCCGAGATGCTGCAGGAACGCCGCGCGCTGTGGGAATGGTTGTTCGAGCCCGTGCTGGCGGCGCGGGCGCGGGCGCAGGCGACGCAGGCTTTCGGGCCGCCGGGGGCCGTTGCACCGTCTTGACGGCGCAAGCGTCCGCGGCGGCCGGAAATGCGGAAGGCCCACCCGCTTTTGTGGGCCAAGACGTGCCAATGGAGAAACACATGGAAATCCTGAGCGAAGAAGAAGTGCAGGCGGTGACAGGCGCCGGCTTCATCCTGACCGAACGTGCGGCCGAATCCCTCGACGGATTCATCCTCACCGAGGGTGCGCCGGTCTCGACGGACGGCTTCATCCTCACCGAGTAGGCCTGCCTGATCCGAGTCCAGCCGCCACGCGCCGTCTCGTTGCTCGGCGCGCGCGCGGCTGGCTCCCCTCCGATCGAGTTCGCCTGCACATCCCGACGCCTGCGAACATGCAACCCATCCTGCAGACCCAGACCACCGAATGCGGCCTGGCCTGCCTGGCGATGGTGGCCAATGCGCTGGGCCAGCGCGTCGGCCTGTCCGACCTGCGGCGTCGATTCCCGCAAAGCCTCAAGGGCGCGACGCTGAAGCAGCTCATTGTCCAGGGCGATGCACTCGGGCTGCTGCCGCGGCCCCTCAAGCTCGGCCTCGACGAGCTGCCGGCGCTGCAGACGCCTTGCATCCTGCACTGGAACCTGAATCACTTCGTGGTGCTCGAGCGCACGCACCGCGGCGGCGGCATCACCATCGTCGACCCGGCGCTCGGCCGGCGGCGCGTGGGGCGTGAAGAGACTTCGCGCTGCTTCACCGGCGTCGCCTTGGAGTTGACGGCCCGGGCCGACTTCAAGCAGGCGGTCGAGACACCGCGGCTGCGGCTCGGCCGCCTGAGCGGGCGCATCCGCGGGCTCGCCGTCGCGCTGGCGCAGATCGCCGTCGTGGCGCTGGTGCTGGAGGCCTTTGCCATCGGCGCGCCGCTGCTCACGCAATGGGTCGTCGACGAGGCCATCGTGGCGCAGGACGCCGAGCTGCTCGACGTGCTGGTGCTCGGCTTCGGCCTGCTGCTGCTGTGCCAGGTTTCGCTCGGCATGTTGCGCAGCTGGCTGGTCGTGCTGCTCGGGCGGCAGTTCGCGCTGGCCTGGCTGAGCAACGTCTTTCGCCACCTGCTGCGCCTGCCGGTGGCGTACTTCGAGCATCGCCACCTCGGCGACGTCGTCTCGCGCTTCGACGCGGTCAAGGAGATCCAGCGCACGATGACCACCTCGTCCGTCGAGGCCCTGCTCGACGGCCTCATGGCCGGTGCGGCGCTGGCGATGATGATCTGGTACGCCCCGGCGCTCGCCGCCGTGGTGGGCGTCGCGGCGGCGGTGTACGCGCTCCTTCGCGGCGCCCTGTACCACCCGCTGCGCGAGACGCAGGCCGAGCACCTGGTGGCCGAGGCCCGCGAACGCAGCCACTTCATGGAGACGCTGCGCGCCGTGCAGGCGCTCAAGCTGTTCGGCCGCGAAGCCGAGCGCTGCGCGCACTGGCAGGGCCTGGCCGTCGGCGCGCACGAGCGCAAGGTGCGCATGGCCCAGTTGCGCATCGGCTGGCAGGCGGCGCAGGCGGCCATCTTCGGCATCGAGAACCTGCTCGTGCTGTGGCTGGGCGCGCGGCTGGTCATGGGCTTGTCCGGCGCCCAGACCCCCCAGACCGGCGGCGAGCCGGCCCTGACCGTCGGCATGCTGCTGGCCTTCCTGGCCTACAAGATCCAGTTCTCGGGCCGCATCGCGCGGCTGGTCGACTATCTCGTCGAGCTGCGCATGCTGCGCCTGCACGCCGAGCGCCTGGCCGACATCGTGCTCGAGCAGCCCGAGCAGGCGGAAGCCGACGGCCACGCCGCCGAGCACGACCTCTCGCACCTGCCTGCGAGCCTGACGCTGCGCGGCGTGAGCTTCCGCTACGGCGAGGGCGAGCCGTGGGTCATCCGCCAGGCCGACCTGCACATCGACGCCGGTGAACACGTGGCCATCGCCGGCGCCTCGGGGTCGGGCAAGACGACACTGCTCAAGCTCGCCCTCGGCCTGCTCGAGCCCACCGAGGGTGAAGTGCTCTACGGCGGCCTGCCGCTGCGGCGCCTGGGCCTGGCCAACGTGCGGCGGCGCATCGGCACGGTGATGCAGGACGATGTGCTGCTCACCGGCAGCCTCGCCGACAACATCACCTTCTTCGACGCGCAGCCCGATGCGGCGCGCGTCGAACGTGCGGCGCGCCTGGCCATGCTGCACGAGGACATCGTGCGCATGCCGATGGGCTACCACAGCCTCGTGGGAGACCTGGGCAGCGGCCTGTCCGGCGGGCAGCGGCAGCGGCTGCTGCTGGCGCGCGCGCTGTACCGCGGGCCGGCCGTGCTGGCGCTGGACGAGGCGACCAGCCACCTCGACGTGGGCAACGAGCGCGCCATCACGCAGCTGCTGGCGCAGCTCGCGATCACGCGCGTGGTCATCGCGCACCGGCCCGACACCATCGCCAGCGCGCAGCGTGTCGTGCACCTGCGCGACGGCCAGGTGCACGAGGCGGCAAGGGCGGCGCGAGTGCGCGGGGCCTGACCAGCCGAAAGAAGGGCACGCGCCGGCGCGGAGGCGACCGGCGCGCAACGCTTCACGGGGCGCGCGGCCGAGAAATAACCGGCGTCTTACCGCCATTTCATCGCCGCCACGCCGTCGCTGTGGCGTGCGCGCGTCGACGGCAAGAACTGCCCCGCGCGAGCCCTGCGATTCCATCGATTGCACGGGGCGTCCTGCAAGCACAGTGGCCACACACACCACAAGGCCCGCGGTCGGCGCATGAGCGCGCAGGACCTGCAGGGCCGACACCCGGCCTGGGACGGGTGGCGCGGTGCCACACAGAAAAGGACGCCCCGAATGATCTCCACGCTGCGGCGGCAAGCCCGCCTCGCGCTGCGCCTCGTCGCCACCGGCCTCATGGCCTGGGTCTGCACAGGCGTGGCCGCGCAATCGGCCGATGCCAAGCTCTCGCCTGAACTGCGCCAGGAGCCGCGCAGCCAGCCGGCCGAGGCGCCCTGGCGGCGCACGGTGAGCGGCCAGGCGCACGTGAAGGTGCTCGTGCTCGCCGCCTCGGGCAGCGACCCCGAACTCAGCTCGCTGCGCCGCGCCATCGTCGCGCACGGCGGCTCGGTCTACTACAACTACCGCAGCGTGCGCGCGCTGTCGGCGATGCTGCCGGCCTCGGCGCTGCATGCGCTGGCCTCGCGCGACGATGTGCGCAAAGTGGTGCCCAACCGCAGCACCGCCCGCCAGACGGTGAGCCCGGACGCGAGCCTGGTGCAGGCGACGGTGGGTGCCGGCGCCGCACTGGCACCGCTGGCGCCGCACGGCAGCGTGTTCGACGGGCGCGGCGTCGGCATCGCCGTGCTCGACTCGGGCATCGATGCCTCGCACCGCGCCTTTCTCGGTGCCGATGGCCGCAGCCGCGTGCGCGAGCGCGTGGACTTCGTGACGCTCGGCCGTTGCCTGCCCGAAGGCGGCTGGCGCAAGGGCGTGGACCTCTCGCCCGTCCTGCGCCACCTGCTCGACGGCGCCGGCGCGAGCCTGACGACCTTGCTGCCGGTGCCGCCCGAATGGGCCCGCCACCCGGTGGCCGCGGCCTGCCTGGCCGCTGTCCGCCAGTCCATGCAAGCGGCCGACCCCTACGGCCACGGCACGCATGTGGCCGGCATCGCCGCCGGCCGCAGCGACGCGATGATCCAAGGCCCGAACGCCGCCGGCGTGGCCCCGGGCGCCGACCTGTACGACGTGCGCGTCATCGACGAGCGCGGCGTGGGCAACATGGCCGACCTGCTGGCCGGCATGGATTGGGTCATCCAGCGTGCCCAACGCGGCGAACGCGGTGAACGCAGCGAGCGCGGCGAACACGGCTACCGGGGCACATCCGAGCGCGGCGGCCGCGCGGCGCCGTTGCGCGTGCTCAACCTCAGTATCGGTGCCGACTCGACCGAGTCGTTCATCGTCGACCCGCTCGCGGTGGCCGCGCGCAGCGCCGGTGCCGCCGGGCTGGTGGTGGTGGCCGCGGCAGGCAATCACGGCAGGAACGAAGCGGGCCAGACGGTCTACGGCAGCATCGTCTCGCCCGGGCATGACCCGACGGTGATCACCGTCGGTGCGGCCAATCCCTTCGGCTCGACATCGCGCGCCGACGACCGGGTCACCGGATTCAGCTCGCGCGGACCCACGCGCGGCGCCTGGCACTTTGCGAACGGCAAGCCCTGGACCGACAACTTGATCAAGCCCGACCTCGTGGCGCCTGGCAACAAGATCATCGGCCCGATGGCCACCGACATGAGCGGCACGGCGGCGGGCTGGAATCTGATCGCTCTCACCTATCCCGAGCTGACCCAGGTGCTCGGCGCCGCGCAGCTGCCGCGCCAGACGCTGATGACGATGTCGGGCACTTCGGTTGCCGCACCCGCGGTGGCCGGCGCGGCAGCGGTCCTGCTGCAGGTGAATCCCGGGCTGACCCCCGCACTCGTAAAGGCCATCCTGCAGTACACGGCCGAGCCGTTGCCCGACGCCGGCCTGCTCGAGCAGGGCACGGGGCAGGTCAACGTCGAGGGAGGGGTGCGCCTGGCACAGGCGCTTCGCACCGACATTGGCGTCGCCCTCGCGAGGGGCCAGCTGAAGGCGGGTGAGCCGCTGCTGGCCGCCGGCCGCACGCTGCCTGCTGCGCGCACGACGCTCGAGGGCCGCAGCTTCGAGTGGAGCGGCATCGTCTTCGCCGGCGGCAACCGCCTCGTCGGCGGCAGCGCGCTCTTCCAGCAATGGCAGCCGATCTACGAGCCGGGTCTGACCTGGGTGCGGCAGTTCGTGACGAGCACCGAACGCGCGCCTTCGGGCCCGCGTCTGCCGGTGCCGGCCGCAGCGACGAGACCTTTCGTCGAAGCCGACGCCGAGCCCAGGATGCTGTTGACCGCAGGCGTGCGGCTGCTCGACTCGCTCGCGCAGTCGCCTGCCACCGCGAGCCAGGTGCTCGTGGCGCCGGTGCTGCAGCTGGCGGCCCGCGCGCGGGCCGGCGTCGGCGTTGCGCTCGCAAACGGGCTGCAATGGGCGCCCGGGGGTGCCCTGGTGGCCGACGGACTGGTGTTCAGCCGCGGCTTCTTCCTCACCGAGGGCTTCTTCCTCACTGAAGGGTTCTTCCTCACCGAAGGCTTCTTCCTCACGGAGGGCTTCTTCCTCACCGAGGGCTTCTTCCTGACGGAAGGATTCATCCTCACGGAAGGCTTCTTCCTGACCGAGGGCTTCTTCCTCACCGAGGGTTTCTTCCTCACCGAGGGTTTCTTCCTCACCGAGGCGGCGACGGCGCGGATCGGCGGCACCCTTCGCGGCGAACCTTGAGCGCAGGCTTGCGAATACCGACGGACCGATGATCTAGGGGGCGCCCGTCAAGAACGTGTAACAACGAAGCGAGAATCGCCCCGGTCTCGATCGCCGCTCCGGCGCAGTTGGGGCGGGGACGATGTTTCGCTCGATTGACCGGTTTCGCAAAGCTCACCTTTACGACTACCACGCTGGCGCGGTGCGCGCGTGGGTCGCGCTCGTGGCTTGGGGTGCGGCCTGCGTACTCTGGGCGATCGGGTCGCTGGTGGGTCAGGCCGCCGATGCCGGAGGGTTCGCCGGCAGCTCCCTGGGCCAGGTGCTCGTCGGCCTGGCGCTGGTGGCCCTGGCGGCGATGTTCCCGGTGCTGATTCCGCGCACCAGCTACTTCATCGCCGTCACCGACATCTTCATCTTCTCGCTGCTGGCCGCAGCCGGCCCGGCCGCGGCGGTGCTCGCTGCCGCACTGGACGGCGCGATCGGAACGCCGCGCGCGACGCGCAGGCTGGCGCCGCGTCTGTCCAACCCGGCGACGGCCGCGATCGCCATGTTCGTCAGTGGCCACGCGCAAGTCGGCCTGCAGACGGCGTTGCAGGGGCAGGGTCTCTCGCCGATGGCAGCGACTCTCACTTCGTTGTGCGCGATCGCGCCGCTGTACTTCGCGCTCTCGACGCTGATTCCGACCGGGCTGCTCAGCCTCAAGCAGCGCCGCCGGCTCGACTTCGCGCAGTGGTGGCGCGCCTACGCGTGGGTGCTGGCCATCTATCTGCTCTCGGCGGCCGTCGCCGGCGTCGTGCACGTCAATGCGCAGCAACTGGGGGTGACGGTGTTGATCGTCGGCGCAGTCGTGTGCCTGAGCGTCGTCTCGCTGCTGCGCTACACGCTCAACCGTGCCGAGTGGGAGCGGCGCGCGCAGGAGGCGCGCATCGCCGGGGCCGAGCGCGAGGCGCGCCTGAACCAGCAGCGGTTCATCGCCGCCTTCACGCATGCGGCGGCCGGCATGGCCATCGTCGGCCCGGCTGGGCGCCTGATGCAGGTCAACCGCGCCTTGTGCGAGCTGCTCGGTGCGTCCGAGGACGAGTTGCTCGGCAAGGCCTTCGCAACCCACCTGCACGCCGGCGACGCCGAGCTCTTCGAGCGCCAGACGGCCGACGTGCTGCGCCACCGCGAGCGTTCGTTCAGCATCGAGCTGCGCCTGCTCACCCGCAGCGGCCACGACAGGAATGGCGACATCTGGGCCTCGCTGCACTGCAGCCACTTCGACGACCCGGGCGAAACCGGCACCTGCCTCATCTACCAGCTGCACGACATCAGCTCGCGCCGGCTGGCCGAGAGCCGGCTGCAGCACATCGCCTTCCACGACGGGCTCACCGACCTCGCCAACCGCCACTTCTTCGAACAGCGCCTCGCGGTCGCGGTGGAGCGCTGCCGCCGCGAGGCGGAACGGCCGTTCGCCGTGATATTCCTCGACCTCGACCGCTTCAAGCTCGTCAACGACAGCCTCGGCCACGTGGCCGGCAACCACCTGCTGCGCGAGGTGGCGCGGCGGCTCGTCGATGCCCTGCCGCCCGACGACCTGGTGGCGCGCCTGGGGGGCGACGAGTTCGCCGTGCTGCTCGAAGGACCGGGCGCGCCGGCGCAGGGGCGCGAGCGTGCGCATCGCCTGCTCGCGGCGCTCGGCCAGCCGCTGGTGATGCACGGCACCGAGGTGCTGCCGGCGGCGAGCTTCGGCATCACCTTCAGCGGCGACGGCCCGCGCAGCGTCGACGAGGTGCTGCGCGACGCCGAGCTGGCGATGTACGCGGCCAAGGACAGCGGGCGCGGGCGCGTGCTCGCCTTCGACAGCACGATGCATGATCGCATCGCCGACAAGCTGGCGCTGGAGGCCGACCTGCGCCGCGCCATCGGCGCCGGCCAGCTGACGGTGATGTTCCAGCCCATCTACGACCTCGAGCCCTACCGGCTCTACGGCTTCGAGGCGCTGGCGCGCTGGGTGCACCCCGAGCGCGGTGCCATCAGCCCCTCGGTCTTCGTCACGCTGGCCGAGGAGTCGGGCCACATCGAGGCGCTCAGCGCCTGGGTCGTCGAACACGCGGTGCAGCAGCTGGCGGCCTGGCAGCGCAGCGAGCCGCGCTTCCGCGGCCTGTGCATGCACGTCAACATCTCCGGGCGCGACCTGCAGCACTCGCGCTTCGTCACGCATGTGCAGCAGGTGCTCGGGCGGCACGGCGTGGCGGCGGCGCAGCTGGCGCTCGAGATCACCGAGACGACGCTGATGGGCCAGCTCGACATGGCGCTGGCGGCGATGCACCGGCTGCGCGAGGCGGGCGTGCGCTTCTCGATCGACGACTTCGGCACCGGCTATTCGTCGCTGGCCTACCTGGGCACGCTGCCGATCGACAGCCTGAAGATCGACCGCAGCTTCGTCATGCACATGGAGACGAAGCCGCAGAACGTGGAGATCGTGCGTGCGGTGATGAACCTCGGCAGCTCGCTCGGCAAGCGCGTCGTCGCCGAGGGCATCGAGACGGCGGCGCAGCTGGCGCAGCTGCGAGCGCTCGGCGTGCCCTCGGGCCAGGGCTTCCTGCTCTCGCCGCCGCTGCGCGCCGACCAGGTGCCGGCGGCGCTGGTGCAGGCGGCCGTGTTCTGGTCGTGATGTCCGCACGTTAGCCCGCGCCGCGGGCAGGGTCGCGGCGGGCGCCGATCCGCAAAGAAGCGCACGTTCAGCCCCGCTTCTCCGGCTCGAGCCCCGGCGCGGCCCTCAAGGTGCATCGCGCGCCGCCGATGGCCCGAACGTCGACCCGCCGGTCGACCGGCCACGGGGCCGCCTCCCGGAAACCAAGAGGAAGAAATCCCAGTGCGATGCAGTGCAGGCCCCAACGCGGGCGTCCGGTGGTTGAAGGGTTTGCTGGCCGGCTTGCTGGCCCTCGCGTCGGCAGCCGTGCTGGCCCAGGGCGGCGAGGCCAAGTTGTCGGCCGAGTTGCGCGCCGCGCTCGCTGGCACGCGCGTCGAGGCACCCTGGTCGCGTGCGCTCGCTTCGGGCGCGCACGTGAAGGTGCTGATCCTTGCCGAGTCGTCCGACCCGGACCTCGCCGCGCTGCGGCGCGAGATCGTCGCGCGCGGCGGCTCGGTGCACTACAACTACCTGGCCGTGCGGGCCTTGTCGGCCATGGTGCCGGTGCGCGCCCTGGAGCCGTTGGCGCGCCGCACCGACGTGCGCAAGATCGTGCCCAACCGCAGCACCGCGCGCCAGGGCAGCGCGAGCCTGGTGCAGGCGACCGTGGGCGCCGGTGGCGCGCTGCAGCCGCTCGCACCGTACGGCAGCGCCTTCGACGGCCGCGGCGTCGGCATCGCCGTGCTCGACTCGGGCATCGATGCCGCGCATCGCGCCTTCCTCGGCCCCGATGGCAGGAGCCGCGTGCGTGCGCGCATCGACTTCGTCGCCGCGAGCCGCGCCTTTCCGGACGACGGCTGGCGCAAGGGCATCGACCTGTCGGCGCTGCTGCGGCCGCTGCTGGGCGGGCTCGGCGCGCTGACCTCGCCGTTGCTGCAGCCGGCGACCGGGCTGCTCGGCCTCGATGCGGCGGTCACGCAACTCGGCCTCGGCGCGCTCGTCGGCGGCAGCGACGGCAGCCGCAGCCCGGCCTTCGACGCCTACGGCCATGGCACGCACGTGGCCGGCATGGCCGCCGGCCGCGGCGATGCGCTGATGCCCGGCGTCGAGTCGGCAGGCATCGCGCCCGGCGCCGACCTCTACGACGTGCGCGTGATGGACGAGCGCGGCATCGGCAACATGGCCGACCTGCTGGCTGGCATCGACTGGGCGATCCAGCGCTCGCGCCAGGGCAACCTGCGCGTGCTCAACCTGAGCGTCGGCGCCGATTCGAGCGAGTCGTACCTCGTCGATCCGCTGGCGCGTGCGGCGCGCAGCGCGGGCGCCGCCGGCCTGGTGGTCGTCGCCGCCGCCGGCAACTACGGCGTCGATGCGGCGGGGCGCAAGGTCTACGGGAGCATCGCCTCTCCGGGCCACGACCCTTCGGTGATCACGGTCGGCGCGGCCAATCCGTTCGGCACGCCGGGCCGTGGCGATGACCTCGTGACGCGCTTCAGCTCGCGTGGGCCGACGCGGGGTGCCTCCACCTTCGCGAGCGGCCGCCGCGTCGCCGACAACCTGGTCAAGCCCGACCTGGTGGCGCCGGGCAACCGGCTCGTCGGCCCGATGGCGAGCGACGGCAGCGGCCAGCGCAGCGGCTGGAACTTCCTTGCCCGCACCTACCCCGACCTGGCGCAGGTGCCGGGCGCGACGCAGCTGCCGCGCCAGACGCTGATGCAGATGAGCGGCACGTCGATGGCGGCACCCGTGGTGGCCGGCGCCGCCGCCGTGCTGCTGCAGGCGAACCCGGGCCTGACGCCGGCGCTGGTGAAGGCCATCCTGCAGTACACGGCCGAGCCGCTGGCCGAAGCCTCGCTGCTCGAGCAGGGCACGGGCCTCGTCAACCTCGAAGGCGCCGTGCGCCTGGCACAGGTGCTGCGCACCGACATCCGCGGCGCACTGCAGGCGGGCAGGCTGCGCCCGGGCGACAACCTGCTTGCCCCCGGCCGCACGCTGCCGCTGCCCGCCTCCAGCGTGGCCGGGCGCAGCTTCGCCTGGAGCGGCATGCTGCTCGGCGGCGGCACGCACCTGCTGGGCGGCGAAGCGCTCTTCACGCGCTGGCAGCCGATCTACGAGCCGGGCCTCAACTGGGTGCGGCAGTGGACGCTGCGCGCCACGGCGATCGACGAGCCGCTGCCCTCGCTGTTCGGCTCGACGGGCACGCGCGTGCGCACCGTGGTGGAGGCGCAGGCACCGGCGCAGCCGCTGCTGGGCGCCGGTGTGCGCTTCCTCGACTCGGTGGCGCAGCAGCCGGGCAGCGGCAGCCAGGCGCTGCTGACGCCGGTGCGCACGCTGGCCGAGCGGGCCCGCGCCGGCCAGGGCGTGGCGCTCGCCAACGGCCTCTCGTGGCTGCCGGGCGCGGCGCTGTCGGCCGACGGACAGGTGCTGAGCCAGGGCTTCATCCTCACCGAGGGATTCATCCTCACGGAGGGATTCATCCTCACCGAGGGCTTCATCCTCACCGAAGGATTCATCCTGACCGAAGGGTTCATCCTCACCGAGGCCTTCATCCTCACCGAGGGATTCATCCTGACCGAAGGCTTCATCCTCACCGAGGCCTTCATCCTCACCGAGGCGGCCGACCCGGCGGCACAGTTCGACCGCGCCCTGGGCGGAGACTGAGCGCGAGCCAGGCGCTCGGAGTGTGAGCACAAAGCCCGGCACGGGGCCGGGCTCTCTGCCGTTGGCGCTCCCGGGGGCATGCCGGCGCGCCGGCGTACCCTCAAGTTCAGGCGCTGCGCGGTCGATGTGAGAGGCATGCGCCGCTTCCTGCAGGCTCACCTCTACGACTACAACGCAGCGGCCGCAGCGGCCTGGGCTGGGCTGGTCGCGCTCGGCCTGCTCAGCCTCGGCTGGGCGATCGCCCATGTCGCGACGGCGGGCACCACGGTGGCGCTCGGCACGTCCGGCACGCCCGGCACCTTCGGCACCCTGGGCACCTTGGGCGTCGGCCTGCTGCTCGTGGCGCTGGCGGCGTGGTTCCCGGTGCACATCCCGCGCACCAGCTACGCCATCGGCGTCAGCGACATCTTCATCTTCACGCTGCTGGCCATGGCCGGCCCGGCCACGGCCGTGCTGGCCGCCGTCGTCGACGGCAGCATCGGCGCCTTCCGTGCCTCGCGCCGGCTGACCGGCCGCCTCAGCACGCCGGCGGCGGGCGCAGTGGCGATGTTCGTCGCCGGGCACGCGCAGGTGGGGCTGGCGGCGCTGCTGCAGTCGCAGGGGCTGTCGGTGGCGGCGGCCTCGTTCGCAGCGCTGAGCTGCGTGGCGCTGTTGTACTTCGTGCTCTCGACGCTGCCGCTCACCTGGGTGCTGTCGCTCAAGCGCGGCACCTCGCTGTCGCTGGAGCAGTGGTGGGGCAACACCTCGTGGGTGGCGGCGATCTACCTCGTCGCCGCGACGATGGCCGCACTCGTCCATGCCAACGCGCAGCAGCTCGGCGCCACCGTCATCGTCATCGGCGCCGCGGTGTGCTTCACGGTGGTGACGCTGCTGCGGCGCATGCTGGCGCGCCAGGAGAAGGAGCGCAGCGGGCAGGAGCTGCGCATCGCCGAGGCCGAACGCGAGTCGCTGCTCAACCAGCAGCACTTCACGGCCGCCTTCACGCACGCCGCGGTCGGCATGGCCATCGTCGGGCCCGAGGGGCGGCTGCTGCAGGTGAACCGCGCCCTCGGCGAGCTGCTCGGCGTGCCCGAGTCGCAGCTGCTCGGCCGCGTCTTCGACGAGCACCTGCATGCCGGCGACGCCGAGCTCTTCCGCCGCCACAGCGCCGAGGTGCTGCGCAGCACCGATCACACCTTCAGCATCGAGCTGCGCTGCGTCAACGAGCGCGGCGAGGACCTCTGGGTGGCCCTGCACTGCAGCCACTTCGACGACCCCGGCAAGGCCGGCACCTGCCTCATCTACCAGCTGCACGACATCAGTTCGCGCCGGCTGGCCGAGAGCCGGCTGCAGCACATTGCCTTCCACGACGGGCTCACCGACCTGGCCAACCGCCACTGCTTCCAGGAGCGGCTGACGGTGGCCGTGGAGCGCAGCCGGCTCGACCCGCGGGTGCGCTTCGGCGTCATGTTCCTCGACCTCGACCGCTTCAAGGTCGTCAACGACAGCCTCGGCCATTTCGCCGGCAACCAGCTGCTGCGCGAGGTGGCGCAGCGCCTGCGCGGCTGCGTGCGGCCGAAGGACCTGGTGGCGCGGCTGGGCGGCGACGAGTTCGCCGTGCTGCTCGAAGACCTGGCTTCGGTCGACGACGGCCAGCGCCTCGCGCAGCGGCTGCTGCAGGTGCTGGCGCAGCCGATCGCCATGCACGGCACCGAGGTGATCCCCGGCGCCAGCATCGGCCTCACCTTCAGCGACATGGCCTACCGCACCGTCGACGAGGTGCTCCGCGACGCCGACCTCGCGATGTACGAGGCGAAGGCGGCCGGGCGCGGCCGGCTGGCGCTGTTCGACTCGAGCATGCACGAGCGCATCGCCGACAAGCTGGCGCTGGAGGCCGACCTCCGGCGCGCCATCGGCGCCGGGCAGCTCTCGGTGGTGTTCCAGCCGCTCTTCCACCTCGAGCCGTACCGGCCCTACGGCTTCGAGGCGCTGGCGCGCTGGGTGCATCCGGAGCGCGGGCCGATCAGCCCGGCCGTCTTCATCGCGCTGGCCGAGGAGTCGGGCCACATCGAGGCGCTCACCGCCTGGGTCATCGAACATGCGGTGCAGCAGCTCGCGCAGTGGGAGCGCACCGCGCCGCAGCTGCGGGGCTTGAGCATGCATGTCAACGTCTCCGGGCGCGACCTCGTGCAGCCGCGCCTCGTGTCGCACGTGCAGCAGGCGCTCGTGCGGCACGGCCTGCCGGCGGCGCAGCTGACGCTCGAGATCACCGAGACGACGCTGATGGGCGACCTCGACAAGGCGCTGCCGGCGATGCAGCGCCTGCGCGAGCTCGGCGTGCGCTTCTCGATCGACGACTTCGGCACCGGCTACTCGTCGCTGGCCTACCTGGGCACGCTGCCGATCGACAGCCTGAAGATCGACCGCAGCTTCGTCATGCACATGGAGGCGAAGCCGCAGAACGTGGAGATCGTGCGTGCGGTGATGAACCTCGGCACCTCGCTCGGCAAGCGCGTGGTCGCCGAAGGCATCGAGACGGCGGCGCAGCTGGCGCAGCTGCGCGCGCTCGGCGTGCACGTGGGCCAGGGCTACCTGCTCTCGCGGCCGCTGCGCGCCGACCAGGTGGAGGCGGCGCTGGCGGCGCCGGCGCCCCTGGGGGCGGTGCCGGCGCCTCTGCAGGCGGTGCCGGCCTGAAGCTGCGCGGCGCGGAACCCGCCGTCGACGGCACGCGCCGCTCATCCCGCCGCAGCCGCAGTTCATCGCACGCCGCTGGCGACGCAACCGCGCGGCGCAGATCATGCGCCGGCAGTGAAGTTCGAACGCCGCGCTGCCGGCCGCAGAAGGAGCCCACGATGAACCGCCCCCTGTCCAACCGCCTCGCCTCGCTGGCCATGGCCTTCGTCGTCACCTTCGGGCTCGCCGGCGGCATCCACAGCCTCGCCGCCAGCGAAGCGGCCGCCACCGCGGCGCAGATGGCGCACTCCGGCGGCGTGCCGATCTGCGCCAAGGTGTGATGCGGTGCATCGGCACATCGCCATGACCCGTCGTTCGTCCCAGGAGCCGTTCGAGCCGTTCGAGCCGTTCGATCCGCTCGATCCCCTCGATCCGTTCGAGCGGGTCGGCATGAGCCGCTGCGAGGCGCGGCGATGAGAGTGCTGCTCCTGTTCATCGGCTGGTGCCTGCTCTTCGTGCTGAGCTGGCCGCTGGCGCTGCTGGCGCTCGTGCTTGCACCCTTCGTGTGGCTGTTGTCGCTGCCCTTCATGCTGCTGGGCATCGCGGTGGGCGCGGCCTTTGCGCTGCTGCGCGCGCTGCTGTTCCTGCCGGCGCGGCTGCTCGGGCATCGACCCGGCTGAACGTCGCGGGGCACCGTGACCCCGGCGACCCGGCGCACACCCAGCGCGCATCGAGCGCACACTCAGCGCACACCGAGCGCGCACCGAACGCATACGCCGCGCACTCCCCGGCGCGCCCGCGGTCGACTACAGTTCGAACGCGGGCACTTGGCGGCCGTCGCCCGCGCCCGGTTCGCGGGGGCGCCGTGGCGAGCGCATGGAACTGCGGCACGCAAACGAATGATGCCCGCGGCGCCATGGCGCGCGGGGCATCGAGGCAGAAGCCCCGGGGGCGGCGCGGCAGCGGGCCGCGCCGGCATCAGCGGGTGTTGAATTCCGGAGGTGAACCGGCGCTGACCTCGTCGCCGGTGTCGAAGTACATCACCCTCTGGGCCAGGGCCGAGGGCGAGATGCTGACGGTGCGCGTCTGTGTCTTCAGCGCGCCGGGCCGCACCTGGCCGTACGTGGCCGCGACTTCGTAGCGGCCGGGCGGCAGCGAGGCGAGGACGAGCGGCCCTTCGCTGCGGTGCTCGAGCACGACCGAGCGCGAAGGCAGCTCGCGCACGACCACGTCGACGTCGGCGAGGTAGGCGCCGCTGCCCTTGGCGGCCAGGATCAGCTTCAGCGAATAGGCCGAGGCCTGCCGGTTGAGCTCGGCAAACTCGTCGACGCTGACGCCGCCGCTACGCACCGGTACGGCGGGCGGGTCGGCGGCCATGGCGGCCGAGGCAAGGGTGAGTCCGGCGGCCGCGGCGGCCGCCCAGCGCTGAAGAGGTCTGTTCATTTTCTTTCGTCCTGGAAGGGTGGTTGAAGAGACTGCGCGGGCAGCTCAGCCGTACACGCGCAGGGCCGGGAAGTCGAAGGTCTCCGTGAGATGGGCCACGGCGGCCACCATCGACACGATGACCACGAGCGCGAAGAGCAGCACGGAGCGGGAGTACTTCATGTCTGGAGATTCCGGTGGGGCCAAATGGCCGGAACGGTCGAACTGCGACCTTCCGTTCGGCGGCGCTGTCCGCGCGGGCCGAACAGGGACTGTGCCGCCGGGGGCAGGCCAAGGCCGTCGGCCGGTGCCGGGTTGCCATGTAGGACGGCGCCCCACGGTCCTCGTGGCCGTCGTGGCCTTCATGGCGGCCACGGCGCCCCATAGCGCCCCATGGCCGGTTCGCGGTGCCGATCACTGGCGCTGGCGGGCGAGCGTCTCGCAGTACTCGAGCAGGCGCTCGACCTCACCCGACTTGTCGAAGACGCGGTCGGCGCCGAGGGCGAGGCAGTGCTCGCGGATGAACGTGCTGGCGTAGTTGGTCAGCACCACGCACTTGGGCGGGTGTTCGCAGGTGCGCAGCGCCTTCAGCACGTCGACGCCCGAGCCGCGGCGCAGCAGCACGTCGACGATGGCCAGGTCGCAGGGTGGCGGGTCGCGCGCGAGATGGGCGATGGCACCGTCGGCGTCGTCGGCGTAGCCCACCACCTCGACCGGTGCCATCTCCTCGAGCGTGGCGACCAGGTTCTGGCGGATGGTGGCGCTGTCTTCGACCACGAAGACGGTCAGGCGGGACATGAACGGATTTCCGGACCGGTCGCGGTGCTGCCGGCGCGATGAGAGGACTGCCCCAGTCTAGGGCCGGGCACGGGGCGTGCCTGTAGGACGGCGCCGAATCCAGCGGCGGCGCGGGCCGCCAGCGGCCCGTCGGCATACACCGGTCGCATTCGGGCCGCCGGGCACTCAGGCAGGCTCAGGCAGGGCCGGCAGCCGCGCCTGCACGAGGGTGCCATGGCCGGGCGCCGAATCCAGCAGCCACTCGCCGCCACAGGACAGCACGCGGAACTGCATGCCGGCCAACCCATGCGTGCCGTTGCGCGCCCGCGCCGGGTCGAAGCCGATGCCGTCGTCGCGCACCTGCACGCGCACGTGGTCGCCGTCGGGCTGCACGCTCACCTGCACGCGCTTGGCGCGCGCGTACTTGGCGACGTTGGTGAGTGCCTCCTGCACGAGGCGGTAGATGGCCAGCTCGCGCTCGTCGGTGAGGCCGACATCGGCGATGGCAGCCTCCACCCGCATGTCGGCCTGCTTGCCGAACTCGGAGCACTGGATCTCCAGCGCGCGCTGCAGCCCGAGGTTGGATAACGACGAGGGGCTCAGGTCCTCGATGATGCGGCGCTTGAGTGCGATGCCCGCATCGAGCGTCTCGCCGAGGTGGGCGATGCGCTCGAGTACCTCGGGTGCTGCGTCGTGCAGGCGCTTGCGCATGCGTGCCACGTCCAGCTTGGCGGCAGTGAGCAGGCCGCCGAGCTCGTCGTGCAGCTCGCGCGCCACCCGGCGGCGCTCGTCCTCGCGCACCGTCTGCAGGTGCCGCGCGAGTGCCGAGAGGTCCTGCGTGCGCCGCGTCACCTCGCGCTCGAGCTTGTCGCGTTCGGCCTTCAGGTCCTGCACATGGCCGATGCGCTCGCGGTCGCGCTCGCGGCCCAGGCGCATGGCCGCGAAGAGGGCGCCCAGGCACAGCGTGACGAGCCCGACCAGCGCCAGCGCCGTCCAGATGCGCACGCGCTCGCGCTGGAGGTCGGCGCTGCCGGCGGCGGCGGTTTCCTTGCGCACGATCTCCTCGACGAGATCGTCGATGCGCTCCATCTGCTCGCGCCCGATGTCGGTGAGCATGAGCGCGAGCGCGCGGTCGTTCTCGCCGGCCTCGAACAGGCGCATCACCTCGGCCAGCTCGGACGAGCGCTGCTGCATCGCCTCGATCAGCAGCAGAATGTTCTGCCTGTGCGCGGGCTGCCGTTCGGCGATCTGGCGCAGCGACAGGATCAACTCGCCCGCGCGGGCCCGCGCTTCGTCGTAGGGCACGCGGTACTCCGGCCTGGCGCTCAGCATGTAGCCGCGTTGCGCCGACTCCATCATCAGCACCATGCGCCGCGTGCGCCCAACCGTGAGACGCGTCTCGATGGCCGCGTCGCGCCGCTCCAGCAGTTCGGCGTGGGCGCGGTAGCCGGCTTCGTTGGTGGCCAGCACGGCCACCGCGAGCAGCACGGCCAGGGGGCCGGCCACCTGGAACGGCAGGCGCGGTCGCCAGGGTGGTGACAGAGACAAGGTCATCGCGGGCCCTTAAACTGCGCCGGTCGCGCATGCGCACCACAATGGACGCCATGATCCGCATCGGCATCGTCGACGATCACGTCATCGTGCGTTCGGGGCTGCGCCAGTTCCTCGCCGAGGAGGTGGACTTCCGCGTCACCGCCGAGGCGGCCAACGGCCGCGAGGCGCTGGACATCGTGCGCGCCGGCGAGGTCGACGTGCTCGTGATGGACCTGTCGATGCCCGGGCAGAGCGGCATCGACGCGCTCGCCGCGATCAAGGCGCGCCACCCCGACCTGCCGGTGCTCATCCTGAGCGGATTCCCCGAGGAGCACTACGCGACGACGCTGCTGCGCCAGGGCGCCAGCGGCTACCTGAACAAGGAGTGCGACCCCGAGGAGATTGCCACGGCGATCCGCACCATCGCGCGCGGCCGGCGCTACATCACGCCCGCCGTGGCCGAGCTGCTGGCCGAGGGCGTGAGCGCAGGCATCGACAGGCCGGCCCATGAGGGACTGAGCGAGCGCGAACTGCAAGTGTTCCTCCGGTTGGCCCGGGGCGAGACGGTCGGCCACATCGCCGAGCAGATGTTCCTCAGCGTGAAGACCGTGAGCACCTACCGCTCACGCATCCTGCAGAAGATGAAGCTGCAGTCGAACAGCGATCTCACCTACTACGCGCTGAAGAACGGGCTCATCCAGTGAGCTGACCGGGCCGTCGCCCGGGCTGCGCGCATCGTAGCCCCGCGGGAGGGGTGGGCGTGTCGGACGATTCCGACAGGGTCTTTCCCGGGGTGAACGCGCCTCGCGCCGGTTCACAGGCTCTTCAGGACCGCAGGTGGCAAGCCACCCGGTGCGCCGGCCCCACGTCCTTCAGCAGCGGCCGCTCCTTGTCGCACAGCCCCTTCTGCGCGATCGGGCACCGCGTGTGGAAGTGGCACCCGGGCGGCGGCCGCAAGGGGCTCGGCACGTCGCCCTGCAGGCGCACGCGGCTGCGCTGGACCTGCGGGTCGGGGATCGGCACCGCCGACAGCAGCGCCTCGGTGTACGGGTGGCGCGGGTTCGAATAGAGGGCGTTGGCCGGCGCGATCTCGACGATGCGGCCGAGGTACATCACGGCGACGCGGTCGCTGATGTGCTCGACCACGCTGAGGTCGTGCGCGATGAAGATGTAGGTGAGGTTGAAGCGGCTCTGCAGGTCCTCGAGCAGGTTGATCACCTGCGCCTGGATGGAGACGTCGAGCGCGCTCACCGCCTCGTCGCAGACGACGAGCTTGGGGCTCACCGCGAGCGCGCGCGCGATGCCGATGCGCTGGCGCTGGCCGCCGGAGAACTCGTGCGGATAGCGCCGCATGTGGTCGGCCGCCAGGCCCACGGTCTCGAGCAGCTCGACGATGCGCGCCTCGAAGGCGGCGCGGGTCGGCGCGAGCTTGTGGATGATGAGCGCCTCGCCGATGATGGCGCCCACCGTCATGCGCGGGTTCAGGCTCGCATACGGGTCCTGGAAGATGATCTGCATGTCGCGCGCGAGCGCGCGCAGCTCCTCGCGGCCGGCCTTCGTGACGCTCTTGCCCTCGAACGTCACCTCGCCCGTCGTGGGCTCGATGAGGCGCAGGATGCAGCGGCCGGTGGTGCTCTTGCCGCAGCCCGACTCGCCGACGACGCCCAGCGTCTCGCCGGCGGCGATGTCGAAGCTGACGCCGTCGACCGCGTGCACGCGGCCCACCTCGCGCTGCAGGAGCCCGCCCTTCACCGGGAAGTGCTTGACGAGGTTGTCGACCTTGAGCAGGGGGGTGGATGCGGGCGCGGCGGCGGCCATGTCTTGTTCTCGAGGGCTCAGGGTCGGCTCAGGGTTGGCCTAGGTGCGCTCGGCCAGGAAGCAGGCCACCTTGTGCCCCGGCGAGATCTCGCGCAGCGGCGGCGTGGCGCTGCGGCACGCCGCCTCGCCGTACTTGCAGCGCGCGGCGAAGCGGCAGCCCTCGCCCGGCTCGATGAGCTTGGGCACCGTGCCCGGGATCGCCTCCAGCCGCTGCTTGTGCGTCGCGGCGAGGTCGATGCGCGGGATCGAGCGGATGAGGCCCTGCGTGTAGGGGTGTTTCGGCCGCGCGAAGAGCTGGTGGACGGGGGCCTCCTCGACCACCTTGCCGGCGTACATCACCACCACCTTCTGCGCCACCTCGGCCACCACGCCCATCGCGTGCGTGATCAGCATGACGGCCATGCCGAGGCGGTCCTTCAGCTCCTGCATCAGGTCCAGGATCTGCGCCTGGATGGTGACGTCGAGCGCCGTCGTCGGCTCGTCGGCAATGAGCAGCTTGGGGTTGCAGGCGAGCGCGATGGCGATCATCACGCGCTGGCGCATGCCGCCGCTGAACTGGTGCGGGTAGTCGCCGATGCGCTTCTCGGGCGAGGGGATGCGCACCAGCTTGAGCATCTCCACGGCGCGCTCCAGCGCCGCGCGCTTGCCGACACCTTCGTGCAGGCGCACGCTCTCGGCGATCTGCTCGCCGACCGTGTAGACCGGGTTCAGGCTCGTCATCGGCTCCTGGAAGATGATGGCGATCTCCTTGGCCCGGATCTTCCGCATCTCCTGCGCGCCCAGCGGCACGAGGTCGCGGCCCTGCCACAGCACCTGGCCGGCGACGATCTTGCCCGGCGGCATGTCGATGAGCTTCATCACCGTCTTCGCGGTGACGCTCTTGCCGCAGCCCGACTCGCCGACCACGCACACGGTCTCGCCGGCGTCGATGGCGATGTCGACGCCATCGACGGCATGCAGCCAGCCGTCGTCGGTCTTGAAGTGGGTCTTGAGGCCCTTGATCTCGAGCAGCGCCATGAATCAGTGCCCCCGGGTCGCTGCGCGACCTCCCCCCGAGGGGAGAGATGCGAGCCTGGGGCGGCCCGGCGCTCGCATCACAGCACCCTGCGCGGGTCGAGCGCGTCGCGCAGGCCGTCGCCGATGAAGTTGATCGTCAGCACGGTGAGGAAGATGGCGAGGCCGGGGAACATCGCCCAGTGCACGGCCAGGTCCATGTAGTCGCGCCCGTCGTAGAGGATGCGCCCCCAGGTGGGGATGTCGGGCGGGAAGCCCAGGCCGAGGAAGGACAGCGTGCTCTCGGCGATGATGGCCGCGGCCACGTCGATGGTGGCGGCGACGATCACCGGCCCCAGGCTGTTGGGCAGGATGTGGCGCACCACCTGGCGCGTGGTGGAGGCGCCCAGCGCGCGCGCCGCCTCGACGAACTCCTTCTCGCGCAGGCTGAAGAACTGCGCGCGCACGAGCCGCGCCACCGGCATCCAGCGGAAGCCCCCGATGACGACGACGATGAGGATGAAGATGCCGATCTCGAGGCCGAAGGTCTGCTTCAGCGGCTCGCGGAAGAGGAAGATCAGCAGCAGCAGCAGCGGCAGTTGCGGCAGGCTCAGGAAGAGGTCGGTCAGCCACATCAGCGCCGCGTCGACCCAGCCGCGCGCCATGCCGGCGATGGCGCCGATGAGCACGCCCACGGTGACGGCCATCAGCATTGCCGCCAGCCCCACCGCGAGGCTGATGCGCCCGCCGTAGAGCATGCGCGCGAGGATGTCGCGGCCGAGATCGTCGGTGCCGAAGGGGTGCAGCGCGCTCGGCTCGGCCAGGCGCGCCTTGAAGTCGACGGCGTTGATGCCGACCTTGTAGAACAGCGGCCCGATCAGCACCGCCAGCACCATCAGGCCCAGCACCCAAAGGCTCCAGAAGGCGAGTCGGTGGCGCTTGAAGCGCCGCCACGCCTCGCGCCAGGGCGAGACGCTCGAGATCGCCTTGCCGAGCTGAACGTGCGGCGCGGGTTCGGGCTCGGGCGCGAGCGTACCGCCACCGGTGATCCGCTGCGCGGCAGCGCCGTTGGGATCAGCGATAGCTGATTCGAGGATCGAGCCAGCCATAGAGCACGTCGGCAACGAGGTTGAAGAGGATCACGAGGCAGCTGAAGACGAAGGTCACGGCCATGATGACCGGCGTGTCGTTGCGCAGGATGGCGTCGATGAGCAGGCTGCCGATGCCGGGCACGCGGAAGATCTGCTCGGTGACGATGGCGCCGCCGAACACCGCCGGCATCTGCAGCGCCACCAGCGTGACCACGGGGATGAGGGCGTTGCGGACGACGTGCTTGTTGATGACCACGCCTTCGCTGAGGCCCTTGCTGCGCGCCGTGGTCACGTAGTCGAGGCGGATCACGTCGAGCACCGCCGAGCGCGTGTAGCGCATCATGCTCGCGGCCTGGAACAGGCCCAGCACCGTGATCGGCATGATCGACTGCTTGAAGTGCTCCCACCACCATGACCACCCGGTGGCCGCGATGTCGGAGCGGTAGACGAAGGGCAGCCAGCCGAGGTAGATGCTGAAGAAGAGGATGAAGATGACGCCGGTGAAGAACGTGGGCAGCGAGAAGCCGACGAAGGCGATGGTGCTGGCGATGCGGTCGAACCACGAGTAGGGCTTCACCGCGGCGAGGATGCCCACCGGCAGCGCCACCAGGATGGCCAGCACCTGCGACAGGCCGATCACGACGATGGTGGTCGGCAGCCGCTGCACGATGAGCTTGTCGACATCGAGCCGGCTGACGAAGCTGAAGCCCCAATCGCCCTTGAACATGCTCGTCAGCCAGCTCAGATAGCGCTGCCAGACCGGGTCGTCGAGCCCGAACTGGGCGCGCAGCGCCATGCGCACCTCGGGCGGCACGCTCGGGTTGTTGGCCAGGTCCTCGAACGGGTCGCCCGGCGCCAGCGCGAGCACCGTGAACAGCACGAGGCTGATGCCCAGCAGGCTGGGCAGGGCGATCAGCAGGCGGCGAAGGATGTAGTTGAGCAAGCGCGGGAGATGTGATTCGGCCCGTGCGGCACCCCCCGGCCACGGCCGGGGGGAGGCCGCAAGGGCAACGAGGGCAGGCGCGTCAGGTCGTCGCCGTTTCGCGGTACCAGTAGCCGATCGCCCAGGTGGCGCCGTCCCAGGCCGAGAGCACCGGCACCAGCTTGTTGACGATGCCGTAGGGGCGCGGCCGCGCGAACAGCGGGATCACGTGCATGTCGCCGACGACGAGGTCGTTGAGCTTGATGAACATCGCCGCGCGCTTGACCGGATCGAGCTCGGTCTGCGCCGCCTTGAAGGTGGCGTCGTACTCGGCGTTGCTCCAGCGCACGAGGTTGCGGCTGGCCCACTTGTTGGCCTTCTGCGAGAACTGCGCGCTGGTGAACTGCTCCATGAAGACCTGCGGGTCGGGCTGCGTCATCGTCGTCGTGAACATCTGCATGTCGGCCCAGAACTTCTGGTAGGTGTCCGGGTTGGCCGCGTCGCTGCCGAAGAACACCGAGGCCACCACGCTCTTGAGCTCGAGGTCGATGCCGGCCTTCGTGCAGGCGTCCTTGATGATCGCCTGGCACTTCTGGCGCGGGCCGCTCACCGAGGTCTGGTAGACGAACTTGAGCTTGACGTTGCCCTTGGCGCGGATGCCGTCGGGGCCCTTCTTCCAGCCCGCCGCCTCGAGGACCTGGATCGCCTTGTCGATGTTGAACTCGAACTTCGTGTTCGGGCTGCGGAAGCGCGGCGGGTTGTTCAGGAAGTTCGAGGTGGTGATGGCGCCGCGGCCGTAGATGACTTCCTGGATGCCCTTGCGGTCGACGAGCAGGCTCATCGCCTCGCGCACCGCCTTGTCGCTGAAGGCGGGGTGCTTGCTCTTGGCGCTGGCGCGCTCGCCGTCGACCTCGTTCCAGGGGTCGGTGACGTTGAGCATCACGAACTCGATGTCGCTGCCGACGAAGAACTGCATGCGGCCCTTGCCGGCGGCCTCGAGGCGCTTGAGGATCTCGTCCTCCACCGCGAGGTTCCAGCCGAGGTCGTACTCGGCCGTCTGCAGCACGGCGCGCGCGGCGCTGGTGGCGTCGCCGCCGCCCTTGATCTCGAGCGCGTCGAAGAAGGGCTGGTTGGGCACGTGGTAATTGGCGTAGGCCTCGGCGCGCAGGATGTCGCCCGGCTTGAAGTCGATGATCTTGTACGGCCCCGTGCCCACCGGCTTGGTGACGGCGGGGTTCTCGCGCGACTTGGCGCCCGTGTAGGCCTCGAACACGTGCTTGGGCAGTATGTTGCCGACGCTGCCGACGAGGGCCTCGGCCCAGAACGGCGTCGGCCGCGGGTACTCGACGCGCACCGTGTGCGAGTCGACCTTGACGACCTTGATGTCCTTGTAGGTGGCGACCGTGAACATCGACGTCGCCGGGTCGCCGGCGTAGGCGGCGGTGAAGACGACGTCGTCGGCGGTGAAGGGCTTGCCGTCGTGCCAGGTGACGCCGCGCTTGAGCTTCCAGGTGACGCTGCGGCCGTCGGCGGCGAGGCCGCCGTTGGCGCGCGTGGGGATCTCGGCCGCCAGGATGGGGATCAGGTTGCCCTCGGTGTCCCAGCCGGCCAGCGGCTCGTAGAAGACGCGGCTGGCGTCCTGGTCTTTCGTTCCGCCGGCGTTGTGCGGGTTCAGGTGCACGGCGGCTTGCCAGTAGATGAGCTTCAGCGTGCCGCCGCCGCCGCGCTTGGTGGGCTTGTAGGGGATGGTCGACGTGGTCTGGGCGATGCCTTCGTGCATCAGCATCATCGAGGCCATCGGGGCCGTCAGGCCGAGGCCGACCATGCGCTGGATGAAGCTGCGCCGCGGCAGCTTGCCTTCGCGCACCTCTTCGATCAGGGCACGCAGTTCACGCTCTTGCATCTCAACCTCCTGGGCGCCGCGGGTCGGCGCTGAACTCGATGAACCCGGCCGCTCGGGCGGCCGACGGAGTGGCTAGGGAATACCCCGCAAGGGGTTGGCCGGCATGCTAGCCGTGCGGGGCAAGCCGGCCATCGGGGTCGGCCCGGGGCCTCCCCGCGCCGCGGTGGCGCGCGGCGTGCGGCGGCGCGCGCACGCACAATGCGCTCGCTGCGCGCCCCGCGCCGCTTGCGGGCGGGCAGGCGAGGGCTGAAGGCAGAAGGCAGAAAAGGCTGAAGGCGGAAGGATCCACGGTCTTGCATCTCGGCGTCATCGGCACCGGCATCGTCGGCGTGTGCACCGCCGCCTGGCTGCAGCGCGACGGCCACCGCGTCACGTTCGTCGATCCGCTCGCGCCGGGCGAGGCCTGTTCGTTCGGCAATGCGGGTTCTCTCTCTCCGAGTGCGTGCCTGCCGGTCGGCATGCCGGGGTTGTGGAAACAGGTGCCCATGTGGCTGGCCGATCCGCTCTCGCCGTTGACGGTGCGCTGGGCCTACCTGCCGCGCGTGCTGCCCTGGCTTTTGCAATTCCTGCGCCACAGCTCGCGCGACGAGGTCGTGCGCATCGCCGGTGCGATGCGCACCCTGCTGGCGCCGATCTTCGACAGTTATGGGCCCATCGTGCAGCGCGCCGGCGCCGGGCACCTGGTGCGACGCACGGGCTGCCTGTATGTCTATTCATCGCGGCAGGCGGCGGCGCGCTGGGCCTGGGGCATGGACCTGCGCCGCCGGCTCGGCGTCGAGCTGCGCGAGGTGGGCGAGGACGAACTGCTGGCGCTCGAGCCCGACCTGAAGGGACGCTTCCGCTTCGGCCTGCTGGCGCCGGACAACGGCTCGACGCCCGACCCTTCGGCGCTCGTGAAGGCGCTGCATGGGCAATGCGTGCGCGACGGCGCCACCCAGCTGCGCGAGCGCGTGACGGGCTTCGAGTTCAGTGGCCGCAGCGGGCGCAGTGGGGGCAATGGGCAGATGGTGCGGGCGCTGCGCCTGGCCAACGGCGAGGCGCTCGAGGTCGACGGCGTGGTGGTCGCCGCCGGCGCCTGGTCGGCGCCGCTGGCGCGACAGCTCGGCGTGCGCGTGCCGCTCGAGACGCAGCGCGGCTACCACGTCACGGTGCAGAGCTCGAACCTGGGGCTGCGGCACACCGTCATGG
Source organism: Burkholderiales bacterium (assembly GCA_016223165.1). Lineage (GTDB taxonomy): Bacteria > Pseudomonadota > Gammaproteobacteria > Burkholderiales > Burkholderiaceae_C > Rubrivivax. Next base: position 258,283 of record JACRPO010000021.1, read on the forward strand.
CGATCGAGGACAACCTGATGGTCAACCCGATGGCCATGGGCCTGCGCCTGGCCGGTTCGGTCGAATTCGCCGGCCTCGCCGCGCCGCCGGCGCACGCGCGCGCCGACGTGCTGCTGCACAAGGGGCGGCAGCTCTTCCCGCACCTCGACACCTCGAGGACAACACGCTGGATGGGCCACCGCCCGTGCCTGCCCGACAGCCTGCCGGTGATCGGCGCCGCACCCGGCGCCGTCAACGCGTGGCTGGCTTTCGGCCACGGCCATGTCGGCATGTGCGGCGGTGCCAGCACCGGGCGCGAGCTGGCCGCGCTGATCGCGGGGCGCGCGCCGCAGGTGGACCTGCATCCGTTCCGGCCCGACCGTTGGGGCGGCCGTTGGCTCGATGCCTGGCGCGATCACGGTGCCGATCCTTGGCGCGATCGTTGGCGCGATCGTTGGCGCGATCATTGGCGCGGCCGTTTCTCCACCAGGGGGCCAGGCTGATGCCGGCGCCGCTGAAGGTGGCGCTGGTCACGTCGAGCGGCTTCGGCGACGTGCTCGCGCTCGCGCGCCAGAACCGCCGCGACCTCTACCGTGCGCAGCCGCAGCTCGACCGCCTCGTGAATCCGCCGCCCGAGGGCCGGCGTTTCGAGGTGAGCGGCCGCATCGATGCCGCCGGCCGCGAGGTGGAGCCGCTGGACGAAGCCGAGCTCGCCGCCGTGGCCGCGCGCATCGCGGCCAGCGCTGCGCAGGCAGTGGCGGTGTGCGGGCTCTTCGCCCACCTCAACCCGCGCCACGAGCTGCGCATCGGCGAGATCCTCGCCGCCGCGCTGCCCGGCCGCACCATCGTGCTCTCGCATGCGGCGGACCCGCGGCCGCGCGAGTACGAGCGCTTCGCCGCCACCGTGCTCGCCGCCGAGGGCCGCACGCGCGCCGACGAACTGGAGGTGGTGGAGCCGGCGCCGGCCGATGCGCTCGACCGCCTCGCGCGCTCGCTGCAGGAGGTGGCCGACCACATGCAGGCGCGCCTGATGCAGGCCGCCCGCTCGTCGATCGCGCGCGAGGCCGGCGACTGCGCCGCCGCGCTCTTCCTGCCCGACGGCCGCCTCGTCGCGCAGGCCAGGGGGCTGCCGCTGCTGCTCGGTTCGCTGATCAACGCCGTGCAGGCGGTGCTCGCGAAGTTCCCGGGCGCGGGCATGGCCGAAGGCGACGGCTTCCTGCTCAACGACCCCTGGGAAGGCGGCTCGCACCTGCCCGACCTGACGCTCGTGGTGCCGCTGTTCGAGGCGGGCGGCGAGGGCAGCGGCGCAGGTCGCGCGGGCGCGGACGCTGCAAGCGGCAGGCGCTTGCTCGGCTTGGCCGCGATGAGCCTGCACCACCAGGACGTGGGCGGCCTCACGCCGGGCTCGGTGCCACCCAATGCCACCAGCATCTTCGAAGAGGGCCTGCGCGTGCCGGTGCTGCGCTCGCACCGCGCCGGCGAGCTCGACGCCAACGTGCGCGCACTGCTGCTGGCCAACACGCGCACGCCTTCGCACCTGGAAGCCGACCTGCAGGCGCAGTGGTCGTGCGGCGGGCGCGCCGCTCGCGAGCTGCGCGAGCTCGCCGCGCAGGCGGCCACCGGCTCGGCGAGGGGCGCCAACTTTCCCGGCCGCTGCGCCGCGCTGCTCGCGCGCACCGAAGCGCAGACACGCGCCGCGCTGGCCGCCGCACCCGACGGACGCTATGTCTGGCAGGACCAGCTCGACGGCGACGGCGTCGAGGATCGGCCGGTGCCCTTGCGCGTGGCACTCGTGAAGCGCGCCGACACGCTGACGATCGACTTCACCGGCTCGCCGCCGCAGACGCGCGGCCCCGTCAACGCCTCGCCGGCCAGCATGATGTCGGCGGCGCTCTTCTTCATGCGCACGCTGGCGCCCGACGCGCCCAACAACGGCGGCGGCCTGGCGCCGATGACGCTCGTGCTGCCCGAGGGCAGCCTCGTCAACCCGCGCTGGCCGGCGGCAGTGAACGCGCGCACGGCCACCGTCAAGCTCGCCGCCAACGCACTGCTCGCCGCCTGGGGGCAGGAGGCGGCCGCAGTCACCGCGGCGGCGCATGCGGGCGTGGCGGCCGTGCTGTCGCTGGGCGGTGAAGACGATGTCGGCAAGCCCTTCTTCTTCACCGAGATCATCGCCAGCGGCGCCGGCGCGAGCGCGCACGGGCCGGGAGAGAGTGGCGTCTCCACCGACGTCGGCAACGCGCGCAACACGCCGGTCGAGGTCATCGAAGGCCAGGCGCCGGTGCGCATCGAGGCCTACGAACTGCGCCGTGGCTCCGGTGGTGCCGGCGCCTTCCGCGGCGGCGACGGCGTGCGGCGTGCCTACCGCTTGCTGCAGGGCCGCGCCCAGCTCACCTACCGCGGCGAGCGCCACACCAGCCAGGCGGCGGGCTGCGCCGGCGGCGCGGCCGGTGCGCGCAGCGCGGCACGTGTCTTGCGAGCTGACGGGCGTGTCGAGCCGCTCGGCCCGCGCGCCCGCGTGACGCTCGTGGCCGGCGACGGCTGGGTCATCGAGACCGCCGGCGGCGGCGGCTGGGGGCCGCCGGATGCGGCCAAGGCGAGCGATGGCGAGGCCGAGGGGCGACAAGGCCAGGACGAAGGAGTGAGGACGGCGTGACCCACATCGGCGACATGGGCGACATTGGTGGCGTGGGTGACATCGCTGACGCTGTCGACGACTGGGGCGGCGAAGGGCTGTGCGGGCAGGTCGCGCCGCTTAGCTGCGGCGGTCGGGCCTTGGGGGCCCGACTCCCTTGCGCTGCTCGGGGTCCTGGCCCGCGAACAACTCGCTTCACTCGCTGCGCTCGTTGTTCGCGCGACCCCAACCCGAGCAGCGCAAGGGAGTCGGCCCCCCCAGGGCCGACCGCCGCATATAAGCCCCGACGTGCTCCCGCCCGCGGCCTTGCTCGCCCACAGTTCCGCACGCCCTGCTTGCCAACCCCCGGAGGAGTTCTGAAATGACCCGCACCCTCATCACCTTCGCTGCCTCCACCCTGCTGGCCACCGGCGCCGCCGCCCAGGAGAAGTTCGTCTACCAGACCAACTGGTACGCGCAAGCCGAGCACGGCGGCTTCTACCAGGCCATCGCCGAAGGCACCTACAAGAAGTACGGCCTCGACGTGACCATCAAGATGGGCGGGCCGCAGCTCAACACGCTGCAGGTCATGGCCGCCGGCCAGGCCGATTGCATGATGAGCGCCGACACCGCCACGCTGCTGGCGCGCAACACCGGCGTGCCGGTGGTCACCGTGGCCTCGGTATTCCAGAAGGAGCCGCAGGTCCTCATCGCGCACGAAGACGTGAAGAGCTTCGAGCAGCTCAAGGGCAAGACGCTCTTCATCGGCGCCAACTCGCACCGCACCTGGTGGCCGTGGCTGAAGGCCAAGTACGGCCTCGACGACAGCCAGGTGCGCCCATACACCTTCAACATACAGCCCTTCGTCGCCGACAGGAACTCGGCCATGCAGGGCTTCCTGACGAGCGAGCCGTTCGCCATCCAGAAGGCCGGCGTGAAGGCCAACGTGCTGATGTTCAGCGACCACGGCTACCCGGCCTACAACACCACCATCGCCTGCATGGAAGAGACGGTCACGAAGCGCAAGGCCGCGCTCGCCGCCTTCGTGCGCGCCACGATGGAAGGCTGGAAGAGCTACCTCGCCAACCCGGCGCCGGCCAACGCGCTGATCCGCAAGGACAACCCCAACATGACCGAGGAGCAGCTCGCCTACAGCGTGGCCAAGCTCAAGGAGCTGGGCATCATCACCGGTGGCGACGCCGGCAAGCTCGGCATCGGCGTCATCACCGAAGCGCGGCTGAAGGCCACCTACGACCTGATGGTGACGAGCGGCGTCGTCGAGCCCGCCAAGGTGGACTTCGCCAAGACCTACAGCACCGAGTTCGTGCGCGACCTGCGCGTCATGCCTTGAGCGCAGCGGTGGCTGGAGCCTCGGCAACCCAGGCCGTCGTCGCCGACGGCGTCGACAAGACCTACCCCGACGGCACGCATGCCCTGCAGCCGGTGCACCTGGAGGTGACCGAGGGCGAGTTCGTCACGCTGCTCGGGCCCTCCGGCTGCGGCAAGAGCACGCTGCTCAAGCTCGTGGCCGGCCTGCTGGACATGGACGGCGGCACGCTCAACCTCTGGGGCCGGCCACCCGCCGAGCTCAAGCAGAGCGGCCGCAGGCTCGCCTTCGTCTTCCAGTCGCCGACCCTCATGCCCTGGGCCGACGTGCGCGGCAACGTGCGCCTGCCGCTCGAGCTGGCTGGCGTGCCCTCGGCCGAAGGGGACAAGCGCGTCGAGGAGGCGCTGGCGCTCGTCGGCCTGACGCGGTTCGCGACCTCGCTGCCGAACATGCTCTCGGGCGGCATGCAGATGCGCGTGTCGATCGCGCGCGCGCTCGTCGTGCATCCGCAGCTGCTGCTGATGGACGAGCCCTTCGGCGCGCTCGACGAATTCACCCGCCACAAGCTCGATGCGGAGCTGCTCGATCTGTGGCGCAGCCAGGGCCTGACGGTGGTCTTCGTCACGCACAGCATCTCGGAGGCCGTCTTCCTCTCGCAGCGCGTGGTGATGATGGCGGCGCGGCCCGGGCGCATCACCGACGAGGTGGTGATCGACGAGCCGTACCCGCGCACGCGCGAGTTCATGGTCACGGCGCGCTTCGCCGGTTATGCCAAGCGCCTGCAGGACAGCCTGCACCGCGCCAGCGGCGGCCTGGAGGAAGGCGCTGCCGTCGACGCCGGCGAGGACGAGGAGGCTGCATCGTGAACGCCGGTGCCGCGCAGAGGCTGAAGGTCTCGCAGCGCCAGCGCGTCCAGCGCGTGGCCTATCCGCTGGTCTTCGCCGTCATCCTCGTCGCCGCCTGGCAGGGGCTCGTCGTCGGCCTCGAGCTCAAGCCTTACCTCGTGCCCTCGCCGCTGCTGATGATGAAGACGCTCGTCACCCACTTCGGCGCCTTCATGCTGGCGCTGTCGGTGACGCTGAAGGTGACGGTGCTGGCCTTCGTCGTGGCGGTGGCGGTGGGCGTGGCGGTGTCGTTCCTGTTCGTGCAGAGCCGGCTCGTCGAGACGACGCTCTTCCCCTACGCCATCCTGCTGCAGGTGACGCCCATCGTCGCGGTGGCGCCGCTCATCATCATCTGGGTCAAGAACCCGACGGCGGCGATGGTGCTGTGCGCGGCGCTGGTGGCGCTGTTCCCGATCATCGCCAACACCACGCTCGGGCTGCGCAGCGTCGACCCCGACCTGCAGGCCTACTTCAAGATGAACGGCGCCACGCGCTGGCAGACGCTGCGAAGGCTGCGCATCCCGAGCGCGCTGCCGTACTTCTTCGGCGGCCTGCGCATCTCCAGCGGCCTGGCGCTCATCGGTGCCGTCGTGGCCGAGTTCGTCGCCGGCACGGGTGGCACCGGCGCGGGGCTGGCCTACCAGGTGCTGCAGGCGGGCTTCATGCTCGACATCCCGCGCATGTTCGCGGCGCTGCTGCTCATCTCGCTCACCGGTGTCGCGCTGTTCGTGGTCATGGCCTGGCTGACGCGGCGCTACATCGGCCGCTGGCACGCGAGCGAAACGTCCAGGGATTGACGACCGGATCGATGAGCGGATCGATGCCCGCCGCCATGCGACACGACGTCGATTCGCTGCGCGCCGCCTTGCCGGCGCTCGACTGGACGACCGACCCGCAGCGCCTGGCGCTGCTCTCGCGCGACTTCGCGTGGTTCAGCCCCATCCTGAAGGCCGAGCTCGAGGGCAAGGCGGCCGACATCGCCGTGCGCCCGCGCGACGAGGCCGAGCTGAAGCAGCTCGTGGGCGAATGCGCGCGCCGCGCCATCCCGCTCACGCTGCGCGGCGCCGCCACCGGCAACTACGGCCAATGCACGCCCGTGCAGGGCGGCGTGCTCGTCGACATGGGCGGGCTCGACCGCATCGTCTGGCAGCGCGGCGGGGTTGTGCGCGCACAGGCGGGCATCCGCCTGGCGGAGCTCGAGCGGCGGGTACGCGAGCCGGGCTACGAGCTGCGCTGCATGCCCTCGACCTTCCGCGTCGCGACGCTCGGCGGGCTGTTCGCGGGCGGCTTCGGCGGTGTCGGCTCGATCACCTACGGGCCCATTGCCTCGCCGGGCAACGTGCTGGGCGTGGGCGCGCTCTCGGTGGAGGCCGGGCCGCAGGTGCTGGAACTGCGCGGCGCCGAGGCGCTGGCGCTGCACCACACCTGGGGCACGACCGGCATCGTGCTCGAGGTCGAACTGGCGCTGGCGCCGGCGCAGACGTGGATCGAGCTCGTCGTCGTCTTCGATGGCAGCTTCGACGCCGCGCTCGACTTCGGCGATGCGCTGGCCGCCGCGCCGGGCCTCCCCAAGCGCAACGTGGCCGCGCTCGCCTGGCCGGTGCCCGGCTTCATCGCGAAGTGGGAGCGCGCCTTTCCGCCCGGGCACGACGCGGTGCTCGCCGTCGTCGCCGAGGCGGCCGAGCCGGCCGTGCGCGAGCTGGCCGCGCGCTTCGGCGGCCGCGTCACGCACCGCGCCGAGAGCGCCGAGGCGCAGCGCCGCAACCAGACCATCCTCGAGATGTGCTGGAACCACAGCACTCTGCATGCGCTGAAGGCTGACGCCGGCCGCACCTACTTGCAGTGCAGCTTCACGGCCGGCCGGCATCTCGAGCAGGTGCGGGCGGTGCACGGCCTGTTCGGAAGGGGCGGGAGCGGCGAGCGTGGCGGGAGCGACGAGAGCGGCGGGCAGGCCGAGGTGCTGATGCACGTCGAATTCATCCGCAGCCTGGACGGCGCCCTCATCTGCACGGCGCTGCCGCTGGTGCGCTACACGGGCGAGCTTAGGCTGCAGGAAATCATCGACGGCTATCGCGCGCTCGGCGTGCGCGTGAACAATCCCCACCACAAGCATGTCGAGGACGGCCGCTTCGGTGGCACGCTACCGCCTGGGGCCGCCTCGGCCAAGCGCCGGCTGGACCCGTTGGGCCTGCTGAACCCGGGCAAACTACGCGTGTGGCCGATACCGGGTTGAAGCCGGCGACCGCAGCCGCACCATCGACAGAGAACCCGCACCGCGAGACAAAGCCATGGACCCCACCGTTCTCGTCATCTTCGGCCCGCGCCCGCCCGAGGCGCCCGCCTTCCCCATCGTGCTCGATTCGCCGCATTCGGGCTTTCGCATGCCGCCCGACTTCGGCGCCGTGGCCACGGTGCAGGAGCTGCGCGACGGCGAGGACGCCTTCATCGACGAGCTCTACCTGCCGGCGGCCAAGATGGGCATTCCGCTGCTGACGGCGCAGTTCCCGCGCACCTACATCGACCCCAACCGCCACACCGCCGACATCGACCCGCACCTGATGGCCGAGCCGTGGCCGCACAAGACGATGGACAGCGGCAAGGCCGCCATCGGCAAGGCGCTGGTCTGGCGCACGCTCGACAAGGGCAAGCCCATCTACAACCGCAAGCTCGGCGTCGCCGAGGTGATGGGCCGCATCGAGCGCTACCACCAGCCCTACCACGACGCGCTGTGGGAGCTGATGGCCAACGCGCACACGCGCTTCGGCGTCGTCTATCACATCAACTGCCACTCGATGGGGCCGAACAGCAGCGTCGAGATCGAAGGCGTCGACGACCAGCCGCGGCCCGACTTCGTGCTCGGCGACCGCGACGGCACCACCTGCGAGCCCGCGTTCACCAACTACATCGCCAAGTTCCTGCAGGGGCTGGGCTACACGGTGGCGATCAACAACCCCTTCAAGGGCGTGGAGCTGGTGCGCGCCTTCAGCGACCCCTCGGCCGGCCGCCACAGCCTGCAGCTCGAGGTCAACAAGCGCCTGTACATGCACACCGAGCGCATCGAGAAGCACGAGGGTTTCGCCAAGCTGCAGGGGCACCTGATGCAGCTGATGCATGTGCTCGGCGAGCGCTTCGGCTATGCGCAGACGATGATCCGCCCGCGCCGCTCGTGAGCGCCGCGACGGCGCCGCAGTCCCCCGAGCCGCAGGCGGCACCGCCCGTGCCGGAGAAGAAGATGCCCGCGAAGCCCGCCATCGAGCTGAAGGCGCCGCCCATCGAGCGCTGGCGCGAGGGCGGCACCGGCGTCGATTTCGTGCACGCCTGGGACTCGGGCCGCCCCGGCCCGCGCGTCATGATCCAGGCGTTGACGCATGGCAACGAGATCTGCGGCGCCATCGCGCTCGACTGGCTGCTCGAGCACATCGCCCGCACCGGCATGCGCCCGGCGCGCGGCCGCCTGATCCTCGCTTTCGCGAACGTCGCCGCCTACCAGCGCTTCGACCCGGCGCACCCGTTCGCCAGCCGCTGCATCGACGAGGACCTCAACCGCGTCTGGGCCGACGAGGTGCTGCTCGGCGCGCGCGACTCCGCCGAACTGCGGCGCGCGCGCGAGCTGCGCCCCTTCGTCGACGCCACCGAGTGCCTGCTCGACCTTCATTCGATGAGCGAGCCTTGCGCGCCGCTGATGGTGTGCGGCACGCAGGACAAGAACGCCGCCTATGCGCGCGAGCTCGGCATGCCCGGGATCCTGCTCATCGACACCGGCCACCCGGCCGGCCTGCGCATGGTGGAGCGCGGCGCCTTCGGCCGGCCCGGCGGCCCGGACGACCCCGAAGCCCGGAAGCACCGCGCGCTGCTCATCGAGTGCGGCCAGCACTGGGAGCGCGCCAGCGCTGACGTGGCCATCGACGCCACCGTGCGCTTCCTCGGCCTCACCGGCCTGGCCGACGCGGGCTGGGTGCAGGCGCATGCGCGCCTGCCGCTGCCGAAGGAGCAGAGGCTCGTGCGCGTGACCGAGGCCGTGGTGGCGCGCAGCGGCGAGTTCAGGTTCCTCGTGCCGACCGTCGGTCTCTCGGTCATCGCAAAGGCCGGCACGCCGATCGCCCAGGACGGCGACCATGTCTTCGTGACGCCCTATGACGACACGGTGCTGGTGATGCCGGGCACGAACAACCTCAAGCCGGGCGGCACCGCAGTGAGGTTGGGGCGCTTCGAGCCCCTGTAGGGCGAGGCTTCGGTCGCCCCGGCGGGGCGCCGCGCGCGCCGCGCCGGCCGTGCCGGCCGCACCGGCAGCACCGGCAGCACCGGCAGCACCGGCAGCACCGGCGATAGGCCCGGCACGCCGGCATCCAGGCAACGAGCTCAGCGGCCGACCGGGCTGGCGGCCACGGGCGCCCTGGCGGGCTTGGTGAGCTTGCCGCCGATGAACTCCGAGAGCCAGCCGAAGGCGGCGCCGATGAAGATCGAGGCGATGGTCGGCACGATCGCCTTGACTGGGCTCATGTCCTTGCCGAGCAGGATCAACCCGGCGACACAGGCAAAGCCGTAGACGCTGGCCGGAATCGTGCTCAGCAGGCCGACATGCGCGGCCAGCACGATGACTGCCGCACCGATGCCGACGGCCACCGGCGCGGCCAGCGCGCCCAGACCACCCAGCTGGCCGGCAAGCATCACCGACAGCATGCCGACGACGGCGCCGAAGGACATGCAGACCACGGTCTTCGTGGCGCCCTCGGTCTTGCCCCCGTTGTTGTAGAAGCAGGCCCAGGCGACGAACGCCTGCCAGATCTGCACGCCCAGCGCCGCCAGCGGCCCCAGGAACAGCCAGGTCGCGACGACGGCCAGGCCGCCGATCGACAGGGTCAACGCAATCAACAGGCTCATGATGGTCATCTCCTCGCAGTTGTCGTGGAAGTGCACGTGTGCCGCGCGTTGTGCCGACCCGTCGGGCTGTCGGCTGTTGGCGGCGATGCGGATCTTTGGGGATGCCCGCCACCGCAGCCAGCCAGAGGAAGTCCGGCGCGCGCCGCGCACTGGCTCGAATTGGTGCAAGGGTTTGCGCGCACGCCGATCCGGATCGGCACAGGCGGCGGTGCGGCGATGCGCGCTCCCGGCGCGCCGGCGCGATCGGCTTCGCAGCGAGTCCTCGCGGCCAGCGAGGCCAGCGAGGCCAGCGCGGCCAGCCGGCCAGTGGCCGCGCCGCGCCGACAGCGCAAGTACCTGCGGACTCGCTAGCGCCGGCGGTGCCTGCGGACCATCACGAGGCCGCCGAGTCCGGCAAGCGCCAGTCCCAGCGCCGAAGGCTCGGGTACGCTCGTGGGTGCGGCGGTCCAGACGGCGATGGTGATGTCGTTCTTCGGCGTCGTGTCGAAGCCCGCGCCGATGATGCCGCCGGAGCCGGCGCGGTCGCCCGGCTCGGCCACGGTGTTGGTGGTCGTCGCGAGGTTGAAGTCGACCGGGGTCAGCGGCTCCGGGCCGTAGATCGTCGAGACGATGCAGGCGCCGGCCAGCGTGCAGCCGCGCGTCAGGCTCGGCGTCGTGTCGAACAGGCCGGAGAACACCTGGTCGAGCAGGGCCTGCGCCGCCGCGCCCGCGTCATCGGCGTTGTTGAAGGTGAACTGCGTGCAGTTCAGCTGCAGCGAGTTGCAGCTGCCGTCCTGGAAGCTCACGTCGTAGAGCGCGCCGTTGACGAGCACGCCGCTCGCGCCGGTGAGCAGCCCACCCTCCACGCGCAGCAGCACTTCGGCATGCGCCGGCGCGCCGAGCAGCCCGGCGCAGAACCCGAGGCCGGCCAGCAGGCCGCGAACGGATGGCCACTTCATCATCGACTTCTCCTGGTGGGGTCTTGCTGCCGTCCGCACGCGCACACACTTCCCGTGCCGGCTCCTGGCGCGAACGAGGCTACGCCCGTGCGCGGCGGGAGCCAAGCGTCGACCCACTCGCAGCGCCCCCGGTTCAGGGGGGTCGCGTGCGCCGCGGAGCGCAACACGGGCATCCGTTTGTCCAGAGCCTGTGAATGAATCAGCCGACGAGCGCAAGCAGCTTCAGCGTCGTCGCCCAGTTGCGCGTCGTCGCGGCCCTGCCCGCCTTGCCGAGCAGCGCCGCGCCGGCCTTGCTTTCGAGGATGCCGCCGGCGCAATGCAGATAGGCGGCGTGGCTGCCGAGCAGGAACTGCTCGGGCGGCCGGACGAGCGCCGCGACGGCCGACAGACCCGCCAGCGCAGCGGCGTCCGGCGCAAAGGCCACGAGCAGGCGCGCGGGGTCGAAGCCCGGCTCGGCGGCGGCGTCCCGAGCCAACGTGTTCCCGGCCACGATCGCCGCCAGCTCGTTGGCCGACTTCACGATCACCGGCACCTCGACCTTCAGATGCATGGCCAGGCCCTCGGCGATCGCCTGCGCATGCTTCTTCGCCTGGCCTTTGCCGGCCGCATGGAAGACGGCATTGCCGCTGTTCAACAGGGTCGTCACGCGCGTGTAGCCGAGCCCGGCCATCAGCGCGCGCCAATCGGCCATCGGCACGCGCTTGGCGCCGCCGACATTCACGCCGCGCAGCAGGGCCACGAAGGCAGGCATGGGGCGCCTCGTTGCACGCCGAGGGGGGTCAGCCGCGCGGCCGCCGCGCGGACCGGCATACGGCGCTGCCGGTCCGCACCGCAAAAGCCGTGAAGCGCATCGTCACGCCGTCGGCGACTGCCGCGTGGTCGTTGAGGGCGTCGTGCCGCCGGCGCTCAGAGGTCCGGCGCGTAGCGCTTCTCCATCGCCTCGCGCGTCTCGGGTGCGACGTGGATGCCGGTCTGGTCGCTGATCATCCTGCCGGCGGTCGGCAGCACGGTGCGGTCGACCTTCGCCGACTCTGCCCAGAGCCTGGAGCGCAGGAAGGCCTTGGCGCAGTGCAGGTAGGCGGCCGTCACGCAGACACGCACGACGAGCTTCGGCGTGCGGCGTTCGCTCGTGCAGGCGGCGATCTCTTCGGCGGCGGTGGAAAGCACGGCCGTGCCGTTGACGCGCAGCGTCTCGTCGAAGCCCGGGATGAGGAAGAGCAGCCCCACCTGGCCCGTGGCGACGATGTTCTCGAACGAGTCGAGCCGGTTGTTGCCCGGCGCGTCCGGAATCAGCAGGTTCCCCGCCGGCGTCACCTTGACGAAGCCCGGATCGCCGCCGCGTGGCGAGGCGTCGGTGCGGTGCTCGCGGTCGCAGCTGGAGAGGACGAGGAACGGCGACAGCGCGATGAAGTTCCGGCAGTGCACGTCCAGCGCCGCGATCTCCTTCTTCGCGGCACGCTCCTGCGGCTGGGCATAGAGGCGGCGGAGGGCGTCGAGCGAGAGGATGTCCATGGCGTGGGCTTGTGCTGGGAGCAGGTGCTGGGGATGGGATGGAGGATCGGCGATCAGCTCTCACCGGCGCCGTCGACCTCGATCTCGGCGCCGAAGAGCTCGATCGCCGTCTCGGCCACGCGCGAGGTCTCGTGATACGCGTAGGCGCCGACGCCGACCGCGCCGGCCACCGGCAGCCAGCGCGCCACGCCCTTGCCGACGACGCGCTGGGTCAGGCGCAGCGCCAGCCGCCGGACAAGGTGCTGGATCAGTTGCGCCGAGGCCTTGCGCACGACGAAGCGCTCGCCGACACGTGCAACCAGGTCGCGGAAGGCCTGCAACGCGCTGTGCCGGAAGAGGCAGTAGAGCACCTGCTCCTGCGTGAGCCCCGACTTCTTGCCGTGCAGGGCGGCGATGTCGCTGACCAGCTGGATCTGGATCTTCCACACCAGGCGCAGCTCGGGCAGCAGCGTCAGCCAGCCGAGCGGGCCGGTGGGCAGGGCCAGCGAGCCCGCGGCCAGGGCAGCCTTCAGCGCCGCCTTGCGGGCCAGGCGGCGCGCGTCGTCGCCGGCCGCCGCGCTCTTGCGCACCCGGGCCGGCGGGATGTTCCGCGCGAGGTCGAGGAGCGCCGGCGAGAGCAGGTCGACGGCCGGCAGGGCATCGTTCGGGTGGGGCGGCGGCATCGCTGTCATCGTCGCGCGCAACCAGGCATTTGTGAAGACCTGGACTCTCAGGGGCCATGCACCGGCACCGCACGCAGGTGCTCGCCGAGCCGCCCGGCATCGAGGCTCGAGCGCGGCGAGACCCAGGTGCCGCGCCACTGCCGCAGCAGGTAGTACTCGAAGCTCGGCCAGTCGTCGGTGCTGATATCGCTGCGCAGGGCCCCGGGCACCTCGGTGAAGAAGGCGACAGGCTGTTCGCGGCGCGGCCTGACAGCCGATCCGGGCCGCCCGGGCAGCTCGGCCGCCCACGCGCCGGCGATGTCGGGCGTGAGCACCGCCGCCGCCGGCCGCGTCGCCGGACCGTTCTTGAAGTAGAGATGGAAGTGGCCGCCCCACAGGGCACTGCCGAACACCTGCACGCCGTCGGTCAGGTGGCCGGTGATGGGGCGGGTGCTCAGGTACCCGCCCGGCGAGAGCAGCCTCTTCTTCTCGCGGAAGAACTCCTGCGTGAAGAGGTTGCTGCTGCCGGCGTGCCAGGGTTCGTTGATCTTGTTCTGGATGAGGTCGTAGTGCTGTCCGCGCGCGAGCGCCGACTGCACGAAGCGCCGGCCGTCGGCGACCACGATCTCGACACGCGGGTCGGTGAAGATGCGCTGCGCCGAGGTGCGCGTGTGCGCCCTCACCGCCGCCACCACCTCGGCCGAGATGTCGACCACCGTGATCTTCGTGATGAAGGGCAGGTCGAGCATCGCGTCGATCAGGTAGGCGTGGCCGATGCCGATGACGAGCACCGTCTTCGGGCGGAACCCCGGGTCGAGCGCAAACAGGTCGGTGTGGTTCCAGCGCCAGGCCTGGTAGCGGTCCTGCGGCCCGGGGTCGCGCACCAGGGCCGAGGCCGAAGCGGTGCGGCTGAAGTCGACGATGGTGAAGAAGGTGTCGGTCGGAACCACCGTGGCGACACCGGTGCGGCCCTCGAAGACTTCGGCGACCGCATAGCGGTCGAGGCGGAAGCGCCGGTGGAAGTCGAGGGGCAACAGCGCCGCCGCGGCGACCCCGGCCGCCAGCGTGAGCCACGCGGTCGCCGGCAGGCCGGAGGTGCCGGCGACCAGCAACAGGCAGCCGGCCGCGACGACGCCCACCGTGACCATCGCCGCGCCGCCGGTGCCGAAGGCGTCGAAGAGCACCGTACCGCACACGAACGCACCGCCGACATTGCCCAGCGTGTAGAGCGTATACAGGCGCGCGAACCGATGGCCCGCCGCCTCGACGCGGGTGGTGACGAGCCGCAGCATGACCGGGAAGAGGCCGGCCCAGAACAGCACCGGCAACATCAGCGCGAGCGAGAACCAGAGCACGTCCGCCACGGCGGGGTCGCCGATCAGGTGCGCGTTCGCCGCACTGAGCAGCTGCCCGTTGAAGGTGGTGAAGCGCAGGACATCGGCCGCCGCGGCCCATTGCGGCGGCAGGCGCAGCGCGAGCATGAAGAGCACCGCACCGGCCGCAAACAGGGCCAGCACCACCTCGCGCAGCCTGCCGCTGTGGCGGTCGGCCAGCCCGCCGCCCAGCCGTTGCCCCAGGGCCATGAGCACGAGGTAGGCGCACAGCACCATCGGAAAGACGATGGTCGAGAGCGTGAAGTAGCTGGCCAGGATGCGGAAGTAGACGATCTGGATGGCCAGCGTGCCGAAGCCGAACAGCACGGCGGCGAGCGCCGGGCGCAGCGGCATGTGGCCGCCGGCAGGCGCCGCCGCCGTGGCCCGGGCGCCTGCGTCGCCCCAAGGCGCCGCGGCGCCTGCATCGCCCCAAGGCGCCGCGGCGCCGGCGCGGCGCAGGGCGGTCAGGGCAATCGCCGCCGCCACCCCGTTGAGCGCGGCCGCCGCGCGCGCCGAGCCGGTGAGGCCGAAGGCCTCGATCAGCAGCAGGCCCGCCAGCACCGCGCCGACGGCCGCGCCGGCGATGTTCCAGCCGTACAGCCGGCCCACCGTGCGCCCCAGGTTGTCCAGCCGCTGCTTGGCGACGTGCACGATGAGCGGCGTCGTCAGGCCCATGCCGATGATCGGAAAGGCCAGCAGCAGCAGGTTGAGGACGAAGTCGGCGGCCAGGCTGTCGCCCTGGCCGAGCCTGCCATTGGCCGCGCGCAGCAGGCCGACCGAGACGAAGCCGTAGAGCGCGACGCCGGCCTCGATCGCGGCATAGGTGAGGAGTGCCGCCCGCGGGGTGCCGCGCACGAGGTGGCGCGCCAGCTCCGAGCCGAGGCCGAGGCAGACCATGAAGATGGTCACCACCAGCACCATCGAGATCGCATCGGAGCCGATGACCTGGGTGAGCACGCGTTGCCACGCGACCTGGTAGATCAGCGCCGCCGCGCCGGACAGGCAGAGCGCGAGCGCGAATGCGGTCGTCGACGCGGTCGTCGACGCGGTTGCCGGCGGGCAGGCCGACGTGGAGCCGGATGCGGACCTGCGCCGCATGCTCACCGATGCGCCTTCGGGCTGCGCACTCCGGTGTTCGCCGTTCGGGTGGCCGGGCGGGCTCATGACCAGCTCATCACCGGTTCATGACCAGCTCAGGACCCCAGCATCGCCAGCACCGCGGCCGCCGTCTCCTCGGGCCGCTCCATCGGGAAGAGGTGCGAGCCCTCCATCCACTTCCAGTGCGGCCCGGCCAGGCGGCGCACGAAGCCCAGGCCGAGCTGCCGGTTCTCGGCCGAACGCCGGCCGGCGATGAAGGCCGCCGGGCAGCGCAGCGGGTGGCGCTGCAGCAGCGCCGGCACATGGTGCGGCAGCGTGTTGTAGATGCGCGTCTCGATCTCGCGCTTGAAGGCGAGCGTCACGCCGCCGGTGTCGCCGGCGTCGCCGGCCCCATCGACCGCACGGGCCCCGTCGCCTTCATCGACTTCATGGCCCAGGTCGGCCTCGAACCCGTGGTGCAGGTAGTCCTCCAGCACGCGCGGGTCCCAGCGCGCGAACATCGGCTTGCCGGCGAAGTGCTCGCGCACCGCCTGCAGCGAGGGCCAATGCGCGCGCCGCCGCGCCGAGGCCTTGCCCGGCCCGCCGCGGCGGATGAGGCCGCTCATCTTCAGCAGGCCGAAGGCCGGCGCACGCCAGCCCGAGACGATGGGCGCGTCGAGCAGCACGACGCTGCTCACGAGCGCGGGCCTGCGGCTGGCGGCGAGCAGGCTCAGGTAGCCGCCCATCGAATGCCCCACCAGGGCCACCGGCTGGCCCGCGGCCTCGCGCTCGATGAAGGCGATCAGCTCGTCGCGCAGGTGGCGCCAGCCGCTCGTCACCGGGTAGGCCGGGTCGTGCCCCAGTTTCTCGGGCGCCAGCACGCGCCAGCCGGCCCGGCGCCAGGCCTCGAACAGCACGCCATAGGTGCCGGCGGGGTAGCTGTTGGCGTGGCAGAAGACGAGCGTGCGGCCCGTGGTTCTCGATCGCGGCGCCATCAGAGCCTGTGAATGAATCAGCCGCGCCCGAGCGGCGCGCCGGAAGGTGTCGGATCTAGGCGCAAAGCGCAGCCATATCCGGTGATATGGGGAGCATTTGCAACGACGAGCCGGCGCCTTCTGGCGCGGCGAGCGGGGGCGGATGACTCGTTCACAGGCTCTCAGACGATGCGTTCGCCGGGATGCGTGATCTTGCGCATCGGCTCGTAGCGCGCGCTCTTCACCATCAGCGGGTGCGTGGCGTCGCCGCCGTCCCAGCGCGGGTCGTCGATGCTCTCGAACACCTCGCGCAGGCGCTGGCCCCAGGTGCTGCGGATCATCTGGAAATACGGGTTGGCGTCGTCGATGCACACATGCTCGTCGCTGGCGAAATGCCCTTCGCGATAGACGAGCAGGTCCAGCGGCGGGCCGACGCTGAGGTTGGACTTGAGCGTGCTGTCCATCGACACGAGCGCGCACTTGGCCGCTTCGTCCAGGCCCGTGGCCGGCGTCAGCACGCGGTCGAGGATGGGCTTGCCGTACTTGCTCTCGCCGACCTGGAAGAAGCAGGTCTCGCGCGTCGCCTCGATGAAGTTGCCGGCGCTGTAGACGAGGAAGAGGCGCATCGCCTCGCCCTTGATCTGGCCGCCGAAGATCATGCTGGCATTGAAGTCGATGCCGCTGGCCTTCAGCGATGGGCCGTCCTGCTGGTAGACGCGGCGCACCGCGGCGCCGAGCACGCGTGCGGCGTCGAACATGCTGCTCGCATTCCAGATCGTGACCGGCTCGTCGGTGGGGTGGGCGCCCTCGATCTTCTCCACCTGAAGCACCTCGCGCACGCTTTGGCTGATGCTGAGGTTGCCGGCCGAGAGCATGACCATGAAGCGGTCGTCGCGCTTCTCGTAGATCATCATCTTGCGGAAGGTGCTGATCGCATCCAGGCCCGCGTTCGTGCGCGAGTCCGAGAGGAAGACGAGGCCGGCGTTGAGCTTGATGCCGACGCAGTAGGTCATGGGTGGGTTCCGTGAGGTTGCGGGCGTGCGTTCGGGTGATGGCGGCACGCGCATGTCGCCAGCCCACCACAGCCGCGGGAAAGTCCTGAGCACGGATGCTACCGGCCCGGCGCGTGCCGCAAGCACGCAATTGTCGCGGCCGCACGCAGCACTTCGTGCCTCGAGGCACGCGGTGACGAAGCGCGGCGGCGTGTCGCGCGGCACCGCGCGATCACCACCTATTGCAGCAGCGACATCGTCTGCCGCTGCCTAGATTGCCTGCACATCAGACCGGCGCTCATGCGGCGCCGGCATCCAACCCTCTGTGCAGGAGTCTCCCCATGACCTTGTTTCGACTGAACCCCTTGCCGGCGGCGGCGCGCCTGGCCGTGGGCGCGGGTGCCGTGGCCGGCACGCTCGGCACGCTCGGCACCATGAGCGCGCCGGCGCTGGCGCAGGAGCAGCGCATCGAGATCACCGGTTCGGCGATCAGGCGCCTCGATGCCGAGACCGCGCTGCCGGTGCAGATCCTCAGGCGCGAGGACATCGCGCGCACCGGGGTCAGCACGGTCGAGCAGCTGCTCCAGTCGATCGCCGCGGTGTCTTCGCAAGGTGCGATCACCAATGCCGTCGGCGCCGGCAACTCGACCTATGGCCTGTCCTCCGTGTCCTTGCGCGGCCTGGGCGAGGACCGCACGCTCGTGCTCGTGAACGGCCGCCGCCTGGCCGCATTCGCGGGTGGCAACGGGGCCTCGGTCAACGTCAACGCGATTCCGCTGGCGGCGGTCGAGCGGGTCGAGGTGCTGAAAGACGGCGCCTCGAGCCTGTACGGCTCCGACGCCATCGCCGGCGTCGTCAACTTCATCCTCAGCAAGGACTTCCAGGGGGTGGAGATCGCAGGCACCTACAACCAACCCACGCGCAGCGGCGGTGGCGACAGCCAGCGTGTGAGCCTCGTCGCCGGCTTCGGCGATCGGGCCAGGGATCGCTTCAATGCCACCGTCTCGCTCTCCCTGCACAAGGAGGCGGCGCTGTTCGCCAAGGACCGCGACTTCGCCCGCACCGGCAACGTGCCGCCGTACATCGCCGCGGCGGCCACGGGCCAGGGAAACATCGAGGGGGCCTACAACCCGGGCACCGGTGCACCCTATGACCCGGCCGCCGAGAACGTGGTCGGCAACACCCCAGGACGGCAGCCGGGGTTCGGCAACAGCCCCGGCACCGGCTACGGCAACCCGCTCGCCGCGACCAACCAGTGCGGGCTGATCAACATGTACCTGGACCCGTCGCTGACGACCAACGGCAACCCCTTCTGCACCTTCGACAGCAACGCCTTCGTCGGCCTGGTGCCGAAGACCGAATCGACGGCCCTGACCGGCAACTTCGCGTTCGCGTTCAGCGACAGCCTGGAAGCCTTTGCCGACGTGCTCTATTCGCGCAACATCGCCACGCAGCGCTTCCAGCCGAGCCCGCTGCGCCGCAGCTTCATGGTCACCGACGCGCTGTTCGCGCAGCAAGGCGTCGAGCCGGCCCTGATCATCCGGCCCACCAACCCCAACTACGCCCTCGCCGCCGCCTACCTGACGGCGCAGGGGTTCGGTGCGCTCGTCGGGCAGCCGCTGGCCGTGACGGCGCGCGTCTTCGACTTCGGCGACCGCACGCAGGAGGACACGTCGACGCAGACCCGCATGTCGCTGGGCTTGCGCGGCTCGCTGGCCGGCCAGGAATGGGAAGTGGCGGCGACGCAGAACCGCAACAAGCTCTCGGGCACGGTGCCCGACGGCTACTTCTCGCAGGTGGCGTTTGCGCGCGTCGTGAATTCGCCGACGAGCGACTACAACCCGTGGTCGCTGACGCAGTCGGCGGCGTTCAACGCCGCGCTGGCCGCCTCCGGCGCCAAGTACACCGGCTCGACGCTGGACGCGAAGTCCGAGAGCACCTCGGTCGATGGCCGCGTGACGGGCGACATCGTCAAGCTGCCGGCCGGCGCCTTGCAGTACGCCGCCGGCCTGCAGGCGCGCCAGGAGTCGCTCGTGACCACGCCGAGCGCCGCGCTCGGCACCGGCGACATCGCCGGTCTCGGCGGCGCGACGCCGCCCGTCGACCGCGAGCGCAAGATCGGTTCGGCCTTCGGCGAGCTCAACATCCCGGTCATCAAGGGCCTGGAGGGCACGGTCGCGGCGCGCTACGACCGCTACAACGACGTGGGCAGCTCATCGACCTACAAGGGATCGGTGCGCTTTCAGCCGATGCGCGAAGTGCTGCTGCGCGGCTCGGTGGGCACGGGCTTCCGTGCGCCGACGCTGATCGACCTGTGGCAGCCGCAGGCTCTGGGCTCTTCCGAGCAGTTCAACGACGACGGGCCGGGCGGCACCGGGCAGACCGATCTGCAGGTGAACTCGCTGACCGGCGGCAACCCGGCCCTGAAGCCGGAGAAGTCCACGCAGTCGTCGGTGGGCCTGGTGCTGCAGCCCCTGCGCGAGTTGTCGATCGGCATCGACTACTTCCAGTTCAAGGTCGAGGACATCATCTCGCTGCCTTCGGCGCAGGAAGTGGTGTCGCGCTTCCGCGCCGGTGACCCCGCCTTTGCCGGGCTGGTGACGCTGACGCCGGGAACCAACGACATCGAGTCGATCATCCAGACGCTGCAGAACGTCGGCAGCGCGAAGGCGCGCGGCGTCGACCTCGACGTGTCGTACCGCATGAACCTCGGCGGCAGCCGGCTCGACCTCGGTCTCTCGGGAACCTACTTCATCCAGTTCGACCAGACGAGCCCGGGGGGAGCCGTGTCGCGCAAGGTCGGCACCATCGTCGAAGGCCCCAACGGCGACCCGGTGCTGAGCACCAACAGCGGCGTGCTGGACGGCGTCGTGCTGCGCTGGAAGCACTACCTCAGCGCCACCTGGTCGACGGGGGCGTGGGCGCTGACCTTCGCGCAGAACTACTACCACGGCTACCGCGACGGCAACGACCTGAACGGCAACGAGCACCGCGTGCCGGCGCAGTCGATCTACGACGCGCAGGTGGCCTTCACCGGCATCAAGAACGTCAAGGTCGCGCTCGGCGCGCGCAATCTGTTCGACAAGGATCCGCCGCTGTTCATCCCGACCAGCAACCAGTTCCAGGCCGGCTACGACATCACCCAGTACGACCCGCGCGGCCGGGTGGTCTACCTGAGCGGCTCGTTCAGGTTCTGACGCCGCTGCTGCGCCCCGCCCGGGCTGTCGCGTTCGGGCGGGGCGGATTCGCCGGCGCGCTCGTCAGGCCGCCTCGGCGCAAGGCACGGCCAGCGCATAGCCGCTGCCGCGCACCGCCTCGACCTGCAGCTCGTGCACGGCCTCGTCGCGCAGCCGCTGCCGCAGCCGGTGCACGTGCACGCGCAGGCTGCGCGTCTGCAGCCGCTCGTGCTGCGGCAGCGCGGCCAGCAGATGCTCGGCCGGCACGATGTCGCCGGCCGCATCCATCAGGCAGCGCAGCAGCGCCGCCTGCGCATGCGTGAGGCGCACGCTGCGCGGCCCGCGCGTCAGCCGTTGCTGCGCGAACTGCAGTGACCAGCCGCCGGCCTGCAGCGGCCGGCCGGCGCCCAGGCCATCGGCGGGCTGCGCTGCTTCGACGGCCGCGATGCGCCGCCGCAGCAGCGCATGCAGGTGCGCCCGCAGCCTTCGCGGCGCGAGCGGGCGTGCCAGGTAGAGGTCGGCGCCGAGCTCGAGCGCGACGATCTCGTCCACCTCGTCGGCCTGCTCGGCGAGCACGATGAGCGGACAGCGGTGCGACGAGGCCAGCGTCTCGATGGCGCGCGCGGCACGGCCGTCGACGAGCGCGGCGTCGATGAGCACGGCGTCGAACCTCGCCAGCGTCGCGGCGCGCACGGCCTGTTCGGCGCCGGGCAGGCTGAGGCAACGCAGGCCCTCGCGCGCAAGCAGCGCGACGAGCGTGGTGTCGGGACGGATCGCCTCGCCGACGAAGAGCAGCAGCTGCGCCGGCGCGGCGGGGCTGCCCTCGGCCACGGCGGCCCCGGCCGGCCGCAGCACGCCCGGCAGCGAGAACGCCGCGGCCGCCGAGGCCGCCGGCGGAACGGGAGGATGCGTCACGCGCTCGCTGCTGAAGTCCATGGCGCGGCCGATCTTCCGAGGCGCGCCCGCCCTCGGCAAGGACCATTGATCGACGCCCGTGCGTGCCAATTTGGCTTGGCCCGCAACCGGCGCGCAGAATGGCCCGCATGGTGTCTGCTGCCGCTGCCGCTGCCGCGCCCAGCGGCTCTCGCGCAGCCGTGCCGGCGGGCTTTCTCGCGGCCCGCCCGCCGTCGGAGGCTGGCGCGCATCAGGAAGCCTCGGCGCGCACCTGGGTCTACCGGCACGTCTCCGCCGCCATCGTCGAGGGCCTGTTGTGGCCGGGGCTGCGGCTGCCCTCGGCGCGTGAACTGTCGCGCGCCTGGGGCGTGGCGCGCGGCGCCATCGACGAGGCGCTCATGCGCCTGGCGCGCGAGGGCCTGCTCGAGCGCCGCGTCGGGCGCGGCAGCTTCATCGCGCGCCGCCTGCCGCCGGGCATGGTGCGCGAGGTCAGCGGGCGCGCGGCGATCACGCGCCACGCCGGCGAGGCGCTGAATGCGCTGGCGCCGCTGCTGCGCATCGGAAAGCCGCCGGGGCAGGGGCCGCCCGACCTGCACCACGGTGCCACGGCGGCGCGGCCGCTCCTGGACCCGCGGGTGCCCGACACCGACCTCTTCCCGCTCGCCGCGTGGCGCCGCTGCATGGGCGCGGCGCACGCCGAGGCCGACCGCGCCAGCCTCTTCTACGGCCTGCCGGCCGGCTGGCCGGCGCTGCGCGAGGCCACGGCGCGCCACTTGGCGCTGACGCGCGCGCTCGAGTGCAGCGCCGAGCAGGTGATCATCCTCAACGGGCCGCTGCAGGCGCTCGATCTCGTCGTGCGCGTGCTGCTCGAGCCGGGCGACCCGGTGGTCGTCGAGCGGCCGGGCTACATGAGCATCGCGCGCACCGTCGGCCTGCCGCCGCTGGACCTGCGCGGTGCGCCCGTCGACGACGAAGGCCTCGATGTCGAGGCGGCGCGGCGCGCGTGCCCGGCGCCTTCGCTCATCTACGTGCACCCCTTGCACCAGTACCCCACCGGCGCGCGCCTGTCGCCGGCGCGCCGCGCCGCGCTGCTGGCCTGGGCACGCGAGAGCCGGGCCTGGGTGATCGAAGGCGACCACGGCGGCGAGATCGTGCACGACGGCGCCGTGCCGCCGGCGCTGATGGGCAGGAGTGGCAACTTGCCGCCGGCGCTGGGCAGGAGTGCCCCTGCGCCGTCGGCGCGGACGATTGCGGCCCGGCCGTCGGCGCCGGCGGGCACCGGCGCCGCAACGGACGACGGCGGCCAGGTGCTCTTCCTGGGCACCTTCAACGGCGTCATGTTCCCTTCGCTGCGCCTGTCGTACCTCGTCGTGCCCGAGCGGCTGGTGCCGGCCTTCACGGCCGTGCGCGGCCTCTTCGGCGACCACCCGCCGCTGGCACCGCAGCAGGCGCTGGCCCGCTTCATCCAGGAGGGGCACCTGAACGCGCATCTGCGTCGCATGCGCGGCGTCTACCGGCAGCGGCGCAACGCGGTGATCGCGGCCGTGGCGCGCCACCTGCCGGGCGGCGTGCGCCTCGGGCCGCTGCTCGGCGGCATGCACGGTTGCCTGCACCTGCCGGCCGGCTGCGCCGACGAGCCGCTCGTGCAGCGCCTGGGCGAAGCCGGCTTCGCCATCGAGATGCTCTCGGCCTATTCGTGGCCGCAGCCGGGCACGAGCGGCCTCGTCTTCGGCTACGGCGCCGACGACGAGGCGCGCATCGACGCCGCGATGCAGCAGCTGGGGTTGTTCGTGCGCGAGGCGTTGGAGGAGCGGCCGGCGTCGCGGCCCGTCGCATCGCGCCGTGCCTGATGACCGTGCATCGGTCCTTCGTCGCGCGGCGCGCACGGTGCGAACCCGGGCGGCCACACTGCGGGCCATGTCGCGGCCACGACGATCGCCGGCGCACCTGGCGCACCTGGCGCACCTGGCGCATCTGGCGCATCTGGCGCGCCTGTCGCGCAGGAGCACCCGGTGAGCAAGCCGGCCAGCGGCGCCTTCATCCAGCCCGTGCTGGAAGAGGGCGCCGTGCGCCCGGCGCCGCAGCGCGTGCGCGTCTACCGCGCCATCCGCGGCGCCATCGCCGCAGGCGCGCTCGCCCCGGGCGATCGCCTGCCCTCGGCGCGCCAGCTGGCCGCCGACTGGGGGCTGGCGCGCGGCGCCGTCGACGAGGCCTTCGCGCAGCTGCAACTTGAAGGGCTGATCCGCCGGCGCGTCGGTGACGGCACCTATGTCGAGCCGGCCGTGGCCGGAGTGCCCGGGTTGCGGCCGCCCGCACCACCGCGCGAGCCGAGCGACCTCGCCCACCATGTGCTCGCGCAGGCCGCGCGCCTGGGCGCGGGCAGCGCGGGCAGCGCGGGCAGCGCGGGCGCCGGCGCCCCGACGCCGGTGCGGCTGGAGTGCAACTTCGTGCCGAAGCGGCCGCCGACGCTGCACCCGCGCGCCGTCGATCTCGACGGCTTCGCATTGCCCACCTGGCGCCGCCTGCTCCTGGCGGCGGCTTCCGAGGCGCGGCGCGACCTGCTCGGCCCGGTGCCTTCGGCGGGGCTGCCGGCGCTGCGCGAATCGGTGGCGCGCTACCTCGGCGTGATGCGTGGCGTGCCCTGCCGTGCCGAGCAGGTGCTCATCGTCGCCAGCCCCGGTGAGGGGCTGAACCTGCTCGTGCGCCTGCTGCTGCCGGCCTCGGGCTCGATGTGGGTGGAGGAGCCGACGCACCCTTCGCTGCCGAGCCTGCTCGAGAGCCTGGGGGCGCGCGTGAGCGCGGTGCCGCTCGACGCGCACGGCTTCGACGTCGCCGCGGCATGCCGGCGCGACCCCGGCGCGACGCTCGTCTACCTGCACCCGCTCGGCCAGTACCCGCTCGGCCGACGCACGACGGTGGCGCGCGGCGACGAGCTCATCGAGTGGGCGCGCCGGCAGGGCCGCTGGATCGTCGAGGGCCACTTCAACGACGAGCTCTGGCCGCGCGAGGTGCAGCCACCGGCGCTGGCCCGGCGCGACAGCGAGCGCGTCTTCCTGCTCGGCACCTTCGAGAGCGTGATGTTCCCGTCGCTGCGCCTGGGCTACGTGGTCGTGCCGCCGGCGCTCGTGAAGCCGTTCGGCGAAGCGATCACGCTGTGGGGCCCGCGTGCGCCGGCGGCCACGCAGTGGGCGCTGGCCGAGTTCATCGACCGCGGCCACCTGCACCAGCGCATCGTGGCGCTGCGCGAGCGCTACGCCAAGCGGCGCAAGCGCGTGCAAAGCGGCCTCGTCGACCGTCTGCCGGCCGGCGTGCGCGCCGAGCCGCTGACGCCGGTGCCCACGGCCTGCCTGCATCTGCCCGAAGGGGCGAGCGACCTGGAGTGGCTGCGCCGCCTGCGCGCGCACGGCCTCGTGCTCGAGCCGCTGTCAGGCATGCACTGGAACTACCGCCCCGAGCCGCGCCCGCAGGGCCTGGTGCTCGGCTACGGCGACTGGAGCGATGCCGTGCTCGATGCGGCGCTCGCGCGCCTGGTGCAGGAACTGCGCGAGGGGCACCCGGGCCCCGGCGCGACGCAGCCCGCGTCAGCTTCAGGGCCCTACCAGCCGGTGGGCGAGAAGGCGTAGCCCTGGTGGCGCACGGTGCGGATGCGCGCCGCGCCGCCTTGCCCGTCGCCGAGCTTGGCGCGGATGCGGTAGACGCGGCTGTCGATGCTGCGGTCCAGCGGCTGGTCGTCGAGCCCGCGCACGCGCTTCAGGATCTCGCGCCGCGACAGCGCCTGCCCGGCGTGGCTGGCGAGCAGCCACAGCACCTCGAACTCGCCTTCGGTGAGCGGCACCGGCGCCTCGGCGAGCAGCACCTCGCGCTCCAGGCGCCTGAGGCGCAGCGCACCGAAGCGCAATTCGCGCGGCGGCTCGCGCTCGGCGCCGCCACCGGCGGCGGCCGCAGCGCGGCGCCACAGGGCGCGCAGGCGCGCCGCGACCACGGGCGCGGCCAGCGATGCGTCGACCACGTCGTCGGCGCCCATCTCGAGGGCGAGCACCTGGTCGAGATCGCGCAGGCTGCGCACGACCACCATCAACGGGCGCTGCGGATGCCGCGTGTGCAGCGCACGCAGGCGTGCGAGCTGCGCGGCCAGGCTGCCGCCGACGTGCAGCACGAGCGGGCCGGCGTGCCACGCCGCGGGTTCGTTCTCTTCACCGAGGAAGCCGACGGCCAGGCCTTCGTCTGCGAGCGACGTGGCCCAGCGTCGCGCGGCGTGTGCGTCGTCGCCGAGCATGCTCACGTGCGGCGGCACTTCGGTGGCCGCGACCCCCGTGGGGTCCGCGGCAGCGTGCTGCTCGCGCAGGTCGGCGGCGCTCGATTCTTCGGCCATGCTGCGCGACATCGTCGGCTTGGCGCGACATCGTCGCAAGGGCCATTTCGGCGCGGCGGCGCGCGCCAATGAGCGGGCGCAGGGGCGTGTCGGGGAGAGGGGGCAGGTCAGGCGCGTTCGCTGCGTGACGCCGCGCCTGCCTGCTTCAGCTTGTACAGCGCCTCGAGCGCCTCGCGCGGCGAAAGGCGGTCGGGATCGATCGCCGCCAGCGCGCGCTCCACGGCCGAGGGCTCGGGCGCTGCCGCGGCGGCCGGTGGCGGCGCGAACAGGTCGACCTGCGCGACGCCGGCACGCGCCTTGTCCTCGAGCGCCTCGAGCGTGGCGCGCGCCTGGCGAATCAGCGCCGCCGGCATGCCCGCGAGCCGCGCCACCTGCACACCGTAGCTGCGGCTCGCCGGGCCGGGCTCGATCTGGTGCAGGAAGACGATGTCGTGCCCGCTCTCCACCGCGCCGACATGCACGTTGAGCGCGCGCTCGTGCGTCGCCGGAAACTCGGTGAGTTCGAAGTAATGCGTCGCGAAGAGCGTGAAGGCGCGGCTCTTGTCGTGCAGGTGCGTGGCGATGGCGGCGGCGAGCGCGAGGCCGTCGAAGGTGCTGGTGCCGCGGCCGATCTCGTCCATCAGCACCAGGCTCTGCTCGCCGGCGCCGTGCACGATGGCGGCGGCCTCGGTCATCTCGAGCATGAAGGTGCTCTGCGCGTTGGCGAGGTCATCGGCGGCACCGATGCGCGTGTGGATGGCGTCGATGGGGCCGAGCCGGCAGGCGCTGGCCGGCACGTACGAGCCCATCGCGGCGAGCAGCACGATGAGCGCCACCTGACGCATGAAGGTGCTCTTGCCGCCCATGTTGGGGCCGGTGATGACGAGCAGGCGCGTCTTCGCGTCGAGCCGGCAGTGGTTGGCGATGAAGGGGACGCCCTGGCCTTGCCCACCGCTCTCGGCGAGGCGCGCCTCCACCACCGGGTGGCGGCCGGCCTCGATATCGATGCAGGGGTGGTTGACGAACTCGGGCCGGCACCAGTTCAGCGTCGTCGCGCGCTCGGCCAGCGCCGCCAGCGCATCGAGGCCGGCGAGCGCGCGCGCCAGTGCCGAGAGCGCGGGGATGTGCGCCTGCAGGCGATCGAGCAGCTGCTCGTAGAGCCATTTCTCGCGTGCCAGCGCGCGCTCCTCGGCGGCGAGCGCCTTGTCCTCGAAGGCTTTCAGCTCCGGCGTGATGAAGCGCTCGGCGTTCTTCAAGGTCTGCCGGCGCTGGTAGTCGGCGGGCACCTTGCTCAAATGCGAGCCGGTCACCTCGATGTAGAAGCCGTGCACCTTGTTGAACTGCACGCGCAGGTTGGGGATGCCGCTGCGGACGCGCTCGCGCGCCTCGAGGTCGAGCAGGTAGGCGTCGCTGTGGGCGTTGATGCCGCGCAGCTCGTCGAGATCGGCGTCGATGCCGGCGGCGATGACGCCACCTTCGCGCAGCTGCACGGCCGGCTCTTCGGCGATGGCGGCGAGCTCGCGCGCGAGCGCGGCGTCGGGCTCGTCGAAGGTCAGCGCCGCGTGCAGCCGCTGCAGCAGCGGCGAGCCGCGCGGCGTGCAGGCGGCCAGCGCCGGCAGCACGGCGAGCGTGGCGCGCAGACCGGCGAGCTCACGCGGGCGCACCTGGCGCAGCGCCGTGCGCGCGGTGATGCGCTCGACATCGCTGACGCTGCGCAGGGCCGCGCGCGGCGCCTCGAAGCCCGGCGTGCCCGGCGGCGTGTCGGCATCGCCTTGCACGAGCGCGGCGATGGCCGCGTGCCGCTCGGTCGCTGCCGTGCGCTCGCGTGGCGGATGCGTCAACCAGTGGCGCAGCAGGCGGCTGCCCATGCCGGTGCGGCAGGTGTCGAGCAGTGCCAGCAGCGTCGGCGCGCCGGGGCCGGCTTCGCCGCGCAGCGTCTGCGTCAGCTCCAGGTTGCGGTGCGTGGTGGGCGGCAGCTCGAGCAGCTCGGCAGCGCGCTGCACGGCCAGCGTGTGCACATGCGCCAGTGCCTGGCCCTGCGTGTGTTCGGCGAACGCGAGCAGGGCGGCGGCGGCGCCATGCGCCACCTTCAGGTCCTGCGCATTGAAGCCGGCGAGCGTGGCCACGCGCAGCTGCTCGCGCAGCTTGCGCTCACCGAGCGCGGCATCGAACTGCCAGGCTGGGCGCGGCGTGCGCGCCGCGCGAGTCTGGTGCAGCGCCTGCTGCATCGTCTCGGACAGCGGCGTGCCGCCCTCGTGCAGCACCTCGGCGGGGTCGAGCCGCGCCAGCCAGCCCGGCAGATCGCGCTCGCCGCACTCGGTGAGGCAGAGCTCGCCGCTGGACAGTGCCAGCCACGCCAGCCCGTAGGCGAAGCCACCGGGCTTTCCTTCGCCGCCCTTGACGCGTTCCCCGTGAACGGCCAGCAGCAGCGTGTCGGCGCGCTCTGCCAGCAGCTCGGTGTCGGTGATGGTGCCCGGCGTCACCACACGCACGACCTTGCGCTCGACCGGACCCTTGGCGGTGGCGACATCGCCCACCTGCTCGGCGATGGCCACCGCTTCGCCCAGCTTGATGAGGCGCGCGAGATAGCTCTCGACCGAGTGCACCGGCACGCCGGCCATCACCACCGGCTCGCCGGCGCTCTGGCCGCGCGTGGTGAGCGTGATGTCGAGCAGCCGGTTCGCCTTGCGCGCGTCGTCGAAGAAGAGCTCGTAGAAGTCGCCCATCCGGTAGAAGACGAGCGTGTCGGGGAACTCGGCCTTGATGCGCAGGTACTGCTGCATCATGGGGGTGTGAGCCGACAGGTCGCGCTGCCAGGGCGGTGCGGCGTGTTTCGGTTCGGTCATGGAGGCGGGGATCTTATGCGGCGGGGTTTGCGCCTTCGGCTCGGCAGGCCGGCAGCCGGGCCGGCGGCGACACCGGCGGCGACTTGCCCGACGTGCCCTACACTCCGCGCGCTCATGCGCCGACCCATCGTCCTGCTCGCCGTGCTGATTGCCATGCTCTGGCAATCTGTGGCGTTGGCGCGCTCGGGTTTCACGGTCAATGCGCCGGGCGACCTTCGGCACGCCGCGCTGCATTGGCAAGGAGCCGCTCATCACCACCACGAGGACGGTTCCTTCCACCTCGACGATTCGAGCGAGTCGATCCAGCACCTGATTGCCGACCACCTGACGGCGGCGCCGGCGCTCCCCTCGGCCTCGGCGCACGACTTCAGCGCGGCGCGATCGGGCTCGCTCGCGACGGTGCACGATGACCTGGCGCCGCAGCCGTTTCTCGATGGTCTGTTGAGACCTCCTCGCTTGCGCTCCTGACCTGCCTTCGCGGCGGCCGTCCCATGGACGCCACGCGCAGCACGGGCCGCGCCCGGCGGTCCGGCTCTGCCTTCGCAGACGGTGCCCGGCTCGCCGCCGAGCCAGGCTGTCATCTCGTCAGGAGCAAAGTGAAACCCTTGCCATGGCTGTGTGCCTGCGCGCTTGCAGGCAACATGGCAGGTGGACCCCCGGCGTACGGGGCCCAACCTGCCGCATCGTCCAACGCCGCCGCGCCCGCGGCTCGCCCTGCGGCCGCTGGCGCGGCTTCGGCCCCTTCGGCTGCCACCGTTGCCTCCGCCGCCGCCGCCGAACGCTCGTCCGCCCCGACGAGCCTGGCGGCAGCGCTCGACGCCGCCTGGCAGCGCGCCATCGCCTCGCGCGAGGCCGACGGCCAGCAGCGCCGCGCCGAGGCCGAGCGCTCGACGGCGGCGAGCCTGTGGGCCGCGCCGCCCGCGCTGGCCCTGAGCCACCGCAACGACCGCTGGCAGAGCAACGCCGGCAAGCGCGAGAGCGAGATCGGCGTCGCCGTGCCGCTGTGGCTGCCCGGCCAACGCGCCGCGCGCGGTGCCGCTGCCGAGGCCGCCGCGGCGCAGGCCGATGCCGCGCGCCAGGCGGCACGCCTGCGCCTGGCCGGCGAAGTGCGCGAGGCGGCCTGGGGCCTTGTCGCGCTGCAGGCCGAAGTCGGCCAGGCCGAGGCGCAGGTGCGCTCGCTCGCGCAGCTGGCCGCCGATGTCGAGCGGCGTGTGCGTGCCGGCGACCTCGCGCGTGCCGATGCCCTCGCCGCGGTGGCCGAACACCTCGCGGCCGCAGCCGAGCAGACCGGCGCGCGCCAGCGCCTGCAGGCGGCGCAGGCGCGCTGGCGCACGCTGACCGGGCTGGCGGCAGCGCCGCCCCTGGAGGCCCTGGGCGCGGATGCGGCGCCCACCGATGTCGCCGGCGCGCTGCCGCCGGCGCACCCTGAGCTGCGACTCGCCGGCCACGCCAGCGAGCATGCGCGCAAGCAGCTCGAGCTGCTGCGCAGCAGCCGCCGCGACGCGCCCGAGCTCACGCTCGGGCTGCGCCACGACGTGCCCGGCGGGCCCGAGCCGGCCCACAACAGCGTCGTCGTCAGCCTGCGCCTGCCCTTCGGCAGCGACGAGCGTTACCGGCCTCTGGAAGCCGTGGCCCTGAGCGAGCTCGATATCGCGCAGACGCACGAGCAGCGCCAGCGCGAGCGCCTGGAAGCCGAGCTCGCATCGGCACGCGGCGCGCTGCAATCGGCGCAGGCGCAGGCCGATGCCGGGCGCGAGCGTGCGCGGCTGCTGCGCGAGCGCGCCGCGCTGATCGAACGCTCCTTCCGCGCCGGCGAGACGCCGCTGCCCGAGCTGCTGCGCGCGCTGGCCGCCGCAGCGCAGGCCGACGGCGCCGCCGCCCAACAACAAGCCGCGCTCGGCCTCGCTGGCGCCCGCCTTCAACAAGCCCTCGGACTCCTGCCATGACTTGCCTGCCCACGAACGCCGGAAAGCGACGGACGCCGTCCGCCGCTGTCACCGCCACCGCCGCCACCGTCGCCGCCACCGCCTTCACTTCCGCGCTCGCTTTCGCATGCGGTCTCGCACGCACTTCCGCGCGCGCTCTCGCTTTCGTCGGCGTCATCGGCATCGGCATCGTCGCGCCGGCCGCCCTTGCCGCGCCGGGGGCACATGGACCCAACGGTGAGCACCTCGACGGCCCGGCCGCGGCGGGCGCGCGCGCGGCCCTGCCGCGCGTCGAGGCCAAATCGGAGACCTTCGAGCTCGTCGCCGAGCTGAAGGGCGGCGAACTCGTGGTCCTCGTCGACCGCTACGAGAGCAACGAGCCGGTGCTCGGCGCCCGGCTCGAAGTGGAGAGCGGCGCGCTCAAGGCGGTGGCCGCTTTCCGCGCCGAACAGGGCGACTACCTCGTCAAGGATCCGGCACTGCTGAAAGCGCTGGCTGCGGCCGGCGAGCATGCGCTGGTCTTCACGCTCGCCGCTGGCAACGACAGCGACCTGCTCGACGGCACGCTGGTCATCGCCCGGGCGGTGCCCGGCGGCGACCCCGGGCACAGCCACGGCGCCGGCGGTGATCACGGCCACTCGCATGCGCTGCAGCGCGCGGCATGGATCGGCGGCGCGCTGCTGGTCCTGAGCCTGCTCAGCGGCTTGTGGTGGTGGCGCCAATGGCGCAAGGGGCACCCATCGCGCCAATCGCGCCTGGGCGCGGTGACGTCGACGGAGGGCCTGTGATGCGGCGCAGTGCACTCTCGTGCCCGAGCCTGATACCGGCCGCGCATTCGGCCGCGCATCCGGCCGCACATTCGGCCGCTCCGTCGGTGCGGCTGTCGGCCGTGCTCTCGATCGCGCGTTCGGCCACGCTCTCGGCCGCGCTGCTTTCCGCAACCTGGGCGCTGGCCGCCCCGGGCGCGCATGGCCCCGGCGGCGAACATCTCGATGCCCCGGGCGTCGCCGTGAACGCCTCGGGCCTGGCGCGCCTGCCCGACGGCAGCGTCAACGTGCCCAAGGCCGCCCAGCGGCGCATGGCCATCCGCACCGTGCTCGCGCCGCAGTCCGAAGCCGCCGCCACCGTCGAGCTGCCCGGCAAGGTGGTGATGGACCCCAACGCCAGCGGCCGTGTGCAGGCCGCGCACGGCGGGCGCATCGAGCCCGGCCCGCGCGGCCTGCCGGTGGCGGGGCAGCCCGTCAAGCGCGGCGACGTGCTGGCCTATGTGCGCCATCACGCCGAGCCCTATGCGCTGGGCGCGCAGCAGGCGCAACTGGCCGAGCTGAAGGCGCAGCGCCAGCTGGCCGAAGCGCGCGCGCTGCGCCTCGAGGGGCTGGAGGGCACGGTGCCGCGCAAGGAGATCGAGGCCGCGCGCAGCGAGGTGCAGAGCCTCGCCGAGCGCGAGCGCAGCATCGGCGCCAGCCTGGGCGCGCGCGAGGCGCTCGTCGCACCTGTGTCGGGCGTGATCGCGCGCGCCGAACTCGTTGCCGGCCAGGTGGTCGATCCGCGTGACGTGCTCTTCGAGGTGATCGATCCGACCCGCATGCTGGTCGAGGCGACGACGGCCGATACCAAGCTCGCGGGCCGCATCGGCGGCGCCGCGCTGCAGGGCGCGGCGGAGGCGAAGCTGCGCCTGCTAGGCGTCTCGCGCTCGCTGCGCGACGGCGTGTTGCCGCTGATGTTCGCGGTGGTGCCGGCGAAAGCGGGCACGGCCCTACCCCTGGCCATCGGGCAGCCGGTCACCGTGGTCGTGCAGGCCAGGGAGCGCATCAAGGGCATCGTGCTGCCGGCGCAGGCCGTGGTGCGCAACCCGGCCAACGAACCGATCGTCTGGATCAAGTCGGGCACCGAACGCTTCATCCCGCAGCCGGTGCAGGTGCGAGCACTCGACGCATCCACGGTGGTCGTGACGCAGGGCCTGGGCACGGACAACCGCGTCGTGGTGCAGGGCGCGTCACTGATCGCGCAGATCCGCTGAACAGGAGCACTCTCTCATGTTCAACTGGATCGTTCGCTACAGCCTGCACAACCGCCTCTTCGTGCTGGCCGTGGCCGCGCTGCTGATGGTCTACGGCGCGATGACGGCCTGGCGCACGCCGGTCGATGTCTTCCCGGACCTCAACAAGCCGCTCGTCACCGTGCTCACCGAAGCGGGCGGCATGGCGCCCGAGGAGGTGGAGCAGCTCGTCACCTTCCCCATCGAGACCGCGCTCAACGGCATGCCGGGCGTGACGCGCGTGCGCAGCACCTCGGGCGTGGGCCTGTCCATCCTCTACGCCGAGTTCGACTGGGGCACCGACATCTACCGCAACCGCCAGCTCGTCGCCGAGCGGCTGGCGCTGGTGCGCGAACAGCTGCCCGGCGACATCACGCCGGTGATGGGGCCGGTGTCGTCGATCATGGGCGAGATCATGCTCGTGGCGCTGCCT
Organism: Burkholderiales bacterium; assembly: GCA_016223165.1. GTDB lineage: Bacteria > Pseudomonadota > Gammaproteobacteria > Burkholderiales > Burkholderiaceae_C > Rubrivivax. The sequence continues at coordinate 291,138 of JACRPO010000021.1, forward strand.
CTGGCTACTCCGGCAGGTGGCGACGGCAAGGCGCCCGCCGCGAGCCCGATGGCGGCGCGCGAGTACGCCGACTTCGTGCTGCGCCCGCGGCTGCTGTCGATCCCGGGCGTCTCGCAGGTCATCCCCATCGGCGGCGAGGTGCGCACGCTGCGCGTGGCGCCCGATACCGCGCGCATGGCGCAGTTCGGCGTCTCGCTGACGCAGCTCGAGCAGGCGCTGCGCGGCTTTGCCGGCAATGCCGGCGGCGGCTTCATCGACCTCAACAGCCGCGAGTACCTGATCCGGCACCTGGGGCGCAGCAACCGCGTCGACGACCTCGCCGGCGTCGCCGTGGCGTGGAAGGACGGGCGCGCCATCCTGCTCGAACAGGTGGCGTCGGTGGGTTTTTCCGCCGCCTTGAAGCGCGGCGATGCCGGCTACAACGGCGTGCCGGCGGTGGTGGTGAGCGTGCAGAAGCAGCCCGCCGCCGATACCGTGAAAGTCACTGCGCAGATCGAAGACGCGCTGGCCGAACTCAAGCAAGGCCTGCAGAACTCGACCCATGCCGGCCTGGCCGCGCCGCGCGTGCTCTTCCGCCAGGCCGACTTCATCAAGGCCTCGATCGGCAACGTCGCCGAGGCGCTGCGCGACGGCGCCATCATGGTGGCCGTCGTGCTCTTCGCCTTCCTGCTCTCGGCGCGCACGACGGTGATCTCGCTCACCGCGATCCCGCTCTCGCTGGCGGTGACCGCACTCGTGTTCCAGTGGCTCGGCCAGTCGATCAACGTGATGACGCTCGGCGGGCTGGCCATCGCCATCGGCGAGCTCGTCGACGACGCGGTGGTCGGCGTCGAGAACATCCTGCGGCGGCTGCGCAACAACCGCATCAACAGCGGCAGCGGCGGCAGCGGCGCCACGCCGCTGCCGGCCTTCGATGTCGTCGCCCGCGCCAGCGTCGAGGTGCGCTCGGGCATCCTCTACGCCACGGTGATCGTCGTGCTCGTCTTCGTGCCGCTCTTCGCGCTGCCGGGCATCGAGGGGCGGCTCTTCTCGCCGCTCGGCATCGCCTACATCGTCTCGATCCTGGCCTCGATGCTGGTCTCGATGACGGTGACGCCGGTGCTGTGCTACTACCTGCTGCCGACGATGAAGCGGCTGGACCATGGCGACAGCCCGCTCGTCGCCTGGCTCAAGCGCCAGGATGCGAAGCTGCTCGCCTGGTCATTCCCGCGCGCCAAGGCGTTGATCGCCGTGGCGCTGCTGGCGGTGGCCGCGGCGGCGGCGAGCGTGCCGTTCTTCGCGCGCCTCTTCCTGCCCGCCTTCAACGAGGGCTCGCTGGTGCTCTCGCTGATGCTCAACCCCGGCACCTCGCTGGCCGAGGCCAACCGCATCGGCGCCGTGGCCGAAGGCCTCATCGGCGAGGTGCCCGAGGTGCTGCAGGTGGGGCGGCGCACCGGGCGGGCCGAGCTCGACGAACATGCCGAGGGCGTGCACTCGGCCGAGATCGACGTCGACCTGAAGCGCTCCGAGCGCAGCCGCGAAGCGGTGCTGGCCGACCTTCGCGACCGGCTCGCGGTGCTGCCGGCGCAGGTGGCGATCGGCCAGCCGATCGGCCACCGGCTCGACCACCTGCTCTCGGGCGTGCGCGCGCAGATCGCGCTCAAGATCTACGGCGACGACACCGATACGCTGCGCGGCCTGGCCGAATCGATGCGCGCGCAACTGGCGAGCGTGCCCGGGCTCGTCGACCTCACGGTCGAGAAGCAGGTGCTGATCCCGCAGATCACCGTGCGCCTCGATCACCGCAAGGCGGCGCAGGCGGGGCTCGCGCCGGGCGAGGCGATCCGCGTGCTGCAGGCGCTGACCGATGGTGCGCACCCCAATCAAGGTTCGCAGATCGTCGACGGCGCGCGCCGCTACGAGCTCGTGCTGCGCCTGCCCGACGGCCAGCGCAGCCCGCAGGACCTGGCGCGTTTGCTCGTCGATACGCCGGCCGGCCGGCTGCCGGTGTCGAGCATCGCCACCGTGGAAGAGACCGACGGCCCGAACCAGATCGGGCGTGAGAACGGCCGTCGGCGCATCGTCGTCTACGCCAACACCGACGGCAGCGACATGGCGCGCGTCATCGGCGACATCCGCCGGGTGATCGAGCAGACCGCCCTGCCCAGCGGCAACTTCGTCAGCCTGGAGGGCCAGTTCCAGGCCCAGGAGCAGGCGACGCGGCTCATCGCGGGCCTGTCGGTGGTGTCGCTGGCGATGATGTTCCTGGTGCTGTACTCGCGCTACCAGTCGGTGGTGCTGGCCGGCATCATCATGGCCAACATCCCGCTGGCGCTGATCGGCTCGGTGGTGGCGATGTGGCTGGCGGGCGTGCAGCTCTCGGTGGCCTCGATGGTGGGCTTCATCACGCTGGCCGGCATCGCCACGCGCAACGGCATCCTCAAGATCAGCCACTACATCAACCTGTGCAAGTTCGAGGGCGAGACGTTCTCGCAGGCGATGATCGTGCGCGGCTCGCTCGAGCGGCTGACGCCGGTGCTGATGACGGCGCTGGTGGCGGCGTTTGCGCTGACACCGCTGCTGCTGGCCGCCGACGCGCCGGGCAAGGAGATCCTGCACCCGGTTGCGGTGGTGATCTTCGGCGGCCTCGTCAGCTCGACGTTGCTCGACACCTTGCTGACACCGGTGCTGTTCTGGCTCTTCGGCCGCCGGGCCACGCAGCGGCTGCTGATCGAAGAAGCGCATACGCCGGCCGTGCCCGGCACGCGCGAGGCCTATTGACGGACCATGTTGGACCACCTACGGACAACATGAAGAATCAGGCTCACGCGGCGCCGCCTGATCGAGTGCGCCGCACGTGATTGGAAAGCTGGAAGGAATTCATCATGATCAAGAAACTGTTGACGGCTGCCGTGCTGGGCCTGGCCGCGTTCGGGTTCAACGCCACCTACGCGCATGGCGGCGGCGAGCCCAAGCATGGCGGCGTCGTGCAGGCCGCGAGCGACCTGTCGTTCGAGCTGGTGGGCACGGCCGACGGCGCCGTCATCTACGTCGAGGACCACGGCAAGGCGATGGCACCCACCGGCATGAAGGGCAAGCTGACCGTGCTCAACGGGGCCCAGAAGTCCGAGGCCGAACTGGTCGTGGCCGGCGACCGGCTCGAGGCCAAGGGCGTGAAGCTCGGCAAGGGCGCGAAGGTGGTGGCAGCGCTGGTGACGTCGGGCGCGAAGGCGATCACGGTTCGCTTCACGGTCAGGTGAAACCCGCGCGGCCGGTCTTGCCGGCGCTGAAAGGCGGCCTGCTGGCGTTGCTGGCGGCAGCCCTCTTCGGCATCAGCACGCCACTGGTCCAGCAGTTCGGCGCAGGCATCGGTGCCTTCGGCACGGCCGCGCTGCTCTATGCGGGTGCGGCGGCGGTCGGCGCTCTCTCTCGTCGCCCCGCGGACCGGGAGGCACGGCTGGCGCGCGGCGACCTGGCGCGGCTGGTCGCGATGGCCGCCTTCGGCGCTGTCGTCGGCCCGGTGGCGCTGGCCTGGGGGCTGCAACGCACCAGCGGCACCAGCGCCTCGCTGATGCTGACGCTGGAAGCGCTGTTCACGGCGGTGCTCGCCTGGCGGCTGTACCACGAGACCATGGACCGGCGCGTCTGGGCGGCGATGCTGCTGCTGCTCGCCGGCGGCATCGTGCTCGTGCTCGACCAGGGCTTGTCGGCGCGATCCGGCGGCGGCACGCAGCTGTGGGGCCTGCTCGCGGTGATGCTCGCCACGGCCGCCTGGGGCGTGGACAACACCTTGTCGCGCGCGCTCGCCGAACGCGACCCGAGCCAGGTGGTGATGGCCAAGGCCACGCTGGGTGCCAGCGCGACGGCGGTGCTGGCATTCGCCTTCGGCGAGCCGCTGCCCTCGGCGCTCGCCTCGCTCGCACTCTTTGCGGTGGGCGCCAGCGGCTATGGGTTGAGCCTGCGCTTCTACCTGCTCGCGCAGCGGGCCTTCGGCGCGGCGCGCACGGGCTCGGTGTTCGCGTTCGCGCCCTTCATCGGCGCGGCGCTGGCGGTGGCGCTCGGCGACCGCTCGGCCGGCTGGCTGATGGCGGCCGGCGGGCTGCTGATGCTGGTCGGCGTGGTGCTGCATCTGGCCGAGTCGCACGGCCACGAGCACGAGCACGAAGCCCTGGAACACGAACACGCGCACCGGCACGACGACGGGCACCACGAGCATCTGCACGAACCGATGCCTGCCGGCGAGCACAGCCATCTGCACCGGCACCAGCCGCTGCGACACCAGCACCACCACGTGCCGGATGCGCATCACCTGCATCGGCACTGACTGAAGTGAACGACATCCCTTGGGTGGCGCACTGCGGTCGTTCGGCGCTACACCGCCGCCCGCCGAATGATTGCTCAGCACCGCAACGCGACGGCCCTGCGTCGCGGGTCGGTCCCGCTCGCAGCACGCCGCTAGGATTGCGGCCACGCCACCACACCGGCGCCTGACGCGCCCCTTATGGAAATCCTCGTCCTTTTCGCCCTCATCCTGCTCAACGGCCTGTTCGCGATGTCGGAGATCGCGCTGGTCACCGCGCGCAAGGCCCGCCTGCAGGCGCTGGTCGACGAGGGTGACTCTTCGGCCGCCGCGGCCATCAAGCTCGGTGAAGACCCGACCCGGTTCCTCTCCACGATCCAGATCGGCATCACCTCCATCGGCGTGCTCAACGGCATCGTCGGCGAGGCCACGCTCGCCGCGCCGCTGACGCAGGTGCTCGACCGGTTCGGCGTGCCCGCCCCCTACGACGCCTATGCCGCCACCGGGCTGGTGGTGGTGCTGATCACCTACTTCTCGATCGTCGTGGGCGAGCTCGTGCCCAAGCGCATCGGGCAGTCGCACCCCGAGACGCTGGCGCGCCTCGTGGCCAAGCCGATCAACTGGCTGGCCATCGGCACCAAGCCCTTCGTGCGCCTGCTCTCGATCTCCACGCACGGCCTGCTGCGCCTGCTCGGGGTGCGCGACAGCGGTGCGCAGGCGGTCACCGAGGCCGAGATCCACGCCGTGCTCGCCGAGGGCACGAGCGCCGGCGTCATCGAGTCGCACGAGCATGCGATGGTGCGCAACGTCTTCCGCCTCGACGACCGGCAGATCGGTTCGCTCATGGTGCCGCGCGGCGATGTGGTCTGCCTGGACGTCGACCTGCCCTTCGAGGAGAACCTGGCCCGTGTCGAAGAGTCGGCGCACGCACGCTTTCCGGTCGTGCGCGGCGGCCTGCACAACCTGCTCGGCGTGGTCAACGCGCGCCGGTGGCTCGCGCGTGCGCTGCGCGACGAAGACCGCGATCTCGCGCAGCAGGCACTGAAGACCCCGCTCTTCGTGCCCGAGACGCTGACCGGCATGGAACTGCTCGACAACTTCCGCTCCTCGGACGTGCACATGGCCTTCGTCATCGACGAGTACGGCGAGGTGCAGGGCATCGTCACGCTGCAGGACCTCATCGAGGCCATCACCGGTGAATTCCACCCGCGCGACCCGGCGACCTCCTGGGCGGTGCAGCGCGAAGACGGCAGCTGGCTGCTCGACGGCCACATCCCGGTGCCGGAACTGAAGGACCGCCTGCACCTGGACACCGTGCCCGAGGAAGACCGCGGCCGCTACCACACGCTCAGCGGCATGTTGATGCTGCTCACCGGCCGCCTGCCCAAGGTGGCCGATGCGGTGAACTGGGAAGGCTGGCACCTCGAAATCGTCGACATGGACGGCAAGACGATCGACAAGGTGCTGGCCAGCCGGTTGCCCGATGCCGAGGAGGCTGCCGGCACCAGCGCCACCGAAGGGGCGTGACCTCGAAACGCCGCGCCGCGATGAGGGCGCAGGCCCGCAGGCTGCAGGTGCCCGCGGCCGATGGGCTTGCGCCGGCCGGGGCCTGTTGCGATGGGAATTTGTATAGCGTATGCTACAGATCATGAAATGAGAGTTGCATGATCTGGAGAGCCCATGAACGCTGGCCGGCCCACTCGCATTGCACTGCTCTACCCCGGCGACCGCGCCGCGCGCGACCGCTCCGACCCGGCCGAGAGCCGCTTCGCGCCGCTGTTCGCCGCCTTCGCCGCGGCCGGCGTGCACGCCGAGCCGGCGGTCTACCACGACGACTTCGCCGACGACGTGCGTGCGCAGCTGCTGAAGCGTGCCGACGGCGTTCTCGTCTGGTGCAACCCCGTCGAAGGCGGACGGCGGCGCGACCGGCTTGACGCGCTGCTGCGCGAGGTGGCCGAGGCCGGCGTCTTCGTCAGCACGCATCCGGACACCATCCTTCGCCTCGGCACGAAGGACGTGCTTTTCTACACGCGCGACCTGCCCTTCGGCAGCGACGTCGTGCGCGTCGACAGCCTTCAACAACTGGCCACCGGGCTGCCGCAGCGCCTGGATCGCGGCGCACGCGTTCTCAAGCAGGTCCGCGGCCACAGCGGCGTCGGCGTGTGGCGCGTGCAGTGGGACGAAGGGGCGGGCGGCCAGCGCGGAGAACGCCGCGTGCGGCTGCGCCACGCGCAGCGCGGCAGCGAAGAGGAGACGGTGGGCCTGCCGGCGCTTGTCGCGCGCATGGCCGCCTACTTCGAGCCCGAGCAGGGCGGCCACATGATCGACCAGGCCTGGCAGCCGCGCCTGGCCGAAGGCATGCTGCGTGCGTACCTGGTGGGCGCGCGCGTGGCCGGATTCGGGCACCAGGCGGTGAATGCGCTCTACCCCGCACGCCCCGGAGAGGCGCCGCTGCAGCCGGGTCCGCGCCTGTACCACGGGCCCGACGTGCCGGAGTTCCAGCCGCTTCGCGAGCGGCTCGAGTCGGGCTGGATCGACTTGCTGCGCGAGCGTGTCGGTCTCTCGCGCGAGCAGCTGCCGCTGCTGTGGGACTGCGACTTCCTGTTCGGCGAGCCGACCGCCGCCGAGCCCCAGCGCTATGTGTTGTGCGAGATCAACGTCAGCAGCGTCTCGCCGTTTCCGCCTTCGGCCATCGCGCCGCTCGTCGAGGCTGTGCAGCAGCGGCTGCGCTCGCCTGCCCCGGTGCGCGCTTGAGCCGCGGCCGCACGACCTGTTCGAAGACCCAGGGAGGTGCTCGATGACCTATCCGATCGCACCGCTGTTCTGCCGGCCGTGGACCCTGAACGGCCTTTCGCCCCGCTTGATCGAGAGCCACTATGCGCACAACTACGGCTCGGCCGTGCGCAGGCTCAATGCGGTGAGCGACGAGCTGGCCGCTCTCGACCTGACTTCGACCGCGCCGCAAGCGCTCGGGCGCCTGAAACGCGAACAAGCGAGCCTTCTCAACTCCACGCTGCTGCACGAGCTCTACTTCGCCAGCTTGGGCGGCGATGGGCGCGTGCCACCCCCGGCGATCTCGGCCGCGCTGGCACGCGACTTCGGTTCATTCGATCGCTGGCGCCGCGAATTCATGGCCTTGGCGGAATCGCTTGCCGGCGAATCCGGCTGGATCGTGTTGAGCTACCTGCCGCGCGAGCGGCAGTTGATGAACCTGTGCGCCACCGAGCACGCACAAGGCATGGCAGGCGGCGTGCCGATCCTCGCGCTGGACATGTACGAGCATGCCTACCAGCTCGAGTTCGGCGCCAATCAGGAGGCCTATGTGGCCGCCTTCATGCGCAACATCCTTTGGCCGGCAGTCGAATCGAGGTATGCCGGTGCACTCGACGCGGCACCTCCGCTGACGCTGGAGCAGCCGGAGTTCGCGGGCCTGCCGGGCGTCGCGCCCGAGGAGGTTCTGGCCATGTTGGCGGCAGGCGACAAGGTGCAGTTGATCGACACGCGACCGCGGCACTACACCACCAGAGACAACGAGATCATGGCGGGTGCCGTTTGGCGTGACCCTGAGCGAATCTCGGAGTGGATGGGCAGCTTGTCCAAGGACCAGCCCGTGGTGACCTTCTGCGTCTACGGCTTCCACATCGGGTGCCAAAGCGCGTCGGCGCTGCGCGATGCCGGTTACGACGCCCGCTACATGCGCGGTGGCCACTTCGCTTGGAAGGCGCTCGACGGTCCGGTGGATCTGTTCAAGCCGCCCGCTGCCTAGCAGTGCCGGGGCGACGGCCGGCTGCGACGGCGGCCGACGCCGGCGTCGTGCGACCTCGGTCCGGCTCAGCGAGGCTTGTCGCTCACCGGGCGCCCGGCCTGCGTCCAACCGTCGATGCCGCCGACGAGGAAGCGCGCGTCGATGCCGGCGGCGCGCAACTGCAGCGCCGCGGCGCGGCCGACTTCGTGGCCGTAGACGCAGTAGACGACCACCGGCTCGCCGGGCTTGGCCGACGGCGCGTCGCCGCCCTGCACGAGAGTGGCCGGGTCGAGCCAGCGCGAGCCGTGCAGCATCGCCTTCGCCTGCTCGAACACGCCGGCCCGGCGCACGTCGAAGAGCGACGCGCCGGCGGGTCGTGCGGCCAGCTCATCGGCCGTGGCGCCGAACGGCGTGCTAGCGGAGTGCTAGCGGCGTGCACGGCGGCCTGGTAGCGGGCGTAGACGCCCGCCCAGTCGATGTTGGCCATGAAGGCATCGACATAGGCCGCAGCGGCCGCGCCGTGGTCCAGGTGGTAGGCGTGCTCGTACATGTCCAGCGCCAGCAGCGGCACGCCGCCGGCGAGTGCGTGCGTGTGGTCGGCCGACCATTGATTGACGAGCGTGCCCTCGCGCGGCTGAAAGCTCAGCAGCACCCAGCCCGAACCACCGCCGAGTGCGCGGCCCATGGCAATGAACTCTTCGCGCCACGACGCGACGCTGCCGAAGTTGGCCGTGAGTGCCATCTCGGCGCCGCCGTAGTTGTTCCGGCGGTGGCTCTCGACGAAGCCTCGGGTAGGGCAGAGGTTGCGGGCGGGCATCCATGGGGCGATCCTTTCATCGTACGGCCGGTCAGGCCTTGAGGAGTAGCGTGATCGCGAGCCCGGCGAGCGTGCGCGCACCGAGCAGCGGCAGCACACCGAGCTTGAAGCGGAAAAGGGCCAACGCAGCGGCGAGCGCGATGGCGGCCGAAGAGCGCGAGGTTGACGATGACGCCGACACGGCCGCGGTGATGGCCATCTGGCCTAGACCTTCTGGTCTGTAGGAGTGATGGGGAGCCTGTCCGACGCCCGAGTGAGCGTTGCGTACGTCCCGCGAGTTCGCTTTCAGTCAATGCGCAGGGCGGCGTCGAACAATCGGTGCCGGCCATCGGGCGCACCGCCCCGCGCTTTCACTAGCGGCCAGCGCGGCAGCCGGTGGCTAGACTGCCGGAGTCCGACACACCCGGGCCGACGCCATGAACCATCTCCAATGGTCCACCGGACGCGTCCTCGTCAGCGAGCGACCGCAGGTCTGGAGCCACATCAACAACCGTTACTTCGGTCGATTGCGCGTGGGCTGCCTGGACGAAGGGCCGCTCGACGCGTCGCTCGAGGCCTACGAGGTGGGCCCGTTGCGGATGTTCCGGATCGAGGCGCCGGCGCACGAGGTCGTGCGCGACGCCTCCTGCGGTGAACTGCCGACCGACGACTTCTACAAGCTGGTGCTGCAGGTGCGAGGGCGCGGTGCCGTCGAGCAGTTCCATGAGCGTGTGCTGTTGCAGCCCGGCAACTGGGCGCTCTATGACCCGCGTGCGCCGTATCGCATCGCCAACTTCGAGCGCTGCACGTTGCTCGTGACGCAGGTGCCGCGCGAGATGCTTGCCGGCCTGCGCCTGCCCCGGCTGCATGCGGGCGAGGCGGGTTGCAGCAATGCCGCGGGCCTGCACGGCGTCTTCGGCACCTACCTGCGCGCGCTGAGTGAACAGCTGCCGGGGCTGCCCGACGGTGTCGGCCGGGCCATCAGCGAGTCCGTGCTGGGGCTGCTCGGCTCGACGCTGGCCGAGGCGCAGCGCCGCCAGGGCGAGCCGCTGCCGCTGCCTGCGGTGCTCAAGCTGCGGGTGCGGCAGTATGTGCAGGCCCATCTGAGCGACCCGGATCTGAGCATCCAGCGCATCGCCGACACCTTGCGCTGCTCCAAGCGCTACTTGCATCGGGTGTTCGAGGACGAGCCGCTCAGCCTGGAACGGCAGATCTGGATCAGCCGGCTCGAACATTGCCGCGACGCGCTCATGGCCGATGGCAACACGCACCGCTCTGCCGCCGAGATCGGGTTTGCGTGGGGATTCAAGAGCGGCGCGCACTTCTGCCGCCTGTTCAAGCTCCACTTCGGCCTGACCCCCGGGGCCTGCCAGCGTCAGGCGATCGAGGCGCGCCAGCGGGTGATGGCGCAGTAGGCGCAGGAGGCGAAGTAGGCGCAGCAGGCGCAGGAGGCACAGCGGGCGCACGAGGCGAGGGAGGCGCCTTCAGCCGAGGTAGCTGCCGTGCAGGATGTCGGGCTGCTCGCGCAGCGTCTGCGCGTCGCCCGACCACACCGCGCGCCCACGCTGGAGCACGCAGGCGCGCGTGGCCAGGCTCAGCGCCAGGGTCGTGAACTGCTCGATCAGCAGCACGCCCACGCCCTCGGACGCGACCCGCTGCAACACCTCGGCGAGGCGCCGCACCACCAGCGGCGCCAGGCCGAGCGAAAGCTCGTCGACCACCAGCACCTGGGGCCGGGCGATCAGCGCCTGCGCCATGCAGACCATCTGCTTCTGCCCGCCCGAGAGCGAGCGACCGGGCAGCGCGAGCTTGTCCTTCAGTTCCGGGAAGGTGCCCTGTGCACGATGGACCGCGTCGTCCACGTCGGCGCGCGGCAGCAACATCGCGGCCGCGCGCAGGTTGTCGTGCACCGAGAGCGCACCCAGCACGTGGTGGCCTTCCGGCACGATCGCCAGGCCGGCCCGGCGCACCACGTCGGCCGACAGCTTGTCGAGTGCGTGCCCGCCGAGCCGCACCTCGCCGGCCAGGCGCGGAATCGCCCCCGCCAGGGCGAGCACGATGCTCGACTTGCCCGCGCCGTTGGGTCCGAGCATGGCGACGATCTCGCCCCGGCCGACATCGAGGTCGATGCCATGCACCACGGTCTTGCCGCCGCGCTGCACCACCAGCCCTCGAACCTCCAGCATCGTCATGTTCCCAGGTAGGCCCGGCGCACGTCCGGGTCGTCGAGCACGGCGCGTGTGGGGCCGAGGGCGAGGCGGCGGCCGAAGTCGAGCACCAGCGTCTGCGTGCAGATCGCGGCGATCAGGTCCACGTCGTGGTCGATCAGCAGCACCTGCGCACCGAAGCGCTCCGGGATCGAGACGATCGCCTCGCGCAGCACGCGCGACTCGTTCTCGTCGAGCCCCGCTCCCGGTTCGTCGAAGAGCACAAGCTTTGGTCGTCCGACCAGCGCTTTCGCCACCTCCACCATGCGGCGGCGGAATAGGTCCAGCGCCGCGCCCGGCACCGCGGCCACGCCGAGCAGGCCCGCGTGCGCGAGCGCAGCGTGCACCTGCGTGGCGGCCTCGGCGCGGCTGTGCGGCACGTGGTCGAGCATCGCGTGCACGTTGTCCCAGGCGCTCAGGTCGTCGACCACTTGCTCGGTCTGGAACGACCGGCGCAGGCCGAAGCGCACCCGCTGCGCGCAGCTCATCGGCAGCAGCGGCGCCCCGTGCAGCGCCACCGAGCCGGCCTTCGCGCGCACGAAGCCGCTGAGCAGATTCACGAGGGTCGTCTTGCCGGCGCCGTTCGGCCCGATCAGGCCGCACACCGGGGCATCGAGCACGGCGTCGAGGGCATCGACGGCGACGACGGCGCCGAACGCGACGGTCAGCCCGCGGATCTCGATCACGGGCGGGGCTTCGCCTTGCCGGCGCGGGCGAAGGCCGCAAGCCACTGGCCGGCGAGCCCGCGCGGCGCGGTGATCAGAGCGTGCAGCAGCGCCGCGCCGAAGAAGATCATGGCCAGGAAGCCATTGACGCCGAAGTCGACCAGCAGCGAGGGCACCGCGCGCAGCAGCAGCCCGGCGACGAGCGCGCCAACCCAGTGGTAGGCGCCGCCGACGACGGTGAGCGCGAACAGCATCACCGACTCGCTCGCCGCGAACGCGCTGCCGCCGAGCTGGCCCACCGCGCCGGCCAGCAGCGCGCCGGCGATGCCCGCGCACACGCCGGCCAGCCCGAACGCCCAGGTCTGGTAGAGCAGCACGTTGACGCCGGCGCCCTCGGCCACCGCTTCGCCGCGCCTGATGAGCGCCCATGAGCGGCCCGCACGGGTGCGCCGGTGCAACTCGATGATGACCAGCATCGCCGCCAGCCAGACCGAGACGTAGGTGAAGTAGGCGCCGTCGCTGGTGGCGAGCGAGGGGCGCGGCATGAGCAGCCGTTCGCTGCCCGTGACCCTTCCGAGCCAGCCCGCGCCGCCGTCGGGGAAGCCGGTCGCGCTGACGACGACCTGGAAGCCTCCCGCCAGCATGAGCGTCACGAGCGCCAGGTACAGACCCTTGAGCCGCAGTGCCGGCAAGCCGGCGAGCATGCCCACCGCCCCTGCGGCGATGCCGGCCGCCAGCACGCAGAGTTCGAACGGCCAGTGCAGGCCATGGCCGACGCGCAGCGCCACCCATCCGCCCACGCCCAGCAGCGCGTACTGGCAAAGGCTGACGAGGCCGAGCTGGCCGTACAACAGCGCCACCCCGGCAGCGGCGGTGGCCAGTGCGAGCGACGAAGTCAGCGTCTTGATCCAGTACGCATTGGCCAGCCACGGCATGAGCAGGCCGATCGCGAGCACCGCGACCACCATGCGAACGAGCGCGCGGCGCGCCTGCACGCGCTCGGCCAGCACCGACGCCGGCGTCATGCCTTGCGCGCCACGTCGCGCCACGCGACGATGGCGGCCAGTGCGACCAGGAAGGGCACGGCCGTGCGGAACGCCGAGAAGCCCGGCACCAGCACGGCCAACGCCTCGAGGATGCCGATGCCAAGGCCGGCGGCCACCGTGACCGGCAGCGACGACAACCGCCCGATGATGGCGGCCGCAAACGCCGGGATCACGAGGAAGGTGAGCACCGTGGCCTGCAGCCGCACGATGTTGGCGAGCAGCAGGCCGCAGACGCCGGCGAAGGCCCCCGAGAGCAGCCAGGCCACCGTGTCCACCTGCAGCACACGGATGCCGAGGATCGCGCTCAGGCCGCGTTGGTCGGCCAGCGCGCGCATGGCCAGGCCGATGCGCGTGCGCGCCAGCAGCAGGCCCACGCCGGCCATCATCACGAGCGCCGTGGCCAGCCCGAGCACGCGCGTGTGGGTCAGGCGCACGTCGCCGAAGTCGATCGCGTCGGCATCGGTGGGCAGCACCAGGCGGCGCGGCTGCTCGCCCCAGAACCATTCGGTGAAGCCGAGCACCACCAGCGCCAGCCCGAGCGTGGCGATCGAGCGCACAACGGGGTCGTGATCGACGAGCCGCGGCGCCAGCAGCCGGCCGTAGGCGAGCGACACGCCCACCGCGCTGAGCACCGCGGCGAGCGCTGCCCAGCCGAGCGGCCACTCGCGGTCGAGTGCCGACCACGCGACGTAGGCGCCGAGTGCGCCGAGCGCGCCGAAGGCGAAGTTCAGCACGCCCGAGGAGCGGTACAGCACTACCAAGCCCACGCCCGAGAGGGCATAGACCGCGCCGACGCCCAGCCCGGAGATCAGGAACGGCAGCAGGTCCGGCATGCGCGGCTCATGGAGCAACCTCCGGCCTCTCGGCCTGCGGTGTTCGCCTTGGGAGCGGCCCGGCGGCTCACAGGGCAACCTCCGGCCTGTCGGCCTGCGGTGTTCGCCTTTGGGCGGCGCGGCGGATCACAGGCCCAGCTTCTTCTCCTGCTCGCGCAGGTCGGCGAGCTCCGGGTCCGAGGCGAGCAGGCAGCCCTTGCTGACCTGCTTGAAACCATTGCCGCTGACCTGTGCGATGGGGCCGCTCGCGTTGGCGTTGTGGCGTGCGCCGTCGCCCACGTAGAACGGCCGGCACAGGATGTCGCTCTTGAAGCCCTTGACGTTGCGCAGCGCGGCGCTGACCCCGGCCCGATCGATCTTCTTCGGGTCCATCTTCAGCAAGGCCTCGGTGGCGATGCGCGCGGCAAGGTAGCCCGACTGCGCGAACGAATCGCGCGGGTCGGCCTTGTTGCCGAACGCGTCCATCGTCGCCTTCCAGTTCAGGTTGTCGGCACCGGCCGATTCGATCGGCATGAACTCGAGGTGGATGTCGAAGTTGTTGTTCCACGCCGGGCCGATGGCTTTCGGCACGTCGGCGTTGTAGGCCGGCGTGGAGGAGACGAAGTGGATCTTCCTGGCCAGGCCCTGCTGCTCGGCGGCGGCCAGCATCGGCACCATGATGCCCTTGGGCAGGTTGAGGATGATGGTGTCGGGCTTCTTCGACGCGGCCTGCAGCATCGTCGAGGTCGCATCCGGCGAGCCGGGGTCGATCGTGATCACCTCGACGTCCACGCCGTTGGCCTTGCCCCACTCCTTGGCGCCGTCGCAGGCCCAGTTGCCCAGGCTCGGGATGTTGGGAATCACGCACACCATCTTCTTCGACTTGTACTGCTGCGCCGCGTGCATCGCCACCACGGCGGCCGAGATGCGCGGGCCGGTGTTCACCGGCACGTAGTTCTTGGCGAAGAAACACTCGCGCGGCACGCCGACGCCGGCGATCACCATCACGTCCTCCTGCGCGTACATCTTGCCGTTCACACCGCACTCGACGAAGCTCGAGCTGCCCACCATCGCGACCACCTTGCGGTCCTTCACGAGCTTGGTGGCCACCTGCGCGGCGATCTCCGGGTTCCACTGGTCGTCGACGATCGTCAGCTCGACAGGGCGGCCGTTGATGCCGCCGTTGGCGTTGACGCATTTGAAGTAGGCCAACGCGGCGAGCGCCGAGGCGCTGAAGTCGTCCGGCCCGGTCTTGCCGACGACGGCGCCGAGCGGGATCGGCTCGCCGCTGGCCGCCCTGCCGGTGTTGAGGCCGCACACCGGCTTGGATTGCGCATGGGCGGAGCCGGTGGCGAGCAGCGCGGCGAAGGCGAGGGTGGACAGCAGGGGTCGGGCGATCCGAGTCATGGGGTGTCTCCGTGTTGTGGGGTGTGGCGGGGTGTGTTGGCGTGGAGGAGCCGGCGCGTCAGACCGACATGCAGACGCTCTTCACTTCGGTGTAGGACTCGACGGCCGCGCGGCCGAGGTCGCGGCCGAAGCCGCTTTGCTTGTAGCCGCCGAAGGGCAGGTTGGCGTCGAGCATGTTGTGCGTGTTGACCCACACGGTGCCGGCCTTCAGGCGCGGCACGATGCGGTGCACCGACGAGAGGTCCTGCGACCACACGCTGGCGGCCAGGCCATAGGGCGTGTCGTTGGCCTGGCGGATCACGTCTTCGACGTCGTCGAAGGGCATCGCGACGAGCACGGGGCCGAACACCTCCTCGCGCACGACCGTCATCTCGGGCTTCACGTTCACGAGCACGGTGGGCTGGATGAAGCAGCCCGCGTCGCGCGCGCGAGCGCCACCGGTGACGGCGCTGGCGCCTTCGCGCTTCGCGCCCTCGAGGTAGCCCATCACGCGATCGAACTGGCGGCGCGACACCACCGGCCCGAGCTGCGAGGTGACATCGAAGCCGGAGCCCACGCGCATGGCCTCGGCCTGGCGCGCGACCTCGTGAATGACGGTGTCGAACAGGCTGCGGTGCACGTACAGGCGCGAGCTCGCGCTGCACACCTGGCCCTGGTTGAAGAAGATGCCCATCGCGGCACCCGCCGCGGCGGCCACCGGGTCGGCATCCGGCAACACGATCATCGGCGACTTGCCGCCGAGCTCGAGCGTGAAGCGTGCGAGCCGCTCGACCGCGGCATGGCCGATGGCGCGGCCGGTGGGCGTGGAGCCGGTGAAGCTGACCTTGTCGACGCCGGGGTGCGCGCACAGCGCCGCGCCGGCGGTGCCGCCGCCGCAGACGACGTTGAGCACGCCGGCCGGCAGCCCCGCTTCCAGCGCGAGCGCGGCCACGCGCAAGGCCGTCAGCGGCGTCTCGGGCGCGGGCTTGAGCACCACGGTGCAGCCCGCGGCCAGGGCCGGCGCGACCTTCCACAATGCGATCGCGAGCGGAAAGTTCCACGGCACCACCGCCGCCACCACACCCACCGGTTCGCGCTGGGTGTAGCTGTGATAGCGCGCGCCGGGCGGGAATGGGATCGACGGCTGCAGCGTGCTGCCTTCGAGCTTGGTGGCCCAGCCGGCCATGTAGCGCACGAACTCGGCCGAGAAGCCGACGTCGATCATGCGCGCCACGCCCTGCAGCTTGCCGCTCTGCAGCGTCTCCATGGCGCTCAGCTCATCCGCGTGTTCCTCGATCAGCTGCGAGAGCCGGAACAGGATGCGCTCGCGGTCGGCCGGGCGCGTGCGCGACCACGGCGAGTCCTCGAGCGCACGGCGCGCCGCGGCGACGGCGGCATCGACGTCGGCCGCGTCGCTGTCGGGTGTTTCGGCGACGACCAGTTCCGAGGCCGGGTCGATCACCGGCAGCACGCGGCCGGACCGGCTCTCGCAGAACGCGCCGTCGATGAAGTTGCCGTGCCGGCGCTCGGCGAGGAAGCCGATGCGTTCGAGCTCCTGGCGGGAAAGATCCTTCGGGTTCATGTCGGCGGTGTCTCTCGAGGAGTGAATGAAGAGCCGCCGTGCTCAGCGCGCGAGCATGAACTCGGCGCCACGCTCGGCGATCATGATCGTCGGCGCGTTGGTGTTGCCGCCGCAGATCGTCGGCATCACCGAGGCGTCGCACACACGCAGCCGGCCCACGCCATGCACGCGCAGTTGGGGGTCGACCACGGCCATCGGGCCCGTGCCCATGCGGCAGGTGCCCACCGGGTGGTAGACCGTCTTGGCGTACTGGCGCACGAACTGCTCGAGCTCGGCATCCGGAATGTCCTCGCGCGCACCGGGGTACATCTCCTCGGCGATCACCGCGCGCATCGAGGGCATGCGCAGGATCCGGCGCGCGAGCTTCAAGCCACGAACGAGAGTGTCCACGTCCTCCTGCGCAGAGAGGTAGCCGCCGTCGAACTCGGCCGGCTGCATCGCATCCGCGCTCAGCGCACGCAGGCGGCCGCGCGACTTCGGGTGCAGGAAGCAAGGGTCGATCGAGATGCCGTGCACCTCGGGCATCGGCCGGTCGACGTCGCCGACGAGCGCCGGCAGCACATGGAACTGGATGTCGGGCCGGCCGGTGCCGAGCGTGTCGACGAAGCCGCCGCTTTCCACGACGTTGGAGGTGAGCAGCCCGGTCTTGAACAACTCCCACTGCAGGCCGTGCCTCAGCGCGCTCAGTCCCTTGTCCTGACCGAGCAGGCTGATCGGCTCGCGGCAGCGACCGTGGGCGATGATCTCCAGGTGGTCCTGGTAGTTCTCGCCGACGCCGGGCAGGTCGCGCTGCACGGGCACGCCGATCTGCTTCAGCAGCGCGGCCGGGCCTACGCCCGAGACCTGCAGCAGCTTCGGCGTCGACAGCGCACCGGCCGTGAGCACCACCTCGCGGCGGGCCTGCGCGCGCTGCGTCG
Organism: Burkholderiales bacterium; assembly: GCA_016223165.1. Lineage (GTDB taxonomy): Bacteria > Pseudomonadota > Gammaproteobacteria > Burkholderiales > Burkholderiaceae_C > Rubrivivax. The sequence goes on from JACRPO010000021.1 coordinate 308,573, forward strand.
ATCCGTCCGGACGGCGGTACTCGACACCGGTCGCGATACCGCCTTCGATGGTCACCCGCAGCACGTGCGCGCCGTTGATCAGCGTGAGCTTGGCGTCGTTCTTCACCGCGGCGAGGTAGGTGGCGGCGGTGCTGCCGCGTGTGCCGTCGACCGTGGTGGTCTGGTAGAAGCCGACGCCCTCCTGGCGTGCGCCGTTGAAGTCGTCGTTGTAGGCCAGGCCGGCCTCCTGCGCAGCCTTCAGGAAGGCGAGGCTGAGCGGATGGCGGAAGCGCGTGTCGCTCACGCGCAGCGGGCCATCGGTGCCATGCAGCGCTCCGGAGAAGCGCATGTTGCTCTCGGCCCGCTTGAAGACCGGCAGCACGTCCTTCCAGCCCCAGCCCGTGCAGCCCGCGGTCGCCCAGTCGTCATAGTCGGCCGCCGCGCCGCGGATGTAGACCATCGCGTTGAGCGAGCTGCCGCCGCCGGTCATGCGGCCCTGCGGCACGAACATCTTGCGGCCCTTCGCATGCGGCTGCGGCGTGGTCTCGTAGACCCAGGAGCGCTCGGTGCCGATCACGCGCACGAAGGTGGCCGGCATCTTGACGAACTTGATGTCGTCGGTCGGCCCGGCCTCGAGCAGCAGGACGCTGTGGCCCGCCTTCACCAGCCGGTGCGCGACGACGCAGCCGGCCGACCCGGCGCCGGCGACGATGTAGTCGAAGCTCTGTGTGTCCAAGCCTTGTCTCCGCTTGCGCTGACTTCCGCTGTCTCTTCGAACGACCACCCGCATGGGCGGGCGGCAGGTCCGATGCTCGCGGCGATCGGCGCGCGCACGCCTGCGGCGGGCCCGCCATGCGCTGTCGGTCAACGTTCAGTGCGCGTTCGGCGCATCGACGGGTCGAGCCAACCGCGTGTCGTCCACTCCATCAGCAGTGACGCAGCTGCAGACGGCCGGCGTTCACGGCCGGGTAGCGAAAACCTCACGCGCCACACCTGCGGCGCCGATGGCGTTGGGCCAGCCGCTGTAGAAGGCGAGATGGGTCAGCGCCTCGGAGATCTCATCTTTCGACAGCCCGTTGTCCAGCGCCCGCGCGAGGTGCGAGCGCAACTGATCGGGCCGGTTCAGCGCGATCAACGCGCTCACAGTCGCGAGGCTGCGGTCGCGCGGCGACAGCCCGGGACGCGCCCACACGTCGCCGAACAGCACTTCGTCCGTGAGTTGCGCGAGCTTGGGCGCCACGTCGCCCAGCAGCGCCTGCGCCCGCGTTGGCTGTGCCTCGGCGTGTGGGCCTGTCGGCTTCGCGCCAGCGGGCATTGCGTCGCCGACCTGCGCATCGGCCACGAGTTCCTGCCAGTCGGTGCTCTTGCCGTCCAGCGCCTCGGTGATCGCGATGTGGGTCATCGCACTGCCCCGCGCGGCGCCATGCCAATGCTTGACGCCCGGCGGGATGTGCACCACGTCGCCGGAGCGGATCTCTTCGATGGGGCCGCCCCAGCGTTGCACGCGGCCGACGCCGGCCGTCACGATCAGCGTCTGCCCCAGCGGATGGCTGTGCCACGCGGTGCGGGCGCCGGGTGCGAAACCGACCGACCCGGCCGAGGCGCGTTGCGCACCGGACGGCGTATGCAGCATCTCGACCTTCACCGCGCCGGTGAAGTGCTGCGCCGGTGCGTTGGTCACGGTGCGCGTGCCGGCGCGCGAAACCTGCACGGCATCGTCGGCCGCGAGCGCGGGCGACAGCAACGTCAGCACGACGGTGGCGGCAAGCAGTTCTTTCATCGGGACTCTCCTGTGTGATCCTGTCGCGAGAGGCTGTCACCGCGGGGCCCGCGACGCGCCTCTGCACGCCGCGCGCTCCCAGAAGCGCACCGCATCGTCGATCCAGCCTTGCGCCGCCGTGCCGGTGCCCGGGCCGAAACCGTGGCCAAGACCCGGGACCTTGCGGTACGCCACCATCACGCCGGCGCGCTCGAGGGCCTGCAGCCTGCGCTCCATCACGGTCGGTGGCGCGATCCGGTCGTACTCGCCAACGACAACGAAGGTCGGTGGTTCATCCGACGAGGTGTCGGAGTGCCCGGTATAGGCCATCACGACGGCGGCGGGCCTGGGCAGCGGGTCTGCTCCGAAGCGTGCGACGCCATGCGAACCGATCGACGCGGCCATCCGCGCGCCGGCCGAGCTGCCCCAGAGCGAATACGCGTCGGTGCTCACCTGCAGCGCCGCGGCATGGCGAAAAAGCGTCGACAACGCGGCTGCCAGGTCTTCGATGGCCGCGCCGCTGCCCTGCCCGACCCGGTAGCGCAGCACGAACGCATTGAAACCATGGCGGTTGATGGCCAGTGCATACGGCAGCCCCTCGTGGACCGTGGCGACGTACGAGAACCCGCCTCCCGGTGCGATGACCGCGAAAGGCGCCCCTGGCCTGCCGCGCAGCAAGAACAAGCCCGTGTCGGCCTTCGTCGGATCGCGCGTCTTCTCTGACGGCGTGTAGATGTCGATGAACACCCGGCGTCCGTCAGCGGCATCGTCGATCAGCCGGTTTAGCCCCGCAACGACGTCGCGCGCATCCACATGCTTGTGGTAGGGCAGCAGCGACCCGAAGTCCCCTAGCCGCGTCGTGCGGTCGACCTCGGCATCGCTGTGCGGCAGCAGCAACCGGGCGAAGCCGGCAAGCGCCGGATGGTCCAACAGGTCGCCCAGGCGGTCGTCGGGACCCAGGTGGGCGGGTGCGGCTCGCTGTCCGGCAGGTGCTGCCGCGGCAACGGGCGACGCAGACGGCCGCTGCGGCTCGGCGTCCGCCATGCCGGTGCAGCAAGCGAGCGAGAGCGATGCCGCCCAGCCGCGTGCCGGCTTCATCACCGCTTCGGCGGCGCCTCGACGCCGGTGCCGGCGAGCACCTGCGGCGGAAGCCGCGCGCCTTGGATCGGGATCGCCGCGATCGCCGCATCGAGTTCGGCCAGTTCCGCGGCGCTGAAGGTCATCGTCGCGGCGCGTACGTTCTCTTCGAGGTGCGCCACGTTGGTCGTGCCGGGAATCGGAACGATCCACGGCTTGCGCGCCGTCAGCCAGGCCAGCGAGACCTGTGCCGGCGTCGCGTTCTTGCGCCGTGCCCAGGTGCGCACCAGGTCCACGAGTGGCATGTTCGACGGCAAGGCATCGGGCGCGAAGCGCGGCACGCTGGCGCGGAAGTCCTGCTCGCCAAATCGGCTGTCGGCGCTGATCGTGCCGGCGATGAACCCCATGCCCAGCGGACTCCACGGCACGAAGCCGATGCCCAGTTCCTCGCAAATCGACAGCACCTGCGCCTCGGGCCCGCGCCACAGCATCGAGTACTCGTTCTGGATCGCCGCAAGCGGGTGCACGGCATGCGCACGGCGGATCGTCTGCAAGCCCGGCTCGGACAGGCCCCAGTGCAGCACCTTGCCCTGCGCGACCAAGTCCTTGATTGTTCCGGCCACGTCCTCGATGGGCACCTGCGGATCGACGCGGTGCTGGTAGAGCAGGTCGATGCGATCGGTGCGCAGGCGGCGCAATTGGCCTTCGACCACGCGCCGGATGTGCTCGGGTCGACTGTTCAGCCCGCCACGGCGTTCACCGGTCTGCTGGTCGACGTTCATGCCGAACTTGGTCGACACCACGACACGATCGCGCCGCCCTTGCAGCGCCTCCCCGACGATCTGTTCGGACATGAACGGCCCGTAGACCTCGGCGGTGTCGAACAGCGTCACCCCGAGGTCCACCGCGCGACGGATCAGCGCGATCGCCGCCTGCCGATCGGTGCTGCTGGCGTAGAGGTCGTTCACCGCCTGCGGGTGGCGGCCCGGATGCCACTGGCAGCCGAGGCCGATGGGAAACACTTCGAGGGGCCCCAAGCGACGACGCGTCGCGGATCGGGCCCCGGCCGCCGGCCCGTCCGCGGCTGCGCGTGGCGCGCCCGTCGGCGCAGCGCAGGCCGACATCAGCCATGGCGCCGCGCCCAGCGCGACGCCTGCAGCCAGCCACTGGCGACGAGGGTTCGGGCCAACGGGTGAGTGGTTCATGTGATGTTCCTTCGAGTGCGTTTCGAGGCAGTCTAGAGATGCGACTGGCAGGCGAATAGCCGGTCAAAGCTTGATGGATTGGCAAGCAGCGACGGACAATGGCGCGGGACGCATCGGCATGGCCATCAACGAGCTTCGAGCCATCTCCACCTTCGTGACAGCTGCAGAGCTCGGGAGTCTGCGCAAGACCGCTGCCGCGCTGAACATCAGCCCGCAGGCGGCGAGCCAGGCGCTGGCCCAGCTCGAGCAGCACCTGAACGTGCGGCTCTTTCATCGCACGACGCGCTCGATGGCGCTGACCGACGAAGGTCGGCGATTCCTCGAGGAAGCGCAGCCGTCGCTCTACGGTCTGCAACGAGCGCTGCGGACCGTGAAGCAGGCGAAGGACGAGGTCGCCGGGCCGCTGCGCATCGTCGGGCCGCGCTCGACATTCCAGCCGGTGCTCTGGCGGCTCATCGACGAGTTCTGTCAGCGGTACCCGGGCGTCGTGCCGGACGTGCAGCTGGAAGATCGGGTCGGCAACTGGGTGGAGGATCGGGTCGACGTCGGCTTTCGGCTCGGCTTGTCGCCGCATGAAGGCCTGATCGCCAGGCGGCTGTTTCCAGTGCAGTTGATCGTCTGCGCAGCCCCCGGCTACCTCAAAGCCCACGGCGCTCCGGACACGATCGCGGCGCTGCAGTCACACCGATGCAGCGCGTTCCGGAATCCAGGTACGGGCCAGATTGTTCCCTGGCGCCTGAAGACAGGCGACGACGAGGTGCAGCAACCGGTGGTGCCAGCGATTTGCAGCAACGACGAGATTCTGGAGTTGCACGCCGTGGTGGCAGGGCGGGTGATCGGCCAGCTCGCGGGCGTGACGGCTGCTCCGTACATCCGCTCCGGGCAACTGGTGCCTCTGCTCGTCGATCACATCCCTGACCGCTACAGCTACTTCGTCTACTACGGCAGCCGCAACGCGCAGCCGATGCGCGCACGCGCATTCATCGACCTCGTCATCGAGCGGCTCGTCGACAACAGCGAGTACGTTCTGAGCATGAAGGAGCTTCGAGCGGCGGCACGTGGTTCCCGAGTGGTGTCGTCGTAAATGACTGCTCTGTCGATGGAATGGAAGTTCGCCTTCGGGTCGACAGCCGCCGGCCAGCGTCGGCAACTCGGCGCCCGAGCTGTCGGAAAGACACGCCTCGCGCCGCCGCCGACGGCTTGCCCTCAGCGCCGACCCAACCGCTGCTTCACCGCCGCTACCAGCGGCGCAATCGCCGAGGGCGGGAACGGCGACACGCTGCTCACGTTCACTTCGCACAGCACATACCGCTCGGGACCCTCCGCGCCGCGCTCGCCGAACATGAAGTCGCAGTCCCACAGCATCGGCAGGCGCTCGTGCTCGACGCCGACGCGTTGGCGCAGCAGCTCGATCCAGCCGGACTCGGACTCCAGCCGCTCGCGAAGCTCTTGAAAGCGCGGCTCGTCGGGCCCGTGGTACAGGCGTGGCCCGGGCTGCGGTGCCGGCTCGCCGGCGCGGGCGGGGAAGAGCGCGTTGACCGCCTGATGCCCGAAGCCGGCGACGCGGCCTTGTACGAGATACGCGCGCACCATGCCCTCGGCCAGCCGTGGCTGCCAAGCCTGGTCGATCATGTGGCCGCCCTGTTCGGGCTCGAAGTAGCCGGCCAGGCGCTGCAGCAGCGTGGGCATGTCGACGCGCTCTTCCTCGCTGCCGCGTTGGGCGTGGCGCAGCAGCAGAGCACGCGCGGGCCCACGCGCCGGGGGCGTTGCGCCGAGGGGCGCGGCATTGCCTTGGGTATCCACGGCTGCGTCGGCCCGCTGCACGACCTGCACGCGCCACACGCCGATGCCGCTGTGGCCGCGGTACTGCTTGAGGACCCGCGGCCCGCGCTGCAACCGCGCGGGCAAGTCGGCGGCGAGTTGCTCGAGGCTATCGAGGCGGTGCACGTCGCTGCCGAAGGGCAGGTCGCGGGTATCGAGCAGCACGTCCTTGGTGCCGAGCTTGACGATGGTGTCGGGGTGCGTGCTGACGAAGACGCCGGTCGCGGCCGCGTCGCGCAGCAGGGCATCGAGCCGGTCGCGCCGGCGCCCGCCTTCGATAGGGTTGCACCAGATGAGCACGCCGTGCACCTGCCGCAGCTGCGCCGCCACCTCGTCGGCGAAGTCATCGTGGTACACGGCGGGCTCTGCGTGCACGCCGGCCTCGGCCAGCGCGGCGAAGAGGGCCGCGAAACGGCTCTCGGCGGGGTCTGCACGGTCGCGCGCCGCGCGGTCGCCGGGGTAGAGCAGCGCGAGGCGGATGGGGCCGGCGGGCGGTGCTGCAGCTCTCGTTGGGGAAGAGATCGGCGCGCTGGGCGGTGCCGAGCTCATGGCTGGGCACTCCCGCCTGCGCCCTTGCCGGCCAGGGGCCGGCCCGCGCGCACCCAGCCATCGATGCCGCCGACCAGGAAGCGGGCATCGATGCCCGCCGCGCGCAACTGCAAGGCGGCGGCGCGGCCCACCTCGTGGCCGTAGACGCAGTAGGCGATGACGGGTTCGTCCGGCGCGGCGGTGATGGCGGACTCGGCGGACTCGGCGGATGCGGCCGAAGCCGCGGATGCGGCGGATGCGGCGGATGCGGCCGATGTCGCGGACACCGCGCCGCGCTGCAACTGCGCCGGATCGACCCAACGCGCACCGGGCAGCATCGTCGGCGCTTCAGCGAACACACCGGCGCGGCGCACGTCCAGGATCAGCCTGGCCGCGGCCACGTCGTCGTGGGTGGCGCCGAAGGGCTCGCTCGCCGCATGCACGGCGGCCTGGTAGCGCTGGTACACGCCCGCCCAGCGGATGTTGGCCATGAAGGCGTCGACATAGGCCGCGGCGGCCGCGCCGTGGTCCAGGTGGTAGGCGTGCTCGTACATGTCCAGCGCCAGCAGCGGCACGGCACCGGCGAGCGCGTGCGTGTGGTCGGCTGACCATTGATTGACGAGCGTGCCCTCGCGCGGCTGAAAGCTCAGCAGCACCCAGCCCGAACCGCCACCGAGCGCGCGGCCCATGGCAATGAACTCTTCGCGCCACGACGCGACGCTGCCGAAGTTGGCCGTGAGTGCCATCTCCCAGGCCGGCTCCATGCTCGTGCCATCACCGCCGAGACTGGCGAAATACAGCTCGTGCAGCAGCATCGAATTGGTGGCGATGAGCTCCTCGCGCTTCAGGCCGTTCAGCTCGAAGCCGGGGCGCACGGCGGCGCCGGGCGGCTGGCGCAGTTCGGTGCGGATCGCGTTCAGCCGCTTCACGGCACCGCCGTAGTTGTTCTTGTGGTGGCTCTCGATGAGGCGGGCCGAGAGACCCTTCAGGCTGTCGCTCGGGTAGGGCAGGGGCTGCAGGCGGGCGTCCATGGGGGCGGTCCTTTCGTGGTCCGTGGTCCGGGGTCTGGCGTTCGGCTCTCGGGCAGTCGGGCGTACCGGGGTTCGGTGTTCGCTCGTGGAGTGGCTCCCGGCCGATCAGGGTTTCATGAGCAGCGTGATCGCCAGCCCGGCGAGCGCGCTCGCACCGAGCAGCGGCAGCACGCCGAGCTTGAAGCGGAAGAGGGCCACCGTAGCGGCGAGCGCGATGGCGGCCGAAGGCCAGTCGAACGGCCCTTGCCAGCCCTTGGGCCACAGCACGTGCCAGGCGAAGAAGAGCGCGAGGTTGACGATCACGCCGACGACGGCAGCGGTGATGGCGCTCAGCGGCGCCGTGAAGCCGAGCCGGCCGTGCGTGGCCTCCACCGCCGGCCCGCCGGCGAGGATGAAGACGAACGAGGGCAGGAAGGTGAAGAAGGTGACGACCGTCGCGCCGAGGGCGCCGCCGAAGAAGAGCGCATCGGGCCCGAGCGCCTCCTTCTGCCAGCCGCCGACGAAGCCGACGAAGGCCACGACCATGATCAGCGGCCCCGGCGTCGTCTCGCCGAGCGCGAGGCCGTCGATCATCTGCGGGCCGCTGAGCCACTGGTGCGTTTCCACGGCGCCCTGGTAGACGTAGGGCAGCACGGCGTAGGCGCCGCCGAAGGTGACGAGCGCCGCCTGCGAGAAGAAGGCGGCCATCTGCGTGAGCGTGCCCTGCCAACCCTGGGCGGCGACGAGCGCGCCGATGGCGAGCGCCCATAGCGCGACGCCGAAGACGAGCACCCGGGCCAGGTGCGCTCGTGTGAAGCGGGCGTGCGGCGGCGTGGGCGTGTCGTCGTCGATGAGCGCGGGGCCGTAGCCGGCCTTCGCTTCGCCGTGCCCGCCGCCGAGCGCGAACACCTGCGGCCAGCGCCGAGAGCCGAACCAGCCGATCAGCCCTGCGCCGAGCACGATGGCCGGGAAGGGCGTATCGAAAGCGAAGATGGCGACGAACGACAGCGCCGCGATGGCCCACATCCAGCCGTTCTTCAGCGCCCGCGTGCCGATGCGGTGCGCTGCGTGCAGCACGAGCGCCGTCACGGCGGGCTTGATGCCGTAGAAGAGGCCCGCCACCACCGGCACGTCGCCGAAGCGGATGTACACCCACGACAGCGCGACGAGGATGAACAGGGACGGCAGCACGAAGAGCGCGCCGGCAACGATGCCGCCCCACGTGCGGTGCAGCAGCCAGCCGATGTAGGTGGCGAGCTGCTGCGCCTCGGGCCCGGGCAGCAGCATGCAGTAGTTGAGCGCGTGCAGGAAGCGGCGCTCGCTGATCCAGCGCCGGCGCTCGACCAGCTCGCTGTGCATGATGGCGATCTGCCCGGCGGGGCCGCCGAAGCTGATGAAGCCGAGCTTGAGCCAGAAGCGGAAGGCCTCGCCGAAGCTCACGGCCTCGGGGCGTGCGCGGGGCGCCGGCGGTGCGAAGGCCGGGACAGGGGCCGGGCCGGCGGGTGCCTGGGTGGCGCCGGCGCCCGGGTCGGGCGAGGCTGCGCTCGGTGAAGTCATTGAAACCGCTCCCTGCTCATGGCGACCGCTTCGGGCCCGCTTTGCGCGGGGCCGCGCCGGCGGTGGCGTAGAGCGCGTCGAAGACCGCCCCCGCGGCGCCAACGAGCGCATCGTCGTCTTCGTGCAGCGCCTGCAAGCCCGCGAGCACGGCCTCCAGGCCCGGCGCCTCGGGCACCGGGATGCCGCCGGCGTCGAGGTAGTGCACGACGGCAGCCACGCGCGCGAGCGCGGCATCACGCTCGAGGCCGAACGAGAGCGCCAGCACCTCGAACGAAACCTTGGAGCCGACGTGCGTGAAGCGGGCGCCGTCGTAGTCGAAGCCGAGCGCGCCGCGTGGCGCGCGGCTCGGGTCGGCGAGCCACAGGAATTGCGGCTTCTCGTCGACGAAGCGGCGGATCAGCCAGGCGCAGGCGAGGCGGTCGACCCAGGGCCGCGCGCGCGTGCACCAGCGCCGGCCCTGGAAGCGCGCGCGTTCCAGCCGCTCGATGGCATGTTCGGTGGCCGCGCGGGGCTCGCCGCGCGCGAAGCGGGCATCGAAGGCGGTGCGCAGGGCGGCCAGCTCGGCGCGCGCCTGCTCGGCGGCGGCGCCGGGCAGGTAGTCGATGCGCTGCAGTTCGGCCAGCGCGTCGGCAAGGGCGCGCAGGCTGCGGCGCGCCGCGGACTCGGGCTCGGCGGACCAGCGCGCCGCGGTGTCCTCGGCCTCGCGCTGCCAAGCGGCGTAGGCCTCGCCGCGGTCGAAGAGGGCGGCGAAGTCGCGCTGCTGTGCCTCGTCGCGCGCCGCGGTGCGCAGCAGCGTGGCGCTGCCGCCGTGTGCGCGCACCTCGTCGGCGAGCGGCTCGAACAGCGCCTCGTGTTCGGCCGGCAGCAGGTAGGCGCCGTCGCGCAGCGCACCGCAGCCCAGCGCCTTGAGCGCGCGCCACACGCGCAGGCGCACGGCATTGGGCTGCGTCGGCAGCGTGAGGAGCAGCAGGGACCACATATCGGTAGCTTACACTACCGATCTAGAAATAGATACTACAAAGACTGGGACGCGAAAGTGGGCGCTCTCAGGGCTCAGTGAGGCCGCAACGTTCGCGCACGTCGTGCTGCGCCGGCGACGTCAGCAGCGCGATGAAGCGCGCGGCGGCGCCGGGCTGGCGAGCCCCCATGCTGACCGCGGCGGTGTACAGCGTCGCCAGCTCGAAGCGCTGCGGCAGCGCGCCCACGAGTTGCACGCCGGGTGTGATGAGGATCTCGCTCACCTGCGTGCAGCCGATCGCGCCCGGCGGTCCGCCGGCGACCATCTCGCGCATCGCGGCGGCGCCGTTGGGGTAGGTGCGCCAGAGCGCGCTGGTCGAGCCGGCCAGGCCGAGCTCGGCCAGCACGTTGGCGAAGTGGATGCCCGCGGTGGCGCGGTCGGGGTCGGGGAAGTAGATGGCGGTGGCTGCCGCCAGTGCCTTGCGCAGGGCTTCGGGGGTGTCGATGGCCGGCACGTGCTCGCCGGCGCGCACCGCCACGCCGGTGTGCACGCGGCCGAGCGGGGCCACGCTGGCCGGGCGCAGGTGCCCGTCGGCGACGAGCTCCTGCACGATGCGGTGCGTGCTGACGAAGACGTCGCAGCGCTCCTGGCCTGCGAGCAGCAGCTCTTTCATCGCCCCCACGGCGCCGAAGCGGCCCTGCAGGTGCGGCCCGCCTGCGGCCTCGAATTCGGCCCGCAGGGCCTGCACGAGGCCCTGCGCGGCGCCGGCGCTCAGGAAGGTCAGCGGGGCAACGAGCGCATGCATGGCGCGGTCACTCTTGCCATCACTTTCGCGGGCACTTTCGCGTTCACTCCGGTTTGGCTCCCGAGATCTTGACGATGCGCGCCCACTTCTCGATGTCGGCGTGCAGGTAGCGCGTGAATTCGTCGACGTTCATCGTCATCGCCGCCGTGCCCTGCGCCGCCCAGGCGCGCCGCACCTCGGCGTTGGCGGTGATCTTGGCGATCTCGCTGTTGAGCTTGGCCACGATGGCCGGCGGCGTGCCCTTGGGCGCCACGATGCCCAGCCACAGCGTGGCTTCGTAGCCCGGCACGCCGGCCTCGCTCATCGTCGGCACGTCGGGCAGCACGGCCGAGCGCGTGCGACCGGTGGTGGCCAGGGCCTTGACCTTGCCGCTCTTCACGTGCTCGCTCATCGTCGGGATGGCGTCGAACATCATCTCGACCTGGCCGCCGAGCACGTCGGTGCGCGCGCCGGCGCTGCCGCGGTAGGGGATGTGCACGACGAAGACGCCGGCCATCGCCTTGAAGAGCTCGCCGGCCATGTGGTACGGCGTGCCGGGGCCCGAGCTCGCGTACGACATCGCCCCCGGCCGCGCCTTGGCGGCCTTGATGAGGTCGGCCAGGTTCGATTGCGGCAGGCCGGCCTTGGCCACCAGCACGAGGTCGCTCGCGTTGAGCGGCGCCACGGGCGCGAAGTCGCGCATGAGCTGGAAGGGCTTGTTCGGGATCAGCGACTCGTTGACGGTGTGCGTGTTGCTCATCACCAGCAGCGTGTAGCCGTCGGGCGCGGCCTTGGCGACGGCGTCGCTGCCGATGATCGAGCCGCCGCCGGGACGGTTGTCGACGACGAAGCTCTGGCCGAGGCTCTCCTGCAGGCGCTGGGCGACGAAGCGGCCGAAGACGTCGGCCGAGCCGCCGGGCGCGAAGGGCACGATGAGGCGCACGGAGCGGGTGGGGTAGTCCTGCGCCCGAGCGGGTGCGGCCGCGCCGAGCGCGAGCGCGACCACGAATGCGGGCAGGAGGGCGGGCAGGAGGGCGGGCACGAGTGCGGGCACGAACGCGGACATCGATCCGGGGGTGAGCCGAAGGGCGGAGGTGGCTGCTTTCATGCGATGGCCCGGCGCGTGGTGGAGCGCCGTAGCATCGGGCCCTCTCGGCGAGCGGGCATCGGGGGAATCACCGGCCGGGCCGCCGAAGATCGCCTTGAGGAGACGCGCTGCGATGAAGCCCGTGAATGGACAGACCCTTGCCGTGGCCCTGATGGCGCTGCTGGTGGGAACGGCCGGCCTGCCGGCGGCCGCGCAGGGCAGCTGGCCCGACAAGCCGCTGACGATGATCGTGCCGTTCCCGCCGGGTGGCGTGGCCGACACCGTGGCACGCCCGGTCGCCGAGGCACTGGGGCGCGAGCTGAAGCAGACCGTGGTCGTGCAGAACCGCGCCGGCGCCGGCGGCGCGCTCGGCATCGGCGAGGCGGCGAAGGCGGCGCCCGACGGGCACACGCTGCTGCTGTCGCTGAGCTCGATCTCCATCCTGCCCGAGGCCGACGTGGTCTACGGCCGCAAGCCCGTCTACACGCTCGACCAGTTCGTGCCGATCGCGCGCTTCACCGCCGACCCCACGGTGCTCGTGGTGCGCGCCGATTCGCCGTGGAAGACGCTGGCCGACTTCCTCGCCGACATGAAGAAGAAGCCCGGTGGCTACAACTTCGGCAGCTCGGGCAACTACGGAACGATGCACGTGCCGATGGAGATGCTCAAGGCGAGCGCGGGCTTCCGCATGGTGCACATCCCGTACACCGGTGCCGGGCCGGCGGTGCTGGCCCTGCTGGGCGGGCAGGTCGACGCGCTGGCCAGCGGCCCCGCCACTGTTGTGCAGCACATCAGGTCGGGCAGGCTGCGCGCGCTCGCGCATTGGGGCGGCAAACCGGTTGCCTCGCTGCCCGAGGTGCCGAGCCTGGGCCAGGCTGGGTACCCGGTGCAGTTCGCGCAGTGGTCGGCGCTGTTCGTGCCCGCGGGCACGCCTGCGGCGGTGGTGCAGCGGCTGCGCGAGGCAGCACGCAAGGCCGCAGCCGACCCGCTGGTGGTGGGCACCATCGGCAAGGCCGGCAGCCCGATCGAGTATCTCGATGCGCCGGAGTTCGCCACCTACTGGGCCGCCGACGCGAAAGTGATGACCGAGGCGGTGCGCAAGATCGGCAAGCTCGATTGAAGACGGCGGCCCCCGGGGTCGAGCTCCGGGGCCGGGGCCACGCGGCGCCGGCCGCCCGATGATCCGGGCGCCGGCCCGGCGCCTGCCTAGCGCCGGGGGCCTTGGCCGGGCTTGGCGATGCCGATGCTCACTGCGCGCTTGACGCGGATCGGCGCCCGCTTGGCCGGGGGCGCCTCGCCGGTGGCCGATTCGATGAAGGCGGCGGTGGGGTCGGCGGCCGGCGCATCGGCCGCCGGGGCCGGTGCGCTGGCGGCAGCGACTTCGCCCTCCTTGATGACGCGCGAATACGGCTTGAGCATCTGGACGAGGTGGCCGTAGATCTTCGGCGCGCCGGCCACCACTTCGCGCTGGTGCAGGTAGTCGGCCTCGCCGGTGAAGTTGCCGATCAGGCCGCCGGCCTCGGTGACCATCAGCGAGCCGGCGGCGATGTCCCAGGGCGACAGGCCGGTCTCGAAAAAGCCGTCGTACCACCCGGCCGCCACATAGCACAGGTCGAGCGCCGCGGCACCCGGGCGGCGCACGCCGGCACAGCTTTGCATGACCTCCTCGAACATCTTCAGGTAGCGCTTGAAGTTGTCGCCCTTGCGGAACGGGAAACCGGTGCCGATGAGCGAGTCGGCCAGGCGCGTGCGCTTGGAGACGCGCAGGCGCCGGTCGTTGAGGAAGGCGCCGCGGCCGCGGCTGGCGTAGAAGAGGTCGTTGCGCGCCGGGTCGTAGACGACCGCCTGCTGCACCTGGCCGCGGTGCTCGAGCGCGATGCTCACGGCATAGACCGGCAGGCCGTGCACGAAGTTGGTGGTGCCGTCCAGCGGATCGATGATCCACACGAACTCGCTGTGCCGGTTGCCGCGCTCGCGACCCGACTCCTCGGCGAGGATGCCGTGCTCGGGGTAGGCCTCGAGCAGGATGTCGATGATGGCCGTCTCGGCGGCGCGGTCGACCTCGGTGACGAAGTCGTTCGGGCCTTTGCTGCCCACCTGCAGCAGGTCGAGGTCGAGCGCCGCCCGGTTGATGATGGAACCCGCCGCGCGTGCTGCCTTGACGGCGATGTTGAGCATGGGGTGCAGCGCTTGCGACATGGGTGTGCGATCGGTTCTTGCCGGGGCGCGGAGGAGCCTGGCAACGGTGGGACGGCTGGCGGGGAGAAAGAGCGGCGGGGAGGCACGACGACAATGATCGTGACGCTGCCCCGGATGCGAAGCCCATTTTACCGGCCATGACTTCTGCCGAGACCGAACCCGCCGTCGTGCCCGCGGACACCAGCTCCTTCGTGCTCGTCGAGCCGAGCCATGCCGGCAACGTCGGCGCGGCGGCGCGCGCCATCAAGGTGATGGGCTTCTCGCGCCTCGTGCTCGTGCGCCCGCGCACGGCCGGGCTGCACCTCGAAGGCGAGGCGGTCGCGCGTGCCAGCGGCGCCGCGGACGTGCTGGAGGCGGCACGCACCGTGACCACGCTCGCCGAAGCCCTGCAAGGGTCCACGCTCGCCTGCGCCACGGCGATGACGCCGCGCGACTTCGGCCCGCCGACGCAGGCGCCGCGCGAGGCGCTGCCTGCCGCCGCCGCCGCGGGGCACCGCGTGGCGTTCGTCTTCGGTCCCGAGCGCACGGGCCTGGCCAACGACGATGTCTACCGCTGCCACCTGTGCCTCTCGATCCCCACGCATCCGGACTACGGCTCGCTCAACCTGGCGCAGGCGGTGCAGCTCATCGCTTACGACTGGCGGCAGGCGCTCGGCGGCTTCGCGGTGCGCTCGCGCACGGCCGAGGCGCGCTGGGCCGACGCGGCCGCGGTGCAGGGGCTGCTCGAGCACTGGCGGGAGGCGCTCGTGGCCATCGGCTTCCTCGATCCAGCGGCTCCGAAGAAGCTGCTGCCGCGCCTGAACCAGCTCGCCAACCGCGCCCGCCTCACCGAGGAGGAGGTGCACATCCTGCGCGGCATCGCCCGTGCGGCGGCCACGGCTGCCGCTGCCGCCGGCTCGGGCCGTGCCGCCACACCGGCTGCGGGTGCCGACATGAATCGACATCCGAGGTCACGCAAGGGCTGATGCCGGCCCGAAGCCGGCCCGGGCCCGCGCCGCTACACTGCCCGCACCATGATGTTCGAACGCCTGCGAGAAGACATTGCCTGCATCCGCGAGCGCGACCCCGCCGCGCGCTCGACCTTCGAGGTGCTGACGTGTTATCCGGGGCTGCACGCGCTGGTGCTGCACCGCTGGGCGCATGCGGCCTGGGTGCGCGGCTGGCACTGGCTCGGCCGCTTCACCTCGCATGTGGCACGCTTCTTCACCGGCATCGAGATCCATCCGGGCGCCGTCATCGGCCGGCGCGTCTTCATCGACCATGGCATGGGCGTCGTTATCGGCGAGACGGCCGAGGTCGGCGACGAGTGCACGATCTACCAGGGCGTGACGCTCGGCGGCACCGCGTTGGTCAAGGGTGCGAAGCGGCACCCGACGCTCGGCCGTGGCGTCATCGTCGGCGCCAACTCGCAGGTGCTGGGCGGCTTCACGGTCGGGGACGGCGCGCGCGTCGGCGGCGGCTCGGTCGTCGTCAAGCCCGTGCCGCCGGGCGCCACGGCGGTGGGCAACCCGGCGCGCATCATCCAGGCGGCGGCCGATGCCGAGCGCGAACAGGCCGCGGCGAAGATGGGTTTCTCGGCCTACGGCGTGACCCAGGGCGACGATCCGGTGGCGCTGGCGATGAAGGGGCTGATCGACAACGCCTCCGGCCACGAGCACCAGATCGCGCTGCTGTGGCAGGCGATCGAGAAGCTCTCGGCGCGCGCGCGCGAACTGCCCGCCGGCGACTGCGTGCCGCAGGACGCGGCGACGCATGAGAACTTCGACGCCGAGAGCCTGAGCCGGCTCGTGAAGTAGGCGCAAGGGCCGAGCCGCGGCGCCCCGCCATGCCTGCCTTCACGCCGATCGAGCAGGTTCTGCTCTTCGTCGTCGCGCCGGTGGTGCTCGCCTCCGCGGTGGTAGAGGCCGGCGTGCTCTCGTGGGTGAGTCGCCGCAGCCGGGGCGGCAGCGGCTACGACTGGGCCGGCTTCGGTGTCTCGTTCTTCGACTACGTGCTGCGCATCGCCGTCACGGTGGCGGTGCCGTTCACGATCGCCGCGCCCCTGGTGGGCTGGGTGCAGGCGCACCGGCTCACGACCATCGTCGTCGACGGCTGGCTGCCGGCGCTGGCGCTCTTCATCGGACTGGAGTTCTGCTACTACTGGCTGCACCGCGCCGCGCACCGCGTGCGCTGGTTCTGGTGCAACCATGCCGTGCACCACTCGGCGAACCAGCTCAACCTGATGGCCTCACTGCGCATCGGCGCCTTCGGCAGGCTGAGCGGCAACGTCGTCTTCCTGCTGCCGCTGGTGTGGGTGGGGTTCGACCTGCGCCTGGTGATCACGGCAGTGACGCTGAACCTGCTCTACCAGTTCTGGCTGCACGCCACCTGGATCCCGAAGCTCGGGGTCCTCGAGGGCTGGCTCAACACGCCCTCGGCGCATCGCGTTCACCACGCCGCCAATGTCGAGTACCTCGACGCCAACTACGGCGGCGTGCTGATGGTCTTCGATCGTCTCTTCGGCACCTACATCCCCGAGCGCGACGAGCTGCCGTGCCGCTATGGCTGGGTGCACCCGATGACGAGCGCCAATCCGCTGAAGGTGGAGTTCGCGCAGTGGGCGTATCTGCTGCACGACCTGCTGCGCGCACGCAGCCTGCGCGCCCTCGCCGGCACCTTGGCCGGACCGCCGGGGTGGAAGGCCGAGGGTGGCGGCGAAACGACCGAGGAGTTGCGCTCGCGCGCCGGGTTCGCCACCGCGTCGCCGCCGTAGCCGCGCCTCAGCGCGGCGGCCGCACCGCCGACTTCGGCCGGAAGGCCTTGCACACCTCGTCGTTCGTCTCGATGTAGGGCCCGCCGATCAGGTCCACGCAGTACGGGATGGCGGCGAAGATGCCGTGCACCGGCGGCGTGTTCTTCGGCAACCCCTCCAGCGTCTCGGCGATCGACTTCGGCTGTCCGGGCAGGTTGACGATCAGCGACTTGCCGCGCACCACCGCCACCTGGCGCGAGAGGATGGCCGTGGGCACGAAGGCGAGGCTGATCTGCCGCATCTGCTCGCCGAAGCCCGGCATCACCTTGTGCGCCACGGCGAGCGTGGCCTCGGGCGTGACGTCGCGCGGCGCCGGGCCGGTGCCGCCGGTGGTGAAGACGAGGTCGCAGCCGGCCGTGTCGCACAACTCGATGAGGGCGGCGCCGATGCGCTCCTGCTCGTCGGGGATCAGGCGCGCTTCCCACGTGACCGGGTTCTTCACGGCGCGCGCCAGCCACTCCTTCAGCGCCGGGATGCCCTTGTCCTCGTAGACGCCGCTGCTGGCGCGGTCGCTGACGGAGACGAGGCCGATGCGGACGGGGTCGCAGGGGCCGAAGCCGGCCGTCGCCGGTGCGCTCGGGGTCGTGCTCATGTCGGGATCCAGGGCTTGATGAACTGGAAGAGCTCGCGGACGCTCTTCGGCTGCCGCGCCTCGGCCGCCAGCCCCGCCGCGTCGCGCCGCGCCGCGCGCACGAGGCTGCGCAAGTGCTGCATGTCGGTGTCGGGGTGCTCGGCCAGCCAGCGCGCCACGGCCGCGTCGTCGGCGATGAGCTCGGCGCGCCAGCGCTCGGCTTCGTGCAGGGCCAAGGCCTCGCGCGCCGAGCCGAGCTTGCTCGCCGCGACGGCCTCGCGCAGAGAGGCCATGGGGGCCTCGTCGACATGGCGCATCAGCTTGCCGATGAACTGCATCTGCCGGCGCCGGCCCTCGTGCGAGCGCGTGCGGCGGTACTCGGCGATGGCGTCGCGCAGCGACTCGGGCATCTGGAGCGCGGCGAGACGCTCGTCGTTGAGCTCGACCAGCTCGGCGCCGAGCTCCTGCAGCGAGTGCGACTCGCGCTTGAGCTGCGTCTTGCTCGGGCGCGCCGCCCCGTCTTCCACATCGCCATAGTGGACATCGAGGCCGCGGTGCGGCGCGGCGTGGCGGCTCATGGAGGAGCTCATGGAGGACGTAGGGCGTGCATGGGTCGTCGGTATCATAGTTGCGGCCCTTCTCTCGCTTCCCTCCTTCATTGCAGCGCCCCCTGATGACCAACCCCCGCGACGCGTCCCACGGCTTTGCCTTCTCGCAGGACCATTTCCGGCAGATCGTCGAGGACACGCTGGCGCGCGCGTTGCAACTCGGGGCCAGCGATGCCGGCGCCGAGGTGAGCGAGGGCATGGGCCTGTCTGTCTCGGTGCGCAAGGGCGAGCTCGAGAACGTCGAGCGCAACCGCGACAAGTCGCTCGGCGTCAGTGTCTATCTCGGCCAGCGGCGCGGCAATGCGAGTACCTCCGACTTCTCGCCGGCCGCGATCAGGCAGACGGTGCAGGCGGCCTACGACATCGCGCGCTTCACGGCCGAGGATCCCGCTGCCGGCCTGCCCGAGGCCGACGACCTCGCCACCGCCGAGGAGGCGGCGCGCGACCTCGACCTCTTCCACCCGTGGGACATCGACGCGGCCGCCGCCGCCGCCATCGCCCACAGCTGCGAGGACGCGGCGCTGGCGGTGAGCCGCCACATCACCAACAGCGAGGGCGCCGGCGTGTCGGCGCAGCAGGCGCACTTCTGGGCCGGCAATACGCGCGGCTTCCGCGGCGGCTATGCGAGCTCGCGGCACTACGTGTCGGTCTCGCCCATTGCCACCAGGCCGGGCAGCCGCGGCCGCGACATGCAACGCGACTCCTGGTACACGAGCATGCGCGACGCCAGCGAACTCGCCGACCCCGAGGAGGTGGGGCGTTATGCCGCGAGGCGCACGCTGGCCCGCCTGGGCGCGCGAAGGGTGCCCACGGGCGAGGTGCCCGTGCTGTTCGAGGCGCCGGTCGCGGCCGGGCTGCTGGGCAGCTTCGTCGGCGCGGTGTCGGGCGGATCGCTCTACCGCAAGGCAAGCTTTCTCGTCGGCTCGCTCGGCACGCAGGTGCTCGCCGACCACCTCGACGTCGACGAGGACCCGCACGAGCGCAAGGGCAAGGGCAGCGCCCCGTTCGACGACGAAGGCGTGCGCACGCGTGCGCGCCGCGTCGTCGAGGCCGGCGTGGTGCAGGGATATTTCCTCAGCAGCTACTCGGCGCGCAAGCTCTCGATGCGCACCACCGGCCATGCCGGCGGCTCGCAGAACCTGACGCTGACAAGCCGCCTCACGCAGCCGGGTGACGGCCTCGAGGCGATGCTGCGCAAACTGCACCGCGGCCTCTTCGTCACCGAGCTGATGGGGCAGGGCATCAACATGGTCACCGGCGACTACTCGCGCGGCGCCGCCGGCTACTGGGTCGAGAACGGCCGCATCGTGCACCCGGTGCACGAGGTGACGATCGCCGGCAACCTGAAGGACATGCTGCGCGACATCGCCGCCGTCGGCGCCGACCGCTACACGCAGGGCAGCAAGACCGTGGGTTCGGTGCTGCTCTCGCGCATGAAGCTCGCCGGGTCCTGACCGCCTCGGCGCACCGCGCTGCCGTCGCGAGGATCCTCGTCTGCGGGCCGAGCGGGAAAACCCGCCCGGGAAGTCACGTAGGCGACTTCTAGAATTTCCCGCGTTGTGGGTCGAGGGCGTTTCCCTTGGTGCCCTCGCTTGTCCCCTCCCTTGTTTTCAACCCCGGGTCATCCCCCCATCAGGAGAAGTTCATGGAACGTCGTTCGTTTGTCCAGGGCGCAGGCCTAGCCGGCGTGCTGGCTGCCGGCATCGCGCCGGCCGTGCATGCGCAGGCCAACATCCGGTGGCGGCTGTCGTCGAGCTTTCCGAAGTCGCTCGACACGCTGTATGGCCAGAGCGAGATCTTCGCCAAGATGGTCCGCGACATGTCCGGCGGTCGCTTCCAGATCACCGTGCATGGCCCGGGCGAGCTGGTGCCTGCGTTCGGCAAGGTCGAGGCGATCCAGAACGGCACCGTCGAGATGGCTTGCACGGCGCCGTACTACTTCTTCGGCAAGGACGAGACCTTCGCGCTCGCCTGCGCGATCCCGTTCGGCCTCAACGCCCGGCAGATGACCGCCTGGATGCATGAGGGCAACGGCCTGAAGTTGACGCGCGACTTCTACAAGGCCTACAACATCGTCAACTTCCCCGCCGGCAATACCGGTGCGCAGATGGGCGGCTGGTTCCGCAAGGAGATCAAGTCGCTCGCCGACGTGAAGGGCCTGAAGTTCCGCACCGGCGGCTTCAGCGGCCGTGTCTTCGAGCGCCTGGGCGGCGTGCCGCAGAACATCCCGGGTGGCGAGATCTACCAGGCGCTCGAGAAGGGCACGATCGACGCCGCGGAGTGGGTGGGGCCGTACGACGACCAGAAGCTCGGCTTCAACAAGGTGGCGCCGTTCTACGCCTACCCGGGCTGGTGGGAAGGCGGGCCGCAACTCGAGAACTGGGTCAACGCCAAGGCCTGGGAGGCGCTGCCCAACGAATTCAAGGCCATGATCGAGGTCGCCTGCGGCCACTCGCTGATGGACATGATGGCGCGTTACGACGCCAAGAACGCCACCGCCTTGAAGCAGCTGGTCGCTGGCGGCGCCAAGCTGTTCCCGTTCCCGAAGGACCTCATGGACGCCGCGTTCAAGGAGTCGATGGCGCTGTACAGCGAGATCAGCGCCAAGAACGCGAACTGGAAGAAGGTGTACGACGACTTCTCGGCCTTCCGCCGCGACGCAAACCTGTGGTTCCGCTACACCGAAGCCACGTTCGACGACTTCATGCAGCGCCAGCGGCTGTGACGCGCTGACGGCTGGTCGGTTTGAACACGAAGGCCCCGCATCGCGGGGCCTTCTTGCTTTCCCCCTCTCCCGCGTGCGGGTGGGGGCATGGAGTAAGGGTGTCGGGCCGCAAGCGGGCGAGGGAGGAACGCGGAGGCGGGAAGCGGGCCGCCCCCGCTACTTCTTGCCTGCCGCGGAGGCCGCCTCCTGCTCGCGCTTGATGGCATCGAGGATGGCCTGGTTCGGATCGTCCTTGGCCGGCGGATCGGCCGCGCCGGCGCCGCCCGGGAGGGCCGGCGGCGCCTCCAGCGGCGCACGCTCGGGCTTGACCATGTCCTGCAAGACGCGCTCGGCGTCGATCTTCGGGCCGGCGTCCAGGCCGCTCACCACCAGGTTGGGCCAGGCGATGATCGCTGCCACCATGATGACCTGCAGGACGATGAAGGCGATCGAGCCCTTGTAGATCTGCGCCGTGGTCACCGCCGGGATGGTGACGCCGGTGATGCGGTCCTTGTAGTCGCTCTTGGCGGCCACGCTGCGCAGGTAGAACAGGGCGAAGCCGAAGGGCGGCGTCAGGAACGAGGTCTGCAGGTTCATGGCGAGGATGACGCCGAACCAGATCATCACCGCGTCGGGCGGCACCCCGGGCAGCATGGCCGGCAGCAGCTTCTCGGCCACCGGCGCCAGCATCGGGATGACGATGAAGGCGATCTCGAAGAAATCGATGAAGCAGCCGAGGATGAAGACGAGGATGTTGACGACGATGAGGAAACCGAGCGCGCCGCCGGGCAGGGCGGCGAAGAGGTGCTCGACCCAGACATGGCCGTCCGCGGCGTTGAAGGTGAAGCTGAAGACCGTGCTGCCGATGAGGATGAACATCACGAAGGTGGCGAGCCGGGCGGTGCTGTCCAGCGCCTGGCGCATGAGGCCGAAATTCAGCCGCCTGCGACCGAAGGCCATGATCAGTGCGCCCACCGCGCCCATCGCCCCGCCTTCGGTCGGCGTGGCCACGCCGAGGAAGATGGTGCCGAGCACGAGGAAGATCAGTACCAGCGGCGGGATCAGCACGAAGGTCACCTGCTCGGCCAGGCGCGACAGCAGGCCCATCTTGGCGACGTGATTGACGAGCGCCAGCGCCAGCGCCAGCAGCGAGCCCACGGTCATGGCCATGATGAAGGTCTCGTCGCCGGGCGAGGGCGTGGCGCGCTCGGTGGCCCAGACCATGAAGCTGTGGTGCACGCGGGTCCAGGCCCCGCCGGCGACGGCGCAGATGGCCAGCAGCACGATCAGCGAGCGGTGGCCGGAGGCGCCGTTGCTTTCGCGGTAGATGCGCGCCTCCTGCGGCAGCGCCGGCACCCAGGCCGGGCGCGCGATGGCCACGACGGCGATGAAGAGCAGGTACAGGCCCACGAGCAGCAGGCCCGGGATGAGCGCGCCGGCGTACATGTCGCCCACCGAACGGCCCATCTGGTCGGCCAGCACGATGAGCACGAGCGAAGGCGGAATCGCCTGCGCCAGCGTGCCGCTGGCGGTGATGGTGCCGGTGGCGATGGTGCGGTTGTAGCCGTAGCGCAGCATGATGGGCAGCGAGATCAGGCCCATGCTGATGACGGCGGCGGCGACGACGCCGGTGGTGGCGGCGAGCAGCGCGCCGACCAGGATGACGGCCACCGCGAGGCCGCCGCGCACCGGGCCGAAGACCTGACCGACGGTTTCGAGCAGGTCCTCGGCCATGCCGGAGCGCTCGAGGATGATGCCCATGAAGGTGAAGAACGGGATCGCCAGCAGCGTCTCGTTCTTCATGATGCCGAACACGCGCAGCGGCAGGGCCTGGAAGAGCGTCTGCGAGAACAGCCCCACCTCCATGCCGATGAAGCCGAACAGCAGGCCGGTGGCCGCGAGGCCGAACGCCACCGGGATGCCGGTGAGCAGGAAGACGAGCAGGCCGCAGAAGAGCAGCGGCACGAAGTTCTGGGCGATGAGTTGCGTCATGTCAGCGCGCCTTGGCCGCAGCGGCGAGTGCTTCTTCGCGTTGGGCGGCCTCCTTGGCGAGATCCTCGGCGATGCGTTCTTCTTCGGACTTCACTTCCACCTCGCTGAAGGGCTCGTCGCGGTGGCCGCTGAGGAAGGCCAGGCGCTTGATCAGCTCCGACAGGGCCTGCGCGGCCAGGATGATGAAGCCCGCCGGCAGCAGCGCCAGCACCGGCCAGCGGATCAGGCCGCCGGCGTTCTCGCTCATCTCGCCCGTGATCCAGGCGCGCTCGAAGAGCGGCCAGCCGAGCCAGAGCATGATCAGCGCCAGCGGGATCGTGAAGACCACGATGCCCGCCGAGTCGATGATGGCGTTGGTGCGCCTGGACAGCTTGCTGGAGATGAAGTCGATGCGCACATGCGCGTTCTTCAGCATCACGTAGCCCACGCCGAGCATGAAGACGCCGGCGAACAGGTACCACTGGATCTCGAGCCAGGCGTTGGAGCCGATGTTGAAGGCCTTGCGCAGGATGGCGTTGCCGGCGCTGATGATCACGGCCGCCAGCACCAGCCACATGATGAACTTGCCGAGCCAGAGGTTGGCCCTGTCGATCAGGCCCGAGAGTTTGAGCAATGCTTGCACGAGGGGTCGCTCCAGGAACCGCCGCGCAGACCGAAGAGTGCGGCCGGCGCAGCCAACGGCCATCAAGCCGCCGGCGATTGTGATCGGGCGCTCGTGCCGCTCGGCGGTTTCGGAGATCAGGGAATGCACCGATCGCGAGTGGCCGGGCCGACCGGGATCAGCCTGCGGTCGCGCGCCGGCGGACGGCCTCGATGTAGGCGGCCCCGTCCGGGGGCAGGCCGCTCCTCTGCGAGGCCCAGATCATCTCGCCGAGGCACTCCATCACCTCGTGATGTGCCTCGTGCAGCGAGCCACGCCGTGCCGCGAGCAGTTGCACGGCCTGCCGGATGCCGGTGGGCTGGTCGATGCTGCATTGCTCCTCGATCGTGAGGTGCATCGACAGGTGCAGGAACGGATTGGTGCGGCCGGCCTCGACGCTGAAAGCGGCGCGCACCGCCGCGGCCTCGTCGGCGAGGTCGGCGTGGTACTCGGGGTGCTCGGCGATCCAGCGCGCCGCGATCAGCTCCATGCGGTCGAGCGGCAGCCCGCCTTGCGGCTTGGCATACACCTTGGCGTACGTGCGGCAGAAGAAGCGCCGGACGTCGGCTTGCGAGGGCTGGAACACCCACAGAATTGTCGCTTCGTTCGTGCCGCGGCACCGTCGCGGCGGTGTGCCTCGCCTTGCTCATCACCGACCCCTCCTTCTACGCCGTGGCCGTGCCGGCGGCCCTGCTGATGGGGTTGAGCAAGAGCGGCTTCGCCGCCGGCATCGGGGCGCTGGCCGTGCCGCTGATGGCGCTCGCCGTGCCGGTGCCGCAGGCGGCGGCGATCATGCTGCCGCTGTTGCTGGCGGCCGACCTGACGGGCCTGGCGCAGCTGCTGCCGCATTGCGATTGGCGGCTCATCCGGCTGCTGCTGCCCGCGGGCCTGGTCGGCATCGCCCTGGGCTGGGTGCTCTTCGGCTGGCTGTCGGTGCCGGCGGTCGCGGGCCTGGTGGGGCTGCTGACGCTGGTCTTCGTGGCCATCCGTGTCTTCCTGCCGGCCAGGGCGGACGCGCCGCCACCCTCGCGGCGCCTGGGACGGCTGATGGCGGCGCTGTCGGGCTTCACGAGCTTCGTGGCGCACGCCGGCAGCCCGCCGATCGGCTTCTACGTGCTGCCGCTGAAGCTGCCGCCGCTGGTGTTCAGCGCGACGTACGCGGTCTTCTTCGCCGCCCTCAACCTGAGCAAGTGGCTGCCCTACGCGGTTCTCGGGCTGGTCGACGCGACCAACATGACCACTTCGCTCGTGTTGCTGCCCTTGCCGATGCTCGGCGTGTGGCTGGGGGTCCAGGGCGTGCGGCGCCTGTCGCCGGGGCTGTTCAACCGGATCTTCCTGGCCGGCATGCTGCTGACGGGGTTGAAACTGCTCTGGGACGGGGCGCGCGGGCTGCAAATCGGGGCCTGAGCCGGGGTTTGGCGCACCCGGACCGGGCCCGCCTGCGCAAGGGCGTTGCGCCGGCGCGGCACCGGTCGCGCGCGCCCTGTGCACGATCGCACGGCATCCGCAACCGGATGGAGGCCCACCCCGCGGGGCGGATCGGGGCGCGCTCCCTCGTGGCCAAGGGCCGCCGGGGGCTCGAAAACATCTCGAATTTCTTTCGCTGACCCCCTTAAACGGGGAGTCGGCGCGGAGGGCCCCACTGCCAAGAATCGGACCTCATACACAAGGCTGCATCCCCTCTGTCCGACACCTCATGACAAGGCTCATGGACCTGACCCAGGCCCCGACCACCACCGCGCGCGTCGACGGCCAGCGAGGCATCACGCCAGAGGGTTCGGCGAGGGCCCCGGGCCCCGGGCCGGTGCCGGCGCCGAGCCAGGGGCAGGGGCAGGGGCAGACGATCTCCGAGGCACCGCAGCCGGTGCTGGCGCTCGTGGCCGGGCTGCTCGAGCCGATCCTGACGGTCGCCGTGCTGCTGGCCCTGACGATCGCGATGGTGGGCGAACTGCGCCGGCCCGACATGGTGCTGAGCGTGCTGCTCTTCGCGCTCACTTTCCCTGGGCGCAACCGCTTCGGCAAGTCCGGGCTGGCGGTCGCGGCGGACATCGCCCGCTCGTGGTTCTTCCTGCTCAGCGTGCTGCTCATCTGCGAGTGGGCGACGAGCAGCCTGCAGTACTTCGAGCCGCGCGTGCTCGTGATCTGGGCCGTGCTGACGCCGCTGCTGCAATGGCAGGCCG
This sequence comes from Burkholderiales bacterium, assembly GCA_016223165.1. Classification (GTDB taxonomy): domain Bacteria; phylum Pseudomonadota; class Gammaproteobacteria; order Burkholderiales; family Burkholderiaceae_C; genus Rubrivivax. Next base: position 334,023 of record JACRPO010000021.1, read on the forward strand.
TGGCGCTCGGCGGCGCCGCCTACCGCAGGAGCGCGCAGCTGCCCCAGTCGCGCCGCACGGCCGTGATCGTGGGCGCCGGCTCGCCGGGGGTGGCGGCGGCGCGCGCGCTGGCCGGCGGGCGCAGCTCGGGCACGCAGATCGTCGGCTGGTTCGACGACCGTGCCGCCGACCGCCTGCATGCCGACGCCAACGGCAAGGTGCTGGGCGGGCTGGCCGAGCTGGTGCCCTACATCCGCCAGCACAGCGTCAAGGACGTCTACATCACCCTGCCGTTGAGCGCGCAGCCGCGCATCCGTGCGCTGCTGGAGGCCGTGCAGAGCACGACGGCGTCGATCTTCTTCGTGCCCGACGTGTCGGCGGTGGGCATCATCCAGGGCCGCCTGCGCGCCGTGAACGGCGTGCCCGTGGTCGGCATCTGCGAGACGCCGTTCACGGGCATGAACGGACTCGTGAAGCGGGCGAGCGACATCGTGCTGGCCACGCTGATCCTGGCCCTGATCGCGCCGGTGATGCTCGCGCTGGCCATCGGCGTCAAGCTCAGCTCGCCCGGCCCCATCATCTTCCGCCAGCGCCGCAACGGCCTCGACGGCGAGGAGATCTGGGTCTACAAGTTCCGCTCGATGACGACGCAGGACAACGGCGCCGTCGTCAAGCAGGCGACGCGCGACGACCCGCGCATCACGCCGTTCGGCCGCTTCATCCGCCGCACCTCGCTCGACGAACTGCCGCAGTTCCTGAACGTGCTGCAGGGACGCATGAGCATCGTCGGCCCGCGCCCGCACGCGGTGGCGCACAACGAGCTCTACACCCAGACCATCAAGGCCTACATGGTGCGGCACAAGGTGCGCCCCGGCATCACCGGCTGGGCGCAGGTGAATGGGCTGCGTGGCGAAACCGACACAGTCGAGAAGATGCGCGCGCGCGTCGAGCTCGACCTCGAGTACCTGCGCACCTGGTCGCTCTGGCTCGACATCAAGATCATCCTGCGCACGGTCAAGGTGGCGTTCTTCAACAGCCAAGCGTACTGACGCCGCCGCCAGGGCCGCTTCTAAGGCCCGCCGGCTTTCAGTAGACTGCGGCATGGACACGAAGAACACACCCCGCGCGCGCCTCACCCTGACCTCCATCGCCGCCCTGGCCTCTGCCGGGGCCCTGGCGCAGGAGCCCAACCCCTACTACATCGGCGCAAGCCAATCGGTTGCGCGCGAGTCCAACCTGTTCCGCAGCGCCGACGGCGTGCGCGTGAGCGACACGGTGTCGGTGACGTCGCTGCTCGCCGGGCTCGACCAGCCCATCGGACGCCAGCGCCTCTTTGCCGACGCCGCCGTGCGCTCCGGCAGGTTCGCCGACAACAGCCAGCTCAACTACACCGGCGGCAGCCTGCTCGCCGGCGCCGACTGGGAGGCCGCCGAGTCGCTGTCCGGGCGCCTGAGCTACGGCATCGACCGCAGATTGGCGCCCACGGGCCTCGATCTCGGCATCGACCCGACGCTGCGCAATGTTCAGACGACACAGGAGTTCGTGCTGCGCGGGCAAAGCAGCACCGTCGCGGTGTTCGCGGTGGAAGCGGGCTACATCCACCGCGCCCTCGACTACACGGCGGTGGCGGCGAACGACCTGGAGTTCAAGCAGGACACGGGCAGCCTGGGCCTGCGCTTCCGGCCCGGCGGCGCGCTGACGCTCGGCCTGACCGTCAGGCGCACCGAGGGCACGTATCCGTTCGCGGCCGCCGGCGACCTGCCCGACGACTTCCAGCGCGACGACGTCGACCTCTCCGCGGTGTGGATCGCCACCGGCGCCAGCACCGTCACGGCACGTCTGAGCCGCACGCGCGAGAAGCACGAGGTTCTGACGACGCGCGACGTCTCCGGCAACACCGGCGCCCTCTCGTGGAACTTCAAGCCCACCGGCAAGCTGAACCTGACGGCCGACTACATCCGCGACACGGGCGCGGAGTCGACCTTCATCGGCACCGGCGGGGCCGGCGGTGGTGGATCCGCCACACCGGTCGTCAACAGCAGCCCGCAGGCCACGACCTGGCAGTTGCGCGGCGACTACGAGGTGACCGCGAAGGTCCAGTTGGTGGCGTTCGTTCGCCATCTGAAGCGCGACCTCGTCAACAACGCGGCCATCCCCGGCACCGGCGAGGACACGCTGGTCGAGGCGCGTGCCGGCCTGAACTGGACGCCGTTGCGAAGCGTGCTCGTCGGCTGCACGGTCGGACGCGAGGATCGTGACGCCTCAGAAGGCGCCGTCGCCAACGTCCTCTCGAGTTCCTACTCGGCGACCACCGTTCGCTGCCTGGCGCAGTTCCGGACGCAGTGAAGGCGGCGCCCGGCGCCCCCGGGAGCTGGTGGGTGCCGATCGGAGCTGTCGCGCGCGTGAAGTGCTGACGGAGGACCCCGCGGCGGCGGGCCGAGAATCGCCGCTTCGGTCGTGGGCCAGGAGCCGACGACAGTCCGACGACACAAGCACAGGGGGCGCGGGAGCGTGACGAAGAAGACGGCGCTGATCACCGGCATCACGGGCCAGGACGGGGCGTACCTGGCCGAGTTGCTGCTGGGCAAGGGATACGTGGTGCACGGGATCAAGCGGCGTTCTTCGCTGTTCAACACCGACCGCATCGACCATCTGTA
>JACRPO010000006.1 GCA_016223165.1 Burkholderiales bacterium
GCTCAAGCCCGGGGACGTGGTGGTGCGGGTGGACCCGCGGTACTTCAGGCCCACGGAAGTGGAGACGCTGCTGGGCGATGCGAGCAAGGCGAAGGCCAAGCTGGGGTGGAGCCCGAAGACGACGCTGCCCGAGCTGGTGGCGGAGATGGTGAAGGCGGACTACGAGGCGGCGCGGCGCGACAGCCTGGTCAAGCTCGCGGGCTTCAAGGCCTACGACTACAACGAATAAGGCGTCACCCATGGGATTGGCCAGCAAGATCGCCGCAGCCGTCGTCAAGCGGCTGCCGGCGCACGGCACAGACCGCGCCGAGGAGTTCGTCCTGCCGTTGCGCCCTTTCGAGCGGCTGCAATTGCCGCGCGAGTCGGCGTTCACGATCGTCTGCGACGACGGCGAGACGCGGGACCTCGACGTCGTCGAGGTGCTCGACCGGCACGGCGTCAAAGGCGTCTTCGCCGTCTCGCCGGACCTCATCGGCCGGCCCGGCTTCCTGAGCTACGACGAAGTGCGGCAGATCCGCGCCGCCGGGCACGAGATCGCCTTCCACGGCACCACGCACGACCCGTTCACGGGCTTCGCGGATGCTGCCCGGCTCGGTGCCGCCATCGGCGAAGGCATGGCCAGCATGGCCGCCGGCGGGCTGGGCACGCCAGGCACCCTCATCTATCCGTTCGGCCGCCACAACCGCTGGGTGCGCGCCGCCGTCGCACCGACCTTCGCTGCCGCCTTCACGACCTGGTTCGGCGTCAACCAGGGCGAGGTCAATCGCTACGGCATTCGTCGCATTCCGTTCGGCGCCTACACGGGCAGGTTGCCGGCAACCGAGGAGTGGTATCGCGAGCTGATCGACCGCTGCGCCGCCGGAGCGTGCTGGCCGACGCTGATGCTGCATCCAGCCGCCGCCGGGCACGAGGCGGCGCACAACGCGCTGCTCGGTCGCCTCATCGAGCATGCCGAGCAGCGCGGCATCGCGGTGCGCACGGTGGCCGCGCACATGCGGGCCGCCGCGCCGGCAGCGGCCGACGTCGCGGCGTCCGGGCTGCCGGGCACGCAAGCATGAAGAGGGCGCCGCCGTGAGTTCCACCGGGCTGGCCAGCCGTGCGCTGCGAGGCGTGCGCTGGAACTACCTCGGCGCGGTGGGCCGCATCGCGGCGACTTTCGTCAGCCAGATCGTGCTGGCGCGCCTGCTCGGCCCCGAGCAGTTCGGGCTCTTCGGCTATGCCTTCCTGACGGTGGCGCTGCTCGCGCTGGTCGTCGAGATGGGTCTGCAGAACGCACTCGTGCAGGTGCCACAGCTCGACGACGAGACCGTCGCCGTCGCCTGTGGCCGGCTGCTGCTCGTCAGCGGTGCCGCCGCCACCGCCGTCTTCTTCCTGGCCGACACGATTGCCGCGCACGTGTTCGCAGCACCCCAGGCGGCACCGGTCGTGCGCGCGATGGCGCCGACGCTGGTCGTCGGCGCGATGAACGCGGCCGCGACGGCCATGCTCAGCCGCGACCTCGAATTCAAGGTGATCCAGCTGGCCGCGCTGGGCTCCTACGTGGTCGGCTACCTCATCGTCGGCATCGGCGCGGCCCTGCTGGGCATGGGTGTGTGGAGCCTCGTTCTCGCCTGGCACGTGCAGACGGTGGTCGCCTGCCTCGTCATGGTGACGCGCTCGCCGCGCTCGCTCGTTCCCGCCGCACCGTGGCGTGCCTTGCCCATCGCCCGCTTCGGCGGGGTGGTGATGGTCACCAACATGGTCAACTGGGTCATCGACAACGGTCCGCACACCGCCATCGGGCGCTGGCTGGGCGCGTCGTCGCTCGGCCTGTACACGGTCTCCAGCAATCTCGTGAAGGTGCCGGCCGACCACCTCGTGCGCAATCTGCAGACGGTGCTCTTCCCGCTCGCCGCACGTGCGCAGGGCAACGACGCCGGCATCCGCCGCGCCTACCTCACGGTTCTGGGCGGCGTCGGCGTGCTGTCCTTCCCCACCTTCACCTTCGTCGCCTTCCAGTCCGAGGCTGTCGTGCAGTTGCTGCTCGGCGCCAAGTGGCATGCTGCCGCCGGGGTGCTGGTGCCGCTGTCGCTCGCCATGGTGCTGCACGCGGTCGAAGCCATGTGCGGCCCCATCCTCGGCGGGCGGGGCGAGCCGCGCGCCGAGTTGCGCATCAAGCTGATGATGCTCGTGCTGACCCTCGTCGTGCTGAGCGTGACCGCCCGCTGGTCCCTGGTGGCCGTCGGCTGGGGCGTGGCCTTGGTCTTCCTGGCGCGCTGGATCTGGATGAACGCCGCCGTGTGCAGCCGCCTGGGCATCTCGAGCGCCGCCTTCGGCCAGGCGATGGCCGGGTCCTTCCTGCTCGCCGGCCTCAGCTGGGCGGTGCCGAGCGCCGTCGGCGCCGGCCTGGCCGCGGCCGGCCTCGCCTGGCCGCTCGCCTGGACCCTCGTGCCCAAGGCCGTCGCAACGGCCGCGGCCATCGCCGCGGTCATGCTGGCGATGCCGCAGTTCGTCTTCGGCCCCCACCTGCTTGCGCTCACGAATCGCCTGTTCGAGAAACGCCCGGCCTGGGGTCGCGCACCCGGCCTGGGCCGCATTGCCGCTGCCGCCGCGCGCGCCGCGGTCGACGTCGCCACAGACCACGACGGAGCCTCCACATCATGGACGCATCGACCCAAGACCTCCTGACACCCGCGGCCATCGCCTTCGGAGCCACCTTCGTCGCGCTGCTCACCGCGGCGCTCGTCTGGTTCTTCATCAAGTCGACCGCCAACCGGGTGGTGCCGATCGGCCTGCTGCTGTTCGGCTTCTGCCTCGAGGTCTACTTCTTCAAGCAGCCGTACATCCAGGTCGGGCTGCAGATCTACCCGAACGACATCATTTCGCTGTTCGTGCTGCTCGCCGCCGTGGTGGGCTTCGCCTACCGGCCGCTGCCCATCAACGACAGCCCGTTCCTGCTCTGGCTCGCCTTCGGCGTGACGATGATCATGTCGTTCGTGCTCGGCCTCACCGACTACGGCCGTTACGCCGGCACCGAGGTGCGCCCGTTCTTCTACATGTGGGTGGCGGGGCTCTACGGCTGCGTCGCCGGCTTCGACGAGGCCGACCTGAGGCGCATCGGCCGCTGGTGCGTGTGGGCGTGCTACGCCTTGATGGCCATCGCGCTGTACTACTGGATCGCGGTCGAGACCGGCTTCGTCAACCGCCAGGCCGTGTTCGACGAGCCGAACACCGCCATCTTCCGCCCCGTGGGTTCGCACGGCACCTTCTTCGTCGCCGGTGTCGCCCTCGTCCACACGATGGCCTGGCTGCGCGGTACCGGCACGCGATGGAGCGGCTGGCACGCCGCGTTCTTCCTCGCCTTCACCGTGATCATGCAGCACCGTTCGGTGTGGATCGCCGCGGCGGTCGGCCTGGCCGTCGTCTTCCTGCTCGAGCGGAGGCACCTGCCGCGCCGGTTCGCGCTGATGCTCGGGTTCGTGCTCACGCTCACCCTCGTCACGGCGGTGGCCACCGCCTTCGGTTTCCTCGACGAACTGGGCCGGCGGCTGCTCGAGTCGACGGTGACGATGGCCGACGACGAGGGCACCTTCGCCGCCCGCGTCGACGGCTGGATCCGCCTGTGGGAGAGCTGGATCGCGGCGCCTGCCCATACGCTGTTCTTCGGCTACCCCTTCGGTCACGGCTACACGCGCCTGTACAACGGCGTCGTCATCGAGTTCGCGCCGCACAACTACTATCTCGACCTGCTGCTGCGCGTGGGCATCGTCGGCACGATCCTCTTCCTGATGCCCACGGTGATGGCCGTCGTGCACGGCCTGCGCGTGAAGACAAGTTCGGAGTTCGACTACCTGCTCGCGCGCGGCCTGGGTGTCGGCCTGCTCGCCTCGCTCGTCTACTTCGTCGCCTATCCGTCGTACTACATCATCGGTGCGGCCACGGGCATCGCGCTGGCGCACCTCATCCATCACCGGCGCACGATGCATGCGCGGCAGCAGGCGCTGTCCCCGGTGCGTTCACCGGTGACGGGGCAGATCATCGGCTGGCGCGCCGAGCGCTGAGGCCGGGGCCGTGACCGAACCGATGCCGAACAGCGATCCCGCCGCCCCCACAGGCACCGTGTCGCGGCGACCCAGGATCGTCGCGGTGCTGACCTGCTTCAACCGCAAGGCGCTCACGCTCGCCTGCCTGGACGCGCTTGCCGTCACCGCCGGCCGCGCCCAGGTCGACCTCGAGGCCGTCGTCGTCGACGACGCCAGCCCCGACGGCACGGCGGCGGCCGTGCGCGAGCGCTTCCCGTGGGTCGAGGTCATCGAGGGGTCCGGCGCACTCTTCTGGAACCGCGGCATGCACCTGGGCTTCGGGCGCGCACTGCAGCGCGAGGCCGACCACTATCTCTGGCTCAACGACGATACCCACCTCGTGCCCGAGGCCCTGCCCAGGCTGCTCGCGCAGCATGCCGCGCTGACGCGCTCGCTCGGCGCGCCGGCCATCCTCGTCGGCGCCACGGCCGAGCGCGACACCGCCAGGGTCTCCTACGGCGGGCGAGTGGTCGCGAGCCGCCTGCGCCCGTTCAACTACCGTCTCGTCCATGACGAGCGGCAGCCGGTCCGTTGCGACGCCATCGAGGGCAACTGCGTGCTCATCTCGCGCGAGGTCGCGGCGCGCGTCGGCAACCTCGACCCGGTCTTCGAGCACGCGATGGGCGATACCGACTACGGCTTGCGTGCGCGTTCGCTCGGCATCCCGTCCTATGTCGCCGGCGGCATCGTCGGCCACTGTTCGCAGAACGCACTGCGCGGCACCTACTTCGACGCCACGCTGCCGCTCGCCCGGCGCTGGAAGCTGATTCGCAGCCGCAAGGGGTTGCCGGTGCGCTCTTGGCTGCACTTCTGCCGGCGTCATGGTGGCCTGGCATGGCCCTTGCACTTCTCCTGGCCGTACGCGAAGGTGCTGCTTACAGGATTGCGCGGCGGGTTGACCGGTCGATCCGACGGCGACCGCTCCGCAAAGCTCACCTGAGCGGCGGGCGCATGACGGACGAGTAGCACAATGCGCTGACAGCGCAAGAAGTCGCAGGGAGGGGCCGCCCGTGGTGGCTGCGATGACGATCGAACCGGAGGCGACGCCCCTCGCCGGTTCCACCGCGCGGCCGCGCATCGTCGCCGTCCTGGCCTGCTTCAATCGCAGGGCGCTCACGCTGGCCTGCCTGGAGGCTCTGGAGCAATCGGCGGCACGTGCGGGGGCGGAGCTCGAGGCCATCGTCGTCGACGACGCGAGTCAAGACGGCACCGCCGAAGCCGTACAGGCGCGCTTCCCGTGGGTCGAAGTCGTCGCCGGATCCGGTGCGCTCTACTGGAATCGCGGCATGCACAAGGGCTTCGCGCTCGCGATGCGGCGCCAGGCCGATCACTACCTGTGGTTGAACGACGACACCGTCCTGGTCCCCGAGGCCCTCTCCGCGCTGCTGAGCCAGTGGGCCGCGCTGATGCGCGAGCAGGGCCGCCAGCTCATCCTCGTCGGTGCCACCGCCGACCGCGAGTCGGGCACCATTTCCTACGGCGGCCGCGTCCGCGACAGCCGACTGCGGCCCTTCCACTACCGGCTCGTGTGGCACGCGCACGAACCCGTTCCATGCCATGTCATGGAGGGCAACTGCGTGCTCATCCCGCGTGAGGTGGCGCAGCGCGTCGGCAACCTCGACCCCGTCTACGAGCACGCGATGGGCGATACCGACTATGCGCTGCGCGCCCGCAAGGCCGGCTTCGATCTGTTCGTCTGCGGCGGCGTCATGGGCTACTGCCCGCGCAACACGCTGCAGGGCACCTACGCGGACCGGCGCGTGCCCTTCCGGAAGCGCTGGCACCTCGTGCTCAGCCGCAAGGGCTTGCCGATTCGCTCCTGGATGCACTTTTGCCGCAGGCACGGGGGCCCGCTTTGGCCGCTGCACTTTGCCTGGCCCTACACTAAATTGCTGATGTCAGGACTGCGGGCCTTGCTCGACTTCGTCCCCTTCGAGCCTTGAGCGCCTGCAACACTTCGGCGGCCGTCGCCTAGACCGGCCGCGTCAAGGACAGAACACGCGATGTGCGGAATCTTCGGTCATCTCGGGCCACTCGACCGCGACCTGGCAAGGCGGTGCCTGAACACCATGGCCCATCGTGGACCCGATGGATGGGGCCTGTGGCAGGGTGAAGGCATCACCCTCGGCCATCGTCGGCTGTCCATCCTCGACCTGTCGGAAAACGGCAAGCAGCCGATGAGTTATGCCGACGGGCGTTACTGGATCACCTTCAACGGCGAGATCTACAACTTCCTCGAGATCCGCGCCGAACTCGTCACCAAGGGTCACCACTTCCGCAGCGAATCCGACACCGAGGTGATCCTCGCCGCCTATGCGCAGTGGGGAGCGGACTGCCTGCTGCGCTTCAACGGCATGTGGTCCTTCGCGATCTGGGACACGGTGGAGCGCACGCTCTTCCTGGCACGCGACCGCTTCGGCAAGAAGCCGCTGTTCTACGCCGAGCTGCCCGATGGCGGCTTCGCCTTCGCCTCCGAGATGAAGGCGCTGCTGCCGCTGCTGCCGGCCGCAGCGCCCGACCGCGCGTTGATCAAGGGCATGACGCTGCGCTCGAGCTTCGCCTACGAGGCCACCGAGCAGTGCCTGGTCACCGGCATCAAGCGCCTGAAGGCCGGGCACCACGGCCTCGTGAAGAACGGACGCCTCGCCAGCCGCCTGTGGTGGAACACGCTCGACCACCTGCCGAGCGTGCCTGCGCGCTACGAAGAGCAGGTGGAGATGCTGCGCAGCCTGCTGCTCGATGCCTGCCGGTTGCGCATGCGCAGCGACGTCACCATCGGCACGGCGCTGTCCGGCGGCCTCGACTCGAGCACGATCTTCTCGATGCTGGCGCACATCAACCGCGAGCATCACGGCGAGGCACGCCTCGCCGACGACTGGCAGCATGCCATCGTCGCGTCGTTCCCCGGCACGCCGCTGGACGAGGCGGCCTTCGCGCAGCAGGTGGCCCGCCATGCCGGCAGCGAGGCGCAGGTGCTCGAGGTCGACCCGCGGCGCTACCTGAGCGAACTGCCGCGCATGCTCTACCTCTACGAGGACCTGACGGTGACGAGCCCGTTGCCGTTCATGGCCTTGTACGCGCGCATCAAGCAGGCCGGCGTCACCGTCACGCTCGACGGCCACGCCGCCGACGAGCTCTTCGGCGGCTACAGCACCGACTGGGCGTACGCACTGCTCGATGCCGGCCTCGACATGGCGCAGATCCGGCAGGTGCTCGACGTCTACGATGGCGGCATGCCGGAGGGCACGGCGCAGTTCCGTCGCCCGGCGAGCCGCCTCGGCTCCTATGCCCGCCGGCTTGGGGCCACGGTGGCCAAGCATGCGCTGGGCATGCACAGCAACCTCGGCCCCGAGTACACCGGCCATGCGCGCTGGCGCGAGCTCGACCATCTCAGCCGTGCCCTGTTCTGGCAGACGCACTCGTTCGTGCTGCCCACCATCCTGCGCAGCTACGACCGCTACGGCATGGCCGCCTCGGTGGAGATCCGCATGCCCTTCCTCGACTGGCGCGTCGCCACCTTCGCTTTCGCGCTGCCGTGGCACTCGAAGATCCGCAACGGCTTCTCCAAGGCCATCATCCGCGACGCGGCGGCGCCGTTCATGCCGCACGACATCGCCTACCGCCGCACGAAGATCGGCTTCAACTCGCCCATCGTCGACTGGATGCGCGGGCCGCTGCGCAGCTACTTCATGGACACGCTCGGCTCCGCGGCCTTCAACAACTGCGACCTCGTCGACGCGCCGCGCGCGCGCCGCCTGGTCGAGCAGGTGGTGAATGACCCGGGCGCCACCTTCAAGTCCGGCGAGCAGGCGTGGTGGAGCGTGCTGCCGTACCTCTGGTCGGACGCGCTCTTCAACGGCGGCGGCAGCCGCGGCCGCCCGGTGCCCGAACCAGACCGGCAAGCCGCGCTCGTCTGAGACCCGGGCAGCAGATCCGGGTTACCCCGCAGCCCATCGCGGGGAAAGTTGGCAGCCTCGCGCCCCAAGTCGCGGCAGGTTCACCCCACTAGAGTGCAGGATCGCCGTCCCGGGCCCAGCGGCCTAAGATGGTTTGGCGATGGCACACGAGAACCTCTCTCGGGAGCAGCAGATCGAGGGCTCTTCCGATCGAGCCTTCGGCTTCGTCTTCGCGGTCGTCTTCGTCATCGTCGCGGCCTGGCCCTTGATATCCGGCGGACGGCCGCGCTGGTGGGCCGCCGGCATCGCCGCCGCCTTTGCCCTGGTGGCGCTGCTGCGGCCCGGCCTGCTCGCACGGCCCAACCGGTGGTGGATGAAGCTCGGCCTGCTGCTCGGTGCCATCGTCAGCCCCATTGCGCTGGGCGTGCTCTTCTACGGCGTCTTCACGCCCATCGGCGCCTTCATGCGGCTCGCCGGCAAGGACCCTCTTCGCTTGGCGCGCGATGCGTCGGCCCCCTCCTACTGGCGCGGCCGCGAGCCGCCTGGGCCGCCGCCCGACTCGATGGAGCGCCAGTTCTAGTCATCGGTTCAGCGCAAGTTCGACTCTTGAGGAGCTCGAGATGGAGATGATCAAGGAGTTGTGGGCGTTCCTGCGTGCGCGCAAGAAGTTCTGGCTGTGGCCCATCTTCATCATGATGCTGCTGCTCGGCGGCCTCATCGTGCTGGCGCAGGGCTCGGCCATCGCCCCGTTCATCTACACGCTCTTCTGAGCGGAGGGTGCCCGGTGCGCATCCTCGGTCTCTCCGCCTACTACCACGACAGCGCCGCCGCCCTCATCGAAGACGGCCGCATCGTGGGCGCGGCGCAGGAAGAGCGCTTCACGCGCAAGAAGCACGACTCGCGCTTCCCGGTCCACGCGGTCCGCTACTGCCTCGCCGAGGCCGGCACGGGGCTGGCCGGCATCGATCGGGTGGTCTTCTACGACAAGCCGTTCCTGAAGTTCGAACGGCTGCTCGAGACCTACCTCGCGTTCGCGCCGCGCGGCTTCAAGTCTTTTCGCATGTCCATCCCGCTGTGGCTGCGCGAGAAGCTCTTCCTGAAGGACCTGCTGAAGACCGAACTGCGGCGCCTGGCCAATGGTGCCGGCAGTGCCGGTGGTGCCGGCTGGAACGAGCAGTTGCTCTTCAGCGAACACCACCTGAGCCACGCGGCGAGCGCCTTCTTTCCCTCGCCCTTTGACGAGGCCGTGGTGCTCACGATGGACGGCGTCGGCGAGTGGGCCACCACGTCGGCCGCAATCGGCCGCGGCAAGAGCCTCGAGGTGCACAAGGAGATCCACTTCCCGCACTCGCTCGGCCTCTTGTACTCCGCGTTCACCTACTACACCGGCTTCAAGGTCAACTCGGGCGAGTACAAGGTGATGGGCCTGGCGCCCTACGGCGAGCCGAAGTTCGCCAAGCTCATCTTCGACCACCTCCTCGACGTCAAGTCCGACGGCTCGTTCAAGCTCGACATGCAGTACTTCGACTACTGCACCGGGCTGACGATGACCAACGCGCGCTTCGACGCGCTCTTTGGCGGCCCGGCGCGCAAGCCCGACCAGCCGCTGACGCAGAAGCACATGGACCTCGCGGCATCGATCCAGGCCGTCACCGACGAGGTGGTGCTCAGGCTCACGCGCTCGCTGCGCGACGAGACCGGCATCAAGAACCTCTGCCTGGCAGGCGGCGTGGCGCTGAACTGCGTCGCCAACGGCAAGGTGCTGCGCGACGGGCGCTTCGACAACGTGTATGCGCAGCCGGCCGCAGGTGACGCCGGCGGCGCCCTCGGTGCCGCGCTGGTCGGCTACCACCTGCAGTTGGGCCAGGCGCGGCCGGGTGGAGGCGACCGCATGCAGGGCTCCTACCTCGGGCCCGCGCATGCGCAGCCCGAAATCGAGAGCCGGCTCGCCGCCTGCGGCGCGCGCTTCGAGACGCTCGACGAGGCCACGCTGATCGCCACCGCGGCGCGCGACCTCGCGCAGGGCAAGGCGATGGGCTGGTTCCAGGGGCGCATGGAGTTCGGGCCGCGGGCGCTCGGCAACCGCTCGATCCTCGGCGACCCGCGGTCGCCCTCGATGCAGAAGACGCTCAACCTCAAGGTCAAGTACCGCGAGTCGTTCCGGCCCTTCGCGCCTTCGGTGCTGCGCGAGCGTGTCGCCGACTGGTTCGAGCTCGACGGCGACAGCCCCTACATGCTGCTCGTGGCCGACGTCGTGAAGTCGCGCCGGCGCGCCATGACGCCCGAGGAGCAGCAGCTCTTCGGCATCGACAAGCTCAACGTCCTGCGCAGCGAGATCCCCGCCGTCACGCACCTGGACTATTCGGCGCGCATCCAGACCGTGCATGCCGACACGAACCCGCGCTACCACGCGCTGCTCAGCGAATTCGAGCGCCTGACGGGCTGCCCCGTGCTCGTCAACACCAGCTTCAACGTGCGCGGCGAGCCCATCGTCTGCACGCCGGACGACGCCTTCCGCTGCTTCATGGGCACCGAGCTCGACGTGCTGGCGGTAGGCAACTGCTACCTGCGCAAGGAGGCGCAGGACCCGGCGCTGAAGCAGAACTATGAGACGGCCTTCGAGCTCGACTGAAGGCGGCAGCGGCTCGCCGGCCGGTGGCGGGGCAGGCAGCGCGCCTGCGAGCCCGCACGCCACCGCGCAAGCAGGACGAGCCGAGGCCGTGCTGCGCCTCGAGGACGGCACCGAGATGCGCGGTATCGGCTTCGGCGGCTGCGCTCCGGTGAGCGGCGAGGTCGTCTTCAACACCGGCATGAGCGGCTACGTCGAGGCCCTCACCGACCCCTCGTACCGCGGCCAGATCCTCGTACTCACCTATCCGCTCGTCGGCAACTACGGCGTGCCCGCGCCGCGCGCGGCGGCCAGCCTCGGCGCACCGTACGAGTCGGACCACATCCAGGTACAGGCGCTGGTCGTGCAGAACCTCGTCGATCACCCGAGCCACCATGCGAGCCGCCGCTCGCTCGCCGAGTGGCTGGCGGCGGAGAACGTGCCCGGCGTCACCGGCATCGACACCCGCACGCTGACGCGCCGCCTGCGCGAACACGGCACGATGCGCGGCTGGCTGCACCCCGCCGGCATGAGCCCCGAGCAGGCCGGGCGCGATGCGGCCGCGGTGGACATGCACGAGGAGCTCTTTCGCCTCGTCGCTCCGCGCGTGGCGGTGCGGCACGAGGGTGGCGAGCGCACGATCCTGCTCGTCGACATCGGCGCCAAGGACCACATCGTGCGCTCGTTGCTGGCGCGCGGCGTGAGCGTGCTGCGCGCGCCCTGGCACGCCGACCTCGCGCGGCTCGCCGACGGCTGCGACGGCGTGCTCATCGGCAACGGCCCCGGCGACCCCAAGGACCTGATGCCGCTCGTCGCGCAGGTGCGCGGCCTGCTGGCGCGCGAGCTGCTGCCGATCTTCGGCGTGTGTCTGGGCAACCAGATCCTGGCCCTGGCCGCCGGCGCCGACACCTACAAGCTGCCCTACGGCCATCGCGGTGTGAACCAGCCGGTGCAGGACCAGGTCACGCGCCACTGCTACATCACGAGCCAGAACCATGGCTACGCGGTGGCCGACGCGTCGCTGCCGCCCGGCTGGGAGTCGTGGTTCATCAACGTCAACGACGGCACCAACGAGGGCATCCGCTCGCGCCACGGCCCGCACTTCAGCGTGCAGTTCCATCCCGAGGCGAGCCCGGGGCCGCAGGACACGGCCTTCCTGTTCGACGACTTCCTGCGCGTCGTGTCGGCGCATGCGCGGCCGCAGCCTGCCCGGGCGGCGGCGCGCTGAAGCGAGCGCCATGTTCGGCGTCCACCTGCCCAAGAAGCCCAAGCGCGTGCTCGTGCTCGGCTCGGGCGCCCTGCAGATCGGCCAGGCGGGCGAGTTCGACTACTCCGGCTCGCAGGCCATCAAGGCGCTGAAGGAGGAAGGCATCCAGACGGTGCTGGTCAATCCGAACATCGCCACCATCCAGACCAGCCACGACCTGGCCAGCCGCGTGTATCTCGTGGCGGTGACACCCGAGCTCGTCGAGCAGATCGTCATCAAGGAACAGGTCGACGCCATCATGCTCGGCTTCGGCGGCCAGACGGCGCTCAACTGCGGCCTCGCGCTGCACGATGCCGGCGTGCTCGCGCGGCACGGCGTGCAGGTGCTCGGCACGCCGATCAAGGCCATCCGCGACACCGAAGACCGCCAGCTCTTCGTCGAGCGCCTGGCCGAGATCGGCGTCAAGACGGCGCGCAGCCAGGCCTGCGAATCGCTCGAAGCGGCGCGCCAGGCCATCGCCGCGCTCGGCCTGCCGGTGATGCTGCGCGGCGGCTACGCGCTCGGCGGCAAGGGCAGCGGCATCGTGCGCACCGAGGCCGTTGTCGAAGCGGCACTCAAGCGCGCCTTCGCCGGCGGTGTCAACCAGGTGCTCGTCGAGGAGTGCCTCGAGGGCTGGAAGGAGGTCGAGTACGAGGTCGTGCGCGATGCGCGCGACAACTGCATCACCGTGTGCAACATGGAGAACCTCGACCCGATGGGCATCCACACGGGCGAGTCGATCGTCGTCGCGCCGACGCAGACGCTCAACGACGAGGAGGTGCAGCTGCTGCGCACGGTGGCCATCCGCACCATCCGCCACCTGGGCATCGTCGGCGAGTGCAACATCCAGTACGCGCTCGACCCGAGTGGTGTGGACTACCGCGTCATCGAGGTCAATGCGCGGCTGTCGCGTTCGAGCGCGCTGGCGAGCAAGGCCACGGGCTATCCGCTCGCCTACGTCGCCGCCAAGATCGGCCTCGGCTACGCGCTCACCGACATCCCGAACGGCGTGACGCGGCGCACGACAGCCTTCTTCGAGCCGGCGCTGGACTACCTGGTGTGCAAGTTCCCGCGCTGGGATCTCGGCAAGTTCCACGGTGCCTCCACGCGCATCGGCAGCGAGATGAAGAGCGTGGGCGAGGTGATGGCCATCGGCCGCACCTTCCCCGAGGTGATCCAGAAGGCCGTGCGCATGCTCGACATCGGCGTCGACGGGCTCGACCCCGATGCCTTCCACTTCGAGGACGTGCGCGAGCCGCTGCGGCATCCGACGCCGCTGCGCATCTTCGCCGTCGCCAAGGCGCTGCAGCAGGGCATCGGCATCAACGAGATCCACGACTTGACGCGCATCGACCGCTGGTTCCTGCACGCCATCGCGGCCATCGTGCGCCAGGCGCAGCACATCGCGCAGGCGCCCGCGCCGGCGACCGCTGCGGACCTGCGCGAGTCGAAGTGCCTGGGCTTCTCCGACCCCGCGCTCGACCGCCTGCAGCGGCTGCCCGCGGGCAGCACCCGCGCCGCCCGCGCCACGCACGGCGTGTGGCCGCACTTCGCGCGCATCGACACGATGGCCGCGGAGTTCCCGGCCGACACGAACTACCTCTACGCCACCTACCACGCGTCGACCTCCGACGTGCCGCCCTCGAAGCAGCGCAAGGTGCTGATGCTCGGCTCGGGCACCTACCGCATCGGCTCCAGCGTCGAATTCGACTGGTGCGCCGTCAATGCGGCGCAGGAGGCGGCCAAGCTCGGCTACGAGTCGATCATGCTGAATCACAACCCGGAGACGGTCAGCACCGACTACGACATCTGCGACCGGCTGTACTTCGACGAGATCAGCGAGGAGACCGTGCTCGACCTCGCCCTGCACGAGCGCCCCGACGGCGTCGTCGTGAGCATGGGCGGCCAGGTGGCCAACAACCTCGCGCTGAAGCTCGCCCGCGCCGGCGTGCCGGTGCTCGGCACGCACGCCGAGTCGATCGACCGCGCCGAGGACCGCGCCAAGTTCAGCGCCCTGCTCGACGAGCTCGGCATCGACCAGCCGCGCTGGGCGCATGTCACCGCAGCGAGCGAGGCCGATGCCATCGTGCGCCAGCTCGGCGGCTTCCCGGTGCTGGTGCGGCCGAGCTATGTGCTCTCGGGCGCGGCGATGGCGGTGGCGCACGAGCCCGCGGAGCTGCGCCGCATCCTGGCGCGCGCCGCCGATGTCTCGCGCGAACACCCGGTGGTGGTGTCGAAGTTCGAGGCGCATGCGCGCGAGATCGAGATCGATGCCGTCGCCGACGGCGGCGAGCTCGTGCTGTGGGCCATCTCCGAGCACATCGAGGACGCCGGCGTGCACAGCGGCGACGCCACGCTCGTGCTGCCGCCGCAGACGCTGTACATCGCCACCATCCGCCGCGTGCGCCAGATCGCCACGCTGCTGGCCCGCGCGCTCGCCATCACCGGGCCGTTCAACGTGCAGTTCCTGGCCCGGCACAACGCGGTCAAGGTGATCGAGTGCAACCTGCGCGCCTCGCGCAGCTTCCCCTTCGCCTCCAAGGTGACGGGCGAGAACTTCGCCGCCGAGGCCATGCGCCGCATGCTCGGCGTGCGGCGCGAGATCGTCAACCGCAGCCTCGACCTCGACTTCGTCGGCGTGAAGGCGCCGATGTTCTCGTTCTCGCGCCTGGCCGGTGCCGACCCGATGCTCGGCGTGGAGATGCTGTCCACCGGCGAAGTGGGCTGCCTCGGCCGCGACCTCGGCGAGGCGCTGCTGCACGCGCTGCATGCCACCGGCATGCGCTTCCCGAAGCGCGGCGTGCTGCTGTCGCTCGGCCCCGTGGCCGACAAGTACTGGTTCGCCGACGAGGCACGCGTCATCGCCGAG
Source organism: Burkholderiales bacterium (assembly GCA_016223165.1). Classification (GTDB taxonomy): domain Bacteria; phylum Pseudomonadota; class Gammaproteobacteria; order Burkholderiales; family Burkholderiaceae_C; genus Rubrivivax. Next base: position 14,681 of record JACRPO010000006.1, read on the forward strand.
GAACTGCGCCTGCCGATCTATGCCACGCGCGGCACGGCCGAGATGCTGGCCGAGGTCGGCATCGCCTGCACGGCGGTGGGCAAGAGCGACGCGCACGCGAACGCCGCTGCCGGCAGTGCAGGCGCCGGCCAGAACGTCAGCGAGAACGGCGGCCCGAACGTCGGCACAAGTGTCGGCCCGGACGCCGGAATCAGCGCGCTCGAGCTCATCGATCGTGGTGTCGTCGACCTCGTCATCAACGTACCGCGCGAGTACGACCAGTTCGGCAGGCCGGACGGCTACCTCATCCGCCGCCACGCCGCCGACGCCGGCGTGCCGCTGATCACCGACCTGCAACTCGCGCGCGCGCTCGTCGAGGCACTGCGCACGAAGTCGCCCGTGGTGCTGGAGCCCATCGCATGGAACGAGTTCGCGCCGAGCGCGCGCGCCGCCTGAGGCAAGCCCGCACGCCACCGTGCGAGCGAGGGAGACCCCGATGAGCAACAGCCTCGGCACGCGCATCCTCGGCGGCACGGTGCTCATCGCCTTCGGCACGCTGCTCGCCCTCCTGCTCGGCGAAGGGGCGCTGCGGCTGGCCGGCATCTCGTTCCCGGTCTTCGAGATCCCGGATCCCGCTCGCGGCGTGGCGCTGAAACCGGGCAAGGAAGGCTGGTACCGCAAGGAGGGCGAGGCGCTCGTGCGCATCAACCAACACGGCTACCGCGACGCGGAGCGCACGCTGGCCAAGCCGCCGGGCACGCTGCGCATCGCCGTGCTCGGCGACTCGTTCGTCGAGGCACGGCAAGTGGCCCTTGCCGACAGCTTCGTGAGCCGCCTCGGGCCGGCGCTTGCCGGCTGTCCTGCACTGGGCGGGCGACCGGTGGAGGTGCTCAACTTCGGCGTTCCCGGCTACGCGACCACCGAAGCCCTGCTGACGATGCGGCAGGACGCCTTGCGCTTCTCGCCCGACTGGGTGCTGCTCGCCCTCTATCCCGGCAACGACGTGGGCGAGAACTCCAAGGAGGTCACGCAGGGTGGTGCCGCGCAGTGGCGCATGCAGAAGCCCGTCCACGTGCTGCAGCCCGACGGCCGGCTGGTGCTCGAGACCTTCCCGCCGCAACCACTGTGGCGCCGCGCGCTCTACGAGGGCATTCATCACTCGCGCCTGCTCGAGGTGCTCAACGAGGCACGCAAGGTCTGGGAGGTGAGGAAGATGAAGCAGGCCGCCGGCCAGGCGCGCGACGTCTTCGACCTCGGCATCAGCAAGGATGTCTATGCCGCGCCGGCCGACGCCGCCTGGCGCGACGCCTGGCGCATCACCGAGGGCCTGCTCGCGGCCATGGCACGCGAAGCGAAGGCCGGCGGCGCCCGATTTGCCGTGACGACGGTGACGATGTCCGAGCAGGTGCACCCCGACCCGGCGGTGCGCGCCACCGTCGAGAAGCGCCTCGGCGTGCCGAACCTCTTCTACCCCGAGGAGCGCATCGCCGAATTCGGCGCACGCCATGGCTTCCCGGTCATCCGGCTGGCGCAGCCGCTGCAGGATGTCGCCGCCCGCGAGCGAGTGCACCTGCATGGCTTCAAGAACACGGTCATGGGGCATGGCCACTGGAACGAACGCGGCCACCAGGCCGCCGCCGAGGTCATCGCGCGCGAGTTCTGCACGATCGTGTCGCGCCCGCCGGCTTCGGGGCCGGGGCCGGGTTAAGCGACGGCCAGCCTCCAGGACCAGGCGGCGAGCCGAACTTCATGCACCGCCGGCCGACTGTGACTCAGCCGCCGCCCTTCGGTGGCAGGCGCAGGCAGGCCTCGATGCCGCCGACGAAGCGCCGCACCATGTTGTCGAGCGTGTAGCGGCGCGCATCTTCCGCGGCCGCTGCGCGCACGCGCTCGAAGCCGACGCGGTCGTGCAGCAGCTGCAGCACCGTCTGCGCGTACGCCTGCGCGTCGTCGGCGACGACGAAGCCGTTGCGGCCCGACTCGAGGTACGAGATCTCCGGGCCGTGGCGCGCATTGGCGGTCGTGATCATCGGCAGGCCGGCGCAGAAGGCGTCGAGCACGTGCAGGCCGACCGCGCCCGGGCTCAGGTACAGCGTGGCGGTGCGGAACCACGCCGCCTTGTCGTGGCCGCGCTGCACACCCACCCACTGCAGCCACGGCCGGCCGGCTGCGGCATCGGTGATGACGTGGCGGCTGGGGCCGTCGCCCACCACCACGAGCCTGAAGTCGGGCCGCTCGGCATGCACGAGGTCGGCGGCGGCGAGCAGCAGGTCCAGGCGCTTGTCCGGATAGAGCGAGCCGCAGTACAGGCCGACCGGTGCGCCCGCTTGCACCCCCAGCCTCTGCCGGCAGGCCTGCAATTCCTCGGGCGTGACCGAAGCCAGGTCGGCGAGGAACTGGTCGTTGTCGATGGCGTTGTCGAGCACGGAGATGCGCTCGGCCGGGAAGCCGTCGGACTCGAGGATGCCGCGCGTCGACTCGGTGTAGGCGAACCACCAGTCGACGCGGTTGACGAACCAGCGCTTCCAGCGTTCACGCAAGCCCTGCGGTGCCGAGCTCTGCAGGTTGCGCCCGTGGCCCCAGTAGGCGACGCGCTGCGTGCGGCGCACGCCCAGTCGCAGCAGCCACGGGTAGTTGGAGAGGATGCGGTTCTCCTGGATCAGCACGACGAGGTCGGCGTCGCGCAGTGCGGCCGGATACGGCTGCCAGACGAGATCGACACCGCGCACGCGCAGGAAGCGGTTGCGCATGACGTCGGCCCAGGGCAGCTGGCCCACGTCCTTCTTGAGCGCCTCGGCCGGCGAGGGCTGGCCATGCACCAGGTGCAGGTCGATGCCACGTTCGTGGCACGCCACGCGCAGGCGCCCGAAGAACGCCTGCCGGTAGTGCAGCAGCCGGTGCTGCGTGATGGCCACGCGGGCGGGGCGTGCACGCGGGGTCGGCTGCGGCTGCGGCTGCGGCTGCGGCTGCGGCTGCGAACGCAATGGCGATTGCGGCAGAGGCGCCGGCGGCGTCGGCGCCGCGATCTGTCGGGTCATGGATTGCCGGGGCGCACGATGAAGTGATCGAAGCCCTTTTCGGAGGATTGGAAAGTACCGCTGCGAATCATCGCCTCGTGGCGGGCGATGTCGTCGCTGCCCGAATATCGCTTGCCGATCGCCACCGCGGGATTGCCGCCGACGATGGTGTAGGCCGGCACGTCGTTCTTCACCACCGAGCCGGCGGCGACGATGGCGCCCCGGCCGACGTGCACGCCACTGAGGACAAGCGCGCCGTAGCCGATCCACACGTCGTCCTCGATCACCACGGCATCGGCGCGGTACGGCGAGGGCGTGCGCTCGCTGCCCACCCAGTGGCCGAAGCGCACCGGCACGCCCGGCGTCCTGAAATCGTGATCGCGGCGCCCGACGAGCGCCACGCGGTTGGCCATGAGCACGTGGCGGCCGATGCGGCAGTTGGTCTCGATCGACACCTCGTGCCCGAGGTAGCTGTGGTCGCCGATCTCGATGCGCTCCGTCGCCCACAGGCGAGGTCGCGAGCCGACATGCAGGTCGGCGCCGAAGACGCGCACCGGAGCGCGGCACCGCGCGAGGCGCACGCGCGTGGCCATGCGCCTCAACGCGGCCGCGACGGACTGTTTGATCGTGCTCAGCATCTACACCCAGGGGCCACGGGCCCGTGCATTGCAGACGCTGGAGCTCGTTGCGACCGTCGGCCTGCGCCGGACATTCTGCAACACGCCTGACCCCTCCATTCACTTCGTCGCAGCCTTCGCCGGCGAACCACGTGCCAGGTTACGAAGCACCGGGACTCCTTAACAAGTCGCCTGCGCCATATCCGTCTTCGTCCGTCCACGATCGCGTCAACCCCCCATTCAGGGGGCTTTCGACCATCAAGTTCGTTGGAGAGAAGGATGAAGCGTTCAATTCCCTGCCGGTCGCGCACGCGCACCTGGACCCTTCTCGCCATTTGCGCGGCTGCCGCCGTCGCCTGCGGCGACGGCGACGAGAACACCGCCCCCGGCGGCGGCAGCGTTCCCCAGAGCAAGGCCTCGGCGGACTCCGCTGCCGTCCTTGCGGCCACGACGGCCCCGACGGCCACCGCCTTCGCCGCATCATGGGCGGAGTGCGCGCGCGAGCACCAGGTCTGTTCCTTCGAAGGGACGCGCAACGTGCGCTTTGGCACCGAAGCCAGCTATGTCGCGCAGACCCGCACGGGCAGCGTCCTGTGCAACAGCATCGTCTTCGGCAGCGACCCGGCGATCGGGACGCTGAAGTCCTGCTGGGTGGAAAGCGGCGAGCCGGCGCCGAGCCCGGCCCCGGCGCCCGCACCAGTTCCCGCGCCGGCGCCTCCGGCCACCTCGACATGGCTGCAGTGCGCGCGCGAGCACCAGACGTGCTCCTTCTCGGGGACGCGCAAGGTGCGCTACGGCACCGAGACCAGCAACGTCACCAAGATCGGCGTGACCAGCCTGCTGTGCAACAGCACCACCTTCGGCACTGACCCGGCGGTCGGGATCCTGAAGACATGCTGGACCGAGTCGACGACCACGACACCGGCGCCGGCGCCCGCACCTGCCCCCACGCCTGTACCTGCACCGGCGCCCGTGCCGGCACCAGCACCTGTTCCTGCCCCTGCCCCTGCCCCTGCCCCCGCGCCCGCGCCAAGTCCGGCCCCCGCGCCTGGCGCGACGTGGACGGAGTGCGCGCGCGAGCACCAGACCTGCTCGTTCACGGGAACGCGCAGGGTCCGTTATGGCACCGCAACCGCCAACGTCATCGCCACGCGGACGGGCAGCGTCGTGTGCAACAGCATCACCTTCGGCACCGACCCGGCCGTCGGGATCCTGAAGACCTGCTGGGTCGAATCGACAACGACCACGACACCCGCCCCGAGCCCCGCGCCCGCTCCGGCTCCGGCTCCTGCTCCGGCGCCAACACCAGCACCTGCGCCCGCTCCGGCGCCCGCGCCGGGCACCGCCGGCCCGCGCGTCAGCACCTTCACCAGCTCCGGCCCCATCACCGCCTCCGCCGGCCAGGTCATCTCCGGCGTGCGCATCCAGAACCCCAACGGCCCCTGCATCACCGTGCCCTCCGGCGCCACCGGCGTCGTCATCCGCGACTCCGACATCGGCCCCTGCGGCGGCAACGCCAACATCTTCATCGAGGGCGCCAACGCCACCGTCGAGTACACCTACGTGCACAAC
>JACRPO010000007.1 GCA_016223165.1 Burkholderiales bacterium
CACCAGGATCGCGCCGTCCATCTGCGCCGCACCGGTGATCATGTTCTTCACGTAGTCGGCGTGCCCCGGGCAGTCCACGTGCGCGTAGTGCCGCTTGCTCGTCTCGTACTCCACGTGCGCGGTGTTGATCGTGATGCCGCGTGCCTTCTCCTCGGGCGCCGCATCGATCTGGTCGTACGCCTTCGCCTCGCCACCGAACTTGGCCGCCAGCACCGATGTCATCGCCGCCGTCAGCGTCGTCTTGCCATGGTCCACGTGACCAATCGTGCCCACGTTCACGTGCGGCTTCTTGCGCTCGAACTTGCCTTTTGCCATTTCTGAAACCTCGTCGATAAAGAGCTCGCCCGTGGATCTGTTTTAGGTTTCCCCGGCGCACCCTTTGTCGCCTGCCACGGGCAGCAGGCGCGGGCGCCGGGAAGACCGGCTTGAATCGTCTACTTGCCGCGCGCCGTGATGATGGCGTCGGCCACGTTCTTCGGCGCCTCGCTGTAGTGCTTGAATTCCATCGTGTAGGTGGCGCGACCCTGGCTCATGCTGCGCAGCGTGGTGCTGTAGCCGAACATCTCCGACAGCGGCACCTCGGCCTTGATGACCTTGCCGCCGCCGGGCATGTCTTCCATGCCCTGCACCATGCCGCGGCGCGAGCTGAGGTCGCCCATCACCGAGCCGGCATAGTCTTCCGGCGTCTCCACCTCGACGGCCATCATCGGCTCGAGGATCACCGGCTGCGCCTTGCGGCAGCCGTCCTTGAAGCCGATGGAGGCGGCCATCTTGAACGCGTTTTCGTTCGAGTCCACCTCGTGGTATGAACCGAAGGTGAGCGTCACCTTCACGTCCACCACCGGGTACCCGGCGAGCACGCCGTTGGGGAGTGTGTCCTCGACGCCCTTCTTCACCGCCGGGATGAACTCGCGCGGCACCACGCCACCCTTGATGGCGTCGACGAACTCGAAGCCCTTGCCGGGCTCCTGCGGCTCGATCTTGAGCACGACATGGCCGTACTGGCCCTTGCCGCCCGACTGGCGCACGAACTTGCCTTCGATGTCGGAGACGGGCTTGCGGATCGTCTCGCGATACGCCACCTGCGGCTTGCCGACATTGGCCTCGACACCGAACTCGCGCTTCATGCGGTCGACGATGATCTCCAGGTGCAGCTCGCCCATGCCGGAGATGATGGTCTGGCCGCTCTCCTCGTCGGTGCGCACGCGGAAGCTCGGGTCCTCCTGCGCGAGGCGGCCGAGCGCGACGCCCATCTTCTCCTGGTCGGCCTTGGTCTTGGGCTCCACGGCCTGGCTGATCACGGGCTCCGGGAAGACCATCTTCTCCAGCGTGATGATCGATTCCGGGTCGCACAGCGTCTCGCCGGTCGTGACGTCCTTCAAGCCCACGCAGGCGGCGATGTCGCCGGCGAGGATCTCCTTGATCTCCTCGCGCTGGTTGGCGTGCATCTGCAGGATGCGGCCGATGCGCTCCTTCTTGCCGCGGATCGGGTTGAACACCGAGTCGCCCGACTTCAGCACGCCGGAGTAGACGCGCACGAAGGTCAGCTGGCCGACATACGGGTCGGTCATCAGCTTGAACGCCAGCGCAGCGAACTTCTCGCCGTCGTCGGCCTTGCGACTGACTTCCTTGTCGTCCTCGTCCGTGCCGGGCACCGGCGGGATGTCGACGGGCGAGGGCATGAATTCGATCACCGCATCGAGCATGCGCTGCACGCCCTTGTTCTTGAACGCGGTGCCGCAGAGCATCGGCTGGATCTCGGTGGCGATGGTGCGCGTGCGCAGGCCGTGGCGGATCTCGGCCTCGGTCAGCTCGCCCGACTCCAGGTACTTGTTCATCAGGTCTTCGCTGGCTTCGGCGGCCGCCTCGACCATGTTCTCGCGCCACTTGGTCGCGTCGGCCATAAGCTCGGCCGGGATCTCGCGGTACTCGAACTTCATGCCTTGCGAGGCCTCGTCCCAGACGATCGCCTTCATCTTGAGGAGGTCGATCACGCCGGTGAACTGCTCTTCGGCACCGATGGGAATGACGATGGGCACCGGATTGGCCTTCAGCCGCGCCTTCATCTGGTCGTAGACCTTGAAGAAGTTGGCGCCGGTGCGGTCCATCTTGTTGACGAACGCCAGCCGCGGCACCTTGTACTTGTTGGCCTGGCGCCAGACGGTCTCGCTCTGCGGCTGCACGCCGCCGACGGCGCAGTAGACCATGCACGCGCCGTCGAGCACGCGCATGCTGCGCTCCACCTCGATGGTGAAGTCGACGTGGCCGGGCGTGTCGATGATGTTGATGCGGTGCTCGGGGTAGGACAGGTCCATGCCCTTCCAGAAGCAGGTCGTGGCCGCGCTCGTGATGGTGATGCCGCGCTCCTGCTCCTGCTCCATCCAGTCCATCGTGGCGGCGCCGTCGTGCACCTCACCGATCTTGTGGTTCACGCCGGTGTAGTAGAGGATGCGCTCGGTGGTCGTGGTCTTGCCTGCATCGATGTGGGCGCTGATGCCGATGTTCCGGTAGCGCTCGATGGGGGTCTTGCGGGCCATGATCAACTTTCTCCAAATGCAGGGGCCGCCTTCGGGTTGGGGTCAACCCGTAGAGGCGGCCGAAAGCCGGTGTTCGCCTGAGCCGCGGCTGCGCGCCGCGCGGTCGTCAGAAACGGAAGTGCGAGAACGCCTTGTTGGCTTCGGCCATGCGGTGCACCTCGTCGCGCTTCTTCACCGCGCCGCCGCGGCCCTCGCTGGCTTCGAGCAGTTCGTTGGCCAGACGCGCGGCCATGCTCTTCTCGCCGCGCTTGCGCGCGCTCTCCTTCAGCCAGCGCATCGCCAGCGCCTGGCGACGGATCGGGCGCACTTCCACCGGCACCTGGTAGTTCGCACCACCGACGCGGCGGCTCTTCACTTCCACCATCGGCTTGATGTTGTTCAGCGCCACCATGAAGATCTCGAGCGGGTCCTTGTTGGCCTTCTTCTCGACCTGGTCCAGCGCCCCATAGATGATGCGCTCGGCCACGGCCTTCTTGCCGGACTCCATGATGACGTTCATGAACTTGGAGAGATCCACCGATCCGAACTTCGGATCGGGCAGGATCTCGCGCTTGGGGACTTCGCGACGACGTGGCATGGGAGACTTCCTTCTGCTGCTTCAGTTGATGCCGCCCGACGGTGTGTCTGGCTGCATCGCGAAAGGCCACGGCGGACGGGCCTCTCACTTACTGGCGGGAACCACCATGGCCCCGCCCGATTCGCTTGGCCGGCCTTCAGGCCGGCTCTCGTGTCTGCCGAAGGCGCTACGCCTTCTTGGGGCGCTTGGCGCCGTACTTCGAACGCGACTGCTTGCGGTCCTTCACACCCTGCAGGTCGAGCGAGCCACGCACGATGTGGTAGCGCACGCCGGGCAGGTCCTTCACGCGGCCGCCACGCACGAGCACCACGCTGTGCTCCTGCAGGTTGTGGCCCTCGCCGCCGATGTACGAGATGACCTCGAAACCATTGGTCAGGCGCACCTTGGCCACCTTGCGCAGGGCCGAGTTCGGCTTCTTGGGCGTGGTCGTGTAGACGCGGGTGCAGACGCCGCGGCGCTGCGGGCTGTTCTGCATGGCCGGCGACTTGGACTTGGTCACTTCGGCCTCACGGCCGTGTCGCACGAGCTGATTGATGGTGGGCATGGATCGAGCCTTGGCCGAGGGGTTCTGTTGGATGCACCCGTGCGTACGGTCGTGCGTACGGTCGTGCCGCACTTTCGCGCATGAGCGGGAGCCGGGCCGCCGGGCCGCCAATTCGGGTTTGCCGATTCTGGCCGCCTGACATCGTGAAAAGCCTTCCATTATATTCGCCCCGCCCTCCGCCGCAACCGGACCCTTCATGCACGAGCTGCCGGCGCCCGCCGCCACGCCCGGCGTGGTGCTCGACACCAACGCCGTGCTCGACTGGCTCGTCTTCGCCGATCGCCGCATCGCGCCTCTGGCCGCCGCCATCGAGGCCGGGAGCCTTGCCTGGTTGGCGGCGCCACGCATGCGCGCGGAACTAGCCGACGTGCTCCTTCGCCCGGCGATGGCGCGGCGGGTGCGCTCCGGTGAGCCCGTGCTCACCGCGTTCGATCGCCTTGCACGCGGCTGCGACCCGCCGCCACGCGCGAGCGCCGGGCTCACCTGCAGCGATGTCGACGACCAGGTCTTTCTCGATCTGGCACTGGCCGAGCGGGCGCGCTGGCTCGTCACCCGCGACAAGGCCCTGCTCGCGCTGCACCGCCGCGCCCGCCTCCACGGCCTGACGATCGCGGTGCCGGAGGCATGGCGAGACGGCTGAGGCCTGCGCAAAGCAGAGGGGGCGGCCCGATCGCCGCCCCCTCGTCTCGTCTGGCGGGCGGCGCGCGGCTTCCCGCCACGCCGCTACGCCGGCCGGCCCGTCACTCGCCGGCTTCGCCTGCGCCCGCGGTGGCCGCAGCGGCGTCGACTTGCGCCATCTGCACGGCCGCCAACTCCTCGGCTTCCTGCAGCGCGATGGCACGACGCTCGCTCTCGTCCATCGCCTCCTTGGCCTTGCGCGCCTCGTGGAAGGCCATGCCGGTGCCCGCCGGGATCAGGCGGCCGACGATGACGTTCTCCTTCAGCCCGCGCAGCTCGTCCCGCTTGCCCATGATCGCGGCCTCGGTGAGCACGCGCGTGGTCTCCTGGAACGAAGCGGCGGAGATGAACGAGTCGGTCGACAGCGAGGCCTTCGTGATGCCCAGCAGGACGTCGGCGTGCGTGGCCGGGATCTTGCCCGCGGCGCGAAGCTCGTCATTCTTGTCCAGCAACTCGCTGCGCTCGACCTGTTCGCCGGCGATGTAGGCACTGTCACCCGGGTTCGCGATGGCCACGCGGCGCAGCATCTGGCGCACGATCACCTCGATGTGCTTGTCGTTGATCTTCACGCCCTGCAGGCGGTAGACGTCCTGCACCTCGTCGACGATGTAGCGCGCCAGTTCCTCGATGCCGAGCAGGCGCAGGATGTCCTGCGGGTCGGCCGAGCCGTCGACGACCAGCTCGCCGCGGTTCACGACCTGGCCCTCGTGCACGAGGATGTTCTTCTCCTTGGCGACGAGCTCCTCGTGCACCTTGCCTTCGTGGTCGGTGATCTGCAGCCGGTTCTTGCCCTTGGTCTCCTTGCCGAAGCTGACGGTGCCGGTGATCTCGGCGAGCGTGCCGACGTCCTTCGGGCTGCGCGCCTCGAAGAGCTCGGCGACCCGGGGCAGACCCCCGGTGATGTCGCGCGTCTTCTGGCCTTCCATCGGGATGCGCGCCAGCACCTCGCCGGGCACGAGATCCTGGCCGTCGCGCACCTGGATCAGCGCGCCGATCGGGAAGCCGATCGTCACCGCGTGGTCCGTGCCCGGGATCTTGATCTCGATGCCGGCGGCGTCGAGCAGCTTCACCTGCGGGCGCACGACCTTGGCCGCGCCGCGGCGCTTCGGGTCGATGACGACGAGCGTCGAAAGACCCGTCACCTCGTCGACCTGCTTGGCGACCGTGACGCCTTCCTCGACGTTCTCGAACTTCGCGCGCCCGGCGAACTCGGTGATGATGGGCCGCGTCAGCGGGTCCCAGGTGGCCAGCACGGTGCCGGCCTTCACCGATTGATCGGCCTTCACGTTGAGCGTGGCGCCGTACGGCAGCTTGTGGCGCTCGCGCTCCCGGCCGTGCTGGTCGGCGATGATGATCTCGCCCGAGCGGGAGATGACGACGAGCTCGCCCTTGCTCCCCTCCTTCGCGCCCTTGTTGTTCATCACGTAGCGCATCGTCGCGTTGAACGAGACGATGCCGTCGCTCTTGGCCTCGACGCTGTTGGCCACCGCCGCGCGCGAGGCTGCACCACCGATGTGGAAGGTGCGCATCGTCAGCTGCGTGCCGGGTTCGCCGATCGACTGCGCGGCGATCACGCCCACCGCCTCGCCGACGTTGACGAGGCCGCCGCGGCCGAGATCGCGGCCATAGCACTTGGCGCACAGGCCGAAACGCGTGTCGCAGGTGAGCGGCGTGCGCACCTTCACTTCGTCGACACCGGCCGCTTCGAGGATGTCCATGGCGTCCTCGTCCAGCATCTGGCCGCCCTCGAGGAGCGCTTCCTGCGTCTCGGGGTGCAGCACCTCGATCGCGGTGACGCGGCCGAGGATGCGGTCGCGCAGCGACTCGATGACCTCGCCGCCTTCGACCAGCGCGCGCATGTTCATGCCGTTCTGGGTGCCGCAGTCCTCTTCGGTGACGACGAGATCCTGGGTCACGTCGACGAGACGCCGCGTCAGATAGCCAGAGTTCGCCGTCTTCAGCGCCGTGTCCGCCAGGCCCTTGCGCGCGCCGTGCGTGGAGATGAAGTACTGCAGGACGTTCAGGCCCTCGCGGAAGTTCGCGGTGATCGGCGTCTCGATGATCGAGCCGTCCGGCTTGGCCATCAGGCCGCGCATGCCGGCCAGCTGGCGGATCTGCGCCGCGCTGCCACGCGCACCCGAGTCGGCCATCATGTAGATGGAGTTGAACGACTCCTGGTCCGCCATCTTGCCGTTGCGGTCGAGCACCTTCTCCTTCGAGAGCTGGCCCATCATGACCTTGCCGACCTCGTCGCCGGTCTTGCCCCAGATATCGACGACCTTGTTGTAGCGCTCGCCTGCGGTGACGAGACCCGAGACGTACTGCTGCTCGATCTCCTTCACCTCCTTCTCGGCACGCTCGATGAGGCCGGGCTTCTCCTTGGGTACCAGCATGTCGTCGATGGCGATCGAGATGCCGGCGCGCGTGGCCAGGCGGAAGCCGGCCTGCAGCAGGCGGTCGGCGAAGACCACGGTGTCCTTCAGGCCGCACTTGCGGAAGCTCGCGTTGATGAGGCGCGAAATCTCCTTCTTCTTCAGCGCCTTGTTGATCAACGCGAAGGGCAGGCCGCGCGGCAGGATCTCGGACAGCAGCGCCCGGCCCACCGTGGTGTCGACGAGCTTGCGATCCTCGGTCAGCTCACCGGTGACCTTGTCGCGGTTCCACTCGCTGAGCACGACGTTGACCCGGGCCGTGATCTCGATGACACCGTTGTCCAGCGCCCGCTGCAGCTCCAGCAGGTCGGCGAAGATCATGCCTTCGCCCTTGCCGTTCACACGCTCGCGCGTGGCGTAGTACAGGCCCAGCACCACGTCCTGGCTCGGCACGATCGACGGCTCACCCGAGGCCGGGAAGAGCACGTTGTTGGAGGCGAGCATCAGCACGCGCGCTTCCATCTGCGCCTCGATGCTGAGCGGCACGTGCACGGCCATCTGGTCGCCGTCGAAGTCGGCGTTGAACGCCGAGCACACGAGCGGGTGCAGCTGGATCGCCTTGCCCTCGATGAGCACCGGCTCGAACGCCTGGATGCCCAGGCGGTGCAGCGTCGGCGCGCGGTTCAGCAGCACCGGGTGCTCCTTGATCACCTCTTCGAGGATGTCCCAAACCACCGGCGTGCCGCTCTCGACCTCCTTCTTCGCCGCCTTGATGGTGGTGGCGATGCCCATCGCCTCCAGGCGGCTGAAGATGAAAGGCTTGAACAGCTCGATGGCCATCAGCTTGGGCAGGCCGCACTGGTGCAGCTTGAGCGTCGGGCCGACGACGATGACCGAGCGGCCCGAATAGTCGACGCGCTTGCCGAGCAGGTTCTGGCGGAAGCGGCCGCTCTTGCCCTTGATCATGTCGGCGAGCGACTTGAGCGCGCGCTTGTTCGCGCCCGTCATCGCCTTGCCCCGGCGGCCGTTGTCCAGCAGCGAATCCACCGCCTCCTGCAGCATGCGCTTCTCGTTGCGCACGATGATCTCGGGTGCCTTCAGCTCGAGCAGCCGCGCCAGGCGGTTGTTGCGGTTGATGACGCGGCGGTAGAGGTCGTTCAGGTCGCTCGTGGCGAAGCGGCCGCCGTCCAGCGGCACCAGCGGGCGCAGGTCCGGCGGCAGCACCGGCAGCACCTCCATCACCATCCAGCTCGGGCGGATGCCGCTGCGCTTGAACGCTTCCAGCACCTTCAGCCGCTTGCTGTTCTTCTTGATCTTCAGCTCGGAGCCGGTCATGTCGTTGCGGATCTTCTCGATCTCCGCATCGATGTCGAGCTCCTCCAGCAGCTTCTTGATGCCCTCGGCACCCATCAGCGCGGTGAACTCGTCACCGTACTCGACATGCTTGGCCTCGAAGTCGTCCTCGCTCATGATCGCGAACTTCTTCAGCGGCGTCATGCCCGGATCGACGACGACGTAGGCCTCGAAGTACAGCACGCGCTCGATGTCGCGCAGCGTCATGTCGAGCACGAGGCCCAGGCGCGAGGGCAGGCTCTTCAGGAACCAGATATGCGCGCAGGGCGCCGCGAGGTCGATGTGACCCATGCGCTCGCGGCGCACCTTGGTTTGCGTGACCTCGACGCCGCACTTCTCGCAGATCACGCCGCGATGCTTGAGGCGCTTGTACTTCCCGCACAGGCACTCGTAGTCCTTGATCGGGCCGAAGATCTTGGCGCAGAAGAGGCCATCCCGCTCCGGCTTGAAGGTGCGGTAGTTGATGGTCTCGGGCTTCTTCACTTCCCCGAACGACCAGCTGCGGATCTTCTCCGGCGAGGCGAGGCCGATCTTGATGGCATCGAAATGCTCATCGGGAGTGAACTGCTTGAAAAGGTCGAGTAGTCCCTTCATGGTCCTTGTCCTTTTCCTTCCTTAATTGCGTTCGAGCTCGATGTCGATGCCGAGCGAGCGGATTTCCTTGACCAGCACGTTGAACGATTCCGGCATGCCGGCCTCGATCGCGTGCTCGCCCTTGACGATGCTCTCGTACACCTTGGTGCGACCGTTCACGTCGTCGGACTTGACGGTCAGCATCTCCTGCAGGATGTAGCTCGCGCCGTAAGCTTCCAGCGCCCACACTTCCATCTCGCCGAAGCGCTGGCCACCGAACTGCGCCTTGCCGCCGAGCGGCTGCTGCGTCACCAGGCTGTACGGGCCGGTGGAGCGCGCATGCATCTTGTCGTCGACCAGGTGGTGCAGCTTCAGCACGTGCATGTAGCCCACCGTCACCGGGCGCTCGAAGGCCTCGCCGGTGCGTCCGTCGTGCAACGCGCACTGCGTGCGCGTGGCGGTGAGCCCCTTGCGCGCTGCGATGTCGTCGGGGAAGGCGAGCTTGAGCATGCCGCGGATCTCGGACTCGGCGGCGCCATCGAAGACCGGCGTCGCAAACGGCACGCCGTTCTGCAGGTTCGTGGCCATCTCGACGATGTCGTCGTCGGACATCTCGTCCAGGCGCTCCGTCTTGCCGCCGCTCTTGTTGTAGAGCTCGTCGAAGAACTTGCGCAGCTCGGCGACCCGGGTCTGCTCCTGCAGCATGTCGCCGATACGCTGGCCGATGCCCTTGCCGGCCCAGCCCAGGTGCACCTCGAGCACCTGACCCACGTTCATGCGCGAAGGCACGCCCAGCGGGTTGAGCACGATGTCCACCGGCGTGCCGTCGGTCATGTACGGCATGTCCTCGACCGCCACGATCTTCGACACCACGCCCTTGTTGCCGTGGCGCCCGGCCATCTTGTCACCCGGCTGCAGTCGGCGCTTGACGGCGAGGTAGACCTTCACCATCTTGAGCACGCCCGCCGGCAGCTCGTCACCCTGCGTCAGCTTCTTGCGCTTCTCCTCGAAGGCGAGGTCGAAGCTGTGGCGCGTCTGGTCGAGGCTGTTCTTGATGCTCTCGAGCTGGTTGGCCAGGTCCTCGTCGGCCGGACGGATATCGAACCAGTGGTACTTGTCGACCGAGGCCAGGTAGTCCTTGGTGATGACCGTGCCCTTGGCGATCTTCTGCGGGCCGCCGTTGGCGCTCTTGCCCACGAGGAGCTTCTCGATGCGGTCGAAGGCGTCGGCTTCGACGATGCGCAGCTGGTCGTTGAGGTCGAGGCGGAAGCGCTTGAGCTCGTCGTCGATGATCTGCTGCGCGCGCTTGTCGCGCTGGATGCCCTCGCGCGTGTAGACCTGCACGTCGATGACGGTACCGTTGGTGCCCTGGTCGACACGCAGCGACGTGTCCTTCACGTCGCTGGCCTTCTCGCCGAAGATGGCGCGCAGCAACTTCTCTTCCGGCGTCAGCGTCGTCTCGCCCTTGGGCGTGACCTTGCCCACCAGCACGTCGCCCGGGTTCACCTCGGCGCCGATGTAGACGATGCCGCTCTCGTCCAGCCGGGCGAGCTGCTGCTCGCTGAGGTTGGGGATGTCGCGCGTGATCTCCTCGCTGCCCAGCTTGGTGTCGCGCGCCATCACCACCAGTTCCTCGATGTGGATCGAGGTGTAGCGGTCTTCGGCGACGACGCGTTCGCTGATGAGGATGGAGTCCTCGAAGTTGTAGCCGTTCCAGGGCATGAAGGCGACCAGCATGTTCTGCCCGAGCGCCAGCTCGCCGAGGTCGGTGCTGGCACCGTCGGCGATCACGTCACCCTTGGCCAGCTTGTCGCCGCGCTTGACGATCGGCCGCTGGTGGATGTTGGTGTCCTGGTTGCTGCGCTGGTACTTGATGAGGTTGTAGATGTCGACGCCCACCTCGCCGGCGAAGGTCTCGGCGTCGTTGACGCGGATGACGATGCGGTTGGTGTCGACATAGTCGACGAGGCCGCCGCGGCGCGCCGTGACCACCGTGCCGGAGTCGACCGCGGCGACGCGCTCGACGCCGGTGCCGACGAGCGCCTTCTCGGGGCGCAGCACCGGCACCGCCTGGCGCTGCATGTTGGCGCCCATCAATGCGCGGTTCGCGTCGTCGTGCTCGAGGAAGGGCACCAGCGACGCGGCCACCGAGACGATCTGCGTCGGCGCCACGTCCATGTACTGCACGCGCTCGGGGCTGAGCAGCACCGACTCGCCCTTCTCGCGTGCGCTGACGAGCTCGTCGATCAGCTTGCCGTCCTTGTCCAGGCTGGCGTTGGCCTGCGCGATGACGTACTTGCCTTCCTCGATGGCCGAGAGGTAGTCGATCTGGTTGGTGACCTTGCCGTCGACGACGCGGCGGTACGGCGTTTCGAGGAAGCCGTACTCGTTGAGCTGCGCGTACAGGGCCAGCGAGTTGATGAGGCCGATGTTCGGACCTTCCGGCGTCTCGATCGGGCAGACACGGCCGTAGTGCGTCGGGTGCACGTCGCGCACCTCGAAGCCGGCACGCTCGCGTGTCAGGCCGCCCGGGCCGAGGGCCGAGACGCGCCGCTTGTGCGTGATTTCCGACAGCGGGTTGGTCTGGTCCATGAACTGACTGAGCTGGCTCGCCCCGAAGAACTCCTTCAGCGCCGCGGAGATCGGCTTGGAGTTGATCAGGTCGTGCGGCATCAGCGGCTCGCTCTCGGCCTGGCCGAGGCGTTCCTTCACCGCCTTCTCGATGCGCGCGAGGCCGCTGCGGTACTGGTTCTCGGCCAGTTCGCCGACACAGCGCACGCGCCGGTTGCCGAGATGGTCGATGTCGTCGACGTCACCGTTGCCGTTGCGCAGGTCGACGAGGATCTTCACGACGTCGAGGATGTCCTCGTTGCTGAGGTTCATCTTGCCCTCGGGCGTGTCGCGGCCGACGCGGGCGTTGAACTTCATGCGCCCGACCCGGCTGAGGTCGTAGGTGTCCTCGCTGTAGAAGAGGCGGTGGAAGAGCGCCTCCACGGCGTCTTCGGTGGGCGGCTCGCCCGGGCGCATCATGCGGTAGATGGCCACGCGCGCGGCAAGTTGGTCAGCGGTCTCGTCGCTGGCCAGCGTCTGGCTGATGTAGGCGCCCTGGTTCAGCTCGTTCGTGTAGAGGCAGGGCAGCTCCTTGATGCCCGCGGCGCGCAGCTTCTTCAGCAGCGCCTCGGTCACCTCTTCGTTGGCCTTGGCGACGATCTCGCCGGTGTCGGCGTCGACCAGGTTGCGCGCGATGACGCGGCCGACCAGGAAGTCTTCCGGCGCGGAGAGGAACTTCGTGTCGCTCTGCTCGAGCTGCTTGATGTGGCGCGCGGTGATGCGCTTGTCCTTCTCGACGATGACCTTGCCTTCGCGGTCGGTGAGGTCGAAGCGCGCGACCTCGCCCTTCATGCGCTCGGGCACGAACTCGAGCTGCGCGCCCGTGTCCATGAGGCGGAAGTTGTCGTTGACGAAGAAGTTCGCCAGGATCTGCTCGGGGTTGAGGCCGATCGCCTTGAGCAGGATGGTCACCGGCATCTTGCGACGGCGGTCGACGCGGAAGTACAGGATGTCCTTGGGGTCGAACTCGAAGTCGAGCCACGAGCCGCGGTAGGGAATGATGCGGGCGCTGAACAACAGCTTGCCCGAGCTGTGCGTTTTGCCCTTGTCGTGCTCGAAGAACACACCCGGCGAGCGGTGCAGCTGCGAGACGATGACGCGCTCGGTGCCGTTGACGATGAACGAACCGTAGTCGGTCATGAGCGGCACCTCGCCCATGTAGACCTCCTGCTCCTTGATCTCCTTGACGACCTTCTGCGGCAGCGACTCGCGGTCGTAGATGATCATCTGCAGCTTGGCGCGCACGGCGGCGGCGTAGGTCAGGCCGCGTTGCTGGCACTCGCGCGTGTCGAACGGCGGCTTGGCGATGTTGTATTCGATGAACTTCATCTCCACGAGCCCGTTGTGGCTCGTGATCGGGAACGCCGAGATGAACGCCGCCTGCAGCCCCTCGGGCTTGCGCTTGGCGGGCGGCACGTCCTTCTGCAGGAAAGCGACGTACGAGTCGCGCTGCATCGTCAGCAGGTAAGGCACGTTCAGGACGGCCTCGCGCTTGCCGAAGCTCTTGCGGATGCGCTTGCGCTCGGTGTAGGTGTAGGGGGTTGCTTGCGCCATTGGACAGCTCCGTGTCGAGAGCCGAACCCTGGGCCCTGGGGTTCGGCTCGTCGGCGACTGGCTTCTCGAACGTTGCGTTCGAGGCTTGGTGGCAGGCCACTACCTGCCGCTGGCGGACAACCCCGGCATTGCACCGGAGCCCGACCAAACCCGTTCCCTGCAGTCGGATCAGGGAACACTTGCAAGCACGGCGCGCCGCGCTTGCAGGTGCCCCCCGGGCGGCGCCTGCCGGCACCACCTGGGAGTGACGGCCTTACTTGAGCTCGGCCTTCGCGCCGGCGTCCACCAGCTTCTTCAGGGCCGCGTCGGCGTCGGCCTTGGGGATGGCTTCCTTGACCGGTTTCGGCGCGCCGTCGACCAGGTCCTTGGCTTCCTTGAGGCCGAGGCCCGTGATCTCGCGTACCGCCTTGATGACGCTGACCTTGTTGGCGCCGGCCTCCAGCAGCATCACGGTGAACTCGGTCTTCTCTTCGACCACCGCAGCAGCGGCGCCGCCGCCAGCACCGGCGGCGGGGGCGGCCATCGCGGCAGCGGAGACGCCGAATTTCTCCTCGATGGCCTTCACGAGGTCATTGAGTTCCATCACCGTCATGCTGTCCATCGCGGACAGGAAGTTGTCTTTGTCGAATGCCATTTGGGGTTCCTCGAACAGATTTGGTTCAGTGGTTGAGCCGCGGCGCCATCAGGCTGCGACTGCTTGCTTCTTCTCGGCCACGGCCGCCAGCACGCCTGCCATGCGCTGGATGGGCGACTTCAGCAGGCCGGCCACCTGGGCGATCAGCACCTCGCGGCTCGGGATGGACGCCAGGGCCTTGACCCCGTTGGCATCCAGTGCCTTGCCGGCGAACGCGCCGCCCTTGACCACCAGCTTGTCGTTGCCCTTGGCGAAGTCGGAGATGACTTTCGCCGCGGCGACCGGGTCGCTCGAAAAGCCGTAGATCAGCGGGCCGACCATGGCACCCTGGGCCACCTCGAACGGCGTGCCGGCGACGGCGCGGCGGGCGAGCGTGTTCTTCAGCACATGAAGGTACACGCCCTTGGCCCGCGCATCGACGCGCAGCTTGTTCAGGCTTTCCACGGAGAGGCCACGGTACTCGGCCAGCGCCAAGGTCTGTGAACGCGCGACCTGCGCGGACACACCCTCGATCACGGCTGCCTTCTCGTTGCGGTTGAGACTCAAAGGTCTGGCTCCTCACACATCACGTGTCGTCGCGGCGGCGCCCGGGCGGGCATCACCCCTTCGACACACCTTGGATATCAGCGACCTTCTGTTCATCCGAAAAGAAACCCTGGCACCAGAGACGCTCTTCAGTTCGCAGCGGGACCGCCATCTGCGCTGGCCGCGGGGCCTCGCATCGCTGCGAGGCCTCGTGATTAAGGAGCCCGTCCTTGCGGGACGACCTCCGCCAGCGGTCTTCGATGGCCCGCCGCCCGCACTCTCGTGCCGGCCGCGGCCCACCAAATCCTCATCCGGCGCGCGCGCCAGACTCAGCGCGCGTGCCGATCATTCACTTCGCGTCAGGCCGAAGCCCCAGCGACGGCGATCGTTGCGGTATCCACCCGCACGCCCACGCCCATGGTCGAAGACACGGCCACCTTCTTCAGGTAGATGCCCTTGCTGCTCGCCGGCTTGGCCTTGTTCAGCCCGTCGAGCAGGGCGCGCAGGTTGGCCGTGAGCTTGTCGGCGTCGAACGAGCGGCGGCCGATCGTCGCGTGCACGATGCCGGCCTTGTCGACGCGGAACTGCACCTGGCCCGCCTTGGCGTTCTTCACCGCCGTGGCGACGTCGGGCGTCACGGTGCCGACCTTGGGGTTCGGCATCAGGCCGCGCGGGCCCAGGATCTGGCCGAGCGTGCCGACCACGCGCATCGTGTCCGGGCTGGCGATGACGACATCGAAGTCCATCTTGCCGGCCTTGATCTCGGCGGCGAGGTCATCCATGCCGACGATGTCGGCGCCGGCGGCCTTGGCCTCCTCGGCCTTGGGCCCTTGCGCGAACACGGCCACGCGCTTGGTCTTGCCGGTGCCCGCAGGCATGACGACCGCGCCGCGCACGACCTGGTCGCTCTTCTTGGCGTCGATGCCCAACTGCACGGCGACGTCGATCGACTCGTCGAACTTGGCGGTCGCGCATTCCTTGACCAGCGCGAGGGCGGCGTCCAGCGCATAGAGCTTGTCGCTGTCGACCTTGCCCTTCAGCGCCTTGGCCTTCTTGGTGAGCTGCGTCATGGCGTCAGACTCCTTCCACGGTCAGGCCCATCGACCGGGCGGAGCCGGCGATGATCTTCACCGCCGCGTCGAGGCTGGCGGCGTTGAGGTCCTTGGTCTTGATCTTGGCGATTTCCTCGAGCTGCGCCCGCGTGACTTTGCCCACCTTCTCCAGGTGCGGCTTGCCCGAGCCCTTCTCGATCTTGGCCGCCTTCTTCAGCAGCACGGTCGCCGGCGGCGACTTGATGATGAAGGTGAAGCTCTTGTCGGCGAACGCCGTGATGATCACCGGCAGCTTCATGCCGGGCTCATAGCCCGCCTGGGTCTGCGCGTTGAACGCCTTGCAGAACTCCATGATGTTCAGCCCGCGCTGGCCGAGGGCGGGGCCGATGGGGGGCGATGGGTTCGCCTTGCCCGCCGGGACTTGCAGCTTGATGAAGCCGACGATCTTCTTTGCCATGAATGGCTCCTGCCGAGTTCAGACGACCGCTTGCGCGATCTCCTCGTCGATCGACCCTGATGGAGTCGGCGTGCCGGGGTCGGGACGGCGCGCCACGGGACTCAAACCTTCTCGACCTGCGCGAAGTCGAGCTCCACCGGCGTCGCGCGCCCGAAGATGGTGACCGACACGCGCACCTTGCTCTTCTCGTAGTTGACCTCTTCGACCGCACCGTTGAAGTCGGTGAAGGGACCTTCCTTGACGCGCACGAGCTCGCCGACGGTCCACTCGACCTTGGGCTTGGGCTTGTCCACGCCTTCCTGCATCTGGCTCACGATCTTGGCCACCTCGGCCTCGGAGATCGGGGCCGGGCGGTTGCGCGCGCCACCGATGAAGCCGGTGACCTTGCTCGTGTGCTTCACGAGGTGCCAGGTGTCGTCGGCCATCTCCATCTCGACGAGCACGTAGCCCGGGTAGATGCGGCGTTCGGTGACGCTCTTCTTGCCGTTCTTCAGCTCCACCACCTCTTCGGTGGGCACGAGGATGCGGCCGAACTTGTCCTGCATGCCGGCGCGGTCGATGCGCTCGCGCAGGTTGCGCTCCACGGCCTTCTCCATGCCGGAGTAGGCATGCACGATGTACCAGCGCTTGTTGCCCTGGGTGCTCATGGAGAAGGCGGGTTGAACTTGATCGCTCATGGTCTTGTTCCCTTGTCCTTCAACGGCGCCAGCCCAGGACGAGGTCGTACAGCGCCCACTCCAGCGTCTTGTCGGTGAGCCACAGGAAGAGCGCCATGACGAAGACGAAGGCGAAGACGTAGCCCGTCATCTGCACGGCCTCCTTGCGGGTGGGCCAGACGACCTTCTTGACCTCGCGCACCGAGTCGCGACCGAAGGCGATGAGCTGCTTGCCCGGCTCGGAGGTGAAGAACACCGCCACCGCGGCCGCGATCAGCGCCAGCAGTGCCAGCACGCGCAGCCACAAGTCCTGCTTGCCCAGCACATAGAACGCCGCGATGCCGCCGACGAGCAGCAGCACCGCTCCGGCGAGCTTGGCCTTGTCTGCGCCGGTGGAGACGGTATCGACGGTCGTAGGGTTGGACATGAAGTGCTTCAGGAACGAAGCCCGCAACGCGCGTCTGGGCGCCTGCGGGCCGCTTTCGGAGGGCCTGGGCCAGGCCGCTAGGGCAATCGGGTGGGCAAACGAGCGCGAACGAGGTCAGGTGGCAGGGGCAGAGGGAATCGAACCCCCAACCTTCGGTTTTGGAGACCGACGCTCTGCCAATTGAGCTATACCCCTACGGAAGACCTCACTCGATGATCTTGGCCACGACGCCGGCGCCCACCGTGCGCCCGCCCTCGCGGATCGCAAAGCGCAGCCCCTCCTCCATCGCGATGGGCGCAATCAGCTTGACCGTGATGCTCACGTTGTCCCCGGGCATCACCATCTCCTTGTCCTTGGGCAACTCCACCGCCCCCGTCACGTCCGTCGTGCGGAAGTAGAACTGCGGCCGGTAGTTGTTGAAGAACGGCGTGTGCCGCCCCCCCTCTTCCTTGCTCAGCACGTAGATCTCCGCCGTGAAGTGCGTGTGCGGCTTCACGCTGCCCGGCTTGCACAGCACCTGCCCGCGCTCCACCTCCTCGCGCTTCGTGCCGCGCAGCAGGATGCCCACGTTGTCGCCGGCCTGCCCCTGATCGAGCAGCTTCCTGAACATCTCCACGCCCGTGCACGTCGTCTTCTGCGTCGCGCGGATGCCCACGATCTCGATCTCCTCGCCGACCTTGATCACCCCGCGCTCCACCCGACCCGTCACCACCGTGCCGCGCCCGGAGATGCTGAACACATCCTCCACCGGCATCAGGAACGTGCCGTCGATGGCCCGCTCGGGCGTCGGGATGTAGCTATCGAGCGCATCGGCCAGCCGCATGATCGCCTGCTCGCCCATATCGCCCTTGTCGCCTTCCATCGCCAGCTTGGCGCTGCCCTTGATGATGGGCGTGTCGTCGCCGGGGAACTCGTACTTGGTCAGCAGCTCGCGCACCTCCATCTCCACCAGCTCGAGCAGCTCGGCGTCGTCCACCATGTCGCACTTGTTCATGAACACGATGATGTAGGGCACGCCCACCTGGCGCGCCAGCAGGATGTGCTCGCGCGTCTGCGGCATCGGGCCGTCGGCCGCGCTCACCACCAGGATCGCGCCGTCCATCTGCGCCGCACCGGTGATCATGTTCTTCACGTAGTCGGCGTGCCCCGGGCAGTCCACGTGCGCGTAGTGCCGCTTGCTCGTCTCGTACTCCACGTGCGCGGTGTTGATCGTGATGCCGCGCGCCTTCTCCTCGGGCGCCGCGTCGATCTGGTCGTACGCCTTCGCCTCGCCACCGAACTTGGCCGCCAGCACCGACGTCATCGCCGCCGTCAGCGTCGTCTTGCCATGGTCCACGTGACCGATCGTGCCCACGTTCACGTGCGGCTTCTTGCGCTCGAACTTGCCCTTTGCCATCTTCGGACTCCTGGCTGAATACGAATGACGAGATCAGAAAATACGACGTCGATGAATGGTGCCCATGGCGCGGATCGAACGCGCGACCTCTCCCTTACCAAGGGAGTGCTCTACCACTGAGCCACATGGGCATCGGTACGGGTCTGGCGTCGGGCACGAGGAGCGCGCTGAGGACAGACCGGTAACGACAGCGATGGGGTGCGAAGGCGAGAAGAAGCTGGAGCGGGAGACGGGAATCGAACCCGCGTCATTAGCTTGGAAGGCTAAGGTTCTGCCATTGAACTACTCCCGCGGGCGCTGACGAAGGCACGATCGAAACCACTGACGAAGCCGGTTGGTGGAGGAGGCTGGATTCGAACCAGCGTAGGCGTAAGCCAACAGATTTACAGTCTGCCCCCTTTAGCCACTCGGGCACCCCTCCAGGGAGAACCCGCAAGTATAGCAGCGCCCGGAGGGTGGACCGCGCGCCACTCCTGGACCGCTTGCCCGCCAGCCGTCTTGACTTCCAGCGCCCTGGCACGCCCTCGCGCTGCCGGCGCCGATCGGCCGGGTCCGCGTGCGGCCCGTCGGACGGAGTGTCGCAGGTGAGTAGTCGCACACTTTGTCATATCGTCAACGGGACAGAGCCAATGGGCCGGTAGCCCGACAGCGTCCCGGCGGAACCGCTCAAGCGAACAGCGCTGCCAGCGCCAGCCCGGGGTCGGACGCTCGCATGAAAGCCTCGCCGACGAGGAAGGCGCCGATTCCGGCGGCGCGCATGCGCCGCACGTCGTCGGGGCCGAGGATGCCCGACTCGGTGATCAGCAGCCGGTCGGCCGGCACCCGCGGCAGCAGGTCGACGGTCGTCTGCAGCGAGACCTCGAAGGTGCGCAGGTTGCGGTTGTTGACCCCCACGAGCGGCGTATTCAGGCGCAGCGCGCGCTCGAGTTCGTCGCCGTCGTGTACCTCCACGAGCACGGCCAGGCCGAGCGCATGGGCACAGGCCTCCAGATCGGCCATCTGCGCGTCGTCGAGGCAGGCGACGATGAGCAGGATGGCATCGGCACCGATCGCGCGTGCCTCCACTACCTGGTACTCGTCGACGATGAAGTCCTTGCGCAGCGCCGGCAGCGCACATGCCGCCCGCGCCAGGCCGAGATACCGCGCGTCGCCCTGGAAGAACGACACGTCGGTGAGCACGCTCAGACAAGCGGCGCCGTGCCGCGCGTAGCTGGCCGCGATCTCGGCGGGCACGAAATGCTCGCGCAGGATGCCCTTGCTCGGGCTGGCGCGCTTGACCTCGGCGATCACGGCGCTCTCGCCGGCCTGCAGCCTGGCGCGCAGGGCGCCCTCGAAGTCGCGCAGCCCGCGGCGCGCATCGGCCGACTCGGCCTCCTCGCGCCAGCTCGCGAGCGAGCGCTTCGCGCGGCCGGCCGCGATTTCCTCGCGCTTGACGGCGACGATGCGCTGCAGGATGTCGGACATGGTCGCGCTCCCTTCCCGCCCGGTCCGCCTCAGGCCGCCGGCCTGAACTTGTTCGTCACGCTCACGAACTGCGAAAGCTTGGCCAGCGCCGCACCCGAAGCCACCGCCTCGCGTGCGCGCTTCACACCCTCGGCCACCGAAGCGGCCACGCCGGCGCAATAGAGCCCGGCACCGGCGTTGAGCAGCACCACGTCGCGCACCGGCCCGTCTTCGTTGGCGAGCGCCCGCTGGATACATTGCACCGACTCCTGCTGGTCGGCCACCCGCAGCACGCGCGAGTCGTACACCGGCAGCCCGAAGTCGCTCGGGTGCACCACGTACTCGCGCACTTCGCCCGCCTTGAGCTCGCCGACCAAGGTCTCGCCCGACAGCGACACCTCGTCCATGCCGTTCATGCCGTAGACGACCATCACGTGCTCGCTGCCCAGGCGTTGCAGCACGCGCACCTGGATGCCCACCAGGTCGGGGTGGAACACCCCCAGCAGCTGGTTCGGCGCGCCGGCCGGGTTGGTGAGCGGGCCGAGGATGTTGAAGATCGTGCGCACGCCCAGCTCCTTGCGCACCGGCGCCGCGTGCTTCATCGCCGAATGGTGGTTGGGCGCGAACATGAAGCCGATCCCCGTCTCGGCAAGACACTGCGCCACCTGCTCCGGCTTCAGCCCGATGAAGGCGCCCAGAGCCTCGAGGACGTCGGCCGAGCCCGAGGTCGAGGAGACGCTGCGCCCGCCGTGCTTGGCCACGCGCGCGCCGGCCGCCGCGGCAACGAACATGGAAGCCGTGGAGATGTTGAACGTGTGCGAGCCGTCGCCGCCCGTGCCGACGATGTCCACGAGATGCGTGCGGTCGGCCACCGCCACCGGCGTGGCGAACTCGCGCATCACCTGCGCCGCCGCCGCGATCTCGCCGATGGTCTCCTTCTTGACGCGCAAGCCCATCGTGATCGCGGCGATCATCACCGGGCTCATCTCGCCGCTCATGATGCGGCGCATCAGCGCCAGCATCTCGTCGTGGAAGATCTCGCGATGCTCGATGACGCGCACCAGCGCCTCGGTGTTGCTGATCGCCATGGGCGGCTCCTCTCGGTGGTTCTCGTGGTCGTCGTCCAAGGCGTCAGTGCGCCGGACGCAGGAAGTTCCCCAGCAGGGCATGCCCGTGCTCGCTGAGGATGGACTCCGGGTGGAACTGCACGCCCTCCAGCGGCGCGGGCGTGCCGGCCAGCTCGGTGTGGCGCACGCCCATGATCTCGCCGTCCTCGGCAGTGGACGTGACCTCCAGCGCCGGCGGGCAGCTCGCGCGCTCGATCACCAGCGAGTGATAGCGGACGACGCGGAAGCGCTGCGGCAGCCCGGTGTAGACGCCGCGCCCGTCGTGCTCGAGGGTGCTGGCCTTGCCGTGCATCTGCACCTTGGCGCGCACGATGCGCCCGCCCAGTGCCGCGCCGATCGCCTGGTGGCCGAGGCACACGCCGAGGATGGGCAGCTTGCCCATGAAGTGCCGGATCGCCTCGACGCAGATGCCGGCCTCGGCCGGCGAGCAGGGGCCGGGAGAGAACACGAGCCGCTCGGGCTGCAGCGCCTCGATGCCGGCGACGGTGATCTCGTCGTTGCGGAACACGCGCACGTCCTCGCCGAGCTCGCCGAAGTACTGCACGAGGTTGTAGGTGAAGCTGTCGTAGTTGTCGATCATCAGCAGCATGGTCAAGCCTCCCGCCGGGCCGCCCCAAGGGAGGCCGACGCCCCCGAGGCTGCGAAGCGGCCGCCAGTGCGGCCGGGGGGCGGCGAATGCAGTGAGCTTGCGGACATCAGAACCCCTCCTCCACGAGTTCCGCCGCGCGCACGAGCGCGCGCGCCTTGTGCTCGGTCTCGAGCCACTCCTTCTCGGGCACCGAGTCGGCGACCACGCCGGCCGCGGCCTGCACGTACAGCACCTGGTCCTTGACGATGCCGGTGCGAATGGCAATCGCCAGGTCCATGTCGCCGGCGAAGCTGACGTAGCCGCAGGCACCGCCGTAGATGCCGCGCTGCACGGGCTCGAGCTCGTCGATCAGCTCCATCGCCCGCACCTTGGGCGCGCCAGTGAGCGTGCCTGCCGGGAAGGTGGCGCGCAGCACGTCGAGCTGGCCCACGCCCTCGCGCAGCAGGCCCTCGACGTTGCTGACGATGTGCATCACGTGCGAATAGCGCTCGATGGCGAACTCGTCGGTGACCTTCACGCTGCCGATCCTCGCGATGCGGCCGATGTCGTTGCGCGCCAGGTCGATGAGCATCAAGTGCTCGGCGCGCTCCTTCTCGTCGCCGCGCAGCTCGGCCTCGAGGCGCGCGTCGTCCTCGGGCGTGGCGCCGCGCGGGCGCGTGCCGGCGAGCGGGCGGATCGTCACCTTGCGCCCGCCGCCGGCGCTCTCGGGCACACGTTCCTCGCGCACCAGGATCTCGGGGCTGGCGCCGACGATCTGGAAGTCGCCCATGTCGTAGAAGTACATGTAGGGCGAGGGATTCAGCGAGCGCAGCGCGCGGTACAGGGCCAGCGGGCTTCCGGTGAAGCGCTTGCGCAGGCGCTGGCCGACCTGCACCTGCATGAGGTCGCCGGCGGCGATGTACTCCTTGGCACGCAGGACCGCCGCGATGTACGCCGCCTTGTCGAACTCGCGCTCCACGGGGTAGGCCGGCCCGCGCTTCACCGTCGGGGCGGTGACGCTGTAGCGCAGCTGGTCGGCCAGCTCGCCCAGGCGCCTTCTCGCGCGGAAGTAGGCTTCGGGCTGCCCGGGGTCGGCCCAGACGATGAGGTACAGGCGCCCGGACAGGTTGTCGATGACCGCCACCTCCTCGGTCAGCAGCAGCTGCAGGTCGGGCGTGCCGATGCCGGCGGGTTTGTGCACCTTCGCGAGCTTGGGCTCGATGTGGCGCACCGTCTCGTAGCCGAAGTAGCCGGCAAGCCCGCCGCAGAAGCGCGGCAGGCCGGCCGCAACCGCCGGGCGCAGGCGCTCCTGCCAGCGCTCGACGAACTCGAGCGGGTTGCCCTCGAAGCGCTCGACGACGGCGCCATCGGTGATCACCTCGGCGACCCGGC
Source organism: Burkholderiales bacterium (assembly GCA_016223165.1). GTDB lineage: Bacteria > Pseudomonadota > Gammaproteobacteria > Burkholderiales > Burkholderiaceae_C > Rubrivivax. The sequence goes on from JACRPO010000007.1 coordinate 22,476, forward strand.
CGGTGGCGCGGATCATCGTGCGAGCCGGCAGGCCGATGAACGAATAGCGGCCGAATCGTTCGCCGCCGACCACGCTCTCGAGCAGGAAGCTGAAGGGGCGGCCGCCAGCGAGCTTCAGGTACAGCGACAGCGGCGTCTCGAGATCGGCAAGGGCCTCGGCGATGAGCGGGATGCGGTTGTGGCCCTGGCCGGCCAGGCTCTTGAATTCGAGTTCGGTGATCACGGTGCTTTCCTCGGGGCGGCCCCGGCGGCGCGGCCGCGGCAGGGCGGGAGATCGGGCGGGGCGGTCGGCGCAGGCGCTTCCTGCGAAACAGCCGCCGCGGCTGGCGGGGTCAGACCCGAAGGGTCAGACGTTGCTGCGCCAGCGACGCCAGGGCCAAGCTCCCCGCGCTGCCGTGGAGGCGGCGCCGTCGATCGGGGTATGGACCGGCAAGCACATCGTGGGCACGATCTTATCAGCGCCCGCGGCCGCGCCCGGCGCATGTGCTCCCGCCGGAGCACGGCCAGCGCGCGGCACACCGGTTGCTTCGAGGGAAATCACCATGCACCCGATCCGTCGTGCCCGTCGCCGCCCGCTCGTGCTCGGCGCGGGCGCCTTCCTCGCCGTGGCCGTGGCCGTGACCACGGCCACGCTCACGGCGCCGGCCGCGCGCGCACAAGGACAAGGCACCCTCGGCACGATCGACGCCGGCGGCGTCAAGCTGCCCACCACCGCCAATGTCGGCGGCACCGCCCTCGCACTCAACGGCGCGGGCGTGCGCTACCGCTTCGTGCTGCGCGTCTATTCGGCCGGGCTGTACTTGTCCGCCAAGGCCGGCACGCCCGAAGCGGTGCTCGCCGCCTCCGGCCCGAAGCGCATGCACGTGGTCATGCTGCGCGACATCGATGCCGAGCAGCTCGGCCGCCTGTTCACGCGCGGCATGCAGGACAACGCGCCCAAGGACACCTTCAGCCGCTCGGTCCCCGGCACGCTGCGCCTGGCCGAGATCTTCTCGTCGCGCAAGAAGCTCGCGGCGGGCGAGAACTTCTCGATCGACTGGCTCCCCGGCACCGGCACCGTCATCCTCGTCAACGGCCAGCCGCAGGGAGCGCCGATCAAGGAGCCGGAGTTCTTCCAGGCCCTGATGCTGATCTGGCTCGGCGGCCAGCCCGTCGATGCCAGCCTGAAGGAAGCGCTGCTCGGCCGCGAGGTGCGGCCGGTCACCTCGCCGGGCCAGCAGTAGCGGCGCCGCCGGGCGCCGCAGACGCCAGGAGCGGCAGCAGCTCGTCCAGCCGGTCGAAGACGGCGTCGGCATCGACGGCCGAGACCGGCTCGCCATGGTTGTAGCCGTGGCTCATCAGCACCACCGGGCAGCCGGCGGCGCGCGCGGCGGCGGCGTCGTTGCTCGAGTCCCCGACCATCAGCACGCACCCCGGCGCAAGGCCGAGCGTGCGGCAGGCCTCGAGCAGCGGCAGCGGGTCGGGCTTCTTGCGCGCGAAGGCGTCGCCCCCGAAGACATGCGCGAAGTACGGCGCCAGCCCCTTCGCCTCGAGCAGCGGTCGCGCGAACGCGCCCGGCTTGTTGGTCAGGCACACGAGTCGCCAGCCCCGCCCGGCGAGCCCCGCCAGCCCTTCGCGCACGCCGGGGAAGACCTCGGAGTGCCGGCCGTTGATCAGCCGGTAGTGGTGCTGGTAGCGCGCCCAGGCTTCGTCGTACAGCGAGGCCGGCGCGCCCACCTCGGCCAGCGTGCGCGTGATGAGATGCTCGGAGCCCTTGCCCACCGTCTTGCCGATGAAGGCTCGCGGCACCGCAGGCAAGCCCAGGTCGGCCGTCATCGCGCGCAAGGCAACGTCGAAGTCGCCCACGGTATCGACGAGCGTGCCGTCGAGGTCGATGATGGCGGCACGCAGGGCGTGCAGCGTGGAGGGGGCGAGCCGCATGGCCAGCGAGGGTAGCGCAGGCGGCTCGCCCGCTGACCGAGCGGCCATCTGCGTCTTCGACGCGGCCGGCTCGAGACCCGGGGGTGCACCCGCGCGCTCGGCAAGCCTCAGCCGATGCTCTGCACCTGCCGGCTCTGCTGGTAGGCGCTGCCGAAGCGGTTGGCGAGGAAGTCGGGCAGCGCCACCTGCTCCTGGCGGATGAAGCCGTGCTGCGGCAGCCTGCCTTCGCGGAAGAGATCCAGCGCCGCGCAGATGCCGGCCGCCGTCGTGATCTGGATCGCCGACAGCGGCTCGCCGCCGTCGGCGGGCGCGCGCTCGGCGAAGATCTTGCGCGCGAACACCTCCTGCACGAGCGAGCCGCGCTTCATGCCGCTGACGGTGACGAAGACCAGCACCACGTCCTGCATCGTGCTCGGGATCGAGCGGCGCATGATCTCCTTCAGCGTCTCCTGGTCCTTGTTGAGGTTGAGCTCCTCGAGCAGCATCTTCATCAGGAAGCGGTGGCCAGGGTAGCGCACGCTCTTGTAGTCGAGGTTGCGCACGCGGCCGGCGAGCGTCTCGCAAAGCGTGCCCAGGCCACCGCTGGTGTTGAAGGCCTCGTACTCGGTGCCGTCGAGCGAGAAGTGCTCCAGCCCCTCGAGCGGCAGCACCTCGATGTTCTGGCCCTCGCGGATGGCCTCGCAGGGGTGGCAGTACTCGTTGATGAGCCCGTCGACGCTCCACGTCAGGTTGTACTTGAGCGAGTTGGTCGGGAAGGCCGGCAGCGCGCCGACGCGCATCTTCACGTCGTGCAGGGTCTCGAAGCCCTGCGCCACGTGGTGCGCGACGATGCCGATGAAGCCCGGCGCGAGCCCGCACTGCGGCATGAATGCCGTCGCGGCGCCCTCGGCGAGCCGGGCGATGGCGCGCGTGGCCGCGACATCCTCGGTGAGGTCGAAGTAGTGGCAGCGCGCCTCGCGCGCCGCGCTCGCGGCCAGCGTAGCGAGGTGGTACGGCAGCGCGTTGAGCACCGCGTCATGGCCCTGCAGCGCCTGGCGCAGAGCGCCGGCGTCGCCGGTGTCGATGACGCGCGTGGCCGGCGCGCTCGGCCCGTCGGCGGCGAGCAGCTGCAGCGCCTGCGCGCTGCGGTCGACCACGGTCACCTGGTAGTCGCCGCTGCGTTGCAGCAGGCGGGCGATGGTCTGGCCGATGTGGCCGGCGCCAAGCAGTGCGATGCGCATTCGATGCCTCTTCGTCGCGGGTTTCGCAACGGCGCAGTCTAGAGAGAGGCACTGACGAAAGAAACGGCGCTTCCGTCGAAACGGCTGCGCATCTCGTCAAAATGACGGCGATGTTCGTCGAATCGGCTTCAGGCCGCCTTCTTTGCTTCGCGTGGCGCGCGCCGGCGAAACTCGCCCGCGAGAAGCATCGCCCTGATCACCTTGGCCTCGGCCCGGCGCGCGCGCGTGGCCGCCTTGCGGTAGGCCTCCTCGGCCTCGGCGCGCATAGCCACCGCCCGCTTGACCGCCGCGCGCAGTTTGGCCTGCGTGAAGGTGCCCTCGGTGGCGATGTAGACCGATCGCCGCCGCGCCGCCTCGCCGAAGCGCGGCAGCAGCACCGCGAGGCTGCAATCGCGCGCCCGCCCGCCGGCGCGCCCGCGCACGATCGGCCCCGAGATGCCCGGCGGCAGCCCGCTCGCCTTGTTGGCGCTCGGCGCGCTCTGCAGCGTTGTCGGCGCTTCGAGCGTGCCGATGCGGCGCAGCAGCTCCCTCGTAGCCAGCGCCAGCGCGGCTTCGGCGCCGCTGCCGTCCTTGCTGCCGTCGGAGAACAGGCGCGTACCGCCGTAGCGCAGCTGCCAGCCATGCGTGGCGCGGTGGTCGATGCGCTGTATGCACTGCGGCACCCGGTAACGATCGCCGTTGAAGATCTCGACTTCCCTGTAGAGCATGCACTCACCCTCGCAGCGTCATCGGTGGTCTCGCTGTGCGATCTCTCCTGTCGCGCGCGAAGAAATGACGCCTCCCGGAGTCGAACTGTGACCTCAAAGGCGGGTGACGCGCAAGCGCCCGCCGCACGGGCGTGCAATGCGCCGCACATTGGCTGGCGCGGCGGGGATGGCTCGCCACCCGGCCTGGGCGGCGGCCGGTCCGCCTTCGGATGCGCCGATGCGCGGAGCGGCGATGACCCTCGATGACCTCGACCGCCGGCTGCTCGCCCTGCTGCAGGCCGACGCCCGCAGCTCGGCCGCCGATCTGGCGCGCAGGCTCGGCGTCGCCCGCACCACGGTGCTGGCGCGGCTGGCGCGGCTGCAGTGCGAAGGCGTCATCGTCGGCTTCACCGTGCGCCTGGCGGCGGACGCGGGCGAGCGTGGCGTCGAGGCCTATGTCGGCATCACGACGAGCCCGAAGTCGGCGCGCGACGTAACCTTGCGGCTGGCGGCTCTGCCCGAGCTGCGCCAGCTCTGCTCGGTGAGCGGCGAGTTCGACTACCTGGCTCTGCTGCGGGCCGAAAACACGACGCGGCTCGACGCGCTGCTCGACGAGATCGGCGCCATCGACGGCGTCACGAAGACGACCACGGCGGTGGTACTGGCGCGACGCATCGACCGCACGGCCTGAGCGGCGGGCGGCACGGAAGCGCCGGCCCGGCCGGCCGATGGATCCGGCGCGCCCGAAGGACCGGACCCGCCGGCGCGCTCAGAGCCTGTGAATGAATCAGCCGTGGATGATTCGTTCGCAGGCTCTTCAGGCTCCGGCCAGCGCCCGACGCATCGCGCCGATCACGGCGCCGTAGTCGGGCTGGCCGAAGATCGCGCTGCCGGCGACGAAGGTGTCGGCACCGGCATCGGCCACGCGGCGGATGTTGTCGACCTTGATGCCGCCGTCGACCTCGAGCCGGATGTCGCGGCCCGAGCTCTCGATGAGGCGGCGCGCGCGCTCCACCTTGCGCAGCGCCGAGTCGATGAAGCCCTGGCCGCCGAAGCCGGGGTTGACGCTCATCACGAGCACGAGGTCGACCTTGTCGATCACCCACTCCAGCACGTCCAGCGGCGCCGCCGGGTTGAAGACGAGGCCGGCCTGGCAGCCTTCGGCCCGGATGAGCTGCAGCGTGCGATCGACATGCGTGCTCGCATCGGGGTGGAAGCTGACGAGGTCGGCGCCGGCCTTGGCGAAGGCGCTCGCCAGCGCATCGACCGGCTGCACCATCAAGTGCACGTCGATCGGCACCGTGCTGTGCGGGCGCAGCGCCTGGCAGACCATCGGGCCGAAGGTGAGGTTCGGCACGTAGTGGTTGTCCATGACGTCGAAGTGCAGCCAGTCGGCGCCGGCCGTGATCACGGCGCGCACCTCCTCGCCCAGGCGCGCGAAGTCGGCGGAAAGCAGGCTCGGGGCGATGCGGTAGGTGCGGCTCATGCGCGCGATTCTAGGAAGCCGGGCTCCCGGATCTCAGGGCAGGCCCGACGAGATCCGGGTGCTGCTTCAGCAGCGAGCCGTCGATCCGCCACCACGAGGCCGACCTCGCGCGCGCCGAGGGGGCGGGCTTTCGCGTCTGCACGGGCGGGCGAGGTGGGGCGAGAATGGCCGCTTCGTGTACTTTGAAGATCGTCCTGCCGCCGCGCAAGGCGGCAAGGCTCGTCCCATGATCCGCGACACGCTGCGCGCCACCTACCTCATCGAGACGCCGCTCGATCCGGCCCGTGTGGCCGAGGTGCTGGCCGGCGAACAGAGCAGCGGCACCTTCGTGCGCGTGGCCGGCGAGACCGACACGCTGCGCGCGCGCAGCCGCGCGAAGGTGCACTCGCTGCAGGAGCTGGGGCCGCTGCCCGCGCCCAGCCTGCCCAGCGCCTGGCTGCAGCGCGAGCACATGTGCGCAGGCCCGGCCGGCCCGTACCGCCGCGCGCGCATCGAGGTCGACTTCCCGCTCGCCAACATCGGCCGCAACCTGCCCACGCTCGCCGCCACCGTGGCGGGCAACCTCTTCGACCTCGGCGAGACCACCGGCCTCAGGCTCGAGCGGCTGCAGCTGCCGCCCGCGCTGCGCGCCCGTTTCGAGCGCCCGCGCCATGGCGTGGCCGGCACGCGCACCGCGGCCGGCGTGGCCGAGGGGCCGCTGGTCGGCACGATCATCAAGCCGAACGTCGGCCTCTCGGCCGCCGACACCGGCGCGCTGGTGGCCGAGCTCGCCCGCGCCGGCGTCGACTTCATCAAGGACGACGAGTGCTGCGGCGACCCCGAGCATGCGCCCGTCGCCGAGCGCATCCGCGCCGTGATGGCCGCGGTGCGCGCGCACCGCGAGGCGACGGGCAAGACGGTGATCGTGGCCGTCAACATCAGCGACGAGCACGACGCCATGCTGCGCCACGCCGAGCTGCTGCAGCGCGAGGGCGGCTGCTGCGCGATGGTGAGCCTGAACTGGACCGGCCCGGCCTCGGTGCAGGCGCTGCGCCGCCACACCGACCTGCAACTGCACGGCCACCGCAACGGCTACGGCATGTGGGCGCGACACCCGGCGCTGGGCGTCGGATTCCAGGCCTATGCCGCACTCTGGCGGCTGGCCGGTGTCGACCACCTGCACGTGCACGGCCTGGGCGGCAAGTTCGCGCAGGCCGACGACGAGGTGCGCGAATCGGCCCGCGAATGCCTGACGCCGCTGGCCGACCCGGCCGATGCCGCCGACATCGTCATGCCGGCCTTCAGCTCCGGGCAATGGGCCGGCACGCTGCCGCTGACGCTCGACGCGGTGCCCGGCGGCGACCTGCTCTTCATGTGCGGCGGCGGCATCCTCGCGCACCCGATGGGCGCCGCCGCCGGCGTGGCCAGCATCCGCCAGGCCTGGGCGGCCTGGCGGGCGCGCGAGTCGCTGCAGGCAGCGGCGGTGCACGCGCCGGAACTGCGCGCCGCGCTCGACTTCTTCGGCCGCCTGCCGCACTGAAGAGCTGGCCGCCGCGATGCTGCGCCTGGCCTGGTACGGCGACGACTTCACCGGCGCCTCCGACACGCTGGCCACGGTGGCGAGCGCTGGCCTGCGCACGTTGCTCTTCGCGCGCGTGCCCACGGCGGCGCAGCTGGCGCGCGCCGGTGAACTCGACGCGCTCGGCATCGCCGGCACCGCTCGCGCCCTGGCCCCCGCGGCCATGCGCGCCGAGTTGGCACCGGTAGCGGCCTGGTTCGAGGCGCTGGGCGCGCCCGTCACGCACTACAAGTGCTGCTCCACCTTCGACAGCGCGCCCGCGGTGGGCAACCTCGCCGTCGGCCTGCAGGCGCTGCGTGCCGCCGCCCACCAGCATTGGGTGCCGGTGGTGGGCGGCCAGCCCAGCCTCGGGCGCTTCTGCGCCTTCGCGACGCTGTTCGCCTCGGCGGCGGCCGGTGGCGACGTGCTGCGCATCGACCGCCATCCGACGATGAGCCGCCACCCGGTGACGCCGATGCACGAGGCCGACCTGCGGCGACACCTGGCCGCGCAAGGCCTGGCCGACATGGCCCACATCGACCTCAGGCTGCTCGATGCGGCCGACGACCTGGCCCTCGATGCGGCTCTTGATGCGGCCCTTGGTGCGGATCTTGGCGCGGCGGTCGATTCAGCGGTCGATTCAGCGGTCGATGCGACAGCCGATGCGGCCCGCGGCTCGGCGGCCGACGCCACGCCCGCCGCTCCCGCCATGGCGGCGACGCTCGCCGATGCGCCGCCGCGGCGCGGCGGCCGCGAGCTTCCGCGGGCGGTGCTCTTCGACACGACGCGCCATGAACACCTGGCGCGCATCGGCCGCCTGCTCTGGCGGCGCGCGCAACGTCGCCCTCTGCTGGCGCTCGGCGCCAGCAGCGTCGCGCAGGCGCTCATCGCGCAGTGGCGCGCCGAGGGCCTGGCGAGCCCGCCCGAGGTGCACGTGGCGCCGGCCGCCGGGCCCGTCTTCGTGCTGGCCGGGAGCCTTTCGCCCGTCAGTGCGGCGCAGGTGGCGCACGCGGCACCTCACTTCGAGACGGTGGAGCTGCACGTGCCGTCGTTGCTGGCAGGTGGCCAGCCTGCCGACGCGTCGGCGGCGCGCTGCGTGGCGCTGCTGCGCCAGGGCCGCCCGGTGCTGGCCCGCACCAGCGCGCCGGCGGGCGAGCCGCAGCCGCCGATCGACGTCGCCATGGCCTGCGGCCGCCTGCTCGCGCGCGTGCTCGAGGGTGCGCCGCACGTGCGCCGCATCGGCGTGGCCGGCGGCGACACCTCGAGTTTCGCGCTGCGCGCGCTCGATCCCTGGGCGCTGCGCTGGGCCGGCACGCTCGCACCGGGCGTCGCGCTGCTGCGCCTGTGCGCGGACCAGCCGCGGCTCGACGGCCTGGAGCTGATCCTCAAGGGTGGCCAGATGGGCCCGCCCGACGTCTTCGAGCGGCTGCTCGCGGGGCCCGCATAGCGCCGCTGGACAGCCGCCGGCCGCCGCACGGCCGCTGCGCAGCCGCCCGCGCCGGCAGGCGACCGTCGGCGCACCAGCGCAGCGTTCGATTTCGTCCGCGCCTGCGGGAACCGGGCACTGCACTAGACTGGCCCGCATGCCCAGCTCATCGAAAGCCACCTCCGCAGGCGCCGGCGCCGCCGCCAGCTTCACCTGCGAGGTGCGCGTGCAGTTCCTCGAAGAGGAGTCCGAGCCGCCCGAAGGCCCGTTCGCCTTCGCATACACGGTGACGATCCGCAATTCCGGCGAGGTGACGGCGCAGCTGGTGGCGCGCCACTGGATCATCACCGACGCCGAGGGCCGGCAGGAAGAGGTGCGCGGCCTCGCCGTCGTCGGGCAGCAGCCGGTGTTGAAGCCCGGCGAGCAATTCGAGTACACGAGCTTCACGCGCATCGACACGCCGCACGGCCAGATGCGCGGCACCTATCTGTGCGTGACCGAGGACGCGCGCGCCTTCGAAGCCGAGGTGCCGGAGTTCCAGCTCGTCTACCCGGGGCTGCTGCAGTAGCGGCCCGGCCGGCCGGGCGGTCATGACGGCATGACGGCATGACGGCGTGACGGCGCGACGGTGCGGCGCTCAGCGCCGGTGCGGGTCGTCCGGCGGCGCTTCGGGCGTGGCTTCCTCGCTGCGCCGGCGCCCGGACATCGTCCACGCGACGATGAAGACCAGCAGTGCGAGCGCCAACAGCGCCTCGAGGATCAGGAGCCACATCGCGTGCGGCGGCGGGCTGGAAGGACGCCGGCCGAGAGTGAGTCTGCGCGAATCAAGGTTCCGGCGGCCGCTTCAGCGCCGCACCGCGCGCATCGCATGCACGTTGGCCGCGTAGGTCCCGGGCGGCCATGTCGTCTCGGCCGCCGTGCGGCCGCGCGTCAGCTTTGCCTCGGCCAGCGCGACGCCGGCGCGTTCGATCGTCTGCTCGATCGACTCGCCGGCGTGGCGCTCGGCGAGGCCGGCCGACAGCGTCACGCTCAGCGTCTGGCTGCCGTGCACGATGCGCAGCGCGGCGATGCGCTGCTGCAGCCTCTCGAGGCCGCCGCGCACCAGCGATGCGCGCGTGTCGGGCAGCATCAGCATGAACTCCTCGCCGCCCCAGCGCGCCAGCACGTCGGAGGCGCGCACCTGCTGCAGCGCCTCTTGCGCCACGGCGCGCAACACGGCGTCGCCGACGGCATAGCCATGGGCATCGTTGATCGCACCGAGGCGGTCGATGTCGAGCTTGGCGAGGCAGAAGGTCTGGCCCGAGCGCGTGCAGCGCTGGTGCTCGTGCTCGATCAGCTCCTGCATGTGGCGGCGGTTGATGAGGCCGGTGAGCTCGTCGCGCGTCACCAGTTCGCGGATCTGCGCCAGCGCCTCCGCGAGGTCGTGCCGCCGCCGGCGCAGCCGCTCGCGCATGCGCGACAGGCGCACCGCCAGCACCGAGACCGTGGGCACCATCGTCGCCACCATCAGGAAGTGGCCGAACTCCAGCGCCGGCGCGTAGTGCGCCGGGTCGAGCCAGCTCATGGCGCCGGCGGTGGCGCCGAACAGCACCACCGCGTAGACGCTCACCCACATCATGTGCTTCGGCGAGACGACGAACATGCCGAACATCAGGATGACCATGAAGATCGGGAACACGCTGCCGCGCGCCGGCCCGAGCATGGTGTAGGCCATCGCCGCGCAGCTGAGCGCGAACACCATCTGCGGCACCGTCAGCGAGGGGTCCTCGCGCCGGCGCGACCAGCCGCTGCGGATGAGCGCGAACAGCACCACCATGCCGGCGAGCGAGAAGACCGTCCACAGCGCCACCGGCAGCGCACGCGCCACGCCGGTCCAGACGAAGAACTGCATGGCGATGACGCTGACGCCGACCATCGCCATCGCCAGCGCCGCCTGCGCAAGGCGGATGCGCTGCACCGGCTCGTCGGTGAACAGCAGGCTTTGCAGGCGCTTGGCGAGGAGAGGCAGGTCGGCGGGTTCGGTCATCGGGCGTGGCGCGCCCGTGCGGCGCGCAGGCGCGCAGGGAGGGCGCGCAACAGCGGGGCGCAAGGGTAGCACCACCCTCGCGCTGCAATGCAGCATGGCGCGCGCGTCAAGCACCCCCTCACGCACCCTGCCGGCGTGCCGGCCATCCTCCTTCGTCTTCGGCTTCTTCGCCTTCCCCTCACGGCACCCTCAAGCCCCCCCGCGCAGATGCCTCAGCGGCAGCGCCGCGCCGGCCTTCACCTCGCCGAGCGAGAAGCTGGTGTGCAGGTCCTTCACGTCCGGCAGCTTGAACAGCGTCGCCATCGTCCAGCGCGAGAAGGCGTCGAGGTCGCGCGCCACCACGTGCAGCTCGAAGGTGCCGGCGCCGCTGATGTAGTGGCAGGCGATGACCTCCGGCAGCGCGCGGATGGCATCTTCGAGCGCACGCGTGGCCTGCGCGTTGTTGCGCTCGGCGTCGACGCGCACGAAGGCGAGCACGCCGAGGCCGATCTTGCGCCGGTCGAGCTCGGCGCGGTAGCCGATGATGTAGCCGTGCTCCTCGAGCCAGCGCACGCGCCGCCACGTCGGCGCGGCCGATAGGCCGATGCGCGAGGCCAGCTCCGCGTTGGTCAGGCGCGCGTCGCGCTGCAGCTCGCCAAGGATGGCGACGTCGTAGCGGTCGAGCACCGCGCCATGGGCCCCGGTCCCTTCGGCACCTGCGCCCCCTGCGCCCCCTTCGTCCCGTTCCGCCCGTTCGGCAGCTGCCCCGGCTTCGGCGGCTTCGGCGGCCGGGGTCCCGGCGGCGGCGCGGCCGCGCACCGGCCTGGAGGTTTTCCCGAGGGCGCGCTTCTTAAGCGTCATTCGATCACCTGATGCCACATTCGAGCAAGGTCCTTGCTCGAAGCATGCCTGATCGGGCATCGAAAGAAAAGACACGATCAGGCACCCCACCCTAAACTTCCGCTCCTACTTCCCACTGATTCCCCCTGATTCGCCGCACCCCACCGCAGGAGCCGCCGCCGATGAATGCCCCGCTGCCCGAGTCGATCCGCAAGGCGCTCGAAACCGCGACGCTGGACGACAAGTACAGCCTGGAACAAGGCCGTGCCTTCATGAGCGGCGTGCAGGCGCTGGTGCGCCTGCCGATGCTGCAGCGCCAGCGCGACGCGCTCGCGGGGCTCGACACCGCCGGCTTCGTGAGCGGCTACCGCGGCAGCCCGCTCGGCGGCTACGACCAGGCGCTCTGGGCCGCCAAGAAGCACCTGCAGGCGAACAACGTCGTCTTCCAGCCCGGCGTCAACGAGGAGCTCGCCGCCACCGCCGTGTGGGGCACGCAGCAGCTCGACCTCTACCCCGAGAGCAAGAAGCACGACGGCGTCTTCGGCATCTGGTACGGCAAGGGCCCGGGCGTCGACCGCTGCCTCGACGTCTTCAAGCACGGCAACATGGCCGGCACGGCCCGGCACGGCGGCGTCATCGCGGTGGCCGGCGACGACCACATCGCCAAGAGCAGCACGGCGCCGCACCAGAGCGACCACGTCTTCAAGGCCTGCGGCTTCCCGACCTTCTTCCCGTCGAGCGTGCAGGACATCCTCGACATGGGGCTGCACGCCTTCGCGATGAGCCGCTACGCCGGCGTGTGGACGGGCATGAAGACGATCCAGGAGGTGGTGGAGTCCGCTGCCAGCGTCACCGTGGATCCGAAGCGCGTGCAGATCATCCTGCCCGAGGACTTCGTGATGCCGCCGGGCGGCGTGCACATCCGCTGGCCCGATGCACCGCTCGAGCAGGAGGCGCGCCTCTTCGACTACAAGTGGTACGCGGCGCTCGCCTACGTGCGCGCCAACCGGCTCAACCACAACGTCGTCGCCGGGCCGAACGACAAGTTCGGCCTCATCGCCAGCGGCAAGGCCTACAACGACATGCGTCAGGCGCTCGTCGACCTGGGCCTGGACGACGACACCTGCCGCGCGCTCGGCATCCGCGTGCACAAGGTCAACGTCGTGTGGCCGCTCGAGGCCACCATCACGCGCGACTTTGCCGCGGGGCTGCAGGAGATCCTCGTCGTCGAAGAGAAGCGCCAGGTCATCGAGTACCAGCTGAAGGAGGAGCTCTACAACTGGCGCCCCGACGTGCGGCCGAACGTGCTCGGCAAGTTCGAGGAACCGGAAGGAGACAGCTCGGGCGGCGAGTGGAGCATGCCCAACCCGAGCGAGAACTGGCTGCTGCGTGCCAAGGCCGACCTCACGCCGGCCATCGTCGCCAAGGCCATCGCCAAGCGCCTCTTCAAGACCGGCATCGTCAAGGCCGGCAGCGACATCGCGGCGCGCATGAACCAGCGCCTGGAGACCATCGCCGCGCGCGAGCGGCAGCTCGCCGAGCTGAAGACCAACACCGGCGAGCGCATCCCCTGGTTCTGCAGCGGCTGCCCGCACAACACCAGCACGCGCGTGCCCGAGGGCAGCCGCGCCATGGCCGGCATCGGCTGCCACTACATGGCGGTGTGGATGGACCGCAGCACCAGCACCTTCAGCCAGATGGGCGGCGAGGGCGTGGCCTGGGTCGGGCAGGCGCACTTCACCAAGGACGCGCACGTCTTCGCCAACCTCGGCGACGGCACCTACTTCCACAGCGGCATCCTCGCCGTGCGGCAGAGCATCGCCGCGGGCGTGAACATCACCTACAAGGTGCTCTACAACGACGCCGTGGCGATGACCGGTGGGCAACCGGTGGGCGAGCGACCGGAAGGGCACAGCGTGCTGCAGATCCAGAAGAGCCTCGTCGCCGAGGGCGTGGCCAGGCTCGTCATCGTCACCGACCAGCCCGGGAAGTACGACGGTGTCGCGCTGGAGTCCGGCGTCACGGTGCATCACCGCGACGAGCTCGACCGCATCCAGCGCGAGTTCCGCGAGGTCAAGGGCACGAGCGCCATCATCTACGACCAGACCTGCGCCACCGAGAAGCGCCGCCGTCGCAAGCGCGGCAAGATGGCCGACCCGGCCAGGCGCGTGATCATCAACGAGCTCGTGTGCGAGGGCTGCGGCGACTGCGGCGTGCAGAGCAACTGCCTTTCGGTGGAGCCGGTGGAGACCGAGTTCGGCCGCAAGCGCCGCATCAACCAGAACAGCTGCAACAAGGACTTCTCCTGCGTCAAGGGCTTCTGCCCGAGCTTCGTCACCGTCGAAGGCGGGCAGTTGAAGAAGCCGAAGAAGGAGAAGAAGGGCTCGCCCGATTCCATTTCGGGCCTGGCCGTCCTGCCCGAGCCGCCGCTGCCGCTGGCCGAGCAGGCCTTCGGCATCGTCGTCGCCGGTGTCGGCGGCACCGGCGTCATCACCATCGGCCAGCTGCTCGGCATGGCCGCGCACCTCGAGGGCAAAGGCGTCGTCACGCAGGACAGCGCCGGCCTGGCGCAAAAGGGCGGCGCCACCTGGAGCCACGTGCAGATCGCCAACCGGCCCGAGGCCATCCACACGACCAAGGTCGACACCGCCAAGGCCGACCTCGTGATCGGCTGCGATGCCATCGTCGCGGCCTCGAAGGCCACGCTGGCGGCGATGCAGCCCGGGCGCACCTTCGTCGCCCTCAACACGCACGGCACGCCGACGGCGGCCTTCGTCAAGCAGCCCGACTGGCAGGCGCCGGGCGCCCAATGCGAGGCGGCGCTGCGCGGCACCGTCGGCGAACCGGCCGTCGGCGCCTTCGACGCCGAGCAGGCCGCCGAGCAGCTGCTCGGCGACAGCATCTACACCAACCCGCTGATGCTCGGCTACGCGTGGCAGAAGGGCCGCGTGCCGCTCGCGCACGCGGCGCTGATGCGCGCCATCGAGCTCAACGGCGTGCAGGTCGACAACAACAAGGCGGCCTTCGAGTGGGGCCGCCGCTGCGCGCACGACCTCGCCTCGGTGCAGGCGCTGTTCAGGGCGCAGCAGGTGATCCAGGTCGTCAAGCGGCCGTCGCTCGTCGAGACGGTGAGGACGCGCGTCGAGTTCCTGACCGGCTACCAGGACGCCGCCTACGCCGCCGAATACGCTGCCTTCGTCGACAAGGTGAAGGCCGCCGAGCTGGCGCTCGCCGCTCCGGGCAACGCGTTGCCGCTGGCCGAGGCGGTGGCGCGCTACCTGTTCAAGCTCATGGCCTGCAAGGACGAGTACGAGGTGGCGCGCCTGCACACCGACCCCGCGTTCACGGCGAAGATCGGCGCGATGTTCGAAGGCGACTACAAGCTCGTGCACCACCTCGCACCCCCGGCGCTGGCGAAGACCGACGAGCGCGGCGAGCTCGTCAAGCGCCCGTTCGGCCCCTGGGTGCGCACCGCCTTCGCCGTGCTCGCGAGGATGAAGGGCCTGCGCGGCACCGCGTTCGACCCCTTCGGCCGCACGGCCGAGCGGCGCATGGAGCGCGCGCTGGTCGGCGAGTACCGCGCCTGCATCGAGGAGCTGCTGAAGACGCTCGACGTCGGCAACCGCGCGCTGGCCGCCGAGATCGCGCGGCTGCCCGAAGAAATCCGCGGCTTCGGGCATGTGAAGGAGCGCCACCTGAAGGCGGCGCGCCTGAAGTGGCAGGCGCTGATGCAGCGCTGGCGCGGCGCCTGAGAGGCTGAGAGTCTTTCGATCATGCCCGCTCATCACACCAGAAGGCGCCCGCTCGTCGTTGCGAATGTTCGCCATAGCCCGCGCTATGGCTCGCATTCGCGCCTAGATCGGACACCTTCTGGCGCGCTGCTCGGGCACGCTCGAAAAACTCTCAGCCTCTGAGCCGGCGGGCGACGGAAGTGCGGCCGATGGACGCGCCGCCGACGGACGACCCCGGCCCCGCCTGGGGGGCGCTGGCGGCGGCGCGACGCGCGGTGGCGCCGCGCGTAGCCTTCTTCGTGCGCGGTGTCGCCGTCGGTTCCGTGGCCGTGGCGCACCTGCCGGCGCTGCGCCGATTCGACGCCGCCCTGCGCATCGACGGCGAAGGCGTGCACGCCCGCGCGCCGGACCCGAGCGACGACCTCGTACCCGTCAACCGCGCCCTGCGCGAGGCCGGGCTGGTGCGCGCCTGGCGCGACGAGCTCTTCGCGCTGCCGCACCCGGGCACGCTCGCGCCGCTGGCGCGCATCGAGCGCGCCGCAGCGCGCTTCTGGGGCACGCTGACGCTGGGCGCGCACGCCACCGGTTTCGTGCGCGACGCCGGCGGGCGGCCGAGCCACCTGTGGATCGCGCAGCGCTCGCTCGCCAAGGCCACCGATCCGGGCCTCTACGACAACCTGGTCGGCGGCGGTGTCGGCCTCGGCCAGGCACCGCGCGAGACGCTCGTGCGCGAGGCCTTCGAGGAAGCCGGGCTCGCGCCGGCCGAGGTGGCCGGGGCGGCGAGTGCGGCTGGTGGCCACGTGATCGGCCTGGCGCGCGACATCGCCGAGGGCTTCCAGCAGGAGTGGCTGTACGGCTTCGACATCGAGCTGCCGCCGGGCCGCGTGCCGGTCAACCAGGACGGCGAAGTCGCGGGCTTTCGCTGCCTGCCCGTGCCCGAGGCCGCCGCGCTGGCCGCCGGCGACACGATGACCGTCGACGCTGCGCTGGTGACGCTCGACTTCCTGCTGCGCCACGAACTCCTGCCCGAGGAAGCCCATGTGACGACACAGGTGCGAGAGGCCCTGGCGGCACTGCTGGTGAAGAGCCCCGTTTGACCCTGCGGGCAGCGCCGTCGGGCCGCCGTCATACTGGCCGCTCGCGATGCCCACGCCCACTTCTTCGCCGCCGCCGACGCCCCCTGTTGCGCGCGACCGGGCGGCCCGCTACGACCCCTTCGCCGTCGGGCTGCACTGGCTGCTCGCGCTCGGCTTCCTCGCCATGCTGGTGCTGGGCAGCACGATGACCGGGCTGCCGCTCTCGCCGACGCGGCTGAAGCTCTACAACTGGCACAAGTGGGCCGGCGTGTCCCTGCTCGCGCTCTCGCTGCTGCGCGTCGCCTGGCGCCTGACGCACCTGCCGCCACCCGCACCGCCGATGCCGGCCTGGCAGCACGCGGCCATGCGCGTCACCCATGCGGCGTTCTATGCGCTCTTCTTCGCCGTGCCGCTCGCCGGGTGGTCCTACAGCTCGGCGGCGGGCTTTCCGGTGGTGCTGTTTGGCGTCTGGCCCCTGCCCGACTTCGTGCCCGCCGATCGCGAGCTGGCCGAGGCGATCAAACCGTTGCACGCCACGCTGGCTTACACCCTGGCCGTGACCATCGCGGTGCATGTGTTGGCGGCCTTCAAGCACCAGTTCGTCGACCGTGACGGCCTGCTCGCGCGCATGAGCTTCGCACGGAGCCGGAACCCGCGGGCGGTGCGATGACTCCGATTTCTCCATGAGCGCCCAGCAGCCCACGCTCCAGCGCCGCGCCCTGCTCGCCGCGATCGCGACGACGGCTGTCGCCGCCCTCCTGCCCGTGTACGCTCAGGCTCAGACGGCCGCTCCGGCGCAGGTGCCGTCGCCCGCGCCCGCCGCCACGCTCGTGCCTGGGCAGAGCCAGATCGCCTTCACGACGCGCCAGCTCGGCGTGCCGGTCGAGGGCCGGTTCGGCAGGTTCACGCTGCAGATCGCGCTCGATCCGAAGAAGCCCGAGTCCGGCCAGTTGCGCCTCACGATCGATGTCGCGAGCGCGCGCTTCGGCACTGCCGAGCTCGACGGCGAGGTGGGCAAGCCCAGGTGGCTCGCCGCCGCGAAGTTTCCGCAGGCAGTGTTCCAGTCCACGGCCGTGCGGCCGGCCGCCGGCGGCACGCGCTTCGAGGTCGCCGGGCGGCTCACGCTCAAGGGCACCACGCGCGAGGTGGTCGTGCCGGTGGCGCTGGCCCAGAGCGGCGGCCAGACCACGGCGAGCGGCAGCTTCACGATCAAGCGGCTGGACTACAGCGTCGGCGAGGGCGAATGGGCCGACACGTCGCTGCTTTCCAACGACGTGGCCGTGCGCTTCAAGCTCGTGCTCGCGGGGATGGCACCGCTGTGAACCGAAACGCTGCTGCGAACAAAGCCGCGATGAAGCAGCGATGAAGCTGGAACGACCGCTCCGCGCTCGCCGCACCGCGCTGTGGCTCGCGGCGGCGGCCCTGGTGACGCCTGCGCTGGCCGAACCGGGGCGGTACACGATCGACCCGACCCACACCTTCGTCAGCCTCGAGGTGATGCACTTCAACACCTCGCTGAACCGGGCGCGCTGGGTGCGCAAGGAGGGCCGCATCGAGTTCGACCGTGCCGGACGCAGCGGGCGCGCCGAGATCACGATCGACATGGCCTCGGTCAGCAGCGGCGTGCCGAGCTTCGACCGCTGGATGGTGGGCAAGGAGCTCTTCGACGTCGGGCGCTTCCCGACGGCGCGCTTCGTCGGCGAGCGCTTCGTCTTCGCCGGCGACAAGGTGAGCGAAGTGCGGGGTGCCCTGACGCTGATGGGCCAGACGCACCCACTGACGCTGAAGGCCACCCTCTTCAACTGCTACACGAGCCCGCTGTTCAGGCGCGAGGTCTGCGGCGGCGACTTCGAGGCGACCTTGCAGCGCAGCCGCTGGGGGCTGACACACGGCCTGCCGGCCATCGCACCCGACGACGTGCGCGTGCTCGTGCAGGTGGAGGCGATCAGGCAGCCGTGATGCGCCCATCCCTCGCATGCTGCCCGACACGCCGCCTGCCCCGCCCGGCGCTCCCGGGCCTCGCGGGCTTCGCGGCCCTCGCCGCGTTTGCCACGGGCGCGCTGCTGGCACCCGTGACCGCGGCCTCGGCGCCGGTGGTGTACGACCTCGACCCGGCGCACAGCTTCGTGCACTTCGAGGTGGAGCACTTCGGCACTTCCACCGTGCGCGGCCGCTTCGGCCCGGTGGCCGGCACGGTCGAGCTGGACCGCGAAGCGCGCCGCGGCCGCGTCGCGTTGCGCATCGCCACCGCCGGCGTCGACACCGGCTACGCCGTCTTCAATGCCCGGCTGCGCGAGGACGACCTGCTGTCCGTGCAGGCCCATCCCGAGGCCTTCTTCGTCGCCGAGGGCTTCCGCTTCGACGCGCAGGGCGCGCCGGCCGAGGTGCGCGGCGAATTCACGCTGCGCGGCGTGAGCCAGCCGCTGTCGCTGCACGCCCGCTTCTTCGGCTGCCGCAGCGAGACGACGGCGGCATCGGCGCACACCGCGGCCCGGCGCGAGATCTGCGGCGGGGAATATGAAGCCGAGCTGAACCGTAGCGAATTCGGCGCCACCTTCGGCTTGCCGTTCATCGCCGACCGGGTGCGCGTGCGTGTGCAGGTCGAAGCGGTGCGGCGCTAGCTGCAGCGTGGGCACATTCCCAGCCCCGCGCGCGACAAGTTGCGCGTCGCAGGCAAGGGAAATACCTGCTTGCGACCCCCTGCGGGCACTCCCATAGTTTCCGAGTCAGCGGCCGCCTGCCGGGCGGGCGCAAGTCGCGAGCACCAAGGAGACCCGCCATGTCCCAAGTCACCCCGTCCTCCGCGGCCGAGCAGGCCAAGCCGGCCCGCCGTCGATTCCTGGGCCGTGCCGCGGCAGGCGCTGCCGCGCTCACTGCGCCGATGGTGTCGGTGGCGCAATCGCCGATCGTGTTGAAGATGCAGGGCGCCTGGGGCGCCAAGGACATCTTCAACGAGATGGCCGAGGAGTACGTGAAGCGCGTCAACGAGATGGCCGGCGGCCGTCTGCGCATCGACTACTTGGTGGCCGGTGCCGTCGTCAAGCCTTTCGAAGTGATGGACGCCACCAGCAAGGGCGTGCTCGACGCCAGCCATGGCGTGCCCGTGTACTGGTACGGCAAGAGCAAGGTCGCTTCGCTGTTCGGCTCGGGCCCGATCAACGGCTGCGACGCGCCGCAGACGCTGGCCTGGATCTACCGCGGCGGCGGCCTCGAGCTCTACAACGAGCTGCTCAAGAAGATCAACCTCGACGTCGTCGGCTACTTCGCAATGCCGATGCCGACGCAGCCGCTCGGCTGGTTCAAGAAGCCCATCAAGGACGCCAAGGAGCTGCAGGGCCTGAAGTACCGCACCGTGGGCCTGGCTGCCGACCTCTTCCAGCAGATGGGCGCCAGGGTCACGCAGCTGCCCGGCGGCGAAATCATCCCGGCGCTGGAGAAGGGCGTCATCGACGCCTTCGAGTTCAACAATCCGACCTCCGACATGCGCTTCGGCGCGCAGGACGTGATCAAGAACTACATGATGGGCAGCTACCACCAGGCGATGGAGTTCTTCGAGATCGCCTTCAATCGGAAGAAGCACGATTCGCTGCCCAAGGACCTGCAGGCCATCCTGCGCTACGCGGTCGAGGCGGCATCGTCGTCGAACTGGTGGACGGCGATGGACAACTACTCGCGCGACCTGCAGGTGCTGGTCGACAAGCACAAGGTGAACGTGATCCGCACGCCCAAGGGCGTGTTCGTCGAGCAGTTGAAGGCCTGGGACGTGCTGACCAAGAAGCTCTCCGACGAGGACCCCTTCTTCAAGAAGGTGGTCGAGTCGCAGCTCGCCTGGGCCAAGCGCGTGGCCTACTACATGTTCGTCAACGAGGCCGATTACGCGCTCGGCTACGAGCACGTGCACAAGGTGAAGTTGCCGACGGCCTGAGCCGCGGTCGCGGCGGCGGTCGCGTTCGCGGCCGGATGCGAGCGAGGGGCGGCCGGTCCGCCCCTTTCTCTTGATGCCCAGAGCACACCGACTCACTACAGCGCCGGCCCGCGCCGGCCCATACCGTGAACAAGATCATCCTGGCCATCGACCAGCTCAGCAAGACGGTGGGGCACGCGTTCGCGTGGTGCATCGTCATCCTGACGCTGGGCACCTGCTACGAGGTCTTCATGCGCTACGCGCTCAACGACCCCACGAGCTGGGCCTTCGACCTCAGCTACCTGATGTACGGGGCCGTGTTCTACATGGCCGGCGCCTACACGCTCTCGCGCGGTGGCCACGTGCGCGCCGACATGTTCTATCGCAAGTGGTCGGTGCGCACGCAGGCGGTGGTCGAGCTGGTGCTGTACGTGCTGTTCTTCTTCCCGGGCATCCTCGCGCTCGTCATCGCCGGCGGTGAATACGGCTTCGAGTCGATGCGCATCCGCGAATCGAGCGTCAACAGCCCGGCCGGCGTGCCGATCTGGCCGCTGAAGATGATGATCCAGTTCGGCGCCGGCCTGATCGCGTTGCAAGGCCTGGCCGAAGTGTTGCGCTGCATCGTCTGCCTGCGCGAGGGCCGCTGGCCAGCGCGCCTGCACGACGTCGAGGAGCTCGAACAGCAGATCCTCCAGGAGCATGCCCGCAAGGCGGCGGCCGGCCTCGAGGGCCAGGCCGCGGCGCAAGAGGCCCCGGCACAAGGAGCCGCGCGATGAGCGATCCCGCCGTCGCCCTGGTGATGCTGGCGATCCTCGTCTTCGTCATCTGCATCGGCTTCCCGGTCGCCTTCACGCTGATGGCGCTGGGCGTCGCCTTCGGCTACTACGCCTACTTCCAGGACGGCCAGTCGTTCTTCGACAACCGCGTCTTCTACCTGCTCACGCAGAACACCTTCACGGTGCTGAACAACGACGCGCTCGTCTCGATCCCGCTCTTCCTGCTGATGGGCTACCTCGTCGAGCGCGCCAACATCCTCGACAACCTCTTCAAGAGCCTGCAGATCGCGCTCAAGCACATCCCCGGCTCGCTGGCCGTCGCGACGCTCGCCACCTGCGCGCTCTTCGCCACGGCCACCGGCATCGTCGGCGCGGTGGTGACGCTGATGGGCCTGCTGGCGATGCCGCAGATGATGAAGGCGGGCTACGACTCGCGCCTGGCCGCGGGCGTCATCTGTGCCGGCGGCTGCCTGGGCATCCTGATCCCGCCGTCCATCATGCTCATCGTCTACGGCGCGATGGCCGGCCTGTCGGTGGTGAAGTTGTATGCCGCCGCCTTCGTGCCCGGATTCTTCCTGGCCGGCATGTACATCGTCTACGTCGTCGTGCTGGCGATCGTCAAGCCCGAGCGCGCCCCGCCGCTGCCGAAGGAAGAGGGCAACGTGCCCTTCGCCGAAGTGGTCGTGATGCTGTTCAAGTCGTTCGTGCCGCTGGCGCTGCTCATCCTCTCCGTGCTCGGCGCCATCATGTTCGGCATCGCCACACCCACCGAGGCGGCAGCGGTCGGCGCGCTAGGCGCCGCCGTCCTGGCCGCCGCCTACCGCGCGCTCACCTGGCAGGCGCTGCGCGAGTCGGTCTTCCTCACCGCGCGCACTTCGGCGATGGTGTGCTGGCTCTTCGTTGGTTCGGCGACTTTCGCGTCGATCTTCGCGTATCTCGGCGGCAATCAGATCATCAAGGAGTTCGTGCTCGGCATGAACCTGAACGCGGTCACCTTCATGCTGCTGGCCCAGGTCATCATCTTCCTGCTCGGCTGGCCGCTGGAGTGGACCGAGATCATCATCATCTTCGTGCCGATCTTCCTGCCCATGCTCCAGCACTTCGGCATCGACCCGATCCTGTTCGGCGTGCTGATCGCGCTCAACCTGCAGACCGCCTTCCTCTCGCCACCGATGGCGATGAGCGCGTACTACCTGAAAGGGGTCAGTCCGCCCTCGGTGCTGCTGACGCAGATCTTCAGCGGCTGCATGCCCTTCGTCTACGTCGTGCTGGTGACGATGGTCATCGTGTACATCTTCCCGGGCATCGCCATGTGGCTGCCGGACGCCCTGTACGGGCGCTGAGATCGCCGCCTGCGCCACCCGCGCCGACCGCGCCGCCATGGACCCTTCGCAGCTGCACTGCCTGAGCGCCGGCGAGGCCGCCCGCGCCATCGCCGCTGGC
Source organism: Burkholderiales bacterium (assembly GCA_016223165.1). Lineage (GTDB taxonomy): Bacteria > Pseudomonadota > Gammaproteobacteria > Burkholderiales > Burkholderiaceae_C > Rubrivivax. The sequence goes on from JACRPO010000007.1 coordinate 44,526, forward strand.
CAGATCAGCGCCGAGCAGCTGGTGCAGGCCTGCCTGGCTCGCATCCGCGAGGTGGAGCCGGCCGTGCAGGCCTGGCAGTTCCTCGACGAGGCACATGCGCTGGCGCAGGCGCGCGCGCGCGACGCCGACCGTGCCGAGGGCCGCCCATGCGGGCCGCTGCACGGCGTGCCGGTGGGGGTGAAGGACATCATCGACACGGCGGACATGCCCACCGAAGACGGCACGCCGCTGCACGCCGGCCGCACGCCCGATCGCGACGCCACGGTGGTGGCGGCGTTGCGCGCCGCCGGTGCCGTGATCATGGGCAAGACCGTGACCACCGAGTGCGCCGCCTACACCCCGGGCAAGACGCGCAACCCGCACGACGCCAGCCGCACGCCGGGCGGCTCGTCCTCAGGCTCGGCGGCGGCGGTGGCGGCGGGCATGGTGCCGCTGGCCATCGGCACGCAGACCAACGGCTCGGTCATCCGGCCGGCGTCGTTCTGCGGCGTCTACGGCTTCAAGCCGACGTTCGGGCTCATCCCGCGCCACGGCATCCTGAAGCTCTCGCGCACGCTCGATACCGTCGGCCTCTTCGCGCGCTCGCTCGACGACCTCGCGCTGCTCGCCGCCCCGCTCGTCGGGCACGACGAGCGCGACCCCGACACGCGCCCGCGCGCACGCATCCCGTTCACCGAAACACTCGCCTCGCCGCCGCCGCTGCCGCCGCGCTTCGGCTTCGTGAAGACGCCGATCTGGGAGCGCAGCGACGAGAGCACGCGCGAGGCCTTCGCCGAGCTCGTGCAGGCGCTCGGGGGCACGGCCGGCGGCGTCGTCGAAGAGGTCGAGATGCCACCCGCCTGGGCCGAGGCGTGGGGATGGCAACGCTGCATCATGGAAGCCGAGATGGCGTTCAACCTCGACGCCGAGTGGCAGCGCGGGCGCGAGCAGTTGTCGCCGGCGCTGCGCCAGCAGCTCGAGCGCGGCCGCGCCATCGCGGCGCTGCACTACCAGCTCGCGCAGGCCCGCATCCCGCAGCTGCTGGGTGCGCTCGAAGAGTGGTTCGCCCGTTTCGACGCGCTCATCACGCCGGCCACGCCGGGCGTCGCGCCGCCGGCCGAGACCACCGGCGACCCCGCCTTCTGCACCTTGTGGAGCCTGGCCGGCGTGCCCGCGCTCAACCTGCCTTTGCTGAGCGGCCCCGGCGGCCTGCCCCTGGGCGTGCAGCTGGTCGGCGAGCGAGCCCGCGACGCGCGCCTGCTGCGCAGCGCGCGCTGGCTGCAGGAACGGGTCCTGAGCTGAGCGGCCCGGGCGATTCGAAGCAACGGCGGAGCCAACCCATGCCCCTCAAGATCTTCGCCGGCCTCGTTGCCGTGGCCCTCATGCTGGCCTACCTGCTGCCGCTCATCCTCAAGCTCAAGGAAGCGTCGCTGGCCGTCGTCGTCGCGCTCGGCATCGTGATGATGCTGCGCGACCTGTGGCAGTCACTGCGCACGGGCGACAGCTGAAGAAGCAGCCGGCGGCACCGGGCCGCCGCTGCGGCAGCGACGACCCGGCGCCCGTCAGCAGCCCATCGAGCTCGCGAGTGCGAACACCGAATTGGGCGCCGTGGTGTGCGGCCTGCGGGCGGTCGGCAGCGGCGCGATCGCGCGGCGGGGCGGCGGCGCCGCCACCGGCTCGCCACGCTCGGACTGCGCCTCGACGAGGCTGTGCAGCGAGATGGCCGCCATCTCCTGCCGCATCGCCTCGGCCAGCCTGAGCCAGAGCGCGGCCGTCGCCGGCGCGCCCGGGCGGTGGTCGACCGGCAGATCGCCGTCGTCGACGGCGAGCACGATGTCGGCCACGCTGATGTCCACGGGCGCGCGCCCGAGGCGGTAGCCGCCGCCGGGCCCGCGGCTGCTCTGCACGAGGCCGGCGGTGCGCAATCCGCCGAACAGCTGCTCGAGATAGGACAACGAGATGCCCTGCCGCCGGCCGATGGTGGCCAGTGCCACCGGCCCGGCCGACTCGCGCAAGGCGAGGTCGACCATCGCGTTGACGGCAAAGCGGCCCTTGGTGCTGATGCGCATGGTGGACTCCTTTGGAACATGCGAAGCGCGAAGCCAGCGCTGTTGGATGGGGAGCGTTCCCCACCCCGCCAATCTAGGGACGACGAGTGATCACGTAAATTCGAACTTTGAACAAGATCGCTTCGTATAAAGCGAACGATGAACCCATCATGAACCTGAAGCACCTGCACTACTTCTGGGCCACGGCGCGCGCCGGCGGCGTAGTTCGCGCCGGCCAGCAGTTGCACACGACGCCGCAGACGCTGTCTGCGCAGATCAAGCTGCTGCAGGACCGGCTGGGCCGCCAGCTTTTCCGCAAGCGCGGCCGCCAGCTCGAACTTACCGACGACGGCCGCGTCGCGCTGCGCTATGCCGACGAGATCTTCGCCCTCGCCGGCGAACTCGAGGCGACGCTGCGCGAGCGCCGCACCGAAGGACCGCGCACCCTCGAGCTGCGCGTCGGCGTTGCCGACGCGGTGGCCAAGTCCGTGGCCTACCGGCTGCTCGAGCCGGCCCTCAACCTCGGCGAGCCCGTGCACCTCGTGTGCGACGAATCGAAGTTCGCCGACCTCCTGGCCGACCTCGCGCTGCACCGGCTCGACCTCGTCATCGCCAACGAGCCGATCTCGCGGCGCGTCAGCGTGAAGGCCTTCAACCACGAACTCGGGCGCTCGCCGATGAGCTTCTTCTGCGCACCCGGCCTGCGGCGCAGCCTGCGCGGCGAGTTCCCTGCCTGCCTCAACGATGCGCCGATGCTCGTGCAGAGCGCCGCCACTCCCGTGCGCCAGCAGTTCGACGCCTGGCTGGCGCGCCAGGGCCTGGCACCACGCCTCGTCGGCGAGTTCGACGACAGCGCGCTGATGAACGCCTTCGGCCGCGAGGGCCGCGGCGTCTTCATGGCCGCCACGGTGCTCGAGGCCGAGATCGAGGCCGGCTTCGGCGTGCAGGTCATCGGCCGCAGCACCGAGCTGGTGGAGGAGTTCTTCGCCATCACCGTGGAACGGCGCATCCGCCATCCGGCGGTGGTGGCGATCACCGAATCGGCACGCGGCGAGTTGTTCGCGCGATGACGAACGTGCCCGTGATGCAGGTCACGCCATCGGGGGCATGCGGCCGCGCGGCGTCGCCCCACGGATGGATCGCAGGCCCGCGCGGTCACCTCGCCTGCCCGGCCTGCGCTTAAGCTGCCCGCGTGCCTGCCGCGACCGAACTCGAAGCCTGCGCGCCCGTCGCGCCCGTCGCGCCGATCGGGCCCGGCGAGGCCGCACCGGTGCACCTCGCGCTGCGCACGGCACCGGCGGCGTGCGTGGCGGGGCGCGGCCACGACCTTGCCGCCATCGACGCCGCGCTGCTCGCGTGGCTCGCGCTCGAGGGGCCGACCCCGCGCGAGCGACTGGCGGCGTTGCTGTGGCCGGCCAGCAGCGCGGAGGGCGCCCGCAACGCCTTGCGCCAACGGCTCTTCCGCCTGCGCCGGCAGGTCGGCGCCGACCTCGTGTCGGGTGCCCATCTGCTGGCGCTGGCCGCGAACGTCACGCACGATCTCGACGCCGAGACCGCCCCCCTCGGCGAGTTGCAGCTGGCGGGCTGCGAAGAGTTCGCCGCCTGGTTGCTCGCACGCCGGCAGGCAGCGCAGGCGCAGCACCGGCGCGCCCTCGTGCTGCGCATCGAGGCGCTGGAGAACGAGGGGGACGCCGACGCCGCCCTGCCGCTGGCCTGCTCGCTGCTGGAGGCCGACCCGCACAGCGAAGACGCGCACCGGCGCGTCATGCGCCTGCACTACCTGCGCGGCGACCGCAGTGCCGCGCTGCTGGCCTACGACCGCTGCCTGCGCATGCTGAAGGAGGAGATCGGGGCGCGCCCGTCGGCACCGACGCTCGACCTGCTGCGCCTCATCGACAGCAGCCGCGAGGCTCCGGCGGCACATCCCGAGGCAACGCCGCTCCTCGATCTTCCACCTCCGCCGCCTCTTCCGCATCCTCCGCATCTTCCGGCGGCGCTTCCGATGGCCGCCGGATCGGCGGCCGCGCCACCCCCTTCGGGCGCCTGGTGCTCGCCCCTGCCCGCGGCGCTTCTGCGCCCGCCGCGGCTCATCGGCCGCGACGGCGAGCGCGCTGCCCTGCTCGCCGCGTGGCACACCGGCACGCCGGCGCTCGTCGTCGGCGAAGCGGGCATCGGCAAGTCGCGGCTGCTGCAGTCGCTCGCCGCAGGCCCCGTGGCCGCCGCCTCGGCGCGGCCGGGCGATGCGCTCACGCCCTACGCCAGCATCGCCCGCCTGCTCGACAAGGTCGCCGTGCGTGCTCAGGCGGCCGTCGGCGCCCTGCCGGCGCCGATACGCGAGCGCCTGCTGCCGCTGCTGCCCGCCATCGCCGGCCTGGGCGACGAAGAGCGGGGCGTGGCCCCGGCCGGCGCGGCGAGCTCGGCCACCGACGCCAGAGCTGCGGCGATGCGCACCGGTTCACTCGCCGGGCCGGTGGCGGCGTTGCTGCAGCAATGCACCCTTGCGCGGTCGATCGACGGCCTCGTGCTCGATGACCTCCACTTCGCCGACGCCGCCAGCCTCGATCTGTTGCAGGCTTTGCTCGACACCGCTCGCGGCACGGGCGCGGTGCCGGCCCTGCGCTGGTGCTTCGGGCTGCGGCCGCCGGCACCGGCGTCGCGCCTGGCGACCTTCGTCGAATCGCTCGGCCGCGCCGGCCCCAGCGTGACGCTCGCCATCGCGCCGCTGGATGCAGCGCAGCTGGCCGAACTCGTCGACTCGCTGGCCCTGCCCGGCGTCGCCGGCGCTGCCGTGGCACCCGCTCTGCGCCAGCGCTGCGGCGGCAACCCGCTCTTCGTGCTCGAGACGCTCAAGCTCGCGTGGACACAGCGCGCGCCGGGCCGGGACCTCGATCTCGAGAGCACGTTGAGGCGCCTGCGACCACCCGGTCGATCAACCGGTCAGTCCACCGGTCAGTCAACCGGTCGATCCGCCGCTCCACCACTCGGTCAATCACCTGGTCATCCGCCGCCACATTCGCTCGCGCAACTCATCGCCGAGCAACTGGGCCGGCTCTCGGCGCAGGCGCTCGCACTGGCGCGGCTGGCCGCCGTCGCCGGCACCGACTTCTCGCTCGCGCTGGCCGAGCAGGTGCTGCGTCGCGACGCGCTGCAGCTCGCCGACGCCTGGAGCGAACTCGAGCGCCAGCATGTGCTCGCCGCAAGCGATGGAAGCGATCGAGCCGATGGCGCCGGCTTCGCCCACGACCTCGTGCAGGAGGCCGTGCTCGCCGGCGTGCCGGCGATCGTTGCACGCCAGCTGCACGCGCGCGTCGCTGCCTGCCTCGAGGCTGCGGGCGGCGAGCCGGCACGCGTCGCCGCGCATTGGCAAGACGCTGGCGAGCCGCGACGGGCGCTGCCTGCGCTGCGCGCCGCCGCCGCGCGCGCCCACCGCGCCCTGCGCCAGCGCGAGCGCATCGCGCTGCTGGTGCGCGCCGCCGACATCGCCGAGGCCGAGGGCGAGACCGGCCCCGCCTTCGACAGCCTGAGCGAAGCGCTCGAGACGCACATGAACAGCCTGCGCGACGCGAGCGGCTACCCGCTGCTCGATCGCCTCGATGCGCTCGCGCGCAGCCCGTGGCAGTGCGCGCGCGCCGCCGGCCTGCGCGCCTGGTACCTGTCGCAGCTGCCCGACCACGCCGAGGCGGCGCGCGTGGGCCAGGCGGCGCTGGCGCTGGCCGAGCCGCTCGCCGACCGCGCCCTCATCGGCCCCATCCGCCAGCGCCTGGCCACGGCGCTGGCGATGCTCGGCCGCTTCGACGAGGCCTTGCCGCATCTGCAGGCGGTGCAGTCGTGGGCCGAAAGCGCAGACAGCGCAGGCAGCGCAGATGGCGCCGGCAGGGCCGGCACCCGCCTCGAACCCGACGACCTCGCCGAGCTGTACGGCAACTTCGCGGTCGTGCTCGACAACCTCGGCCGCGTCGAGGACGCGCAGGCGCACCACCGGCGCGCCGGCGCCCTCTCGCTGGCCAGCGGCGACCACGCACAGCACCTCACGCACCTGGCCAACCACGCCGTCAACCGCCTCGACGCCGGCGACGCCACTGCCGCGGCCGACCTGGCGCGGCAGGCGCAGCAGATCGCCCTCGCCTACGGCCTGCAAGGCGCCAGCGTCGCTTTCGTCGCGCTCGTGCAATCCAGGGCGGCGCGGGCGCTCGGCGCCTACGGCGAGGCGCTCGACGCCGCCGAGCGTGCGCTGGCGCTGCTCGAAGTGCACAACCCGGCGCGGCGGCCGCTCGTGTGGGTGCAGCGCGCCGCATGCTGGCTCGAGCTCGGCCAGGCGGCGCGCGCCGGCCAGGACCTGGACGCGGCGATGGCGGCAGAGAGCGCGCTGCCGCCCCATGTGCGGGCGCGTGCCCATCTGGTGCGGGCGCGCTGGTTGCGTGCCACGGGGTCGCCCGGGCGGGACGCCTTGGCGGCGCTGCGCGAGGCCCGCGCCGCCCTGCCCGCCCAGGGCTGGCCCGAGGCGCAGATCGCGGTGGAGATCGAGTGCGCGTCGAACCTGCCCGATGCGCAGGCACTGCCGAAGCTGCAAGCGGCGGCGGCGCGCGCCGCGGCGCTGGGGCTGCAGGGCTGCGCGCTGGTCGCGAACGTGCTGGCCGCCGCGCGCTGGGGCGCCGAGTCTTCCAGGCCGCTCGCCGCAGCGGAGCCAGGGCAGGAGGCCGGTGACCCGCTGGCCGCCGCGCGCCAGGCCCTGCAGAGCCTGCGGCAGGTGGCGCCCGGCGCGGGCACACCGGCGCAACTGCTGCACGCCGCCGCCACGGCGCTGCGCGCGCAGGGCGATGCCGAGGCCGCCGATGCGGCGGCGCGCGCCGGCCTCGACTGGCTGCGCAGCACCGCAGGCGAGCGCGTGCCGGAACCGTTCCGCGAGAGCTTCATGCAGCGCGTGCCCGAGCACAAGGCGCTTCTCGCCTGGGCCGACGGCACGCCGTCGACGCGCTGAGAGGCGCGGCGGCCGCGCGGCCGAGGACCGGCGAGCGTCCGTCCGCGAGATGACGCAGGCGACCACGGCATGGCGCCGCGCCAGATTTGCACGCCAGCCGATGCCGACACCCGCGGCCGCATAACGCAGTCGTAACGCAGCGGCGCCTACAACGAGGGCCATGCACCGGGCCCGCATCGTCGCCGGGCCAGCGACCAGGAGAAGTGAATGATGTTCCAGCGCCTCGCCCACCCCGCGACCCCCACTGCGACTCCAACCCTGCCACGCCGCTTCGGCCGTCTCGTGCCGGTGGCGGGCCCCGGCGGCCTCACGCTGCCCGAAGTCAGCCTGGACGACATGGATCCGCTGGCCCAGATGGCGCAGGCCGATGCCGCCGACGCCAGCCTCATGCGCCTGGTGCTGTGCGCCGCGAGCGCGACGCTGGTGCTGGCCGTGGCTTCGAGCCTGCTCTGATGTTCAGCCGCGCGGCGCCGAGGCGCCGCCCCCGCGCGGCGCGCCGCGCTCCTGGCGCGTGTAGTCGGCCGGCACGCGCATCAGCTCGGCGTCGGGCTCGCCGCGCTTCAGGTTGCGCAGGCGATAGTTGACCTCGCCGCTGCGCGGATCGAAGTCGCGCGACGAGACCGTGAGCAGCAGCTCCGGCGCCGTCCACACCTCGCGCACGATCTGGATCGGCCGTTCGTTGCCCACGCGCCCGGCCTCGATCGTCCAGGTGGTGCGCTCGCCATGCGCACGCACGCCGTCGAAGTCGCGTGCGGGCAGCGCCGTCAACGTGCCTTGGCCGCGCGGCGCCAGGTGCGTGGCGCGCCACTGCACGGCCGGCGGCGGCGCCGGGAAGTCCCAGCGCGGCCCGTCGCGTTCCATGCGCAGCACGGTGACCTCGGCGTCGCGCGGGCCGGAGCGCTCGACGCGCGAGATGACGGCGGGCACCGGCGGTACCGGGCCGGCGGCTGAAGGCGGCGTTGGCAACGGCGGCAGGGGCGGCGCGGGTGGCGCGGGTGGCGCGGCCGGTGCGGCCGGCGTCGCCAACGGCACCGAAGCGCCACCCCCGGCGGCCGGCTCCGGCCGCGCCTGCGCCCCCGCTTGGATCCCTGCCTGTGCCGCCGCATGTGGGCCCGCATGTGCCCTCGCCTGCGCGCGCGCCGCTTCGGCCGTGGCACGCGCCCACTCGCGCATCTGCTCGCTGTAGTCGCGCCACGAAGCGGCGTCGGCCACCGCGTCCAGCGGCAGCGCGGCACCCGAGAGCCGCCGCGCCGTCTTGCGTTGCGTGTCGAGCACCCAGCCCTCGCGCGCCACCGGGTCGCGCAGGTAGACATAGCGCCGGCCGCCGCGCTCCACCTCCTGCCGCGTGCGCCCTTCGCCATCTCGGCACAGGCGCGTGGTGTTCTGGCGCACGATGCGGTTGGGCGCCGCGCCGCCCGGGTCGGGCAGCCATTGCACGTTCTCGTGCACGGCCTCGGCGCAATAGGGCGCGCCCTTGACGACGCGCTCGCTGCCGGCGGCGCCGTGGCTGCCGGCATCGCCGTGCAGCTCGCGATCGAGTTCGATGCGAGCGGCATCGCTCGCCGCCACGAGCGTCGAGCGCAGCGCGGCATCGAACGTGTGGCCCTCCCTGGCGCCGATGGCGGCCTCGAGCGCGCGCTCGGCGGCATCGGACGCGAAGGCCGGTGCCACCGGCCCGAGGCACGCCGCCATGGCGAATGCCAGCGGCAGCGAGAGAAGGGGTGAACGAAGGGTACGGCGGGTCATGGCATCAACCTTCCTGCGCCCGATGGCGCGCTGGCATGGAGGGGTTCGGAATCGGTTCGGCATCGGTTCACGATCGGTGCACGATCGGCTCACGACCTGGTTCAGAAGAGCAGGCGCACCGCCAGCACCTCGCCACTGCCGGCGACGAGCAGTTCGGCGCGCAGCGGTTCGGCGGCGTGCCCGGGGTCGTAGGGCAGGCCCATCGCCGCCAGGCGCTGCTGCGTCAGCTCGGTCGTCACGACCCAGGCCGGCGTGTCGGCACCGGCGCCTGCGGCGCCGTTCGCACCCTGGCCGGCGAGCGCGTGCATGCGCTCCGGGCTGACGAGCGGCACGAAGTGCATCGCCGGGGTCAGTTCGGCTTCGGCAGGGGCGGCGCCGGCGGCGGCGCGCGTCCCGGCGGCGCCAGCCGCTGCCGTCGTCTGCGGCATCGGTGCCATCGGCGCCGGCGGCCGCAGCGCGAGCAGCACCGACACGCCGAGCACGGCGGCGCAGGTGGCGGCACCGGCCCACGCACCCAGGGCGTTGCGTGCAACCGATGAGCCCCAGGGTCCCGAAGGGCCGGAAGGGCCGGAAGGGCCCGAAGCCCGGGACTCGACCGATGCAGCGCGCGCGCCCGCGCTCCCCCATCGCAGCCAGCCCGGCAGGCGCCAGCGCCCTGGCTGCGCTGCTGCCGCGGCCTGCATCCCGGCCGCCAAGCCCGCGGGCACGGTCGCACGCCCGGCCTGCCGGGCAGCCTGGCGCGCCGCCCGTTGCGCCGCCACCCGCACCGAGGACGGCGGCTGCTGCGCCGCGAGATCGTCGCGCACGGCCGTGAGCGCGTGTGCCAGGGTCGTGCGGCCTTCGGGGATCATGATGCTCTTGGGGCTCATGGCGCTCATCGTGCTCATGGCGCTCATGGCGCTCTTGGGGCTGCCGGCGTCACCGGGCCCGTGGGTCCCACCGGCGCCATCGGGGCGACCGGAGCGGTCGGGTGTCGGATTCATCTCGATCTCCCTTGCAGTTCATGCACCCGCGCCGAGCAGCGCGGCGAGCCGCACGCGGGCGCGATGCAGCCGCGTGCGCAACGTATTCAGTTCGATGCCGGCGATCTGCGCCGCCTCCGCGTAGGGCCGCTCCTGCAGGTCGACGAGCACCACCGCCTCGCGGAACACCATCGGCAGCGCGCGCAGCGCCGCCCACAGCGCCTGCAATTCCTGCGTGCGCACGAGCAGGGTCTCCGGCGATGCGGCGCCTTCGCCGTCGTGCGCATCGGCGGCCGCGCTCGAAGCGCCCGTCGTCGCCTCGGCGGCGGGCGCGGCCTCGTCCACCTCGGCCAGTGGCTCCTCGCGCCGCAGCTCGCGCCAGCGCGCCGCCAGCGCATGGCGGGCGACCCCGGCGAGGTAGGCGCCGATCTGCCCGCGCGCCGGGTCGAAGCCCTGCGGCCGCGTCGCCAGCGCGACGAAGGCCTCCTGCGTGGCATCGGCGGCCCAGGCGGTGTTGCCGCACAGGGCCAGCGCGTAGCGATAGACGCGGCCCGATTCGCGCCGGTAGAGGCCGTCCAGTGCCTCGAGCTCGCCGCGCACGAGCCGCTGCAGCAACTGCGCCACCGGGCCGTCGTCGTCCTGCGAGGCCTCGTCCGGTGACAGCGCGCGTGCACGCCGCTGCGGCGCGAAGAACATCATCCTCGCGCGTCCGGGGGCTGCGTGGCCACAGGCTCGGTCATGTCGTGCTCCCCTCGTTGTGCGGTTCGCGGGCCGCGCGCCGCGCCTGCCGCGTGCCGGACCCCCTGCGTATTGGAGCGGAGCGCGCAAATGGTTCCCGCGCTTCCTGAGGTTCCCGCGGTTCCCGCGGTTCCCGCGGTTCCCGCAACCGGACCGCGCGCGGCCTGTCTGCAAACGATGCAGCCTGTCGACCGCTTGTGCGAGTGCGTCGGCCCACGCTGGCAGCCACCGATGCGGCCGCTACAGTGGCTGCCACCGGATCATCGACGATGACCGGCGCGCAGGCGGAACGGACTCCCCGGGCCACCCGCGGCGACACGACGACCGCCCCCGATGACCGCTTCCCCCGCTCCCAACCCGCCTGCTGCGGCGACCTCCGTGCTCTGGCGCCAGCGCTGGCAACGCTTCGCCGCCGCGTCGCTGAAGGCTTTCCATGCCTATGCCACCTGGCTGGTCAGCATCTCGTGGCGCCGTTTCATCCTGCTCGCGCTGCTGCTGCTCGTCGTGGTGGGCATCCTGCACGACCTGCCGCCCTTCACCTGGACCGTCACCGAGCAGATCGAGGAGCACGTGCCGCGCGTCCCCGTGCCGCCCAGACCGCCCGCAACGACCCGGCCCTCCGCCGAGCCCGCGCAGCCCAAACCGCCCAGGTCGCCCAGGCCGCCAGCGCCGGCAACGCCGCCCAGGGCGCCGGAAGCGGCAACGCCGCCAAGCCAGGACCTGCCCATCCGCATCGAGCGCCCGCGCAAGGGCGAGAAGACCGAGGGCCTGGACATCAGCATCGGCAGGGAGGGCATCCGCATCACGCCGCGCACGAGCGCCGCCAGCGCGCCGGCGGCGGTGAACGCGCCCGGCGCGACCGGCGCAAGCGGCGCGACCGGCGCGACCGGCGCGTCAGGCTCGGCCAGCGCGGCAGGCACACCGGCCAGCCCGTCCGCCGCCTCGGCAGGCGGCGCCCGGGCCGGGGCCGACTCCGCCGTGCACATCACGCTGCCCCCGGGCGCCACCAGCGACGCGGTGCGCGAAGCGGTCGAAGAGGCGCGCCAGGAGATCGAGGAGGCCATCCGCGCCGCGCGCGAAGATGCCGAGCAGGCGCGCCGCGAAGCCGAGGAGGCACGCGAAGACGCCGAGCGCACGCTGGCCGAGGTCACCGGCACGCGCACGCGCCTGCGCAAGACGCGCTTCGGCATCGGCGACTTCCTCATGCAGTTCACCGTGCTGTGGGTGCTCGGCTCGGCCCTCATCAAGGCCACCTACAAGGGCCGCATGCAGGCCGAACGCCAGGCCGCGCGCGCCACCGAGACGGCCGAGTCCGAGTCGCTCAAGCGCCAGGTGATCGAGGCGCGCATGGCGGCCATGCAGGCGCAGGTGGAACCGCATTTCCTGTTCAACACGCTCGCCTCCATCGACCACCTGATCGAGACCGACCCGGCACGCGCCAGCCAGATGCAGCGCAACCTGATCGCGCTGCTGCGCGCGAGCATGCCGACCATGCGCGAAGCGGCCGGCGGCGGGCCGGGCACCAGCAACGGCCTGCGCGACCTCGGGCGCGAGCTGGCGGTGATCCGCCCCTACCTCGAGATCCTGAAGGTGCGCATGGAAGAGCGCCTCGCCACCGAGATCGACGTGCCCGAGGGCCTGCACTCGGCCGAGTTCCCGCCGATGATGGTGCAGACGCTCGTCGAGAACGCCATCAAGCATGGCCTGGAGCCCAAGCCCGAGGGCGGCAAGCTCAGCGTGCGCGCCCAGATCGTGCACGGCAAGCTGCAGGTGGTGGTGGCCGACACGGGCCTGGGCTTCGGCAAGGCCGCCACCGCCGGCACCGGCGTCGGCCTGGCCAACATCCGCGAGCGGCTGCAGCTGCTCTACGGACCCAAGGCCTCGCTCACGGTGGCGGAGAACAGCCCGAGCGGCACGGTGGTGACGATCACCGTGCCCTACAAGACGATCGCCGGCACCGAGGCCTGACGAGGCAGGAAGGCGCACAAGACCCCGGGCGGCGCGCCGAATCGAAGCTCGCGCATGCCGGCCGCGGCGAGAAGACGGAGGACAGCACTCGATGAGCACGATCACCGACGACGACATCCACGCGTTCGCTCCCGCCGACGCCCGTCCAACAGCCGCAGCCGCAGACCACGGCGCCCGCACGCGTGACAACCCGCGTGACAACCCGCGCGGGCGCCGTTGGTGGCCGTGGGTGTTGCTGGCGCTGGCCGCGCTCTTCGTGGCCGGCGTCGTCGGCGGCGTGCTGGTGCTCGGCCAGACGCTCGATCAGGCGCTCGGCGGCCTCGATATCCGCGTCGACGGCGAACATGTGCTGACCGTGCCACGCGGTGAAGCCGCCTGGTGGGCTGTCGCCGCCGGCGTGCTGGCGGGCATGGTCGTGCTCGTGGTCGTGCCGCTGTCGCTGCTGCTGGTCCTGCTCATCGCCGCGCTCGTGCTCGCGGCTGCCTTGGTGGTGATGCTGGCCGTCGGCGCGCTCGCGCTGTCGCCGCTGTGGGTGATCGCGCTGCTCATCTGGCTGGCGCTGCGCGAGCCGCGCGCACGCCAGGCCGGCGCGCCGGCCACGCCCGCATCCGCCCACGCCGCCGCTCCCGCCCCGCGCGAGGCATGATCGCGGCCTCGGCTGCCGGCCTTCGCCGGCGGCCAGCGCCTGCGCCAACCCAGGAACGACGCCATGACGCTGCAACCCGTCTCGCCGGCACCGCGCGCCGTGCTCGCCGACGACGAACGCCTGATGCGCGAGCAGTTGCGCGCCCGCCTGGCCGAGGTCTGGCCCGAGCTCGAGATCGTCGCCGAGGCGAAGAACGGCGTCGAGGCCGTGCAGCTCGTCGAGAAGCACCGGCCCGACATCGTCTTCCTCGACATCCGCATGCCCGGCCTCACCGGCGTGGAGGCGGCGCGGCAGATCGCGCAGATGGCCCCGCCCGAGAGAGGCGCTGACGGAACCGAGCGCGCCGATGACGGGGATGGCGGCGATGACGACCCGCTGCTGCCCGAGGTCGTCTTCATCACCGCCTACGACCAGTATGCGGTCGAGGCCTTCGAGCAGGGCGTCGCCGACTATGTGCTCAAGCCCGCCGAGCGCGAGCGCCTGCAGCTCACCGTGGCCCGCATCAAGAAGCGGCTGGCCGCGCGCGCGCAGGGCCTGCCGGCACCGGCCGATGCGGCCAGCGTCGTGCCGCTGCAGCAGCTGCTGCACGACCTCGCGTCGCGCATGAGCGGCAAGGCCCCGCAGTACCTCGAGTGGATCCAGGCCAACGTCGGCCAGAACATCCAGATGATCGCCGTCGACGAGGTGCTCTTCTTCATCAGCGACGAGAAGTACACGCGCGTGCAGACGCCGCAGGTGGAGGCGCTCATCCGCAAGCCGATCAAGGAGCTCGTCGACGAGCTCGACCCGCGCAGGTTCTGGCAGATCCACCGCAGCACGCTCGTCAACGTCAACGCCATCGCCGGCGTCAGCCGCGACTTCCGCGGCCGCCAGATCGTGGCCATCCGCGGCCACGGCGAGAAGCTCGAAGTGAGCCGCAGCTACACCGGGCTCTTCAAGGGCATGTAGGCCCGACGGCGCCGATGCGCCGGATGCGCCGACTGCGCGATTGCGCCGGCGCGCGGCCCCGGCGCCGGCCCCGCAAACATCGCTCTCGCGCCTCGCCGGCCGCGCTACGCTCGCGCAACACCCCCCGCGATTGGGTGGCCGTCGTTACGGGCCCGCGAGTGCGCTTGCCTCGTGGCGACCGGCTGCGCCGACACAACTGAAGCAACTCCTCGCAACCCCGCACCCATGGTCACGGCATGAGCGCACACCGGTCGTTATGGTCCGCCCCAAGCTGGATGACGCGGTGGGCACGGCGCCTGCGTCGCGCATCGCACCCGGACGAGCCGGCCCCGCTCGACACCGACACCGACACGCACATGCTGCAGACCGCCCAGGACCCCTCGCAACGCCGCTTCGACTTCACGCGGCGCGGCACGCCGCCGGCGGGCACCGCGCCCACCGGCTGGATCAGGCGCGAGGAAGCGATCATGGGCACGGCCATCTCGGTCGAGCTGTGGTCCGACGATGCGAAGAGCGGCACCGCCGCCGCCGCCGCGGTGATGGGCGAGATGCACCGCATCGACCGCCGCATGAGCCCGCACAAGGCCAGCTCGGAGCTGTCGCGCATCAACCAGGGCGCCGGCGTGCGGCCGGTGCCTTGCGGCGAGGAGATGTTCCGCCTGCTGACGCGCGCACAGGAGTTCGCCGAGCTCTCGCGCGGCGCCTTCGACATCACCTACGCCGCGGTGGGGCACCTCTACGACTACCGCGCCGGCGTGCGCCCCGACGACGCCACGCTCGAAGCGGCACGCGCCGCCGTCGGCTGGCGCCAGCTCGAGCTCGACGTGCGCGCCCGCACGGTGCGCTTCCAGCGCCCCGGCATGCGCATCGACCTCGGCGGCTTCGCCAAGGGCTACGCGGTGGACAACGCCATCGCGCTGCTGCGGCAACTGGGCATCCGCCACGCCTATGTCGCGGCCGGCGGCGACAGCCGCGTGCTCGGCGACCGCCGCGGCCGCCCGTGGACGGTGGCCATCCGCGACCCGCGCCGGCCCGGTGAGGTGATCGCTGTGTTACCTCTTGAAGACACTGCGATCTCAACTTCGGGCGATTACGAGCGATATTTCGATGAGCCGGGCCCCGCCGGCCAGGTGACACGCCACCACCACCTCATCGACCCGGCCACCGGCCGCTCGCCGCGGGACGTGACGAGCGTCACGATCCTCGCCCCCGACGGCCTCACGGCCGAGGCCTTGAGCAAGTCGGTCTTCGTGCTCGGCCCCACGCGCGGGCTGGAACTTCTGGAAACGATCCCAGGCGTCGACGCGGTCATCATCGACTCGCGAGGGCGCCTGCACGCCACCCCTGGCCTGCTGCACGCCGGCCAGGCCGGAACCCCGGACCAACAAGGAGAACACGCATGACACGCAGCTCTGGCTCGCTCGACCCCGCCACAGGCGCCATGGGTGGATCCCCCGGTCGAACACCGACCTCCCAGGGCAAGGTGCCCGCCTGGTCACCGCTGGCCGTTGTCGTTGCCGCCGCACTGCTTGCCGCCTGCAGCGGCAGCAGCTCCGACAACAACGACAGCGTCGTCGTGCAAGGCGACGTGCCCGTGGTCTACGCGAAGCGATCGACGGCGATCCGCATGAACCCCACCGACGGCACGCCCAGCGCCAACGGCGGCGACCTCATGCTGCGCGAGAAGTCGAGCCCGAGCGCGCGCGAGCACAACCTCACCGCCCAGTACACGCAGGGCAACGGGGATGCCAGCGACCCCGAGGTCAGCTACGACGGCAAGAAGGTCGTCTTCGCGATGCGCTGCCCGACCAGCAACACCGCCACCGTCGCCGACGCCAACGGCACGCAGGTGGCGGCGTGCACCGGCCGCTGGAACATCTGGGAATACGACATGACCGGCACGGGCCTGGCCGCCGGCAAGTTCCGCCGGCTGACGAGCTCGACCGCCGACGACGACGTCGACCCGGCCTACCTGCCGGCCGGCCAGGGCTTCGTCTTCTCGTCCAACCGCCAGGCCAAGAGCAGCCGCAACCAGGCGCTCGGCCGCTCGTACAAGGCGCTCGACGAGTACGAGCGCGAGCAGGTGCTCAACCTGCACACGATGGACGCCAACGGCGGCGCCATCCAGCAGATCACCTTCAACCAGAGCCACGACCGCAACCCGGTGGTGCGCGCCAACGGCGACATCATGTTCGCGCGCTGGGAGCACGTGGCCGACCGCAACCGCTTCGCCGTCTTCCGCGCCAAGCCCGACGGCACCGACCTGTTCGTGCTCTACGGCGCGCACAGCCCCGGCAACAGCTACCTGCACCCGCGCGAGACCGATCCGAACGGCCGCTTCAAGGGCTACCTGACGAGCTCGCTGATGAGCCTGTCGGGCACGCAGGAAGGCGGCTCGCTGCAGTTCATCGACGCCGCCAACTACAGCGAGTACGGCACGCCGGCCAACACCAGCGTGCCGGCGCAGGGCGGCCAGCGCGAGGGCACCGACAAGCCGCTCGCCGACGGCCGCGGACTCAGCCAGTACGGCCGCATCAGCACGCCCTATCCGCTGTGGGACGGCACCGACCGCATCCTCATCGCCTACCGGCCGTGCGAAGTCACGCGCAACGGCAACGTCGTGCCCTGCGTCAGCCTCACGGCCGAGGAGCGCGCGCTCCTGTCCGACGAGACGATGACGCGCGAGCAGCGCGCCGCCGCCGCCGTGCAGGACAACGCGCCGGCCGCCTACGGCATCTACATGTTCGACCCGCGCGACAACACCTGGCTCAACGTGGCCGCGCCGCCGCCCGGCTTCATGTACACCGACCCGATCCCGCTGCAGGCGCGCGCCGAGCCCAACGCGACGCAGCCGACGACGGTCGACCCGACGCTGGCGCAGCAGGACATGGCGCTGATCGAGGTGCGCAGCGTCTACGACACCGACGGCCTGCAGCGCATGGCCGAGCCGATGTTCGCCGCCGGCGACAAACCCGCCGGCTGCACCACCGGCATCGCCATGAAGGCGGCGACGCCCGATGCGACGGAGACGCGCACCTCGGTGGCCGATCTCGTGCGCATGAAGGATCCGGCCGACCCCGCCTACCACTGCACGCCGGTGCGCTTCGTGCGGGCGCTGCGCGCGGTGGCGCCGCCTTCGGGCATGGGCACGCGCGAGGTCATCGGCGAGACCGACTTCGAGCAGCAGCAGATCCTCGGCTACGCGCCGGTGGAGCCCGACGGCTCGTTCAAGCTGCAGGTACCGGCAGACATCCCGCTCGCGCTGCAGATCGTCGACGGCCAGGGCCGTGCCTTTCAGACGCACACCAACTGGATCCAGGTGCGCCCGGGCGAGCGCCGCACCTGCGACGGCTGCCACAGCCCGCGCCGCGGCGCTGCGCTCAACAGCGGCGTGGTCGTGAATACGATGCCCGCGGCGGTGAAGCCGACGCTGTCGTCGCAGCACCAGTCCGGCGAGACGATGGCCTCGCTGCGTGCCCGCCTCGACTCGAGCGCGCTGACGCTGGGCACGCATCCGGTCTTCACCGACGAGTGGGCCGACACCACCAAGCCCGGCGTCACGGCGCGCCAGAGCATCTCGCTGAAGTACACCGGCAATGCGAGCGCCGCCGACGACCTGACGACGGCGGTGCCGGTGAACGGCGTCATCAACTACCCCGAGCACATCCAGCCGCTGTGGACCAAGGTGCGCGGTACCGGCGGCGCCAACACCTGCACCACCTGCCACAACGACCCGCTGAAGCTCGACCTGCGCGGCACCGTGGCCGGCACCGGCCGCCTCGTCTCCTACGAGGAACTGCTGCTCGGCGACCCGCAGCTCGACGCCAACGGCCAGCCGGTGACGCGCCTCGTCGAAGGCGTGCCCGAGGTCGTGCGCGGCCCGGCACTCGTCAACACGAGCAGCGGCGCCAACAACACCGCCGGCCAGGCGCGCAAGAGCCGCCTCACGGAGATCATGTTCGGCGACACGCTGCTCGTCGGTGCCGATGCGCGCGCCGCGCACCCGAACCCGCCGGGCACGGCGCCGAACCACGCGACGCTGCTGAACAAGGCCGAGAAGCGCCTGCTCGCCGAATGGATGGACCTCGGCGGGCAGTACTACAACGACCCGTTCAACGCCACCGGCGGTGTCCGCGCAATCACCGGACTGTCGGAGCAGACCTTCACCACCAGCGTGCTGCCGGTGCTGCAGGCCAACTGCGTGAGCTGCCACCAGCCGGGTCTCGGCTTCCAGCGCAACCGTTTCATCCTGACTGGCAATCCCGAAGGTGACTTCAACGTGACGCTGACGATGGTCAACAATGCCTGCCTGGCCTCGGCCAACCCGCTGCTGGCGAGGCCGTCGACGGTGCCGCACCCCAACGGCGCCACCGGCCAGACGGCGGCGGTGCTGGCGGTGGGCAGCCCGGGCTACACGGCCATCGCCAACTGGATCGCGACGGCCTGCAACTGAGACCCAGAGCGCGGGCGGCGGACGCCGCCCGCGATTACCGTTCATCGCTGTCATGACCCCACCGCCGCACCGCCGCATCCTTCATCCCGCCCGGCGTGCGGCCGTGGCGGCGGCCGCCACCGCCTTCGGGCTGCTCGGGCTGGCCTCCTGCGGCGGCGGCGACGGCACCAACCCGTTCGACAACGCCGCCACCGTCACCAACCCGACGGGCACGACGAACGGGCAGAAGCTGTCCTTCGCCTACTTCCAGCGCTGCGTGATGCCCATCCTCAACGCGCAGCTGCCGGTGACGATCAACGGCGTCACCTCGATCAACAGCTGCGCCGCCGGCGGCTGCCACGACAACACCAACGGCACCGGCGGCGCGCTGCGCCTCACCGGCAGCGCGGCCCTGATCGATCTCGCATCGGCCGCCAACACACCCGACGTCGTGCGCACGAGCGCGATGTACCGCAACTTCTACTCCTCGCAGGGCGAGACGCTGATCGGCGCGCCGCTCGCCAGCCGCCTGCTGAACAAGCCACTGGTGCGCACGGTATTGCACGGCGGCGGGCTCATCTTTGCCGACGAGAACGATGCCAATGCGAGGATCATCCGCTACTGGATCACCCGGCCCATGCCGGCCGGGCAGGACGAATTCAGCAGCGCCGCGGCCAATCTGTTCACACCGGCCGACGTCAACACCGGCAGCTGCAATACGGACTGAATGGACTGGACCGCTGCCCAAGGTCGTTGGGGCGTTCGCAACAAGAAGGGCATCAGGGGCATGAGGGTCTCGACATGGCTGCGGCATCGCACCAGGGCCACGGCGCTGCCGCTGTGGCTGGCCGGCCTGCTGGCGCTGGCAGCGCTGGCGGTTGCCGACCCGGCGCCGGCGCAGACGGCCACGCCGCCGGCACCCGTGCCGGGCTCGCCCCTGCCAGCGCCTGCGGCCGCTTCCGCGCCGACCGCTTCTCCTGCCCCTTCGGCGCCCGCGGCAACCCCCGCAACCGCCCCGTCCGTGGCCGCGCCGCCCACGCCGGCTCCCGAAGCCCGCTACGGCCCGGACTATGTCGAGCGCCTGCAGGTCGCCGACCCCTTCATCGAGCTGCGCACCGGCCCCGGCCGCGGCTACCCGGTCTTCCACGTCGTCGAGCGCCGCGGCTGGATCCGCATCGAACATCGCCGCACCGACTGGTACCAGGTGCGCAGCGAGACGAGCCAGGGCGGTGTGGTCGGCTGGGTGCACCGCTCGCAGCTCGAGAGCACGCTCACCGAGGCCGGCGCCGGCAAGACCTTCCGCGACCTGATGCTCGACGACTACCTCGTCCGCCGCGTCGAGTTCGGTGCCGCCTGGGGGCGGCTGCGCGCCGAGCCGATGCTCAAGCTCTTCACCGGCGTGCGCCTGGGCGAGACGCTCGGCGTCGAGCTCACGTTCGCGCAGGTGCAGGGCGCCTTCTCGGGCACCGACTTCTGGCACGTGGCGCTCGTCTCCGAGCCGTGGAGCCATCAGCGCCTGTCGCCGTTCGCGAGCGTGGGCTTCGGGCGCTTCCGCAACATCCCCAACACCAGCCTCGTGCAGGCGCAGACGGTGAACGCCAATCTCGGCCACGCCGGCATCGGCCTGCGCTGGCACCTCTCCGAGCGCTTCATCGCACGGGCGGACTGGTCGCTCTACACGGCCTTCGTCTCCGAGCAGCGCTCGCTCGAGTACCGCGCCATCACGGCGGGCATCTCGTTCTTCTTCTGACCGCGTGCACAGCGTGACCGCACCCGAGGGCCGCAACTTGCCGATCTATCACTCTCTCCACCCGTCAGCCATGGCGCCGGCCCTGGCCCGCACGGTACGCCTGACGCTGGCCGCCGCCGCCGCGGTGCTGGCCGCCGCCTGCGCCACCAAACCACCACCCGCACCGGCGGCGCCGACGACCCCGTACGCCACCACGCCGTCGGTGACCACGGTTGCCCCGGGGGGCGCGTCCGGGGCGTCCGGCACACCAGGCACGGCGAGCTCGCCGGCGCCCGCGGCCGCACCGCCCGTGGTGGAGCCGCAGGTCGCGCGGCGCGATCTCAAGCTGCCCAACTACCCCTCGCGCGACATCGAGTTCGGCCTCTTCGCCGGCACCTACTCGACACAGAACTTCGGCACCGCCGGCGTCTCCGGCGTGCGCCTGGGCTACCACATCACCGAGGACTTCTTCGTCACCGGCCAGTACGGCAGCACCAAGGTCAGCGACGACTCGTTCCGGCAGATCCTGCCCGGCGGCATCTTCGTCAACCGCACCGAGACGCTGAAGTACTACACGCTGGCCATGGGCTACAACCTGCTGCCGGGCGAGGTGTTCTTCGGCGCCAACAACGCCAAGCTCTCGCAGGGCTACATCCTCGCCGGCGCCGGCACCACCGACTTCGCCGGCCAGCGCAAGCAGACCATCGACCTCGGCTTCGGCCTGCGCCTGCTGTGGAACCAGCGCTTCGCCCTGCAGACCGAGGTGCGCGACCACATGTTCAGCCTCGACCTGCTCGGCCGCCGCGAGACCACGCACAACCCCGAGATCACCTTCGGGCTCACCGTCATCTTCTGAGCGGCCGAGCCCTCTTTCGCGACCCCTCCGAGACCGTCCCGACATGACGACCAAAGACCTCTCCATCCGCCGCCATGCCCGCCGCGTGCTGCTCACGAGCCTGGGCGCCTCGGCGCTGTTCGGCTCGCTCGTCGCCAGCCGGCGCGCGCGTGCCGCGGTGGCGCCGTCGATGCCGGCGCCCGACTTCACCCTCAAGAGCGCCGAGGGCGGCAACCTGCGCCTGGGCGAACTGCGCGGCCGCGTCGTGCTGGTCAACTTCTGGGCCACCTGGTGCGGACCGTGCAAGGTGGAGATGCCGCACCTGAACCGCCTGTACGAGAAGTACCGCAGCGCCGGCTTCGTGCTGCTGGGCGTCAACATCGACGACGACCCGCGCATGGCGGTGGCGCTGGCCGCGCGCATGGGGCTGAAGTTCCCGGTGCTGCTCGATACCGACAAGGCGGTGACGCGCCGCTACGCGCTCGACAGCATGCCCGGCACCGTGCTCATCGACCGCGACGGCAAGGTGCGCCACGTGCACAAGGGCTACCGCGAGGGCGTCGAGGCGACCTACGAGACGCAGGTCCGCGCCCTCGTCAAGGAATGATCCGTCAGCCCACTTCATCCGGGGAGCGCACCATGACACCGGTTCGAACCCGACTCGCACTGCTCGGCACCGTGGCGCTGCTGTGCTCGGCCTGCTCGGCGCCGCAGCCCTGGGTCAAGCCCTACGAGCGCGAGCGCCTGGCCGACCCATTAATGCAGTTCGCACGCAGCGCGCTCACCGAGAAGCACCGCGAGCACGTGCACGTGGTGCGCGAGGCGGCACGTGGCGCCACCGGCGTGCAAGGGGGTGGATGTGGCTGCAATTGAGCAAGCCGAACCCGGCCGCGTGATGCAGCCCGCGCAGCGTGCGCGCCGCTCGCCGCCGGCGCGCGCGCTCCTGCTCGGCCTGGCGGCGCTGGCGCGGCGTGCGCGCTGGCTGCGTCGCCTGCTCCAGCATCTGCTGCCCGGCCTCGTGCCGAGCCTCGTGGCGACCCAGGCGGGCGCGGCGACGCTGCCCGAAGACCGCTCCGAACTCGTCTATCACTACTACGACGGCGGCGGCGTGCGCGCCACCGGCCCGGCGCTGCTCGTGCGCAAGAGCATCGCCGACAAGGTCTCGCTCTCCGCCGGCTACTACGTCGACGCGGTGAGCAACGCCTCCATCGACGTCGTCACCACTGCCAGCCCCTTCAAGGAGACGCGCAAGGCGGTCGACCTGGGTGCCGACTGGCTGGTGCGCGACTCGCTCGTCTCGTTCGGCCTGTACTCCAGCAGCGAGCCCGACTACGATGCCAAGGCCGTCAGCCTGGACGTGGCGCACGAGGTGTTCGGCGCGATGACCACCGTGAGCCTCGGCTTCACGCGCGCCAGCGACGAAGTGCGCAAGGCCTACGAACCCGCCTTCCAGGACGTCGCCAAGCATTGGCAGTACCGCTTCGGCCTGACGCAGATCCTGTCGCCGCGCTGGATCACGAGCGCCAACTTCGAGGCCATCTCCGACGCCGGCTACCTCGGCAGCCCGTACCGCGCCGCACGCGTCTTTGGCGCCGCCGTACCCGAGCGCGTGCCGCGCACGCGCAGCAGCCGCGCCGTCAAGTTCCGCAGCATCTACGACTACGGCGACGGCCCCACCCGCACCGCGCTCAAGGCCGAGTACCGCTACTTCTGGGACAACTGGGACATCACGGCACACACGGCCGAGTTCGGCGCCGCGCGATATGTCGCGCCCGGCTGGCTGGCCGAGGCGAGCTGGCGCTTCCACTCGCAAGGCCGCGCGCTCTTCTACAGCGACAACGCGCTGTCCGAGACGCTGTACGTCTCGCGCAACCGCCAGATCGGCAGCTTCAAGAGCAACGCCGTCGCCGCCAAGGCCACCTACACCTTCGGCGGTGCATGGGCACGATTCGATACCAAGTTCACCGGCGTGCTCGAGCGCAAGCAGTTCAAATTCAGCGACTTCACCGATGCGAGCGGTGGCCTCTATTCGCACAACGCCACCGTGCTGCAGCTGCTGCTGTCGGCGCGCTTCTAGCCGCCCGCGTCGGCTCTCCTTCCGGGGGTGCTTCACACCATGTCTGCCCTTCAGCTCTTTCTTCACCGCCTGACGATGGGCCTCGCGCTGGCGGTGGCCGCCAGCGCGGGCGCGTTCGGCCAGCAGGCGGCGCCGCCATCGGCCGCAGCCTCCGCGGCTGCCACCGCCTCGCCGTCCGTGACCTCGACCGCCGCGTCGCCGGCCAGGCCTGCCGCGCCGGCAGCAGGGTCCAGCGCGGCCACGAGCATGAGCACGACCACGGCCGCGGCGCCGGCCGGCGCCGCATCCGCGGCCGCCAGCCCACCGGCGCCGGCCGTGCCCGCCCCCGGCGCCGCGCCCGCGGGCCTGGACCAGCGCGTGCAGGACATCAAGGCCGAGGTCATCCGCCTCAACCGCGACCTGCTGGTGCTCGAGGAGGAGCTGCTCTTCCCGGCCGGCACGCAGGTGGCGCTCTTCGTCAGCATGGACGTGGGCAAGCTGTTCGAGCTCGAGTCGGTGCAGATCAAGCTCGACGACAAGGTGATCGCCTCGTACCTGTACACGCCGCTTGAAGTGCAGGCGCTGCACCGCGGCGGCGTGCAACGCATCTTCGTCGGCAACCTGAAGGCCGGCGAGCACGCCATCGATGCCTTCTTCACCGGCCGCGGCCCGCACGTGCGCGACTACAAGCGCGGCGTGACGCTGAAGTTCGAGAAGGGCACCGAGCCCAAGTACATCGAGCTGCGCATCAAGGACAGCCTCGCGAAGCTGCAGCCCGAGTTCGAGGTCAAGGTCTGGTGAACAAGGCGCCCTCGAAGCGGCCCGCGGTCGCCTCCCCCGTCGTGCGTGACGGGGGGCACCGCCAGCGGACCGGCGCGGCCG
The DNA here is from genome assembly GCA_016223165.1 of Burkholderiales bacterium. GTDB lineage: Bacteria > Pseudomonadota > Gammaproteobacteria > Burkholderiales > Burkholderiaceae_C > Rubrivivax. The sequence continues at coordinate 68,473 of JACRPO010000007.1, forward strand.
GATCGGCGGCGGTCGCCCGCCTGCTCGTCGTCGTCGCGTGCAGCGCGGCGGGGCTCGCCGTTGCGCAGGCGCCCTCGACGGGCCCGACCCAGAAGACCACGCCCACCCCCGCCGAGCGCGACTTCGCGCCGCAACCGGTGCAGGCGCCGCACTACGGCGACGCGCTCTTCGAGTACTTCCAGGACAAGCACTTCGAGGCCGTCACCGGCCTCATGGTCTCGCAGCATTTCAAGCGCGTGAGCCCGCACGACGACGAGGGCGAGCTGCTGCGCGGCGGCCTGCTGCTCAGCTGGGGCCTGCACCAGGAGGCCGGCAGCGTCTTCGAGCGCCTGCTCGCGCAGAACATGCCGGTGTCGGTGCGCGACCGCGCCTGGTTCTACCTGGCCAAGATCCGCTACCAGCGTGGCGTGCCCGAGGGCGCCGAGGCGGCGCTGGCGCGCATCGAGAAGCCGCTGCCCGCGCCGCTGCAGGAAGAGCGCGTGCTGCTGCAGGCACGCCTGCTGATGGCGCGCGCCGAGCACGCCGCCGCCGCCGAGCTGTTGCGCACGCTGCCGCCCGAAGCTGGCGCCGTGGCGCGCTTCAACCTCGGCGTCGCGCTCGTGAAGTCGGGTGAGCTGCCGCAGGGCATGGCGCTGCTCGACGTGCTCGGCCAGCAGGGCGCGGCCGACGAGGAACAACGCGCGCTGCGCGACCGCGCCAACGTCGCGCTCGGCTTCGCCGCGCTGTCGAGCCAGCTCGGCGCCGATGCGCGCCGCTACTTCGAGCGCGTGCGCCTGCAGGGCCCCGACTCCGGCAAGGCGCTGCTCGGCTACGGCTGGGCCGCGCTCGAGCTCGGCGAGCCCAAGCACGCGCTCGTGCCGTGGGGCGACCTGCGCGAGCGCCCGGTCAGCGACCCGGCCTCGGTGGAGGCGCACATCGCGGTGCCCTTCGCGCTCGCCGAAGCCGGCGCCAGCGGCGCGGCGCTGCAGGGCTACCAGAAGGCCGTGCTCGCCTTCGAGGGCGAGCGGACGGCGCTCGAGCAGTCCATCACCGCCATTCGCGGCGGCACCTTCGTCGCCGCCATGCTCGACAGCAACCCGCGCGCCGGCATGGGCTGGTACGGTGGCCTCGACCGCCTGCCCTCGCTGCAGCGCATGCCGCACGCCGGCCACCTGGCGCCGATGATGGCCGGCCACGAGTTCCAGGAAGCGTTCAAGAACCTGCACGACCTCGTCTTCGTCGGCCGCAACCTCGAAGGCTGGCAGGGCAAGCTCGTCACCTTCCAGGACATGCTCGCCAACCGGCGCCAGGCCTTTGCCGAGCGGCTGCCGAAGATGCGCGAGAAGGCCGGCGCGATGGACATCGACGGCCTCGAACGGCGCCGCGCCGCCATCGCCGGCGAGCTCGCGGCGGCCGAGGCGGCCACCGATGTGAATGCCTTCGCCGACGCCCGCGAACGCGCGCACCAGGAGCGCATCCGCCAGGGGCTGGCCACCTTGCAGGGTGCCAAGCCCGGCGACGGTGATGCCGAGGAGGCACGCGAACGCCTGCGCCGCGTGGCCGGCGCACTCACCTGGCAACTGACGCAGCAGTACCCGGCGCGCCTGTGGCAGGCGCAGAAGGCGCTGCGCGGCAGCGCCGAAGCGGTGGTGGAGTCGCGCGCGCGCGACGCCGCGCTCGTGCGCGCCGCCGCCGAGGAGCCGGCGCGCTTCGACGCCTTTGCCGCGCGCATCGCGGCGCTCGAGCAACGCATCGCCGGCCTCGTGCCGCAGGTGGCGGCGCTGCGCGGCGAACAGGCCGGCCAGCTGCAGGACATCGCCATCACGGCGCTCCAGCAGCAGCAGGAACGGCTCGAGGTCTACATGACGCAGGCGCGGCTGGGCATCGCGCAGCTGCACGACCGCGCGCAGCTGGCCGTGCGCCGCTCCGACGGCCGCGAAGGCCTGCGCGAGGGCCCACCCGCCGAACCCCGCACGGAGGCGCCGAAGTGAGGCCGGTCGCTCTGGCCGCGGCCCTGGCCTGCCTCGGCGCCCTCACCCTCGCCGGTTGCGCCACCAAGGACAAGCGCCCGCCGGGCGACGACGCGCCGACGCTGGCCACGCTCGCCAAGCGCAGCGTCGAGATCCCGCAGGACAGCGGCGTCGCCAGCGACGAGGCGCAGGCGATGGCCGCCTACCGCGCCTTCCTCGAGGTGGCGCGCGCCGCGCCGCAGCGCCCCGAGGTGATGCGCCGCCTGGCCGACCTGGAGATGGACCTCGCCGATCGCAAAAGCTCGGACGGCGGCGCCACGCCCGATTACAAGGCCGCGGTGGCGCAGTACGAGAAGGTGCTGAAGGAGCACCCGAACGCACCCGGCAACGACCGCGTGCTCTACCAGATCGCGCGCGCGCAGGAGCAGGGCGGTGACCTCGAAGGTGCACTGAAGACCCTCTCGCGCATCGCCAAGGACTACCCGGACACGATGCACGCCGACGAGGTGCACTTCCGCCGCGGCGAGCTGCTCTTCGCGACGCGCGACTATGTCGGCGCCGGCGAGGCCTACGCTACGGTGCTGAAGAGCAGCCAGCTCACTCCCTTCACCGAGCGGGCGCTGTACATGCGCGGCTGGTCGCTGTTCAAGCAGGCCAAGCTCGAGCAGGCGCTGGAACCCTTCTTCAAGGTGCTCGACCTCAAGCTCGGCAGCCGCCCGTCGCCGGGCCCAGACCCGCTGTCGCACCTGACGCGCGCCGACCGCGAGCTGCTCGAGGACACGCATCGCGTCATGAGCCTGTCGCTGGCCAACCTCGAAGGCGCGGCGACGATCGGCAAGTTCGTGACGAGCCAGGACGCCGCCGACGTGCGCCGCGCCTACGAGCACCGCGTCTACGTCGAGCTGGCCGAGCTCTATCTCAAGCAGGACCGGCCCAAGGACGCCGCCGATACGCTCGCTTTCTATGCCCGCCTGCGCCCGCTCGCCACGCCGGCGCCCGAGCTGCTCGCGCGCGTCATCGAGATCCACGAGAGCAAGGGCTTCCCGACGCTGGCGCTGGATGCGAAGCGCGACTTCGTCAGCCGCTACGGCCGCACGAGCGAATTCCGCAAGGCCAACGCCGAGGGCTGGGCGGCGGCGCAACCGCGCGTGAAGACGCACCTCGTCGAGCTGGCGCGCCACCATCACGCGGCGACGCAGCAGACGAAGTCGCGCACCGACCTGCAGGAGGCGGTGCGCTGGTACCGCGAGCTGCTCACCGCCTTCCCCGACGACGGCGAGGTCGTGCCGCAGCGCTTCCTGCTCGCCGAGCTGCTGTTCGAGGACCGCCAGTTCGCCGCCGCCGTCGACGAGTACGAAACCGTCGCCTACGGGGCACCGGTGGCGGCGGCCGGGTCCGCGCGCGCGGCCGCGAAGCCACCCGCCTTTGCCAAGGCCGCCGACGCCGGCTACAGCGCGCTGCTCGCTTATGCCGAGCAGGCCAAGGCGGCCGCGGCGCCCGCGGCCAAGGCACCGCTGCAGCGCGCCGGCATCGCCAGCGCGCTGCGCTTCGCCGACACCTTCCCGGCCGACCCGCGCGTCGGCAGTGTCACCACCACCGCCGCCGAGACGCTGCTCGCGCTCGGCGAGGCCGAACGCGCCTCGGGCGTGGCGCGCCAGGCGCTCGGCGGGCCGGCCAGCGCCGCCGAGCAGCGCACGGCGTGGACGGTGATCGCCGTCAGCGCCTTCGACCGCGGCCAGCTCGCCGAGGCCGAGCAGGCCTTCGGCCAGGCGATCGAGCGCGCCGGCAGCGGCACGCCGCAGGCCAACGATCTCGCCGAGCGGCGCGCGATGGCGATCTACAAGCAAGGCGACGCGGCTCGCAGCGCCGGCCGCATGCGCGAGGCGATCGAGCACTTCGATCGCCTCGCCGGCCTCGCGCCGCAATCGAGCATGCGCGCCGCGGCGCAGTTCGACGTCGCCACCGCGCTCATCGGCCTCAAGGACTGGAGCGCGGCGACGAGCTCGCTCGAGGACTTCCGCCGCCGCTACCCGACGCATGCGCTGCAGGCCGACGTGCCCGCCAAGCTCGCGCTCGCCTACACCGAGCAGAAGCGCTGGGCGGCGGCAGCGGGCGAGTACGACCGCATCGCCGCCGGCGCCGGCGACCCGGCGCTGCGCCGCTCGGCGCAATGGCAGGTGGCCGAGCTGCACGAGCGCGCGATGACCGAGGCCGGCGGCAGTGGGCTGGCCACCGTGTCGCGCAAGACGGCGATCACCGCCTACGAGCGCTACCTCGCGGCCTGGCCGCAGCCGCTCGAGGCCGCCACCGAGGCGCGCTGGAAGCTCGTGCAGCTGACCCGTGCCGACGGCCAGGCCGCCAAGTCGCTCGCCTGGACGCGCGCGCTGCGCGCGCTCGAGTTGGCCGGCGGCGCCGCGCGCACGCCGCGCTCGAAGGCCCTGTCGTCGCTGGCCGCGATCGAGCTCACGCAACCGCTGCGCGAGGCCTACGAGAAGGTGAAGCTCGTCGAGCCGCTGGCCGCCAACCTGAAGCTGAAGAAGGCGCGCATGGAGGCGCTGATGAAAGCCTATGCCGACGCCAGCGCCGACGGCGCCGCCGAGGCCGTCACCGCGGCGACCTACCACACGGCGGCGCTGTACCAGGACTTCGGCAAAGCCATGCTCGGCTCGCAGCGGCCGCGCAACCTGAAGAAGAAGGTCGAGATCGAGCAGTACAACGTGCTGCTCGAGGAGCAGGCCTTCCCCTTCGAGGAGAAGGCCATCCAGTTGCACGAGACCAATGCCCGGCGCACGACGCAGGGCCTGTACGACGAGTGGGTCAGGAAGAGCCTGGCCGCGCTCGCCACGCTCAAGCCGGCGCGTTGGGCGAAGTCCGAGCGCAGCGAGGGGGCCCTCGATGCCATTCGCTGATTGCATCGGCCGCAAGGCCGTGGTGCTGGGCGCCACGCTGGCCGTGGCGCTGCTGTCGGGTTGCGCAGGCTGGCCGTTCGGCGCCGCCACCGAGGAGCCTTCGCCGCCACCGGTGCCGGCCACGCCGCTGAGCGCGCCCGCAGCGCCCGAAGCCGTGGTGGCACCCGCGCCGGCCCCAGCCCCGGCCCCGCCGGTCGACGCGGCCCCACCTCCGGCGCCGGTGGAGCCACCGCTGCCGCCGGTCGATGCGGCCACGCGCGCCAGCTTCGACGAAGCCGTGCGCATGCTGCGCGCCGGCCGCCTGCCCGAGGCCGAGCGCGCCTTCAAGGCCCTGACGGCACGCCAGCCGGCGCTGGCGGGCGTGCACGCCAACCTCGGCCTGCTCCATCGCAAGGCGGGGCGGCTCGAGGAGTCGGCCACGGCGCTGCAGGAGGCGGTGAAGCTCTCGCCCAAGCAGGCCGCGTATCACAACCAGCTCGGCATCACGTGGCGCGCGCTCGGCCGCTTCGACCATGCGCGAAAGGCCTACGAGACGGCGATCGACCTCGACCCCGCGCACGCCGGGGCGCTGATCAATCTCGCCATCCTCAACGACCTCTACCTCGGCGAGCCTGCCCGTGCCGTGGAGCTGTACACGCGCGGCGCGGCGCTGCTGCCGGCCGAAGCGGCCACCATCAACAAGTGGCTCGCCGAGTTGAAGAGCCGCAAGGCCGACCCCAAGCTCGCCGCCTCGGCGCCGGCCACCGGCGCCGCTGCGGCGGCCCCCGCCACTCCAGCCGCGCCGCCCCGCAAGGAGAAGGAATGATGAGAACGCTCTTCCGGACGCGGACCCGAAACCGGACCGCGACCCGGGCTCGCCCCGCCGACCCGCGCCGGGCGCGTGCTGTGCAGGCGTCGCCGATGCCGCGCTGGGCGTGGTGGCTGCTCGCGCTCGCCGTCGCCGCGCCGCTCGCAGCGCCGCTGGCCGCCCGCGCGCAGGACCGCGCCGACCTCGAACGCACGCAGATCATCGGCAACCGCGAGCTGCCCAAGGTGCTGTACATCGTGCCCTGGAAGAGGCCGCTGCACGGCAACATGGGTGGGCGCGCCGTCACCGGCGTCGTCGACGAGGCCTTGGCACCCATCGACCGCGACGTGCTGCGCCGCCAGGTGAGCTACGACGCGCAGATCCGCGCCGCCGTCACCGGCGCCACGACCGCTGCCGCACCGGCGCCGGCCAAGACCCCCTGAACGACACCTGAGCGGCACCTGGGCGGAGCACACGCGCACTTCTTGCGGCCGCCCGATCGGCCACCCGATCGGCGCAAATCGGCCCGAATTCCGCCTGATTTCGACTGGCGCGCCGGCCCGCACCGCGCAATAGTCGGCGCCAAAACCAATTTGTAACTTCACTTGCGCCTCCAGCCACGCTTGCGGCGCCCGCCCACGCTTAGCCTTCAGGCCATCTCTCCCGGAGCCACCCCACCATGAACACCTTTCAGACCGTGGTGAAGTTTTTCGTCGATTGCGGTCCGTTTCTCTACCCGAGCCTTTCGCTGATGGCGCTCGGCCTCGCAATCGCCATCGAACGCTTCATCTTCCTGCGTCGCGCGCGCTCCGACAACCGCAAGGTCTGGGACCAGGTGCTGCCGATGCTGCAAAGCGGTCGCTTCCGCGAAGTGCACGGCATCACCGCGCGCAGCGACTCGGCCATCGGCAAGATCGTCGCCAACGGCATCGAGCGCATGGGCGGCTCGCGCAAGCGCGAGGACATCGAGCACGCGATGGAAGAAGGGATGATGGAGATCGTGCCGCGCCTGGAGAAGCGCACGCACTACATCGCCACCTTCGCCAACGTCATCACGCTGGTCGGCCTGCTCGGCACCATCATCGGCCTCATCAAGGGCTTCACCGCGGTGGCCGCGGTCAACCCGGCCGAGAAGGCCGAGTTGCTGTCCGCTTCCATCTCGATCGCCATGAACAACACGGCGTTCGCGCTCATGGTGGCGATCCCGTTCCTGCTCATCCACAGCTTCCTGCAGGCGCGCGCCACCGAGATCGTCGACAGCCTCGAGGCGGCCAAGATCACCTTCCTCAATCTCGTACAGCGCATGTCCACGCCGGCCTACGAGCACAGCGGCGCGGGCGCAAATGCGCGTTGACGCGCGCTGAGTCGCAGCCCGCTCCGCACGCCGTCCTCCGCCACCCGAGACAAGGCTCGCCGTCATGCGCACGCGCCGTCTGAAACGCGAGGCTGCGCACCTCGAACTCACCGCGTTCATCAACCTGATCGTGGTGCTGGTGCCCTTCCTGCTTTCCACCGCCGTCTTCACGCGCCTGGCGGTGATGGACCTGGCGCTGCCCGCGCCCAGCTCGGGCGGCCCGCTGGACAAGATCAAGGCCGGCGAGCTGCAGCTCGAGGTCGTCATCCGCAAGGATGCGTTCGAGGTCGGCGACCGCGTCGGCGGCCTCATCCAGCGCATCGACAAGGCGGCCCCGGCGCCGGCCAACGCCACCGGCGCGCCCGCCGCCGCGGCCTCGGCGGTGCCGGCGACGCCGGCCACGTTGGCCAACGGCACCGTGGCGCTGAAGACGCTCAATGCCCTCATGGTGCAGATCAAGCAGAAGTTCCCGGACAAGACCGAGGTGTCGGTGCTCGCCGAGCCCGACACGTCGTACGACCAGCTCGTGCAGGTGATGGACGCGGTGCGTGCCGCGCCGACCGCCCGCATCGAGAACGGCAGCGCCAAGATGGGGATGTCCGAGCTGTTCCCCGACATCGCCGTCGGTGACGCGCCGGTGCGCGGCGCCGCCGCGGGCACCACCCGTGCCACGGCCGCTTCGGTGGCCGTGCCGGCCGCGGCCGTCACCGCCAAGGCGGGGGCGACACGATGAGCACCATGACCGCGCGCGAGAAGCGCGAGGCGCACAAGCGCGCCGGCTCGTCGGTGGACATGAACCTCGTGTCGCTGATCGACGTCTTCACCATCCTCATCTTCTTCCTGCTCGCGCAGGTGGGCCCGATCGAGACGCTGCCCAGCCCCAAGGCCGTGCAGCTGCCGATGTCCACCGCCGACAAGGACCCCAAGCCGGCCGTGGTGCTGGTGGTCAGCGGCACCGAGATCCTCGTCGAGGGCCGCAAGGTCGCCGACCTTGCCGCCGTCGCCGCCCAGAAGGGCGACCTCATCGCGACGCTGAAGACCGAGCTCGACCAGCAGGCGCAGCGCGTGGCCGTGCGCAGCGAGAACAAGAAGGCCACCAACGCCATCACCATCATGTCCGACAAGGACGTGCCCTATCACGTGCTGCGCAAAGTCATGGTGACCTGCGCGACGGCGAACTTCGGCGATGTGTCCTTCGCGCTGCGGCGCAAGGAAGGAAAGGATGCCTGAGATGGCCGCCGCCGCCTCGCTGTCCTCAGTGTCCTTCCGCAAGCCGGTCCTCGCCTGGTCGATCGCGGCCGAGGACGAGGAGCGCTTCCGCCGCATCACCAGGCGCGTGCTCGGCGTCGCCCTGGTGCTGGCGCTGATCCTGCCCTTCGTGCCGCAGCCGACCCCGGAGGAGCAGCGCGCACAGGCGCTGCCGCCGCCGCTGGCCCGGCTGCTGCTCGAGCGCCAGGCGCCGCCGCCGGCACCCCCGCCGCCGCCGCAGGTGGCGCAGGCCGACAAGCCGCTCGCCGACGCGACGCTGCCGCCCAAGCCCGTGCCCGAGCCCCCGCGCAAGGACGAGCGCGCGCCGGTGCCCGAAGCGCGCAAGCCCATCCCCAACAAGCCGCCGGGCGAGGCCATCGCCGCGGCGCGCAAGCGCGCCTCGGGTGTAGGCCTGCTCGCGGCGACGAGCGAGATCGCGGCCATCGCCGCCGCGCCGGCGGCCGTGCAGTTGCGCCAGGACATCGCGCCCGGCCCGGGCGTGGGCACCGGCCAGGGCCCGGGCGTCGGCGCCGGAACCGAAGCCGGCTTGCCGGCGCGCGCCATGATCACCAGCACCGCCGGCCGCGGCAGCGGCGGCCTCAACACCGCCGCGGTGAGCCGCGACACCGGTGGCGGCGGCCTCGCCGGCCGCGCCACCACGGTCGTCGAAGGTTATGCCGGCGGCGGGGGCGGCGGTGGCCCGGGTGGCGGTGGTGCGGGCGGCAGCGGCCGCGCGGGTGCCGGCGGCGGCGCCGGTGTCGGCCCGGGCGCCGGCGGCACGCTCACGCGCAGCGGCAGCGGCAAGGCCAGCCGCTCGATCGAGGACGTCAAGCTCGTCTTCGAGCGCAACAAGGGCGCCATCTACGCGCTCTACAACCGCGCGCTGCGCGAAGACTCCTCGCTGCAGGGCAAGGTCGTCGTGCAGCTGAAGATCGACCCCAGCGGCAACGTCACCGACTGCCGCGTGCTCAGCAGCGAACTGAAGAACGACGACCTCGAGCGCAAGCTCGTCGCACGCATCCGCCAGTTCGACTTCGGTGCCAAGGACGTGGAGCCGATGGTCGTGAGCTGGCCGGTGGACTTCCTGCCTTCATAGCGAAGGCGCCGGGCGAGGCATTCCACCTCGCCCGGGCCACGCCAGGGGCTGCCTATCATCGGCAGCCCCTTTTCCTTCCTGTTCCCTTCAACCCCGGATGACATTGCTGAGCGCGCCCGACCTGCCCCTGCCCGACTGGGGCGTGGTCGCGGTATTCGCCATCGTCTACCTCGGCATGTTCCTCGGCGGCCTGCCGCGCCTGAAGCTCGACCGATCGGGCGTGGCGCTGCTGGGCGCCATCGCGATGATCGCCCTCACCGGCATGCCGCTCCAGGAGGCGGCGCGCGCGGTCGACCTGCCCACGCTCGTGCTGCTGTTCGCCTTCATGGTGGTGTCGGCGCAGATGCGGCTGGGCGGCTTCTATGCCGAGGTGACACGCGCGGTGGGCCGCATGCCGCTGGCGCGCGAGGGCCTGCTCGCGGTGCTCATCGCCGTCGCGGCGGCGCTGTCGGCGGTGTTCTCCAACGACGTGATCTGCCTCGCGATGACGCCGGTGGTGGCGCGCATCTGCCTCGAGCGCCGGCTCGACCCGTTGCCCTGTCTCGTCGGCCTGGCCTGCGCGGCCAACATCGGCTCGGCGGCGACGCTGATCGGCAACCCGCAGAACATGCTCATCGGCTCGCTGCTGGACCTGCCGTTCGCCGGTTATGTGCGTGCCGCGCTGGTACCGGTGGTGCTGTCGCTCGTGGCCCTGTGGGCCTGGCTCGCTTTCGGGCCCGGTGCGCGCAGGGCGCGCTCCGCCGCTGCGGCCGGCCCCGCGCCACCGGCGGGCGCGGCCGTGGTGCCGACACTGCCCACCGTGGCGAGCGCGGCCGATGCCGACTCGCCGGCCTTCGACCGCTGGCAGACGGCCAAGGGTCTCGCCGTCGCCGCCACGCTGATGCTCGTCTTCCTCTTCACGGGCTGGCCACGCGAGGTGGCCGCGCTTGTCGGCGCCGGCGTGCTGCTGCTCAGCCGGCGCCTGCATTCGGCGCAGGTGATGGGCTATGTCGACTGGCCGCTGCTGCTGCTGTTCATCGGCCTGTTCGTCGTCAACCACGCCTTCCAGGGCACGGGGCTGGCGGCGCAGGCCGTGGCCTGGCTTGCGGCGCAGGGTGTGCACCTGCACGAGCCCGGGGCGCTGCTGGTGCTCGGCGTGGCCCTTTCGAACCTCGTGTCCAACGTGCCGGCGGTGATGCTGCTGCTGCCGCACCTGGGTGAAGCCGGCAGCGCGGCCGCGCATGACGCCGGCGTGCTGCTGGCGCTGGCCAGCACCTTCGCGGGCAACCTGCTGCTCGTGGGCTCGATCGCCAACCTCATCGTCGTCGACCTCGCCGAGAAGGCCGGCCTGCGCATCGACTGGGCGGCGCACGCACGCATCGGTGTGCCGGTGACGCTGATCTCGCTTGCCATCCTCTGGGGCTGGCTGGCGCCGATGGCCTGATGCGCAGCGGTTTGCGATGAGGTAGTTGGCGAGTTCGCGGGGCGTGCGGCGCGGCGTTCTCTCTCTCGCGGTCGCGTGCGGCGGTCATGGCGCGCCAAAGACGCCGGGTGGTCGGCTCCGCAAATGTCCTCTTCCGGCGGCCCAGCTTCGCTGGTCCCCCGGATGCCCCCTTGATTTCGCTTCACCGACCACCCGGCATCCTTGGCGTGGCACCGGGGTTTGTCTTTGACGAGGGCATGCCACAGAGAGTGCCGGATCGGGACGATAGGGCGCCCTGCACAGCGAGGTAAAGGGGGCATTCGGGGGACCAGCGAAGCTGGGCCGCCGAAAGAGGACACGAGCGGTGCAGGGCGCCCCGTCGGCCCGATCCCGCCACCGCACGCCGCAGTGCGATCCGGTCAAGTCAAGGGGCCGAAGCACCTTGGCTCGTGAGACCTTCAGCCCCCGTGCGCAGGCGTGGGGCCTTCATGGGCCTGTGCTAGGGTCCCTCGATGCCCCTTCCACGTTGGTCATCCCGATTGCAGCCGCTCTGGCAGCGCTTGCGCAACTGGCTGGCCAAGCGCGTCGGCCTGCTGCGCGGGCGCTGGCTGCTCCTTGAAATCGAGGCCTCGGTCGCGAGCTGGACCTGGTGGCCGATGCCCTGGAGCCGCTCGAGCTGGGACTGCGCGCTCTACCGTCCCGCCGGGCTCGCCGACGACGAAGAGGCGCCGCTCATCGTGCTGCTGCACGGCTGCGGCCAGCAGGCGATGGAATTCGCGCATGCCACCGGCCTCGTCGCCGCCGCCGCGCGCGGGCGCTTTCGCCTGCTCTGCCCCGAGCAGCGCGAGCGTGCCAATGCCTGGCGCTGCTGGAACTGGTTCCACTCGCCGGCGCAGAACGGGCAGGGCGAGCTGCAGGTGGTGCTGCAGGCGCTTGACGCCGCGGCGCTGAAAGTGCGCTCGAACCAGGTCGCGGCGATGGGCCTTTCCGCCGGCGGCGGCCTGGCGGCGCTGCTCGCCTTCCATCACGCCGCGCGCTTCGATGCCGTGGTCACGGTGGCTGCGCCGCCGCTGCTCGGCCGCGCCAGCCTGCAGGACCCGCGCAAGGTGATGAAGGAAGGTCTCGCCATCTCGCCGATGTTGGCCGCGCTGCACATCGATCGCTGCGCGCCGCTGCTCGTGCTGCACGGCGCCGACGACGACGTGGTCACGCCGCGTTGCGCCGAGCAGCTCGCCGACCAGGCCCTGCACGTGCTGCGGCGGCGCCTCGGCGAGCTCAGTGCCCATGCGCTCGACGACGGCGTCGAGCACCTGGCGGGCTCGCGCCTCGTGCTGCGCCGGCGGCTGCTGAGCGGCCTCGGCCATGCCTGGAGCGGCGGCGCCGGCGGCCATCCGCACGTGACACGCGGCGGGCCGTCGATCACGGCGCTGGCGCTCGGCTTCCTGCGCGAGGCCGGCGTGGCCTTGCGCACCTGAACGGCCTGAACCGCCTGAACCGCCACGGCCGGCAGCCGTGGGCCGCGCGCTCGATCAGGGCCTGCGCCGCGGCGCCAGCCACGAGGCGATGCACCATTGCGCCGCCCAGTAGCTGGCGAGGATCCACAGGCTCGCCAGCGGCAGCGGGCCGGCAAACTTGTTCGTGGCCAGCAACGCGTCGGAGACGACGAAGAGCGCGCCGCCCACGGCGAGCACGAGGCCGCGCGGCTCGCCGCGGCGCCACAGCACCGCCGCTTGCGCGGCCATCGAGGCCAGGCACGCCACATAGGCGAGCACCGGTGCCTGCAGGCCCGTGGGCACGCCGGGCCAGAGGCGCCACAGGATGAGGCCAGCGGCCAGCGCATAGGCGGCGAAGGCCGGCCACCAGGCGGCCAGCCGATGCCGGCGCGTGAAGGCGACGAGGTAGGCCAGGTGCGCCAGCAGGAAGGCGACGAGCCCGGGCAGGAAGCCCTCCTTCGGCCACAGCAGCGCCACGTCGCCGGCGAGCGAGAGCCACAGGCCGACCAGCACCCATCGGCGGGCCCTTGCGTCAGCGGCCGCGGGACCGACCTCGGCGCCACCCGCGCCGCCGGTGACCGCGCCACGCCCCGCGGCGTAGGCGATGACACACAGCGTGGCCAGTGGCTTGAAGATGAAGTTGAGCACAGGCATCGCCAACGCCCAGGGCGCCGATGCAATGGCGAGCGCCGCGCAGCCGCAAAGGCCGGCAGCGAGCCAGCGTTCGCGCCGCACGCCGGTGTCGCCTGCAGCACCGTGCATCGTCACCCGGCGGCGGCCGTCCTGGATGCGGCTTGCGCGGCCTGTGCTGTCTCGCTGGCCTGCACGCGCGCCGCGAGCTCGGCGCGGATGCGCTTGAGCCGCTCTCGCGGGTCTTCCTTCACCGCCACCTCGTCGAGCTTCATCTCGGCGACGAAGCGGCTGGGCAGGCCCGCCACCATCTCGCGCCCACGCTTGCGCCGGCGCAGCCAGCTCACGGCCAGCGTGCGCTGCGCGCGCGTGATACCGACATACATGAGGCGGCGCTCCTCTTCCAGCCGCGCGGCGGTCATCTCTTCCTCGCTGCCCTTGAACGGCAGCAGGCCCTCGTTGACGCCGACCAGCACCACGTGCGGCCACTCCAGGCCCTTGGCGGCATGCAGCGTCGACAGCGTCACCACGTCGGTGTCCTCGCCGCGCTCGGCGATGCTGATGATGATGCTGATCGTCTGCGCCACGTCGAAGACGCTCTGGCGCTCGCTCTCGAAGGTGCCGCCTTCCTGCGTGATCTCGCCGCCGCAGCGCTTGGCGATCCAGTCGACGAAGTCGAGCACGTTGCTCCAGCGTGCCGTCGCGAGCTTCTCGCTGTCCTCGCTGTCGAAAAGGTGCTGCTCGTAGCCGATGTCCTTGAGCCAGCCGAGCAGCAGCACCTTGGCATCCTCGCTGCCCGTGCTGTGGCGGGCGCGGTACTCGAAGTCGTTGACGAAGCGGCCAAACTCGTGCAGCGCGTCGATCGCCTTGCCCTTGAGCGCGGCGCCGAGCGTGGGCGCGAACAGCGCCTCGAACAGGCTCTCCTTGCGCGGCGTGGCGAACTCGCCGAGCGAGGCGAGCGTCTGGTGACCGATGCCGCGCTTGGGTGTCGTCACGGCGCGCAGGAAGGCGGGGTCGTCGTCGTTGTTGACGATGAGGCGCAGCCAGGCGCACAGGTCCTTGATCTCGGCGCGGTCGAAGTAGCTCGTGCCGCCGCTGACCTTGTAGGGGATCTGCGCGGCGCGCAGCTTCTGCTCGAAGACCTTGGCCTGGTGGTTGGCGCGGTAGAGCACGGCGATGTCGGCAAACCGCACGGGCTGCACGGCGCCATCGACCGAGTGCACGCCGAGCTGCCCGCCCCGCAACGCCTGGATGCGCGCCACGACGCGCTCGGCTTCGTGCTCCTCGCCGTCGCACTCGATCACCTTCACCGGCTCGCCCTCGCCGAGCTCGCTCCACAGCTTCTTCTCGAACAGCTTGGGGTTCTTCGCGATCACCGCGTTGGCGGCGTGCAGGATGTGGCCGGTGCTGCGGTAGTTCTGCTCGAGCGGAATGACCTTGAGCGAAGGGAACTCCTGCGGCAGCCGCTTGAGGTTGTCGATCGTCGCGCCGCGCCAGCCGTAGATGCTCTGGTCGTCGTCGCCCACGGCGGTGAAGGGCGTGCGCCCGGGCGTGGCGCCCTGGCTGCCGACGAGCATCTTCAGGAGCTCATACTGCACGGCGTTGGTGTCTTGGTATTCATCCACCAGCACATGGCCGAACAGGGCCTGCCACTTGGCGCGCGCCTCGTCGTCGCGCCGCATCAGGGCCAGCGGCAGGCCGAGCAGGTCGTCGAAGTCCACCGCCTGGTAGGCCAGCAGCCGCTCCTGGTACAGGCGCATCACGCGCGCGGCGACGCGCTCGTCGTCGTTGGCGGCGGCCGCCTCGGCGGCGTCGGCATCGAGGCCCTGGTTCTTCCACAGGCTGATGGCCCATTGCCAGCGGCGCGCGAGCGCGTTGTCGGTATTGCCGCCGCAATCGCGCATCACGCCCAGCACGTCGTCGCTGTCGAGGATGCTGAAGTTGGGCTTCAGGCCCACGCGCTCGCCATCGGCGCGCAGCATGCGCACGCCCAGGCTGTGGAAGGTGCTGACGACGAGGTCCTTGGCCGCGCGCGGCCCCACCAGCGCCTTGGCACGCTCGCGCATCTCGGCCGCGGCCTTGTTGGTGAAGGTGATGGCCGCGATCTGCTTCGGTGCGAGGCCGTGCTGCAGCAGCCTGGCGATCTTGTGCACGATGACGCGCGTCTTGCCCGAGCCGGCCCCGGCCAGCACGAGGCAGGGGCCGGCGAGGTGGTGCACAGCTTCGAGCTGCGCCGGGTTCAGGGACGGCGCCTGCGACGATTGGGAGCGGGCATTCATGAGGGCGGCGGATCATAGCGGCGCCCCTCGACGGCGCCGGGCGGGCGGCGCGGAATGCGGCGCCGGCGCACGCCGTACACGCTGTCACCGGCAGTTGCACCGCCGCGACGGCGGCGCCTCGCCGGCCAACATCGAGGAGACTGACATGCATGCAGGACAAGGGCTGTCGCGTGCGGTGCTGGGCACCGTTGCGACGCTGGCACTCGCGCTCGCCGCATTGCAGGCACGGGCAACCGACGAACCGAGCATCGAGATCCGGTTGCACGGCTTCAGCGAGGTGCCGGTGGTCTCGACGGTCGCGCAGGGCCGCTTCAAGGCCTGGCTCGACCAGGGCATCGTGCGCTACGAGCTCAGCTACAGCGGCCTCGAAGGCGACGTGCGGCAGGCCCACATCCACCTCGGCCAGCGCGGCGTCAACGGCGGCATCATGGTCTGGTTGTGCCAGACCTCGTTCAACGTCGATCCGCTGGGCCGCGCGCCGATCTGCCCGCCGTCGGGTTCGGTGTCCGGGGTGCTCGACGCGTCCGTCATCGGTGCGCAGGCCGCCGCGCAGGGCGTGGCGGCCGGCGAGTTCGCCGAGTTCGTGGCCGCCGTGCGTGCCGGCGTGGCCTACGTCAACGTGCACTCCACGAAGTACCCGGGCGGCGAGCTGCGCGGGCAGCTGCAGGCGGGCCACCACCACTGAAGCGCGCACGCGGTTGGCAGCGCGGGCCCGCAGGTCGGGAGTGCTGCTCTCGACGGCTCCAGCTCTCAGTTCACGGGAACACGAAGTCCTGCGTCACCGGCGCGGTGAGCGTGATGTCGGCCGACTTCGGTGTCGCGAAGCCCGTGGCGGTGGCCTCGAGCTTGTACAAGCCGACGCGCGGCGCGTCGGCCATCCACGGGAAGCTCGTCGCCGCCGCCGCATAGGGCAGGCGAACCGGCGCGCCGGCCGGCAGCGTGAGCGTGTAGCGGCCATCGTTGGCGAGCGCGTTGGCGCTGCCGACCTCGACGCTCGGCCCGCCGGTGAACGACTGCAGCGCGCGCACGGCACCGCCGGTGTCGACGACGCTGGCGTTGGCCGTGATCGTGCCGCCCACCGCATGGCTGGCCGCCGAGGTGGGCGTGTCGATGCGCGCCGTCGGCGTGCCGAGGGTCGTGACGGCCGTCATGACCACCGGCACGCCGGTGACGACGGCGTTGACGCGGCCCGCGGCGGTGATGACGAGCTCATAGGTGCCCGCCGGCACCGGGTAGAGGCTGAACCTGCCGTCGGCCAGCGGCGGCGTGGCGCGGATCGGCACGCCAGCGCTCTGCGCCGACACCGTGGTGCCGGGCGCCGCCAGCGAGAGGTCGAGGTAGCCCTCGATGCGCTGGCCGGCGTCGCTGAGGATCGGGATGACGCTCAGCACCGGCTTGAGCAGGATCTTGCCCGAGTTGCCGGCGCGCACGAAGGACTTGCAGGCCTCGAAGTCGATGGCGAAGTCGGCAATGCGATCAGCCGCCACCTCGATGTGGACGTTGAGCTTGAGCCCGCTCTGCTGGCCGCTCGGCGTCGTCAGCGCCGTCTCGGCGCCGCCGATCGGCGTGACGGCATTGGCCAGCGGATTGGCCGGCGTGTTGGGGGCCAGCACCAGCCGCATCTGCGTGTAGATGCCGGCAGGCAGGCGCGCCTGCCCGAGCGGCTGCAAGGTGCCGTTGGTGAGCGTCAGCAGGTCGATGCGGTGCGGCGTGGGCAGCACCACCTCCTGCCACTCGCCTTCGGTGTCGGAGGCGGTGGCACTCTTGTGCACGCGCACCTTCTCCACGGTGACGAAGGCGGTCTCGAGGCCGCAGGCGGGCGCGTCGGTGAGTGAAAGGCGCAGGACGCCGGTGCCACCCTCCTCCACACCGCCGCCGCAGCCGGCCAGGGCGAGTGCGCCGAGCGAGGCGGCGAGTGCGAGGTGCTGGATCGGGGACATCTTCATCGTGCAGGTTCCGGGAGAGATCAGGGGGAGGTCATGGCGAGGGTCGGGTCGGGCCGCCATGCGCGGCCCTCACACCATGAACCCGAGATTGCGCTGCGCGGCATCGAAGTTCGCGAGATTCGGAAAGATGTCCGCGATCTGCGTGGCCGAGAGGCCGAACCAGGCGGCCAGCGTCGACGCGAGCTGGTCGACGGAGGTGGCCGGCAGCAGCGAGCCGTTGCCAAGCTGGTCGGGGCTGCCGTCGAAGTTGTTGTTGTTGCCGTTCTTCGTGGCCAGGGTCGGGAAGCGGCCGTAGAGCTCGCCGCCCTTCACCGCGCCCCCCATCACGAAGTGGTGCGCACCCCAGCCATGGTCGGTGCCGTCGCCGTTGCTCGTGAAGGTGCGGCCGAAGTCGCTGGCGGTGAAGGTGGTCACCAGGTTGCGCGCCCCGAGCGCGCCGAGCGCGGTGTCGAAGTAGCGCAGCGCCTGCGCGATGCGCGCCATCAGGTCGGCGTGGTTGCGGTTCTGCAGGTCGTGCGTGTCGAAGCCGCCGAGGCTGACGAAGAACACCTGCCGCTTCACGGCGACGGCGCCGCGCATGGCGGCGTCGACCAGGCGCGCCACCACTTGGAACTGCTGCGCCACGGCGTTGAACACCGTCGCCCCGGTGAGCGGGTTCACGTACTGCAGCTTCGGGTCGTTGTTGGCGTTGTAGTTGCCGCTCGCGGGCGCGGTGCCGAACGCCGGCTCGCTGGCTGCACGCAAGGCGTTGCGCAGCGTCTCCTCGGCGGAGATGGAGCGCTGTGCGACGGCGGCGACGTCGGCCTCGAGGACATGGCCGCTGCGCGCACCGGCGGCGATGCGGTGCAGGGCCTGCGTCACCGCCGTCGAGCCGTAGACCTGCCCGTTCGCGTTGGCGCCCAGGCGGATGGCGCCGCCGCTGCTCACCTGATACTGCTGCACGCTGCTGCCGTTGAGCCAGACGGCGCTGCCGCTCGCCGACACGGCGGTGAAGATGGCGTTGCCGTTGCCCGCGGCGACAGCATCGCCCATGCGGCCGCCCCAGCCGCGGGTGGCGCCTTCGGGCGCCAGCGCCTGCCACGTGCTCTGCTGGTCGTTGTGCGAGAAGAGGCGCAGCGGCTTGGGGTGCGAGGCCTGCCCGTATTGGGCCTTGCTCGTGGGCATGACGAGCGGGCCGACGTTGGGCACGAGCGCCAGGCGCCGCTCGGTGTCGAACATCGTCTTCAGTTCACCCAGCAGCGGGTGCAGCGCGAAGGTGCGACCTTGCGCGTTGATTGGCGCGATCGGCAGCACGCCGCCGAGTCTCGCGGGCGTGCCCGCAGCGGCAGCGGCGTCCGCGAGGGTCCCCGCCGGAAGCAGCGCGATCGGGTCCGGCGCCTGGTTGCGCGTCAGCGTGTACGCGTTCCAGCTCGCGGTGTCGGTGGGCAGCACCGTGTTGTAGGTGTCGTTGCCGCCGAAGAGGAAGAAGCACACGAGCGCGCGGTAGTCCGGTGCCACCTGCGCCGCCGCCGAGCCGGCAGCCAGCAGGTTCAACGCCAGCGGCGCGCCGGCACCGGCCAGCGCCGACAGTGCCGCGCCCTGGCGCAGGAAGAGCCGGCGCGAGGCGTCGAAGTGCAGCGCCGGCGCGGCCATGGCCGCGCTTGCGCCTGCGCGAGAGGCCCGGGAGTGAATGCGCTTCATCTTCAGTTCCTCCCGCCCGCTCACTTCAACACCACGAACTCGGGCGACGCCAGCGTCAGCAGGATCGCGGCATTGACGCGGTTGCGCCTGGCGCTGTCGATCTGCGCCTGGTTGCTGCCGTTGAACGCCGGCACGTTGATGCTTGCCACCGCACTCGCGATGTCGGCCTTCAGCGCCGCGCCGGCCACGCCGTAGGTGAGGCGCGAGGTGACCCGCTCGACGAGCGCCGTGGCGTCGGCGGCGAGCGCGATCTCGGCGCTGTAGTTGCCCTGCAGGTCGCGGCGATTGAACGGCGCGCCGTTGGCGATGCCGACACCGGCGGAGATGTTGTCGCGCATGTAGTTGACGTAGCCGGCGGCGCTGGTCTCGCTGGCGATCTGCAGCTCCGGCGCGACGAGGCCACGCGCGGCGGTGGCCGTGCCCGGCGGCACGAAGCCCGGGCGGTAGAAGTTGAACACCGAAGGCGCGCGCAGCGGCGACTGCCCGAGCTGCACGCCCGGGTTGTCGGTGTTGCCGACGCGGTAGTAGCCGGAGTCGCTCGTGTGCGGGAAGGCGCGCAGGAAGGCGGCCAGGCGCAGCACCGGCTCGCGCACCTTGCCCGAGGTGTCGCCGATGCGGCGTGCCTCGGCGTTCATCAGCACCGCCTTCAGCACCGCCTTCAGGTCGCCGCGCGTGCCGCTGCCGTTGTCGTCGAAGGCCTGCGCCACCGCGCTCACGTAGGCCGGGCTCGGGTTGCTGGTAACGAAGCGCTGGATGAGCTGGCGGCCGATGAAGGGGCCGACGTTGGGGTGCGCATTCAGCCGGTCGAGCGCGGCGGCGAGGCTGGCCGTGGGGTCTGCGGTCGCCTGCGCGGCGATGGTGCGGCCGAGGAAGGTCTTGGCCTCGGTGCTGTGGTACTGCGGATAGCCCTGCATCGGCTTGAAGCTGCGGTCGGGGTCGGAGGCGCCGCCGCTGGCGCCGTTGAGGAAGCAGCCGTTGGCCGGCCACGCCGGGCACGCCCAGCTCCAGCCGGTGAACACCTTCGCGAGGCCCGCGATGTCCGCCGGCGCATAGGTTTCGATGGCCGCGCCGCCGCTGCCAGCCTTGGCGCTGCCGTCCAGGTTCAGCTCGACGAGGCCGATCGAGAAGAGCTGCATCACCTCGCGCGCATAGTTCTCGTCGGGCACGCGGCCGGTGGCGGCATCGGCCTTCTGGTTGCGCAGGTGCGAGAGGTACAGGCCCATCATCGGGTGGCGCGACACCGACTCCAGCAGCTCGCGGTAGCTGCCGAAGCCCTTCTCGGCGAGCAGGTCGAGGTAGGCCGCCACGGCGCGCGGGTTGTCGCCCACGGTGCCGTCGACCATCGAGATCACGAAGATCTGCGACAGCGCGTAGGCCATGCGCTGGCGCAGCTGGTCGGCGCCGGTGGCGGCCTGCTTCCAGAACGATTCGAAGACCTCGCTCTGCCCGGCCGAGCTGGTGGCGTTGGCGGCCTTGATCTCCGCGTCCCGCGCTTCCCAGTGCGCGCGGTGCGTCTGCGCCGGCGTGCGCGCGAACTGCTCGTCGAGCCAGGCCGCGTAGCCGATGTCCATGAGGCGGTCGATGTCGGCATCGACGGGACCGAAGGTGGCCTGGGCGAGAAAGCGCGCCGCTTCGTCGCGCGTGACCGGCTTCTCCACCGCCGGTGGCGCGGGCGCAGGAGGCGGCGGGGCGGGTGTGGGCGAGGGTGCGGGTCCCGGTGCCGGAGCGGGGGCCGGGCTCGCGCCCGGATCGTCCGAGCCGCCACCCCCGCCGCCGCAGGCGGCGAGCGCCGCGGCCGTGGCCAGGGCGAGAAAGGCACATCGGACTTGGGTCAGCTTCATGGCCACTGGCTCCGGGCGGTGACCGGCGCATTCTCGTTGGCCGCCCAGCGCGTGCGCGTGTCCGTGCGAGCCAATCGTGCGCTGGCGTTACACCAGGATGCGGCTGAAACACCGGCGCGGCTGCGCTCGTGCAGAGTCCCCCGGGGAATCCCGGAGCGGGGCGCTACAGCACCGGTGCCAGCGCCCGCCGCGCCTCGTCCGGCGCGAGGCCTTCGCGCTGCGCCCAATCGATCAGCTGGTCCTCGCCGATGCGCCCGACGTTGAAGTAGCGCGCCTCGGGGTGCGCGAGGTAGAAGCCGCTGACGCTGGCCGCCGGCGTCATCGCCAGGCTCTCGGTGAGGTCCATGCCGATCTCGGTGGCCTGCAGCACTTCGAACATCGCGCGCTTCACGCCATGCGCCGGGCAGGCGGGGTAGCCGGGTGCAGGCCGGATGCCGCGGTAGGCCTCGGCGATGAGGGCCTCGTTCGAGAGGTTCTCGTCGGCGGCATAACCCCAGAACTCGGTGCGCACGCGCTGATGCAGCCGCTCGGCGAAGGCTTCGGCCAGGCGGTCGGCGAGCGCCTTCAGCATGATGGCCGAGTAGTCGTCGTGCGCGGCCTCGAACTCGCGCGCCCTCTTCTCGACGCCGACGCCGGCGGTGACAGCGAAGAGGCCGATGTAGTCGGCGGCCACGCCGCGCGGCGCGACGAAGTCGGCGAGGCTGCGGTTGGGGCGTTTCACTCCCTCGACCACCGGCCGCTCGCTCTGCAGTCGCAGCGGGTTCCAGCGCAAGGCCACCCGGCTGCGCGTCTCGTCGGTGTAGACCTCGATCGTGTCGTCGTCCACCGTGTTGGCCGGCAGCAGCGCGAAGACGCCGTGCGCCTGCAGCCAGCGGCCCTCGATGAGGCGCTGCAGCAGGTGCAGGCCGTCGGCGTGCACCTTGCGCGCTTCGCTGCCGACGACCGCGTCGTCGAGGATGGCGGGGTAGGCGCCGGCGAGATCCCATGTCTGGAAGAACGGGCCCCAGTCGATGCAGGCGGCGAGTTCGGCGAGGTCCTGGTTGCGCAGCACGCGCCGGCCGATGAAACGCGGCGCGGGCGGCGTGTAGGCCGCCCAGTCGAGGGCGTGCTTGTTGGCGCGCGCCTCGGCCAGCGTGACGAGCGGCGTCTGCTTGCGGTTGGCATGCAGGGTGCGCACGCGTTCGTAGTCGGCCTTCAGCTCGGCGATATAGGCCGCGGCGCGCTCGTCGGAGAGCAGGTCGGAGCAGACGCCGACGCTGCGCGAGGCATCGGGCACGTAGACCACCGGCCCCTCGTAGTGCGGCGCGATCTTCACCGCCGTGTGCACGCGGCTCGTCGTCGCGCCGCCGATGAGCAACGGCGTGGCGCGCGAGCGGAAGTACTCGTCGCGCTGCATCTCGGCGGCCACATGCTGCATCTCCTCGAGGCTGGGCGTGATGAGCCCCGACAGGCCGATCATGTCCGCCTGCTCGACGCGCGCCTTCTCGAGGATGTCCTGGCACGGGACCATGACGCCCATGTTGATGACCTCGAAGTTGTTGCACTGGAGCACGACGGTGACGATGTTCTTGCCGATGTCGTGCACGTCGCCCTTGACGGTGGCGATGACGATCTTGCCCTTGGCCTTGACGTCGCCGCCGGCGTCGCGCAGCGCCTGCTTCTCGGCCTCGATGTAGGGCAGCAGGTGCGCCACCGCCTGCTTCATCACGCGCGCGCTCTTCACCACCTGCGGCAGGAACATCTTGCCGGCGCCGAAGAGGTCGCCGACGATATTCATGCCGGCCATCAGCGGGCCTTCGATGACGTGCAGCGGCCGCCCGCCCCGGGCCTCGATGGCGCGCCAGACCTGCTCGGTGTCGGCGCTGATGAACTCGGTGATGCCGTGCACGAGCGCGTGGCTCAGGCGCTCCTCGACGGGGGCGTTGCGCCAGGCGAGCTTGGTGCTCTCGTCCTTGGCCGCGCCCTTGGCCGTCTCGGCGATCTCGACGAGGCGCTCGCCGGCGTCGGCGCGGCGGTTGAGCACCACATCCTCGACGCGCTCGCGCAGCACCGGCTCGAGATCGTCGTAGACGCCCACCATGCCGGCGTTGACGATGCCCATGTCGAGGCCCGCCTTGATGGCGTGGTACAGGAAGACGGTGTGGATGGCTTCCCGCACCGGGTCGTTGCCGCGGAAGCTGAAGCTGACGTTGCTGACGCCGCCGCTCACCTTGGCGCCGGGCAGGTGCTGCTTGATCCAGCGCGTGGCCTCGATGAAATCGACCGCGTAGTTGTTGTGCTCCTCGATGCCGGTGGCGATAGCGAAGATGTTGGGGTCGAAGATGATGTCCTCGGGCGGGAACCCCACCTCGTCCACGAGGACGCGGTAGGCGCGCGCGCAGATCTCGGTCTTGCGCTCGTAGGTGTCGGCCTGGCCCTTCTCGTCGAAAGCCATGACCACGGCGGCGGCGCCGTAGCGGCGCACGAGAGCGGCTTGGCGCCTGAACTCGGCCTCGCCTTCCTTCATCGAGATCGAGTTGACGATGCCCTTGCCCTGGATGCACTTGAGGCCGGCCTCGATGACGCTCCACTTGCTGGAGTCGATCATGACCGGCACGCGCGCGATCTCGGGCTCGCCGGCGACGAGCTTGAGGAAGCGCTCCATCGCCGCGGCGCTGTCGAGCATCGCCTCGTCCATGTTGACGTCGATGATCTGGGCGCCGTTCTCGACCTGCTGGCGCGCCACCGCGAGCGCGTCCTCGAAGCGGCCCTCGAGGATCATCTTCGCGAAGGCGCGGCTGCCGGTGACGTTGGTGCGCTCGCCGATGTTGACGAAGAGATGGCCCTCGCCGATGGCCACCGGCTCGAGGCCCGAGAGGCGCATCGGCGGCGGCGCCGGCGTGGAAGCGCCGGCACCGGCGTGCGCGGTGCGGGCAGGGGCCGCGGAGGAGGATGCGGCGGCGGTCGCTTCGGCAGTCATGGCAGGGCTCGGTCACCTCGAGGGGGACGAGCGCGGTTGCCGACCGGCCCCGCCTTCCCGCGGGAAGGCAGCGCGCGGCGCCCCGAGCCTGGCGAACCGCGCCCCGGGGCCGGGGCCGGCGGTGCGTTGCAACGCTCCTCGGGCAGGGCCGGGATTCTACTGAGGCCGGTGCGGCGCGGCGAGGCGCCTGGGCGTCGCGCGGGCACGCATCCGCACGCATCCTTCACGCCCCTAACATCGGCGGCCATGACCGAGCCGCTGCCTCTTCATGCCGCCGCCGCGGATGCCGTACCGCACCCCTGGCTCGTCGCCGACATCGGCGGCACGAATGCACGCTTCGGCTGGATCGACGAGGCCGGCGGCCCCATCCTGTACTCGACGAGCCTGCCCGTGGGCGGGCAGGCGGGCCCGCTCGATGCGGCCCGCGCCTACCTCGCGCAGGTCGCGCAGAGGCTCGGGCCCACCTACCGTGCCCCCGGCGCGGCGGCATGGGCAGTGGCGACGGCGATCGTCGGCGACGAGGTCGGTTTGACGAACGCCGGCTGGCGCTTCTCGCGCCGGGCCCTGCGGCGCGAGCTCGGCCTGCGCACCTTCGTGCTGCTCAACGACTTCGAGGCGCTGGCGCTCTCGCTGCCGCTGCTCGGGCCCGGACAGCTGCGCCGCGTCGGCGAAGCCGCTCAGCAGGTCGCGGTGCCGCTCGCGGCACGCGCCGTCATCGGCCCCGGCACGGGCCTCGGCGTGGCCGGGCTGGTGCCCTGCCCGACCGACGCTGCAGAACCCGGCGAGCCGCCGCGCGGTTCGGGAGGCCCGCCGCAGGCCGTGCAGGCCGTGCAGGCCGTGCAGGCCGGGCAGGCCGGGCAGGCCGGGCATGACGAGCCGGCCGAACCCAGCCGTGCCCCGGCAGGCGCGACGCGCTGGCTGGCCATTGCGGGCGAAGGCGGGCATGTCAGCCTCGCCGCCGACGACGATTTCGAAAGCACCCTGCTCGCCGCCGTGCGCCGGCAGCACGCGCATGTCTCGGCCGAACGCCTGCTCTCGGGCATCGGCCTGCCAGACCTGCACCAGGCCGTGGCGCAGGTGCGCGGCGCGGCTGCTCCTGCCCTGCGCACCGAGGCCATCGTCGCCGCCGGCCTCGCGGCGCCGGGCGAGAGCGGCGCGGATGCGCTGTGCCGCGAGACGCTGGAGCACTTCTGCGCCCTGCTCGGCGGCTTTGCCGGCAACGTCGCGCTGACCCTGGGCGCGCGCGGCGGCGTCTACATCGGCGGCGGCATCGTGCCGCGCCTGGGCGATCTCTTCCTGCGCTCGCGCTTTCGCACGCGCTTCGAGGCCAAGGGGCGCTTCACCGACTACCTGCGTGCCATCCCCACCTGGGTCATCGTCGATACGCAGGTGGCGCTGTCGGGCGCGGCGATGGCGCTGCAGCAGCGGCGCGCGGGCTGAAGAGGCTGAGCGGCGAGCGGGCGGCGCCCGCGCCTCATCCGGCACGGCGCGGCATGCGTACAGGCATGGGCGTCGGGCATTCCGGCGGGGTGCCGCTCGTGCCCCGATGCGCCGGCCGCGGGGAGGGGCGATGTCGTCGATGTGCAATGCGATGTGCGGTGCAAGTGACCGCACGCATGTGGCGGCGGGCGCGGGGCGATGGCGCGCCGCGAGCCACGTCGCGCTTTGCTGGGCCGCGCTGCTGCCCATGGCGCCCACGGCGGCCTTGGCGCACGACACCTGGCTGGAGCAGCGCCCCGGGCGCGCCGGCCAGGTCGAGCTGGCGCTGAGCACCGGCGCCCTCTTCCCGGCGGCGCAAACCGGCATCGCCGCCGCGTCGCTGGTCGATCGCGGCTGCCTGGCCGCTCCGGGCAGGCGCCTGCCCCTGCGCGCCGGGGCGGCGCTCGCCTCGGCCTTGACGCTGCACACGGCGCCGCGCCGCGGTGAAACCATCACGGCCTGCTGGGTGCAGACCGAGGCCTTCGACGTCGAAGTGCCGGCCGCGCTCGTGCCGACCTATCTGCGCGAGATCGCGGCCCCGGACAGCATCCGCCAAGCCTGGGCCGAGCAGCAAGGCCAAGGCCTCCCATGGCGCGAGCGCTACACCAAGCATGCGCGCATCTCCTGGGCGGCACCGGCGGCCGCCGGCCCCGCGACACATTCACCACATTCAGCACAGTCACCTCGTTCATCGCCTCCACCGACCGCGCCCGCGATGGCGCTCGACATCGAGATCGAGGACGCGCGCGCCCCGCGCGCCGGCGAGACGCTGCGCTTTCGCGTGCTGCGCGACGGCCAGGCGCTGGCCGGCCAGGCCGTTGAACTGCGCGGCGAGATGAGCCGCTTCGGCCTGTGGCGCCGCACCGATGCCGAGGGCCGCGCCAGCGTGCCCGTGCCGTTCGCGGGGCGCTGGGTGCTGCGCGCCACCGACCTGCGGGCGTTGCCCGGGCAGCCCGGGCATTGGCAGAGCCGCTTCGTCACGCATGCCTTTTCGGCGGCGCCGGCCGTGCCCGCCGCGCCCGAAGCCGCCGACGACGGCCCAATCGGCAGCCACCTCGCCGCCGCCGGCGGCAGCGCCGGCTCCGCTCAGCCGAGCAACCCCTCGATGCCGAAGGCGCGCTCTGCAAACCAGAGCAAGGCGACGCCCACGATCAGCACCGAGCCACCGGTGACCACCGCCCGCCGATAGAAGGCTGTGCCGCGCAGCGCGAAGGCCACGGGCAGGAAGAGGCCCACGATGGCGAGCTGCCCGAGCTCGACGCCGACGTTGAACCCGAACAGCGACCACGCGAGCGCCCCCTGGGGCAGGCCGAGTTCGGCCAGCGCGCCGGCAAAGCCGAAGCCGTGCACGAGCCCGAACACGAAGGCCACCATCCAGCGCCGCGCGCCGATCACCGGCCACAGGTTGTTGGCCGCCGCCAGCGCCACCGAGGCGGCGATGACCGATTCCACGGGCCGCGAGGGCAAGGTCACCCAGCCGAGCGTGGCCAGGGTGAGCGTGATCGAGTGGGCGAGCGTGAAACCGGTGACGACCTTCAGCACGTCCCACGACACCCCCCGGAAGGCAGCGGCCGCCACCCAGCGCCCTGACTCGCGCCACAGCACCGCGGGCAGCAGCAGCGCGACGAGGAAGAGGATGTGGTCGATGCCGATCCAGATGTGCCACACACCCTGTCCGACGTAGGTGACGAGCGTGGTCCAGCCGCTCGCCTCGGCGAGCACGTAATGCTGCGGCGCCGGTGCGCCGGGGTCGAGCACGGCGCTCCTCGTCGTCGCGCCCGATTCGAGCTTGAGCAGCCCGCGATGCATCGGATTGGCATCGCCGAAGAGGCGGTAGTCCAGGCTCAGTTCGCGCATTGGCGCGGCGCACTCGAAGGTGAGCGCGAGCACGGCGTAGTTGCCGCTGCCGTGCCCCACCACCTGCAGCTCGCCGGCCGCCGGCGTGCAGGGCCGGCCGGCCGCACCGACGCCGATGCGCGCCGTGGCGTAGGCGCCGATGGCCGCGCGGCTTTCGCGCAGTTCGCCCCAGGTGATCTCGCCGTTGCCATCGCCGTCGAGCGCAAGCACCTCGTCGAGGTCGCGCAGTGATATGTCGAGCCGCCCGGTCACGGTGGCGCTGCCGGCCCGGCTGGCGAGCGTCAGGTAGGCCTCGGAGGTGGTGTGCGCCGCCGCCGGACCGGGCCGGCACAGGGCGAGGCCGAGCATGGCGAAGAGCAGGCAACGCATGGCCATGCGCCATCCCCCCCGGTCGGCGAGCGCGGGCGAGCGGACGCTCACGGCAGCTGCCTCAACTGCGCTGCCAGGGCCAGCAGGCGCGGCGCCTCGATGCGCGAGTCAGCGAGCCAGGCCAGCGCCGGCGCCGCCGCGGCCTTGTCGCGCGCCGCGAGCGCGGCCTCGAGCAGCACGCGCACATCGGCGGGCTCACGCTGCAGCGTGAAGTTGTGGCTGGCGAGTTCGAGCGCACGCCGCGCGTCGCCCTGCAGTTCGAGCATGAAGCGCGCCTCCTCCTTCTCGTGCAACGCATCGCCCAGGCGCCGCGCGGCCTCGAAGCGTGCGGCCAGCTCGCGCCGGTGCCGGGCCGCGGCCGGCTCGCGCAGGCGCTGCGTGGCGATCGCCAGGCGCAGCAGCAGCACGTCGACCCGCTCGCGGCCTGCGAGCAGCGCCTTCGCGTCGCCGGGCCGGTCCTGGTCGAGCAGGAAGTCGGCGTAGGCGGCGTGCAGGTAGAAGTCGCGCCCGTCGAGCGCCAGCGCTTCGCGGTAGGCCGCCTCGGCGGCTTGCGGCTGGCCGCGGCGCTCTTCGATCTCGGCGAGCCGGGTGAGCACCCACACGCGTTCGGCGACGGTGGCCTCCGTGGCCGCACCTTCGCGCCCATGCTGCGCGAGCCCCTCACGCAAGGCCTCCGCCGCCGCTGCTGCCGCGCCGGTGAGGGCGTCGACCTGCGCGCGGCAGCCGATGGCCGCGAGCGGCGTCGTCAGCGCCGCGGCCTGCTCGCAGGCCCGGCGCGCCTCGGCGTGGCGCGCGCGAACCATCAGGATCGCCGCGCGCCACAGCCACGCTTCGTGCGACTGCGGGTCGGCTTGCAGGACGGCATCGAGGTCGGCCAACGCGGCATCGAACTTGTGACTGAACTGCAGCACAACAGCGCGCAAGGTGCGCAGGGCCGGCGGCGGCGCGGGCAGCTTCCACCAATGGCCGAGCGCCGCCTGCCCGCAGCCGAGGTGGCGCGGGTCGCCGTCGGCCGAGAACAAGGCGAGGCAGTGGCGGGCCAGCGCCGAGGCGACTTCGGCGTCGGCCGGGTCGCGCCGCCAGGCCTCGCGCAGCGTGGCCAAGGCACGGGCACCGGAGTCGTTTGCGCGCGCCGGCACGCGTTCGAGGACCTCGCTGTCGGCGCTCGGCGTGCGCGGCTGGGCCTGCGCGGCGCTTGCCTGAAGCGCACCGAAGCAGGCGACGAGGCAGCCGAGCCGGACGAAGAACGGGGCGAACAGTGCGAACAGTGCGCCCGGCCGGACGGCCGCCGCAACGCTTGGATACCAGGACATGGGGCCGATGCTACGTTTGCGCCGCCGGGTGGCCCCGGTGGGTACGCGCCGCCGGCGCCGCCGGATGTCAACGGCCCCGAGCCGCCGCCGTTATGGATCGGGTCGGGCCCGAGCCCGGCTCTTCCACACGAGACCACTCGTTTTTCTTCATCTTTCGAAAGAGACTCCCCATGAGCAAGATCCTCGCCGCGCTCGTCGCCACGGCCTTCGCTGCTGCCACCTTCACCGCCCAGGCCGCGTCGCACGCCGCCGCCGCCCCGGGTGGCAAGGCCAGCGGAGCGATGGCAGCGGCCAGCAAGCCCGCCGGCAAGCCCGCAAAGCCCGCCGCTGCCAAGCCGGCCGCCAGCAAGCCCGCCGCTGCCAAGCCGGCCGCCGCGGCTGCCTCGAAGTAAGCAGCGGATTCCGTTGCGACAAAGGCAGGGCTGCGGCCCTGCCTTCTTTCTTTCCGGGCCCTTCGCGACGGCGCGCGAGCCCCTTCGGCTAGAATTGGCTGGTAGTTCTGCACGAAGAGCGTCCCTTCGCAGGTCTCTTCATCCACCCGCGGCCTTCGTCGCGGGCGCACGTCGAACCCCCGGTTGTTGACCTTCTTGGTGTGGCTGCGCCGCGCTGCCGCATGGTGGCGTGGCAACCGAGAGGGCCAGGCAGGGCGACACGGCCCGATCCGCCCCCACTGCCCGCAGCCGGCCCCTGCCGTGCTGCCAGGAAGCACGATATTGGCCAAGGAAGAACTGATCGAGATGAACGGCGTGGTGGCCGAAGTGCTGCCCGACTCGCGTTACCGCGTGACGCTGGAGAACGGGCATTCGCTGGTCGCCTACACCTCGGGGCGGATGCGCAAGCACCACATCCGCATCCTCGCCGGCGACAACGTGTCGCTCGAGCTCTCGGCCTACGACCTGAGCAAAGGTCGCATCACGTTCCGCCACCTGCATCGCCCACCGCCCGAGGGCGGCGGCGGCCAATCGGGCGCGCGCCGGCGTTGATGCGCCAGGAGGCCGCCGCGGCGGCCTCTTCCGGGCGGCCCGCGTCGAGCGATGCGCGCGCCCCGGTGCCAGCGGCTCAGTGCGCGCTGCCGACCTTCTCGCCCGCCTTCAGCCGATAGGCGGTGCCACAGTAGGGGCAGCAGCCCTCGCCCGTCCTGGCCACGTCGATGAAGACCTTGGGGTGGTTGCTCCACAAGGGCATCTTCGGATTCGGGCAGAAGGTGACTCCCGGCCCGATCAGGTCGGCCGCGGCAAGTTCGACCACGGCCCTGGGCGACGTCTCGCTCATGGTTCCTCTCGCACTCACACCGGTGTCAGCCACTCGGCGTATCTGGCATTGCGTCCGTTGACGATGTCGAAGAACGCGCTCTGGATCTTCTCGGTGATCGGCCCACGTGAACCGCTGCCCAGCTCGATGCGGTCGAGCTCGCGGATCGGCGTCACCTCGGCCGCGGTGCCGGTGAAGAACGCCTCGTCGCAGATGTAGACCTCGTCGCGCGTGATGCGCTTTTCCACCAGCGGCAGGCCGAGGTCCTTGCAGATCGCGAAGACGGTGTTGCGCGTGATGCCGTTGAGCGCGCCGGCGCTCAGGTCGGGCGTGTAGACGACACCGTTCTTGATGACGAAGAGGTTCTCGCCCGCACCCTCGCTGACGAAGCCCGAAGCGTCGAGGAGCATCGCCTCGTCGTAGCCCTCCTCGGTGACTTCCATGTTGGCGAGGATGCTGTTGGTGTAGTTGCTCACCGCCTTGGCCTGCGTCATCGTGATGTTGACGTGGTGGCGCGTATAGCTGCTGATCTTGACGCGGATGCCGCGCTTGAGGCCCTCCTCGCCGAGGTAGGCGCCCCAGGACCAGGCGGCGATCATCAGGTGGATCGTGTTGCCCTTGGGGCTGACGCCGAGCTTCTGGTCACCGATCCAGGTGAGCGGGCGCAAGTAACAGCTGTCGAGCTTGTTGGCGCGCACGACCTCGCATTGCGCATCCATCACCTGCTGCATCGTGAAGGGGATCTTCATGCGCAGGATCTTGGCGCTGTTGAACAGGCGCTCGGTGTGTTCGCGCAGGCGAAAGATGGCTGTCTTGCCGCTCGCCGTCTTGTAGGCGCGCACACCCTCGAAAGCACCGCAGCCGTAGTGCAGCGTGTGCGTGAGCACGTGGATCCTGGCGTCGCGCCAGTCGACGAGACGGCCGTCCATCCAGATCTTGCCGTCGCGGTCGGACATGGACATGGGGTGCTCCTTGGGAAGCGGGGGCGGGAGGTGCTGAAGATCGGGCCGCGGCGCCGTACGCAGGGGCGCGCGGCGGGACCGGCATTCTAGGTTCCGGGGGCCGCCGGGCCGGAGGTCGGCTGATCGGCTGCGCGCTGCAGCGTCCAGGTGGCGAGGCGTCCTGCACGCAGTTGCACCCGCACGCTGTCGCCGGCCGCATCGGCCCAGGCGAAGGTCTCCTCCGCTTCGCCGCGCTCATCGGGTCCGGCAGCGAGCTTCGTGCCGAGGCTCTTCGTCAGTTTGAGGATCTGCGGCAGGCGCATGCCTTCGTGCAGCTTGGCGTGCAGCATGACGGCGTTGTCCACGTTGCCCACCGGCCGCCCGGCCGCGTCCCTCAGCACGCGCAGCGAACGGCTGAACTGCAGCAGCAGCCAGAAGGCCACCACGGTGAGGGCGAGCAACACGCCCCGCCAGCCGTAGCCGACGTAGCCGGCAACGAACGCCAGCAGCGCCAAGCCCCAGCCCAGATTCACATTCATGCAATCACCCGGTCATGGAAGCCGCGCGCGAGGCCAGAATCCCGGCGTGGTCGAACGCTTGCATACATGGGTCATCAACCTCGATCGGGCACCGGACCGCCTGGCCCGCGCGCGCGCCCAACTCGACGCCCTCGGCCTGCCGTGGACGCGCCTGGCCGCCGTGGACGCGCGCGCGCTCACGCCGGAGCAGGCCGCCGCGCTCGACGAGCCGGCCTACTGCCGCAAACACGGCATGACGCCATCGCTGGGCGAACTGGGATGTTACCTGTCGCACATCGAGGTCATGCGCGCGCTGCTGGCCGGCCCGCATGAGTTCGCCCTCCTCCTCGAAGACGACGTGCTGCTGCACGAGAGCCTGCCGGCCGTGCTCGAAGGTCTGGTCGCGTGCAGCTCGCGCTGGGACGTGGTCAAGCTCTCGGCCGTGCACTCGGGCACTCCCGTGCCCTATCTGCAGGTCGCGCCCGGGCATGCGCTGGCCGTGATGCTCTCGCGCTGCACCGGCTCGAGTGCCTACGTGCTCAACCGCAAGGCCGCGGCGGCCTACATCGCCGGCCTTCTGCCGATGAGCCTGCCCTACGACCATGTCTTCGACCAGGGCTGGCGCTTCGGCCTCAAGTACCGCCTCGTGACGCCCACGCCCTGCGGTCACGACGAGGTGATCGCCTCCACCATCGTCGCCGGTCCGAACCGCAAGTTCGCCAAGTGGCGGCGCCTCGGCGCCTACGCCTATCGCTTCGGCAACGAACTGCGGCGCGCGCGCTACGGCCTCACGCACTTGCTGCTCGAGAAGATGGGCGGCCGCCTGCTCGGCGGCGCGGCCGCGTCCTCCGCCTCAGCGGGAGATCTCGGCGCGCAGCGGGGCCGGTAGGCGATCGAGCAGGAAGCGGATCGCCAGCGGCACGAGCACGATGTCGTCGACGACGCCGATGACGGGCAGGAACTCCGGAATCAGGTCGAGCGGCCAGATCACGTAAGCGACGATGGCCAGCGTGGCCAGCTTCAGCCAGCCCGGCGCCCGCGGATGGCGCAGAGCGCGCCACAGCAAACGGGCATCGCCGCGCACCACCGTCCACAGCACCGACAGGCGTTTCCACATCGCGGCATCCTCCAGCCGCCGTTCCGTCGAAGACGGTTGACCTGCGGCCCGACGGCAACGTGAGGGCCGCCCGTCGCGATGACAAGGACCCGCGGAAGAGATCTTCGACGGACCCTCAGGCCAGCGAGCGCACCGCGTCGATCGCCTGCTCGATGCGCTCCACGGCGTGCACGGTCAGGCCCTCGATGGCTTTCTTCGGCGCGTTGGCCTTGGGCACCACGGCGACGCTGAAGCCGAGCTTGGCGGCCTCCTTCAGCCGCTCCTGCCCGCGCGGCGCCGGGCGCACCTCGCCGGCCAGGCCCACCTCGCCGAAGGCGATGAAGCCGCGCGGCAGTGCGCGAGCGCGCAGGCTGCCCTGGATGGCCAGCAGCACCGCCAGGTCGGCGGCCGGCTCGCCGATGCGCACGCCGCCCACGGCGTTGACGAAGACATCCTGGTCCATACACGACACGCCGGCATGCCGGTGCAGCACCGCCAGCAGCATGGCCAGGCGGTCGCGGTCCAGGCCCACCGAGAGCCGGCGCGGGCTCGGGCCGCCGCTGTCCACCAGCGCCTGGATTTCCACGAGCAGCGGCCGCGTCCCCTCGAGCGTCACGAGCACGCACGAACCGGGCACCGGTTCGCCGTGCGTCGACAGGAAGATCGCGCTCGGGTTCGCCACACCCTTCAGGCCGCGCTCGGTCATCGCGAAGACGCCGATCTCGTTGACGGCACCGAAGCGGTTCTTGATCGCGCGCACGAGGCGGAAGCTCGAGTGCGTGTCGCCCTCGAAGTAGAGCACCGTGTCGACGATGTGCTCGAGCACCCGCGGGCCGGCGAGCGCCCCCTCCTTCGTCACATGGCCGACGAGCACGATGCCGATGCCGCGTGACTTGGCCATGCGCGTGAGTTGCGCCGCGCACTCGCGCACCTGCGCCACCGAACCGGGCGCCGAGGTGAGCTGGTCGGAATACAGCGTCTGGATCGAATCGATCACCGCCAGCGCCGGCTTCTCGGCGTCGAGCGTGGCGAGGATCCTCTCGAGGTGGATCTCGGCCAGCACGCGCACGCGCGCCCCGGAAAGGCCGAGCCGGCGCGCGCGCAGTGCCACCTGTGCGCCGCTCTCCTCGCCGGTGACGTAGAGCACCGGCAAGCGCGCCGACATCGCGTCGAGCGCCTGCAGCAGCAGCGTGCTCTTGCCGATGCCCGGGTCGCCGCCGATCAGCACCACGCCGCCGGCCACCAGGCCGCCGCCGAGTACGCGGTCGAGTTCCTCCTGGCCCGTGCTCTCGCGCTCGACATCGGCCGCCTCGATGTCGGCCAGCGTCGCCACCGCCGGCGCTGCGGCGCCCGTGGCCAGTGTCTGGAAGCGGTTCTTCTGCGGCGCTTCGGCCAGGCCCTCCTCGAGCGTGTTCCACTCGCCGCAATGCGGGCACTTGCCCAGCCACTTGGGGCTTTCGCCGCCGCAGGCGCGGCAGGTGAAGACGGTCTTTGCGGCTTTGGGGACGACCATGCCTCATTGTCGGCCGGCGGCCAGGCCCGGGCCGGGCACGCCAGCGCGCAGCCTCAGCCGCCGCTCTTGAACTTGCCGACCACGAACAGCAGCACCACCGCACCGACGATGCTCGCGATCCAGCCCGCACCCTGGCCCACCTGGTACCAGCCCATCGCCTGGCCAACGAAGCCGGCGACGAACGAGCCGGCGACGCCCAGCACGCAGGTCATGATCCAGCCCATCGGCTGCTTGCCGGGCATCACGAAGCGGGCGATGGCGCCGACGAGCAGGCCGACGATCAAGGTGCCGATGATTCCGCGTTCCATGGGTGCAACTCCTCGGCGGGTGCGTGTGTTGGGGTCACTCGGTCACTCGGTCACGCGCACCGGCACCCGCTGGGCCAGCGCACACATGAGTTCGTAGCCGATCGTACCGGCGGCACGTGCCACTTCATCGATCGAAAGGACGGTGTCGCTCGTGTCACGGTCCCGACGGTCCCCGCATCCCCCGCGGCCCCACAGCGTCACCTCGCTGCCGAGACCGGCGCGCGGCAATGCGGAGAGATCCACCGCCATCATGTCCATCGAGACGCGGCCGACCGTGCCCGTGCGCTCGCCATCGACGAGCACCGGCGTGCCGCTGCCGGCATGGCGCGGGTAGCCGTCGGCATAGCCGCAGGCGGCGATGCCGATGCGCATCGCGCGCTCGGCCGTGAAGCTGCTGCCGTAGCCCACGGTGTCGCCCGGCTCGAGCTGCTGTGTCGTGATGAGGCGCGTGCGCAGCGTCATCGCCGGGCGCAGGTCCCAGTGCGCGGCATCGTGCTCGGGGAAGTCGGCGGCGCTGCCGTAACTCATGATGCCGGCGCGCACCCAGTCGCCGCCGTGGTCGCCGCGTGGCGCGCCGATCGCTCCACCGTGGTGGCGCAGGATGGCGGCGCTGTTGGCGACGCTGCGCTCGCCCGGCAGGTCGCGCGTCACGGCCTCGAAGGTGCGCAGCTGCCGCTCGATGCCGCCGGCGCCATCGGCATCGGAGAAGTGCGTCATCAGGCCGACCTCGCCCACCTGCGGCAGCGCGTTCAGGCGCGCCCAGGCAGCGCGGTAGCTCTCGGGGCGGAAGCCGAGTCGGTTCATGCCGCTGTTCATCTTCAGGAACACGTGGTGCGGCGCTGCCGTCTTGTGCGCCGCCAGCCAGTCGATCTGCTCGCTGCAGTGCACCGTGTGCCAGAGCGCGAGTCGCGAGGCGAGCTCGAGATCGCGCGGCTCGAAGGCCCCTTCGAGCAGCAGCACCGGCCCGCGCCAGCCCAGCGCGCGGATGCGCTCGGCCTCGGCGAGATCGAGCAGCGCGAAGCCGTCGGCGCCGCGCAGTCCCTCGTACGCGCGCTCGATGCCGTGGCCATAGGCGTTCGCCTTCACGACGGCCCACAGGCGCGCGTCGGGCACCGCGGCGCGCGCACGGGCGAGGTTGTGCGCGAGGGCGTTGGTGTGGATGAGGGCTTCGATCGGGCGCGGCATGCGGTGTCCCTTCCCCTGCCGAGCCCCCGGTCCGAGGGGCCCCGACGAGGCGGGCGGATTCTGGCACTGCAAAGAGCGCATGCTATAAACCGCCGCCCCCGCGCCGGGGGCGCAAGAACCTGTGCCTGAGGAGACCGGCACCGGCGATGCGGCGAATGGCCGCCGCCAGCTCCAAGCGCCCTGGAGGCGCTGCGCGCCGCACGATGAAAAAAGGTTTCTCCACCATCATGGCGGCGCAGTTCTTCAGCTCGCTCGCCGACAACGCCTTGTTCGTCGCCGCGGTCGAGCTGCTGAGGAGCGACGGCGCCGCCGAGTGGCAGCGCGCAGCACTGGTGCCGATGTTCGCGCTCTTCTACGTCGTGCTCGCGCCCTTCGTCGGCGCCTTCGCGGACTGCATCCCGAAGGGCCGCGTGATGTTCGTCTCCAACAGCATCAAGATCGTCGGCTGCCTGATGATGCTGTTCGGCTCGCACCCGCTCCTCGCCTACGCCGTCGTGGGGCTGGGCGCGGCGGCCTACTCGCCGGCGAAGTACGGCATCCTCACCGAGCTGCTGCCGGCCTCGCAACTCGTGAAGGCGAACGGCTGGATCGAAGGCCTGACCATCGGCTCGATCATCCTCGGCGTGCTGCTGGGCGGCCAGCTGGTCGGCGCGCGCATGGCGGCGATGCTGCTGGGCCTGGACTTCCCGATCCTCGACCTCGGCATCGACACGCCGCCCGAGGCGGCCATCAGCGTGCTCGTCTTCGTCTACGTGCTCGCGGCCGTCTTCAACCTCTACATCCCGCGCACCGAGGCGCCGCTGATCCCGTTCAACCCCGACGTGCCGCTGCTGGTGCGCGACTTCGCCGACTGCAATTCGCGCCTGTGGCACGACAAGCTCGGCCAGATCTCGCTCGCCACGACGACGCTGTTCTGGGGTGCGGGCGCCAACCTGCGCTACATCGTTCTCGGCTGGGCGGCGGCGGCACTCGCCTACGACACGACGCAGGCTTCACGCCTGGTGGGCGTCGTGGCCGTCGGCACGGCGGCCGGCGCTGTGGCGGCAACGATGATGATGAAGCTCGACCGTGCGCCGTCCGTGATTCCGCTGGGCACCGGCATGGCACTGCTGGTGGTGTTGATGGTCTTCATCGACAACGTCTGGGTTGCCGCGCCCTTCTTCACCCTGCTCGGTGCGCTCGGTGGCTTCCTCGTCGTGCCGATGAACGCGCTGCTGCAGCACCGCGGCCACAACCTGATGGGCGCCGGCCGCTCGATCGCCGTGCAGAACTTCAACGAGCAGGCCTGCATCCTCGGCCTCGGTGCGTTCTACGCCGGCATGACTCGCTTCGGCCTCTCGGCCTTCGGCGCCATCACGCTCTTCGGCATCGCTGTGGCCGGCGCGATGGAGCTGATCCGTCGCTGGCATGCACGCAACCTGCTGCGCCACCGCGCCGAGGTCGAGCACCTGCTGGCCATCGCACGCACGGATGGCCACTGAGGGCCGCGCCGGCGGCTCCGCGGCGGCGCAGGACAAACAGGACGCGCAGGCTGGCGCATCGGCGCCCACGGCCGGGCATCCGCGCCGGGTGCGCGTGGCCGTTGCCGCCCTGGTCTTCAACGCCTTCGCCTGGGGCGTCTCGTGGTGGCCGTTCCGCGAACTCGGCGGGCGCGGGCTGCACGCGCTGTGGGCCACGGTGATCGTCTACCTGATCGGCGTCATCGTCATCACGCTCGTGCGGCCGAGCGCCTGGGGGCAGCTGATGCGCGCGCCGGCGCTGTGGTGGCTGGTGCTCGCCTCGGGCGCGACGAACGCCACCTTCAACTGGGGCGTGACCATCGGCGACGTCGTGCGCGTGGTGCTGCTGTTCTACCTGATGCCGCTGTGGGCCATGCTGCTGGCCCGCGTGCTGCTCGGCGAGCCGTTCACGCGCGCCGCGCTGCTGCGCCTGGCGATGGCCCTGGCGGGCGCGGCCATCGTGCTGTGGCCGCCGGCGCAGGCGGGCGACGGCGCGGCGTTCGCCTGGCCGGCGCCGGCAACGCTGGCGGAGTGGCTGGGCCTCGCCGGCGGCTTCGCGTTCGCCCTCACCAACGTGCTGCTGCGACGCGAGGCGGCCGAGCCCGAGACGGCGCGGGCGCTGGCGATGTTCCTCGGCGGCGCGCTCGTCGCCGGCGCGCTGGCCTTCGCGCTCGCCTCGGCAGCGCTCGTGCCCTGGCCCGGCCCCGCGGAGCGATGGGCGCTCGGCGTCGGCCTGCTGGCGCTGTGGTTCATGGCCTCCAACCTCGCGCTGCAACACGGCGCGGCGCGCGTGCCAGCCAGCGTCACCGCCGTGGTCATGGTGAGCGAGGTGGTCTTCGCGAGCGTGAGTGCGGTGCTGCTCGGTGCGAGCACCGTCACGCCGACGCTGGCACTCGGCGCCTGCCTCATCGTCGGCGCCTCGGTGCTCGCGGCGCGCGCCTGAACGCCGCATTGTGGGGACGGCGCGCAGCTGAACGCCGCATGTGAGGACAGCGCGCGCCTGAGCGCCGCTCGCACCGGGCAGTGCCGGCCCGGCGCTCAGGAGGGCATGCCCCCGGCGTTCGCCGCCGGCATGACGCCGAAGCGAGCCAGGTAGAGCGCCAGTTCGTCCTCGTCGAGCGGCTTGCCGAGAAAGCCGTCGCAGCCGGCGAGCGCGCCGCGCACGCGGTCGAGCTCGGTGTGGTGCGCCGTCACCATGACGACATTGCTCGCCGCCGGCTCGCGCTTGATGTGCTGGCACAGGCCGAGGCCGTCGAGCGGGCTGCGCTCGCCCAGCTCCATGTCGAGGAAGACGAAGTCGTAGCGCCGTCGCGCCAGCCGCTCGATGGCGGCGGCGCTGTGCGAGACGCAGTCGGTGACGAGGCCGAAGGGCGCCAGCTTCTTCTGCAGGAAGCGCAGCGCGATGTCGCTGTCGTCGACCAGCAGCGCCGTGCTCGGCAGCGCGGCGCCCGGGGCACGCTGCGGGACGGCCGGCCGCAGAGCCGCCGGCTTCGCAGCCGCCGCGGGCATGGACGCGGATGCGCGCACAGCCGACGCAGCAACGGCCGGCACCACAACGGGCGCAGCGGCAGCGAGGGCCGATGCCGAAGGTGCGGGCGCCGGTGCGACGGCGGGCGCGGGTGCGGCCGCCGGGGCTTGGGCGGAAGCGGCTGCCGCTGTTGCCGGCAGCGGCAGAGCCGCGGGTGCCGGGTGGGGCACGTCGGGCGGGTCAGGCAGGTCGGGCAGAGTCAGGTCGAGAGTTTCGGCCGGCTGCAGCAGCAGCTCTGCCGGCGGCAGCGGCCGCTGCGGCCGCACGGGCTGGATCACGGTGCGGCGGCGCCCGGCCGCTTCGGCCAAGGCGTCCGCGCGCGCCGGCACCGGCAGGCGCCGCGCCGCCATCACGTCGAGTTCACGCAGCACGCGCATCGGGTCGATGGGGCGGCCCATCCAGGCGATGGCGCCGTCGGGCGGCTTGGCGCCGACGAAGACGGTCTCGGGCATGCGTTCGACGGCCTGCACGAGCTGCACCGAAGGCGCATGGTCGGCGTCGGCGACCACGAAGTCGGCCTCGGAGAGCAGCTGCACCTGCTCGTAGCGCGGCTCGCGCGTGCTGGCGAGGCGGAAGTACGAACCGAGGGTGTTGCGCTCGAAGGCGCTGAAGCCGAGCAGGGCGATGCGGTGCAGGGTCGTCATGGTCGGTCGCGATGGAGGCAGAGCATCCGGAGCATCGTGCGAGGCCGCCCGCACGAAGTCAATCGCCCCACGGGTGGACGAGCGGGGCACGCGCCACTTCCGGGTCGATGCGGCGCCGGCACTCTCTGTGCCGGCCGGGTGAGCCCACTGGAGTACCTCGGGCTGCGCCCTCCGGTATGAGCCCTTCGGGCGGCCGGGCGGGCTCACTGGAGTACCTTCGGGCTGCGCCCTCCGGTATGAGCCCTTCGGGCGGCCGGGCGGGCTCATGCCCCGCCGGCGCCGGCCCGGCAGCGACGCCGCTACGATCGCTACCCCGCCCAGCCGACCCCGGAGCGCATGCGATGCCAGGCACGATCTACGACTTCCAGTCCCTGTCGATCACGGGCAAACCCGCGGCCTTCTCCACGCAGCGCGGCAAGGTGCTGCTGGTGGTCAACACGGCCAGCGCCTGCGGCTTCACGCCGCAGTTCAAGGGCCTGGAGCAGTTGTGGCGCGACTATGGCGAGCGCGGCTTCGTCGTCGTCGGCTTTCCGAGCAACGAGTTCGGCGCGCAGGATCCGGGCAGCAACGAGGAGATCTCGTCGTTCTGCGAGATGAACTACGGCGTCAGCTTCCCGATGATGTCCAAGGTGCAGGTCAACGGCGGCGAGGCGCACCCGCTGTGGCAGTGGCTCAAGACCGAAGCGCCCGGGATGCTCGGCAGCGAGGCGATCAAGTGGAACTTCACCAAGTTCCTCGTCGGCCGCGACGGCAAGGTCATCAAGCGCTATGCGCCCAACGAGGCGCCGGAGGCGATGCGCAGCGATATCGAAGCGGCGCTCGCCGCACCGGCCCCCGCCCGCTGACGAAGTCCAACCCAAGGCACCTCATGTTCCAGCACCTCGAGCCCTACGCCGGCGACCCCATCCTGAGCCTGAACGACGAGTTCCAGAAGGATCCGCGCGCCGACAAGGTCAACCTGTCGATCGGCATCTACTTCGACGACAAAGGCCGCATCCCGGTGCTGCAATGCGTGCGCGACGCCGAGGCGCAGATGCTCGCCGAGGGCGGCGCCAAGCCCTACCTGCCGATCGAAGGCTCGGGCCCGATGCGCCAGGCCGTGCAGCACCTGCTCTTCGGCGCCGAGCACGGGGCGGTGAAGGCCGGCCGCATCGCGACGCTGCAGACGGTGGGCTCGAGCGGCGGCCTGCGCGTCGGCGCCGACTTCATCCGCCGCTGGCTGCCGGGCAGCGCGATGTGGATGAGCGACCCGAGCTGGGACAACCATCGCGCGATGTTCGAGGGCGCCGGCATCGCCGTGCACACCTACCCCTACTACGACCCCGCCACCGGCGGCGTGCGCTTCGACGCCCTGCGCGAGGCCATCGCCGGCCTGCCGGCGCGCAGCATCGTGCTGCTGCACGCCTGCTGCCACAACCCCACCGGCGTCGACCTGAGCCGCGAGCAGTGGCGCGAGCTCGTGCCGCTGCTGCGCCAGCGCGAGCTGCTGCCCTACCTCGACCTCGCCTACCAGGGCTACGGCGACGGCATCGCCGAGGATGCCTATGCCGTGCGCCTGCTCGCCGACAGCGGCGTCAGCTTCTTCGTCGCCAACTCGTTCTCCAAGAGCATGAGCGTGTACGGCGAGCGCGCCGGCGCGCTCTCGGTGGTGTGCGCCGACGCGGCCGAGGCCGAGCTCGTGCTCGGGCAGCTGAAGGCGACCGTGCGCCGCAATTACTCGAGCCCGGCCATCCACGCCGCCGGCATCGTCAGCCGCGTGCTCGCCGACCCGAAGCTGCGTGCGGCCTGGGAGGCCGACGTGGCCGCCATGCGCGAGCGCATCCAGGCGATGCGCAAGAGCCTGCACGCGACGCTCTCGGCCAAGAGGCCCGGCCGCGATTTCGGCTACTTCCTCAGCCAGCGCGGCATGTTCAGCTACACCGGCCTGAGTGCGGCGCAGGTCGACCGGCTGCGCGAACAGTTCGGCGTCTACCTGATCCGCTCGGGG
The DNA here is from genome assembly GCA_016223165.1 of Burkholderiales bacterium. Lineage (GTDB taxonomy): Bacteria > Pseudomonadota > Gammaproteobacteria > Burkholderiales > Burkholderiaceae_C > Rubrivivax. The sequence continues at coordinate 109,534 of JACRPO010000007.1, forward strand.
CGCATCTGCGTGGCCGGACTCAACACCGGCAACGTCGAGCGCACGGCCAGCGCGATGGCCGCGGTCATCGACTGAAGAAGGGCGCGACGCCGGCAGGCCGGCGCAGGCGCATGCGCCTGCACATTCGCCTGCGCCTGCCAGGGGCTGGCATGGTGCCGACGTGCCCGCGGGCGCCATCACTCAGGGTGCGGCCGCCGCTTGCACCAGCCCGCGCAGCCAGCGCTGCGCCGGGTCGGCGTCGTGCCGCAGGTGCCAGAGCATGCCCACGTGCACCGTCGTCAGCGTGATCGGCAGCGGGGCGATGGCCAGTTCATCGCGGTAGCCGGTGGCCTCGAGAAAGGTCTCGGGCAGCACGGTGAGCAGATCGCTGCGCGCCACCACGCGCCCGGCCGTGAAGAACTGGTTCACGGTGAGCACGACCCGCCGCTGGCGCCCGATGGCGGCAAGCGCCTGGTCCACGGCACCGAAGGCACGGCCCGAGAAGCTGACGAGCAGGTGCGGCGCGGCGCAATAGGCGTCCAGCGTCAGGGCCCCGGCGCCGGCGAGCGGGTGGCCACGCCGCATCACGCAGACGTAGCGCGTGTCGTACAGCGGCCGGTGCCGCCACTGCGTCTCGCCACCTTCGGCCTGCAGCGCCGGCAGCACCTCGGGGAACGAGCCCATCGCCAGGTCGATGGCGTTGGCCTGCAGCAGGCGGCGCGGGTCACGCGTCGTGAGCGGCTGCACGCGCAGCGTGGCCGCCGCGCCCTGGTCCTCGATGGCCTTGACGAGCCCCGGCACGAGCAGCGCCGCCGTGGCGTCGGCCATCGCCAGCCTGAAGAGCACGGCGTCGCGCTGCGCATCGAACGCGGCCGGCGCGATGGCTTGCCGCAGCAGGGCCAGCGCCGAGCGCACCTGCGGCCACAGCGCCTCGGCCGCCGGCGTCGGCCGCACGCCGTGCGTCGTGCGCGTGAAGAGATCGTCGCCGAGCGACTCGCGCAGGCGCCTGAGCGCGTGGCTCACCGCCGGCTGCGTCATCGCCAGCGCGGCGCCAGCCCGGGTGAGGCTGCCCTCGGCCATCACGGCGTCGAAGACGCGCAGGAGGTTCAGGTCGAGGGTGCGGAAGTTCGGTGCGGCGGCTTTGGTGGCGGTCATCTGGTATGAGTGCTACTCATATCAAATCTGACCAACTTTCATCCTGCCGTTATTGGTGGTAACCCTAATATCCAGACATCAGGAACCGAAAAGACCTCTGAGGCCCGACCGCCGGGCCCAGCAACGAAAGGATCCGTCATGAGCCAGATCACCCTGCATGCCCCGGCCCCCGTCGCCGTGCCACGTGGCGCCGAATGGGCCGCCACCACCTTCGCCGCCTTCCTGAAGCTGGTGGAAGGCCTGTGGATCAGCGGCAACGCGCGCCGCGCGCACCTGCGCCGTGTCAAGGAAGCAGCCGCGCTGCGGCGCGTCGCAGCGAGCGTCAGCCGCCACGACCCGGGCTTCGCTTCCGACCTCTTCGCGGCGGCCGACCGCCACATCGACCGCGCCGACGGCCGCTGACCGCGGCTAGTCGCCGCCGGACCCCGCTGGGCGCCGCGCGGCCGGCGGGATGCTCAGATGCAGCGCCCGCCGTCGACCTCCATGCACACGCCGGTGATCATGCTGGCCTCGTCGCTGACGAGAAAGCACGCGGCGTTACCCAGGTCCTCGGGCTGAGAAAAGCGCCCGAGCGGGATCGTCGAGAGGAATTTCGCCCGCATCTCGGGCGTGTCCTCGCCCATGAACGACTTGAGCAGCGGCGTCTCGCCCGCCACCGGGTTGAGCGCGACGACGCGGATGCCGAACGGCGCCAGCTCCACCGCATTGGCGCGCGTGGCCGTGATCACCCAGCCTTTGCTGGCGTTGTACCAACCCAGGCGCGGCCGCGGGCTCACGCCGGCCGTGCTCGCCATGTTGAGCACGACGCCGCGGATGCCGCCGGCGCCCGGCGCATTGCCCTTCAGCCTCGGCACCGCCTCGCGCATCGCGTAGTAGATCGCCTTCATGTTGACCGCGAAGATGCGGTCGAAGTCGGCCTCGCTCACCGCCTCCAGCGGCCCGGGCAGGTGCGTGACGCCGGCGTTGTTGACGACGATGTCCAGGCGCCCGAACTGCTGCTCGGCCGTCTGCACCATCAGCCGCGCGTCGGCGGCGCTGGCCACGTCCACGCGCAGCGCGTGCGCCGCTGCGCCGGCCGCGGAGGCAACGGCCTGCGCCGCCTCCAGGTTCAGATCGGCCACCACCACCTGTGCGCCCTCGGCGACGAACTTGCGCACGATGCCCGCGCCGAAGCCCGAACCGCCGCCCGTGACGATCGCCACTTTGCCCTTCAGCCGCATGCCTGTCTCCTGAGGATGTGCCGGCCCGGCTCGTCGCGAGCCCGGTTCGGTCGTGCTTCAGTCGTGCTTGATCGCGATCGTCTTCAGCGTCGAGAACCCGTACAGCGCCTCGAAGCCCTTCTCGCGCCCGTGCCCCGAGTGCTTGACGCCGCCGAAGGGCAGCTCGATGCCGCCGCCGGCGCCGTAGTTGTTGACGAACACTTGGCCGGCCTGCAGCTTGCGCGCCACGCGCCACTGCCTTCCGCCGTCGCTTGTCCACAGCCCCGCCACGAGACCGTAGGGCGTGCCGTTGGCGATGGCCAATGCCTCGGCCTCGCCGTCGAACGGGATCACCGCCTGCACCGGGCCGAAGATCTCCTCCTGCGCGATGCGGTGTGCCGGGTTCACGTCGGCCACCAGCGTCGGCGGCACGTAGAAGCCGTCACGCGGCAACGAGGCGGGCATCGCGGCCTGCGCCGCGACCTTGAGGCCGCTCGCCTTCACGACCTCGAGGTAGCCCATGACGATCTCGCGCTGGCGCGCCGAGATCACCGGCCCGATGTCGAGATCGTCCAGCGCCGGCCCGATGCGCAGCGCGCGGTAGCGCTCGGCCATGCGCGCCACCACCGCGTCGAACACCGGCCGCTCGACGAGGATGCGGCTCGCTGCCGAGCAGGTCTGCCCGGCATTCTGGATGCCGGCATTGACGAGGAAGGGCAGCGCCGCGTCGAGGTCGGCATCGGCGAAGACAATCTGCGGGCTCTTGCCGCCGAGCTCCAGCGTCACCGGCACCGCGTTCTTCGCCGCCGCCGCCTGGATCAACGCACCGACGGCCACCGAGCCGGTGAACGAGATGTGCTGCACGCCCGCATGCGCAGACAACGCCGCACCCGCCTCCTCACCCAGGCCCGGCACGACGTTGACCGCGCCGGCCGGCATGCCCGCCTCGTCGGCGATGCGCGCGAAAGCGAGCGCGGTGAGGCAGGCTTCCTCGGCCGGCTTGAGCACGCAGGCGTTGCCCATCGCGAGCGCCGCGCCGACGCTGCGGCCGATGATCTGCATCGGGTAGTTCCACGGCACGATGTGCGCCGTCACGCCGTGCGGCTCGCGCAGCGTCAGCGCGGTGTAGCCGTTGGCGAACGGGATCGTCTGCCCGTGCACCTTGTCGGCCGCACCGCCATAGAACTCCAGGTAGCGCGCCAGCGCCACCGCATCGGCGCGCGCCTGCTTGAGTGGCTTGCCGACGTCCAGCGCCTCCAGCCGCGCCAGTTCGTCGGCCTGCTCGAGCACACGCGCGCTCATCTTCAGCAGCACGCGGCCGCGCTCGGCAGCGCTCAGCGCCCCCCAGGCACCTTCGAACGCCGTGCGCGCCGCCGCCACCGCGGCATGCACATCCGCCGCGCCGCCCCGCGCGATGCGCGCCAGCTCGCTGCCGTCCGAGGGGTCGAGGAGCGGCAGCGTGCGAGCGTCGTCGCAGGCGCGCCAGCGGCCGCCGATGAAGACCTGGGTGCTGTCGAAGGGGATGTGCTTCATGGCCTGGTTGCCTGTCGCTGCGTGGCATGCCCGCGAGCCTTGTCGTCTGACGACCCGATGACCCGATGACCCGATGACTCACGAGGCTGAGGCATCATAGACCGCCGCCTCCGACCCCCATGGGCCTGTTCCTACTCAAGCGCTTCGCCACCTTCGTCGCCACGCTCGCCGTGGCTTCGCTCGTGGTCTTCGCGGTGCTCGAGCTGCTGCCGGGCAATGCCGCCGAGGTCATCCTCGGCGAGACCGCGACGCCCGAGTCGGTGGCCGCGCTCGAGGCCAAGCTCGGCCTCGACCGCCCGGCCGCCACACGCTATGCCGACTGGGTCGGCGGCTGGCTGCAAGGCCGCACGGCGCAGAGCATCAGCTACGACACGCCCACCGCCGAGCTCATCGCCGAGCGCATGCGCGTGACGCTGCCGCTGGCCGTGATGGCGATGGTCATCACCGTCGTGCTCGCGCTCGGTCTCGGCCTCTACGCCGCGGCGCGCCACAACCAGCTCGGCGACGTGAGCGTGATGGCCGCCAGCCAGGTCGGCATCGCGATCCCGAACTTCTGGTTCGCGATCCTGCTCATCCTGCTCTTCGCCGTGCACCTGCAATGGGTGAGCGCCGGCGGCTTCCCGGGCTGGACCGAGGACGAGGGCGGGAGCCTCCTGGAAGGCCTGGCGGCACTCATCCTCCCGGCCATCGCGCTGGCGCTCGTGCAGGCGGCGATCCTCGCGCGCGTCACGCGCTCGGCGGTGATCGAGGTCATGCGCGAGGACTTCGTGCGCACCGCGCGCGCCAAGGGCCTGTCGCGGCGGCAGGCGCTTTGGCAGCACGTGCTGCGCAACGCGATGATCCCGGTGCTCACCGTCGCCGGCCTGCAGTTCGCCAACCTCATCACCGGCACGATCGTCGTCGAGAACGTCTTCGTGCTGCCCGGCATCGGCCGGCTCGTCTTCCAGGCCATCAGCAACCGCGACCTCATCGTCGTGCGCGACGTGGTGATGCTGCTGGCGGCGGTGGTGGTGGTCGTCAACTTCGTCGTCGACATCCTCTATGCGGTGATCGACCCGCGGCTGCGGGTGGCTTCGGCATGAACGGCTCCGGGACCTCGGCCCCCGGCCTCGGCCCGGGCCGCGCCCAGGGCCACACCCAGAGCTTCCGGCAGCGCGCCGCCCGGCACCCGAGCTTCGTCGTCGGTGGCCTGCTCAGCGCAGCGCTGGCGCTGGCCGCCTTCGTCTCGCTCTTCTGGTCGCCCTACCCGCCGGCCGAAATCGACATCCCGAAGAAGCTGCAGCCACCCTCGGCGGCGCATTGGCTGGGCACCGACAGCCTCGGGCGCGACATCACCTCGCAGCTGCTGGTGGGGGCGCAGAACAGCATCGTCGTCGGCGTCATCGCGGTGGGCATCGGCCTCGGCATCGGTGTCGCGCTCGGCTGCCTGGCTTCGGCCTCGCGCTCGCAGAACCGCGGCTGGGTGGAAGAACTCGTGATGCGCGCCAGCGACTTCACCTTCGCCTTCCCGGCGCTGCTGTCGGCCATCATGCTCACGGCCATCTACGGGCCGGGCCTGGTGATGAGCATCGTCGCCATCGGCATCTTCAACATCCCGGTCTTCGCGCGCATCGCGCGCGGCAGCGCCAATGCCGCGTGGTCGCGCGAATATGTCACCGCGGCGCGCGCCGCCGGCAAGGGGCCGTGGCGCATCACCATCGACCACGTGCTGCCGAACATCGCCAGCCCCATCATCGTGCAGGCGAGCATCTCGTTCGCCACCGCCATCCTGGCCGAGGCGGCGCTGAGTTACCTCGGCCTCGGCACGCAGCCGCCGCAGCCGAGCTGGGGGCGCATGCTCAACGAGGCGCAGACGCAGATGTTCGCCGCGCCGATGCTGGCCGTCTATCCGGGCGTGGCCATCATGCTCAGCGTGCTCGGCCTCAACCTGATGGGCGACGGCCTGCGCGACCTGCTCGACCCCAAGCTCGCGCGCCGCCGCTGAAACCCAACTCGAGGAGTGCCGACTTGAAGACCCTGCAGATCGATTTCGTGTCCGACGTCGCCTGCCCCTGGTGCGCCGTGGGCCTGAACGCCTTCGAGAAGGGGCTGCAGCAGGCTGGGCCGGACGTGCAGGTGCAGCTGCAGTTCCAGCCCTTCGAGCTCAACCCGGACATGCCCGCCGAGGGTGCCGACACGGTGGCCTACCTGTCGGCGAAGTACGGCATCGACGAGACGCAGATTCGCGCCAACCAGGCGCGCATCCGCGACATGGGCGCCGCCGTCGGCTTCACCTTCGGCGCGCGGCCGCGGGTGTGGAACACCTTCGATGCGCACCGCCTGCTGCACTGGGCCGGCCTGCTCGGCAAGCAGCGCGAGCTCAAGCACGCGCTGCTCACGGCCTACCACGGCCAGGGCCGCAACCCGGGCGCGCACGACGTGCTGCTGGAGCTCGCCATCGCAGTCGGCCTGCCCGCGGACGAGGCCCAGCGCATCCTCGCCGGCGACACCTACGCCGCCGAGGTGCGCGCCGCCGAGCGCGAGTGGCAGCAGGCCGGCATCCGCAGCGTGCCTTCGGTGGTGATCAACCGCAAGCACCTGATCCAGGGCGCGCAGTCGCCCGAGGCCTTCGCGCAGGCGTTGCGCCGCGTGGCCGAGACCGAGACCGAGGCCGGCTGAGGGCCGAAGCGCCGCGATCTCCGCATGCGCCCCACCCTCGTCTTCCAGAACCAGGTGCTCTCGTCCGACGAGTTCGAACAGCGCTGCCTGCGCTCCGCCGCCGTGCTGCAGCGGGCCGGCGTCGGCGGGGGCGATGTCGTGGCGCTGCTCATGCGCAACAGCCCGCTCGCCCTGGAGCTGATGGTCGCCGCGCGCCACCTGGGCGCGCAGTGGTGCCCGATGAACTGGCACTTCAAGACCGACGAAGTGCACTACATCCTCGCCAACAGCGGCGCCAAGGTCCTGATCGCCGACGCCGCGCTGCTGGCCGCGCTGCCCGGGCTGCACCCCGGCGCCGCGAAGGCCTGGTCGGTTCGCGGCACGGTGCCCGGCATCGACGCCTGGGAGGCACTGCGCGACGCCACGCCGCCCATCGCCACGCCCGCCGCGGCGCCGCGCGGCGCCATGTTCTACACCTCGGGCACGACCGGCCGGCCCAAGGGCATCGTGCGCGAGGCGATGACGCCGGCACAGGCCGAAGGCGCGGTGGCCATGCGGCGCGCGGCGTACGGCAGCGCGCCCGGCATGCGCGCGCTGCTCAGCGCGCCCTGGTACCACAGCGCCCCGAACGGCTATGCACTCGGCGTCGTGCAGGACAGCGGCACCCTCTTCCTCGAAGAGCGCTTCGACGCCGAGCGCACGCTGCAGCTCATCGCCGAACACCGGCTGACGCATGCCTACCTCGTGCCGACGATGTACGTGCGCCTGCTCGCGCTGCCCGCCGCGGTGCGCGCGAAGTACGACCTCGGCTCGATGCAGATGGTGTCGTCCACCGGCAGCCCCTGCCCGCCCGAGGTGAAGCGGGCCATGATCGACTGGTGGGGCCCGGTCATCAACGAGTGCTACGGCGCCAGCGAGCTCGGCTACATGACGATGCTCACGAGCGCACAGGCGCTGCGCAAGCCCGGCTCGGCCGGCCTGCCGCTGCCCGGCGTGGTGCTGAACATCCTCGACGACGCCGGCCACGAGTTGCCGCCGCGCACGCCGGGCCTGATCTACATCGATCAGCCGGCCCTGCCCGACTTCAGCTACGTTGGCAACGCCGAGGCGCGCACGCGCATGGAGGTGCGCGGCCTCAAGACCATGGGCGACATCGGCTATCTCGACGAAGAGGGCTTCCTCTTCATCGTCGACCGCCAGGCCGACATGGTCATCAGCGGCGGCGTCAACATCTACCCGGTCGAGACCGAACATGTGCTGCAGGGCATGCCGGGCGTCGCCGACTGCGCCGTCTTCGGCATCCCCGACGACGAATTCGGCGAGGCGCTGGCGGCGGCGGTGCAGCCCGCATCCGGCGCGATGCTCACCGCAGAAGCGGTACGCGGCTGGCTGCACGAGCGCATCGCCGGCTACAAGGTGCCCAAGGTGATCACGCTGCACGAGTCGCTGCCGCGCGAGGACACCGGCAAGATCTTCAAGCGCCGCCTGCGCGACCCCTATTGGGCGGGACGCACGCGCCGCGTCTGATCCTGATCCGAGCCTGGTCCGGTGCGCCTTCTGAGCTATCGTCCCCCGGTGCCCCTGCTGGAAGTCAAAGACCTGCGCGTCACGCTGCAGACCGCCCGCGGCCCTGCCGATGCGCTGCGCCAGGTCTCGTTCACCCTCGAGCGCGGCGGCACGCTCGGGCTGATCGGCGAATCGGGCTGCGGCAAGTCGATCACCGCGCTCGCGCTGATGGGCCTGCTGCCCGAGGGCGCGCAGGTGTCGGGCTCGATCCGGCTCGAAGGCACCGAGCTCACCACGCTGTCCGAGGCCGAGCTGTGCGGCCTGCGCGGGCGCCGCATGGGCATGGTCTTCCAGGAGCCGATGACGGCGCTGAACCCTTTGCACCGCATCGGCGACCAGATCGCCGAGCCGCTGCGCCTGCACCAGGGCCTGTCGCACGCCGCCGCGCGCGCCGAGGCGCTGCGCCTGCTCGAGCGCGTGCAGCTGCCGCAGGCCAGGGCGCGGCTGGACGCCTGGCCGCATCAGCTCTCCGGCGGCCAGCGCCAGCGCGTGGTGATCGCCATCGCGCTCGCCTGCGGGCCGGCCCTGCTCGTCGCCGACGAGCCGACGACGGCGCTCGACGTGACCATCCAGCGCGAGGTGCTCAATCTCATCACCGAGCTCGTGCGCGATGACCGCGAGGGTGGCGGCATGGGCCTCGTGCTCATCAGTCACAACCTCGGCGTCATGGCCGATACGGTGGATCGCGTGCACGTGATGTACGGTGGCACGGTGGTCGAGAGCGGCCCCACGGCCGAACTGTTCGCCAAGCGCGCCCACCCCTACACGCAGGGCCTCTTCGCGGCGCGGCCGCGCCTGGGGCTGGCGCGCGGCACGCGGCTGGCCACCATCCCTGGGCGCGTGCCCGAGCTTGCCGACCTGCCCGCGGGCTGCCCGTTCGCCGAGCGCTGCCCGCGCGTCGCCGACGATTGCCGCGTCGCGCTGCCGCCCGAAGTGGCGATCGGCCCCGGCCATGCCGCACGCTGCCTGCACCTCGATGGCGAGCCCGCTTTCTCGGCTGTCGGCGCCGTGCACCGGGTGTCGGGTCACGCAGCGGCCCTTGATGCGGCCCACGCAACCATCCACCCAGCGGCCACGCCGATGGATGCCGCAGCCCGCGCGGGCCAGGGCAGCCCGGTGGGCACGAAGTGACCTCGGCCGCTCCGCCCCTGCTCGTCGCCGAGCACCTCGGCAAGCGCTACCGCCTGCCGCGCGAGCACCTGCTCGCCGCCGCGCCCGAGGTGCAGGCGCTCGACGACGTCAGCTTCACGCTGCCGGCGGGTCGCAGCCTGGGCATCGTCGGCGAGTCGGGTTCGGGCAAGAGCACGCTGGCGCGCCTCGTGATGGCACTGGAGGCGCCGAGCGCCGGCCGCGTGCTGCTCGACGGTGCCGACCTGCACGCGCTCGACGCGCCGGCGCTACGCGCGCAGCGCAGCAAGCTGCAGATGGTCTTCCAGGACCCCTATGGCTCGCTCGACCCACGCCGCACCGTGCTGCAGACGGTGTCGGAGCCTCTTGCGGTGCTGCACGGCGCCGGCACCGCCGAGCGCGGCGAGCGCGCCGCCGAGGCGCTGGACGCAGTCGGCCTGCGCACGTCCGACCTCACGAAGTACCCGCACGAATTCAGCGGCGGCCAGCGCCAGCGCATCGCCATCGCGCGCGCCCTCATCACGCGGCCCCGCCTCATCGTCGCCGACGAGCCGGTCAGCGCACTCGACGTGAGCGTGCAGGCGCAGGTGCTCAACCTGATGCAAGACCTGCAGGATCGCTACGGCCTCGCCTACCTCTTCATCAGCCACGACCTCGCGGTGGTGGACCTGGTCTGCGACGAGGTCATCGTGCTGCAGCAGGGGCGCGTCGTCGAACGCGGCGATCCCGACCGGCTCTTCCGCGCGCCCGAGCACCCCTATACGCAGCGCCTGCTGGCGGCGGCGCCGCAGCGCTGAAGGCTGCGGGCGCGGCGCCGCGGCTGAGGGCACGATCTTGGCGTGCCGAGGTCGTGGCGCGCCGAGGTTGTGGCGCGCCGAGGCCGCCGGGTGATCGGCTCTGCTCATGTCCTCTTCCGGCGGCCCGGCTCGCAAGCTCGCAGGGCCCCCGGATGCCTCCTTTACTTCGCTGAGCCGATCACCCGGCGTCCTCGGCGGGCACCGGCGGTTGCATGCGACGAGGGCGTGCCACTGCTGGTGCCGGATCGGGCCGATGGGGCGCCCTGCGCAGCGAGGTAAAGGAGGCATTCGGGCGCCCTGCGAGCTTGCGAGCCGGGCGGCCGAAAGGGGACACGAGCAGCGCAGGGTGCCCCGTCGGCCCGATCCCGCCACCGCCCGTCGCAGTGCGGATCCAACCAGCCCGTTCAATCGATCGCGACTGGCCTCAGACGCTGCCCGCCCAGGGCAGCAACTCATCAAGGCGGTCTTCTTCGCGCTGCAGCCCGTGGAAGCCGAGCAGGTCGAGCGCCGCGCGCAGGCCTTCGAGAAAGCGGGGCGGCGGCACGACCACCGCCGACCCGGCCGCGTCCAGGCGGACGAGGAAGAAGACGAGCAACTCGCCCGGCAGCATCTGCAGCGAAGGGCGTGGATCGGAGGTGCCAGGCTGGGACATGCCGAGATGCTGCCGCTGGAGGCCCGCTCGAAGCGCTCGAATACCGGCCCGGAAGCGATGCTCTTCCGCTGTCGCAGAATGCACGTTGGCTACCAACGAGGAGAAGTCATGCCGAACGTGAAACGCCGCACAGTGATCCAGGGCCTGGCCCATGGCTTGGCCGCCGCTCCGCTCGCCGCGGCCTGGCCGGGTGCCTTCGCGCAGCGCCGCAAGGACAGCGTCGTGCTCGGCATGGTGCTCGAGCCGCCCGGCCTCGACCCCACCTCGGGCGCCGCCGCCGCCATCGGCGAAATCGTGCACTACAACATCCTCGAAGGCCTGACGAAGATCGGCGTGGACGGCTCGGTGACGCCGCTGCTGGCCGAAGGCTGGACGCTGGCGCCGGACGGCAAGGCCTACACCTTCACGCTCAGGAAGGGCGTCAAGTTCAGCGACGGTGCCGCCTTCGACGCCGAGGCGGTGAAGTTCAGCTTCGACCGCGCGCGCGACCCCAAGAGCACGAACAAGGCGAAGAAGGCGCTGTTCGACAACATCTCCAGCGTCGTCGTGCACGACCCGCATTCGCTGACCCTGGTCCTCAACAAGGCCGACGCATCGTTGCCGTTCCGCCTGGGCGAGAACACCGCCGTCATCCTGCATGCGGGCAGCGTGGCTGCGGCGGCCGCCAAACCGGTGGGCACCGGCCCGTTCACGCTCGAGACCTGGAACAAGGGCAGCGCGGTGACGCTCGCCAAGTCGCCGAGCTACCGCGATGCCGCCAAGGTGCGCCTGGCCAAAGTGACGTTCCGCTTCATCAACGACCCGTCGGCGCAGGTGGCGGCGCTGCTCGCCGGCGACATCGACGGCATGCCGCGTTTCGGCGCGCTGCAGTCGCTCAAGCAGTTCCAGGCCGACAAGCGCTTCGTCGTCGAGGTGGGCAGCACGGCGGGCAAGGGCATCATGTCCATCAACAACCGCAAGCCGCCCTTCAACGACGTGCGCGTGCGGCGCGCGCTCGCGCACGCGATCGACCGCCAGGCCTTCATCGACGGTGCCCAGGAGGGGCTCGGCAAGCCGATCGGCAGCCACTTCGCGCCCACCGACGCCGGCTACCTCGACCTCACCAAGATGTACCCGCACGACCCCGAGCGCGCCAAGGCGCTGCTCAAGGAGGCCGGCGTCGCCACGCCCCTCAACGTGACGCTGACTTTGCCGCCGCCGCAATATGCGCGCAAGGGCGGCGAGATCGTCGCCGCCCAGCTGGCCAAGGTGGGCATCAACGCCAAGATCGAGAACGTCGAGTGGGCGCAGTGGCTCTCCGGGCCGTTCAAGGGCAACTTCGACCTGACCATCATCAACCATGTCGAGCCGCTCGACTACGCCACCGCCTACGCCGACCCGAACTACTACTTCGGCTACGACAGCGCCAAGTTCCGCGGCTTCGTCAGCCAGCTCGCCGCCACCAGCGATGCCAAGGAGAAGGCGCGCCTGTGGCAGGCCATCCAGCGCCAGCTCGCCGAGGATGCGGTCAACGCCTACATCTGGAACCCCGCCCAGGTGGCAGTGTTCCGCAAGGGCCTCAAGGGCCTGTGGAACAGCTCGCCGATCTTCGCCAACGACATGGCCGCTGTGAGCTGGAGCTGACGCCGCTTCACACCATGGGAAGAGTCGGAGCCGGAACGGAAGGCGCGATGCTCGAGGAAGCCGGCCTCGCCGCCGCGCGCCTGCACACCCTGCAGCGCCTGTACGCCGCCTTCGAGAAGCGCGACGGCGATGCCATGCAGGCGCTCTACGCGCCGCAGGCCACGTTCGAGGACCCGGTGTTCTCGCTGCACGGTGCGCGCGAGATCGGCGGCATGTGGCGCATGCTGTGCCGCTCGGCGCGCAAGAGGAGCCGCGACGAATGGTCGCTGCTGGCCTCGGACCTGCACGTCGAAGGCGAACGCGGCCGCGCGCACTGGGAGGTCACCTACCTCTACGGCACTGCCGACCGCCTCGTGCACAACGTCGTCGACGCCGAGTTCGAGTTCACGCCCGACGGCCACATCCTGCGCCACGTCGACCGCTTCGACTTCCGTGCCTGGGCGGCGCAGGCCATCGGCTGGCCCGGCCGGCTCTTCGGCGGCCTGCCGCCGATGCGGCGCTTCGTGCGCCGACAAGCGGCCGACAAGCTGGCGCGCTTTCTCGCCAACCACCTCTGAAGATTCAAACCCGGAAGACGCGCCACGATGTCCGCCACCCCGCCCGCAGCGATGCCCGAAGCGCACGAGTTGAACGAGTTGGGCGCCGCCGAACTCTCCGCGGCCTACGCGGCGCGGCGCCTGTCGCCGGTGGAGGCCACCGAGGCCGTCATCGCGCACATCGCGCGCTGGGAACCGGAGCTGCACGCGCTCTATGCCTACGACCCGGAGCGCGCGCTGGCCGCGGCCCGCGCTTCCGAGGCGCGCTGGCAGCGCGGCGCGGCGCTGTCGCCGCTGGACGGCGTGCCGCTGACGATCAAGGAGAACATCGCCACGCGCGGCACGCCGGTGCCGCTGGGCACCGCGGCGACCGAGCTCATGCCCGCGCCGGAAGATGCGCCACCCGCGGCCCGCCTGGCCGAGGCCGGCTGCGTGCTGCTGGCCAAGACGACCATGCCCGACTACGGCATGCTGAGCTCGGGCCTCTCGACCTTCCATGCGCTCGCGCGCAACCCCTGGGACCTGAGCAAGAACCCCGGCGGCAGCAGCGCCGGCGCCGGCGCGGCGGCGGCGGCCGGCTACGGTCCGCTGCACGTGGGCACCGACATCGGCGGCTCGATCCGCCTGCCGGCCGCCTGGTGCGGCGTCGTGGGGCTGAAGCCGAGCGGCGGCCGCGTGCCGATCAAGCCGCCCTACATCGGCCGCGTCGCCGGGCCGATGACGCGCACCGTCACCGACGCCGCGCTGATGATGGCGGCGCTGTCGCAGCCCGACTGGCGCGACACCACCAGCCTGCCGTACCAGCCGATCGCCTGGCACGACCTGACGCGCGCCGAGATCGGCCTCAAGGGCCTGAAGATCGGCCTGCTGCAGGATGCCGGCTGGGGTCTGGCGCCGAGCGCCGGCATCACGCGTGCGATCAACAACGCCGCCGGCCTCTTCGAGCGCGCCGGCGCCACCATCGCGCCGATGAAGCCCTTCATGACGCCCGACATGGCCGAGGGCATCGATCTCTTCTGGCGCGTGCGCAGCGCGCTCGACATCGGCGCCCTGCCGGCGGCGCGGCGCGAAAAGGTGCTGCCCTATATCCGCGCCTGGGCCGCGGCCGGCGAGCGCGTCGACGCCGCCGCGCTCTTCCACGGCTTCAGCCAGATCGGCGCGCTGCGCGAGGCCGCCGTGGCCGCGTGCCATCCCTTCGATTTCGTGATCTCGCCGGTGGCACCGGTCAGTGCGTTCGCGGCCGAGTGGGCGGGCCCGACGAACGATCCGGCCACCGCCATGCACCACATCGCGTTCACGCTGCCGTTCAACATGAGCGAGCAGCCGGCGATCAGCGTGCCCTGCGCGCACGACGGCGCAGGCCTGCCGATCGGCCTGCAGATCATCGGCCGCCGCCACGACGACCTCGGCGTGCTGCGGCTGGCACGCGCGTTCGAGATGCTGCGGCCGGCCGACGCGCTCAGGCCCTGGCCGCGGCGGCCCGCGGCTGACTGACGGATCCGCCTGTCCCGCCTGTCCCGCCGGACCCGGCGGACCTGCCGCACCCGCGGCGGGCCTGCGCGCGCCGCCGCCCTCGCCACCCAGGGCCGGGCGCCCGCCGCAGCGCGCTACAGTCGGCCTGCCATGGCCCATCGAGACCTCCGCGGCAACCCCTGCGCCAGCACCAGCGCCACGGCGCGCGAGGCGGCCGAGCGGGCGCTGTGGCGCATGATGTCGTTCTACGACGTGCCGATCGCGGACCTCGACACCGCCATCGCCGCCGACCCCGGCTGGGCCATGCCGTACCTCATGAAGGCCGGCTTCCTGCTCAGCCTCACCGAGCCGGCCCTCGTGCCCGAGGCCGCGGGCCATCTTGCGCAGGCGCGCGCGCACGCCGAGCAGGCGACGCCGCGCGAGCGCGCGCACCTCGAGGCCGTGCAGCGCCTGCTCGAGGGCCGCTGGCACGGCGCCTGCCGCATCTGGGACGAGTTGCTCGTGGAACACCCGCGCGACGCGCTGGCACTGCAATGGGCGCAGCTGTGGGACTTCTACCGCGGCGATGTCGCCGGCCTGCGCGGCCGCCCGGCGCGCGCGCTGCCGGAGTGGGACGAGTCCGACCCGCTGTACGCGCATGTGCTCGCGCTGTATGCCTTCGGCCTCGAAGAGAGCCACCTGCAGCCACAGGCCGAGGAGGCCGGCCGGCGTGCACTCGCCATCGAGCCGCGCTCGCCATGGGCGGTGCATGCGGTCGCCCACGTCATGGAGATGCAGGGCCGCTTCGAGGAGGGCGGCGCCTGGCTGCGGCAGCACCAGGGCGCCTGGGCCGAGGGCAACGGCTTCGCGGGCCACCTGTGGTGGCACAAGGCGCTCTTCCGCCTCGAGGCGCTCGACCTCGTCGGCGTGCTGCGCCTGGTCGACAAGCACCTCTCGGGCGAGGCGCTGCAGATCACGCTGCAACGCGTCGATGCCGCCGCCATGCTGTGGCGCCTGCACCTGCTGGGCGAAGACGTGTCCGAGCGCTGCGCCGCGCTGCTGCGGGGCTGGGACCTCGGCGACCCTGGCGATCACGGCGAGTACGCGGCCGCCGGCTACTACGCCTTCAACGACGTACACGCCGTGCTCGCCATGCTCGGCGCCGGCGACGTGCACCGCGCCGAGGCCTGGGTGGCGCGCTGCGCAGAGCGCGCCATGGCGCCCGAGGACGCGCGCCGCACCAACCACCAGATGGCGCGCGAGGTGGGCCTGCCGCTGATGCGCGGCCTGCTCGCCTGGCAGCGCGGTGCCGCCACCGCCGCCTGCGAGCAGATCTACCCGATACGCGCGCTCGCGCAGCGCATCGGCGGCAGCCACGCGCAGCGCGACCTCATCGACCTGACGCTGCTCGCCGCGGCGTCCAGCGGCGGCCACCGCGGCCTCGGCCGCGCGCTCGTCAACGAGCGCCGCATGGCCAAGCCGGTGACGCCGCTGACGCGGCACTGGATGGAGGCGCTCGGCGACCCCGAAGGCGAGCGCGCCTGACGAGCAGCAAGGAGCACCGATGAGCCCATCGAGCGCCCAGGACAAGAAGGAACAGCGGCTGAAGCTCGTCGAAGACGAGATCGGCCGCCACCTCGCCGAGAGCGAGAAGAGCGGCGAGTTGCGCGCGGCGCCGAGCTTCGGCAAGCCGCTCGATTTCGGCGACGGCTACGACGAGACGCCGGCCGAGTTCCGCATGCCGATGAAGGTGTTGAAGGACGCCGGCGTCGTGCCACCCGAGGTGGAGGCGATGCGCGAGATCGCCGCGCTGCAGGCCGAGCTCGACGCGCTCGGCGAGAACGGCCGCGCGGGCGACGATGCGGCGCGCGCCTTGAAGCAGCGCCTGGCCGAGAAGCGCCAGGCGCTCGCGCTCAGGCTGGAGAGACTGCGCGCCAGCGGCTCGCTCTGATCCTCGCTCGGACCTTCAAGTCGGGCCTTCAGACCAGCGGCGGCGGCAGCTTCTCGACTTCGATCGCCTGCTTCACGGCCGGGCGCTGCAGCATGCGCTGCAGATACGGGCCGATATGCGGATAGTCGCGCGCCGGCGCACTGCCGACGAAGCCGCGTGACCAGCGGCACAGCATGAAGGCGAGCGGATCGGCGATGCCGTAGTGCGCGCCGAGCAGCCACGGCCCGCCGTGGCCGGCCAGCAGTTGATCGAGCTGGCCGAAGCACTCGTCGAGCCTGGCCTGCGCGCACGCCTTCACCTGCGCCGCGCCGGCGGCATTGCCTGCTTCCACCGAACGGTCGGGATAGAAGTACGTGATCATCGTGGCCTGCATCGTGTTGCTCAGCCAGAACAACCACTTGTAGAGCAACGCGCGCTCGGGCGTGCCGAGCGCCGGCGCCAGCCCCGCTTGCGGATGGGTATCGGCCAGGTGCAGCAGAATGGCCGCCGTCTCGTACAGGACGAGATCGCCGTCGACCAGCACCGGAATCAGCCCGTTCGGATTGAGCTTCAGATACTGCGGCGACTTGTGCGCGCCCTGCGTGCGGTCCACCCATTGCAGTTCGAACGGCACCCCCAGTTCGCGCAACAGGATGTGCGGCGCGAAGCTGGCGTTGCTCGGAAAATAGTGCAGCGTGATCATGCGGCGATGATCGCATTCTTTGCGCGCCTCGCATCTCGCCTGCCGGCCGACCTCGGCGTGACGCCTCGCATGCCGACGACCGGCCGGCCTCGGCCTGACCCCCACCACAGAGGAGAGCCCCTTGTCCGAATACACCGCCCGCCTGCTCTGGCAGCGCGGCCCGCTCGAAGCCTTCAACGACAACCGCTACAGCCGCCGCCATACGCTGCATTTCGACGGCGGTGTCGAGCTGGCCGCGTCATCGTCGCCGGCGGTGGTGCCGCTGCCGCTGTCGGACGCGAGCGCGGTCGACCCCGAGGAGATGTTCGTGGCCTCGCTGTCGTCGTGCCACATGCTGTGGTTCCTTTCGCTGGCGGCCAAGGCAGGCCATCGCGTCGAACGTTATGAAGACGAGGCGGTCGGCACGATGGCGCGCAACGCCGAGGGCCGCATGGCGATGACGCGCGTGCTGCTGCGCCCGCGCGTGACCTTCGTGCCCGGCAGCGCGCTCGCCGATGCACCGGCATTGGCCGCGCTGCACCACAAGGCGCACGAGGCATGCTTCATCGCCAACTCGGTGAAGACCGAGGTGGTTTGCGAACCACGCAATTGAAACTCGGATTCCGTTATTGGCGCGTTCACGACATTGCGGGTAATGCCGGCCGCCGGATTTCCAACGCGTGACATTAGAATGCGCCCGCATCCCACAAGAACGGAAGTCGGCGTCCAGCGCCACTCGTCAGGGAGTTCTCTTTTCCCGGAATCGAAATGACGAAGACCTATACGCAGATCCTCAAGCAAATCGCGGATCTCAAAGCACAGGCGGAGAATGTTCGGCGCAAGGAGATCGGCGGTGTCGTGGGCCGCATCCGCGAGGCCATCGAACACTACGGGCTGACCGCGGCCGACCTCGGCCTCGGCGGCGGCAGCGGCAATGCGGCGCCGAAACCGGCGCGCAAGAAACCCGGCCGCAAACCCGGCCGTCCGAAGACGGTGTTCGCCAAGGCGAGCAAGGTGGCACCGAAGTTTCGCGACGAGAACGGCAATACCTGGGCCGGCCGGGGCAAGCGCCCGATCTGGCTGCGCGACGCCCTGCTCGCCGGCAAGAAACTCGAGGACTTCGCCATCAAGTGACTTGAGCGCCGCGAGGCGGCGTCCCGCGGCGCTCGCGGCGGCCGAGGCACCGCCTCAGCAGGCCGCCGCAGCCGCGCGCACGAAGCTGCGCCCCGCCTGTTCGCTCGCCGCGCCGCTCACCTTCAGCCATTGGAGCGTCGCACCGGCCGCGGCGGCCCGCCACTGCAGCTGCGCCTGCGTCGTCGGCCCGTCTTCCGTGCGCAGCACGGTGCCTTCGACGCGCCCGTCGAAGACGACCACCGGCGCCGGCCGGCCACGCAGTTGCAGCGTGGCCGAGAAGCGCTGGAAGCGCTGCGTCACCTCGAGCCGGGCGTCACCGGCGCACCAGGTGCCCTGCACCTGCGCCGGCACCACCCACAGGTGCACGCGCGACTTCTTCTCGCGGCCGATGGCCTTGTCGGGCACGTCGAGCACGAGCGAACGGTCGGGTGCCCATTCGCCCATGTCCCAGTCGTGCGAGACGATGCGCGTGCCCGGCGCCAGCCCCAGCAGGCGTGGGCGCAATTGCAGGTTGACCTCGGGCAGCAGGTACATCGTCACCACCGTGGCGCGCGACAGATCCGTCGTGAACAGGTCCTGCTCGCGAAACTCGACGCGCGCCGCGACGCCGGCCGCGCGCGCGTGCTCGCGGCTCTTGCGCACGAGCTCGGGCACGATCTCGACGCCGAGCCCGCTGGCGCCGAAGCGCCGGGCCGCGGTGATGACGATGCGGCCGTCGCCCGAGCCGAGGTCGAGCACGTGGTCGCGCTCGCCGACGCCGGCCAGCTCGAGCATGGCCACGGTCACGCGGTCGGGCGTGGTGATGAAGGGCACTTCGTCCTGCGCCGCGGCCGCGCCTGCGGCCCCGAGCGCAATCGTGGCCGCCGCAGCCGCGGCGCGCCTCGCGGCCCGCATCACGGGCCGCATCACGGGCCGCATCACGGCGCGCCGCACAGGCAATGCGTGGCCGTGGCGAAAGGTCGCCGCCGCTGCGCCACCTCGCCCAGCCAGCCGAGATCGGCCACGAGCGCGGCGGCAAGCTCCGGGCTGACGAGGCCGAGGCCGACGGTGGCGACCATGCCGGCGGCCTGCGCGGCTTGCGCGGCCATGCCGGCCTCTGCCGCGGAGTCGTCGAGCAGCCACGCGACCCGTGCGTCCACCTTCGCCGCCGCCGCCTCGCGCAGGCCGAAGCCCATCAGGAGCTTCTGCAGGCGCCCGGGCTCGGCCTCGAAGTAGCGCAGCCGCGCCACCGTGCCCTCGGCGAGCTTGGCGCGCTTTTGCGCCGCGGCCACCGCGTCGCCCCAGCTGCCGAGGCGGTCGACGAGCGCCCGCGCGCGCGCGTCCTTGCCGCTCCACACGCGCCCCTGCGCCACCGCGTCGACCTGCTCGCGTGCGAGCTTGCGCTCGCGCGCCACCATGCCGACGAAATGGCCGTAGGCGTGGTCGATGGCCGACTGCACGGTGGCCACGAGGCGCGGATCGGGGTTGCGCTTCACGTCCATCGCGCCGGCCAGCCAGGTCGTCGTCGTGCCCGCGCTGCGCACGCCGACCTTGGCCAGCGCGTCCTCGGCGCTCGGGATCATGCCGACGACGCCGATCGAGCCGGTGATCGTCGCCTCGTCGGCGATGATCTCGTCGGCGGCCATCGAGATCCAGTAGCCGCCCGAGGCGGCGAGGTCGCCCATCGACACCACCACCGGCTTGCCCGCGGCGCGCGCGAGTTCGAGCTCGCGGCGCACGAGCTCGCTGCCGAAGGCGCTGCCGCCCGGCGAGTTGACGCGCAGGATGATCGCCTTCACGTCTTCGGCCTCGCGCGCCTTGCGGATCTGCTCGGCCGTCGACAGGCCGCCCACGAGCCCGGGCCCGGCGCGGCCGTCGACGATCTCGCCTTGCGCGACGACGACGGCGATGGTCTCGCTCTTCGACGTGCCCTTCTGCGGCTCGACGCGCGCCAGGTACTCGCCGAACGAGACCTGCCGGAAGGTCTTGTTCTTCGCATCCTCGGCGCCGCGTTCGATCAGCGTCTTGCGCATCTCGTCGCGGGTCTTCAGCGCATCGACGAGCTTGCTCTTCAGCCCGAGCTGGGCGGCGTCACCGCCCACCGCCTGCAGCGAGCCGGGAATGCCGTCGACATAGTTCATGACGCTGCCCGCGGGCAGCTTGCGCGCGCGCTCGACGCCGCCGATCCAGCTCGCCCACAGCGAGCCGTACAGCGCCCGGTCCGACTCCACCGTCTCGGCGCTCGGGCCGCTGGCGGCATAAGTCTCGGCGGCGTTCTTGAACTTGCCCGCGCGCACGACGTTGGCGCTCACCCCGAGGCGGTCGAAGGCGTCCTTGTAGTAGCTGCGGTAGCGGCCGTAGCCCTCGATGAAGACGAGCCCCATCGGGTGCAGCCACACCTCGTCGGCATGGGCCGCGAGGTAGTACTGGCGCTGGTTGTACTCGGCGCCCCAGGCCACCACCTTCTTGCCCGTGGCCCTGAAGCGCTCGAGCGCCGCCGCCACCTCGCGCAGCGTCGCGAGGCCGGTGCCTTCGAGGCCGTCGAGCAGCAAGAGCGCCTGCGTCACCTTGTCGTCGCGCGCCGCGGTATCGAGCACCGCGAGCACGTCGCGCAGCCGCATCTGCGCCTCGCCCTGGCCACGCAACTGCGCCAGCGCCTGGCTGCGCGCGCTGCCGCCGCGCGCCTGGTCGACGATGCCGCCGGAGAGCTCGAGCACGAGCGTCGTCTTCTCGGCCAGCGCCGGGCTGTGCCACCAGCGCTGCCAGAGCCACGCCAGGGCGCCGACGATCAGCGCCAGCATGAGCAGATTGAGCAGCAGGCGGCGCGTGCCATCGAGCAGTGCCGCGAGGCCGGCGAAGAAGCGCAGGACGAGCGAGCGGGCTGCGCGGGGAGGGCGGGAAGATTCCTGGGCCATGGGCGGTGGCGCGAGCGGCACGACCGGTGCGCGCGGCAGAGGGGAAGAACGGCGTCGAGCATAGCCAGCCTGCGCGCCCGGGCGCGCGCCACGCGACGAATGACCGTACCGGCCCGACGGAGCGGCCGCCCGGCGCGCCGAGGCCCGGTGGCCGCGCCGGCCGGGCGGCGCTGCCGCACACCCGCCGCACGCCCCGCTGCACACCCGCTGCGATACTCGGCCGCGGCATGCAAGCCATCCTCGGCGTCACCTTCCCGTTCTTCGCCCTCGTCCTCGCAGGCTATCTCGCGGCCCGGCGGCATGTGCTGCCCGAGAGCGCGATCCCGGGCCTGAACGCCTTCGTCCTGTACTTCGCGCTGCCGTGCATGCTGTTCCGCTTCGGCAACAGCACACCGGTGCTCGAACTGCTCAACCCGGGCGCTTTCGCGGTGTGGCTGGTCGCGGCGCTGCTCATCGTCTTCGTCGCCGTGGCGTTCTCGCTCAATGCGCGCGTCCGGCTCAAGGACGCGGCCTTCGGCGCCCTCGTCGCCGCCTTCCCGAACACCGGCTTCATGGGCCTGCCGCTGCTCGCCGCGCTGATGGGGCCGGCGGCCACCGCGCCGATGGTGACGACGATGCTCGTCGACCTGTTCGTCACGAGCTCGCTGTGCATCGCCCTGGCGGAGGCCGCCACGGCCACCACGTCCGCTCGGGACCACGGCGCCGGCGCGCGCGCCGCGCTGTCGCGCGCGCTGCGCGGCGCGGTGTCGAATCCGCTGCCGTGGGCGATCGCGCTCGGCGCGCTGGGTTCCGCCGTCGGCTTCAAGCTCACCGGGCCACTGGAGGTGGTGGTGCGGCTGCTCGCCGATGCCGCCACGCCGGTGGCGCTGTTCACGATCGGCGCCGTGCTCTACCGCGCCGGCCAGCATGTGCATGGCCGCACGGCGCCGGCGGACTTCGTGCCCGTGGCGCTGGTCAAGCTCTTCCTGCATCCGCTGCTCGTCTTCGCGCTGGCGACGGCGGCGCGCTCGCTCGGCATGCCGCTGTCGGGCCTGCAGGTGGTGGTGCTCACGCTCACCGCGGCACTGCCGAGCGCCAGCAACGTCTCGCTGCTCGCCGAGCGCTTCGGCGCCGACAACGGGCGCATCGCCCGCATCATCATGACGAGCACCGTGCTCGCCTTCGTGAGCTTCACCACGCTGGCCTGGGTGTTCGGTGTGCAGCCGGGCTGACGAGGGCGAATAAGCGCCGGCTTCGCCCGCGACATCGGCCGATCGGCCGGCGCGCCCGCCGAAGAGACTCCTGCGCCATGGGTCTCTTGGGCATTGTCCATTCGCTCGCGCGCGTCGCCACCGCTTGCGCCTTTGCCGCCGGCCTGCTGCCGATGGAGGCAAACGGCCAGCCGCGCTGCATCGACGAGGACCGGTCGGAGCTGCCGGCGCCCGGCGCCGCCGCGTCCGCCAGTTCAGCCGCTTCAGCACCGCGTGCACAACCCGATCCGCGCGGCCAGCTGCAGACCATGGTGCGCGAGGCGCTCGCGCGCAGCCACCAGGTCGGCGCCGCGCGCCTGCTCGCCGACGCCGCCGAGGACGACATCCGCGAGACGCGCGCGGCCAAGGCCATCCAGGCCAGCGTCGGCGGCGGCCTCGGCCCCGGCGGTTCGCAGTCGCTGGCGGGCACCGAGACCTCGGCGATGCAGCTGCGCGGCTCGGTCAACGTCGGCCAGCTGCTCTACGACGGCGGCCGCATCGACCGCCTCACCGACTGGCGCACGCAGATGGCCGAGTCGGCCCGGCACGGCCAGCTCAACGTGCAGGAACAGCTCGCGCTCAGCACGGTGTCGCTGGCGCTCGAGCGCAGCCGCTACCGCCAGCACGCGCTCGTGTACGGCCAGTACGTGCGCAAGATGGCCTGCCTCGTCGAGGCGCTTCAGACCATCGTGCGCGCCGACCGCGGCCGGGCCAGCGAACTGCTGCAGGCAACGAAGTCGCTGCAGCAGGCCGAGATCTCGCTGGCGAGTTCGCAATCGCAGCTGCGCCAGACCGAGGTGAAGCTGCGCCGGCTGGCCGGCGACAACCTGCCTGCCCCCGACGGGCTGCCAAGCGTGCTGCTGGAGGTCGATGCGCTGCCGCAGCTGGTGGCCGACGTCGAGCGCTCGAGCGAGATCGCCGCGCTCACCGCGCAGACCCAGGCGATGCACCACTACGTCGACGCGGTGGCGGCCGGCGCGAGCCCGCAGGTGGGCTGGAGCGTCAGCGGCACGCAATCCATCGGCCGCGGCGGTTCGCGCGGCTCGGTGCGCAACGGCAGCTACGCGCTCGGCATCTCGGTCAACATCCCGCTGCTCAGCCCCGGCGTGCCCCCGGCCACCGACGCGGCGCGCAAGCGCGCCCGTGCCGCCGAGATGCAGCGTGCCGAGGCCATCGAGTCGCGCCGCTTCCGCGTCGCCGAGGTGCACGAGCAGGCGCTCGCGAGCTTCGACCGTGTGCGCCGCACGGCCGCCGTGCTGCGCGACTCCGAACAGCTTCGCAATGCCACGCTGCAGCAATGGCAGCAGCTCGGCCGGCGCAGCCTCTTCGACGTCATGGCCGCCGAGGCCGACCATTTCAACCTGCGCGTGTCCTACGTGAACGCGCTCACCGACGGGCAGCAGCTGAACGCCAACCTGCTCTCGCTCGGCCGGGGAGTGAGCGAATGGCTGCGTTGATGAAGCAGACGCCGGCGCACAGCGTCGTCAACCGCGACCTGCTGGCGCTGATGCCCACCGGCACGAACGGCGCGAACGGCGCGCGCCATGTCGTCGAAGTGGGCTGCATGCACGGCGCGCTCGCCGCCGCCTACCGCGCCGCCAACCCGGGCACGCGCTACACCGGCATCGACATCGACCCCGAGTACGCCGCCGAGGCGGCGGCGCATTGCGACACCGCGCTCGCCGGTGATGTCGAACACTTCGACGAGCAGGCCTTCGACGTGCTCTTCCCGAGCGACTGCTGGGTCTTCGGCGATTGCCTCGAACACCTGCGCGACCCCTGGCGGCTGCTGCGCCGCATCCGCGAGCGCATCTCGCCCGAGGGCTGCCTCGTCACCTGCATCCCCAACGCCCAGCACTGGAGCGTGCAGATGCGCCTGGCCACGGGCCTCTTCCGCTACGAGGACAGCGGCCTGCTGGACCGCACGCACATCCGCTGGTTCACGCGCATCACCATGCTGGAGATGTTCCAGCAGACGGGCTGGCGCGTCGAGACGGGCATCGCGCGGCGCGTGAGCGCCACGCCACCGGCCGAGCTGATGCACGGCATCCGCGCCATCGCGCGCGCCGGCGGCGCGGACCCCGAGCAGGCGGCGGCCGACGCCGAGGTCTTCCAGTACTTGTTCAAGGTCGTGCCGGAGACGGGCGGCCGCTGACCGGCGTCGGGGCGGCACGCTCCTGACCTCGCTCAAGGCGCCGCCTACATCACCGGGCCATCATGCCCGGATGAACGCAACCCTCGACGTCCTCATCGTCGGCGCCGGCCCGGCCGGCCTGGCCCTTTCTTGCGCGCTCGCCGACGCCGGCCTCGCCGTGCGCGTACTCGAGCAATCGCCGCGCGCGGCCCTCGACGAACCGGCCGAGGACGGGCGCGAGATCGCGCTGACGCACCGCGCCCGCGCGGTGATGGAGCGCCTGGGCCTGTGGGAACGGCTGCCGGCCGAGGCGATCGCGCCTCTGCGCGAAGCGCGCGTGCTCGACGGCGATTCGCCGGCGGCGCTGCGCTTCGCCACGCAAGGCACCGGCCTGGAGGCACTCGGCTGGCTGGTGCCCAACCACCTCATCCGCACTGCCGCGTTGCGCGCCGCCGAGAGCCGCCGCGGCGTGCAGGTGCAGTGCGATGCGCGCGCCACGGCGCTGGCCGCCGATGCCGCATCGGCCCGCGTGACGCTCGCCGATGGCAGCGAGATCGGCGCACGTCTCGTCGTCGCCGCCGACAGCCGCTTCTCGCAGCTGCGGCGCATGGCCGGCATCGGCGCCTCGGTGCGCGACTTCGCGCGCAGCGTCGTCGTCGGCCGCGTCGCGCATGAACACGATTCACAGGCGATCGCCTGGGAGTGCTTCCGCTACGGCAACACGCTCGCCCTGCTGCCGCTCAACGGCGGGCAGAGCTCGGCCGTCATCACCGTGGCCTCGGACCGTGCGCCCGAATGGCTGGCCCTGAGCGACGCCGATTTCGCGGCGCGCGTGCAGGCGCAGGCACCGGCCGCGCTCGGCCGCATCACCGGCGCCGGGCCGCGCCACCACTACCCGCTGGTCGGCGTCTACGCCCACCGCTTCACCGGCCTGCGCTTCGCGCTGGTCGGTGATGCGGCGGTCGGCATGCACCCGGTCACCGCGCACGGCTACAACTTCGGCCTCTACGGCGTCGAGGTGCTGGCCCGCGAACTGGCGGCGGCGCGTGCCGCCGCACGCGATATCGGCAATGCCGACGTGCTGGCGCGCTATGCCAGCGAACACCGCCGCACGACGCTGCCCACCTACCTGGGCACCAATGCGCTGGTGAAGCTCTTCACCGACGAACATGCACCGGCGAAGGTGGCGCGGCGCGTGCTGCTCGCGGCCGCTGAACGCGTGCCGCCGTTCAGCACGGCGGTGAAGGCCGCCATCACGCGGCAGTTGACGGGGCGCGGCGGCACCAGTTGGCTCCCTCTCCCGCGGGGCGAGAGAAGGGCGGAATGAGGTGGTAGCGAGGCGGCCGAAGAGTGAGGCGGGTAGGGTGCGAAGCCGGCCCATGCGCGAAGTCGTGGCGCGCCGAGGACGCCGGGTGGTCGGCTCTGCTCGTGTCCTCTTTCGGCGGCCCTGCTCGCAAGCTCGCAGGTCCCCCGAATGCCCCCTTTACCTCGCTGAGCCGACCACCCGGCGTCCTCGGCGGGCACTCGGGTCTGTCTTCGACGAGGGCATGCCACCGCCGGTGCCGGATCGGGCCGATGGGGCGCCCTGCGCAGCGAGGTAAAGGGGGCATTCGGGCGCCCTGCGAGCTTGCGAGCCGGGCGCCCGAGAGAGGACACGAGCAGCGCAGGGCGCCCCGTCGGCCCGATCCCGCCACCGCAAGCCCCCGTGCGCTCCCGATCAGTCAGCTGAATGTCAACTACTGAGCGCGAAGCCCTGTCAGAGGGCGCGGGCGATCAGCTCCGCGCGCTTCCAGTCCTCGGGCGTATCGATATCGACGACGCGATGCCCTTCGACGACATAGCCGTGGCCGTTGGAGTGCATGCGCAGCCCCGCGCACCAGGCCGAGGTGCGGCCCCAGTAGAACTGGCCGGCATCGAAGTACATGCGCTCGAGATCCTGCGTGCGCGTCAGCTCGTACTCGGGGTGCACGAACTGCATCGGCCCGTTCTCCGGCCGGCGCATGCCGCGCCAGGGCGAGCTGTGGAATTGCACGACGGGGTAGACGTACTCCGCGCCGCGCTCGGCGAACATGGCGTGCGCGCCGCTCAGGTCTTCGGCGCGCAGCAGCGGCACGCAGGGGTAGATGCAGCACACCGCCTCGGGCGCGCGGCCGCGCTCGACGTACCACTGCGCGGCGTGGGCGATCACCGGCACCGTCGTTGTCTGGTCGTCGGCGAGCTCGGGTGGACGGCGGAACGGAATGGTCGCGCCATGCGCTTGCGCCACCTCGGCGATCTCATCGTCGTCGGTGCTGACGATGACCTCGTCGAAGAGCTCGCTCTCGCGCGCCGCGGCGATCGCGTAGGTGATCATCGGCTTGCCGCCGAAGAGCTTGATGTTCTTGCGCGGAATGCGCTTGCTGCCGCCGCGGGCAGGGATGACGGCGAGGTTCTTCATCGTCTGGCGCTTTCGGGTATCAGGGTGTTCGGCATTCAGGTGTTCGGGTGCTCGGGCGTTCCGGTGACCCGTCCGGTCACCTGCCGTCGTCGGTGCGGTTGCGACGGCCGTCGCCTTCGGTCGCGGGTCGGTGGCCAGCAGCGAGTAGTAGTGGCTGTCGTGCCAGGCCCCTTCGGCCCAGTGCGTCTGCCGGTGCACGCCGTCGAGGTTGAATCCGAGCGCCTCGAAGAACCGCTGCTTGGGCGCGTCGAAGCCGTAGATCTCCGACCACAGGCGGTGCAGGCCGAGTTCGTCGAAGGCGTAGCCGATCATCGTCACGGCCGCGTCGGGGGCGAAGCGTTCGTCGATGTAGAGGTCGTCGGCACCGATGTAGATGCTGAAGTCGGCGGTGCGGTTGACCCAGTCGATGTAGCACAGGCCGCAGGCGCCGAGCAGG
Source organism: Burkholderiales bacterium (assembly GCA_016223165.1). Lineage (GTDB taxonomy): Bacteria > Pseudomonadota > Gammaproteobacteria > Burkholderiales > Burkholderiaceae_C > Rubrivivax. The sequence continues at coordinate 136,667 of JACRPO010000007.1, forward strand.
CGCCCGACATGCCCTTCGCGGCCGCGCTCGACGATGGCGAACATGCGCGTCGTCGGGTCGTTGTTGACCTTGCTCTCGAACCACTGCCGCTGCTGCGTCAGGTTCAGCTCGCGATGCTCGCGGAAGTAGCGGCGCAGGCGCGGGTCGTTGCGCCACGCGAGCAGCTGCGGCAGGTCGTGCGATCCGATCGCGCGCAGGCCGACCGAGGTGCCCGAGAGCATGTCAGCACACCGCCGCGCGCTCGATGGCGACGCGGTGGTCGCCGGTCGCGGGTTCCACGTCGTCGAGCGACAGCGCCTCGCCGAACGTGTGCGCCCCGCGCAGGCGGCGGCCGAGCAGCGCGCTCAGCTCGTAGGGCTTGGCGGCGCCGGCGGGCGCCGGGCGCAGCGGCTCGAGGTCGTCCATCGTCAGCACGGCGCCGGGGGCGAGGTCGCGGCGGGCACGCAGGCAGCGCTGCTGCAGCACCGCCGTCTGCACCTCGTTGGCCTCGACGCGCTTGATGCCGTCGCCGAGCGCCGCCTCGAGCTCGCGCGTGCGCTCGACCATCTCGCGCCAGGTCGCGGGGTTCATCGCGAAGCCGTGGTCGGGGCCGGTGCGGGCGTTGTCGTCGGTGAAGTGCTTCTCCACCGCACGTGCGCCGAGCGCCACGGCGCCGAGCACGGTGGCGTGGCCGGGCGAGTGGTCGGACAGTCCGAGCAGCACGCGCGGGTAGCGTGCCGCATAGGTCTTCAGCACGTTGAGGTTGATGTAGCGGAAGTTCTCCAGCGAGCCGGTGTAGTTGGTGTTGCACTGCATCAACACGAGCTGGCGGTTCACCGCCAGCGTGGCGCGCACGGCGCGGTCGACATCGGCCAGCGCGCTCGCGCCGGTGGCCAGCAGCAGCGGCTTGCCGGTGCCGGCGACCTTGCGGATGAACTCGATCCAGGTGATGTCGCCCGAGCCGATCTTCCAGGCCGGCACGAGCGCATCGACGCTCGCCACCGCCTCTTCGTCGTAGGGCGTGGTCATGAAGTGGATGCCGGCCGCGCGCGCCGTCCCCGCGAGCTCCTCGTTCCACTCCCGGTTGAGCTCGTAGGCGCGGTAGACATCGAAGACGGGGCGGTCCCACTTCGCCTGGTGGCCTAGCTGTGCGCCGTCCTTCGTCAGGGCCTTGAAGCCGTGGTCGCTGACGATGCGCTCGGCCTTGAAGTGCTGGAACTTGGCGCAGTCGGCGCCGGCCTCGCTGGCCGCCCAGATGAGCGCCTTGGCGCGCTCGAGGTCGCCGTCGTGGTTGGCGGCGATGTCGGCGATGAAGTAGGTCGGCGCATCGAGCGCGAGCGTTCGCCCGGCGATGCGGATGGGGTCAGGCGAGTTGGACATCGGGTCTTCCTATTTGCATGGGCGTGGGCGTGTCCAGGTCGAGCGGCACGTCGGTGCCACGAGACAGATCGATGCGCACGCTGGGCTTGGGCATCGCGGGGCTCGCGACGATGGCCTCGATCACCGCGGCGGCGCCGGGCAGGGCGCGGCCGAGCAGCGCTTCGGCGCGGGCGACCTCCAGGCCCATGGCGTTGGCGCGCCGCGGCCGCTGGCGCGGCGGGCGCGGCACGCGCCGCATGTGCTCGGCGTCGTAGCCGGCGGCCTCGGCAAGCGCGGCGATGAAGTCGGCCTTGCTCACCGCCTCGCGGCTGGCCAGGTTCAGCAGGCCCGTGGTACCCATCTTCACGAGGTCGAACAAGGCATGCGCGAACTGGTGCGCCTCGATGCTGCTCGCCCAGACGTCGGTGTAGGCGTCGAACGGCTCGCCGGCAGCCAGCGCCGCGAGCGCCCACTCGACGAAGGTCGGCGCGCCGCTGCGGCCACGGAAGCCGACGAGGTTGGTGCGCAGCACGAGGCAGTTCGGGTTGCGCAGCGCCAGCTCTTCGCCGGCATGCTTGGTGCGCGCATAGGTGTTGGGCGGGCTCACCGGCGCTTCCTCGGCGTGCAGCGTGTTCTCGATGTCGTTCCAGTAGTGGTCGGTCGACACCTGTACCCAGGGCGTGCCGCGCTGGCGGCTCCACTCGGCGAGCAGGCCGGGCAGGCGCACGTGCAGCTCGAGCGCTGCCGAGGCATCGGCTTCGCACGAGGCGAGGTCGGTGATGGCGGCGGCGTTGATCACCAGCGATGGCGCCAGCCGGTCGAGGAAGGGCGCGAGGTCGGCCTGGCGCGCGAGGTTGAGCCCGGGCACCGTGCGCCGCGAGATGCCGAGCGTGCGCAGGCCGCGCTCGCCGGCCACGCGCATCAGCGCCTGCCCGAGCAGGCCGGTGTGGCCGATGACCATCACCGGCCCGGCCTTGGCGCCCTTCGCGCCCTTCGCGCCGCGCGCGCCTGGCGCGTCCGGGCGCTGCATGGGCGCAAGCGGCTGCGTGCGCTCGGTGACGCTTTCGCTGGTGGCTTCAGTGGTCTTTTCAGTGATGGGCGACACCGGGGTTCTCCACGTGCTTGTCGATCAGCGCGCGCAGTTGCGGCACCGAGAGGAATTCGCTGTTGCTGCCGCTGTCATAGCTGAAGCCGGGCTGCACACGCGTGCCGCCCATGCGCTCGCAGTAGTCGTCGATGGCGTAGTCGGCGCCGCTGGGCAGGATGGCGTAGTAGCGGCCGAGGTCCACCGTGTTCGGGCTGTCGCTGGCGGTGATCATCTCCTCGTGCAGCTTCTCGCCCGGGCGGATGCCGACGATGCGCTGGCGCGCCGCCGGCGCCACGGCATCGGCGACGTCGGTGATGCGGTAGCTCGGGATCTTGGGCACCAGGATCTCGCCGCCCCAGGCGTGCTCGATGCTCCACAGCACCATCTGCACGCCGTCCTCGAGCGAGATGTTGAAGCGCGTCATGTCCGGGTGCGTGATCGGCAGCACGCCCTGCTCGCGCTGGCCGAGGAAGAACGGGATCACCGAGCCGCGGCTGCCCATGACGTTGCCGTAGCGCACGACCGAGAAGCGCAGGTCGCGCGCACCGCGGATGTTGTTGGCGGCGACGAAGAGCTTGTCGCTGCACAGCTTGGTGGCGCCGTACAGGTTGATCGGCGCCGCGGCCTTGTCGGTAGACAGCGCGACGACCCGCTTCACCCGCGAGTCGAGGCAGGCTTCGATGACGTTCTGCGCCCCGAGCACGTTGGTCTTGATCGCCTCCATCGGGTTGTATTCGGCGGCCGGCACCTGCTTCAGCGCCGCGGCGTGCACGACGATGTCGATGCCTTCCATCGCCCGCTTGAGGCGGGCCGCGTCGCGCACGTCGCCGATGAAGAAGCGCAGGCACGGGTGCTGCGCGGGCGGGAACAGCTGCGCCATCTCGAACTGCTTGAGCTCGTCGCGCGAGAAGATGACGAGCCGCTTCACCTGCGGGTAGCGCTCGAGCACGGTAGCCACGAAGGCGCGGCCGAAGCTGCCGGTGCCGCCGGTGACGAGGATGGACTGGTGGTTGAGCATGGTGGGTCGGCGCGGGAGGTCGCTCGGGAAGGAGACGAAAAGGGGCGCGGGGGCGCGGGATTCAGGCGGCCACACGCTGCACCGGATGCAGCGCGCGCTCGAAGAGGTGGTCGTGGGCACCGGCGGCGCGGGCATCGAAGGCGGCGCTCTGCATGCGGGTGTCGGCCGCGAGCGCGGCGCCGTTGCCGATGTAGCGGTGCACGGCGGCCAGCGCCTCGGCCGGCGCGAGCGTGGGCACGACGCCGTCGCGCACTAGCGGCATGCAGACGAGGTAGTCCACCGGCCAGCGCTCGCTCATCACCTGCAGCACGAGGCTGCCGGCGTCGAGGAAAGGGGCGATGCCGGTGGTCGGCTCGCCCCAGGCGAGGCAGAGCTCGCAGGTCTCGGCCAGCGTCGGCAGCGGTTGCTGCACGGCACCGGCGAGCTGCGTCGGCGCCAGGCCGAGCGCGCCGGCGAGCACGGCCATGGCCGGCGCACCGGGCTTCGGGCGCAGCACGAGTTGCACGCCGGCCGTCTCGCACAGCGCGGCCAGGGGCTTGTAGAACTCGGCCAGCGCATAGGCGTCGACGTGGCTCAGGCCTTCGGTGCTGAGGCTGTTGAGCAGCAGGCACAGGCGCGCGAGGCGCACGCCGTGCGCCGCGGCCGGCCGCCGCTGCGCTTGCTGGTTGAAGCGCACGGCGCGCGCCGGCACCGCCTGCCCGAGCAGGGTGCGCGGCGCGCAGCCGTAGCCGGCGCGCTCCACCACCTGGGCGCGGCGGCCGTGCGGCAGCAGCATCGACGCATGGCCCGAGTGCGGCACCACGGTGATGGCGCCGCCCACCTTGTCGGCGATCGAGAACAGGGGTCCGTTCAGGCCGGTGTCCTGGTCGGCGATCAGGAAGTCCGGCGCGGCGGCCGCGCCACTGCGCAGCGAGGCGGGCAGGCGCGCGAAGGCGGCGCGCAGCTGCAGGAAGTTCAGCGCCTGCCAGCGCGCGCGTGCGGCCCAGGCGCCGATCTGCTCCTCGCGCGCACGCTGCTGCGGCAGCAGGTCGGCCAGCAGCGGCTCGAGCACGCGCACGGCGCGCGCGCCGTAGTCGGCCACCTCGGCCTCGGCGGCGAGGTTGCTGCGCGGCACCAGCAGCGGCGCGCCGCGGTGCAGCGGCACGTCCCAGAAGGGGCTCGGCAGGTCGAGCGTGTAGGCGTGCGAGCGCGCCACCTCCTCGGCCAGCCAGGCACGGTCGTAGAAGCAGGTGGGCACATGGCTCACGAGCGTGATGACGCCGCGCGCCAGCAGCGAGCCCATCGCGTGCGCATCGAGCACCTGGTCGTAGGCGTCGGCGCGCTGCCAGCGGGCGTCGTGGTAGCGGTCGATGACCGAGAAGCGCTGCGGGTCCTGGCCGACAAGGTCAGCGCTGACGAAGGAGTCGAAGTACATCTGCTGCGGGTTGCTCGGGCGCAGCAGGCCGATGCTCTGCTCCTTGAAGCTCGCGCTCACGGCCTTGGCGATGGCGCGCGCCACCGCGGCGCGCTGCAGCGCGAGGAAGAAGAGGCCGACGTCCCAGCCGGTGAGCACCTGGTCGCCACCCCACAGGCGTTCGCGCTCGGCACTCATCTGCAGGTCGACGAGCGTGGCGCGCGCGATCGCCTCGCTGGCGGCACGCGCCTGCATGTCCGCGCCGAGGTCGAGACGGCGGTACTCGTAGGGCGAGGCGAGCGTCAGGCCACGCTGCGCCGCGTCGTCCAGCAGGCCCGGATCGACGAAGAGCAGGCGGGTGCCGGCATAGCGCGCCGGGGTCGCGGCCATGCGCACCACGTCGCTGCGCTGGAGCACGAGGACCGCATCGACTGTCATCTTGCCAGTCTGGCGCGGGGCACCCGGGCCCGATCGGTGGAGCAGGCGCGGGTTTGGCGGGCTATTCGGTCCCGTGGCGGGCCGCGGCGGCCGTCGGGCCGTGGCCCTCGTCGGCCAGGGGCGGCCTGGCGGGCAGGTCGAGTTGGACCGTCGTGCCCTGGCCGGACTCGCTGTGCACGGCGACCTGGCCGCCGTGCAGCTCGACGATGCGCTGCACGATGGCCAGCCCGAGCCCGTTGCCGGTGGGGCCGCCTTCGGCGCGGGCGGCGTGGCCGGCGCGGCCGCGGAAGTGGCGGTCGAACAGGTGCTCGAGGTCGGCCGGCGCGATGCCGCTGCCGCTGTCGCGCACGGCCAGGCGCACGCTGCGCGCGCCGGCAGCCGGCTCGCGCAGGGCCCGTGCGCAAAGCACGATGCCGCCGCCGGCGGGCGTGAAGCGCAAGGCGTTGTCGAGCAGGTTGGCGATGGCGCGCTCGATCAGCTCGACATCGACTTCGGCCACGAGCTCGCCGCCTTCGCTCCCTGCGCTCCCTGCGCTCCCTTCGCTCCCCGCCCTGCCTGCGCCGGCGCTGACCCGCGCATCGCCGCCGCCGGCGTCGTCGCCAGGCAGCTCGCCGCCGAATTCGCAGCGGATGGCCACGCCCTGGCGCGCCGCCCGCTCGGCGAAGCGCATCGCGATGTCGTCCAGCATCTCGCCGAGGTCGAGCCGGGCCAGGCGCAGGCGGAAGCTGTCTTCGTCCAGCACCGCCAGGTCGCCGAGCGAACGCACGAGGCGCGCCGCGTTGTGGGTGTTGCGCAGGGCCACGTCGACGAGGCGGGCGTCCTCGGCGCGCTCCGCGCCAGCCGGGTCGGCGGGCGCGGCGGTGCGCCAGCGCTGCTGCAGCGTCTCCAGGCTTGCGGCGGCGGCGGTGAGCGGCGAGCGCAGGTCGTGCGAGAGATTGCTCACGCTCTCGCGGCGGAAAGCGTCGAGCCGGCGCAGGCGGTCCCACTGCGCATGCAGCTTCGTCAGCAGGGCCTGGAAGCCGGCGTGCAGGCGGCCGAACTCGTCGTCGGCCTTCACGCGCATCGATCCGCCGGGCATCGGCAGCGCCGGTGTCTCGGCGCCGAAGCCGGCGCGTGCGGCGCGCGCCACCTCGTCGCTGAGCACGGCGAGCGGCCGCGTCACGGCGGCGATGATCCAGGCCGCCAGCAGCGTGGCGAGCAGCACGACGGCCAGCACCGGGCCCAGCGCCGGCCCGGCGAGGTGGGCCGCCAGCCGCGCCACGCGCGAGGGCGGCAGGCCAGGCTTGCGGCAGACGATGTACAGGTAGCCGGCGAAGTCGGCGCCGGGCCGGATGGCCGGCTGGCGCAGCTCGCGCGCCGCGATCACCGCGCCCTCGTCCATGTACTCGGGGTCGTCGCCCATCACGTAGGCGGCGCTGCGCTGCGGCGCCTGCACGGCCGCCGTGGCCGCCTGGCGCACCGGCGCGATCGCCACCTTGAATTCCGGCGGCAGCGTCTTGCTGCCGGTGCTGGCGAGCACGGTGCCGTCGGGCGCCAGCAGGTAGAGCTGGTTGTCGGGTTCGAACAGCAGCAGGCTCTTGAGGAAGACGGTGAAGCCCTCGGGGTCGCGCCGCTGCTGTGCCGGCAGGTCGGCATGCAGCGCGACGACGCGGCCGAGAAAGGCGTCGGCGCGCGCATAGGCGGCCTCGCGCTCGAAGCGCTCGAAAGCGAGGGCCACCGTCACCAGCACGCCGAACGCCGTGGCCAGGCCGGTGAGCAGCACCGTGAGGGCGAGGCGCAGGCGGACCGTCATGCGTCGTGCGTCATGCGTCATGCATTAGCGCGGGGCGTCGCGCATCTTGTACCCCGCGCCGCGCACGGTGAGCACGAACTTCGGCCGCATCGGGTCGGCCTCCACCTTGGCACGCACGCGGTTGATGTGCGTGGTCACGGTGTGCTCGTAGCCCTCGTGCGAGTAGCCCCACACCGCATCGAGCAGCTGCGCGCGCGAGAAGACGCGCCCCGGGTGGCTGGCGAAGTGCAGCAGCAGGTCGAACTCCAGCGCCGTGAGCTCGAGCACGCGGCCGGCCACGCGCACCTCGCGGCGCGCCGGGTGGATCTCGAGCTCGCCGTTGACGATGGGCGCGGCGCCCGCGGCGGCACCGGCCCCGCCTTGCTGCGCCACGCGCAGCAGCTCGGCCCGCCGCAGCAGCGCCTTCACGCGCGCCAGCAGCTCGGCCATCGAGAACGGCTTCGTGAGGTAGTCGTCGGCACCGAGCTCGAGGCCGAGCACGCGGTCGAGCTCGGTGGCCTTGGCCGTGAGCATCAGGATCGGCGTGGCGCGCCCGCGCGCGCGCAGCGCCTTGCACACCTCGAGGCCGTCCAGCGCCGGCATCATCAGGTCGAGCACGAGCAGGTCACTCGCCCGCTCGGCTTGGCTGGCCAGCGCGGCGGCACCGTCGGCGACCGCGTGCACCTCGTAGCCGGCACCCTGCAGGTTGAGCACGATGAGGTCGCGGATGTCGGCCTGGTCTTCGGCCACCAGGATGTGCGCCGCGGCGGCCGCGGCGACGGCCTGCGAACGGCCGGGGTGGCTGGGCAGGGCGGACGGGCCGGCCGGGCCGGGCAGGGCGGGAGCCGAAGGAACCGTGGTGGCCATGTCGGGCATCGGTCGCGCCGGAGCGGCCGCTCCTTACCGGCCGCGCGGGCCTGGCGGGATGCGAACGGCAGCGCGATGTGATCTGGCTGTGATGTTCGGTGAGCAAGCCGCGAGGCGGGGGCGGAACAGTGTAGCCATCGATTCAACCGGGCACTGCCCCTCCCAGACCGCCATGGCCACCACCGCTTTCGCCGCGCTGCCTTCGGCCCCGTTCGCAGCCTTCGCCCCATTCGCTGGCGCGGGTGCCGCCACCTCAGGTGCCGCTGACGCTCATGTGGCTCGGGCCGCTCGGGCCGCTCGGGCCACTGGTGCCGCCACTGCCGCTGAGGCCGCCACTGCCGCTCGTGCTGCTTCGGCCGCTGCAGCCGCTGGTGCCGCCGCCACCGCTGCCGCTCCGATCGCCACACCGGCTCGGCAAGAGCGGCCCGACTGGCCTGCCCTCGTGGCCGAGCGGGCCTCGCTGGTGCGCTTCGCGCGCCGCCGGTTGCTCGATCCGAGCCTCGCCGAGGACCTCGTGCACGATGTCTTCGAAGCCGTCGTCTGCGGTCGCGCCCGCTTCGACGGCCGCGCCTCGCTGCGCACCTGGCTCACCGCGGTGCTCAAGCACAAGATCGTCGACCTCGTGCGCGCGCGCCAGGGCCACGAGAGCCTCGACGCCCGCAGCGGCTGGGGTGCTGGCGCCGACGCCGAGCCGGCGCCGGAGCTCGAGTGCCCGCAGCCGCAGCCCGACGAGGTGGCCGCGCAGCGCCAACGGCTGGCGCGCACGCTCGCGCGCATCGAGGCCCTGCCGGAGACCTTGCGCCTGGCCTTCGAGCGCCGCGTCCTCGCCGACGAGGACAGCGCCGATGTCTGCCGCGAGCTCGGCATCAGCGAGAACAACCTCTTCGTGCGGCTGCACCGGGCGCGGGCGCAACTGCTGGCGGCTTGACGGCGGGCGCGTCACCCGGGTGCCGACCTGCGGCGGCTCGTCTACCAGGCGTCGCTGCGCCACCAGACCTGCAGCGTATGGCGGCGGCCGGCGCCGTCGCTCCACCAGGCCGCGCCGGCGCCCAGGTGCGTGTGTGCATCGAGTTGATGCTGCAGCGAAGCGTTGAGGCCGAGGATGCGCCCGGGCGCGAGAAACTGCGCCGTCGGCTCGGCCCTGCCGGCCGAGGCCACGAACATCGCCTGCAACGCACCGTGGCGATAGAGCCCGCCCGCGGAGGCGAGCCTGGCGTCGCCGCCGACGGCATGGCCGAGCGAGAGGCCTTCCTGCGTATAGCCCTGGCGATAGACCGAATGCCGGTAGGCGGCGGTCGGCCGCGGATCGTCGGAGATGCGGCCGGCGAGCAGGTCGGCGAACTCGGCGAAGAAACGCACCGAGCCCGTCGCCGTCGGCACCTTGGCATCGACACCGAGCAGCAGCATGTTGCGGCTGGGCAGGTGGCCGGCCTCGTCCTCGCCGATGACCTGGCCGTAGAACGAGACCTGCGCCACGGGGTCGACGAGCCAGCGCAGGTCGATGCCGGCGAGCTGGTTGCCCGGCTCGTTGTCCACGGTGATGCCGCTGAAGCCGACGTTGTCGTTGCCGATGAGCGCGTTGTAGAGCGAGCTTGCGCGCTCGTCGCGGCCGCGGCCGCCCCATTGCATCGTGCGCGTGAGGCCGATCTCGAGGCGCTCGCTCGGCGCGAGCTGCGCCCGCAGGCCGATGAGATAGGGCCGCGCCGGCTGGGAGTGGCCCTGCAGGCGCCCAAAGAAGATGTCGGCGCCCCAGGGCCCCAGCCACGAGAGCCAGGGGTTGCCGCTCGCCTGCACGACCGGGCGCCGCCAGCCGACCGCCGGCACCGCACGCGCGGCGCCATCGAGGATGAGGCTGCCCACCCAGCCCGGGCCCCAGTGCCTCCGCTGCACCGAGGCGTAGATCTCGCTCTGCCCGGCATCCGCGTCGCCGAGCTCGTAGGTGACGGCGCTGCCTTCGAGGCTCAATTGCCGCTCCTGCGGCTCCCGCGGCTCACGGCGCACGCGCCAGGCGAGGCCGGCCTGCCAGCGCAACCCGGCGCGGGTGAAGGCGCCGGACTGCAAGCGCAGGCCACCCTGGCCGGCTGATTCTTCGGCGATCAGCGGTGGCGTGTCGGCGCGTGCACCGCCGGCGGCCAGCGACAGCCCGGGTGCCGGCATCAGCGGCGCGAGCATGCTCCACGATGAGCCCTGCGTGAGCGCGGCGTCGCGCGCCGCGGCATGCTGCAGCGAAAGGCCGGCGTGCGCTGCGCAGGTCCAGGTGACCGACAGCAGCGCAGCGATCGAACTCGTGAGTCGTCGATGCATCGAGGCCCGGCGGGATCTTCTTGTTGCCGCGACCGCGCGCGCGCCACATCGTGTGCCGGCGCGCCGCTCCCAATGACAAGTGGTGGCGAAGTGGTGGCCTGGGGCGGAATCGAACCACCGACACGCGGATTTTCAATCCGCTGCTCTACCAACTGAGCTACCAGGCCAGAGCGCGGGATTATAGAGGGCCGATGGCATGGCCCCACCCTGCCGCGCCCGCGCGCAGGACCCGGAACGGCGGCGCGCGAACCCAGGCGATCAGCCGCCGTTGCGCTTGTTGCGCGTCAGGTCGACGCCGAGCTGCTTGAGCTTGCGGTACAGGTGCGTGCGCTCCAGGCCCGTCTTCTCGGCCACGCGCGTCATCGAGCCTCCCTCCTTGGCGAGGTGGAACTCGAAGTAGCTCTTCTCGAAGGCGTCGCGCGCCTCGCGCAGAGGGCGGTCGAGGTCGAAGCTCTGCTCGGCCAGCGGGCCGCTCGGCACGAGCGCCGCGGCGGCGTTGCCGTGCGGCACGCCGGGCTGGCCCGGCACGGCCTCGTAGCCGTCGACGCGCGCGGCCGCACCGGCAGCGCCCCCGGGCGCGGCCGCCGCGCCGGCAGCGCCGGCGACACGCGAACCCGGCTTGACCAGGGCCGAGTCGACGGCGCGCAGCAGCTTCTGCAGCGTGATCGGCTTTTCGAGAAAGGCACTGGCGCCGTACTTGGTGGCCTCGACGGCGGTATCGATGGTGCCGTGGCCGCTCATCATGATCACCGGCATCGTCAGCAGGCTCGCCGACGACCATTCCTTCAGCAGCGTGACGCCGTCGACATCGGGCATCCAGATGTCCAGCAGCACGAGGTCGGGCCGGAAGGCCTCGCGCACCTGGCGCGCCTGCGCCGCGTTCTCGGCCAGTTCAACCGTGTGCCCCTCGTCGGTGAGGATCTCCGACAGCAGGGCACGGATGCCCAGCTCGTCGTCGACTACCAGTATCGTTGCCATGCGCTCTTTGTGGGGCCCCGTTTGCAGAATCGCTCAACGGTGCCGCGCCGCCGTGGGGGCATCGGCCTTGGCGGCGGCGTCGTTGCGCAGAGCCGCCTTGGTTGGGGCGAAGTTCGAAAATGATAGCGAAACGCGCGCCCCGGTCACCGGCGCGTCGGGTTCGTTGCCGGCACGCAGGTTGGCCACGCGCAGGCGGGCGCCGTGTTCGTCGGCGATCTTCTTCACCACCGCGAGGCCGAGGCCGGTGCCCTTGGCCTTGGTGGTGACGTAGGGCTCGAAGGCGCGCTTGAGCACCTTGTCGGCAAAGCCCGGGCCGTTGTCGATGACCGCCAGCCGCACTTCGGCGATGGCGCCGTCGGCGCCGCGCGCGCCCGAGGTGGTGATCTCGACCTGCCCGTCGGGCCGATCGACGACGGCGTCGAGCGCGTTCTGCACGAGGTTGTGGATGACCTGGCGCAGCTGCGTCGCGTCGCCGACGATGGCCGGCAGCTCCTCGCCGAGCCTGACCGCCAGCAGGCCGTTGTCCTGCGCCTGCCCGTACAGCGCCAGCACCTCGGTGACGAGGGCATTGAGGTCGAGCGGCGACAGCTGCGCCGCCGGCAGGCGCGCGTAGTCGCGGAAGGCGTTGACGAGGTTCTGCATCGCGCCCACCTGGGCCACGATGGTGTTGACCGAACGCTGCAGCAGCGCGAGGTCGGCGCCCTCGACCTTGGTGCCGAGCTTGGCGAGCAGGCGCTCGGCCGAGAGCTGGATCGGCGTGAGCGGGTTCCTGATCTCGTGCGCGAGGCGCCGCGCCACCTCGGCCCAGGCGGCCGAGCGCTGGGCCGAGACGACCTCGGTGATGTCGTCGAAGACGACGAGCGTGGCACCGAAGGGCAGGCGTGCGCCACGCACGAGCAGCGACAGCGTCGCGCCGTCGGTGGCCTGGGCGCCGACGCGGCCGTCGGCGCGCGCGAGCTCGAAGCTGTCCTGCCAATGGTCGCGCTCGCCGATCTCGGGGCTGTTGGCGAGCAACGCGAAGCGCTGCTCGATCGCCTGCGCGAAGCGCTCGAGCTCGGGCACGTCGGCGAGCCTCTTGCCGCGGTAACCGGCGAGCGGGCGTTGCAGGATGCGCGTGGCACCCGGGTTCACCGTCTGCAGCAGGCCCTCGCGGTCGAACACCATGACGCCGGCCGACAGCGTGTCGAGGATCGTCTGCAGGCGCGTGCGCGCGTTCTCGAGCTGCAGCATGCCGCGCTGCACCTGCTCGCGCGCCTCCGACACCTGCGTCGTCATGTCGGCGAAGCTGCGCGTCAGGCCGCCGAGCTCGTCGTGCGAGGGGAAGACCGGGCGCGCGGCGTAGTCGCCGGCAGCGACGCGGCGCACGCCCTCCGCGAGCAGGATGAGCGGGCGCGCGAGCTGGTTGCCGAGCACGATGGCCAGCAGAACGGCGCCGAAGACGGCCAGCATCAGCGCCAGCGTCAGCGTGCCGACGTACATCTGGCGCAGGCTGTCGCGGGCCAGCGCGCGCTGCTGGTACTCGCTGTAGGCGGCCTGCACCTGCAGCGCGTTGGCCGCCAGCGTGCGCGGCAGCGGCTGCACGGCGAGCAAGTAGCGCTCCTCGGTAGGCACGAGGCGGATCTGGTGGTCGGGCAGGCGCACGAGGGCACGCACGACGGCACCGTCGCCGGCATGCACGGTGTCGTCGTCGAGGCCGTCGATCTGGCTCGCGCCGCCGCTGTTGCGCGCCTGGCGCAGCAGGCCCGGTGGCGGGCGCTGCACCGCCGTGCTGGCGCTGTCGCTCGAGCTGCGCAGCACCTGGCCCGAGGGGCCGACCAGCACCGCCTGGCGCACGCCCATCTGTTCGCGTGCGCGCTCGAGCGCCAGCGGCAGCAGCGGCCCCTGTTCTTCGAGCCGCGCTGCCGCCGCGCGCGTCTTCGCCAGCAGATCGGCGGCGAAGGTGTCGAGCGTGCCCTTGCCGAACGCGAGGCCGGCGTCGAGCGCGCTGGCCATGCGCTCGTCGAACCACGATTCGATGCTGCGGACGGCGAACTGGTACGAGACGGCATAGATGACGATGCCCGGCAGCACGCCGACGAGGGCGAAGATGCCGGCCAGCTTGATCAGCAGGCGGCTGCCGAACTTGCCGCGCTTGAGCCGCAGCAGCAGGCGCACGGCGACGAAGGCGAGCACCAGCACGAGCAGGATCGCCACGGCCGCGTTGACCCACACCAGCCAGACGAAGTGGCGCTCGTAGAAGCCGCCGGGCCGCGCAAACGAGAGCACGAAGGCAAGCACCAGCGCCGCCCCGGTGGCGACGACGGCGGAGAGCATCCAGGCCCAGCGCGCGGCAGTGGTCATGGCGGCGTCATCTTGCACCTCGCGCCCACCTGCGCGTCAGAGCCTGTGAATGAAACAGCCGCGCCCGAGCGGCGCGCCAGAAGGCGTCGGATCGAGGCGCAAAGCGCAGCCATATCCGGTGATATGGAGAGCATCTGCAACGACGAGCCGGCGCCTTCTGGCCTGGCGAGCGGGTGTGGATGATTCGTTCACAGGCTCTCACTCGACCTTCAAGACGCGCGAGGCACCGACCACCCAGTCGCCTTGCGTGACGAGGCCGAACTGCATCGGGCTGGGCAGCTGAGAGATGTCGAGGCGGTACTCGAATTCGAGGTAGTGGGTCTTGTCGGGGTCGACCTGCGACAGCTCGGCGAGCTTCCAGCCGGCGCTGCGCGACGCCGCCGTCAGCGCCTCTGACAGCGAGGCGTGCGTCTGGTTCAGGCCGGCGAGGCCGACGCGCCAGTGGCCGGTGAGCGGCTGGAAGGCCACCCGCCACTGCCGCGAGACACGGGCGACGCGCGCGTCGCGCCAGTACCAGCGGTTGCGCCACAACGTGGCCTCGGCGACGAAGTAGACCGGCACGCCGCGCGACAAGGCCTCCTCGACGGCGCGCGGCAGCGTGACGCGGGCACTGAAATCCAGGCTCAGCACGCCCTCGGCGCGTGTCGTGCGCAGCGTGCTGAGCTCGACGCCCTGCTGTGCGCGCGCCGGCAGCGCCGCCGGGGCGAGGACCGCGGCCGCCACCATGGCCGGGCCGAGACGGGCCAGCCGGGCCCCCAGGCCCAGCAGCGTGCGTCGGCGGACCGTGGGTGAATGCGGCATGGCTTCAACGGCCTTGAGCTGGCGCTCAAGTCTTCTCGATCAGCGCATAGAAGAAGCCGTCGCTCGTCGCCCCCTTCTGCGACGGATGCGACATGGCCGATGCGCCAGGCTCCCTTGCCGGGTCATTGTCGGCGAGCGGCAGCAGGTGCCCGGGCGACTCGGGGCGCAGCCGGGCTGCAGCCGGGCCCAGGCGTTGCAAAAACGCGTCGATCTGCCGTTCGCCTTCGGCCTTGAAGATGGAGCAGGTGGCGTAGAGCAGCCGCCCGCCGGGCGCGAGCAGCGGCCACAGCGCCGCCAGGAGCTGCGCCTGCACCTGGGCCAGCGCGTCGATGTCGGCCGGCCGGCGCAGCCAGCGCACGTCGGGGTGGCGGCGCACGATGCCCGAGGCGGTGCACGGGGCGTCGAGCAAGATGGCATCGAAGGGGCGGCCGTCCCACCACTCGGCGGGTCGGCGCGCGTCGCCGGCAGCGACGCGCACGCTTGCCCCCGGCGCACCGGCTGCACCGCCTGCGGCCGGCAGCTTCAACCGCTTCAGGTTCGCCTGCACCCGCGCCAGGCGCTGCGCGTCGACGTCGAGCGCCAGCAGGTCGAGATCGGCGAGCTCCAGCAGATGCGCTGTCTTGCCGCCCGGCGCCGCGCAGGCGTCGAGCACGCGTGCGCCGGCGGGCAGCCGCGGCAGGGGAGCCGCGCCCTCGCGCGCCGCGGCGCCGCCGCCGATGAGCAGCGGCGCCGCCAGCTGCGCGGCCGCGTCCTGCACCGAGGCCTCGCCGTCGGCGAAACCGGGCAGCTGCGTGACGGCGCGCGGCTCGGCGAGCTGCACGGCATGGCTGTCGAGACCCGCCGGCCAGCCGGCGGGCGGCGGCAGCAGGTGCGCGACGATGCCGTGCTGGGCGAGGCGCTCGATGTAGGCGCGCGCGCTGCCGCGCCGGGCATTGACACGCAGCGTCATCGGCGGGCGCCGGTTCGCCTCGTGCAGCAGCGCCGCCCAGTGGCGTGGCCAGTCCTGGCGCAGGCGCTCGATCCACCACGCGGGGTGGTTGTATTCGCCGAGCGGCGTGTGACGCGCAGCTTCGACGCATGCATCGCGCTCGCGCAGGAAGCGACGCAGCACGGCGTTGACGAAAGCGGCGGCGGCCGGCGTGCGCTGGCGCGCCGCCGCCACCGCCTGGTCGACGAGCGTGTGCTCGGCGTAGGGCGGCGGCTCGGCGGGCTGGCCTGCCGCACCCGGGCCTTCGGGCCAGAGCAGCGCCAGCGCCGTGAGCAGCAGCGCGTCGACGGCCGGCGGCGGCGTCTTCGGCGCCAGGCGGGCCCGCACCTCCTGCGCGCCGCCGAGGCGGCGCAAGGCGTGGAAGGCGAGGGCCTGGACGCCGGGGCGCATCACCTCGGGGACGCGCGGCAGCAGGTCGGTGAGCGATCGGCCGCCGCGCACGCCGGCCACGGTGTCGGCCGCGTGGTCGAGCAGCCGGGCCAGTGCAGGGGAATTCACGGGCGCAGTCTAGCGAGCGCTTAGGATGTGCCTGCCCACCCCCGGAGACCCCATGGCCGACAAGCCGCTGGCCGCCGTGCCCGCCCCGCCGTCAGCGGCGCCGAGCGCGGCGGGACACGCCGCGCCGCACAGCGGGCCGCACGGCGCCCCCCATGCCGCGCCGCGCCTGCTGCGCAGCGACGAGGAGATGCAGCGCCTGCCGGCGAGCGAACGCATCCGCTACCGACTCGTCACGGCCGAGCGGCGCCATCACGCCAACGACAACATCGCCGAGTTCGTGCGCGCGGGCGAGCTCGCCGAGCTGAAGCTCGAGGTCGCCGCCAAGCTGCAGGACGTGCTGAAAGCGCTCGTCATCGACACCGACAGCGACCACAACACACAGCAGACGGCCGAGCGCATGGCGAAGATGTACATCGACGAGGTGTTCGCGGGCCGCTACCGGCCGATGCCGGCGGTGACCGAGTTTCCGAATGCCGAGCGCCTGAACGAGCTGATGATCGTCGGCCCGATCAACGTGCGCAGCGCCTGCAGCCACCACATGTGCCCGATCTTCGGCAAGGTGTGGATCGGCATCCTGCCCAACGAGCACTCCAACCTCATCGGCCTGTCGAAGTACTCGCGCATCGCCGACTGGGTCATGAGCCGGCCGCAGATCCAGGAGGAGGCCGTGACGATGCTCGCCAACGAGCTGCAGGCACGCGTGCGGCCCGACGGCCTGGCGCTCGTCATGGAGGCCGACCACTTCTGCCTGCACTGGCGCGGCGTCAAGGACACCGACACGGCGATGGTCAACAGCGTCATGCGCGGTGCCTTCCTGAAGGACGCGAACCTGCGCCGCGAGTTCCTCTCGCTGCTGGCGCGAAAGCAGGAACGTTGACCACCATGCTCGTGCGCCTCATGTACGCCAGCCGCGCCGCGACCGGCATCGGCCCCGAGGACCTGGCCGCCATCCTGCGCCAGAGCCGCTCGGCCAACCCGGCGCACGGCATCACCGGCGTGCTCTGCTACAGCGAAGCCGGCGAGGGTCGCGAGGGCATCTTCCTGCAGGTCCTCGAGGGCGGGCGCGGGGCCGTGAACCGGCTGTACAACCGCATCGTCGCCGATGCGCGCCATCATGATGTCGAGCTCCTGCTGTACGAGGAGATCGGCGAGCGCCGCTTCGCCGGCTGGGCGATGGGTCAGGTGGCGCTGGCGCGCCTGAACCCCTCGCTGCTGCTGAAGTACTCGGCGACGGCCACGCTCGACCCGTTTGCCGTCTCCGGCACCGTCTCGATGGCGCTGTTCGAGGAACTGGTCGCCACGGCGTCGGTGGCCTGCCAGGGCTAGGGCTGGGCTAGGGCCGGTCAGGGCCCGGCCGCGACGCCGGCGGGGCCCCTCCCCTTCCAGGTAGCCCGGAAGAAGTAGCCCAGGGCTTGCCCCGATGGAACGGCGGCCCGCCCTTACGATCATTCCGACGATTCCCCCGTTCTTCGCGCAAGGAGCCCCCGATGACCACGAGACGTGACGTGCTGGCCGCCAGCACCCGAGTCGCCGCGCTGATGGCCGGCGCCGGCCTGCTGCCCATGGCCGCACAGGCGCAGGCCGGCGGCTGGGACAAGGCCGCCTTCGAGGCCAAGACCCTGGCCGACGTGGTCAAGGCCTTCGGCGGCCAGGCGCCAGCGGCGAATGCCGCGGTCACCATCACCGGCCCGGACATCGCCGAGAACGGCGCCGTCGTGCCGGTGGGCTGCGCGACCACGTTGCCCGGCGTGAAGCGGCTGGCCATCCTGGTCGAGAAGAATCCCAGCGCACTCGCCGCCGCCTTCGACGTCACCGACGCGGTCGAGCCCAGCTTCAACACGCGCGTGAAGATGGGCCAGTCGAGCAACGTCTACGCGGTGGCGCTGATGGCCGATGGCCGCACGCTCTTCGCGCAGAAGGAAATCAAGGTCACGCTCGGCGGCTGCGGCGGCTGATCGCCCGGCGCCCGGCACGACCTTCATCCACACAGGCACCGACACAGGCACCGAAGGAGTCACGACATGGCAGACCCGATGCGCATCCGCGCGCAGGTGGCAGGCGACAAGGCGACCGTCCGCGTCCTCATGAGCCACGAGATGGAAACCGGCCAGCGCAAGGACAGCGCGGGCAAGACGATCCCGGCCTGGTTCATCCAGGAAGTCAGCGCCACGCATAACGGCAAGACAGTGCTGACCGCACAATGGGGCCCGGCGGTCGCGAAGAACCCGTTCGTGCAGTTCGTCGTCAAGGGGGCGAAGGCCGGCGACAAGGTCGCCGTGACCTGGAAGGACAACAAGGGCGACACGCGCACCGACGAAGCCACCGTCGCCTGAACGACGACGGCGTCGAGCACGTCGCCGCCCGCAGGTCGCCGCGCCTGCACCGACCGAGCCAGCGAGGAGCCATGAAGTACCCCCTGTCCATTCCCATTGCGGCCGTGCTGGCCGCCCTCGCCGCGCCGGCGATGGCGCAGAAGTCGGCCGCCGACGGCATCGCCGAATACCGCGCCCTGCTCGCCGACGGCAACCCGGCCGAGCTGTTCGAAGCCAAGGGCGAAAGCCTCTGGAAGACCAGGCGCGGCCCGAAGAACGCCAGCCTGGAGGCGTGCGACCTCGGCAAGGGCCCGGGGGTCGTGAAGGGAGCCTTCGTCGAACTGCCGCGCTGGTTCGAGGACACGAAGAAGGTCGAGGACCTCGAGTCGCGCCTGGCCAGCTGCATGGTCGCGCTGCAGGGCTACCAGTGGGACGAGATCGCCAAGACGCCGTTCGGCCGCGGCGTGCAGAACGACATCACCGCGCTCGCGACCTACGTCGCCACCGCGTCCAAGGGCCTGCCCTTCAACCTGCCGCAGAACCACCCCGAGGAGCGCCGCAGCTTCGAGATCGGCAAGCGCGTCTTCTTCTTCCGCGGCGGGCCGATGGACTTCTCCTGCGCTTCGTGCCACGACCGGGAAGGCCTGCGCATCCGTCTGCAGGACCTGCCCAACCTGACGAAGAACCCCGGCGACGGCGTCGGCTTCGCGGCCTGGCCGGCCTACCGCGTGAGCAACGGCCAGATGTGGGGCATGCAGCTGCGCATCAACGACTGCTTCCGCCAGCAGCGCCTCGCCTATCCGATCTTCGGCTCCGAGGCCACGGTGGCCCTGGGCACGTACATGGGCGTGAACGCCAAGGGCGCGAAGTCCGCCGCCCCCACCATCAAGCGCTGAGCCGGAGACACGATGGCCATGCACAACAAGACGACGCTCCAGTTCCTCGGCCTGGCCGCAGCCGCGGCCACCGTCCTGGCGGTGGCCGGGTGCGCTTCGCTGCCCTCGCCCGAGCAGCTCGACGCGCAGGCCACGGCGGCCGTTCTCGCCTCGTTCCGCGAGCAGGGCATCGCCAAGACCGACCGCGTCAAGCAGGACCTCGGTCAGTCGGCCTGCTCTTCGGACAAGCCGCCCAGCGACGCCCTGGCGCGGCAGATCATGGCGCAGGCGCTCGCCACGGTGAAATGGCCCGCCGGCGGCCAGTACCTCGGCGACTGGCGCGAAGGCGAGAAGATCGCGCAGAACGGCCGCGGCTTCACCTGGACCGACACGAGCGCCGCCGCCGGCTCCGGCGGCGGCAGCTGCTACAACTGCCACCAGATCGGCAAGGCCGAGATCAGCTTCGGCAACATCGGCCCGAGCCTCCACAACTACGGCAAGAACCGCGGCGTGAGCGACGTCACCGCGCCCACCGCGGCGCCGATCGTCCAGTACACGTGGACGAAGATCTACAACTCCCGCAGCTTCAGCGCGTGTTCGCAAATGCCGCGTTTCGGCCACGGGGGCCTGATGACCGAAGACCAGATCCGCCACGTGATGGCGTTGCTGCTCGATCCGAAGTCGCCCGTCAACCAGTAGCGCGGGACGAGCCCGCCCTTGCCACCGCACGAGCCCGGCGCCGCCGGGCTTCTTCTGCCGCAAAACATAAGCCGCCGCTTATTTCAATCACCATGAACCTGAGCAAGCGCGATTTCCTGCAGGTGCTCGCCTCGGCCACCGTGGCCGGCATGGGCCTGGCCCGCTGGGCCGAGGCCGACGCGGCGACGGCCGGGCAGGCGCTCTACGACATCGCGCCTCTCCCGGGGACAGGCCGGGGCGAAGGCTTCGTGAGCTTCCTGCACATGACCGACTGCCATGCGCAGCTCCTGCCCATCCACTTCCGCGAGCCGAGCGTCAACCTCGGCGTCGGCTCGATGGCGGGGCAGCTCCCGCATCTCGTCGGCGAGCACCTGCTCAAGAAGGCCGGCGTGCCGGCCGGCACGGCCCTGGCGCATGCCTACACGTATCTCGACTTCGAGCGCGCCGCGCGCCGCTACGGCAAGGTGGGCGGCTTCGCGCACCTGGCCACGCTCGTGCAGCGGCTGAAGGCAAGCCGCCCGGGTGCGCTGCTGCTCGACGGCGGCGACACCTGGCAGGGCAGCGCGACGAGCCTTTGGACGAACGCGCAGGACATGGTCGATGCGGGAAAGCTGCTCGGCGTGGACGTGATGACCGGGCACTGGGAGTTCACCTACGGCATGAAGCGGGTGAAGGAGATCGTCGAGGGCGACTTCAAGGGCAAGGCCGGCGAGGGCGCCGCGACGCCGCACGGTATCGACTTCATCGCCCAGAACATCAAGACCACCGACTTCGGCGACCCCGTCTTCCCGCCCTACGTGATCAAGGAGATGAACGGCGTCAAGGTGGCCATCGTCGGGCAGGCCTTCCCGTACACGCCGATCGCCAACCCGCGCTACATGGTCGCCGATTGGGAGTTCGGCATCCAGGAAGAGAACATGCAGAAGGTGGTCGACGAGGCACGCGGCAAGGGGGCGCAGCTTCTCGTCCTGCTCAGCCACAACGGCATGGACGTCGACCTGAAGATGGCCAGCCGCGTGCGCGGCATCGACGCCATCTTCGGCGGCCACACGCACGATGGCGTGCCGGTGGCGGTGCCCGTGCGCAACGCCGGCGGCGTCACGCTCGTCACCAACGCCGGCAGCAACGGCAAGTTTCTGGCGCTGATGGACTTCGAGGTCGACACTCGATCGAGAACCGGCAGGGTCGTGCAGCACCGCTACCGCCTGCTGCCCGTCTTCGCCAACCTGCTGCCCGCCGACCCCGGCATGCAGGCGCTCGTCGACAAGGTGCGCGCGCCCTACAAGGACAAGCTGGCCGAGAAGCTCGCCGTCACCGAAGGCCTGCTCTATCGCCGTGGCAGCTTCAACGGCAGCTGGGACCAGCTCATCTGCGACGCGCTGATGGAGGTGCAGGGCGCCGACATCGCCTTCAGCCCCGGCTTCCGCTGGGGCACGAGCCTGCTGCCGGGCCAGGCCATCACGCGCGAGCTGCTGATGGACCAGGTGGCCGTCACCTACCCCTACGCCACGCTCACCGAGATGCGCGGCGAGACGATCAAGACCATCCTCGAGGACGTGGCCGACAACCTCTTCAACCCCGACCCCTACTACCAGCAGGGCGGCGACATGGTGCGCGTGGGCGGGCTCGGCTACTCGATGGCGCCGCGCGCGCCGATGGGCGCGCGCATTTCCGACATGCGCCTGGCCGGCAAGCCCATCGAGGCCGGCAAGACCTACAAGGTGGCCGGCTGGGCGCCGGTGGCCGAGGAGGCCTCGCGCGCCGGCCACAAACCGGTGTGGGAGATCGTCGAAGCCTGGCTCGCAGGCCAGGGCGGCCGCGTGAAGCCGCGGCGCATCAACACCCCGCGGCTCGTCGGCGTGCAGGGCAACCCGGGCCTCGCATGAGAGCCTGACGACACGGGCTCGATGCGAGGCCGGCGCAAGTCCGTCCGGCGCGACCCCTTGCGCTGACGCAACGGATGCGGCAGGGGCGCATGGCATCTTTCGAGGCGAGTCTCCAACCGAGGAGGAAAGGCATGACGCTCTCCCGCACGTTCTCCTGCACGCTCTCCCGCAAGCTCTCCGGCACGTTCTCCCGCACCTCGCGCGGCGCGCTGCTCGCGCTGGCGGTCGCCGCGCTGCTGCCGGCGGCAGCGCAGCCCACGCCGGCGGCCGGCACCTATACGCTGCGCATGCTCACGCCGGAGACGGCGCTCGCCGCCGCGCGCGCCGCGCTCGAGTCCTGCCGGCGGCAGAACTTCCAGGTCGCGGTGGTCGTGGTCGATCGCGCCGGCATCGCGCAGGTGCTGCTGCGCGACCGCTTCGCCGGCCCGCACACCGTGGACATCGCGACGCAGAAGGCGTGGACGGCGGCGAGCTTCCGCACGCACACGACAGCGCTGGCCGCCGAGACGCAGCCCGGCCGGCCGATGAGCGGCCTGCGCTCCCATCCCCGCTTCATGGCCGCGGGCGGCGGCATGGTCATCGAAGGCGGCGGCAACGTCCTCGGCGCCATCGGCGTCTCCGGCGGGCCGGGCGGCGAGGCCGACGAGAGCTGCGCCAAGGCGGGCATCCAGGCCATCAAGGACGCGATCGAGTTCTGACCCGCGCGCGACGGCGCTCGCGGTGAGCGCGGCCCAACGCGACCCTCCGCTCGCCACCCCCAGCGAGCTCCCCAAGCACCCCGTCAGCCGGCCCCATCTCACCTGCGCGCTGCCAGCGCAGCGACCAGTTCGGCTTCGCCAGTGGAAGGCTCCTGACCACCCACCGGGTCGGCACGCGTCGGCCAGCGTGCGCGCGGCATGGGAGCGCTCGGGCTCCTGCCGGCGCACGCGCGTGCTTCGATTCCGCGCGGCTCGGTGCTTTCCCGAACACCACGGGTTCAGGCACGCCGATTGAGTGTGTCTGCCGGCACGCCCGCACCACCGCGGGACGGCAGGAGGGAATCGGCCGATGGACACGTTCTACGAGATCATGCGGCGCCAGGGCATCTCGCGGCGCAGCTTCCTGAAGTACTGCTCGCTCACCGCCACGTCGCTGGGCCTGGCTCCTTCGTTCGTGCCGCAGATCGCGCACGCGATGGAGAACAAGCCGCGCACGCCGGTGATCTGGGTCTCGGGCCTGGAATGCACCTGCTGCAGCGAGAGCTTCATCCGCAGCGCGCACCCGCTCGCCAAGGACGTGGTGCTGTCGATGATCTCGCTCGACTACAACGAGGTGCTGATGGCCGCCGCCGGCCACGACGCCGAGCGCGCCATCGAGGAGTCGCGCAAGAAGCACAAGGGCAACTACATCCTCGCCGTCGAGGGCAACCCGCCGCTCAACGAGGACGGCATGTACTGCGTCATCGGCGGCCGCCCCTTCCTCGAGCAGCTCAAGGAGTGCGCCGCCGACGCCAAGGCGGTGATCGCCTGGGGCGCCTGCGCGAGCTGGGGCTGCGTGCAGGCGGCCAAGCCCAACCCGACGCAGGCGGTGCCCATCCACAAGGTGATCACCGACAAGCCCATCATCAAGGTACCCGGCTGCCCGCCGATCGCCGAGGTGATGACCGGCATCGTCACCTACATGCTCACGTTCGACCGCATCCCCGAGCTCGACCGCATGGGCCGCCCGAAGATGTTCTACGGCCAGCGCATCCACGACAAGTGCTACCGGCGGCCGCACTTCGACGCCGGCCAGTTCGTCGAGCACTGGGACGACGAGGGCGCGCGCAAGGGCTACTGCCTCTACAAGGTGGGCTGCAAGGGCCCCACCACCTACAACGCCTGCAGCACGACGCGCTGGAACGGCGGCGTCAGCTTCCCCATCGGCAGCGGCCACGGCTGCATCGGCTGCAGCGAAGACGGCTTCTGGGACAAGGGCTCGTTCTACGACCGCCTCACGAACATCAACCAGTTCGGCATCGAGAGCAGCGCCGACCAGGTCGGCCTCGCCGCCGTCGGCGTCGCGGGTGCCGCAGTGGCCGCGCACGCGGCGGTAAGCGCGATCAGGCGCCTCTCCGGCAAGGCCGACGCCGGCGCCGGCCAGCCCAGGGACAAGGTCTGAGGCCGCGGCCGCGAGGACCGAAGGAGCACGACGATGGCAATCTACGAAACCCAGGGCTTCAAGCTCGACAACAGCGGCCGCCGCGTGGTGGTGGACCCGGTCACGCGCATCGAGGGCCACCTGCGTGTCGAGGTCAACCTCGACCGCGACAACGTCATCCGCAATGCCGTGAGCACCGGCACCATGTGGCGCGGCCTGGAGATCATCCTCAAGGGCCGCGACCCGCGCGATGCCTGGGCCTTCACCGAGCGCATCTGCGGCGTGTGCACCGGCACGCACGCACTCACCAGCGTGCGCGCCGTGGAAGACGCGCTCGGCATCCGCATTCCCGAGAACGCGAACCTGATCCGCAACATCATGCAGCTGAACCTGCAGGTGCACGACCACCTCGTGCACTTCTATCACCTGCATGCGCTGGACTGGGTCGACATCGTCAGCACCCTGAAGGCCGACCCGAAGAAGACGAGCGAGCTCGCGCAGAGCATCAGCGCCTGGCCGCTCAGCTCGCCGGGCTACTTCCGCGACGTGCAGACGCGGCTGAAGAAGTTCGTCGAGAGCGGCCAGCTCGGCCCGTTCGCCAACGGCTACTGGGGCAACCCGGCCTACAAGCTGCCGGCCGAGGCCAACCTGATGGCGGTGGCGCATTACCTCGAGGCGCTCGACTTCCAGAAGGAGATCGTCAAGATCCACACCATCTTCGGCGGCAAGAACCCGCACCCGAACTGGCTGGTCGGCGGCGTGCCCTGCCCGATCAACCTCGACGGCACCGGCGCCGTCGGCGCCATCAACATGGAGCGCCTGAACCAGGTGCGCCACATCTGCGAGCGCACCAAGGAGTTCCACGAGCAGGTCTACCTGCCCGACCTGCTGGCCATCGCCTCGTTCTACAAGGACTGGCTGCACGGCGGCGGCCTGGCGGGCAAGAGCATGCTGAGCTACGGCGACCTGCCGCGCCGCGCCAACGACTACGGCAACGACAGCCTCATGCTGCCGCGCGGCGCCATCATCAACGGCGACCTCTCGAAGATCCACGCCGTCGACATCAAGGACCCCGAGCAGGTGCAGGAGTTCGTGAGCCACAGCTGGTACAAGTACGCCGACGAGACCAAGGGCCTGCACCCCTTCGACGGCGTCACGGAGCCGAGCTACGTGCTCGGCAAGGGCCACAAGGGCACCAAGACGCGCTGGGAGGCGCTCGACGAGAGCGCCAAGTACAGCTGGATCAAGGCGCCGCGCTGGCGCGGCAACGCGATGGAGGTGGGGCCGCTGTCGCGCATGGTGCTGGGCTACCTGCAGCCCAAGCAGTTCCCGTGGATCAAGGAGACGATCGACGGCGCGCTGAAGAAGCTCGACGTGCCGGTGGCGGCGCTCTTCTCCACGCTTGGCCGCACCGCGGCGCGCTGCATCGAGAGCCTGTACTGCGCCGACCTGCAGCTCGCGCAGCTCGACCAGCTCGTCGCCAACTGCAAGGCCGGCAACACCGCCACGGCCAACGTCGACAAGTGGGACCCGGCCACCTGGCCCAAGACGGCCCAGGGCGCCGGCTTCACCGAGGCGCCGCGCGGCGCCCTCGGCCACTGGGTGAAGATCAAGGACGGCAAGATCGAGAATTACCAGTGCGTCGTGCCCACCACCTGGAACGGCAGCCCGCGCGACGCCAAGGGCCAGATCGGCGCCTTCGAGGCGAGCCTGATGAACACGCCGATGGCCAAGGCCGACCAGCCGCTGGAGATCCTGCGCACGATCCATTCGTTTGACCCGTGCCTGGCCTGCTCGACGCATGTCATGTCGCCCGACGGCCAGGAACTGGCGCAGGTGACGGTGCGGCCCTGAGCCGGACCCGACACGACGCGCACAGCACGCCTGCGACCCGCACACGACCCCGACGCGACCACCTTCCAAGGAGGCAAGCGATGACTTCCCCCATCCAGGCCACCCAGGCCAACCAAGCCACCCAGGCCGTTCAGGCCGTTCGGGCCCGCGCTGCCCGCGCCGCGCTGGCGGCCATCACGTGCGTGGCCGCCGCCGCCGCGCAGGCGCACACCGGCCACGGCCACGACGAGCTCGGCACGATCGAGGGCATGCTGCACGCCCTGCGCGCGCCCGACCACCTGGCGATGGTGGCGCTCGGCGTCGTCGTCACCGCCGCCGCGGCGCCCTTCGTGCTCCGCGTGGCCGCGCGCCTCGGGCGCCGGCTCGGCCGCGGCATCAGCGCCCTGGCCCGGCGCGCACGGCAGGGAGCGGCGGGATGAGCCCCGTCCTCGACACGGCCGCCGACATCACCGGCCGCGACGATGCCGCGGTGGCCGCGGCGCCGCACGTGCAGTCGATCTACGTCTACGAGGCGCCGGTGCGCCTGTGGCACTGGATCAACGCGCTGACGGTCACGGTGCTCGCCGTCACCGGCTACTTCATCGGCCAGCCGCTGCCCACCATGCCGGGCGAGGCGTCCGACTACTACGTGCTCGGCACCATCCGCTTCGTGCACTTCGCCGCCGGCTACGTGCTCGCCGTCGGCCTGCTGGCGCGCGCCTACTGGGCCCTCGTGGGAAACCACCATGCGCGCGAGCTGTTCACGGTGCCGCTGGCGCGCGCGGCCTACTGGCGCGAAGTGCGCGCGATGCTCGCGTGGTATGCGTTCCTGCGCCCGCGGCCGAACCAGTACGTCGGCCACAACCCGATGGCGCGGCTGGCCATGTTCTTCGGCTTCCTGCTGCTGACGATCTTCATGATCTTCAGCGGCTTCGCGCTGTACGCCGAAGGCAGCGGCGCCGGCAGCTGGCAGGACACGCTCTTCGGCTGGGTGATCCCGCTCTTCGGCTCGTCGCTGCAGGTGCACAACCTGCATCGCCTGGGCCTGTGGGCGATGGTGGTGTTCGTGATCCTGCATGTCTACGCCGCCATCCGCGAAGACATCATGAGCCGCCAGAGCATGGTCAGCACCATGATCTCCGGCTACCGCACGTTCAAGGACTGAGCGCGATGCCAGCGATGCCGGCGCGCAGCGCCCGCGGCGAGGACGCCGGCCCCATCGTCGTGCTCGGCATCGGCAACCTGCTGTGGGCCGACGAGGGCTTCGGCGTGCGCTGCGTCGAGGCCCTGCAGGCGCGCTACACCTTTGCCGGGCAGGTCAGCCTCGTCGACGGTGGCACGCAGGGCCTGTACCTGATTCCGCAGGTGCACGGCGCCGGCCGCCTGATCATCCTCGACGCCGTCGACTACGGGCTCGCGCCGGGCACGCTGCGCCTCGTGGAAGACGACGAGGTGCCGCGCTTCCTCGGCGCCAAGAAGATGAGCCTGCACCAGACCGGTTTCCAGGAAGTGCTGGCCCTGGCGCAGCTGATGGGCACCTACCCCGAGCACGTGCTGCTCATCGGCTGCCAGCCCGAGGAGCTCGAAGACTACGGCGGCAGCCTGCGCCCGTGCGTGCGCGCCGCCCTCGAGGAGGCGGTGGCGCTGGCCGTGCAGCGCATCGCGGCCTGGGGCGGCGCGCCGGTGCCGCGTGCCGTGCCGCTCGCCGAGGGCGAAGCCGTCACCTCCCCGGTGATCGCGCTCGAGCGCTACGAAGCCGGCCGGCCGGCGGCCGAACTCGCCTGCCGCATCGGCGACGAGCGCTTTCTTGCGCACGCGCCGCAGGCGTAGCCCGCACCTGGCCGCGGGCATAACCCTCATGTGCATCGGCCTGCCCATGCGCATCGTCGATGCCGGCTCGCCGGCGGCGCCCATCGGCCTGGCGCGTGGCCGCGGCCGCGAGCAGCGTGTGGACCTGCGCCTGGTCGGCCCCTGCCAGGTCGGCCAGTGGGTGCTCGTCTTCCAGGGCGCCGCGCGCGAGCGGCTCGAGGCGGCCCGCGCGGCCGAGATCGAGGCCGCGCTCGACCTGCTCGAAGCGGGCATGAACGGCCTCGCCGATCCCGAAGCCGACCCCGGCTTTGCACTGCCTTCGGCGATGACAGCCGAACAACTCGCGGCGCTCGCCGGTGGCGGCGGCACTGCAGCGACCAGGAGCTGAGAGCTGTGAACGAGACCCTGCCCACCCCGACCGTCGATGCGCCCCCCGCCGCGGCCGCACCGGCCGCCCACCCGCTCATCGCCCGCCTGCTCGCCTGCACCGGCGGCGTGGAGGTGCGGCCGGCCGACACCGAGGCCTTCGAAGCCGCGGACGGCGACGCCGTGCTCTTCTTCGGCGGCGACCCGGTGCGCTTTCCCGAGGCGCTCGATGTCGCCGTCGTGCTGCCCGAGCTGCTCGCGGCGGCCGGCCGGCGCATGCGTGTGGGCGTGGTGCCGCGCGATGCCGAAGACGCCGTGGCGCGCCGCTACGCCGTGCAGCGCTGGCCCTCGCTGGTGCTGCTGCGCGACGGCGGCTACCTCGGCACCCTGAGCGGCATGCAGGACTGGGACGTGTTCGTCGAAGCGCTGCGCACGCTGCTCGCGCGCACGCCGGGGCGCCGGCCGGCTGCGACGATCGCCATCCACGCCGCCGACGCCGCCGCCTGCCACTGAACGCTGCTCCGGAGCTCGCACCATGCCATCGCCCTCGCTCAAGCCTTTCCCCATCCCCCTGGTGGCCGGCCCCGGCTCGCAGGAAGACGAGGCGCCCGGCTACCTGCCGATGCCGCAAGGCATGAGCACCTACCAGCCGCCGCCGCTGCCTGAGCCCGAGGCGCTGGCCGCGCACCGCGGCTGCGTGCGCGTGCTCGAAGAAGCGCTCGCGGCGCTGCGGGCCCTTGCCGGCGCGGCGCTGCCCGGCGCCCCCACGCGCACGATCGACCTCGCCGGCCTCGACCCGGCGGACCGGCGGCTGCTCAACCAGGTGCTGGGCGAAGGCGAGGTGGCCGCCCAGGTCCTCACCGTGCCCGGCGGCGCGGCGGCCGATGCGCGCGTGCGCGTGCAGGAGTCGGTCTTCGCCGGCGTCTGGCGTGTGCTGCACCTGGACGCCGACGGCCTGGTGCGAGGCGACCGGCTCGAGGTGGGTGCGGTGCCGCAGCCGCTGCTCGATGCCGCGGTCGAGGACGGCATCCGCCCCGCGCCGGTGACGGAGCCCGCGCCTGAAGGCGTGATGAACGCCCCTTCGCTGCTGGCCGAGCTGGCCGAACGGCGGCGCCTGTGGAAGCCGGGCGACGCGCCGCACGTCATCAACCTCACGCTGCTGCCGCTCAGCGCCGGCGACTCCGAGCACCTGACGCGGCAGATCGGCGAAGGGCGCGTGCTCATCCTCTCGCGCGGCTACGGCAACTGCCGCATCGTCGATACGCGCTGGCCGCGCACCTGGCGCGTCACCTACTTCAACAGCACCGACATGATCATCCTCGACACGCTGGAGGTGTGCCGCGTGCCCGAGGTGGCCTGTGCCTCGCTGGAGGACCTCGAGGACTCGGCCGAGCGCGTGGCCGAGGTGCTCGAGTGGGTGCAGGACGAAGAGCGGTCGCGTCGGGGCTGAAGCGCCGGCGAAGAGACGAGCCCTGAGGAGCCCGGAAGAACGCCGGACGAGCCGATCGTGATGAACACCTTCGAAGGCAGCTACCTCGGCGACCGCGCGCGCATCGCGCCCGGCGCGCTCCTGGAATGCAAGATCTGCTGGTACCGCTACGACCCGGCCGCCGGCGACCCGCAGTGGCAGGTGCCGGCGGGCACCCCGTTCGCGGCGCTGCCGCCGCACTGGTGCTGCCCGCAGTGCGAGGGCGCGGCCGAGCAGTTCATGGTCGTCGACGACGCAGGCGCGCGGTGAGTGCAGGCCACGGCGCGAGCGGCGCCGACGCCACTTCGCAGCCGCGGGTGAGCACGAGGCTGGCGGCGCGCGTGCGCGAACTCGAACACCTCTTTCGCCGCATCGAGGCCACGCGCATGGCCGGGCTCGGCCTCACGCACCCGCTGCTCGCCGTCGCGGCCGTCGGCTTCGCGCCCGAGCCCGTGGGTGGAGCGGCGGGGGTGCTGGTGACGCCCTGGTTCATGAACCTCGTCTGGCTGCCCGACGACGAGCCGTGCGAGCGCATGGCCGATGAGGTGCCGGCGGCCATGCCGCTCGCGACGGGTGCGTCACGCAGCCGACGCATCGGCCCGGAGACCATCGAGTTCCTCGGTGCGCACGAAGCGGGCTTCGGTGCCTTCGAGACCTGTTCGCTGTTTTCGCCGATGTTCGAGTTCACCGACCAGGCGGCGGCGCTCGCCACGGCCGAGGCGGTGATGCAGCTGCTGCGCCCAGGGCCGGCGCAGGCGACGGGCGCGCCGCCCGCGGCCGCCGAGCGCTTCGGGCAAGCGATCGAGAAGCTCCGCGCCGCGCCGTTCGATCCGCTCGGCGAACCGGCCCCGGCGCGCCGCGCCTTCCTGCTCGGCCGGCGCGCCGCCTGAAGAGCCGCGGCGCGTGGGCACATGACCGCGACTGCCTCGCCTCTCGAAGCGGCCCTGTGGCTGCGCGCGGACGCGGCCGGCTGGACGCTGCACAGCACGCGGCAGGAGTGGGCGACGCGCCTGCTGCGCGGGCGCCCCGCTGCCGATGCACCGCGCCTCCTGCCGAGCCTGTATTCGCTTTGCGGCGGGGCGCACGGCATCGCGGCCCGGCATGCCGTGGCGGCGGCGCAGGGCGTGGCACCGGCAGCGGCAGCGGCGCCGGGCGAGCGCATCGCTGCGCCAGACGGCGCGGCCGCGCAGGCGCTTCGGCTCGACACCTTGCGCGAGCACCTGCGCCGGCTATGGCTCGAGGCGCCGCGGCAGGCCCAGCCCGGCCCGGCACAGGCGCCGCCGCCCGGCGTGCCTGCGGCGTCCGGCGCCGCGGCTGCAGCCGCGGCGGCGGCGCTGGCCGCATGTCCGCTCATGGCCGCCGGCGACGCCCCCAGCACAGAAGTCCTCGCCGCCGGCCGCCGCTGGGTGGAGACGCACGTGCTCGACGCTGGCGTCGACGAATGGCTCGTCGCCTGGGCGCACGACGCGCCCGCTTTCGCCGCGCGCTGGGCCGGCAGTGGCGGGCTCTGGCCGGCACGTTGGCTCTCAGCGATGCGCCGGCACCTGGGCGAACTTCGACAGCCGGTGCAGGCAGTGCAGGCAGTGAAGGCAGTGCAGGCAGTGAACACGGCGCAGCCGTCGCAGCCCGCGCCGACCGCGAGCGAGGCCCCGCCTGCGCCGGTGCTGCAGCAACTGGCCCGCAGCCTGCGCACCTCGCCGGCCTTCGCCCTCTCGCCGACGCTGGACGGGCACCCTGCCGAGACGGGCTGCTGGACGCGCGCGGCCGATCCGTGTGCGCACGCGGGCTCGCAGGCTTATGCACCCCTGTGGATGCGCCACGCCGCGCGCCTGGCCGAAGTGGCGCATCTCGCCGGCCCGGGCGGCGAGCACTGGCTCGCGCAGGGCGCGCTCGCCACCGGCACGCGCGAGGGCCTCGGCTGGTGCGAGATGGCGCGCGGCCTGCTGGTGCATTGGCTGGCGCTGGACGAGCAGGGCCGCATCGCCCGCTATCACGTGCTGGCGCCCACGGAGTGGAACTTCCACCCGCAAGGCGGCGCCGCGCGGCTGCTGACGCGCCTGGCGTCTGCGGCTACCGCGGCCACCTCGGCTGCGGCCAGGGTTAGCGAGGGGGCGGCAGCACCGCCCGCACTTGATTTTGCGCAGACCCTGGCCGTGGCTGCTGCCTACGATCCCTGCGTGGCCTTGCACATCGAGCCCACGGCAATCACCCCATGGCAATGAGATGGCCGGCCATCGCCGCACTCCCCCGCCGCCGAGGCTCGCACCATGCATGAGATGAGCCTCGCGGGCGGCGTCCTGCGCGTCGTCGAGGAGGCGGCCGCGCGCGAGCGCTTCGCGCGCGTTCGGCACCTGCGGCTGGAGGCCGGCGCGCTGGCCGGCGTCGAGGTGCGCGCGCTGCGCTTCGCGCTCGAAGCCATCGCGCCGGGCACCTGCCTCGAAGACGCCGAGATCGAGATCCACGAGGCGCCGGGCCAGGCCTGGTGCCTGCGCTGCGCGCAGGCGGTGGCCATCGCCAGCCGCAGCGACGCCTGCCCGCGCTGTGGCGGCTACCAACTGCAGCCCACCGGCGGCACCGAGCTGAAGGTGCGCGACCTCGTGGTGCTGGACGCCTGAAGGGCGAGGGAGACAAGCCGATGTGTGTAGTTTGCGGATGCAGCGCGACGGGGGCAACGCCCGGGTCGGCCACCGCCCCGCGCGTGCACCCCGCCACCGGCGACCTGCACTACGGCCAGGGTGCCGCGCGCGTGTCGGTCCCGGGCATGAGCCAGGCGCGCGCCATCAAGCTCGAGGCGGACGTGCTCGGCGAGAACAACCGCCTCGCGGCGATCAACCGCGGGCACTTCGCGAGCCACGGCATCCGCGCGCTCAACCTCGTTTCGAGCCCCGGCTCGGGCAAGACGACGCTGCTGTGCGCCACGATCGCCGCGCTGCGCCAGCGCGCGCCGGCGCTGCCGGTGGCGGTGATCGAGGGCGACCAGCAGACCAGCCACGATGCCGACCGCATCCGCGCCAGCGGCGCGCCGGCCATCCAGGTCAACACCGGCAAGGGCTGCCACCTCGACGCGCAGATGGTCGCCGAGGCTTTCGCGCGGCTGCCGCTGCATGGCCCGCATCCGCACGCGGCGACGGCGACGACGACGGCGGCGCCGGCCCACGCCCACGTGCACGTGCACGTGCACGAACATGAGCACGTGCACGCACATGCGCACGGGCATGTTCACGAGCACGATCAGGACCACGACCACGATCAAGCGCTCGCGCTCGCGCACGCGCATGCGCACGCCGATGCCGGCGGCCTGCTCTTCATCGAGAACGTCGGCAACCTCGTCTGCCCCGCGATGTGGGACCTGGGCGAGGAGGCCAAGGTGGCCATCCTCTCCGTCACCGAAGGCGAGGACAAGCCGCTCAAGTACCCGGACATGTTCGCCGCCGCGCGCCTGATGGTGCTGAACAAGGTCGACCTGCTGCCGCACGTCGACTTCGACATCCCGCGCTGCATCGACTACGCACGGCGCGTCAACCCGGGCATCGAGGTGCTGCTCGTGTCGGCGCGTTCGGGCGTGGGCATGCCGGCATGGCTCGACTGGCTGCTCGCCGAGCGCTCGCTCGTGCCGGCATGACGACGGGGCGCGCCGTGGTGGGGGGCGCCGATGCCGTGGCCGGGCTCGGCGTCGCGGCCGGTGCCGCCCACGGCTGGCAGCGCACGCGTGTCGCGCGCGCGGCGCCGGCGCGCGTGCTGGCCTTCGGCGCCTTCCTGAAGAACCGCGCCTGCCTGCTGCAGGGCCGCGAGGTGCTCTGGTCACCCGAGCATGGCGACCTCGGCACGCCGGCGGCCTGCGCCGCGCTTTCTGAATCGGCCGAGGCCCTGCTGCGCGAGGCGCGCGCGACCTTCACGGCCGGCGGCCGAATCGACGCCGTCGCGCACGACCTGCACCCCGACTTCCACAGCACGCGCCTGGCGCTCGAAGTGGCCGCGCGGCTGGACGTTCCGGCCATCGCCGTGCAGCACCACCATGCCCACGTGGCGGTCGTCCAGGCCGAGCAGGGCTGGGGCATGGGACAGGCGCGGCCGCTGCTCGGCCTCGCGCTCGACGGCGTCGGCCTGGGCACCGACGGCCTCGCCTGGGGCGGCGAGGTGCTGCGCGTCGCCGGGCCCACGTTCGAGCGCGTCGCGCACCTGCCGCTGCTGCCGCTGCCGGGTGGCGATGCCGCAGCGCGCGAGCCGTGGCGGCTCGTCGCCGCGCTGCTGCACGCGGCCGGCCGCCGCAGCGAGATCGGCGCGCGCCTGGCGCCGCAGGTGGGCGCGCCGCTCGCCCACGGCGTGGCCACGCTGCTCGCGCGCAACCTGCACTGCCCGCGCACGAGCAGCGCCGGGCGCTGGTTCGATGCCGCCGCGGGGGCGCTCGGCCTGAGCCTTTGCCAGTCGCACGAGGCCGAGGCCGCGATGGCGCTCGAAGCCGCGGCCACGGCCTGGCTGCAGGCGAACCCGGGGCACGCCGAACCCGCGGCGGCGGCGCTCGACCTGCGCTCCCTCGTCACCTCGCTGCTGGACGAGCGCGATGCCGGCCGCGGCGCGGCGCGCTTCCACATCGCGCTGGCGCGCTGGCTCGTCGGGCAGGTGGCCGAGGCGAACAAGGCCGGCACCGCCCGCATCACCGGCACCCCCGGCGGCGCCGATGTCGCCGATGTGGTTCTTGGCGGCGGCTGCTTCTTCAACCGCCTGCTCGGCCGCGAGGTCGAGGCGGGGCTCGCCGCCGCCGGCCACCGCGTCTGGCGCCCGCTCACCGTGGGCGTGGGCGATGCCGGGCTCGCGCTCGGCCAGGCCTGGGTCGCGGCCCTGCAGGTGAAACGCGACGCGGCGGCACCCGCGCACCACGCCACCGAACCGGCCTTGGCCGAGGAGGCCTGAACCATGTGTCTCGCCCTGCCGGCGCGCGTGACGGCCCTGCTCGAAGGCGAGCAGGCGCAGATCGACCTCGGCGGCGTTCGCAAGACGGTCTCGATCGCGCTCGTGCCCGATGCCGCCGTCGGCGACTACGTGATCGTGCATGTCGGCCACGCCATCGGCCGCCTCGACGCCGAGGAGGCCCGGCGCACGCTGGCCCTGTTCGCCGAGCTGGGCGGGGCCGCCGGCGCGCCGGCGCCGGCCGGCGAGGTGGCGACATGAAGTACGTCGACGAGTTCCGCGACGGCGCCATGGCCCGGCGCATCGCCGAACGCCTCGCCGCCGAGGTGCAGCCCGGCCGGCGCTACAGCTTCATGGAGTTCTGCGGCGGCCACACGCATGCCATCGCGCGCTACGGCATCACCGAGCTGCTGCCACCGGGTCTGCGCATGATCCACGGGCCCGGCTGCCCGGTGTGCGTGCTGCCCATCGGCCGCATCGACCAGGCCATCCACCTCGCGCTCGCGCGGCGGGCCATCGTCTGCACCTACGGCGACACGATGCGCGTGCCGGCGTCTGGCGCCTTGTCGCTGATGAAGGCCAAGGCGCGCGGCGCCGACATCCGCATGGTCTATTCGGCGGCCGATGCGCTGAAGGTGGCGCGCGAGAACCCGGGGCGCGAGGTGGTCTTCTTCGCCATCGGCTTCGAGACCACGACGCCGCCGACGGCGCTCGTCATCCGCCGGGCGGCGGCCGAGGGGGCGAAGAACTTCAGCGTGCTCTGCTGCCACGTGCTGACGCCCAGCGCCATCACCCACATCCTCGAGTCGGCCGAGGTGCGCGAGTACGGCACCGTGCCCATCGACGGCTTCGTCGGCCCGGCACACGTGAGCATCGTCATCGGCTCGCAGCCCTACGAGCACTTCGCCGAGGAGTACGGCAAGCCGGTTGTCATCGCCGGCTTCGAGCCGCTGGACGTGATGCAGGCCATCTGGATGCTGGTGCGCCAGGTCAACGAGGGCCGCGCCGAGGTCGAGAACGAGTTCGTGCGCGCCGTCACGCCCGCCGGCAACCGCGTCGCGCAGGCGCTCGTGGCCGAGGTGTTCGAGCTGCGCGAGCGCTTCGAGTGGCGCGGCCTGGGCGAAGTCCCCTACAGCGCGCTGAAGATCCGCGCCGCCTTCGCCGCCTTCGACGCCGAGCGCCGCTTCGGCCTCGACTACCGCGGCGTGCCCGACCACAAGCAGTGCGAGTGCGGCGCCATCCTGCGCGGCGTGAAGCGGCCCACCGACTGCAGGCTCTTCGGCACCGTGTGCACGCCCGAGAACCCGATGGGCTCGTGCATGGTGTCGAGCGAAGGAGCGTGCGCGGCGCATTACTCGTATGGGCGCTTCCGCGACATCGCCGTGGTGTCGGAGGCGGCCGCAGCGACCGCTGCAGCCGACTGAGGGGCCGGATTCGCAGCGCCCCTTGCGGATGAATCGATGAAGCGCTGAACCGATGACGCGATGAAGAAGCCCGACTACATCCGCCCGCTCGACATCAAGCACGGCCGCGTGGACATGAACCACGGCGCCGGCGGCCGTGCCGGCGCGCAGCTGGTGGAGGAGATCTTCGCGCGCGCCTTCGACAACGCCGCGCTCCGGCAAGGCAACGACGGCGCACTGCTCGACATCCCGGCCGGGCACCGGCTCGTCATGGCCACCGACGCGCATGTCATCTCGCCGCTGTTCTTTCCCGGCGGCGACATCGGCTGCCTCAGCGTGCACGGCACCGTGAACGACGTGGCCATGCTCGGCGCCAGGCCGCTGTACCTGGCGGCCAGCTTCATCCTCGAGGAGGGCTTCGCGCTCGCCGACCTGAAGCGCATCGCCGACTCGATGGCCGCCGCCGCGCGCGAGGCCGGCGTCGCGGTGGTCACCGGCGACACCAAGGTGGTGGAGCAGGGCAAGGGCGACAGCGTGTTCATCAGCACCACCGGCGTCGGCGTCGTGCCCATCGGCCGCGAGATCGGCGGCGCCAATGCCCGACCCGGCGATGTCGTGCTCGTCTCCGGCCCCATCGGCGACCATGGCGTGGCCATCCTGTCGCTGCGCGAGTCGCTGGAGTTCGAGACCACCATCGAGAGCGACACCGCGGCACTGCACGGCCTCGTCGCGGCGATGCTGGCCGCCGCGCCCGAGGGCGCCGTGCGCACGCTGCGCGACCCCACGCGCGGCGGGCTGGCGACGACGCTCAACGAGATCGCGCGCCAGTCGTCGGTGGGCATGCTGCTCGAGGAGGCGGCCGTTCCGGTGCGGGCGCAGGTGGAGGCGGCCTGCGAGCTGCTCGGGCTCGACCCGCTGTACATCGCCAACGAGGGCAAGCTCGTCGCCATCGTCGCGCCGGCGCACGCCGGCGCGGTGCTCGCCGCGATGCGCGAACACCCGCTCGGGCGCGAGGCCGCGCGCATCGGCGTCGTGCAGGAGGACGCGCACCGCTTCGTGCAGATGGCCACGCGCTTCGGCGGCAGGCGCGTCGTCGACTGGCTCTCGGGCGAGCCGCTGCCGCGCATCTGCTGAGCGCCGCACGGCAGCACTCGGCCACTCATCAAGTCGCCCGCCGCCCGCCGCACGCCGCCGCACCGTGAAGATCCTGCTCCTCGCGCACGCCTTCAACAGCCTCGCGCAGCGCCTCTTCGTCGCGCTGCGCGAAGCCGGCCACGAGGTCTCGGTGGAGCTCGACATCGCCGATGCCGTCACCGAAGAGGCGGTGGCGTTGTGGAACCCCGAGGTGGTGATCGCCCCGTTCCTGAAGCGGCGCATCCCCGAGTCGGTGTGGTCGCGGCGGCTGTGCCTCGTCGTGCACCCCGGGCCGCCGGGCGACCGCGGGCCCGCGGCGCTCGACTGGGCCTTGCTGCAGGGCCGGCGCGAGTGGGGCGTGACGGTGCTGCAGGCGGTGCAGGACTTCGATGCCGGCCCGGTGTGGGCCTGGCGCGGCTTTGCCGTGCCCGACGGCCTGGACAAGGCGAGCCTGTACCGGCGCGCCGTGTGCGAGGCCGCCGTGCCCGCGGTGATGGAGGCGCTGGCGCGCGTGGTGCCGGGCTCGGCGGTGCCGGCGCCGGTGGCGGCACCGGCGCTGGCCGGCCTCGGGTGGCAGCCGCCGGTGGGTCCTGGGCAACGCGCCATCGACTGGCAGCGCCAGGGCAGCGCGGAGGTGCTGCGCCGCATCCGCAGCGCCGACAGCCACCCGGGTGCGCAGGGCGCGTTGTTCGGCGAGCCCTGCCGCCTGTTCGACGCGCACGAGACGACGGCGCGAACGCGTGCCTGGGTGCCGGCGTTCGACGAGGCGGCGCCGGGCACGGTGCTGGGCCGGCGCGGGCCCGGCCTGCTCGTGCGCACGCGCGACGGCGCGGTCTGGATCGGCCATGTCCGGCGCGACATGGCGCGCACTCGCGCGCTCGGCGCCGGCGACCTCGGCGACGTCGGCGGCCGCGAGCCCGCGACGGCGCTGAAGCTGCCCGCCACGCGCGCCTTCGCCGTCGAGTCGGCCGGCCTGCCCGAGCTCGGCGTGCCGCTGCACCGCGACGACATCGGCGGCGAGGAAGAGTGGGACGAGCTGCGCTACCTGGAGCGCGGGCCGCCGGGCGCCCGCGTCGGCTGGCTCGAGTTCCACTTCCACAACGGCGCCCTCTCCGAGCGCCAGGCGGCGCGGCTGATCGAGGCCCTGGCCTTCGCACGCCACCGCGATGCACGCGTGCTCGTGCTGGCCGGCGGGCCCGACTTCTTCTGCAACGGCATCCACCTGCACGAGATCGAGGCCGCTGCGCACGCGGCGGACGACAGCGCCGCCGACGCCTCGATGCGCCACATCGAGGCGATGGACGACGTCTGCCTGGCGATCCTGCAGATGACCGACCGCCTCACGGTGAGCGTGCTGCGTGGCAATGCCGGCGCCGGCGGCTGCTTCCTCGCGCTCGCCGCAGACCGCGTGTGGCTGCGCGAAGGCGTGGTGCTGAACCCGCACTACCGCAACATGGGCAACCTGCACGGCAGCGAATACTGGACCTACCTGTTGCCGCGCCGCGCCGGCGCCGAGAAGGCGCGCTCGCTGATGCGCGAGCGGCTGCCCATGGGTGCGCGCGCCGCGGTCGGCGCCGGGCTGGCCGACGAAGTGCTCGTGCCCGGGGACGGCGCCGCGCCGTCGGCGCTGCAGGCCTTCGAAGCGCTGGCCTGGCAGCGCGCGCTGCAACTCGCCGCCGCCCCCGACATCGCCGTGCAGGTCGGCGCCAAGGCCGCACGCCGCGCCACCGACGAGGCCGCCAGGCCGCTGGCCGCCTATCGCGCCGAGGAGCTCGCGCAGATGCGGCGCAACTTCTACGGCTTCGACCCCAGCTACCACGTGGCGCGCCACCACTTCGTGCATCGCAAGCCGCATGCGCGCACGCCGCGCCAGATCGCGCTGCACCGCTGAAGAGGCCGAGAGGCCAGGATCCCCTCGAACGATCGCGCATGAACGCCCCCGACGCCCCTGCCACCCTCGCCGCGCCGCTGCCGCTCGTGCTCGTCGTCGACGACGAGGTGCGCTCGCTCGAGGCGATGCGCCGCACGCTCGAGGAGGACTTCCGCATCCTCTGCGCCAGCGATGCCGAGGCCGCGCGCGGCCTGCTCGAGCGGCACGAGGTGGCGGTGATCCTGTGCGACCAGCGCATGCCCGGACAAAGCGGCGTCGAGTTCCTGAAGGAGACGCGCGAGCGCTGGCCCGAGGTGGTGCGCATCGTCATCTCGGGCTATGCCGACAGCGAAGACATCATCGCCGGCGTCAACGATGCCGGCATCTACCAGTACGTGCTCAAGCCCTGGGTGCCCGAGCACCTGCTGGGCACGGTGCGCGGCGCCATCGAGGCGAGCGCGCTGCAAAGCGGCCTGCAGCGCCTCGAGATCGACCTGCGCAGCGGCCCCGGCGTGCTGCGCGCGCGCCAGGGCCGGCGGCTGGCGCAGGCGCGGCGGCTGTTCGACTTCGCGCGCATCGTGCGCGCCGAGGGCAGCCCGCTCGACGGCCTGTGCCGGCTCGCCGCGCGCGTGGCCCGGCACGAGCTCTCGGTGCTGCTGCTGGGCGAATCGGGCACCGGCAAGGAGCTGATGGCGCGTGCCATCCACTACGCCTCGCCGCGCCACGCCGGGCCGTTCGTGGTCGAGAACTGCGCCGCCATCCCCGACACGCTGCTCGAGAGCGAGCTGTTCGGCCACAAGCGCGGCGCCTTCACCGGCGCGGTGGAGGACCATGTCGGCCTCGTGCAGCGCGCGCACGGCGGCACCATCTTCCTCGACGAGATCGGCGAGACCTCGCCGCTCTTCCAGGTCAAGCTGCTGCGCGTGCTGCAGGAAGGCGAGGTGCGCCCGGTGGGGGCGGCGCGCGCCCTGCCGGTGGACGTGCGCGTCATCGCCGCCACCCACCGCGACCTCGAAGCGGACATGCGCGCCGGCCGCTTCCGCGAGGACCTGTACTACCGCATCGCCGCCTTCACGCTCTCGATGCCGCCGCTGCGCGAGCGGCCGGGCGACGTGGTGCCGATCGCCGAGGCTCTGCTCGCCGATGTCTGCCGCGAGCTCGGGCTCGCCGGTGCGCGTTTCGACGACGATGCGCGCGCCGTGCTGATGGGCTACCCCTGGCCGGGCAACATCCGCGAGCTGCGCAACGAGATCGCGCGCGCGCTCGCCCTGGCCGATGACACCGATGGCACCGACGATGCGGACGAGCCCGGCGCCAACGGCCGCCCGCGCGCCGCTGCTGCTGCCGCCGCCGCCGCCGCCGCCGGGGCGACTGTCGTGCGTGCCGCCTCGCTCTCGCCGCGCCTGCTCAAGGGCCAGACCGGCGCGGCGTCGGCGGCCAACGGCCCCGCGCTGCCGGCCAGCGGCACGCTGCAGGAGCGGCTCGACGCCATCGAGGCGATGCTGCTGCGCGAGGTGATGCTGCGCCTGCGCTGGAACAAGACGCGCGCGGCCGAGGAGCTGGGCCTGTCCCGCGTCGGGCTGCGCGCCAAGCTGCTGCGCTTCGGCATCGAGTCGCGGGCCTGAGCGATCCCGCCCTGACGCCGACCCCTGACTCCTGACCTGCCGGGCAAGACATGCTCAACGTGTTGTGGCTCCAGAGCGGCGGTTGCGGCGGCTGCACGATGTCGCTGCTGTGCGCCGACACGCCCGACTTCGCGGGCCAGCTGCGCGCCGCCGGCATCCGCCTGCTGTGGCACCCGGCGCTGTCGCTGCAAAGCGGCGCCGAGTCGCTCGCCGTGCTCGACGACTGCCTGGCCGGGCGCGAGAAGCTCGACGTGCTCTGCGTCGAAGGGGCGCTGCTGCGCGGCCCGCTGGGCACGGGCCGCTTCCACGTCCTCGCCGGCACCGGCGTGCCGATGATCCATTGGGTGCGCCGCCTGGCGGGCGTGGCCACGCACGTGGCGGCGGTGGGCAGCTGCGCCGCCTGGGGCGGCGTCTCCGCCAGCGGCGCCAACGCCACCGAGGCCTGCGGCCTGCAGTACGAAGACGAGCACAAGGCCGGCCTGCTCGGCGCCGACTTCCGCGCCCGCGGCGGGCTGCCGGTCATCAACATCGCCGGCTGCCCCACGCACCCGGGCTGGGTGCTCGACACGCTGATGGCCCTGGCCGCGGGGTCTTTCGGTGCCGACGATCTCGACCCGCTGCAGCGCCCGCGCTTCTACGCCGACCACCTGGTGCACCACGGCTGCGCGCGCAACGAGTTCTACGAGTTCAAGGCGAGCGCCGAACAACCGTCGGACCTCGGCTGCCTGATGGAGCACATGGGCTGCAAGGGCACGCAGGCGCATGCCGACTGCAACACCCGGCCCTGGAACGGCGAGGGCTCCTGCACGCGCGGCGGTCATGCCTGCATCAGCTGCACCGAGCCCGGCTTCCAGGACCCGGGCCACCCGTTCGACCAGACGCCCAAGGTCGCCGGCATTCCCATCGGCCTGCCCACCGACATGCCCAAGGCCTGGTTCGTGGCGCTGGCCTCGCTGTCCAAGAGCGCGACGCCGCGGCGCGTGAAGAGCAATGCCACCGCCGACCATGTCGTCGTGACCCCGGCGATCCGCAAGACGAGGCGATGACGTGGCCGCTCCCGAATCGCCCGCGGCCGGTGCGGCCACCATGAGGCCGACGCCCGCTGCGCCCACGGCCGCGCCGCCGGGCCGGGCCGCGCGCGACGAGGCCGAGGCCCGCCTCGTCGTCGGCCCGTTCAACCGCGTCGAGGGCGATCTCGAGGTGCGCCTGACGACGGCCGGCGGCCGCGTGCGGCGGGCCGAGGTCGTGGCCTCGATGTACCGCGGCTTCGAGAACATGCTCGTCGGGCGCGACCCGCGCGACGCCCTGGTCATCGTGCCGCGCATCTGCGGCATCTGCTCGGTCTCGCAGTCGGTGGCCGCGGCGCGCGCGCTGGCGGCGCTCGCCGGCCAGGCGCCGCCGGCGAACGGCGCGCTGGCCGTGAACCTGATGCTCGCCTGCGAGAACCTGGCCGACCACCTGACGCACTTCTACGTCTTCTTCATGCCCGACTTCGCGCGCCCGTGCTACGCCGAGCGGCCGTGGTTCGCGGCGGTGCACGAGCGCTTCGCGGCGCTGAGCGGCCGCCACGCGCGCGCCGCACTGGCGGCGCGCCAGCGCTGGTTCACGATGCTGGGCACGCTCGGCGGCAAGTGGCCGCATACGCACAGCGTGCAGCCCGGCGGCAGTTCGCGCGCGCTCGATGCGAGCGAGCGCACGCGGCTGCTGGCGCGCGTGCGCGAGTTCCGCGCCTTCCTGGAGGAGACGCTGTTCGCCGCCCCGCTCGAGGAGGTGACGGCGCTCGCCTCGCTGCAGGCGCTCGACGCCTGGCATGCGCGCGACCCGCAGCGCGGCGACCTGCGCCTCTTCCTCACCCTCGCGGCCGAGCTGGAGCTCGCGACGCTGGGCCGCGGGCCCGGGCGCTACCTGAGCCACGGCGCCTTCGTCGGCCCGGCCGGCCAGCCGGCGCTGGCGCAGGGCCTCTTCGATGCCGCCGGCGGCACGGTGCGGCCGGTGCCCCTGGAGCAGGTGCGCGAGGACGCCACCTTCGCCTGGCTGGCCGGCGATGCGGCCGATGCGCGCCACCCGCACCAGGGGCAGACCGTGCCGCAGGTCGACAAGCCCGGTGCCTACACCTGGAACAAGGCGCCGCGCCTGCAAGGCCAGGTGGTGGAGACCGGCGCGCTGGCGCGCCAGCTCGTGCACGGCAACCCGCTGCTGCGCGAGCTCGTGGCGCGCCGCGGCAGCGGCGTGCTGGCGCGCGTCCTGGCCCGGCTGTACGAGCTGGCGCAGGTCACCCCCTGGGTCGAGCACTGGCTGGCCGAGCTGCGCCCCGGCGAGCCTTTCCACAGCCCCGCGCGCCTGCCCACCGAGGGGCAGGCCGCGGGCCTGGCCGAAGCCGCCCGCGGCGCACTCGGGCACTGGGTCACGGTGCGCCAGGGGCGCATCGCCAACTACCAGATCGTCTCGCCGACGAGCTGGAACTTCTCGCCGCGCGACGGTGCCGGGACGCCCGGCGCGCTGGAAGCGGCGCTCGTCGGCACGCCGGTCGCCGAGGGCGACAGCACGCCGGTGGCGGTGCAGCACGTGGTGCGCTCGTTCGACCCGTGCATGGTGTGCACGGTGCACTGACGGCATCGGGCAAGCAGCGAAATGGCAGCGAACAGGGCCCCGGCCGCACCCGCGCCCGACACTGCGCCCGCACCTGCGCAGGCAACGGCGCCGGCAACAGCGCAGGCGCCGGCGCGCGAAGCCGCGTTCACCTCGCGCCTGGAGGGCGTGGACGAGGACACCTGGCTCGACGTGATCCACAAGATGGAAGAGGTCTACCAGCACCTCGTCGCCGACGAGGTGGCGCTGGAGGCCAAGAACGCCGAGCTCGAGCAGCAGCAGCAGTTCATCTTCAGCCTGCTCACGGCCATGAGCGACGTGCTCGTGGCCATCAACCGCGAAGGGTGCATCGAGGAGACCAATGCGGCGCTCAACGAGCTCGTCGGCCGCAGCGAAGACGAGTTGCGCGGCCAGCCCTTTGCCGCCTTGA
The DNA here is from genome assembly GCA_016223165.1 of Burkholderiales bacterium. Taxonomy (GTDB): domain Bacteria; phylum Pseudomonadota; class Gammaproteobacteria; order Burkholderiales; family Burkholderiaceae_C; genus Rubrivivax. The sequence continues at coordinate 179,813 of JACRPO010000007.1, forward strand.
TGGCCGACGAGGTGGGCGCCGAGCGCCTGAAGACCGTGACCGGGACGGTGGCGGCGCGGCACGGTGCCACGCTCGAGGTGGACCTGCTCGACCGCCGCGGCCAGCGCGTGCAGGTGGACTTCAACTGCACGCCGCGGCTGAACAACGCCGGCCGCCGCGTCGGCCATGTCTTCGTCGGCCGGCCGATGGCCGAGCTGAAGCGCGCCTACCACCAGCTGCGCGAGGCGCACGAGGCGCTCAAGCGCACGCAGCAGCAGCTCCTGCACAGCGAGAAGATGGCCTCGCTCGGGCGCCTCGTGGCCGGCGTGGCGCACGAGCTGAACAACCCGATCAGCTTCGTGCTCGGCAACGTGCACGCGCTGCGCCGCTACACGCAGCGGCTGGACCGCTACGTGGCGGCGGTGCATGCCGGCACGGCACCGGCGCAGCTGGCGGCCCTGCGCACGCAACTGCGCATCGACCACACGCTGGCCGACCTGCCCTCGCTGATGGAAGGCACGCTGGAGGGCGCGCAGCGCACCGCCGACATCGTCGCCGGCCTGAAGCGCTTCTCGGCGATGGACCGCGAGGAGCGCGAGCCGGTGGAGATCCATGCCGTGGTGGAGCGCGCCATCCACTGGGTGCGCAAGGGCACGGCGCCGGCCTTCGAGGTGCACTTCCGGCCGCTCGCCGAGGCGCCGGAGTGCTGGGTGTTCGGCAGCTCGGGGCAGCTGCTGCAGGTGTTCATGAACCTCGTGCAGAACGCCTACGACGCAGCCTCCGCGCCCTCGGCCTCGGCGGGCTCGGCGGGCTCAGCGGGCCGTGCTGGCGCACCACCGGCGCTGTGGATCGACGAGAGCCGCACGGCCGATCGCGTGCATTTCGTCTTCCGCGACAACGGCCCGGGCATCGCGCCCGAGAACCTGTCACGGGTCTTCGATCCCTTCTTCACCACCAAGGCGGTGGGCAAGGGCACGGGGCTGGGCCTGCCGATCAGCTACGGCATCGTCGAGCGCCACGGCGGCAGCCTGACGGTGCGCGCGGCCGCCACAGCGGGGCCGGCGGGGCCGGGCGGCGCGGAGTTCGAGGTGGTGCTGCCCACCTGCCCGGCGCCGGCGGACCGCGCCGCCCAAGCGGCCCAGGCGGCTCAGGCGGCCCAAGCCGACGAGGCCGGCAAAGCCGGAGACGCGGCTCAGCGATAGCGTGCCGCCATCTTCTCCAGCGGCAGCGGCTTGATGCGCGGCGCCTGCCCGGCGCAGCCGAAGGCCTCGAAGCGCAGCTTGCAGATCGTGCGCGCGGCCTTCTTGGCCTCGAGCAGGGCACGGCGCGGGTCGAACTCGGAGGGCTGCTCGGCGAACACCTGGCGCATCGCGCCGGTCATCGCGAGGCGGATGTCGGTATCGATGTTGACCTTGCGCACGCCGCTCTTGATGCCGCGCTGGATCTCGGCCACCGGCACGCCGTAGGTCTCCTTGATGTCGCCGCCGTAGCGGCGGATGATCGCCAGCCACTCCTGCGGCACGCTGGAGCTGCCGTGCATCACCAGGTGCGTGCCGGGCACGGCGTCGTGGATGGCCGCGATGCGCGCGATGGCGAGGATGTCGCCGGTGGGCTGGCGCGTGAACTTGTAGGCGCCGTGGCTGGTGCCGATGGCGATGGCAAGCGCGTCCACGCCCGTGCGCGCGACGAAGTCCTCGGCCTGCGCGGGGTCGGTGAGCAGCTGTTCGTGGCTCAGCTTGCCGGCCGCGCCGACGCCGTCTTCCTCGCCCGCCTCCCCGCTCTCGAGCGAGCCGAGGCAGCCGAGCTCGCCTTCGACGGAGACGCCGACCGCGTGCGCGAGCTTCGCGACCTGGCGCGTCACCTCGACGTTGTAGTCGTAGGGTGCCGGCGTCTTCGCGTCCTCGAGCAGCGAGCCGTCCATCATCACGCTCGTGAAGCCCGATCGCATGGCCTGCATGCACACCGCCGGCGAAGCGCCGTGGTCCTGGTGCAGCACGACGGGCAGGTCGGGGTGTGCCTCCACCGCCGCCAGCACCATGTGCCGCAGGTAGGGCTCGCCGGCGTACTTGCGCGCCCCGGCGCTGGCCTGCAGGATGACGGGCGCGGCCGTCTCCTCGGCCGCTTCCATGATGGCGTGGATCTGCTCGAGGTTGTTGACGTTGAAGGCCGGCACGCCGTAGCCGCGTTCGGCGGCGTGGTCCAGGACTTGGCGAAGCGAGACGAGGGCCATGGGCAGACTCCAGGAGTGAGTGGACTCGGGACTCGAAAACGGGCCGGCGGAAGCGGCGCGGGTGAAGGCAACTGCGGCGGCATCGCGCCGCGGCCTCGCATTCAGCCGAACTGCGACACGCTTTCCATGCGCGTGTGCCAGTGCCGCAGGTCAGCCAGCGTGACGCGGCCGGTGCCGGCGTCGTCGTCGGTGCCGGCGTCTGCGTCACCGAGCGGCGGTGTCCAGCCCCGGCGCTCGTGCAGCCCCGGTCCGATGGCGATGGCGCCTTCGACGGTGTCGTCGGCGAAGCAGGCGCTGCGCGTCACGAGCACCGGCACTTCGGCGGCGCATGCGGCGGCCACGCCGCCCGGCGAGTCTTCGATGGCCAGCGCCTGCAGCGGGCCGATGCGCAAGGCGGCCAACGCGCGCAGGTAGACCTCGGGGTCGGGCTTCTTGGCCGCCACGTCCTCGCCGCACAGCACGACCGCGAAGCGGCTCGCCCAGCGCCTGCCGAGATGGCGTTCGAGCAGAGCTTCGACGTTGCTGCGGCTGGTGGTGGTGGTGATGCCGAGCAGGAGGCCCGCGGCCAGCGCCTCGTCGATGAGCTCGGGCACGCCGGGGCGCAGGGCGACGGCGCCCTCGCGCACGAGTTCGGCGTAGAGGCGGTTCTTGCGCCGGTGCAGCTCGCGCGCCAGGGCCTGGCGTTCGTCGGCGAGTGCCGGTGCCTCGGCGCGGCGGCGCATGTCGGCGAGGATGCGTTCGCGCCCGCCGGTGATGCGCAGCAGCATGCCGTAGTCCGTCTCGCTCCAGCGCCAGGGCAGGGCCATCGATTCGAAGGCGCGGTTGAAGGCCACGCGGTGACCGTCGCGTTCGGTCTCGGCGAGCGTGCCGTCCACGTCCCAGAGCAGGGCTTGCAGCATGTGTCCTTCTCCGCCTGTCGGGTTCAGGCCGGCGCGGTGCCGGCGGGCGTCGGGTTCAAGCCACCGCGGCGCCGGCGGGCGCCGGTTTCAAGCCACCGCGGCGCCGGCCGGCGCCGGCTTCAAGCCACCGCGGCACCGGCCGGCGCCGGCGCGTGCGAGGTCGACGGCGCGAGATGCCGCCGCACGAGATCGGCCAGCGCCTCGGCCGTGAGGTTGAAGTGCCGGTATACCTCCGGCCCGGGCGCCGATTCGCCGAAGCTGTCGACGCCGAGCGCGGCCACGCAGCCGTACTGCCCCCACCAGCGCGTGACACCCGCCTCGACGCCGAAACGCGGCAAGGCCGGGGGCAGCACATCGCGTCGCCAGGCGTGGTCCTGGCGGTCGAAGGTCGTGCTCGAGGGCAGCGACACCACGCGCACCGGCAGGTCCTCGGCATCGAGCAGGCGCTGCGCGGCCATCGCCAACGCCACCTCGGAGCCCGTGGCCAGCAGCACGGCCCTCGGCGCGGGCCGCTCGCTCAGCACGTAGCCGCCGCGCTGCACCTGCCGCAGCTGCTCGGCGCTGCGTGCCTGCGGCGCGAGGTTCTGGCGCGACAGCAGGAGCGCGCTCGGCCGATCGCGCGCCGCCAGCGCCTGGCCCCAGGCGACGGCGGTTTCCGCGAGGTCGCAGGGGCGCCAGACGTCCAGGCGCGGAATCAGGCGCAGGCTCGCCGCGTGCTCCACGGCCTGGTGCGTCGGGCCGTCTTCGCCCAGGCCGATGCTGTCGTGCGTGAAGACGTGCACCACGCGCTGCTTCATCAGCGCGGCCATGCGGATGGCGTTGCGGCTGTAGTCGCTGAAGGTGAGGAAGGTGCCGCCGTAGGGAATGAAGCCGCCGTGCAGCGCGAGGCCGTTCATCACCGCCGCCATGCCGAACTCGCGCACGCCGTAGTGCAGGTGGCGGCCGTTGCCGGCCTGGCGCGCCTCGGCCTGCACGCGGCCGCAGCCCGGGAAGTCGGTGAGGTTGCTGCCGGTGAGGTCGGCGCTGCCGCCGAGCAGCTCGGGCAGGTGCGGCGCCAGTTGCGCGAGCACCTTTTGCGAGGCCTTGCGCGTGGCGATGCTCTCGCTGCCTGCGCCGCTGTCGCCGCTCTCGGCCAGCAGGGCCGCAAGCTGCGCATCGAACGAGGCCGGCAACTCGCCGGCCATGCGCCGCTCGAACTCGGCGGCGAGTTGCGGGTGCGCCTGGCGATAGGCGGCCAGCCGCCCGGACCACGCGGCCTCGCGCGCCGCGCCCTGCGCCCGCGCATTCCAGCGCGCGCCGATGGCCGCGGGGATCACGAAGGGCGGCTCGGTCCAGCCGATGGCCGCACGCGTGGCCGCGATCTCCTCGGCACCGAGTGGCTCGCCATGCGCCTTGGCCGTGCCGGCGCGCGCCGGCGAGCCGCGGCCGATGGTGGTGCGGCAGATGACGAGCGTGGGCGCGTTGCCGCGCTCTCCGGCGGGGTCCCTCTTCGCCTGCTCGATCGCCGCGGCGACCGCTGCGATGTCGTGGCCGTCGAGCGGCCCGATCACGTTCCAGCCGTAGGCGCGGAAGCGCGCCGCCGTGTCGTCGCCGAACCAGCCCGCCACGGGGCCGTCGATGCTGATGCCGTTGTCGTCGTACAGCGCCACCAGCTTGCCGAGGCCCAGCACACCGGCCAGCGAACACGCTTCGTGGCTGATGCCTTCCATCAGGCAGCCGTCACCGAGGAAGACATAGGTGTGGTGGTCGACGATCGAATGCCCGGGCCGGTTGAAGCGCTCGGCCAGCAGCTTCTCGGCCAGGGCCATGCCCACGGCATTGGCCAGGCCCTGGCCGAGCGGGCCGGTGGTGGTTTCGACGCCGGGCGTGAGGCCGACCTCCGGGTGGCCCGGCGTCAGGCTGTGCAGCTGCCGGAAGCGCTGGAGCTCGTCGACCGGCAAGGCGTAGCCCGTGAGGTGCAGCAGCGCGTAGAGCAGCATCGACGCGTGGCCGTTGCTGAGCACGAAGCGGTCGCGGTCCGGCCACGACGGGTTGGCCGGGTTGTGCTTCAGGTGCGAGGGACCCGGCACGCCCGCCACGGCCGGGCCCGGCCCCCACAGGGCGAGCGCCATCTCGGCCATGCCCATCGGCGCGCCGGGGTGGCCGGAGTTGGCCTTCTGCACGGCGTCGATGGCGAGCGCGCGCAGCGCATTGGCCATCGGGTCGAAGACGCCGCGCTCGGGGCGCAGCACGCGCTCGGTGCCGGCGGCAAGTGGAGCAGCCATCACAGCACCCCCAGCGCGGCGCGCTTGCGCTCGATCATGCGCCAGATGAAGGGCGTGAAGATGAGCTGCATCGCCAGCTCCATCTTGCCGCCGGGCACGACGACGGTGTTGGCGCGGCTCATCCACGAGTTGTTGATCATGTTCAGCAGGTAGGGGAAGTCGATGCCCTTGGGGTTGGCGAAGCGGATCACGCACACGCTCTCGTCGGCGCTCGGGATGTCGCGCGCGATGAAGGGGTTGCTGGTGTCCACCACCGGCACGCGCTGGAAGTTCACGTGCGTGTGCGCGAACTGCGGGCAGATGAAGTTCACGTAGTCGGGCATGCGGCGCAGGATGGTGTCGGTGACCGCTTCGGCCGTGTAGCCGCGCACGTTCTTGTCGCGGTACAGCTTCTGGATCCACTCCAGGTTGATGACCGGCACGACGCCGATCAGCAGGTCCGGGTGCCGGGCGATGTTCACGTCCGGTGTGACGACGGCGCCGTGCAGGCCCTCGTAGAACAGCATGTCGGTGCCGGCGGGCACGTCTTCCCAGGGCGTGAAGGTGCCCGGCTCCTGCTTGTACGGCGCCGCCTCTACCGGGTCGTGCAGGTACTTGCGGCGCCGGCCGGTGCCGCTCTCGCCATAGCTGCGGAACAGCTGCTCGAGCTCGGCGAACAGGTTGTTCGCCTCGCTGAAATGGCTGAAGTGCTTGTCGCCCTGCCGCTCGGCCTCGGCCTGGCGCAGCCGCATCTCCTTGCGGTCGTAGCGGTGGAAGCTGTCGCCTTCGACGACGGCGGCCTTCACGCCCTCGCGGCGGAAGATGTTCTCGAAGGTGCGTGTCACCGACGAGGTGCCGGCCCCGGAGGAGCCGGTGATGGCGATGATGGGATGCTTCTGCGACATGCCGGGGGCCTCTCGAGGCGATCGGGAAGTGGGGGTCGGGCGCGGCGCCTGCTCGCGTTTCGTGATCAACCGCGGTCAGCTACGGTCAACCACGGTCAAGCACGAAAGAGGCTGCGCGGCGCGAACAGCGGTGCCGGTGCATCCGAGGGCACCGGCTCGTGGTGGTAGCGCTCGATGCGCTCGACCTCCGACTTGCTGCCGAAGACGAGGCCGATGCGCTGGTGCAGCGCGCTCGGCTTGACGCCGAGCACCGGCTGGCGGCCCGTGCTGGCGCGGCCGCCCGCCTGCTCCATGATGAAGCCCACCGGATTGGCCTCGTACAGGAGACGCAGCCGGCCCGGCTTGGCGGGATCCTTGGTGTCGCGCGGGTACATGAAGACGCCGCCGCGCATCAGGATGCGGTGCGCTTCGGCCACCATGCTGGCGATCCACCGCATGTTGAAGTCCTTGCCGCGCGGGCCCGTCCTGCCGGCCAGGCACTCGTCGACATAGCGCTTGACGGGCGGCTCCCAGAAGCGGCTGTTGCTGGAGTTGATGGCGAACTCCTGCGTCTCCTCGGGCACCTGGATGCCCGGGTGCGAGAGCACGAATTCGCCCAGGTGGGGGTTGAGCGTGAAGCCGGCGACGCCGTTGCCCACGCTCAGCACGAGCATCGTGCTCGGGCCGTAGATCGCGTAGCCGGCGGCCACCTGCGCGGCGCCGGGCTGCAGGAAATCGGCCTCGATGACGTCGCGCCCGCTGTCGATCACGTCCTGCGGCGCACGCAGCACCGAGAAGACGCTGCCGACGGCGCCGTTGACGTCGATGTTGCTGCTGCCGTCCAGCGGGTCGAACAGCAGCAGGTACTTGCCGCGCGGGTAGCTGGCGGGGATCTGCTGCGGCCCCTCCATCTCCTCGCTGGCGAGGCCGGCGAGGTGGCCGTTCCACTCGTTCGTGCGCACGAAGATCGCGTTGGACAACACGTCCAGGGGCTTCTGCACCTCGCCTTGCACGTTGACCTCGCCGCCCGTTGCCGCGCCGGGCGGCTGGCCGGCATGCAGCGCCGTTCCCAGCGTGTCGGGCGTGCCGGGCAGCGTGCCGAAGGCGACGATGCGCGCGATGGCCTTGCACGCCAGCGCCACGTCGAGGACGAGGGCGTTGAAGTCGCCGCTCGCGCCGGGGAAGCGGCGCCGCTCCTCGATGAGGTAGCGGGTGAGGGTCCAGCGTCCGGAGAGCGGCATGGTGGGAGTCCGGGTGAAGATCTCGGGGGTGAATGCGTCGGTGCGTCGGTGCGAACTGCGTCGGCGATCGAAGGTCGCGGGGCTCAGCAGCCGAAGACCCGGCTGGCGCGGATGTCCTCGGTTGCCAGCGTGCTCAGGTCTTCGCGCGTGAGCTCGCGGTCACGGCCTGCCGGGTCGGCGAACAGGCGGCTCGCCTGGCGCAGGCGCGCGCGGTCCAGCGCGTTGCGCACGCTGCGCGCATTGGCGAAGTGCGGCTGCGCGATGCGGCGCGCGAGGTACTCGTCGAAGGCCTCGCGCGCGCCCGGCCCGAAGCCGTAGTTCATGCCGCCGAGCATGCGCGTGGCGATCGTCGCCAGCTCCTGCAGCGAGTAGTCGGGGAAGTCGAGGTGGTGCGCGACGCGGCTGCTCAGGCCCGGGTTGCTCTGGAAGAAGGTGTCCATGCGGTCCTTGTAGCCGGCGAGGATCACGACGAGGTCGTCGCGCTGGTTCTCCATCGCCTGCAGCAGGATCTCGATCGCTTCCTGGCCGTAGTCGCGCTCGTTCTCGGGCCGGTAGAGGTAGTACGCCTCGTCGATGAAGAGCACGCCGCCCATGGCCTTCTTCAGCACCTCCTTCGTCTTCGGTGCCGTGTGGCCGATGTACTGGCCGACGAGGTCGTCGCGCGTCACGGCCACCAGGTGGCCTTTGCGCACATAGCCCAGGCGGTGCAGGATCTGCGCCATGCGCATGGCCACCGTCGTCTTGCCGGTGCCGGGGTTGCCGGTGAAGCTCATGTGCAGGCTGAGGCCCTGGGCCTGCAGCCCGAGGTTCAGGCGCAGCTTGTCGATCACCAGCAGCGCGGCGATGTCGCGGATGCGCTGCTTGACGGGGACCAGGCCGACGAGGTCGGTGTCGAGCTCCGCGAGCACGGTCTCGACCTGGCTTTCGCGCAGCACCTCGGCGACCGTGCGTGCCGCAGCTGCAGGCGCCGCCGGTGCTGCCGGTGCCGTAGGTGAATTCGCACCCGCCGGTACCGCCGGTGCCGCCCGGGCACCCTGCGGCGCACCGGGGATCGCGTACAGCGGCGTCGCCATGGCGGTCCCTTCGTCTGCGGCAGGCGTCAGGCCGCCAGCGCCTGCGCCGCGTGCGCGCCCGCGAGCTCGGCGCGCATCGCTGCCATCACCGCCGCGTAGTCCTGCTGCCCGAAGATCGCGCTGCCGGCGACGAAGGTGTCGGCGCCCGCGTCGGCGACGCGGCGGATGTTGTCGACCTTGATGCCGCCGTCGACCTCGAGCCGGATGTCGCGGCCGCTGGCCTCGATGAGGCGGCGCGCCTGCTCGATCTTGCGCAGCGCGCTGTCGATGAAGCTCTGGCCGCCGAAGCCGGGGTTCACGCTCATCACGAGCACGAGGTCGACCTTGTCGATCACCCACTCCAGCCCGGTGAGCGGCGCCGCCGGGTTGTAGGCGAGGCCCGCCTTGCAGCCGGCGCCGCGAATCACCTGCAGCGTGCGGTCGACGTGGCGCGTGGCATCGGGGTGGAAGCTGATGAGGTCGGCGCCGGCCTCGGCAAAGCGCTCGGCCAGCGCATCGACCGGCTCGACCATCAGGTGCACGTCCAGCGGCACCGGCGTGCCGTCAGCGCGCTTCAGGTGGCGCTTCAGCGACTGCGCCACGCCGTGGCCGATGCTCAGGTTCGGCACGTAGTGGTTGTCCATCACGTCGAAGTGGATCCAGTCGGCGCCGGCGGCGATGACGCGCCGCACCTCGTCGCCCAGGCGGGCGAAGTCGGCGCTGAGGATGCTGGGGGCGATGCGGTGCACGGCGGTCTCCTCGTCAGGCGCCGTAGCGCTCGCCCTCGGGCTTGTCGGTGGCATAGCTGCTGATGCGGTAGCGCATCGTGCGGCCCGCGCCCTCGGTGCGCGCGAGGCCGAAGCCGGGTTCCTCTTTCGGCCGGTTGACGATGAAGCTCATCGCGATGCTCTCGACGCCGCGCGTGCTGTCGAAGGCCATCAGCCGGATGTAGTGGTTCGGGAAGGCCTTGCGGCACTCCTTCAGCTCGGCCAGCACGCCGGCCGCATCGGAGCCGGCGACGGGCCCTTCCCGAGCCGGCTCAGCCCCCTCGGGGGGTAGCGAACGAAGCGAGCCTGGGGGCGCGTGAAGGTCGAACATCGGCATGCCGTACATCTCCCAGTACGTGTTGCGCGGATGCGGGTCGTCCGTGTACTCGACGCTCCAGGCGTAGCCGCGCGCGAGGCCGTAGGCGATCTGCAGCGTGATCTCGGCATCCGAGAGGTCGGGCAGGAAGCTGAACTGGCCCTGCGTCAGGCGGCCGGTCGGGTTGGTCATCATGGTGAAGTGCTCCTCGTGCGCGCGAAGTCAGGCCACCGCCGGCGTGACGGCGTAGTCGCTGGTGTCGGTGCTGGCGTAGTTGAAGGACACGTCCTTCCAGGTGTCGAGCGCCTGCGCCAGCGGCGTGCAGAAGCGCGCCGCGGCCTTCAGGATCTCGGGGCCTTCGTGCTCGATGTCGCGGCCCTCGTTGCGCGCCTTCACCATGCACTCCAGCGCCACGCGATTGGCGACCGCGCCGGCCTGGATGCCGGCCGGGTGGCCGATGGTGCCGCCGCCGAACTGCAGGATCACGTCGTCGCCGAAGAGGTGCAGGAGCTGGTGCATCTGGCCGGCGTGGATGCCGCCCGAGGCCACCGGCATCACCTTCTTCAGGTCGGCCCAGTCCTGGTCGTAGAACAGGCCCCGCGGCAGGTCCTTCTTCGTGAAGCTGTCGCGGCAGACGTTGTAGTAGCCCTGCACCGTCATCGGGTCGCCTTCGAGCTTGCCGACCGCCGTGCCGGTGTGCAGGTGGTCGCAGCCGGCCAGGCGCAGCCACTTGGCGATGACGCGGAAGCTCACGCCGTGGTTCTTCTGCCGCGTGTAGGTGCCGTGCCCGGCGCGGTGCATGTGAACGATCATGTCGTTCCTGCGCGCCCAGTTGGCGATGGACTGGATGGCGGTCCAGCCGATCACCAGGTCCACCATCACCACCACCGACCCCAGCTCCTTGGCGAGCTCGGCGCGCTCGTACATGTCCTCCATCGTCGCAGCGGTGATGTTGAGGTAGCTGCCCTTCACCTCGCCGGTGGCGGCGCTGGCCTTGTTGACGCCGTCCATCACGTACAGGAAGCGGTCGCGCCAGTGCATGAAGGGCTGCGAGTTGATGTTCTCGTCGTCCTTCATGAAGTCCAGCCCGCCCTTCAGGCCTTCGTAGATGACGCGGCCGTAGTTGCGGCCCGAGAGGCCGAGCTTGGGCTTGGTGGTGGCGCCCAGCAGCGGCCGGCCGAACTTGTCCAGCCGCTCGCGCTCGACGACGAGCCCGGTGGGCGGACCCTTGAAGGTCTTGACGTAGGCCACCGGGATGCGGATGTCCTCCAGCCGCGCGGCGCGCAAAGGCTTGAAGCTGAAGACGTTGCCGATCAGGCTCGCCGTCATGTTGGCGATGGAGCCCTCCTCGAAGAGCACGAGGTCGTAGGCCACCCAGGCGAAGAACTGCCCCGGGTTGCCCGGCACCGGCTCGACCTTGTAGGCCTTGGCGCGGTAGCTGTCGCAGGCGGTGAGGCGGTCGGTCCACACCACCGTCCAGGTGGCCGTGCTGCTTTCGCCGGCCACGGCGGCGGCGGCCTCCACCGCATCGACGCCTTCCTGCGGTGTGATGCGGAAGAGGCACAGCACGTCGGTGTCCTTGGGCACGTAGTCGGCGTCCCAGTAGCCCATCTGGCGGTACTTGAGGACCCCGGCGCTGTAGCGCTTCTTCGCGTCGGTGATGACGCCTTCCTCGGCGGGCTTGTTCATTCGGGCTCCTGGGGTTCGGGGTCGGTCGAGGGCGGTCGGGGCGGTGAGGGGCACTCTAGGAGCCGGTTGTGTTCAGGTAAAGTCAGACTTCCTTTGCTTCGTATTAAGGTAAGGCTGAACGATGAACGTCACCTTCCGCCAGCTGCGGGTCTTCGCCGAGGTCGCGCGGGCGGGCAGCGTGGCGCGCGCGGCCGAGGCGCTGCACCTGACCTCGCCGGCGGTGTCGATGCAGATCAAGGAGGTGGAGTCGCAGGTCGGGCTGCCGCTGTTCGACCGGCATGGCCGCTCGGTCTCGCTGTCGTTGGCCGGCGAGTACTTCCTCGTGCACGCCAAGAAGCTGCTCGCCGCGCTCAAGGAGGCCGACGACGCGATGCAGCGCCTGAAGCGCGTCGAGCGGGGCGCGCTCACCATCGGCATGGTGACGACGGCCAAGTACTTCGTGCCGCACCTGCTGGCGCTCTTCCACGAAGAGCACCCCGGCGTCGACGTGCGCCTGCGCATCGCCGCCAACCGCGAGCAGCTGGTCGCCCTGCTCAACGCCGGCGACGTGGACCTCGCGGTGATGGGCCGGCCGCCGCGCGAGCTGGCGACACGCTCGGAGGCCTTCGCGACGCATCCGCTCGCCTTCGTCGCGCCGGCCGGGCACCCGTTGCTCGAGCACGCCGAGGTGCCGCCGCAGGCCCTGGCGGCGCAGACTTTCATCGTGCGCGAGGTCGGTTCGGGGACGCGTGCGGTGATGGAGGCCTTCTTCGCGCAGCACCGCGTCGAGGCACACATCTCGATGGAGCTGCCGAGCAACGAGACGATCAAGCAGGCCGTGATCGCCGGCCTCGGGCTCGGCTTCGTCTCGCTGCACACCGTGGCCCTCGAGATGCAGCACGGCCTGCTGAAGCTGCTGCCGGTCGAGGGCACGCCGGTGATGCGCACGTGGAACGTGGTCCACCTCGGCTCGCGCGTGCTCTCGCCGGCCGCCGAGGCCTTCCGCTACTTCCTCATCGAGCGCGGCGACGCCTGGCTGCGCGAGCGCCATGCGGCACCGCCGGGGCGCCCGGTCAGTACCTGAAGCCCCAGGCGAGCCCGAACGAACTCTGCTTCATGCCGATGGTCTCGTTGCCGCCGGCGCCCGGGCCGAGCACGGCATTGAAGAACGACGAGCCTGTCACCGTCTGGCGCGGCGCCACCATCAGCGCGGCGGTGATCTCGCTCGCCGGCGTGACCATGAACGTGAAGCCGGCCGTGTAGTGCTCCTTCATCACCCCGGGGGCGAGGATGTTGAAGCTCACGTCGGCACTGCCGATCGGGTTGTCGCCGCGGTTGTAGCCGGCCCTCAGCGTCAGCGCCGGCGTCGCCTGCCATGAGAGGCCGACCTTGACGATGTCGATGTCCTGCCAGCCGAAGCCCGGGCCGTTGGCGGCTCCGAGCGGCGCCGCGTTCGAGTTCGGGTTGTGCACCGCCGGCACGTCGCTGTAGTTGATGCGCATGGCATCCAGCGCCAGCGTGAGGTTCGGCATCGCCGCGAAGGCGATGCCGACGCCGTAGTGCGAAGGGATGTCGAAGTCGCCGTTGCCCGCGAACAGGCCCTTGTACTTGTCGAACCGGCTCATGTTCATCTTCGGCGCGTAGGCCGCGCCCGCCGTGAAGGCGCCGAACTTGCCCTGCCAGCCGAAGCGCACGCCGATGCCCGTGGAGCTGTCGTAGCCGTTGTTCGTGACGCTGCCTGGCGCGCCGGTGAAGGGCGGAAAGCCCGGCGCGTTGTCGAAGGCCTGCAGGCCCTCGGCCTTGAAGCGCTGGTAGCCGAGCAGCAGCGCCACCCCGAGCGACTGGTCGGGCGCGACCTTGTAGGCCACCGTCGGCGCCACGATCAGCTGCGACAGGTCCACGCCGAGCGTGCCGCTGCCGCACAGCATGTTGGCCGGCCCGCCGCCGCAGTTGAAGTTGCCTTGCGGGTAGGTGGTGTTCATGCCGCCGTTGCCGTAGATCGAGACGCCGAGCGAGAGGTTGGCGCCGAGCATGCGGTTGAAGCCGGCCTCGGGCACCCAGAACAACTCCTTGTCGCTCGACACCTGGCCGTTCAGCGTCGCGAAGCCGGCGCCGCTGCGCTCGGCATCGCGCTTCGGCATGAAGCCGTCGATGCCGAGGTCGGCGCGCTCGCCGGCCCACACCATGGCGGCGGGGTTGGTGGCGCCACCCAGGCTGTCTTGCGCCAGCGCGAGCGAGGCGCCGCCCATGCCCTTGGCCTTGAGGCCGTAGCCGTGCGGGAAGTAGCCGTTGGTGGCCCAGGACGGCGTTGCGAGCATGGCCGCGGCCGCGAGCGCGCTCAGGCGCAGGGCTCTGCGGACGGCGGGAGTTCTATATCGTTGCATGCGCATCTCCTCATATGAATGTCGTGATGAAGCCCGGGATGGGCGAACGGCCGCGTCTGCTCGGCCCTACCAATGCGCCAGCAGTCGACCGTCGACGATCTTGCCTGGCCAGCGTTTGAGCGGACTCGTGCCCTTCGCGACGCACGCGCCGCTCCTGATGTCGAAGACCCACTCGTGCTTGGGGCAGGTCAGCGTGTGCCCCGACAGGGCCAAGTGCGGGATGTTGGTGGTCTGGTGCGGGCAGCGGCTGTCGTAGACACGCCACTCGGCGGTGTCGTCGTCGCTGCCGGCATCGGTGGCGGCGCCGGCATCGGTGTCGGCCGCGCGCTGCACGCGGTGCACGAAGAGGCCGCGCCCGTCGCATTCGACGCGCGTCGTCTCGCCGGGAGCGAGCTCGTCCGCCGCCATCACGTCGTGCCATTCGCCGCCTTCGCCACCGGGACCGTGCAACGCGCCCGGCTGGAAGTCGGGCAGGTCCATCGCGAGGATGATGTCCACGGCCCACACGATCTTGGTCAGCCCGAGCGCCGGGAAGGCCATCAGCAGCGCATCCAGCACCTCCATCGGCGTGCAGCCGTCGCGCAGCGCCCGGCCGAGGTACTGGCGAAACCCCCGCTCGGTCTGCGCATGCACCTTGGTGATGAGGCTGATCAGGTCGCGCGTCTTCGGGTCGAGGTGCTTGCCGCAGTTTTTCAGAAAGGCGAAGTAGTGGCCCACCGCATCGGGCCGGGCCTTAACGAGGTAGGTAAGGGCGTCGCTCATGGGTTTCGCTCATCGCTGGGTCGTCGAGGACGGGGGGACATGGACCAGTACGGGACATGTGGCCAGGCCAATCACCTTCTGCGCGACGCCGCCGATCCAGGCGCGCGCGATCGCGCCGCCGCCGTGGCGTCCGATCACCAGCAGGTCGGCGCCCTGCGCGCCGGCGGCGGCGATCAGCTCTGCATGCACCGTGCCCACGCGCACTTCGCCGCCGGTGGGCACGCCGGGCCGGCTTGTCGCGGCCTGCGCAAGCGCATGCTGCAGTACCCGCTCGGCATCGGACCGCGCCTGCGCATGCGCATGCGGTGCGACGCTGACCACATGCAGCGGCACTGCGAAGTCGCCCGCCAGCCCGAGGGCGCGGCCCAGCGCGGTCAGGTCGGGTTGCTGCGGGTCCAGCCCGAGCAGCACGCCGCGCCGCCACAGCGCGGCCTCGCGCGGCACGACCAGGACGCTGCAGGGCGCGTGCGCGACCACCTTGGCCACCATCTCGCCCATCAGCAGGTTGGCCAGCAGGCTGCGCTTGCCGCGATGGCGGATGACGATGCAATCGCTGGCCCGCTCGCGCGCCTCCTCGACGATCTCGGCGTAGAGCTCCGCACCCCGGCGCACGGCCAGGTCGAGCTCGACGCCCGCGCCGCCGGCGGCCGCCTCGAGCGCGAGGCGGCGTGAAGCGACCTCGGCGTCGGCGCGCGCGGCCAGCTCGGGCGCGGCCGACTCGAACTCGGCGTTGAAGGCGACCGGCAGCACCGCGGCCAGCGGTGCGCCGGCGCGCCGCGCCAGGTCGAAGGCCAGCCTCTCCGCGCCCTGGTCCTGCTCGGTGTGCTCGGTGGCCAGCAGCAGCCGCGGCGAGCCGGTGGCGGCCATCAGTGCCCCCCCGCGAACAGGCCCGAGGCCGCCAGCACGATCACCGCGATCTCGGCCAGGCACAAGGCGGCAAACGCGCGCTCGCGCCGCCGCAGGTACAGCGGCACCAGCGCCCCCAGGCACAGCGCCGAGCAGCCAGCCAAGATGACGATGCCGCTGAGCGCGGCAACGTCACCGTGTCGCAGCAACGAGATCCAGCCCCAACCGACCGGCGTGCCGGTCTGCTGCAGGTATTGCTCCACGGGCAGCGTCCACAATTGCGGCAGGCGCTCCGGCGCCACGCGCGGCGGCATCAACTCAAGCAGGTAGGCGGCAAAGCTCAGCACCAGCACCGCGAGGCCGACACGCGTGAGGCGGTCGAGCAGCGTCGCATAGCGCTGTTGCTCGGGCGGCTGCTTCACCGAGCCCGGCGCGGGCCGGCCTGAAGAGGTTTGCTGAGCGCCCACTGGAGTACCTTCGTGCTCCGCACGGTATTCGCCCTTCGGGCGGCCCGGCGGGCTCACTGGACTACCTTCGGGCTGCGCATTCCGGTATTCGCCCCGGTCCACGCGCGTGGACCCTTCGGGTCCGAGGCGGCCCGGCGGGCTCATGGCCAGACCCCCAGGCCTTTGAGCAACGCCCGCGCGCCGGCGAACAGCAGCACGGCGATCACGAGGCGGCGGATCACCGCGCCCCTCAGCACGTTCAAGAGCCGCGCGCCGATCTTCGCACCGAGCATCATGCCCACGACGGACGGCACGGCGATCAGCGGCAGCACGGCGCCCTTGTTGATGTAGACCCAGGCCGCCGAAGAATCCACCAGTGACAGCACGAGGCCCGAGGTGCCTGCGGCCACTTTCAACGGCGCGCCCATGAGCAGATTGAGCGCCGGCACGTTGGCCCAGCCGGCGCCGATGCCGAACATGCCGGCCAGCACGCCGATGCCGAGGAACAGCAGCAGCCCGGGCACCGTGCGATGCACATGCCACGGCACCTGGCGACCCGAGGCCGCGTCGATGAAGATGCCGTTGAGCGCCAGCGCCTGCGACAGCGCGTCGGGGCGCGCCACGTGCGGGATCTCGGATTTCTTGAAGACGAACATCAACGCCACGATGCCGAGCACGAGGCCGCCGAGCAGCATCTGCACCACCGCCACCGGCATCGCCAGGCCGAGCATCGCGCCGCCGATCGAAGAGGCCGAGGCCAGCAGCGACAGCGGCAGCGCGAGCCGCAGGCTGCCCAGGCCGCCGCGCAGCAGCATCGGACCGGCGGCCAGCGCGCTGGCCAGCGCCACCAGCAGGCCGGCGCCACGCACGAAGTCGAGGTGGAACGGGAAGAAGCTGCCGACGATGGGCACGAACAGCGTGCCGCCGCCGATGCCGGCCGGCACCGCGAGGATGCCCATCAGGAAGCAGGCGAAGAACAAGCCGATCGGCCACACCCACCAGGGCCAGGATGCGCTGGCTGCCGGTGCGGCCGCCAGGGCCGGCCCGGCAGCGGCGAGCAGGGCGCCGGTGGTGAGCCAGAGGGACCGCGCGCGCATCAGGCCACCGCCTGGTAGTACAGGTTCTGCGGATGCCGCGCCTGCGCGAAGAAGAACCAGCGCTCGATCAGCAGCCCGACGTACTGCACCGCGAACGCGAGCGCCAGCAGCCACTGGTCCGTGGTCGCGCCGAAGCCCGCCCAGAGCACGAGTGCGACGAGCGCCGCCGGCAACGCGAAGGCAGCGGCGAGGAACCACCACTTCAGCTGCCTCAGCGCACCCGGGGCGAGGCCGTGGAAGAACTCGCGCGTGTTGAACGAGCCCCCCATGAAACCCATCGCGCGCTGGCGGATCACCGGATGGCGAACGCCGATCGCGCTTTGCACGGTGGAACGCGGCACGAGGCGCGCATTGCGCGCGAGCGACAGCGAGCGGCTCAGCAGCGCCGAAGCCGTCAGCGCGAGTGCGGCCTGGGCGATGGGCGGCACCAGCGCCGGGGCGCGAAAGCCGGCCAGCGCCGACGCAAGCACACTGCCGCTGGCCAGCCCGAGCAACGTGTAGTTCGCCAGCGTATAGGCGCTCGCCCACTCCTGCAGGAAGCGGATGCTGGCGTAGATCATCGCCGTGCACACGAAGAGCACGAGCGCGAGCAGCGCCGTCACCGTACCCAGCGCCGCCGTGGCGTAGGCGCCGCTGAAGTGACCCAGCGTCCAGAAGAACACGCCGGCCATGAACAACGGCAGCACGATGACCTCGCGCGACAGCCACGACGTACGCCACATCGCCGCGGCGCGCCAGGCGCGCTCGGGCCGTCCGAGGTGCGCAAACGAAGCCGCCAGTCCGGCGGCGGTGAGCAGGAGCGCGATGCTGCCGCCCAGCGCGAAGAAGCCGAGTCCGATGCCGCCGCGTCCAGCCCAACCGGCCAGCTCGGCCGCGAACAGGGTGAGGAACAGCCCTTGGGCTGCGCCGATCAGCGTCGTGAGAAAGATGACGGAGAAAGCCGGATTCACCTGTGCGGCCTCAGAAGCTGGCGTCTTCCATCGTCGACGCGCCGGGTGCGGGCCGCGGCAGGTGCCCCTCGGCGCGCAGCGGGTTGTCGGCGCGCACGAGCTCGTCCTCGTGGATGCGCAGCCGCGTCTTGTGGCGCGGCAGGTAGTGGTTGGCCGGCTGGGTGCCCCACTCGGGCATCAGCGCATAGCCACCGTTCTCGTGAATGGCCCGCGCGGCGTCGCTTTGCGGATCATGGATGTCGCCGAAGATGCGCGCCGACGTCGGGCAGGCCATGACGCAGGCGGGCTGGCGTTCGGCCTCGGGCAGCCGGGTGTCGTAGATGCGGTCCACGCACAGCGTGCACTTCTTCATCACCTTCTGGTTCTCGTCGATCTCGCGCGCGCCGTAAGGACAGGCCCAGCTGCAGTACTTGCAGCCGATGCACTTGTCGTAGTCAACGAGCACGATGCCGTCTTCCTCGCGCTTGTAGGAGGCGCCGGTGGGACACACCGGCACGCACGGCGGATCCTCGCAGTGCAGGCAGCTCTTGGGAAAGTGCACGGTCTCGGTGTACGGGAACTCGCCGATCTCGAAGGTCTGCACCCGGTTGAAGAATGTGCCGCTGGGGTCGGCACCGTAAGGCCGCTGGTCGCTCATCGGCCCGGCCGCGCCGCTCGTGTTCCACTCCTTGCAGCTCGTGACGCAGGCATGGCAACCAACGCAGACGTTGAGGTCGATGACCAGGGCGAGCTGGCGCCTGCTCATCGCCGCCCCTTCGTCGAGAAGGTCGCCGCCCACTTCGAGAGCGAGTTCAATTCGCGTGGTCGCTCGGACATGCCCGGATAGCGGCGCAGCGGCTCGAAGCGCGGCTCGGTGTGAGGCGCGTCACCGGCCTCGGCCTTGACGACGCGCACGCGCACGTCGTACCAGGCGGCCTGGCCGGTGACGGGGTCGGAGTTGGAGATGCGCATCTCGCTGCCGCGTACGGGCAGCTCTTCGCTGATGAGGTGGTTGAGCAGGAAACCGGCGCGCGACTCGTTGGCATCGGGCTCGAGGTTCCACGCGCCGGCGGCCTTGCCGATCGCATTCCAGGTCCACACGGTGCCCGGCTCGACGGCCTGCGAATGCGCCGCCTGGCAGCGCACGCGCCCCCAGGGCGACTCGACCCACACCCAATCGCCATCGGCGATGCCGGCCTCGCGCGCCGTCTGCGTATTGATGTGCAGCAGGTTGTAGGTGTGGATCTGGCGCAGCCAGGCATTCTGCGAGTCCCACGAGTGGTACATCGCCATCGGCCGCTGCGTCACCGCCGTCAGGGGGAATCGATGCTTGTCGGTGACATGCGACTCCAGCGGCTCGTAGTAGAAGGGCAGCGGGTCGAAGTAGGTGGCGACGCGCTCGCGCAGGTGCGGCGGCGGCTTGCGCGTGATGCCGCGGCCCTGCGCGGCGGCGCGGAAGTGCTGCAGCACCTCGGAGTAGAGGTGGATCAGGATCGGCTCGGCATAGCGCGTGATGCGGTTGGCGCGACTCCATTCCAGGTAGCCCTGGTTCCAGTTGCGCATGTACTGGTAGCTGAGCGGCAACTCGTGGTGGTAGACGCAGTCGTGCTGCTCGTACATCTCCCACTGGCGCGGGTTGGGCTCACCGATGAGGAACTTCTCGCCGCCCTTGCCGCGCCAGCCGGCCAGGAAGCCGATGCCGCTGCCGGGCTCGGTTTCCCAGTTGACGATGAAGTCGGGGTAGTCGCGGTACTTGCGCTTGCCTTCCTTGGTGACGAAGGTCGGCAAGCGCAGGCGCGACCCCAGTTCGATCAGCACTTCCTGGAACGGCTTGCAGTCACCGGTGGGCGGCACGACCGGGATGCGCACGGCATCGACCGGACCGCTGAACTCGCTGATCGGCCGGTCGAGCATCGACATCACGTCGTGGCGCTCGAGGTAGGTGGTGTCGGGCAGGATCAGGTCGGCAAACGCCGTCATCTCCGAGTGGAAGGCATCGGCAACGACGAGAAACGGGATCTTGTGCTCGCCGTTCTCGTCGCGGTCCTCGAGCATCTTCCTGACTTCGACCGTATTCATCGTGGAGTTCCACGACATGTTGGCCATGAAGATGAGCAGCGTGTCGATGCGGTACGGGTCGCCGCGCCAGGCATTGGTGATGACGTTGTGCATCAGCCCGTGCACCGAGAGCGGGTATTCCCACGAGAACGCCTTGTCGATGCGCACCGGCGAGCCGTCGTCGTTGACGAAGAGATCGTCGGGGTCGGCCGGCCAGCCGAGCGCCATGCCGTCCAGCGGCCGGTTGGGCTGCACCGCGCGCGCATCGTTGGGCGTGCGCGCACAAGGCGGGATCGGGCGCGGGAACGGCGCCTTGTGGCGAAAGCCGCCGGGGCGGTCGATCGTGCCCAGCAGCGACATCAGCACGCCGAGTGCACGCACGGTCTGGAAGCCGTTGGAATGCGCCGCCAGCCCGCGCATGGCGTGGAAGGCGACAGGGTTTCCGGTCACGGTATCGTGTTCGTTGCCCCAGGCGTCGGTCCAGGCGATCGGCAGCTCGATGCGCCGGTCGCGCGCGGTGATGCCCATCTCGTGCGCCAGGCGCCGGATCGTCTCGGCCGGGATGCCGGTGACCTGCGCCGCCCACTCCGGCGTGTAGTCCTTGACGCGGTCCTGCAGGAGCTGAAAGGCCGGCTTCACCGGCGTGCCGTCGGCGAGCTTGAACTCACCGAGCAGGAAAGGATCGGCGCCAGCGGTGTGCGTGAGCACTGCCTTGTTCGTGTGCCGGTCCCACCACAGCTTGTTCTGCGGGTCGTAGCAGGCCTCTTCCTCGGGCACCTCGGTGCGCACGAACATGCCGTATTCGTCGTGCGCGGCGTCCAGGTTCACCAGTTGGCCGCCGTTGGTGTACTGCACGACGAAGTCGCGGTCGTACAGGCCCTTGGCGAGAATCTCGTGCGTCACCGCGAGCAGGAAAGCGCCGTCGGTGCCGGGCCGGATCGGCACCCATTCGTCGGCGATCGCCGAGTAGCCGGTGCGCACCGGGTTGACCGAGACGAAGCGCCCGCCGTCGCGCTTGAACTTGGCGAGCGCGATCTTCATCGGGTTGGAGTGGTGATCCTCCGCCGTGCCGAGCATGACGAACAGCTTGGCGCGGTCGAGGTCGGGCCCGCCGAACTCCCAGAACGAGCCGCCGATCGTGTAGATCAGACCGGCGGCCATGTTCACCGAGCAGAAGCCGCCGTGCGCCGCATAGTTGGGCGTGCCGAACTGGCGCGCGAAGAGGCCGGTGAGCGCCTGCATCTGGTCGCGCCCTGTGAAGAGCGCGAACTTCTTCGGGTCGGTGGCGCGGATCTTGGCCAGGCGCTCGGCCAGCGTCGCGAAGGCCTCCTCCCACTCGATCTCGACGAAGTCGCCGTCGCCGCGCCGCGCGCCCTCGCGGCGCTTCAACGGTTTGGTCAGCCGCGCCGGGCTGTACTGCTTCATGATGCCCGAGCTGCCCTTGGCGCAGATGACGCCCTGGTTCAGCGGATGATTCGGGTTGCCGTCGATGTAGCGGACCTTGCCGTCGCGCAGGTGCACGCGGATGCCGCAGCGGCACGCGCACATGTAGCAGGTGGTGTTGCGCGTTTCCTGGGCGGCGTCCGCGTGCGGGTCGGCGAGAGGGTCGTGCAGGGGGACGGGCGCCATGTCTCGGGGTGTGGTCGTGTCGTCGTGGGGTCGTGTCGTGTTGTCGCGCCGGCGGGGGTACGGCGCTGCCCACGCTCTACAGGAACCGGTGGGCGATTAGGCGCAAGCGCGCTGAATAGCGTCCATAACCTCGATGGCGTAGTGTGGCCTACCCACGAGGGCTATTCGCGGCGCCTGCGGCGCATGTGGTCCTCGGCCGCGGCTACGATCCGTGGCCGATGGCTGACCTGACACCAGACCCGACGCTGCCGCCGGCGCCCCTGGTCGATGTCACAGGGCTGCAGGAAGCGGTCGCGGCCTTCGCGCGCGAGCGCGACTGGGAGCCCTTTCACTCGCCCAAGAACCTGGCGATGGCGCTCACCGGCGAAGTGGGTGAACTCGTGGAGCTCTTCCAGTGGCTGAGTGAGGAGGCTTCGCGCAACGTCGGACGCGATCCCGCTACCGCGCGCCCCGTGCGCGACGAGCTTGCCGACGTGCTGATCTACCTCGTGCGGCTGGCCGCCGTGCTCGAGGTGGATCTGGACGAGGCGGTGCGCAGCAAGCTGGCGACCAATGCCGCGAAGTACCCGCTCGAGCGCTCGCGCGGCCAGGCGACCAAGTACTCGCGGCGCTGAGCGGGCGCCGCTGACGCCCGATACCCTCGCCGCGCTCCCCGCTTCGCGCACTGCAGGGCGCAGTCCTCGGGTGGCCACGCCGCGATGCGGGAGTTGCGGAGGTCGATAGGATTTCCTTCAGTCCGCCCGCACCGCCGGGCCGCTTCCCACGCCTCGCGACCTTTCCAAGGAGCCATGCATGTTCGGTCCCGTCACTGTCCCCTTCGGCGTCAAGCTGCTGTTCAACACCGTGAAGCTCAAGCCCGGCGTCACCGTCGACGATGTCGAGCTCGCCTTGGCCGAGATGTGCAACGTGGTCAAGGAGACCTACGGCCACGACCGCGGCGGCTTCGTCGCCGGCCAGGTCTTCCGCTTCGCCGGCTTCGCATCGGCCGAAGGCTCGATCGGTGCCCCCGCCGCGGCGGGCGTGGCGCCGGACCACGACCTCGTGATCGCCACCTACTGGCGCTCGTTCGAGCAGCACGAGCGCTCGCACGCCGACCCGCTATTCAAGTCCAAGTTCTCGGCGCTCGCCGAGCTGTGCTCGGCCACACACGAACTGGGCTACGAGATGCTCTGGCAGGGCGCCCCGGAGGCCAGGCAGCCGGCCGCCGCGACGGCAGCGACCGCCGCCGTCACGGGCTGAACGCCTGCCGCGTCGATCAGACCTGCCGCCAGGGCAGGCCGTGCTTGCGCCAGCCGCCGAGGTTGCCGCGGTGGTGCTCGGTATCGAGCTCGCCCTCGAAGCCCTCGAGCACATTGGCCACGTCGGTGAAGCCGTGCTTCTCCAGTTCCAGGCCGGCATCCACCGAGCGCTTGCCGCTGCGGCAGATCAGGATGATCGGCCGATCCTTGCGCCCGGCCATGCGCAGCACCTGGTCGGCGAAGTGCGGGTTGACCTCGAAGTCCGGGGCCGTGTTCCACTCGATGCTGATGGCGTCGATGGGATGGCCGACGTAGAAGAACTCGACTTCGGTACGGCAGTCGATCAGCAGCGTATTGGGGTTCTTTTGAATGACCTCGAAGGCTGCGGTGGGATGAAGATGTTCCATGGCGATTCCTGTTGCTGGATTCTGGCCCACGCCGCCGGGAGCCGGAACGAACGTCTTCTCATGACGTCATTCCTGCAACCCATATGGGACCTGAAGCCGGAGCTCACCCCTGTCCCGACATGAGGCCTACGGCTTCTTCGGCGTCTTGTATTCGGCCACCTTCTGGAACGGCTTCCAGATGGTCTCGAAACCGACGAAGCCCTTCTCGTTGGGCGGCATCTGGCGCGTCGTCACATAGGGCGTCACGCCGTCGGGAACCTTGGCGGGGGGAGGCTTGTGGTCGCTCATGGGTCACCTTTCATGTCATGAAGTGAGGGCTGCCGCCTAGACAGGCCTCAGGCGCGAGGGGTCGATGTCGGCGCCCGCAGGGATCGCTCCACCCACTCGTGTCTCGTCGACCGTGGCGTCGCGCACGGTCAATATCTCGAGCGTGAAGACAACCTCCCTGCCGGAAAGCGGGTTGTTGCCGTCGACCGTCAGCTTCTCGTCGTCGATGTGCGTCACGAGAAAGCTGCGCGTCTGGCCCCTGTCGTTCTCCATCAGGATGGACGTGCCGACCTGCCGATACTGCTCTGGGACGTTCTCGATGTCATCAGAGAAGACCAGCGACTCGTCCCTGGGGCCGAAGATCTGGTTGCCGTCGATCGTCACCTCGATGATGTCGCCGGCGGACCTGCCTTCGAGCTGACCATGCACCGAAGG
The DNA here is from genome assembly GCA_016223165.1 of Burkholderiales bacterium. Classification (GTDB taxonomy): domain Bacteria; phylum Pseudomonadota; class Gammaproteobacteria; order Burkholderiales; family Burkholderiaceae_C; genus Rubrivivax. The sequence continues at coordinate 203,590 of JACRPO010000007.1, forward strand.
GGCCAGGATCTCGTTGTGCCCGTGCACATAGCCCAGCGGGAACTCGACCCGGGTCAGCACATGGCCCGTCCTCTTGTCGCTGACCCTGTAGGTCAGCTCGACGAACTTGCCGGCGCAGACGACTTGGCTCACATCAGGTCCCGGGCGTTCCGGCGCATGGATCAGAAGATGGAAGCACCGAAGATGCGCAGCTTGCCATCCTCGTAGCCGAGGACGAGCCGGCCCAGCCATTCGCCCGGCTTCTTGGTGCTGCGCTGCCGGTACAGGACGGTCACGTGCTCACCGCGGCGGATGGTGCCGAGCGCGTCGAAATCCTCGGACAGGTTCCTGGCGAGCTCGCTGTGCGCGAACTGGTGGCCTGCCGCGACCTGATCCATGGCGCGCGCGAGCGTACTGGCGAAGTTCCTCGAGAACTCGCCGTACTTGCCTTCGTTCGAGTACCTGACCAGGTCGCGCCACAGGGGCTTGGCCAGGGCCAGGATCTCTTCGTCGGGCTTTTCGATGATGTTCACGCCACCAATACCTTGGACCCCTGGGAATCTGTCTGTTTCTCATCGGCCACCAGGTGATAGCAGGGCGCCTTCTCCATGGTGTATTCGCCGGTCTTCGGATCGCGGCGCGAAACCGTCAGCACGTGCCAGTTCGCATCGTCCACCTTCATGGCGTCGCCACGGTAGTAGTAACCCGGCCAACGGGTCTCCTTGCGGAACAACGTGTGCTGCGTCACGCACTCGGCGGCGCGGTGGCGGTGCTTCAGCTCCCACGCGCGCAGCAATTCGTGGATGTCCTTGGCGGCCAGGCTCTCGAGGTCTTCCTCCATGATCTTGAGCTTCTTGAGCCCGATGTTCAGGAGCTTCTCGTTGGTCATGTAGTTGACCGTCACCCCCCCGCAGTACTCGTCCATCAGCTTCTGCAGGCGGTCCAGGCCCTGCTTCGGGTTGATGTAGTGCGGGTTGACGTCGCCCGCGACGATCTCGTTGCGGTAGACCTTGTAGTGCTCCATCGGCTTGTAGATCTCCTCCTTGCGGCGGTTGATCTGCTCCTGGGAAACGACGATGCCTTCGCCCTTGCCGTCATCGATGTACTTGCAGGCCGCCTTCGCGGCGAGACGGCCTTCGGTGAACGACCCCGACGAGAAGGCGTGCGGCGTGCCGCCGACCGCGTCGCCGGCGCCGAAGAGCCCTTCGATCGTCGTCATGCGGTTGTAGCCCCAGAAGTACTCCGGCGGGGAAAGGTCCTCGGGGCCGGAGCACCAGGCACCCGAGCCGGTCGCGTGCGAGCCCATGACGTAGGGCTCGGAGGTGGTCAGTTCGGGGTTCTCGTTCTTGGGGTCCACATCGGTGGCGGCCCACAGCACGGCCTGGCCGATGGTCATGCCGAGGAAGTTCTCCCAACCGACCTCTTCCAGATGAGGATCCTGGAATGCGCGCATGGTCACCATGTGAATGGGGCCGCGGCCGGCATTGACCTCGTTGATGATGCAATGGTTGCGAAGACAGGTCGGGATCGGCCTGTGCGTCAGGTGCGAGGCTTCCGGATCCAGATACTCCTTGCCGACCATTTGCTGCAGGGCAGGGAACCACTTGGATTCGTACTCCTCGCCCAGGCAGTTCTGCGTATAGGTCTTCAGGTGCAGGAAGTAGGCGCCGACCGGGCCATAGCCGTCCTTGAAACGCGCCAGGACGATGCGGTTTTCCATCTGCGTCATCTTGGCGCCCGCATCGATCATCAAGCCGTACGCGGATGCCGACGACCACGGCGCATACCAGGTGCGGCCCGAGCCTTCGCCCACCGAGCGTGGCTTGAAGATGTTGGAGGCGCCGCCCGCGCCGCAGATCACGGTCTTGGACTTGAAGACGTGGTAGTTGCCCGTGCGCACGTTGAAGCCGACGGCGCCGGCGACACGGTTCTCCTTGCTGTCGTCCATCAGCAGGTGAGTGACGCAGATGCGGTTGAAGATCTTGTCCGCCGACTTCTTCGCGGCCTCGGCCACGATGGGCTTGTAGGACTCGCCGTGGATCATGATCTGCCATCGACCTTCACGCAGATAGCGCCCGGTCTTCGGGTCCTTCATGATCGGCAGGCCCCATTCCTCGAACTGGTGCACCGTGGAGTCCACGTGCCGCGCCATGTCGAACAGCAGGTCTTCGCGCACCATGCCCATCAGGTCGATGCGGGCGTAGCGCACGTGGTCCTCGGGCTGGTTCTCGCCCCAACGCGTGCCCATGTAGCAGTTGATCGCGTACAGGCCCTGGGCGACCGCACCTGAACGATCGATGTTCGCCTTCTCGGCGATCACGATCTTCTTGTCCTGGCCCCAGAACCGCGCCTCCCAGGCAGCACCGGTGCCACCCAGGCCGGCACCGACGACGAGAATGTCGATGCCGTCTTCGATGATGGTTTCGTAGGCCATTAGTAGGTCACCCCTTGCTTCAGCTGGAGGCCCGCGGTCTTGAGCGAGCGCAGACCGCCGTCATCCAGGCGGATGTACTTGGGTTCGTTGTAGAGCAGCTCGCCGTCGCGCTGCGCTTTGCTCGGCGCCGGAACCTCCGCGAGCTTGGGGATCGCCTGGCCCCAGGGCTTGGTGGTGATGGGCGAGAGGAAGTTCTTCTCCGTGCCGTTTCGGAACTTGATCCGCCAGGCGATCGTGCCCTTCTGCTCGTCACGGTGGACGCGCACGCTGTGGCCCAGCGGCGCGAAGTCGGCGTAGCCGCGCACGTCGATCGCATGCTGGGGGCACGCCTTCACGCAGGAGTAGCACTCCCAGCACATGTTCGGCTCGATGTTGTAGGCGCGCCGGGTGGTCTTGTCGATGTGCATGATGTCCGAGGGACAGATGTCGACGCAGTGTCCGCATCCGTCGCATCTCGTCATGTAGACGAAGGTGGGCATGGCTGGCTCCTTGTGTAATCCGCGGGGTCGCTAAGGCCCGTGTTCTAGTAGTGGCGCGGTGCTTCGCGCTTGATGCCGAGCCCCATGTCCATCGGGGCGTCCTTCAGCAGTTCCATCGAATGCCTTGCACGCTGGGCGGGGTCGTCCCGCGTCTGCGTCGGCAGGTTCAGGTTGGTGCCGTTGGCCTCGGCAACGCGCTTCTCGAAGGCCGCCGCGGGCTTGAAGAACATGTGCGCGAACTTGGACCAGTACACGCCGCCGAACAGCACCGTGGTGGCGAAGATGTACAGCCCGAACAGGATGCCGGAGGCTGCGCTGCCCCGGGCCTGCGACCAGGCCCAGACAAGGCCGAGCGTCACGCTGGCCAGCAGCGAGAGGATGAAGAGATCCGCGCGCATCAAGCGCAACGGCGTGTTGCCCTCGGCCGCCACGTCGACGCGGATGAAGAACCAGAACCAGTAGCCGCCGGCCAGCAGCATCAGCCCGCCGAGCCACCAGAGCTGGGGCCACGGTGCCGCCGCCGCGCTGGTCGGGTAGGCGAACACCAGCACCGCGGTGCTGATGACGTACAGGACGAAGCCGTACATCGTGAGCAGGTGGGCGAGGCGCCGCCGCTGGTTGCAGAACTCGCCCGAGGCGAGCACGTCCACGACGGCGGTCTTGACGGCGATCGAGGCCACGTCCACCGGTGCGCCCTGGCCCCGTGTCTTGCGCCAGTTGGCGAAGAAGTACTTCGCGCTGCCCTTGTGGGCCATGTCGAACAACGTGCCCAGCACCACCGCCAGCGCCATCAGGGTCACGAACACCTGCATCGCGTTGGCCGGCAGCACACCGGCCACCGCCGCAAAGGGGTTGGTCGCGAACATCGTGCGAGTCTCCTGTCGATCTTCTCGGCAGCCCGGTCTGCTGGAGCGGTTGCGCGGCGGGCCCCGAGCCATGCAACCTGGTGATCCTTCTACGTCGCCGCGGCCATGTTCTTGCGCTCGCTCAACTCGTGCACCTCGAAGCGCATCGCAGCCAGGTCACCCAGCACCCAGGTCTGCGGCGCAGCCAGCCCGGCCACCGTGCCCGGATTGACCAGCCAGCTCGAACCGCCCTTGACGCTGTCGACCCGCCGCACCTCGGCCCGGTGCGAGTGGCCGCAGCACACCAGCTCCCAGTCGCCGGTGCACGCCATCGCGTAGCCGTAGTCGTCGTAGTGAACGACGAACACCCGTCGGCCGCCGAGCTCGATGCGCGCATCCGCGCCGTGGTACTGCAACTGCCCGCTGCTGGCGCGCGACAGCCGGTGCAGCGCCTGCGCGTCGCCGAGGTTGTTGCCGTGAATCAGGTGCACCGGCAGCCCGGCCGCCAGCGCAGGCTTGAGCGACTGCGCGCCGATCAGGTCGCCGCAGTGGATCACCGCCTCGGCGCCGCACTCCTTGGCCGCCTGCACCGCCCGCGCCAGCGCATCGGCGCGGTCGTGGCTGTCGGAAACGATGCAGAGCTTCATGGGCTCACCGCGTCGCCGCGCCGTCGCTCGCCAGGCTGGGCTCGAGCCCGGCGTAATAGGCGCGCAGCACGTCAAGCACCTCCGGGCGGCTGAACTCCTGGGGCACCGGCCGTCCCTCGGACAGCCACTTGCGCAGCTGCGTGCCGCTGACCTGCAGCCGATCGTCGTCGCCGTGCGGGCAGGTGCGGCCCGAGGCCATGCCGCCGCAGCGATAACACCAGAATGCGACATCGATGCGCAGCGGCTGCGTCTCGAGCGCGCCTTCGGGGATCTCGTCGAAGATGCGGTGCGCCTCGAACGGACCGTAGTAGCTGCCGACGCCGGCATGGTCGCGCCCGACGATCAGGTGCGAGCAGCCGTAGTTCTGGCGGAACAACGCGTGCAGCAGCGCCTCGCGCGGCCCGGCGTAGCGCATGTCCAGCGGGTAGCCCGCCTGCACGATCGTCGAGGGCACGAAGTACTGCCTGGCCAGCGCCGCGATCGCACGCGTACGCACCTCGGCGGGGATGTCGCCGGGCTTCAACGCGCCCAGCAGCGAGTGCACCAGCACGCCGTCGCAGACCTCGATCGCCACCTTGGCGAGGTACTCGTGCGAGCGGTGCATCGGGTTGCGCGTCTGGAACGCGGCCACGCGCGACCAGCCGCGCGACTCGAACAGCTTGCGCGTCTGCGCCGGTGTCATGTAGAGGTCGCCGTAGGCCTGCGGGAAGCCGCCCTGCGACAGTACCTTGATCGGCCCGGCCAGGTTCACCGGCGGCTGCTGCATCACCATCTTGACGCCCGGGTGCGCCAGGTCGACGGTGCGGAAGACGCGCACGCACTCGTGCGCCTTGTCGATGCGATAGCGCTCGGCCACCTGCATCGTTGCCAGCAGGTGGCCATCGTCGGGGTCGGCGAGCGCGATCTCGCCGCCCGGCGGGATGCGCTCGGCGATGTCATCGTCGACCGACAGGGTGATCGGGATCGGCCAGAACAGCCCGTCGGCGAGCTTCATGTGGTCGCACGCGCCGCGCCAGTCGGCCTCGCCCATGAAGCCATCGAGCGGGGTGAACCCGCCGATGCCCAGCATCAGGATGTCGCCGCGCTCGCGCGAGCTGACTCGCACCCTCGGCAGGCCGGCGGCGCGACGCTGCTCCTCCTCGAGTGCCGCGCCTTCGAGTTGCAGCGGCCTGAGCGTGTCGCTGCCGTGGGGGCGAACGAGCGGCTTCATCGCCGGCATCCGGGCCGGGTTGCCGCACGGGATGATCTGTGCAGGCTCGTGCGCGCCGCGGTGGGATCGGTCGGTATCGCTTCGGTCATCGGCTTTCCCAGGTGGCGTCGCGCTCCCGCGGGTGCACTCCCTGCATGGGGATGGCCCCGACAACGGCAGGGGAATCGTAGGCACGCGGCATCAAAAGAAAAAACGGACAATACAAGTCACCATGACCGGGAAATCCGATCAATCAGGAAGCGGCGCCCTGCCTCAGCGGCTGCGCATGAACCTGCGTCAGCTCGAGGTCTTCGTCGCCACCGCGAGGGCGGGGTCGACGCGCTCGGCGGCCGAGCGCGTCGCGCGCTCGCAGTCGGCCGCCAGTGCGGCGATCGCCGACCTCGAGGCCACGTTGGGTGCGCTGCTGTTCGACCGCGTGCGACGGCGCCTGCTGCTCAACGAGAACGGGCGCGCGCTGCTGCCCAAGGCCGCATCGCTGCTGGATCACGCGGCCGAGCTGGAGCACCTGTTCACTGGTGCGCACGCGGCGCCGCTGCGCGTGGCGGCGAGCCTGACGATCGGCGAGGTGCTGCTGCCCGACCTGGTGGCGCTCTGGAAGCAGTCGCACCCGCTGAGCCCGGTGCACATCTCGGTGGCCAACTCCACCGGCGTCATCGCCGCGGTGGCGGCGTTCCATGTCGACGTCGGCTTCATCGAAGGTCCGCTGACACACCCGGACCTGTCGGTGCGGCCCTGGCTCAGCGACGAGCTGGTCGTCGTCGCGGCGCCGGGGCACCCCCTGGCGCGTGCGCGCCGCGCCGGCGCCGAGCGGTTGCGCGCGCTGCGCTGGGCCGTGCGCGAGCCCGGCTCGGGCACGCGCGAGGCGAGCGACCGCTGGCTCCTCGAGCACCTGGGCTCGTTCGAGATCGGCTTCGAGCTCGGCAGCACCGAGACGCTCAAGCGCCTGGTGGGCACGGGTGCGGCGGTGGGTTGCCTGTCGCGCCATGCCGTGGCGTCTGACCTGGCGGCAGGAACGCTGGTCGAGTTGCGCACCGGCCTGCCACCGCTCAGGCGCAGGCTGGCGATCGTCGTGCACAAGGACAAGCAGCTCGGGCGCGGCGCCGCCGATTTCTTGCAGCACTGCACTGCGGCCATGCAGGAGGGGCGCGAGGGGCGCGAGGGGCGCCAACCGACCATTCGGGCCCCGGGATTACCCGCGTCGTGCGCGTAGCCTGCCTCCCGCTCATCGCCATACCGCGGGCGAGGCCGTAAGCTTCCGATCGCCACAGGTTGCCCACGATGCCGGTCTTGCGTCCATCCTCCGCCCCCCCGGCTGCCGCGGCGCATGCGGTCACGAGCGACATCCTCGCAGAGCTGACGGCCGGGTTGGCCGCCGGCGACGACCTGCGCGAGATGCTGGTGCGCTTCCTGAGCCCTGTGACGCATATCGCGGGCGCCAGCGGCGGGGCCGTGCGCATCCTCGATCCGCACGACAAGCGCATGCACCTGGTGGGCGAGATCGGCCTGCCGCAGCCGGTGCTCGAGGCCGAGCGCGCCGTGGAGGAAGGCTGCGGTGCCTGCGGCGAGGCGCTGGCCGGCAAGCAGCCGCTGTGGGCCGAGGACCTGAGCGCCTGCGCCCGCCGCAGCGAGGGTCGCTACTTCGGCAGCGGCTGCCGGCGCCTGCTGGCCGTGCCCCTGCAGCACCGGGGCCGCGTGCTGGGCCTGTTCAACCTCTTCTTCGAGAGCGGCCGCGAGCCGGGCGCCGATGTGATGGCGCTGTTGAAGACCATCGGCGAGTTGCTCGGGCTGGCCCTGGACAACGCACGGCTGGAACGCGACAACCTGCGCGCCACCGTGGCCAGCGAGCGCCAGGCGATGGCCGCCGAGGTGCACGACTCGCTCGGCCAGTCGCTCGCCTTCGTGAAGATGCGGCTGCCCCTGCTTCAAGACGCGATCACGCAATGCGACCGCGCCAGCGCCGAGCGCTACTTCGAGGACGTGCGCGCCGCCGTCGGGCAGGCGCACGCCAGCCTGCGCAGCATGCTGACGCATCTGCGCACGCCGATCGATCCGCTCGGGCTCGCACACGCGCTCGAAGCCGGCGCCGAGGCCTTCCGGCGCAGCGCCGGCATGCCACTGGCATTCGTGAACGAGCTGCCCTCGCTCAGGCTGCCGCCGGAACAGGAGGCGCAGGTCTTCCACATCGTCCAGGAGGCGCTGACCAACATCGCGCGCCATGCAAGGGCCGATCACGCATGGGTGCATGTCGCACCCGGCGAGCAACCAGGCGGTGTGCGCATCGTCGTGCAGGACGATGGCGCGGGGCTGCTGCCTGTGCCCGCCGGCGATGCCGGTGCGGCCGGCAGCCACTACGGCATGGCGATCATGCTCGAGCGCGCGCGGCGCCTGGGCGGCACGCTCTCGGTGGGTCCGCGGCGCGGCGGCGGCACGTGCGTGCGGCTCGATTTCACGGCGCCGGAGGCAAGCTTGCAGCAAGCACCCGCCGGCGCGGAGGCGAGCTGATGCCCGCGCCGCGCCTCGTGCTCGTCGACGACCACGCGCTGTGCCGCAATGGCCTGTCGGACCTGCTGCGCCAGCGCGGCGGCATGGAAGTGCTGGCGGCGCTGGGCGATACCGAGCGCGTGGCAGCGGTGCTGCGCGAACACCAGCCCGATCTTCTCGTGCTGGACCTGCGCATGCCTCAGACCGACGGCCTGACGCTGCTGCGCCGGCTGCGCGCCGAGGGCATCGAGACACCGGCCGTGATCCTGACCATGAGCGACTCGGAGACCGATCTGGCCACCGCGCTGCGCGCCGGCGTGCGCGGCTACCTGCTCAAGGACATGGAGCCCGAGGACGTGGTCACGGCGATCGGCAACGCCGCACGCGGCGAGCTCGTCGTCGCGCCGGCGATGACGCTCAAGCTCGCGCAGCTGCTGCAGTCCGGCCCGCGCACCGGCAACCGCCAGGACATGATCGCCTCGCTCACCGAGCGCGAGCGGCAGATCCTCGACCATCTGGCGCGCGGCGAGAGCAACAAGACGATCGCACGCGCGCTCGACATCAGCCACGACACGGTGAAGCTGCACGTGCGCCACATCCTCGCCAAGCTCAACCTGAGCTCGCGCGTGGAGGCGGCGGTGTTCGCGGTCGAGTCGCGCGTGGGGCCGGGCTCACGCTGAGGCCTCGGACAGGGCCTCGAACCAGGCCAGCTTCTCGCGCAGCCGCACCACCTCGCCGACGATCGTCAGACTGGGCGAGGCGAGCCCGGCGCGCGCCGCCTCGTCGGCCACGGTGGCCAGCGTCGCCGTGACGACGCGCTGCTGCGGCAGCGTGCCCTTGGAGATGACCGCGGCCGGCCAGTCGGGCGGCAGGCCGTGCGCCATCAGCTGCGCGGCGATGGTGGCCAGCCCCGCCAGGCCCATGTAGATGACCACCGTCTGGCGCGGCCGCGCGAGGCCCGCCCAGTCGAGGTCGCTGGTGCCGTCCTTCAAGTGGCCGGTGACGAAGACGCAGCCCTGCGCATGGTCGCGGTGCGTGAGCGGGATGCCTGCATAGGCCGCGGCCCCATGCGCCGCGGTGATGCCCGGCACCACCTCGAACGACTGGCCGGCTGCGGCCAGCGCCACCAGCTCCTCGCCGCCGCGGCCGAAGATGAGCGGGTCACCGCCCTTCAGCCGCACGACCCGCGCGCCTTCGCGCGCCAGCCGCACGAGCAGCTGATTGATGTCCTCCTGCGCCATGCTGTGCAGCGCGCGCTGCTTGCCGGCATGGATGCGCCGTGCCGCCGGGTTGATGAGCGCCATCACGCCGGGACCGACGAGGTTGTCGTAGACCACCACCTCGGCCTCGGCGATGAGGCGCGCGGCGCGCAGCGTCAGCAGGTCGGCATCGCCGGGCCCGGCACCGACCAGCGCGACATGGCCGCGCCGCGTTGCGGCGGCCGGCGCCGCAGCGCCGGCGGCGGACTCAGGCGATCGGGGCGTCGGCGGGGGCGAGGGGGGCGACGGGGAGGTGGCCATGCGGAGCCAGGGTGGACGAACGGGCATTCTGGCGCTTCGGCGCCCTCGCCGGCTGCGCTGCGCGCGGCGCGCCCCCCTCACGCACGTCGCGCTCATCGCGCTCATCGCGCTCAGCGCGGATGGCGCGGACATGGGCCAGGAAGCGGTCCACCCAGAATGCCCCGGCGCCGTGGCGCAGGTGGCTGAACGAGGCGAGCAGGTTGTGCACGACGAGGCCGTCGTGCCGGCCGTCGATGCCGTGGCCGCGCTGCACGCGCCAGGCGAAGCGCTGGCCGGGCGGCAGGCCCTCGAGACTGGCGTGATGGAACTCGTGGCCGCGCGCGGTGGCCAACGCAGGCTGGCCGGCGCTGGCCGGCCAGGGCATCGCCTCGGTCTCCTCGAGCTGCACGTAGCCGCGGCCGACCGGGCGCTCGTGCATGACGGCGTCACCGGCGATCACGTCGACCATCTCGGCATGGTGGTCGCGCCAGCGGATCGAGCGCGCCATCAGCATCAGGCCGCCGCACTCGGCATAGGTGGGCAGCCCGCCGACGACGGCCTCGCGCAACGCGCCGCGCAGGGCCGGGTTGTCCTCGAGCGCCTCGGCGCAGGTTTCGGGAAAGCCGCCGCCGACGAAGAGGCCGTCCAGCGGCGGCAGGCGCTGGTCGTGCAGCGTATCGATGAAGACGAGGTCGGCGCCGCCGGCGCGCAGTGCGTCGAGGTCGTCGGGGTAGTAGAAGCCGAAGGCGCGGTCGCGGGCGATGCCGATGCGCAGCCGGCCGTCGGGTGAGTCGCACGACTCGCGCGGTCCGCGCGAATCGCCTGTGCCGCGCGCGGGCGGCGCAGACCGCTCGCGACGCGGGGCGGCGATCGGGGCGGCCGGTACGGCCGCCGAGGCGGCCACCGTAGCCACCGTAGCCCCCTTGGCCGCTGCGGCCAGCCCGCGCACGCGCGCCAGGTCCACCTGCGCGCCGACGATCCGCGCGACCTCGGCCACCCAGGCTGCGGCGCCTTCGTGCTCGACGCAAGGCAGCAGGCCGAGGTGGCGCTCGGCGAGCGCCAGGCGCGGGTTCTCGGCCACGGCGCCGAGCACGGGCACGTCGGTGTAGTGCTCGATCACGGCGCGCAGCTTGGACTCGTGGCGGGCGCCACCGACGCGATTGAGCACGACGCCGGCGATGCGGATGTCGCGGTCGAAGGCCTGGTAGCCGAGGATCAGCGGGGCGATGCCGCGCGTCATGCCGCGCGCGTCCAGCACCAGCAGCACCGGCGCGCCGAGCATCTTGGCAAGCGCGGCGTTGCTGTTGCTGCCGTCCAGCGAGAGCCCGTCGTAGAGGCCCTTGTTGCCCTCGACGAGGGCGAGGTCGGCGCCGGCCGCGGACTGCGCCACGCGCTGCTCGATGGCGGCGCGCTCGCTCAGGTGCGGGTCGAGGTTGTAACAGGAGCGGCCGCTGGCAAGCGCCAGCCACATCGGGTCGATGTAGTCCGGGCCCTTCTTGAAGCACTGCACGGTCAGACCCTGCGCCGCCCACGCCGCGGCCAGACCGAGCGTCACCGTCGTCTTGCCCGAAGACTTGTGCGCGGCGCTGACGAGCAGGCGCGGTGTGTTCATCGCGCGGCCTCCGGCAGGTCGTCCTGCGGCATGAAGTCGAGCACCCGCACGCCCACCGTCGTCAGCAGGAAGGCCGCGCCGAGGCCGCCCAGGCCGAGCAGCCACTCGGGCCAGCGCGGCGCATAGGCGGCGACCTGGCCGTCGCCGAAGCTGCTGCTGGCCACGTGGCCGGGGAAGATCTGCAGCGGGAACGCCTGCCCGCCGACGATGAACACGTACAGGAAGGCGAACGCGCCCAGCACGACGAAGATGGCCGCCACCGGCAGCCCGACGCCGGCCCGCGCCGCGGGCCACAGCAGCATCACGAACGGCACGACCGAGCCGAGCAGCACGTAGCCGGTCCAGAAGAGCAAGGGGTACGGCGCGCCCGCCTCGCCACCGAACAGGATGAAGGCCGTGAAGTCGGCCTGGCGCGCGAAGTAGGCATTGGTGAGGTGGAACACCGCCACCAGGTACAGCGAGGCGGCCAGGAAGAGGGCGAGCAGCCGCGCCAGGCGCTGCTGCGCCGCCGGCGCCAGCACGCGTGCGTTCCACGTGTACATCACCGCCTGCACGATGACGAAGACCGCCAGCCCCCAGCCGAAGCTGAGCACGATGAACAACGGCGCCAGCAGCGCCGACTGGTAGGCCTGGCGCGCCACCAGGAAGCCGAAGATCGAGCCGGTGCCGGTGGTGAGGATGAAGCGCCACACCAGCGCCGCGATGCCCGCCGGCTTGGACCAGGCGTTGAAGCGCCGCTCGAACATCGTCCACAGGTAGACGGCGACGATGGCCACCATGCCCGAATAGAGGAAGACGTTCCACGCGAACACCGACGAGAAGTTGTAGTGCGTGGCCGCGACGATGACGCGCTCGGGCCGGCCGAGGTCGAGCATCAGCACCATCAGCCCGCCGGCCAGCAACGCCAGGCACAGCAGCCCCGACAGCGGCGCGCGCGGCTTGTACAGCGGCTGCCCGAACACCGAGCCGATGCTGGCGACGTTGAGCACGCCCGAGGCGGCGACGATCATGAAGATGGCGAAGACATGCGGCAGGCCCCAGACGACCTGGTTGTCCATGCCGGTGACGATGTGGCCGTGCACCTCCATGAAGTGCGCCGCGGCCAGGCCGGCGAACGTGACCAGACCACCGGCCGCGGCCAGCAGCCAGAAGTTCCGCGATTGGGCGGCGGCGGAGCTCATCTCGCGGTCCTTCGCATTCAGAGCCCCTGGTAGCGCACGCCGGGGTCGAGCCCCAGGTCGGCGCGCAAGGCGGTGCTGCGGATCTCGCGCACGCGGCGCGAGATCTCGCTCGCGGGGTTGTTGAGATCGCCGAAGACGATGGCGCCGTGGCCCGCCTTCGTGCAGGCTTCGGCGCAGGCGGTCGTCACCTGGGCGGGATCGTCGGCGCGGTCGATGCGGTGCACGCACATCGTGCAGCTCTCGACGCAGCCCTTGCCGCGCGGCACCTCGGCCTTCTGGTCCGCCAGCGGCTCGTGCACGAAGCTGCGCGCCTTGTACGGGCAGGCCATCATGCAGTAGCGGCAGCCGATGCAGCTGTGGCGGTCGACGAGCACGATGCCGTCGGCGCGCTTGAAGCTGGCGCCGGTGGGGCACACGTCGACGCAGGGCGGCTCGGCGCAGTGCTGGCACATCACCGGCACCGAGGCCTGGCGGCCGGTCTTCACTTCCTTGATCTCGATCTTGCGGATCCACTGCGCCGAGGTGCGCGTGGGCCGCGGATCGAGGCCGTTCTCGGTGCTGCAGGCGGTGACGCAGTCGGTGCAGCCGCTGGCGCACTTCGTGGTGTCGATCAGCATGCCCCATCGCACCTTCGGGCTGGCCCCCGTGGTCGCAGCGTCCTTGGTGGACGCCTGTGCGATCTCGATCAGCTGCACGCCGGGCGCCAGCATCACGCCGGCGATGCCCGCCGCCGCCACGCCGAGGAAGCCACGGCGGCTCATCGCGCCCCCACCAGCGCCCGCTTCGTGGCGTGGCAGTCGAAGCAGTCGACCTTCACTGCCGCATAAGCATGGCAGCTGACGCAGAAATCGCCCGGTGCGGCAGCGACGCTGCCGCTCGTGCGGCTGGCGTGGCAGTCGATGCAGCCCTTCAGGCTGTGCTTCGTGCCGCGGATGCCGCCATGCACGGTGGCGTCGCGCTGGTGCTCGAGGAAGCGCATGTGGTTGCGCCGCATGTTCGCCGTGTCCTCGACGCAGCGCTCGCCCTTCGTCGCCCGCTCGATCACCGGCGCCGTGTTCGCGCTGGTCGCCAACAGCATCGCGAGCGCCCCAAGCCAAGCGGACGCCGCGGATCCGGCTCTGCCGGTCCGCTGGCGTTGCCCCCGGGGACTCGAAGAGTCCCCTTCGGGTTCTCGGGGGGAGGCGCCGAAGGCGCTCCGGGGGGGGGCCATCTATTCGCCGAGGCCCATCTGGATGTAGCCCGTCGGGCACACGTCCTTGCAGACATGGCAGCCGATGCACTTCATGTAGTCGGTATCGACGTAGCGCCCCATCGTGCTCTGGCTCTTCTTGACCTTGAACACCGCCGTCTGCGGGCAGTAGACGACGCAGTTGTCGCACTCGAAGCACAGGCCGCAACTCATGCAGCGCTTGGCCTCGGCCTGGGCCTGCGCCTCCAGCAGCGGCAGCAGCCGCTCTTCGAAGTTGTCGAGCGCCTCTTCCTTGGTGAGCGTGACCACCCTGCGCTTGACGCGCGCGGTGTACGGGAAGTGGCCGAGGAAGAGTTCCTTGTGGCTGATGACGTAGCGGTCGCTGCGGTTGTCGAAGTTGTGCACGGCGCCGGTGCCGGCGTCGGTGCCGCGCACGGGCTCCTTGATGTCGGTGATCTTCAGGCCCTTCTCGACCATCTTGCGCATGAGGTCGAAGCTGTGCACGTCCACCTTCGGCCGCTTGTCGAGTGGCTCGCCCTGCAGATGGCGGTGAATGCCGTCGGCGGCGATCGCGGCCTGCCCGATGGCGGTGGTCAGCAGGTGCGGGCGGATCACGTCGCCGCCGCAGAAGAGGCCGGCCTGCGCCGCACCGCCGGCCTGCACCTGGTAGTTCTTGTCGGCAGCGACGGCGCCGCGGCCATTGTTGAGGCCTTCGAGGCCCGTGAAGTCGACCGCCTGGCCGATGGCCGAGACGATGAGGTCGGCCTCGATGTCCTCTTCGGTGCCCGGGATGTTCTTGATCTCGAGCTTGCCGCCCGCCATCTTCGCTTCGCAGCGGATCACGCGCAGCGCCGTCGCGCGGCCCGACGCGTCCTTGATCACCGCCACCGGCGCCATGCCGCCGCGGATGGCGATGCCCTCCGACAGCGCATGCTCGACCTCGTGCCTGCTGGCCTGCATCTTCTCGATCGCGAAGACCGAGGTCAGCGTCACCTCGGCCCCCTGGCGGCGCGACAGCACGGCCGCGTCGTGCGCGGCAAAGCCGGCGCCGCCGGCGATGGCGTTCTCCGGCCGGTCGCTCTCGTGCGCCTGGTCGATGTGCCCGAGGCGCCGCGCCACCGTGGCCACGTCGATGGAGGTGTCGCCGCCGCCCACCACCACCACGCGCTTGCCGACATGCCGCATGCGGCCGTCGTTGAAAGCCTTCAGGAAGGCGGTGGCGGTGACGACGTTGGGCGCCTCGCCGCCCTCCAGCGGCAGCGGCCGGCCGCTCTGCGCGCCGAGGCCGAGGAAGACGGCGTCGAAGTCGCTGCGCAACTGCTCGAGCGTCACATCGCGCCCGATGCGCGTGTTCGTGCGCGTGCTCACGCCGAGGTCGAGGATGCGCTGGATCTCGGCATCGAGCACCGCGCGCGGCGTGCGGAAGCCGGGGATGCCGTAGCGCATCATGCCGCCGAGCTCGGCGCGCTCGTCGAACAGCGTCACGTCGTGGCCTTTGCGTGCCAGCTGGTAGGCCGCCGACAGGCCCGCCGGCCCGCCGCCGATCACGGCCACTTTCCGGCCGGTCTTCAGCGCGGGCTTCGGGAAGGCCAGCTTCTTCTCGATCGCCCATTCGCCGAGGAAATGCTCGACCGAGTTGATGCCGACGAAGTCCTCGACCTCGTTGCGGTTGCAGCCCGATTCACAGGGCGCCGGGCAGACGCGGCCCATCACGCTCGGCAGCGGGTTGGCCTCGGTCAGGCGGCGCCAGGCGTACTCCTGCCACGGCATGCCGGCCGGCGGCTTCTCGATGCCGCGCACGATGTTGAGGTAGCCGCGGATGTCCTCGCCCGAGGGGCACGAGCCCTGGCACGGCGGCGTGCTCTGGATGTAGGTGGGGCACTTGTGCGAGTGGTCGGCGTCGAAGATCTCGTCCTGCCAGCGGCGCACCTTCGTGTCGCCGTCCCTGTAGCGGCGGAAGGTGAGCGGCTTGACTTCGGCGCCTGCGTCATTGGGGGCGGACATGGTTTCGCTTCCTCGAAAAGTCGAAGGACTACTTCACCAGCCGCGCGATGCCCACGGCCTTGAGCACGTACTTCTCGAACGCCGGTTCGCTGCTGCCCGCCTTCATCTTGCGCAGGAAGTACTTCTCGAACGCGATCTTGGCCAGGTGCACCCACTTGCCCTTCTTGAACCAGTTGACGTTGCGCGGCGGGATCTGCGGCAGCGCCACGAAGGCGGCGCCGGTGTCGCCCATGTCGGCCAGGCAGATGGCGTTCCAGGTCGCCTTGGCGGTGACGGGCTTGCCGGCCAGTTCGTCGGCGATGTTGTGCACGATGGCGGAGACCATCGTCTCGATCATGTAGCCGGTCTTCGGCGCGCCGGTCGGCACCGGCGTCACCTCCACCGGCGGGATGGCGACGCACACGCCGGCCGAGAAGATGTTGCGGTACGTCTTGCTGCGCTGGTGCTCGTCGATGAGCACGAATCCGCGCGGGTTGCACAGCTGCGGCACCGCGGCCACCGCATCGACGCCCTTGAAGGCCGGCAGCATCATCGACAGCTTGAAGGGCACCTCGTGCTCCTTCACCGGCTCGCCGCGGTCGCTCATCTCGGTGGCGAAGAGCCTGCCCGCCTCGACCTTGGTCGTCTTGGCGTTGATGATCCACTTGATGTCGTGGCCGCGGAACTCGCTTTCGAGCAGCGACTTGCTGTCGCCGACGCCGCCGAGGCCCAGGTGGCCGATGTAGGGCTCGCTGGTGACGAAGGTGATCGGCACCTTGTGGCGCAGCTTGCGGCGGCGCAGGTCGGCGTCGAGGATGAAGGCGAACTCGTAGGCCGGGCCGAAGCAGCTCGCGCCCGGCATGGCGCCGATGACCACCGGGCCGAGTTCCTTGAGGAAGCCTTCGTAGTCCCGCCAGAACTCCTCGGCATGGCTCACCGTGCACACCGAGTGCGTGTGGCCGCCACCGCCGCTGGAGGCGGGGCCGGCGCCCGGCACCTCGGAGAACGCGAGCTTGGGCCCGGTGATGATGACGAGGTAGTCGTAGGCGAGCGCCTCGCCGCCTTCGACGGTGAGCCGGTTGGCCACCGGGTCGATGGCGGTGACGGGCCGGCCGATGAAGCCGATGCCCTTGCGCTCGAGCAGCGGCGCGATCGGCAGCACGATGTCCTCGCGCTTGCGCCAGCCCACCGCCACCCAGGGGTTGGAGGGCACGAACTGGAAGTAGTCCACCGCGCTGACGACGGTGATCTTGTGCTCCTTGGGCAGGCGCTCGCGCATCTCGTAGGCAGCCGGCATGCCGCCGATGCCCGCGCCCATGATGACGATGTGTGCCATGTCGTCTCCTCGCTCTTGGATTCAATCCGGATTCAGTGGGGTTCGCCGAGGCGGATCGCCTTGCCGACGAGCTGGTGCACGCCACCGACCATGCCCATGTCGAAGCCGTACATCGGCAACACCTTGCTGAACTGCGCCTTGCAGATGGCGCAGATGGTGGCCATGAAGTTGACGCCGTGTGCGTCGACCACCTGCTTCAGCGCTTCCATGCGCGGCAGCGCGCCCTTGACGCGCAGCTCGAGCAGGTCGTCGGTGAGCAGGCCGCCACCCCCGCCGCAGCAGAAGGTGGCCTCGTGCGTGGTGCCGGGCGCCATGTCGACGAAGCGGTTGGCGACGGCGCGGATGATGTCGCGCGGGATCGTGAACTGCCCGCCAGGGTGGTCGCCGAGCCGCGAGCCGCGCGCCACGTTGCACGAGTCGTGGAAGGTGATCACGCGGCCGTCGTTCTTCTCCTTGTCGAACTTCAGCGCGCCGCGCGCGATGAGGTCGTGCGTGAGCTCGCAGATGTGCATCGGCTGCTTGTAGTGCGGGTCGAGCTGGTTCTGCAGCTCGATCGCAAAGGGGTCCTTGCCGCCGGCGCCGATGCCCACCAGCGTGTTCCAGAAGCTGTAGGCCACGCGCCAGGCGTGCCCGCACTCGCCGACGACGATGCGCTTGACGCCGAGCTCGAGCGCCGCCTCGCGGATGCGGAGCGCAATCTTGCGCAGCTGCTCGTAGTTGCCGATGAAGAGGCCGAAGTTGCCGGCCTCGCTGGCCTTGGTCGACAGCGTCCAGCTGATGCCCGCGGCATGGAAGACCTTGGCATAGCCGATCAGGCTCTCGACATGCGGCTCGCTGAAGAAGTCGGCGCTCGGCGTGACCAGCAGCACCTCGGCGCCCTGCACGTCGAGCGGGAAGCGCACGTCGACGGCGGTCTCGGCCTTCGTGTCTTCCTCGAGCCCGAGCAGGGTGTCTTCGAGCGCCGGCCCGGGAATGCCGAGGTTGTTGCCGATCTTGTGCACCTTGCCGATGATCTCGTTGGAGTACTTCTGCCCCAGGCCCACCGAGTCCATGATCTCGCGCGCGGCCATCGTGACCTCGGCGGTATCGATGCCGTAGGGGCAGAAGACGCTGCAGCGTCGGCACTCGCTGCACTGGTTGAAGTAGCTCCACCACTGATCGAGCACCTCGCGCGTCATGTCGCGAGCGCCCACGAGCCTGGGGAAGTGCTTGCCGGCAAAGGTGTAGTAGCGCCGGTAGACCGAACGCATCAGGTCCTGGCGCGCCACCGGCATGTTCTTCGGGTCGCCGGTGCCGAGGAAGTAGTGGCACTTGTCGCTGCAGGCGCCGCAGTGCACGCAGGCGTCCATGTAGACGCGCAGGCTGCGGTACTTGCCGAGCAGCTCGCCCAGCTTGGCGACGGCCTTGTCCTCCCAGCCGTCGACGAGCTCGTCGGGAAAGCCGATGCGCGCATTGATGATGCCCGGCGCGACGTAGGGCTTGCTGTGCGCCATCGCGCCCTCGGCGACGAGCGGGATCACCGGGTACGGCTTGAGCCGGGGCGTCTCGAACTTGGCGGCAGTGGCCATGGCCTGCCTCGCCTCAGCGGTCCAGGGCCGCGGCCCAGCGCGCGAGGTGCCGTGCCTCGCGCGGGTTGTCCACCTGGTAGCGCGTGGGGCTGAAGAACAGGCCCGGCGCGTGCAGCAGCTTGCTGATCGGGAAGACGATCATCAGCAAGGCGACGAGCGACAGGTGCAGCAGCAGCAGCGGGTCGGCCGGCAGCGGATGGATCTCCAAGGCCATCAGCCCGCGCATGAAGACCTTCAGCGCCACGATGTCGGTGTGCGCCACGAAGCGCATCAGGAGGCCGCTCGCGCCGATGGCCACCAGCAAGGCCAGGTGCAGGTGGTCCGAAGGCGTGGAGATGTAGCGCACGCGGTCCACCCACACGCGCCGCGCCCACAGCCCGAGCAGGCCAGCCACCATCGTCAGGCCGGCCCAGGTGCCGAAGAACTGCACGAAGACGATCGGCGACCACACCGGGTCCTGGAAATAGCGCAGGTGGCGCAGCAGCACCAGCAGCAGCGAGGCGTGGAACAGCCAGCCGAAGAGCCACGTCCACTTGCTGGCCTTGAACAGGCTCTCGAAGAAGACCACCTCGCGCGCCAGCCGCAACCCCACGCCGGCAACCGTGGTCGGCGCCGGCGTGGTGGGGATCAAGAGCGGCGCCGGCGTGCGCGCGTCGCTGCGGATCTTCAGCGCCAGGCCCACCACCAGGATGGCCGTGGCGGCGTAGAAGAGCAGGGCGAAGGTCAGCGCCAGCGGCGACATGGTCCGGGCGCCTTCGGGTCTGGGTCCGGGCCTGGGTCCGCGACCGTGGCCGCGCGCCTCAGACGCACCCGGTGGGCTTGGGCAGGCCGGCGATCTTGCACGCCTGCTTGGCCGGCCCGTAGGGGAACAGCTCGTAGAGGTACTTGCTGTTGCCCTTGTCCTCGCCCAGCTGCTTGCCGATGGCCTTGGTGAGCACGCGCACGGCGGGGGCGATCTGGTACTCGTCGTAGTACTGGCGCAGGAAGTTCACGACCTCCCAGTGGTTCTCGCTCATCTCGACGTTCTCGGCCTTGGCGATGGCCTCGGCGATGTCCTTGTTCCAGTCGGCGAGGTTGACGAGGTAGCCCTCCTCGTCGGTCTCGTAGGTGCTGCCGTTCACTTCGATGCCCATGCGGGGGTCTCCTTGCGAGGGTTCAGAGCCAGGATTGGCTGGTGGTGTGGCCGGCGACGAGATCGACGAAGCCGGCGTAGTCGATCCCCGTCACTTCCGGCGCGAGGCGCGCGGCCATGCCGCGCGCCTGCGCGTCGGGCAGCAGCACGTAGACCTTCAGCCGTCGCGCCGCCGCGGCGATGCCCGAGGCCTCGGCGGCGGCGGTTGTGGCGGCATAGATGCCGTCCTCGGTGAGCAGCAGCGACTGGCCGTCGAGCGCCAGGCGCAGGCAGCTGGCCAGGGCGCTGCGCTCGGTGTGGGACTTGTTGACGATGTGCAGCATGGGTGGCCTTCAGAAGGACAGCACGACGTCCTGCTCGGCCATCAGCGCGGCCATCTCGGCGCTGCCGAGCACCTGCACGTCGACGATGAGGTCGTCCTCGCTGAGGCCGCGCGCGGCGAGCGATTCGCGCTCGACATACAGCTTCTCGACGTCGTAGCCGTCGAGGGCGCGGTAGGTCTTGCTGTGGTTCTTGATGCCGATGGCCTGGGTGTCCTGGCCCTTGGCCAGTTCGTAGACGCCGTCGTCGATGAAGACGAGGCTCACGTCCTGGTCGAAGGTGGCGGCGATGAGCACCACCTCCAGGCTCTCGAGCGCGTAGATCGTGCCGTAGGGCGGCTTGCGGTTGACGAACATGAACTTTTTCATCGCTTCACCTGCTCCGCTCAGTCCCCAAACGTGACCGTGCGGTCGGCCTTGATGCCCGCGTCCACCAGCTGGCCGAGGCCACTGATCCGAAAGCCCGGCGCCAGCACCTCGTCCTTGATGCCGCGGCGCAGCGCCGCGGCCACGCAGACGACGAGGTCGACGTTGTGCTTCTCCTTCAGCGCCGACCAGCGGTTGACGACGTGGCGGTCGTCCTGCGGCGGCTCGGTGAGCCGGGTCGCGTTGTAGACACCGTCGTGATAGAAGAAGACGCGCATCACCTCGTGGCCCTTGGCGATGGCGGCGCTGGCGAACTGCCACGCCGAGTCGCTGGCCTGGTGGGTGTACGGTCCTTCGCTGACCATCAAGGCGAATTTCATGATCGTGGTGTCGGCGATGCGCCTTCGGTCTCGGCGGGCGTCGGAAGCGGAACTTCAGAAGCGGATGTGCGTGCTGGCGTTGAGGTTGGCGCGCGAGCCGCGCCAGTCGTCGATGAGGTACTTGGTGAACGGCAGGTCGCACTTCTCGAAGAAGCGCGGCCAGCCGATGCGCTCGACCCAGTCGGACAGCCGTTCCCACGGGCGCGCATCGTTCTTGTACGTGTGCAGGATCTTCTTCACCATCGCGCTCACCTCGGGCCAGCGCGGCGGGTTGTTGGGCAGGCCGCTGGCCACCATCTTCATGAAGGTGGGCTTGGCGCGCGCGTTGCTGTTCTTGCCGCCCACCCAGATGGCGAGCTTGCTGTGCTCGGGGTCGTTGATCTGCATCGGCGGGCACGGCGGGTAGCAGGCGCCGCAGCAGATGCACTTCTTCTCGTCGACCTCGAGGCTGGGTTTGCCGTTCACCAGCGCCGGCCGGATGGCCGCCACCGGGCAGCGCGCCACCACCGCCGGGCGCTCGCACATGTTGGCCACGAGGTCGTGGTTGATCTTCGGCGGCTTGGTGTGCTGCACGATGATGGCGATGTCGGCCTGGCCGCCGCAGTTGATCTCGCAGCAGCTGGTGGACAGGTGCACGCGGTTGGGCATCTCCTCGCGGATGAACTCCTCGTGCAGCTCATCCATCAGCGCCTTCACGGCGCCGGAGGCGTCGGTGCCCGGGATGTCGCAGTGCAGCCAGCCTTGCGTGTGCGCGATCATCGACACCGAGTTGCCGGTGCCGCCGACCGGGAAGCCGCTGTCGGTGAGGGCGTTGATCAGCGGCGCGACCTTGTTCGGGTCGGCGACCATGAACTCGATGTTGCTGCGGATGGTGAAGCGCACATGGCCTTCGGCATAGGTGTCGGCGATGTCGCACAGCTTGCGCACGGTGTGGACGTCCATCTGCCGCTGCGTGCCGGCGCGCACGGTCCAGACCTCGTCGCCGCTGTGCGACACGTGGTGCAGCACGCCCGGGCGCGGCCGGTCGTGGTACTTCCAGTTGCCGTAGTTCTTCAGCAGCGTGGGGTGCAGGAACGGCTTGTTGTCGGGGGCGCCGCTCTCGATGGGGGTGCGATGGGCCATGGTCCGTGTCTCCCGTGCGCTCAGCGCTCAGATCAGGCAGCCTTGATCTCGATGACCTTCTTGGCCTTGCGCGCCTCGGCCTTCGCCACCTCGTCGTCCCAGCCGTCGGTGCGCACGTAGGGGTTCGTGCGCGGCGTGGCGACCATGTTCGGGTCGATCTCGAGGCCGATGCCCTCGAGGAAGTTGACGAGGCCGATGCGTTCGATCATCTCGCCGGTGCGCTCGTGCTCGAGCGCGTTCTCGGCGAAGAAGTCGATCACCTTCTGCCCGAGCTCGACGAGCGCGCCGTAGTCCTCGTCGGTCTTCAGCGGCAGGAAGGGCACGACTACGGTGCCCATCAGGTCGCCGATCTTCAGCGTGCGCTTGCCGCCGATGAGGATCGTCGCGCCGGTATCGGTGCCGTGCGCCAGCGCACCGGTCATCACGTTGACGCAGTGCATGCAGCGCACGCAGTCCTTGTTGTGAATCTCGAGCGCGTGCGTGTCGCTGACCTTCACCGTCGTGAGGTGCTCGCCGGCGCGCAGGTCCTTCACCTCCTTGAGCATGATCGCCTTGGTCGGGCAGCGCGCGACGACGTCGTTGACGAGCTCGTTCATGCCGTGCTTGGCGAACCACTTGCGCGCCAGCGCTTCGTCGCTACGCATGTTGTCGCGCCAGGTGCCGATGACGGCCATGTCGGCGCGCTGGATGCTGTTCATGCAGTCGTTGGCGCAACCGCTGAACTTGAACTTGAACTTGTAGGGCAGCGCCGGGCGGTGGATGTCGTCGACGAAGGTGTTGATGACCTGCCGGTGCGCGCGCGCCTCGTCGTAGCAGCTCTGCTCGCAGCGCGCGGCGCCGACGCAGCTCATGCTCGTGCGCACCGCGGGGCCGGCGCCGCCGAGGTCGAAGCCGAGCTCGTTGATGTCGTCGAAGGCGGCCTGCACGTCGGCCGTCTTCGCGCCCTGGAACATGATGTCGCCGCTCTGGCCATGGAAGGCGATGAGGCCGGTGCCGTGCTTCTCCCAGATGTCGCACATCTTGCGCAGCACATCGGTGGTGTAGTGCATGCCGGGCGGCGGCTGCACGCGCAGCGTGTGCAGTTCGGCGGCGTCGGGGTAGACCGGCGTGCCGTCCGGATTCTTCAGCTCGGTGAAGCGCGGGATGACGCCGCCGCCGTAGCCGAACACGCCGACCGTGCCGCCCTTCCAGTAGCCCTTCTTCGTGCGGTAGCTGGTCTCCAGCGTGCCGAGCAGGTCGACGACGTAGTCCTTGTCCTTGGCCAGGCGCTTCAGGCCGGTGACGAAGCTCGGCCAGGGGCCGCTCTCGAGCTCGTCGAGCATGGGCGTGTCGTGAGGCTTCTTGGCCATCGGCGGAGTCTCCGGTTGTCGGCGCGTCGCTGCGTGTGCTGCGGCGCCTGTCGCTGCGGGCGAATGCTCGCCGCTCGAGGCGAGAACCGCCATCACTCGCGCGGGTAGATCACGATAGACCGCGAGGGGTGCACAGGCACTACCCGGATGGGCTATCCGCCGCTTACCCGTTCCGGGTATGGACGCTCGGCGGGCCCGTCACGCTCAATGCTGGCTTCCTGCCTGCCACCGATCCACAGCCCGCGTCACGCGCCACGCGCCATGCCCCGCATCACGCCGCTGACCCGTTTGCGCGTGCCGCTGGGCGGCCAGGAGATCGAGTTGCAGCAGCTCGATCACGATGCCGGCGGCATGAGCCTGCTGCGCACACGCATCCGCGAGAAGAGCCGCTTCACCGTCTTCGACATCGACCCGCTGACGGCGCGCGCCTGGGGCGAGGCGCTGCTGGCGTGGGCGGGCGCGCAGCCGGGTGGCGCTGCACGGGAGCACGGCGAACGCGGTGCGCACGACGCGCACGATGGGCACGGGCGCGATGGGCACGATGGAGTCGCCGGCGATGATTGAATCAGCGAGCATCGCCGCCGCGCCCGAGGCGCCGGCCACGCCGATGCGGGCCGACATGCTCGACCTCGCCTTCGCCCTGGAGGGCCACGAACTGCCGCTCGCGCACCGCGCCGCCTTGGCCGATGCGCTGCAGCGGGTGCTGCCCTGGCTCGACGAGGGCTCGGGCGTGGCAGTGCATCGTCTGAACGTCGCCGCCGGCGGCGGGCCGCTGGCGCTGCTCTCGGGCCGCACGCGGCTGACCTTGCGCCTGCCGCGCGCGCGTGTGGCCGATGCGCTGGCGCTGTGCGGCACCACGCTCGAGGTGGCGGGGCGAACGCTGCGTGTCGGCGCCGCGCAGCCGCGCGAGCTGCTGGCCTTCGGCACGCTGTTCGCGCACTTCGTGGCCGCTGATGCGGAGGTGGGCGAGGGGGGCGAGGCGGCCGCCGGCGACGAAGGGGCCTTCCTCGGCGCGGTGCAGCAGGAGCTGGCGGCGCTTGGCGTCAGCGCGCGCGTCATCTGCGGCCGCCACCAGACGCTGGAAGACGGCACGCTCGGCGGTTACGGCCTCATGCTCGACGGCCTCGGGCGCGAGGACTCGCGCCGCGTGCTCGAACGCGGCCTCGGCCCGCACCGCCTGTGGGGCTGCGGGGTCTTCGTGCCGCACCGTTCCGCGGCGGCGGTCGGCCAGGCCGCCTGAGGGTTACGCCACCTTCACTCACAGACTCGGACAAGCAAGGAGACAGGGTTCGATGGGCTACATCGTCAACGGCACCGAACTGGAAACCGACGCCGAGGGCTATCTGCTCGAGCCCGACTACGGCGACGAGGTCGTGCGCGTCATCGCCGAGGCCGAGGGCATCACGCTCACCGACGAGCACTGGAAGGTCGTGGCCTACCTGCGCGACGAGTACCGCGAGCACGGCCACACGCCCAATTTCCGCAACCTGCTCAAGGGCCTGGAAGACGTGCTGCCCAGCTGCGACAGCAAGGCGCTGTACGCGCTGTTCCCCACCGGGCCGGCCAAGCAGGGCGCCAAGGTGGCCGGGCTGCCGCAGCCGCTGGGCAAGGGCGGCTATTGAGGGCTCGCTCATGATCCAGCAGCCGCCTGCCATGCGCATCAAGAGCCGCTGGTTCAGCGGCGACGGCGCGCCCGTGCAAAAGAGCGCGGCGGAACACGGCAGCGCGATGGCCTTCATCGTCTGGCGGGTGGCGGTGCAGATGCTCAAGCGCATGCGCGCCGCCGACTTCGACATCGAGGCCGGCGCGCCCTACTTCGATTTCGTGCGCGAAGTGCTCGTCTTCCTCGTCGTGGTGGCCGACCGCATCGCCTACGAGCGCCTCGTCTCCTCCAGGCCACCCGAGCCGCCCGGGCAACCCGGGCAGCCCGAGCCGCGCGAGCAGTTCGTGGTGGCGCTGGTGCGCCACGTCGCGCGGCACCTGCAGGAGAACGCCGACGACCTGCTCGGCCCGCCGCCGCCGGGCGAGCCCGGCCACGGCGAGCGCTTCATCGACCTCTTCAACGAACTCGCGGGCCACTATGCCGAGTTCGGCGCGGCGCCGGGACCCACCGCACCGGCTGC
The DNA here is from genome assembly GCA_016223165.1 of Burkholderiales bacterium. Lineage (GTDB taxonomy): Bacteria > Pseudomonadota > Gammaproteobacteria > Burkholderiales > Burkholderiaceae_C > Rubrivivax. The sequence goes on from JACRPO010000007.1 coordinate 228,825, forward strand.
GGGCTTCCAGCCCGACTTCGCTTTCGTGCGCTACCTCGGCGTGCGCCTGGAGCCCGCGTTGCCCGAGCACCACCGGCGCTGGGTGCTCGACCAGGTGATGGCCATCGAGGCCCCGGAGGCCCTCGAGATCGTGCAGCGCTCGATGCGCGAGCTGTTCGACCCCGCGCCGCCGCCACGCCGCGCCGGCGGCGGCCGGCGCGGCACGCTCACCGGAGATTGACGCGATGCCCGCGGCCGCCCTCGACCCGCACAGGCCTGGATCGCCGGTCGTGCCGTTCGGGCCTTTCGGGCCTTTCGGGCCTTTCGGGCCTTTCGGGCCTTTCGGGCCTTTCGGACCGTTCAACCTCGACGACGATTGCGCCTACCGCGCCTGGCGCGAGTGGAAACTGCGCCATCGCGCGCGCTCGGTCGCGGACCTGCTCGTCGACCTGGCCGATCCGCGCCACCTCAGCGCGGCCGAGCGGCAGCGGCTGATGGAACGCATTGCCCGCCACGGCGCGGCACTCTACCGCTCACCACACACCGGCGAGGACCCGGCGCTGCCGCTCGCCCTCGGCGCCCAGCTCGGCCTCGAGCGGCTGGACGCCAACTGGCTGGCCGACGAGGACGGCCTGTCGCGCATCGCGGTCGCCGCGCCGCCGCAGGCGCAGCGCGGCGAGTTCATCCCCTACACCGACCGCGCCATCGGCTGGCACACCGACGGCTACTACCACCCCGAGGCGCGATGCATCCTCGGCATGGTCCTGCATTGCGTGCGGCCGGCCGCGGTCGGCGGCGAGACGTCGCTGCTCGACCACGCGCTCGTCTACATCGCGCTGCGCGACCGCTCGCCCGAGCTCGTGCGCTCGCTCATGCATCCGCAGGCGATGACGATCCCGGCGCGCGAGGACGACGCCGGCATCGCCCGCGCCGCGCAAAGCGGGCCGGTCTTCAGCGTCGTGGACGCCGGCGCCGGCGATGCCCACCTGCACATGCGCTACACGGCGCGCACGCGCAGCATCGAGTGGCGCGACGACGCGCTCACGCGCGAAGCCGTGTCCGCGATGGCGGCGATGATGGCCTGCGGCCTCGAGGGCGGGCTGCGCCTGACGCTGGCACCCGGCATGGGCCTCGTCGGCCACAACGTGCTGCACGCGCGCAGCGCCTTCGCCGACGACCCGCGCGCGCCGCGCCTGCTGTACCGGGCGCGCTACCTCGACCGCGCGCGCCCCGGGGCCGAGGCCGGGGCCGGCGCCGCTCACGAACCGGCACCACGCGCGGTGCCTCTCGATGCGGAGCTCGCGTGGCCCATTGGGTGACGATCTGGCGCGCCGCGCAACTCGTCGGCGTGCCGCGCGGCGCGCTGCAGCAGCGCGTGCGCGCCGGCGAGATCGAGCTCAACGAAGGCCTCGTCTCGACCGACGCGCTGCTGGCCCTCTATCCGCGGGTGCGGCTGGAGGAGTCGGGGCTGCTCGAGCGGGTCGTGCAGATCCGCGACGAGGCCTTCGGCAGGCGGCTGCGCGAACGTGTGCTGCCCAGCCAGGAGGTGCTGGCGCAGCGCCTGTTCCGCCAGAGCCAGGAGCTGGCCGACGTGCAGCGCCACCTGCAGCGCTACCACGCGCTCGTGCTGTCGCTGCGCGAGCGGCTGCGCGGGCTCGACGCCGAAGCGGGTGGCTCCGACCCCCGCTTCACCGAGGTGCTGCGCCAGCTGAACGACGGGCTGGCGCGGGCATTGGCCACCGAACCGGTCGACGTGCTGGACGTGATGGACGATCTGCTCAAGGTGATGTCGGCGCAGGTGACGGTGCGCCCGAGCGGCCACCAGTTCACCGTCGAGGGCCACGACAGCCTGCTGCAGGCCGGCATGAAGGCGGGCCTGAAGCTCAACTACGGCTGCGGCAACGGCAGCTGCGGCATGTGCAAGGTGCGCGTCACCAGTGGCCAGGTGGCGCGCTGCATGCCGAGCGACTATCCGCTGTCGGAAAACGAGAAGGCGCAGGGCTACGTGCTCGCCTGCGCGCACACCGCCGCCAGCAGCGAGCTGACGCTGGAGACGCTGGAGGCCGGCGGCCCCGAGGACATCCCCGTGCAGACCATCGTCACCAGCGTGCGCGCCGTGCGCGCGCTGGCGAAGGGCACGATGCTGCTGCACCTGCAGACGCCGCGCTCGCACCGCCTGCGCTTCCTGGCCGGGCAGTGGTTGACGCTCGGCCTCGCCGCCGGCGACGACACGCATGCCATGCACCCGATTGCCAGCTGCCCCTGCGACGACCGCAACCTGCTCTTCTACATTGCGCGGCGCGACGACGATGCGCTGGCGGTGCGCCTGTTCGGCGGCGGCCTGAAGGCCGGCGACAGCGTCACGGTGCATGGCCCGCTGGGCCGCTTCGTGCTCGACGAGACGCCGCTACCGCTCGTCTTCGCCGCCTGCGACCTCGGCTTCGCGCCGGTCAAGAGCCTGCTCGAGCATGCGCTGTCGCTCGACGCCGCACCGTCGATGGCGCTGTTCTGGCTCGCCACCCGGCCCGACGGCCATTTCATGGCCAACCAGTGCCGTGCCTGGAGCGAAGCGCTCGACACCTTCGAGTACAGCGCCTTCACGCACGAGGACGCCGCCATCGGCGCGGGACAGATGGCGACGGCGATGCGCGCCGATCTGTTCGGCATCGACAGCGCTTTCTATGTCGCGGGCCCGGCCGCCTTCGTCGAGGCGCTGTGCGCGGATCTGCTGGCCGCCGGCGTGCCGCAGGCGCAGATCCGCAGCGAGGTGGTGCCATGAGTCGGAAGGACGCCGACGAGGCCGCCTGCAGCGGCGGCGAGTGCTTTGCGCTGCGGGTGATCGGCGAGGACATGGCGCCGGAGTTCCTGCACGGCGAGATCATCATCGTCGAGCCGGCCGGCGCGTTGAAGGACGGCAGCTACGTGCTCGCCCGGCACGAGGACGAGTGGCTCTTCCGCCAGCTGAGGCGGTCGGACGACGGCTGGCAGCTGCGGGCGCTGAACCCGGCCTGCCGTCAAGGCGCCGTGCTGCCGCTGCCCGATCTGGCGGCGGTGCGCGGCGTGATCATCCAGAAGGCCGTGCCGGGCCGGCGCCGTCTTTCGCGGTTCTATGTCTGAGGTGCGCACGCGGCCGCGCCAGGCGTGTTGACGGAAGAGCCGTGCCCTACTACGTCTATGCCGTGAGGCCCTTCGCGCAGCTCGAGTGCCTCGGCGAGCACGCCGCGTTCCGCGATGCCTCGGCACGCGCCAAGGCCCTGCGTGCCGAGCGTGCCGAGCAGCACGCGGCGAGCGGCGGTGCACCGCCGGCCGAGCGCATTCGCGTCATGTTCGCCGAGACGGCGCTGGCCGCGGAGGACCTGCTGCTGCAGTCGCGCGAGCCGCCGCCGCCCGGCGACGAGTGAGCGAACGCACCCGGGGCGACTGGGCTCGGACCATGGGCGACGAACCGGCAGCCTGCGGCGGCGTGGTGCACGGCTGCATCCTTGCCAAGGCGCTGCTGGCGCGCACGGCGAGCTGCGAGTGCTCGTCGCGGCGGCAGTCGGGCGAGGCGACCGCGGTCGACTGCCGATCACCGGTGGCCCACCACTGCGAGACGCTGGCGGCCCGGCAGCGCCATGACAGCCTGGCTGATCTGCCCCGGGCCGAACTGGTGCCGCGCATGCAGGCCTGGACACTGCGCCGTCGGGCTCGCCGGCCATGAGCGCAGCAGGCGCGGCAGGACTGGTCACCTGCGTGCAGCACAACTGCCACGTCGCCGACGCACGCCACGCGGCCGAGATGACGTTGTGCACCTACCTGCTGCAGATGCGTGAGTATTTCCGCTGGGAGCAAGGGATCGCGCTCGGCGCACCGCTCGCTCGCGAAGCGGTCGGTGCCTGGATGGCCGAGCGCGAGGCGTTGTGGGAGCGGCTGGCGCAAGAGGACTACCGGCCGCTGCCGCTGCCGGGCGCGGCGGGTGGCCTGGCCGACCCTTTCGACGTCGAGGCGGTGAACGCGGCGCTGGCACCATGGTCGCTGCTGTATGGCGCCGGTCTCGTGGCGCGCGGCCGGCCCGTCTTCTTCGTGGCCGACCTGCACAGCCACGGCCGGCGCGAAGAGCTCGCCGTCCTGCAGGCGGGGCGCGAGCGGGCGCGCACGCTGCTCGCGCCGCCGGCTGCCCTCGGCGGCGGCGGCAGCGGCCCGATCGTGCTGCGGCGCGAGTCGATGGCGCGCTGGTGCTGGGAGCGCGCCGAGGCCGACGCGATGCACCCGCGACCCGGCGGCGCATTGCAGGCGATGCTGGCCCACTACGGCCTGGAGAGTGAGTTCCTGGCCGGGTTGCCGCGCTGGCTCGACGATCAATGCGAGACCGCGGTGTGGCACGAGATCGGCGAGCACCGGCTGAGCCGGCGCTGGGGCGAGCGGTGGAGCGAGCTGCGCGCGGCCGCGGGCCAAGCCAGCGCCTCCACCGCGCAGGCCGCGCGCGCCGAGATGCTCGTGCGCGCGCTGCGCGACCAACTGGCCGATCTCGGCCTCACCTTGCCGGCGTTGCTGGATCGGGGTGAACCCGGTCCGTTGCACGCGTGGTTCGCGGGCTACGAAGGCCTGCGCCAGGCCAGCTTTCCGGCATTGCTCGCCGGTTACCAGGCCTGGCGCGGTGGCGACGGCGGCGCGCTGCTGCGTGCCCAGCAAGCCTGCGGGCGACGGCACTTCGAGGCGCTCGCCGTGTCGCTGCTCGAGGGGGCCGAGGCAGACCGCGCCGCCGCGCGCGACCGGCTCCTGCGCCCGGATTCGGCGGGTGTGCCGCCGTCGATGGTCTGCGCCTGGCCCGAGAAGGCACCTGAGCGGCGTACCTGACCTGCACACCTGAGCGGCGCGCGTCCGGCCGCGGACTACTCGCGTTCGGCCTTCCAGAGCAGGTATTTCAGCGTCGCGACGCAGCCGATGACGAGCCCCGCCAGCGCGATGAACGACCCGATGGCCAGCGTCGAGACGCCAGTCAGCCCCTGGCCCACGGTGCAGCCGAGCGCCGTGACGCCGCCGAAGCCCATCAGCACGGCGCCCAGGATCTGCGTCTTCAGGTCCTCGGTCGACGCGAAGCCTTCCCAGCGGAAGGCACCGCCGAGGCGCGCGACCAGCGCCGCGCCGACGACGATGCCGGCGAGCGTGGCGATGCCGAAGGTGGGATGCAGCGACTTGTCGGTCCACAGCATCAGCAGTTCGAGCGCGAATGCGGTTGGCGCCACGAAGCTCAACGACTCGATCGTGCGCGTGTTGGTGGCGAAGTACACCTGCTCCAGCGTCTCGGGGTTCTCGCCGTGGCCGAGGTGGCCGCTCAGGTACCAGCCGGCGACGACCAGCGCGCCGAGGGCGAGGCCGCTGCCCACCTGCACCGCATTGCGGCGAAAGCGCGCCTCCTTGAACACGAAGACGAGCAGCGCGGCCACCAGCAGGGCCGCCACGGCGAGCATGGCAGTGCCCGAACCGAGCCCGGTGGCCGCCGCCAGCGCCTGGCCGAGCGAGGCGTCGTGCAGCGCCGTGCCCTCGAGGCGGATGCTCACCGGGTCGAGCCAGTCGCTGCGCCACTGCCCGAACAGGCCCTTGAGCGTCATGTAGGCCGAGATGGCCATGAAGGCGAGCACGACCAGCGAGCGCAGGCTGCCGCCGCCCAGGCGCAGCAGGTTCTTGTTGGCGCAGCCGCCGGCCAGCGTCATGCCGATGCCGAAGACGGTGCCGCCGACGAGCAGGCTCAGCCACGGCAGGCGGGTGCCGCGGCGGTAGATGGAGTGCGCGAGGTTGACCTGGCCGAAGTGCTGCAACGCCGCCGCGCCGGCGATCGCCACCGCCAGCGCCAGCAGCCACATGCGCGCGCGGCCCCAGTGGTTCATGTTGACGATGTCGGACATCGCGCCCATGGTGCAGAAGTTGGAGCGCTGCGCCACGGCGCCGAACGCGAGCCCGAGCGCGAAGCCGCCCCACAGCACCATGCCGACCATGCCCGCCGCCGTGTTCATCGCGCTTCGCCCGCGCGGCGCCCGGGCGCCACGCCTGCCCCGCCTGCCCTGCCGCCTGCGCCGCCCGCCACGCCGTTCAGATGAACAGGCACACGTCGGTCTCGCCGGCGAACTTCATGAAGGTCGCGGCGCCGCCGTACTCGATACCGTCGATGAAGTCGCTCTTGCTGAACTCGAACAGGTCCACCGTCATCTGGCAGGCGATGAACTTGACGTCGGCTTCGAGGCACAGCGAACGCAACTCCTCCAGCGACGCGACGCCCTTCTTCTTCATCTTCGCCTTCATCATGCTCGTGGCCATGGCCTGCATGCCGGGCAGCACCGAGACGATCACCGGCATCGGCACCGGCATCGGCATGGCCGGGTTGGCGAGCGGGCTGATGGCGATGCCCGAGAGGTCCTTGCGCAGCAGTTGCAGGCCGTAGAAGGTGAAGAAGATCTGCACCTCCCAGCCGAGCGCCGCGGCCGTGGAAGCCAGGATGAGCGGCGGATACGCCATGTCCAGCGCACCCTTGGTGGCGATGATCGCCATCTTCTTGGCGGCCATGGCGCGCTCAGCCCTTCTTCAGGAAGAAGACGTACTTGCCGGCTTCCTGGCCCGACGACAGCAACGCATGGCCGGTCTGCTCGGCGAAGGCCGCCATGTCGGCCACCGAGCCGGGGTCGGTGGCGACGACGCGCAGCACCTGGCCGCTGGCCATGTCGGCGAGCGACTTCTTCGTCTTCACGATGGGCAGCGGGCAGGCGAGGCCCGAGGCGTCGAATTCCTTGTCGAAGTTCATGCGATGTCTCCGTGGCGGGCCGGACGTGGCCCCGGCTCGATGATGCAGTCGGCATTAGCGTCGCAGCGACGGCGCGCCGTCTATTCCCGCGACGGGTGATGAGCCGTAGCCCATCTGGGTAGTAGTGTCTTCCCGGGCCATGCCGCTTCGTGCGCGTATCGCGCACCTGCCGGCACCGCGCCGGTGGCACGATGCGTGGCCCGCCGCGCTGTCGCGGCAACGTACAGGAGTCCTCCGATGATTCGGCGTCAACTCAACTTCGCTGTCGTGCTCGCCGTGCTCGGTGTGCTCGGCGTGCTCGCTGTGGGTGCGACCCCCGCCCACGCCCAGGACCAGGTCGTCTATCACATCGACGATGCCGCGACGCAGGGCCTGAAGGGGCTGCGCAACATCCGCAACCACCTCGACACCGACGCGACGGCGCGCATCACCGTGGTCACGCACGCGCAAGGCGTGGAGCTGCTGATGGAAGGGGCCAAGGACGCCAACGGTGGCCTCTTCGCCGGGCCGGTGGCGGCGCTGGCAGCGCGCGGCGTCAAGTTCGAGATCTGCGAGATCACGCTGCGCAACCGCAACCTCAAGAAGGACCAATTCCTCCAGGAGGCCTCGTTCACGCCCTCGGGCGTGGTGCGCCTGACCAAGCTGCAGAAGCAGGGCTTCGCCTATATCAAGCCCTGACGCCCTGACGGCGGCCACGGCGGCCACGGCGGCCGCGGCGGCCACGAGGGCGGACGCGGGCCTGGACACGACCCGGTCGAAGGAGGAGGCCAATGTCGATCGCAGCACACCGGCGCGGTGCGCGCCGCATCCTCACGCTGGCGGTGCCGGCGGTGCTGGCGGGCCTGTCGGCCCTGGCCGCCGCCGTCCCGGCTCTCGCCGCCGACGCGGCACGCGCGCAGGAGATCGTCTCCGGCAAGTGCTTCATCTGCCACGGCGCCGACGGCGAGAGCTCGAGCCCCGTGTTCCCGCGCCTGGCCGGCCAGCACTCGGCCTACATCGCGCGCCAGCTCGCCGACTACAAGAGCGGCCGGCGCAGGAGCAGCGCCATGCAGCCGATGGTCGACGACCTGAACGCCGCGGACTTCGCGGCGCTCGGCGCCTACTTCGCGGCCCGGCCCACGCACGCGCATCCGGTGGAGGACAGCGACCTGGCCGCGATGGGCCGTTTCATCTTCGCGCGCGGCAACCCGTATTCGGGTGTCGCCGCCTGCGCCGGTTGCCACGGTGCCAACGGCCACGGCACCGAGACCCTGCCGCGCCTCGCGGGCCAGCACGCGCAGTACACCGAGAACCAGCTCAGGCAGTTCAACAAGCGCGAGCGCACCAACGACAACGCGGTGATGCACGCCGTCGCGGCGAAGCTCACCGAGCTCGAGATGAAGGCCGTCGCCGCCTACATCAGTGGCCTGAAGTAGCGGCCTGAAGCAGCGGCCTGAAGCAGCGGCCTGAAGCAGCGGCCTGAAGCAGCGGCCTGAAGCAGCGGCCTGAAGTGGCGGCCTGACGGCCGCCAAGCCGCCAAGCCGCCGGTCCGCCAGTCCGGCTCAGCGGGTGCTACACCGCCAGCGTGTCGCCCCAGATGTTGTCGGCCCAGCTCAGCGCGTAGCGGCCTTCGATCTGGTTGGCGGCGGCACTCAGGCCACCGGAGCCGGGGACGGTCTTGAAGGTCGCGTCCTTGGCGTCGTACTGATGCACGCTCGCCACGTGCACGACGTCGCGCGCGGTGACGAAGCTGTAGCAGGTGTTCATCACCACCGGCGCCGGGTTGACCGCATCGCCCTTGAGCAGCGCGATGATCGCCGCCGCCGCCACCTTGCCGTGCTGGTTGGCCATGTGGCCGCTCTTGGGCATGGCCGGTGCCGAGAGCGTCGCGTCGCCGAGCACGTGCACGCCGGGCGCGGCGGTGGACTCCATCGTCATCCAGTTCACGCCCACCCAGCGGTTGTTGGCGTTGACGACACCGGCGGCGCGCGCGATGTCGCCGGCGCGCTGCGTCGGGATGACGTTGAGCACGTCGGCCTTCACGTCCTCGAACTCGAGCTTGGCGGTCGTGCCCGCCACCTCCTTGAGCACGGCGTTGGCCTTGTACTCGACGATGCCGGCGTAGTGGTCGGCCCAGGCCTTGCGGAAGAGCCCGGCCTTGGAGGTGATGTCGGGGTTGGCGTCGAGGACCAGCACCTTCGAGCGCGGCTTGGCCGCCTTCAGGTAGCTCGCCACCATGCAGGCGCGTTCGTAGGGCCCGGGCGGGCAGCGATAGGGCGCGAGCGGGATGCACATCGCGAAGACGCCGCCGTCGGGCATGGCCTCGAGCTGGCGGCGCAGCGCCACGGTCTGCGGGCCGGCCTTCCACGAATGCAGGATGCGGCCGCTGTCCAGCGCCGCCTGCAGGCCGCCGACGGCATCGGTCATGAAGTCGACACCCGGCGAGAGCACGAGGCGGTCGTAGGCGAACTCGCCGGCCGAGGTGCGCACCTTCCTGCCCGCGGTGTCGATGGCGGTGACCTCGGCCTTGACCACCTTGACGCCGATCGACCTCAGGCCGTCATAGCTGCGCGTCACGTCGCCGATCTGCTTGTGGCCGCCGAGCACGAGGTTGCTGATCGGGCAGGAGACGAAGGTGTCGTTGCGCTCGACGAGGGTGACGTCGACGTTGCCGCCCCACAGGCGCAGGTAGCGCGCCGCCGTGGCGCCACCGTAGCCGCCGCCGACGACGACGACGCGGCCGATCGGCGCGCCGAAGCTGGCGCAGCCGGCGAGGCCGAGCGTGCCGGCGGCCATGCCCAGGGTGCCCAGGGTGCCGGAAGCGACGCCGGCGCGCAGGATGCGCCGGCGCGTCAGGGTGGGCGCGAGGACCGGCTTGTTCGGTGATTCGAGAGTCATGGTGTGTGCGCTCCTCGTTCGCTTCACTTGGCCGCCGGCGGCGTCTGCGCCGCGAAGTAGGCGGCGACCAGCTTCAGCTGCTCCTCGCTGTAGCCCTTCGAGATCTGATGCATGATGGTCGCGGGCTGGTTGCCGCTGCGGAAGTCGGCGAGCATGGCGAGCAACTTGTCGGCCGGCATGCCGGCCAGCGGCTTCATGTCGCCACGCGCGTTGCCGTTGGTGCCGTGGCAGTTGGCGCAGGTGGCGGCGAGGCTGCGCGCCAGGTTGGCGTCCTGGGCGAGGGCGGTTGCCGGCGGCAACGCCAGCAGCGCGGTGCCCGCCAGGGCGCGCACGAGGGCACGGGAGGCAAGGGCACGGCGGGCCGGCCCGGGACCCACGCGGCATGCGCCGCGAGAAGCATGGCTCATTCGTTTCTCTCCTGGTGGTGCTGGTTCGTCGTCGCCGCGGCAAGCATCATCGCGCGGCGGGCTCGCAGTGTGCCCGCGCGCGCACGGCAAGGGAACGGCAAGGGAACGGCAAGGGAACGGCAAAGGAGCGGCGACCTCGCCCGCGAGCGTTTCCCCGCTAATATCACTGCATGCGAATGTACGGTTCGATGGCCCGCCCACCGAGCGTGGAAACCCGGGTCCAGACCCGCGACGGCACGCGGCAGCGAGGGTTACCGCTCTGCGGTCACACTGGCGGCTCGTCGAGGGCCAGGACGCTGGAGGGCGCGCCGATGACCGATTTCATTTCGCCGAGCCCGGGCCGGCGCACGCCGACCCCGGCGACGCCGGCACGCTGACCCGGATGGACACGCGCAACCGCTCCTTCATGCTTGGCACCGCTGCCGCCGAAAGCGCATCCGACGCCGTCTTCGCCTCGGCGGCCGAGCTGTTCCGCCTGCTCGCCACGCCGATGCGGCTGAAGATCATCAGCGCCCTGTGCGAGGGCGAGAAGAACGTCTCGCAGCTGCTGGCCGAGATCGACACCACGCAGCCCAACATGAGCCAGCACCTTTCGGCGCTGTACCGCGCCGGCGTCCTCGCGAAGCGGCGCGATGCGACGCAGATCTACTACCGCATCGCCAGCGAGCGCGCCGCCACCCTGTGCCGCGCCGTGTGCCTGCAGATCGCCGCCGAGCTCGACGGCGGCCGCGAGATCCCGGCGGCCGACCGGCTGGTGCCGCTGGCGGCGGCGAAGGGATAGACCGGGCCTCGCGGCCCGCTCCGCCCGCTCCGCCGGCCCAGCGTGCACGCCCCCCTCGGGCCCGGCAAGGCCGCGGCCGCGGGGCAGGAGACGAGCTCACAGCCGGCCGGCAGCGCGAAAGCCGAAGGCGGGGCTGAGCACCGAGGTCGGGAAGATCGTGATCGCCTCGTCGTAGGCGGCGGCGGCATCGTTGTAGAGCTGTCGCGCGAAGCGCAGGCGCTGCTCGCCCTCGAGCCAGGCGGCGCGCGCCTCGGCCACGGCGGCGTTTCCGGCCAGCGCCTCGGCCTGGCCGTCGGCGAGGGCGAAGACACGCGCCGCCGCCGCCACGAGATGGCGTTCGGCCGCGGCCCAGGCCAGCGCGTTGGCGCCGACCAGCGGCCGCGCCGACATCGCGCCCGCCGCGCGCGCCGAGGCGGCCTGCGCGGACCACAGCGCATCGAGCGCGCCCTGCTCGTCGGCGAGCGGCGCGCGCAGCGCCGCCACCAGTTGCTCGGTGCCTTCGCCGCGCCGGCGCTGCGCCTCGTCGGCCTGCGCCCAGGCGGCGGCGACGGCGTTGCGCAGCGAGACGAGCCGGTTGTAGGCCCCGAGCACCCAGAAGCCGAGCAGGGCGGCGATGCCGAGCAGCGCCCAGGCGAGACCGTTCATCGCCGGCGGGGCGGTCAGAGCCTGTGAGCGAATCAGCCGCGCCCGAGCGACGCGCCAGAAGGCGTCGGATCGAGGCGCAAAGCGCAGCCATATCCGGAGATATGGCGAGCATTTGCAACGACGAGCCGGCGCCTTCTGGCGTGGCGAGCGGGTGTGGATGATTCGTTCACAGGCTCTTCAGGTCCGCACTTCGCCCTGGCCCAGCACGACCCACTTCAGCGAGGTCAGCCCCTCCAGCCCCACCGGCCCGCGGGCGTGGAACTTGTCGGTGGAGATGCCGATCTCGGCGCCGAGCCCGTACTCGAAGCCGTCGGCGAAGCGCGTGCTGGCGTTGACCATCACGCTCGCCGAATCGACCTCGCGCAGGAAGCGCATGGCGTGCGGGTGGTTCGAGGTCAGGATGGCGTCGGTGTGGTGCGAGCCGTAGCGGTTGATGTGCGCCACCGCCTCGTCGAAGCTGTCGACCACCTTGATGCTGATGACGGGCGCGAGGTACTCCTCCGACCAGTCCTGCTCGGTGGCCGGGACGACCAGCGGCTGCACGCCGAGCAGCGCCGCGGCGCGCGGACAGGCCCGCATCTCCACCCCCTTGGCTGCGAAGACGGCGCCGATGCGCGGCACAAAGGCTGCTGCCTGCGCCGCATGCACGAGCAGCGACTCGGCGGCGTTGCAGGGGCTGTATTTCTGCGTCTTGGCGTTGTCGGTGACGGCGAGCGCGAGCTCGAGGTCGACCTCGGCGTCGACGTAGACATGGCAATTGCCGTCGAGGTGCTTGATGACCGGCACGCGCGCCTCGGCCGAGATGCGCTCGATGAGGCCCTTGCCGCCGCGCGGGATGATCACGTCCACCGATTCGGGCATCGTGATCAGGCGGCCGACGGCGGCGCGATCGGTGGTCTCGACGAGCTGCACGGCCTCGGCCGGCAGGCCGGCCTCGCCGAGCGCCGCCTGCACCAGGCGCGCGAGGGCGAGGTTGGAGTGGAAGGCCTCGGAGCCGCCGCGCAGGATGCAGGCGTTGCCGCTCTTGATGGCGAGCGAGGCCGCCTCGATGGTGACGTTGGGCCGGCTCTCGTAGATCATGCCGAACACGCCCAGCGGCACGCGCATCTGGCCGACGCTGATGCCGCTCGGGCGGCGCTTGACGCCGGTGATCTCGCCCACCGGGTCGGGCATGGCGGCGAGCTGTTCGCAGCCGGTGGCCACCGTCTCGATGATCTTCGGCGTGAGCTTGAGGCGGTCCACCAGCGGCGCGGCGAGGCCGGCGGCCTCGGCCGCCCGCAGGTCCGGCGCATTGGCCGCCTGCAGCAAGGCCACGTTCTCGCGCAGGCGGCGCGCCAGCGCGCGCAGCGCCGTGTCCTTGGCCGCCGTCGAGGCCGCGGCCATGCGGGCCGACGCGGCGCGCGCGGCGGCACCCATGTTCGCCATGTAGGCGTTGAGATCGTTCGGTTCCATCGCGGCGTGATTGTCCCAAATCGGCCGCGCGGCCGCTGCCGCCCCTCGGCGTGCGGCGCGACGCCGGCGCTCGGCGAGCGGCTCGCCCGTGTCGGATCCGGGGCCGGGCCTTGGCCAGGCTCTTCACGACAACCGGCCCGGCGCCTCGGCAAAGGTGGCGGCGATGAGCTGCCGCAGCCAGGCATTGCCGGCATCGTGGTGCACGCGCGCGTGCCAGAACACCTTGATCGGCGCCTGCGGCAGCCGCGCCGGGTGCTCGGCGGCAACGAGGCCGAAGGGCTCGGCGAGCCGCTGCGCCAGCCGCTCGGGCACGGTGGCGATGAGGTCGGTCACGGCCAGGATGTGGCCGATGGCCACGAAGTGCGGCACGGTGAGCCGCACGTTGCGGCGGATGCCGCTGCGCTCGAGCATCTGGTCGACCTTGAAGTGTCCGGTGCCCGCGGCGACGACGCCCAGGTGCTCGGCGGCAGCGAAGGCCTCGAGCGTGAGCCGGCGCCGCGCGGTGGGCGCGAGCGGATGGCCGCGGCGCATCAGGCACACATAGCGCTGCGCGAAGAGCTCGCGCTGGTGGAAGCCGCCGCGCAGCTGCGGCAGCAGGCCGATGGCGAGGTCGATCTGCCCCTGCACGAGGGCCGACTTGAGGTCGACGGCGGTGTCGCGCACCGTGCTCAGCGTCACCGCCGGCGCCTGCGCCGCCACGCGCTCCATCAGGAGCGGCAGGAAGTAGATCTCGCCGATGTCGCTCATGCCGACGCGGAACTGGCGCGCCGTGGCCGCCGGCGCGAAGCGCTGGCGCGGCGCCAGTGCGCCTTGCAGCATCGCCAGCGCCTCGCCCACGGGGCCGGCCAGCTGCTGCGCATGCGGCGTGGGCAGCATGCCGGCCGGTGTCGGCACGAAGAGCGGGTCGCCGAGCGCGCGGCGCAGGCGCGCGAGCGCGTTGCTCGCCGCCGGCTGCGTCAGGCCCAGGCCCTCGGCGGCGCGCGAGACGCTGCGCGTCTCGTGCAGGCGCTGGAAGAGCAGCAGCAGGTTCAGGTCGAGCGCCGAAGGGTGCACGCGCATCTTGTGGCTCCGGCAATCTCCGCCTCTCTGCGCCGGCCATTCACCGGCGTCATGTGCCGTATTCAGGCCATTCTATTGGCTGATTCCGCGCAGATGCGGATGATGCGGCTCCATGCACCCGGAGCAGCAAGGCATGTCCTCCTCGACCGCATCCACGCCCACGTGCGCACCCCGGCTTGCGCTGCCCGCCTGGCCCGCCGAGGGCACGCACCGCATCCCGTTTTCCGTCTACACGCAGGAGGAGCTGCACCGGCGCGAACTCGAGCGCTTCTTCTACCGCGGCCACTGGTGCTACATCGGCCTCGAGGCCGAGGTGCCGATGCCGGGCGACTTCAAGCGCACGGTGGTCGGCGAGCGCTCGGTGATCCTGACGCGCGACGCCGACGGCGCGCTGCACGTCTTCGAGAACGTCTGCGCGCACCGCGGCATGCAGTTCTGCCGCGAGCGGCACGGCAACCGCAAGGGCTTCGTCTGTCCCTACCACCAGTGGAGCTACACGCTCGCCGGCGACCTGCAGGGCGTGCCCTTCCGCCGCGGCGTGCGCGTGATGACCGACAAAGGCCCGCGCGTCAACGGCGGCATGCCGGCCGATTTCGACCCCAGGGAGCAGGGCCTGACGAAGCTGAAGGTGGCCTCGCGCGGCGGCGTGGTCTTCGCGAGCTTCGACCTTGACGTCGAGCCGTTCGAGGACTACCTCGGCCCCACCATCCTCGGCTGGTTCGACCGCCTCTTCGACGGCCGCAAGCTGAAGATCCTCGGCTACAACCGCCAGCGCATCCCGGGCAACTGGAAGCTGATGCAGGAGAACATCAAGGACCCGTACCACCCGGGGCTGCTGCACACCTGGTTCGTCACCTTCGGCCTCTGGCGCGCCGACAACGAGGCGCGCCTGCAGATGGACGCGAAGCACCGGCACGCGGCGATGATCTCGACGCGCGGCAACGCCAAGGCCGCGAACGAGGTCTCGCAGGTCACGAGCTTCAAGGCCGACATGAAGCTCAACGACCCGAGCTTCCTCGACATCGTGCCCGAGCCCTGGTGGGGCGGGCCGACGGCGGTGATGACGACGATCTTCCCGAGCGTCGTCCTGCAGCAGCAGGTCAACAGCGTCAGCACGCGCCACATCCAGCCCGACGGCCACGGCGCCTTCAACTTCGAGTGGACGCACTTCGGCTTCGCGGACGACGACGAGGCGATGACCGCGCGCCGCCTGAAGCAGGCCAATCTCTTCGGTCCGGCGGGGTTCGTCTCGGCCGACGACGGCGAGGTGATCGAGATGTCGCAGCAGGCCTTCGAGAGCAAGCCGCAGCACCGCGCGCTCGCCGAGCTCGGCGGCCGCGAGGTGGGCGACACCGACCACATGGTGACCGAGACGCTGATCCGCGGCATGTACCGCTACTGGCGCGAGGTGATGGAGAAGGGCGAATGAGCGCGCGCGCTGAACACCTGCTCGGCCTGGTCGCGCTGCACGCCGAGTACGCCGCCGCCGTCGACAGCGCCGACTGGGAGCGCTGGTGCGAGCTCTTCACCGAAGACTGCGTCTACCGCCTCGTGCCGCGCGAGAACCACGAGCGGGGCTTTCCGCTCGCCACGCTCGCCTTCACGAGCAAGGGCATGCTGAAGGACCGCGCTTATGCGATCCGCGAGACGCTCTTCCACGACCCCTACTACCAGCGGCACGTGATCGGCCTGCCGCGCCTGCTCGACTCGCTCGCCGGGGAGCCGGGCGTCCTGCGCGCCGAGACGAACTACGCCGTCTTCCGCACCAAGCTGAACGGGCCGAGCACGGTGTTCAACGTCGGCCGCTACCTCGACACGGTGGTCGCCACCGACGCCGGCCTGCGCTTCGCCGAGAAGCTGGTGATCTACGACAGCGAGATGATCCCGAACTCGATCATCTATCCCATCTGAACCTTCCGGACCCGAGGAGCCTGCACATGACGAGCGAGTGGACCGACGCTGCCGCAGCCGAGGAGGTGTGGGACGGTGCCGGCATCGAGGCGCAGGCCGGCGGCCGCACCGTGGCCCTCTTCCGTGCCGGCGACGAGGTGTTCGCCACCGATGCGCTGTGCACGCACGGGAACGCGCGGCTGTGCGAGGGGTTCGTCGAAGGCGCCACCGTGGAGTGCCCGCTGCACCAGGGCCGCTTCGATCTGAAGACCGGTGCGCCGCTGTGCGAACCGGTGACCGATCCGGTGCGCACGTATCCCGTGCGAATCGAGGGCGGGCGGGTGTTCGTCGCCGTGGGTTAGCGGTTAGTGGGTTAGTCGGGGGTTGCGTCGCCGGTGGTGGGGTGACGGTCGTGGCGCGCCGAGGCCGCCGGGTGGTCGGCTCCGCTCGTGTCCTCTTTCGGCCGCCCGGCTCGCAAGCTCGCAGGGCGCCCGAATGCCCTCTTGACCTCGCTGAGCCGACCACCCGGCGTCCTCGGCGAGCACCAGGGTTGGCATTCGACGAGGGCGTGCCGCCGCTGGTGCCGGATCGGGCCGATGGGGCGCCCTGCGCAGCGAGGTAAAGGGGGCATCCGGGGGCCCTGCGAGCTTGCGAGCCGGGCCGCCGGAAGAGGGCCACCGGCGCGAGCAGGTGCTCGTCGGGCGCGTGCTGCGAGCAGGCCGGGTAGCTGTGCGGCACCCACACGGTGGGCAGGCCGAGGATGTCGGCGAACACGTCGTTGGGCAGCGAGCCGCCGAGGTTGGGCAGCAGCACGGGCGGCGCGCCGGTCGTGCGCTCGATGCTCGCCTGCGCGAAACGCACCCAGGCGTTGTCGGGGTCCAGGCGCGTGGCGGCCATCGTCACCGGCTCGCTCACCTCGATGTCGTCGAAGCCGTGCGCCGCCAGGTGCGCGCGCACCACCTCGGCCAGGCGCGAGACGTCGGTGCCGACGACGTAGCGCATGTGCATCGTCGCCTTCGCGCTCGGCGGGATGGCATTGATCGGGTGGTCGGGGTTGCCGGTGCGGCAGGCCAGCACTTCGAGCGTGTTCCAGGCGATCACGCGTTCGGTGGGCGTGAGATCGGGCTCGCCCCAGTCGCGGTCGATCACCGGGTCGCCGGGGTCGCCGCCGAACTCGACACCGGCCAGCGCCGCGCGCACGTTGGCCGGGATCGGCGGCGGCCTGAGCCCCGGCACGAGGATGCGGCCGCGCCCGTCGACGAGGCAGGCGATGGCGTTGGCGAGCACGGTGCCCGGGTTGCGCAGGAGGCCGCCCCAGTTGCCCGAATGGTGCGCGCCCTCACGCAGCGTGAGCGAGAGATCGAAGTTGGCGACGCCGCGCGTGCCGAGGAAAAGCGTCGGCCGGTGGCGCGTGAGGCGCGGCCCGTCGCTGGCGATGAGCGCATCGGCCCGCAGCGCCTCGCGTTCGCGCGCGCAGATCGCGGCGAGCCCCGGTGAGCCGGTCTCCTCGCCGGTCTCGACGAGGACCTTGACGTTGAAGCCGAGGCGGCCGCCGCGCACCGCCAGCACCTGCGCGAGCGCGGCGATGTTGATGCTGTGCTGGCCCTTGTTGTCGGCCGTGCCGCGGCCGTAGAGGCGCTCGCCGTCGACGGCCAGCTGCCACGGGCCGGCGCCGCGCGTCCAGCTCTTGTCCTGGCCGCGGATCACGTCGCCATGGCCGTAGATGAAGACGGTGGGCAGATGATCGGCCCCGTGTCCTTCTTGCCGCGAGGCGATCAGGAACGGCCCGAACGCCGGCTCGGGATTGGCCAGGATGCGGCACTCGAAGCCGAGCGCCGCCAGCGACGGGCCGATCTCGTCGGCGAGGTAGCTGTGCAGCGCCGGGCCCGAGGCCGGGTCCTGGCTCTCGGTGCGGATGGCGACGCGGCGTGCGAGATCGCGGAAGAAGTCGCCACCGTCGAAGTGCGCCGCGGCGGCGGCCAGGGCCTCGGCGCGGCTCATCGCAGCGACCCGTTGTCGCGCATCGGGCCAACGACCTTCGCGTTCATGCGCCGACGGCGCGCCGCCATCAGGCCGACTTGCCGACGAGCGTGAAGTGCTCCACCAGCGGCGGCGCCGCGAAGAACGGCCCGACGATGGCGCGCCACTCGGCGAAGAGCGGCCCGCCGCGGAAGTGCACCGTGTGGTCCTCGAGCGTCTCCCAGAAGATCTGCAGGACGTAGCGCTCGGGGCTCTCGATGCCGCGGTTGACCTTCCAGCCCTTCATGCCGCGCGCACGTGAGATGACGGTGGCGATGCCGCGCTGGATGGCCTCGTCGAAGGCGGCCTGCTGGCCGGGCTGGATGCGGATGTCGGCGATTTCGAGGATCACGTCGGTGGCTCCGTGTGGCTCCCGTGGGGTGGGAGCGCAGTCTACGGCGCCGGGCCTCCGGGTCGCACGCCGGCCACGCACGCCGCGGCGGCCCGACCGCGCGCACTTAGCATGGCGGCCATGTTGCTTGCCCGGGCCGACGCCCGCCAGCGCCGCATCGGCATCGCGCTGGTCTCGTTGGCCACGCTGTGCTTTGCCGTCATCGACACCTGCGCCAAGTGGCTGGTGCAGACGCTGCCGGTGGCCGAGGTGGTGTGGCTGCGCTTTGCGAGCCACACGGTGCTGATGGCAGCGATCCTCGCGCCGACGCACGGCGCCGCGCTCGTGCGCGTGGCCAGCTGGCGGCTGCAGGCGCTGCGCGCACTCATGATGGTGACGATGACGGCGCTCAACTTCGCGGCGCTGCGCTTCCTGCAGCTCGCCGAGGTGTCGGCGATCCAGTTCTCCGTGCCGATCCTCATCGCCGTCATCTCGGCGGTGTTCATGCACGAGCGGCAGGGCGCCCGGCGCTGGCTCGCCATCGGTGTCGGCTTCGCCGGCGTGCTGCTCATCGTGCGCCCGGGCGCGCAGGGCTTCCAGCCGGCGATCGGGCTCGCGCTGCTCAACGCCGTGCTCTACGCGTGCTTCAACCTGCTGACGCGGCGCATGGCGGCGAGCGAGACGCCCGAGTCGATGATGTGGCTGTCGGCGCTCGGCTCGGCCGTGGCGATCGCGCCGTTCGCGCTCGCGCAGTGGCAATGGCCTGCGGGCTGGCTCGCCTGGGCCGTCGTCGCCGCCTGCGGGCTCGCCGGTGGGCTCGGGCACCTGTTCGTGGCGCGTGCACACCGCCACGCCTCGGCCGCAGTGCTCGGGCCCTTCATCTACCAGCAGATCCTCTACATGAGCTTCTGGGGCTGGCTCGTCTTCGGCCAGGTGCCCGACGCGCTCGTCGTCACCGGCGCGGCCGTGGTGGTGACGAGCGGGCTCTACCTGCTGTGGCTGGAGATGAAGCACCGCTAGTGCAGTGTTTCGCACTGAGCGGCGCTTATGGGCCAGCGGATTTGCCTTCGTGGCAAGGCGCGAACCGCAGCGATACCCGGAGGTATGGCGAGGCTTCGCAACGCCGCCACGGAGGCAAAGGCGCGGCTCCACAAGTGCTGATCAGTGCGAAACACTGCACTAGGAGTGTGGGCGGCATCGCATGCGCGTTCGCCGCCGCCGCAGGGACCGCTCACGCAGCGGCGCGGCCCGGCCGCCGCGTGCGATTTGCCACGGCGTGCGCACCCCTGCCCCCGTGCCGACCCCCTGGCCCTTGCAGTCCCTGCCGTCCCTGGCCTCAAGTTGAGCCCTGCGCGACCCGAAAACTGGTTGGACGAGTGGCCCGCCGCGGTCAGTCGTCTGCCATCGGAGTACCACGCACCATGTTCAGCAGTCGCAGCGCCCCGGCGCGCCAGGCCGGCCCCCGCAGTGCGGAGCCGACCATCGCCCTCGACGACTTGCGCGTGGGCATGTTCATCCACCTCGACGGGGGCTGGCTGTCGCATCCGTTCGCGCGCTCGAGCTTCCGCATCGCCAACGCGCAGCAGATCGCGACCCTGCGCGGCCTGAAGCTGGCGCGCGTGCGCTGGAGCCCGGAGCTGAGCGAGCCGGAGTCGCCGAGCGAGGGCACATCGTCGGCGGCCGTGGCGGCCGGTGCCGGCGAGAGCGGCGGCGCCGTGGGCAAGGATTCGCTCACCGCCTCGGCTGCGGGCGCTTCGAACGGCGTGCCGGCCGGCGCGGCGGCCGCGGCGGCTGGAGCGACCACCGCGGCCGGCGCGCCGCCGGCCGAGTCCGCCACGGCGGCCGGCCGTGACAGCGTCGCTGCCCGTCAGCGTACCGCCGTATCCGTCGCCGCTGTCGCCGCGGTCGCCGCTGTGGCCGCCGAGCGCCTGGCGCAGCAGCAGTGCGAGCAGCAGTTTGCCGAGGCCGCCGCCGCCTGGCGCATGGCCAGCGATGCGCTGCCGGGTGACCCCGGCGCGGCGCGCAGCGGCACCGGCGCGCTGGCCGAGGCGCTGACCGACAAGCTCATGACCGACGGCGACGTCGGCATCCGCCTGCTGCCCGGCACCGGCAACGACCGCAGTGCCGCGCACGCGCTCAACGTCACCGTGGTGTCGATGCTGCTCGCCCGTGCCCTCGGCCTGCCGCGCGACGACCTCGCCGAGCTGGCGCTCGGCGCGCTGCTGCACGACGTGGGCAAGCTCGACCTGCCCGAGCGCGCCCGCCACGTCGAGGCCGGCTGCTCGGCCGCCGAGATCAACGCCTACCGCGAGCATGTCGTGCGCGGCATCGCCACCGGCCGGCGCATGGCGCTGCCCGAAGGCGCGCTGGCCGTCATCGCGCAGCACCACGAGCATGCCGATGCGAGCGGCTTCCCGGCGCGCATGAGCGGCGACCGGCTCTCGCTCGCCGGGCGCATCGTCGCCATCGTCAACCGCTACGACAACCTGTGCAACCCGGCCACGCGCACGCCGCCGCTCACGCCGCACGAGGCGGTGGCGATGTTGTTCGCGCACGGGCGCACGCGCTACGACGCCGCGGTGCTGAACGCCTTCATCCGCATGATGGGCGTCTACCCGGCGGGCTCGCTGGTGCAGCTCACCGACGAGCGCTACGCCATGGTGGTGGCCGTCAATTCGACGCGGCCGCTGAAGCCGCGCGTCCTCGTGCACGAGGCACGGGTGCCGCGCAGCGAAGCGCTGCTGCTCGACCTGGAGCGCGAGCCCGACATCGGCATCCGGCGCAGCCTGCCGGCAGCCAAGGTGCCCGCGCCGGCGCTGCAGTACCTGGACCCGCGCCCTCGCGTGGCCTACTTCTTCGAGCCGCTCGCCGCCGCCGATGGCGCTTCGGTGCGGCCGGCGCACGAGCGCGTCGCGGCCTGAGCGGCACCGCGGCACACCCGTCCGATGATGGCCGACGCGGCGAGCAACACCACTGAAGGGCAGCCGGCCGGCGCCGCCGTGGCGCTGCCGGGTGCGCCGCTCGCTGCGCCGGGAACGGCCCCGTCGGGTGTGCCGATCGGCGCTCCAGCAGGTGTGCCGGCCGGTGCGCACACCGAGGCCTCGGCGCGCGCTCTCGTGCGTGCGCTGCCGCATGCGGCGTGGCTCGTCTCGTTGCCGCAGGCGGTGGTGGTGGCGGCCAATGGGGCCGCCGCGCGCCTGCTCGGGCGGCCGCTCGATCAACTCGTCGGCGCGCCGGCGCAGCAACTGGCCGCATCGCCGGAAGACGAGGCCTGGTGGGCCGCCGTCAGTGATGTCGCCACTGCTGCCACCTCTGAAGGAAGCTGGCGCAGCGCCTCGGCGACAGCCGCGGCAGGCGAGCGGCCGGCCCTCGACTCCGACACCATCTTCGCCTGCGCCGGCGGCGGCTCGCGCCACGTGCGGCGCACCATCAGCCTGCTGCGCGACGAGGCCTGCGCCGCGAACGGCGCCACGAACGGCGCCACGAACGGCGACGCAACGTGCGACCGGACCTGCGACGCCAAGTGCGCCGGGCGCGGCGCCCACGGCCGTGCCTGGGCACTGGTGATGGTCATCGACCGCAGCGCCGAGCAGGCCGCCGACGCCGAGCGCGAGGCGCGCGTCGCCGAGCTCGAGGCCACGCTCGAGTCGGCCGCCGACGGCCTGCTCGTCACCGATCTCGCCGGCGGCCTGCGTTCGTTCAACCGGCGCTTCGCAGCGATGTGGGCGCTGCCCGAAGAACTGCTGCACGCGCGCGACGACGACGCCATCGCGGCCTGGATGGCGCGCAGCGTGCTCGATCCCGAAGCCTATGCGCAGCGCCTGCGCATGCTCTTCGAGACGCCGCTGCTCGCCGCCACCGACCGCCTGCGGCTGCTCGGCGGCGCGGTCGTCGAGCGCGTGACGCGGCCGCTGTGGCGCGACGGGCGCCCGCAGGGGCGCGTGTGGGCCTTCCGCGACCTGAGCGAGCGCCTCGCCGCCGAGGAGCGCATCGAGGCGCTGGCCAGCACCGACGCGCTCACCGGGCTGCCGAACCGCCGGGTCATGTCCGGCTGGGTCGAGGCGGCGGCGCAGGCCGCCGGCGGCCCCGCCGAGAGCCGCCAGCCCTTCGCCGTGATGATGGTCGACCTCGACCGCTTTCGGCAGATCAACGCCTCGCTCGGCCACGCGATGGGCGATCGCGTGCTGCAGCATGTGGCCAAGCGGCTGCAGGGCTGCCTGCGCGAGGACGACCGCATCGCGCGCATCGGCGGCGACCAGTTCGGCGTGCTGCTCGCCGGCGCCGATGCGCGCTCGGCCGAGACGACGGCGCGCCGCATGCTCAATGTCGTGGCGCAGCCCTGCTCGCTCGAGGGGGCCACCTTCACGCTCACCTGCAGCATCGGCATCGCACTGGCGCCGGCGCACGGCCGCAACGCCGACGAGCTGGCCCGCCATGCCGAGGCGGCGGTGCGCGCCGTGAAGCTCGCCGGCAGCGCCAACCTGCGCCTGCACCAGGTGCGCGCCGAGGTCGACCGGCGCTCGCACATGATGCTCGACCACGCCATGCGCCAGGCGCTCGTGAGCGGGCGCTTCCGCCTCGCCTACCAGCCGCAGGTGAGCCTGGCCGACGGCCGCATCGTCGGCGCCGAGGCGCTGCTGCGCTGGCGCGACCCCGAACTCGGCGAGATCTCGCCGGGCCGCTTCATCCCCGTGGCCGAGGAGAGCGGCTTCATCGTCGCCATCGGCGACTGGGTGCTGGCGCAGGCCGTGCGCCAAGCGGCGCTGTGGCACCAGCGCGGCTGGCAGGTGCCGGTGGCGGTGAACGTGTCGGCGGTGCAGTTCCACCAGGCCCAGTTCGTCGAGCGCGTGGCGAGCGTGCTCGCGGTGAGCGCGCTGCCGCCGCGGCTGCTCGAGCTCGAGCTCACCGAGTCGATCCTCGTGCACGATGCCGACGAGGCGCTGGCGCGGCTGCGCGCCTTGAAGCGCCTGGGCCTGCGCCTGTCGATCGACGACTTCGGCACCGGCTATTCGAGCCTCGCGTACCTGAAGCGCTTCCCGATCGGCAAGCTCAAGATCGACCGCAGCTTCGTGCAGGGCCTGCCCGGCGACGAGACCGACGCGGGCATCGTGCGCGCCATCCTGCAGATGTCGCGCGCCCTGGACATGCAGGTCATCGCCGAGGGCGTGGAGACCGAGCCGCAGCGCGAATTCCTGGTGCGCGAGGGCTGCGCCGAGATGCAGGGCTTCCTGTACGCGCCGGCGCTGGACCCGCTGAGCTTCGAGCAGCGCCTGGCACAGGCCGGCGCCGAGGAGGCCGGCGCCGGGCCGGCCACGGGCGCGCCCCATGCGCCCCATGCGCCCCATGCGCCCCATGCGCCCGCTGCGCCCAACGCGCCCGGCCCGCGCATCCGGCTCGTGCGCGCCTGAGCAGCACGGCACGGCAGGGCCCGTGCGCCGGTGGCGCGCGGCCACAATGCGGCCACAATCCACTCGCTCGTCGCCGCGCCTGGGCCCCTGGCGCCGCGCCGCCACCGGATGATCTACAAGTTCAAGAGCGCCGCCAGCGGCGACGTCATCATGCTCGGCCCGCACGGCGATGCCATGCTGCGCCTGCTCGGGCGCACGCCCGCGGCCAAGGGCATCGTCGAGCCGCGCGACATGCCGTCGGCCATCGCGGCGCTGCGCGCGGCCATCGAAGAGGCCGAACGCCGCGCCGCCGCGCCCGCCGACGGGCAAGCCGATGCGCAAGCCGACGCGCGCGGCGAGGCGGAGCCGCCGGTGAGCCTGCGCCGTCGCCTGTGGCCCATGATCGACATGCTCGAACGCGCCGCCAAGGCCGACGTGCCGGTGGTCTGGGGCGTGTGAGATGAAACTGTGGAGCGACAGCTGGACCAACGGTGACCGCATCCCGCCGCGCTACGCCGCCGGGCGGCCCGACGGCGCCGGTCGCGCCACCTTCGGCGACAACCTCAACCCGCACCTGGCCTGGAGCGAGTTGCCCGAGGGCACGCGCTCGATGGTGCTGATCTGCCACGACTTCGACGCGCCCACCGAGGCCGGCCACGTCAACCGCGACGGCGTCGAAGTGCCGGCGGACCTCGACCGTGCCGACTTCTTCCACTGGGTGCTGGTCGACCTGCCGCCGCGGCCGATGGTCATCGGCGAAGGCGAGTTCAGCCGCGGCTTCGTGCCGCGCGGCAAGCCCGGCCCGGCCGCCCCCAACGGCGCGCGCCACGGCCGCAACGGCTACACGCGCTGGTTCGCCGCCGACGCGGCGATGGCCGGCGACTACTTCGGCTACGACGGGCCGTTCCCGCCGTGGAACGATTCGCTCGTGCACCACTACGTCTTCACGCTCTACGCGGTGGCGCTGCCGCGGCTGCCGCTCACGGGCGTCTTCGACGGCCCGGACGTGCGCCGCGCGCTCGCCGGGCACGTGCTGGCCGAGGCCACCTATTCGGGCACCTATACCCTGAACCGGCGGCTGCTGGAGGAAGGCTGAACGCGGCCGTGCCGTCCGGGTTCACCGGGCATGCCGAGCCGGTCGAAGCGACGAGACTGGTGGTGGTGCGCCACGGCGAGACCGCCTGGAATGCCAGCCAGCGCCTGCAGGGCCAGCTCGACGAGCCGCTCAACGAACGCGGCCGCTGGCAGGCCGAACGCCTGGGCGCCGCGTTGCGCGGCGAGGGCCTGACGCGCATCTACAGCAGCGACCTCGTGCGCGCACGCGCCACGGCCGAAGCGGTGGCGCTGGCCACCGGGCTCGCCGAGGTGCGCACCGAGGCGGCACTACGCGAGCGCTCGTTCGGCTCGTTCGAGGGCCTGACGCGCGGCGAGATCGAGCAACGCTGGCCCGACGACCTGCGCCGCTGGCGGGCGCGCGAGCCGGGCTTCGGCCCGGGCGGCGGCGAGAGCCCGGAGGACTTCTTCGCGCGCTGCGTGCCCTGCGCGGCGGCGATCGCCGCGCGTCACCCGGGCGAGACGGTGGCCCTGGTGGCGCACGGCGGCGTGCTCGACTGCCTCTATCGCGCCGCCACCGGCGTCGACCTGCGCGCGCCGCGCACCTGGCAGCTGGGCAATGCCAGCATCAACCGGATGCTGTGGAACGGCGAGGGCTTCGTGCTGGTGGGCTGGAACGACGACGCGCACCTGCTGCTGCCGTGAACGCGCCGCCAGCGGTCGTCAGCGCCGCAACTCGCGCCAGGCGTTCTTCGACGGCGGGATGGTCGTCCCGAGTGGCAGCTGGCGCTGGTAGACGGTGTCGTCGGAGCGGTGGGAGGTGCCGAAGATCTTGCCGTCGACGGTGCGCAGCGTGATCAGCCGCGAGCTGTTGGCGGTGTTCGAGATCAACGTCGCTGCGAAGGTCGAGCCGGGCACCTTCTTGCCGCTGCCGATGTCGACCAGGTACAGCCACGACGACTGCGAGCAGTCGCTGGTGCCGTTCTTGTTGGTGACGAAGGCGACGGTGCCGTAGGTGACCACCGGCACGGTGTTGGCCTGCTCGCCGGCCGGCAGGTCGAAGTACCAGCCGCGGCCGGTGGTCCAGTCGAAGCTGCTGCCGGCGAGCGGCGTCGATTCGGCGGTGCCGTTGTCGGCGGCGCGCGTGTAGGTGCGCTGCGTGAGGCCGTCGCGCGCGTTGGCCAGCGTCGTGCCGTCGGCGATGGCGTAGAAGCTCTGCGTGCGCGTGCTGCCGAAGTCGCCGATGTCGAGCACGCGCCCGGTGCCCACGAGGATGACGCGCTTGCTGCCCATCGTCACGAGCTCGGGGGCGGCCGTCACCGGCTGGCGGTTGTTGCTGCTGTCGTACAGCGTCGCCACGAGTTCGGCGTCGTGCGGGCCGGCACCGGCCTTCGTGAGGTCGAACTTCCAGACGTTGCCCAGCAGGTCGCCGCCGTAGGCGTACTTGGTCGTGCCGTCGAGCTCCTTCATTGCCGAGATGTGCGCCAGGCCCGCCTCGCTGCCCACGCTGCCCTCGGTGGTGCGGAAGGTCTTGATCACCGCGCCCGTCGCGGCATTGAGCATCCACACGCGGCCCTTGCCGTCGCCCAGTGTGACGCCGTTGTCGTAGCCCGAGGTGACCAGCGCCACGGCGCCGTCGGCGCTGGTCTTGGTCACCACGGGCCGCCCGATCGCATAGCCCATCAGGCCGCGGTTGGTGGTGTCGGTGGTGGCGGGGAAGATCCACTTGAACTGCGCCGCCGCCGCGGTGGCGTTGGCCGGGCGCGGGTTGCTCACGTCGAGCGCGTAGTAGCTGCGACCGGCCGCGCCGAGCCCGCCGACCAGCATCTTGGCGCCGCTGGCCAGCTGCGCAAGCGTGGGCGTGGCGTCCAGCTGCGTCTTGAAGACCCAGCCGCGCGCCACCGACGCACCGGCGCTGGCCAGCGTGTCGGAGGGGTGGTAGGCCCACAGCTCGGCGCCGGTGGCGGTGTCGAAGGCGTGCAGCAGGCCCTCGCCGGAGGCGAGATAGACGACGCCGTCGGCGCGCGAGACCACCGGCTCGGCGTTGACCACCGCGCCGATGAGGCTCGTGCGCGCGCGCACCGTCGTACCCTCGCCGACGCGGCTGCCGCGCATCCACTCCACGACCTGGGTGTTCGTGTAGGTGGCACTGTCGGGGTTGACGGTGCCGCCGACGTTGGCGACGGTGAAGTCCAGGCCGGTGCTGTTGTCGGACGTGAAGATGAGCCGCGTCGTCCAGTCGCGCGCCGCCAGCAGCGCCGCCGCCGCCCAGCTCGCGCTGGTGCTGATGGCGCCGGTGGTCGTGCTGACGGCGTTGCGCGTGAGGTCGCCGCTCCAGCCGCGCAGGTTGTACTTGCCGAGATAGGCGAAGTCGTCGCCGCGGCCCAGGTTGACCGAGCTGACGCCGATGGAGGCCTGGGCGCCGGCCTGGTTCAGGATGTCGTCGAACGCCGACTGGATCGCCTGCCCCATGGCGGTGGCGTCGTTGGCCAGGAACATCAGGCCGCGGCCGTTGATGGTGGCGTGCCAGAGGTCGTCGACCATCGTCGGGTCGTCGGCCACCGGCGTCGGCCAGGTCGGCGGCGTGGTGAAGACGTTGGTGCCGAACGGGTTGGCGGCGCCGCTGTTGAGCGTGCCGCGCGCACCCAAGGTGATGCCGTACGTCGTGATGTGCAGGTTGGGGTTGGTGACCGGGTTGACGCGCGTGGGGTCGCCCAGGGGCACCAGGCCCGCAGGGAGGTCGGTGCGCAGTTGGTTCGTGTAGTAGGCGAGCGCCAGGTCGGCCAGCGAGTTCGCGTAGATGGTCGTGTAGGGCGCGCCGCTGCCATAGGTGGCGGCGTTGTACGACGGCGCCGTCGTGCTGTGCGCGTTGGCGAAGCCGTCGGTGACGACGAACATGCTGTTGCGCTGGCAGGCGTACTGCACGACGTTGGTGTTGGCGTTGAACTGGTCGGCGATGTGCGCCATCGTGGCATGCGTGGGCGTGCCGTTCGCCGACATCGAGTTGAGGTAGAAGCTGCCCGCCGTGGCATAGCGGTTGGTCGACGAGGTGGTCGAGTCGGCGTCGAGCATGGTCACCGTGCCGCGGTTGTTGAACGGCACCACGCCCATGCGCAGGCCGGTCATCGGCTCGAGCACCTTGCCCATCGCCGCGGCCAGCATGAGCTTGCGCTTGCGGTGGTAGGTGAACCAGTTGGCGAAGTTCTGCATCTCGGCGGCGTAGGTGCGCCCCGAGGGAAAAGTGTTGCCCGACTTGATCTCGTAGCGCTTGAGCGTGCCGCTGCCGTTGGGCGCGTTGACGCAAGTGCTGCTGTCGACGGTGCAGCTCTCGCTGTGCCAGAAGGTGGCCGGGTAGTAGACCATTGCGGCCCAGCAGGCGCGGCCCGCGGGCACCGTCTGCGCCGCCGTCAACGTCTGCCAACTGCCCGCGGTGCAGGCCTGGCCGGTGGCGCCGGCGTCGGTGGTCCAGGTCTGCGTGCCCGCCGGCAGCACCATGCCGGCCTGGACGTAGAACATGTTGCCGTTGGAGGTGAAGCTGCCGTTGCTGGAGTTCCAGTCGGTGGTGAGGTTCAGCGTCGGCGCAGCGCTCACCGCCGGATGCGACTTCGCCGCCGTGCTGCTGGCACTGCCGTAGCTCTGCAGCGCGCCGCTGACGTAGGCCGGCGCCCAGGGCGCGTAGGTCGTCTGCGTGTTGTAGAAGAGGTTGTTGAAGGCCGACGCGCGCAGCCACGCGAACTGTGCCGTCGGCGGCACGCTCTGCCCCCACCAGCTGTTGTAGGCGTAGATCTGCCCGCCCGTGGCGGTACCGACCGGGAACAGGTAAGTCATCGGCACGTAGCTGCTCGTGCGCAGCGGCCGGTTGTTGGTGCTGTCCCAGGCGCTCGTGCCGTCCCAGTAGGCGGTGCCCGAGCTGGTGTCGAGCACCATCTCCCAATCCATCGAACCCGAGTCGTCCATGCCGAAGATGACGTTGGGCTTGGCCAGTGCCGAGACCTTGAGCGGCAATTCGGAAAGGTTCGTGGCCTGCGCCGCCGTGGTCCAGGCGAAGACCATGAGGGCGAAGCTGCCGAGCAGGGCGTTGATCCGGTTGCGCATGACTTCTCTCCCGGACGATTCAACGCCGCAGTTCACGCCAGGCGTTCTTCGACGGCTGGATGGTCGTCCCGAGGGGCAGCTGGCGCTGGAAGATGGAGTCGTCCGAGCGGTGCGCGGTGCCGAAGATCTTGCCGTCCACGGCGCGCAGCGTGATCACGCGCGAGGCGTTGGCGGTGTTCGAGATCAACGTCGCCGCGAAGGTCGAGCCGGGCACCTTCTTGCCGCTGCCGATGTCGACCAGGTACAGCCACGACGACTGCGAGCAGTCGGTGCTGCCGTTCTTGTTGGTCACGAAGGCCACCGTGCCGTAGGTCACCACCGGCAAGGTGTTGGCCTGCTCGCCCGCCGGGAGGTCGAAGTACCAGCCGCGGCCGGTGGTCCAGTCGAAGCTGCTGTCGGTGAGCGGCGTCGATTCGGCGGTGCCGTCGTCGGCGCTGCGCGTGTAGGTGCGCTGCGTGAGGCCGCTGCGCGCGTTGGCCAGCGTCGTGCCGTCGGCGATGGCGTAGAAGCTCTGCGTGCGCGTGCTGCCGAAGTCGCCGATGTCGAGCACGCGCCCGGTGCCCACGAGGATGACGCGCTTGCTGCCCATCATCACGAGCTCGGGGGCGGCCGTCACCGGCTGGCGGTTGTTGCTGCTGTCGTACAGCGTCGCCACGAGTTCGGCATCGTGCGGCCCGGCGCCGGCCTTCGTGAGGTCGAACTTCCAGACGTTGCCCAGCAGGTCGCCGCCGTAGGCGTACCTGGTCGTGCCGTCGATCTCCTTCATCGCCGAGATGTGCGCGAGGCCCGCTTCGCTGCCCACGCTGCCCTCGGTGGTGCGGAAGGTCTTGATCACCGCGCCGGTGGTGGCGTTGAGCATCCACACGCGGCCCTTGCCGTCGCCCAGCGTGACGCCGTTGTCGTAGCCCGAGGTGACCAGCGCCACGGCGCCGTCGGCGGTGGTCTTGGTCAGCACCGGCTTGCCCACCGTGTAGCCCATCAGGTTGCGGTTGGTGGTGTCGGTGGTGGCAGGGAACGTCCACTTGAACTGCGCCGCTGCCGCGGTGGTGTTGGCCGGGCGCGGGTTGCTCACGTCGAGCGCGTAGTAGCTGCGACCGGCCGCGCCGAGCCCGCCGACCAGCATCTTGGCGCCGCTCGGCAGCTGCGCGAGCGTGGGCGTGGCGTCGAGCTGGGTCTTGAAGACCCAGCCGCGCGCCACCGAGGCGCCGGCGCTGGCCAGCGTGTCCGAGGGGTGGTAGGCCCACAGCTCGGCGCCGGTGGCGGTGTCGAAGGCGTGCAGCAGGCCCTCGCCGGAGGCGAGGTAGACGACGCCGTCGGCGCGCGAGACCACCGGCTCGGCGTTGACCACCGCGCCGATGAGGCTGGTGCGTGCGCGCACCGCGGTGCCCTCGCCGACGCGGCTGCCGCGCAGCCAGTTGACGACCTGCGCGTTGCTGAAGCTCGCACTGTCGGGGTTGACGGTGCTGCCGACATTGGCTTCGCTGAGGTCGATGCCGGCGCTGTTGTTGGATGTGAAGATGAGGCGCGTCGTCCAGTCGCGCGCCGCCAGCAGCGTCGCCGCCGACCACGTGGCGGTGGTGCTGATGGCGCCCGTGCTGGTGTTGGTCGCGTTGCGCGTCAGGTCGCCGCTCCAGCCGCGTGCGTTGTACTTGGCGAGGTAGGCGTTGTCGTCGCCGCGGCCGAGGTTGACCGAACTGACACCGACGGCCGACTGGGCACCGTTCTGGGCCACGATGTCGTCGAGGCCGGCCCGGATGCGCAGCGCCGTCTCCTCGGGCGTCGTGGCCAGGTACATCTTGCCGCGGCCGTTGATCGTGGCGTGCCAGAGGTCGTCCACCGCGCTCGGGTTGCGGTTCTGCGTCGGTGCCGGCCAGGCGCCGGTGGACGTCGGCACCGTCGAGGTCTCGTCGAAGAACAAGGTGCCACGCGCACCCATGGTCAGGCCATAGGTGTTCATGTGCAGGTCCGGGTTGGTGTCCGTCGGCGTGGCCGGCAGTTGGCCCGTGGCGAGGCCCGTGCGCGGGTTGTTGGTGTAGAAGCGCAGCGCGATGTCGGCCAGCGAACCGCTGTGGATCGTCTCGTACGGCGCGCCGCTGCCCCAGGTGGCCGCCGACTTGCCGGACTGGTACGAGGACATGGTCACCGAGGAGGCGTTGGCGAAGCCGTCGGTCACGATGAAGGCGCTGTTGCGCTGGCAGGCGTACTGCACGATCGAAGCGCCGGTGGAGTCGTTGCCGCTGAACTGCTCGCCGATGTACTGCAACGTCTCGCGCGTCGGCGTGCCGCCGCTGCGGTCGGTCTCGTAGAAGATGCCGGCCAGGCGCCTGGCGTTGGCCGTGGCATCGGTCGAGTCGGCGTCATACATGCGCGGCGTGCTGCGGCTGTTGAAGGCCACGACGCCCAGGCGCATGCCGCTCAGGTTCTCCAGCGTCTCGCCCATGGCCCCGGCGAGCATCAGCTTGCGCTTGCGGTAGTACTGGAACCAGTTGGCGAAGTTCTGCATCTCGTCGGCGTACGAACGTCCCGACGGGAAGGTGTTGCCGCTCTTGATCTCGTAGCGCTTGAGCGTCTGCGTCGTGCTGCCGGGCAGGTAGGTGCAGCTGTCCGTGCCGACGCTGGGCGTCGAGGGTACCGTGCAGGTTTCCTTGACCCAGTAGGTGGCCGGGTAGTAGGCCATCGCCACGCGCGTCACCGCGTCGGCGGGGGCGTCGATGTCGGCGGTCTGCGCCGCACTCCAGGCCGCCGCGCAGCCGCCGTTGGCGTTCGTGCACTGCTTGATCTGCGCACCGGCGGGAATGCGCATGCCCGGGAAGGCCGTGAAGACGAAGTTGTCGCCGGTGTTCAGCGCGCTGCTGGCCGTGAGGTTGAACGTCGAGCTGCCGTAGATCGGGTGCGACTTGGCCGCGCCGGTGCTGGCGTTCACGGGTGCCACCGCCCCCCCGGCGAGCTGCGCCGGCGCCCAGGGCTGGTAGGTGACCAGCGGGTTGTAGTAGATCGGGTTGTGCAGCGGCGAGTCGGCCGGTGTCGTCGACGCCGGGCGGTAGACGCCGGCGCCGTCCCTGTACACACCCGACCAGCGCAGCACTGCGAATTGCGTCGTCGGCAGGATCGCGAAGTGATCGTTCGCGGCGTCGGTGTAGACGCGGTTGCCGGTGCCGGTGCCGTTGGGGAACAGGTACACCATCTTGCGCCACGTCGAGGTGGCGTCGCCGACGGCGTTGAACCACGAGGTCGTCAGGGCGCGCAACGACGGGTTGGGGTGCGCTGCGTCGACGCCCCAGCCGCTGCCGGCGGTGAAGTTCCACCAGTAGGCACCGTCGTTGTTGTACATCATGACCTCGGAGTCCATCGACCCCGAGTCGTCCATGCCGAAGATGACGTTGGGCTTGGCCAGCACCGAGGCCTTGAGCGGCAGCTCGGCCAGGTTGGTGGCCTGCGCCGCAGTGCACAGGGCGAGGCCGGCCAGCGCGGCGGCGCTGACCCAGGCGGACAGGAAGGATCGCATGGCGGAACCCCTCACGGCGGCGTGGCCGAGCCCTTGCTCACCAGGGTCTGCACCCAGGTCTCGGTGTCCTTGGGCCCCAGCACGCGCACGGTGATGCGGAACTGGCGCGAATTGGGCGGATCGACCTCGTCGTGGCCGACTCGGCTGGAGCTCACCTGCGGCACCTGGCGCACGAGGCACTGGCGCAGCGTGTCGGTGACGGGCGTGACGCTGCACAGGCGCTCGACGACGTAGCGCACGCTGTAGCTGCCGACCACGACCTCGGGCGCGCTGCCCCAGGCGACGTTGGGCATGCCGGCGGCATCGGCGGCCTGCGTGGTCGCCCAGTACCAGGTGCCGCTGTTGGCCTCTTCGCTGGCCAGCGCCTGCGTGGCGAAGTAGGCGGTGTTGACGCCCACCTCGCTCGCCTGCAGCGAGGCTTCGCGGGTGGCGTTGTTGCCGGTGGCGAGCGTGCCGATCTCGGTCATGCGCGCGAGCGCCATGCCGCCCAGCACCATCACCGACATCAGCATGAGCACGACGAGGATGGTCACGCCGCGCTGTGCGCGTTGCGCGCGCAGCGGCCGCCACGCACGCGGGCGCGAGATCGAGGCACTTCCGGCACTTCCGGCACTCATGGCACCATCCCCAGCACGAGGTTGCGCAGCGGCACGACGAGCGTGGAGCTGCGGTAGCGATAGCACTGCCAGTCG
The DNA here is from genome assembly GCA_016223165.1 of Burkholderiales bacterium. GTDB lineage: Bacteria > Pseudomonadota > Gammaproteobacteria > Burkholderiales > Burkholderiaceae_C > Rubrivivax. The sequence goes on from JACRPO010000007.1 coordinate 261,772, forward strand.
GTCACGTCGGCCGCCACGGCGGCGCCGAACAGCGTCGGCATCGCTGCGCTCGCCTCGCAGTCGCCCGCGGCATTGGGCTTCTCGCGCTGCGTGCTGCGCGTCACGAGGCCGATGCGCAACGCGCGCACGCGCGGCAGGTTGGCCGGTGTCAGCGTCGCGAAGCCGCCGGCGGCGGCCTGCCACGACGCCAGCGCCGCGGTGCCGGCGTCGGCCAGGCCGTATTCGGCGCGGAAGGCGATGACGTTGCGCGCCAGGACCACCGCGCCGCCGCCCAGCGGCCGCTCGAGCGTGAGGTCGGTGCCGACGAGGCGGTAGCGCGACCAGCGCAGGTCGCCGAGCAGCGTGACGCGGCCGCGGTCGGGGTAGGTGGGGTTGGTGGTGAAGGCGGCGCGGTTGAAACGCGCCGTGCTCACGTTCGCGTATTCGATGAGCTGCGGCGTGTCGATGCCGGCGGCGGTGTTCGTGGTCACCGTGCGCACGGTGCAGGGGTCGCCCGGCGTCGCCGGCGCCAGCAGCACGGCCTGGCCGGCGCTGACCGGCAGCAGCGAACGCAACGGCGCCGAGCCGGCGCCGGCAGCGGCGTTGAGCAGCACGTTGGCGCCCGACGACACGTCGGTGGCGTAGAGCACGTCGATGCGGTCGCCGCCCGCCTCGGTGGCGATCGAGACCGGCGTGAAGTCCACGCCGTCGAGCAGCACGGTGGTGTCGACGCTGAGGTTGAGGCGGCGGCAGAGGAACTGCGAGTCGCCGAAGAAGCCGAGGCCCGCCGCGGCGACGTCGTCACGCAGCGCCGCGAGCGCGGTGCCGGCGCTGACCAGCGTGCCGCCGGCGCCGATGCCCTGGCGCTGCGTGGCGGTGAAGAGCATCGCGCCGCTGGCCGCGGTGAGGCTGACGAGCAGGGCGATGACGAGGCCCACCATCAGCTCGAGCAGCGAGAGGCCGCGCACGGTGGCGCGCGGGATGCCGCCGGCGCGGCGCGGCGCGGGCGGGCCGGCGCGGCGCGGCGCGGGCGGGCCGGCGCGGCGCGGTGCGGGCGGGCCGGCGCTGCGCGCCGGTGTCGGGTCAGCGCACATCGGTCACGGTCTCCAGGCGTCGGGCGTCGCCGCTGTCCTTGCCGGTCCAGCTCACGACCACGGTCATGCGTCCGTTGCCGGCGTCCAGCGTCGCCGTGCTCGTCACCGTGCCGGGCAGCGCGGCGGCCACCCGCGTGGCCCAGTCGCTGGCGCGCGTGCTGGCGGCGGTGTTGGTGCAGGCGCCGGTCTGCGGCAGCGTGTAGCAGGCGGCGTTGGGCGTGTCGACAAGCACGGTGGCCAGCAGTTCAGAGGAGAACTGCGTCGCCACCTGGCGCGTCTGCGCCTCGGTGGTCTGCGCCACCATGCGGCCCTGGAAGCGCGTCATCGCGAGCATGCCGAAGGCGAGGATGGCGAGCGCGATGAGGCCGTCGAGCAGCCCGCTGCCGCGCCGGGCCATGACGAAGCCGTGGCGGCGCGCGGCCGGTGCCGCCCGCTTCATCAGCAGCCGGAGAGCTTGTTGCCGCATAGCCTGATTCCTCCGCCGGCGTCGACGCGCAGGCCCGGGCAGCGCTGCTCGGACGAGCAGGTCACGCCGGGCAGGCCGAGGTCGATCGCGGCAGCCACGAAGTCCACCGAAGGATTGACGGCGCGGTTCACCGGGTAGCCGCGCGGCGTGAAGTCCACCGTCGCGGTGGCAGCGGTGACGCCGCCGGCGAGGGTGCGTTCGCGCAGCAGGGTCATGTTGGCCGGGTCCTGCGCCTCCAGCACCTGCACCGTCGAGCCCGAGGTCGTGAGACGCACGACGCGGTTGCGCTTGATCGCCTCGCTCTGCGCGAAGAGGGTCTCGGTCTGCAGCGTCGTGCCGCCTTCACGCAGGCGCGAGTTGTTGGAGTAGTCGGCGAAGTGCGGCGCCGCGGCCATGAGCAGGAAGGCGGCGACGGTGATGGCCACCATCAGCTCGATGAGCGTGAGGCCGCGCGCCTTCGGCATCGGGTGTCGCATCCGGTGCCGCAGCACGGGTCGCCCCACGCATTGCGCCATGGGTCGCCTCACGTATCGCATGTGCCCCCCCGCGTGGACCAGCAGGCGGTCGCCGGCGTGCCCTTCGGGTGCGCGGTGGTATTGCGCGCGCCCTGGTGATTGATGGTGTAGGTGTAGCCGCTCATCACGCCCGAACCGGTGGCGGTGGCGGTGAAGCCGGTGCCGCCGCCCGAGATGGCGCAGGTGACGGTGAAGTTGCTTACCGCCGGCACCGCGACGGCGCAGGCGCCGGCGTTGGCGTAGTTGCCGACGTCCTGGAAGCGCTGCTCCATGCGCACCGCGTACGAGCTGAGCCCGTCCAGCGCCGCCGGCACGCGCGAGCGTTGCACGTGGCTGTTGTAGGAGGGCAGGGCGACGGCGGCCAGGATGGCGGCGATGGCCATGGCCACGAGCAGCTCGATGAGCGTGAATCCCCGTGCCGACGGGGGGCGACTAGCGCAGCGGCGGATGTGATTTCGAGCCATGCCGGACACCTTGTCTCGTGGGCGGGGGCACGGCGCGCCACAGGGCACGTCAGAAGCCATCGCCATGCGTGAGGTATCGGCAGGGCCGCGCGGCGACTTGAGCGCCGTACAGTGAATCGAAATGTGACGCCGGCGCGCGCGCGCAGGCCTGCCGTGACGCGCTTCACGCCGGCGCCGCGGCGCCCGGCTCAAGTGCCGAACAGATCGTCCGAGGCCGGGCGGCCCGGCGGCGCCAGACCGAGATGGCGCCAGGCGGCCACTGTGGCCACGCGGCCGCGCGGCGTGCGCTGCAGGAAGCCCTGCTGGATGAGATAGGGCTCGATCACGTCTTCGATCGTCCCCGCCTCCTCGCCGATGGCGGCGGCGACGTTGTCCAGCCCGACCGGGCCGCCGTCGAAGCGGTGGATCACGGCTTCGAGCAGCTTGCGGTCCATGACGTCGAAGCCGAGCGGGTCGACGTCGAGCATCACGAGCGCGCGGTCGGCGGTGGCGGCGTCGACGTGACCATCGGCCTTGACCTCGGCATAGTCGCGCACGCGGCGCAGCAGCCGGTTGGCGATGCGCGGCGTGCCGCGCGAGCGGCGCGCGATCTCGAGCGCACCAGCGTCGTCCACCGGCACCTCGAGCAGCCCGGCCGAGCGCCGCACGATGCGCGCGAGCTCCTCGGCCGTGTAGAACTCGAGCCGCGCGACGATGCCGAAGCGGTCACGCAGCGGGTTGGTGAGCATGCCGGCGCGCGTGGTGGCGCCGACCAGCGTGAACGGCTGCAGGTCGAGCTTGATCGAGCGCGCCGCCGGGCCGTCGCCGATCATGATGTCGATCTGGTAGTCCTCCAGCGCCGGGTAGAGGATCTCCTCGACCACCGGGCTCAGGCGGTGGATCTCGTCGATGAAGAGCACGTCGTGCCGCTCGAGGCCGGTGAGGATGGCGGCGAGGTCCTTCGGCTTCTCGAGCACCGGGCCCGAGGTCTGGCGCAGGTTGACGCCGAGCTCGGCGGCGATGATGTGCGCCAGCGTCGTCTTGCCGAGACCGGGCGGGCCGAACAACAGCACGTGATCGAGCGCTTCGGCGCGCTTGCGCGCCGCGCCGATGAAGATCTCGAGCTGCTCGCGCGCCTTCACCTGGCCGACATATTCGGCCATGCCCTTGGGCCGCAGCGCACGCTCGATGGCCTCTTCGTTGGGCGAGGCGGCATCAGCGGCCAGCACGCGGGCGCGGCCACCGGCTCCAGCGGCACCCGCATCGACTCCCGCACCGCGGGCCTTGCCGAAGTCGTCGGTCTGGATGGCCATGGCGCGATTATCGGTGCCGGCACAATAGGCTGCGACCGGGCCATGACCGCGAAGCGACGCGTGCGCCTGCAGCCCACCGGAGGAGACGAGTGTCATGATCACGCTGTACGGTTCGAGCCTGTCCAACTACTACAACAAGGTCAAGCTGGTGCTGCTGGAGAAGGGCCTGCCCTTCACCGAGGAGCTGCAGCGCACGCGCTCCGCCGACGAGGCCGTGCTCGCGGCCACGCCGCTGGGCAAGATCCCGTTCGTGCGCATCGACGGGCAGACGCTGTGCGAAAGCCAGGTCATCGTCGACTGCCTGGAGGCGAAGTTCCCGAGCCCGCCGCTCGTGCCCGCCGACCCGGTGGGCGCAGCCAAGGTGCGCGAGCTCTGCGCGTTCATGGAGCTCTATGTCGAGCTCGTGGGGCGCGAGCTGTATGGCGAGGCCTTCTTCGGCGGCAAGGTGAGCGAGGAGGTGAAGGCGAGCGTGCGCGCGCGCCTGACGAAGAACCTGGCCGCGTTCAAGCGCCTGGTGAAGTTCTCGCCCTACATTGCCGGGGCCGACTTCACGCTCGCCGACGCGGCGGCCTACGCGACGCTGCCCACGGTGGCGCAGGCGACGAAGGCGGCGCTCGGCGAGGACCTCGTCGCCGCGGCGGGCATCGACTGGAAGCCGTATCTCAAGAAGCTCGGCGAGCGGCCCTCGGTGCAACGCGTGAACGCCGAGCGCAAGCGCGACCTGGAGGCCGCTGAGGCCGCCACGGCGGCTGCCGCCGCCAAGGCCGGCGCGGAGGCGCAGCTTAAGGGCTGAGCGGCCGGCACGGCGCCCGAGCCTCCCGCCGCCACGCCACCGAAGCCACGCCAACGAAGCCGGCCGTCGACTGCCACCGCCATGCTGCAGCGCTCGCCGGAATCGCCAGACACCGCCGCCGCCGCCGCGGACGGCACCGTGCCGCACGTGCAGCAGCTTCGCCAGGCGCTGCTGTGGCCGCTGCGGCTGATGCAGGCGCCTGGGGCAGGCGTGACGGACGATGCGCAGGCTTCACGCGCCCCGTGGCAGGTGTTGCGCGATCTCGGCGAGCGCTCGCCCTGGCGCGAGCAGTTCGACGAGTACACCGGCGACACCGAGGGCTTCCACGAACGCCACTACAACGAGTTCGTCGCCTTCCTGCCCTACGTGCAGCGCTTCCTGTACGGGCATGGGCGCGCGCAGCGCGGCCACGACGACGCCGGCGCGGCCGGCTCGCCGATGCGCATCTTCCGCCGCACCGACATTGCCGCCGCGCGCGTCGTGCCGCGGCCGGGCGACGCGCCGGTCACGCTTTCCGTCGTGCACATCGACCTCTACTTCTTCTTCGGCGTCGAGGTGGTGCTGTTGAACGTGGAGGTGCTGAGCGAGAACCTGCCGCTGCCCCTGGCACAGGACCTGATGTATCGCTTCGGCCGCGCCTACCCGCCCGGCTGGGACGCGCGCGGCGAGCCGCTGCACTGCCTGGCCGCCTTCGAGTGGCTCGATGCCGACGGAAGCGTGCTCGCCGCCAGCGACGCGCAGGATCAGGAGGCGTTCTTGCGGCATGTGGCCGAGCACCGCGCGCCGCGCATCGCGCGCCACTGGGAGTTCGTGCTCGCGCCGCTCGTCAACCACCACTCGACGGCCGAAGGTCCGCTGCGCTACCGGCAGATCGAGTACCACCGCATGCCGATGATGGCCTACCTGGCGCTGGACGACCCGCGCCGGCTGAGCCGCCACGACTTCATCCGGCTCGGCCTCGTCACCGGCGGCAGCGAGACGCTGGCCACGGCCCTCGGGCCGGATGGCACCGGTGGGCCGTTGCCGTTTGCCGAATCGCACCTTGCGGACTTCGAGCGGCAGTTCTGCTACGACCGCTTCTGGGCCGAGGCGGGAGCGGCACCGCACACGCGCTACCTGTGCTCGGGCCCGGCGCTGGTGGTCGTGGGCACGAGCGGCAGTGAGTTCTTTCGCTGCAAGGACCGCGGCGTGCTGGCGCAGTTCCGCCACCAGCATTTCCTGCTCTTCCTCATCGCGCATCTGCAGAAGGCGACGCTGCTGATGTACTCCGACCGCCTGGCCGAGGCGCTGACCTCGATGGACGTCACCGTGCCTTCGAGCGTGAAGCGATTCAAGCGCCAGATCCGCCTCACCTACGTGGCCTTCCTCGGCTTCACGCACCGCTACTGGTTCCACGAGATCAGCGAGCAGGCGCACGTGAAGGCGCTGTTCCACATGTGCACGCGCCACCTCGGCATCGACGCGCTCTATGCGGAAGTCAAGGATCGCGTGCACGACATGAACGGCTACCTCGACGCCGACAGCCTGCGCCGCCAGGCCAACACCGTGGTGCGCCTGACGGTGGTGACGATCTTCGGCCTCATCGGCACCGTGACCACCGGCTTCCTGGGGATGAACCTGCTCGCCGAGCCCGACGCCCCTCTGGCGACCAAGCTGGCGTACTTCTTCGCCGTCCTGGTGCCGACCGTCGTGCTGACGATGTACACGATGGTCAAGTCAAAACGCCTGTCGGATTTCCTTGACATCGTGTCGGACGAACGCGTGCCCGTCTGGACCAAGTTCAAGGCCTTTTTCGCCGTGTGGCGTTCGCCGGACGCATAACCTTCGATGTCCTGCGGCGAGGCAACGCCTGCTCGGCGTTGCGGACTGTTTCGAAGGCCGCGGGCAATCTAGGGGGATCGTGCGAAGGCGGAACTTTCGGCGCCGAGTTGCACTCAGAATGACTCATGTTCTCGGGGTTGCCGCTCTGTTGTGAATCGAGGTGCGGCTCCCTGATTGACGTGGGGTTTCTCTGTTGTGCAGCCGGCCCTCGCGGCTGAAATCTCCGGGCGGTTCTCCTCCTCCTCCCTCCCTCCCTCGTTCGCCCGGAGGCGCTGCACAACAGCATTTATTCGCCCGCCTTGCGCGCCAAATGATGCGCAAACTGAGCGCGAGAAACGACGTGCAGATGGGGCGGGGAAGTCCGGGATCGGACCGGGATCTGCTGCAACCTCAGTTCAAGGTGGCGTCGTCGTCAAAGGCGACGCCACTTCCACTGGCGGCACGCCTTTCTGGCCCTCGGTGAGGGAGTGGGTCTGGAACAGACCCGAGCGATCGACGAAGAAGGTCTCGACGAAACGCACGACGCCCCCCGGCACCTTGGCCGGCACCGGGAACGGCGCGGCGCGGCGCAGCAACGCCAGCATCCACGGCTCGACCTCCTCGGCGGCGGGCTTGCGCACGACGTTGACGCTCGTGACCAGACCTCTCTGGTCGATCTCGGCCTCGACCGTGATGACTCCGTACACGAGCGGCGGCAGCACGCCGAGGTAGACGCGGCCGGGGAAGCATTCGTAGACATGGCGCGCGGCCTCGACGCGATAGGCGTCGGCGGTCGTGCTCGCCGCCGGGGCCAGCGGCGGGCATTGCGGTGGCGGCACCATGTTGAACTGCGCTGCGGCCCATGCCGGCATCAACCCGGCCAGCGCCGCCATCGCGGCGGCGCGTGCGCGCCGGCCGGCGCCGCCGCCGCCGCGGCTGCCGCCGAATCTCACCGCAGCCACCCCTTGCGCCGGAAGTAGATGAACGGTGCGACCACACTCGCCCCCATCAGCGCAATCGCGAACGGGTAGCCCCAGGGCTGGTCCAGCTCGGGCATGTGCTTGAAGTTCATGCCGTAGATGCTGGCGATGAGCGTCGGCGGCAGCAGGGCCACGCTCGCCACCGAAAAGATCTTGATGATCTTGTTCTGGTTGATGTTGATGAAGCCAACCACCGCGTCCATGAGGAAGTTGATTTTCTCGAAGAGGAAGGCGGTGTGTGAATCCAGCGAATCGATGTCGCGCAGGATCTGCCGCGCCTCCTCGAACTGCTCGGCGTTGAGCATGCGGCTGCGCATCATGAAGCTGAGCGCACGCCGTGTATCCATGACGTTGCGGCGGATGCGGCCGTTGACATCCTCCTCGCGCGCGATGGCCGCCAGCACCTCGGCCGCGGTGCGGTCGTTGACGTCTTCCTTCAGCACGCGCGCGCTCACCCGCTCGAGCTGGTCGTAGATGCCCTCGAGCGCGTCGGCGCTGTATTCGGCGTCGGCGTCGTAGAGCTTGAGCAGCACGTCCTTCGCGTCCTCGATGAGGGCCGGGATGCGTCGTGCGCGCAGCCGCAGCAGGCGAAAGACCGGCAGGTCCTCGGCGTGGATCGAGAAGAGCACCTTGCGGTAGAGGATGAAGGCGACACGCACGTTGCGCGGCGCCACGTCGTCGTCGATGAGGAAGTCGGAGCGGATGTGCAGCTGGCCGCCGTCCTCCTCGTAGAAGCGGGCCGATTCCTCGAGGTCGGTCTCGACGATGTCGTCGGGGATCGCGAGGTCGAAGCGGCTCCTGATCCAGCCCTTCTCCTCGGCGCTCGGCGCCTCCAGGTCCACCCACACCGGCTGCAGGTGCGCGAGCGACTGCGACAACTCCTCGGCGCTGCCGATCTCCTCCTGGAAGAGCCGGCCGTTGGCCAGCGTGAAGACGTTGAGCATTCCGCGTGCGCTTCCGCTAGTGCTGCGTGGGTCAGGGCCGTCCGACGCACACCCGGAGCAGGAGCCGCCTCACGGAGGCGGCGACGCGGGCTGTCGGTTCACCGGGGCTGGCTCGGGTCCAACAAGGGGCTCCCATCGGGGCGACGCGGGATTATCACATCGGCCTCGCACGCCTCCGGGGTCCGCGCGGCCCCTTCGAGCCGCGCCGACACGAGGTCGGCGTCACGCTGGCGCGTTCAGCCGCGCGCCGAGCCGGCCACGAGGTCGAAGCGGAAGAGCCGGCACTCGATGGGCCCGTTCCACAGCGGCACGCGGCGGCTCTCCTTCAGGCGCATCAGCGAAGGCAGCTTCATGTCGGGGCTCAGCACCCAGGCCGTCCAGCCCGCGTATTCGCGCTTCCAGTGCGAGGCGAGCGCGGCGAAGAACTCGGCGCCCGCGCCGCCCCCTTCGAAGCCCTCGCGGGCAATGGCAGCGTGGGGGGCGTGGGCGGCGTGGGCGGCCTCGCGCCCCCGCGGCGTGCTGCCCTTGGCCTCGATGCGCTCGCCGTAGGGCGGGTTCACGACCATCGTGCCCCCCTTCGAGCCCGCGATGATCGGCGGGCTGCGCTGCAGCGCGTCGGCCGTCTTGAAGTCGATGGCGCCGCGCACGCCGGCGCGCTCGGCATTGCGCGCCGCGAAGTCGGTCATGCGGAAGCTCACGTCGCCGGCGAAGACCGGCACGGCCGGCGCGTGCACGCGCGCCCGCGCCGCCGCCTGCATCTCGCGCCAGGCGCCGGCGAGCGGCTTGAACGGCGCCTGCCGCTCGAAGGCGAAGCGGCGCGCGAGGCCGGGTGCGATGCCGCAGGCGAGCTGCGCCGCCTCGATGGCGATGGTGCCGGCGCCGCACATCGGGTCGAAGAGCGGGCCGTCCTCGGCGCGGCCCTGCCAGCCGGCGGCCGCCAGCATCGCCGCGGCCAGCGTCTCCTTGAGCGGCGCCTCGCCGGTGTCGTCGCGCCAGCCGCGCTTGAACAGCGGCTCGCCGGAGAGGTCGGCGTAGAGCGCCGCCTGTTCCTCGCCGACGAAGAGCACGAGCGGCAGGTCGGGCCGGCGCGTATCGACGCTCGGGCGCGCGCCGGTCGCCTCGCGCAGGTGGTCGCACACGGCGTCCTTGATGCGCAGGGCCGCGAAGTTGAGGCTCGTGAGCGGCGAGCGGCGGGCGCTCACGTCGACCTTCAGCGTCTGCGCCGGCGTGATCCACAGCGCCCACGGCACGCGGCGCGCCAGCGCGTAGAGGTCCTGCTCGTCGCGGTAGGGGCCCTCGGCGAGCGGCCACAGCACGCGCGTGGCCAGGCGGCTCTCGAGGTTGAGGCGCATCGCCGCGCGCTCGTCGCCGCCGACGAAGACGCCGCCGCGGCCGGCGTCGACCGAGGTGTGGGGCCCGAGCAGCGCCCGCGCCTCCTCGGCAAGCAGCGCCTCCACGCCTTGCGGGCAAGGCAGGAAGAGAGGGCTGGCGTTCACAGCGCCTTGCGCAGCGCCGCCGGCGCGATCTTCAGCGCCTCGCGGTACTTGGCCACCGTGCGCCGCGCCACCTGGATGCCCTGCTCCTCGAGCATCTGGCTGATCTGGCTGTCGGAGAGCGGCTTGGCCGCGTCCTCGGCGGCCACGAAGCGCTGGATGAGCGCGCGCACCGCCGTCGAGCTGGCATTGCCACCCGCCTCGGTGTTCAGGGAACTGCCGAAGAAGTACTTGAGCTCGAAGGTACCCTGCGGCGTCGCCATGTACTTGGCCGTGGTGACGCGCGAGATGGTGCTCTCGTGCAGGCCGAGCTCATCGGCGATCTCGCGCAGCACGAGCGGCTTCATGGCGATGGCGCCGTGCGTGAAGAAGGCACGCTGGCGCTCGACGATGGCGCGGCTGACGCGCAGGATGGTGTCGAAGCGCTGCTGCACGTTCTTCACGAACCAGCGCGCCTCCTGCAGCCGCGCCGAGAGGCCCGGGTTGCCGTTGGCGCCGCGCTGCGCGCGCGCCGCCTGCGCATAGAGGTCGTTGATGCGCAGCTTGGGCATGACGTCGGGGTTGAGCGTCACCGACAGGCCGCGCCCCGACTTGCGCACGATGACGTCGGGCACGACGATGTTCGCCTCGGCGTCCGAGAACGGCCGCCCGGGCTTGGGCTCGCAGGCGACGATCAGCGCCTGCGCCTCGCGCACGAGCTCTTCGCTGGCGCCGGTGAGCGCCATCAGGCGGCGGATGTCGCGCTTGGCGAGCAGCTCGAGGTAGTTCTGCGCGATGCGCAGCGCGAGGGTGCGCGCCGGCCCGCGCGGCTGGTGGCGGATCTGCAGCGCCAGGCACTCGCCGAGGTCGCGCGCTCCGACGCCGGCCGGCTCCAGGCTCTGCAGCCAGCGCAGCGCACAGCGCAGGCGGGCCTGCATCGCTTCGGCGGCATCGGGCGCGTCGGTGTCGGTGTCGGTGTCGATCGCCGCGCTCGTGCTGCCCGCGGCGTTCGGGGTGCCGGTGGCCGTGGTCGCAGGGGTCGCACGCGTCGCAACGGTCGAACCTGGCGCACCCGTGCCCGCCGTGGCACCGAGGACATTCGCGCCGTTCGCACCGCTCCTGCCGGTCGCCGCCATGGCCGCGGCCGCGGCGCCGGCCGCCGCGCTCATCTCAAGCAGGCGCGCACCGATCTCCTCGAGCGAATCGGCAAGGTAGCCATCGGCGTCGAGTGATTCGATGAGCACGAACAGCGCCACGCGGTCCTCGGGCGACAGCCGCATCGAGACCGCCTGGCGGCGCAGGTGCTCGGTGAGCGAGAGGTCGGCGCCGCGCCGTTCGTGCATCTCGCCGTCGTCGTCGCCGCCCTCGCGCTGCACGCGGCCCGGGGTCTCGCGGATGCCGTCGAAGTCGTCGCCTTCGGTGCCGTTCTCCCAGTCGTCGCGGCCGGGCGTGCCGAACTCGTCGGCGCGAATCTCGGCGAGCGCCTCGCCGCCGGTCTCGCCGACATCGCCGCCGCCGGCGCGCTCGCCGCCCTCGCCGCCGGGCTCGTCGATGCGGTCGGCCGGCACGGCGTCGGCCTGCGGCCGGTCCAGCGGCGTCTCGAAGGGGCTCGGGCTGTCCTCCTCGACGTCGAGGAAGGGGTTCTGCTCCAGCATCTGCGCGACTTCCTGGTGCAGCTCCAGCGTCGACAGCTGCAGCAGGCGGATCGACTGCTGCAGCTGCGGCGTCAGCGCCGGGTTCTGCGAGAGACGGACTTGCAGGGTGGGTTTCATGGCACAGGCCCTGCGCTCACATGCGGAAATGCTCGCCGAGGTAGACCTTGCGCACGTCGGCGTTGGCGACGATCTCGGTCGGCGTGCCCTCGGCGAGCACGCTGCCTTCGCTGATGATGTAGGCGCGGTCGCAGATGCCCAGCGTCTCGCGCACGTTGTGGTCGGTGATGAGCACACCGATGCCGCGCGCGCGCAGGAAGCCGATGATGCGCTGGATCTCGATGACGGCGATCGGGTCGACGCCGGCGAACGGCTCGTCGAGCAGGATGAAGCGCGGCTGCGTCGCGAGCGCCCGTGCGATCTCGACGCGGCGGCGCTCGCCGCCCGAGAGCGCCGGCGCCGGCGAGTCGCGCAGCTTCTCGATCGAGAGGTCGGCGAGCAGTTCGCCCTGCAGCTCGTCGATGCGCCGCCCGGGCAGCGGCCGGCCGTCGGGCCCGCGCTGCAGCTCGAGCACGGCGCGGATGTTCTCCGCCACCGTGAGCTTGCGGAAGATCGACGCCTCCTGCGGCAGGTACGACAAGCCCAGGCGCGCGCGCTGGTGGATGGGCAGGCCCTGCACCGGCTTGCCGTCGATGCGGATCACTCCCTCGTCGGCGCGCACGAGCCCGACCACCATGTAGAAGGTCGTCGTCTTGCCGGCGCCGTTGGGCCCGAGCAGGCCCACCACCTCGCCGGCGCCGACCGCGAGGTGCACGTCCTTGACGACGGTGCGCGGGCCGTAGCGCTTCTGCAGGTGTTCGGCTTCGAGCCGGCTGCGCGCGGCCGGCGCGGCACGCGACGTGGCTGCGGCCTCGGCAACCTCGGCCGTCCCGGGCGGCGGCGCCAGCCCGGCCGGAGCACCGTGGGCGCTCAACGCCGCTCCCCGCCAAGCCCGCGGCTGGGAGTGAGCGGCACGGCTTCGGCGGCCGCGCCGGACGTCGATCCTGAAGCCGCCCCGGAGGCCGCTCCCGAGGCTGCCTCGGCGCGCGGGCTCAGCACCACGCGCACGCGCCCGGTCGGGTTGGCCGCCGTCGGCTCGCCACCCTCGACGCGGAAGACCTCGGCCAGGTTGTCCCAGACGATGGTGGCGCCGGTGATCTCGTCGGCCACCGTGCCGGCGCGCAGCCGGCGCACCGACCCGTTGCCGACGAAGCGCAGCGTGTCCGCCTTGCCGTCGAACTCGATGCGCTCGGCCACGCCTTCGACGACCTCTTCGCCGGCGCCGTCGCGGCGCTGGCGCCAGCTGGCCGGCCGGCCATTGCCGCCGATGGCGCTGGCGGCGCGGAAGCCGTCGGGCATCTCACGCATTTCCACGCGGTCGGCGCGCAGCACCATGGTGCCCTGGGAAATGACGACGTTGCCGTTGAAGACGACCACCTGGCGCTGCAGGTCCACCGTGCCGGGACGATCGGCCTCCACCACCATCGGCTTGCTGCGGTCGGCCCGTTCGGCGTGGACCTTGGGCGCGAGAACTGCTGCGGCCAGGGCCGCCGAGACCGCGGCGGCCATTGCCGCAGCGGATCGAATGGGGGACGAAGCTCGGGGGGCAGTCATCGGATGGCACGCAAGTTGCAGGCCATTCTAGACTTTGCCTCGGCCGGTGCTGGGGGCGAGGCGCGCGGCGAACCGCACACCCGGCGGCGGCGGCCCACCGCAACCGCCGCGTGGCCGAGGGTACGCCACGCCGGGTGGGCCGCCCGACCACTGGGGCCACTGCGGCCGCGGCGGCCGCTGATGGCCGGCGTGGCCGGCCGGCGACCGCGCGCCGCGTTCAGCCGCCGCGGGCGCGGCCGATCAGGAAGTCGGCCACCGCCACCATGCGCTCCAGCGAGCCGGCCAGGCTGCCCGAGGTGAACCAGCGCCCTTGCACGCCGAGCGCCGGCACGCCGTCGATCTTGTAGGCGTCGGTGAGCTGGCGGGCGCGCGCCGCCTTCGTGTTGACGCCGAACGACTTCATCGTCGCCACCAGCTTGGCACCGTCGATGCCGCTTTCGGTGCCGAAGGCGCTGATGTCGCTGTCGGAGATCAGCTGGCGCCGGTTGCTCGAGGCGTGCATGGCGGCGAAGACCTTGCGGTGCATGGTGGCCAGCACCCCCATCTCCTCGAGCGCGTAGTACAGCTTCTGGTGGATCTGGTGCTGTGCGCCGAAGCCCACGTGCACGCGCCTGAACGACACGTCGGCCGGCAGGCGCTTGACCCAGCCTTCCAGCATCGGCTCGAAGCTGTTGCAGTGCGGGCAGCCGTACCAGAAGAACTCGACGACATCGATCTTCTTGTCCGGCGAGGGCAGCGACACCGAGGCCGGCGTCGACAGGCGCACGAAGTGCTGCCCCTCGAGGGGCGCGCCGGCCGGCGCGGTCTGCGCCAGCAGGACCTGCGGCGTCGCCAGCACGGCGCCTGCGGCCACGATCTGGCGAGAGAAGTCACGCCGGTTGGACATGGGAGATCCTTTCAGGAGTCAGGTCAGGAGGAGAGGAGAAGACCACCTGCGGCGACCCCACGCGCGCCCCTGCCGCACGGGGCGGAGGGTGGGGCTGGCGCATTCAGGGCCGCTCGACGCGCACGATCTGCGCGTCGATCGCCGCGGCCTGGAATTTGACGAGCAGGGCGTCGGCCTCCTCGCGCGTGCGGAACGGACCGACGCGCACGCGATAGACGGTGCGCCCGGATTGCTCTCGCTCGCTGACATTGGCCACCTGCCCCATGAGGGCGAGCTTGGCGCGTTGCTGTTCGGCATCTTCGCTTCGTGTGTAGGCACCGGCCTGCACGAAGAAGACGAACGGTTCACCCCCGAGCGCGGTGGACCGCTGCGGCGGCGAAGCCGCGGCCTGTGGCACGGGCGCGCCGGACAGGATGGCGGCGGGGTCGCGCGGGGCAGCGCCCGATGCGGCACGCGAGGGCGGCGCCGTCGCCGTGGCCGGCGCCTCGGCCGGCGCCGGAACGATGCCCGGCGGCGGCGGCAGGATCGGCGCCGTGCCCGGCGCCGGCACGACGACGCCGCTGGCGCTCGCCCCGGCCGCGCCGCGCGCCGCACGGCCGCCGAGCGGTGCGTTGGGGTCCCAGCTGCGGTTGCGCTCGGCCTCGGCGTTGTCCTGCTCGGTGGTACGGCCAGGCACCTTGTTGACGAAGGGCACCGGCACCTTGGCGATGTACAGCGCCACGCCGAGCGCGAGCACGAGGCCCGACAGCAGGCCGACCACGACGCCGATGGCGAAGCCGCCACGTTGCATGTTCTTCAAACCTTCGCTCCTGCCGCGCTCGCCGTGCCGGCCGGCGCGGCTTCGCGTTGCATCGATTCCGGCGCCGAGACCCCGAGCACGGCGAGCGCGTTCTTCAGCACGCGCGCCGTGGCCGTGAGCAGCGCCATGCGCGCGCGCGCCAGTTCCGCGTCGTCGACGAGAAAGCGCTCGCTGTCGTAATAGGTGTGGAAGCAGGCGGCGAGCTCGCGCAGGTAGAACGCCACGTCGTGCGGCGCCAGCTCGGCCGCGGCACGCTCCAGCATCTCCGGGTACTCGGCGAGCTTGAGCATCAGCGCCGCCTCGCTGGGGGCGACGAGACGCGCGAGGTTCGCCTGCGCCAGGTCGCCCTCGCCCTTGGCGCCGGCGTACTGCGCCAGCACCGAGCAGATGCGGGCGTGCGCGTACTGCACGTAGTAGACGGGGTTGTCGAGGTTGGTCGAGAGCGCGAGGTCGATGTCGAAGGTGAACTCGGTGTCCGACTTGCGGCTCGCGAGGAAGAAGCGCACGGCGTCGCGGCTGGTCCACTCGATGAGGTCGCGCAGCGTCACGTAGCTGCCGGCGCGCTTGGAGATCTTCACTTCCTGGCCGCCCTTCATGACCGTGATCATCTTGTAGAGCACGTAGTCGGGGTAGCCGGCCGGGATGCCGCGGCCCACCGCCTGCAGCCCGGCGCGCACGCGCGCCACGGTGCCGTGGTGGTCGGTGCCCTGCACGTTGATCACCTTGGCGAACCCGCGCTCGAACTTGGCGACGTGGTAGGCGACGTCGGGCACGAAGTAGGTATAGGCGCCGTCGTCGGCCGCGGCTTCGGCGTCGGTGCCGGCCGCCGTCGAGCGGCGCATCACGCGGTCCTTGTCATCGCCGTACTCGGTGGTGCGCAGCCACAACGCACCGTCTTTCTCGTAGGTCTTGCCCGAGGCGACGAGGCGCTTCACGACCTCCTCGACGCGGCCCTCGGTGTAGAGGCTGCTCTCGAGGTAGTAGTGGTCGAAGCGCACGCCGAAGGCCTGCAGGTCGAGGTCCTGCTCGTGGCGCAGGTAGGCCACCGCGAACTGGCCGAGGCCGTCGAAGTCGTCGGCGTCGCCGCTGGCGGTGTATTGGCGGTCGTCGGCGCGCACCGTCTTCTTCGCGGCGAAGTCGGCCGCGATGTCGGCGATGTAGTCGCCGTTGTAGGCCTGCTCCGGCCAGCCGGCGTCGCCGGGCTTCAGGCCCTTCAGCCGGCATTGCGTGGAAGCGGCCAGCGTCCGGATCTGCGCGCCGGCGTCGTTGTAATAGAACTCGCGGAAGACCTCGTGCCCCTGCGTGCGCAGCAGGTTGCAGATGCAGTCGCCGAGCGCCGCGTTGCGGCCGTGGCCCACGTGCAGCGGGCCGGTCGGGTTGGCGGAGACGAACTCGACCATCACCTTGCCGCCGCCCTGACTGGGTGCCTCGCTGCCGTAGGCCTCTCCGGCGGCGAGCACTTCGCGCACCACCGCCTGCCGTGCGGCGGGCACCAGGCGCAGGTTCACGAACCCCGGTCCGGCGATCTCGAGCCTGGCCACCCAGCGCTGGAAGGCGGCGTCGGATTCGAGCGCGGATACAAGGGTGGCGGCCAGTTCGCGCGGGTTCTTCTTCAGCGCGCGCGACAGCTGCATCGCGGCGGTGATGGCCAGGTCGCCATGCGCGGCCTGCTTGGGTGACTCGAAGGCGGCCGTCGGTGCCGTCACGCCGGCGGCGGCAGCGATGTCGGTCAGTGCTCCCTGCAAGGCGCGCAGCAACTCCTGCTTGGCTTGGATCATCGCTGCGATTCTACGTTTCGCCCTCTGCGACGCCGGGGCGCACGGACATCGGCACCGACCCGGTCGCATGCGGACCCGGTGGCCGCCGGCCGCGGTTAGGACAGCCTTTCGACCCTTGTTCGATGCATCGGGGCCGCGCACGTTCACCGACGATGGCGGCTGAACGCGGAGTGACATTCAGCCCGCCCGGCCGCCGCCCCAGGGCGAACACCGGCGGGCACAGCCCGAAGACTGCCCAGTGAGCGCGCGCCAGATCACCCCTATTGCCCCTGTCGCCCCCATCGCCCCCCTCGCGCCGGACTCCCCCGAGTTCGTCGCGGCCCCCGCCCGCGACGCCAGCGAGCCCTTGCCGGAGCGCATCGGCAAGTACCCGGTGAAGGCGAAGATCGGCGAGGGCGCGACGAGCGAGGTCTTCCTCGCACACGACCCTTTCCGCGGCCACGACGTGGCGATCAAGCGCGTGCGCCGCTCGGCCCTCATCGACGCGCGCGAGGCGCATTTCCAGAAGCGCTTCTTCGCCGCCGAGGCGGCCCTCGTGGGCCAGCTGCACCACCCCAACGTCGTGCAGATCCTCGACGCCGTCTCCGAGGGCGAGGAGCTGCCCTACCTGGTGATGGAATACATCCCCGGCGGCACGCTCAGGCGCTTCTGCCGCGCCGACGCGCTGCTGCCGCTGGCGCAGGTGATCGAGATCGGCTTCAAGTGCGCGATGGCGCTCAACTACTGCTGGCGCCAGGGGCTCATCCACCGCGACGTGAAGCCGGCCAACGTGCTCGCCGTGCTGCAGGGCGACCAGATCGTCGACCTGAAGATCAGCGACTTCGGCAGCGTCTTCAACAGCGGCGCCGACATCACGCAGGTGCACCGCGTCGGCTCGCTCGCCTACATGTCGCCCGAGCAGCTCGACGGCGACACGGTGGACTGCCGTGCCGACATCTACTCGCTCAGCGCGGTGCTGTACCACCTGATCGCCGGCCGGCCGCCGTTCGACGCCACCGAGCAGCGCGCGATCATGTACCAGATCTTCAACGCCACGCCGCCGCGCCTGGCCGCGCTGCGCGAGGGGCTGCCGGCGCCGCTGGCCGAACTCATCGAGCGTGGCCTCGCGAAGGACCGCGAGTCGCGGCCGGCGAACTGGGACCAGTTCGCGCAGGCGCTGTCGGCGATGGCGAGCGCGCGCATCGTGCCGCGCGGCGCCCTGCAGGCCGTGCTCGACTCCGAGCGCTTCACGCTGCTGCGTTCGCAGGAGTTCTTCGCCCGCTTCGGCGATGTCGAGCTGTGGGAGGTCGTGCATCGCGCCAAGTGGGAGCGGCACACGTTCGGGCAGGCGCTCTACAGCAAGGGCGAGACGGGCAACACCTTCCACATCATCACGCAGGGCGAGGTGGAGGTCTTCCGCGATGGCCAGCTGATGGCCAAGCTCGGCGCCGGCACCTCGGTGGGCGAGATGGCCTATCTCGCCCCGAGCCCCGAGTTGCGCGTGCACAGCGCCGACGTGCTCGTGGCGCGGCCCACGACCACGGTCTCGTTCACCCCCGATACCTTGGCACAGCTGTCGCTGACGACGATGAACGCCTTCGACAAGGCCTTCATCGGCGTGCTCGTGCGGCGGCTGCACGCCGCACACGAAGCGCTCGCGCACCCGCGGCGCATCATGTAAGGCCGCACGCGCGCGTGCACCGGCACGGGCCTGCCGCGCCGTGCCCTGGCTTGCGCGCTTCACGCGTTGTTGCGATCGCAGGGCCGGACTGTCGGCGCCGACGCGCATCCGCGCGTTTTCCTCCTTGCCCGGTGGCCCGGGCAGCGGTGCAATCGCCGCGGCTGCCGGGCACCCGGCTCCAGCATGTGATCGAAATCTTCACCACACCAAACGAGGACACTGCGCCATGAACAAGCTGCTCACTGCCTGCTTCCTGACTCTCGGCCTGATGGCCGGCCAGGCCTACGCCGCCAACCCCGCCTGCGAGAAGAGCGCCGACGACAAGAAGCTCGCCGGTGCCGCGCGCACCAGCCACATCAAGAAGTGCGAGACGGACATGGGCGCAGGCGCCGGCGGCAATGCCGCCTGCGAAAAGTCGGCCGCGGACAAGAAGCTCGCCGGCGCCGCCAAGACCAGCCACATCAAGAAGTGCATGGAAGACTCGGCCAAGCCCGCCGCTGCGGCCGCGCCGGCGACGCCCGCCGCTCCGGCCACGCCGGCGGCGCCGGTGAAGCCGGCGACCGGCGACAAGAAGTGAGCGCCGGGCTCTAGAGGCTCGTCTGCACAGGGCGCCGCGAGGCGCCCTTTCCATTTCCTCGCGTGAGGCTGCGCGGGGGGCGCAAGGGGCGTAAGGGGGCGTGCGAGGTCAAGCAGCGCGCAGCCAGTAGCCCGCGTCGCCGTAGCTGTGCTTGACGAAGTCGATCCACAGCCGCACTCGCAACGGCAGGTGCCGGCGTTGCGGGAAGACGGCGTAGATGCCGTTGGCCGGCGCCGCGAAGTCGGCCAGCACCTCCACGAGGCGCCCTTCGGCGATGTCGCGCTCGACTTCCCAGGTGCTGCGCCACGCGATGCCCAGCCCGGCCAGGCACCATTGGTGCAGCACCTGTCCGTCGCTGCAGTCGAGCCGTCCCGGCGGCCGCAGGTGCACGAGCTCGTCGTCGACGCGAAAGGCCCAGCCGCGCGTCTGGCTCGCTTCGGAACTGAGCGTGAGGCAGCGGTGGCGCGTCAGGTCGGCCGGCGTCTTCGGCGCGCCCGCCGTTTGCAGGTAGGCGGGCGCGGCCACGCATTGCCGCTGGTTGTCGGCCAGGCGCAGGCTGACGAGGTTCGAGTCCGGCATGTCGCCCACGCGGATGGCGCAGTCGTAGCCCTCGTTGACGATGTCGACCACCCGGTCCGACAGGTTCAGGCTCAGGCTCACCTCGGGGTGCTGGGCGACGAAGCGCGGCACCAGCGGTGCCACGTGCCGGCGTCCGAAGCCGCCGGGCGCCGTGACGCGCAGATGGCCGCTGGCCTTGACGCCGCCGGCACTGACACTCGCCTCGGCATTGGCGATGTCGGCCAGGATGCGCTGGCAGTCCTCGAGGAAGGCACTGCCCTCGTGCGTGAGCGTGATGCGCCGCGTCGTGCGGCGCAGCAGCTTGATGCCCAGGCGCTCCTCGAGGCGGTCGATTCGCCGGCCGATCACCGCCGGCGCCACCCCAACGGCTGCGGCCACGGCGGTGAGGCTGCCCTTGGCGGCCACGGCAACGAAGGACTCGATCTGCTTCAGCCGATCCATGGCCGACGATTATCGATTACGCGTGTCGGACGCAAAAATCCACCGCGTTTGACGCTCTTAATGCCGGCGGGCATCTGGAATAGAGTGCCCGACCATGGCGACTCCCCCGAAGAACCCGCCGCGGCTGCGCGCCGTGCTGTTCGACGCCTACGGCACGCTGTTCGACGTCTACAGCGTTGCGCTGCTCGCCGAGCAGCTCTTCGCAGGCCACGGCGAGCGCCTCGCGCACTTGTGGCGCGACAAGCAGATCGAGTACACGCGCCTCATCACGATGAGCAGCGCCGGTGCCGAGCGCTACCGCCCCTTCTGGCAGGTGACGCGCGACGCGCTGCGCTACGCCTGCGCGCGCCTGGCGCTGCCGCTCGACGCCGCCGCCGAAGAGCGCTTGATGAACCAGTACCACCACCTCTCGGCCTTCCCGGAGAACCGCGAGGTGCTGCAGGAGCTGCGCCGGCGCGGCACCACCGCCGGCATCCTCAGCAACGGCGACCCCGAGATGCTGGCCGTGGCGATCAAGAGCGCCGGGCTCGCCGATCTCGTCGGCCCTGTGCTCAGCGTGCACAGCGTGCGGCGCTTCAAGACCGACCCTGCCGCCTATGCGCTCGGCCCCGCGGTGCTGGGCCTGCCCGCGCGCGACATCCTCTTCGTGAGCAGCAACGCCTGGGACGCCATCGGCGCCACCTGGTTCGGCTACACGACGCTGTGGGTGAACCGCGGCGGCGCCCCCCCCGAGGAGCTCGGCACCTCGCCTTCGCACACCGGCCGTTCGCTGCGCGACGTGCTGGAGCTGCTGCCGGCCATGCCGCCCGCGCCGGCATCACCGGCATCACCGGCTTCGCCCTCTTCACCCTCCTCGCCCGCTCCGTCCTCTCCGCCCTCGCCGCCGACGGCCCCTGCCTGACGGCTGTGAAGCGCGGCTCCCGACTTCCCCTTTGCACCCCGACCTCGCCACCCACGACCATGCGCACCACCGCCCACGGCCTGCAAGTCGCCGGCTCGCTCTACCAGTTCGTCAATGAACGAGTGCTGCCCGGCACCGGCGTCGAACGCGAGGCCTTCTGGGCCGGCTTCGGCGCCATCGTGCGCGACCTCGCGCCGAAGAACGCCGCCCTGCTCGCCGAACGCGACCGCCTGCAAGCCGAGCTCGACGCCTGGCACCGCGCCCATCCGGGCCCGATCACCGGCGCGCGTGCGAGGGCGTTGTACCGCGCCCTCCTCGAGAAGATCGGCTACCTGGTGCCGGTGCCGAGGAACGTGCGCGCAACGACGAAGAACGTCGACGCCGAGCTCGCGCTGCAGGCCGGCCCGCAGCTCGTGGTGCCGATCACCAATGCGCGCTACGCCCTCAACGCCGCCAACGCGCGCTGGGGCTCGCTCTACGACGCGCTGTACGGCACCGATGCGCTGCCCGAGACGGACGGCTCGGGTGCCGATCTGTCGCGTGGCCCCGGCTACAACGACAAGCGTGGCGCCAAGGTCATCGAGTACGCGCGCCACGTGCTCGACCGCTGCGCGCCGCTCGAGCGTGGCTCGCATGTCGATTCGGTCGGCTACGCCGTCGTCGACAACCAGCTCGCCGTTTCGCTGAAGGGCGGCGCCACCGTGGGGCTGAAGAACCCGGCGCAGTTCGTCGGCTTCCAGGGCGAGATGGGCTCGCCCTCGTCGGTGCTGCTGTCGCACCACGGCCTGCACATGGACATCCGCATCGACCGCGGCCATGCCATCGGTGCCACCGACCCTGCCGGCGTCGCCGACCTCGTTCTCGAGGCGGCGCTGTCGACCATCCTCGACCTCGAGGACTCGGTCGCCGTCGTCGACGCCGACGACAAGGTGCAGGCCTACGGCAACTGGCTCGGCATCCTGCAGGGCACGCTCACGGAGCAGGTGGCCAAGGGCGGCCGCACCTTCACGCGCGGCCTCAACCCCGACCGCCTCTACACCGGCCCGCGCGGCGAAGACGTGGCGCTGCACGGGCGCTCGCTGCTCTTCGTGCGCAACGTCGGGCACCTGATGAGCAGCCCCGCCATCCTGTGGGGTGACGACGGCAAGGAGATCCCGGAGGGGATCATGGACGCCGTCATCACGACGGCGATCGCGATGCACGACCTGAAGGGTCCTCGCGAGGGAACGGCAAGCGGCAGGGGCATCCGCAACTCGCGCCGCGGCTCGGTCTACATCGTCAAGCCGAAGATGCACGGGCCGGCCGAGGTGGCCTTCGCGAGCGAGCTCTTCGGCCGCGTCGAGCAGATGCTCGGCCTGCCCAAGGCCACCGTGAAGCTCGGCATCATGGACGAGGAACGCCGCACGAGCGTCAACCTCAAGGCCTGCATCGCCGCCGCTGCCGACCGCGTCGCCTTCATCAACACCGGCTTCCTCGACCGCACCGGCGACGAGATGCACACCGCCATGTGGGCGGGCCCCATGCGTCGCAAGGGCGACATGAAGACGAGCGAGTGGATCATCGCCTACGAGCGCAGCAACGTGCTCGTCGGCCTGCAATGCGGCCTGCGCGGCAAGGCGCAGATCGGCAAGGGCATGTGGGCCATGCCCGACCTGATGGCGGCGATGCTGCAGCAGAAGATCGCGCACCCCCTGGCCGGTGCCAACACCGCCTGGGTGCCCAGCCCCACGGCCGCCACGCTGCACGCACTGCACTACCACCAGGTGGACGTGTTCAAGGTGCAGAAGGAGCTCGAGAAGATCGATGCCGAGGCCGAACGCGAAGCCCTGCTCGACGGCCTGCTCACGGTGCCGGTGGTGAAGACGGCGAAGTGGAACGAAGCCGAGAAGCAGCAGGAACTCGACAACAACGCGCAGGGCATCCTCGGCTACGTCGTGCGCTGGGTCGACCAGGGCGTGGGCTGCTCGAAGGTGCCCGACATCCACAACGTCGGCCTGATGGAAGACCGCGCCACGCTGCGCATCAGCAGCCAGCACATGGCCAACTGGCTGCACCACGGCGTCGTCAGCGAGGCGCAGGTGCGCGCCACGCTCGAGCGCATGGCCGCGGTGGTGGACCGGCAGAACGCCGGTGACCCGGCCTATCGCAACATGGCGGGGCGCTTCGCCGAGTCGGCGGCCTACCAGGCGGCGTGCGACCTCGTCTTCAAGGGCCTGGCGCAGCCGAGCGGCTACACCGAGCCGCTGCTGCATGCGTGGCGGTTGAAGGTGAAGCACCGTTAGGCGCAACGCCTGCGGCGCGCGCCCAACTCTGCTCGCCCAACCGGACGCCTGCGGCGCCGGTCACCTCGCAGGGGCGGGGCGATCTGGCGCGGACCGGAGCGGCGCGCTACTGCTGCCAGCCGCAGGCACCCGGGCCGCCGGGGTGGCCGCAGCTGCCGCAGGGGCCGGCCGCGGCCATCTCGGCCACCTTGCCTTCGGCCGAGCCGGCAGTGGCGAAGACCGACAGCTTCTTCGCCAGCGAGACGGAATGGCACTTCGGGCATTCGGGCTGCATCGACGCGCGGGTCAGCGCCTCGAACTGATTGCCGCAGTCCTGGCAGTCGTACTCGTAGATCGGCATGTCGGGTCCTCGAATCGGGGTCGGTCGTCGCTGATTGGACTGCAGTGCATTTTCTCAGGCGGCGCGCCTGCGCGGTTCACTGCGCCGCGCCGCCGGCCAGCCCGACGAGCGCCTGCCGATAAATCTGCCGCGCCCGCCACAGCACCATCTCGCGCCAGTTATCGTGCGGCGGGTAGAAGTAGTCGCGCAGCGCCCGACGGATCGGCTGCGCCTCGGCCGACCGGGGGTCGCCGTGCCGCCACAGCCAGGCATCGTCGCGCAGCGCATGCCCGCCGTGCGGCGGGCCGAAGGTGCCGTATTCGAGCGCGACGAAGGCGATGTCGGCATGCGCGAGCGCGCGCTCGTAGCCGAACTCGCTGAGGCCGGTCTTCTCCTGCGAGGACGAAGTGCCGAGCAGCGGCTCGGTGACGCTCGGTCCCCACCAGCGGCGGGCGCGCCGCACGCGCTCGCTGTCCGGCGCGTGGTTGCAGATCGGCTCGCCGTAGCCGTAGGGGCCGAGGCCGGTGTGCATGTCGACGACGGCCACCGCCTTCGCGCGGCCCAGGTGTTCGGCGAGGATCGCTTCGCTCGTGCGCCGCGCCCAGGTGGGGCCGGTGCCGCCGTAGAAGATGCCCTGCGCGTCGGTGTACTGGCCGGTGCTGCGCGCCACGCGCTCGGCATGCACGCCGTGCTTCGCGCGGTAAGCCTCGATGGCCGCCTCGTGCCGCGCCAGCGTCGCGGCATCGAGGCTGGCCGGGTTGTAGTGCTCGCGCATTTCCTCGTAGCCGGGGTTGGCCGGCAGCGGCTGGCCGAAATCGACCCAGTTGCGATTGAGGTCGACGTTCTCCTCGGTCACACGGCGCCACCAGGCGAAGCCGTGCGGATTGACCGCGTGCATCAGCAGCAGCGCCGTGTCGCGCGGCAGCGAGGCCGGCACGGGCCCGCGCAGCAGGTCGACCTGCGGGCCGCTGCCGGCGAAACCTTCCACGCCGTGCGTGGCCGAGATCACCACGAGCACACGGCTCGCATCGTCGCGGCCGACCCAGGCGCTGTCGGTGGCGAGCGCTTCCCCGCGTGGGCCCTGCATCGGGTGCGGCCAGTGCCGCAGGCGCGCGCCGCAGGCCTGCGCGGCGCCGAGGAACTTCTCGCGCGCCTCCTCGTACTCGCGCGCGAAGGGCGCGTGCGCGTCCAAGCCGCTCGTCACGAGCCGCCGCGGCGGCGCGCCGCCTGCTCGCGCGCCGACTCGCAAGGCACGCAGCGCGCTGCCCAGGGCTCGGCGCGCAGACGGTCGAACGGGATCTCGTTGCCGCAGGTCGTGCACAGGCCGTAGGCCTCGCCGTCGATGCGCTTGAGCGCCTCGCTGACCTCGCCCACTTCCTGCATCTCGATGTCCGACAGTGCCATGTCCATCTCGCGCTCGCTCTCGCGCTGCGGCGCGTCGTCGTCGTCCTGCGTCAGCACCTCGCGCGCATGGTCGGCGCGGCTGCGCCCGCCGAGGTGGTCGGCCAGCCGACGGTCGAGTTGATGCTGGCGCTGTTCGAGCGCCGCGCGCAGCAAGGCGCGCTGGCCGGCGGTAAGGTGGCTGCTCATCGGGACATGTCTCCGGCGGGGTTCGCAAGTATCTTGCACGTGCGCCTTCCCGTGGGTGTTGAGGTCGCTCAAGCCGACCGCAGCGCAGCAGGGGCGCGGCCCCCGCCATGCCCGCGGCCCCGAGGGCAGGCGCCGCGATAATCGCCGCCCCATGCCCGCGACCTCCGAGTCCCTGCCTCCGACACCGACACCGACGCCGACACCGACGCCCGGCGCCGCCGCGCCCGCGCCGGCCTGGCCCGAGCATTGCGACGTGCTCGTCATCGGCGCCGGCCCCGCCGGCAGTGCCTGCGCGCAGCGCCTGGCCGCGGCCGGCATCGACGTGCTGCTGGTCGACCAGCACACCTTTCCGCGCGACAAGATCTGCGGCGACGGCCTCATCCCCGACGCCCATGCGGCGCTGCGCACGCTCGGCGTCTACGACGAGCTGGCGGCGCTGTGGCAGCCGGCCCAGCACGTGCGCTGCGTCGGCCCGCGCGGCAAGCATTGCGACGTGCCGGGCACGGTGTCGGTGCTGCCGCGCCGGGTGCTCGACGAGGTCCTCGTGCGCGCCGCGCAGCGCGCCGGCGCCAGGCTGCTGGCGCCGCTGCGCTTCGAGAGCCCGCTCGAGGACGCGCAGGGCCGCGTCGCCGGCGCGCGCCTGCGGCATGGTGGCGGTGGCGGCGGCGGTGGAGAACGCACGCATGAGGTCCGCGCGCGCTGGGTCGTGCTCGCCACCGGCGCCGTGCCGCAGGCGCTCACCGCCGCCGGCATGTGCGAGCGCCACACGCCGAGCGGCGTGGCGCTGCGCACCTACGTGCGCCACCCCGGCCTCGCCTCCAGCATCCGCCAGCTGCAGTTCATCTGGCACCCGCGCATGCGCGGCGGCTACGGCTGGATCTTTCCCTGCCGCGACGGCGTCTTCAACATCGGTGCCGGCCATCCCGGCAGCCACCTCAAGCTCAAGAGCGGCAAGGGCCGGATGCAGGACCTGAACCTGCGCCGCTTCTTCGAGTCCTTCGCCGAGGTCTACGAGCCGGCGCGGCGCCTCATGAGCGAGGGCGAGCGCCTCGGCGAACTGAAAGGCGCGCCGCTGCGCTGCTCGCTGCTGGGCGCGCGCTGGTCGCGCGATGGCCTGCTCGTCACCGGCGAGGCCGCCGGCAGCACCTATGCCTTCAGCGGCGAGGGCATCGGCAAGGCCCTCGAGACAGGGTTGCTCGCCGCCGACGCCCTGCTCGCCGCGGCGCGGCCGCAGGGCCGGGCGGCGGGCCTCGATGCCGACATCCGCCAGCAGTACGAGTCGAGCCTGCTCGGCCTGAAGCCCAAGTTCGATCTCTACGAGCGCGCCAGCCGCGTCAACAACCACCCCTGGCTGGCCGACCTCGTGATCTGGCGCGCCAACAAGAGCCCGCGCATCATGGCGCGCATGAGCGCGGTCATCGAAGAGCGGCAGAACCCGGGCTGGCTGCTCAGTTTGCGCGGCATGCGCAAGCTGCTCACCGAGTAGCGCCCCAGGCCCATCAGCTGCCCGCTGCCGACCAAGCCCTCGCCGATGTGCCAGCTGCTCGGCATGAACGCCAACACGCCGACCGACGTGATGTTCAGCTTCGCGGGGCTGGCCACGCGCGCGCACGAGCACAAGGACGGCTTCGGCATCGCCTTCTTCGAGGACCGCGGGCTGCGCCACTTCATCGACCACCACGGCGCGCGCGTGAGCCCGGTGGCCGAGCTCGTGAAGCGCTACCCGATCAAGAGCGACATCGTCATTGCGCACATCCGCAAGGCCACGCAGGGCAGCGTAGCCCTGGAGAACACGCACCCCTTCGTGCGCGAGCTGTGGGGCCGCTACTGGGTGCTGGCGCACAACGGCGACCTGAAGGGCTTCGCGCCGCGCCTGCACGGCGCCTTCCGCCCGGTCGGCCACACCGACAGCGAGCGCGCCTTCTGCTGGCTGATGCAGGAGCTGGCGAAAGCGCACGCCGGCGTACCCGCGATCGAGGAGCTGACCTTGACGCTCGGCGAACTGCTGCCGCAGATCGCCGCGCACGGCACCTTCAACATGCTGCTGTCCAACGGGCAGGCCCTGTGGGCGCACGCCTCGACGAAGCCGGGTTCGCCGGGGCTGCACTGGCTGCAGCGCCGCCACCCCTTCGGCGCCGCCAGGCTCGCCGACGAGGACCTGAGCGTCGACTTCTCGCCGCTGACGACGCCCGACGACCGCGTGGCCATCGTCGCCACCGAGCCGCTGACGGCCAACGAGCCGTGGAGGCCCATCGCGCCGGGCGCATTGACCGTCTTCCGGCACGGCAGCCCGATCGGGCCGGCCGCCACAAGCTGAAGGACACCCTGAAGGACACCCCGAAGGACACCCTGAACGTCGAAGGCAACGGGCCGGACGGCCGCAGCCGGTTCGCGCAGCCGAAGCACCCGGCCCGCCGCTCGCACGCCGATGCGGCCCGTCCATCCCTACCGGCCGCAGCCCGCCCCGCGCCCGCCCTCGCGGCGGCGCCAGCGCCCTAGACTGGCCGCATGGTGCCCTCGCCGCGTTCGCAGCTCCTGTCCGCCCCGGGCGCCGCGGCGCCGGGGCCCGCCGCCGGGCGCCGCATCGACTGGTCCACCGTCTTCATGCTGCTGCCCAGTCGCCGCTTCACGGCCGAGGAACTGCGGCGCGCCATCCCCGGGCCGATGAGCCCGAGCGTCAAGGTCAGCATCGCCTTCAACCTCGCGGTGCCGGCGCTGGCACTGCTGATCGCCTTCGGCCGCGACGCGCCCTGGGTGGTGCCGGCGACAATGCTCGCCTTCGTCGCGCTGCTGGCCTGGATCGGCCTGCGCGCCTGGGCCGACCCCTCTTCGAGCGTGCCGCGCACGGGCTACTGGATGCTGCCGCTGCTCAGCGGGCTGGTCGGCGGCTGGCTGCTGAAGGGCCCGGAGGTGACGCGCGCGGCGGCCGTCGCGATCGCGATGATGATGGTCATCGGTTCGCTCGGCCTGTGGTTCGTCATCGTGCACCGGCATCAGTACGTGCAGATGCGCCTGGCCGAGCTCGCCGAGCGCGAGCGGGCCGTGGAGATGGCGCGCCGCCTGGCGGCCGCGCAGCTGGAGCCGCACTTCCTGTTCAACACGCTCGCCTCGCTGCAGCACTGGGTGGCAACGCGCGACGAGCGCGCCGCGCCGCTGCTGGAGGCGCTGACGGGCTACCTGCGCGCCACGCTGCCGATGTTCGCGCTGCCGACACTAGCGCTCGCCGACGAGGCCGAGGCGGTGCGCCGCTACCTGCAGGTGATGCAGGCGCGGCTCGGTGCGCGGCTCGCCTGGCGCGTCGAGATCGACCCGCGCCTGCAGGCCCTGGCCGTGCCCCCCGGCCTGCTGCTCACGCTGGTGGAGAACGCCGTCGAACATGGCATCGAGCCGCAGATCGGCGGCGGCGAAGTGAGCCTGCGCGCCGCCGTGCAGGAGGGCGGGGAGCGCGCCGAGGCGGTCGTCGCCGTCGAGGACAGCGGCGCCGGCCCGGCCGCCGACGCGCACGAAGGGCTCGGCCTCACGAACGCGCGCGAACGCCTGGCGTTCACGCACGGCACGGCCGCGCGGCTGACCATCGCACGCTCGCCCGCCGGCGGCTGCCGCGCCGAGCTTCGCCTGCCCATGCCGGTTGCCCAGGAGCTTGCCGAGAAGATGCCCGCGCCATGAACACTCCCGTCGAACCCCTGGCCGACGCATTGCCGCTCGTCGCCCTCGTCGCCGACGACGAGGAGGCACCGCGCGAGCAGCTGATCGCTGCACTCGGCAAGGCCTGGCCGGCGCTGCGCATCGAGACGGCCGTCAACGGCGTCGACGCCTGGGACCGCTACCTGGAGATCGAACCCGACCTCTGCCTGCTCGACATCCGCATGCCCGGCCTCTCGGGCATCGAGGTGGCGCGGCGCATCGGCGGGCGCACGCCGGTGGTCTTCGTCAGCGCCTTCGGCGACCACGCGCTCGCGGCATTCGATGCCGGGGCGGTGGACTATGTGCTGAAGCCGGTGGAAGCCGGGCGGCTGGCGCAGGCACTCGAACGATTGCGGCTGCGCCTGGGCGATCGGTCGGCAGGGCCGGCGCCGGAGGCGGCGGCCGGCTCCGACGGGGCTGCCGGCGGCGCTGAATTCGGTGGCGACGCGAGCGCCGGCGCCGTGCAGACCCTGCTCGAGCGCCTGGCCGCCGAAATGCGCCGCCCGGCGCCGCTCGCCGTGCTGCAAGCTGCCGTCGGCCGCGAGGTGCGCCTGATCCGCATCGACGAGGTGATCTATTTCGAGAGCGACGCGCGCTACACACGCGTCGTCACCGCCGACGGCGATGCGTTGATCCGCACGCCGCTGAAGGAGCTGCTGGCGCAACTGGACGAGCGTGAGTTCTGGCAGGTGCACCGCTCGGTGATCGTCAACCATCGCCACATCGCCAGCGCCGTGCGTGTCGACGAAGGACACATGCACCTGACGCTGCGCGGCCGCACCGAGAGGCTGCCGGTGTCGCGCCACTTCCAGGCTCTCTTCAAGGGGCAGTGAACCCGGCGCCTGCCGAAGCATCGGCCGCTGCGAGACGCGGGGGCCGCTGTGGGCCGCCGCGGGCCGCCACACCGGCAAGCGTGGTGCAGGCGCTGGCGCTGGCGCTAGCGCTAGCGCAAACATCGATCCAGGCGCCACGCTCGCGGCGATAGCATGGCCGCCGGCCCCGCGCCCGCCGCCGCCCTGGTCGCGCACGCGGCCCCACGCCGACACCGCCCCGCCGCCATGCCCACCGACACCGCCGAGATTCCCATCCCGCGCTTCGACCTCTTCTACCGCCACGCCGAGCTGACGCGCCTGCTGCACGACTACGCCAAGGCCGCACCGCACCTGGTGCAGCTCGCCTCGCTCGGCAAGAGCCACGAGGGCCGCGACATCTGGCTCGTGACCCTGACCTGCGGCGAGACGGGCGCCGCCGAGGACAAGCCCGCCTTCTGGGTCGACGGCAACATCCACGCCGCCGAGCTGACCGCCAGCACCGCGTGCCTCTACTGGCTGCACCAGCTCGTCAGCCGCTACGACGACGACGCGCAGGTGCGCCAGCTGCTCGACACGCGCACGGTCTATCTCGTGCCGCGCCTCAACCCCGACGGCGCCGAGCTGGCGCTCGCCGAGCGGCCGCGCCACATCCGCAGCTCCACACGGCCCTACCCGTATGACGAGCAGCCGGTCGAGGGCCTGACGATCGAGGATGTCGACGGCGATGGCCGCATCCTGACGATGCGCATCCCCGACCCGCACGGCCCGTACAAGAAGTGCGCGAGCGACCCGCGCCTGATGGTGGCGCGCGACCCGGGCGAGTTTGCCGGCGAGTACTTCCGCCTGATGCCCGAAGGCACGCTGAAGAACTTCGACGGCATCAAGGTCACCGCCAACAAGGACCGCGAGGGCCTGGACCTGAACCGCAACTTCCCCGCCTACTGGCGGCAGGAGTTCGAGCAGACCGGTGCCGGCCCCTACCCCACCAGCGAGCCCGAGGTGCGCGCGATGGTGGACTTCATCGTCAAGCATCCCAACATCGGTGCCGCGGTGAGCTTCCACACGCACAGCGGCGTCATCCTGCGGCCCATGGGCACGCAGAGCGACGACGACATGACGCCCGAGGACCTGTGGATGTACAAGCGCCTGTCCGACCTCGGCGCCAAGCTCACCGGCTATCCGGCGATCAGCATCTATCACGAGTTCAAGTACCACCCGAAGGAGATCATCACCGGCACGCAGGACTGGATCTACGAGCACCTGGGCGCGCTCTTCTGGACCGTGGAGATCTGGGCCCCCAACCGCGAGGCCGGCATCACCGACTACCAATGGATCGAGTGGTACCGCGAGCACCCGGTCGAGGACGACCTGAAGCTCCTGAAGTGGAGCGACGAGAAGTGCGGCGGCCAGGCGCACGTGGCCTGGTATCCCTTCCGCCACCCGCAGCTGGGCATGGTCGAGCTCGGCGGCTGGGACAAGATGAACTTCTGGCGCAACCCGCCGCCCGAGCTGCGCGAGCGCGAGGCGGCGCGTTTTCCCGGCTGGCTCATGCAGCTGGCCCTCTCGCTGCCCAAGCTCGAAGTGCTGCGCGCCGAGGTGCGCGCGCTCGGCCCGGAGACCTGGCGCGTGCGTTTCGCGGTCGCCAACGCCGGCTACCTGCCGTCCTACGTGAGCAAGCGCGCGCTCGAGCGCAAGGTGGCGCGCGGCACCGTGTTCCAGATCCACCTGCCGCCGGGCGTCTCGCTCGTCAGCGGGCACGAGCGCATCGAGGCCGGGCATCTCGAGGGCCATGCGCCGAAGTCGTCGCTGCAGGCCTTCCTGCCCAACCGCGACATCACCGGCGACCGCGCCGTCGTCGAGTGGGTGGTGAGCGGCAAGCGCGGCACGCCGATCGCGCTCAGCGCGACGGCCGACCGTGCGGGCACGGTGCGCGCCGAGGTGACGCTGGACTAGGCCCGGACCAGGCACGCGCCGGGCGGCAACGTGGCCACGCAACGAGTTGCCCCCATGCCCGACAACTTCGCCTCGCTGTTCGAGTTCCTGCCGATCGGCGCCTACCGCTCGACGCCGGCGGGCCGCATGCTGCGCGCCAACCCGGCGCTCGTGCGCCTGAACGGCTGCGACACCGAGGCCGAGCTGCTGGCACGCGTGCACGACCTGGCCACCGAGTGGTATGTCGAGCCCGGCCGGCGCGAGCAGTTCAAGTCGCAGCTCGCCGCGCAGGGCCGCGTCACCGGCTTCGAGTCGGAGGTGCACCGCCACAAGACGCGCGAACGCATCTGGATCAGCGAGAACGCGCATGCCGTGCGCGGGCCCGACGGCCGCGTCGAGTACTACGAGGGCACGGTGGAGGAGGTCACCGAGCGCGTGCGCGAGCGCCAGCGGCTGCTCGCCAGCGAGGCGAATCTCGCGCAGATGATCGACCTCGTGCCGGGCGTCGTGTACCGGGTGCTGACCTACCCCGACGGCAGGCGCCGCATGTCGTACGTCAGCGCCAGCGTCAAGCCGCTGCTGGGCATCGAGCCCGAGGCGGTGTTAGCCGATCCGGCCATGATCTTCCGCCTGTGCCACCCCGAGGATCTGCCGCGCCTCGTCGCGGCCGCGGGCGAGGCGGTGCCCAACGAACGGCCGCTCGCGATCGAGTTCCGCGTCGTGCTGGACGGCCGCGAGCGCTGGCTGCAGATGTCCAGCGCGCCGGCACCGTCCGAGGACGGCGCCATCGCGCGCGTCGGCATGTTCTTCGACATCAGCGCCCACAAGCAGGCCGAGCAGGCGCTGCGCGAGCACGGCGAGCTGTGGAAGTCGGCCCTCGAGCGGCTGAGCGACGGCGTCTGGGACTGGGACATCGAGCGCCGCACCGGCATGGTCTCGGTGCAGGGCAAGGCGCTGTTGGGCTACCGCGACGACGAACTGCTCGGCGACCCGGCGTCGATGGATGCGATCACGCACCCCGACGACATCGCGGGCATGCGGCACGCACGCGACGCGCATTTCGACGGCCGCGCGCCGGTGTACATGAACGAGCATCGCATCCGCTGCAAGGACGGGCACTGGAAGTGGGTGCTGTCGCGCGGCGTCGTCATGCGGCGCGACGCCGACGGGAGGCCGCTGCGCATGATCGGCACGCACACCGACATCGACGCCGACAAGCAGGCCGCGGCGCTGAAGCGCGAGCGCGACCGCGCCGCCGCCGCCGACCAGGCGAAGACGATGCTGCTGTCGCGCGTCAGCCACGAGCTGCGCACGCCGCTGAACGCCATCCTCGGCTTCGCGCAGCTGCTCGAACTCGAAGGCACGGCGACGGCCGGCTCGCCCGCGCCGCACCCGCATGAACGTCCGCATGAACGCCCGCTCGAACGACCTCACGAGGAACCGCGCGAGCACGCGGACCAGCGCTCCCCGGCGCAGCAGCGCTACCTGCCGCACATCCTGGCCAGCGGCCGCCACCTGCTCGGGCTCGTCGACGACATCCTCGACCTCTCGGCCGTGCAGACGGGGCAGCTGCGCATGGAGATCGAGCCGATCGACCCGGGCGCGCTCGCCGACGAGGTGCTCGCCATGTTCGCTTCCACGGCGGCGCAGGCCGGCGTCGAGGTGCAGAGCACCGTCGCCGGCGCGGCGCTGCCGGCACTGGCGGGGGATCGCAAGCGCTGCAAGCAGATCCTCTCGAACCTGGTTTCCAACGCCATCAAGTTCAATCGCCCGGGCGGCTGGGTGCGACTCAGCGCCGCGGCGGCGCCCGGCGGTCAGATCGAGGTGAGCGTGCAGGACAGCGGCCCCGGCCTCACGGCCGGGCAGCAGGCGCGCCTGTTCCAGCCCTTCGAGCGTGCCGGTGCCGAGCGCGGCCCGGTGGCCGGCACCGGCCTCGGCCTGGCGCTCAGCCGCCAGTTCGCCGAGGCCATGGGCGGGCGCATCGAGGTGCGCAGCCAGCCGGGCGTCGGATCGGTCTTCACGCTTGGCCTGCCGGCCGCCGGCGGCGACGCGGCCGCCGCCAGCGCTAGCGCTGCTCGAACTTGAACACCGCGACGCTGGCGAGCAGGTTCGGCCAGCGCCGCACGAGCGCGCCCTCGTGCAGGCCGAAGCTGTCGGCCACGGCCAGCCCGCACTTGCGCGCCAGCACCTCGAAGTCGGCGAAGGTGCCGAAGCGGATGTTGGGCGTGTCGTACCACTGGTAGGGCAGCACCTTCGTCACCGGCATGCGCCCGCCGAGCACGCGCAGGCGGTTGGGCCAGTGCGCGAAGTTCGGGAAGCTGACGATGCCGATGCGGCCCACGCGCGCCGTCTCGCGCAGCATGTTCTCGGTGTTGCGCAGGTGCTGCAGCGTGTCGAGCTGCAGCACGACGTCGAAGCTGCGGTCGTCGAAGAGCGCAAGGCCCTCCTCGAGGTTGAGCTGGATGACGTCGATGCCGTGCTGCAGCGCCGCCTGCACGTTGGCATCGGCCAGCTCGATGCCGTAGCCCTTGCAGCCGCGCGTTCGCTGCAGGTGCGCGAGCAGCTCGCCGTTGCCGCAGCCGAGGTCGAGCACGCGGCTGCCCTCGGGCACGAGGCTGGCGATGATCTCGAGGTCGCGGCGTTCAGACACTTCGAGCCACCCGGTCGAAGTAGGCGCGCAGCACGCCGTGGTAGCGGGCGTCGTCGAGCAGGAAGGCGTCGTGCCCGTGCGGCGCGTCGATCTCGGCGTAGTTGACGGCGATGTGGTTGTCGACGAGCGCCTTGACGATCTCGCGGCTGCGCGCCGGCGCGAAGCGCCAGTCGGTGGTGAAGCTGACGAGCAGGAAGCGCTTGTCACGCGCCGGCGCGAAGGCCGCCGCCAGGTTGCCGCCGTGCGCCCGCGCGGGGTCGAAGTAGTCGAGCGCGCGGGTGATGAGCAGGTAGGTGTTGGCGTCGAAGTACTCGCTGAACTTGTCGCCCTGGTAGCGCAGGTAGCTCTCGATCTGGAATTCGATGTCCTGCGTGGTGTAGCCGAGTGCGCCGGCCGGGCCCGCCTTCAGCTCACGCCCGAACTTCGCCTCCATCGAGTCGTCGCTGAGGTAGGTGATGTGGCCGATCATGCGGGCCACGCGCAGGCCGCGCCGCGGCAGCACGCCGTGCGCGTAGAAGTGGCCGCCGTGGAACTCGGGGTCGGTGACGATGGCGCGCCGCGCCACCTCGTTGAAGGCGATGTTCTGTGCGGAGAGGTTGGGCGCCGTGGCCACGGCGATGCAATGCTGCACGCGCTCGGCGTGGCGCAGTGTCCAGGCCAGCGCCTGCATGCCGCCCAGGCTGCCGCCGATGACGGCGGCGAGCCGGCCGATGCCCAGGCGCTCGACGAGGCGCGCCTGCGCGTCGACCCAATCCTCGACCGTGACGACCGGGAAGTCGGCACCCCAGGCGCGGCCGGTGGCCGGGTTGGGGTGCATCGGGCCGGTGGAGCCGAAGCACGAGCCCGGGTTGTTGACGCCGATGACGAAGAAGCGGTTGGTGTCGAGCGGCTTGCCGGGACCGACGAGGTTGTCCCACCAGCCGAGCTGGCCTTCGGCGTCGAGCCCGGCCACGTGCGCGCCGGCATTGAGCGCATGGCACACCAGCACGGCGTTGCTGCGTGCCGCGTTCAGCGTGCCGTAGGTCTCGTAGACGAGGTGGTAGTCGGCGAGCCGCGCGCCGCTGGCCAGCGGCAGCGCTTCGGCAAAGTGCATCTGCTGCGGGGTGACGGGGCCTATCGTCGTGGTCATCGCGCGAGGACAAAGAAAAAACCCGGCGCCGCCACACAGACGGCCCCGGGTCGGGGGTCCTGTTTAGCGGCATTTGTTGAGCGCCCGCAAGCCGGAGCAAATCGGCGCTGTGCGGCAAAGTATATCGACCCGCACGGCGCGCAAGGCCGCACGGCGCGCCGGGCGCGGCGCGATGGCGAGCGAACTGCGCCGCTTCCCGGGGGCTTCTCCCGGGCCGCCCGGGCCGCCGCCGCCCTAGCATCCGCCCGACGCAAACCGCGCCGATGGAGGGCGAGCCATGCACGAGTGGTTGCACCGGATCGACCAGCACTTCCCCGTTCGCTACCTCGCCTGGCTGCTGGCGGCGGTGGGGCTGCTGCTGGCGCTCTTCACCTACGTGGCCTACGGCATGGGCGGCGGCTGGGCACTGTTGTGCCTGCTGCTCGTCGGCCTCGGCTGGCGCGACTCGCGCCAGCGCCGGCACTCGGTGCTGCGCAACTACCCGGTGATCGGGCACCTGCGCTTCCTGCTCGAGTTCATCCGGCCGGAGATGCGCCAGTACTTCATCGAGAGCGACAACGAGGCGGCACCGTTCTCGCGCCAGCAGCGCAGCCTCGTCTACCAGCGTGCCAAGGGCGATTCCGACAAGCGGCCGTTCGGCACGCAGCTCGACGTGCACGCCTCGGGCTACGAGTGGATCAACCACAGCGTCGCGCCGACGAAGCTCGCATCGCACGACTTCCGGGTCGAGGTCGGTGCCGGCGGCAGCTCGTGCACGCAGCCCTACAACGCCAGCGTCTTCAACATCTCGGCGATGAGCTTCGGCGCACTCTCGGCCAACGCGGTGCTGGCGCTGAACGCCGGCGCCAGGAAGGGCGGCTTCGCGCACGACACCGGCGAGGGCTCGATCAGCCAGCATCACCGCGTGCACGGCGGCGACCTGATCTGGGAGATCGGCAGCGGCTACTTCGGCTGCCGCAACGCCGACGGCAGCTTCAACGAAGAGCGCTTCGTCGAGAACGCGCAAGCGCCACAGGTGAAGATGATCGAGCTCAAGCTCAGCCAGGGTGCCAAGCCGGGCCATGGCGGCGTGCTGCCCGGGCCCAAGGTGACCGAGGAGATCGCCGCCGCGCGCGGCGTGCCCGTGGGCGTGGACTGCGTGAGCCCGGCGCGCCACTCGGCCTTCGGCACGCCGGTGGAGATGCTGCAGTTCATCGAGCGACTGCGCCGGCTCTCGGGCGGCAAGCCCGTGGGCTTCAAGATGTGCATCGGGCATCCGTGGGAGTGGTTCGCGCTCGCCAAGGCGATGCTCGAGACCGGCCTGCTGCCGGACTTCATCGTCGTCGACGGCGGCGAGGGCGGCACCGGAGCGGCACCGCTCGAGTTCACCGACCACGTCGGTGCGCCGCTGCAGGAGGGGCTGCTGCTCGTGCACAACACGCTCACCGGCCTGAACCTGCGCGATCGCGTGCGCATCGGCTGCGCCGGCAAGATCGTGAGCGCCTTCGACATCGTGCGCGCGATGGCGCTCGGCGCCGACTGGTGCAACGCGGCGCGCGGCTTCATGTTCGCGCTCGGCTGCATCCAGGCCCAGCACTGCCACACGGGCAGCTGCCCCACCGGCGTGACGACGCAGGACCCGCTGCGCCAGCGTGCGCTGGTCGTGCCGTCCAAGGCCGAGCGCGTCTACCGCTTCCATGAGGGGACGCTCGAGGCGCTGAAGGAGCTCGTGCAGGCCGCCGGCCTGCAACACCCGCGCGAGATCACCGCCAGTCACATCGTCCGCCGCATGGCTGACCACGACGTGCGGCTGCTCGCCAACCAGCTCACCTTCATCGCGCCCGGCTCGCTGCTCGCCGCCGCGCAGGGGCGCGGCAAGTGGCCGCACAAGGTCTTCGAGCTCTACTGGCCGCTCGCCCGCGCGGGCAGCTTCCAGATCGGCACGGCCGCAGGGCCTGCGCCCCAGCCGGCGCTGAGCCAGCACTGAGCTAGCCCTGAGCTAGCCCGGGGCTAGCCTTTCGGGGGCAGCGTCTCGATGAAGCTCGGCCGCGTCGCCAGCTTCTCGGCCAGGCGCGCCAGTTGCGGTTGGCCGCTGCGCCAGTCGATGTGCGGGAAGCGGAAGTCGAGATAGCCGAGCGCGCAGCCCACGGCCACGTCGGCAAGCGAGAAGTGGTTGCCCGCGCACCAGGGCTTGTCGCCCAGGCCCTGGCCCATGGCGGC
The DNA here is from genome assembly GCA_016223165.1 of Burkholderiales bacterium. Taxonomy (GTDB): domain Bacteria; phylum Pseudomonadota; class Gammaproteobacteria; order Burkholderiales; family Burkholderiaceae_C; genus Rubrivivax. The sequence goes on from JACRPO010000007.1 coordinate 299,094, forward strand.
GATGCCGGCGTGCACGCGGCTCATCTGGCGGTCGATCCAGGCCTGCGAACGCTCCATGGTGGCGCGGCCCGACCAGTTGGCTTCCAGGCGGGCCAGGATGCAGGCGTCGAGCACGCCGTCGGCCAGCGCCTCCCAGGTGCGCACCTCGATGCGCTCGCGCCCGGTGGCCGGGATCAGCTTGCCCACCGGCGACAGCGTGTCCAGGTATTCGACGATGACGCGCGAGTCGAAGACCGCCTCGCCGCCTTCCATCACCAGGCAGGGCACCTTGCCGAGCGGGTTGCTCTTCAGGATGGCGTCGCTGCTCCAGACGTCCTCGAGCATGAGCTGGAAGTCCAGCTTCTTCTCGGCCATGACGATGCGCACCTTGCGCACGTAGGGGCTGGTCAAAGCACCGATCAGCTTCATGGCTTGTTTTCCGTCGTATCCCTGGACCTCGAAATTCATTCTAGGTTAGGCCTCGGCGCCGACCCCGTGCGCGGAACTCCACGAAGCGCAGGCGCAACATTGCGGCGCTTCAGCCCCTCAGCCCCCTCTATCCCTCTACCCCTCTACCCCTCTACCCCGGCGGTGGCGGGCATGCCCAACCGCTTGCGCAACCGCTTGTCAGACCCGTCTTTCGGATGCACACTGGGTCACACGGGCCCTGCCTTCGGCGTCCAGGTTCGTATCCTCTCCCCGCTACCCCAGCTACCCAGCTCCGCAGCCTTGCGCTCCCGACGGCCACCTTCCGGCCACTCGCCCCACCTCTTCACCAGCCCGCCGGCCGCCCCGATGCACGGCCGGTTCCTATTGCCTTGGAGGTTCTGATGAACTTGACGATCAGCGGCCATCACCTTGAAGTCACCCCGGCGCTGCGCGAGTACGTATTGACCAAGCTGGAGCGGGTAACCCGCCACTTCGATCAGGTGGTGGACGTGAGCGTGCTGCTGACGGTGGAGAAGCTGAAGGAGAAGGAACGAAGGCAGAAGGCCGAGGTCACATTGCATGTGAAGGGGCGTGACATCTTCGTCGAGCAAAGTCACGAGGACCTCTACGCGGCCATCGATCAACTGATGGACAAGCTCGATCGCCAGGTGATGCGCTACAAGGATCGTGTGCAGGACCACCACCATACGGCGGCCAAGCGCATCGACGCGAGCCCCGGCTGAATCCTGCCTTGCCGCTGGCCGGGCCTGCCCGCGGGTGGGAGCGGCCACGACCGCCGAAACGGCCCCTCCGCGGGCCGTTTTTCATGCGCCGCAATCACTGTTGCTGCAATGCCGCATTTCCCCGCCTCCCGCCGGTTCACGGGGCCCGCGCCGCGGGGTGCACGGGGCCGCGAGGTCTATGATGCGGCGCTCCGCAACCCCTAACATCGCTGCGCGAATCGAGCCTCGCGCGGCGCAGCGATAGGACAGGTCCCGATGAACCGTCTTGCTGCCATCCTGCCTGCCGGCGATGTGCTGGTGAACGTGGAGGCCACAAGCAAGAAGCGTGTCTTCGAGCATGCCGGGCTGCTGTTCGAGAACCAGCACGCCATCGCGCGCGGCACCGTCACCGACAACCTCTTCGCGCGCGAGCGCCTGGGTTCCACCGGGCTCGGCCACGGCGTGGCCATCCCGCACGGCCGCGTCAAGGGCCTGAAGAACCCGCTCGCCGCGGTGGTGCGCCTGGCACAGGCGATCCCCTTCGACGCGCCCGACGACGAGCCGGTGCTGCTGCTGATCTTCCTGCTCGTGCCCGAAGCGGCGACGCAGCGGCACCTGGAGATCCTCTCGGAGATCGCCGAGATGCTCTCCGACCGCGAGCTGCGCGAGCGCCTGAAGATCGAGGCCGACGCGGCCATGGTGCACAAGCTCATCTGCGACTGGCAACCCCAGAAGACGGCGGCATGAGCCCGCCCGGCCGCCCGAAGGGCGAATACCGGAGTGCGCAGCGCGAAGGCACTCCGGTGACCCTGCCGCCCGGGCGGATGAGGACCTGCCGACACCCACGACGGCCGCTGGGCCGAAGCGCGAGACCCGCGGGGCCGATGTAAAGAGCGCCGGACGATGAAACCCACCTCGATGAGCGCCGAGGCGCTGTTCGAAGCGCACCGCGAAGCGCTGCGCTGGGAGTGGATCGCCGGCCATGCGCACCCGGAGCGGCGCTTCGACGAGAACGCCATCCGCGACGCGCGTTCGGCGGCCGACCTCGTCGGCTACCTCAACTACATCCACCCCTATCGCGTGCAGATCGTCGGCCGCCGCGAAGTGGCCTACCTCACCGAGGCCGACCCCGACGATTGCGAGCGCCGCATCTCGCGCATCGTGACGCTGGAGCCGCCGGTGATCATCGTCGCCGACCAGCAGACCGCCCCCGACCGCCTGGTGGCCATGTGCGACCGCGCCGAGATCCCGCTCTTCGTGACGCAGGAGTCGGCCGGCCACGTCATCGACGTCGTGCGCGGCTACCTCGGCCGGCACTTCGCCGACCGCACGACGCGTCACGGCGTCTTCATGGACATCCTCGGCCTGGGCGTGCTGCTCACCGGCGAGTCGGGCCTGGGCAAGAGCGAACTCGGCCTCGAGCTCGTCTCGCGCGGACACGGCCTCGTCGCCGACGATGCGGTGGACATCTACCGCACCTCGCAGACGACGCTCGAGGGCCGCTGCCCCGAGCTGCTGCAGAACCTGCTCGAGGTGCGCGGCATCGGCCTCCTGGACATCAAGGCCATCTTCGGCGAAACGGCGGTGCGGCGGAAGATGCGCCTGCAGCTCATCGTCCACCTCGTGCGCCAGAGCACGATGGAGCGCGAGTTCGAGCGCCTGCCCTACGAGCCGCTGTACGAAGAGGTGCTCGACATCCCCGTGCGCAAGGTGGTGATCGCGGTGGACGCCGGGCGCAACCTCGCCGTGCTGGTGGAGGCGGCCGTGCGCAACACGGTGCTGCAGCTGCGCGGCATCGACACCTATCAGGAGTTCATCGCCCGCCACCAGAAGGCGATGGAAGACGGCACCGGCGAGAAGTAGGGCGGCGCCATCGCAGGCGCCGGGCCGGCCCGGACCCTGGCTTTGGCTATCGACTGCGATGCGCGAGCGCCGATTCGGCGGCATGCGCCGCGCTGCCGCGGTGCTCGCAGTCGGTCTTCGTGCAGCGTGCGTAGAGCGCCAGCGAGTGCTCCTGCAGCGAGAAGCCGCGCGTCAGCGCCACGGCGCGCTGGCGCTGCTCGATCTCGGGGTCGAAGAACTCCTCGACGCGGCCGCAGTCCAGGCACACGAGATGGTCGTGATGCTGGCCCTCGTTGAGCTCGTAGACGGCCTTGCCCGACTCGAAGTTGCTGCGCGTCAGCAGCCCCGCCTGCTCGAACTGCATCAGCACCCGGTACACGGTGGCCAGGCCGATATCGGCATCCTCGGCCAGCAGCGCACGGTACACGTCCTCGGCCGTCATGTGCCGGCGCTCGGTGTGCCGGAACACGTCGAGGATCTTGATGCGGGGCAGCGTCGCCTTCAGGCCGCTGCTCTTGAGTTCTTCGGCGTGCGTCACTGGCGCAACCCCCGGGTGGGAGGACGGGAGGAGGACACTAGAATTGTTCATCATAGCGAGCCTGCCAAGGCCCTCATTGCCCTGAAGGCCTCACCGCGCTCGCGCCGCCGGGTGTCACTGCGTCCTGGCCCGAGGATCGCGGCGCCGCGGTCCACCCTCGGTCCGCAACCCCCCGCGAAGTCCCGCTCCCGGGCCCCTGTCGTCGTCAACCAGCGCCACCCATGCCTCGCATCGCCCCGACTGCCCTGCTGACCGCGCTGCCGCTGCTGCTGCTCGCCGCCGGCTGCGACTCGCTGCAGCGCAGCGACAGCTTCCTGGGCGTCATCACGCCGTACCGCATCGACATCGTGCAGGGCAACGCCGTCACCAAGGAGCAGATGGCGCTCGTCCGCCCCGGCCTGACACGCCTGCAGGTGCGCGACGTGCTCGGCACGCCGATGATCGCCGACCCCTTCCACGCCAACCGCTGGGACTACCTGTTCACGCTGCGCCGGCCCGGCGCCGAGCTGCAGCGGCGCAGCGTCATCGTGCACTTCGAGGGCGAGCGCGTGAAGTCCGTCGAGGCGCCGAACGACCTGCCCTCCGAGCGCGAATTCGTCGCCTCCATCAGCCGCTTCAAGGACCCGCGCGCGCCGCGCCTGGAGCTGAGCGAGGAGGAGCGTGCAGCGCTGCCGCCGCCGCAGCGACGCGAGGCGCCGGCCCCCGAGCCTGTCGGGCCGGTGCGCACCTACCCGCCGCTGGAGGGCTCGTGAGCCGCCCGTCCGCTGCCACGCCGAACGCGGCGGCACCCGGCAGCGAAGGCGCCCCTGCCGAGCGCCTGGCCATCGCCGTCGCCGGCGCCGGCGGCCGCATGGGCCGCATGGTGATCGACGCGGTGCTCGGCAGCAGCGATTGCCGGCTGAGCGGCGCCCTCGACGTTGCCGGCAGCCCGCTGCTCGGACAGGACGCCGCGGCACTCGCGAGCGCCGCGGCGGGCAAGCCCACCGGCGTTGCCGTCACGGCCGATCTCGAGCAGGGGCTCGCCGGCGCGCAGGTGCTGATCGACTTCACGCGTCCCGAGGGCACGATGGCGCACCTGGCCGCTTGCCGCGCGCTCGGCGTGCGCGCCGTCGTCGGCACCACCGGCCTCACTCCCGAGCAGAAGGCGGCCATCGGCGCGCACGCCGAGCATCTGGCCATCGTGCTGGCGCCCAACATGAGCGTCGCCGTCAACGTCATGCTGCGCCTCGTGGAGAGTGCCGCGCGTTTGCTCGGCGACGCCTACGACCTCGAGGTCACCGAGATCCACCACAAGCACAAGGTCGACGCGCCGAGCGGCACCGCGCTCGCGCTCGGCGAGGCGCTGGCGCGCGCACGCGGCGTCGCGCTGGCTGAAGCGGGCGTGTTCACGCGCCACGGCCACACCGGCGCGCGCCGAGCGGGCAGCATCGGCTTCGCGGCGCTGCGCGGCGGCGACATCGTCGGCGACCACACCGTGCTCTATTGCGGCCCCGGCGAGCGGCTGGAGATCACGCACCGCAGCGCCAGCCGCGTCAACTATGCCGAAGGCAGCCTGCGCGCCGCGCGCTTCGTCGCCGGGCGCTCGCGCGGACTCTTCGGCATGGCCGACGTGCTCGGCCTGAGCTGAAGCGGCGCGCCCGCACACGTTGCCGGCCGGCGCGCGCCGCACCCGCACAGACATGGTCGGCTTCGAAGCCTTCTGGAGCCGCGCCGACGGCGTCGGCCGCGTGGTCGCGCTGCTGCTGCTCGCGATGTCGGTGACGGCGTGGGTCTTGATCCTCTGGAAGACCTGGCTGCTGCGCCGCGCCGGCGCCGACATCGCGCGTGCCGTGCCCGCCTTCTGGGACGCCGCCGGCATCGACGAGGGCCGCGCGCGCCTGGCGGCGAACGACCGCGAGTGCGTGCTGCTGCCGCTGCTCGAGGCGGCGGCTGCCGCGTCGCCCGAAGGCACGCTCGCCACGCGCGCCCATCTCGAGTCGCAGCTCACGCGCCGCCTGCGCGACGCGCTGCATCGCGGCCTCGCGCACCTGCAGGCCGGCCAGGTGGCGCTCGCCTCCATCGGCAGCACGGCGCCCTTCGTCGGCCTCTTCGGCACCGTCTGGGGCATCTACCACGCGCTCGTCGCCATCGGCGCGGCCGGCACGATCACCATCGACAAGGTCTCCGGCCCCATCGGCGAGGCGCTGGTCATGACCGCCGCCGGCATCGCCGTGGCCGTGCCGGCCGTGCTCGCCTTCAACATCTTCGGCAACCGCGTCGCCTCGTGCGAGGCCGAGCTCGAGGGCTTCGCGCACGACCTGCGCGAGCTGATGGTGCCCGCCGGCTCGCCCTCTTCGCCGCCCGCGGTGGGCGTGCGCAGCGCGGACTGACCGATGGCCTTCGGCCGCCTCGAGCGCAGCCCCGGCGCGCGGCCGATGAGCGAGATCAACATGACCCCGCTCATCGACGTGATGCTGGTGCTGCTGGTCATCTTCATCATCACCGCGCCGCTCATCGCCAGCAGCCTAAGGCTGGACCTGCCGCGCGCCGAGGGCGCCCGCGCCGTCGACGCGCCGGCCTTCATCGCCATCGCGCTCGACGCCGAGGGCCGGCTCTTCCTCGACGACAAGCCTGCCGACCAGGCCGCGGTGCTCGAGCGCGCCCGCCAGGCGGTACGCCGCAACCCGGCCACCGAGGTGCAGCTGCGCGCCGACCGGCGCGTGCCCTACGGCCGCGTCGCCGAGCTGATCGGCTGGCTGCATGCGGCCGGCCTCACGCGCGTGGGCTTCGTCACCGAGGCCGCGGCCAACTGATCGCGCCGGCGCAGCACGCGCCGCGCCGCCGCCCGGCCTCGACGCGAAGGCGCATGCGCACCCCGCTGCCTAGAATCGGCCTCATGAACGAGAAATACGTCCCCGCCGAGGTCGAGTCCTCGGCCCAGGCGCACTGGGCGGCACGCGACGCCTACCGCGTCGTCGAGGACCCGCGCCGGCAGAAGTTCTACGCCTGCTCGATGCTGCCCTACCCCAGCGGCAAGCTGCACATGGGGCACGTGCGCAACTACACCATCAACGACATGATGGCGCGCCAGCTGCGCATGAAGGGCCTGAACGTGCTGATGCCGATGGGCTGGGACGCCTTCGGCCTGCCGGCCGAGAACGCCGCCATCGACAACAAGGTCGCCCCGGGGCAGTGGACGCGCGCCAACATCGCCGACATGAAGGCGCAGATGCAGCCGCTCGGCCTGGCCTTCGACTGGGCGCGCGAGGTCGCCACGTGCGACCCGAGCTACTACAAGTGGAACCAGTGGTTCTTCCTGAAGATGCTCGAAGCGGGCCTGGCCTACCGCAAGACGCAGGTCGTCAACTGGGATCCGGTCGACCAGACCGTGCTGGCCAACGAGCAGGTGGTCGACGGCAAGGGCTGGCGCAGCGGCGCGGTGGTGGAGAAGCGCGAGATCCCCGGCTACTACCTCGCCATCACGAAGTACGCCGACGAGCTGCTCGCCGCCGTCGCCGACAGCACGAGCCCGCACTACCTCGAAGGCTGGCCCGAGCGCGTGCGCCTGATGCAGGAGCACTGGATCGGCAAGAGCGAGGGCGTGCGTTTCGCCTTCCTGCACGACATCCGCGACGAGCACGGCGCCCTCGTCCAGGATGGCCGCATGCACGTCTTCACGACGCGCGCCGACACCATCATGGGCGTCACCTTCTGCGCCGTGGCGCCCGAGCACCCGCTCGCCACGCACGCCGCCCGGACCGATCCGAAGGTCGCCGCCTTCATCAAGGAGTGCGGACTAGGCGGCACGACGGAAGCCGAGCTCGCGCTCAGGGAGAAGGAGGGCCTGCCGCTCGGCCTCGCCGTCACGCACCCGCTCACCGGCCAGCCGGTGCCGCTGTGGGTGGGCAACTACGTGCTGATGGGCTACGGCGACGGCGCCGTCATGGGCGTGCCCGGCCACGACGAGCGCGACTTCGCCTTCGCGCGCAAGTACGGCATCGACATCCTGCAGGTCATCCACATCGACGGCCTGCACTACGACTACGAGAACTGGAACGACTGGTACGCCGACAAGGAGCGCGGCATCACCGTCAACAGCGGCGTGTGGAGCGGCCTTCCGCACGCGATGGCCGTGGACGCGGTGGCCGGCGCGCTGGCTGCCAAGGGGCTCGGCGAGAAGATGACCACCTGGCGGCTGCGCGACTGGGGCATCAGCCGCCAGCGCTACTGGGGCACGCCGATCCCCATCATCCACTGCGAAGGAACCGACGGACCCGGAGGCCGGACCCCGGGCTGCGGCACCGTGCCGGTGCCGGAGCAGGACCTCCCCGTCGTGCTGCCCGACGACCTCGTGCCCGACGGCAGCGGCAACCCGCTGCACAAGTGCGCCTCGTTCCTGAACGTCGCCTGCCCGCAATGCGGCCAGCCGGCGCGGCGCGAGACCGATACGATGGACACCTTCGTCGACAGCGCCTGGTACTACATGCGCTACTGCTGCCCCGACAGCGAGATGGCGATGGTGGACAAGCGCAACGAGTACTGGATGCCGATGGACCAGTACATCGGCGGCATCGAGCACGCCGTGCTGCACCTGCTGTACGCGCGCTTCTGGACCAAGGCCATGCGCGACCTCGGCCTCGTCAGCTACAGCGAGCCGTTCCGCAAGCTCTTCACGCAGGGCATGCTGCTCAACCAGAGCTTCTACCGCGAGGTGGTCAACGGCGCCGAGCCGGCGCGCAAGCGCTGGTTCTACCCCACCGAGGTGGAGGTGAGCTATGACGACAAGGGGCACCCGATCGGCGCCAGGTCCCGGGCCGACGGCCAGCCGGTGCTGCTCGGCGGCATCGAGAAGATGTCCAAGAGCCTCAACAACGTCGTCGAGCCGCGCGACATCATCGAGCGCTTCGGCGCCGACACGGCACGCGTCTTCACGATGTTCGCCGGCCCGCCCGACCAGAGCGCGGCGTGGTCGGACTCGGGCGCCGCCGGCGTCTACCGCTTCCTCACCCGGCTGTGGGCCACGGCGCACAAGCTCGCGCCCGGGCTCAAGCACGCCGCGCCCGACATCGCCGGCGCCAGCAAGGGCGCGCTCGCGCTGCGCCGCGAGATGCACCTGCTGCTGCGCCAGGTGAGCCACGACTACGAGCGGCTGCAATACAACACCGTCGTCTCCGGCGCCATGAAGATGCTCAACGCGCTCGAGGCGGCCACCTTCGCCGACACACCCGCCGATGCCGCCGTGCGGCGCGAGGCGGTGTCGCTCCTGCTGCGCTCGCTGTACCCGGCCGCGCCGCACATCACGCACGCGTTGTGGGCCGGGCTCGGCTTCGCGGCGCAGCACGGCGAGCTCATCGACGCGCCCTGGCCCGCGGTGGACGAAGCGGCGCTCGTCACCGAGGAGATCGAGCTCGTGCTGCAGATCAACGGCAAGCACCGCGGAACCCTTCGCGTGCCGGCGACGGCCGACCGCGCCGCCATCGACGCCGCCGCGCTCGCCTCGGCCGAGTTCGCGCGCTTCGGCGAGGGCCGGCCGGCCAAGAAGGTCGTGGTGGTGCCGGGCCGGCTGGTCAATGTCGTGGTCTGACACCGCTGCGGCGCCGCCGCGCAGGCGCAGCGGCCGTCGACGCGCGCTGGCCCGCGCGCTGCTGACCGCGGCCGCCACCGCCGCCCTCGGCGGGCCGGCGCTCGTTTCCCTCGGCGGCTGCGGCTTCGCGCTGCGCGTGCCGCCGCGGCTGGGCTTTCGCAGTCTGGCGCTCACCGGCTTCGAGCCGCGCTCGCCGCTGGCCGACGACCTGCGCCGGCAGATCGGCGCCCAGGTGGCGCTGCTGGACGATGCCAGCAAGGCCGAGGTCGTGCTGCACGCGCTGGCCGACCAGCGGCAGAAGAGCGTCGTCGCTAGCACCGCCGCGGCGCAGGTGCGCGAGCTGCAGTTGCGCGTGCGCTTCGAGTTCCGCCTCGCCACGCCCGACGGCCGCGAGCTGATGTCGCGCGTGCAGCTGCTGCTGACGCGCGACATGAGCTACAGCGAGACCTTCGCGCTCGCCAAGGAGCAGGAGGAGGCCGAGCTCTTCCGCGACATGCAGGCCGACGTCGTGGCGCAGGTGATGCGCCGCCTCGCGTCGATCAAGGTGTGAACCGCGGTTCGAGCCTCGACGCGCGCTGATCCCCGATGCAGATCAAGCCCGAACAGCTCGAGGCCCAGCTCGCGAAAGGCGCCGCGGGCCTGAAGCCGCTGTACACCTTGCACGGCGACGAGCCGCTGCTCGTGCAGGAGGCGGCCGACGCCATCCGCGCCGCCGCGCGCGCCGCCGGCTATGGCGAGCGCAAGGTCTTCACGGTCAGCGGCGCGCACTTCGACTGGAGTGCGGTGCAGGGCGCGGCGCAGTCGATGAGCCTGTTCGCCGAGCGCCAGCTCATCGAGATCCGCATCCCCTCGGGCAAACCGGGCAAGGACGGCGGCGAGGCGCTGCAGCGCTATTGCGAGGCATTGAGCGACGACGTGCTCACCCTCGTGCAGCTGCCGCGTCTCGACTTCCAGCAATCGAAGTCGGCCTGGTTCAACGCGCTCGACGGCGCCGGCGTGGTGGTCCGCCTCGACCCCATCGAGCGGCGCGCGCTGCCGGCCTGGCTGGCGCAGCGCCTGGCGCGCCAGGGCCAGCGTGTCGCCGAAGGCGAGGAGGGGCAGCGCACGCTCGCCTTCTTCGCCGACCGCGTCGAGGGCAACCTGCTCGCCGCGCACCAGGAGATGCAGAAGATGGCGCTGCTCCATCCGACCGGCACGCTGCGCTTCGCGCAGGTCGAGGCGGCGGTCATCGACGTCGCGCGCTACGACATCGCCAAGCTCGTCGAGGCCGTGTGGGCCGGGCAGGGCGCGCGCGCGCTGCGCATGCTCGCGGCGCTCGAGGCCGAGGGCGAATCGGCCGTCTTCGTGCACTGGTCGCTGGCCGAGGACGTGCGCGCGCTGGCGCGTGCGCGCGCCGCCATCGACGCCGGCCAGCCGCTGCCGCTGGCGCTGCGCGAGGCGCGCGTCTGGGGCGCGAAGGAGAAGCTCTTCGAGCGGGCGCTGCCGCAGCTTGGCGCCGCGCAGCTCGCGCGCTGGCTGCACGCCGCCCAGGTCTGCGACGGCCAGTGCAAGGGCCTGCTCGACCCACGCTGGCCGAGCGGCGCGTGGCCGGCGCTGCGCCAGCTGGTGCTGCTGCTGCTCGGCTCTCCGCAAGGGGCGACGCGGCCTCTGGCACTGCACGCCTGATGGACTTGCTCCCTCTCCCCGCTTGCGGGGAGAGGGAGCAAGGACCCGTTGTCCCAGGGACTCGCAGCACCCCGAGGAAAGCGTCAGTACCCGCGCCCGCGATCGACGAGATGCGCCAGCGGCCGCCCGTCGCGCAGTGCGCGCAGGTTGGCCGCCGCAACCGTCGCGGCGCTGCGCGGATCGGTGAGCGCCGCCGCGTGCGGCAGCATCGTCACGCGCGCGTGCGTCCAGAAGCGGTGCGTGCGCGGTAGCGGCTCCGTATGGAAGACATCGAGCACGGCATGGCGCAGGTGCCCGCCATCGAGCGCCGCGAGCAGGTGATCGTCGACGACATGCCCGCCGCGGCCGAGGTTGACGAGGGCCGATCCCTCGCGCATGGCGGCGAAGAAGCGCGCGTCGAGCAGCCCGCGCGTGGCATCAGTCAGTGGCAGCAGGTTGACGACGATCTCATGCGCCGCCAGCGGCGGCGGCAGCGGCGCACCGTCGCGGCCCCAACCGGCGACCGGGTAGCCCTGCCGCTGCAGCGCTTCGGCCACGGCGCGGCCCATCTCGCCGCGGCCGAGCACCAGCACCGGCACCTCGCCGGCGCGGCGCTGCTCGTGTTGGCGCCAGAGGCCCTCGCGCTGCTGCTGCTGGTAGGCGAAGAAGCCGCGGTGCAGTGACAGCGTCGCCCACAGCGCCGTCTCGGCCATCGCGGCGCTCAGCGCGGGGTCGACCATGCGCGCGATCGGCACGTGTGCCGGCAACGTCGGATCGGCGAGCAGCCGGTCGACGCCGGCCCACAGGCTCTGGATGAGGCGAAGGTGCCGGAACGGCGCCAGGCAGCCGCGCGGCGGGTTGGCGACCACCGCGGCGTGCACGTCGTCGGGCGCGCGCTGCGCCTCGTCGACGGCGAGCCAGCGCGCCTCCGGCATGGCGGCGGCGAGCGCGGCGCGCCATGCGGTCCACTCGGCCGCGTCGATGTCGCCAGCCAACACGACCTTCACGACGGCACCTTCAGCGCACGACTCTCGCTGCCCGTCGCGTCGGGTGCAGCGGGCGCAGACGGATGGCGATCACGAGCGCGCCGCGTCGAGCAGGTCGAGCAGATGGCCCAGGGCTGCGCGCACGCTGGCCGCGCGCACGGCAGCGCGGTCACCGCCGAGCTGCAGGCGCTGCACCATCGTTCGCTCCGCCGTGCCCCAGGCGAGCCAGACGGTGCCCACCGGCTTGCCCGGCACCGCGCCGGTCGGCCCGGCGATGCCGGTGACGGCCACCGCCAGCTGCACCGGCGCCTGCACGAGCGCGCCGGCGAGCATGGCGCGCACCACCTCTTCGCTCACCGCGCCGTGGCGCTCGATGAGCCGGGCATCCACGCCCAGCATCTGCACCTTGGCCTCGTTGCTGTAGGTGACGAAGCCGCGTTCGAACCAGTCGCTCGAGCCCGCCACCGAGGTGCAGGCGGCGGCGACGAGGCCGCCGGTGCAGCTCTCGGCCGTGGCCATGCGCCAGGCGCGCGCGCGCAAGGCCTCGCCGAGCGCGAGCACCTGGGCCTGCACTTCGTTCAGGAGTTCCACAGGCGGATCCACAGGGCGATGAAGAGCAGCGTGCAGCCGGCCGCGACGAGGTCGTCGAGCAGGATGCCCGCCCCTTGCCGCCAGCCGATGGCCTGCCCGGCGTGCGGCTTGAAGAGGCCGTCGGCCCAGCGCACCGGCCCCGGCTTGGCGGCGTCGAAGTAGCGGAAGAGGGCGAAGGCGCCGAGCTGCGCCCACCATGGCGCGGGCGTCAGCAGCCACAGCACGATCCAGAAGGCGACCACTTCGTCCCAGACGATCGAGCCCGGGTCGGCGACGCCCAGGTGCTGCGCCGTGCGCGTGGCCGCCCATTGGCCGGCGAGCAGGGACAGCGCGATCAGCACGGCCCAGCCGGCCGCGTCGAGCCAGCGGTCGATGACGATGAAGGAGCCCCAGGCCCACAACGTGCCGACGGTGCCCGGCGCGCGCGGCGCCAGGCCGGCACCGAAGCCGAGCGCCAGCCAATGCGCGAGGTGGCCGCGCATGAAGGCGAAATCGGCTCGCCGCGGCGGTGAGCCCGCTTGCGGGGCGTCGGGTCGAGCCTGCAACGCCGGCATCGGCTCAGAGCCTGTGAATGAATCGGCCGCGCCCGAGCGACGCGCCAGAAGGTGTCGGATCGAGGCACAAAGCGCAGCCATATCGCGTGATATGGCGAGCCTTTGCAACGATGAGCCGGCGCCTTCTGGCGTGGCGAGCGGGTGTGGATGATTCGTTCACAGGCCCTTCAGGTCGCGAAGTGATCGAAACCACGCCAGCTCGCCTCGAGCGCGCGGCCGGCGGCGTCCACGATGTGCAGGCCGGCGGCGGCGTCGATGTGGCCGAAGCGCGTTACCGGCACGCCGACCAGCCGTGCCGCGGCCTCGATCGCCGTGCGCTGCGCGGCGGGCGCGGTGAAGAGCAGCTCGTAGTCGTCGCCACCGGCGAGCACGCACTGGCGCTGCAGGGCCGGTGCCTGGCGCGCCAGCACCGTGCTGCGCGGCAGGGCGTCGGCGTCGATGACCGCGCCGACATTGGAAGCTGCGAGCACGTGGCCGAGGTCGCCGACGAGGCCGTCGCTGAGGTCGATGGCCGCGGTGGCCAGCCCGCGTAGCGCGCGGCCCAGCGTGACGCGCGGCTGCGGGCGCTCCATCGCCTCGCGCACCTGCTCGAAGTCGGCCGCCGCCAGCGCGAGCTCGCCGCGGAAGACCTCGAGCGCCAGGCGCGCGTCGCCGAGCGTGCCGCTGACCCAGAGGTCGTCGCCGGCGCACGCGCCGCTGCGCAGCAGCGCCTGCCCGCGCGGCACCTGGCCGAAGGCGGTGATGCAGATGTTGAGCGGGCCGGCCGTGGTGTCGCCGCCGATCAGTTCGACGCCTTGCGCCTCGGCCAGCGCGAACAGGCCCGCGGCAAAGGGCGCGAGGAAGGACTCGTCGGGGCGCGGCAGCGCGAGCGCGAGTGTGAAGGCGAGCGGCTCGGCGCCGCACGCCGCCAGGTCCGAGAGATTGACGGCCAGCGCCTTGTGCGCGAGGCGCGCCGGGGCCACCGTGGAGAGGAAGTGGCGGCCCTCGACGAGCATGTCGGTGGTCACTGCGAGCTGCATGCCCTCGGCGGGCGCGAGCAGGGCGCAGTCGTCGCCGATGCCGAGCGCCACGGCCCGCCCGTCCGAGGTGTCTTGCCCGTTCGGCCCGACCTGACTCCGCGGGCCTGGCGGCCGCTTGAAGTAGCGCGCGATCAGTTCGAACTCACCCATGCGATCCGCCGTGCATCGAGCTCGGATCAGAGGTTGAGAGTTCTTCGGGCGTGCCCGAGCAGCGCGCCAGGAGGTGTCCGATCCAGGCGCAGCTGCGAGCCATAGCGGGTGCTATGGCGAGTGTCTGCAACGACGAGCGGGCGCCTTCTGGCGTGATGGGCGGGCATGATCGAAAGACTCTCAACCTCTCAGGCCAGGCCTTTGTCGCGCAGCAGGTTGGCCAGTTCCACCGCCGAGCGCACGTCCATCTTCTCGAAGACGCGGGCGCGGTGCACCTCGACCGTGCGCACGCTGATCTGCAGCTCGTCGGCGATCAGCTTGTTCGGCCGCCCTTCGATGACCAGGCGCATGACCTCGCGTTCGCGCTCGGTGAGCTCGGCGAGGGCATCGGCCGCCGCCTCGCGGCAAGCTCGCGCGGCCAGCGCTGCGGCGCTTTGTGCGAGCGCCTGCTCGACACGATCGACGAGCGCGTTGTTGGAGAACGGCTTCTCGACGAAGTCGAAAGCGCCGCGCTTGACTGCCGCCACCGCCGTGGGCACGTCGCCATGGCCGGTGAGGAAGATCACCGGCAGCGTCGTCGCCAGGCCGGCATCGGCCAGGCGCTCGAACAGCGCCAGTCCGCTCGTGCCGGGCATGCGCACGTCCAGCAGCATGCAGCCGGGGGCGCGCGGCCAAGGCGAGCCCTGCGCCTCGAGCCAGGCGGCAAAGGCATCGGCGCTGGCAAAACCTTCGGAGAGCAGGCGGCGCGAGCGCAGCAGCCAGGCGAGCGCATCGCGCACGACCTCTTCGTCGTCGACGACATAGACGACGGGAATGCCCGCGCCGGCGGGGCGGGGGCCGGATCCGGCGGCGATGGAGACCAAGGCTTGGGCGCGAGGGAAGGCCGCGGCGGCCGGGCGATCGAACGGCAGGTCTGCGAGTGTCGCCGGTTTCCCGGGAGTGATCAGCCCCTCGTTCTCCCTCGTTCTCCCTCGCGGTCTCCCTTGCTATCTCCCCTTGCGGTCTCCCTTGCCGTCTCCCTCGCTATCTCGTTCGCTGTCTTGGTCGCTATCTTGTTCGCCATCTCGCTCGCCGCGGCGGGCACGATCGTCAGCGCCTGCGTCGGCCAGGTCGGCGCTGGCATCCGGTTTGGCGCCCGGTTTCGCACCCGGCAGCGTGAAGCGGAAGACGGTGCCGCGCCCGTTCGCGCCGGGGGCGAACTCGAGGGTGCCGCCGTGCTGCTCGACCACCGTGCGGCACAGGCTCAGGCCGAGCCCCATGCCTTCGGCGCGCGTCGTGAAAAACGGCGTGAACAGGCGCGCCACCACCTCGGGCGCGATGCCCGGGCCGCCGTCGGCGATCTCGAAGCGGACACGCGCGCCGTCGTCGTCGCGCCGCGCCGCGATGACGAGCGTCCGGTGCGCCGCCGGCGTGTCAGCCTCCATCGCCTGGATGCCGTTGCGTGCGAGGTTGAGCAGCACCTGCTCGAGCATCGTGCGGTCGCACACGACCCGCGGCATGCGCGCCGGCGGCCGCGGCAGGTCGAGCTCGACCTGCACGGCGCATTTGCGCGCCTGCAGGCGCACCAGCGGCAGCACGGCCTCGAGCAGCAGGTCGACGGCGATCGTCTCGCGCTGCTGCTCGCGGCGGCGCACGAAGTCGTGCACGCTCTTGATGACGCGCCCGGCGCGCTCGGCCTGCTCGGCAATGCGCGCAAGGGCCTGGCGCAGCAGGGGCGCGATGTCGTCGGCCACGGCCGGGAGGGCGGCGTCGGCGCCGCCGGCGGTCCCGGTGCCGCCCCCGGTGGGGTGCGGCGCGGCGTCGAGCAGGTTGAGCGAGCCGGTCGAGTAGCTGGCGATGGCGGCCAGCGGCTGATTGAGCTCGTGGCTGAGCAGCGAAGCCATCTCGCCCACGGTGGCCAGGCGTGCGCTCGCCTGCAGCCGCTCGTGCTGCTGGCGCGACAGCTCCTCGATGCGCCGCTGCGCCGTGAGGTCGAGCACCGAGCCCATCCAGCCCGTCTGCCGGCCCTCGCCGTCGAGCAGCGGCGCCTCGTAGACCATGGCCGGAAAGCGCTCGCCGTTGCGCCGCATGAAGAGGGTCTCGAAGTCCTCCCGCTGTGCACGGGCCACCGCGCCGCCGGCCAGGCGGCGGCGCTGGCGCTCGGCATATTCGGCCACGCGCTCGGGCGGCCAGTACAGCGGCGGCGCCGGCGGGCGCACGGCGCGCAGCTCCTCGGCGCTGAAGCCGACCATCGCGCAGAAGGCCGGGTTGACGTAGGTGATGGCGCCGGCCATGTCGCGCGCGCGCAGGCCGGTGCTGAGCGAGTCCTCCATCGCCTTGCGAAAGCCGAGCGACTCGGCCAGGGCGTGCTCGGCCTGCGCGCGCCGGCGCACGTCGCGCGCAAGCAGGAAGACGACCGCGAACAGGCCGATCGAGAGGCCCAGCACCAGGGCGAGCGTGAGGGTGGGGATCAGGCTCGGCCGGCCGGCCTGGCTGTCGGCGCGCAGGCGCAGCGTCTGGCCCGGCAGGTCGAGCACCTGCAGGGCGGTGTGCACACCGGC
Source organism: Burkholderiales bacterium (assembly GCA_016223165.1). Taxonomy (GTDB): domain Bacteria; phylum Pseudomonadota; class Gammaproteobacteria; order Burkholderiales; family Burkholderiaceae_C; genus Rubrivivax. The sequence goes on from JACRPO010000007.1 coordinate 315,651, forward strand.
GCCGCGGCGGCCACCGGCGCGCGCCAGGCGCGCGCCGTCGGCCTCGACGAAGCTGAGCTCGTAGCGCTGCAGCTCGCGCGAGCGGTCGGCCGCCGCCTCCAGCAGGGCCGGCAGGCCGAGCGTGGCGACGACGAAGCCGGCTTCGCGCCCGTCGCGCAGCGCCGGCACGCACAGGTCCATCATCTCCTGCCCGGTGCCTTCCAGCGTCGGCACGAAGTAGCTGCGCGAGAAGGCGGGTGCGGAGGCGCGGCGCGCGTCGCGGCAGGCGAGGTCAGCCTCGGCTTCGAGCTCGGGCCGCGGGATGCGCGCGAAGAGCGGCGGCCCGAGCGGCGCCTCCACGGCCGCGACCACCGCGATGCGCCGGTCGCGCCACTCGAGCCGGCGCAGCTCGGGGATCTCGCGCAGCAGCCGGGCGGCGGCCGGGCGCCACGCCGGATCGTCGGGTTCGAGCCAGGTGACGGCCTGGATGGCGTGCGTCACGCGCAGCAGGTCGCGCCGCACCGAGGTCACCGCCTCGGCGGCCGCGGCCTCGGCGGCGTCGAGCGCCCGCCAGGCCTCGTAGCGCACGGTCAGCGCCACCAGCAGCGTCTGGGCCACGGCCAGCAGCGCGACCAGCAGGCCCCACAGCAGCGCGCGCCGCAGGCGGCGGGGCCGCGAGGCGGGCAGCGCCGCGGACGCGACGGCTGGCGCACCGGTCGTCTCGCCGACGGTGAGGGGTGGGGTGGCCGAGGCGGCCGCGCTGTCCATGGCGTCCATGGTGGAGGGCGCGCCGCGGGGCGCGCCGGTGCATGCAGTATCTTTGCCGGCGCGGCTGCACGGCTACGCAGTATTGCGAATGGGCATGGCACCGGCTTGGCGACCCAATCCAGGCTGCAGCGACCCCGACAATGACGCTGCGGCACCTTGCCGCGGCAGACGACGAACCAAGGAGACATCCATGCCCCGCGTCGACAGCACGCCGCCCGCGCCACCGCCCGGCAACCAGGCGGCCGATCGTTCGGCCGAACGCGCGGCCGAACTGCGGCAGGCGGCGCTCGAGTACCACGAATTCCCGACGCCGGGCAAGCTGGCCATCGCCGCGACGAAGCAGCTGATGAACCAGCACGACCTGGCCCTGGCCTACTCGCCCGGCGTGGCCGCGGCGTGCGAGGAGATTGCCGCCGACCCGGACACCGCCTTCCGCTACACGGCGCGCGGCAACCTGGTGGCCGTGGTCACCAATGGCACGGCCGTGCTCGGCCTGGGCGACATCGGCCCGCTCGCGGCGAAGCCGGTGATGGAGGGCAAGGCGGTCCTGTTCAAGAAGTTCGCCGGCATCGATGTCTTCGACATCGAGGTCAACGAGAAGAACCTGGACAAGCTGGTCGACTGCATCGCCGCGCTCGAGCCGACCTTCGGCGGCATCAACCTCGAGGACATCAAGGCGCCGGACTGCTTCTACGTCGAGCGTCGCCTGCGCGAGCGCATGAAGATCCCCGTCTTCCACGACGACCAGCACGGCACCGCCATCGTCGTCGGCGCGGCCTTGCTGAACGCGCTGAAGGTGGTGGGCAAGAGCATCGAGGAAGTGAAGCTCGTCGCCTCGGGCGCCGGTGCGGCGGCGCTGGCCTGCCTGAACCTGCTGCTCAAGCTCGGCGTGCAGCGCCAGAACGTCTGGGTCACCGACCTCGCCGGCGTCGTCTATCAGGGCCGCAAGGAGCTGATGGACGAGGACAAGGCGCTCTTCGCGCAGCCGACGCCGCTGCGCACGCTGGCCGAGGTGATCCCGGGCGCCGACGTCTTCCTCGGCCTCTCGGCGGCCGGCGTGCTCAAGCCCGACATGGTGGCGAAGATGGCCGCGCGGCCGGTCATCTTCGCGCTGGCGAACCCGACGCCCGAGATCCTGCCCGAGCAGGTGAAGGCGGTGCGCGACGACGCCATCATGGCCACGGGCCGCACGGACTACCCGAACCAGGTCAATAACGTCCTGTGCTTCCCGTACATCTTCCGCGGCACGCTGGACTGCGGCGCCACCACGATCACCGACGCGATGGAGATCGCCGCCGTCGGCGCCATCGCGGAGCTTGCACGCGCCGAGCAGAGCGACGTCGTCGCGGCGGCCTATGGCGGGCAGACGCTGGCCTTCGGGCCCGAGTACCTGATCCCCAAGCCCTTCGACCCGCGTCTGATGCTGAAGATCGCGCCGGCGGTGGCCGAGGCCGCCGTCGCCTCCGGCGTCGCGAAGCGGCCGATCGCCGACATGGCCGCCTACCGCGAGCGCCTGCAGGGCTTCATCTATGCCAGCGGGCAGACGATGCGGCCCATCTTTGCCGCCGCCAAGAGCGCCACCGCGCGCCGCGTCGCCTACGCCGAGGGCGAGGACGAGCGCGTGCTGCGCGCCGTGCAGGTGGTGGTGGACGAGGGCCTTGCGCGGCCGACGCTCATCGGCCGCCCGGCGGTGATCGCGACGCGGGTGGAGAAGTTCGGCCTGCGGCTCAAGGAGGGCGGCGACTACGACGTCGTCAACGTCGAGAACGACCACCGCTACCGCGGCTTCTGGCAGGCCTACCACCAGTTGACCGAGCGGCGCGGCGTGACGCGCGAGCTGGCCAAGATCGAGATGCGCCGGCGCCTGACGCTGATCGGCACGATGCTGCTGCACCACGGCGACGTCGACGGCCTGCTCTGCGGCACCTGGGGCACGACGGCCAACCACCTGCACTACATCGACCAGGTCATTGGCCCGCTCGCCGGCGGCAGCCCGCGCACGAAGCAGGACGTGCGCGTCTACGCCTGCATGAACGGCCTCATGCTGCCGGGGCGGCAGGTCTTCCTCGTCGACACACATGTCAACGCCGACCCCAGCCCCGAGGAGCTGTGCGAGATCACGGTCATGGCGGCCGAGGAGATGCTGCGCTTCGGCATCGAGCCCAAGGCGGCGCTGCTGTCGCACTCGAACTTCGGCACCAGCGACCTGCCCAGCGCGGTGAAGATGCGGCGCACGCTCGCCTTGCTGCGCGAGCAGGCGCCCTGGCTGGAGGTCGACGGCGAGATGCACGGCGACGTCGCGCTGGACGGTGCCCAGCGCCGCGCCATCATGCCGCGCACGACGCTGCGGGGCGACGCCAACCTTCTGGTGCTGCCCGACATCGACTCGGCCAACATCGCCTACAACCTGCTCAAGACGGCCGCCGGCGGCGGCATCGCCATCGGGCCCGTGCTGCTCGGGGCGGCCAAGCCGGTGCACATCCTCACGCCGTCCACAACGGTGCGCCGCATCGTCAACATGACGGCGCTGACGGTCGCCGATGCCCAGGCGGGACGCAGCGGCGCCGCCACCGGCTGAGCACCTCTGCCCCGTGAAGATTGGATCTTGCTGACCAGCCGGTCAGCAAGAATCCTCCTCCGGGTACCCTGATACATCCTCATTTGTCAAGGCCTTGACTCAATGTGTGCGCTTGCAAACATTGCTTCACCGGCACTCCTGCAGCCCTTTGCAGCTTGAGTTCCTAGGGGGTGTCGGGTACCATTACAGTTTGACTAATCAGGGTTAACCTGTGTATTTCACCGGATTGGCCAAGGTGGACGAATTGGCCCGCCGGGCAGCGATCAAGTGGGGGCTGGCCAGTGCCGTCGCCCTGAACTTGGCGGCCGGTGCCGGCATCGGTATCAGTGTCGGGGTGGGGGTCGGGAGCCTCGGGTTCGCGGCCGATGCGGTGGCAAAGACGCCGAATGCCGCGCAAACCGAGTTGCCGACGGTCGCCATCGGCAGCCTGCCGCCCGAAGCGCAATCGACCTTCCAGCTGATTCACGCCGGCGGGCCGTTTCCGTACGGGAAGGACGGCACCGTCTTCCTCAATCGCGAGCGGCATCTGCCGGCCAAGAGCCGCGGCTACTACCGCGAGTACACCGTCAAGACGCCGCGTTCGCGCGACCGGGGTCCACGGCGCATCGTCTGCGGCGGCCCGCCCAAGTTGCCGCAGGCCTGCTACTACACCGCCGATCACTACACCAGTTTCAGCCGCATCACCGCTCCTTGATCCGCGTCATCGCGACGGACGTGCATTGCCGGTTCCATCCACCCTCTGATCCACCCTTCCCCAAGCCATCAAAGGAGGAAAGCGACCATGCAGTTGCAGACCATCCGCCCCAATCTGGTCCAGGCGATCCGCGCTTACCGGGTCGCCGACCTGAGTCAGGCCGCCGCAGACGCCGGCCAGCATTTCCTGTATGCCAACCTCTCCGAGGCGCAGACGAAGCAGGACGTGCTGGACGGCATCGCCGCGGCCTTCACGTTCCCGGCGCACTTCGGCAAGAACCTCGACGCGCTGTACGACTGCATGACCGACCTCGTGCACAAGTCGGGCCAGCAGCCGGGCTTCGTCGTGGTGCTCGAGCAGCTGCCCGACAACCCGCGCTTCGACCGCGAGGCGCGCGAGCAGTTGCTCGACGTCTTCCGTGATGCGGCCGACTTCTGGGGGGAGCGACGAATACCGTTCAGATGTTTCTATTCTTTTCGGTAGCCCGCTCCCAGGAAATCGGGTCATGGGAGCGGGCGACGGAAACGGCCCAGAGCAACGGCACCCCCGCCGGAGCCCACAGCAACAGCGGCAGCGCAGCACCGGCAGCCAAGCCACCGGCGAAGGTGGCGGTGCCCAAGAGCGGCGTCAATCCGAACTTCGGCATGAACATGCCGATGATGGTGAGCGCCTTCGACACCGCGGTGTGGCTGAAGGCGGCGGCCTAGGCGCAGCCTGAGGCGCGCCAGCCACCATCTTCGTCTTCACCGCGACGGGCGGCCCTCGGGCCGCCCGTTTTCATTCGCGCTCAGTCGCGCTCAGTTGCGCGCCGCCAGCGCCCGCGACAAGCCGACGTACTCGGCCACCGACACCTCCTCGGCGCGCCGCTGCACATCGAACCCGTCATGCCCGCGCTCGGCCAGCCAGCGGCCCAGCGTGTGCCGCAGGAGCTTGCGCCGCTGCGAGAACGCCACCGTGACCAGTTCGCCGAGCCGCGCCGCATCGGCCCGGCTCGCCTGGGCGGCCGGCAGAGGCCGCATGCGAACCACCGCCGAATCGACGCGCGGCGGCGGCTCGAATGCCGAAGGCGGCACCTCCAGCACAAGCTCGATCTCGTAGCGCCACTGCAGCATCACGCTCAGGCGGCCGTAGGCCTTGCTGCCGGGCGCGGCGGCCATGCGCTCGACCACCTCCTTCTGCAGCATGAAATGCTGGTCGCGCACGCAGCCGGCGGCGGGCAGCAGGTGGAAGAGGATCGGCGTGGAGATGTTGTAGGGCAGGTTGCCCACGACGCGCAGCGGCCCCGAAGCGCGGGCGGCGAGCGCGGCGAAGTCCAGGTCCAGGACATCGGCCTCGATGACCGTGAGCCCGGGCCGCGTGCGCAGCCGCGCCGCCAGGTCGCGGTCGAGTTCGACCACGGTGAGCGCGCCGGCGCGCGCCAGCAGCGGCGCCGTCAGCGCCCCGAGGCCAGGGCCGATCTCGACCAGCGCCTCACCGGGCTGCGGCGCGATGCCATCGACGATCGCCTCGATCACCCCCTCGTCGGCGAGGAAGTGCTGGCCGAATCGCTTGCGCGCCTGGTGCCTCACTGCGGCGGTTCGCGCAGTTCGATGTAGGCGCGCGTGCGCAACTCCTTGGCCCAATCCATGTACGCCTGCTCGAACTTCTGCTCGCGCAGGACGTTGCGCGCCTGTTCGCGCATCTGGCGCACGTCGAGCGGCGCCTCGCGCCGCTCGAGCACCTGGATCAGGTGCACGCCGAAGCGCGAGAGCACCGGCGCCGACATGCCGCCCGGCGCCAGCGCGTTCATCGCCGCCTCGAACTCCGGCACCATGGTGCCCGGCGTGGTCCAGCCCAGGTCGCCACCCGCCGCCGACGAGCCGTCTTCGCTGAACTGGCGAGCCAGGTCCTCGAAGGTGCGCTGGCCCGCCTCGATGGCCGCGCGGTATTCGCTGAGCCGGCGCGTCGCCACGTCGGCGCTCAGCTGCGGCGACGTGCGCAGCAGCAGGTGCCGGGCGCGCGTCTGCGTCACGGTCGAGCCCGCCTCGCCGCCGCGGCGCTCGAGCAGCTTCAGGATGTGAAAGCCGGCGCCCGAACGCAGTGGCGCGGCCGAGACCTGGCCTACCTTGAAGTCCTTCACCGCGGCGGTGAAGAGGTCAGGCAGGCGCGACGCGGGCCTGAGGCCGATCTCGCCGCCGCGCTCGCGGTTGCCGTCCTCGGAGAGCTCGCGCGCCACGCGGTCGAAGGCCTCGCCGGCGCGCACGCGTGCCAGCGCCGCTTCGGTGTGCGCACGCCGCGTCGCCACCATCGACTCGCCGGCACCCTCGGGCACGGTGACGAGAATCTGCGCGAGGTTGATCTGCACGTCGGCCGCCGCGGACTCGCGCTGCCGAGCGAGGTATTGCTCGACCTCCTCGTCGCTGACGCGGATGCGCGGGTAGACCTCGCGCTCGCGCAGCTTCTCGATCAGCAGCTGGTCGCGAAGCGTGGCGCGGAAGCGCGTGAGGTCGCTGCCGTCGGCGCGCAGCCGCTCGCGCAGCTGGGCCATGGTGAACCGGTTCTGCGCCGCCACGCTCTGCACGGCGCGATCGATCTCGGCCTCGTCGACGCGCACGCCGCTCTCGCGCGCCACGGTGATGATGACGCGCTCCTCGATGAGCGCGTCGAAGACCTGGCGGCGCAGCTCGGAAGCCGGGGGCAGGCGCATGCCCTGGCGCGTGGCGTTCGCCTTCGCCGACTCGATGCGGCGCTCGAGCTCGCCGGCGGTGACGAGCTCCTGGTTCACGACCGCGGCGATGTAGTCGCCGTTGAGCGGCGCGACGGATTGGGAGGGCTGCGCCGACACCGCGCTGCCGAAGGCGAGCGCCGCGAGCAGGGCGGCCGCCCGGCGCAAGGCGGGGCCGCGGCGGGCAGCGAACGAGGGACGGAGGCAGACGGGACGATGGTTCATGGGTGGGGGCATCGCATGCGGGCCCGGTCGCTGATCACACCTTGCGCAGAGACCGGCGGCCTGGGCAGCCACCCGCGCCTGGCTTCACTCCGGTGACGCCACCGGGCTCGCGCGCTCCTCGCGCAGCAGCTGGTAGCCGGGGATATTGTCCTTCAAGACCCGCAGCGGATTCGAGCCGATGCGCGACAGCCCCACCAGCTCCAGCTGCACTTGCAGCCGCGTCGTCGCCTGGCTGCGGCCGGTGGACAGTCGCTCGGCCACGACGCGCGCGATCCAGCAGCCGGCGTCGTACTCCAACCCCAGCACCGAGTCGGTGACGCGGCTGTCCTTCAGGCTGTAGTTCACGCGCCCGACGCCGTACCACGAGCCGCCGCAGCCGCTGCCGGACGCGTTCGCAGCCACGGCTGGCCGCTCGACGATCGGCCACTGCCAGCCGAGCTCGATCTGCTCCGACAGGCCGCGCGCGAAGCGGTAGGTGGTGCCGACGGTGCGGAAGCGCCCCGGCGAATAGCGCATGCCGAGGATCGAGCGCACCGAGCGCTGGATCTCGGCGCTGTACTGCACCGTCGCGTCGAAGGTCCAGTTCGGCAGCGCGTTGGTGGAGCCGAGCAGCAGCACGTCCGAGAAGCGCTGCGTCATCGCCTCGCCGTCGGGTGTGCCGTCGGGCTGCGCCGTCACCTGCTGCGGCCGGAAGAGATAGCGCTGCACGATGCCCAGACGAAGCGCCTCGCCGCCCGTGGCCTCGTCCACGAGGCGCGTCGTGACGCCGGCGGTGAGCTGGTGCGCATCGGAGACGCGGTCGATGCCCGAGAAGGCGTTCTCGCTGTAGATGGAGGCGAAGTTGAAGTCCTTGGCCGCGGCGTCGAAGTTCGGCAGGTCGCGCTGCGCGCGCGTGGGCGTGTTGACGTACAGCAGGCGCGGCTCCAGCGTCTGGCGCAGCGCGCGCCCGAAGGCCGTCTCCGCGCGTTCGAACTCGAGCCCGGCGTCGACGCTGAAGGTGGGGATGGTGCGCCGCGCGCGGCCCGAGGCCTCGCTGTCGTAGGCCGCCGCGTTGAGCGACAGGCGCGGCACGAGCCACAGGCCCGGCTCGCGCTCGCCGTAGGCGATCGAGACCAGCGCGTGCGCGCGGTCGCCGCCGCTGCGCCCGGCGCGGGCCAGCTCGGCCGCCGGCAAGGTGAAGCGGTTGTACTCGGACTCCAGCGCCCACACCCACGAGCCCTGCCGGCCGCCCAGCCGCAGCCCCACCTGCGGCTGGCGCTCGTAGGGCGAGACGACGGCCTCGTCCGTGCCTTGCAGCACCTGCCACTGCGCAACGCGGGCGTAGGCCAGGCCGCCACCTCCCGTCCAGCCGAACGGCCGCTCGAACGCCACGCGCGAAGGCAGCAGGCGGGGCGCGATCGACAGGCCGCGATTGGGGAAATCCTTCCACCAGTCTTCGTCCGAGACGCGCATCAGGTCGGCGCGTGCGCGGATGCCGTACGGCAAACCGCTCTCGTGCTGCCAGTGCACCGAGCCGCGGGCGGTCTCGGCCAGGCGATCGTCGGGCAGCGCGTCGACGCGCAGCTCACCCGAGTGATGCGGCTCGAGGTAGCGGAACTCGGCCTCGACCCCGAAGCCGCGCCGGGTGATCACGCGCGGCGCGATCGTCGCGTCGCGGTTGGGTGCGATGTTCCAGTAGTACGGCACCGACAGCTCGACACCGCTGCGGTTGTCGGTGTTGAACGTCGGCGGCAGCCAGCCCGACTTGCGCGCGTCCGACAGCGGGAAGCTCAGGGTCGGCAGGGCGATGAGCGGCGCGCCCAGGAAGCGCAGCACCGCGCCCTCGGCGATGCCTTCGTTGGCCTCGAGGTCCAGGTGCACGCGATCGGCCCGGATGACCCAGTCCGGCTCGATGCCCTCCTCGCGCGGGCAACTCGTGTAGCTGGCGTTGACGGCGCGCGAACGCCCCGGCCCGAGGAAGTCGACGCGGTCGGCGCGCCCGCCTGCGCCGAGGTTCAGCAACTCGAAGCTGGGCTCGAGAAAGAAGCCTTCGAAGCGCTGCACCTTGAGCTGCAGCTCGGGCCCGCGATAAACGACGCCTTCGCGCTCGATGTGCACGTGCCCCTTGGCTTGCGCGAGGTCCTCCGGCATGTCGTAGGCGAGGCGGTCGGCGCGGATCACGAGGCCGCCGCGGCGGAACTCGACATCGCCTTCGGCGACGGTCTCCAGCTCCGGCTGGCCGCGCAGGACGCGCGCCTGCAGCACGATGGGCAAGGCGCGCGCCGCCTCACCGCGCGGCGGTCCCTGCAGTCTCGTGGCCGGCATCAGCGGCAATGAAGCCGAAGGCCGTGGTGCGGAGGCCGAAGGCACCGGTGCGGAGGCCGACACGGCTAGTGCGGAGGCCGATGCGGCCACCGAAGCCGCCGGCGAAGAGGCCGCGCGCTCGGGGCTCGCGGGCGCCTGTGCCCCGGCCCCCGCACCCCACGCACACAGTGCCGCAGCCAGGGCCAGGGAGAGAGATCGCATCAGGGCCGCAAGGGCCGAGAGGCCCGATTTGTAGAATGAATTATCCATGAGCGCGCGCGGTCATCCGTTGGGCGAACGCCCGGGCGCACCGCACCCGCCCGCCCCCGTCGAGTCCTCGCCGAGTCACCGCTGAAGAGCCCGTGAACGAATCATCCACGGGCTCCGAGCCCCTCGCACCCCGCGTGAGCCGCACCGCCCTCGTCGCCTGGCACGAAGCGGCGCGGCGCCATGGCTTCGAGCGCTGGCTCGCCGCCGTCGCGCCGCGCCACGGCATCGAGCCCGAGTCCCTCGAGCCGGCGAGCGCCGATGCGAGCTTCCGCCGCTACCTGCGCGTGCAGGCCTCGAAGGCGCCAGGCGGCAGCCTCATCGTCATGGATGCGCCACCGCCGCACGAAGACGTGCGCCCGTTCGTCAAGGTGGCGGGCCTGGCGCAGGCGGCCGGCCTGAACAGCCCGCGCGTCCTCGAGAGCGACGAAGCGCAGGGCTTCCTGCTGCTCACCGACCTCGGCCGCCGCTCCTACCTCGACGCGCTGCAAGGCGCCACGGCCCCCGAAGCCGACCGCCTGATGCGCGCCGCGCTCGCGGCGCTCGTGCGCTGGCAGGCCGGCGTGCCGGCCGACCTGCTGCCACGCCACGACCAGGCGCTCATCGAGAGCGAGCTCGCGCTCTTTCCCGAGTGGTGCGTGCGGCGCGAATTCGGCATCGAGTGGAACGCCGCGCAGCAGGCCGCCTGGAAACGCATCACGCTGCTGCTCGCCGGCAGCGCGCTCGCGCAGCCGGTGGTCGCCTTGCACGCCGACTTCATGCCGCGCAACCTGATGATGTGCGAGCCGCTGCCCGGCATCATCGACTTCCAGGACGCGATGGCCGGCGCGCTCAGCTACGACCTGGCCTCGCTGCTGCGCGACGCCTTCCTGTCGTGGGACGAAGAGCAGGAGCTCGACTGGGGCGTGCGCTACTGGGAGGCGGCGCGCCGCGCCTCGTTGCCGGTGTCGGCCGACTTCGGCGCCTTCTGGCAGGCGCTGGAGTGGATGGGCTTGCAGCGCCACCTGCGCGTGATGGGCATCTTCTGCCGCCTCAAGCACCGCGACGGCAAGGCGCACTACGCCGGCGACCTGCCCCGCTTCTTCACCTACTGCACGAAGGTCGCGTTGCGCTACGCGCCGCTGTCGCCTCTGTTGTCGCTGCTCGAACCGATGAGCGGGCGCGAGGTCGCGGCGGGCTTCACCTTCTAGCTCCGGATAGCCAGCAGGCACGCGGCGTGCGCGCTGCGCCACGCCGCCGCGGCACCTCTCCCCCTGAGGGGCGATCCGCCCTGCATCCGCATCTGCGGCCAGGCGCACGGCGTAATGACCTGCACCGGGGCACGACAGAGGCATCACCCAAGTTCGACGTCGACCTGGCCCCGCGGAGCTACCGCCATTCACGCAATCCGTTCCACTTCATTTCACTGGAGAGTCATCATGGTCCGCAAGCAATTCATCGCCCTCGCCGCTTTCGCCACGCTCGCCGCCGCCGGCACCGCCGCGCGCGCCGACGACATCACGATCGTCGACGAGTCGTTCATGTCCAGCAAGACCCGCGCGGAGGTGTGCGACGAGGTGCTGCAGGCGCGCGCCGCGGGCGTCGTCTTCACGAGCGAAGTCGACCTCGCGTCGACGATGCCCGCGAAGAAGGCCTCGGTCGTCTCGCGCGACCAGGTCCGCGCCGAAGTCGGCGAGGCGTCGCGCCGCTTCGTCATGCTGTGGTACCCGGCCTGAGCGCGATTCGCCGCGCAGGCAACAGGAAACAAGAGGGGCGCCTTGCGGCGCCCCTCTTGCCTTTGCGCGAAACGCGGAACAGTGCGAACCCGTGCGAGCGGTTCACCGCGTCACATCAGATCACGGGCACGCGGCAATGACCTGCGAGACCGCCGCGGTGAGCCGCTTGCCGTAAGGCACGTGCAGGAACTCGTTCGGCCCGTGCGCATTGCTCTTCGGGCCGAGCACGCCGCACACCATCATCTGGGCCTTCGGGAAGCCGGCGGCCAGCATGCTCATCAGCGGAATCGTGCCGCCCTGGCCGATGTAGCCCACCGGCTCGCCGAACTGCGCCCGCGAGGCCGCGTCGAGCGCCTGCTCGAGCCAGGGCGCGAGATCGGGAGCATTCCAGCCGCTCGCGCCCAAGGCTCCGGCGCGCCCGTCGGGGTGGAAGGTGACCTTGGCGTTGTACGGGGCGTTGTCCTCGAGCAGGCGCTTCAACTCGACGCTCGCGCGGTGGCCGTCCACCAGCGGCGGCAGGCGCAGGCTGAGCTTGAACGCGGTGTACGGGCGCAGCACGTTGCCCGCGTTGGCGAGATCGGAAAAGCCTTCGGCGCCGGTGACGCTGAGCGTCGGCCGCCAAGTGCGGTTGACGAGCGCCTCGACGGGATCGGTGGTGGTGGGCAGCGTCGCCCCGCCGTCCGCGCCGCAGGCCCAGGGAAAGCGCTTCCAGACGAGGTCGCCGAGGATGGCGGCCGTGGCGCGCGCCTGCTCCAGGCGCGCGCCCGGGACGTCGCAGTGGAAGCTCTCGGGCAGCAGCCGCCCGGTGCGCGAGTCCTCGAGCCGGTCGAGCACCTGGCGCATGACGCGGAACGACGATGGCACGAGGCCGCTCGCATCGCCCGAGTGCACGCCCTCGGCGAGGATCTCGACCTTCAGCACGCCGCTCACCATGCCGCGCAGGCTGGTCGTCAGCCACAGCTGCTCGTAGTTGCCGGCGCCGCTGTCCAGGCAGACGACGAGTGCGATGTTGCCGAGAAGCGGCTTCAGGGCCTCGATGTAGGCCGGCAGGTCGGGCGAGCCGCTTTCCTCGCAGGTCTCGATGAGGCCGACGCAGCGCGGCCGCGCGATGCCCTGGCGGTCGAGCGCCTCGATGGCGGTGATGGCGGCATAGACCGCGTAGCCGTCGTCGGCGCCGCCGCGGCCGTAGAGCAGGCCGTTCTCGAACTTCGGCGTCCACGGGCCGAGGTCGCTGCGCCAGCCGCTGAACTCGGGCTGCTTGTCGAGGTGGCCGTACAGCAGCACGGTGTCGGTCGACCGCGCGCCGTCTTCGGGACGCGTGGCCGGGATGTCGAAGAAGATGACCGGCGTGCGGCCCGGCAGGCGCACCACCTCGAGCTTCAGGCCTGCCACCTTGCGGCTCTCGACCCAGCGCGCCGCGTCGGCGGCCACGCGATCGAGCAGGCCGTGCGCCGCCCAGTCGGCATCGAACATCGGGCTCTTGGCCGGCACGCCGATGTACTCGGTGAGGGCCGGCACGATGCGCTGGTCCCAGGCCTCTTCGGCATAGGCGGCCAGGGCTTGCGCTTCGGCGCTGCGGGCAGGTGCGTTCATGGGGCCTCCATGGAGATCGTCGGGGACCGTGGGGGATCGATCGCGGTCGAGGACGTCGACGGGTCGAGGGCGCCGGTCAAACGGGGTCGGCAGGCAACCAGTCTAGAACCGCTGCAGCCACTGCGTCAGGTCGGCAAGCACATCGCCCTTCTCGGGCTCGTTGAAGATCTCGTGGTACAGGTTGCGATAGCGGCGCTTGCGCAGCAGGCCGGCCGGCACGGCGGCGGCGAAGGCCTCGCTGCCGCGCGGGTCGACGCACAGGTCCTCGCCGGCCCACATCAGCAGCGTGGGCACGCGCCAATGCGGCGCCAATGCCAGCACGTGCGCGGCGTTGTCGACCATGAAGCGCACCAGGCGCGGGGTGACGCGGTCGTGCACGAGCGGGTCGAGGGTGTAGGCCTTCACCACCGCCGGGTCACGCGACACCCATTGCGGCTTGAGGCCGTTGCCGACGCGCAGGCCCGGCGCCAGCCGCCCGAGCACGCCGAGCAGCATCCGCTGCCCCTTCGACATGCCGATGTCCAGCGCCGGCGACGACAGCACCAGGGCGTCGAAGTCGCGCGCAAAACGCGCCGTCTGCGCCTGCAGGTTCTCGGCCACGAACCGCGCGGCCACGAGGCCGCCCATGCTGTGGCCGAGCAGGACGCGCGGGCCGCTGCCGCGCAGGTGGTCGGTGACCATCGCGAGGTCGCCCAGCAGCGCCAGCGGGTGCGCGATGTCGCCACGCGGCCCCTCGCTGCGGCCGTGGCCGCGCTGGTCGTGCCCGGCCACGTGCCAGCCGGCGGCATTGAGCACCGCCGCCACGTGTTCATAGCGCCCGATGTGCTCACCCAGGCCGTGCACGATCTGCACGAAACCGCGCGCATCGGCGCCGGCGGGCCAGCGGCGAAGATGCAGGCGCAGGCCATCCTGCGTGACCATCTGCTCGTCGATGGGCGCCTGCGCGACCGGCATCGCCGGCGGCGGGAGCACCCCCGGCGGCGCACGGCGCGTAGACGCCGGCGCTGCGCGCCCACCCGGCGCGGCGGCGCGCAAGGGCGTGGCCCCCGGAGCAGCCGGAGGGGCCGGAGCAGTCGGAGGGGCCGAAGGGGCCGAAGGGGCCGAAGCAGCGGGCGCAGCCGCGGCCGCAGGGGCCGTTGCCGGCGCAGCCGGCGCAGAGGCTCGTGCGGCCTGGGCTTCCATGGCCGATTCGATGGCGGTCTTGCCGGCCCGTTTCATGCCCCGGATTTGATCACGCCGGCGGGCGAACTATGCTCGCCGGCATGGACACGACCCATTTCACCGTCGAGCAGCTCGCCAACGGCGTCGCGCACCTGCGCATGAACCGGCCCGAGCGCCTGAATGCGATGACGCCGTCCTTCTTCCCGGCCCTTCGCGACGCGGTGGCCTCGCTGAACGCCGAAGGCGCGGCGCGCGTGCTCGTCATCTCGTCGACCGGCAAGCACTTCTGCGCCGGCATGGCGCTCGACGTATTCGCCAGCGGCGCCGGCGGCGCCGGCGGCGGCGAGCTGGCCTCGATGCTGAACACCGGCACGTCGCGCGCGCGCCTGGCCTTCCAGGATTCGCTGCGCCAGCTGATGCGCTGCTTCGACGCCATCGAGCAGGCGCGCTTCCCCGTCATCGCCGCGGTCCAGGGCGGCTGCATCGGCGGCGGCCTCGACCTCGCCGCCGCCTGCGATCTGCGTGTCTGCAGTGCCGATGCGTTCTTCTCGGTGCAGGAAATCCACATCGGCATGGCCGCCGACCTGGGCGTGTTGCAGCGCCTGCCCAAGATCGTGCCGCCGGCGGTGGCGCGCGAGATGGCCTTCACCGGCGAGCGCCTGCCGGCCGAGCGGGCGCTGGCCACGGGGCTCGTCAACGCCGTGCTGCCCGATGCCGAGGCGACGCTGGCGCGCGCGCTGGCGCTCGCCGAAGCCATCGCCGGCAAGTCGCCCTTGGCCATCGCCGGCAGCAAGCTGGCGCTGAACTACGCCATCGACCATCCGACCGGCGAGGCCCTGGATCAGATGACGCTGCTGCAAAGCGCCATCTTCGACATCGAGGAGATGAGCCGCGCCATCGCGGCATGGAAGGGCAAGACGGCGGGTCAGTTCGATCCGCTGGCGCCGGTAAGGCCGGTCTAGCTGCCGTCCGCCAGGGCTGGCGCGCGTCCGCGCCCCGATGGCCCAGACGCTTCAGAGCGCGAAGCCGTAGTCGACGACCACCGGCGCGTGGTCGGAGAAGCGCTCGTCCAGGTAGATGTGCTCGCGGCGGGCGGTCGCGGCGATGGCCGGCGTGGCGAGGTGGTAGTCCAGGCGCCAGCCGACGTTCTTCGCCCAGGCCTGGCCGCGGTTGCTCCACCACGTGTACTGCTCGGGACGCGGGTTGAGCGTGCGGAAGACGTCGACGAGGCCGCCCCTCGTCAGAAGTTCGGTCATCCAGGCGCGCTCCTCGGGCAGGAAGCCGCTGTTCTTCCGGTTGCCGCGCCAGTTCCGGAGGTCGATCTCGTGGTGCGCGATGTTGATGTCGCCGACGAGGATGAACTCGCGCTCGGCCTGCAACCGCCTCAGGTGCTTCGCCATCTTGGCGAGGAAGCGGAACTTGGCCTGCTGGCGCTCCTCGCCGCTGGAGCCGCTCGGGAAGTAGCAGCTGATGAGGCTGAACTTGCGCTTGGCGGTGTCGAAGCGGGCTTCTACCCAGCGCCCCTCGGCGTCGAACTCGCCGCGGTCGAAACCGGCGATCACGGCGCCCGGCGCCTTCTTCGTGTACAGGCCGACGCCTGAGTAACCCTTCTTCTGCGCATGATGGAAGTGCCCGTCCAGGCCGCCGATGCGCTCGAAGCGCCCGGCCAGGTCCTCCGGTTGGGCCTTGATCTCCTGCACGCCCATACAATCCGCCGCTGCGCTTTCGGCCCAGGTGAGGAAACCTTTGCTGGCCGCTGAACGGATGCCGTTCAGATTGAGCGTCACGAGCCGAAAAGCCAAAAGCACTCCATTGTCGACACCCATGACGGCGGCAAGCTCAACGGCAGGTTCGGACCAAGCGCTCGCACACGAATTCGTGCATTTCGCGATGCACGCGGGCGTGTTGCGCTTCGGCGAATTTCGCACCAAGGCCGGCCGGCTCTCGCCCTACTTCTTCAATGCCGGCCTCTTCGACGATGGCGCCAAGCTCGGGCGCCTGGCGGAATTCTATGCACGGCGCCTGCTCGCCAGCGGCGAGCGCAGCGTCGCGTTCGACATGCTGTTCGGCCCTGCCTACAAGGGCATCGTGCTCGCCGCCGCCGTGGCGGTGGAGCTGGCGCGGCGCGGCCGCAACGTGCCCTTCGCCTACAACCGCAAGGAAGCCAAGGACCACGGCGAAGGCGGCTCGCTGGTCGGCGCGCCGCTGGCCGGCCGCGTTCTCGTCGTCGATGACGTAGTTTCTGCCGGCACCTCGGTGCGCGAGTCCATGGCCCTGATCGATGGCGCGGGAGCCCGGCCTTGCGGCCTGGCGATCGCGCTCGACCGCCAGGAGAAGGCCACCGCGCCCGCCTCCGAAGGCGGCGGCGACCTGCCGTACAGCGCCGTGCAGTACATCACCCGCGAACTGCACCTCGAGGTGGCCGCGATCGCGACGCTGGACGACCTGCTGCAGGTACTGCGCACCAGCCACGACCCGGCGCTGGCGGCTCACGCGGCGCCGGTAGCCGCCTACCGCGATCGCTACGGGGTGTGAGATGGCCCCGACGCCAAGCGACCCGACGCCTGCCCCCGCTTCTGCGCGTGAGGCTGCGCCAAACGCCGTGGATGCCGGCGGCCCGGCCAAGCCGGCTGCGCGGCCGCCGCTCACCTGGGCGGCCCTTGGGTTCCTGGTCGCAACGGTGACGGGCCCTGCGGCAGCCCAAACGGGTCCGGGAGCCGGTGCAAACGGCATCTACACCTGCACCAGTGACCAGGGCCGCAAGCTCACCTCCGACCGCCCGATCGCCGAGTGCCTGCACAAGGAGCAGTTGCTGCTCAACCGCGACGGCTCGCTGCGCAGCGTCATCCCGCCCACCTACACCGCCGAAGAGCGTGCCGAGCGCGAGGCGCGCGAGCGCCGCGCCGCTGAGCTGCGCGCCGCGCAGTTCGACGCCGTGCGGCGTGACCGCAACCTGATGGCGCGCTACCCCAACGAGGAGGCGCACGCCAAGGCGCGCGAGCTTGCGCTCGGAGGGTTGCGCCTGGCCATCTCCGCCACCGAGCGGCGACTGAAGGACCTCGCCGCCGAACGCATCCCGCTCGTCAACGAGGCGGAGTTCTACCAGGGCAGGCAGCTGCCGCAGAAGATCAGGCAGCAACTCGACGCCAACGACGCGGCGGTGGAAGCGCAGAAGGGCGCTGCCGCCAACCAGACGGCCGAGCTCGAGCGCGTGAACAAGCTCTACGACGCCGAACTCGAGCGCCTGCGCAGGCTCTGGAGTGGCGCGACGCCGGGCTCGCTCGGCCCGATGCCGGTGGTGGCCCCGCTCGCGCCCCCGAAGCCGGCCAGCGCGCCGCGGCCGCCGCGCCCGGCCCAGGCGTCACCGGCATCGCCACCGGTGTCTGCAGCCAGCCGCTGAGCGCGGCGCCATCGGCGCCCTCCGTGTCATCTGCACCGCCGGCGCGCTGCGCCGGTGGCCCGTTCAGCCCGCACCCAGGCGCTTGCGCAGCAACTCGCCGGCCCGCGCCGGGTTGGCCTTGCCCTGGCTCGCCTTCATCACCTGCCCGACGAGGGCGTTGAAGGCCTTGTCCTTGCCCGCGCGGAACTCCTGCACCGACTTCTCGTTGGCCGCGATCACCTGGTCGACGATGGCCTCGAGGGCGCCGGTGTCGCTCATCTGCTTGACCCCGAGCTTGTCGATCTGCCGGTCGACCTCGGCCGTGGCCAGCGCGAGCGCCTCACCGCCTTCAGCGGCGAGGCCGGCGTGCGCGACCGCCCCGGCCCACAGCGCATCGAAGACCTGCCGCGCGCCGTTGTTCGACAACGTTCCGTCGGCCACGCGCCGGATGAGCGCGGCCAGCGGCGCGGCGCCCACCGGGCACTGCTCGATCGTCTTCCCCTCGGCGTTGAGCCGCTTGCTCACCTCGCCCATCAACCAGTTCGCGACCAGCTTCGGCTGCCCGCTCGCCGCGCGCGCGGCCTCGTAGAAGCGCGCGAAGGCGAGGCTCTGCGTCATCATCGCCGCGTCGTAGGCGGGCAGGCCGTCGTCGCGCTGGAAGCGTTCGGCCATCGCCCCCGGCAGCTCGGGCAGGCCGGCCCGAATGCGCTCCACCCAGTCCGGCGCGATCACCAGCGGCGGCAGGTCGGGGTCGGGGAAGTAGCGGTAGTCGTGCGCGTCTTCCTTCGTGCGCATGGCGCGCGTCTCGCCGGTGTCCGGGTCGAACAGCACGGTCGCCTGCTCGACCGTGAGGCCGTCCTCGAGCCGCTCGATCTGCCAGCGCACCTCGAAGTCGATGGCCTGCTGCAGGAAGCGGAAGCTGTTGAGGTTCTTGATCTCGCGCCGCGTGCCGAAGGGCGCGCCCGGCCTCCGCACCGAGACGTTGGCGTCGCAGCGGAAACTGCCTTCCTGCATGTTGCCGTCGCAGATGCCGAGCCAGACGACGAGCGTGTGCAGCGCCTTCGCATACTCCACCGCCTCGGCACTGCTGCGCATGTCGGGCTCGGAGACGATCTCCAGCAGCGGCGTGCCGGCCCGGTTGAGGTCGATGCCGCTCATGCCGTGGTAGTCCTCGTGCAGGCTCTTGCCCGCGTCCTCCTCCAGGTGCGCGCGCGTCAGGCGCACGGTCTTCTTCTCGCCGTCGAGCAGGAAGACCACCGCGCCGCCCTGGACCACCGGGATCTCGTACTGGCTGATCTGATAGCCCTTGGGCAGGTCGGGATAAAAGTAGTTCTTGCGCGCGAAGATCGACTGCGGCGCCACTTTAGCGCCCACCGCCAGGCCGAATCGGATGGCCCGCTCGACGGCGCCCCGGTTGAGCACCGGCAGCGTGCCGGGCAGCGCCAGGTCGACCGCGCAGGCCTGCGTATTGGGCGCCGCGCCGAAGGCGGTGGCCGCGCCGCTGAAGATCTTGCTCGCCGTCGAGAGCTGCGTGTGCGACTCGAGGCCGACCACGACCTCCCAGCCGCGCACGAGCGGCGCGCCCGCGTGCCCGGCCGCTTTCGGCGCACCCTTCGCGGCGGTCATGGGCGCGGCTCCCGCAGGTGCCAGTCGGTCGCCTGCTGCAGCGCGTGCGCGGCGTGCAGCAGGGCGCCTTCGGCGAAGTAGTTGCCGATGAGCTGCAGGCCCACCGGCAGGCCGCCCTCGCCCGCACTCGCCGAGAAGCCCGCGGGCACGCTCATGCCGGGCAGCCCCGCGAGGCTGGCGGGCAAGGTGAAGATGTCGGCAAGGTAGGCCTTCACCGGGTCGTCGGCCTGCGCACCGAGCTTCCAGGCCACCGTCGGTGCCACCGGGCCGGCGACGAGGTCGCACTGCTTGAACACGGCCTGGAAGTCGTCGGCGATCATGCGGCGCAGCTTCTGCGCCTGCAGGTAGTAGGCGTCGTAGTAGCCGTGGCTGAGCACGTAGGTGCCGATCATGATGCGGCGCTTGACCTCGGCGCCGAAGGCCTCGGAGCGGCTCTTCTTGTACAGCGCCACCAGGTCGGCCGGCGCGCTCGCGCGGTGGCCGTAGCGCACGCCGTCGAAGCGGCTCAGGTTCGAGCTCGCCTCGGCCGGCGCGATGATGTAGTAGACGGGGATCGAGAGCTCGGTGCGCGGCAGGCTCACGTCGACGAGCGTGGCGCCGAGCTTCTCGAGCTCGGCGAGCGCGCCGCGCACGGCGTCGCCGACGTCGGCGGCGAGCGCGGCCGGGAAGAACTCCTGCGGCAGCCCGATGCGCAGCCCGGCCAGCGGCCGCGCCGCCGAGGCACCCTCGCGCGGCGCCAGCATCGCGGCATGCAGATCGACGGGCGGCCGCTCGGCGCTGGTGGCGTCGCGGGCGTCGAAGCCGCTCATCGCCGAGAGCAGCAGCGCGCAGTCCTCGGCGCTCTTCGCCAGCGGCCCGGCCTGGTCGAGGCTGGAGGCGAAGGCCACCATGCCCCAGCGCGAGCAAAGCCCATAGGTCGGCTTGATGCCGGTGACGCCGCAGAAACTGGCCGGTTGGCGGATCGAGCCGCCGGTGTCGGTGCCGGTGGCCGCCGGCACCAGCCCAGCCGCCACCGCCGCCGCCGAACCGCCCGACGAGCCGCCCGGCACGCGCGTGCGGTCCCAGGGGTTGCGCACCGGCCCGAAGGCCGAGTTCTCGTTCGACGAGCCCATCGCGAACTCGTCGCAGTTGAGCTTGCCGAGCGTGACCATGCCGGCGCCCGGCCTTTCGCCGGGCAAGCCAGGCCCGAGCCGCGCCACCACGGTGGCGTCGAAGGGGCTGGCATAGTCGGCCAGCATCTTCGAGCCGGCCGTCGTCGCCAGGCCCGAACGCGCAAAGTCGGTGACGAAGATGTCCTTGTGCGCCACCGGCACGCCGTTGAGCGGCCCGGCCTCGCCGCGTGCGGCGCGCTCGTCGGCGGTGCGCGCCTCGGCCAGCGCACGCTCGGCGTCGACGCGCAGGAAAGCGCCGAGGGCCGGCACCCGGCCCTGCTCGCGCGCGATGGCGTCGAGCCGCTCCTGCGTGACTTCGACGCTCGAGACTTCGCGCGCGCGCAGCCTTCGCGCCAGCGCGGCCACGCCGCCGGTGAACGACGCGGCGCTCAATCGAGCACCTTCGGCACGAGGTAGAGCCCGTCCTGCACCGACGGCGCGCTCGCCTGGTTGCGCGCGCGCTCCTCGGCGCCGCCGGCCATCTCGGTGACGGCGTCGTCGCGCAGCCGCGACGCCACCTCGTGCAGCGCCGCCAGCGGCGTGTACAGCGGCTCGACGCCGCGCGTGTCGACCGCGCTCATCTGCTCGACGATGCGGAAGAAGCCGTTCAGCTGCGCGAGCATCGCGCCGGCCTCCTGATCGGTCAATTCGAGCCGCGCCAGGTGCGCGATGCGGTTCACGTCTTCGGGGGTCAGGGCCATGGCATGTTCGACCCCGCCGCGCGAGGGCGCGGGCCGGGTTTCGGCAAGGGCACGAGGGCTCAGGCGGGGGTTCGTTCCTAGGGGGTTCGGTTATTATCGCCCGCTGACTCGATGGCCCTCTGGCCCTTCGGGCCCTTGGTGGCAGACAGCCGCAGGGGTGAGCCGCAGCGGCGCTCCCTGATTTGCGTCCGGCCCTCGCCCCGAAGCGCACCGGTTCCCCGCCTGCCTCGGTCACTCGGTCCCACCTGTCTCCCGCCGCCCCTCGCGCCCGCCCCATGTTCGCTTCCCTGCGCCGCTACGTCTCCACCGACCTTGCCATCGACCTGGGCACCGCCAATACGCTGATCTACGTGCGCGGCAAGGGCATCGTGCTCGACGAGCCCTCGGTGGTGGCGATCCGCCACGAAGGCGGCCCGAACGGCAAGAAGACGATCCAGGCCGTCGGCAAGCTCGCCAAGGCGATGCTCGGCAAGGTGCCGGGCAACATCGAGGCCATCCGGCCGATGAAGGACGGCGTCATCGCCGACTTCACCGTCACCGAGCAGATGCTCAAGCAGTTCATCCGCATGGTGCATCCGCGCTCGATCCTCAAGCCCAGCCCGCGCATGATCGTCTGCGTCCCCTGCGGCAGCACGCAGGTCGAGCGGCGCGCCATCCGCGAGAGCGCGCTCGGCGCCGGCGCTTCCGATGTCTTCCTGATCGAGGAGCCGATGGCTGCCGCCATCGGCGCGGGGTTGCCGGTCAGTGAAGCCTCGGGGTCGATGGTTGTCGATATCGGCGGCGGCACCACCGAGGTCGGCGTCATCAGCCTGGGCGGCATGGTCTACAAGGGCAGCATCCGGGTCGGCGGCGACAAGTTCGACGAGGCCATCATCAACTACATCCGCCGCAACTACGGCATGCTGATCGGCGAGCCCACCGCCGAATCCATCAAGAAGACCATCGGCAGCGCCTTCCCCGGCAGCGAGGTCAAGGAGATGGAAGTGAAGGGGCGCAACCTCAGCGAGGGCGTGCCGCGCAGCTTCACGATCAGCTCCAACGAGATCCTCGAGGCGCTGACCGACCCGCTCAACCAGATGGTGAGCGCGGTGAAGAATGCGCTCGAGCAGACGCCGCCCGAACTCGGCGCCGATATCGCCGAGCGCGGCATGATGCTCACCGGCGGCGGCGCGCTGCTGCGCGACCTCGACCGCCTGCTCTCCGAGGAGACCGGCCTGCCCGTGCTGGTGGCCGAAGACCCGCTCACCTGCGTCGTGCGCGGCTGCGGCATCGCGCTCGAGCGCATGGAGCGCCTGCCCACCATCTTCACCTCCGAGTGAGCGCGCGGCCGCACTTCCTAGAGCCCGTGAACGAGTCATCCACACCCGCTCGCCACGCCAGAAGGCGCCGGCTCTTCGTTGCAAGTGCTCGCCATGTCGCCGGACATGGCTGCGCTTTGCGCCTCGATCCGACACCTTCTGGCGCGTCGCTCGGGCGCGGCTGACTCATTCACAGGCTCTGAGCCGGCCGCCGCCCGCGCGCGAGTCTCCCGTCCTGGCCGCCCATGCCGATCGGCACGCTCGAACGCACGCCGCCGCCGTTCTTCCGCCAGGGCCCTTCGGCGGCGACGCGGCTGGCCTTCTTCGCCGCGCTCGCGCTGTTCCTGATGGTGGCCGACGCCCGCTTCACGGTGGTCGCGCCGCTGCGCCATGCACTCGCCACCGTGCTGATGCCGCTGCAGGGGCTGGCTTCGCTGCCGGTGCAGTGGCTGCGCGGCGGCGCCGGTTACTTCGAGGGGCTGGCCTCGGCCCAGCGCGCCGAAAGCGAGGCGCGCGAGGCGCTGGCGCGCCAGTCGCAGCAGGCGCAGCGCGCGCTGCAGCTCGAGCGCGACAACGCCACGCTGCGCACGCTGCTCGACCTCGGGCCGGCGCTCGAGACGCGCTCGTTCGCGGCCGAGGTGCTGTACGAGGCGGCCGACCCGTTCTCGCACAAGTGGGTCATCGGCCGCGGCAGCCGCCATGGCGTGGCGCTCGGCTCGCCGGTGCTCAATGCCGCCGGCGTGCTGGGGCAGGTGACGCGTGTCTACGGCCAGATCTCCGAGGTCACGCTGCTCGCCGATAAGGACGCGGCCATCCCGGTGTTGAACGCGCGCACGGCGCAGCGCGCGGCCGCCTTCGGCGGCGTCGGCAGCGGCCTGATGGAGCTGCGCTTCACCTCGGCCAACGCCGACGTGCGCGTCGGCGACACGCTGGTCACGAGCGGCCTGGACGGCGTCTACCCGGCCGGCCTGCCCGTCGCCACCGTACACGAGGTGGAGCGGCGCGCCGAGTCGGGCTTCGCGCGCATCACGCTGCTGCCGGTCGCCGCGCCCGACAGCGTGCGCTTCGTGCTCGTGCTCGAGCCCGTGGGCGCGCAATTGCCCGACCGCCCGCCGCCGCCCGCGGCCGCGGGCCCGCGCGAGCCGCGCGGCAGCGCCAGGTCGGCGGCGCGCAAGGCTTCGTCATGAACATGAGCGGGATGTGCCGGCCATGATCATGCCGCGCAGCACCGACCAGCTGCTGCTGCCGGCGCGGCCGTTGTTCATCGCGCTGACGCTGCTGTCGGCCTTCGCGCTGAACCTGCTGCCGCTCGGCCGCCAGCCGGCCATGCCCGACTGGCTGGCCGTCGTGGTGGTGTTCTGGGGCGTGCACCAGCCGCGCCGTGTCGGCATCGGCTGGGCCTTCGGGTTCGGGCTGCTGATGGACGTGCACCAGGGCGCGCTGCTCGGCCAGCATGCGCTTGCTTATGCGCTGCTCGGCTTCGCCGCCATCTCCATCCACCGCCGGTTGCTGTGGTTCGGACTTGCCGGCCAGGCGGCGCAGGTCCTGCCGCTCTTCGTGGCCGCCCATGGCGTGCAGTTGCTGGTGCGCGTGGTCGCCGGCGACGCGTTTCCCGGCTGGGGCCTGCTGCTCGCGCCGCTGCTCGAGGCGGCGCTGTGGCTGCCGGCCACGCTGGTGCTGCTGGCGCCGCAGCGCCGCGCCCCCGACCCGGACGAGAATCGGCCGCTGTGAGGAGCCACGCCGCGCCATGAAGAGCCGCAGCCACTGACCGATCGCCTCCCTGACCGAACCATGAACGTTGCGGGCCCGCCACCGACGCTGCCGACCTACTCGTGGCTCAACGTGCGGCGCCGCACCGAGCACCAGGCGGAGCTGCGCAACCTCGAGCGCGAGCTCACGCGGTTCCACGGCCGGCTGCTGGCGGCGGCGGCGTTCGTGCTGCTCGGCTTCGTGCTGCTCGCCGCGCGTCTGGTGCACCTGCAGGTGGTTCGCCACGACGAGCTGGCCGCGCAGGCCGAAACCAACCGCACGGCCATCGTGCCCATCGTCCCCAACCGCGGCCTCATCGTCGACCGCAACGGCATCGTGCTGGCCACCAACTACTCGGCCTACACGCTGGAGCTGTCGCCGGCCCGCATCGAAGGCGGCCTGGCAAGCCTCGACCCGCTCATTGATTCGCTGGCGCAATGGGTCGACATCCAGCCGCGCGACCGCCGGCGCTTCAAGCGCCTGCTCGAGGACAGCAAGGGCTTCGATTCGCTGCCGCTGCGCACGCGCCTGTCCGACGAGGAGGTGGCGCGCTTCATGGCGCAGCGCTTCCGCTACCCGGGCGTGGAGGTGAAGGCGCGGCTCTTCCGCCACTACCCGCTGGGCGAGGTGGGCAGCCACCTGCTCGGCTACATCGGCCGCATCAACCTGGCCGAGAAGCGGGCGATGGAGGCCTGGGACGAGGAGCGCCAGGGCAACTACAAGGGCACCGATTACATCGGCAAGCTCGGGCTCGAGCAGAGCTACGAGGAGGAGCTGCACGGCAGCACCGGTGTCGAGCGCGTCGAGACGAGCGCCGGCGGCCGCGCCGTGCGCCGCCTGGCGAGCCACCCGCCGACCCCGGGCAACCAGCTGTGGCTCTCGATCGACATCCGCCTGCAGGCGCTCGTCGAAGAGCTCTTCGGCGAGCGCCGCGGCGCGCTGGTGGCGATCGATCCGCGCAACGGCGAGGTGCTCGCCTTCGTCAGCAAGCCCACGTTCGACCCCAACCTCTTCGTCGAGGGCATCGACGTCGAAAGCTGGCGCGAGCTGAACGACAGCATCGACAAGCCGCTCCTGAACCGCGCGCTGCGCGGCACCTACCCGCCCGGCTCGACCTTCAAGCCCTTCCTGGCCATGGCCGCGCTCACGAGCGGCAAGCGCGCGCCAGGCACCATCATCCACGACGGCGGCATCTTCCAGCTCGGCAACCACACCTTCCGCAGCCACGGCGACGGCGGGCTCGGGCCAGTGGACATGACGCGCTCGATCGTGAAGTCGAGCAACGTCTACTACTACTCGCTCGCCAACGAGATGGGCGTGGACCTGATGCACGAGATGCTCTCGCCCTTCGGCTTCGGGCAGAAGTCGGGCATCGACCTCGAGGGCGAGCTGACCGGCGTGCTGCCCTCGACCGAGTGGAAGCGGAACTACTACCGCAGGCCGGAGCAGCAGCGCTGGTATGCCGGCGAGACCATCTCGCTCGGCATCGGGCAGGGCTACAACAACTTCACGATGCTGCAGCTGGCACGCGCCACGGCAACGCTGGTCACCGGCGGCCTGCGCCCGGCGCCGCGACTGGTGCGCGAGGTGGAGGACGTGATCACGCGCGAGCGCCGGCGCGTGAGCGGCGAAGCGCAGGAGGCCCTGGCGCTGGACCCGGCGCATGTCGACCTCGTCAAGCGCGCCCTGCACGGGGTGACGCAGGAGGGCACGTCGACACGCGTCTTCGCCGGCGCCGCCTACCGCAGCATGGGCAAGACAGGCACCGCGCAGGCAGTGGGCATCAGGCAGAACGAGAAGTACAACGCCGCCAGGCTGGAGGAGCACCAGCGCGACCACTCGCTCTACATCGCCGCCGCGCCGCTGGAGACACCCACCGTGGCACTGGCCGTGGTGGTGGAGAACGCCGGCTTCGGCTCCGAAGCGGCGGCACCGATCGCACGCCGCGTCTTCGACTACCTGCTGCTCGGCCAGTACCCGAGCGCGGAAGACATCGCCCTCACGCGCCAAGGCAAGTCGGCGGCACCCGTGGGCACGCCGCGACGGGCGAGCGACATGGTGCTGGCCGCACGCCCGGCGCTGCCCGCGGCCACGGCGGCGCCACAGCTCGTGAGCGCACGGTGACCACCATCTTCGTGCAGCCTTCACCGTGGCAGCGCGCGCGCCGCGTGCTGAGCGGCTTCGACCCCACGCTGCTCGCCGCCATGGCCGTGCTCGCCGCCATCGGCCTGGTGGCGATGTATTCGGCCGGCTTCGACCACGGCACGCGCTTCGTCGACCACGCGCGCAACATGGCGCTGGCGCTGGCCGTCTCCTTCGTCGTCGCGCAGGTGCCGCCGCACAAGATGGAGCGGCTGGCGGTGCCGCTGTACACGGCGGGCGTGCTGCTGCTCGTCGCGGTGGCGCTGTTCGGCATCACGCGCAAGGGCGCCACCCGCTGGCTCAACCTGGGCGTCGTCATCCAGCCGAGCGAGATCATGAAGATCGCGATGCCGCTGATGCTGGCCTGGTGGTTCCAGAAGCGCGAGAGCCAGTTGCGCGCCGTCGACTTCCTCGTCGCCGCGCTGCTGCTCGCCGCGCCCGTGGGCCTGGTCGTCAGGCAGCCCGACCTCGGCACGGCCGTCCTCATCCTCACCGCGGGCCTGTTCGTGATCTTCTTCGCCGGGTTGTCGTGGCGCATCGTGCTGCCCGTCTTCGTCCTCCTCGGCGTGGCCATCGCGGCGCTCGTGCTGGCGCAGGAGCAGCTCTGCGACAGCGGCGTGCGCTGGCCGGTGCTGCGCGAGTACCAGCAGCACCGCGTGTGCACGCTGCTCGACCCCGCGCGCGACCCGCTGGGCAAGGGCTTCCACATCCTGCAGGGCATGATCGCCATCGGCTCTGGCGGCGTCGCGGGCAAGGGTTTCATGCAGGGCACGCAGACGCACCTGGAGTTCATCCCCGAGCGCACGACGGACTTCATCTTCGCCGCCTTCTGCGAGGAGTTCGGCTTCATCGGCGTGCTCGTGCTGCTGGTGGCGCTGTCGGCGCTCGTCCTGCGTGGGCTGGCCATCGCCGCCGATGCGCCCACCGTCTTCTCGCGCCTGCTCGCCGGTGCCGTGACGATGGCCTTCTTCACCTACGCCTTCGTCAACATGGGCATGGTCAGCGGCATCCTGCCGGTGGTCGGCGTGCCGCTGCCCTTCGTGAGCTACGGCGGCACGGCCATGGTCATGCTCGGGCTGGGCCTGGGCATCCTGATGTCGGTGGCGCGCAGCCGGCAGCTGATGCGCTCGTAGCGCCGGTGCGTGCGCGGCGCCGGCGCGGGCCCGGCTTCATGCCGGCAGGGTTCCGGCGTCGGGCGTGCCGCGCGGCAGGCGCACGGTGAAGCGCACGCCGGGCGAGTCGGCGGTCTCGCCGCTGCGCGGGCGTGCGTCGTCGATGCTCACGGTGGCGCCGTGGCGCATCGCCACCTCCTGCACGATGGCCAGGCCGAGGCCGCTGCCGTCGACGAGGGTGCCGAGCGCGCGATAGAAGGGCCGGAAGACGAGATCGCGTTCGCTCGGCGCGATGCCGGGGCCGGTGTCTTCCACCTCCAGCACCACGGCGTCGCCCGCCGGGTCGATGCACACGCGCGCCGTCACGGTGCCGCCGGCAGGCGTGTACTGCAGTGCGTTGTCGACTAGGTTGCGCACCAGCTCGCCGAGCAGCACCGGCTCGGCCATCAGGCGCGCCGGCCGGGCGGCACCGGTCTCGTCCTCCGGGCCTTCGTAGCCGAGGTCGATGCGCCGCTCCATGGCGCGCGGCACGAAGTCGCGCACGACGGCACGCGCGATGGCGCCAAGCTCCACCCACTGCGGGCGCAGCGTGGTGCTGTCGGCGTCGGCGCGCGCCATCGAGAGCAGCTGATTGACCATGTGCGCGGCGCGCTGGCTCGACACGGCGATCTGGCGCAGCGAGTGCTTCATCGATTTCGGGTCACCGCGGCCGCCGTCGATCTCGCGCTCCGCCAGCTCGGCCTGCATGCGCAGGCCGGCCAGCGGCGTCTTCAGCTGGTGGGCGGCATCGGCGAGGAACTGGCGCTGGATGGCCATCGACCTGTCCAGCCGCTGCAGCAGGTCGTTGATGGAGCGCACGAGCGGCGCCACCTCCTCGGGCACGTCACGCTCGGGAATCGGCGAGAGGTCGGTGCTCTGCCGGCGGCGGATGCGCTGCTGCAACTCCTCCAGCGGCCGGAAACCGCGCGAGAGCGCCAGCCAGACCAGCATGACGGCCAGCGGCAGGATGAGGAACTGCGGCAACAGCACGCCCTTGATGATGTCGATGGCCAGGCGCTCGCGCCGCACCAGCGTCTCGGCCACCTGCACGAGCGCGTCGTTGTCGCGGTCGCCGTTGCTCGCCCCCAGCCACAGGTAGGCCACGCGCACGGGGTCGTCGTGCAGCACGTCGTCGCGGAAGTACACGGTGCCGGCCGCCTCCGGCTCGCCGGTGGGTACGGCGAGCGCGGCGTCGCCGGCCAGGAATTCGCCCCGCCGCCCCAGCACCTGGAACCAGCGCTGCAGCTCGTCGTCGCCGAAGACCATCGTCTGCGCGGTGCGCTCGATCTCGGCCGCCACCTGCAGGCGCCCGGGCCGCCGGATGAGCGGCTCGCGCCCGACCGTCACATGCGCGGCCAGCGCCTGCACGAGGCGGGCCAGTTCGGCGTCGTACGGCTGGTGCGCGATGTTCTGCGCCACGATCCAGGTGAGCGCGAGGCTCATCGGCCACAGGAACAGCAATGGCGCCAGCACCCAGTCGAGCATCTCGCCGAAGAGCGAGCGCGGGTCGCGCTCGGAGCGCGCGAAGACGCCGTTGGGTCCGCGCAGCGCCTGGCGCGGGTCGCGCACGGGCCGGACGCCGCTGCGCAGCGGTGGGGTGGCGGTCAGTGGCGGCGGCCGCGGATCGTTCATCGCGTCGAGGCCGGGCGGTGCGCCCGGTGAGGCCTCAGCTGGTGATCTTCTCCAGGCAGTAGCCCAGGCCGCGTACGGTGGCGATGCGCACCGGCCCATGCTCGATCTTCTTGCGCAGGCGGTGGATGTAGACCTCGATGGCGTTGTTGCTGACCTCGTCGCCCCACTCGCACAGGCGCTCCACCAGCTGGTCCTTGCTCACCAGGCGGCCTGCCCGCTGCAGCAGCACTTCCAGCAGGCTGAGCTCGCGCGCCGACAGCTCGACCATCTGGTCGTTGAGGTAGGCGACGCGGCCGCTGGCGTCGAAGGTGAGCGGGCCGTGCTTGAGCAGATTGGAGGCGGTGCCGAGGCCGCGCCGCATGAGGGCGCGCACGCGCGCCTCGAGCTCCTGCAGCGAGAACGGCTTGGCCATGTAGTCGTCGGCACCGAGGTCCAGCCCCTTGACGCGCTGCTCGACGCTGTCGGCCGCCGTGAGGATCAGCACCGGCACGCTGCTGGCCCGCCCGCGCAGCTTGCGCAGCACCTCGAAGCCGTGCAGCTTGGGCAGGCCGAGGTCCAGGATCACCAGGTCGAACTCGTGCGCCGCGAGTGCGGCGTCGGCTTCCGACCCGTTGGCCACCTGGTCGACGGCGTAGCCGGCCGAGCGCAAAGAGCGCAACAGGCCATCGGCCAGCACCTGGTCGTCTTCGGCGATGAGGATTCGCATCGACCGCTTGTCTCCTGTGGCTCATTCTAGGGAGCCCTGTCGCATGAACGCCCTCGCGACAAACCCCCGATCGTTCACCGATCATGCGGGCACAACCCCGGGATGGAGGCCCCTGTCGGGGGAGGCGGTTCGTCGGCTGCGCACCCTCGAAAGAGCTGTACAGATATCCAGCGGTTGACCCATAATCGCCGCCAACCCGCGCATCAAGGCGCCAATCCCGGTCATCCGCCAAGCCAGGGCAAAACCGCTACAGGAGAGTCGACGATGGACGCACCCGTGAAGGCACTCAACACCGAGAAGGCCAAGGCCCTGCAGGCGGCGCTGGCGCAGATCGAGAAGCAGTTCGGCAAGGGCTCGATCATGCGCCTGGGCGAGGGCGAGAAGATCGAGGACATCCAGGTCGTCTCCACCGGCTCGCTCGGGCTGGACATCGCGCTCGGCGTCGGCGGCCTGCCGCGCGGCCGCGTCGTCGAGATCTACGGCCCGGAGTCGTCGGGCAAGACCACGCTCACGCTGCAGGTCATCGCCGAGATGCAGAAGGTCGGCGGCACCTGCGCCTTCATCGACGCCGAGCACGCGCTCGACATCCAGTACGCGCAGAAGCTCGGCGTCAACCTGCAGGACCTGCTCATCAGCCAGCCCGACACCGGCGAGCAGGCGCTCGAGATCGTCGACGCGCTCGTGCGCTCGGGCTCCATCGACCTCGTCGTCATCGACTCGGTGGCCGCGCTCACGCCCAAGGCCGAACTCGAAGGCGAGATGGGCGACTCGCTGCCCGGCCTGCAGGCGCGCCTGATGAGCCAGGCGCTGCGCAAGCTGACGGCGACGATCAAGAAGACCAACACGATGGTCATCTTCATCAACCAGATCCGCATGAAGATCGGCGTCATGTTCGGCAACCCCGAGACGACGACCGGCGGCAACGCGCTCAAGTTCTACGCCTCGGTGCGCCTGGACATCCGCCGCACCGGCAACATCAAGAAGGGCGAAGAGGTCATCGGCAGCGAGACCAAGGTCAAGGTCGTCAAGAACAAGGTCGCGCCGCCCTTCAAGACGGCCGAGTTCGACATCCTCTACGGTGAAGGCATCAGCCGCGAGGGCGAAATCATCGACATGGGCGCCAACGCCCGCGTCGTCGACAAGAGCGGCGCCTGGTACGCCTACAACGGCGAGAAGATCGGCCAGGGCAAGGACAACGCGCGCGAGTTCCTGCGCGAGAACCCCGAACTCGCCCGCGAGATCGAGAACAAGGTGCGCGAGGCGATGGGCGTGCCGCCGGTGGGCGGCGAGGCGGCAGCCCCCGCCTGAAGCCTCACCCGGGCGCCACCCCACGCGTCACCCCACGCGTCACACGGGTGTCGCCCAGGCGTTACCCAGGCGTTGCCCAGACCTCGCCCGACTGCACCCCGCCTTCACCCCGACTTCACCCCTACGCGAGCGGCCTTGAACGCGCCTTCGCCGACGCTCTCACTCAAGGCGCGTGCGCTGCGACATCTGGCGCGCCGCGAGCACACGCGCGTGGAGCTCGAGCGCAAGCTCACCGCCCATTTGAGCGCCGCGCGGCGAGCCGGCGAGCGCGGCCGCGAAGCGGCCCCCGGCGGCTCCGGCGGCTCCGGCGGCCCCGGACCGCGCGCCGCCGACGTCGACATCGACGTCGAAGCCGCCGAACAGGTGCGCCGCACGCTCGACGAGCTCGCCGCACATGGGCTCTTGAGCGATGAACGCGCCGCCGAGTCGATGCTCGCCTCGCAGGGCTCGCGATTCGGCAGCCGCCGCCTGAAGCAGACGCTGCTGGCCAAGGGCCTGGCACCCGACCTGGTGCGCAGCACCGTGCAGCAGTCGCGTGCCACCGAGTACGAGCGCGCGCAGGACCTGTGGCGCCGCCGCTTCGGGCAGACACCCTCCGATCCTCGCGAACGGGCGCGCCAGATTCGCTTTCTGGCCGGGCGGGGCTTCGACGCCGACGTCATCCGCCGCATCGTGGGAAACACGTCGCCGCCCGACGCGGAAGGCTGACCGCCAGCCCGGCGCAGTAAGCCGGCACCACTGGCCCGCATGCTAAATTTGCCGCCGCCCGAACGCGCGTTCCGGGGCGCGCAGCGAATGCAGCCCCCAGGTTGTCGATCGGCCACCCCATCCGCCCGCGCTGCCGCCGTGCCGCAGCGGCCCATCCGAAGAGGTCGAGGACAACCCGATGAAGATCCACGAATACCAGGCCAAGGAGGTCTTGCGCGCCCAAGGCGTGCCCGTGCCGCGCGGCTACCCCGCCTTCAGCGTGCGCGAAGCGGTCGAGGCGGCGCAGAAGCTCGGTGGCAAGGTCTGGGTGGTGAAGGCGCAGATCCACGCCGGCGGCCGCGGCAAGGGTGGCGGCGTCAAGCTGGCGCGCAGCATGGCCGAGGTCGAGCAGCTCGCCGGGCAGATCCTCGGCATGCAGCTGAAGACGCACCAGACCGGGCCCGAAGGCCAGAAGGTGCGCCGCCTGCTCGTCGAAGAAGGCGCCGACATCCAGAAGGAGTACTACCTGGCCGCGCTCACCGACCGCGCGACGCAGAAGGTGGCGATGATGGCCAGCAGCGAAGGCGGCATGGACATCGAGGAGGTGGCGCACAGCACGCCCGAGAAGATCCTCAAGGTCTTCGTCGACCCGCTCACCGGCCTCACCGATGCGCAAGCACTGCAGCTCGCCGTCGGCATCGGCGTGCCCGCGGCCAGCCAGCCGCAGGCGGTGGACGTGCTCAAGAAGCTCTACGCGTGCTACATGGCCACCGACGCCTCGCTGGCCGAGATCAACCCGCTCATCCTCGAGGGCAACGGGAGCATCAAGGCCCTGGACGCCAAGTTCAACTTCGACGCCAACGCGCTCTTCCGCCACCCCGACATCGTCGCCTACCGCGACCTCGACGAAGAGGACGCGGCCGAGGTCGAGGCGAGCAAGTTCGACCTCAGCTACATCAGCCTCGACGGCAACATCGGCTGCCTCGTCAACGGCGCCGGCCTCGCGATGGCGACGATGGACACCATCAAGCTCTTCGGCGGCGAGCCGGCCAACTTTCTCGATGTCGGCGGCGGCGCCACGGCCGAGAAGGTGACCGAGGCCTTCAAGATCATGCTCAAGAACAAGAGCGTGAAGGGCATCCTCGTCAACATCTTCGGCGGCATCATGAAGTGCGACACCATCGCCGAAGGCGTGATCAGCGCCTGCAAGGCGGTGAACCTGTCGGTGCCGCTGGTGGTGCGCATGAAGGGCACCAACGAGGACCTGGGCAAGAAGATGCTGGCCGAGAGCGGCCTGCCGATCATCAGCGCCGACACCATGGCCGAGGCGGCGACCAAGATCGTCGCCGCAGTGAAGTAAGCCGAGCGAGCCGCGAGAAACGACAATGAGCATCCTGATCGACAAGAACACGCGCGTGATGACGCAGGGCATCACGGGCAAGACCGGCCAGTTCCACACCAAGGGCTGCCAGGCCTACGCCAATGGCAAGGCCTGCTTCGTCGCCGGCGTCAACCCGAAGAAGGCGGGCGAGAGCTTCGAAGGCATCCCCATCCACGCCAGCGTCAAGGACGCGAAGAAGGCCACCGGCGCCAACGTCAGCGTCATCTACGTGCCGCCGGCCGGCGCCGCCGACGCCATCTGGGAAGCCGTCGAGGCCGACCTCGACCTCGTCGTCTGCATCACCGAAGGCATCCCGATCAAGGACATGCTGACGGTGCGCAACAAGATGAAGGCGAAGGAAGCGGCCGGCGGCAAGCAGACGCTGCTGCTCGGCCCCAACTGCCCGGGCGTGATCACGCCCGACGAGATCAAGATCGGCATCATGCCCGGCCACATCCACCGCGCCGGCCGCATCGGCGTGGTCAGCCGCTCGGGCACGCTCACCTACGAGGCGGTGGCTCAGCTCACCGAGATCGGCCTCGGCCAGAGCAGCGCGGTCGGCATCGGCGGCGACCCGATCAACGGCCTGAAGCACCTCGACGTGATGCGGCTGTTCAACGACGACCCGAACACCGACGCCGTGATCATGATCGGCGAGATCGGCGGCCCCGACGAGGCCGAGGCCGCGCGCTGGTGCAAGGCGAACATGAAGAAGCCGGTGGTCGGCTTCATCGCCGGCGTCACCGCGCCGCCGGGCAAGCGCATGGGCCACGCCGGCGCGCTCATCAGCGGCGGCGCCGACACGGCCGACGCCAAGCTCGCGATCATGGAAGAGTGCGGCTTCAAGGTCACGCGCAACCCGAGCGAGATGGCTCGGCTGCTCAAGAGCCTGCTCTGAGCCCGGCGCTGCCAGCAGGCGGCGCGCTTCAACCTCCCCACTCCGGCGCCGCGCCGGGAGGTCGCGTTCGACCGTGGTGATGCCCTCAGCACGCCCGGGGGAAATAGCCAACCGGCAGGGTCGCCACCATCATGCCGGCCTCCGCGCGCGCGCAGCCCAGTTCCGGCGGCGACCCTCCCGCGTGCCATGCGGAGCTGCGGCATGGACATGTTCACTTCGGTCGACTTCTGGGCGGCGGTCGGCCAGATCATCCTCATCGACATCCTTCTCGGCGGCGACAACGCGGTCGTCATCGCGCTCGCCTGCCGTTCGCTGCCGCCAGCGCAGCGCACCCGGGGAATCCTCTGGGGCACGGCCGGCGCCATCGTGCTGCGCGTGCTCCTGATCTTCTTCGCGCTCACGCTGCTCGCGATTCCCTTCATCAAGCTCGTCGGCGGCGCGCTGCTGCTGTGGATCGGCGCAAAGCTGCTGCTGCCGGACCACGGTGACGGCCACGGCAACATTGCCGCCTCCGACAAGCTCTGGGGCGCCGTGAAGACGGTCATCGTGGCCGACTTCGTGATGAGCCTGGACAACGTCCTCGCGATCGCCGGCGCGGCCGAGGGCGCGGGCCACGGCAACACGATGCCGCTGGTGGTCTTCGGCCTGCTCGTGAGCATCCCCATCATCGTCTGGGGCAGCCAGCTCGTGGTCAAGCTGATGGACCGCTATCCGGTGATCATCGCCGTCGGCGGCATGCTGCTCGGATGGATCGCTGGAACGATGGCCGTCAGCGACCCGGCATTGGCGGCATGGGTGCCTACGCTCCCGGCCGACGGCCCCGGTTCTCCGGACGTGGTGCCCCGGGTCCACTATGCGGCCGGCGTGGCCGGCGCCCTTCTCGTGTTCGCCGCCGGTCGCTGGCTCGCGGCGCGCGCCGCGGCTGCGCGCGCGCCGATGCCGCAAGTCGAAGGGGTCGTGGCCGCCGGCCCGACCCTGATCAAGCGCGTAGCGGTGGCGGTGGACGGCTCGCCCGGCGCCGAAAAGGCCTTGCGCCGCGCCCTTGCCTTGCGAGACGACGTGCGTTGCGGCACCGATCTCGAAGTGCATCTCGTCAATGTCCAGCGCCCGCTTCCCTCCGACGTCACGCGCTTCATTGCCGGCCGCACGGTCGAGGACTACCAGCGCGAGCGCGGGGAGCTGGCCCTGGCGCCGGCACGCGCGGTGGCCGCCGCCGCCGGCGCGCGCGTGCACGAGCATCGCCATGTCGGCGAGCCGGGCGCCGTGCTGTCGGAGGCAGCGCGCGCCCTGGGCTGCGACCTGATCGTGATGGGAGCCCGCGGCCTCGGCTCGCACACCGCGGCCCTCATCGGCTCGGTCACGCAAGGCACGATTGCACACGCGAACGTACCTGTGCTGGTCGTCAAGTAGGCCGGCGCTCCGCCGCCTCTCCGCCTCCCCGCCTCTCCGCGCGCTCGTGGCGTGAGCGCGCGCGTATGTACTTCCCGCAGCATCGCGGCAAGGTCGCTCATCTAGACTGCGCGCTCAATAGCGACAACATGCCCCGCAAGGTCGCGGTCGGCTGGAGGAGACCCCCGTGATGTACGAGCCCGAGTTCTGGATCGCGCTGGCGCAGATCATCGGCGTCAATATCGTGCTGTCCGGCGACAACGCGGTCGTCATTGCCCTCGCCGCCAGGGGCCTGCCCGCGCACCAGCAGAAGCGGGCCATTGCCTGGGGCAGCGGCGCCGCCGTCGTGATGCGCATTGCGCTGACGATCGTCGCCGTGGAACTGCTGCGGCTGCCTTACCTCAAGCTGGTCGGCGCCGCGCTGCTGCTGTGGATAGCCATTCAGCTGCTCGTGCCCGACGAGGAGGGCGATGGCGCGGGCGAGGCGGTGACCGGCCTGGCCGGCGCGATCAAGACCATCCTGCTCGCCGACCTGGTGATGAGCCTGGACAACGTCATCGCGGTGGCCGCGGCGGCGAAGGGCAACAACCTCCTGCTGATCATCGGCCTGGGGATCTCGATCCCGCTCGTCGTCTTCGCCAGTCGAGTGCTGCTGACGCTGATGGAGAAGTTCCCCATCATCATCACCCTCGGCGCGGCGCTTCTGGGCTGGGTGGCAGGCGACATGGCCGTCACCGATCCGATCGACAAGCCGTGGGTCGACGCGAGGGCGGCGTTTCTGCACTGGGGTGCCCCCCTTGCCTTTTCCGTTGCCGTGGTCGTCATCGGCAAATGGCTCGCGTCGCGCAAGACGGCCGCCGCCGCCGCTGCAGCCGCGCTGCAGGCTCCGGTCGTGGCGGCGGTGCCGGCGGGTGCGCCGTCGCTGCACCGCGTGCTGCTCGCCGCCGATGGCTCACCTCCTTCCATGCTGGCCGTACAGCGGCTGCTCACCTTGCGCAACGACCTGCGCGACCAGCAGCTCGAGGTGCACCTGGTCAATGTGCAGCGGCCCCTGCCCGGTGACGTGACCAAGTTCGTCTCCGGTCGGTCCGTCGAGGACTATCACCGTGAGCGCAGCGACGCGGCGCTCGCTCCCGCCCGCGCCCTGCTGCAAGCCGCCGGCCAGCCCTTCCAGGAGCATCACCCGATCGGCGACCCCGGACCGTCCATCGCCGAACTGGCGCGCAACCTCGCCTGCGACCTGGTCGTGATGGGCACGCGGGGCCTCGGAACCCACACCGGCGCCCTGCTCGGCTCGGTCGCTCAGGGCACGCTCGAGCATTCGCCGGTGCCGGTACTTGTCGTCAAGTAAGCGTCCACCCGACGGCCGAGGCCGGACTCAGCGGCACACCAGCACCGGGATCTTCGCGCGCGACAGCACCTTCTGCGTCTCGCTGCCAAGCAGTGCGTGCGCCAGGCCGCGGCGCCCGTGCGACGCCATCACGATGAGGTCGCACTTGCGCTTGACCGCCGCCTCGAGAATGGCGTCTGCCGCATATTCGCCGGTGACCGTGACGCCCTCGTAGGGCACGCCGGCCTGCTGCGCCGCCTTCTCGATGGCGCCGAGGTATCGGGCCGCAGCGGCGGCAGACATGGCGGCGTGCTCTTCGGGCTGCACATAACCCACGGGCAGCAAGCCCTCGAAGACCAGCGGCGTCGGCGCCGGGGCGACGAAAATCCCGGTGACTCGTGCCCCCGTGGCCTTGGCGACGGCGACGCCATGCGCAATCGCATGCGCGCTGGGCGCGGAACCATCGGTGGGGATCAGGAGATGCTTGTACATCGAACGCTCCCGTCGATTCACTTCGCGTAGGGCAACACCCAGACGAGCATGCCCAGCACATAACACACGCCCGAGGCGACGAGCGTGAACGGCACGCTCCAGGCGAGGAACTCGCGCAGCGACACCCTGCGCTTCTCCTCGCGCTGGCAGATGTTGAGTGCGGCGTACAGCGCCGGCGCGCCGGCCACCGTGAGGTTGCTGCCGAGCGTGCCCGACCACAGCAGCATCCACCACAGGGGCCAAGGCGGCACGCCGTCGGCCTCCAGCCCCTTGATGGTGTGCAGGAAGGTCAGGATGTAGGCGTCGTGCTCGACGATGCCGACGATGGGTACGGTGATCCAGTACATCAGCGTTGCGCCGAGCGCATAGCTCTCGGTGAAGACGGGCTTCAGTTGCGCGGCCAGGGCCTCGAGGATGTGCATCTTCTCCAGTCCGCCTACCAACGCAAACAGCGCGATGTAGAAGAAGATGGCGCGCCAGTCCAGCTCTTCCAGCACCTTCTCGAACGCCGGGGCCTTGACCCGCTCGCCGAGGATCTCCAGCAGCAGGACGAGCGAGATGGCGCCGGTCATGGCGATGAAGCCGAGCTTCACTCCGAGCGCCTGGCGAAAGGCCATGCCGACCACCGTGAGCAGGAACCAAGCAACGACGACCGCAGCGAAGAGCCGGTTCGGGACATGCGTTTCGATGCCGAGCGCATCCAGGTCCACCTGTTGGCGCCCGTAGCCGCGAAAGCCATACGCGTACATCGCTGCCAGCGTCAGCGCGAAGGTCAGCATCAGGATCGGGAAGGACGACGCCCGCCCATGCAGCCAGAAGAAGTCCATGAACTCGGCGCCGGCCACGCTGTGCAGCATCTGCGGCGGCAGGTCGCCGAGCAACATCGCCGAGCCCATGAAGTTCGCGGCGAAGCCGATCATCAGCACCATCGGCGTCACCGGCAGCTTCAACGCACGCGCCAACGGCAACGCCACCGGTGCCATCATCAGGATCACGACGACGTTGTCGACGAACATCGAGATCACGCCCGCCAGAACCGACAAGATGATCACCAGCGCGCCCGGCCGCCCCCCCGACAGCCTGAGCGCCTGCACCGACAGCCAGCTCGGCACCCCCGTCTTGCCGAAGTAGGAGGCGATGATCCAGACGCTGACCAGGATGGCCATCACGTTCCAGTCGACGAGGCCGAAGGCATCGACGTCGCTCATGATGCCGATCCAGATCATCACGATGACCCCGACGAGCGCGGCCACCGTACTGTCGACGATGTTTGTGATGACGACGACGATGGTGATCGCGAAGACCGCGACCGCCATCCAGGCCAGGATGTCCATGGGCACCGTCCTCCGGCATCTTGTGGGGGCCGTGACCGGGCCACATTCCGGCCGGCAGCTCCGGCACGTGCCCGTGAGTCGATTCTGGCAACTGCCTCGCGGCAACGATAGCCGGCGCGAACCCGCAGGATGCGGCGGGCGGGGCGGGGCCCGAGACGCTGCGGCCTCGGCGTCACGAGATGCCAGGCGGCGGCGGCACCGTAACATGCACCGACTCCACATCGCCCAGGGGGCCGCACGGTGACCTCGAACGAGGCCGAACCCGCACCTGGAACGCTGCTTGCCGGGTATCGCATCGAACGGCTGCTGGGGCATGGCGGCATGGGTGCGGTCTACCTGGCGCGCAACGCCGTCGGCACGGAGGTCGCATTGAAGGTGCTCGATCTCGGTGGCAGCGACGAAGGGCAGTTGCGCCACGCCTTCGAGCGCGAGGTCGCGTCCAGCCGACGCCTGGATCACCCAGGCATCGTGCGCCTGTTCGACACCGGCCAGGTGGGCCGGCTGGCCTTCATGGCCATGGAGTACATCGCCGGCGGCGAGCTCGGCCGCTACCGCCATGGACACCGGCCCGTCCCGGTCCGCCTCGCCGTGGATATCGTGGCCCGTATCGCGCGCGCGCTGGCGCATGCCCATGCCGCAGGCATCGTGCACCGGGACATCAAGCCCGCCAACATCCTCGTCGACGAACGAGCGCACCAGGTCAAGCTCGCAGACTTCGGCCTGGCGCGCCTGTCCGATCTGCAGCGCAGCCGCACCGGAATCCTGGCGGGTACTCCCGCCTACATGTCGCCCGAGCAACTGGCCGAGGGAGCGCAGGATGCAAGGTCCGATCTGTATTCCGTGGGCGTCGTCCTCTTCGAGTTGCTGACCGGACGGCTGCCACACGAGGCTCCTTCGCTGGGCGCGCTGCTGCGCCAGGTGAGCCAGCTCGCGCCGCCGCCGGTGCATCGTCTGCGGCCGCAGACGCCGCCGGCACTTTCGGCGCTGGTGGCGCAGCTGCTGGAAAAGGACAAGGAGCGCCGGCCACCGGACGCGCAGACACTCGCGCGCGAACTCGAGGGGGTGCTGTCTGACCTGCCAGCCGAACCGCAGCCGGGCGCCGCGCCCGGCGCCCCGTGAGCCGCGTCGCAGTCTGGAAGCGCCCTACCGAGCGTGCGCGCCTGCACGTTTGGGCGGGCTGGCGCCACGGGCGGCCGGACCGAAGTCACGCCAAGTGCGCCTGCAGCGGCAAGGCCATCAGCGCCTTTCGTTGCACAATCGGCAGCCCCGCCGCTCCCGAAAAGCCTGCTTCGCGCCCATGACGATCGAGCTCACCGCCGCAGTCGATGCGGGCCGCGCGCGCAGCAACAACGAGGATTCGGTGGCCACCGACGACGCCGTCGCGCTGGCCGTCCTCGCCGACGGCATGGGTGGCTACAACGCCGGCGAGGTGGCCAGCCACATGGCCACCTCGTTCATCGCCACCGAGCTCGGGCGCTGGCTGCGCGAAGCCAGCAGCCAGGCCAGCGACGCCGAGGTGCGCCGCGCGATGGACATCTGCGTCGAGAACGCCAACCGCGCCATCTTCGAGGCCGCCAACGCCAACCCGCAGTACGCAGGCATGGGCACGACGCTCGTCGTGGCCGTCTTCCGTGAAGGCCGCCTGCTGCTCGGACACGTCGGCGATTCGCGCTGCTACCGGCTGCGCGGCGGCAAGCTCGCGCAGATCACGCGCGACCATTCGTTGCTGCAGGAGCAGATCGACGCCGGCCTCATCACGCCCGAGCAGGCCGCGTTCTCGGCCAACAAGAACCTCGTCACGCGTGCCGTGGGCGTCGAAGACAACGTGCTGCTCGAGACGCACCAGCACGAAGTGCAGAACGGCGACCTCTTCCTGCTGTGCTCCGACGGCCTGTCGGACATGGTCGACGACCCCGGCCTCGAACAGCTGTTGCAGGCTCACGACGAGCTGCCCGAATGTGCGCGCGCACTCATAGCCGCCGCCAACGATGCGGGCGGAAAGGATAATATCTCGGTGATCCTGGCTCGCGCCTCCGGTGGAGCGAGCGTGCCTTCCCGTTCATGGTGGCCGTTCAGGCGCTAGTGGGCGGCGGCGCCGGGCAGCCGCAGGACGCGGAAGAAGCGTCACATCTACAACACGGACGCACGGCCGCTGCAACGGGCGGCGGACTCGACTGAGGGCATTCATGGGCAAGCTGGTCGTTTCGCTCGACGGTGTGGTCATCAAGGAAGTCCAGATCACCAAGGACAAGACCACCCTGGGCCGCCGTCCCTACAACGACATCGTCATCGACAACCTCGCCGTCAGCGGCGAGCACGCGGTGCTGCAGATGGTGGGCGGCGATGTCTTCATCGAAGACCTCAACAGCACGAACGGCACCTACATCAACGGCAAGGCCATCAAGAAGCAGCTGCTGGCCCACAACGACACGGTCGAGATCGGCAAGTACAAGATCAAGTACCTCGTCGATGACTCCGGCGAGTACGAGAAGACGATGATCATGCGGCCGGGCGGCTCGGCACCGCCGCCGTTCCAGGCCCCGAGCCCGATGGCCTCGGGTCACGCCGCGGCCGCGCCTGCGGCGCCCGCACCGGCTGCTGCGTCTGCCGCCGCCGTGCAGGCCGCCATGATCAAGGTGCTCAATGGCGCGGCCGCCGGTCGCGAGGTGGCCCTGACCAAGGTCGTGACCACGGTCGGGAAGCCCGGCGTGCAGGTGGCTTCGATCACCAAGCGGCCCAACGGCTATACGTTCGCCCACGTCGAGGGCGCGCAGCGGCCGAGCATCAACGGTGCGCCGCTCGTCGGCGACTCCGTGCCGCTGCGCAATGGCGACGTGATCGAGCTTGCCGGCACGCAGATGCAGTTCGTCTACCGTTAGCGCCTGGCGCTCCTGCGGAGCGCGGCTCTAACTTGCCGCACACGAGCGGGCGCTGGCGCGCCGCTCACTTTGGCGGTCTGGCGGAGCCAGGCTTGGCGCTCAGCGGCGGCGGTTTTTCACGGGGTACCCTCCCCCGTGATTCCCCTAGACCGGATTGCGCATGTAATGGGAAGCCTTGCCTTGCGGCCGCGTGCTCGCGCGGCGAGCATTGCGTCCGGCTCAACGCCTTCCAATTCATGCAGATCCGTGTCCTGGGCTGCTCCGGTTCCATCGCGGCCGGCAGCCGAACCACCTCCTTCCTCCTCGACGAGACCGTGCTCATCGACGCGGGCACGGGCGTCGGCGACCTCACGCTGGATGAGATGTCGCGCGTCGACCATATCTTCATCACCCATTCGCACCTGGACCATGTGCTATCGATCGGGTTGCTCGCTGACAGCGTGACACGGCGCCGAGCCGCGCTCGACCGGCCGCCGGTATTGGTCCATGCCTTGCCGGCGACGATCGCGGCGCTCAAGCTCCACGTGTTGAACGGCGTCATCTGGCCCGACTTCACACGCCTGCCCACCGTCGACGCGCCCGTGCTTGCATTTCGTCCCATCGAGATCGGCGACATCGTCGAGGTCGCCGGCCGGCGCGTCGAAGTGCTGAGTGCCGCCCATACAGTGCCGGCCGTTGGTTATGCCGTGCACGGCAGCGAGGGCGCCTGGGTGTTCACGGGCGACACGGGCCCCAACCCGGCGCTGTGGCGGCGGCTCTCGCAACTACGGCTGCGGATACTCATCATCGAGACCGCCTTCCGCGACGATGAGCGCGAGCTGGCCTCGATCAGCGGGCACCTGTGCCCGGCGATGCTGGGCGCCGAACTGGCCCAGTTGCCCAGCACCGGCGTTGACGTGTATATCACCCACATCAAGCCCGGCGAAGTCGACGCCGTGATGTCCGAGATCGCCGGCCTCGGCGACCGCCATCGCGTGCAGGCGCTGCAGTCGGGACAGGTACTGGCGCTGGCCGACTGAGGGCTGGCGCGCGGCGACCGACAAAACGCGTCAGTCGCGACATTCCGGGCGCCTCACTGGCCTCGAAAGCGACGAATCTTGTCACTGCGCGTGATGGCAATCACGCGGGACTCATCAGTTCCCTCTGGCACGGCCCGTGCGGTCTTAGGGGTTGCCTAACTCACCTGCCTCTCACAGGAGCCTGCCTCATGAAGCGTCGCATCCAACAAGGTTTCACCCTGATCGAACTGATGATCGTCGTGGCGATCATCGGCATCCTCGCCGCCGTCGCGCTGCCGGCTTACCAAGACTACACGGTCCGAGCCAAGGTCTCCGAGGCCATCCTGGCCGCATCCGCGTGCCGTACGACCATCACCGAGGCGATTCAGAGTTCCAGCGGCTCGCTCCCCACCGCCAACAACTGGGGCTGCGGCGAGGGCAGCGGCACCACCCAGTATGTCGGCAACCTCGCCACGGACAATGCCGGCGTCATCACGGTGACGGTCCGCAACATCGCCGCGATCACGGCTGGCGCCGATACCATCACGCTGACACCGAACGGCACCATCTCCGCGGGCGGTACCATTAATAGCTGGACGTGCAGCGGTACGGTTGACCGCCGGTACCGGCCCGGCTCTTGCAAGTAAGTCGCCCAGGCAACCGCAAAGAGCGCGCGGCACACACGAAGCGCGCCGATCGAGTTGCTGCGCCTCCAATAGCGAAGGGGGCCGTTCGCTCCTCTGCGCAACCAAATGTAAAGGACATTGATCCATGAAGCGTCGCATCCAGCAGGGTTTCACCCTCATCGAACTGATGATCGTCGTGGCGATCATCGGCATCCTGGCCGCCGTTGCGCTGCCCGCCTACCAGGACTACACGGTCCGGGCCAAGGTCTCCGAGGCCATCCTGGCCGCGTCTGCGTGCCGCACGACCATCACCGAGGCGATTCAGAGCTCCAGCGGCTCGCTCCCCACCGCCAACAACTGGGGCTGCGGGGAAGGCAGCGGTAGCACCCAATACGTCGGCAACCTCGCCACGAGCAACGCCGGTGTCATCACGGTGACGGTCCGCAACATCGCCGCGATCACGGCTGGCAACGATACGATCACGCTGACCCCCAATGGCACCATCGCCGCGGGCGGCAATATCACCAGCTGGACCTGCAGCGGCACGGTCGACCGCCGGTATCGGCCAGGCTCTTGCAAGTAGCACCGACTTTCGTTCGGTTCTCTCAATGGTCAGGCAGCTTCGGCTGCCTGATCCTCTTTTTGGCCGCCTGCATCCGCCGGCATGAAACCCATCGCCGAACGCATTGCCGCCGGCCTCCTTTTCTTGCTGCCGGCCGCGTGGTTGATCCCCAACCACTATCCGCCTTGGCTGAGCGCCTGGTCCGATGGCTGGGCACTACTCACATTGGCGCTGGTGGCTCCGTGGGTCATCAAAGGCACCGCAAAGATCGATCGGCTCTGGCTCACGCTGCTGGCCGTAGCGGCTTCGTCTGTGGTGCTGCAGTGGGCAACCGGACGAATCTATTACCGCGGCGACGCCCATCTGGTACTTATCTATCTGTCCGCGTTCGCCGTGGCGCTGCTCTGTGGCTCGTCCATGGCCGACGATGGTCCATCGGACGCAAAGGTGCCACCGCCGGCCTACGCATTGCTCAGCGGCTTGGCCATGGCGGCGGTGCTTTCGGTCGGTGTTGCCCTGGAACAGTGGCTGGCCCCGGGCACCTTCGGCCTCTGGTCGGTCGATCGGCCGCCCAGTTCGCGCCCGTTTGGCAATGTCGCCCAGCCCAATCATCTCAGCACGCTCTCCTTCATCGGCCTTGTCGCCGTTGCCCTCTTGCGGCAGTACCGCATGCTCGCCAGCGGTACCACCTGGCTTGCCGCCGTTTGGCTGGTGGCGGGGATGGCGGCATCGGGATCGCGCACGGCCTTGCTGCAGCTGGGTGCCCTGTGCGTCCTGTCGTTTGCGACCCGCCGCCGCCTGCTCCTGAGTCCCGGACCCTCGACTTGCGTGGCCTGGGGAGGCGTCTACCTGGCCTTCACCGCGGCATGGTCCTCCGTCAACCGCCTCTTGTTCGGGTTCGACCTCGGGCGTTCGGTGGAACAAGCTCTCCAGAGCGGCGGAACACGCCCCGGCCACTGGATCACCTTGACGGATGCAGCGCTTCGTGAGCCGTGGTTCGGGTACGGCTGGACGCAGGTCTCGGCTGCGCAGATGCGAGCCGCTGGTGACCACGCCCCGATCGGTGAACACATTGCGCACGCACACAACGTCGTCCTCGATCTGGTGATCTGGACTGGCATTCCGCTTGGGGTGGCCATGTCCTGCGCACTCTTGTTCTGGTTCTACCGGACGCTCCGTGAGTGCCGCGATCCGTGGGGATTCTGGTCAACGATGGCTGCCCTGGGAGTCCTGATCCACGCGCTCCTGGAGTATCCGCACACTTATGCGTACTTCCTGGTTCCGGTCGGCATCCTGTGCGGCATGTCCGGTCGTCGGGTGCCTCTGCCCGCTGTGCGGCTCTCTGCACGAGCCGCCCGCATGGCTGTCTTGGTCTATGCCGTCATCTTCATCCCCGTCGCCATCGAGTACCCGAATGCCGAGGCGGCTTTCCGAGAACTGCGCATGGAGGCCGCCCGCATATCGCCGCAGCCGCAGCACCCTGTGACGGATCCGCATCTCGTGCTGACACAGCTCAACCAGCTGCATCGCTTCGCGGCCAGCCGCGCGCAGCCCGACATGCCTGCCGCCGATCTTGCCTGGATGCGGCAAGTGGCCGGGC
This sequence comes from Burkholderiales bacterium, assembly GCA_016223165.1. Taxonomy (GTDB): domain Bacteria; phylum Pseudomonadota; class Gammaproteobacteria; order Burkholderiales; family Burkholderiaceae_C; genus Rubrivivax. The sequence continues at coordinate 360,637 of JACRPO010000007.1, forward strand.
GCTTCGGCTACCCTGGCGTCATGCTGCGCTACGCCACAGCCGCAGGCCTCAATGGGCAGCACGCCGAGGCCGAGGCCACTCTGCGCAGCCTGTGCCACATGCATCCTGCACCACGGTGCGCCGAGATGCGCGATGCGTGGCGCGAGTTGACGACACGCTATCCCGAACTGCGATCAATCTCTGTCCCCCCCGAGCAACCGAGCTGATTCGCCGGCGCGGCAAACGAGGCGTTGGTTCGCCAGGCGCCGCCAATAATGATGTTCATGTCGTTGTCCTCCACTCGGCGGCACTCGCGGTGGGGCGTAACCGCGCTCTCCCTTGCCGCCGCATGCTCCCCGTCGCTGCTTGCGTACAACCAGTCTCCCTCGCCGACCTTCCTGAATCAGGCGTTGGCTCTGGCGCTGTGGGGCGCGTTCGTGCTCGTATCCACTCCGGGCTCACCGGGGCGCGGCGTTGCACTTCTGCTGTCGGTTCCGACCGTTGTCGCGTTGGGTGTGCTCTGGTCGTGGCTACCGGGGTCCTTGCCGGCCAGCCTAGCCTTCTCGGCGCTCGGCCTGTTGTTCGCTGCCGGGGTGCTGGCCTGCGCGGGTGCGGCGGCACGGCGCGACGCGCGTGCTGCCGGCCTCTTCACCGCCTTCGCCACCGCCTGGGTCATCGCCGGCCTGCTCAACATGGCCGTGGCCCTGGTGCAGGTCTTCGCCCCCCACCTGGCCGACGGCGACTGGATCGCCTCGACCAGCCTGGCCGGGCGTGCGGTGGGTAATCTGCGCCAGCCGAACCACCTCAGCAGCCTGCTGCTGTGGTCGACCATCGCCACCGTGGCGCTGGTCGAGCTCGGCGCGCTGTCGCGCCGCCTGGGCGCGGCGCTGGTGGCGATCTTCGTCTTCGGCGTCGTGCTCACCGCCTCGCGCACCGGCCTGCTCAGCGTCGTGCTGCTCGCCATCTGGGGTGCTGTCGATCGGCGCCTCGCGCCGCGCACCCGCATCCTGCTGCTGGCCGCACCGCTGCTCTACGCGCTCGCCTGGGCCGGCATGGACCAATGGGCCAAGCTGTCGCAGAGCACCTTCGGCGGCGCCGTGCGCGCGGCCGAGGACGCGGCAGCAGGGAGCGACATCTCGAGCGCGCGCTTCGCCATCTGGGCGCAGACGCTGGCGCTCATCCGCGAGTCGCCATGGGCCGGCGTCGGCTTCGGCGAGTTCAACTTCGCGTGGACGCTCACGCCCTTCACCGACCGGCCAAGGGCTTTCTTCGACCACACGCACAACCTGCCACTGCACCTTGCGGTCGAGCTCGGGCTGCCGCTCGCTGCGGCCGTGATGGCGCTGTTGCTCGCGGCCCTGTGGCGCGCTGCCCGCCAGGCCTGGCGGGCTCCGGCCCGGCGCCCTGACGCGGGCCACAACGCGGGCCCTGACGACACCGCCGGCGCGCGCGCCGGCGTGCTGATGGTGCTGATGATCGGCCTGCACAGCCTGCTCGAATATCCGCTCTGGTACTCCTACTTCCTGTTGCCCGCCGCGTGGGTCTGGGGCTACGCGCTCGGCAAGCCGGCGGGCGCGGACGCGCACGCATCCGCATACGCACACGCACACGCACACGCGGGGTCGACAGGCGCCGATGCGCCGCTCCCCGCGCGGCCGTCGCTCGTGCTCAACGCCGCCGCCGCGGCGGTCGTGCTCGGGACGGCGCTCGCGATCGTCGACTACACGCGCGTCGTCGCCATCTTCGATTCGGCCGAGGGTGAAGCGCCGCTGGCCGAGCGCATCGAACGCGGCCGCCGCAGCCTGCTCTTCTCGCACCATGCCGACTACGCCGCCGTCACCTCCGGCGTTGCGATGCGCGATGCGCCGGCCTCGTTCGCCAATACCACGCACTACCTGCTCGACAGCCGCCTGATGATCGCCTGGGCCGAGTGGCTCGAGGCGCAGGGCCGGCACGACCTGGCCCGGCATCTCGCCGCGCGGCTGCGCGAATTCCGCTCGCCCGACGCGGCGGAGTTCTTCGCGCCGTGCCAAGCGGCTTCGGCGCCCGACGCGGCTGCCACGCCCGGGGTGCCCGGCGAGCATGGCGTGCAGACCGCGCAGCGCACGCAGACCGCGCCGGCCACGCCGATGGCGGCGGCACCTGCCGCGGCGGCGCCCCCCGCACCGCCGCTGCCTTTCCAATGCCGGGCGCCGCAGCGCACACCGCATTGGCGCGAGTACCTGCCGGCACGGCCGGCGCGATGAGTTCGCCCCGCTGGCGCAGTCCGCCGTCGCGATGAGCGCGTCGGCGCGCCTCAGCCCGCCGCCGCGGCGCGCCAGTCGCCCGACTTCCCGCCGCGCTTCTCAAGCACGCGGATGCCGTGCATCACCATGCCGCGGTCGGCCGCCTTGCACATGTCGTACACCGTGAGCAGGCCCACCTGCACGGCGGTGAGCGCTTCCATCTCGACGCCCGTCACGCCCACCGTTTCCACCTGCGCCCGGCAGCGCACGCGGCTCGCGGCCGCGTCGAGCTCGAAGTCCACCGCCACGCGCGTGATGGGCAGCGGATGGCACAGCGGCACCAGCTCGGCCGTGCGCTTGGCGCCCTGGATGGCGGCGATGCGCGCCACCGCGATGACGTCGCCTTTCTTCGCGCGGCCTGCCGCGACGAGCTCGAAGGTCGCCGGCAGCATGCTGATGTAGCCCTCGGCGAGCGCGACGCGGTGCGTCGCCGCCTTCGTGCTCACATCAACCATGTGCGCCTCGCCGCGCGCGTCGAAGTGGGTGAGCGGGCTCGCCGGCGTGCCTTCGCGCGGGCTCGCCGGCGTCCCTTTGGCCGGGCTCGTGAGAGTCCCTTTCCTCCTCTTCGCAGGGCCGGTCATGGCGCGAGCAACCTTCAGCAACATGGCAATGTCATCATTGTCTCCCCGCCGAGGAACGCCCGGTCCGCCGGGTGCTCCAATCGGGTCGGCGCCACGCTCCGTGGCGCCCTCAGCGAGAGCCCGCGCCTGATGCCACCCCTTGCCCCACTGCCCCGCCGCGTGCTGTGCCTGGCGCTCAGCGCCACGCTCTCGCTCGCCACGCCCGCCGGCCTCGCACAGGATCTGCCTGCGCCGCGCCTGCCCGCCCTCGGCGACGCCGGCACCGAAGACCTGAGCATCGGCGACGAGCGGCGCCTGGGCGAGCAGATCATGCGCGAGGCGCGGCGCGACCCCGCCTGGCTCGACGACCCCGTGCTGCTGGCCTACATGCAGACGCTCTGGCAGCCGCTGGTGCAGGCGGCGCGCGAGCGCGGCGACATCGACAGCAACCTCGATCGCCAGTTCCCGTGGGAGATCTTCCTCGTGCGCGACCGCTCGGTGAACGCCTTCGCGCTGCCCGGCGGCTACGTCGGCGTGCACCTGGGGCTGCTCGCCATCACCGGCAACCGCGACCAGCTCGCCTCGGTGCTGGCGCACGAGCTCTCGCACGTCACGCAGCGGCACATCGCGCGCGGTGTGGGCAATGCACGCAGCACCTCGCTGGTGGGCATCGCGGGCATGCTGCTCGCCATCCTCGCGGCCAGCCGCGCCAACAACATCGACATGGCCAACGCCGCCATCATGGGCGGGCAGGGCGCGGCGCTGCAGGGGCAGCTCAACTTCTCGCGCGAGATGGAACGCGAGGCCGACCGCATCGGCTTCGCCGTGCTCTCCGGTGCCGGCTTCGCCACCGCCGGCATGGCGCAGATGTTCGAGCGCCTGCAGGGCAACGCCGCCGTCGCCGACAGCGGCGCCTTCCCGTACCTGCGCACGCACCCGTTGACGGTCGAGCGCATCAGCGAAGCACGCAACCGCGTGCTGCTCGCCCGCACCGAGCCGCAGCCGCGCGCCAGCGCGCTGCACGCGCTGATGCAGGCGCGCGCGCGCGTGCTGATGGACCCGAACCCGCAGGCCCTGCAGCGGCTCGCCGGTGGCGGCACCTCGTCGCCGCAGGCGGCCGACCGCGTCGCCGCGCTCTACTCCGCCGCGCTCGCGCAATCGGCGCTCGGCCGCGGTGTCGCCGCGGAGGAACAAGCGGCGCAGGCCTTGCGCCTCGCGCAGACGCTCGTGCCGCGCGAACCCGAGGCCGAGCGCGTGCTCGCGCTCATGCCGGCCGAAGCCCGCCTGGCTTCCGGCGATGGCGCCGGCGCCTGGCGTGCGTTGGAGTCGGCCGCGGAGCCCGCGCCCATTGCGCGGACCGCGCCGGAGGCCGCGAGTGCACGGAGCACGCCGGATGCCCCGGGCGCGCAGAGCACGCAGAGCGCGCAGAGCGCGCCAGGCGCGGCAACAGCAGACGCACCGGCCTCGGCCCTCGCGCGCAACGACCGCAGCCTGCTCACGCTGCGCGCCCGCGCCGCGCTCAAGTGGCACGAGCGCGATGCGCGCGCCGCCGCCGGCGCCGTGCGCACCAGCACCGAGGCGCTGCAGACTTGGCTCAGCGAGCACGGGCAGGACGCGCCGGCCTGGGAGTTGCTCGCCGGCACCTCCGACGCGCTCGGCCAGAAGCTGCGCAGCCTGCGCGCCGCCGCCGAGTCGCGCGCGGCGCTCGGCGACCTCGCCGGTGCCATCGACCGCCTGCGTGCCGCGCAGGCCGTCGCGCGCGGTGGGAGCGCCGGCACCGGCGCGGCCGGCGGCGGCGGCGCCACCGACTTCATCGACGCCTCGATCATCGATACCCGCCTGCGCCACTTGCTCGAAGAGCGGCGGCGGCTCGCGCTGGAAGCCCGCCAGCGTGGCGACCGCGGCGACCGCGACGACCCTCGCTGATTCAGCGCCGGCGGCGCCGGCCCACGCTGCCGCCGCGCGCGCGGCGCCTTTCAAACGCCAACAAATTCCTCCGCCCGCGCGACGGGTGCGCGCGTGCCTGCGGCCAGAATCCCGGGCGCCGGGGCCCGCTGCGTTTGCATCGGTGTCGGCGAGGAGGCGCGCATGAGGCCCAGGGCCATTTCCGAGGCAAAGACCGCCGCGCGGCCAGGCCGTGCCGGGCGGGTGCCGCTGCTGCTCGTGGCCGCGCTCGCGGCGTGGCCGGCGCAGGACGCACACGCCGCACGCGTCGCCGGTGTCACGCCGCAAGGCGAGGTGGGCGTGGTGCGGCAGGTGGCCGTGCGCTTCGACGCCTCCGTCGTCAATGCGGGCGATCCGCGCGTGCCGGCGCCGTTCAAGCTCTCGTGCAACGGCGCCACGCCGGCAGGCAGCGGCTATTGGCTCGACGACCGCCGCTGGGTCTACGACCTCGCCGAGGCGCTGCCGGCCGGGCAGCGCTGCACGCTGCGCGCCGAGGCCACGTTTCGCCCGGGCGGCGCGGCGCTCGAAGGGCCGGCCGAATACGCGTTCAGCACGGGCGCGCCGGCGGTGGTGTCGCTGTGGCCGACGCCCGGCACGCGTGTCGAAGAAGACCAGCACTTCCTGCTGCAGCTCACCGGCCCCGTCGACGCCGCCAGCGTCGCGCGCCAGGCCTGGTGCGAGGCCGAAGGCGTGGGCGAGCGCATCCCGCTGCGCGTCGCCGAGCCCGCCCTGCGCGACCAGGTGCTGCGGCGGCAGGGTCGCTTTGCGGGCGGCGGGCGCGGTGGCCGCGCCGCCGCCAGCGAGGCGGCCTTCGCCGCGCGCCACGTGCTGCTCGCCTGCCAGCGCCTCTTCGCACCCGACGGCCGCGTGCGCCTCGTCTGGGGCGCGGGCATCGCCGGCGTGACCCTCGCCGGGCAGGCGCCGCTCGTCACGCGCGAAAAGCAGCAGTGGCAATGGCCCGTGCGGCCGCGTTTCGCCGCCGAGTTCAGCTGCGAGCGTGAGAGCGCCGGCGCGCCCTGCCTGCCGCTGCGGCCGCTGACGCTGCGCTTCAATGCGCCGGTGCCGCGCGAGGTGGCTGCGGCCGCCCGGCTGGTGCCGGCCGCAACCGTCGGCGCTGCCCCCGCGACGCCCGCGGCAGCGCCCGCCCCGATCGCCCCCAGGCTCGACGACGAGGACCGCCGCGCCGCCACGATCACCGAGGTGCGCTTCGCGGCCCCGCTGCCCGAGAACACGCGCTTCCAGATCACGCTGCCGGCGGACCTGAAAGACGACGCCGGACGGCCGCTCGCCAACGCCGCGAGCTTTCCGCTCGCCGTCGCCACCGGCGGGCTGCCGCCGCTGGCCAAGTTCGCCGGCGCGCCCTTCGGCATCGTCGAGGCGCCCGCGCAGGCTCGCTCCGGTGACAAGGACGCCGCCGTCGCCCTGCTGCCGCTCACGCTGCGCCACGTGCAGGCCGACCTCGCCGGCCTCGCCACCACCGGGCAGGTGGCGATCAAGCGCCTCTCGCCCGAGCTCACCGACGCGGCGCTGCTCGCCTGGATCGGGCGCGTGCAGCGCTGGCACGAGCGCGACCTGCCGGCCAAGGAGGCGGGGCTGCCGCCCTCGCAGTGGAGCGAGACCGTCAGCGAGAGCGAGACGATGGCCGACGGCCGCGTGCGCACGCGCACCGTCAAGCGCGACAAGCACGTACCCTCGCGCGAGCTGTCGATCTTCGTCGGCGAGACCGACGTGCGCCGCGCCGAGCTGCCGCAGCTCAAGGACACGCAACCCCGCGCGACCGAGGTGCTCGGCGTGCCGCTGCGCGAACGCGGCTACCACGTCGTCGAGGTCAGCTCGCGCATCCTCGGCGAGTCGCTGCTGGCGAAGAAGGAGCCGATGTTCGCGCGCACCGGCGTGCTCGTCACCAACCTCGCCGTGCACTTCAAGAAGGGCCGCAGCTCGAGCCTGGTGTGGGTGACCTCGCTCGACCGCGGCCGCCCGGTGGCCGGCGCGCGCGTGTCGGTCAACGACTGCAACGGCCTGCCGCTGTGGGGCGGGCAGACCGACGCGCGCGGCATCGCGCGCATCGAGCGCGGCTTCGACGAAAGCCAGAACGGCGACGGCAGCGAGGGCCGGTGCCTCACCGGCGACGGCTTCTTCGTCACCGCACGCACGGCGCCCACGGCGGATCGCGGCGGCGACCTCGGCTTCGTCTTCAGCCGCTGGGTCAGGGGCATCGAGCCGTGGCGGTTCAACACGAGCCTGGCCAGCGGCACCGCGCCCGACCGCCGCGCGCACACCGTCTTCGACCGCGAGCTGCTCAAGCGCGGCGAGACGGTCTCGATGAAGCACTTCGTGCGCGACGAGACCGAGCACGGCCTCGCCTACACCGCCCCGGAGCACCTGCCCGATACGGTGGTCATCACGCATGTCGGCAGCGGCCAGGAGGCGACGCTGCCGCTCGCCTGGACCGGCCAGCCCGCGCGTTCGGCGCTCAGCCGGTGGGCGGTGCCGAAGAACGCCGCGCTCGGCCTGTACGACGTGGCCTTGAAGCGCGGCGACCGCAGCCTGCAAAGCGGCTCGTTCCGCGTCGAGGACTTCCGCGTGCCGCTGGTCGATGCGCGGCTGGCCATACCCGCGGCCGCGGGAGGCACGCGAAGCCCGGGCGGCGCCGGTCGCGGCGTGCTCATCGCGCCGGCCGACGTCGAGTTTCAGGCGCAGGTCAATGCGATGGCCGGCGGGCCGATGCCCGGCCTCGCGCTGGCGCTGTCGGCGCTGTTGCGCGACACCGAACCGCGCTTCGCCGGCCACGAGGACTTCGCCTTCGGCCTCGCCGAGCGCTCGCGCGACGAAGAAGAGGCCGGCGTCACCGCCGACGGCAGCGACAGCGGCGACGGCAGCGGCACGCGCACCGTGGCGCGCCAGCTGCCGGCGCGCACCGACCTGCAGGGCGCGGCACGCATCCACGTGCCCGGCCTGCCGGCGCTGCGTGGCCCGGCCGAACTGGTGGCCGAGATGAGCTTCGCCGACCCCAACGGCGAGACGCAGACGGTGTCGCGGCGCCTGTTGCTCTGGCCGGCGGCCGTCGTCGTCGGCCTGCGCGCGCCCGACTGGGCCGCGCAGCGCGGCGCCGCCCGCTTCACCGCCGCCGTGCTCGACACCGAAGGCAGGCCGCTCGCCGGCCGCGCCGTGGAAGTGATCGGCCGCGCGCACCAGACGCTGTCGACGCGCAAGCGCATCGTCGGCGGCTTCTACAGCTACGACAACCAGCGCCGCACCATCGAGCTGGGCGTGCTCTGCAGCGGCAAGACCGACGCGCAGGGGCGTCTGAACTGCGACGCGCGCGTCGAGCACACCGGCGAGGTGGAGCTCGTCGCCAACGCCAAGGACGAGGCCGGCCGCACGAGCCGTGCCGCGACGCGGGTCTGGGTGACCAGCGAACGCGATGAAGACCGCCTGTGGTTCGCGCAAGGCAACGACGACCGCATCGACGTGCTGCCCGAGAAGCGCGAGCTCGAGCCGGGACAGACGGCGCGCCTGCAGGTGCGCATGCCCTTCCAGCAGGCCACCGCGCTCGTGACGGTCGAGCGCGAAGGCGTCATCGACGCGCGCGTGCTCACGCTCAGCGGCCGTGAGCCGGTGATCGAGCTGCCGATTCCTCAGGTGCCGCAGGTGCCACAGGTGCCCGATCCGGGCAAGGGCAGCGGCGGCGATGGCGCCAGCTGGGCCCCCAACGTCACCGTCGCCGTCTTCGTGCAGCGCGGCCGCCTGCGCGAGGCGCCGTGGTGGTCGCTCTTCACCTGGGGCTGGCGCGAACCCGGCGAGTGGTGGCGCGCCTTCCGCTACGAGGGCAAGGAATGGCGCGCCCCGAGCGCCACCGTCGACCTCGCCAAGCCGAGCTTCAAGTTCGGCGTCGCGCAGCTGCGCATCGGCAATGCCGCGCACCGCCTCGATGTCAAGGTCAGCACGCCGCAGGCGCAGTACAGGGTGCGCGAGAAGGTCAGCACGACCGTGCGTGTCTCGTTCCAGGGCCGCCCGCTCGCCGGCGCCGACGTCGCCTTCGCGGCCGTCGACGAGGGCCTGCTGGCGCTGGCCGAGAACCGCAGCTGGGACCTGCTCGGCGGCCTGTTCAAGGAGCGTCCCTGGGGCGTGGAGACTTCCACGGCGGTGAACGAGGTCATCGGCCGGCGGCACTACGGCCGCAAGGCGCTGCCGCCCGGTGGCGGCGGTGGCCGCAACCCGACGCGCGAGCTCTTCGACACGCTGCTGCTGTGGCGCGGCAGCGTGCAGCTCGACGCCAACGGCGAGGCGCGCATCGAGGTGCCGCTGAACGACTCGCTGACCAGCTTCCGCCTCGTCGCGATGGCCGATGCCGGCGCCGACCGCTTCGGCCAGGGGCATGCCGTGGTGCGCGTGTCGCAGGACCTGCAGATGCTGCCCGGCCTGCCGCCGCTGGTGCGCGAGGGCGACCGCTTCGAAGCCGGCTTCACGGTGCGCAACGGCGCGACGCGGCCGATGCAGGTGCGGGCCACGCTCGTCGGCAGCGCGGTCGGTGGTGGTGGTGGCGGTGGCGGCGGTGGCGGCACCGCCGTGGCCCTGAGCTTCGCGCCGCAGAGCGTGCAGCTGGCGCCGGGCGCCGCCGCCGAGCTGCGCTGGCCCGTGGACGTGCCGGCCGGCACGGAGCGCATCGACTGGTCGGCCGGCGCGACGGAGGAAGGCAGCGGCAGCAGCGGCGGCCCCGCGCGCGACAACCTCAAGCTGAGCCAGGCCGTCGCGCCGACCGTGCCCGTGCGCGTGCTGCAGGCCACGCTGCAGCCGCTGCAGGGCAACGTCAGCCTGCCGGTGGCCGCGCCGGCCGACAGCCTGCCCGGCCGCGGCGGCCTGCAGGTGGCGCTGCAGCCGCGCCTGTCCGGCGCGCTGCCGGGCCTGAAGCGCTACTTCGAGACCTACCCCTACAGCTGCCTCGAGCAGAAGGTGTCGCGCACGCTCGCGCTCGGCGACGAGGCGGCGTGGAAGGTCCTGCGCGACGAGGTCGCCGGCTATCTCGACGGCGAGGGCCTCGCCAGCTACTTCCCGCCCGGCCCGGGCAGCGCGGCGCGCGGCAGCGACCGTCTCACCGCCTATCTGCTGAGCGCCGCGCACGAGGCCGGAGCCAGCCTGCCCGACGGCACGCGCAACGCCATGCTCGACGGTCTCGCCGCCTTCGTCGAAGGCCGGCTCGAGCGGCGCTTCCCGGCGCCGCGGCCCGACCTCGAGGTGCGCAAGCTCGCCGCCCTCGAAGCGCTGGCGCGGCACGGCCGCGCCGATGCGCGCTGGTGGGGCTCGATCGCCTTCGCGCCCGCCGCCTGGCCGACCTCGGCGTTGCTGGACGCCTGGGGCGCGCTGCAGCGTTCGCCCGGCGCGCCCGACCGCGACGCCCGCCTGGCCGAGGTGCAGCGCCTCGTGAAGAGCCGCCTCACCGAAGGCGGCACGACGCTGCGCTTCACCACCGAGGCCGACGACGACCAGTGGTGGTGGTTGATGGAAAGCGCCGATGCGAACGCGGCGCGCCTGCTGCTCGCCGCCATGTCGTTGTCGAACACGGTGCCGGCCTGGAAGGACTGGAAGGACGATGTGCCGCGCCTCGTCAACGGCGCGCTGGCGCGCCAGAAGGGCGGCGCCTGGCGCACGACGACGGCCAACCTGTGGGGCGTGCTCGCGCTGCAGCGCTTCGGCAAGGTCTTCGAGAGCGAGGGCGTGGGCGGCCGCAGCGTCATCGAGCTCGGCCCAAGCGCGCGCACGGTCGACTGGGGCGGCACCACGGGCGGGCAGGGCGCGACGCTGCTGCTGCCCTGGCCGCCGTCGCCGGGGTCGTCGGCTTCGCCGCCGGCCACGCTCGCGGCCCGGCACGAAGGGACCGGCCGCCCGTGGCTCACGGTGCAGTCGCTCGCCGCCGTGCCGCTGAAGGCGCCGCTCGCCGCCGGCTACCGCGTCACGCGCAGCGTCAGCGCCGTGCAGCGGCGCGTGCCCGAGGCCTGGAGCCGGGGCGACATCATGCGCGTGCGGCTCGAGATCGACGCCCAGGCCGACATGTCGTGGGTCGTGGTGAGCGACCCGCTGCCGGCCGGCGCGGCACACCTGGGCACGGGCCTGGCGCGCGACTCCGCCATCGCCACGCAGGGCGAGCGCCGCGAAGGCGTCGGTTCGGGCGCCGGCTGGCCGGCCTACGAGGAGCGCGCGCACGACGCCTGGCGTGCCTACTACGCCTGGCTGCCGCGCGGGCGCCACATCGTCGAGTACACGATCCGCCTGAACAGCGCCGGCCGCTTCGGCCTGCCGCCGGCGCGCGTGGAGGCGATGTATGCGCCAGAGAGCTTCGGCGAGCTGCCCTTGGCGGCGCTGGAGGTGCGGCCTTGAACCGCGTCGCCTCGCGCGAGGCGCAAGAGGCATCCTGCGCCCACACCCACTCCCTGCCCCTCTCCGAGAGGGTCGGGGCGAGGGCCAGCGCACGCGACGGCCGCGTCGGCGCGCGCCGCCCCTCACCCCAGCCCTCTCCCCCGACGGGGAGTGGGAGACATGCCTGCCGAGGCCTGGCGGGCGTGCTGCTGGCCACTGCCACGTCGACCGCGCTGGCCTTGCCGAGCTTCGACGAAGTGCGCGCCGCGCACCGCCCGAGCGACATCCCGCTGCTCGACCGCCACGGCGCCGTGATCCAGTGGCAGCGCGCCGATGTAGCCGCGCGCCACGGCCCCTGGGTCACGCTTGCCGAAGTGAGCCCGGCGTTGCGCGAGGCGGTCGTGCTCAGCGAGGACAGGCGCTTCTGGGCGCACGGCGGCGTCGACTGGCGCGCGCTCGCCGCCAGCGCCTGGTCCAACGCCTGGAACACGCGCACGCGCGGCGCCTCCACGGTGACGATGCAGCTGGCCGGGCTGCTCGACGCAGACCTCGCGCGTCCGGTCGGCGGCCGCGACATCCCCACCAAGGTCGGACAGATCGTGCGGGCGCAGCAGCTCGAGGCACGCTGGAGCAAGACGCAGATCCTCGAGACCTACCTCAACGTGGTGCCGTTGCGCGGCGAGCTGGTCGGCGTCGGCGCGGCGTCGCAGCAGTTGTTCGGCAAGCACGCGAGCGGGCTCGACGCGCTCGAAGCCGCCGTGCTCGCCGTGCTCGTGCGGGCCCCCAACGCAGGCGCAGTGGCGGTGGCGCGGCGGGCCTGCGAGGTGCTGCGTGAGCAGGCGTCTCTCGTGCCCACCGCGAAGCGCGCCCCTGCCGCGCAAGGCGAACCGCAGGCGGCGCAAGGCGAGGCGCAGGCCGCGCAAGGCGAGGTGCAGGCCGCGCAAGGCGCGCGGGACCCCTGTGCCGGCGTCGCCACGGTGACCGCGCAGGCCCTGGCCCGCCGCCCCGGCCCGATGCTCGGCGAGGCGCTGGCGCCGCACCTGGCGCGCTTGATGTGGCGCGAGGCGCTGGCCGCACCGTCGGGAACGACACCCAGCCCTGCGCCGGCGCACGCACCGGCGCCTGCTCGAGCGCCGGCCCGAACGTCGGCCCCCGCGCCGGCGCCGCGCGCCCTGCACAGCACGCTCGACGCGCGCGTGCAACGCATCGCGCACGCCGCGCTGCGCCGGCAACTCGCCGAGCTGCGCGGCCGCCAGGTCGACGACGGCGCCGTGCTCGTGCTCGACAACGCCAGCGGCGAGGTGCTCGCCTGGGTCGGCTCGGCCGGGGCCGGCAGCGGCTCGGGCGCGCCGGCGTCGGAGGTCGACGCGGTGCTCGCGCGCCGGCAGCCCGGCTCGACCATCAAGCCCTTCGTCTATGCGCTGGCGCTCGAGCGCCGCCTCGTCACCGCCGCCAGCCGCATCGACGACTCGCCGCTGCAGCTGGCCGCCGGCAGCGCCGGCTTGTACACGCCGCGCAACTACGACCACGCCTATCGCGGCGGCATCACCGTGCGCGAGGCGCTGGCCGGCAGCGTCAACGTGCCCGCGGTGCGCGTGGCGGCGATGCTCGAGCCCGAGGTGCTCTTCGACCGTCTCAACGCCAGCGGGCTGCGGCTGGCGCAGAACGCCGGCTACCACGGCCATGCGCTCGCGCTGGGCAGCGCCGACGTGACGCTGCTCGACCTGACCAATGCCTATCGCATGCTGGCGCGCGGCGGGCGCTGGTCGCCGCCGCGTTGGCGCCTGGAGGCACCGACGGCGGGCGGGCCTGCGGGCCGCGCGGTCCACCCGCCGCCCGCCGCGCGCCAGGTCTTCAGCCCCGAGGCCGCCTGGCTCGTCTCGCACATCCTCGCCGACCCGGCGGCGCGCGCCGCCAGCTTCGGCCTCGACAGCCCGCTCGTCACGCGCGGCCATGCGGCGGTGAAGACGGGCACGAGCAAGGACATGCGCGACAACTGGTGCATCGGCAGCACCGAGCGCTTCACGGTCGGCGTCTGGGTCGGCAATGCCGGCGGCCTGCCGATGCACGCGGTGAGCGGCGTCAGCGGCGCCGCGCCCGTCTGGCGCGAGGTGGTGATGGCGCTCGGCCCCTCGCGCGCGCCGGCGCCGCCGCCGCGGCTGGTGGCCGTGGCCGGCGAGTGGTTCATCGCCGGCACCGAGCCCGCGGCTGCGCACGCCGCGCGCGGCGCCACCGTCGCGTTCGAGGCGGGCAGGGCAGCGGCCTTCGGCATCGAGTCGCCGCGCGCGGGCACGGTGATTGCCTTCGACCCCGAGATCCCGCCCGCGGCACAACGCGTGGTGCTGCGCGGCGCGCAGGGGCAGTGGTGGCTGAACGGCCGGCTGCTCGGCACCGGCACGCGCCTGGAGTGGCTGCCGCGCCCGGGCCGCCACGTCCTCGAGCGGCGCGACGCGTCGGCGAGCGACCGCGTGGAGTTCGAGGTGCGCTCCCCGCCCGCGGGCACTGCCGGAGCCGCCGGTGCTGCCGGGGCCAAGGGCACCGCCGCGAGCAAGGCGGGCGCGAACGGCGTCGCGCCGAAGCCCGCCGCCGCCGCGACGGCTACACCGCGCCCGGGCTGAAGATGCGCTCGACGGCGGCGTCGATGACGATGCCGCAGACGCTGTACAGCAGCGAGCCGATGAGCGCCGCGGTGAAGCCCGCGACGTTGAATCCGTCGAGCAGCGAGGCCGCCGCCCAGAACATCAGCGCGTTGATCACGAAGAGGAACAGGCCGAGCGTGAGCAGCGTCACCGGCAGCGTCAACAGCACCAGCAGCGGCCGCACGAACGTGTTGAACAACCCGATCACGAGGGCCGCCAGCAGGGCCGTGCCGAAGCTCGCGACGGACACGCCGGGGTACAGATGGGCCACGAGCAAGAGGGCGGCGGCGAGGAGCAACCAGCGTGCGAGGGTCTTCATACGAGGAGGATAGCGTGGCGAGAAAGCATCTCTTACCTAGGAAAAACGCTTCTCATCACCTATGAAGCTGCATTACCATCGCGCCTGCCCGGAAGCCCCGTATCGAACGAGGCCCCTCGCAGGAGAGTGAAGCGAAGCGAAAACGCAAGCAAAGCAACCCCGCGAGAGGACCCCGCAGCAGGCCCGCAGAGGCCGAAGAAAGCAGGCTCCGGCATCCGACTCAACCACTGACGGAGATCACTCACATGGCAACTGCGAAGAAAGCTGCGAAGAAGGCCCCGGCAAAGAAAGCCGCCGCGAAGAAGGCCCCCGCCAAGAAGGCGGCCGCGAAGAAGGCCCCGGCCAAGAAGGCCGCTGCGAAGAAGGCCGCGCCGGCCAAGAAGGCCCCGGCCAAGAAGGCGGCGAAGAAGGCTGCCAAGCCCAAGGCCCCGGCCAAGAAGCGCACCCCCAGCGCGGCCTTCATGAAGCCGATGACCCCGAGCGCCGCGCTCGCCGCGGTCATCGGCGACAAGGCCCTGCCGCGCACCGAGGTCACGAAGAAGGTCTGGGAATACATCAAGAAGAACGGCCTGCAGGACAAGGTCAAGAAGACCATGATCAATGCCGACGCCAAGCTGAAGGAAGTGCTGGGCAAGGCGCAGGTCTCGATGTTCGAGATGACCAAGGCCATCAGCTCGCACCTGAAGTGATCGGGTTGCGCTGAGGTGCACAGGGGCCCTTCGGGGCCCCTTTTCATTGACTGGCCCTTCGGGGCCCCTTTTCATTGACTGGCCCCGCGGGGCCCCTTTTCGTTGACTGGCCCCGCGGGGTCCTTTTCGTTGATTGGCCCCACGGGGCCCCTTCATCGGCCGGCCTGGATCCCCATTGAGGGTTTCGGCCAATCCCGCTGGCTGCGCCTGCCATTGCCCTCCAACGGGCACGCACCGTCCAATCGAGTCCGACTGGCCGCGCCACCCGGCTCGGCGACGCCCAAGTCGAACGGACGCGGAGACAGACAGCGATGAGTGCAGCGACGACCAGCGGCCCCTCCCTCGGTTCCCTCAAGCGGCGCGCCGTCGCCGCGGCCCTGCCCTGGCTGCTGGTAGCCCCGGTGTGGGCCCAGACACCGGCCGAGCCCTACCCGAGCCAGCCGCTGCGCATCGTCGTGCCCTACCCGCCGGGCGGCGCCACCGACACGCTGGCGCGCACGCTCGCCGGCAAGCTCCAGGAGTCCTGGGGCCAGACGGTGATCGTCGACAACAGGCCGGGCGCGTCGGGCACGCTCGGCAACGACTTCGTCGCCAAGTCGGCGCCCGACGGCTACACGGTGCTGCTGGCCATCACCGCCATCGTGCAGTTGCCGGCCCTGAACCCGAAGCTGCCCTACGACGTCATGAAGGACCTGCAGCCCTTGGCGCAGGTGGCCAGCACGAACTCGGTCCTCCTCGTGCCGCCGACGACGCCGGCCGGCTCGCTGAAGGAATTCATCGCCCTCGCGAAGGCCAACCCCGGCAAGCACAACTTCGGCTCGTATGGGGTCGGCACGTCTTCGCACATCCAGGGCTCGCTGCTGAACCTGCAGGCCGGGCTCGACCTCGTGCACGTGCCTTACAAGGGGGCCGCGCCGCTGCTGCAGGAGCTCAAGGGCGGCCAGCTCTTCTCGGCCTTCATCGACATGGCGACGGCGAGCCCGCACCTCGGCGGCTTCAGGGCGCTCGCGGTGACCGGGGCGCAGCGCAACCGCAACCTGCCCAACGTGCCGACGTTCGCCGAACTGGGCTTCCATTCGTTCGAGCCGGTCGGCTGGTTCGGCCTGTTCATGCCGGCCGCGGTGCCGGGGCCGATCGCGCGCAAGTTCGCCGCCGAGGCCCAGCGCATCCTGCGCCTGCCCGATGTCGTGGCGCGCATCGAGGGCCTGGGCATGACGCCGGGCAGGTTGTCGACCGAGGAGTTCGCGGGCGTGGTGCTGAACGACGCCAAGGTCTACGCGAAGATCATCAAGGATGCCAACATCCGGCTCGACTGATTGCGCCACTGACGGCGCCGGCGCGCCGCTGGCGGGCGTGCGCGTGCTCGACCTGACCCGCCTCGTTCCCGGCCCGCTTTGCACGCAGCACCTGGCCGACCTGGGTGCCGATGTGATCAAGGTCGAGGACCCCGGTGCCGGCGACGGCGCGCCTGGCAAGCTGCGCGCGCTCGTCAACCGCAACAAGCGCGGCATCCGGCTCGATCTGAAGCATCCCGAAGGCGCCGCGGCGCTGTTGCGCCTGGCGCGCGATGCCGACGTGCTCGTCGAAGGCTTTCGCCCGGGCGTGATGCAGCGGCTGGGGCTGGGCTACGACACCGTCGCTGCGCGCAACCCGCGCATCGTCTATTGCAGCATCACCGGCTACGGGCAGAGCGGGCCCGACCGCGAGCGCCCGGGGCACGACATCAACTACGTGGCCGAGGCCGGCATCGCCGAACAGATCGGCAACGCGCACGGGCCGGCACTGTCCAACGTGCCGATTGCCGACCTGCTGGCCGGTGCGCTCGGCGCGGCGATGGGTGTCCTGGCGGCGCTCTACGACGCACAACGTTGCGGCCGCGGCCGGCACGTCGATATCGCGATGGCCGACGGGGCGCTGGCGGGCGCGGTGATGCCGTTGGCGGCGCTGGCCACGCACGGCCGCACGCGGCCGATGGGCGGCGACACGCTCACCGGCGCGCTCGCCTGCTACCGCACCTACCGCACCGCCGATGGGCGCTGGCTCGCCGTGGGTGCGCTGGAGCGCAAGTTCTGGGACGCGTTGTGCGACGCGCTCGCGCGGCCGCAGCTGAAGGCACTGCATCGCAGCGGCGACCCGCACACCGAAGAGCGGCTGGGCGAAGAACTTGCCGCGCTCTTCGCGACGGCACCGCTGGCCGAGTGGGAGGGGCGCCTGCGCCATGCCGGCGCTTGCGCATCGCCGCTGCGCACGCTCGACGAGGCGCTGGCCGACCCGCACTTTCGCGCGCGTGGCATGGTGCTGGAGAGCACGCATCCGGCCTATGGCGCCGTGACGCAGGTGGCCTCGCCCGTGCGGATGAGCGGCTTCGAATTCGCGTTGCGACGGCACGCGCCGCAGCCCGGCGAGCACACCGCCGAGGTGCTGCGCGAGGCGGGCTTCGATGCCGCCGCCCTCAGCGCCCTGATCACCACCGGCGCAGCAGCAACAGCCACAGCGGCGGCATAGCATTGCCGCGTGGCGCACCACACCGTATCGATCCACCACGTCGAGCAGATCCTGAACGGTGCGGCGCGGCGCGGCCTCGCCGCGGCAGCGCTGCTGCAGCGCGCCGGTATCTCCGAGGCCCTGCTCGAGGCACCGCTGGCGCGCGTGTCGCAGGCGCAGTACGCGGCGCTGCTGCGCGTGGCCCGCCATCGGCTGCGCGACGAGTTCTGGGGGCTGCTGCAGCGGCCGGTGCCGCTGGGCAGCTTTGCCCAGTGCTGCCGGCTGCTGGTGCAGACACCGACGCTGGGCGACGCGATGCGCACCGGCTTTCGCTTCTTCCACGGCCAGCTGGACGAATTCGTGCCGCGCCTGCGCGTCGAGCACGAGCTGGCGAGCATCTCCATCGTGCCGCGGGCGGCCGACGGCCCGCCCGGCGAATATGCGCAGCGGGCGTTCCTGTTCCTGAGCTTCGGGCTCGCGTCGTGGCTGGCGGCGCGCCGCATTCCGCTGGAGAGGGTCGAGTACCGGGGCCAGGCGCCCGCGCATGCCGGCGATGTCGACCGCCTCTTCCAGGCCAAGGTGGCCTACGGTCGCGAGCAGTACCGCCTGTGGTTCCATGCGCGATGGCTGCAGCTGCCGCAGGTTCAGAACGCGCAGAGCCTGCGCGAATTCTTCCGGCAGGTGCCTGCCAACCTGGTGGTGAAGTACCGCGACCGCACGAGCGTCACCGACCGCATCCGGCGCATGCTGCGCAGCCGCCTGCACGACGAGCTGCCCTCTCTGGAGGAGGTTGCGCGCACGCTGGCGTTGACGCCGCAGACCCTGGGCCGCCGCCTGCGCGAGGAAGGCCAGGGCTTCCAGACGCTGAAGGACGACCTGCGCCGCGACACCGCGATCGAACTGCTGCAGCGACCCGATCTCACGCTCGTCGACATCGCCGTGCAGATCGGCTTCTCCGAGGCGAGCACCTTCCATCGTGCGTTCAAGAAGTGGACCGGTGTCGCGCCGGGCGAGTACCGGCATCGGGCGCATTGACACATCCGCCCTGAGCCTTTTCGCCAATCGTCCTGGCGCGCGCGGTCATTGCCGCGGGACACGCACGCGCGCATCCTGCGGCTGATGCAACAGGAGCGCGCGTGAAGCACAGTGTCCACGTCGTCGGGGTCGGCATGATCCCGTTCACCAAGCCCGGCGCCAGCGAACCCTATCCCGTGATGGGCGCAAGCGCCGCCCGCGCGGCGCTCGCCGATGCCGGCATCGACTACGGCCTCGTGCAGCAGGCCTATGTCGGCTATGTCTACGGCGACTCGACCGCGGGCCAGGCGGCGGTCTACGGCGTCGGGCTGAGCGGCATCCCGGTGTTCAACGTCAACAACAACTGCGCCACCGGGTCGAGTGCGCTGTTCCTGGCCCGCCAGGCGGTGGCCAGCGGTGCGGTCGAGTGCGCGCTGGCGCTCGGCTTCGAGCAGATGCAGCCTGGCGCGCTGAAGTCCGCCTGGGACGACCGGCCGTCACCGATGGCGCGCTTCGGCGAGACGATGGGCTCGCTGCAGAGCTGGGACGACAAGGCACCGCGGGCCGCGCAGTTCTTCGGCGGCGCCGGCCGCGACTACATCAAGCAGCACGGCATCCGCCGCGACACCTTCGCGCGCATCTCGGTGAAGGCGCGCCAGCATGCCGCGCGCAACCCGCTCGCGGTCTTCCGCAACACCGTCACGCTCGACGAAGTGCTCGCCGCGCCGATGGTCTTCGACCCGCTGACGCGGCTGCAGTGCTGCCCGCCGACCTGCGGCGCCGCGGCGGCGATCGTCTGCTCGGAGGATTTCGCACGCAGCAACGGCCTGGACCTGCGCGTGCGCATCGCCGCGCAGGCGATGACGACCGATACGCCGAGCACCTTCGAGTCGCAGGACATGCGCCGCGTCGTCGGCTACGACATGAGCCGGGCCGCTGCGACCCAGGTCTACGAGGCGGCGGGCATCGGCCCCGAGGACTTCGACGTGGTCGAGCTGCACGACTGCTTCACCGCCAACGAGCTCATCACCTACGAGGCGCTCGGCCTCACGCCCGAGGGCACGGCGGAGCGGTTCATCCTCGAAGGCGACAACACCTACGGCGGCCGCGTGGTCACGAATCCTTCGGGCGGGCTGCTGTCCAAGGGCCACCCGCTCGGGGCGACCGGTCTTGCGCAATGCGCCGAGCTGGTGTGGCAGCTGCGCGGCCAGGCCGACCAGCGCCAGGTCGAAGGGGCACGGCTGGCGCTGCAGCACAACCTCGGCCTCGGCGGCGCCTGCGTGGTCACGCTGTACGAGCGTGTGCAGTGATCGATCGCCGCCACATCGGGCACGCCCTGCCTGCCTTCACGGTGCCGGTCGAGGCGGGGCGCCTGCGTTTCTTCGCCAAGGCCACCGGCCAGGGCGATGCCGTCTATGTCGACGAGACGGCGGCGCGCGATGCCGGCCACGCGGGCCTGCCGGTGCCGCCGACCTTCTTCTTCTGCCTCGAGATGGACGCGCCCGATCCGGCGGCGCTGCGACATCTGCTGGGCATCGACTACCGGCGCCTCCTGCACGGCGAACAACAGTTCCGTTACCACGCGCTGGCGCACGCCGGCGACCGGCTGCGCTTCGAGCCGCGCATCGTGGACATCTACGACAAGAAGGGCGGCGCGCTCGAATTCGTCGTGCGTGAGACGCGGGTCAGCAACCAGCATGGCGACCTGGTCGCCGAGCTGACCTGCGTGAGCGTGGTCCGCAACGCCGCGCCCGCAGAGGCGGCTCCGCCTGTGCAGGCAGGCGCGGCGGCCGTTGGGGCGCAGCGCCGCGACGCCGCTGCTCGCCGGGCCGAGCCACGCCACGGCGAGGTGGGTCCGAGCAACGGTGAGGCCGAGCCCCGCCACGACGAGGTCGAGGTCGGCATGGCACTGCCGCCGCTCGTCGCCGAACCGATCAGCCGGCTCACGCTCGCGCTGTACTGCGGCGCCTCGGGCGATCACAACCCGATGCACGTCGACCTCGACTTCGCGCGTGCTGCCGGACGCGACGACGTCTTCGCACACGGCATGCTGCCGATGGCCTGGCTCGCGCGCCAGCTCACCGGCTGGGTGCCGCAGCGATCGCTGCGCAGCCTGAAGGCGCGCTTCGTCGCCATCACCGGGGTCGGTGATCGCCTGGTCTGCGGCGCTTCGGTGCAGGAGAAGCTGCCGGCGCACCAGGTGCGCCTCGCGCTGTCGGTGCGCGACCAGGGGGGCGCCGAGAAGCTGGCCGGGGAAGCGGTGGTCGAGCTGCCATGAACGGTACGCCCGCCTGGATGAACGAAGAGGTGGCGCAGTTCCGCGACAGCGTGCGCAGGATCTTCGAGCGCGAATTCGCGCCGCAGGAGGAGCGCTGGCGCCGCCAGCATCTGGCCGACCGCGCGGTGTGGCGGCAGGCCGGCGAGATGGGGCTGCTGTGCACGAGCATCCCCGAGGCCTACGGTGGCGCCGGTGGCAGCTTCGCGCACGAGGCAGTGGTGGCGCACGAGCAGGCGCGCGCGCTCGTCAACAGCTTCAGCATCAACGTGCACAGCGGCATCGTCGCGCATTACCTGCTCGCCTACGGCAGCGAGGCGATGAAGCAGCGCTGGCTGCCGAAGATGGCGCGCGGCGACATCGTCGCCGCGATCGCGATGACCGAGCCCGGCGCCGGCACCGACCTGCAGGCGCTGCGCACCACGGCTCGGCGCGATGGTGAGCACTTTGTGATCGACGGCACCAAGACCTTCATCACCAACGGCCACCATGCCGACCTGGTGTGCGTGGCCGCCAGGACCGACCCCGACCCGGCACGCGGCGCCAAGGGCATGTCGCTGCTGATGGTCGAGACGGCCGGGCTCGAGGGTTTCCGCCGCGGCCGCCCGCTGGCGAAGATCGGCCAGCACGGCCAGGACACCGTCGAGCTGTTCTTCGACGGTGTGCGCGTGCCGGCGCAGAACCTGCTCGGCGGCGAGGAGGGCCAGGGCTTCCGCCAGCTGATGCAGCAGCTGCCGCGCGAGCGGCTGCTGATCGCCATCGGCGCGGCGGCCGCGATGCAGCGCGCGGTCGACGAGACGCTGGCCTACGTCGCGCAGCGCCAGGTGTTCGGCGCGCCCCTGCTCGCGATGCAGAACACGCGCTTCAAGCTTGCCGAGTGCCAGACCGAGGCGGCGCTCGCGCAGGCCTTCGTCGACCAGTGCATCGCGCGCCAGCTCGACGGCACGCTCGACGTGCCGACCGCAGCGATGGCCAAGTGGGCGACGACGCACCGGCTGTGCCAGGTGATCGACGAGTGCCTGCAGCTGCACGGCGGCTACGGCTACATGGCCGAGGTGCCGATCGCGCGCATGTACGCCGACGCACGCGTGCTGCGCATCCTGGGCGGCGCCAACGAAGTGATGAAGGAGCTGATCGCGCGCTCGATGGAGGTCCCGGCGTGATGGCTCGGGCGCATCGGCAGTTCTGGCCGCCGGGTGTCCCGCTGGCGCTGCCGCAGCCCACGCGCAGCCTGTGGGGCACGCTGCTGGCGTCGGCCGAAGCACGTCCGGCGAAGACCGCCTTCATGCTGGGCGATCGGACCCTGACCTATGCCGGGCTGGTGCAACAGGCCGAAGCACTGGCCGGGTGGTTGCAGCGGCGCGGCGCCGTGGCACCCGCGGACCGCGTGCTGCTGTGGTGCCAGAACAGCCTGGAGTTCGTGGTCGCGACCTACGCGATCCTGCGCGCCGATGCCGTCGTCGTGCCGGTCAACGCGATGTGGACCACCGACGAGGTGCGGCACATCGTCGAAGACAGCGGCGCGCAGGTGGCCATCGTCGCCTCGGATTTCGCCGGCGCCTTGCCCGAGGCCGGGCTGCGCCACGTCGTGCTCATCGGTGCGAGCGACGGCGCGGGCAACAGCGCGGGCAAGAGCGAAGCCGGGGACCGCGGCGCTGATCGTCGCGGCATCGCCTGGTCGGCGGCGCTCGGCGCGGCTGAGCGGCCGCTGCCACCGCGCGCCACCGCGCACGATCTGGCCGTGCTGCCCTACACCTCGGGCACCACCGGCCGCCCGAAGGGCTGCATGCACACCCATGCCAGCGTGCAAAGCGCCAACCGGGCGGCGGCGGCGTGGCGCAGCCAGACCGGCGACGATGTCTTCCTCGGTGTCGCGCCGATGTTCCACGCGCTCGGCATGCAGAACGGCATGCACCTGCCGCTGATGCTCGGGGCCAGCGTCGTGTTGCTGACGCGCTGGAACCGCGACACCGCGCTGGCGCTGATCGAGGGGCACCGCGTCACCTGCTGGGCTGCCCCGCCGACGATGCTGCTCGACTTCTTCGCCAACCCGCAGGTGACCCCGGAGCGGGTCAGGAGCCTGCGGCTCGTGCATGGCGGCAGCGCGCCGATGCCCGCGGCGCTGGAAGAGGCCATGCGCAGCCGCTTCGGCATCGTCTACCAGGAGGGCTACGGCATGACCGAGACCGCCTCGTTCCTGCATGGCAACCCGCTGCAGCGACCGAAGCGCGGCTCGCTCGGGGTGCCGGGGCCGGGCGCGGACAGCTTCATCGTCGACCCCGAGACGCTGCAGCCGCTGCAGCCTGGCGAGGTGGGCGAGATCGTCACCTCGGGTCCGCAGCTGATGCTCGGCTACTGGAACCAGCCCGAGGCCACGGCGCAGGCCTTCATCGAGCTCTACGGCCGGCGCTGCCTGCGCACCGGCGACCTCGGCCAAGTCGACGCGGACGGCTACTTCTTCATGACCGACCGCCTGAAGCGCATGATCACCGTCTCGGGCTACAAGGTCTGGCCCGCCGAAGTCGAAGCCCGGCTGCACAGCCATCCGGCGGTGCACGAGGCTTGTGTGATCGCCACCCCCGATCCGCGCAGCGGCGAGGCCGTGAAGGCGCTCGTCGTGCTCGCGCCGGGTGCGGCGCTCGATGCCGCCTCGCTGATCACCTGGTGCCGCAGCACGATGGCTGTCTACAAGGCGCCCAAGGTGGTGGAGTTCGTCGCCGAGCTGCCCAAGTCCTACACCGGCAAGGTGTTGTGGCGCGAGCTGCAGGCGCTGGAGCGGCACTGATGGAAACCATCTTCCTCGACAGACAACCGGCCGCGTTCAGCCGGCCCCACGGAGAACCGACATGAGCAGCATGATGCAAGGCAAGGTGGCCATCGTCACCGGTGCCGGCGGCGGCATCGGGCGCGACATCGCGCTGGCCATGGCGCGCGAAGGCGCCAGGCTGGTGGTCAACGACCTCGGCGCGTCGATGACCGGCGAGGGCGCGAACGCCGGCCCTGCGCAGCAGGTGGTCGACGAGATCCGCGCCGCCTGCGGCGAGGCCGTGGCCAACACCGACAGCGTCGCCGACGCCGCCGCGGCGCAGCGCATCGTGACCGCCGCACTCGAGGCCTACGGCCGGCTCGACGTGGTGGTCAACAACGCCGGCATCCTGCGCGACCGCTTCTTCCACAAGATGAGCGTCGACGAGTTCGACGCGGTGGTGAAGGTGCACCTGTACGGCAGCTACTTCGTCAGCCGCGCGGCGGCGCCCCACTTCAAGGAGCAGGAGGCCGGCTGCTACGTGCACATGACCTCGACCTCGGGCCTCATCGGCAACTTCGGCCAGGCCAACTACGCCGCGGCCAAGCTGGGCATCATGGCGCTGTCGAAGTCGATTGCGCTGGACATGCACAAGTTCAACGTGCGCTCCAACTGCATCGCTCCCTTTGCGTGGAGCCGCATGATCGGCTCCATCCCGACCGAGACCGACGCCGAGCGTGCGCGTGTCGAGCGCATGAAGCAGATGACGCCGGCCAAGATCGCGCCGCTCGCGGTGGCGCTGGCGAGCGACGAGGGCCGTGGCGTCACCGGGCAGGTGTTCGCGGTGCGCAACAACGAGATCTTCCTGATGAGCCAGCCGCGGCCGCTGCGCTCGGTGCACCGGGGCGAGGGCTGGACGCCGGAGTCGGTGGCCCGGCACGCGCTGCCCGCGCTGGCCGGCTCGTTCTACGCGCTCGACCGCTCGTCGGACGTGTTCACCTGGGACCCGGTCTGATGGCCTCCACGGCCGTGGGACCAGCGGTCCGCCGCGCGGCCATCGTCGCGCCGGTGCGCACGGCGGTCGGCACCTTCGGCGGCAGCCTGCGGCCGGTGCCGGTCGAGCAGCTCGGCGCGGCCGTGCTGAGGGCGGTGATCGAGCGCAGCGGCATCGACGGCGGCCGCATCGAGGACGTGGTCTTCGCGCAGTCGTACGCCAACGGCGAGACGCCCTGCGTGGGCCGCTGGGCGGCGCTGCAGGCCGGCCTGCCGGTCGCGGTGCCGGGCCTGCAGCTCGACCGCCGCTGCGGCGGCGGGCTGCAGGCCGTCGTCACCGCCGCGATGATGGTGCAAAGCGGTGCCGCTGATGTCGTGGTCGCGGGTGGCGTCGAGAGCATGAGCAACATCGAGTACTACTCGACCGACATGCGCTGGGGCGCCCGCTCGGGCTCGGTGACGCTGCACGACCGCCTCGAGCGCGGCCGCGCGCGTTCGCAGCCGGTCGAGCGCTTCGGCGTCATCTCGGGGATGATCGAAACGGCCGAGAACCTGGCGCGCGAGCATGCCATCGGGCGCGAGGCGTCCGACGAGTACGCCGCGCGCAGCCACCGGCGTGCCGCCGCGGCCTGGGCGGCCGGGCGCTTCGACGCCGAGGTGGTGAAGCTCGAGGTGCCGCAGCGCGGCAGCAAGAGTGAGGCGCTCGTCTTCGCACGCGACGAGGGCGTGCGGGCCGATGCGACGCCGGCGTCGCTCGCGAAGCTCAAGCCCTTGTTGAGCGGCGGCACCGTCACCGCCGGCAACGCGAGCCAGCAGAACGACGCCGCGGCCGCCTGCCTCGTCGTCGCCGAGGACCGGCTGAAGGACCTGAAGCTCGAGCCGATGGCTTGGCTCGTCGGCTGGAGCGCGGTGGGCTGCGAGCCGGCGACGATGGGCTTCGGCCCCGTGCCCGCGGTGCGCAAGCTGTTCGCACGCACGGGCCTCGGCTTCGACGACATGGACCTCGTCGAGCTGAACGAGGCCTTCGCCTGCCAGGTGCTGGCCGTGCTGAGGGGCTGGGGCTGGAACGACCCCGACCGGCTCAACGTCAACGGCTCGGGCATCTCGCTCGGCCACCCGATCGCGGCCACCGGCGTGCGCCTGCTCGCCACGCTGTTGCACGAACTGCAGCGACGCCGCGGCCGCTACGGGCTGGAGACGATGTGCATCGGCGGCGGGCAGGGCATGGCGGCGATCTTCGAGCGTGCCTGACCGATGAAGACGAGGAGACACCCGACATGATCCGCGACCCCGAGGTGATGAGCGGCCTGCAGGACAGCGTGCGCCGCTTCGTGCGTGAACGGCTGGTGCCGGCCGAGGAGACCGTCGCCGAGACCGATGCGATTCCCGCCGACATCGTGCGCGACATCAAGGCGCTCGGCCTCTTCGGCCTGACGATCCCCGAGGCGTACGGCGGGCTCGGCCTGACGATGGAGGAGGAATCGCTGGCGATGTTCGAG
Source organism: Burkholderiales bacterium (assembly GCA_016223165.1). Lineage (GTDB taxonomy): Bacteria > Pseudomonadota > Gammaproteobacteria > Burkholderiales > Burkholderiaceae_C > Rubrivivax. The sequence goes on from JACRPO010000007.1 coordinate 386,417, forward strand.
CTGTGCCAGACCTCGCCGGCCTTCCGCTCGCTGATCGGCACCACGGTCGGCATCGGCTCGCAAGGCATCCTGATGGACGGCACACCCGAGCAGAAGGACCGCTGGCTGCCCGCGCTCGCCCGCGGCGAGCTGATCGCCTCGTTCGCGCTCACCGAGCCCGAGTCCGGCTCCGACGCGGCCTCGATCCGCACGCGCGCGCGGCGCGACGGCGAGCACTACGTGATCGACGGCGCCAAGCGCTTCATCACCAACGCGCCCGAGGCCGGCGTCTTCACGCTGATGGCGCGCACCGACCCGGCGAGCAAGGGTGCGGGCGGCATCACCGCCTTCATCGTCGACGCGAAGACGCCCGGCATCACGCTCGGGCGCATCGACCGCAAGATGGGGCAGAGGGGCGCGCACACCTGCGACGTGCTGCTCGACGGCGTGCGGGTGCCGGCGGCCAACATCATCGGCGGCGTCGAGGGGCGCGGCTTCAAGACGGCGATGAAGGTGCTCGACAAGGGGCGCATCCACATTGCCGCGGTGTGTGTCGGCGTGGCCGAGCGGCTGCTGCGCGACATGCTGCGCTATGCGATGGAGCGCAAGCAGTTCGGCCAGCCGATCTGCGAGTTCCAGCTCGTGCAGGCCATGCTGGCCGACAGCCGCACCGAGCTGTACGCGGCGCGCACGATGGTGCTCGATGCGGCGCGCCGGCGCGATGCCGGCGAGGACGTGAGCACCGAGGCCGCCTGCTGCAAGTACTACGCCTCCGAGATGGTCGGCCGCGTCGCCGACCGCGCGGTGCAGGTGCACGGCGGCGCCGGCTATGTCGCCGACCACGGCATCGAGCGCTTCTACCGCGACGTGCGGCTGTTCCGCATCTACGAGGGCACGAGCCAGATCCAGCAGATCGTCATCGCGCGCGGCATGGTGAAGGCGGCGCAGGCGGGGCAATGAAGTGAAGAGCGAAGGTCCTTTCGATTTCCATGGCCGCACGGTCTTCGTCGCCGGCGGCAGCAGCGGCATCAACCTCGGCATTGCCGAGGCGTTCGCGCAGCACGGTGCAACGCTGGCCATCCTCGGTCGCTCGCAGGAGCGCATCGGCACCGCGCTCGAGCAGCTGCGCCGCCACGGCGGCGAGGCCGCCGGCTACAGCGCCGACGTGCGCGACGCGGCCGCGGTGCGCGACGCGCTCGCGCAGGCGCATGCGCGCTTCGGCGCCATCGACGTGCTGGTCTCGGGCGCGGCCGGCAACTTCCTCGCACCGGCGCTCGGCATGTCGGCCAACGGCTTCAAGACCGTGGTCGACATCGACCTGCTCGGCAGCTTCAACGTGCTGCGCGGCGCGCACGAGTTCCTGCGCAAGCCCGGCGCCTCGGTGATCAGCCTGTCGGCTTCGCAGGCCTTCGTGCCGACGCCGTTCCAGGCGCATGTCTGCGCGGCCAAGGCCGGTGTCGACATGCTGACGCGCGTGCTGGCCATGGAGTGGGGGGCCGACGGCATCCGCGTCAACTCGATCGTGCCCGGCCCGATCGAGGGCACCGAAGGCATCCGCCGGCTGGCGCCGAACGACGAGGAACGGCGGCGCATGACGGCGCGCGTGCCGCTCAGCCGCTACGGCACCTGCGCCGATATCGCCGGCATCGCGATGGTGCTCAGCTCGCCGCTCGGCGCCTACATCACCGGCGTCGTGCTGCCGGTGGACGGCGGCATCTCGCTGGCCGGCCCGCGTGACTTCAGCGCGGCCTGGACGGCGACGCGGCGAGAGAGGTGACCATGTACCTGACGCAGGGGCTGCAGCGCGCGTGGCAGCGTCACCCGGACAAGATCGCCTTGTGTGAAGCTGGCGAGGCCGGCGGGCCCGGCGACCTCGGCGGTCCGCGGCGCCCGCAGGCGGGTGCGCTCACCTTCGCCGAGTTGCTGGCCCGCATCGGCGGCCACGCCGCCGCCTTGCACGCGCGCGGCGTGCGTGCCGGCGACCGCGTGGCGCTGCTGTCGCCGAACAACGGGGCGCTCGTCGCGCAGCTGTTCGCCTGCTGGTGGTTGGGGGCGGTGGCCTGCCCGCTCAACCTGCGCTGGAGCGTGCCGGAGTTGCGCCATGCGCTCGACGATTGCGGCGCGCGACTGCTGCTCGTCGACGCGGCGATGGCCGGCGCGGCGGCCGAACTGCACGGTGCGGCGCCGGTGCTGCCGGCCGAGGCGCTGGCGGCCGAGGGGCGCACGCTCGCCCCCGTGGCCGACACGCGCACGGGCGGCGACGCGCTCGCGGCCATCCTCTACACCGGCGGCACCACCGGGCGCGCCAAGGGCGTGATGCTGTCGCACGCCAACTTCTGGTGTGCGGCGATGACGCGTGGCGCCGAGCTGAACAACTCGCCCGACAGCGTCACGCTGCTGGTGGCGCCGCTGTTCCACGTGGCCGGGCTCGGGCGGCTGATCGGGCAGAGCCTCGTCGGCGGCACCTGCATCTCGATGCCGCAGTTCCGTGCCGGTGCGGTGCTGCGCGCCATCGAGCAGCACGGCATCAGCGACATCATCGTCGTGCCGAGCATGCTGCAGTCGCTGCTCGACGACCCGGGGTTCGATGCCGCGCGCGTGCGCAGCCTGGCCCGCATCGCCTTCGGTGCCGCGCCGATGCCGCCCGACCTGCTCGACCGTGCGCTGCTCGCCTGGCCCGAGGCCGAGTTCTTCCAGGCCTACGGCCTCACCGAGACGGCCGGCGCGGTGTGCATCAACCTGCCGGCCAACCACCGGCCGCAGGCGCGCGCGAGCGGCCGGCTGGCATCGGTGGGGCGGGCCGGCCTCGGTGCCGAGATCCGCATCGTCGACGAGCACGGGGTCGAGCTGCCGCGCGGCGCGGTCGGCGAGATCGTCGTGCGCGGGCCGATGGTCACGCGCGGCTACTGGGGTCAGCCGGAAGCGACGGCGCAGGCCATGCGCGACGGCTGGTTCCACACCGGTGACGGCGGCCGCATGGACGAGCAGGGCTACCTGTTCATTGCCGACCGGCTGAAGGACATGATCATCTCGGGCGGCGAGAACGTCTATCCCGCCGAGGTCGAGGCCGTGCTGCGCAGCCATCCGGCGGTCGCCGCGGCGGCGGTGATCGGCGTGCCCGACCGGCGCTGGGGCGAGGCAGTGTTCGCCGTGCTCGTGCTGCGCGAGCCCTCGGCGAGCGCCGCCCAGGAAGCGCTGCGCGAAGAGCTGATCGCCTGGTGCCGCAGCCGCCTTGCCGGCTACAAAATCCCGCGCGGCGTAGCCTTCGTCGACGCCCTGCCGCTGTCGGCCGCGGGCAAGGTGCTGAAGACGCAACTGCGCGCCACGCATGGCCAGGCCCTGCCGGCCCGGCCGGAAAGCAAACCATGACCACTCACCAGGACATCCGCGACGCGGTGCGCGACCTGTGTCGCCAGTTCCCCGACGAGTACTTCCGCAAGGTCGACGCCGAGCGCGCCTATCCCGATGCCTTCGTCGCCGCGCTCACGCGTGCCGGCTGGCTCGCGGCGCTGATCCCGCAGGACTACGGCGGCTCCGGCCTCGGCCTGGCCGAGGCCTCGGTGGTCATGGAGGAGATCAACCGCGCCGGCGGCAATGCCGGGGCCTGCCACGGCCAGATGTACAACATGGGCACACTGCTGCGCCACGGCTCCGAGGCGCAGAAACGCCGCTACCTGCCGAAGATCGCCAGCGGCGAGTTGCGGCTGCAGTCGATGGGCGTCACCGAGCCGGGCACCGGCACCGACACCACGAAGATCAAGACCACCGCCCTCAGGCATGACGAGCGCTGGGTGGTGAACGGCCAGAAGGTCTGGATCTCGCGCGTGCAGCACTCCGACCTGATGATCCTGCTGGCGCGGACAACGCCGCTGGCCGACGTGAAGAAGAAGTCCGAAGGCCTGTCGCTGTTCATCGTCGACCTGCGCACCGCCATCGGCAGCGGCCTCGTGGTGCGGCCGATCGCCAACATGGTCAACCACGAGACCAACGAGCTGTTCTTCGAGAACCTCGAGATCCCGGCCGAGAACCTGATCGGCGAGGAAGGGCAGGGCTTCAGGTACATCCTCGACGGCCTCAATGCCGAGCGCACGCTGATCGCCGCCGAGTGCATCGGCGACGGCCGCTGGTTCATCGACCGGGTCACGGCCTACACCAAGGAGCGCATCGTCTTCGGCCGGCCGATCGCGCAGAACCAGGGCGTTCAGTTCCCGATCGCCGAGGCCCACATCGAGGTCGAGGCGGCCGACCTCATGCGCTGGAAGGCCTGCGCACTGTTCGACGCCCACCGGCCCTGCGGCGCCGAGGCGAACATGGCCAAGTACCTGGCCGCCAAGGCGAGCTGGGAGGCGGCCAACGCCTGCCTGCAGTTCCACGGCGGCTTCGGCTTCGCCTGCGAATACGACGTGGAGCGCAAGTTCCGCGAGACGCGGCTGTACCAGGTGGCGCCCATCTCCACCAATCTGATCCTCTCGTACATCGCGGAGCATGTGCTGGGGCTGCCGCGGTCGTTCTGAGCAGCCCCGGCGCCGGGCTGCGGCCCGGCGCACCGTCAGTCCACCGCCGCCGCTGCAAGCCTGCAGGTCACGTTTCCTGCCAATCGCGATGCGCGCTGCGGCCATTGGCGGATGCCGGCGCGGGGCGCACGCTGCACCTGCGCATCAGGACCCCATGGACCTCACCCAGAACCCTCGTCAGGCGGCGCAGACGCCGCACGCGACGCCGCACATGCTGGCCGCGCAGCGCAGCAGCGCCGACGCGCCCCGCGAGGCGGCCCGGGCCGCGGCGGCCTCCGGCGCCACCTTCGCCGCCGTCCCGTACTCTCGCCTGATGGGCCTGCGGCGCGAGGCGGCGGCCGCGGGGGTCGCGCGCGTGCGCGCCGACGACGACCCGGCCCTGCACGACCGGCACGGCTGCCTGGGCCGCGCCGTGCTGATGGCCCTGCTGGACACCGCGATGGCCAGCGCCGCGATCGCCAGCGTGGACTTCACTCACACGGCGCTGACGCTGGACCTGAGCGCCAGCTTCGTCGCGCGCCGGCCGGGACCGCTGACGGCCGACGCGCGCGTGGTCGCCTGCGACGAGCGCGTGCTGTTCTGCGAGGCGGAGGTTCATGACGCCGGCGGGGCGCCCGTGGCCCGTGGCCGCGGCTGCTTCCGTCTGGTGCCCCACGCCTGACGTGGCCCGAAGGCCCCACCCACCGACGACACTCCAAGGAGACACCGTGCACAGCCTTTCCCCGTCGTCCTCGCCGGCGCGCCGCCGTCTGCTGCGAGGCCTGGCCGGCGCCGCTGCCGCCCTGGCGCTGCCGGCGCGGGTGCAGGCCTTCCCCAGCAAGCCCATCACCTTCGTGCTGCCCTTCCCGGCCGGCGGGTCCTTCGACCCGGTGATGCGCTCGCTGGCCGAAGCCACCTCGCGCGAACTCGGCCAGGCGGTGGTGCTGACGCACAAGCCCGGCGCCGGTGGCGTGCCCGGCACCGCGGCGCTGGCCACGATGTCCGAGTCCGACGGCTACACCGTGGCGTTGATGCACAACTCGGTGCTGCGCCAGCCGCTGCTGCAGAAGACCGCGTGGGACCCGCTGAAGGACTTCACCTACCTCTGCGGGCTGGCCGGGCTGGTCACCGGCATCTGCGTGGCCGCCGACGCGCCGTGGAAGACGCTCGGCGAGCTGCTCGCCGACGCGAAGGCGCGGCCGGGGCAGATCAGCTGGGGCACGGTGGGCGCGATCAGCATCAACCGCATCACCGCCGAACGGCTGGCGCGGGCGGCCGCGGCGAAGTTCAACATGATTCCGTTCAAGGGCGGCGGCGAGGCTTTCACCGCGCTCATCGGCCGCCACCTCGATGTCTACGGCGACCCCGGTTTCGGCCCGCAGGTGCTGGGCGGCAAGGTGCGGCTGCTGGCCACCTTCAGCGCCGAGCGGCTGAAGCGCTTTGCCCAGGTGCCCACGGTGCGCGAGAGCGGGCACGACTTCGTGATCGATTCGCTGGTCGGCCTGGTGGCGCCCAAGGGGCTGGATCCGGCGGTCGCGGCGCGCCTGTCGGCCGCCTTCCTGAAGGCCGCCGAGGACCCCGAACACAAGCGCCAGCTCGACTCGTTCGACTTCCTCGCCAAGCCGATGAGCGCCGACGCCTACCGCCGGTACGCGGTAGCGCAGCTGGCGCGCGAGAAGGCGATGCTCGACGAGATCGGGTTCAAGCCGGAGTGAATCGGGCCGCGCCCCCTGGCGCCGTGAGCGCCTTGAGCGCCGTGAGCACCATGAGCACCCCCGCCGCCGTCGAGCGCACTCTCGACTTCGAGCCGCACCCGGCGGACGCGGGCGCCCGCCTGGTCTTGCAGCCTCGACGCGATCTGCTGAACCACCAAGGCAACTGCCACGGCGCGGCGGTGATGGCCTTGCTGGAGGCCGCGATGCAGCGCGCCGCGAGCACGCGGGGCGCATCCTGGCACGACGCGCTGACCGTGGACCTGCATGTCAGTTTCCTGCGTCCCGGCCAGGGCCTGCTGAGCGCCGAGGCCCAGGTCACCGGTGGTGGCAAGCGCCTGTGCTTCTGCGAAGCCCGCGTGCGCGATGCCGACGGCGCGCTGGTGGCACAGGCCCTGGCGACCTTGCGCGCGCCTTGACTCTCAACCTCTCGCGGGGCAGCGTCCGAAGGGGTCGCCGCCCAGCCTGTGCCGGGCTGGTCGTGGCGGAAGTCAAGCCACCAGCAGCCCCGCCGCCCTCGCCGTCGCCACGAGCCCGCGCGCAAACTGCTCGTAGCCCGCCGCGTTGGCATGGATGGCGTCGCTCCTCAGGCGCTCTTCGCCGAGCACCTCGGCCCAGCCCTGGCGGTGCAGCGGGATGCGCAGCGCCTCGGCCAGCTCACCGTACATCGGGTGATCGGTGAGCGAGCCGGTGAACTTGGCGGCCAGCGTCGGGCGCGGCACGGCGATGAGCAGCAGCTGCGCGCCGCTGGCCTGCGCGAGTTCGCAGATGCGCTGCAGGTTGGCGCGCGCCGTGGTCTCGTCCATGCGGCGCAGGAGGTCGTTGCCGCCGATGCTCGGCAGCACGAGCGCCGGCCGATGCTCTTCCAGCAGCGCCGGCGTGCGCGCGAGCGCCTGCGCCGTGGTGTCGCCCGGCACACCGGCGTTGATCACCTGCCAGCCCGTCAGCCGTGCCAGCACGGCCGGATAGCTCGCCTGCTCGCCGCCGGCGCCGGTGCCGTGCGTGAGCGAATCGCCGAGCGCCAGCACGGTGGCGCCGTCGGCCACCGGCTGGCCGCGGATGGGCTTGCGACCACTGCACGCGGCGAGCACCGGCCAGACGGCCGCGAGCGCGAAGCCCTGGACGAGGCGGCGCCGCCCGGCGGCCGCCGCCTGCGGCAGCGCCATGGCGGGTGCAGCCTCCTGCGTCGCAGCGCGCGTCGGTCGCAGCATCACGCTTCAGTGTAGGCCGCGCGCTCGTTCGCGAGCGCGATCGCGACGCACGATCGCGACACAGAGGGCATCGTGCCATGCCCGCCGGCCCCTCAGCCCAGACGCGTGGCAACGCTCAGGGCAACTGGGCCGGAGACGAAAACGGTCGGTTGGCATCGACCACGAACATCACCAGCGAATGCAGGTCGGTCGCGCCGCTGCTGGAGACCTGCATCGGCACGTCGGCGCCCAGGCCGGTTCGGGCCTGGCCCGCAGCCACGCGCAGCACGCCCTTCGGCGAGCGGCTGCTGGTCTCGCCGGTGAGCACGAAGAAGGTCTCGGAGCCCGGATGCGTGTGCACCGGCGTCACGCTGCCCGGCCGGCCGCTGGCCTCGTTGATGCGCAGCAGGTACTGCGTGGCCACCACGTTCGGTATCGGCCCGATTTCGGCCACCGGGGTGGCGCCCGCAGTGGCCCCACCCTTGGGGCCCAGCGTCAACAGCCACGCCTTGCCCGCGGCCTGCACGGCCAGCCCGGTGGGGCCTGCAGCCGCCTGCGCCTGCTCGAGCGCGGGATAGTTCTCCACCCGCCAATACAAGGGCCCGGCCGGCAGCTCGGCGATCTTCTTCTCGGCCAGCGGCTTGATCGCCAGCGCCGGGAGCGCCGCGGGCGGGGTGGATTGCGCGAAGCACAGCGCGCTGGCCAAAACCACGGCCGCGCCGATGAGAAAGCGGTTCATCACAGACTCCTTCGGTAGATTGACACCCGTCGCGCTCGAGATTCGAGACGCCAGGGCATTCAATCCAACCCGGGCCCGCAAAGTCCCGAGGAAACGGCTAAGGTTCGGCGAACGTGAACAGTCGTCGTTGCAGTACACGGCCATGACGCGCGGTGCGCTCACGCCGGCAGATGCAGAGACTGCGACCGCATCGGGCGCGGCGCGCGTGCAAGTGGGCGCATGGACCGTGCAGCCGGCCCTGAACCAGCTCTGCGCCGCCGGCGGCCAGGCCGCCCGCCTCGAGCCCAAGGCGATGGCGGTGCTGATGCATCTGGCCGATCGCGCGGGCCAGGTGGTGAGCCGAGAGGCGATGCTCGCCGCCGTCTGGCCCGGCGTGGTGGTGGGTGATGACTCGCTGACCCAGGTGGTCATCAAGCTGCGCAAGGCGCTCGGCGACGACCCGCAGCAGCCGACCTATATCCAGACGATCTCGAAGAAGGGCTACCGGCTCATCGCTCCCGTGATGCACCAGCAAGCGGCGGCGGCCGAGCCGGATCCGCCCGCGATCCACACGGAGCGTACGCGCCGCGTGCTGGGGTTCACCACGGGCGCACCCGCGCTCGTCATCGCGCTCGTCACCGCACTCGCGCTCGCCCTCACGACAGGCGCCATGTGGTGGGCATCGGACGAGCGCGGCGCGGCGACGCTCGCGCCGCCCCAGGCCGCGGGGGAAAGGGTCGAAGCCGCCGGCGCGACGCCGCCCGCCGTGGCCATTCGCCCGTTCGAGGCACTGGGCGACGAGCCGCAGACGGTATTGCTCGCGCGCGGCATCACGGCCGATCTGGTGACCGACCTGTCCAAGGTCTTCGGGGTCTCGGTGATCGGCGGCCCGCCGATCGCCGGCGAGGCAGGCAGTCCGATGCTGGCGCCGGCGCCCGGTATCCGGCACCTCGTCTCGGGCTCGGTGCAGCGCGTGGGCGACCGGCTGAGGTTGCACGTGCACCTGACCGATGCGCAAAGCGGCCAGCAGGTGTGGTCAGAGCGCTTCGACAGGCCGCTCGGCAGCTTCTTCGCGATCCAGGAAGAACTGGGGCCGAAGATCCTGAAGATGCTGCCGGCCAAGGTGACCGAGGCGGAGCTGCGCCGCATGTCGCTGCGCTACACGCACAGCCTGGCGGCGTACGAGCAGTTCCAGCGCGGGCAAGCGGCGCTGCTCGTGCGCACGCGCGAGGAGAACGAGATTGCGCGCGAGTGGTTCCGGCGCGCGATCGCGCTCGATGCCGCCTTTGCGCGTGCGTATGCGGCGCTGGCGTTGACCTATGCGGCCGACTACCGCAATCGCTGGGCTGCGGACAGCGCCGCGGCGCTGGCACGTGCGTTCGAGTTGGCGCAGACCGCGCACCAGATGAATCCCGACATCGCCGAGACCTATTGGGTGCAGGCGTTCGTGCACGTGGAGCGGCGCCAGCACGAGCAGGCGCTGCAGTTCCTGCGCACCGCGGTGCGCCTGTACCCATCGTTCGCCGACGGCTACGCGCTGATGGGCGGGGTGCACACCTACACCGGGCAACCCGCCGAGACTGTGCGGCTGTTGCGCACCGCGATGCGGCTCAATCCGCAGGCGGGGTACCTGTACTTCCTGCTGCTCGGGCGGGCGTACCTTTTCCTCGGTGACACCGAGCAGGCGCGCGTCAACCTCGAGCAGGCGGTGGCGCGCAACCCGGTGAACCTGGAGACACATGTGTACCTGGCGGCGCTGAACACGGTATCCGGTGACAAGGGTGCCGCGGCGTGGGAAGTGCAGGAGATCCGCGCACTGAAGCCGGACTTCTCGATCCGTGGCTGGCTCGACAACTATCCGATGGCCGAGGAAGGACAGCGCGCCAGGTTGTCGCAGGCGTTGCGCGACGCGGGGCTCTGATCTGAGGGCACGCGGCGGAGGCGGCGGCCGCGGCCGCGGCCCGGTGTGTTGCGCGAAGCCTTACGGCAACACGCCGCGCAGGAACTGCCCCGTGTGGCTGCCCTCGTGCGCCGCCACCTGCTCGGGCGTGCCGGCCACGACCACGGTGCCGCCGCCGGCACCGCCTTCGGGCCCCATGTCGATGAGCCAGTCGGCGGTCTTCACGACGTCGAGGTTGTGCTCGATGACGACGATGGTGTTGCCGGCGTCGCGCAGCGCGTGCAGGACGCCGAGCAGCAGGCCGATGTCGTGGAAGTGCAGCCCGGTCGTCGGTTCGTCGAGGATGTACAGCGTGCGCCCGGTGTCGCGCTTGGACAGCTCCAGCGCCAGCTTCACGCGCTGCGCCTCGCCGCCGGAGAGCGTCGTCGCGCTCTGGCCGAGCTTGATGTAGCCCAGGCCCACGTCGAGCAGCGTCTGCAGCTTGCGTGCGATGGAGGGCACGGCGCCGAAGAAGGCATGCGCGTCCTCGACGGTGAGCTCGAGCACCTCGGCGATGTGCTTGCCCTTGTAGAGGATCTCGAGCGTCTCGCGGTTGTAGCGCCGGCCGCGGCAGGTGTCGCAGGGCACGTAGACATCGGGCAGGAAGTGCATCTCGACCTTGAGCACGCCGTCGCCCTCGCAGGCCTCGCAGCGGCCCCCTCCTCCCGCTGACCCGACGTTGAAGCTGAAGCGCCCGGCACCATAGCCGCGCTCGCGCGCCGAGGGCACCTCGGCAAAGAGCTCGCGGATCGGCGTGAAGAGGCCGGTGTACGTGGCCGGGTTGCTGCGCGGCGTGCGGCCGATCGGACTCTGGTCGACCGCGATCACCTTGTCGAAATGCTCCAGGCCGTCGATGCGGCCGTGCGGCGCCGGCTCGGTGTGGCTCTGGTAGAGCTTCCTCGCGACCGCGGCGTAGAGCGTGTCGTTGATGAGCGTGCTCTTGCCCGAGCCGCTGACGCCGGTGACGCAGGTGAAGAGCCCGACCGGGATCTCGACCGTCACGTCGCGCAGGTTGTTGCCGCGCGCGTTCTCGATGCGCAGCACCCGCGGCTCGATCTGCGCCTCGAGCGAGCGGCGTTGCTTCGGCACGGCGACCTTCAGCACATGCGCGAGGTAGCGGCCGGTGAGCGAGTTTTCGTTCGCCGCCACCTCGTCGGACGTGCCTTCGGCGATGACGCGCCCGCCATGCACGCCGGCACCGGGGCCCATGTCGATCACGTGGTCGGAAGCCCGGATCATGTCCTCGTCGTGCTCGACGACGAGCACGCTGTTGCCGAGGTCGCGCAGGCGCCTGAGCGTGCCGATGAGGCGCGCGTTGTCGCGCTGGTGCAGGCCGATGCTCGGCTCGTCGAGCACGTACATGACGCCCGACAGGCCGCTGCCGATCTGGCTGGCGAGACGGATGCGCTGCGCCTCGCCGCCCGAGAGCGTGTCGGCGCCACGGTCCAGGCTCAGGTAGCCGAGCCCCACGTCGTTGAGGAAGCGCAGCCGCGAGCGGATCTCGCGCACGATCTTGCTCGCGATCTCGGCCTTGGCGCCCTTCAGCTGCAGGCTCTCGAAGTAGGCCAGCGTATCGGCGAGCGTCGCGCGTCCGACCTCGTAGATCGAGCGGCCCCGCCGATCCCCGCCCTCGGCGTCGGCCTCGGCGGCATCCTGCAGGAAGACATGCCGGGCCTCGCGGCGCAGGCGCGTGCCGGCGCAGGCCGGACAGGGGCGCGCGCCCTGGTAGCGCGCGAGCTCCTCGCGCACGTGCACCGAGTCGGTCTCGCGGAAGCGGCGCTCGAAGTTGGGGATGATTCCTTCGAAGGGATGGCGGCGCTTGACCGTGCGCGAGCGCCCGCTCTGCCCTTCGGCGCGATAGACGAACTCGATGTCCTCGGCGCCCGAGCCGTGCAGCAGCACCCGGCGCGCGCTCTCGGGCAGGCTTTCGAAGGGCGCGGCGATGTCGAAGCCGTAGTGCCGCGCCACGCTCTCGAGCAGGCTGAAGGTGTAGGCGTTGCGCTGGTCCCAGCCCTTCACCGCGCCGGAGGCGAGGCTCAGGCTGGGAAAGGCGACGACGCGCTCGGGGTCGAAGGCCGTCACCTGGCCGAGGCCGTCGCAAGCGCTGCAGGCGCCCACCGGCGAGTTGAAGCTGAACAGGCGCGGCTCGAGCTCGGGCAGCGAGTAGCTGCACAGCGGGCAGCCGAACTTGCTGCTGAAGAGATGCTCGCGGGGCGCGGTTGCTGATCCGGGCCGGCCCGCATCGTCGACGCCGGCGCTGTCGATCTCGAGCGCGATGGCGCGCCCGTCGGCGATGCGCAGCGCCGCCTCGAAGCTCTCGGCCAGCCGCTGCTTCATCGAGGCCTGCGTCTTCAGCCGGTCGATGACGACATCGATGTCGTGCTTCTCGGTCTTCTTCAGCTTGGGCAGCGCGTCGGCCTCGAACACCTGCGCCGCGCCTTCCTGCCCCGCCTGCCCGATGCGAAATCGCACGTAGCCGCGCGCGCGCATGTCCTCGAAGAGATCGGCGAACTCGCCCTTGCGGTCGCGCACCACCGGCGCCAGCAGCATCAGGCGCGTGCCCTCGGGCAGCGCGAGCATCGCGTCGACCATCTGGCTGACGCTGTGCGCCGCCAGCGGCAGGCCGTGGTCGGGGCAGAACGGCGTGCCGGCGCGCGCGAAGAGCAGGCGCAGGTAGTCGTGGATCTCGGTGACCGTGCCCACCGTGCTGCGCGGGTTGTGGCTGGTGGCCTTCTGCTCGATGCTGATGGCCGGGGAGAGCCCCTCGATGACATCGACATCGGGCTTGTCCATCAGCTGCAGGAACTGCCGCGCGTAGGCGCTCAGGCTTTCGACGTAGCGCCGCTGCCCCTCGGCATAGAGGGTGTCGAAGGCGAGGCTGCTCTTGCCCGAACCCGACAGGCCGGTGATGACGACCAGCGCCTGCTTGGGGATGTCGAGGTCGATGTTCTTGAGGTTGTGCGTGCGCGCCCCGCGCACGCGAAGCGTGCGTGCTTCCTCGGACGGCACGCGAAGCGTGCGCGCTTCCTCGGACGACACGCGAAGCGTGCGCGCGTCCTCGGACGGCCCGCGCAGCGCGCGCGATTCTTCGGGCGGCACGCGCAGCGCCCGAGATTCCTCGGGTGGCACGCGCAGCGTGCGCGGCTGTTCCTCGGGTGCGCGAGCGGGTCGCGCCTCGGTTTCGGGTCCGCTGGCAGCTGGCATCGGGGTGCTGGCGAAACCGATCATCATAGCCACGCGACCTCGCGCGGCGCGAGGGCTGGGTTTGGCGCGGGCCTCGGGTCCGATCTCAGCCCGCGGCGAGCAGGCGCAGGATCTCCTCGCCGTAGCGCTCGAGCTTCTTCGCGCCGACGCCGCTGATGGCGCCCAGCGCGGGCAGGCTGGCCGGGCACTCGCGCGCCATCTGCGCCAGCGAGGCGTCGTTGAACACGACATAGGCCGGCACGTTGTGCGCGCGCGCAACCTCGGTGCGCCAGGCCTTGAGCACGGCGAAGCGTGCCAGCGCCTCGCCGTCCAGCGGCAGCCCCGCGGCCGCGCCGGCACGTACGCCATCGCCACGCCCCGCGCCGCGGCCCTTGCGCACGCGGCCGGCGCGCGCCGCCTTCTCGGCCGGCACACGCAGCCGCACCTCGACCTCGCCACGCAGCACGGCGCGCGCGCTTTCGCTCAAGGCGAGGGTGTTGAACTCACCCTCGGCACGCAGGTGGCCGAGCGCGAGCAGCTGGCGGATGACGCCGCGCCATTGCGACTCCGACAGGTCCGCGCCGACGCCGAAGGTGCTGAGCTCGGCATGGCCGTACTGCTCCACCCTCTCGGTGCGCTTGCCGCGCAGCACGTCGACGAGATGCACGGCGCCGAAATGGCGCGGTGCGCGCCAGCCGCCATGCTGGTGGAAGCGGTAGATGCACGACAGCAGCTTGCGCGCGGCCTCGGTGCCGTCCCAGGTGGCGGGCGGCGTCAGGCAGTTGTCGCAGTTGCCGCACGGCTTGGACCCTTCGCCGAAGTACGCGAGCAGGCGCACGCGCCGGCAGTCGTGCGCCTCGGCCAGCGCGAGCAGCGCGTCGAGCTTGGTGCGCTGCACGCGCTTGAATTCCTCGTCGGCCTCGCCCTCGTCGATCATGCGGCGCTGGTTGACGACATCGGCCAGGCCATAGGCCATCCAGGCGTCGGCGGGCAGGCCGTCGCGGCCGGCGCGGCCGGTCTCCTGGTAGTAGCCCTCGATGTTCTTGGGCAGGTCGAGGTGGGCGACGAAGCGCACGTCGGGCTTGTCGATGCCCATGCCGAAGGCGATGGTGGCGACCATCACGACACCTTCCTCGCGCTGGAAGCGGTCCTGGTTGCGCCGCCGCACCTCGGCGTCGAGCCCGGCGTGGTAGGGCAGCGCGCCGATGCCCTCGGAGACCAGCCAGGCGGCCGTCTCCTCGACCTTCTTGCGCGTCTGGCAGTAGACGATGCCGCTGTCCATGCCGCCCGGGCCCTCGTGCTCGTCGCGCAGGAAGGCGAGCAGCTGCCGCTTCGCATCGTCCTTCTCGACGATGGTGTAGCGGATGTTCGGCCGGTCGAAGCTGGCGACGAAGAGGCGCGCCGCCTCGAGCTGCAGGCGGGCCACGATGTCGGCGCGCGTGTGGTCGTCGGCGGTGGCGGTGAGCGCGAGGCGCGGCACGCCGGCGTAGCGCTCGTGCAGCACCGACAGGCCGAGATACTCCTCGCGGAAGTCGTGCCCCCACTGGCTGACGCAATGCGCTTCGTCGATGGCGAAGAGGCTGACGAGGCCGCGCTCGTGCAGCGAGTCGAGCATGGCCAGGAAGCGCGGCGTCAGGATGCGCTCGGGCGCGGCATAGAGCAGCGTCAGGCGGCCGGCGAGCAGCTCGCGCTCGATGCGGCGCGCGGCGTCGCCCTCGAGCGTGCTGTTGAGGAAGGCGGCGCTGACGCCGAGTTCCTCGAGCGCACCGACCTGGTCCTGCATCAGCGCAATGAGCGGCGAGACGACCACCGTGACGCCGCGCCCGGCACGCTGGCGCACGATGGCCGGCACCTGGTAGCACAGGCTCTTGCCACCGCCGGTGGGCATGAGCACCAGCGCGTCGCCACCAGCGACGACGTGATCGACGATCTCGCGCTGCGCGCCGCGGAAAGCGGCGTAGCCGAAGACCTCGTGCAGGACCAGGAGCGCCTCGCTGCTTGGATCGGCCGCGGTCTGCGGCGCTTCGACGACGGCGGCCATGGATTCGTGTGCTCAAAGCCCGTGAACGGACCAGCCGCGCCCGAGCGGCGCGCCAGAAGGTGTCGGATCGAGGCGCAAAGCGCAGACGTAGCCCGGGCTACGTCGAGCATTTGCAACGAAGAGCCGGCGCCTTCTGGCGTGGCGAGCGGGTGTGGATGATTCGTTCACAGGCTCTCAGGCGCGATCGTAAGTCAGCGCCGGCGCGCGGCCGCCGCGCGGCGGGGGCCCCAGTCACGCCCGTGCGCGGGCACCGCTTCGGGGGAGCGGCGTTTTCCCCAGGTGGCGGGCACCGCTTCGCGGGTGCGCGCCGCACTCGTCGCTCGGGGGGCGGCGCGATAATGGCCCGCATCCAACCGAGCAACACAGCGGAGCGCAACCATGGCGTCGGTCAACAAGGTCATCCTCATCGGCAACCTCGGCAAGGACCCCGAGGTGCGCTACATGCCCAGCGGTTCGGCGATCTGCAACGTCACCCTCGCCACCAGCCGCCAGTGGAAGAACAAGGACAGCGGCGAGCGCCAGGAAGAGACCGAGTGGCATCGCGTCGTCTTCTTCGACCGCATGGCCGAGATCGCCGGCGAGTACCTGAAGAAGGGCCGGCCGGTCTATGTCGAAGGGCGCTTGAAGACGCGCAAGTGGACCGACAAGGAAGGCGTCGAGAAGTACACCACCGAGATCGTCGCCGAGCAGATGCAGTTGCTCGGCAGCCGCGACGGTGGTGGCGGCGGTGGCGGCATGCCCGACGAGGGTTCGGGCGCGCCGGCCCAACGCAGCGCCCCGCCGGCCAGCCGCGCCGCCGCTCCCGCCGGCAAGGCGCCGGCGAAGAGCAACACCGGCTTCGACGACATGGACGACGACATCCCGTTCTGACGCCAGGGTTTCCCCTCGCGGGACCCCCCACGGCTGCTCCGGCGGCCACGTTTCATACATCCTAGAGATGATGACGATCCAGGACCCGTTGCGCTGGGTCAACAAACTGCGTTCCCCCTGCGGATACAAGGGCCGCCAGGGAGGCGTATCCGAATGGGCGAACTGCTCGACGGCAAGGCGCGCACGGACCTGCTCAACCGGCTCAAGCGCGCAGAAGGTCAGTTACGGGGCGTGCAGCGCATGATCGAGGAGGGGGAGGCCTGTGCCGACATCGCCAACCAGATGGCGGCCGTGCGCAAGGCCCTGGACAGCACGCATGTCCGCCTCACCGTCTGCTACATGCAGCAGGAACTGCAGGGCTCGCTGCAACTCGGCGACGCCGCCAGCGACACGTTGAGCGGCCTGCTCGTGGAAATGCAGACGCTGCTCGGGCGCGGGCGCTGAGCCTGGCCCTGAGCCTCCTGCCCTGAGGCTGCGCTCGCGCGGGCCGCAGCGCTGCACGGCCATCGTGCCCCCAAGGGGCCGCCGAGGCGCTGCCCTAACATGCTGGCCATGCGCGTCCCGTTCTTGCGCCGCGTCGCCGCGCTCGGCGCCTGCCTGGGCATGGCCTTGCTGGCCGCGTCTTGCGCCGTCCAGGCGCAGGTGGCTTGGCATGACACCCGGCCCGGCCCGCCGGCCAAAGGTGGCGTGCTGCTCGACCCCGCCTCGCCGGCACCCGAGGTCGCCGCGGCACCGGCAGCCCTGGCGGGCGCCACCGCGGCACCGACGCTGCCCGCCACCACGCAGGCGCTGCTCGACGAGATCAACCACCGCCGCGCCGAGGGGGCGAGCTGCGGCGGCGAGCGCAAGGCGCCGGCGCCGCCGATGCGCTGGAACACCCTGCTGCTGCGCGCCGCCGAATCGCATGTGCGCGACATGGCGGCGCAGCGCGGCGGCATCGGCCACACCGGCAGCAACGGCTCGACCGTCGGCGCGCGCGCCGAGGGCGCCGGCTACCGCTGGACCTCCGTGGGCGAGAACGTCGCCGCCGGCCGCCCAACCGCCTCGGCGACGCTGGCGCAGTGGATGGCCAGCCCCGGCCACTGCGCCAACATCATGAATCCGCGCTTTCTCGATGTCGCCGTCGCCGGCCTGCACCTGCCGGGCACGACGTACAACCACTACTGGGTGATGGTGCTCGGCCGGCCGTGACCGGCCCCTCGCTTTCCCGCGTGCCCGCCCACTTGCCGTCCACGACAACAACCGCCCCTGAGGAGAACCGATGAAGACCTTCGTGCACTCCCTGCGCACCGCGATCGCGGCGAGCCTCGTCATCGCGCTCGGCGCGGCAGGCCCGGGCCCCGCCTCGGCGCAGCCGCGCAAGGACAGCCTGGTACTCGCGATGACGCTCGAGCCCGCACCCGGCCTCGACCCGACCGCCGGTGCCGCCAGCGCGATCGGCGAGGTCACGCTCTACAACGTCTACGAGACGCTCACGAAGATCAACAGTGACGGCCGCATCACGCCGCTGCTGGCCGAGAGCTTCACGCCGTCGGCCGACCTGAAGACCTGGACCTTCAAGCTCCGGCGCGGCATCAAGTTCCACAACGACGAGCCTTTCGACGCGCAGGTGGTCAAGTTCACGTACGAGCGCGCCGTGGCCAAGGAGAGCACGAACAAGGACAAGGCGGTGTTCGCGAACATCGCCAGCATCGACACGCCCGACCCGCACACGGTGGTGCTGAACCTGAAGAACGGCAACCCCGACCTGCCGTTCCAGCTCGGCTCGGCCACCGCATCCATCGTCGAGCCCAAGAGCGCCGCCGGCAACGGCACCAGGCCCGTCGGCACCGGCCCCTACAAGCTCGAGGCCTGGAACCGCGGCGCGAGCATCGTGCTCGTCCGCCACGAGGGCTACCGCAGCGCCAAGGACGTGAAGGTCAAGCGCGTGACGATCCGCTTCATCAGCGACCCGGCCGCACAGGTGGCCTCGCTGCTCTCGGGCGACGTCGACGTCTTCCCGCGCGTCGCCGCGGCGCGCAGTCTCAAGCAGTTCGAGGGCAACAAGAAGTACCAGGTGCTGACCGGCGGCTCACGCGCGAAGGTGATCCTGGCCATGAACAACAAGCGCAAGCCGCTGGACAACCTGCTCGTGCGCCAGGCCATCTCGGCGGCCATCGACCGCAAGGCGGTGATCGAAGGCGCGGCCGACGGCTTCGGCGTGCCCATCGGCAGCTACTACACGCCGGGCGCGCCGGGCTACGTCGACCTCACCGCGATGAACGCCTACGACCCGGCGAAGGCGCGCGCCTTGCTGCACCGCGCCGGCGTCGTGCCGCCGCTGGAGCTGACGCTGACGCTGCCGCCCACGCCCTACGCGCGCCAGGGCGGCGAGGTCATCGCCGCGATGCTCGACAAGGTCGGCATCAAGGCCAAGGTCCAGAACGTCGAGTGGGCGCAGTGGCTCTCGGGCACCTACGGCCAGAAGGCCTACGACCTGACCGTCATAGCGCATGTCGAGCCGCTGGACTTCGGCAACTTCGCGCGCACCAACTACTACTGGGGTTACGAGAGCGCGAAGTTCAACGACCTGTGGGGGCGCATCCAGGGGACCGTGAAGCCCGAAGAGCGCAACAAGCTGATGGCCGAGGCGCAGCGCCTGGTGGCCGACGAGGCGGTGGCCGCCTACCTGTACCAGCCGACCTGGATCACCGTGGCCAACGCGCGCGTGAAGGGCCTGTGGAAGGACGTGCCGGTGTTCGCCAACGACCTCGGGGCGATGAGCTGGCAGTGAGTGATCTGAGCTCACCGAATCGGCCATGCTGCGCTGATCGAATCGCGTCGCGCTGCGCTGATCAAAAAGGCTCGCATTTGCGACGTCGGTGGCGGGATCGGGCCGACGGGGCACCCTGCGCTGCTCGTGTCCTCTTCCGGCGGCCCGGCTCGCAAGCTCGCAGGGCCCCGGATGCCCCCTTTACCTCGCTGCGCAGGGCGCCCCATCGGCCCGATCCGGCACCACGGCGGCACGCCCTTGTCGCATGCGAACCCGGGTGCCCGCCGAGGACGCCGGGTGGTCGACTCAGCGAGGTAAAGGATGCATTCGGGCGCCCTGCGAGCTTGCGAGCCGGGCGGCCGAAAAAGGACACGAGCGGAGGCGACCACCCGGCGGCCTCGGCGCGCCACAGGCCGTCGCAAGCAACAACGACAACGACAGCGCGCGGCGCGCTCCGGCATCAAGCCGTACGTATCACCGAGATGTGCTCGGTGCCGCTCTCGGGCAACCACACTTCGCCAGGCCGGCCGAGGATCTGGCGGATGCTGGCGCCATCGCGTGGGAAGACCCAGCTCTCGAACTTCTCGGTGGCGGGGTCGAAGCGCACCACCGAGTTGGCGCCGAAGTCGCTCGCCCACACCTTGTCGCGCTCGTCCACCCACACGGCGTAGCAGCGCGGGCTGTCGCCCGGCAGCTTCCACTGCCGCCAGGCGGCGGCGCCGCCGGCGCGCACGCGCGGGTCGAACACCGACAGCTGACCCGAGTTCCACTCGCTCACCCAGATGCGGCCGGCGCTGTCGCTCCACACGCGCCGGGCGCCCTGGCGCGGCGTCGGCGGCTCGACGATGGCCGACTGGCCGCTGCGGCGGTCGATGCGCGCAATGAAGCTGCCGGCCAGCGAGCACCACCACACCTCGCCTTGCGGCGTGGCGCAGATGCCGTAGGGGCCGCGCCCGCGCGGGCTCTCCTGCACCGTGACCTGCCCGGTCCTCACCGCCACGCGCCCGACATAGCCGCTCTGGCCGGTGAACCAGAAGTCGCCGTCGCCGTCGAAGGCGCCGGTGTTGAGGTTGGCGTGCGAGGTGCCTTCGGGCAGGCGGAAGAGCCGCACCTGGCGGTCGGGCCAGCTCACGCGCACGATGGCCTGCTGGCCACCATCGGTGATCCAGGCCGCTTTGTCCGTGCCCTGGACCACGCCATGCGGCGACGAACCCGAGCCGAGCGCGATGAGCTCGGTCTGGCCGGTGCGCGGATCGAACCAGCCCAGGTGGCCGCTGCGTTGCGCCGTGAACCACACGCCGTGGTCGCTGGCCGGGGCGACATCGTGGATGCCCGTGCGCGAGGGCGTCTTCAGCGCCCATGAGGTCATCGCCGGCGTGCGGCCGGCCTGTGTGGCGGCGCTCGCTTGCGCGGTGGTCCGGCGCGGCCAAGCGGCGAGGGCGAGCGGCGCACCCAGCGCGGCGAGGCCGAGCACGCGGCGTCGTGGCAGTGGTGTTGACGGTGGCAGGGACATGGTGGCGTCCTCCGGGGTTTGGCCGCGAGTGGCCAGGCGGCTGGCGCAGCGGCGGCTCAGCGGCTGGTGGCGCCCGCCTTGCCGCGCTCTTCGCGCTCGCGGCGCGCCAGCGCGATCTGCGCCTCGAACTCGCCGAGCGCCAGGCCCTTCAAGGCGCAGAAGTTGGGCGCCGTGAGCGGCGAGCCTTCGAAGCTGCGCAAGAGCACGGCGCGCTCGCGGCGCGCGGGATCTTCGGGCAGGGGCGCAGCGGCGCCATCGGACGCCTCGCGCTGCGGGCGCTGCGGCGAGGGATGCGGTGCGCGGTGCGGCGGGCGCGGCTGCGCATGCGCCGCCTGGGACCGCTCGGGCGGGTTCGGCCCACCGAGGTGGCCGAGGCGATCGGGGCGGATGGGGCGGTCAGGGCGGTTGGGGCGGTCAGGGCGGTTGGGCCGGTCCGGGCGGTTGGGCCGGTCGGGCCCGCCCGATCGGTCGGCCCGGTTCGGCCGATCCGGCGCAAGCCGTCCTCCCAGCGGCTGCGGCCCTGCGGATCCGGGTCCTGGCGCGCCGCGCATCGGCGGCGCGTCGCGGCCTTGGCGCTGGGGTCGGGCCGGCCGCGCGCCCGGCGTTGTCGGCTCTCGGCGCTGCGGGTCGCCCGGGCTGTGCTCCGAGGGCCCCGCCGCTGCGGGGGCGCGTCCCGGCGGGCGCCCTTGCGCACGCCGCTGCATGACGATCTGGCGCCGGCGCTCGAGTTCGAGCTTCGCCGCCTCCATGTGCTCGGCCGCCACCTCGCCGGCCGGCTCGCCGTCGAGGCCGAAGCGCTGGCCGGCGGCGACGAGCGCGCGAATGTAGGGCGTGCTGGTGGTGTGGCGGTGCAGGAAGATCGACAGCTGCTTCTTCGTGAAGAGGCCGGGCGCGCGCTGCTGGATGTCGGCCTGCACGCGCAGCTTGATCGGCCGCGGCTGCCCCGGCGTGAACAGCGCCGGGAAGCGTTCGGCGAGCGCCGCGGCCGTCTCGGCCGGCGAGGGCTCGGGCACGGGCACAGGCGAGGCTGGCCCGCGCTCGCCGGCGGCGTCGGGCGGCGGAGCAGGGATCTGCGCAGCGGCAGCCTCGGCCTCGGCTTGCCCCGGTGCGTCACCGGCTGCCGCTTCGGTCTCGCCCGCCGGCGCCGCCGCCTCGTCGGGCACTGCGGCCGGGCTTTCCAGCCCCTGCGCCGGCGCGAGCTCCTCCGGCGGCCCGGGCGCATCGCCGGGCGCAGCAGGCGCCGCGGTCTGCGCAGGCGCTGCGGCCTCGGCGGCAACGCTCATCTCCGCTGGCATCGCGCCAGCCTTCGTTGCTTCGGCAGGCGCCTGTTTCTCTTCTTCGTGCATGGCCGGCATTTTCACGCGTGGTGCCGATGACGCATCCGCAGCGCGGTTTTCGAGCAACGGTCGGTTTGCGACCGGGTCATGGACTCATGAACGGCCGAGTACGCGCGGCACGTGCAGCGAGGCATCCGCCTGCACGAGGTCGAGCGAGTGCCGCACCCCAGCGAGGTGATCGTCGATGCAGCGCATCACCAGCGGGCTGCGGTGGCGCGGCGTCTCGCGCTGGATCTGCTCGCGCGTGAGCCACAGCGTGCGCACGATGCCGCTGTCGAGCGTGCGGCCCGGCAGCGGCTCGCCGACACGGCCGCGGTACGCAAAGCGCAGGTAGGTGATGTCTTCGGCAGCGCCGGCCGCGGACGGGGCGGTGTCCGGCGGCTCGTCCGGCCGCACGAAGCGCGCCAGGTACACGCCGAGCAGCGCCTCGGGCGCGAAGACGCGCGCCGTCTCCTCGAGCGCCTCGCGCACCACCGCCTGCAGCGGCGTCTCGCCGGGTTCCAGGTGGCCGGCCGGGTTGTTCAGCCGCAGGCCTTCGGGCGTGTGCTCCTCGACGAGCAGGAAGCGCCCGTCGTGCTCGATCACCGCGGCCACGGTGACGCTCGGGCGCCAGCGTTGGTGCATGTCTTTCGGGGCCCTTCCTTGATCTGCGTCCAACGACGTTGTCGCGATGGTAGTCACGGGGGCAGTCACGGAGAGGGGGAGCCATGGTCTTGTGTTAGCTTCGCTCGCCCGCGAAAGAGCACCCCCAGGCGGCAGGCCGCCAACCCCGAGGGGCCTGCGTGGACCGGCCAGGCCGGGTCCGCGCAGGAGGACGAAAACGGGCGAGGAGGCTTGACGAACATGTTGATCGGCGTTCCCCTCGAGACCGCCGCCGGGGAAACCCGCGTCGCGGTGACGCCCGAGACGGCGAAGAAGCTCAAGGCGCAGGGCCACACGGTGCGCGTGCAATCGGGCGCGGGCGTCGCCGCCAGCGCCACCGACGAGGCCTATGCCGCGGTCGGCGCCGAGATCGTCGACCGCGCCGCCGCCTTCGCCTGCGAACTGGTGCTCAAGGTCAGGAGCCCGAGCCCCGACGAGCTCGGCCTGATGAAAGGCGGCACGGCGCTCGTCGGCCTGCTCAACCCGTTCGACAAGGACGGCCTCGCGCGCCTGGCCGCCGCCGGCCTGACGAGCTTCGCGCTCGAGGCGGCGCCGCGCACGACGCGCGCGCAGAGCATGGACGTGCTCTCCAGCCAGGCCAACATCGGCGGCTACAAGGCGGTGATGATGGCCGCCGACAAGTACCAGCGCCTGTTCCCGATGCTGATGACGGCCGCCGGCACGATCAAGGCGGCGCGCGTGGTGATTCTCGGCGTCGGCGTCGCCGGCCTGCAGGCCATCGCGACGGCCAAACGGCTGGGCGCCGTCATCGAGGCGAGCGACGTTCGCCCGAGTGTCAAGGAGCAGGTCGAGTCGCTCGGCGCCAAGTTCATCGACGTGCCCTACGAGACGGCCGAGGAGAAGGAAGCGGCCGAAGGCGTCGGCGGCTACGCCAAGCCGATGCCGCCGAGCTGGCTCGAGCGGCAGAAGGTGGAAGTGGCCAAGCGCGTGGCGCAGGCCGACATCGTCATCTCCACCGCGCTGATCCCGGGGCGCGCGGCGCCGGTGTTGGTCACCGAAGAGATGGTGAAGAGCATGAAGCCGGGCTCGGTGATCGTCGACATGGCGGCGCCCGCGGGCGGCAACTGCCCGCTCACCGAGGCGGGCAAGACGG
Source organism: Burkholderiales bacterium (assembly GCA_016223165.1). GTDB lineage: Bacteria > Pseudomonadota > Gammaproteobacteria > Burkholderiales > Burkholderiaceae_C > Rubrivivax. The sequence continues at coordinate 409,900 of JACRPO010000007.1, forward strand.
TCGTGAAGCACGGCGTCACGATCGTCGGCGAGACCAACCTGCCGGCGCTCGTGGCCGCCGACAGCTCGAGCCTCTACGCGCGCAACGTGCTCGACTTCCTCAAGCTCGTCATCACCAAGGAAGGCACGTTCAACGTGCCGATGGACGACGACATCGTGGTCGCGTGCCTCATGACCCAGTCGGGCGAAGTCAAGCGGAAGTAGCCACAGGAAGCCAGCGCCATGGACGCCATCAGCCCCACCGTCATCAACCTCATCATCTTCGTGCTCGCCATCTACGTCGGCTACCACGTCGTGTGGACCGTCACGCCGGCGCTGCACACGCCGCTGATGGCGGTCACCAACGCCATCAGCGCCATCGTCATCGTCGGCGCCATGCTCGCCGCCGCGCTCACCGTGGGCACGGTGGGCAAGGTGATGGGCGTGGCCGCGGTCGCGCTGGCGGCGGTGAACATCTTCGGCGGCTTCCTCGTCACGCGGCGCATGCTCGAGATGTTCAGGAAGAAAGAGAAGAAGGCGCCCGCCGCGGGAGAGAAGGCATGAGCCGCCGGGCCGCTCCCAAGGCGAATACCGCAGCGCGCAGCGCGGAGGTCTCCGTATGAGCCTCGACGTCGTCACCCTGCTCTACCTCGTCGCGAGCGTGTGCTTCATCCAGGCGCTCAAGGGCCTGTCGCACCCCACCACCTCGATCCGCGGCAACCTGTTCGGCATGGTCGGCATGGCCATCGCCGGGGTCACGACGGCGGCGCTGATCGTCAAGCTCGCCGGCAGCGCCAACTTCGGCGTCGGCCTGCTCTGGGTGCTGCTCGGCCTCGTCGTCGGTGGCGGCTACGGCGCCTGGCGCGCCAAGACCGTCGAGATGACGAAGATGCCCGAGCTGGTGGCCTTCTTCCACAGCATGATCGGCCTGGCGGCGGTGTTCATCGCCATCGCGGCCGTCGCCGAGCCTTCGGCCTTCGGCATCGCCGATGCCGCCGGCGCCCTGCCGGGCGGCAACCGCATCGAACTCGGCCTCGGGGCCTTCATCGGCGCGGTCACCTTCTCGGGCTCGGTCATCGCCTTCGGCAAGCTCTCGGGCACCTACAAGTTCCGCCTCTTCCGCGGCGCGCCGGTGGTCTTCCCGGGGCAGCACAAGCTCAATCTCGCCATCGGGCTGGCGGCGGCGTTCTTCCTGTTCGGCTTCTGGCACTCGCAGAGCGCGCTCGACTTCGCGCTCGTCTGCGCGCTCGGCTTCGTCATCGGCGTGACGCTCATCATCCCCATCGGCGGCGCCGACATGCCGGTGGTGGTGAGCATGCTCAACAGCTACTCGGGCTGGGCGGCGGCGGGCATCGGCTTCTCGCTCAACAACAGCATGTTGATCATCGCCGGCTCACTGGTGGGCAGCTCGGGCGCGATCCTGAGCTACATCATGTGCAAGGCGATGAACCGCTCGTTCTTCAGCGTCATCCTCGGCGGCTTCGGCGGCGAGACCGCCGGCCCGGCGGGCGCCGCGCAGCAGCGCGCCGTGAAGAGCGGCAGCGCCGACGACGCCAGCTTCATCCTCGGCAACGCCGAGACGGTGATCATCGTGCCCGGCTACGGCCTCGCGGTGGCGCGCGCGCAGCATGCCGTGAAGGAGCTGGCCAGCAAGCTCATCGCCAAGGGCGTGACGGTCAAATACGCCATCCACCCGGTGGCCGGCCGCATGCCGGGGCACATGAACGTGCTGCTCGCCGAGGCCGAGGTGCCCTACGACCAGGTGTTCGAGATGGAGGACATCAACGGCGAGTTCGGCCAGGCCGACGTCGCCATCATCCTCGGCGCCAACGACGTCGTGAACCCGGCCGCGCACACCAAGGGCAGCCCGATCTACGGCATGCCCATCCTCGAGGCCTACAAGGCCAAGACCGTGATCGTCAACAAGCGCTCGATGGCCAGCGGCTACGCCGGCCTGGACAACGAGCTCTTCTACATGGACAAGACGATGATGGTCTTCGGCGACGCGAAGAAGGTCGTCGAGGAGATGGTCAAGGCCGTCGAATAGGCGTCCGGCGCAGGCGAAGGCCGGCGTCCCGCGCGTCGACAGCTACCCGGCGGCCTCGCGCATCCACGCCACCGCCTCGGCGAGCGTTGCGCGCTCGCCTTCGGCCCACGCGGCGGCATGGCGGGCGGCACCGATCTGCACCGTCGACAGGCGCTGCAGGCGCCGGATCTCCGCGCGGTCGTCGGCCTTGATGGGGCCGAACTGGGCCGCCCACGTCGCGGCGGCGAAGGCCATCAGCCGCGCGGCCGCCTCGGGCCTGCGCAGGTGCGCCAGCGCGTGCGGCGCATTCCACAGCGCATAGAGCAGGGCGCGCGTCTCCAGCGCCGCCCACGCGTGCTCGGCGGCTTCCCCGTAGGCGCGCAACGCGCCGGCCCAGTCGCGCCGGCCGGCGAGGGTGTTGCCGAGCACGTTGAGCGCCAGGCTCAGCTGCTGCCAGTCGCCCAGCTCGCGCGCCGCGTCGCAGGCCGCCTGCAGGTGCGCGAGCGCCTCGTCCCAGCGCTTCAACCGCGTGGCGCAGATGGCCAGGTTGTAGTGTCCGCTCGTCATCGCGTGGCGGTTGCCGAGCCGTTGCCAGAGCGCGAAGGCCTCGCGCTGCAGCGCCTCGGAGCGCGCGAAGTCGCGCTCGTGCGCGCCGGCGATGGCGCCCGACAGGGCGAGCAGGCTGGCGCGCGTCTCGTCGTCGAGGCGCGGCGCGGCCCGCGCCTCGTTGATGAGGCGCAGCGCGCCGGCCGCGTCGCTCGCCAGGCGCCAGCGCACGCTCGCCGCCGCGTGCAGCGCACGCGCGCGCGCCGGGCTCGTCGGCGTGGCCAGGGCGACGCCCGCGTCGACATCGTCGCGTGCGCTCGCGCGGCCGACGCGCGCACCGAGCAGGCCGAGCAGCGTGTAGGCGCGGCTGCGCGGTTCGGGCTCGCCGCGTCCGCTGGCGAGCGCCGCCGCGAGTGCGTCGAGCAGTCCTTCGGGCAACGCCACGTCGGCCAGCGCCGGGCGCAGCGCCACCACGACCTGCAAGGCCTCCTCGGGCCGGCCGTCGTGCAGCGCACCGTCCAGCGCGGCGGCGAGGTTGGGGATCTCGGCGCGCAGCTCGGTCAGCGGCGGCGTCGGGCCGAAGGCCCCTGCCCATTGCACGAGCCACTGGCGGTGGCGCGCGCGCCAGCGTTGCGGCGCATCGCTGCCGACGACCGCCACCGCCTGCGCGGTGGCGAACTCGCGCACCGGCGGCAGCAGCGCAAAACGCAGCGGTCCCTCGGGGTCGCCGGGCACGGGCTCACTGCGCAGCATCGAGTGCGCCTGCAGCACGTCGAGCCGGAGCGGCGCGCCGTCGTCCTCGGCGACGAAGGCGAGCGCGGCGGCGGTGAACGGGCCGCCGAACACCGTGCTCGCGCACAGCAGCTGCGCATCGGCCGGCTCGAGCTGCGCCCAGCTCCACGCGATGACTGCTTCCATCGAGGCGTGGCGGGCATCGCGTGCGCCGCGCGGGCCGGCGCGGGACAGCAGGTCCAGCGCCGGCGTGCCGCCGGCGGCCGTGGCGCGACGGGCACTCACCGCGCTCTCGGGGCTCTCGATGCGCACGGTGCTCCCGGCGCTCCCGGCGATCGGTGCTTTCGACGCGACCGCCGCGCCGGATCCGCCGGAGGGCGCACGTGTCAGGCGCTGCAGCATCTCCGAGGGCGAGAAGCTGCGCACGCGCGCTGCCGCCAGTTCCACCGCGAGCGGCAGGCCGCCGAGCGCGTGCACCAGCGCCGCCAGCACCGTGGCGTTGCGGGCACTGAGGTGGAAGTCGGTGCGCGCCGCGCGGGCACGGTCGACGAACATTTGCACCGCGGCGCTGGCCGCCGCGTCGGCGAGCGTCACCGGCCGCGGCGGCGCGGGCGGCAGCGCGAGCGCATCGATGGCGAAGGCACGCTCGCCGTCCACGTCGAGGCGGCGGCGCGACGTGACGAGCAGGTGCGCCTGCGGCAGTTCGTCGGCGAGCTGCAGCACGCGCGCGGCGGCCTCGGGCAGCAGGTGCTCGAGGTTGTCGAGCACGACGAGCACGCGCCGGCCGGCCAGCGCCTGGCGCAGCGCCGCCGTGCCCGTCACCCCGGGCGCCGCGCGCACCGAGAGCGCCGCCAGCACCTGGTCGACGAGGCCCTCGGCCGACGCCAGCGCCACCAGCGGCACGAAGGCCACGAGGTCGAAGGCGCCGCGCGCCTCCGGCGCTACCGTGTGGCCGGGGGGCGCCTCGCGCAGGGCGCGCGCGAGCTCCACCGCCAGCCGCGTCTTGCCCCCGCCGCCGGGGCCGAGCAACGTGACGAGGCGGTGCGCCTCGACCTCCTCGCACAAGCGGCGCAACAACGCCGAGGCGCCGAACCAGCGCGTGAGGTAACTCGGCAGCAGGGGCTGCGCGGCCGTGGCCGCCACCATGGCTGCCGTGGCCACCGTGGCCACCGGCGCCGCGGTGGCCGGGCCGCCGGCCAAGGCAGCGGCCCGGCGCGCGGCGGGCCCATCGCCGGCGGGCCCATCGTTCCCCGGCGGCGCGGCCGGCCCGGGCGCGTCCTCGGGGCTGTGGAGCCGCCGCTCGAGGCGCTCGAAGAGGTTCTCCAGGCGCCGCCGCTCCTCCTGCACCCAGTCGTCGTAGTGGCCGGGCATCAATTCGCCGCGGTAGAGGTCGCGCGCCTCGGCCAGGCGCCGCTCGCGCAGCGCGGCCTCGAATTCACGCGCGTCGCAGGCGAGCGCGCCCGGCGCCACGCGCACCTGGGCGCGGTCGGCCAGGAGCACCGGTGCGGCGAGCGCATCGCCGGCCGGCTCGAGCAGGCTCTTCAGCGTCGACAGGGCCTGGCGCAGCCGGTTGCGGCCCACCGGCAGGTCGACGCCGGGCCACAACAGCTCGACCAGCTCCTCGCGCGCATGGGCCCGCTCGGGCGCGAGCGCCAGCCGGGCCAGCAAGGCGGCAATGGCACGCGAGGGAAATCGGGAGTGGCGTTCGCCGCCGGCGCCCACGAGGTCGACGCCGCCGAGCACGCGCACGCGCCAGCGCGCCCGGGCCGCCGCGGCGGGCGGTGGCCCGAGCGGCGCGTCCGGTGCTGCGGCGGTGCTGGGCGACGAGGCAGGTGGCAAGCGGTGTGGCGAGCCGGGTGACGAGCGGCGTGACAAGCTGATCGACAAGGGTGTGGCGCTGCGAGAATGCCTCGCATCATGCCCTCGCTTTCAAGCCCGCCCGCGTCGATCCAGCCCCTGCGCCAGCGACTCGACGGCGCCGGTGCCAGCCATGAGGCCCTTGTCACGGAGGTCCTGGCGCGCGCCAGGCAGCCCGGGGCGGCGCAGGTGTTCACGGCGCTCTACGACGAGCCGGCGCTCGCCGCGGCGCGCCAAGCCGACCAGGCGCAACGGCGCGGCGCACTGCTGCACGCCAGCAGCCCGCTCGCCGGCCTGCCGGTGTCGGTGAAGGACCTCTTCGACGTGGCCGGCGAGACCACGCTTGCCGGCTCCATCGTCCGCCGTGGCGCGGCGCCCGCGAGCGCCGACGCGCCGGCCGTGCAGCGCCTGCGCGCCGCCGGTGCGGCCATCGTCGGCAAGACCAACATGACCGAGTTCGCCTTCTCGGGCGTGGGCATCAATCCGCACTACGGCACGCCGCGCAACCCGGCTGCTGCCGGCTCGGCCGGCGAGTGCGATGGCGCGCGGCGCGTGCCGGGCGGCTCGTCGTCCGGCGCGGCGGTGTCGGTGGCGCTCGGGCTCGCCGTCGCCGGCCTCGGCTCCGACACCGGCGGCTCGATCCGCATCCCGGCGGCGCTGTGCGGCCTGGTCGGCTTCAAGAACACGCAGGCGCGCACGCCGCTGGCGGGCGCCTTTCCGCTCGCGCATTCGCTGGACACGGTGTGCGCGATGACGCACTCGGTGGCCGACTGCCTGTTCGTCGACGGCGTGATCTCGGGCGCGCCGCTCACGGTGCCGCGGCGAGAGGGCGTGCACGGCCTGAAGCTGGCGCTGCCGCGCACGCTGATGCTCGACGCGCTCGAGCCGCCGGTGGCACGTGCCTTCGAGCGCACGCTGGCGCGCCTGGCGGCCGCCGGCGCGGTGGTGAAGGAGATTGCGCTCGCCGAGCTGGCCGAGATCGCCTCGATCAACGCGCCCGGCGGCTTCTCGCCGGTGGAGGCCTATGCCACGCACCGCGAGCTCTTCGCGGCGCGGCGCGCCGAATACGACCCGCGCGTCGCGGCGCGCGTGGCGCTCGGCGAGAAGGTGCTCGCCGCCGACTACATCGTCATGCAGCGCCGGCGCGCCGACTGGATCCAGCGCGTGCGCGCGCGGCTGGCCGGCTTCGACGCGCTGATCTGCCCGACGGTGCCCATCGTCGCGCCCGAGATCGAGCCGCTGCTGCCGCCTGACTCGAACAGTGACTCGAACAGTGAGGCGGCCAGCGACGAGGCCTTCTTCAAGGCCAACGGCCTGCTGCTGCGCAACACCTTCGCCATCAACTTCCTCGACGGCTGCTCGTTCAGCCTGCCTTGCCACGAGCCCGGCGAGCTGCCGGTCGGGCTGATGCTGAGCGCCGCGGGCGGGCAGGATGCGGCGCTCGCCGCCGTGGCGCTGGCCGTCGAAAGGCTGCTCGGCCGTGCGCCCTGAAGAGGCGCTGCGCCTCTTTGTCGGGGACATCGATGCCGGCGATGCGATCGATGCGGTCGACCCGATCGATGCGGGAGGCGCGGCCGCTCCCGGTCGGCCCGCGGGCGTCGAACGCGCCGCCGCCGCGCCGGCGCGGACACCGCTCGCAAGGCTCACTCCCGGCGCCGAGTTCGACCTGCCCGATGCCGCCGCCGCGCACGTGAAGGTGCGCCGGCTGCAGCCCGGTGCCGCGCTGCGCCTCTTCGACGGCGTGAGCGGCGAGGACTGGCCGGCGCAGGTGCTGGTCATCTCGCGCACCGGCGTGCGCGTGCGCCTGGCCGAGGCGCCGGTGGCCGCGGCCGCGGCCGAGCTGCCGGTGGCCGTGGCGCTCGCCTTCGGCATGCCGGCCAACGAGCGCGTCGATGCCCTCGTCGAGAAGGCCACCGAGCTCGGCGTGGCGGCGCTGTGGCCGCTGATGAGCGAGCGTTCGGTGCTGCGCCTGGCCGGCGAGCGCGCCGAGCGCCGGCGCGCGCACTGGCAGGCGGTGGCCGCCGCGGCCTGCGAGCAATGCGGCCGCGCACGCATGCCACGTGTGCATGCGGTGCAGCCGCTGCACGCCTGGCTGCAGGCGCGGCGGGACGAACGCGATGCGGGCGCAGAACACGAACGCTCCGCCGGCCGGGGCGGCGCGGGCGATCCCGGCACCGTCGGGGCGGCGCAGTCGCGGTGGCTGCTCAGCACCGCGGCCGACGCGCCGCCGCTCGCCGCAGTCGCCGCAGGCGCCGCTGTCGCCGCAGGCGCCGCAGCCGCCGCTGTCACCGCGGTCGCCGCAGCGGGCGGCGCGCGGCACGCGAAGTCGCAGCGCACCTCGGCGGGCGGAGACCGCCGCATCCTCGTGCTCAGTGGCCCCGAGGGCGGGTTCGAGCCGGCGGAGATCGAGGCCGCTCGCGCTGCCGGCTTCATGGCGGTTTCGCTCGGCCCGCGCGTCCTGCGCGCCGACACGGCGCCGCTCGCCGCGCTGGCCTGGGTGGCCGTGGCGCTGGGCGGCGCCGAAGCGCGAGGCCAGGGCCAAGGGCATCCGCAGCCTGAACCGAAGTCGGGTGCGTAGCGCCGCGCCGTGCGGCCTACTGGCGCGCCGCGCGGCCGGCGGAGGTCACTCGAAAGGCGCATTGCCAGCCGAGGACCGCGCGGCCCAGAATGGCCGTGGCGGTATCACCTCGTTCTCCTTCTCCTTCTCCCTCTCCCTCTCCCTCTCCCTCTCCCCCTCTCTCACTCTCTCTCTCTCTGAAAGGATTGCGTCATGGGCTTGCTCGACTCGGTGATCGGCGCGCTCGGCCAAGGGGCCGGCGGCCAGCCCAACCCGCAGGCGGCGCTCATCAGCGCGATCGTGGGCATGCTGGCCCAGGGTGGAGGTGTGGGAGGCGGGGCGGGCGGTGGCCTCGGCGGCATGCTCGGCAGCGCGCTGGGCGGAGGCGGCGCAGGTGCGGCCGGCGGCGCGGGCAGCTCTGGTGGATCCGGCGGATTTGGCGGGCTCGGCGGCCTCGTCGAGCAGTTCACCCGCCACGGCATGGGCGATGTCGCCAAGTCGTGGGTGAGCACCGGCCAGAACATGCCCATCTCGCCCGACCGGCTCGGCCAGGTGCTGGGCGGCGACACGCTCGGCAGCCTGTCGCGCCAGCTCGGCATGAACCAGGGCGACCTGCTCGGGCAGCTCTCGCAGATGCTGCCGCAGGTGGTGGACAAGCTGACGCCGCAGGGCCGGATCCCGCAGGGCGACATCCAGGGCATGGGCGGCGATCTCGGCAACCTGCTGGGCGGCCTGCTGGGCGCCGCGCGCCGTTGAGCCGCTGCGCCCGGCACTTCGGCGGCGCGGCGGCGCGTTCCTGCAGTTGGATGCGCCACGCGCATGCGGCATGACGAATACCTGAAGCACGACGCCACCGCGCTCGCGGCCCTGGTGCGGCGCGGCGAGGTCTCGGCGGCCGACCTGCTGGCGCTCGCGCGTGCGCAGATGGCGCGCGTGCAGCCGAGCACGCGCGCGCTGGTGCGCGAGTTGCCTGCCCTGGCCGAGCAGCAACTAGCGCGGCTCGGCGGCCTTGCGGGCCTTGCGGCGCAGGCCGGCCCGGCCGGCCTTGCGGGCGGCCACGCGCGAGAAGGGGGGGCCCTCGGGCCCCTCGGGCATGTGGGACACGTGGGGCATGCGGGCAACGTGGGGCACGTGGGACCGCTGGGCCAGGCCGCCCCCTTCGCCGGCCACGGCGGGCAGGCCGGGCCTCCCGGGCGCAGTGGGCACGGCACCGCCGGCGTGCTGCACGGCGTGCCCTTCCTCGTCAAGGACAGCGTGCTCGATGTGCCCGGCGTCCCCACGGGCTATGGCAGCCGCGCCCTCGCGAACCTCTCCGAGCGCTTTCCCGCCGCCGAGCCGGCTGCGGCGTTGCGCCGGCTGCTCACGGCGGGGCTCGTGGTCTTCGGCAAGACCAACCTGCCCGAGCTCGGCCTCAAGGGCGTGAGCGACTCGCGCGCCTTCGGCCGCGTTGCCAACCCCTGGGACCCTTCGCGCACCGCGGGCGGCTCGAGCGGCGGCTCGGCGGCCGCGGTGGCCGCCGGCGTCGTGCCGATGGCCGGCGGCAACGACGGCGGCGGCTCGCTGCGCATCCCCGCGGCCTGCTGCGGCCTCTTCGCGCTGAAGCCCTCGCGCGGCCGCGTCAGCAACGGCCCCGGCTTCGGCGAGGTGTGGTTCGGTGCCTGCAGCGAAGGGGTGGTGTCGCGCAGCGTGCGCGACTCGGCGCTGGCGCTCGACATCCTCGCCGGCCCCGAGCCGGGCGACCCCTTCGTCGCTGCGGCGCCGCCGGTGCTGCCGTTCGCGCAGCTGGCCCTGCGCACGCCGCCGCCGCTGCGCATCGCGTTCAGCGTCACCTCGCCCATCGGCACCGAGGTGCACCCCGAGGCGCGGGCGGCCGTGCTGGCCGCGGCGCGGCTGCTGCAAGGCCTCGGCCATGAAGTCGAGGAGGCGGCGCCGGCCATCGACGGCCGCGCGCTCGCGCGATCGTTCACGCAGATCTACTTCGGCCAGGTGCTGGCCACGGTGCGCCAAGCGGTGGCGCTCGGGGCGCGGCGCGAGGAGTTCGAGCCGCTGACGCTGCTCACGGCCGAGATCGGCCGCGGCGTCGATGCCGGCGCGCTGACGGCCGAGCTGCTGGCATGGAACGGCTATGCGCGCGCGCTGGCGGTCTTCCAGCAGCGCTACGACATGCTGCTGACGCCGACGCTGGCGGCGCCGCCGCTGCCGCACGGCACCGGCGACGCGACGCCGCTGGCCGAGGCCGTGCTCGGCCTGCTCGCGAAATCGGGCCTCGTACGCTGGCTCGGCCGCCTGGGCCTTCTCGAGGGCACGATCGAGAAGCTGACGCAAGCCAACATGGCGCCGGTGCCCTTCACGCAACTGGCCAACCTCACGGGCGTGCCGGCGATGTCGCTGCCGCTGCACTGGACGGCCGATGGGCTGCCTCTCGGCGTGCAATGCGTCGGGCGGATGGGCGAGGAAGCGCTGCTGCTGCAACTGGCAGCGCAGGTTGAACAGGCCGCGCCCTGGTTCGATCGCCTGAGCCCGCTGGCGCGGGGCGGCGACTGAAGCGGCGATTGCGCGTGCTCACGCGGCTGCGCGTCGAGGCGGTTGCATGTCGGGGCGGTTGCATGTCGGGGCGGTCGCATGTCGGGGCGGTCGCATGTCGGGGCGGTCGAGTGTCGGGGCGGTCGAGTGTGGAGGCGGCCGCGTGTGGAAGGTCGTGGCGCGCCGAGGCCGCCGGGTGGTCGCCTCCGCTCGTGTCCTTTTTCGGCCGCCCGGCTCGCAAGCTCGCAGGGCGCCCGAATGCACCCTTTACCTCGCTGAGTCGACCACCCGGCGGGGGGCCCTGCGAGCTTGCGAGCCGGGCCGCCGGAAGAGGACACGAGCGGCGCAGGGTGCCCCGTCGGCCCGATCCCGCCACGGCACGTCGCAGTGCGATTCCACACCAGACCACCTTCTGATCGATCACATCACAGAGCAGAGAGGCCATCAGCCGCCCGCCCGCCCTCCGCCCACAAGGCCCGAGTCAACCTCGCGTGACCCTTCGTCGTCGACGCGCACCCACGCCGCGGCGGCGAAAGCGGGCAGCGTTGCCACGCAGCACCAGATGAAGAAGCCGGTGTAGCCGATCGCCTGCTGCAGCCAGCCGGCCCACATGCCGGGCAGCATCATGCCGAGCGCCATGAAGCCCGTGCACAACGCGTAGTGCGCGGTCTGGTTCGGGTTGTCGCGCGCACTGCCATGTTCGGGCGACCGCGCCGCCACGCGCAGCATGAACACCATGTAGGCGGTGAAGCCGAAGCCATAGCCGAACTGCTCGACGGCGAGAGCCGCCGTCACGAGGGCCAGCGCCGAGAGCGCATTCGCCCCCTCGGCCGCCGCCCCCAGTGCCGCGCCCGGCGCAGCGGCCACCGCGGCGGCCGCGGTCGGCGGCCACATCGCCAGCGCCACGTACAGCACGTTGGGCACGTGCATGGCCAGCACGAGTGGCCACAGCGCCCGCGCGAGGCCGATGCGCGAGATCCACCAGCCGCCGAGCAGGCCGCCGGAGGTGAGCGCGGCGACGCCGAAAGTGCCGTAGGCGATGCCCACCTGCTGCGTCGTGAGGCCGAGCCCGCCCTGCGCCGGCGGGTCGAGCAGGAAGGGCACGATGAGCTTGACCAGCTGCGCCTCGGCGAAGCGATAGAGCAGCAGGAAAGCGAGCACGCGCACGATGTCGCGGCGGCGGAAGAAGGCGACGAAGACTTCGATGAAGTCGGCGAGCACCTGCCGCACATCGCCGGCATCGCCCGCGGCGGCTGTGCCGACTTCGTGCGCACCGTCGCGCCGCTGTGCAACGCGGCGCCGCGCCGGTGCGTCGGCGGCCGGCCGCGGCAGCACCCAGGCATGCCAGGCCGCCATCGCCGCGAAGAAGATCGCGAGCACCCCCATCACTGCCATCCACGCGCCGACGAAGCTGCCGTGGCGCTGCTGCAGCGAGCCCGCCAGCCACACGAGCGCGCCCTGGCCGAAGAGCATCGCGAGGCGGTAGAAGAGGCTGCGCACACCGACGAAGGCCGCTTGGCGCGCCTTGTCGGGCAACGCGAGCATGTAGAAGCCGTCGGCAGCGATGTCGTGCGTGGCCGACGCGAAGGCCATGAGCCAGAACATCGCCAGCGTCAGCTGCAGGAAGCGCGGCGCGGGCAGCGTCAACGCCACCATCGCGAGCGACACCGCCACGGCGACCTGCATCGCCACGATCCAGCGGCGTTTGCGACCGAACAGGTCGACGAGCGGGCTCCACAGCGGCTTCACCACCCAGGGCAGGTACAGCCAGCTCGTGTACAGCGCGATCTCGGTGTTGCCGACGCCGAGGTTCTTGTACATGACCACGGCCAGCGTCATCACCGCGACGTATGGCAAGCCCTGGCTGAAGTAGAGCGTCGGGATCCATCGCCATGGGCGTGGCAGTGGGATCGAAGTCGGGTCTTGCGGCTGTGCTGTCACTTCTGCGCCGTTCGGTGCCGCGACGGCGCGGCACCGCGATGCTGGCACGCGCCGCAGCGAGCGCGCGCCATGGCCGGCCATGTTTGCGCCACGCCACGATCGTTGGAAATCCCGGATGGGCCGGCATGCGACTTGCGGCAACACTGGGCCACGTATCACGATAGAGGAGAACCTTGATGGACTTCGGGACGAAGACGCCGATGAAGACGCTGGTCGCCTGCCTGGCCACCGCCGGCCTGGCCAGCTTCACCGGCGCCGTGCAGGCGCAGGCCGACCAGCGCATCACCATCACCGGCTCGAGCATCAAGCGCATCGCCACGGAGGGCGCCCTGCCGATCCAGGTGATCACGCGCGTCGAGCTCGAGCGCCAGGGCATCGTCAGCGCCGAGCAGGTCATCGCCACGCTGACGAGCAACGGCAACGGCCTGGACAACCTGGCCAGCAATGCCGACGTCGTCACCGGCCAGTCGCGCGGCAACAACGGCGCGAGCTCGGCCAACCTGCGCAATCAGGGCGCGAACGCGACGCTGATCCTGCTCAACGGCCGGCGCATCGCCGCACACGGCCTGAACGGCGGTGTCGTCGACCTCAACCAGATCCCGATGGCCGCGGTCGAGCGCATCGAGGTGCTGAAGGACGGCGCCTCGTCGACCTACGGCACCGACGCGGTGGGCGGCGTCATCAACTTCATCCTGCGCAACAACTACACCGGCCTGCAGGCGGCGGCCACGGCCGACGTCACCGAAGCCGGCGGCGGCAACATCTACCGTGCCTCGGTGGTGGGCGGCCTCGGCAACCTCGCCGCCGACGGCTGGAACCTGCTCGCCTCGCTGTCGGTGACCGACCACAAGAAGCTCAAGGGCAGCGAGCGCGATTTCGTCAACACCTTCCAGCCCGAGCGCGGCTTGTCGCCCGACACGCGCGGCGCGCCGTTCGCGACGCTGTTCGCGGTGAACACGACGCTGCCCAACCTGATGACGCGCCCGGGCGGCGCCGGCACGCCGGCAGCCAACGGCACCGCGCCCATCCTCGAAGGCGTCGTCACCAACGGCATCAACACGCTCGACCTGCCCGGCGCCGCCGGCTGCGCTTCGCAGCCCGACATGGGGCCGTACGACCAGCTCCTCTGGGCCGCCGGCGCCGGCGCGCGCTACGGCTGCGCCTGGGATACCGGCAAGGCCGCAGTGATCCAGCAGCCGGTGCGCAACACGAACCTCGTGACGCGCGGCTCGTTCAAGCTCGGCGACCACACCTTGATCGGCGAAGTGCTGCTCGGCAAGTCGGAGTCGGCCAAGAGCTTCTCCGAGAACCAGATCACCACCAGCAGCACCACCGCCAACATCACGCTGGGCAACGGCACCGTGGTCGCGAGCCCCTTCCGCGACCTCGTGTACCCGAGCACCGGCGTCGGTTACACGCGCGTGGCCAACGCGTTGATCGCGGCCTTCCCGGTGCTGGCCGGCAACCTGGGCAACAGCATCGCCTTCCGCTGGCGCTGCCTAGCCTGCGGCCCGCGCGAGATCGAGACCGAAACCGACACCAGCCGCGTGCTGCTCGGCCTGGAGGGCGCCTTGCCCTGGATCAGCGGCTTCGACTACCGCGTCGGCGCCTCGCACGCGAGCAGCAAGAGCAAGAGCACGCTCGGCAGCGGCTACCACTACGGCCTCGGCTTCTCCAACCTCATCAAGAACGGCACGCTCAACCCCTTCCTGCTCGCCGGCGAGGCACAGACGCCGGCAGCGATGGCGGCGCTCGAAGCGGTGTCGGCACGCGGGGTCGAGCTCTACGACGGCACCTTCACGATGACGCAGATCGACGCCGTGGCCTCGGGCCCGGTGTTCAAGCTGCCCGCCGGCGACGTGCTGCTGGCGCTGGGCGCCGACCTGCGCACCGAGAAGTACAAGTTCAACGGCAACAACAGCGCCGGCTTCTCGAGCATCGACACCTGGGTCTTCAACGCGCCGTTCGACAACATCAACGCCCTCGGCGGCGTCAAGCGCGACGTGAAGGCCGTGTTCGGCGAAGTGATCGTGCCGCTGCACAAGACCCTCGAGGTCAACCTGTCGGCGCGCTACGACGAGTACACCGGCTTCGGCAGCACGACCAACCCGAAGGCCTCGTTCCGCTTCCAGCCGCTGGCGGAGTTCGTGGCGCGCGGCTCGTACGGCACGGGCTTTCGCGTGCCGACCTTCAACCAGCTCTACAACGGCGTCACCGAGTCGGCGGCGCCAGGGGCGGGCAACGTCGATCCGGCGCGCTGCCCGTCGCTCGTCGTCAACCCGGCGCCGGGGTCGCCCTGCAACGCGATCACCTTCAACACGCTCTTCGGCGGCAAGCCCGACCTCGGGCCCGAGGAGTCGAAGATGAGCTCGCTCGGCTTCGTCTGGCAGCCGGTGCCGCAGTTCAGCGCTTCGCTCGACTGGTGGGACATCAAGCGTGAAGGCACGATCCAGAGCTTCTCGCTCGCCACCTTCATGGCCAACTACGCCTTGTTCCCCGAGCGCTTCATCCGCGACCCCGTCACCGGCGAGATCACCGCCGTCGACATCCGCTGGGCCAATGCCGGCGAGACGGTGACCAAGGGCATCGACGTCTCGTTGCGCGCCGGCGAGAACGTCGGCCCCGGCCGCCTCACCGGTGGCCTCGACATCAGCTACCTGCTCGAGAAGAAGTCGCGCCTGCTGACCAGCACGCCCTTCGGGCCGAGCGAGGTGGCCCGCTTCACGCGTGCCGACGACCTCGGCATCCGCTGGAAGCACGCGGCCTTCATCACCTACCGCCAGGGCGACTGGAGCGGCACGCTGACGCAGCTGTACCGCAGCAAGTACGCCGGCTTCGTACCCCCGGGCGTGGCCAACGGGTCGGTGCTGCCTTCGGACTGGGACCCGGTCGTCAAGCCCTACTCGATCTACCACCTGAGCGCCAGCTACAGCGGCATCCCGAACCTCACGCTGACGGCCGGGGTGAAGAACGTGCTCGACACCGATCCGCCCTATGCCAACAGCTACGACACCAACACAGGCTCGGGCAGTTCGTGGGAGCCGCGCGTGGCCGACCCGCGCGGGCGTTCGTACGTGCTGACCGTCGAGTACAAGTTCTTCTAGCAGGTGCGGGCGGCCGTCGCGCGGCACCGGCTGCGCTCGGCGCTCGACGCCGCCCGGGCGGCGTCCGGGCGGCGTCCGGGCCGCGTGCGGGTGACTGTGCGGGTTCGGCAGCGAAAATCAGCCGGCTGATGACCCCCACGCGCCACGAACACCTGGCCGAAGCGCTGCGCCGCGCCGTGCTCGCACAGGCTTTCGAGAAGACCGCCGACCGCGCGCGCGGCGGCGCGCCGGTGGCGCACTTCCCGAGCATCGACCTGGCGATGGTGGTGTTCGGGCGTGGCCGCACGCGCCTGCGTCCCACCTGGGCCAACGTGCTCTTCTCGCGCGAACATCCGCGCGGCCTCGTCGGTGCCATCGGTGAGCGCGGCGGCGCGCTGCGCCACCTGCGCTTCGACGCCGATGTCGTCGACGCCGACGGCCGCTCGTACGCCTGGGCGCCCGAAGCGGACTGGCAGCGCATCGTCTTCCCGCCGCTCTCCGGCAGCGGGCCGCACCGCTTCGTGGTGCCCTATCCGGCCTCGCTGCTCAAGCTGATGGTGGCGGTCGGCGTCGGCCTCGCGGTCGACCTTGGCCGCGCCGCGTGGCCCGCCGCCGACGTGGGGCCGATGATCACGGTGAGCGACAACGACGCCACCGACCGCTGCGTGGCGCTGCTGCACCGCGCGCGCGTGCTCGACCTGCTGCACGAGCGCTTCGCGGCGCTCGGCCTGCCGACGCTGCGCCTGAACCGCACCACGCCCGCCGGCGGCTGGCGCAACGGCGACGGCTCCGGCGTCGGCCACATCCACATGACGGCCTGGGACACGGTGCGGCTCTTGTGGCTGCTCGACGCCGATGCGCTGCCGCCGCCCTGGCTGCCCGGCACCAGCGACACGACGGGCCTGCTGCCGCTGCTGCAGCCGGCCACGCGCGAGCGCCTGCGCGCGCTGCTCGAGGCGCAGGAGCGCAACGACATCCTCTCGTCGCATTCGCTGCGCGCCGTGCCCGGCTTCGTCGAGGGCCTGCCGCCTTCGGTGCGCTTCGCGCACAAGACCGGCACGACCGAGAACTACGCCAGCGACGCCGGCATCGTGGTGGCGAAATCGGCGCCGCCGGCGCTGCATGCCATCGTCGCCGTCATCACCAACCTAGGCGAGCGCTACGCGCCGCACGAGCGCTGCTCGACGACCTGGCGGCTGCCGGCGCTCGGCTCGGCGCTGCACCGCATTGCGCTGGAGTGGACATGAAGGACCCGCGATGAGCGGCGCGCGCGAAGGCGGCGCGCTGCCGGCCGGCAGCCTCATCGGCATCGTCGCGCCGGCCGGCCCGACGAGCGCCGAGCGGCTGGCGCAGGTGCCGCCGCTCTTCGAGGCGGCGGGCTATCGCGCGCGCCTGTACCCCGGCTGTGGCGCGCGGCACGGCGAGCTGCCCTATCTCGCCGGTGACGACGCCGCGCGCCTGGCAGACCTGCACGCGGCGCTCGCCGACGACGAGGTGGCCGCCATCCTGTGCCTGCGCGGCGGCTACGGCTGCATGCGCCTCGTCGACCGCGTCGACACCGCGCTCGTGCGCGCCCGGCGCAAGCTGCTCGTCGGCTACAGCGACATCACCGCGCTGCTGGCCCTGTGGGCGTGCGAGTGCGCGCCGGCACTGCACGCGCCGATGGCCACGAGCGACCTCGTCCTGCCCGAGCGCGCCGCCGACCGCGAGGCGCTGTTCTGGCAGCTGCGCCGGGGTGTGCGCGCCGGTGATGTGTTCGCTGCCGAGGCAACGGCGGTGCCCGCGCCGCTTTGCGCCCTCACGCGGCCCGGCGTCGCCGAGGGCCGCCTCGTCGGCGGCAACCTCAGCCTGGTGGCGGCGCTGCAGGGCACGCCGTTCGCCTGGCCGGCGCAAGGCACGCTGCTCTTCCTCGAGGAGGTGAGCGAGGAGCCGTACCGCATCGACCGCCTGCTCACGCAGCTGCACCTGGCGGGCGTGCTCGGCGCGGCGGCGGGGTTCGTGCTCGGCAGCTTCACGCACCCGGTGGATCCGGCGGCGGTGCTGCGCGAGCGGCTGGGGCCGCTCGGCAAGCCGATGCTTGCCGGCTGGCCTTCGGGCCACGGCACGCCGAACCGGCCGCTGCCGCTCGGCCTGCGCGCGCGGCTCGATGCCGGCGCGCGTACGCTGACGCTGCTCGAGGGCTGGCCGGAGCCGGCTTGATGCGGTTCACGAGGCTCGTCCGCGTGGTCCCGTTCGGGCATCCGTTCGGGCATCCGTTCGGGAATCCGTTCGGTGGTGCCGCTCGGTGCTTCGATTCATCGATGTCGCTGCGCTCTGCCATCCGCCCCCGCCCACCCTGGAAGAGAATGCGCCCGTGAACACGACGACGACCCCCACGCTGCACTCCCTGCCCCTCGTCGCGCGCGGCAAGGTGCGCGACATCTATGCGGTGGGCGACGATCGCCTGCTCATGGTGGCGAGCGACCGCCTCTCTGCCTTCGACGTGGTGATGAAGGCGCCGGTGCCCGGCAAGGGCCGGCTGCTCACGCAGATGGCGCTCTTCTGGTTCAACAAGCTCGGCCCGGTGTGCCCGAACCACCTCACCGGCGCGGACCCCGAGAGCGTGGTGGCCGCCGACGAGCGCGCGCTCGTCGCCGGCCGTGCGATGCTCGTGCACCGGCTCACGCCGCTGCCCTGCGAGGCGGTCGTGCGCGGCTACGTCGCCGGCTCGGGCTGGAAGGAATACAGCCAGCGCGGCACCGTCTGCGGCCAGGCGCTGCCGGCCGGCCTGGCGATGACGACGCCGCTGCCGCAGCCCATCTTCACGCCGGCCACCAAGGCGGCGGTGGGCGAGCACGACGAGAACATCTCGTTCGCGCAGCTCATCTCGCTCGTCGGTGCGGCGCGCGCAGCCGAGCTGCGCCAGGCGGCGATCCGCCTGTACCTCGCGGCGCGCGAGTACGCGGCGATGCGCGGCATCGTCATCGCCGACACCAAGTTCGAGTTCGGCCTCGACGCGGCCGGGCGCCTGACGCTGATGGACGAGGTGCTGACGCCGGACTCCTCGCGCTTGTGGCTCGCCGACGAGCTGCGCGAGGGGCGCATCGTCGCGCTCGACAAGCAGCCGCTGCGCGACTGGCTCGCCTCCACCGGCGTCACCGGCGGCGCCGAGCAGGCGGCGCTGGACCTGCCGCCCGAGGTGATCGAAGGCGTGCGCGCGCGCTACGAGCGCGCCTACACGATGCTGTGCAAGGGCGACGAGGACGCGAACACCGTGCCCTGGCCGCGCACATGAACGCGCCGCCGAAGCAGTCTCACGAGATGGCAGTGCGCGTGCCGGCATGACCGTCTCGACCCGCCACCTGCGCGTGCACCGCTTCGCGGCGCTCGAGGCCGGACCGCGCCTCGTCGTCACCGGCGCCGTGCACGGCAACGAGACCGCCGGCACGCGCGGCATCGAGCGCGTCGTGCGCGAGATCGAGCGCGGCGACATCGACATCGTGCGCGGCATGGCGAGCTTCGTGCCGGTGTGCAATCCGCTCGCCTACCGGCTGCAGCGCCGCACCGGCGAGCGCAACCTCAACCGCCGCCTGCTGCCCGGCACCGAGCCGAAGGAGTACGAGGACCGCATCGCCAACGTGTTGTGCCCGCTGCTCGCCGAGCACGAGGTGCTGCTGGACCTGCACAGCTTCCGCAGCCCGGGGCTGCCCTTCGTGCTGCGCGGGCCGGCCGACAACGCGGGGCCGCTCGAGCCCTTCGCGCACGAGGCCGCCGAGGCGCGGCTGGCCGCACACGTGGGCGTGCAGCGCGTCGTCGACGGCTGGCTCGACGCCTACGCGCGCGGCGTGGCCGAGCGCAGGGCGCGCGGCCTGACGCCCGGCGCCGTCAACGAAGACCCGGCCTACGGCATCGGCACCACCGAATACATGCGCTCGCAAGGCGGCTACGCCGTCACCCTCGAGTGCGGCCAGCACGACGACCCGGCCGCGCCGGGCGTGGCCTACCAGGCCATCCGGCAGGCGCTCGCGCTGCTCGGCATCGCCGAGCTGGCGCTCGAGAAGCCGGCCTCGCCTATCGAATGCCTCACGCTCGCGCGCGTGATCGATCGCCATGCCGAGGGCGACCGGTTCGTCAAGACCTGGACGAGCTTCGACGCGCTGACGCAGGGCGAGCTCATCGCCCTGCGCGCCGACGGCACCGAGGTGCGGGCGCCCGAGGCCGGCTACATCGTCTTCCCGGACCACGCGGCGCTGCCGGGGCACGAGTGGTTCTATCTGGCGCAGCACAGCCGGCGGACGCTCTGAGCGGCTGAGGCGCGGGCACTGCGGCCGCTGCCGCGCATCCACCGTCCAGAGGAAAGCCGCCCCCGCGCGAGGGATGTTCCGCCCCCGGAAGTCGAGCCGATGATCCGGCGCAGTTCGATACAACGATGCGCCGGGGGATCCACCATGCAGTTCGACGAGTGCTTCGAGGGTGACTACCGCATCTTCGTCGGCGCGCTCGATGCCCCACGCGGCGAGGGCTTCATCGCCGCGGTGGTGGTGAGCCGCCTGTTCGGCGCCGAGGCGCCCGGCGCGGACGACGGCGGCGACGCCGCGGACGGCAATGCCAATGCCCCGCGCAGCCGCCGGGCGCGCGAGGTGTGGCGCGACGACAGCCTCGCCTGCGGCTACCGCTGGCCCACGCCCGAGGCGGCGCTGCACTACGCGAAGAACCGCGCGCGCGAGATGGTGCGCAAGGCATCGCCGATGCTCGCCTCGGTGGCCTGAAAAACGCAGTGGCCACGCTGGGCCGCGGCCGCGGGCCGGAAGAGCGGCGCAGCGGAATGAGCTGCGGTGCCCTACTAGCGCCGGCTAGATGTGCAGCGCGGCGAGCGCCCCCAGCGCCACGCCGACGCCGCTGACGCCGAACACGCCCCATTGCAGCCACTTGCGGCGCGTGAGCAGCGCGATCGCGGCCAGGGCGATCGCGACCTGCAGCGCCGTCGTCGCCTGCGCCCAGCGGTGGTGCTGGTGCAGCTCGGTGTCCGAGCGATTGTCCCAGTCGGTCGCCTCGGCCTCCAGCTTGTCGGCCGCGAGCTTGATCTCGGCCTTCTCCTTCTTGTAGCGCTCGACCTCGTCCTTGAAGGCGGCGCGCCGGTCCTCGGGCACGAGGGCGAGCGCCAGCTCAGCGAGGTTCTGCTTGCTGCTCTTGGCCTGGTAGTAGTTCCACTGGTTCGAAGCCTCGGTCTTCTTGATGGCGGCGTTGTTCTTGAACAGGCCCGCGTTGGCCTGCGTGGCGCCGCCCATGTAGGAGAAGAGCGCGCCGATGGTGGCGAGGATGGCCGTGGCGACCGCGATGCTGCCGGCAAAGCCGTCCTTCTCGCCGTGCGCCGAGGCGTGGCCGCCGTGCGCGGCATGTTCGAGTTCGTGGTCGTGCGGGCCGTGCACATGGAAGCCGTGGCCGGACATGGAAGCATTTCTCCTGCGGTGTGGGGCGGTGAGGCCGGTGGGGGTGAGCCGGGTAAGGGCGGCGCGATTGTGGCGCCTCGATAATCCACGCCATGAAACCGGCGCCGCAGCGCATCGTGGTCGGGCTCTCGGGCGGCGTCGACTCCGCGGTCAGCGCCTGGCTGCTCAAGCGCGCCGGGCACGAGGTGGTCGGCCTCTTCATGAAGAACTGGGAGGACGACGACGACGACGAGTACTGCTCGAGCAACGTCGACTTCGTCGACGCCGCCGCGGTGGCCGACGTCATCGGCATCGAGCTCGAGCATGTCAACTTCGCCGCCGACTACAAGGACCGCGTCTTCGCCGAGTTCCTGCGCGAGTACCGCGCCGGCCGCACGCCCAATCCCGACGTGCTGTGCAACGCCGAGATCAAGTTCAAGGCCTTCCTCGACCATGCGCTGCGCCTGGGTGCCGCAAAGATCGCCACCGGCCACTACGCGCGCGTGCGCCAGGCCGAGGGCCGCGCCGGCGGCGCCTTCCAGCTCCTGAAGGGCCTCGACCCGGCCAAGGACCAGAGCTACTTCCTGCACCGCCTCACGCAGGCGCAACTGGCGCGCACGCTGTTCCCGGTGGGCGAGCTGAAGAAGACCGAGGTGCGCCGGCTGGCCGAGGAGATCGGCCTGCCCGTTGCTTCGAAGAAGGACAGCACCGGCATCTGCTTCATCGGCGAGCGGCCGTTCCGCGAGTTCCTCTCGCGCTACCTCAGCCACGAGCCCGGCCCGATGCTCGACGAGCGCGGCCGCGAGGTCGGCCGGCATGTGGGCCTGAGCTTCTACACGATCGGCCAGCGGCAGGGGCTGGGCATCGGCGGCGTGCGCGAAGGCGGTGGCGAGCACGCCCCCTGGTACGTGGCGGACAAGGACCTGAAGCGCAACGCGCTTGTCGTCGTGCAGGGCCACGACCACCCCTGGCTCCTGGCCGAGGCGCTCGAGGCCGCCGATGGCAGCTGGGTGGCGGGCGCCGCCCCGCCGCCGGGCGACTACGGCGTGAAGACGAGGTACCGGCAGGCCGACGCACCGGGCACGCTGCATGCAACGCCCGCGGGCTTCGCGCTCGGGTTCGACGCCGCGCACCGGCAATGGGCCGTGACGCCGGGGCAGAGCGCCGTGCTGTACGACGACGAGGTGTGCCTCGGCGGCGGCGTCATCGAGAGCGCGACGGTGCCGGCGCGCGCGCGCCCGGTCTCGCTCGCCGGGTGACTGCGTCGCCGCGCCACCGAAACCCGGCGCCTGACCGCGCCGCGGCGCGCTTCTGGTTTGCCCGCCCCGGCGGCGGCGCCACGCGGTGGCAGAGTCCCGCCACCCCCTTCCGAAGAGATCGCCCGAGTTGCGCGCGCCCGCCGAAGACTACCGGCCGCTGACCCGGCGTCGCCGCCTCCTCGTCGTGGCGCTGGCGGTGGCCACGGCCGTCGCGGTGGTGGCGACGCTGCTCGATCCGCCCGGCGGCGTGCAGCGCAAGCGCCCGGCAGCGAGCGCACCCGCCGACTGCGCGCCGGGCAAGACCGACGCCTGCGTGGGCGGCAAGGCCGAAGTCCTGGCCCCGCAGCGGGCCGCCAGCCGTTGAACGGGCCCCTGGTGCGTGCGGCCCGGCGAGACATGGAGACCGCGTCATGGAGCCCACCCCACAAGCGCTGCAAGGCCTGCGCGTGCTCGAGCTCGGCCAGCTCATCGCCGGCCCCTTCGCGGGCAAGACGCTCGCCGACTTCGGCGCCGACGTCGTCAAGATCGAGCCGGTGCAAGGCGGCGACCCGCTGCGCACCTGGCGCCTGCTGCGCGATGGCACCTCGGTGTGGTGGGAGGTCCAGTCGCGCAACAAGCGCAGCGTCGCGCTCGACCTGCGCACGGCCGAGGGCCAGGCCGCCGTGCGCGCGCTGGCCGCCGAGGCCGACGTGCTCATCGAGAACTTCAAGCCCGGCACGCTGGAGGGTTGGGGCCTCGGCTGGGAGGCGCTGCACGCGCTGAACCCGAAGCTCGTCATGCTGCGCATCTCCGGCTTCGGCCAGACCGGGCCGGACGCCGGCAAGCCCGGTTTCGGCGTGCTCGGCGAGGCGATGGGCGGGCTTCGCCACCTGACGGCCGAGCCCGGCCGCGTGCCGGTGCGCGTGGGCGTGAGCCTCGGCGACACGCTGGCGGCGCTGCACGGCGTGATCGGCGTGCTGCTGGCGCTGCGGCACCGCGAGGTGAGCGGCGGCGAAGGGCAGATGATCGACGTCGCGCTCTACGAGAGCGTGTTCAACGTCATGGAGAGCCTGCTGCCCGAGTACGACGCCTTCGGCGCGGTGCGCGGCCCCGCCGGCAGCGCGCTGCCGGGCATCGCGCCGAGCAACGCCTATGCCTGCGACGACGGCGCCTACGTGCTGGTGGCGGGCAACGGCGACGGCATCTTCCGCCGCCTGATGGGCGCGATCGGCCGTGCCGACCTGGCATCGGACCCGGACCTGGCGCGCAACGACGGCCGCGTCGCACACGTGGCGGAGATCGACGCCGCCATCGGCGCGTGGACGGCCGCCCGGCCGATCGACGAGGTGATCCGCGGCCTCGAAGCCGCCGCGGTGCCGGTGGGCCGCATCTACACCGTGGCCGACATCGCGCGCGACCCGCAGTACCTGGCGCGCGGGATGATCGTGCAGACCGCCGATGCCGACGGACGGCCGCTCAAGGTGCCGGGCATCGTGCCCAAGCTCAGCGCCACGCCTGGGCGGCTGCGCCTGCCGGCGCCGCGGCTGGGGCAGCACAACGCCAGCGTGCTCGGCCACGCGGGGTGGCCGGTGCTTGGCGCTTCGTCGGGCGAGGCGGCCAACGACGACAGCGCGGCGTGATGCGGCCCGAACCCGCAAGGGCTTAGGGCTGAGGGCTGATGTTCATGCGCTGAGGCGCTGAGCGGATGCCGGCCGAGAGCGCCCAGGTCCCTGGCTCCCTGGCTCCCTGGCTCCCTGGCCCCCGAACAGCCCTCCCTAGCAACCCGAATCGTCGGCGTCCGCGAACGCCACCGCGGGCACATCGGCGTCGCGCAGCGCCGCCCCCTCGGCCTGCAGGCGCGCCAGCGTGGCCGCATCGAGCGCCTGGCGCGCCAGCGCCAGCGCGCGCAGGGTCGCGGCGGTTTCGTTCTGCTCGCGGGCCTCGCCGCGCGCGGTGTAGAGGGCCTGCGAGTAGCCGGCGAGGCGGCAGGCCGCGCGCGGCCGCGCCTGCAGCGCGCACAGCAGCGCCAGGTACGCGGCGGCGCCATGTTGCAGGTCGAAGTCGGCCGCCTTCGCCCACGCCGCCTGCGCCACCGGGCGGGCGCGGGCCGCGTCGTCCTGCGCCAGCAGCGCGGCGAGCAGGTTGATGCGGGCGAAGGCCAGGTTGTACTCGTGGCGCGTGCCGACGAGCGACTCGACGAGCCCGGCCCCGAGCTGCGCGGCGGCGGCGGCGTCGCCGGCCGCGAGCTCGGCGTCGATCAGGTTGCCGGTGGCGATCGACGCTTGGCTGCCGCGTTCGCGGTCGAGCGCCAGCAGGCGGCGGCCGAGGCGCAAGGCGCCGGCGTGGTCATGCCCCATGCGTGCGAGCCATTGCGCCGCCTCCACGCCCCACAGCAGGCGCTGCGCCGGCCAGGCCCGGCCCTCGTTGCGCTCGATGCGCTGCGCTTCATCGAGCCGGGCGCGCGCCGCCACCAGATCGTCGGCCTGGGCGGCGGCGCTCGCGGCGCGGCAGAGTGCGTGGTAGAGGAGGAAACGATCGGGCTGCTCGGCATCGAGGCGGCGCGCGAGCGCGAGCGCCTGCAGGGCGGCGTGACGGCCGCGCGCCTTCTGCGTGTCGGCCAGTACGCAGCTCAGCTCGAACGAGCACCTGCAGGAGGAGCGCCAGCGTTGCGCTGCCGGCGACCACGCCCATGCGCCGGAAGACGGCCTGTTCCGGCGGCGCCAGCAGCGCGTGGCTCCATGCAAGTGCCGCACGCAGCGTGCGCTGGCGCTGCGGGGCCATGCGATCGCGCCCCTGCGTGAGCAGGGCGAAGCGGTCCTGCATCGAGGCCTGCAGGCGCGGCAGGCCGAGCGCGGGTGCGCGGGCTGCCGCCAGCTCGATCGCCAGCGGCAGGCCGTCGAGCGCGCGACAGACGTCGATGGCGGCCGCGACATGGGGGTCGCTGATCTCGAAGTGCCGGTGCACGGCACGCGCCCGCTCGGCGAACAGGGCCACGGCGCCGAAGCGCAGCGCCTCGGCCGCGGGCAGCGGGCCCTCGGGTACGGCCAGCGGGCCGACGCGCAGCACCTGCTCGCCGGCCAGCCGCAGCGGTGCCTGGCTCGTGACCACCAGCCGCAGCCCCGGCGCTGCGTCGTGCAGGGCGCGCGCCAGCGCGGCGACGTCGGCCAGCAGGTGCTCGGCGTTGTCCAGCGCCAGCAGCATCGTCAGCGACGACACCGCGCCCACCAGCGCGGCCAGCGCATCGCCGTGCCCGACATGCAGGCCGAGCGCAGCCGCCACGGTGCCCGGCAACGCCGCGGCGTCGCTCACGGTGGCCAGCTCGACCCAGCAGACGCCGTGGGCATAGAGTGCCAGGGCCTGCCTGGCGGCCAGCACATGCTGCGTGAGCAGCGACTTGCCGATGCCGCCGGCGCCGACCACCGTCACGAGGCGATGGTGTTCGATCAAGGCGCCGAGCGCGGCGAGTTCGTCGGCGCGGCCCAGCAGCGCCGGCGGTTCGCCCGGCAGGTTGGTGCGCAGCGCCGGTGCCGGCGGTGGCGCTGGCGATCCGGGCGGCGCGGCCACAGCCGCGGCCCCCGGCGACTCGAGGCGCGCCACGAAGCGGTAGCCGCGCCCGGGGATCGTGGCGATGACGTCCGTGCCCAGCAGCTTGCGCAGCGTGCTCATCTGCGCGGCGAGGTTGTTCTCCTGCACCACGAGGCCCGGCCAGACGAGGTCCATCAGCGTGCCCTTGTCGACGAGCCGGCCCGGCCGCTCGGCCAGCGCGTGCAGCAGGTCGAAGGCGCGCCCGCCGAGCGAGGCCTGCCCGTCGACGAGCAGGCGCCGCTCGTGTGCCTGCAACTCGAAGCGCCCGAAACGCAGCGGCGAGGCGTTCATCGGATCCGGCCCGCCGAGGACCCGGCCTGCCTCCGTGTGGCGCCTAGACGTCGATGTTCGCCGCCCGGAGCGCGTTGCTCTCGATGAATTCGCGTCGCGGCTCGACCTCGTCGCCCATGAGCATCATGAACACCTTGTCGGCCTCGATGGCGTCTTCGATCTGCACCTTGAGGAGGCGGCGCACGGTCGGGTCCATCGTCGTCTCCCACAGCTGCCCGGGGTTCATCTCGCCCAGGCCCTTGTAGCGCTGGCGGCCGACGGCGCTCTCGGCCTGCTGCATCAGCCAGGCCATGGCGGCGCGGAAGTCGGCCACCTTCTGCTCCTTCATCTTCTCGCCTTCGCCGCGCCTCACGGTCGCCTCGGGGCCGAGCAGGCCCTGGAAGGCGCGGCCGGCATCGGCCAGCGTGGCGTAGTCCGCCCCGTGCACGAAGTCCTGCCCGATGACGCTGCTCTTCACGTTGCCGTGGTGGCGGCGGCTGATGCGCAGGTAGGCCTTGTCGGTGCGCGGGTCGACCTCGGCGCTGACGGTGGCGTCGACCAGCGCCGCCTGCAGCGCCGCGGCGCTGTGCGCGGCGGCGGCGGGCGTGTCGAGGTCGAGCACCAGGCCGCCGCCGATGGCGCGCAGCGCGTCGCCGTCCATCCAGTTGGCCAGGCGCTCGATGACGGCGTTGGCGAGCAGGTAGCTGCGCGCCAGGCCGTCGAGCGCGCTGCCCTCGATGGTGGGGCGCTCGGCGGTGGCGGCTTGTGCGCTGCCGTCCGGATGCGCAGCGGCGCCGTGGCCATCAGGAAGGACGGCTGCGCCGTCCAGGGCCACTTTGAGCAGGAAGGCGTCGAGCTCGTGCCCGTCCTTCAGGTACTGCTCGTGCTTGCCGTGCTTGACCTTGTACAGCGGCGGCTGCGCGATGTAGATGTGGCCGCGCTCCACGAGCTCGGGCATCTGGCGGTAGAAGAAGGTGAGCAGCAGCGTGCGGATGTGCGCGCCGTCGACGTCGGCGTCGGTCATGATGATGATGCGGTGGTAGCGCAGCTTCTCGACGTTGAAGTCGTCGCTGCCGATGCCGGTGCCGAGCGCGGTGATGAGCGTGACGATGGAGTCGCTCGACAGCAGCTTCTCGTAGCGCGCCTTCTCGACGTTGAGGATCTTGCCGCGCAGCGGCAGGATCGCCTGGAACTTGCGGTCGCGGCCCTGCTTGGCGCTGCCGCCGGCGCTGTCGCCCTCGACGATGTAGATCTCGCAGAGCGACGCGTCCTTCTCCTGGCAGTCGGCGAGCTTGCCGGGCAGGCCGAGGCCGTCGAGCACGCCCTTGCGGCGTGTCATTTCGCGCGCCTTGCGCGCCGCCTCGCGCGCACGCGCGGCGTCGACGATCTTGCCGCAGACGATCTTGGCGTCGATGGGGTTCTCGAGCAGCCATTCGCCGAGCTTTGCGGCCACGACCTCCTCCACCGGGCCGCGCACCTCGGAGCTGACCAGCTTGTCCTTGGTCTGGCTGCTGAACTTGGGCTCGGGCACCTTGACGCTGATGACGCAGGCCAGCCCCTCGCGCATGTCGTCGCCGGCGATCTCGACCTTGGCCTTCTCGGCGAGCTTGTTGTCCTCGATGTAGCGGTTGATGACGCGCGTCATCGCCGCGCGCAGGCCGGTCAGGTGGGTGCCGCCGTCGCGCTGCGGGATGTTGTTGGTGAAGCAGAGCACGCTCTCGTTGTAGCCGTCGTTCCACTGCATTGCGACTTCGACGCCGATGCTCGTGTTCTGCTCGCTCATCTTGTCGCCGATGGCGTGGAAGACGTTCGGGTGCAGGATCTTCTTGCCCTGGTTGATGAACTCGACGAAGCCCTTCACGCCGCCGGCAAAGGCGAAGTTGTCTTCCTTGGCGTTGCGCTCATCCACCAGGCGGATCTTCACGCCGTTGTTGAGGAACGAGAGCTCGCGCAGGCGCTTGGCCAGCACGTCGTAGTGGAAGTCGATGTTGTTGAAGATGGCGTCGTCGGGCAGGAAGTGCACCTCGGTGCCGCGCTTCTCGGTGTCGCCCGTGATCCTCATCGGGCTCGTCTCGAAGCCGTCGCGCAGCTCGATCACGCGGTCCTGCGTGAAGCCCTGCTTGAACTCCAGCAGGTGCACCTTGCCTTCGCGGCGCACGGTGAGGCGCAGCCACTTGGAAAGCGCGTTGACGCAGCTCACGCCGACGCCGTGCAGGCCGCCCGAGACCTTGTAGCTGTTCTGGTTGAACTTGCCGCCGGCGTGCAACTCGGTGAGCGCGATCTCGGCGGCGCTGCGCTTGGGCTCGTGCTTGTCGTCCATCTTCACGCCGGTGGGGATGCCGCGGCCGTTGTCGATGACGCTGATGCTGTTGTCGCTGTGGATGGTGACGACGATGTCGTCGCAGTGGCCGGCGAGCGCCTCGTCGATCGAGTTGTCGACGACCTCGAAGACGAGGTGGTGCAGGCCGGTGCCGTCCGACGTGTCGCCGATGTACATGCCCGGGCGCTTGCGCACGGCCTCCAGCCCTTCGAGGATCTGGATGCTGCCTTCACCGTAGGCATTGGAGGCGGCGTTCGAGGCGGCGCTGCCGCCGGGCGGCACTTCGGGGACGGGCGGGTTCGGGATCGGATCGCTCATTCGGTGGTCGCTGGTCGGTCGCTTGTCGGTCTCGTTCGGGGGCGCATGGCGCCCCGTAGAAACGCTGAAGCGGGCCGGGGCCCGCTCGCTGGGTCAGGGATCGGCGGGTGCTTGGCTCAGATGCGCATCGGCATCACCACGTACTTGAAGCCGGGTGTCTCGGGCAGCGTGAAGAGGGCACTGGCGGCGTTGTCCTGCAGCTCGATGCGCAGCGTCTCCTGGCTGATGTTGGCCAGCGCATCGATGAGGTAGGTGACGTTGAAGCCGATCTCGATGGCGTCACCGCTGTAATCGACCTCGAGCTCTTCCTTGGCCTCCTCCTGCTCGGCGTTGTTGCTGCTGATGCGCAGCACGCCGGGATCGACGTTCAGGCGCACGCCCTTGAACTTCTCGCTCGTGAGGATGGCTGCGCGCTGCAAGGCATTGAGCAGCGGCAGGCGGCCGAGCGAGACGATGTTCTTGTGGTTCTTGGGGATGACACGGTTGTAGTCGGGAAACTTGCCCTCGACGAGCTTGGTGACGAACTCCATGCCCGAGAAGGCGAACTTGGCCTGGTTGTTGGCGAATCGCATCTCGATCGGCGTCTCCTCGTCGCGCAGCAGGCGCTGCAGCTCGAGCACGGTCTTGCGCGGCAGGATGACCTCCTGGCGCGTCGGCACTGCGGCGTCGAGCGGCGACTGGGCAAGCGCCAGGCGGTGGCCGTCGGTGGCTACCAGCGTGAGCGTCTTGCCCTCGGCGATGAAGAGGATGCCGTTGAGGTAGTAGCGGATGTCGTGCACCGCCATCGCGAAGTGCACCTGGTTGATGAGGTCGCGCAGCGTCTTCTGCGGTACCGCGAAGGTGGGGCCGAAGTCGACGCTCTCGTTGACGAGCGGGAAGTCGTCGGCCGGCAGCGTCTGCAGCGTGAAGCGGCTCTTGCCGCCCTGCAGCGTCAGCTTGTTGGCGGCACCCGATGCGTTGGCCGTGAGCGTCACCACCTGGTCGGCCGGCAGCGCGCGCAGGATGTCGATCAGCTTGCGCGCACCGACCGTGGTGCGCAGCTCGCCGCTGTCGCCGCCGAGCTCGGCCGAGGTGCGCACCTGGATCTCGAGGTCACTGGTCGTGAACTCCACGGACTCGCCGTTCTTGCGCAGCAGCACGTTGGCCAGGATGGGCAAGGTATGCCGGCGTTCCACGATGCCGGCCACCGACTGCAGGGCGTCGAGCAGCTTGGCCTGTGCTGCCTTGAGAACGATCATGTCTTCCTCTTCTTGTAGAAGGTGGTAGCCGTAGTAGTAGAGGCGGGCTTTCTGGGGAGAACGCTATTTTGGCCTGTTCCGTCAAGGCTTTAGCAACCGGCGAGGTCTGTGGGTGGAAGGCTTGCCGCGGCGGCGTGGATTGGGGACAAGAAGCGTCTTTCGGCGGAGCCTGTGGACAAGGGGCGGCTTGTGCCGGATCGGTCCACAGGTTTGTACAGGGCGGTGCGAAGGATGGGGCCGGGCCGAGGCTGCGGGTGCTGGGGCGACGGAGGTCGGCGAGGTCGGCGGCGTCGGCGAGGCGAGCCCAGGTCCGGCGTGGCCGGTCGTTCACAAGCTCTCGGGCCCGACCTCTCAGGCCTTGAGCGACTGCTCGAGCACGTGCAGCTGCTGGTTCAGCTCCGGGTTGCGCAGCCTCTCCTCGCCGATCTTGCGCACGGCGTGCAGCACCGTCGTATGGTCGCGCCCGCCGAAGAGTTCGCCGATCTCGGGCAGGCTCTTCTTGGTCATGTCCTTGGCCAGGTACATGGCGATCTGGCGTGGCCGCGCGATGCTCGCCGGGCGCTTCTTGCTGTACATGTCGGCGACCTTGATCTTGTAGAAGTCGGCCACCGTCTTCTGGATGTTCTCGACCGAGATCTGCCGGTTCTGGATCGACAGCAGGTCCTTCAGCGCGTCGCGCGCGAGGCCGATGTTGATCTCCTTGTGGCTGAAGCGGCTGTAGGCGAGCACCTTGCGCAGCGCGCCTTCGAGCTCGCGCACGTTGGCGCGCACGTTCTTGGCGATGAAGAAGGCGACGTCCTCGGGCATCTCGGCCGCCTCGGCCTTGGCCTTGGCGATGAGGATGGCGACGCGCATCTCGAGCTCGGGCGGCTCGATGGCCACCGTGAGGCCGCTGTCGAAGCGGCTCGTGAGCCGCTCGTCGATGTCCACCAGCCCCTTGGGGTAGGTGTCGCAGGTCATGATGATGTGCGCCCGCTTGGCCAGCAGCGCCTCGAAGGTGTTGAAGAACTCCTCCTGCGTGCGGTCCTTGCCGGCGATGAACTGCACGTCGTCGATGAGCAGCAGGTCGAGGCTGTGGTACTTGGCCTTCAGCTCGTCGAAGGTCTTGCGCTGGTAGTTCTTGACGACGTCGCTGATGAATTGCTCGGCGTTGAGGTAGAGCACGCGCGCGGTGGGCCGGTCCTTGAGCAGGGCGTTGCCCACCGCATGCACGAGGTGCGTCTTGCCGAGGCCCACGCCGCCGTAGATGAAGAGCGGGTTGTAGGTCTCGCCGGGCGCGCCGGCCACGTGCAGGGCAGCCGTGCGCGCCATCTGGTTGGCGCGGCCGGCGACGAGGGTCTCGAAGGTGAGCGAGGTGTTGAGCCGGTGCGAGGTGGCGGCCGGCGGCAGGTGCCGCGTGCCCGAGGGGGCGAGGCCGACGCGCTCGGCGAGGCCGTGGCTGGCGCCGTTCGGTTCGGGTCCGCGGTCGGAGGTGCGGTCGGAGGTGCGGTCGGCGGGCCATGTCACCGCGGATGCGGCGGCGAAGGCCGAGACGGCCGTGCCGTTGCGGCGCAGCGCCGCGCTCGCGGACACGGCGCTGTTCGCGCCCGGGCGGTGAGTCGCGGCCTCGAAGGCGGGGCCATCGTCGCGCGGGGCGAGCGCGAACTCGAGCCGCATCGGGCGTCCGGCCAACTCGCTCAGGACGGCTTCGATTCGCCCCGCGTACTGGGTGCGGATCCAGTCGAGCTTGAAGCGGTTGGGCACCTGCACGGCGACGACGGCGTTGTCGCCAGGAGAGCCATGCGCGTCGATCACCGGCACCAGGGCCAGGGGTCGGATCCAGGTGTTGAACTGCTGCTCGGGGAGTTCGGCGGCGAGGCGGGCGCAGCCCTGCTGCCAAATCTTGCCAATGAGCTCGCCGACGAGCTCGCGACTGAGTTCGTGACTGAGCGAATGACTGAGGTCATGACTGAGGTCACGGCTGGCGATTTGGCGTGGATCCAGGCTCATCGATGAGGCTCTCTGTCTGTGGAAATCTTCTTCTGCGAGCCGCCTGGAAACCCACCCTCCGGTTTCGGCGGACCGTGGTTATCCACAGTCCTGGCGTCGCCGTCAAGCCCGGCCGATCACCGCGAGTTCTGGTGCAAGTGTTTGACCGGAAAGGGGGTTTTTGCTCTAATCGCGGGTTCGCCGGAAGCGCAAAAAGCGCTTTCGGCGTTGTTTCGGGTCTGCTTGCGGATGTCGCTGGTGTCGCGGGTGTCGCGTATGTTGCGGATGCCGCACATGAGCGGACGAGGCGGACGCCGGTGCGCCCACGCCGCACGGCCGTGGTCCACGTGCCGCATCGTGTACGCTGTGCCTCGTGCACGGACCCCGCGCCGCGGAGGCGCCGCCCCGCAACCACTGTCGAGCAAGTCCCTCACCACAAGACAACACCGGCCAGCACCGGACCGACGAGCCATGAAGCGTACCTACCAACCCTCCAAGACGCGGCGTGCCCGCACGCACGGTTTCCTCGTGCGCATGAAGACGCGCGGCGGCCGCGCCGTCATCAACGCGCGGCGCGCCAAGGGCCGCAAGCGGCTGGCGGTCTGAGCCAGCCCTCCCCGGCCAGCGGCTTGTCCGTGGCGAGGCGCAGCCTTGCCGAGTCGGGGTGCCTGCCCTCTCCCGGCCCTCAGCCCGTGGTCGAACGACTCATCCACAAGGCCGACTTCGAGAGCCTGATGTCTGCGCCGACATGGTCGCGAAGCGCTCACTTCGCGCTTCATCACCTGTCGCGCGGTCCGGCAGTCCGGCCGAGGCGCGTCGGAACACCCGATCATCCGGAGATATCCACAGGCTTGGAAAAGTCTGCGGCCCCGTCTGTGGATAAGGTACCCGACCGCAGCTGGCTCGGCGCCGTGGTGCCCAAGCGCCACGCGCGCCGCGCCGTGACGCGCAACCTGTTCAAGCGGCAGATCCGCGCCGCATTCGAGCGCCACGAGGCGGCGCTGCCGCATGGCTTGTGGCTCGTGCGCTTGCGGCGCGGCTTCTCGCCCGCGGAGTTCATCTCGGCGCGCTCCGCGCCGCTCGCCGAAGCTGCCCGGCGGGAGCTCGAGGAACTGCTGCGGCGTGCGCGCGCCGGCCGCAGCGGCTGAGCGGCTGAGCGCCCGGGCGTCGACGGCATGCTGCTGCACCCTCTGTCCTGGCCGCGCCGGATCCTGATCGGTCTGGTGCAGGCCTATCGCTTCCTCCTCAAGCCCTGGCTCGGCAGCGCCTGCCGGTTCGAGCCGACCTGCTCGGCCTACGCCATGGACGCATTGCGCCGGCACGGCGCCGTGCGTGGCTTGGCGCTGAGCGGCTGGCGGCTGGCGCGGTGCCACCCCTGGTGCGACGGTGGTCTCGACCCCGTGCCCGAGTACCCACGACGCACGGGCGACGCCCGGGCGGGCCTCTTCACCCGGCTTGCCGGGCCGGTGCGCGCCGGCGCGCACGACGCCACTTCCAGCGATCTTTCATGACCGATATCCGTCGCACCCTGCTGTGGGTGGTGTTCACCATGTCTCTCGTCCTGCTGTGGGACGGGTGGAATCGCCACACCGGCCAGCCGACGCTGTTCGGGTCGCCGGGCCGCAGCGCGCCCCCGGCAGGGGCCGCGCCGGCCGGCACGGCGGCGACGCCCGCCGCCGGCGTGCCACAGCCGGCGAGCGTGCCCGCGCCGACGGCGGGCGGCACAGCACCGGCGGCGACCGCCACGCCCACCGCAGCGACCGGCACGGCCAGCGCAGCGAACGAACAGGTGGTGGTGAGCACCGACGTCGTCAAGGCCACCTTCGACAGCGTCGGCGGCACGCTCGTGCGCCTCGAACTGCTCGGCTACCGCGACCCGCTCGACGCGCAGCGCAACGTCGTGCTGTTCGATCGCAGCGCCAAGCGGCTGTACCTGGCGCAGACCGGCCTCATCACCGGCCAGGCCGGCGTGCAGCTGCCCAATCACCTGACGGCGATGACGGCCGCGCCCGGCGAGCGCACGCTCGCCGCCGGCGCCAACTCGCTCAGCCTGCGCTTCGAGTCGCAGGCGGTGGAGGGGCGCAGGCTCGTCAAGACCTATACCTTCGAGCGCGGCAAGTACACGATCGGCGTCAAGCACGAATTCATCAACCAGGGCAGCGCGGCCGTGCAGCCGCAGCTGTACCTGCAACTCGCGCGCGACGCCGCGCCGCCCGAGGGCGAATCGAGCTTCTACTTCACCTTCACCGGCCCGGCGATCTATACCGACGCCAGCAAGTTCGTGAAGATCGACTTCAAGGACATCGCCAAGGGCAGTGCCAGCCACGACAAGAGCGCCAACGACGGCTGGGTGGCGATGGTGCAGCACTACTTCGCCAGCGCCTGGCTGACACCCGGAGCCGGCGCGCGCGAGTTCCGCACGGCGAAGGTGCCGGGCAACGTCGGCGGAAGTGCGCTCGAGCACTACACGGTGGCGATGGTGATGCCGCTCGGCGAGGTGGCCGCCGGCGCGAGCAAGTCGCACGAGGCCACGCTCTTCGTCGGGCCCCAGGAGGAGCACAAGCTCGCCGAGCTCGCGCCCGGCCTCGAGCTCGTCAAGGACTACGGCTGGCTCACCGTGCTGAGCAAGCCGCTGTTCTGGCTGCTCGGCCAGTTGCATGCCGTGCTCGGTAACTGGGGCTGGGCCATCGTGGCCCTGGTGGTGCTGCTGAAGATCGGCTTCTACTGGCTCAACGCCAGCGCCTATCGCAGCATGGCCAAGATGAAGGCGGTGGCGCCGCGCGTCACCGAGCTGCGCGAGCGCTACAAGGACAAGCCGCAGCAGATGCAGCAGGAGATGATGCGCATCTACCGCGAGGAGAAGGTCAACCCGCTCGGTGGCTGCCTGCCGATCCTCGTGCAGATGCCCTTCTTCATCGCGCTGTACTGGGTGCTGCTGTCCAGCGTCGAGATGCGCAACGCGCCCTGGATCGGGTGGATCAAGGACCTCTCGGCGATGGACCCCTGGTACATCCTGCCCATCCTGATGACCGCCAGCTCGCTGTTCCAGGTGTGGCTGAACCCGACGCCGCCCGACCCGGTCCAGGCCAAGATGATGTGGATGATGCCGCTCATCTTCGGCTTCATGTTCTTCTTCTTCCCCGCCGGCCTGGTGCTCTACTGGCTGACGAACAACATCCTGTCGATCGCGCAGCAGTGGTGGATCAACAGGCAACTCGGCGTAAATCATTGATCGCCGCACGCGCCCCGTGAGCCTTCTCACGGCCGATCCCTCAGGTGAGGGTTGAGCGGGGCGCGGCTTGTGCCGACCATAGGCCTCATGCGGGTCGACCCGGTTCATGAAGAGCCGGCTCAGGAGGTCCAGGCGCCAGGCCGAAGAAAGCCGAACGCTGCTCCACCCGCGCCATACACCCCACGCGGCCCGGATCGATGAAGCGTCGATCCGGGCCGCGGTGCCTTGCGGAGCCGGATCGCACAAGGCACGGACGCCGCGGCGATGCTGCGCCGCAGCGCGCCAGAATCGCCCAAGCCCCTCCCGCCCATGCGCGCCACCGAACTGCTGGGCCGCCAGCAAGACCCCATCGTCGCCATCGCCACCGCGGCGGGCCGCGGCGCCGTGGGCATCGTGCGCGCTTCGGGCCGTGACCTGCGGCCGCTGATCGCCTCGGTGTGCGGCCGCTCACTCGTGCCGCGCCAGGCGACGTTGTTGCCCTTCCTCGGCGATGGCGGCGAAACGCTCGACCGCGGCCTCGCCATCCACTTCCCGGCGCCGCACTCCTACACTGGCGAAGACGTGCTCGAACTGCAGGCACACGGCGGCCCGGTGCTGCTGCAGTTGCTGCTGGCGCGCTGCCTGCAAGCCCTGCCCGGCGCGCGGCTGGCCGAGCCGGGCGAGTTCACCCAACGCGCCTTCCTCAACGACAAGCTCGACCTCGCGCAGGCCGAGGCCGTGGCCGATCTCATCGAGGCCAGCACCGAGGCCGCCGCGCGCTCGGCGGCGCGTTCGTTGGCGGGGGCCTTCTCCGCCGAAGTGCACGCCCTCGCCGCGCGCATCGTGCGGCTGCGCCTGCTCGTCGAGGCGACGCTCGATTTCCCCGAGGAGGAGATCGACCACCTCGAGCGCGCGGGCGCGCGCGCGCAGCTCGACGCCATCGTCGCTGCCGTCGACACGACGCTCGCCGGCGCGCGCCGCGGCGCGCTGCTGCGCGAGGGGCTGCACGTCGTGCTCGCCGGCCAGCCCAACGTGGGCAAGAGCTCGCTGCTCAACGCGCTCGCGGGCGCCGAGCTGGCGATCGTCACGCCGATCCCCGGCACCACGCGCGACCGGCTGCGCGAGACCATCCAGATCGAGGGCGTGCCGCTGCACGTGATCGACACCGCCGGCCTGCGCCACGACGAGCAGGCGGCCGACGAGGTCGAGCGCATCGGCATCGCGCGCAGCTGGCAGGCCATTGCCGAAGCCGATGCGGTGATCTTCCTGCACGACCTCACGCGCCTGGGCGAGCCCGCCTTCGAGGAGGCCGAGCGCCGCATCGCGGCGCGGCTGCCGGCCGGCGTGCCGCGGCTGGAGGTCTACAACAAGGCCGACGCTGTGGGCGCGATCGAGGCGGGCGGCGCGAAGGACACGAAGGACACGAAGGACGCGAAGGTCACCGGCCGCGAGGGGAGGCGTGCCGTGCCCGTGCCGGCCGGCGGCCTCGCGCTCTCGGCCCGTACCGGCGCCGGGCTCGCGGCGCTGCGCCAGGCGTTGCTCGAGCAGGCCGGCTGGCAAGCCGCCCCGGAGGGTACCGTCATCGCGCGCACGCGCCATGTCGAGGCGCTGCGGCGCACGCGCGAGCACCTCGGTGCCGCCGTCGTCCACGCCGCCGCACGCGACACCGCGCTCGACCTGCTGGCCGAGGAGCTGCGCCTGGCGCACCAGGCGCTGGGCGAGATCACGGGCGAGTTCACGAGCGACGATCTGCTGGGCGAGATCTTCGGACACTTCTGCATCGGCAAGTAAAGGGCTTGGCCGGCCGCCTGGCCAACCGCCCGGTCGACCGCGCGGTCGCTCGTCCGGTCACTCGCCCGGCCACTCACCGGGTCACTTGCCCGGTCATTGGCCCGGGCAAGGGTCAATCGGCGCCGAGCAGCTTCGCTTCGGCCAGGGCGAGCGGCTCGGGCAGCCCGCTCAGCACGAGCGTGTCGCCGCCACCGAGCACCAGGGCACCGTCGGCGGCGATCACCGCGCCGGCCGCCCGCCGCACCGAGACGACGCTGACACCGATGGCGTGCAGCGCCAGATGGTCGAGCGGGCGCCCGATGCACTCCGCCGCCTCGGGCAAGGTGACGCTGCGCAGCCGCGCCTGCTCGAGCTCGGCGACGGTGTCGTCGTCGGCGCCGTGG
This sequence comes from Burkholderiales bacterium, assembly GCA_016223165.1. GTDB lineage: Bacteria > Pseudomonadota > Gammaproteobacteria > Burkholderiales > Burkholderiaceae_C > Rubrivivax. The sequence continues at coordinate 446,873 of JACRPO010000007.1, forward strand.
AAGTAGCCGCGCAGCAGGGTGTAGCGCGCATCGCGCGCGTCGCGCGTGATGCGGATGACGCGCTGCATCGGCACGCCCACCAGCGCCAGGGCGTGGCCGGCGAGCATCAGCGAGCCTTCCACCGCCTCGGGCACCACCTCGGTGGCGCCGGCGGCCTTGAGGCGGTCGATGTCGCTGTCGTCCACCGTGCGCACCACCACCGGCACCTTCGGCGCGTGGCCCTGCACGAGGGCGAGGACCTTCAGTGCCGAGGGCGTGTCGTGGTAGCTCACCACCACCGCGGCGGCGCGCGCGAGGCCGGCGGCCATCAGGCTCTGCAGCCGTGCGGCGTCGCCGAAGACCACGCTCTGGCCCGCCGCGGCGGCCTGGCGCACCCGGTCGGGGTCGAGGTCGAGCGCCATGTAGGGGATGCGCTCGGCGTCCAGCAGGCGCGCCAGGTTCTGGCCGCTGCGGCCGTAGCCGCAGATGATCACGTGCCGCTCGGCGGCCATCGAGCGCTTGGCGATCGTCGTCAGTGCCACCGACTGCATCAGCCAGTCGCTCGAGCTCAGCTTGTTGACGATGGTGTTGCTGTGCAAGACCAGGAAGGGCGTGGCCAGCATCGACAGCACCATGCTGGCGAGGATGGGGCTCATCCACTGGCCCGCGACGAGCCCGTTCTCGGTGCCCTGCGTCAGCAGCACGAAGCCGAACTCGCCGGCCTGCGCGAGATAGAGGCCGGTGCGCAGGGCCACCCCCGGCGTGGCGCGAAAGGCCCTGGCCAGCGCCGCCACCAGGGCCGCCTTGGCCAGCACCGGCGCGGTGGTGAGCAGCAGCACGAGCAGCCACTGGTCGAGCACCGGCCGCCAATCCAGCTTCATGCCGATGGTGATGAAGAACAGGCCCAGCAGCACGTCGTGGAAGGGCCGGATGTCGGTTTCCACCTGGTGCTTGTATTCGGTCTCGGCCACGAGCATGCCGGCGATGAAGGCGCCGAGCGCAAGCGAAAGGCCCGCGTGCTCGGTGATCCAGGCGAGCCCCAGCGTCACCAGCAGCAGGTTGAGGATGAAGAGCTCGTCGCTCTTGCGTCGCGCCACGAGCGTGAGCCACCAGCGCATCACCTTCTGCCCGCCCACCAGCAGCACGGCCAGGAGCGCGGCCGCCTTGGCGAGCGCCCAGCCGAGCGCGACGAGCAGTTCCTCGGGCGGCGAGGTGAGGGCGGGGATGAGCACCAGCAGCGGCACGACGGCCAGGTCCTGGAAGAGCAGCACGCCCATGACGCGCCGGCCATGTTCGCTCTCGAGCTCCAGCCGCTCGGCCATCAGCTTGACGACGATGGCCGTGGAGCTCATCGCGATGGCGCCGCCGAGCACGACGGCGCCGCGCCACGACATCTCCCAGCTCGCGCCGGTGATCGCCTGCCAGCCGAGCACGAGCAGCGCGTGCCCGGCGAGCGTGCCCACCATCGTCAGCAGCACCTGCAGCAGCCCGAGGCCGAAGACGAGCGTGCGCATGCTGCGCAGCTTGGGCAGGTTGAACTCGAGCCCGATGACGAACATCAGGAAGACGACGCCGAACTCGGCGAGGTACTTCACGCCGGCGCTGTCCTGCGCGACGGCTAGCGTGTGCGGCCCGATCAGCACGCCCACGACGAGGTAGCCGAGCATCGGCGGCAGCTTCAGCGAGCGGCAGGCCACGGCGCCCAGCACGGCGGCGACCAGGTAGAGCAGGACGAGTTCGAGGGTGGTGGCCAAGACGCGAGAGGTGGCGGGTGCGGCCCGGCCGCGGCGCGGACGCGGGCCTGCGACGGTGCCTAGAATGCGCCGGTATCGTATGCGAGGCATGTGCCGCGGCCGGCCCGGACCGCCTCCCAGCGACCCCTCTCCGCCTCCCGTTCGCGTCGCATTCGCGCCCGTTCGCCCCTCGATGAGCTCGCCCACACCCTTCGACGCCGAACGCGCGCTGGCGCTGGCGGCGCGCACCTTCGAGATCGAGGCGCGTGCGCTGCACGGGCTGGCCGCGCAGCTCGGCCGGCATGCCGGCGAGGGCTTCGCCGCCGCGGTGCGCGCCATCCTCGAGTGCCGCGGCCGCGTGGTCGTGATGGGCATGGGCAAGAGCGGCCATGTCGGGCGCAAGATCGCCGCCACGCTCGCCTCCACCGGCACGCCGGCGTTCTTCGTCCACCCGGCCGAGGCGAGCCACGGCGACCTCGGCATGGTGCTCGCCGGCGACATCGTGCTGGCGCTTTCCAACAGCGGCGAGAGCGACGAGCTGGCCGCCATCCTGCCGGCCATCCGGCGCCTGGGCGTGCGGCTGGTGGCGATGACGGGCAACGCCGAGTCGACGCTGGCGCAACACGCCGAGGTCGTTCTCGCCAGCGCCGTCGCCGAGGAGGCCTGCCCGCTCAACCTGGCGCCGACGGCGAGCACGACGGCGCAGATGGCGCTCGGCGATGCGCTGGCGGTGGCGCTGCTCGATGCACGCGGCTTCCGCGAGGAGGACTTCGCGCGCTCGCATCCCGGCGGCAGCCTCGGGCGCAAGCTGCTGATGCACGTGCGCGACCTCATGCGCAGCGGCGAGGCCGTGCCGCGCGTGCCGCCCGGCGCCACGCTCAATCAACTGCTGCGCGAGATGACGGGCAAGGGCCTCGGCTTCACCGCCGTCGTCGACGAGGCCGGCCGTCCGGTGGGCATCTTCACCGACGGCGACCTGCGCCGCCTCATCGAGCGCAGCGAGGGCGACCTGCGTCACCTCACGCAGCTCGATGCCGGGCAGGTGATGCATCGCGGCGCGCACCTCGTGCGCGAGGACGCGCTGGCCGTCGACGCCGCCGGCGTGATGGAGCAGCACCGCGTCACGAGCGTGCTCGTCGTCGACGCCGCCGGCCACCTCGTGGGGGCGCTCAACTCCAACGACCTGATGCGGGCCAAGGTCATCTGACGTGGACGGTCCCGCTCGGGTGACGACACCCTCGCTGCGCTTCGCGCCCGAGCTGCTGCTGCGGGCGCAGGGGCGGGGCCTGGGCATGAAGGCCGCCATCCTCGATGTCGATGGCGTGCTCACCGACGGCACGCTCTTCGTCGGCGCCGAGGGCGAGTTGATGAAGCCGTTCCACGTGCTCGACGGCCATGGGCTGAAGCTGCTGCGCGCCGGCGGCATCGAGCCGCTGGTCATCACCGGCCGTGACAGTGCCGCGGTGCGCCGCCGCGTCGCCGACCTCGGCCTCGAGCGCGCCGTCTACGGGGCCGCCGACAAGCTTGCCGCCGCCGCGGCGCAGCTCACCGAGCTGGGTGTGGACTGGGACGACGTGGCCGTGATCGGCGACGACTGGCCCGACCTGCCGCTGCTCGCGCGCGCCGGCTTCGCGGCCGCACCGCCGAATGCGCATGCCGAGGTGCGCGCGGCCGTGCATCACGTGACGCAGGCACGCGGCGGCGAGGGCGCGGCGCGCGAGTTCTGCGACCTGCTCCTGATGGCCGCGGGTCGCTACGCGCAGCTGCTGCAGTCCTATGCCGGCGGCGGCGCCGCGCCGACGCTGGACGCGCGCTAGCCGCGCCGCGGTGCCCGCCATGGCCGTCGAACTGCACCTGCCCGACCTGCCGGAGGTGGCGATCTCGCTCGGCCACTCGCCGGCGGGGGAGCCCATCGACGCTGCGGCGGGTGCGGCCTCGCAGGCGGGCGTCTCGAGGCGCATCACGCTGCCATGGCACCTGCGCGTGCGCGATGCGCTGTCGGCCTACCTGCCGCTGCTGCTGATGCTGCTCATCGCGCTGGCCACCTGGTGGCTGGTCAAGGAGACGCCGGTGCCCGAGCCACCCGCACCGCCGCGCGCCATGCGCAGCGAGCCCGACTACTCGATGCGCAGCTTCGCGCTCGAACGGTTCGACGCCGACGGGCGACTGAAGATGCGCATCGAGGGCGATCTGCTGCGCCACTACCCCGACACGAACCGCGTCGAGATCGACGGCGCCCGCATCCGCGCCTTCGCCGCCGACGGGCGCGAGACGCTGGCGACGGCCCGGCGCGCGCTCGGCAACGGCGACGGCAGCGAGATCCAGCTGCTCGGCGGTGCCGAGGTGACGAGCCGCGACGCGGCCGGCCAGCCGGTGCTGATCCGCAGCGAGTTCCTGCATGCCTTCCTCGTCACCGAGCGCGTGCGCACGCACCTGCCGGTGCTGGCGCGCTTCGGCGGAACCGAGATGACGGCCGGCGGGATCGACTACGACAACGCGGCGCGAAGGCTGGAGTTCCGGGGGCCGGTGCGGGCCGTGTTCATCCCGCGCGCAGCGCCGGAGCGGCGATGAACGCGTCTGCGCCGCCCGCCGGCGCCGCGCGCGCGGGAGCGCACGCGCCGCTCGCCTTCATCACCGGGGCCTCGAGCGGCATCGGCCAGGCCCTGGCGGCGCGCTACGCTGCGCTCGGCTGGCGGCTGGCGCTCGTCGCCCGCCGCGAGGGCGTGCTGCAGGAATGGGCACGCGCGGCCGGGCTCGACGGCGAGCGCTGCGCCACCTACGCTGCCGACGTGGCCGAGGTGCCGAGCATCGTTGCCGCCGGCGCGGCCTGCATGGCGCGCCAGGGGCTGCCCGATGTCGTCATCGCCAACGCCGGCATCAGCGTCGGCATGGATACCGCCGAGCGCGAGGACCTCGACGTGATGCGCGACATGCTCGCGCTCAACGTGCTCGGGGTCGCCGCCACCTTCCATCCCTTCGTGGCGGCCATGCGCGAGCGCGGCGGCGGCCGGCTCGTGGGCGTCGCCAGCATGGCGGCGCTGCGCGGCCTGCCCGGGCACGGCGCCTACTGTGCGAGCAAGGCCGGCGTGGTGGCCTATTGCGAGAGTCTTCGCGTCGAGTGCCGTTTCAGCGGCGTGCGCGTGGTGACGCTGCTGCCGGGCTACGTGGCCACGCCGCTGACGGCGCACAACCCGTATTCGATGCCGTTCCTCATCGATGCCGGCACGTTCGCGCAGCACGCAGTGCGCGCCATCGAGGCCGGCACGAGCCTGCGCATCATCCCGTGGCAGATGGCGATCGTGGCGCCCCTGATGCGTAACCTGCCCAACGCGCTCTACGACCGCCTGTTCAAGGGCCGCAAGCGCAAGCCGCGGCGCGGTGCCGCCGCTTGAGCGGCCCGCGCGCAGAGCCCTTCTGCTTCCAGCCTAGCAGGGGAGGGCCGGGCCGGAAGACGAAGCGCCGGCTGCTTGTGCGGCCGGCGCTCGGTCTGCGGGCACCACGAGTGCGGTGCCCGAGGGGGCTGGATCAGTAGCCGCCCTGGCCGCCGCCGCCGCGGTTGCCGCCGCCGTAGCCGCCGCCGCCACTGCGGCCGCCGCCACCGCCGTAGGGGCTGCGGCCGCCGCCGCCGCCACCGCCGTAGGGGCTGCGGCCACCGCCACCGCCACCACCGCCGTAGCCGCCACCACCGCCGCCGCCGCCATAGCCGCCACCGCCGCCGCCGTAGCCACCGCCACCACCGCTGCGACCACCGCCACCGCCGCCGAAGCCGCCCGGGCGATCCTCGCGCGGGCGTGCTTCATTGACGACGACGGCGCGGCCCTCGAGGGCCTGGCCGTTCATGCCGTTGATGGCGGCCTGCGCCTCGGCGTCCGAGCCCATCTCGACGAAGCCGAAGCCCTTCGAGCGGCCGGTCTCGCGGTCCATCATCACCTTGGCCGAGGTGACGGTACCGAACTGCGAAAAGGCCTGCTGCAGCGATTCGTCGCGCACGGAATAGGCCAGGTTACCTACGTAAAGCTTGTTTCCCACGGGGAGCCCTCAAGAAGAACAACGAGAACCATGCGGAGCTCAACCCTGCGTGAACCAATTCATGCGCAAGAGGCGCGGCTGCCAGACACAGACCCGCCGATTATCGGACCGGGCGCATCGACTGTGTAAAGGTTGGCAATGCGACTTTGTTGTTTTGCCGCGTCCGGGCAAACCCGCGGTCGCGGGCCGCGGCGAGCGCAGCGCACTGTTGTCGCGCGGGGCCGGCGCGGTTCCGCCCCTACCATCGCGCGATGGAGCCGGCCCGCCATGACCACGTCATCGTCGGCGCCGGCACCGCCGGCTGCCTGCTCGCCAACCGCCTGAGCGAGGACCCGCGCTGCCGCGTCCTGCTGCTCGAAGCCGGCGGCGAGGACAACTACCACTGGATCCACATCCCGGTCGGTTATCTCTACTGCATCGGCAACCCGCGCACCGACTGGCTCTACTTCACCGAGCCCGACGCCGGCCTGAACGGCCGCCGGCTGCGCTACCCGCGCGGCAAGGTGCTGGGCGGCTGCTCCAGCATCAACGGCATGATCTACATGCGCGGCCAGGCGCGCGACTACGACCAGTGGGCCGAGCTCACCGGCGACCCCTCCTGGCGCTGGCCGGCCGTGCTGCCGCACTTCCTGCGGCACGAGGACCACTGGCGCGCCGGGGAGCCCGATTTCTCCCCTTGGCACGGCGCCGGCGGCGAGTGGCGGGTGGAGCGCCAGCGGCTGCGCTGGGACATCCTGGACGCCTTCGCCGCCGCCGCGCGCGAGGCCGGCGTGCCGGCGACCGCTGACTTCAACCGCGGTGACAACGAAGGCGTCGGCTACTTCGAGGTCAACCAGAAGCGCGGCATCCGTTGGAATGCGAGCAAGGGCTTCCTTCGCCCGGCACGCCGGCGCAGCAACCTGGACGTGCGCACCGGCGTGCAGGTGACGCGCTTGCTGGTCGAGCCCGGCGGGGGGGCCGGGGCCGGCCTGCGCGCGGTGGGCGTCGCATTCCGCTGCGGCCCCGGCGCGCCCGAGGAAACCGTGCGCGTGGCCGGCGAGGTGGTGCTCGCCGCCGGCGCCGTGGGCACGCCGCAGATCCTGCAGCTGTCGGGCATCGGTCCGGCGGCGCTGCTCGCCGAGCACGGCATTGCGCTGCGGCACGAGCTGCCCGGCGTCGGCGAGAACCTGCAGGACCACCTGCAGATCCGCGCCGTCTTCGCCGTCGAGGGTGTGCGGACGCTGAACACGATCGCGAATTCGTGGTTCGGCAAGCTCGGCATCGGCATGCGCTACCTGCTCACGCAAAGCGGGCCGATGAGCATGGCGCCGTCGCAGCTCGGCGCCTTCACGCGCTCGTCGCCGGCGTACCGGTTCCCGAACGTCGAATACCACGTGCAGCCGCTCAGCCTCGACGCGTTCGGCGAGCCGCTGCATCGCGAAGGCGCGTTCACGGCCAGCGTGTGCAACCTCAACCCGGGCGCGCGCGGACATGTGCGCATCCGCTCGGCACGGCCCGAGGATCCGCCACGCATCCAGGCCAACTACCTGAGCACCGCCGAAGACCGCCAGGTGGCCGCCGACTCGCTGCGCCTGACACGCCGCATCGCGGCCATGCCGGCGCTGGCGCGCTACCGGCCGCGCGAGGTCAGGCCGGGCGTGCAGTTCCAGAGCGACGACGAGCTGGCGCGGCTCGCCGGCGACATCGGCACCACCATCTTCCACCCGGTGGGCACCTGCCGCATGGGCCGCGCCGACGACCCGGCCGCGGTGCTCGACCCGCAGTTGCGCGTGCGCGGCGTCGCCGGCCTGCGTGTCGCCGACGCCAGCGTGATGCCGACCATCACGAGCGGCAACACGAACGCGCCCACGCTGATGCTCGCCGAGCGCGCGGCGCAGCTCATCCGCAGCGGGTCGGGCGGCTGAACGTAACTGCAAGACGCAACGGCCAGCGCTCCGCCTCGCCGGCGCGTCGGATGCAGGGGGGCCGGGGTAAGTCCTTATGCACCTTGCGAGGGCCCTCGCTACATTCGCCGCACTCGCGACGGGCGGCCCGGCCACAAACCGGGGCGGTCGCCGCAGGGGGACCGAGGAGACATGCGGGCATCGAGGGGGCAACCCCCACAGCCCGGGCGGGCGCCACCGAACCAGGGGCGCCCGTTTTCTTTGTGGCGGCGCTCTTTGTGGCGGCGCGTGCATGTCGGGGCCTGCGCTGCGCCCCGCCCGGTTGGCGCTTCCTGCTGCCCTGCTTTTCCCCCTCTATTGCCGCCGCTCGCGCCGGCGGCGCTGCCTAGGATGCCGGGATCGCCGTTTTCGCGGCCCCTCCGCCACGCGGCCCACGCCGCGGCAGCTGCCATGTCCGTCAACCCCGAACTGCGCCGCCTCGACATCGACATCCCGGCGCAGCCCGACGCGCTGGTCAAGCTGTCACTGCTGATGGCCGACGAGGAGCTCAACCTCGCTGCCGCCTCCGAGCTGATCGAGTCCGACATGGCGCTCGCCGCGGCGGTGATGAAGGCCGTCAACTCGTCGCTGTACGGGCTCAAGGGGCGCGTGCAGACGGTGCACCAGGCGGTCACCTACCTCGGCATGCGCGAGGTGGCGGCCGTCACGTTCGAGATGGGCCTGCGCGCCGCCTTCCCGCCCGCGCCCGAACTCGAGCCGATGTGGCGCCGCGCCGCCCTGCGCGGCCTCGTGATGGGCCGCCTGGCGCAGCGCCTGGGGCTCGATGCCTGGGCAGCGCACTCGGCCGGCCTCTTCGAGGAGTGCGGCAAGGCGGTGCTGTTCCGCCACGCGCGCGACCACTACCGCGCGATGCTGCGCGCCGCCACGCACGACGGCGACCTCGTGACCCTCGAGCACGCCGGCTTCGGCGTCAGCCACGACGCGCTCGGTGCCGCCTTGTGCGAGAGCTGGGGCCTGGGGCCGGCGGCGGTGGCGAGCGTGCGCCAGCATGTGCTGGCACAGGCCGGCGGCCCGCTGCCCGACGACGAGGACAAGCGCGCCGTGAGCGCGCTCTCGGTGGTCGCCTACGGCCTCATGACCGACAGCGAGTCCTTCGACGAGGAGACCACCCGCGTCGCCGGCGAGGCCGCCCTCGAGGCCGAAGCGCTGCTGCGCGCCGGCCGCCAGGTGCACGACCAGCTCAACGCCGCGGCGCACCACGGACGCTGACGGACTCGCTGAAGGACAGGACAGGGACCGGGGCGCACCCGAAAACGGGGGTGTGCCGGGTGCGGGTAGCCCCCGAGCACCATCGTGCACGCGGGCGCGTAGTCTGGCGGCCCTCCAGACTTCAGCCGCGCCCCGCCTTCGCGGGCGCCTCCTCTATGGCCGCCATCGTCGACGATTCCGCCCTTGCCCTGCAGCGCCTCTATCACTGGGAGAGCACGACCCCAGACCGCGTCGCCTACACCCAGCCGCTAGGCAAGGAAGGCGGCGGCCAGGTCGTCACCTACACCTGGCGCCAGGTGATGGACCAGGCGCGCCGCATGGCCGCGCATCTGAAGGCGCAGGGCATCGCGCCGGGCGACCGTGTCGCCATCCTGTCGAAGAACACCGCGCACTGGCTGATGACCGACTTCGCCATCTGGCTGGCCGGCGCGGTCTCGGTGCCGCTCTACCCGACGCTCGCCGCCGGTACGATCCGGCAGATCCTCGAGCACTCGGGCGCCCGCCTGCTGTTCGTCGGCAAGCTCGACGGCTGGGAGGGCATGAAGCCGGGCATCCCCGCCGGCCTGCGCTGCATCAGCCACCCGCTCGCGCCCGACGACGCGAAGAAGAGCTATCCGGCCTGGGACGACATCGTCGCGAAGACCGAGCCGCTGAAGGGCAACCCCGTGCGCCCGGCCGACGATCTCGCCACCATCATGTACACCTCGGGCACGACGGGCGCGCCCAAGGGCGTGATGCACAGCTTCGGCACCTTCGCCTGGGGCGTGACCTCGGGCCTGAAGCGCGTGCCGGCCATCAACGCCGACGCGCGCATGCTCTCGTACCTGCCGCTGTCGCACGTCGCCGAGCGCACGCTCGTCGAGCACGGCCAGCTCGCCACCGGCATGCACGTGTTCTTCGCCGAGAGCCTGGAGACCTTCACGCAGGACCTGCAGCGCGCGCGCCCGACGGTCTTCTTCAGCGTGCCGCGGCTGTGGGTCAAGTTCCAGCAGGGCATCAACGCCAAGATGCCGCCGGCCAAGCTCGACCGGCTGCTGAAGATCCCCATCCTGCGCGGCATCGTGCGCAAGAAGATCCTCACGGCGCTCGGCCTGCAGGACTGCGTCTTCGCCGCCGGCGGCGCCGCGCCGATGCCGCCCGAACTGCTGCGCTGGTACAACAAGCTCGGCCTCGACCTCGTCGAGGTCTACGGCATGACCGAGAACTGCGGCGTCAGCCATGCCACGCTGCCCGGCAAGCAGCGCCCCGGCACCGTCGGCCTGCCCTACGACGGCGTGTTGAGCCGCCTCGACCCGACGACGAGCGAGATCCAGGTGAAGGCGCCCTGCCTGATGCTCGGCTACTACCGGGAACCCGTGCTCACCAAGGAGGCGCTCACCGAGGACGGCTGGCTGCGCACCGGCGACAAGGGCGCGCTCGACGCCGAGGGCAACCTCAGGATCACCGGCCGCGTGAAGGACCTGTTCAAGACGAGCAAGGGCAAGTACGTGGCGCCCGCGCCGATCGAGGACCGCCTCGTCATGCACGCCGCCGTGGAGGCCTGCTGCGTCACGGGCGCCAACCTCGGCCAGCCGCTGGCGCTGCTGATGCTCAACATCGAGGCCGCGAGAGCGGCAGCCGACGCGGCAGGCCGGGGCGCGCTCGAGGCTTCGCTCGCCGGGCACCTGAAGAGCATCAACGAGATGCTCGACCCGCACGAGCAGCTCGACTGCCTCGTCGTCACGACCGAAGCCTGGACGGTGGACAACGACCTCATCACGCCGACCTTCAAGGTCAAGCGCAACAAGATCGAGGATCGCTTCGCGGCGAACTACGAGAACTGGGTCGGTTCGCGCAAGAAGGTCCTCTGGGCCTAGACGCGGCCTACGGACAACCGGGCGCCGGGCCACCGGATCAGCGAATCGTCCGAGCGGCCTGCGGACCTCGCCCGGCCTCAGCCGCGGCCGAACATCAACCGTGTTGCCAGCCGCCGCTCCGCCGGTGGCAGCTCGGCCACGGCGCGCAGGAGCTCGATCGCGCGCTCGCAGTCGCGGGCCGGGCGTTGCAGCGCGCCCGGCTGCCAGGCCTGCGCCAGCAGCGCGGGTGAGCGTTCGCCGAGGCGGCGACGCAGCACCTCCTGCTCGACGGTGCTGGGCGCACGGCCGCCGATCTCGCGCGTCGGCGCCGCCGCGGCCGCGGCGATGAGCCAGGCGGCCTCGCGCTGCACGAGATCGGGGCTCAGCGCGCGCCGCGCCCCGGCGTCGGCGGCGAGCACGCCGATGCAAGCCGTCGGCGCCGCCGCCGCGCCGGGCCGAGGAACGGCCGTGGTGGTGCTGCTGGTGCTGGTGGTCGTGGTCATGGCGACGCCGGCCGCCGGCGCGGCGGCGCGCGCCGCGCTCAGCTGCAGCGCCAGCAGCGCCAGGTAGCTCTCGCGCAACTCGGGCCCGGCCTCGGCCAGCAGGGCCGGCAGATGCTGCTCGATCACCTTCTGGCCCTGCACCTGCACCTCGGCCGCGTCGGCGCCGCCGGCGCGCGCCTCGACCATGCGGCGCGCGGCCAAGGCCATCGCGCCGGGGTAGCGCTTGTCGACGGCCAGCCAGGTGTCGCTGCCGGTCATCGCGTCGGCGTACTCCGAGGCCGGCGCCTTGGCGCTCTCGGGCAGCTCGATGTCGAGCGGCCGTTCGGCCAGGCTCACGAGGCCGGCGCCAACGAGCTCGTCGCGGCTCGGGTACCACATGCGCGACGCCGGCGTGGCGAGCGTGCGCTCGATGAAGCGCTCGGGCAGGCCGGCCTCGCGATAGATGCGCACGAGCTCGCGGTTGGCCAGGTTGTCGAGCACCGGATTGACGGTGCCGGCCGAGGCGCGGTGGAAGCCGATCTTCGCGCCCGGCAGCAGCTGCTTGCGCTCGCCGGCCATGTGCACGAGCGTGCAGGCGCTCTCGCAGGCACCGGTGGTGCGCGTGTGCCAGGCGGCGCGCTTGACGAGCGCGGCGATCTCCTCGCCTTCCTTGAGCCGCCCGCCGGGCGAGTCGAGCTCGACGATGCGCAGGCCGCCCGCCTTGGCCGTGAGCGCGCGGATGCGTTCGGCGTCGCCGAGGCCGAGCGGCCCCTCGAGCCGCAGCCGTCGGCCGTCGGCCGACAACGTGGCCTGCACATGGCCGATCGGATCGATGCCGCGCGCCATGCGCAGCCAGTCACCGACGTTGGGGACGAAATCGAAGACGGCCGAGCCCGTGGTGCTGAGCGCGCTCAGCGCCAGCAGCAGCTTGGCGAGCCCGGCCCACAGCCCCGAGCCGCCGCTCTCGGAGTGCGCCGTGGCGGCGCGCCAGGCGCCGACGATGCTCCAGACGCTGAACAGCAGCAGCAGCGGCCAGGCGACGAGCAGCGCGATGCTGCCGCCACGCAGGTAGTCGCCGGTGACGGCGATCCAGGCGGCGAGCGCGCCGATCGCGAAGCCCACCGGCAGCGCAAGGATGCAGTTGTTGACCCAGAAGCTCACCGGCAGCGTGAGCTCGCCGCGCCAGTGGCGCGCGATGTAGCCGTCGGCCATGGGGTACCCGCCTCCGCTCGCTGTTGTCTCGAGATCCGCGCGCGAGGCTAACTGACGCGCGCGGTGGCCGGCACCGCGCCGTCGCGGGGGTGGGCCCGCGCGGCGGTCGGGGCGGCCGCCGGGGCCGCGAGCGGGCGCCCGGGAGGCCTGGTCAGCGCGACGCGGCCGGCGCTGCCGGAGCGCCCGGCTGGGCACCCGCGGCACCCGGGGCCGGGACGGCCGGCGCCGCCGGCATCACGATGCCCGGGCCGATCGGAATCTCCTCGGCCAGCGTGACGCCGGTGACGAAATGCCGCGTCTCGCCGAAGCAGCTCGTCGGCAGGCCCACCTTCTCTTCGTAATGCAGGGCCACGCGCTTGCCGATGTGGCGCGTGATGTCCTTCGCCACCTTCTCTTCGTGCACGGTGAAGAAGAACTTCTCCGCCGTCGAGCCGGGCAGCGAGACGAGCGCCAGCTCGCCTTCCCAGGTCTTGCAGATCCAGCCCTTGTTGGAGAACTTCTGCACCCAGCCGGCCCGCTCGCCCGAGGAGTAGCTCCATTTCATGGCCGCCCAGAAGTACAGCGCGGCGAGGCCGGCAATGACGACGAGCGGCAGGACGAGGCGTTTGAACATGGCGGGGGCCGCGGGCGCGGTCCGGAAGGTGGGCGCGGCGGATTATCCGGGCCCTTCGAAGACGAGCTCGGCAGCGGCGAGGTCTTCGACGGCGGTACCGACCGACTTGAACAGCGTGCACTCGCCGGCGCTCGTGCGGGCCGCGGCGTCGGCGCGGGCGAGGTCGGCCAGCGTGCCCTGCAGGCGCTGCGGGCTGAACGCACCTTCGGCGACGGCCTGCAGCAGGTCGCCCGCCTTCGCGAGCGCCTCGGACGTGTCGACCCAGACCCGCGAGCGCACGAAGCACTCGCCGTCGGCCTCGCGCATGGCCGGCGTGAAGCTGCCGATGAGGTCCAGGTGCGTGCCCGGCTGCAGCCACGCACCGCGCACCAGGGGCTCGGTGGCGAGCGTGGCGCAGCTGACGATGTGCGCGTCGTGCACGGCAGCGGCGAGGTCGCCGAGATCGCTGATGGCCCTGATGGTCCTGGTGGCGCCGGCGTGCAGCGCCTGCGCCCGCCACTCGGCGGCCACGGCGTCGGCCGCTTCCGCGCGGCGCGCCCACACGGTGAACTCGGCGAGGCCCGGGCGCACGGCGCGCATGGCCTCGGGCAGCAGCGCCGCCACGCGCCCGGCACCGACGACGAGCAGCTTCGTCGCATCCTCGCGCGCCAGGTACGAGGCGGCGAGCGCGCTCGCCGCCACCGTGCGCCGCGCCGTGAGCTCGCCGCCGTCGAGCACGGCCAATGGCACGCCGGTGCGGGCGTCGAAGAGGCTGTACAGGCCGTGCACGCCGGGCAGGCCGAGGGCGCTATTGCCTGGGCAGACGGTCACCGTCTTCACGCCGAGGCGCGGGCCGGTGCGGCCCGCCTCGGCGGGCCCGGCGTGGCGCCAGGCCGGCATCAGCAGCAGGCTGGCGCCGCCGGGCAGGGCGTGCACGTGCCGCTGCGGCACTTCGGCGCCGGCGACCAACGCGCGCCGCAGCGCCTGCACGAGCGCGGGCAGCGGGCAACGGTCGCGCACGGCGCGGGCGTCGAAGATCTGCATGGGCGCGCAGCATAGTGGGCGAGGGTCGGCCCCGGTGGTGAGGCGCACGACCCTCGCTACGATGCGCGCCGGCCGGACCACGGCCAGACCGCGGCCGGACTGCTGCTGGAAATCGCGGCCAGATTCCTGAACCCAGGGCCCAGCGAGCGCCAGAGGCGCGAGCGGGCCCGCCCGGAGAACCCCCATGACATGGCTCGTGCTCGGCCTCGTGCTCTTCCTCGGCGCGCACTCGCTGCGCATCTTCGCCGAGGGCTGGCGCACGTCGATGGTGGCGCGGCTCGGCGCCAACGGCTGGAAGGGCGCCTACTCGCTGGTTTCGATCGTCGGCCTCGTGCTCATCGTCGTCGGCTACGGTGCGACGAGGGCGCAGCCGGTGCTGCTGTGGGTGCCGCCGGTGTGGACGCGGCACCTCGCCGCCCTGCTCAACCTCGTGGCGCTGGTGCTGCTCGTGGCCGCCTACGTGCCCCGCAACCACATCAAGGCGCGCCTGCGACACCCGATGATCCTCGGCGTCAAGGTCTGGGCCTTCGCGCACCTGGTGAGCAACCAGATGCTTGCCGACGTGGTGCTGTTCGGGGCCTTCCTCGCCTGGGCGGTGCTCGACTTCCGCGCCGCACGGGCGCGCGACCGCGCCGCCGGTGCGACGGAGGCGACGGGCGCGGCGCCTTCGCTCGCTCCCACCCTCGTCACCGTGGCGGTCGGCGTGGCCGCGTGGGCCCTGATCGCCTTCTGGGCGCATGGCGCCGTGATCGGCGTCAAGCCGTTCGGCCGCTGAGCTGGGCCCTGCGCAGCGCGGCGCTCAGGGAGGCAGCGGCTCGACCAGCTCGGGCCCCTCGCTCGCGCTGCGGCTGACGGCGCGCGACACCGGCCAGGCCTGCAGGCCCTCGGCCGGCGGTACCGCCAGCAGCGGCGCCACGGCATTGGCTTCCAGCACCGAGCGCGAGAGCCAGGTCGCCCAATCCTTGCGCGCCACCAGCACCGGCATGCGCTCGTGGATGGGCGCCATGAGCGCGTTGGCCGCGCAGGTGAGCACGCAGCAGCTGAGCAGCCACGGCGCCTCAGGGCCGGCGCGCCAGGCCTCGAAGAGGCCGGCCATGGCGAGCGGCTGGCCGTCGGCGGCCGAGATGTACCAGGGCTGCTTCACCACCTTGCCGGCCACGGCGGTGGGCTGCCACTCGTAGAAGCCGCTGGCCGGCAGCAGGCAGCGGCGCCGCCGGGCGGCCTTGCGGAACGAGGGCTTGTCGAACACGCCCTCGGCGCGCGCGTTGTTCAACTTGCTGCCGACGGCCGGATCCTTGGCCCACGAGGGCACCAGGCCCCAGCGCATGAGCTCGGCGACGCGCTCGCCGGCGCGGGTCTCGTAGACCACCGGCACCTCGGACTGCGGGGCCACGTTCCAGCGCTTGGGGAAGACCGGGACGCGCAGGACCGAGAAGCCCGACACCAGCGTGTCGGGGTCGTAGGCCACGACATAGCGACCGCACATGAGGCGATGTTGTCACGGCGGTGTTGACCCGGCGCCCGCCACCCGGCCGGGCGTGCCGCGCCGCGCAAGCACCCGGCAGGGGGATCGGCCGGGGGGCACGCCCGCGCCGCGGCGGGGGGAGGAGGCCGGGGGCCCACCGGCCGCCGACCTCGGGGCGATGGGCGCGCAAGGCGCGGCGGCCGAGCATGGCGGCACGCCTCGGCGCACGCCCCGCAACCCTTCGCAACCATCCCCGCAACCCACCTGCCCCGGAGACCCGCATGACGAACCCGGCCCCCGCCACCTCGCCTCGCCGCACCACCTCGCCGCGCCGCCTGCCACGCTGGCTGCGCCGCAGCGTGCGGGCCTGGACCCGCTGCGCGCGCTGGTGGGCCGGCGGCTCGCCGCGGGCGCGCCGCACGGGCACGGCGCTGTATGCCATCGTCGTGCCCGACAGCGAGGCCGAAGCGTCGCCGCACGAGCGGCGCTGCGGCTGGTTCGACTCGAGCCAGGACTTGCGCGAAGGCTTGTGCATCAGCGAGCACGACGGCAGCGACGCCGTCTGCGCGCAACTGCCGGTGATGGCGTGGGTGCAGCTGCAGCTGAGCGGCTGGCGGCCGAGCCTGAGCGGTGCGCAGCCCGAGCTGGCCCGCTGAGCGACGCGCGACCCCATCCCCCCTGACGCGCCCGAGGCCCGTTGCCGCCCCGGCCGGCGACCGCGTGGCGGAGCGAACGCCGCCGGGCCGGAGAAGGCGCCCAGCCTCACGCGGCATCATCGCGGATGTCGCGCCCGCATCGGGTGCCGGGAGACCGAAGCGATGTTCCGCCCTCTCACCACCCTTGCCCGCTGGCTTCTCTGGGCACTCGTGTGGTCGACGGCCGCCGCGCTGTCCGGCTGCTACGTCGCGCCGGACGACCGCACGAAGGCGCGGGTCAGGCTTGTCAATGCCACGCGCGACTACGCCTCGCTGGACCTGCGCGTGGACGGCAGCCTGCGCCAGGGGGCGGTGGCCTACGGGGGCAACGCGAGCTACGTGGAGGTCGATCCCGACAACAGCGACAGCACCATCAGCACGGCCGGCTCGGCCACCGCCTTGCTGTCGTTCACGCCCACGGTGAGCAAGAACCAGGCCTATGCCGTGCTCGCCTTCGGCAAGGCCGGGGCGCTGCGGGAGCTGCTGCTCGACGAGAACCAGGCGGCGCCCGCCAGCGGCAAGACCGGGCTGCGGGTGGTGAACGCCGCCGCGGATGCCGGTGCGCTGGACGTCTACCTGACCGCGACCGGCGACGCACTCGCCACGGCGGTGGCCGCGCACGCCGGCGCGGCCTATGGGGAGCTGAGCCCGGCGCTCGACGTGATCGGCGGCAACTGGCGCCTGCGCGTGACGGGGGCGTCGAGCAAGACCGATCTGCGCCTCGACGTGGCCGACCTGGCCCTGCCCGCCGGCCAGAGCGCCGTGCTCGTGCTCACGCCCAGTGCCGGGGGCACGCTGGTCGACGCGCTGCTCATGCGGCAGGAGGGCGCCATCGTGCAGGCCGACGGCGCGAACGCGCGCGTGCGGGCCATGGCCGGCGTCGGCAGCGCCGGCGCCGTCACGGCCAGCCTGGGCGGGGTGTCGCTGCTCGAGAACGCCAACTCGCCGGTGGCCGGCAACTACAAGTTCGTCGCCTCGGGCTCGCCGGCACTGGCCATCAGCGTCAACGGCAACTCGGTGGGGGCGCCGGCCACCTCGCTGGCATCGGGGCGCGACGCCACGCTGCTGGTCTATGGCCCGGCGGCCACGCCGACGGCGATCTGGCTCGCCGACGACAACCAGCTGCCCGCGGCCACGGGTTCGCTGCGCATCCGCCTGGTGAACGGCACCACCGGCGTCACGGGCACCGCGTCGCTGTCGGTGGACGGCGAAGCCATCGGCAGTGGCGGCGTGGCCGAAGGTGCCACCGGGTCCTACTCGGAGATCACGGCTTCCACATCGGCCACGCTCTCGGTGACCGCGGGGGCGGCCAGCCTGTTCAGCGCCACCAACCAGGCGCTGGTCGCCGGCGGCGTCTACACCGTCTTCGTGGTCGGCACGGCGGGGTCGACGAGCGGGATCATCAAGCGCGACCGCTGAGAGCCTGTGAACGAATCATCCACACCCGCTCGCCACGCCAGAAAGCGCCGGCTCGTCGTTGCAAAGGCTCGCCATGTCGCCGGACATGGCTGCGCTTTGCGCCTAGATCCGACGCCTTCTGGCGCGCCGCTCGGGCGCGGCTGATTCATTCACAGGCTCTGAGGCCGGCGGCTCGGCGTTCTTCGCCCGCGGCCGCGCCCGCCCGGCTCAGGCGAGCCGCCCGGCGCGGAAGTCTTCCACCGCCTGGAAGATCTCCTGGTTCGTGTTCATCACGAACGGCCCGTATTGCGCGATCGGCTCGTTGAGCGGGCGCCCGGCGATGAGGACGGCGCGCGCGCCTTCGGGGCCGGCGATGAGGCGCACGCCGTCGAAGCCGGCTGCACCGGCGGCACCTGCGGCGTTGGCGAGGATGGCCATGCGCTGCCGGCGCACCGCCGTCTCGCCCACCTGCAACTCGCCGCGATAGACGTAGACGAAGGCGTTGTGGGCGGCCGGCAGCGGCTGCTCGAAGGCGGCGCCGGCGTCCAGGTGCAGGTCGAGGTACAGCGGCTCGGTGTCTTCGCGCTGCATGGCGCCGGCGAGGCCGTGCGTGGCGCCGGCGATCACGTGCGCGGTCACGCCCGCTTCGGCGCCCTCACCACGCCAGACCGGGATCTCCTCGGGCCGGATGTCGCGGTACCAGGGCTCGCGCATCTTGCTCCCGGCGGGCAGGTTGAGCCAGAGCTGGAAGCCTTCCATGCGGCCCTCTTCCTGCTCGGGCATCTCGCTGTGGATGACGCCGCGCCCGGCCGTCATCCACTGCACGCTGCCGGGCGTGAGCAGGCCTTCGTGGCCGGCGCTGTCCTTGTGGCGCATGCGGCCTTCGAGCATGTAGGTCACGGTCTCGAAGCCGCGGTGCGGGTGGTCGGGGAAGCCGCCGATGTAGTCGGCGGCGGCGTCGCTGCCGAAGGCGTCGAGCATCAGGAAGGGGTCGAGCCGGCGCTGCAGGTTCTGCGTCAGCACGCGCGTCAGCTTGACGCCGTCGCCGTCGCTGGTGGCCTGGCCCTGCACGAGGCGCTCGACGGGGCGCGGTTGCGCGACGAGGGTGGGGGTGGCGAGTGTGGTGCTCATGATGCCAATGTAGTGGCGGCGCGGCGCTGCGGCGAGCGCGGGGCTTTGCATGCAGCGTTCAGGCCGCTTCATCGATGCGCCGCCGCTGTCGCCCCGCCGCCCCTGCCGGGGCGGTGCCGGCCGCCCGGTGGTAATCTGGAAAACACAACTCCTCCCCGAGGAACCCGTCAAGGACCGAGCGATGAAAGCGATCTGGAAAGACACCGTGATTGCCGAGAGCGACGACACCGTCGTCGTCGAGGGCAACCACTACTTCCCCGCCGCGGCGGTGAAGCCGCAGCACCTGCTGTCGAGCAACACGAAGACGATGTGCTCATGGAAAGGGCAGGCGAACTACCACACGGTCTTCGTCGACGGCGACGCCAACCCCGATGCCGCCTGGACCTACCCCGACCCGAAGGAGGCGGCGGCGAACATCAAGGGCCGCATCGCCTTCTGGAAGGGCGTGCAAGTGGTGGAGTGAGCCACGGGCTCGAGTCCAAGCCCGGTGGTCCTGCCCGTCGCGCACCGGCGCCGCTTGCGCGAGCTCTGGCGCTCGGCCGGCTGGCCCTGCCGCGACGCGGTGGAGGTGGACCTGCTCGCCGCCGGTCTGCTCGAACGCCGCTTCGATGCCGAGCATCGCGAGACGCTGCACCTCACCGACGCCGGCATCCAGGCCCTCGCGGCCACGCTGGCGAAGAACCGCGCCGCCTTCGATGCCCATGAGGCCCTCGTGGCGCGCGTCGCCGAGCAGATGCGGCGCGCCGGGCGCATCGTCTGGTGCGGCCTGTCGCTGCGTGCGGCACTGGTCGAAGCAGGGGCCGACCTCGCGGCCGAGGCCGGCGCGTCCCCGGGCGCGCGCGCCAAGGTGCGCTGGGTGATGGCGATGCCCGACGTCTACTCGATCCGCCACACCACGGTCGAGGCTTACACCGAGCCGGCGGTGCACGAGATCAAGGTGCGCCGCGCCGACCTGCTCGCCGACCTCAAGCGGCCGGACAAGGGTGCCGCCTATCGCGCGCTGAGCAGCCAATGCTGGTACGTGCTCGGGTCCGGCGTGGGCAACGAGGACGACGTGCCGCCCGAGTACGGCGTGCTCATCGCCAATGGCGCCGGCCTCGAGCTCGCGCGCCCGGCACCGCGGCGGCCGGTGACGCCGGACTTCGCGGTGTGGATGGCGCTCGCGCGCGCCACCGCGCTGGCGCCGTCGGAGGAGGAGGCGCCGCAGGCGCCCCTGGCGCCGCCCGCGCCGCCCGCGCCGCCCGCGCCGCCGGAAGCGGCCGCGCTCCTCGACGGCGCGCACGTACAACCGCGCGCACATCCTCGCGCGAGTCCTGGCGCAGGTCCTGGCGCAGGTCCTGGCGCAGGTCCTCGCGCACAATCGGGCGCCGCGCCGGGGCAGGCGCGCGGCTCAGGAAGTTCGAGGTCCCGATGAAACTCGCCAAATTCTCATGTGCGGCCCGCGCCGCGGCCCTGGCCACGCGGAGCGCCGCCCGCGCCGCCACCCAGGCCGCCGCACTCGCCGTGACACTGGCGCTGCCGGCGGCGCCGGCCCTTGCGGCCGGCATGCCCTCGACCAACGTGGCCTGGCAGCCGGCGGCGGCCGACGCCGACATCGAGCGCGCCTTCGTGCGTGCGCGGGCCGAGAAGAAGCCGGTGCTGCTCTACTGGGGCGCCACCTGGTGCCCGCCGTGCAACCAGCTGAAGGCGACGCTGTTCAGCCGGCAGGAGTTCGCGGCGCTGTCGAAGGGCTTCGTCGCCGTCCATGTCGACGGCGACCTGCCCGGCGCGCAGAAGCTCGGCTCGCGCTTCAAGGTGAGCGGCTATCCGACGACGGTGCTCTACACGCCCGAGGGCCAGGAGATCACGCGCCTGCCGGGCGAAGTGGATGCGTCGCAGGCGCTGGCGGTGCTGCAGCTCGGCCTGGCCGGCGGCCGCTCGGTGAAAGCGGTGCTCGCAGACGCGCTGGCCGGGAAGCCGATGTCGTCGAACGACTGGCGTCTGCTCGCCTTCTATTCCTGGGAGACCGACGAGCAGCAGCTCGTGCCCAAGGCCGAGGTGCCGGGCACGCTGGCCCGGCTGGCCGCGGCCAGCCCGGCGGCGCGGAACGGGGCAGGCGGCGATGCCGAGACGACGACGCGCCTGTGGCTGAAGGCGCTCGCGGCCAGCGACGACGGCAAGGGACTGAAGGCCGACGACGGCCTGCGCCAGCGCGTGAGCAGGGTGCTCGCCGATGCGCGCGAGGTGCGCGCGCAGATGGACGTGCTGAGCAACGGCGCCGCCGACATCGTGCGCACGCTCGAGGACGACGATTCCCCGCGCCGGGCGCCGCTGGTCGCCGCCTACGACGCGGCGATGAAGAAGCTGGAGTCCGACGCGACGCTGTCGCGCGCCGACCGCCTCGGGGCGCTGATCGCGCGCGTCGACCTGGCGCGCCTCACGGACCCCAAGGACAGCGTGCACCCCAAGCTGCCAGCACCGCTGCTGGCCGACCTGCGCGAGCATGTGGCCCGTGCCGACCGCGAGATCACCGACGGCTACGAGCGGCAGGCGGTCATCACGGCCGCGGCTTACGCGCTCGGCCGCGCCGGGCTGTGGGCCGAGAGCGACGCGCTGCTGAAGAGCAACCTCGCGAAGAGCCATTCGCCCTACTACCTGATGAGCCAGCTCGGCAGCAATGCACGCAAGCTCGGCCGCAAGGACGAGGCGCTGCGCTGGTACGGCGAGGCCTTCGAGAAGTCCACCGGCCCGGCGACGCGGCTGCAATGGGGCTCGGGCTACCTGACGGCGCTCGTCGACCTCGCTCCGCAGGATGAAGCGCGCATCGAGAAGGTGGCCGCGCAGCTGCTGCGCGAGGCGGCCGGCGATGCCGGCGCGTTCGAGGGCCGCAGCGTGCGTTCGCTGCAGCGCGCCGGCAACAAGCTCGCTGCCTGGAACGGCGAAGGCCGGCACGCCGCGGCGATGAAGCGGCTGCAGGGCCAGCTCGATGGGCTGTGTGCCGGCCTGGCCAAAGGCGAAGCGGCCGCAGGGCAGCGTGCCGCTTGCGAGAAGCTGCTCAAGCCGGGGCCTTCGAAGCTGGCGCAAGCACTGCACTGGCTGCTGGCGCCGAAGTCCGGACAGAAGGCGGCGTGAAAGGGCGGCCCACCGACGCGGGCGACGCGCGGCTCGACCGGGCCCGCCGGCGCCTGGGTGCCTTGCTGCTCGGCTCGCCGTGGGCGGGGGTGGGCTGGGCGGCCACAGCGGCTACGCTGGCGGCACAGGCCGCACAGGCCGCGCAGTCGAAAGGCCCCCTCGCGGCCGGTGCCGCTGCTGCAGCGGACCCGGCGCCTGCTTCCGGTGGCGCGCACACCGGCCGCTGGGTGCATGGCTTCGCCGCCTACGGCGCGCCGAAATACGGCCCGGACTTTTCGCACTTCGAGTACGTCGACCCCGAGGCGCCGAAGGGCGGCACGCTCAAGCTGAAGAACCCCGATCGGCGCAGCAGCTTCGACAAGTTCAACCCCTGGACGCTGCGCGGCAATTCACCGGCAGGCGTGCTGATCTGGATGATCGAGGGGCTGGCGCACCTGGGGCAGGACGAGCCGATGAGCATGTACGGCCTGCTCGCCGAGGCCATGCTCTTGGCGCCCGACTATTCGAGCATCACCTTCCGCATCCGCCCCGAGGCGCGCTTCCACAACGGCGAGGCCGTGACGGCCGAGGACGTGCGGCACAGCTTCGCGATGCTCTCGGGCAAGGCGGCGCGCCCCGATGTGCAGACGCAGCTCGCCGGGCTGGAGCGGGTGGAGGTGCTCGATGCGCGCACCGTGCGCTTCCATGCGCGCGAGAAGACGCGCGAGCAGATGTTCATTGCCGGCACGATGCCCGTGTTCAGCCGCAAGTGGGGCGAGGGCAAGCCGTTCGACCAGATCGTCACCGAGTACCCGATCGCCAGCGGCCCCTACCGCATCGACCGCGTCGACATGCCCCGGCGCATCGAGTTCAGGCTCGACCCCGACTACTGGGGCCGGCACTTGCCGGTGCGGCGCGGACACTTCAATTTCGAGCGCGTCGTCTATCGCAACTACGCTGACGATGCGGTGGCGCGCGAGGCGTTCAAGGCGGGTGAATTCGACCTGATGAAGGAGTACCGCTCGCGCGCGTTCGTGCGCCAGCACGCCGGCGTCAAGTGGGACGACGGCCGCATCAAGAAGGCCGTCCTACCCACGCGCTACGGCCAGTACCTGCAGAGCTACCAGCTCAACCTGCGCCGGCCGATCTTCCAGGACATCCGCGTGCGCGAGGCGCTCGGCTACACCTACGATTTCGAGACGCTGAACAAGACGAAGATGTTCACGCGCGCCAGCAGCGCCTTCAACAACTCCGACTTCGCCGCCCAGGGCCCACCCTCGCCCGCCGAGCTGGCGCTGCTGGAGCCGTTCCGCGCCGAGCTGCCGCCGCGCGTCTTCGGTCCCGCGTTCGTGGCGCCGCGCACCGATGCCGACCCCAACGGCCTGCGCCGCAACTTGCTGAAGGCGCGCGAGTTGCTGGAGCAGGCCGGCTGGAAGCTCGACGCTGCCGGCGTGCTGCGCAATGGCAAGGGCGAGCCCTTCGTCTTCGAGTACATGCAGCCGCTCGCCTCCAGCGTCGTCGACTGGCAGCGCAACCTGAAGAAGCTGGGCATCGAGATGCGGGTGCGCCTGGTGGACTTCGCGCTCTACCGGCGGCGCCTGCAGCAGTACGACTTCGATACCGCCGCCCTCGTCGAGGGGCGCTTCACGCTGCCGCAAGGCGCCGAACTGGCCGCCAGCTACGGCAGCAAGTCCGCCGACGACCCGGGCAACAACAATTTCCGCGGCGTCAAGAGCCGCGCCGTCGATGCCCTGATCGAGGCCATGAACCGCGCCGACTCGCTGCCGGCGCTGCGCGATGCCGCAAGGGCACTCGACCGCGTCATCATGTGGAACTTCTGGCAGATCCCCGACCTGTGGCAGGCGCAGGAGCCGATCTCGTACTGGAACAAGTTCGGCAGCCCCAAGGTGACGGCGCACTACTACCAGGCCGATACGCTGATCAGCGGCTTCATCGAGCATGGGCCGTGGCCGCTGTGGACCTGGTGGGACCTGGCTTTCGACAAGACGCGCCAGGCGCGCGCAGGCAAGGTCTGAGGCGAGAGCGATGAACCTGTGGGTCTATGCCGCCAAGCGCGTGCTGCTGATGATCCCGACGCTGCTGGGGGCGCTCACCGTCACCTTCGTCGTGATGCAGTTCGTTCCCGGCGGCCCGGTCGAGCAGATCATGGCCGAGGCGCGTGCCGCGGCCGGCCCGGGCGCCGGCGAGGGCGGCGGCTACAAGGCCGGGCGCGACCTCGACAAGAAGCAGCGCGACGAGCTGATGAAGCTCTACGGCTTCGACAAGCCGGCACATGTGCGCTACTTCGAGATGCTGGGCAGTTTCCTGCGCTTCGACCTCGGCAAGAGCTTCCTGCAGAACAAGGACGTCTGGGCGCTGATCAAGGAAAAGCTGCCGGTGTCGCTGTCGCTCGGGCTGTGGACCTTCTTCATCAGCTATCTCATCAGCATCCCGCTCGGCGTGAGCAAGGCGGTGCGCGAGGGCTCGCGCTTCGACGCCGCCACGACCTTCCTCGTGCTGCTGGGCTATGCGATTCCCGGCTTCGTGCTCGGTGTGCTGCTCATCGTGCTCTTCGCCGGCGGCAGCTTCTTCGAGTGGTTTCCGCTGCGCGGGCTGACCTCCGACCACTGGGCAGAGCTTTCGGCGTGGGGCAAGGTGAAGGACTACCTCTGGCACCTCGTGCTGCCGCTCGTCTGCCTCGTGATCCACAGCTTCGCCGTCACCACGCTGCTGACGAAGAACACCTTCGTCGAGGAGATCCGCAAGCAGTATGTGCTGGTGGCCCGCGCCAAGGGCCTGGGCGAGCGGCGCGTGCTTTACAAGCACATCTTCCGCAATGCGCTGATCCCGCTCGTCACCGGCTTTCCCGCCGCCTTCATCGGTGCGTTCTTCGCCGGCGCGGTGCTGATCGAGACGCTCTTCTCCCTCGACGGCCTGGGCCTGCTCGGCTACGAGAGCATCGTGCGCCGCGACTACCCGGTGGTGCTGGGCTCGTTGTACCTGTTCACGCTCATCGCGCTCGTCGTCAAGCTGCTGTCGGACCTGCTGTACACGGTGGTCGACCCACGCGTGCAGTTCACGGCCGTCTCACGCTGAGGGTGCACGGGTGTCGAACAGCAGCGCGAATCCCTTCGAGGTCACGGTGGCGCCAGGCGGCGACAGCGTGCTTCCCGACGAGCCCGCGGTCCCGGTGCACGCCGGCCCATGGCAGCGGGCCTGGGCGCGGTTCCGCCGTCACCGGCTGGGCTACGTGTCGCTGTGGATCCTCGGCGCGGTGCTGGTCGCCGCCACCTTCGCCGAGCTGCTGAGCAACGAGCGGCCACTCATCGCGCGCATCGAGGGGCGCTGGTATGCACCGATCGTGGCCAATCCGAGTGAGCGGGCGCTGGGCGGGGACTTCGACACGCCCACGGACTGGAAGGACCCCTTCATCACCGCGCTGCTCGCCAAGCCGGGGCAGTGGGCGCTGTTCACGCTCAACCCGCACTCGGCCGACTCGCTGGACTACTTCAACCCTAGGCTCGATCCGGCGCCGCCCGGCGCAGGCAGCTGGCTCGGTACCGACTCGCGCGGCCGCGACATGCTGGCGCGGCTGATCTACGGCTTTCGCGTCAGCATCTGGTTTGCCTTTGCGCTCACGTTCGCCGGTACGGTGGCCGGTGTCGCGATGGGCGCGCTGCAGGGCTACTTCGGCGGCCGCATCGACCTCACGCTGCAGCGGCTGATCGAGATCTGGGGCTCGGTGCCCGAGCTGTATCTGCTCATCATCTTCGCCTCGATCTTCGAGCCTTCGCTGCTGCTGCTGCTCGTGCTGCTGGCCATGTGGGGCTGGATGGGCCTGTCGGACTACGTGCGCGCCGAGTTCCTGCGCAACCGCAACCTGGAGTTCGTGAAGGCGGCGCGGGCGCTCGGCTTGTCCACCGGCCGGATCATCTGGCGCCACGTGCTGCCCAATTCGTTGACGCCGGTGATCACCTTCCTGCCGTTTCGCATGAGCGCGGCCATCCTGGCCCTGACCTCGCTCGACTTCCTGGGCCTGGGTGTGCCGGCGAGCGTGCCCTCGCTCGGCGAGTTGCTGCGGCTGGGCAAGGAGAACCTGGACGCCTGGTGGATCATCGTGCCGACCTTCGCGGTGCTGGTGGGCACGATGTTGCTGCTCACCTTCGTCGGCGACGCGCTGCGTGACGCGTTCGACACGCGCAAGTCATGAACGCCTCGGCTGCGGACGCCCCTGGCCGGCCCCTGCTCTCGATCGAGCGGCTCACCGTGCGCTTCGGCACCAGCACGGTCGTCGAGGATGTCTCCTTTGCCATCGCCGCAGGCGAGAAGTTCGCGCTCGTCGGCGAGTCGGGCTCGGGCAAGTCGATCACGGCGCTGTCGGTGCTGCGGCTCGTCGACGCGGCGGTCACGAGCGGCCGCATCGTCTTCGGCGGCGAGGACCTCACCGCGAAGGGCGAGCTGGAGATGCTGGGCGTGCGCGGGCAGCGCATCGGCATGATCTTCCAGGAGCCGATGACGGCGCTGAACCCGCTGTTCACGGTCGGCAACCAGATCGGCGAGGTGCTCGAACTGCACCTGGGCCTCGACGCGAGGGCGGCGCGCGCGCGCGCCATCGAGCTGCTCAAGCGCACCGGCATCCCCGAGCCCGAGCGGCGCATCGACAGCTATCCGCACGAGCTCTCCGGCGGCCAGCGCCAGCGCGCCATGATCGCCATGGCGCTCGCCTGCAAGCCCGAGCTGCTGATCTGCGACGAGCCGACGACGGCGCTCGACGTCACCATCCAGGCGCAGATCCTGGCCCTGCTCGACGAGCTGCAGGCCGAGATGGGCATGGCGCTGCTGTTCATCACGCACGACCTCAACCTCGTGCGCCGCTTCACGCACCGCGTCGGCGTGATGGAGCGCGGCCGCCTCGTCGAGATCGGCGCGACGGCCGAGGTCTTCGCGCGGCCGCAGCATGCCTATACGCAGCGGCTCATGGCCAGCCGCCCGGTGCGCAGCGTGAGCCCGGTGCCGGCCGGCGCGCCGGTGCTCGTGAGGAGCGAAGGCCTGCGCGTCAGCTTCGATCTCCAGGCGGGCTGGTGGAAGAAGCGGCCGTTCCACGCCGTGCGCGCGGCCACGCTGGCGCTGCGCCAGGGCGAGACGCTCGGCATCGTCGGCGAGTCGGGCTCGGGCAAGACGACGCTCGGCATGGCGCTGCTCGCGCTGCAGGCGCCGAGTGCCGGCTCGGTGCATCTGGGCGACGAGCGCATCGACAACGCGCCGCGCGAGGTGCTGCGCCGCATGCGCCGGCGCATGCAGGTCGTCTTCCAGGACCCGTTCGCCTCGCTCAGCCCGCGCCTGACGGTGGGGCAGATCGTCGGCGAGGGGCTGGCGCTGCACCGGCCCGAGCTCAGCCGCGGCGAGCGCGAGCGCCTGATGCTCGACGTGCTCGACGAGGTGGGGCTGGCCGAGCGGCACGGTGTCGCCGGCGTGCTGCAGCGCTATCCGCATGAGTTCAGCGGCGGCCAGCGCCAGCGCATCGCCATCGCCCGCGCCGTCGTGCTGCGGCCCGAGGTGCTGGTGCTCGACGAGCCGACCTCGGCGCTCGATGTCTCGGTGCAGCAGCAGGTGCTGCAGCTGCTCGCCTCGCTGCAGAAGCACTACGGCATGAGCTATGTCTTCATCAGCCACGACCTCGCCGTCGTGCGCGCCATGTCGCACCGCGTGATGGTGATGAAGGACGGCGACGTCGTCGAGGAAGGCGAGGCCGAGGCGCTCTTCGCGGCGCCGCGCGAGGCCTACACGCGCGAGCTGCTGGCGGCGGCGCACCTGCAGTAGCGGGTCGACCGCCGCTGCTTCGGGCTTCGACGATCCGGATGCGGATGCGGACACGTTTGGGCCTGCCGCCCATGCCTCCCACTTCGGCCGTCGTGGCCGGCTTCGTCGCCGTGCTCGTGGGCTTCACGAGCTCGGTGGTCATCGTCTTCCAGGCCGCCGAGGCGCTGGGCGCGACACCGGCGCAGAAGGCCTCCTGGATCTGGGCGCTCGGCCTCGGCATGGGGCTCACGAGCATCGGCCTGTCGTTGCGCTACCGCCAGCCGGTGCTCACCGCGTGGTCGACGCCCGGGGCGGCGCTGCTCGTCACCGCCGGCGCCGGCGTCTCGATGGCCGAGGGCGTGGGCGCCTTCCTCGTCTGCGCCGGGCTCATCACGCTGGCCGGGGCGAGCGGCTGGTTCGAGCGCGTGATGAACCGCATCCCGCAGGCCCTGGCCGCGGCGCTGCTGGCCGGCGTGCTGGCGCGCTTCGCGATCGAAGCTTTCCTGCAGCTCGGGCCGGAGTTCGCGCTCGTGGCGCCGATGCTGCTGGCCTACCTCGCCGGGCGCAGGGGGTGGCCGCGCTATGCCGTGCCCGGGGTGCTGGCACTCGGCATCGCCATCGCCGCGGGCCAGGGGCGGCTGCGCTTGGGCGCCATCGAGCTGGCGTGGGCGCAGCCGGTGTTCACGATGCCGGTCTTCAGCGCGGCAGCCCTGGTGGGCGTGGCGCTGCCGCTCTTCGTCGTCACCATGGCTTCGCAGAACCTGCCCGGCGTGGCGGCGCAGCGGGCGGCGGGCTACGACACGCCGGTGTCGCCGGTGATCACCGCCACGGGCCTCGCGACGCTCGTGCTGGCGCCGTTCGGCGGCTATGCGCTCAACCTCGCGGCCATCACCGCGGCCATCTGCATGGGGCGCGAGGCGCACGAGGACCCGGCGCGGCGCTGGTGGGCCGCTGCGATGGCGGGCGTCTTCTACGTCGCCGTGGGTCTCGCGGGTGGCGCGGTGGTCGGGCTCATCGCCGCCTTCCCGAAGGCGCTCGTGCTGGCAGTTGCGGGGCTGGCGCTGCTGGGCACGATCGGCTCGGCGCTCGCGGCGGCGATGAAGGTGGAGCGCGAGCGCGAGGCTGCCCTCATCACCTTCCTCGTCACGGCCTCGGGCCTGACGCTGTGGAGCGTCGGGGCGGCCTTCTGGGGCGTGGTGGCCGGCGCGCTGGCGCTCGTGGTGCAGCGCTGGCGGCCAGCGCGCGCGGCCTGAGAACGCGCGCGCGGCCCCGGCCTGCTTCCTACTTCAGCAGGCCCTCTGCCTTCATCGCCTCCTGCACGGCCGGGCGCGCGCCGACGCGGGCGAGGAAGGCATTGACGTTGGCCAGCCCGGTGATATCGACACCGACGAAGGGGCTCCAGCGCGTGACGGTGAAGAGATAGGCGTCGGCGACGGTGAAGGTGTCGCCCATCAGGTAGTCGCGGCCGGCGAGTTGCCCTTCGACCCACTTCAGCCGGTCGAGGATCTTCTGCCGGAAGATGGCCTTGGCCTCCTCGGGCATGGCAGGGTTGAACAGCGGCGAGAACGACTTGTGGATTTCGGTGCCGATGAAGGTGAGCCACTCCATCACGCGGTAGCGCTCCATCGTGCCGAAGGCCGGCGCCAGGTTCTTCGCTGGCACGCGGTCGGCGATGTACTGCACGATGGCCGGGCCTTCGGCGAGGCGCTGGCCGTCGTCGAGCTCGAGCAGCGGCACGTAGCCCTTGGGGTTGAGGGTGTAGTAGTCGGTGCCGTCGGCCAGCTTGTGCGTCTTGGTGCTGGCAAGCACGGGGGTGAACTCGAGGCCGGATTCGCGCAGCACGATGTGCGGGCTGAGCGAGCAGGCGCCGGGGGAGTAGTAGAGCTTCAAGGGGTCTCCTGGTGTGAACGCGGGCGCGGCACGATAGCGTTGCCGGGGCCGGCAAGTGTTCAACAGGGGTGAATGGAGCTTTCGGCCGTTCGGACGCCGACCTGGCAAGAGGGCTCGCGGCGCGGGGCCGTAGCAGCGGCAGCCGGTGCAGCCCATGCACCTAGACTCGCGGGATGCCAAGACCCATCCTCGACGAAGACCACATCCACCCGGCAGTGCGCGAGCGTGTCGCCCGCTACCACCACGCCATCGTCGACGAGGTCCGCGCCGCCGCCGAGCGCCACCCGGTGCTGGTGGTGGGCATGCGCTGGAACCCCTGGCCCCGGCGCGCGCGCGGGCTGCTGGACGCGGCCGGCATCGCGCACCAGTACCTCGAATACGGCAGCTATCTGGGCGAGTGGCGGCGGCGAAGCGCGCTGAAGATGTGGAGTGGCTGGCCGACGTTCCCGATGGTCTTCGTGAAGGGCGTGCTCGTGGGCGGCGCGCAGGATGTGCAGCGGCTGCTCGAGAGCGGCGAGCTGCAGCGCATGCTAGCCTGAGCGCGGCTCGCGCGCGCCGATCCGCCGTTCGCCGCCCGGGCGCCAGCGGGCGTCGGGAGGCTTACGACAATGCGGCCCATGGCCTTCTCTCGCTCAGCCTCTCTCTTGCTTGTGCGCCAGTGCTTGCGGCGGCTCTCGCCGACGTGCATTGCGCTGTTCGGCGCGGCGGCAGCGGGCGCCGCTTTGGCGCAGCCCCTGCCGGCGGGCCTGCTGCCTTGCCGCTTGCCCGGCTTCGAGCACGAGGCGGCCTGCGGCCGCGTGAGACGACCGCTCGATCCGGCCGCACCGCAGGGCGGGCAGATCGACATCCACTTCGCCGTCCTGCCGGCGCTGGCGCGCAACAAGCATCCGGATCCCGTCTTCGTGTTCGCGGGCGGGCCGGGGCAGTCGGCCATCGATCTGGCGGGCTCGTGGTCGCGGCTGCTGGCGCGCGTGAGCAACCGGCGCGACATCGTGCTCGTCGATCAGCGCGGCACCGGGCGCAGCGCCAAGCTAGCCTGTGACGAGCCCGTGCCCACCGCGCCGCTGGCCACGGTGCTGCCGGCGGAGGCACAGGCCAGGCGCCTGGCCAACTGCCGCGAGACGCTGCAGCGCCTGCCCCATGGCGACCTGCGCCACTACACCACCTGGGTGGCCATGGCCGACGTGGAGGCGGTGCGCCAAGCCTTGGGCTCGCCGCGCGTCAACCTGGTCGGCGGCTCGTACGGCACGCGTGCGGCGCTGGAGTACCAGCGCCAGTTTCCGCAGGCGGTGCGGCGGCTGGTGATCGACGGCGTGGCGCCGCCGGACATGGTGCTGCCGGGCGCGTTCTCGGTCGACGGGCAGGCGGCGCTGGAGCAGGTCTTCACGGCCTGCGAGGCCGACGCCGCGATCTGCAGGCCCGCGTATCCGGCCCTGCGCGATGAGTGGCGCGCGCTGCTCGCCGGGCTGCCCAAGGAGGTGACAGTGGCACACCCGGGCACCGGCGCGATCGAGCGGTTGACGCTGACGCGCGAGTTGCTGCTCGGCCTGGTGCGCGCACCGCTGTACGCGCCGGCGCTTGCTGCCGGGCTGCCGCAGGCGCTGAGCGAGGCCGCGCGGGGCCGTTACGAGCCGCTCTTCGCCCTGGCCAGTGCCCTGCAGGGGGCGCGCAGCGCCTCGCTCGCCGAGGGCATGCATCTGTCGGTCGTGTGCGCCGAGGATGTGCCGCGCGCGGGCGCCGCGGCCGAGGGTGGAGCGGGCGCGGCCGGGGCCGACTTCGCTTCGGCCTTCGCCGACCAGTACCGGCGCTTGTGCGTCGACTGGCCGCGCGGCGAGGTGCCGGCCGCCTTCTACACCGTGCCGCCGGCGCCGGCCGCGGCGCTGGTGCTCTCAGGCGGCGCGGATCCGGCAACACCGCCACGCCACGGTGAGCGCGTCGCCAAGGCGCTCGGAGCGAAAGCGCGCCACGTCGTCGTGGCCGAAGCCGGGCATGGCGTGATGGCGTTGCCGTGCATGCGCGGCGCGTTGTTTCGGTTCATCGATGCGCCCGATGACGCACAGGCGATGCAGGTGAAGGCCGACTGCGCCGCAGCCGTGCCACGGCCCGGCGTCTTCGTGCCGCTGCGGCCGGCCGGCGGGGGCCGGCCATGATCCGGGTCACGCAGTTGTGCAAGCGCTTCGTCAGTGGGCGCGGACGGCGGGCACGCAGCGTCACGGCGGTGGCCGGCGTGGATTTCACGGCGGCCGACGGCGCCATCACCGCGCTGCTCGGCCCCAACGGGGCCGGCAAGACGACGACGCTGCGGATTGCCGCCGGGCTGGTGGAGGCCGACAGCGGTGGCGTCGAGGTCGACGGCATCGAGGTGGCGAGGTCGCCGCGCGCGGCGCTGGCGCGCATGGGTGTGCTCAGCGACGCGCGCGGGCTGTACCCGCGCCTGACGGCGCGGGAGAACATCGTCTACTACGGCCGGTTGCAGGGCATGAGCGCCGAGGCGGCGGGCGAGCGCGCCCGTGCGCTCGCGCAGCTGCTGGAGATGGTGCCGTTGCTCGACCGGCGCACCGAGGGCTTCAGCCAGGGCGAGCGCATGAAGACGGCGCTGGCGCGCGCGCTCGTGCACGACCCGCCCAACATCGTGCTCGACGAGCCGACGAACGGGCTCGACGTGCTGGCCACGCGTTCGCTGCGCGAAGCGCTGCTGCGGCTGCGCGGGCAAGGCGCGGGGGATGCGTCCGCCAAGTGCATCGTCTTCTCGACGCACATCATGCAGGAGGTGCAGCGGCTGGCCGACCGCGTCGTGCTGGTGGCGCATGGGCGCACGCTCGCCGAGGGCAGCGTGGCCGAGCTGTGTGCCCTGGCCGGCGAAAGCGACTTCGAGGAGGCCTTCGTGAAGCTCGCGTTCACGCCCGACGAGCGGGCGGCCGGCGGCAGCGGGGTGTCGCCATGAGCCGCGGCGCGCTGGCCGGCGCCTGGACGGTCTACCTCAAGGAGCTCGTCGACGCGCTGCGCGACCGGCGCACGCTGCTGACGGTATTGCTGAGCTCGGTGGCGGTGGGGCCGCTCGTGCTCGTGCTGATTTCCTCGCTGGTGGGCGGCATCGAGAAGCGGGCGGAGGCGCGCAGCGTCGTCGTCGTGGGGATCGAGCATGCACCCTCGCTCGCCAACTACCTGGCGCGCCAGACCTATGTCGTGCGCGTGGCGCCTGGCGACTACGAGGAGCAGCTGCGCAAAAGCCGCCTGGGCGAGCCGGTGGTGGTGATCCCGGCCGACTTCGAGACGGCGCTGCGAAGCGGGGAGACCCCGCTGGTCGAGCTGGTGAGCGCTGCTTCGAACCAGCGCGCGGCGACGGGCGTGGGGCCGGTGCTGCGACTGCTGCGCGGCTTCAACCAGGAACAGGCGACGCTGCGTTTGGCATTGCGCGGCGTGGCACCGGCGCTGCTGGAGACCGTGCGCGTCGAGGAGCGCGACCTCGCCGACGCCGCGACGCGGGCGGCGCAGTTGGCGACGATGGTGCCGTTCTTCGTGCTGATGGCGATGCTCTACGGCGCGCTCAATGCGGCGCTGGACACGACGGCGGGCGAGCGCGAGCGCGGCTCGCTCGAGCCGCTGCTGATGACGCCCGTGCCGCGCGCGGCGCTCGTGCTGGGCAAATGGGGCGCCGTGGCCACGGTGGCCATGCTGATCGCCGTGCTTTCGTGCCTGAGCTTCCTGCCCGGGCAGTGGCTGCTGCGCAGCGAGGCGCTGTCGGCGATGTTCCGCTTCGGTGTGCGCGAAGCGGCGTGGTTCGTGTCGCTGCTGCTGCCGCTGGCCGGAGCGCTTTCGGCGCTGCTGATGGCGTTGGCCGTGCGCTGCAAGACCTTCAAGGAGGCACAGGCGAATGCGACGGTCGTGCTGCTGGCCGTGTCTCTGCTGCCGCTGCTGACCGTCTTCAACCAGGAAGGCGAGGAGGCGTGGCACCTCTGGCTGCCCGCACTGGCGCAGACGACGCTCATGGGGCGCGTGTTGAAGGGGGAAGCGCTGCCGGCCACCGACCTCGCGCTACCTGTGCTGGTGTGCGTGGGGTTGGCGGCGCTGGCCCTCGCCTACGTGATGCGGCTGCTCAGGCAGGCTGTGCTGAAGTGACGCCAGGCGGCCAAAGTGCCGCACAGCGGCGAGCGGCCGCGCCGAGGCGCGGGCAGCTCGATTCAACGAACTTCGGCGCCGGGGCGCCGCTCGGGCTCACCAGCCGCCGGTGCGCGGCAGGCTGAGGATCTCGCAGATGATTTCCCACATGATGGCTCTCTCCGTTGTCGCGCGCTCGATGAGGGCGCTTGCGGAGAAGTTTGCGAGATCGCGGCGCCGCCGCACAGCTACAAAGGCTTGTAGGTAGAGCGTGGCGGCAACGGCCACGGGCCGCTCGGCGCAGGCTCGGAGCAGAGACCGGATTAGGCGGCTCAGATGAGCCGCATGCGCAGCGCCTTCAGTACCGCCTGGTGTTTGGACGAGGCACCGACCTTGCGGAAGATGTTGCGCAGGTGGAAGTTCACCGTGCCTTCGGTGACACCGAGGATGGCGCCGACGGCCCAGGCGGTCTTGCCCTCCATCGTCCAGCGCAGGATCTCCACTTCGCGCGGCGTGAGCTCGGGCCGGGGTTTGGCCTGCGCGTCAGGTGCGAGCAGGCGGGTTGCGGCGTCCTGGGCGTGGACGGCGAGCAACTGCAGGTCGGCCATCAGGCGGCTGAGCCGGAATTCCTCGCGCGGCAGGGCGATGTCGCGGTCCACGCCGAGCAGGAAGTGCCGGTAGTCGGGCAGGTGCAGCGCGACGGCGACGCCGGTGCGGTAGCCGTAGGCGGCCTGCGTCTCCCACAGGTCGCCGGCGCCGGATGCTGCGTACAGGTCCTGGTCGTAGATGAAGGGCACGGAAAGCGACTTCAGGCGGCGATTCACGGGGTCGCGAGCGCAGGCAGCGGGGTCGCGCGAGGCCTCGAGATAGGCCTGCGGCGTATTGCCGATGGAGATGAACTCGGGGCGCTCCGCGGGGCCGGGAGGGTCGATCACGAGCACGGCGTTGACGTGCGGGAACTCGAGTTCCTCGGCGAAGCGAACCAGGCGTTCCTCGAACGCCGGGACATCGGGCGCCTGGCTGACCTGGTAGTACCGCTCGAGCAACATGAAGTAGTACCGGCGACCTACAAGAGTTGTGAGCTTGTCGGCGCCTGCGAGGGTGGCGAACACTGGCGTGGCGTCTTTCAACACCAAGCCATCAAGGAGGCCACCGTGACGATACCTGCTTGGCAGCTGATCTCGTGGAAACCGGTGCTCACAACTCTGCCGGAGTTCCGCCGCGCGCTGATTCAGATGCGTCCGCTGGGCGATGCGGCCGCGGACGGACCGCCTTCCGAGCCCCGCCTGGGGCCGCGGCAGGGGCAGGCGCTGTGGGCGATGACGCTCCAGGGCCTGCCGCTGGGGCTCGCCTGGGACTGGGCCGAGGTGCGCGACGACGTGGTAGCGCTCTGTGACCCGATGAACGTGCTCTCGAACGTGCGACTCGTGGACGACGAGGGTGCGCCTCTCGGCGATGCCGAGCGCATGCTGCATCTGAATTCGGCCATCCACGACCTGGACTGGCAAGCGCACGTGGTTCACAGGCACTCGGGCTGGGCGCAGCCGATGGCCGCCTGAGCGGCCGGCACAGCAACTCTCGCCGGCCGGCAGGCAAAGCGCCTGGCCGGCGTGGACGTCGAAGGGAGCGGGCCCGCCCTGGCTGGGGCGGGCCCGCGTGGCGGGGGTCGCTGCGCGCCCAGTCGCGCGCCGCACCGGCGCGCGCCGCGGCTTGCCGGGGAGCCGCCGGGCATCCTCGATGGCGCAAGCACTGCCGGAGAATCAGACTCGCTGAGAACGCGAACCATTCGCAATGTCTGGACTCGGCAGAAGCGGCGGCGCGCCCAGCCCCTCGTCCCTAGAATTCGGTCCCATGTGGCACCCGCAACAGTTCGACGTGATCGTGGTCGGCGGCGGCCACGCCGGCGCCGAGGCCGCGCTGGCCTCGGCACGCATGGGCTGCGCGACGCTGCTCCTGACCCACAACATCGAGACGCTTGGGCAGATGAGCTGCAACCCGAGCATCGGTGGCATCGGCAAGGGCCACCTCGTCAAGGAAATCGATGCGCTCGGTGGCGCGATGGCTGCGGCCACGGACGAGGCGGGGATCCAGTTCCGCATCCTGAACGGAAGCAAAGGGCCGGCGGTGCGTGCGACGCGAGCGCAAGCCGATCGCGTGCTGTACCGCGCGGCGATCCGGCGCCGGCTCGAGAACCAACCGAACCTGTGGCTTTTCCAGCAGGCCGTGGATGACCTGGTGCTCGAGGGCGACCGCGTCGCCGGCGCCGTGACGCAGATCGGCCTCAGGTTCCGCGCCCGCGCCGTGGTGTTGACGGCTGGCACCTTCCTCGACGGCCGCATCCATGTCGGCCTGCAGAACTATGCCGCCGGCCGCGCAGGCGACCCGCCGGCGGCGAGCCTGTCGGCGCGGCTCAAGGAGCTGCGGCTGCCGCAAGGCCGCCTGAAGACCGGCACGCCGCCGCGCATCGACGGCCGCTCGATCGACTTCGCGCGGCTCGAGGAGCAGGCGGGCGATGCCGGCCCCGTGCCGGTGTTCAGCTTTCTCGGGCGGCCCGAGCAGCATCCGCGGCAGGTGTCTTGCTGGATCACCCACACCAGCGAGCGCACGCACGAGATCATCCGCAGCGGCTTCGACCGCAGCCCGATGTTCACCGGCGTGATCGAAGGCGTGGGGCCGCGCTACTGCCCGAGCATCGAGGACAAGGTCAACCGTTTTGCCGACAAGTCGAGCCACCAGATCTTTCTCGAGCCCGAGGGGCTGGAGACGCACGAGATCTACCCGAACGGCATCTCGACCTCGCTGCCGTTCGACGTGCAGATCGCGGCGGTGCGGTCCCTGCCCGGGCTGGAGCGCGCGCACATCGTGCGACCCGGTTATGCCATCGAGTACGACTACTTCGACCCGCGCGAGCTGAAGGCGAACTTCGAGACGCGGGCCGTCGGCGGGCTCTTCTTCGCCGGCCAGATCAATGGCACCACGGGCTACGAAGAAGCGGCGGCGCAGGGCTTGTTCGCCGGCGCCAACGCCGCCCTGCAGGTGCTCGGCCGCGAGCCCTGGGGGCTGCGGCGCGACCAGGCCTACCTCGGCGTGCTGGTCGACGATCTCGTGACCAAGGGGGTGAGCGAGCCCTACCGGATGTTCACAAGCCGGGCCGAGTACCGCCTGCAGCTGCGCGAGGACAACGCCGACCTGCGCCTGACCTCGCTGGGGCGGCAGCTCGGGCTGGTGGACGATGCGCGCTTCGAGGCCTCCGAGCGCAAGCGGGAGCGCATCGAGCTCGAGATGCAGCGCCTGCGCGAGACCTGGGTGCGGCCGGCCACGGTCGCTGCGGTCGAGGCCGAGCGGCTGGTCGGCAAGGCACTGGAGCATGAATACAACCTCGCCGACCTGATCCGCCGTCCGGGCGTGGGCTTTGACCAGGCGGCCGAACTGGCGACGCTCGCCGGGCACGACGTTTCACGTGAAACGCGGCACCGCGAGTGGGGCTTGCGCGAAGCCGACGCGGTGATCGAACAGTGCGAGATCGGCATCA
Organism: Burkholderiales bacterium; assembly: GCA_016223165.1. Lineage (GTDB taxonomy): Bacteria > Pseudomonadota > Gammaproteobacteria > Burkholderiales > Burkholderiaceae_C > Rubrivivax. Next base: position 484,029 of record JACRPO010000007.1, read on the forward strand.
AGTACGCCGGCTACATCGACAAGCAGCGCGACGAGGTCCAGCGGGCCGCCGCGCTCGAGGAACTGGCGCTGCCGCCCTCGCTGGACTATGCGCAGGTGACGGCGTTGTCGCACGAGGTCCGGCAGAAGCTCGCCCGCCATCGCCCGGCTACCCTGGGCCAGGCGGCGCGGATCTCCGGCGTCACCCCGGCGGCGATCTCGTTGCTGCTGGTGCACCTCAAGAAGCGCCGCTTCACAGGCTTCGATCGCGACAAGGCAAATCGGGACGAAGCCGCTTGAGCGGCGCAACTGCAGGCGACCACGCCGGCCGCGACGGCGTTGACCGTTCCGAGGCCGCTGATCTGCGCGCCGCCTGCGACCTGCTGGGGCTCCGCGTGGCGACGGAGCAGATCGACGCGCTCCTCCGCTATCTGGCCCTGCTGCGCCGCTGGAACGCGACCTACAACCTGACCGCCGTTCGCGACCCGCGCGCGATGGTCACCCAGCACCTGGTCGACTGCCTCGCGGCAGCCGCCGCCCTCGAGCGCGGGCGCGCGCTTGGCCACGGCGTTCGGGATGGCAGAGTCGAAACGAGCGATGGGGTGCAAGAGATCGACGCAGGGAAGGGCGACCGCGGCGGCCGCATCCTCGACGTGGGCAGCGGCGGGGGTCTGCCCGGCGTCGTGCTGGCTATTCTTCGACCGAAGGAGTCGGTGACCTGCATCGACGCCGTCGCCAAGAAGGCGGCGTTCGTGCGGCAAGTGGCCGGCGCGCTGGGCTTGGCGAACCTGCACGCAGCGCACGCGCGTGTGGAGGCCTGGCGCGGCGACCAGCCATTCGACCTGATCACCGCGCGCGCCTTCGGCAGCCTCCCCGACCTCGTTCGCCTCACGGTGCCGCTGCTGAAAGAGAAGGGCGTCTGGATGGCGATGAAGGGAAGGGTCCCGACGGCTGAAATCGCCGCTCTGCCGCCGGACATCGAGGCGTTCCACGTGGAACCATTGACGGTGCCCGGGCTCGACGCGCAGCGATGTCTGGTGTGGATGCAGCGTCGGCACGACACCGTGCCCGATCCGACAGCGCCGCCGGCCGGCTGAGAGCCGAATTCCGACGCCCCGAAATCCGGGGCCGCGAATTTCTCGGATAACCTCCCGGGCGCCCCAGACACCGCGAGGCCCGGGCCAACCGAGCGTACCCAGGCGCCGCGCGAACGCCACCGGGCGCAGACCCCGCCCAGACCCGGCCCAGACCCGGCCCAGACCGGCCCAGACTCCATGAGCAAACTGCGCATCTTCTGCGTCGCCAACCAAAAGGGTGGCGTCGGGAAAACCACCACCACCGTCAACCTGGCCGCGGGCCTCGCCCAGATCGGTCAGCGCGTGCTCGCCATCGATCTCGATCCGCAGGGCAACGCCACCATGGGCTCGGGCGTCGACAAGCGGGCGCTGCCGGCCAGCATCTACGACGTCCTGCTCGAGTCCGCCGGCATCGCCGAAGCACGCCAGCGCAGCGTCAAGGGCGGCTACGACGTCGTCGGCGCCAACCGCGAGCTTGCCGGCGCCGAGGTCGAACTGGTCAACCAGGAGCGCCGCGAGCGGCGCCTGAAGAAGGCCCTTCTGGCCGTGCGCGACGAATACGACTTCATCCTCGTCGACTGCCCGCCGAGCCTCAGCCTGCTCACCCTCAACGGCCTCGTCGCCGCGCATGGCGTCATCGTGCCGATGCAGTGCGAGTACTTCGCGCTCGAGGGCTTGTCGGACCTCGTCAACACGATCAAGCAGGTGCACGCGAACCTCAACCCCGACCTGCAGCTGATCGGCCTGCTGCGCGTCATGTTCGATCCGCGCATCACACTGCAGCAGCAGGTCAGCGACCAGCTCAAGGCGCACTTCGGCGAGAAGGTCTTCGACACCGTCATCCCGCGCAACGTCCGCCTGGCCGAGGCTCCCAGCTATGGCCAGCCGGGAGTGGTCTTCGACCCAGCCTCCCGCGGCGCCCAGGCCTTCGTCGAATTCGCGCAGGAGATGGTCAAGCGTGTCGGTTGATGCAGGAGTCGCCGGCACCGCCCGCTTCCTCCGCGGCCACGACCGCACACTGCTTTCGCGCCTTGAGGACGCGGGCCTCAATGCGAGCGCGCCGCCGCAACAGCGCTGGATGGATGGCTGGCTGGTGCGCACCTGCCCGGGCAAGGCGCAGCGCGCGCGCTGCATCAACGCCGTCGCGGTAGGGCGGCGCCCCGTGGCAGAGAAGCTCGCCGAGGCCCGTGCGCTCTACCGAGCACTGCACCTGCCGCTGCTCGTGCGCATCACGCCGTTCACGCAGCCGCCGGACCTGGAGGAGCAGCTGGAGGCCGCCGGCTTCGCCTTCCACGACGACACGCGCGTGATGTCGCTGGCCCGCATCGACCCGGCCGCACTCGGCGCTGGCGCCCTCCCGGCCGGCACCGCGTGGGCAGAAGTGACCCCCGCCGTCTATGCCGAAGCGGTCGGAGGCCTGCGCGGCTCCTCGCCCGAGGCGCGCCGCGCGCATGCCGAGCGGCTGCTCTCCTCTCCGGTTCCCTACCGCGGCTTCGTTTTGTCCCGGGACGGTGCCGCTCTCGCATGCGGCCAGATCGCGCAGGAAAGCGACCTCGTCGGCCTCTACGACATCGCAACCGCCGCCGGCCAGCAGCGGCAGGGCCTCGGCACCTGGCTGTGTAAGCGTCTGCTCACTATCGCCGCGAGCGACGGCTCATCCAGAAGTGCCTACCTGCAGGTGGGCGCCGAGAACGAAGCCGCGCGGCGGGTCTACAGGCGCCTGGGCTTCACCGACGCCTACACGTACCACTACCGCGCCGAAGCCGTTGCCGCCTGACCGCCGGCGCTCTCGGCACGCCGCCGGCCAGCGCAGCGGGCCACAAGCCGCGCGGCAATCAGAGCCCGAGGCCCTCGTCGACGCCGAGGTGCACATTCATCGCCTGCACCGCGGCGCCGCTGGCCCCTTTGCCGAGGTTGTCCAGGCGCGCGATGACGATCGCCTGGCCATCGTTCGCGAAGACGAAGATGTCGACGCGATTCGTATCGTTGCAGCCCTGCAAGTCGAAGTAGCCACCCTCGAGCGTGGCCGGATCCGACATCGGCATCACCCGCACGAAGCGCTCACCGGCGTAGTGCTTCTCGTAGGCGGCCTGCACCGCGGCGGCCGTGCTGCCGATCTGCGCCAGGGGCAGCGGCACCGACACCATGAGCCCCTTGTAGAAGTTGCTGACGATCGGCAGGAAGACCGGTTTCGCCGCCAGGCCGGAATGCACCACCATCTCGGGCAAGTGCTTGTGCGCCAGCCTCAAGCCATAGGGCCGCGGTGCGCCGAGCACCGGGTTGCCGTGGCCCGCGAGCAGCGCCGTGCCCATCGCCGCGGCGGCGGCCTGGTACTCCTCGATCATCTTCTTGCCGCCACCCGAGAAGCCGGTGATCGACGTGGCCGTCACAGGCCACGAAGCCGGCAGCACGCCGGCGTCCACGAGCGGACGCACCAGCATGATGAACGCACTCGCGTGGCAGCCGGGATTGGCGATGCGCTTGGCCGCCCGGAGGGCCGCCCGCTGTCCGGGGGCGAGCTCCGGCAGGCCGTACACCCAGCCCGGCGCCGTGCGGTGTGCCGTGCTGGCGTCGATGACGCAGGTGCGCGGGTTGCTCACCATGGCCGCCGCCTCGCGCGCCGCCGCATCGGGCAGGCACAGGAAGGCCACGTCCGCGGCGTTGAGCAGCCGCGCCCGCTCGGCCAGGTCCTTGCGCCTCTCGGGGTCGATGCGCAGCACCTCGACATCGTCGCGCCGCGCCAGATACTCGTTGATGCGAAGGCCGGTGGTGCCCTCGTGGCCGTCGACAAAGACCTTGTGACGCATGCTGGCCCCTCTGGCGCGCGTTGGTGATGGCTCGAACGACAAGGAAACGAGCGTCGAGGATAAGGCAAGCACCTCCGGCTCGCCTGGGACGTACCGCAGCATCCGCCACGCGCATGAAGCGCATGGAGCACACGGCCGGCATCGCGGCCGCCGGCTGGCGCGAGCACTGTTTGCGCCAGTCGCCGGGCCCTGCCGGGGCCGCTGACACAATCCGCGCCATGGTCACCAAGAAACCCAAGGGCCTGGGGCTCGGCCTCGAAGCCTTGCTCGGACCCAAGGTCAGCGACGCCCCGGCGCCGGCCGGCGCGCCGACGGAATTGCGCCTGGCGCAGCTGCGGCCCGGCAAGTACCAGCCGCGCACGCGCATGGACGAGGGCTCGCTGTACGAGCTGGCCGAGAGCATCAAGAGCCAGGGCGTGATGCAGCCGGTGCTCGTGCGCCCGGTGCCGCCCGGCGAGACCGACGAAGGCGGCGCGCCCTACGAGATCATCGCCGGCGAGCGCCGCGTGCGTGCCGCCGCGCTGGCCGGTCTCGATGCCGTGCCCGTGCTCGTGAAGTCGGTACCCGACGAGGCGGCGGCGGTGATGGCGCTCATCGAGAACATCCAGCGCGAGGACCTCAACCCGCTGGAGGAGGCGCAAGGCCTGCAGCGGCTCATCGGCGAATTCAAGCTCACGCACGAACAGGCGGCGCAGGCGGTGGGCCGCTCGCGCAGCGCGGCGAGCAACCTGATGCGTCTGCTGCAGCTCGCCGAGCCTGTGCAGCACGCGCTCATGGCCGGCGACCTCGACATGGGCCACGCGCGCGCGCTGCTGGCGTTGCCGGCTGCGCAGCAGGTGATGGCCGGCCAGGAGATCGTGGCCAAGAAGCTGAGCGTGCGCGAAGCCGAGCGCCTCGTCGCGCGGCGGCTGGCGCCGGCCACGAGCGTGCCGCGCAACGGCGCCGGCAAGCCTGCCGCGAAGGGGCGCGACATCGCCCGCCTGGAAGAAAAGCTCGCCGACCAGCTCGCCGCCGCGGTGGAGATCCGCCTCAAACGACGGCCGAACCCCGGCCGTAAGGGCGGCGAGCAGGGCGAGATCGCCATCCGCTTCGACTCGCTCGACGAACTCAACGGGCTGCTCGACAAGCTCGGCGTCACCGAGCGCTGAACGGGGCCACGGGCGGCTGCAGCCCCACAGGCCCACAGTCCGATCCCCCCGATCGGCCGATGTCCACGCACATCACGCTGCGCCAGTTCCGCTCCTGTGCTCGAGGCCGACCGCATCGACGAACTGATGGCCGCCGTGTGGTCGCGCCACCAGCTCAAGCCGCGCGCCATCCTGCGCACGACCTCGCTGGAGGCGGTGCGCTCGCTGGTCGGCGCAGGGGCCGGCATCGCCGTGCTGCCGGCCTTTCTCTACCGCCCGTGGACGCTCGACGCCGAGCACGCGGACGTGCGGCCGCTACGCGACGCCTTGCCCACCGTGGATGTCGGCCTCGTCTGGCGACGCGGCTCGGGCCTGAAGCCGGTGGCGAGCGAGTTCATCGAGATGGCGCGCGAGTCGTCGCGAGGGCGGCGCGTCCATCCGTCGCCCATCCAACGTCCACCCGAAGTCCACCCGACGTCCCGCCGGGGCGTCCAACCGGCGCGGTCGGTACCGCCGTCGTGCGGCCCGCTCAGTGCGCTCGTGCCGGGTCGATGTCGACCATCTCGAACCAGTTGTGCCAGAACAGCGGCCGCCGGTAGCCCACGAGCCACGGCTGCACGATGCTCGCCTGCATGGGGTGGGTGCGCAGCTTGTAGGGCATCCACGCCGCGGTCAGCCGCTTGGCCTCCAGGAACACCGCCTCGCGCTCGGGACCATCGGGCAGCGCCAGCAGGCGGGCGATCACGGCATTCATCTCCGGCCGGTCGAAGCGGGCGAGGTTGATGCCGCCCTTGGCCGCGCCGTCGTAGCGCACGAGGCCGTGCAGCCCGTCGGGCGCCGCGGCCCGCCCCTGCGTGGACCACAGCATCAGCTTGCCACCGCGCGCGGCCTTGTACTGCTCGGGCCAGGAGCCGGCGCGGAAGACCACGCGCAGGCCGACCGCCTCCATGTCGCGGCGCATCAGCTCGTCGAAACGGCGTGTCTGCTGCGTGGGCTGCGTCGCCATCTCCAAGGTCAGCGGGCTGCCGTCGGGCCGCTCGCGGTAGCCGTCGCCGTCGCGGTCGACGTAGCCGTACAACTCGAGCAGCGCGCGCGCCCGTGCCGGGCTGTAGTCGCTCATCTCGCTCTTGTAGCGCGGGTCGTAGCCGCTCAGGTGCACCGCCACGGGCGACTGCGCCGGCACAGCCGACCCGTGGCGCAGCAGGTCGATCTCGCGCTGCACGTCGATGGCCAGGCCGATGGCGCGCCGCAGTGCCACCTGCGCGGGCTCGTAGCCGCCGACGACCGGATGCTCCATGTTGAACATCGTGTAGTAGGTCATCGGCATCACCACGCGCTCGGCGCGCATGCCGCGCCGCGCCAGGTGCGGCGCTAGTCGCCCGCCGGGCAGCGCGACATCGGTGAACTCGAAGGGCAGGCTCACCATGTCGGCCTCGCCGTTGAGGAAGGCCAGCCACGTGGGCTGCGACTCGTCGATGACGGCGATCTCGACGCGGTCGACCATCGGCAGCCGCCGGCCGCGCAGCCGCGCCAGGATGGCCTGGCCCTCGCGGTCGTCGGGCGCCGGCGAGGCCTCGTAGCGCACATCGCGGTAGTGCGGGTTGCGCTCGAGCACGATGCGCGAGGCGCGCCGCCACTCGGCGAGGCGGAACGGCCCCGTGCCCACCGGGTGCTGCATCGCGAGTTCGCCGTGCGCCTCGATGACCTCGCGCGCCACCGCCGCGGAGGTGGCCTCGGCCAGCAACTGGTCCAGCCGCGGGCGGCCCGTGTCCAGCCGCAGGCGCAGCGTGTAGCGATCCAGAGCCTGCAGGCCTTCGAGCGGCCGGGCGTAGTCGAACGGCGTTTTCGTCTGCACGGCTTCCGCCCGGCGCGCGGCGAGGCCCGTGATCGCCATCTGTTCCAGCCCGCTCCAGCTCGGGCTGCGCGTGGCCGGGTCGGCGATGCGCAGGAGCGAGTAGACGTAGTCGGCGGCGACCAGCTCGCGCGGCTTGCCGCCGAACGCCGGGTGCTCGGTGAAGTAGATGCCCGGGCGCACCTTCACGGTCCAGGTGCGGAAGTCGGCGCTCGGCTCGGGCAACGCCGCGGCCGTGCGCGGGCGCAGCTTCACCGGCCGCGCCAGCGGGTCGTAGCCGAGCAGCGGCTCGAAGATGTGGCTCAGCACCTGCAGCGAAGGCACGTCGCCCACGCGCGCCGGGTCGAAGCCCGTCTCGCTCAGCGTGCCCAGGCGCAGCACCCTGGGAACGGGCGGAGGCTCGGCCGCTGCGCACGGCACGATCCAAAGCAGAAGCCCTGCCCACCAGGCGAGTGGGCAGAAGGCGCAGAGCCGGACAAGGCGATGCATGGGCGCCGATCATGCCCGGCTGGAGGCGGAGGACACAGCGGGACCGTCTCGACCGAGTTCATGCAGGTGACCAGCGAGAACTCGCCCATGCGCACGGCCTGCGCGCAATGGGGGCTCGCGCGCGGGGACGAGCGGTGGCGGGATCGGGCCGACGAGGCGCCCTGCGCCGCTCGTATACCCTTCCGGCGGCCCGGCTCGCAAGCTCGCAGGGCCCCGGATGCCTCCTTTACCTCGCTGCGCAGGGCGCCCCATCGGCCCGATCCGGCACGAGCGGTGACATGTCGATGTCGAATGCAAACCCTGGTGCAAAGCCAAGGATGTCGGGTGGTCGGCGCAGCGAAATCAAGGAGGCATTGGGGGGACCAGCGAAGCTGGCCGCTGGTCCACATAGTGGTGCAAGCGGTCGAGACCGCGGGAACATCCCGGTCCGACGGCCGAGGCCGGACGCCTAGCATGGTGCCCGCCCCACGGGCCCGCAGGTTCACATATTGAACCCCGATGAACCTCGTTTCGCGGCCCTCGAGACCTGGAATCCGCGTGCACCGCCTGCTCGACCTCTATCGCCTGATGTGTCGCATCCGCTGCTTCGAAGAAGCGGCCGAGGAGGCGAGCATGGGTGGCGTCGCCGCCTGGGGCCTGGCCGCCTCGGACAAGCCGGCGCTCGTGCGCGGGCCGCTGCACCTCTCGATCGGTCAGGAGGCGGTGGCCGCCGGCGTGTGCCTGAACCTGCGGCGCGAGGACCTGCTCACCTCGACGCACCGCGGGCATGGGCACACGCTGGCCAAGGGCGCCTCGGCCGAACGGATGATGTGCGAGCTCTTCGGCCGCGCCACCGGCTACAACCGCGGCAAGGGCGGCTCGATGCACATCGCCGATTTCTCGGTGGGCATGCTCGGCGCCAACGGCGTGGTCGCGGCGGGCATTCCCATCGCCACCGGCGCCGCACACGCGCTCAAGCTGCGTGGCCTGCCGCACGTGGTGGCCTGCTTCTTCGGCGACGGGGCCGCCAACCGCGGCCCGTTTCTCGAAGGGCTCAACTGGGCCAGGGTGTACGAGCTGCCGGTGCTCTTCGTCTGCGAGGACAACCGCATCTCGGCCACCACGCCTACCGGGCCGATGACCGCCGGTGCCGGCGTCGCCGCGCGCGCCGAGGCGATGGACATCCCGGCGCTGACGGTCGACGGCAACGACGCCGAGGCCGTCGACGTGGCGGTGGCGCAGCTGCTCGCCGACGTGCGCGCCGGCCGCGGGCCGCGCCTGCTGCACGCGGTGACCTACCGCTTCAAGGGCCACGTGTCGGTGGACCCCGGCACCTACCGCGACCCGGCCGAGGTGCAGGCGGCGCTCGCGCGCGACCCGGTGCGGCTGGCGCGCGAGCGCCTGCTTGCCGCCGGCGCCGGCGCCCACGTCGTCGATCGGGCCATGCAAGACGCCGAGGCCGAGATTCAAGCCGCGATGGCGGCCGCTGCAGCCGCCCCCTGGCCCGAACCTGCCGCAGCCTACGAGGACATCATGAATACCGGTGCCGGGGTGTGGCGATGAGCCGCCCAGCCGTTTCCGAGGCGCGTGCCGCGTTGCGCCGCAGGGAGGCACTGCCGTGAGCGTGCGCACCCTCAGCTATGCCGAGGCGGCCGCCGCTGCGCTCGAGCGCGCCATGCGCGCCGACCCCGCCATCGTCGCCCTTGGCGAAGACCTGGGCCGCGGCGGCGTCTTCGGCCAGTACCGCGGCCTGCAGCAGGCCTTCGGCGCCGCGCGCGTGATCGACACGCCCATTTCGGAGGCCAACATCATGGGCGCCGCCGTCGGCATGGCGCTCGCCGGCCTGCGCCCGGTGGTCGAGATGCGCGTCATCGACTTCGCGCTCTGCGCCATGGACGAGATCGTCAACCAGGCGGCGAAGAACCGCTTCATGTTCGGCGGCCAGGGGCGCGTGCCGCTGGTGGCGCGGCTGCCCATCGGCATCTGGTCGGCCTCGGCGGCGCAGCACTCGCAGTCGCTCGAGGCCTGGTTCGCGCACCTGCCGGGCCTGGTGGTGGTGACGCCCGCCACGCCGCAGGACAACGCCGGGCTGCTGACCTCGGCGCTGGCGAGCGGCGACCCGGTGATGTACCTCGAGCACAAGGAACTCTGGGCCGAGCGCGGCGAGGTCGACGAGTCGCTGGCCGTGCCGCTCGGCAAGGCCGCCTCGCTGCGCCAGGGCAACGACCTCACGCTCGTCACCTGGTCGCGTGGTGTCGGCCCCTCGCTGGCCGCGCTGCAGCACGAGGCGCTGCGCGGCGTGGGCGTCGACCTGATCGACCTGCGCACGTTGTGGCCCTGGGACCAGGCCGCGGTGCACGCCTCGGCCGCGCGCACCGGCCGGCTGCTCGTCGTGCACGAGGCGGTGCAGGTGGCCGGCTTCGGCGCCGAGATCGCTGCCCACGCGGGCGAGGCCACCGGCTGCCGCATCGCACGCCTGGGTGCCCCGCGCATCCCGGTGGGCTACGCGCCGGCGCTCGAGGCCGAGTCGCGCCTGACGCCCGAGAAGATCGCGCTGGCCGCGCGCCGCCTGCTCGATCGCCACTGAACCGGCGCATTGCGGCCCCCTTCCTCTTCCGCTGCCCCGTCACTTCCCCAACGCCAGTCAGGAGACCCCCTCATGAGCCCCACGCCCAACCTCCGTCGCCGCGGCTTCGTGCAAGCCGGCACCGCCGCCGCGTTCGCCACCCTCGGGGCACCCCTGGTCGCGCGCGCGCAGGCCACGATGACCTTCAAGTGGGCGAACAACATCCCCATCACGCACCCGTCGAACATCCGCGTGAAGGAGGCCGCCGATGCCATCAAGGCCGCCAGCGCAGGCAAGGTCGAGATCCAGATCTTCCCGAACAACCAGCTCGGCGGCGACACCGACATGCTGAGCCAGGTGCGTTCGGGCGCGATCGACATCTTCCCGCTCTCGGGCCTGATCCTGCAGACGCTCGTGCCGCTGGCCGGCATCAACGGCCTCGCCTTCGCCTTCAAGGACTACGGCACCGTGTGGCCGGCAATGGACGGCGAGCTCGGCGCCTTCATCCGCGACGCCATCGGCAAGGTCGGCCTGCACACCTTCGACAAGATCCTCGACAACGGCTTTCGCAACATCACGAGCTCGACCAAGCCGATCAACACCGCCGCCGACCTGCAGGGTTTCAAGATCCGCGTGCCGGTGAGCCCGCTGTGGACGAGCATGTTCAAGGCCTTCGGCGCCGCGCCCACCGGCATCAACTTCAGCGAGGTCTACTCGGCGCTGCAGACCAAGGTCGTCGAGGGCCAGGAGAACCCGCTCGCCATCATCGAGATCGCCAAGCTCTACGAGGTGCAGAAGTACGTCTCGATGACCGGCCACATGTGGGACGGCCAGTGGATCCTCGCCAACGGCAAGCGCTGGAGCAGCACGCCTGCCGAGGTGCAGGCGCTCATCACCAAGCACGTGACCGACGCGGTGACGAAGCAGCGTGAAGACATCCGCCAGCTCAACCTGGGCCTGGAGACCTCGCTCAAGGGCAAGGGCATGATCTTCAACACACCCGACGGCAAGAGCTTCCGCGAGGCGCTGGCCAAGGCCGGCTTCTACGCCGAGTGGCGCGGCAAGTTCGGCGAGGCGGCGATGGCCAAGCTCGAGAAGTACTCGGGCAAGCTGGGCTGATGTCCTCGCTGGGGACGGGCGAGGTGATGGCCGCGCCCGCACCAGCCCCTGTGCCGGGCTCTTCGATGGCTGCCGCCGCCGCAGCAGCGCAGGCCGTGCCGTCATCGCTGCCACCCTCGCTGCCGCGCCTCGCCGTGCGCCTGATGCGCCCGGTGGAGGCGTTGGGCGCGCTGCTGCTCGCACTCATCACCGTGCTGCTGCTGGTGGGCGTGGCCGCGCGCTACGTCTTCACGTTGCCGATGGTGTGGATCGACGAGGTCGTCTCGCTGTCGTTCCTGTGGCTGGCCATGGTGGGCGCGGTGATCGCGATGCACCGCAACGAGCACTTGCGCCTGACCCTCGTCGTCGAGAGCGTGCCCGCGCGCTGGCGCGGCTACGTGCAGGCTTTCGCGCTTGCCGCGGTGGCGGCGATGCTGCTGGCGCTGGCCGGGCCGGCGCTCGAGTACGCACGCGACGAGTGGGCCATCCGCACGCCCGAGCTCGGGCTGCCCAATGCGCTGCGCGTGTCGGCCATCGCCTTCGGGCTCCTGGCGATGCTGGCGCTGCTGGTGGCCTTCGCGCTGCGCACGGCGCGCGGCGTCGAGTTGGCCGCCGGCGCGGCGCTCCTGGTGGCCGTCGGGCTGGCGTGCTGGCTGGGCAAGCCCTGGCTGCAGTCGCTCGGCAACCTGAACCTGCTGCTCTTCCTCGGCGGCGTGGTGGCGCTGTGCCTCGTGGCGGGCGTGCCGATCGGCTTCTGCTTCGGCCTCGCGACGCTCGCCTACCTGGGCTTCACGACCACGGTGCCGCTGACGGTGGTGGTGAGCCGCATGGACGAGGGCATGAGCAGCATCATTCTCGTCTCGGTGCCGATCTTCGTGCTGCTCGGCTGCGTGCTCGACAGCACCGGCATGGGCAAGGCCATCGTCGACGTGCTGGCGGCGCTGCTCGGCCACATCAAGGCCGGCATGTCCTACGTGCTGCTCGGCTCGCTGTTCATCGTCTCGGGCATCTCGGGCTCGAAGGTGTCCGACATGGCCACGGTGGCGCCGGCGCTCTTCCCGGAGATGAAGCGGCGCGGCCACAAGCCGCCGGAGATGATCGCCCTGCTCGCCACCGGCGCAGCCATGGCCGACACGGTGCCGCCGAGCATCGTGCTCATCGTGCTGGGCTCGGTGGCCGGGGTGTCGATCGCGGGCCTCTTCCAGAGCGGCTTCGTCATCGCGATGGTGCTGCTGCTGGCGCTGCTGGTGCTGGCGCGCTGGAAGGCGCGGCACGAGCTGATGGCCGGCGTGCGGCGCGCGCCCTGGGCGACGGTGGGCAAGCTGGTGCTGGTGGCCTCGCCGGCGCTGGTGCTGCCCTTCCTGATCCGCAGTGCCGTCGGCGGCGGCGTGGCCACGGCCACCGAGGTCAGCACGATCGCGGTGGCGTATGCGCTCATCATCGGCAAGCTGCTCTACGGACAGGGCGAGGGCGGGCTCACGGCGCGCAAGGTGTATGCGATGGGGGTGGAGGCTGCCGGCCTCTCCGGCGCCATCCTCATCATCCTCGGCACGGCCTCGGGCATGGCCTGGGCCATCGCGCAGAGCGGCTTCGTGCACCAGCTCTCCAGCTTCATGACGGCGCTGCCGGGCGGCAGCTTCGCCTTCCTGGCGGTGACGATCCTCGTCTTCGTGGTGCTCGGCTGCGTGCTCGAGGGGCTGCCGGCCATCCTGCTGCTGGCACCCATCATGTTCCCCATCGCCAAGAAGCTCGGGGTCAACGACATCCACTATTCGATGGTGGTGGTGACGGCGATGAACATCGGGCTCATGCTGCCGCCCATCGGCGTCGGCTTCTACGTCGCCTGCCGCATCGGCGGCGACTCGCCCGACGCGGTGATGAAGGCGATCTGGCCGTACATCGGCGCGCTGATCGTCGGCCTCGCGGTCATCGCCATGGTGCCGTGGCTCTCGACGGTGGCGCTTTGAGTTCCGAAGGAGGGCGCATCGGATGAGCGAGATCAGGGCTTCGGGGTCCACTTCCGCCACCACATCCGTTTCCGCGCCGGTGGCGCTCGTCACCGGCGGCGCGCGCGGCATCGGGCTGGCCATCGGCCGCTGGTTCCTTGCGCGTGGGTATCGCGTGGCGCTGCTCGACATCGACGAGGCCACGCTCACGAGGGCGGTCGCCGAGATCGGTGAGGCGGGGGGTTCGGACCGTTCGGGCCGTTCCGGTCGTTTGCTCGCCGTGCACGCCGACGTGTCGGACCCGGCGCAGGTGGAGGCCGCCGTCGCGCAGGTGGACGCCGCCTTCGGGCGCATCGATGCGCTCGTCAACAACGCCGGCGTGGCTGTCTTCAAGGCCATCGGCGAGACCAGCTTCGCGGAGTGGCGCCACGTGATGGCCACCAACCTCGACGGCATCTTCCTGTGCACGCAGGCCGTGGTGCCGCTGATGCAGCGCGGCGGCTGCGGCGGCGCGGTGGTCAACATCGCCAGCATCTCCGGCCTGCGCGCCAGCACGATGCGCGTGGCCTATGGCACGAGCAAGGCGGCAGTCATCCACCTCACGCGCCAGCAGGCGGTGGAACTGGGCAACGCCGGCATCCGCGTCAATGCCGTGGCCCCGGGACCGGTGGACACCGAGATGGCCAGGCTCGTGCACTCGGCGGCCATCCGGCGCGACTATCACGACGCCATTCCGCTCAACCGCTACGGCACGCCGGAGGAGATCGCCGAGGTGGTCGGCTTCCTGTGCAGCGAGGCCGCGGCCTACGTGAACGGGCAGGTCATCGCCGCCGACGGCGGCTTCGACGCCGCGGGCATCGGCCTGCCCACGTTGCGCGGCGCGGCGACGGGCGCGGCAACGGGGACGACCGGCGCCTGATGCCCGCGCCGGCCACGCCCGCGCCCCCGGCCCCGCCCGCGCGGGCCGAGGTGGCCGGCGCGCAGACCCTGCGCCGGGGCCTGATGGTGCTGAGGCTGCTCACGCGGGTGGGCCCGGGTGGCCTGCGCATGGGCGACATCTGCCGCCAGGTGGCGCTGGCCAAGGCCACGGCGGTGCGGCTGACGCAGGCCCTGGTGGACGAGGGCTTCGTGCTCAAGGACCCGGCCTCCGGACGCTACCGGCTGGGCCCGGAGGCCTTCGCCGTCGGCCTGGCCGCCGAGCCGAGCTACGAGCTGCAGCGGCTGGCCGCGCCGACCCTGCGCTCGCTCGCCGCCGAGACCGAGGACACCGTGTTCTTCTCGGTGCTGCACGGCTACGAGACCATCTGCCTGTCGCGCGACGAGGGCGATTTCCCGATCCGCAACCAGCTGCTCAAGCCCGGTGACCGCGTGCCGCTCGGTGTGGGCGCCGGCGGCTGCGCGCTGCTGGCGGCACTGGCCGACACCGAAGTGGCCGACGTGCTGGCGCACACGCGCGCCGTGCGCGCCGCGCGCTACCCGCGCTGCACCGACGCCGCCCTGCGGCAGATGATCGGCGAGACGCGCGAGCACGGCTGGTGCGTGCTGCCCGGCTTGCTGCTGCCCGACAGCTGGGCGCTGGCGGTGGTCGTGCGCGACCCCGACGCACAGCCGGTGGCGGCCATCACCGTGGCGGCCATCAAGTCGCGCCTGGCGCCGGCGCGGCGGGCGACCATCGGCCAGCGGCTGCTGCAGGCCAGCGCCGAAATCACCCGCCTGGCGCAGGCCAAGGCCGGGCGCCGCGCCGACGGGTGAGGCGAACGGGGCGGCGGTTCGATCGTCCGCCGCCTAGGACGCCAGCGCCGGCCTGCGCCGCTGCACCGCCAGCCAGGCCAGCGCCAGCGACACCAGGGCGATGGGCACCAGCGAGCCCAGGTTCAGCAGCGCCCAGCCCTGCGTGGTGACCAGCGCGCCGCTGGCAAACGACGTGAACGCCATGGTCGCGAAGACGCACATGTCCATCGCGCCTTGCGCCTTGTTCTTCTCCTCGGGCCGGTAGGCGGTGGTGAAGAGGGTCGTCGCGCCCGTGAAGAGGAAGTTCCAGCCGACCCCGAGCGCCGTCAGCGCGATCAGGAACTGCATCAGCTCCACGCCCGACAGCGCCACCAGCACGCAGGCGAGAGTGAGCAGCACGCCGACGCCCATCACCGGCAGCGCGCCGAAGCGCTTGATCAAGTGGCCGGTGAAGAACCCTGGCACGAACATGCCGAGCACGTGCCACTCGAGCACGAGCGCGGCGCGGTCGAATGGGTGCTGGCATTGCTGCATCGCCAGCGGCGTGGCGGCCATGAGCAGGTTCATGACGCCGTAGCCGAGCGCGCCGGCGGCGACGGCGACGATGAAGACCGGCTGGCGCGCGATCTCCGAGAGCGGCCGGCCGCTGCTCTCGCCGGCGGCCGGCGGCTTGTGCTCCGGAAAGCGGATGAACGACAGCGCCAGCAGCGACAAGAGCGCCACGCCGACGAGCGCGACGTAGGCGCCCGCGAACGGCACGCCCAGCGACGTGCGGGTGGCGCTGGCGAGGTTCGGGCCGACGAAGGCGCCGACGATGCCGCCGGCGAGCACGAGCGAGATCGCCTTCTCCTTGTGCGCCGGTGCCACCAATTCAGGCCCCGCGAACCGATACAGGGCGGCATTGGCGCTGTAGAAGCCGGCGATCACGGTGGCCGCGACGAGCAGCCAGAACTGCTGCGCGTTGACGGCCAGCGCGCACAGCGCGGCCGAAGCGGCCGCGACGACGAGGCCGATCTGGAACGAGCGCTTGCGCCCGAGGTGGCGCTGCACCATCGCCACCAGCGGGGCGCTGATGGCCGACCCGACCACGTAGCCCGTCACCGGCAACGTGGCCAGCCAGCCCGCCGGGGCCAATGCCAGGCCGACGAGGCCGTTGATGGCTATGAAGACCACGTTGTTGGTGAGAAAGAGGCCCTGGCAAAGGGCCAGCAACAGGAGATGGCGATTCATGGTGGCGGATGATCCCACGCGGAACCTTGTGCGCCCCAGGGGCTCCATCGGCGTGCATGATCGGCGTGCATGATCGGCGTCAGCGCAATGAGAGTGCCGGGCGTTGAAAGCAGCGGTGACGATCTGTCGGCGCGGCCGTCCCCCTTTCCGGGGTGCCGGCGCAGCGTGACAGTCGTCGCGAAGCGGCGGCATCGCTTGTTGCGCGCACCACGAATTGGGGGAGAAAGCGGCACTTGATCCACGGCCTGCGCGGCGCAGAATGGATCATGCTGAGGTCTAGCATGCACGTGCGGCACCGGGTGCGCATCACTCGGGCGCTGTGACCGGTAGGAAAGCTCTGATGGAGCCTGGGCCCGTGAAGCCGGGACTCCATCAGAACTTCCCAGGGGACCGACGCAACGGGCACGACCGTTGCTGAAGGACCCCACTCCACACCGGAGCACTGCATGGACGTGATCAGCCATTTCGCCGCCCGCTACGAGCGCACGCGCGAAGAAGAACTGTCCCTCGAGGACTACCTGGCCGAGTGCAAGCGCAACCCGCTCGCCTACGCCACCGCCGCCGAGCGCATGCTGAAGGCCATCGGCGAGCCGACGACGATCGACACGCGCAACGACCCGCGGCTGTCGCGCCTCTTCGCCAACAAGGTCATCAAGGTCTACCCGGCCTTCGCCGAGTTCTACGGCATGGAGGACTCGATCGAGCAGGTGGTGAGCTACTTCCGCCACGCCGCGCAGGGCCTGGAAGAGAAGAAGCAGATCCTCTACCTGCTCGGCCCGGTGGGCGGCGGCAAGAGCAGCATCGCCGAGCGGCTGAAGCAGCTGATGCAGGAGGTGCCGTTCTACGCCATCAAGGGCAGCCCGGTGAACGAGTCGCCGCTGGGCCTCTTCGACGTCAACGAGGACGGCGCCATCCTCGAGAAGGAATACGGCATTCCGCGCCGCTACCTGAACCGCATCCTCAGCCCCTGGGCGGTGAAGCGGCTCGACGAGTTCGGCGGCGACATCCGCAAGTTCAAGGTCGTCAAGCGCCACCCGAGCATCCTCAAGCAGGTGGCCATCAGCAAGACCGAGCCGGGCGACGAGAACAACCAGGACATCAGCGCACTCACTGGCAAGGTCGACATCCGCAAGCTCGAGACCTACGCGCAGGACGACCCCGACGCCTACAGCTACTCGGGCGGCCTGTGCCTGGCCAACCAGGGCCTGCTCGAGTTCGTCGAGATGTTCAAGGCGCCGATCAAGGTGCTGCACCCGCTGCTCACGGCCACGCAGGAGGGCAACTTCAAGGGCACCGAGGGCTTTGGCGCCATCCCCTTCGACGGCATCGTGCTCGCGCACAGCAACGAGAGCGAGTGGAAGGCTTTCCGCAACAACAAGAACAACGAGGCCTTCCTCGACCGCATCTACATCGTCAAGGTGCCCTACTGCCTGCGCGTCTCCGAAGAGGTCAAGATCTACGAGAAGCTGATCAGGGGCTCGTCGCTCGCCTCGGCCAAGTGTGCGCCCGGCACGCTGAAGATGATGAGCCAGTTCGCCATCCTCACGCGCCTGAAGGAGCCGGAGAACAGCTCGCTGTACAGCAAGATGCAGATCTACGACGGCGACAACCTCAAGGACACCGACCCGCGTGCCAAGAGCTACCAGGAGTACCGCGACTACGCCGGTGTCGACGAGGGCATGAGCGGCATCAGCACGCGCTTCGCCTACAAGATCATCAGCAAGGTCTTCAACTTCGACAGCACCGAGGTCGCCGCCAACCCCGTGCACCTGATGTACGTGCTCGAGCAGCAGATCGAGCGCGAGCAGTTCGCCAAGGAGGTCGAGACCAAGTACGTCGGCTTCGTCAAGGAGCTGCTGGCGCCGCGCTACGCGGAGTTCATCGGCAAGGAGATCCAGACCGCCTACCTCGAGAGCTACAGCGAGTACGGCCAGAACATCTTCGACCGCTACGTCACCTATGCCGACTACTGGATCCAGGACCACGAGTACCGCGACACCGACACCGGCGAGGTCTTCGACCGCGGCGCGCTGAACGCCGAGCTGGAAAAGATCGAGAAGCCGGCCGGCATCGCCAACCCGAAGGACTTCCGCAACGAGATCGTCAACTTCGTGCTGCGCGCGCGCGCCTCCAACCAGGGCAAGAACCCGGTGTGGACGAGCTACGAGAAGCTGCGCACGGTGATCGAGAAGAAGATGTTCTCCAACACCGAGGAGCTGCTGCCCGTCATCAGCTTCAACGCCAAGGCGAGTGCCGACGAGGCCAAGAAGCACGAGGACTTCGTGACCCGCATGGTCGCCAAGGGCTACACGCAGAAGCAGGTCCGGCTGCTGTGCGAGTGGTACCTGCGCGTGCGCAAGAGCTCCTGATCGGCGAAACTGAAACCCATGGCGCTGCAAAGCATCATCGACCGGAGGCTGGCGGGCAAGAACAAGTCCATCGGCAACCGTGAGCGCTTCCTGCGGCGCTACAAGGAGCAGATCAAGGAAGCGGTCAAGCGCGCCATCGACGGCCGCGGCATCCGCGATATCGAGCGTGGGGAGGAGATCCACATCCCCAAGCGCGACATCAACGAGCCCGTGTTCGGCCACGGCCAGGGCGGCGTGCGCGAGATCGTGCACCCCGGCAACAAGGACTACATCCGCGGCGACCGCATCGAGCGGCCCAAGGGCGGCCAGGGCCAGGGCGGCGGCAAGGGGCAGGCGAGTGACCAGGGCGAGGGCGAGGACGACTTCGTCTTCAGTCTGAGCAAGGAAGAGTTCATGCAGGTCTTCTTCGAGGACCTGGCCCTGCCGCACCTGACCCGCACGCAGCTGGCCGAGGTGCCGGAGTGGAAGTACCACCGCGCCGGCTTCAGCAGCGACGGCACGCCGAACAACCTGCACGTCGTGCGCAGCATGCGCGGCGCCATCGGGCGGCGCCTCGCCATCGGCGCCGGCTCGCGGCGTGAACTGCGCGAGCTGGAAGAAGAGCTGGCCGCGCTGTGCGCGACCCCCATTCCTCGTGAGGCCATGGCGGCCAAGGAGCGCCAGGCGCAGATCGACGACCTGACCGAACGCGTCGAGGTGCTGCGCGCACGCCTGGAGCGCATTCCCTACCTCGACCCCATCGACCTGCGCTTCCGCAACCGCATCAAGGTGCCGGTGCCGACGAGCAAGGCCGTGATGTTCTGCATCATGGACGTGTCGGGCTCGATGGACGAAGGGCGCAAGGAGCTGAGCAAGCGCTTCTTCATCCTGCTGTACCTCTTTCTCACGCGCCACTACGAGCGCATCGAGCTCGTCTTCATCCGCCACCACACGCAGGCGGCCGAGGTGGACGAGGAGAACTTCTTCCACGCGCGCGAGACCGGCGGTACCGTGGTCAGCAGCGCGCTCGTGCTGATGGAAGAGATCATCCGCGCCCGCTACAGCCCGAGCGAGTGGAACATCTACGGCGCGCAGGCCTCCGACGGCGACAACTGGCACCACGACAGCGGCCGCTGCCGCGAACTCCTGGCCGAGAAGCTGCTGCCCCTGTGCCGCTACTACGCCTACGTTCAGGTGGCCGAGGAAGAGCAGAACCTGTGGGAGGAGTACACGCAGTTGCTCGAGACGCACAAGCACTTCGCGATGCGCAAGGCGACCGAGCCCTCGCAGATCTACCCCGTCTTCCGCGATCTCTTCAAGAAGGAAGGGGCGGAGGCTGCAGCATGAAGAGGCTGGTGGAGGGCCCCAAGGCGCCGCCCGAGCGGCCGGCCACGCCGCTGCCCGGCCCCAGCGACTGGACCTTCGACCTGATCGAGCAGTACCACGGTGTCATACGCCGCACCGCCGAGCGCTACAACCTCGACACCTATCCGAACCAGCTCGAGGTCATCACCGCCGAGCAGATGATGGACGCCTACGCAAGCGTGGGCATGCCGGTGAACTATCGCCACTGGAGCTACGGCAAGGAGTTCATCGCCACCGAGAAGAACTACAAGCGCGGGCACATGGGCCTGGCCTACGAGATCGTCATCAACAGCAACCCCTGCATCAGCTACCTGATGGAGGAGAACACGATGGCGATGCAGGCGCTCGTCATCGCGCACGCTGCGTACGGCCACAACAGCTTCTTCAAGGGCAACTACCTCTTCCGCATGTGGACCGACGCGGCGTCGATCATCGACTACCTCGTCTACGCGAAGAACTACGTCTCGGCCTGCGAGGAGAAGTACGGCCTCGACGAGGTGGAGACCTTCCTCGACAGCTGCCACGCGCTCGCCAACCACGGCGTCGACCGCTACCGCCGCCCGAGCCGCAAGAGCCTCGCGCAGGAGCTCGCCGACCGCAAGGACCGCGAGGCCTATGCGCAGCGCCAGGTCAACGACCTGTGGCGCACGTTGCCGCGCAAGGCCGAGAAGGACGGCACGGCGGCGCAGGCCAAGCGCTTCCCCGAAGAGCCGCAGGAGAACCTGCTCTACTTCATCGAGAAGAACGCGCCGCTGCTCGAGCCCTGGCAGCGCGAGGTCGTGCGCATCGTGCGCAAGGTGAGCCAGTACTTCTACCCGCAGCGCCAGACGCAGGTGATGAACGAAGGCTGGGCCACCTTCTGGCACCACCGTCTTCTCAACACCATGTACGACGAAGGCTGGCTCACCGACGGCGTGATGATCGAGTGGCTGAAGTCGCACACCAACGTCATCTACCAGCCGCCGGTGGGGCACCGCGCCTACAGCGGCATCAACCCGTATGCGCTCGGCTTCGCGATGTACACCGACATCGAGCGCATCTGCCGCGAGCCGACCGAGGAAGACCGGCAGTGGTTCCCCGACCTCGCCGGCAAGCCCTGGTTGCCATCGATCGACCACGCGATGCGCAACTTCAAGGACGAGAGCTTCATCGGCCAGTACCTGAGCCCGAAGCTGATGCGCGAGCTGCGCCTCTTTGCGATTACCGACGACGAGGCGCAGGCCGAGCTCGAGGTGAGCGCCATCCACGACGACACCGGCTACCGGCGCGTGCGCGAGTCGCTCTCGCGCCAGTACGACCTCGGCTCGCGCGAGCCCAACATCCAGGTGTGGAACGTCAACCTTCGCGGCGACCGCAGCCTCACGCTGCGCCACTTCCAGCACAACGACCGCCCATTGCACGAGGCGGCGCAGGAGGTGCTGAAGCACGTCGCGCGGCTGTGGGGCTTCGGCGTGCATCTCGAAAGCGTCAACGCCCAGGGCGACGTGACCAAGCGCTGGAGCGTGCCGGCGCCGGCCGGGAACTGAGGCGCGCGTCGGGCCGCGCCGCCGCGCTCAGCGTCTCGCAGCAGCGGAGGGGGCCGACGCCGCGGACGTGGCCAATGCGGCCGCTGGAGGCCGCAGGACCAGCCGCACGCCGTGTGCGCCGAGCGGCACCGTTTGCGGCGCTGCCAGCCAGTCGCCGGGCTGTGCCACGATGCCTTCAGCCGTGCCCAGCCGCGCGCCGACGACCAGCTGAACGGCCTGCGACAGACGGTAGGCGGGGTTTGGCGCCAACGCATCGTCGAGTTTGAAGTCGAGCGGGAACGACGCGCCGGCGAGCTGCCGTTTCAGCACAGCCAATGGCTGCCGCGGGCCATCGAGCGCGTAGGCATAGACGACGAGCGTGGCTTGCACGGGCGGCGCGGCCGTGCCGCTCTCGAGATCCACCCGGCCAACGACCTGCGCTGCTGGCCGTGCCGCGCTCGGCGCCACTGATGGCGTCGAGCGCGTGGTGGCCCAGAAGAAAGCCACCGTGCCGACGGCGACCGCGCCGACCGCCGCGGCGCCGACGAGGCCGGCTCTCACGAGTTCGGGCGGCGGCCGCGCGCCCGGGCGCTGCGGCACCGCTCCTCGGTCAGTTGCGCCGGCACCAGTACCAATTGTTGCCGCCCGGGTCGGCGCGAGGTGCCGCCACGAATGTGATGCCGCCGGTGCTGGTGGTTTGCGTGTGGCAGCCGGAAGTCACGCAGGTGAGACCGCCGCCGGGGAAAGTGGCCGCGTCATGCGTCCCGTTGGCACCGCCCACCGCGACCGCCCGCGCTGAGTTGCAGAACTGGTAGGCGATGTTGATCACGAAGGTCGATTCGGTCAGGTTGCCCGCGGCGTCGATGCGCCGTGCCGTGTAGGTGATGGCGGTGTTGCCGGTCGGTGTGGGCGTGGCCGTGGGTCGACTGAGGATGGCCGGCTGCGTGCCCGCGGCCGTCGAGCCTCCGGCGCCGATCGAGGCCAGCAGCGTGCCCGGCGTGCCGGGGCTGCGGTAGAGGAGCGCCTGCTCGCCCGAGGGCAGCGTGCCGCTGGTCAGGCTGATCCTGACGAGCGGGTCGGGGTCACCGGTCGTCCCGCCGTTGCCGATGGCGACCTCGGCCGGACCGCTGATCTCCGTGGTGGAGTTCTGGAACGGCCGGTTGTTGGCCGCGGCGTTGATCGACAGCGCCGGCGGGGCGACCGTGTCCACGACGACGCTGTAGGGCCCACCGGCGTTGCCGATGACAGCACCCGCCTCGACGCGCGCGGTGTAGCTGTGGCTGCCTTGCGTCTGGCCGGCACCGGAGTCGGTGATCACGCAGCTCGCGCCGCAGCCGCTCGCCGTGCCGACCGACGTGCCGTCGCGCAGCAGGCGCACCAGATGACCGGCGGGCAATGCCGGCGAGATCGAGATCGTCGCCGTCGGCGTGGTGTCGGGGATCGCCTGCCCGCTGGGCACGACGGTCCCGGGGGGCTTGCCGAAGCTGCCGGTGACGCTGACCGCGATCTGCGAGATCGTTGCCGTCGGCATCGTCGAGGCCACGATGTTCAGCGTTGCCACGGGCGTCGTGGCCGTCGCGTTGCCCACCGCGTCGATGGCCCGCGCCTGATAGGAGTAGGCCTGCGGCGCCAGCGGGGTCTGTTCCGGGAACGACCAGGTCCGGTCGCTGACCTGCGCCGTGCCGACGGGCGCACCGTTGCGGATGATCTGCACGACCTCGCCCGGCCCGAGCGGTTCGGTGATCGTGCCGCGCACCTCGGGCGTGCTGTCGCTGGCGAAACCGCCACTGGCAATCGGGCCGAGCACGTCGTCGAAGAAGCCGGTGATGGCCGCCGTCGCCGCGGGTGGTGTCGCGTCCACCGTGAACGCGAAGACGTTGCTCACGATGCTCGTGCCGCCGCTCGTGTTGGCGACGCGCGCAACGTGGCTGGCCAGGCCGTCAGGGGCGTCAACGGCGTGCGTGTACGTCCAGTTGGCGCCGCTCACCGTGGCCTGTCCGAGCACGACCCCGTTGCGCATCACCTCCACGCGCTGGCCAGTGGTCAGCGCGGCGCTGAGCGTGCCGCGCAGCTCGTGCCGGCGCGCCGACGTCGTGCTGCCGGCCGCGATGGCACCGCCCGCGCCAGTTGCGCCGGTGATCGTGGCCGTCGTGGGCACGGTGGGCAGCTCGCTGCTCAGCGGCTGCGCGCAGGCCGGCGTCAGGCTTTGCAGCGGCCGCGCGATGACGCTGTTGTGGCAGCTGGCGCACACCGTCCCGGGTGGTGTGAAGACGTGCCCGGCCGGCAGGGCGCACGAGGTCGAGATGACCGGTGGGCTCTCCGACGTGCGCGGCGGGAGATCGGCGGGCTTCGAGCAATTGGGCCAGAACCCGTTGCTGGCGAAGGGCTGCGCCAGTTGCGGATAGCTCGCGCGCGAGGGGTTGTGGCAGAAGATGCACTCGGTCTCGGCGTGGATCAGCACCTGGCCGCCGAACGCGTGCACATTGGACGGTGGCTCGCATGCGGGCAGAGCGGCCGTGCTCGGCTGGCGTGCACGCAACTGCTCGATCGTTTCGTCGAGGAAGGTGTGGCAGTTCTCGCAGTCCGGTCGCGCCGTGCCCGGCGGGCGGCGCTGCGCTGCCGGGTTGTCGGGCTCGAAGCGCTCGGCGACGCGGCCGCGCACCTTCCACATGCCGCCGCTGTAGTCCACGCCCATCCCGGTCAGGCGGTCGAACGGGCGCTTGCCGTAACCGAAGAAGCCCCCGGGCATCAGGTCGCGCAGCGGCGGCAGGCCGAAGATGCGCTGTGCCGTCAGGTCGCGCAGCACCTCCTGCGCGCTGAGGTCGAAGTGCACGCCCCAGTGGTACGCATGCCCATTGGCCAGCAGCGCCACGAACAGCCCCTGCTCGGCGAGCACCTTGCGCACCGCGACGCCGGCCGGCAAACCGGCCACCTGCACCGGCGACATCGTGCCGCCGCGGTAGGCCGCGCTCGGATCGCCGGGATCGAACGCGTTCTCGTCGGCCGGGAAAGCACCCCAGTGCCAGACCGTGTGGTCGCGCTTCAGCACGACGACATCGTTGTCGCGGGCGCTGATCTGCACCACCTGCGTCAGGCCCGCCACCGCCGTGGGCGTCGCGACCATGCCATCGCGCGCGCCGTTGCCGAGCAGGCCGAAGCCGCCGTTGCTGCCCCAGGCCCAGACGCTGCCGTCGTCGAGCAGCGCATACGAGGCGATGTTGGTCGCCGCCACCGCGAGCGCCGCGCGTGGCAGTTGCACGCGCATCGGTGTCAGCGAACTGGGCAGCGTGTCCGCGCCCTGGCCCTGGCCGAGCTGACCGAAGCTGTTGTCGCCCCAGGCATAGACCTCGCCGCTGGCCATGCGCATCACCGTGTGCGCGAAGCCACCCGCCGCGTGCGTCATCGCACCCGGCAGGCTCACCTCGACGGCGCGGCCGACCGTGGCGTCGCGCGTGCCGAGGCCGAGCTCGCCGTTGACGTTGTCGCCGATGGCGAAGACCTTGTGCGGCTGGCCGGGCGAAGCGGGCACCTCGGCCTTGTAGAAACCGCCGCCATGGCCGTTGTTGGCGTAGAGCGCCAGCGCGCGCAGGTTGGGCAGGCGGTCGAACTGCTGCCCGAGGGTGAGCCCGCGCGAGTTGCCGGCCACCCAACCGGCCACCGTGCTGAAAGCGTTGCCGCTCTTGCTGATCGAGCCGTCGAAGAGGTAGCCCTCGTAGCGCACGTTGCCGAAGTTCAGCACCTTGGGCAGCACGTCGAGCGCCTCCTGCGCGCCGAAGCGCGCGGCCTGCTCGGCCAGCGCCGAGCTCAGCTCGCTGGTGAACGTGTTGGGGTCGTAGGTGCGTGCAGCGGCGGGGCCGGCGGGTGCGTCGCCATTGCGGCCGTCGATGCGCCCGTCCAGCATGTCCTCCGAGAGCTGGCGCACGGCGTCCAGCGTCGGCGTGGCGACGCCGCCGTTGTGGAACGCCGCCTGCTTGGAGAACGCACCGTTGACGAGGCCGTAGCGGCCGCGCGGGTCGGTGCGCATCGAGCCGGCGGGCAGGCTCGGGCTCTTGATGAACGGCAGGCGGGCGATGTCGTCGACATGCAGCGCCGTCGGGAAGTGTTCGTTCAGCGCCAGGCGCACGCGTTCGTTGGCGGCGCGGATCTGGTCCTTGGTCGGATTGGCGCCCACGCTCTCCGGCGCGCTGCCTTCCGTCAGCATGCGGTAGGCGGCCTCGGTGAAGGGCGTGATGCCGATGTTGCGCGAGATCGCGGGCACCCAGACGCGGATCTTGCGGTCGGCCGGGAAGGGCACGAAGGTGTCGCGGCCCTCCTCGTAGTAGGTGGCGGTCGGGTTGCCCGACAGCTCGATGCGCAGGCCGCCGCGGTAGTCGCGGCCCGGCTTGATCGTGACCATGCCCTTGACGTTGTCGGTGAGGGCGCAACCGAGCTGGGTGCCGTTGTCCAGGAAGACGCAGATGTTGGCGCCGCGGAACTGGCCGAAGTCGCCGCCGGCGCCCACGCCACCGTCGCCGGAGGCGCCGCCGTCGCCCACGCCGCCATCGCTGCCACCGGTGCTCTCCCAGTTGAGGTTGCCGGTGTCGGCAAAGCCGGTGAAGACGCCCAACTCGGGGGGTGGCGGTTCGACCTCACCGCCGCCGCCGCCGCCGCCGCAGCTGCCGAGCGCAAGCAACATCACGAGTACGCCGACCGGGGCGATCGCGGGAACGCGGTGCTTCATGGTTGTCCTCCTCGGGCGGCGGCCTCGTGGCCGCTTCGATGGCACCGGTGTGGGCGGTGCCGGCAGATTCAGGGACGGCGGCGCGAGCTTATGCGAGATGCCCGCTCCGTTGACTCCCCTGCAATGGTGGCGTTAGTCGACGGCCGGCGCGTCGTGCAGGCAGCGGAGATGCGCGTGCCGGCTGAAGAGCCTGTGAACGAACCATCCACACACGCTCGCCACGCCAGAAGGCGCCGGCTTTTCGTTGCAAAGCTCGCCAGATCGCCGGATATGGCTGCGCTTTGCGCCTTGATCCGACGCCTTCTGGCGCGTCGCTCGGGTGCGGCTGATCCGTTCACAGGCTCTGAGGGAAAGTCCGTGCTACAGGCGCGCCACCGCGAAATCGGGCACGCCGCGCGGCGAGATGAACACTGGTCGCTGCCTGCCGTCGGTGAGGCGCGACACCTCCTCGGAGACGAACAGGTTGAGCGCCGCGTACGTGACGCGCCCGGCGCGCATGAAATCGGCGCGACCGGAAAGCCCCTCGAGCAGCGCCTTCGTGAACGCGCCGTTGCCCCACGAGTCCTTCTCGAGCGACTCCTCCTGTCCGGTGCTGGAGGCGAAGACGACGACGCCGTTCTCGCTGGCCGAGAGGTCGTTGATCAGCCGCTCGGTCTTCTTCGGCGCCTTGTGCAGCGCACCCAGCGCATTGCCGGCGAAGCAGGTGTCGATGAACATCAGCGTTCGCCCGCGGATCTGCGCCAGCGTCGACACGATGGCCGCCTGCGGCACGGCGGTGCTGAGCAGCCGCTCGTGCTGCGCGTCGTGCGGCATGAAGAAGTACTGGCCCTGCGCGTCGTTCACGCCGTGCCCGGCGACGAAGAGCATGGCCGTGTCGGTGGGCGTGACGCTCGTGCGCAGCCACTCGAACTCGCGCAGCACGGCCGCCTTCGTCGCCTCGGCATTGGTGAGCGTGCGCACGATGACGCGGCGGTACTGGCGGCCCTCCTGGCGCTTCATGGCCGCGGCGAAGTCGGCCGCGTCCTTGGCCGCCAGGCCGAGGCGGTACTCGGGCCGCGCGTACTCCGCCACGCCGATGGCGAGCACGTAGAGGTCGCCCGGCCAGCCGCCGGGCGGTGGCGGCGGCAGCTCGCGCTCGATGATGAAGACGAGCGGCTCCGAGTGGCCGTAGCGGTTGCTCGCGATGATCTCGACGCCGAGCGGATTGACGCCGTCGGCCACCGGCAGCTCGACGCGCGCGTAGCCCTGCGTGAGGCCGTTCAGCGCCTTCGGCATCACCACTTCGCGCGGCAGGGAGGGGCGACCGGCCACGCGCACGGTGAGGTCGACCTCGCCGGCCACGGAGTGCGAGTGCAGCGCGAAAGGCAGGGTCACGAGGTTGCCCATCGCCTTCAGGCGCGGCTCGCCGACGCCTTGCACGGCGGGCGGGAACTCGGCCGCGCGCAGCTCGGCGAGCGCGCGGCGGGCCGACTCGGCGCGGCGCCGCTCCTCGGCCTCGCGCGCCGCCTCCTGGGCGATGCGCTCGCGCTCGCGCGCCTGCTGTTCGGCAGCCAGCCGTTCGGCCTCGAGCCGCTGGCGTTCGCGTTCGGCGGCCACGGCCGCTTCACGCTCCTGCCGCTGGCGCTCGGCGGCGGCGCGCGCTTCGGCTTCGGTGCGCGCGGCGGCCTGTGCCGCGGCCTCGCGCTCGGACTGCGCGCGCGCCTGCGCGATGCTGGCCTGCCTGGCGGTCTCGGCTTGCCGCGCCACCTCGGCGGCGACGGCAGCTTCGCGCGCCGCGCGCTCGGCGGCGGCGCGCCGTTCGGCCTCCAGCTGCGTGGCCACGCGTGCCCGCTCGGCGCGGGCGGCCGCTTCGCGCTCGGCTTGCCGTGCGGCTTCGGCCTGCCGCAACGCCTCCTGCTGCAAGGCCACGCGTTCGGCCTCGGCGCGCGCGGCAATCTGCGCCAGTGCCGCCTTCTCGTCGCCGGTGGCGAGCACGGCGTCGATGACGTCGGGCCGGTTGAACTGGTCGCGAAAGCGCGCCAGCGAGAAGAAGTCCATCGCCTGCGCGGTGCCACGCGCCAGCGCCCAGCCGACGATGCGGTCGGCACCGGCGCTGGCGTCGAAGAAGCCGCTCGGTGTCCAGGCGACCCAGCGGCCGTCCTCCTGCGCCAGCAGCGTCAGCAGCAGGCGGCCGTCGCCGGCGCGGTGCCAGCGCAGCGTGCCGTCGGCCATCGCGGCCACGAGCAGGCGGCCGTCGGCGCTGGCGTCGACGGCGCGCACTTCGGTGTCGACGGCCACGCGCCAGGCGAGGTTGCCCGCTTCGTCGACGCGGTGCAGGGCGCGGTTGGTGCCGACCACCGCCGCGCCGGGCTGCGTGCGCAGCACGACGACCGCGCGGCCGCGCTCGTCCGCCGCGAGCGCCATCGGCCGCCCGCCGATCACCGGCGGCCGGCCGTCCTTGAGCCAGTCGGTGGCGACGCTCATGCCGCCACTGAGGCCGCCACTGATGCCGCCGCCGCGCGTCTCGGGCGCGCGTGGGCTCATGCCTGCGATCGACGCGCCCGCGACGAGGCGGCGGCGGTCGAACGCGAAGGCAAGGCCGCGGCCGGGCCCGCGCTGGCCCCAGCGAGCCGCCAGGCCGTCGTCGGCGACCTCGAGGTCGAATGGCGAGTCGCCGCGCACCGCCAACACCGGCGCGCCCACCCGGCGCGGCTTCGTCTGGCCGGGTACGCCGACGGTGCCCCAGGAGCCGTCGAAGCTCGCGTAGCCGAAGCCGCCGCCGGGCAGCGCGACGAGATCGGTGACGCTGTCGGCCGCGACCTCGACGCGCGCGCTCGCCGTGCGCGCGCCGGCGTCGATGCTCACGACCGGAAAGAGAACGTCGCGCGTGTGCGCCGTGCCGGCCAGTGCGATCGTGCGGCCGTCGGCGCTCCAGGCGAGCACGCGCCAGTCGCCCGCGTACGACTCGGGGGCGGGCAGGCGTGCCAGCGACTGCAGCGTCGTGGCGTCGAAGATCTCGATGCCCTCGCCACGCGTGGCGAAAGCCACCGCGAGCTGGCGGCCGTCGGGGCTGTAGGCGACGCCGGCCGGCCGCCTGTGGCCGCCGAGGGCGACGCTGCCCGCGCGCTCGACGCCGCGCCCGCCGGCGGCGATGCGGTAGGCGCGCAACGTGCCGTCCAGGCCCACCGCGGCGGCCAGGCCGCCGGCGTGCGTGGCGAGGCCGAACACCGGCCCGCCGTAGCGGTCGTCGAGCAGCTCGCGGCCATCGCGCGCGAAGGCGCGCACGCCGTGCGTGCCGTTGTAGCCGGCGAGGAGCACCTGGCCGTCGGCCGACCAGGCGAGCTTGCGGATGTCGCCGGCCTTGGCATCGATGGTCGTGCGCAGCGCACCCGATTCGAGGTCGAAGAGGTAGATGAGGTGTGGATGGGCCGGGCCACCGGCCTGGCCGGTGATGGAGCCACCGGTGGTGCCGGCCACCGCCACCAGCGCCTCCCGCGGATGGATGGCCACGCCGTACAGCCGCCCGCCCTCGGCGCCGAAGGCGAAAGGGCGCAGCACATGGCGCAGCGCGCCGCTGCCGAGGTCCCAGACGCGCGCGGTGCGGTCGTCGGAGGTGGTGACGACGAGGCCGCGCGCGGCCGAGACGTCGATGCGCCGCACGGGCGCGCCATGGCTGCCCGTTTCCACCGCGAGCAGCGGGCGCAGCACCGCGTCTGCCGGCGCCGCTTGTGCCTGTGCTTGTGCCTGTGCTTGCGCGGGCTGAGGCAGCGCGCCCCAGCCAGCGAGCGTCGCGAGCATCGCCAATGCCGTCGTCGCCGAAGCCGCTGATGCGGTGCGCAGGTGCCCGAGGGCCGAGAGGACGAGGCGATGCATGGTGGGCCGATCCTATGGGCGCACCGTGGGGCGGACAACCGCTGGCTGCGGGACGACCCAGGACGCCCCGATGGGGGTGGCGTGCGCGGTGTTACCGTCGCGCTCCGCGATCCGGCAGGAAGCGCGCGAACGCCGCGACGCGCCCGGCCAATCCGCGGCTCATCCCCCGGCTCAACTCCCCGGCGCGTTCCCCGGGCCACCCTTCACTCTCCCGCACGTGTCCGACTGGCCCTCCCTGCCGCCCCTGGAAGCGACCGGCCTGCGCTGCGAGCGCGGCGAACGGGCCCTCTTCGACGGGCTCGAGCTGCGCCTCGAGCCGGGCGAGATCGTCTGGCTGCGCGGCGCCAACGGGCGCGGCAAGACGACGCTGCTGCGCACGCTGGCCGGCCTCGGCACGGCGGCGGCGGGTGAGCTGCGGCTCGGCGGGCGCCCGATGCAGCAGGTCGGCCCCGAGTGGCGCCGGCAGCTGATCTACCTCGGCCACGCCAACGCGTTGAAGGACGACCTGAGCGCAGCCGAATCGCTGCACTTCGCGGCACGGCTGGCCGGCACGCCAGCGAGCGCGGCCGAAGTGCACGCGGCGCTCACGGCGCTCGGCGTCGGGCCGCTCGCGCGTCGCGCCGTGCGCACGATGAGCCAGGGGCAGCGCCGCCGCGTTGCACTGGCCCGCCTGGCGCTCGCGCCCAAGCCGGCGCTGGCGCTGCTCGACGAGCCCTTCGACGCCCTCGACGACGACGGCATCGAGCGCCTCGCGCGCCTGCTCGCGGGCGTCGCCGAGGCCGGCGGCTGCGTGCTGTTCACGAGCCACCAGCAGATCCAGCGCCTGCGGCCCGCGCCGCGCGTGGTGATGCTGCCCGAGGCGCCGCCCGGGCGCGCCCCGAGCGGCCCTGTGCCGGTGCCGGTGCCGCCGGCGCCGACGGTGGCCGAGGCGCCACGATGAGCACCTTCTTCGCCACCGTGCTGGCGCGCGAGTTGCGCCTGGCGGCGCGCCGGCCGGTCGAGGCGCTGCTGCCGGTGGTCTTCTTCGTCGTTGCCGCGAGCCTCTTCCCGCTCGGCGTCGGGCCCGAGCCACAGACCTTGCGCCACATCGCCCCCGGCGTGCTGTGGGTGGGCGCGCTGCTGGCGGCCATGCTGTCGCTGGCGCCGATGTACGGCTCCGACCATGCCGACGGCTCGCTCGACCAGTTGCTGCTCGCGCCCGAGCCGGCCTGGCTGCTCGCGCTGGCCAAGTCGGTGGCGCATTGGCTCACGCACGGCCTGCCGCTGGTGGCGGTGAGCCCGCTCATCGGCGTGATGTTCGGGCTGCCGGCCGAGGCCATCGCCCTGCTCGTCGCCACGCTCGTGCTCGGCACGCCCATCCTCAGCCTGCTCGGCGGCCTGTCGGCGGCGCTGACGCTCGGGCTGCGCAGCGGTGCGCTGCTCAACCTGCTCATCGTGCTGCCGCTGGCGGTGCCGGCGCTCATCTTCGGCGCCGGGGCGGTGTCGGCGCTCGAGGCCGGGCAGGCCGTGGACGGCCACCTGTCGTTGCTGGCCGCGCTGCTCATCGGCACGCTCGTGGGCGCGCCGCCGGCCACCGCGGCGGCACTGCGCATCGCGCTGGGCTGACGTGATCCGGCCGGCAATCCCAGCTTCGCGCGCCCGGGCTTGATCTCGCGCAGTCGGAGACAAGCGCTCACGCGCTGCAACCGCTGGCAAGCACTCTCACTTGACCTGCTTCAACGCAGGCCCAATTGGGCCCGCGCGCCCCGGAGCCATCGCCTAAGATGCGCGGCCTGCACCGCTGCGGCGGGCTTCCCGCGAGTTGACGCGGCGAGGCGGCGGTGGGCGCTATCCGCTGCCAAGCCCGCCAGGCCCGCCGAAGCCACCCGCGGCACCGCAATCGCCCATGGCCACGATGACCTCCCGCGCCGAACGCCTGCGCCTATTCACCTTCGCCGCGCCGATGCGCTTCTACCGGCTGGCCGGCGCCTCGCTGCCCTGGCTGTGGGCGGTGGCGCTGGCCTGCGGCGCGGCCGGCCTGTACGTGGGCTTCTTCGTCGCTCCCACCGACGCCACGCAGGGCGAGAGCTACCGCATCATCTTCATCCACGTGCCGGCGGCTTGGCTGTCGATGCTGCTGTATCTCGCCATGGCCTTCTGGGCCACGATCGGCTGGGCCTTCCACGCCCGCATGGCCTCGGTGCTGGCGCGCGCCATCGCACCCACGGGCGCCATGTTCACGGCGCTGGCGCTGATCACCGGCGCGCTGTGGGGCCAGCCCACCTGGGGCACCTGGTGGGTGTGGGACGCGCGGCTCACCTCCGAGCTGCTGCTGCTCTTCCTGTACCTCGGCTACATCGCGCTCGTCAACGCCATCGACGACCCGCGGCGCGCCGACCAGGCCGGCGCACTGCTCGCGCTGGTGGGCAGCGTCAACGTGCCGATCATCTACTTCTCGGTGAAGTGGTGGAACACGCTGCACCAGGGCGCCACGATCAGCATGACGGCGGCGCCGAAGATGGCGCAGACCATGCTTGCCGCGATGCTGCTGATGACGTTCGCGTGCTGGGCCTACGCCTTCGCGGTGGTGTTCATGCGCGCGCGCGCCATGGCGCTGGTGCGCGAGCGGCATACGCAGTGGGTGCAGGAGCTCGTCGCGGGCAGCGCCGCAGTGCCGCCGCGGCACGGTGGCCCGCAGGAGAGCGCGGCATGAACTGGGGCAGCGCCGGCGAGTTCTTCGCCATGGGCGGCTACGGCCTCTACGTCTGGGGCTCGTACGGCGCGGCGCTGGTGGCGCTCGTCGTCGAGCCGTGGCTGGCGGCGCGGCAGCACCGCCGCGCGCTGGCCGCCCTTGCCGACGCATCGTTCGAGGAAGCGCAAGAGGCGCCAGGCGATGCCGCGCCGTCCATGGAGTCGTGAAGCAAATGTCCACGCTGAAACCCCGTCAACGCCGGCTCATGCTGGCCGCGCTGCTCGTGCTGGCGGCGGGTGCGATCGCCGCGCTCGTCTTCAACGCCTTCCGCAGCAACCTCGTCTTCTTCTATTCGCCCACGCAGGTGGCGGCGCACGAGGCGCCGGCCGGGCGCACCTTCCGCCTCGGCGGCCTGGTCGAGCCGGGCAGCGTCAAGCGCGAGGGCGTGCGCGTGAACTTCATCGTCACCGACTCGGCCAAGACGGTGCCGGTGCGCTTCGAGGGCGTGCTGCCCGACCTCTTCAAGGAGGGCAAGGGCGTCGTCGCGCAGGGCAAGCTGGAGTCGGGCGTGTTCGTGGCGCGCGAGGTGCTCGCCAAGCACGACGAGAACTACATGCCGCCCGAGGCCGCCGAAGCGCTGCAGAAGGCCGGCCAGGCGCAGGAGCGGGCGGCACGCAGCCTCGTCACCACAGGCCCGCAGGGCGCAGGAGCCAAGCCATGATCGCCGCGGCCGTTCCGGAAGCCGGCCACTTCTTCCTCTGGCTGGCGCTCGGCGTGGCCGTGCTGCTGGCGGTGCTGCCGATCGCCGGCTCGCTGCCGATCGCCTCGCCGTTCGGCGGCGCCCGCATCCTGCGCCCGCGCTGGGTGGCGACGGCGCGGCCGCTCACCTACCTGCTCGGCGCGCTGATCGCGCTCGCCTATGCCAGCCTCACCGCCGCCTTCGTGCGCAACGACTTCTCGGTGCTGTACGTGGCCCTGCACAGCAACCTGGAGCTGCCGCTGCCGTACCGCGTGGCCGGCGTCTGGGGCGGGCACGAGGGCTCGCTGCTGCTGTGGCTCGCCCTGCAGTCGGTGTGGATGGCGGCGGTGGCGCGCTTCAGCCGCGGCCTGCCCGCCGAAGTGGTGGGCCGCGTGCTCGGCGTCATGGGCGCGGTGGCGGTGGGCTTCCTGCTCTTCACGCTCACCACCTCCAATCCGTTCGAGCGCCTGTTCCCGGTGCCGCCCAACGGTCGCGACCTGAACCCGTTGCTGCAGGACCCGGGCATGGTCATCCACCCGCCGATGCTCTACACGGGCTATGTCGGCTTCTCGGTCGCCTTCGCGCTCGCCGTGGCCGGCCTCATCGGCGGGCGGCTCGACGCCACCTGGGCGCGCTGGACGCGCCCGTGGACGGTCACGGCCTGGGCCTGCCTGACGGTGGGCATTGCGCTGGGCAGCTGGTGGGCCTACTACGAGCTCGGCTGGGGCGGCTGGTGGTTCTGGGACCCGGTGGAAAACGCCTCCTTCATGCCCTGGCTCGTCGGCACGGCGCTCATCCACTCGCTGGCGGTGACCGAGAAGCGCGGCGCCTTCAAGTCGTGGACGGTGCTGCTGGCCATCATCGCGTTTTCGCTGTCGCTGCTCGGTACCTTCCTCGTGCGCTCGGGCGTGCTGTCGTCGGTGCACGCCTTCGCCACCGACCCCGCGCGCGGCCTTTTCATCCTCGGCTTCCTCGTCACCGTGGTCGGCTCTTCGCTGACGCTCTACGCCTGGCGCGCGCCGAGCGTGGGCCTCGGCGCACGCTTCCACTGGTCCAGCCGCGAGACGACGCTGCTGGCCAACAACGTGATGTTCGTGGCCGCCTGCGGCGCCGTGCTGCTGGGCACGCTCTATCCGCTGGCGCTCGATGCGCTCGGCCTCGGCAAGATCTCGGTCGGGCCGCCCTACTTCGAGACCGTCTTCGTGCCGCTGATGGCGCCGGTGATCTTCCTGATGGGTGTCGGGCCGCTGGCGCGCTGGAAGCAGGCCGAGCTGCCCGAGCTCGCGAAGCGGCTGCGCTGGGCGCTCGTGGTGGCGCTGCTCGCCACCGGCGCGCAGGCGTTCATGCACCGGGGCAACGACGGCGGCATTTCCTGGATGGCCATGCTCGGCCTGCTGATGGCCTGGTGGGTGGTCGCCTCGCTCGCCGCCGACGCCTGGGAGCGGCTGGCGCCGCGCCGCCCGGGCCTCGTCGGTTCGTCCTGGCTGGCCACGCTGAAGGCGGTGCCGCGCTCGTTCGTCCTGCGCGCGCCGCTCGTGCCGCGTTCGGTGCTGGCGATGTGGGTGGCGCACCTGGGCATCGCCGTCTTCATCTTCGGCGTCACGATGGTTCGCACCTTCGAGGTCGAGCGCGACGTCAAGATGGGCGTGGGCGACCACGTCACGATCGCCGACCTCACGTTCACGCTGCGTGGGCTGCGCGAGCGCGAAGGCCCCAACTACCGCGCCGTGCAGGGCTGGGTGGAGGTGACCCGCGGCGAGGGCGAGGGCAAGGTCAAGGTGGTCGACCTGCTGCCCGAGAAACGTGTCTACCGCGTGCAGGACAATCCGATGACCGAAGCCGCCATCGCCACCCGCCTGACCCAGGACCTCTACGTGTCGCTGGGCGAGCCGGTGGAGGACGGCGCGGCCTGGATCGTGCGCGTGTACATCAAGCCTTTCGTCGACTGGATCTGGGGCGGCTGCGTGCTGATGGCCCTCGGCGGGCTGCTTGCCGCCGGCGACCGCCGCTACCGCGTGCGCGCGGCAGCGCAGGTGCGCACCGGCGAGGCGCGGCCCGGCCTGGCATGAGCGAGGTGACGACACCCGCCGGCGCAG
This sequence comes from Burkholderiales bacterium, assembly GCA_016223165.1. Classification (GTDB taxonomy): domain Bacteria; phylum Pseudomonadota; class Gammaproteobacteria; order Burkholderiales; family Burkholderiaceae_C; genus Rubrivivax. Next base: position 519,204 of record JACRPO010000007.1, read on the forward strand.
CGCGCTCGCGCGTCTGGCTCTTCCTCGTGCCGCTGGCGTCGTTCGCGGTGCTGGCCGTCTTCCTCGGCCGCGGCCTCTCGCTCAACCCGCGCGAGGTGCCCTCGCCGCTGATCGGCAAACCGGCGCCGGGCTTCACGCTGCCGCGCCTGGACGACGCCGCGGCGAGCGTGAAGCGCGAGGATTTCCTCGGCCGCGTCTGGGTGCTCAACGTCTGGGCCAGCTGGTGCGGGCCCTGCCGCGAAGAGCATCCGTTGTGGGTGGACTTCGCGCGCCGCAGCAAGGTGCCGATCGTCGGCCTCAACTATAAGGACCAGCGCGCCCACGCGCAGCCGTGGCTGCGCCAGCTCGGCGACCCGTACCTGATGTCGCTGCACGACGGCGACGGCAAGGTGGCCATCGACTGGGGCGTCTACGGCGTGCCCGAGACCTTCGTCATCGACCGCCAGGGCATCGTGCGCTTCAAGCAAGTGGGGCCGGTGACGGCGGAGCTGCTGCGCACGAAGATCGAGCCGCTCCTGAAAGCCATCGATGGCGGCTAGGGCCCTCCCGGAAGGGCCCTCGGCGCTCGGCCGGCGGCTCATGACGGCGTTGTCCGCGGCGGTGCTGTCGGCGGTGGCTCTCTTTGCCGCTGCTGCCGCGGCAGCTCCCGCGCTGCCGCTGGCCGAGGACCCCGAGCTCGAGGCGCGCGTCATGAAGATCTCGGCCGAGCTGCGCTGCCTCGTCTGCCAGAACCAGACCATCGCCGACTCGCATGCCGGCCTGGCCATCGACCTGCGCAACCAGGTGCGCGAGATGCTGCGCCAGGGCAAGAGCGAAAAGGACGTGCTGGCCTACATGACGGCGCGCTACGGCGACTTCGTGCTCTACCGCCCGCCGATGAAGGAGACGACGGCGTTGCTGTGGCTGGGGCCGCTGCTGCTGTTCGGTGGCGGCGTGGTGGTGCTCGTGCTCGTGCTGCGCCGGCGGGCGCGCGCCGGCGACGAGGCCTTCGAGCCCGACCCCGGCAACGACGACGACCCCGACCGCGACCCCGATCCCGACCGCGACCCCGACCCAGTGCGCCAGCCCGCGCGATGACGCGGCGCCGCCGCCGCGAAGAACAACGAGCCGATGAATCAGACCCTCCTGAACGAACTGCGGGCGCAATGGCTCGCGCTGCAGGCCCGGCAGGCTGCCGGCACGCCTGTGCCCGAGACCGATGCCGCCGAACGCGCGGCGCTGGAGCAGCGCATCGTCGCCGCCGTGGTCGAGGGCGCAGCGGCCGCATCGGCGCCGGTGCCTTCCGCCACCGCCGCGCCTGCCGCCCCCGTCGCGCCCGCGACGCCTGCCATGCCAGCTGCACCCGTTGCCGCAGCCGATGCCGGCGGGCGCGCGTCGGGGCGCTTCTGGGCTGTCGCCGCCGCCTTCGTGCTCGTGCTCGCCGTGGTCGGCTACGGCTGGAAAGGCTCGCCGCAGGCGGTGGGCACGCCGCCGCCGGGCTTCGAGCCGCAACCGGCCGGCGCGGCCGGCGCGCCGCAGCGCACGGGCGCCGAGCAGCTGGACAAGCTCGTCGCGCAGCTCAAGGAGCGCCTCGACAAGTCGCCCGGCGACCACGAGGGCTGGACGCTGCTCGGGCGCTCACAGATGACGCTCGGCCGCTACGCCGAGGCCGCCGCCGCGTACGAGAAGGCGCTGGCGATCAAGCCCGACGACCCGGTGACGATGACCGACTATGCCGATGCGCTCGGCGTCCTCAACGGCCGCACGCTCGACGGCGAGCCGGCGCGCCTGCTCGAGCGCGCGCTCAAGCTCGACCCGCGGCACATCAAGGCGCTCGTGCTCGTGGGCACGCTCGAATTCCAGCGCGGCAACTACGCGGCTGCGCAGAAGCGCTGGCAAGAGGTGCTCGACATCGGCCCCGCCGGCGACGGGCTCGTCGAGCTGGCGCGCGAGGGCGTGTCGCAGGCGCAGGCACGGCAACGCAATGCCGCTGCGGCGCCGTCCGCTGCGCCGCCGGCGGCGCGTGCCTCGGGCGGCACGGCGGGGCCGACAGCCTCGGCCGCCGGGCCGGGCATCAGCGGCACCGTGCGGCTCTCCGCGGCGCTCAAGGCGCAGGCGTCGCCGAACGATGTCGTCTTCATCTTCGCGCGCGCTGCCTCAGGTGGCCCTGGCGGCGGCATGCCGCTGGCCATCCTGCAAAGGCGCGTGGCCGACCTGCCGGCCACCTTCACGCTCGATGACAGCCTGGCCATGTCACCGGCGGCGCGGCTGTCATCGGCGCAGCAGGTGGTGATCACGGCCCGCGTCAGCAAGAGCGGGCAAGCGATGGCGCAACCCGGCGACCTCGAAGGCAGCTCGGCGCCCGTCGCGCCGGGGGCACGCGATCTGGTGGTCGAGATCTCGAACGTGCGGCGCTGAATTCCTTCCTCTCCCGCCCTGCGGGAGAGGGAGCAACACCCGAGCGCCGGCGTCGGGCCTGCAGATGGCCTAAAGCGCGAACACCTTGCCCGGGTTCATGATGTTGCGGGGGTCGAGCGTGCGCTTGATGTTGCGCATCATCTCCACCGCCACCGGCCCGGCCTCGTCGAGCAGGTAGCCCATCTTGTGCAGGCCGATGCCGTGCTCGCCGGTGCAGGTGCCGTCCAGCCGCAACGCGCGCTGCACCATCTGCACGCCCAGGCGCTCGACCTCGGCCAGCTCGCGCGGGTCGTTGGGGTCGAGCAGCCAGCTCAGGTGGAAGTTGCCGTCGCCGACGTGGCCGACGATCCAGTACGGGATGCCGGCGGCGTCGCTCTCGGCGATGCTCTCGTTGATGCTCTCCGCCAGGCGCGAGATCGGCACGCAGGTGTCGGTGCTCTGGCAGCGGCAGCCCGGGCGCGTCTGCAGCGCCGCGAAATAGGCCTTGTGCCGCGCCGTCCACAGGCGGCTGCGCTCCTCGGGCGTGGTCGCCCACTGGAAGTCGGCGCCGCCATGCTCGCGCGCGATCTCCTGCACCGTGGCCGCCTGCTCGGCGACGCCGGCCTCGCTGCCGTGGAACTCCATCAGCAGCATCGGCTGCTCGCGCAGGCCGAGCTTGGCGTAGAGGTTGACGCCGCGGATGGCGTTGGCGTCGAGCAGCTCGCAGCGGGCGATCGGCACGCCCATCTGGATGACCTGGATGGTCGTGCGCACCGCCGCGTCGACGCTCGGGAAGTGGCAGATCGCCGCGCTCACCGCCTCGGGCAGCGGGTAGAGCTTGAGCGTGATCTCGGTGAAGATGCCGAGCGTGCCCTCGCTGCCGACGAACAGGCGCGTGAGGTCGTAGCCGGCGCTGCTCTTCCTGGCGCGCGTGCCGGTGCGCATCACCTCGCCGGCGGCGGTGACGACCTCCAGCCCGAGCACGTTCTCGCGCATCGTGCCGTAGCGCACGGCGTTGGTGCCGCTGGCGCGCGTCGCGCTCATGCCGCCGAGGGTGGCGTTGGCGCCCGGGTCGATGGGGAAGAAGAGGCCCGTGTCCTTGATCTCGCGGTTGAGCTGCTCGCGCGTGACGCCCGGCTGCACGGTCACGGTGAGGTCCGCGGTGGCTATGCGCAGCACGCGGTCCATGCGGCTCACGTCGAGCGTGACGCCGCCCTGCACGGCCAGCACATGGCCCTCGAGCGAGCTGCCGATGCCGAACGGGATCACCGGCACCGAGTGCTCGTGCGCCAGCTTCACCGCCGCGGCCACGTCGGCGGTGGACTCGCAATACACGACCACCTCGGGCGGCGTGGCGGCGTAGACCGACTCGTCGCGGCCATGCTGCTCGCGCACCGCCGCGGCGGTGGAGCAGCGATCGCCGAAACGCGCGCGCAGCGCCTCGAGCATGGCCGCCGGCACCGGCCGCAGGGCGGCGCGTGGATTCAGGTCGTGCGGTGCGTTCATGGCGCGTCTCCGGTAGGCAAACTCATTCTAGGAGCCGACCCGCGGCGGCGTGCGCAGGTGCCGGCGCGCCGTGCCGCAGCCTGGAACGCGGCCAAGCGGCCAGCCCGCAATGCCGTGAACTGGCGCCGCAGCGCGCCGCAATTCCACACGCCGGACCGAGGCATTGCGGCGCAACATGATCGGACCCGCCACAGAGATCTGAACCCCGGAGTCGCTTCTTCATGGCCGCTGCTTCCGCTTCCGCCCCAGCCTCCACACCAGCCTCCACCCCCGCAGGTCCCGCGCCGGCGATCATCGCGAGCCGGGGCGAATTCATCGACGTGCTGTGCGCGCTGCGGCGCGGGCATGTGCTGGTGCATGCGGGCGACCACGCCGGCGGCTGGGTCGTCGATGGCGCTGCCGTCTACACGTCGCACGAACCGCTGTTGCGCTACGAACTCGTGCAGGAGTTCGAGAACCCCGAGGGCTTCGAGCATGTGCGCTACTTCCGCCTCAGCCGGCGCGGACGCGACTTTGCCTCGCGTGCCGTGGCGGCCTGGCGCGAGCGCCCGCTGCTCGAGCGGTTGATGGTGCGGCTGGTCGGCTGAGAGGCCGGCCCGGGCCCACCGCCGGCGCGAACGCGCCGATACAAATACAGCGCCGCGCGTCGGCGGCCGGAGCGCCGCGCGCGCCCCGTCGGCCTCCGGGTGCGGCGAGAATCGGCGCCGTCATGGCCAACCGACTCACGCAGATCGCCACCCGCACCGGCGACGACGGCAGCACCGGCCTCGGCGACGGCACGCGCGTGCCCAAGGACCACCGCCGCATCGCCGCGATGGGCGACGTCGACGAGCTCAACTCCACGCTCGGCGTGCTGCTGGCCGAGCCGCTGCCGGCCGACGTGCGCGAACTGCTCGTGGTCGTCCAGCAAGAGTTGTTCAACCTCGGCGGCGAGTTGTCCATTCCCGGCTACAGCCTCGTCAAGGCCGAGGCGGTGGCCGCGCTCGACGCCGCGCTCGCACACTACAACGCTGGCTTGCCGCGGCTGGCGGAATTCATCCTGCCGGCGGGCACGCGCAGCGCCGCGCTCGCGCATGTCAGCCGCACCGTCGCGCGGCGCGCCGAGCGTGCCGTCGTGGCGCTGGCCGCGGCCGAGCCGGTGAACGAGGCCCCGCGCCAATACCTGAACCGCCTGTCGGACCTGATGTTCGTGCTCGCGCGCGTGCTCAACCGCGCCAACCTCGACGGCCTGGGCGGTGACGACGTCTACTGGAAGAGCGAACGGCTGGCCCGCTCGCAGGAACCGTGAAATCACGCCGCGCCAGGCGCGGCCCCTGGGGAGGGAGACGATGACAGGCTTGCCGTCGATGTTCGGCCGGGCCGCGGCGCGCGCGCTGCTCGCGCTATGCCTGGCGCTGCCTGCCGCGCTGCTGCCGGCCGGCGCGGCGCGCGCGCAGAGCGCCGACCCGGGCCCGCCGTGGGACACCGCGGAGAGCGCCCACTTCCGCATCCACTACCGCGCCAGCCAGCGCCCCCAGGCCGAGGCCGTGGTGCGCGCTGCCGAGCGCGCCTGGCCGCGCGTGACGCAGGCGCTGGCCTGGGAGCCGAAGAGCCGCATCGACATCGCCGTCTACTCCGAGCTCGACATCTCCAACGGCTTCTCGACGCCGCTGCCCTTCAACCTCATCGGCGTCTTCCTCACGCCGCCCGACGAGGGGCAGCTGCTCGACAACAGTGCCTGGCTCGACCTGCTGCTGGTGCACGAGCTGACGCACGCGGTGCACCTGGACAAGCGGCGGGGCGCCCCGCGCGTGCTGCAGAACATCTTCGGCCGCATCGCCTGGTTCGTGCCCAACGTGTTCAGCCCCGGCTGGTTCCTCGAGGGGCTGGCGGTGTGGGAGGAGAGCGACCGCGACCAGGCCGGCCGTGGCCGCGGGCGGCTGAAGGGCCCGACCTTCGAGGCCTGGTTGCGCGCCGAGCGCAAGCGCGGCTTCCTGAAGCTCGCCGAACTCAATGCCGACGGCCGCGCGCTCCCGCTCGCCAAGCAGTATCTCTACGGCGCCTACTTCTTCGAGTTCATCCACCGCCGCTACGGGCCGACGAAGACGCAGGAGATGGTCGAACAGCACAGCGGCGACATCGGCTTCGCGCCGCGCCTGCACAGCATGCCCTGGGGCGCCACGGGCAAGATGATGGACGTGCTGTGGGACGAGTTTCTCGCCGACCTGAACGAGCAGGTGGCCGCGCGTGCCGCGCCCATCGAGCGCGTGCCCGAGGCCACCGGCCGGCGCTGGCTCGGCCCGATCTTCGAGGTGCCCTCGCTCGCCTCGCTGCCCGACGGCGCGGTGCTCGCGGTGGTCGACGACGGCCTCGGCGCGCCGCGCATCGAGCGCCTGCGCCGCGACGGTGCCGGCGCCGGCGGCATTGTGCGCGAACGCGTCACCACCGTGCTCGGCGGCGCGCGCCTCGAAGCCGCCGCCGACGGCAGCGTGCTCGTGATGCAGCCCGACCTCTGCCGCACGCGCTATCTGGGCTACGACGTCTACCGGCTGCAGGGCTCGAGCCTGAGGCAGCTCACGCATTGCGCGCACCTGCGGCGCGCCGTGCAGCTCGGCGCCACGTTGTCGTCGAGCGGCGGCGTCGTGGCCACGACGCGACCGACGGGCGAGCTGGTGGCGATCCAGCTCGACGCTGGCCGCACGCGCCTCGTGCGCCTCAACCCCGACGCGCGCAGCCAGCCTCCCGCCGTGCTGTACGCGCCGCCCGAAGGCACCGACATCATCGACATCGCGCTCGCTCCCGACGGGCGCACGCTGCACGCGGTGACGCGGCGCGAGGGCGACTGGCAGGTGATCGAGTTCGACACCGCGGCGGCGACACCGCAACCGCAACCACGATTGCGCCTCGTGCACGACGCCCCCATCGCCAACCTGCGCCACGGGCCGGCGGGGCTCGAGATGGTGGCGGTCGAGGGCGGCGTGCCGAACGTCTGGCGACTCGCGCGCAACGGAGCATGGCAGCGCCTGACGCACAGCCACACCGCCGTGGTGGCGCAGGGCGGTGGCGCGCCCGACGGCTCGCTGGCGGTGGTGGTGATCGCGGCGCAAGGCTACGAGCTTCGCTTCATGGAGACGGCACCGCCGCTGCAGGAGCGCGTGGCCGCGACCCGCGCTGCCTCGGGCGCGGCCGCGCCGGGGGCAGCGGGCGGCACGGGCAGCGCAGCCGGCGCGGTGAGCGCAGCGGGTACCACCGCGGCCGCCGCCGACCTCGGCCCCGCGCGACCCTATGCGGCCTGGCGAACGATGTATCCGCGTTCGTGGTTCCCCGCCATCACCAGCGACCGCGGCCTCACCGCCTACGGTGCCAGCACCTCGGGCGCCGATGCCGTCGGCTGGCATGCCTATACCGCCACTCTGCAATATGAGACCTCGCAGAAGGAGTGGCTGGGCGGCGTCGAATACGTCTTCCGCGGCCACACCGGCCTGGCGCTGGACCGCAAGCTCGTGGCGCGCGCCTGGACCGGCGACAGCGGCGACGAGACGACGACACAGTACGACCGCGAGTTGCAGGCGCAGTGGCTGAGCCTGTTCCCGGTGCCGGGCCTGAACAGCCTTGCGCACCGCGTGTCGCTGGGCATCGGCGCGGCGCTCGACCGCATCGAGCGCGTCGCGGTGGCCGGCGGCACGGCCGATCGCCGCCAGGACGAGCGCATCGCCGCGCTCGTGGCCGACTACGACAGCCGCGGCGCCAACTGGTACTCCGACGGTGCCAACCGCGGCCTGAAGCTCACGCTGCGCGGCGAGTCGTACAAGCCTTTCGAAGGCCGCGGCAACGACACCGCGCCCGACTACGACGGCCTCGTCGTGCGCGCCGACGCGCGCGCCTACTTCGGCATCGGCCGCGGCGTGCTGGCGCTGCGGCTGACCGAGGCGCGCGCGCGCCAACGCACGCGGCCGTTCCAGCTCGGCGGCGCCACCGAGACGGGCCGCGCCATCGGCTTCGCGCTCAACAACCGCGAGATCGCATTGCGCGGCTACCGCGGCGACGAGCCCGAGCTGCGCGGCCAGCAGGCGCGGCTGGCGAGCGTGGAGTGGCGCATGCCGCTCGTCGACATCGACCGCCACGGCATGGTGCCGGCGCTCGGCATCAACCGGCTCGCGGCGACGGTCTTCTACGACATCGGTGCCGCGTGGGCGGCGGGCCGCAACAACCCCGACGACTACCGCCGCGGCGTGGGCCTGGAGTTGCGCGGCGAGGCGAAGCTGCTCTATGCGCTGGCGATCGACCTGCGCCTGGGCGTCGGGCACGCGCTCGACCCGATCCCCGGGCGCGGGCGCACGCGCGGCTACCTGACGGTGGGGCAGGCGTTCTGATCGCGCCCCTCTCCCGCAAGGCGGGAGAGGGTTGGGATGAGCGTGGAGATGGGGCGGGAGAGGGAGCAGGTCAGGCTGCCGCTGCCTCGCCGGCCGCCTTGCGCCGCGCGCGCCAAGCCCCGAACAGGGCGAGCACGCCCGGCACCAGGATCATCAGCCAGACGATGAGGCTGAAGTTCGCCTGCACCCAGGGCAGGTTGCCGAAGAGGTAACCCGCGCCGACGATGCTCACCACCCACAGGCCGCCGCCGGTGACGTCGTAGAAGCTGAACTTGCTGCGCGTCATCGCCGCCACGCCGGCAACGAAGGGCGCGAAGGTGCGCAGGAAGGGCATGAAGCGCGCCGCGATGATCGTGACGCCGCCATAGCGTTCGTAGAAGGCGTGCGCCTGCTCGAAGGCGCGCTTGTTGAACCAGCGGCTCTGCTCCCAGCCCCACACCTTGGGGCCGACGGCGCGGCCGATGGTGTAGTTGGTCTGGTTGCCGAGCACCGCGGCCAGCCAGAGCAGGCCGATCGAAGGCGCCAGGTGCATGAGGCCGACGCCGCACAGCGCACCGACGACGAAGAGCAGCGAGTCGCCGGGCAGAAAGGGCATCACCACGAGGCCCGTCTCGACGAAGATGATGACGAAGAGCAACGCGTAGACCCAGGCGCCATAGGCCAGCACGAACTCGCGCAGGTGGCGGTCGACGTGCAGCACGAAGTCGAGCAGTTGGGGCAGGGCGTCCATCATGATGGGCGCGGATTATCTCGGGCGCTTGCGGGCCGCCAATGACACGAGCCCCCAGGGAACGTCAGGCCTTCAGGTAATCCTGCCGCGAACCGAGCCAGCGTGCGACATGCAACGCCGCCGCCTGCGGCTGCTCGCGCTGCAGCCACGCCGCCGTCTCGCGGGCCTGCTCCAGCAGCGCGGTATCGGTGGCGAGGTCGGCGAAGCGCAGCAGGGCGTCGCCGCTTTGCCGCGCGCCCATGAACTCGCCCGGGCCGCGGATCTCGAGGTCGCGGCGCGCGATCTCGAAGCCGTCGCTCGTCTCGGCCATCGCGCGCAGGCGGTCCTTCGCGGTGGGCGAGAGCGGCCCGCTGTAGAGCAGCACGCACACGCTCGCTGCCGCGCCGCGCCCGACGCGCCCGCGCAGCTGGTGCAGCTGCGCGAGTCCGAAGCGCTCGGCATGTTCGATGACCATCAGGCTGGCCGTCGGCACGTCGACGCCGACCTCGATGACGGTGGTCGCCACCAGCACCCGCATCTGGCCGCCGGTGAAGAGCGACATCACCGCCGCCTTCTCCGCACCCGGCATGCGCCCGTGCAGCAGCCCGACCATCGTGCCCGGCAGCGCCGCGCTCAGCTCGGCGTGCGTGGCGGTGGCGTTCTGCAGGTCGACATGCTCGCTCTCGTCGACAAGCGGGCACACCCAGTAGACCTGCCGGCGGGCAGAGCCGCCATGGGCGTCGGGCGCATCCTGCGCGAGCTCGTCGCGGATGCGCGCGATGACCTGGTCGCGCTTGTCGTCGGCGAAGATCTTGGTGAGCACCGGCGTGCGCCCGGGCGGCAGCTCGTCGAGCGTGCTCACGTCGAGGTCGGCGTAGTAGGTCATGGCCAGCGTGCGCGGGATCGGGGTCGCGCTCATCATCAGCAGGTGCGGCTCCAGTGGTGGCGGATCGCTCGCGCCCGGCGGTGCGCCCGGCCGGGCGTCTGCCGATGAAGCCGGGCCGGACGCAGCACTTTCGAGCGAGCGTGCGCCCAGCTTGGCACGCAGGGCCAGCCGCTGCTCGACGCCGAAGCGGTGCTGCTCGTCCACCACCGCGAGCCCGAGGCGCTCGAACTGCACGTCGTCCTGGATGACGGCGTGCGTGCCCACCACGAGCGCGGCCTCGCCGCTGGCGACCATCGCCAGCATCTCCTTGCGTCCCTTGCCCTTGCGGCTGCCGGTGAGCCAGGCGATGCGCACGCCGAGCGGCTCCAGCCAGCCGACGAGCTTGCGGAAATGCTGCTCGGCGAGGATCTCCGTGGGCGCCATCAACGCGCATTGCCAGCCGGCGCTGATGGCGGTGGCGGCGGCGAGCGCTGCGACGACGGTCTTGCCGCTGCCGACATCGCCCTGCAGCAGGCGGTGCATCGGTTTGTCGAGTGCAAGGTCGCGCTCGATTTCGGCGACGACGCGCTGCTGCGCGGCGGTGAGCCGGAACGGCAGCGCTGCGGCGAGCCGGCCGCGCAGGTGATCGGGCCCGACGGCGCGCAGCGAGGGAGCGCGCAGCAGCGCGCGCTCGGCCTGCGCCTGCGCCTGCGAGAGCTGCTGCGCCAGCAGCTCCTCGTACTTGAGGCGCTGCCAGGCGGGGTCGCTGCGGTCCTCCAGCGACGCGAGCGGCCGCCCCGGCGCCGGGTGGTGCAGCGCCAGCAGCGCCGCACGCAGCGGCGGCAGGCCGGGCGGCAGCGCCTGCGGCGGCAGGATCTCGTCGAGCGGCGCGCGCGAGAGCGCCGAGTCGACGGCCTTGCGCAGATAGGCCTGCGGCAGCGTCGCCGTGCTCGGATAGACCGGCGTCAGCGATTGCGGCAGCGGCGTGCCGGGCTCGACCACCTTGAGCACCGGGTGCACGATCTCCAGGCCGAGAAAGCCGCTGCGCACCTCGCCGCGCACGCGCACGAGGCGACCGGGGGCCAGCTGCTTCTGCTGCGAAGGGTAGAAGTGCAGCCAGCGCAGCACCAGCTCGCCGCCGCCGTCGCGCAGCCGCGCCACGAGATGGCGGCGCGTGCGCGACTGCTCGACACGGCAGTCGCGCACCTCGCCTTGCACCTGCGCCGTGTCGCCCTCCTCGAGCTCGCCGATCGGCGTGATGCGCGTCTCGTCCTCGTAGCGCAGCGGCAGATGCAGCGCGAGGTCGATGTCGCGCACGAGGCCGAGCTTGAGCATGGCCCGTGCCGGCGCCGAGAGCGGGGCGGCAGCGCCGGTCTTGCCCGGGCCGGTGGCATTCGCCGCCGGGGCTGCGCCTGGGCCGGCGGAGGGCGGCGTGACCTTGCGGGCGCGCAATGTCAAGGCGCCCGGTCGGGGAGTGCGGCCGTCGAGAGGGGCATGGGACAATTTTGACCCGCGCCGCCCAAGCGCTGCCGCACGGCCTTGCCACCTGCGCCGTTGGTTGCGCCGTCAGTTGCGTCACCCGCTGCGCCGTCACGTGCAGCAACCGCGCCGCATGCCTACCGAGCTCACCCTCGACGATTTCGACTACGCGCTGCCCGCCGAGCTGATCGCCCAGCACCCGCTGGCCGAGCGCGGCGCTTCACGGCTGCTCGACGGCAGCGGCGCCTGGCCGATCGACCGGCAGTTCCGCGATCTGCGCGACCTGCCGCAGCTCGTGCGAGCCGGAGACCTGCTCGTCTTCAACGACACCCGCGTCGTGCGTGCACGCCTGCTCGGCGAGAAGCCCACCGGCGGCGCGGTGGAGGCACTCGTCGAGCGCGTGCTGCCGCCTCCGGCCACGGCGGCGAATGCGGGCGAGGGGGCGCACGAGGTCTGGGCGCACCTGCGCGCCAGCAAGTCGCCGCGACCGGGCACGACGTTGCGCTTCGGCGGCGCGCCGGGTGCGGGCGCCGGCTCGGGCTTCGAGGCCGAAGTGCTCGGCCGCGCCGGGCCCGAGGACGCCCTCTTCCACCTGCGCTTTCCCTCCGAGCCGCTGGCGTTGCTGCAGCGCTTCGGCCACGTGCCGCTGCCGCCGTACATCACGCACGACGACACCGCCGCCGACGAGGCGCGCTACCAGTCCGTGCTGGCGGCGCGGCCGGGCGCCGTGGCCGCGCCCACCGCCTCGCTGCACTTCGACGAGGCGATGCTCGAGGCGCTGGCCGCGCGCGGCGTAGAGCGCACCACCGTCACGCTGCATGTCGGTGCCGGCACCTTCCAGCCGGTGCGTGCCGAGCGGATCTCCCTGCACCGCATGCACAGCGAGTGGTTCGAGGTCGGCGAGGCCGCGGCGCAAGCGGTGACGCGCGTGCGCGCTGCAGGCGGGCGCATCGTCGCTGTCGGCACGACGGCGATGCGCGCGCTCGAGTCGGCGGCGCGCCGTTCGGCGCGGGGCATCGTCGAGCCCTGCCGCGGCGAGACCGACCTCTTCATCACGCCGGGCTTCGAGTTCCGCGTCGTCGACCGGCTGCTCACCAACTTCCACCTGCCCAAGAGCACGTTGCTGATGCTGGTGAGCGCCTTCGCCGGGCACGCCCACGTGCGCTCGCTGTACCGGCACGCGATCGAGTCGCGCTACCGCTTCTTCAGCTACGGCGACTGCATGTGGCTGGCGCGCGCCGAAGGGGCTGCTCCAGTCTGAGACAGGCGTGGCGCCGCTGCCGCGCTGTCCTGCTCCAGCCTGACGAGACCCGCGCGAGCTTGCGGAAGGTCAAGGGCCGCGCCGCTGGGCGCTCTATCTTGATCGTCAAGTCCCCCACGCACACAACCACGCTTCGGAGAACCGATGAAAGCCCGCGCAACGATCCTGTCCCTGCTCCTTGCCGGCGTCGCGCACGCGCCGGCCTTGGCCGCCGGCCCGGACGAGGCGATGCTCACGCTGGCCAGCACCAGTGGCTGCATCACCTGCCACAGCCTCGAGCCCGGCGGCAAAGGCCCCGACGGCCTGCCGCCCGTCGGCCCGGCCTGGAAGGACGTGGCCGTGAAGTACAAGGGCGCCAAGGACGCGCAGGCGCAGTTGACCCGCACCGTCCTCATGGGCTCGAGCCCTTACGAGAGCCACTGGAAGGGCAAGGTCTCGGGGCTCGCGATGCCGCCGAACAAGGTGGCCATCTCCGAGACCGACGCGAAGAAGCTCGTCGCCTGGATCCTCGCGCTGCCGCCGGCGGCCAAGAAGTAGTTCGCGCCGGCACGGCGCCGCTGCAGTTGCGCGGCGGCTGGAGCCGGGCGCCTGCGCCTCGGGCCCGACAATCGCGGCCCATGCTCCAGTTCGAATTGCTCGCCACCGAGGGCGAGGCGCGTCGCGGCCGCATGACGCTCAATCACGGCGTCGTCGAGACGCCGGTCTTCATGCCCGTGGGCACCTACGGCACGGTGAAGGGTGTGCTGCCGCGCTCGCTCGAGGAGATGGGCGCGTCCATCATCCTCGGCAACACCTTCCATCTGTGGCTGCGCCCGGGCCTGCAGGTGGTGAAGAAGTTCGGCGGCCTGCACCGCTTCGAGGGCTGGCCGCGGCCGATGCTCACCGACAGCGGCGGCTTCCAGGTCTGGAGCCTCTCCGGCGCGGACGGCAAGGGGCGCAAGATCAGCGAGGAGGGCGTGCGCTTCGCGAGCCCGGTCAACGGCGACAAGCTCTTCCTGACGCCCGAGATCAGCATGCAGATCCAGACCGTGCTCGACGCGGACATCGCCATGCAGCTCGACGAGTGCACGCCCTACGAGACGCAGGACCACCGCACCACCGAGGCCGAGGCGCGCGCGTCGATGCAGATGAGCCTGCGCTGGGCCGCGCGCAGCCGCGACGAGTTCGCGCGCCTGGCCAACCGCAACGCGCTCTTCGGCATCGTGCAGGGCGGCATGTTCGAGGCGCTGCGCGAGGAGTCGGCGGCTGCGCTCGCCGAGCTCGACTTCCCCGGCTATGCCGTCGGCGGCGTCAGCGTCGGCGAGCCGAAGGAGGACATGCAGCGCATCATGGCGCACACGCCGCGCCGGCTGCCGCGCGGCAAGCCGCGCTACCTGATGGGCGTGGGCACGCCCGAAGACCTCGTCGACGGCGTCGCTGCCGGCGTCGACATGTTCGACTGCGTGATGCCGACACGCAACGCGCGCAACGGCCATCTCTTCACGCGCTTCGGCGACCTCAAGATCCGCAACGCCCGCCATCGCGAGGACGAGCGGCCCGTCGACCCCACCTGCACCTGCCACGCGTGCGCGAACTTCAGCCGCGCCTACCTGCACCACCTCGATCGCTGCGGCGAGATGCTGGCGCCGATGCTCGGCTCGATCCACAACCTGCACTTCTACCTGAACCTGATGCGCGAGGTGCGCGAGGCGCTCGACGCCGGGCGCTTCGGCGAGTTCGCGCGCCGCTTCAAGGCCGACCGCGCGCGCGGCGTCGATTGAGGACTCAGTCCAGGCTCTGAGCGCACGGACCTCGCCACGGGCACCGTCGGCGGTGGGGGCGTGCCCGATGCCGCGAGGTGCATGCCGCGATACCTGCGATTCGGCGCAGGCATGCAACGCCGCGGAGCCATGGGCGACGCTAGAGTGCCTGCGTCCGGATGACCGGGAGCGAGGGTTCATGCTCATCATCGCCATCATTGCCGGCGCCCTGCTCGGGGGCGCCTGGGGTGACGGGTTCTTCGGCGCGGCCGTCGGTGCCGCGCTCGCGGGGCTGCTCGTGCGCACGACACGGCAGGAAGCGGCGATCGCCGAGTTGCGGCGTTCGCTGGCGGGGGCGCGTGGCAGCGAGACAGCGGCCGCGGCAGCGGCCACGGCAAAGGAGGCGGCAGCCGCAACGGCAACGGTGGACACGCGGCCACCTGAGCACGCGCACGAGGCATCGCCCACGCCGCAGGCCGTCGCGATGCAGCGCGAGCCCGAACCCGAACCCGAACGCGAACGCGAACGCGAACCCGAACGCGAGCCCGCGCCCGCGGCGGTCGTTCCAGCCACGGCGGCGCCGGTAGCGACGCCCCCGTCGCCCCCGACGGCCCCGGCCACCCCCGGCGCGCCGACGACGCCACCCCGCGACTGGCTGGCCCCCGTCAAGGCCTGGCTCTTCGGCGGCAACACCATCGTCAAGCTCGGCGTCGCCATCCTCTTCGTCGGCCTCGCCTTCCTCGCCAAGTTCGCGAGCGAGCATGTGCAGGTGCCCATCGAGCTGCGGCTTGCCGCCATCGGTGCCGCTGCCGTGGGCCTGCTCGCCTTCGGCTGGCGCCTGCGGCATGCGCGGGCAGGCTATGCGCAGGTGCTGCAAGGCGCGGCCGTGGCGACGCTCTTCCTCACGCTCTTCGTCGCCTTCCGCACCTACCAGGTCATCCCGCCGCTGGCGGCCTTCGCGCTCATGGTCGGTGTGGCCGCGCTCGCCGCCGCGCTGGCGGTGCTGCAGGACGCGCGCTCGCTCGCCGTCGTCGGCGCGCTCGGCGGCTTCGCGACGCCGCTGATCGTCTCCACCGGCAGCGGCAACCATGTCGCGCTCTTTTCCTACTACCTCGCGCTCGACCTCGGCATCGCGGGCGTGGCGTGGTTCAGGCACTGGCGTGCGCTCAACCTGATCGGCTTCATCGCCACGTTCGGCGTCGCCACGGCCTGGGGCCTGCTCGACTACCGGGCCGAGCGCTACGCCTCGAGCCAGGCGTTCCTGATCGCCTTCTTCCTGCTCTTCGTCGCCGTCGGCCTGCTGCCGGCGCGCCAGGCGGCGGCACGAGGCGACGAGACCGGTGCCGAGCCGCCGGCAGGGCGCGGCGCCGCCTGGCTGAACGGCAGCCTGCTGTTCGGTCTGCCGACCATCGCCTTTGCGCTGCAACTGGGCATGGTGCGGCACTGGGCCTTCGGCAGTGCGCTGTCGGCGCTGGCGCTGGCCGCCTTCTACGTGCTGCTGGCACTGTGGCTGCGGCGGCGCGCCGGCATGGCCCTCGTGTTCGAGGCGAGCCTCGCGATCGCCGTCGTCTTCCTCACCCTCGTCATCCCGTTCGCGCTCGACGCGCGCAGCACGGCCGGCGCCTGGGCGCTGGAAGGGGCCGGGCTCGTGTGGCTCGGGTTCCGGCAGGGGCGGCGGCTGGCGCGCGGTTTCGGCTATGCGCTGCTGGCACTGGCCGGCCCGACCCTGCTGTGGGCGATGGAGCGCCACGGCGCGCCGCGCGTCGTGTTCAACGGCCATCTCTTCAATGGGCTGATGGCGGTGGCCGGCTCGCTGCTCGCCGCGTTCTTCGTGCGCCGCGGCGCGGCGGCGGGGCGGGCGATGCCGGGCGAGGCGGCGGCCGAGCCGCTGCTCGTCGGCTGGGGCCTGCTGTTCGCGCTCGGCACGGCGGCCGTGCAGATCGACCGCTTCGTGCAGGCGCCTCTCGGCCTTGCGGCCTGGCTGGTGACGGGCAGCGCCATCGCCTTGTGCTGCATCGCCCTGGCACTGCGCTGGGACTGGCCGGCACCGGCCTGGGTGGCGGTGCTGCACGGGCCGCTGCTGGTGCTGGCCACGTTCGATGCGCTGGCGGCGCTGCGCCAACCGCTCGCCGAAGGCGGCTTCTGGGCCTGGCCGGTGGCGCTGGCCACGCACCTGGCGGTGCTGCGCTGGGCGGCGCCGCGCTGGAACGAGCCTGTGCGGCAGGGGGTGCATGGCCTGGGCGTGCTCGTGCTGGCTGCGCTCGGCGCGCTCGGCGGGCGTGCACTGACGGCACAGTGGGGCGACGCGGCGAGCGCCTGGGCCTGGCTGGGCTGGCTGGTGGCGCCCGCGCTGCTGCTGATGGCGCTGCTGCGGCCGGCGCTCACGCGGCGCTGGCCGGTCGCGGCCGCGCCGCGTGCCTACGGGCTGTGGGCGGCGGGCGCGCTGGCGCTGGCGCTGTGGCTGTGGACGCTGCTGGCCAATGCGCTCAGCAACGGCGCGGCGCAGCCGCTGCCGCACGTGCCGCTGCTTAACCCGCTCGACATCGGCATCGGCGTCGCGCTCGTCGGCGTGTGGCGCTGGCTGCAGTCGGAGCAGGCACGCTCGGCCCTTGCGGCGCAACGCCGGCTCGTGCCGGCGGCCCTTGGCCTGGCCGGCTTCGTTTGGCTGAACGCGATCCTCATCCGCGCCTTCCACCACTACGGCGGCGTGCCGTATCGCCTGCAGGCCTGGGCGCATTCGCTGCCCGTGCACACCGGCATCACGCTGCTGTGGACGGCCACGGCGCTGGCGCTGATGTGGCTGGCGGCGCGGCGCGCCCTGCGCGCGCCCTGGGTGGTGGGGGCGGCGCTGCTCGCGGCGGTGGTGGTGAAACTCGTGCTCGTCGACCTCTCGGGCAGCGGCACGGTCACGCGCATCGTCTCGTTCATCGGCGTGGGCCTGCTGATGCTCGTCATCGGATACGTGGCGCCTTTGCCCGGCACGGGCACGGGCACGAGAGCGGCCGCGGTCAGGGAGGCGAGCGATGGCAAGGCCTAAGAGGTCGAGGGTTCTTCGGGCATGCCCGCTCATCACGCCAGAAGGCGCCCGAGCCGCGTGCATGGCGTGGCTCTTGGCGACAGCGACGGCGACGGCAACGGCGCCTGCGGCCATGGCCTCCGAAGGCGACAGCGATGGCGAAGGCTTCCGGTACCAGGCGCCCATCGCCGTCGAGCAGGCCGGCGCCTTCGTGCGCTTGCCGCTGCCGGTGAGCGTCTATGCCCACAGCCGCCGGCCGGGCCTGGCGGATCTGCGCATCGTCGACGCGCGCGGCGAACGCGTGCCCTTCGCGCTGCTTGCGCCGCGCGCCAACGAGGCGCAGGCCGGCGAAGCGACGCGCGCCGCCGCGCTGTATCCGCTGCCGCCGCGCCGGCCGGGCGAGGCGGAACCGGCCAGCCCGCTGGAGGTGCGGGTGGTCGGCGATCGCATCACCGTCAGGAGGCTCGCGCCACCCGCATCGCCATCCGTGTCGCCATCCCCATCCCCGCGCCCCGCCGGCACCACGCGATCACCCATGCAGCAAGCGCAGGCCGGTCAGGCCGGTCCCGCGCCGGGCTGGCTCTTCGACCTCGGCGAGCGCACCCGCGATGAAGCCCCGCCCACGTCATTGCGGCTCGCCTGGTCGGGACCGGTCGTGTTCGGCGCTGCCTTCGACCTGGCCGTCAGCGACGACCTGCGCCAATGGCGCGGTGCAGGCGGCGGTCAGCTGCTGGCGCTTGACTCGGCGGCGGGCCGCCTGACGCAGCCGAACGTGATGCTTCCTACCTCCGGCGTGCCGCGCTTCGTGCGCCTGCGCTGGCTGGACGCGGCGAATGCCCCGGTGCTCATTTCAGCGCTGCAGGTGCGCTCGCTGCGCAGCAGCGTCGTGCTCGATGCGCCCACGGCGCTCGTCGTGCAGCCGCTGGCCGGTGCGGCTGATGCGGCGGAGAAGACAGCGAAGGAGACAGCGAAGGAGAGGGCGAAGCCTTCGTCCGACGCGCCGCAGGACGCGCCCGGGGCGCTGCGCTACGACCTCGGCGCCGTGCTGCCCGTGCTCGAGATCGACCTGGAGTTGCCGGCCACGCACCGCGTGGCGCCGGTGCGCGTGCAAGGCCGCGCGCGTGAGGAGGAGCCCTGGCGCGACCTGGCGCAGACGGTCTTCTACCGCATCGAGCGCAGCGGCCATGTCGATCGCCCGCCGCCGCTGGTGCTGCGCGCCAGCGTGCGCCACCTGCGCCTCGTGCCCGATGTCCGCTCCGGGCCGCTGCCGGCGACGCCGCTGGCCGTGCAGGCGCAGCTGTCGAGCATCGTGTTCGCCGCGCAGGGGCAGGCACCGTACCGGCTGCTCGCTGGATCGACCGACGCGGCACCCGGGGTGCTGCCCGGCGCGCTGCCGATCTCGACGCTGGTGCCCGCGCTCGACGAAGAGCGCCCGCGGCTCGGCCGTGCCTCGCTTGGCGCGTGGAGCGAGAACGAGGCCGTCGCACGCGCCGAGGCCTGGCGACAACGCCTGGTCGCGTGGCGGCCGGCGCTGCTGTGGGCGGTGCTGCTCGTCGGCGTAGCCGCGCTCGGCACGATGGTCTGGCGGCTGGCGCGCGCATCGGGAGCGCGCGCCGGCTAGTGCTAGTGCTAGTTGGCGCTGCGAGCGCGCCAACGCCGCAACCGGCAACCCCGGATGGCGCGGCACGAAGGTCCTGTGGCGGGCGATGCGCACGCCGGGCTGGACGCGGCCGTCGCGTCAGGCGGACGCGGAGCGTTCGACGAAGCCCTTGGCGCCTTCGAACTGCGCCAGCTCGCGCGCCAGCCACGGCAGCACCGGTTGCAGCAGGCCGTGCAGCGTGTGCGGCGGGTTGGCGACGAAGACGCTGCTGCCCATCATGCCGAAGCCGCGCGCGCCGGCCTCGGCCACCGTCAGGCGGGCGTGCAGCCAGCCTTTCTTCGCCTGCGCCTGCGCGCTCGCCTTCAGGCGCTGCGGCAGCTGCACCGCCTCGACAAGCTGCACCTGCGGCAGCCAGACCATCACGATGCCTTCGGGGAATCGCGTCAAAGCCTCGCGCAGCGCGCCCAGCGCCTTCGGGTAGTCGGTCTTCAGCTCGTAGGGCGGGTCGATGAGCGTCAGCCCACGGCGCGTCGGCGGCGGCAGCACCGACTTCAGCACCGTGTAGCCGTCGGCCAGGCGCACCTCGCAGCCGCTCTCGTGCCCGAGATAGCTCTCGAGGATCTTGTGCTCGGTGGGGTGCAGCTCGAACAGCCGCAGCTGGTCCTGCGGCCGCATCAGCGCCCGTGCGATGGCCGGCGAGCCCGGGTACTGCTTGAGCGCGCCGCCGTCGTTGAAGCGGCGCACGAGCTCGAGGTAGCTCGCCACCGGTGCCGGTGCCGGCTGAGCACGCGAGGGCTCGGCCCGTTGCAGGAGCCGGCCGACGCCGGCATCGAACTCGCGGTGCTTCTGCGCATAGGTGCTCTCGAGCGAGTAGCCGCCCGCACCGGCATGCGTGTCGACATAGCGCCAACCCTTCTCCTTCTCGTTGAGGTAGGCGAGCAGCTCCGCCAGCACCAGGTGTTTGAGCACGTCGGCGTGGTTGCCGGCGTGGAAGGCGTGGCGGTAGGCGAGCATGGTCCGATGTTGCCACCGCGTCAGCGTGGCGCGCGTACGCACCCCCGCGCGTGCACCCGCACGAGCGCCAGGACCGTCAGGCGCGGGCGCGCGACCTGAAGAGCTCGCGCAGGTTCACTTCGCGCGGCCCGGGCACGAGCTCGATCGCATCGCCTGCACTCACCGTGCCCGGCTCGATCACCCCGAGGTAGGCGCCGCAATAGCCCGACTGCACCATCAGCTTGGCCGCCTGTGCGAAGCCCATGGCGGCGTTGAACTTGAAGCACGGGTGGCGCGGTTCGCTGACGGCGAGCACGCAGCCGGGCAGGCGCAGGCGGTCGCCGATCCACAGCCGGTCCTCGACCAGGCCTTCGAGGACGAGGTTCTCGCCGAAGAGGCCGGGCGGCAGCGCCTCGTCCCACCGCGAGACACCCGAGACGCGTGCCTGCGCCCGCACCGTGCGCCAGAACGCGTGGTGTTCGCTCGGGTAGCCATAGACCGCCTTGCTGCGCCCGCCGTGCGCGCTCGGGTCGGCCTGCTCGTCGCCCTCGAGCCCGAGCACGGTGACCGCGACGGGGCCCTCGCGAGTGCGCTTGCCGATGGCCGTCAAGACCGAGCGGGAAGCGATCGTGACTTCCTGCGCGCGGCCGGTGCAGACCTGCAGCACCCTCATGCCTCGGCTCCAGCGGTGCGCATAAAGCCATACGGAAAACGCATGGACCCCCGCGCTGCGGCGGTTACGAGGTGGGTACATTGGATCGAGAATGACCCTCCCTCCCAGGTAAACGCGGCCATTTCGTAGGCTGCGCAGACACCCAGGGCGGCATGGGGCGAACCCCGTCTGCGCGCCGGCGCGGCGCCGGCGCCGATCACGACGAGGCTCGCCCCATCCCGTCTTATCGACTGTCCCATGATCGGAGCTTTCAACATGAACCGTCCCGCGCTGGAAGGCTTGCGCCTGAACGTGCCGGCCTACGTCAGGCACGCACGTCTCGTCGAGTGGGTGGCCGAGGTCGCCGCTCTCACCGAAGCGAACGAAGTCTATTGGTGCGACGGCAGCGATGCCGAGTACCAGCGGCTGATCGACCAACTCGTTGCCGCCGGCACGCTGATGAAGCTCGACGAGCGGTTGCGCCCCGGCAGCTATCTCGCCCGCAGCGACCCGGCCGACGTGGCGCGCGTCGAGGACCGCACCTTCATCTGCACCGAGCGCCAGGAGGATGCGGGCCCGACCAACAACTGGGTCGCGCCGGCCGAGATGCGCGCACTGCTGCAGACGGGGCTTGCAGACGGCACGCCCGCGCTCTTTCGCGGCGCCATGCGCGGCCGCACGATGTACGTGGTGCCGTTCTCGATGGGGCCGCTCGGCAGCCACATCTCGCACATCGGCGTCGAGCTCACCGACAGCCCGTATGTCGCGGTGAGCATGCGCGTGATGACGCGCATGGGCCGCGGCGCGCTCGAGGTGCTGGGCGCCGATGGCGCCTTCGTGCCCTGCGTGCACACCGTGGGCGCGCCGCTCTCGCCCAGCCAGAAGGACGTCGCCTGGCCCTGCAACAAGAACAAGTACATCGTCCACTACCCGGCCACGCGCGAGATCTGGAGCTACGGCTCGGGCTACGGCGGCAATGCGCTGCTGGGCAAGAAGTGCTTCGCGCTGCGCATCGCCAGCGACATGGGGCGCACGGCGGCAGCGCGCGACGGCCTGGGCTGGCTGGCCGAGCACATGCTCATCCTCGGCGTCACCTCGCCGCAGGGCAAGAAATACCACGTCGCCGCCGCCTTCCCGAGCGCCTGCGGCAAGACCAACTTCAGCATGCTCGTGCCGCCCGCCGGCTTCGAGGGCTGGAGGGTCACCACCATCGGCGACGACATCGCCTGGATCAAGCCGCACAGCGACGGGCGCCTGTACGCCATCAACCCCGAGGCGGGCTATTTCGGCGTCGCGCCGGGCACGAACTACCACACGAATCCGAACTGCATGGATTCGCTGAGGCGCGATGTCATCTTCACCAACGTCGCGCTCACCGACGACGGCGATGTCTGGTGGGAGGGCATGACCGAGGAGCCGCCCGCGCACCTGATCGACTGGCAGGGCCGCGACTGGACCCCGGCGATCGCGAAGGCGAACCCCGAGCCGAACGGCAAGCCGCGCCCGGCGGCACACCCGAACTCGCGCTTCACGGTGGCGGCGACCAACAACCCGGCGCTCGACCACCAGTGGGACGACCCCGAGGGCGTGCCCATCGACGCCTTCGTCTTCGGCGGCCGGCGCAGCACGACGGTGCCGCTGGTGACCGAGGCCCGCAGCTGGGCCGAAGGCGTCTACATGGCCGCGACGATGGGCAGCGAGACGACCGCGGCGCAGGCCGGCGCGCAGGGCGTCGTGCGGCGCGACCCGTTCGCGATGCTGCCCTTCACCGGCTACAACATGAGCGACTACTTCCAGCATTGGCTGGACCTCGGCGCACGGCTGGAGAAGTCGGGCGCGAAGTTGCCGCGCATCTACTGCGTCAACTGGTTCCGCAAGGGTGCCGACGGCAAGTTCGTGTGGCCGGGCTACGGCGAGAACATGCGCGTGCTCGAGTGGATGCTCGGCCGCATCGAGGGCCGCGCCGAGGGAGCCGAGAACCTCTTCGGCATCAGCCCGCGCTACGACGACCTGCGCTGGCAGGGCCTGCCCTTCACGCGCGAGCAGTTCGACACCGTCATCGGCATCGACCGCGCCGCCTGGCAGGAGGAGCTGAAGCTGCACGACGCGCTGTTCACGCAGCTGTCGTACCACTTGCCCTCGCAGCTGCCGGCCACCAAGGCGATGATCGAGCAGCGGTTGGCGGCCTGAGTTCGCGAGCCCCGGGCGCAGCGCCCCGTTCGGTTTCGGGCAGCCGCAGCCCATGAAGCTGCAGCTGCTGTCCGACCTGCACCTCGAGACCGAGGATTTCGAGCCTGAGCCGCTGGCGGGCGCCGAGCTGCTGGTGCTCGCCGGCGACATCGACGCCACCTGGGCGGCCTACACGCGTTTCGCCGGCTGGCCGGTGCCGGTGCTCGTGGTGCCGGGCAACCACGAGTTCGACGGCCGCGACATCACGCGCGCGCTGCCCGCCTTCCGCGCCCTGTGCCAGCGCCTGGGCTTCACGATGCTCTACCGCGAGACGGCGCTCGTCGCCGCCGCCGACGGCCGGCGCGTGCGCTTCGTCGGCACGCCGCGCTGGAGCGACTTCGACCTCTTCGGCGCCGAGCAGCGCGAGCGCGCGATGCGCTCGGCGCGCTACTTCCTGCGCCTGATGGGCGGCACGCGCGGCGGCCGGCCGCTGGACGCCGAAGCGATTCGCGAGGAGGGCCTCGCCTGCCGCGCCTGGCTCGAGGGCGAGCTGGGCCGCTCCGCCGGCCGGACCGGCGCCGCCGCGAGAAGCGCGGACCGGCGCTGGGACACCACCATCGTCGTCACGCACTTCGGCCCGAGCCTCGCGAGCGCCGACCCGCGCTACGGCGCGCAGCCCGGCACGGCGAGCTTCTGCAACGCCGACGACGACCTGCTGCCGCGCGCCGACCTCTGGCTGCACGGCCACCTGCATTGCCGCCACGACTATCTCGTGCCGCGCGCCGGGCTGCGGCCCACGCGCGTCGTCTGCCAGGCCCGCGGCATGGCCGACAAGGGCGAGCCGGCCGGCTTCGATGCGCAGCGACTGATCGAGATCTGAGCACGACCGGCGCCGGCGATGCCGCCACCGCCGGACGCGGGGTTCGAGCAGAGCGGGCGCGCCGCTGCGGCTCATGAGCCAGATCAATCGCGGCCCCGGTCGCGCGGCGACACTGAGGCCAAACTCAGGCCAATCGCCGGCACCTGCAAGCCGGCCCCGCGGAGCCGACCATGAAGATCCTTCTCGCCGTCGACGGCAGCCCGTACACCAAGCGCATGCTCGCCTACCTGGCAGCGCACGACGAGTGGCTGGGTGCACAGCACGAATACATCCTCGTGCACGCCGTGCCGCTGGTGCCGCCGCGCCCCGCCTCCGTGCTCGACAAGGCGACGCTGAAGAGCTACTACGACGACAGCGCCGAGAAGGTGCTCAAGCCGATCCGGACCTTCTTCGAGCGCCAGGGCCTGAAGGCGAGTTGCGTCAGCAAGGCCGGCCCGGCGGCCGAGACCATCGTCGCCCAGGTGGCCCGAAGCAAGCCCGACCTCATCGTCATGGGCTCGCATGGCCATGGGGCGCTGGCGCGGCTCGTGCTCGGCTCGGTGGCGGCCAAGGTCATGGCCGGGACGAAGGTGCCGGTGCTGCTGGTGCGTTGAGCGCCAGCGGTCGCGCGCCGCCCGGCCCGGCCGCGGCGCGCGACAAAAGCAACCGGGGCGGTGAATGCCGCCCCGGTGATGATGTTCTGGAGTCCGCCCCTCGGATCAGATCGGATCAGAAGGCGGCCCGGGCCCTCGAGGTGAGCCGCTGCATCCAGCCCACCCGGCGCGCCGGCACCGCCGCGGTCTTGGTCGGTGCCGGTTCGGCCGTGAGGGTCATCTCGAGGCCGTAGCAGGTGCCGAGGTCGGCCGGGTCCTGCACGCGGCCCTCGGAGGCGCGCCAGGGCTGGTACCAGCGGGGCGGGGTGGCGGGTTTGTTCATCGTCGTGGACCCGGTTGGGGAGGTGGTGCGACGTGCGGCCTACTCTTCTGCGCGCAGTGTCTCGCGAAGGCACGATCTCGAAAATCGCGAAGTAGGGGGAGGACGTGCCGCAGTTCACTGGCCATCCACCCACCGGTGGACGAAGCCGCATGCGCAAGTTGTGCAGACGCTTGCCTAGAATGCGCGCCCTTCATGGGACGGACGCAACTCGCCACGCCGCGCGTCGGTGCCGCCAACCGGGCCGCCAACGGCGCCGCCTACGCGGCCATCGACTTCGGCACTTCCAACTCGGCGGTGGCGCTGCCCGCGGCCGAGGGAGCCTCGGGTGCCCAGACCGCTCATGGGGCCGCGGTACGCCTCGTCGAACTCGAGCCGGGCTTCGTCACGATGCCCACGGCGGTCTTCTATCGCGCCGACACGCCGCCCAACGAGCGCGAAGCCGAGCGTCACTACGGCCGCGCGGCCGTGGCCGCCTACGTCGAAGGCCAGGACGGGCGCCTGATGCGCTCGATGAAGAGCATCCTCGGCTCGACGCTGCTCGAGCAGAGCACCGACATCGGCGGTGGCCGCTCGGTGCGCTATCACGATGTCGTCGTGGGCTACCTGCGCCACCTGCGCGGCCTGGCGCAGGCGGCGGCGAACGCGCCGATCGAACGCGTCGTGCTCGGCCGGCCGGTCTTCTTCGTCGACGACGACGCGCCGCGCGATGCGGCCGCGCAGGCCGCGCTCGAGCGCGCCGCGCGCCAGGCGGGCTTTGCCGAGGTGCACTTCCAGTACGAGCCGATCGCCGCCGCGCTCGACCTCGAGAGCCGCGCCACGCGCGAGCAACTGGTTCTCGTCGCCGACATCGGTGGCGGCACCTCGGACTTCTCGCTCGTGCGCATCGGGCCGGCGCGCCGCGGCCGCCTCGACCGCCGCGACGACATCCTCGCCAGCCACGGCGTGCACGTGGCCGGCACCGACTTCGACCGCCGCGTGGAACTGGCGAGCATCCTGCCGCTGGCCGGCTACGGTGCGCTGCGGCCGCCCGACCCCAAACGCCCCGGCGAGGCGGCGCGCGAGGTGCCGAGCGGCATCTACTTCGACCTCGCCACCTGGCACCTGATCAACACTCTGTACAGCCCGGCCCGCCTGGCCGAGTTGCGCACGATGAAGGGCTGGTATGCCGACGCGCGCCACTACCAGCGCCTGCTGGCCGTGCTGACGCGCCGGCTCGGCCACGCCCTGGCCGCCGCGGCCGAGGCGGCGAAGATCGCCCTGGCCGAGGCGGGGCACACGCGCATCGACCTCGGCCAGTGGGAGCCGGGGCTCGCGGCGGCGTTCGATGAAACGGCGGCGGCAGGCGCGCTCGACGCCGACTTCGCGCAGATCGTCGGCGCGGCGCACGAGACGGTGCGTCAGGCCGGCGCGACGGCCGAGGCGGTCGACGCGATCTACTTCACCGGCGGCTCGACCGGCCTCGCGCCGCTGGTGGAGCGCATCGCCGCCGGCTTCAGCCGCGCCGAGCGCGTGCGGGGCGACCGCTTCTCGAGCGTGGCCCAGGGCCTGGGCTGGCACGCGCGGGCCCTGTTCGGGGCCCCGGCGAAGGCGGCGGCGCACCCGGCCGGCTGACGTCGGCCAGCAGCAGCACGGCGCGCACGAGGTCCTCGGCCGCTTCGGTCATGTCCCCCGGCGGCTCCGCGGCGGCGAGCGCAGCGGCCAGCGCCGGCTCGTCCTCGAGGCCCTCGAGATCCTCGGCATCGAAATGCTGGTACAGCAGTGCCAGCGGCTCGGCCAGCGCCTGCTCGTCGTGGCGCAGCAGGGCCGGGAAGCGCTCGGCGGCGAGCGCGAAGCCGGCCACCCAGGGCAGCAGGCTCCCGCTCAGCGGGCCCGCCGCGCCGCCCGAACCGGCGCCTTCGCCATCGGCTTCCGCGTGGTCGCCGTCCTCTTCGCCGGGCGCGAAGATCCAGGGGTCGAACCAGCGCCGGCCGGCGATCGCCTCGGCCAGCACGGCGTGCCGCTGCCGCACCAGCGGCGCGAGTCCGGCCGGTGCGCCCGCTGCCGGCTCGCCGAAGGGCCACCAGTCGCGCTCGGCCAGCGCCTGCGGCTGCAGCAACACGCCGCACAGGTAGCCGTCGAGCGCGCTCACGTCCAGCGGCGCGTCGGCCGGTGCCGCCGCGGCACGCTCGTCGAGCAACGTCTGGAGGCGGGTGATTTCGGTGTCGGAAAGATCACGCATCGGTGTGGCGCGCGGGCCTCTTCCTGCGCCCGGGGGGTGCGCCGGGGCGGGGCGGGCGGCTAGATTGGCGCACCCAGGCAACGCGCAGCGGATTGTCCCGCAACGTCTTCCGCGCGCAGGCTTGCCCGCCCGTCATCCTCAGAAACAGAAGCGATACGGGCCAACGATCCCAACGACGTCCTTTTCGAAGGACTTGCACGGCCCGCTGCTCGCAGCGGGCCGCTTTTTTTCGTGCGCCTCGGCGGGGGCCGCCGAGCGCGCGGGCGCTGCATCCATGCCTCGTCCGCAGATGGCGCTTGACGTGTCACTCCATAGTGACTTAAGCTGTCACCACACGGTGACAAATGGGCGCACGATGCAACGCAGGGCCTTCGTTCAACTCCTCGGCGGGGGCGTCATCCTCGGCCCCGGCCTGGGTGGCTGCACCCAGGCGATGCCCGCCGAGGCCATCGCCGCCTGGGCCGAGGCCGGCCGCGACGACGCCGCCAACGCCGACCCGCGCCGCTGGGCGCTCGGCCACGCGGTGCTGGCGCCGCACTCGCACAACCTGCAGTCCTGGCTCGTTGACCTGTCGCGCCCGGGTGAGATCGAACTGCGCTGCGACCTGACGCGGCTGCTGCCCGAGACCGACCCCTGGTCGCGCCAGATCATGATGAGCCAGGGCACCTTCATCGAACTGCTCGAGATCGCGCTGCGCGAGCGCGGCCAGCGCGCCGAGGTCCAGCTCTTCCCCGAGGGGCCGCCGGGCCCGCGGCAGCTCGACGCGCGGCCAGTGGCGCGCCTGCGCGTGACGCCCGACGCCGCGGTGCCCAAGGATCCGCTGTTCGCAACCATCAAGCGCCGGCATACGAACCGGCTCGCCTACGCCCCGCAGCGCCGCATCGGCGCCGACGCCTGGCAGGCCATGGCCGCGGCTGCCGCCGCGGCCGTGCAGCCGCAGGCGCAGCCGCTTGCCTTCGGCCACGTCGATGCGGCGCAGCCGGAGCTGCTCGCGCGCCACCGGGCGCTCGCCAACGAGGCCTGGCGCATCGAGCTCGAGACCCCGCGCACCTTCCTCGAGTCGCTGAAGGTGATGCGCGTCGGCGCCGCCGAGGTGGCGAAGTACCGCGACGGCCTGACGCTGCTCGACCCGATGGTGGTGGCGCTGGACAAGCTCGGCCTCTTCGACCGCAGCAAGGCGCCGCCGCCCGACAGCTTTGCCGTGCGCAGCCAGATCAAGGACTTCGCGCAGAAGATGGACTCGACGGCGGCCTTCCTGTGGCTCACGAGCGAAGGCAATGAACG
Organism: Burkholderiales bacterium; assembly: GCA_016223165.1. GTDB lineage: Bacteria > Pseudomonadota > Gammaproteobacteria > Burkholderiales > Burkholderiaceae_C > Rubrivivax. The sequence continues at coordinate 547,218 of JACRPO010000007.1, forward strand.
CGCCACGCAGGTGAACGCCGGCCGCGCCTACGCACGCGTGCAGCTCGCCGCCACCGCCGCCGGGCTGGTGATGCAGCCGCTGTCGCAGGCGCTGCAGGAATACCCGGAGATGGCGGCGCCCTACGCCGAGGTCCACCGCCTGCTCGGCGCCGCGCCGCCGCGGCAGACGGTGCAGATGTGGGCCCGGATCGGCCACGCCCCCAGCGCCGGGCCGGCGCCGCGGCGCGGGCTGCAGGCGCACCTGCGTGGCTGAGTCGGCTCCGGGTACCCCGAGCGCGCCGACCGCCTCGCGCACGGATCGGCATGCCTGAGCGCAGCGCGCCGCGCCCGCGCGACCGCGCCGCCACCGAGGAGCGCCTGCTCACCGCGGTGGGCGAGGTGCTGGCCCGCGAGGGCTTCAAGGCCATCGGCGTCGGCAGCGTCGCGCGCGCGGCGGGCGTCGACAAGGTGCTCATCTACCGCTACTTCGGTGGCCTGCCCGAACTGCTGCGCGCCTGGGGCGCCAGCGGCCGCTTCTGGCCGAGCGTGGCCGACCTGCTCGAGCGCGAGGGCGAGGGCTTCCTGCAGCGCCCGGCCGCCGAGCGCTGGGCATGCTTCTTCGAGCACTTCATCGACGAGCTGCGCCGGCGCCCGCTGACGCTGGCCGTGCTCGCCGCCGAGGTGGAGGAGCGCAACGAGCTGACCGCCATCCTCGAGACCGAGCGCGAGGAGTGGGGCGCCGAGGCCACGCGCGTGCTCGGCGGCGCCGCCTTCGAGCGCGTGCCGCAGCTGCGCGGGATGACGCTGCTGCTGGTGGCCGGCGTGCAGTACCTCGCCCTGCGCGCGCGCCGCATCCGCAACTTCGGCGGCATCGACATCCAGTCCGACGCCGGCTGGGCGGAGCTGAAAGCTTCGATCCGCGCGCTGGCCGAGCGGTTGATCCCGCCCGAGCTGCCCTGATTCCTGCTGAGACGCGCCCTGGGATCAGCCCCGATCCGCGCCGGGGCGCGGCGACCGGTGCCCCGGATCCGCGCTCGCCCGCCGGCGGCGCACTAGACTGCCGTGTCCCCAACCGCCGCAGGAGACCGACACCATGGGCGCCCCCGAAGCCTTCACCAAGACCACCGACGTCGGCCACTGGATCGGTGGCGCACCCGTGCGCGGCAGCGGCGACCCGGCGAAGGTACGCAGCCAGACGGTGTGGAACCCGACCACCGGCGCCGCCGCGCGCCAGGTGCTGCTGGCGAGCGAGGCCGATGTCGCCGCCGCGGTCGCATCCGCCAAGGCGGCGCAGCCGGCCTGGGGCGACATGGCGCCGATCCGCCGCGCGCGCGTGCTCAACGCCTTCCTCGCGCTGCTGAATCAACACCGCGACACCCTCGCCGCGATGATCACCGCCGAGCACGGCAAGGTGTTCAGCGACGCGCAGGGCGAGGTGACGCGCGGCATCGACATCGTCGAGTTCGCCTGCGGCATCCCGCAGCTGCTGAAGGGCGACTTCTCCGACCAGGCGAGCGCCGGCATCGACAACTGGACGCTGCGCCAGCCGCTCGGCGTGGTGGCCGGCATCACGCCGTTCAACTTCCCGTGCATGGTGCCGTGCTGGATGTTCCCGGTGGCGCTGGCCTGCGGCAACGCCTTCGTCCTCAAGCCGAGCGAGCGCGACCCGAGCGCGAGCCTGTTCATGGCCGACCTGCTGAAGCAGGCGGGGCTGCCCGACGGCGTGTTCAACGTCGTGCAGGGCGACAAGGTGGCCGTCGATGCGCTGCTGACGCATCCCGATGTGAAGGCGGTGAGCTTCGTCGGCAGCACGCCGATCGCGCAGTACATCTACGAGACCGGCGCGCGCCACGGCAAGCGCGTGCAAGCGCTCGGCGGCGCGAAGAACCACATGGTCGTGCTGCCCGATGCCGACCTCGAGCAGACGGTCGATGCGCTCATCGGCAGCGCCTACGGCTCGGCCGGCGAGCGCTGCATGGCGATCTCCGTGGCCGTGCTGGTGGGCGGCGTCGCCGAGCAGATCATGCCGATGCTCGCCGAGCGCACGAAGAAGCTGAAGATCGCGAACGGCCTCGAGCCCGACGCCGAGATGGGCCCGATCGTCACGCGCGAGGCGCGCGACCGCATCGAGCGGATGATCGGCGTCGGCGTCGAGGAAGGCGCCAGGCTCGTCGTCGACGGCCGCGGGCACAAGGTGGCCGGGTTCGAGGGCGGCTTCTTCACCGGCGGCACGCTGTTCGACCATGTCGGGCCGGGCATGCGCATCTACAAGGAAGAGATCTTCGGCCCCGTGCTCGCGTGCATGCGCGTGAAGGACCTCGCCGAGGCGGTGCAGCTCGTCAACGACAACGAGTTCGGCAACGGCGTCGCCTGCTTCACGCGAGATGGCGGCACGGCGCGCGAGTTCGCGCGCCGGGTGCAGGTCGGCATGGTTGGCATCAACGTGCCGATTCCGGTGCCGATGGCCTGGCAGGGCTTCGGCGGCTGGAAGAAGAGCCTCTTCGGCGACATGCATGCCTATGGCGAGGAGGGCGTGCGCTTCTACACGCGGCAAAAGAGCGTGATGCAGCGCTGGCCCGACAGCACGCCCAAGGGTGCCGAGTTCGCGATGCCGGTGGCCCGCTGAGCGCGGCGCGCCACTTGGCCGCGCGAGAGGCCGCGCGAGAGGCCGTGCGAGGGACCGCGCGAGAGGTCGTGCGCGCGACGGCGCGAGAGGTCGGGCCCGAGCTCCTTCGCCGCCGTTCGCTGCTCGGCGCCGCGGGTGCGTTCGCGGCGGCCACCGCCGCCGGCTGCGCCACGCCGACGGCAGCGAGCGGCCCGTTCGACGAGGCCGATCTCGCCCACGCGCGTGAGCTGCGCGAGCGCGGCCTCGCCGACCGGACCGCATTGCGACTCGTGCGCGAGCTGTGCACCGGCATCGGCGCGCGGCCGGCCGGTTCGCCCGCCGACGCGAAGGCGCACGCCTGGGCGGTGGCCGCGCTCAGCTCGCTCGGCCTCGAGAACGTGCGCGCCGAGTCGCTGCCGCTGCGCATCTGGCAGCGCGGCCCGGCCGCGGCGCGCCTGACGGCGCCGGTGCCGCGCCCGCTCGTGATGGCCGCACTCGGCAACAGCGTCGCCACGCCCGAGGGCGGCCTCGAGGCCGAGATCGCCTGGTATCCGGACCTCGCGGCCCTGCGCGCCGACGCCACCGAGCGCGACGAGTCGCGCGTGGATCGGGCCCGCGGCCGCATCGTCTTCATCGACCAGCGCACCGAACGCAGTCGCGACGGCAGCGGCTACGGCCACGCGGTGCCGGCGCGTGTGAACGGGGCCGTCGAGGCGGCGCGCCGAGGGGCCGTGGCGCTGGCGATCCGCTCGATCGGCACGAGCGGAGCCAGCGCCACCAGCGCCACCAGCGGCACCAGCGGCACCAGCGGCACCAGCGGCCCGCCGATCGCGCACACCGGCGGCATGCGCTACGACCTCAGCGTGCCTCGCATCCCCGCCTTTGCGGTCTCGGTGCCCGACGCCGACTTCATCGCCACCGAACACGCCGCCGGAAGGACGCTCAGGCTGCATCTCGATCTGCAGGCGAGGACCGGCGTCGAAGCGACCACCGCCAACGTCATCGCCGAGTGGCGCGGCACCGACCTCGCGCACGAGATCGTGCTCATCAGCGCGCACCTGGACACATGGGACGTCGGCCAGGGCGCCGAGGACGACGGCGCCGGCGTGGCCATCGTCAGCGCCGCCGCCGGCCTCATCGCCGCGGCCGGCCGGCGCGCGCGCCGCACGATCCGCCTCGTGCTCTTCGCCAACGAGGAGAACGGCTTCGACGGCGCGCTCGCCTACGGCAACCGCTACAGGGAAGTGCCGCACCAGCTCGTCGCCGAGAGCGACTTCGGCGCGGGCCGCCTCTATGCCGTGCGCAGCCGCGTCGCGCAGGCCGCGCTGCCCGTCGTCGACGCCATCGCGCAGTTGCTGGCGCCGCTCGCCATCGCCCACCCCGAGGCCACGCGCAACCAGGGCAACCCCGGACCGGATGCCGGGGTGCTGATGCGCCGGCACCGCTGGCCGGCGATCGCGCTCGCGCAGGACGGCAGTCGCTACTTCGACGTGCACCACACGGCGCACGACACGCTCGACAACCTCGACACGTCGGCGTTGCCGCAGAACGTGGCCGCGTGGGCCGCGACCGCTTGGCTGGCCGCGCAGTCGCCCCTGCCGTTCGGCCCGCCGGCGCTGTGAGCGGCGGCCTTCTCGCGCCACACCCAACGGCCGCCATGATCGAGCCCGCCGCGCTGCCTGCCCCGCCCCTGGGCTACCTGACGCAGGTGCGCTGCGATGTCGAGGGCGTGCTGTCGCTCGGCAACGCGCCCATGGGTGAGCGCCGCGTCGTGCCGCTGATCGGCGGCGAGGTCGTCGGGCCGGCGCTGAACGGCCGCATCCTGCCCGGCGGCACGGACTGGCAATGGCACCGCACCGACGGCGCGCTCGAGATCGCCGCGCACTACGTCATCGAGACCGCGGAGGGTGCGCACATCGAGGTGCAAAGCAACGGCCTGCGCCACGGGCCGCCGGAGGTGCTGGCGCGCCTGGCGCGCGGCGAGGCGGTGGCGCCCGACGAATACTTCTTCTGCACGCTGATGCGCTTTGCCACCGGACATCCGGCCTACGAGCACCTCAACCGCGTGATGGCGCTGGCGCGTGGCCGGCGCGAGGCGCGGCGGGTGGTCCTCGACGTGTGGCAGGTGGGCTGAGCATGGCCGACCCGCAGGCGCTGCAGGCCGCCATCGCCGCGCTCGAGGGGCAGCGCGCGCTTCTGGGCGATGCGGTGGTCGACGCGGCGCTGGGGCCGATGCGCGAGCAGCTGGCGCGGCTCGCCGGCGCTGCGACCGGCGCGACCGGCGCGACGGGCGCGACGGGCGCGACGGGCGCGACGGGCGAGACCGGTGCGGCCGCAGCGGACGGGGCAGCGCCTGCGTCGGAGCACCCACCGGTGCAGGCGCTCAAGCAGGTGGCCGTGCTCTTCCTCGACGTGGTGGGCTCCACCTCGTTGAGCCAGCACCTGGACCCCGAGGACGTGCACGACGTGATGGACGGCGCGCTCGCCCGCTGCACCGAGGTGGTGGTGGCGCACGGCGGCAAGGTGCTGCAGTACGCCGGCGACAACCTGCTGGCCGCCTTCGGCGCCGAGTGCCGGCAGGAAGACGATGTCGAGCGCGCCGTGCACTGCGGCCTGGCGCTGCTGGCGAAAGGACGCGAGCTGGGGGCGCGCGTGCGCGAGCTCCACGGCCACGACGGCTGCAACGTGCGCGTGGGCATCCACACCGGGCCGGTGCTGCTGGGCGGCGGCGTCGACGAGGAAGGCACGATCCGCGGCCTGACGGTGAATGTCGCCGCGCGCATGGAGCAGACGGCACCGGTGGGCGCCCTGCGCATCAGCCACGACACCTTCCTGCAGGTGCGCGGCGTGTTCGACGTCGAGGTGCAGCCGCCGCTCGTGGTGAAGGGGCGCGACGAGCCGCTGCTCACCTACCTCGTGCAGCGCGCCAAGCCGCGCGCCTTCCGCGTCGAGACGCGTGGCATCGAGGGCGTGGCCACGCCGATGGTGGGCCGCGACGCCGAGCTGGCGCAGCTGGCCGCGCTGCTCGACGCGACGGCCGGGCAGCGCACGTTGCACGCGGCCACCGTGATCGGCGAGCCGGGGCTGGGCAAGAGCCGCCTGCTGCGCGAACTGCAAGGCCTGCTCGAGGCGCACGCGCAGCGCTTCTGGCTGCTGCTCGGGCGCGCGCACCTCGGCGCGCGGCTGCAGCCGTACGGCCTGCTGCGCGACCTGCTCGCCTGGCGACTGCAGATCGCCGACAGCGACGGCACCGAGGTGGCCAAGGCCAAGCTCGTGGACGGGCTCGTGCCGTACCTGGGGGAGCCCGCCGAGGCCGCGCAAGCCAAGGCGCACCGCCTCGGCCAGCTCATCGGCCTGGACTTCGCGGACAGCGCGCATGTGCGCGGGCTGGAGCCGCGCCTGTTGCGCACGATGGGCTTCGCGGCGCTGCAGGACTACCTGCGCGGCCTGGCCACAGAAGGCGCCGCGCTGGCGATGCTGCTCGAAGACCTGCACTGGGCCGACGATGCTTCGCTCGACTTCATCGCCGAGTTGCTGAACGCGCGCGCCATGCCGCTGGTGCTGCTGGCCACGGCGCGACCCGAGTTGCTGGAGCGCCGGGCGAACTGGGGCGACGGCGCCGCCGCCCACCGCACGCTGCGCCTGGCGAGGCTCGACGCCACGCAGGGCGATCACCTCGCCCGCGCGCTGCTCGGCCGCGTCGTCGAAGGTGCACAGGCGCTGCACCCGCTTCTCGTCGCGCAGGCCGGCGGCAACCCGTTCTACATGGAAGAGCTGGTGCGCATGTTCATCGACGACGGCGTCATCGCCGTCGACGGCGACACCTGGCGCGTGCTGCCCGGCAAGCTGAGCCAGGCGCGCGTGCCGACCACGCTGGTGGGCGTGCTGCAGGCGCGGCTGGACGCGCTGGCGCCCGCCGACCGGCTGGCGCTGCAGCAGGCCAGCATCGTCGGCCCGGTGTTCTGGGACCGGGCACTGGCTGCCATCGACCCGCAGGCCGAGGCGGCGATGCCGGCGCTGCAGGGCAAGGAGCTCATCCATCGCCGCGACGGCAGCGCCTTCGAAGGCACGCCCGAGGAGTGTTTCCACCATCACCTGCTGCAGCAGGTGACCTACGACACCGTGCTCAAGCCCATGCGCCGTGCCGGCCACGCCGCGGCGGCGCAGTGGCTGGCCGAGCGCGTGGGCGACCGCTCGGCCGAGTACCTGGCCATCACCGGCGAGCACTACGAACGGGCCGGCGACCACGTGCGGGCGCTCGACTACTTCCACCGCGCCGCCATCGACGCCGAGGCGCGCAGCGCCAACGCCGCGGCGCTGGAGCACCTCGAGCGTGCCCTGCGCAGCCCGGCCGCCACCGACCCGCGCCGGCGCGACCGGCTCTACTTCCTGCAGCAGGCGGTGGCCGACCTGACCGGCCAGCGCGCACTGCAGGAACAGGCGCTGCAGCAGCGCAGCGCGATCGCCGAGGCGCTTGACGACGACGCACTGCGCGGCGACGTGCTGTGCTCGCAGGCGCTGCTCGCCTCGCGCCGCGGCGACGAGGCCGCGGCGCAGGAGCTGGCGACGCGGGCCCTGGACAGCGCCGGCCGCTCGGGCAACTCCGAGGCGGCGGCGTTGGCGCTCGGGCAGATCGCCTGGAGCCGCTACAGCCAGGGCGACATCCCGACGGCGCTCGGCCAGGCGCGGGACGCCGTGGCGCACGTGCGCAAGGCGCTGGCCGACAAGCCGACGAAGACGCTCAACCTGCTCGAAGTGCAGCTGCTCACCCTTCGTTCGATCGTCGAGCAGGGCGCGGGCGACCTGCGTGCGGGGCGCGCCACCTGCCTCGAGGCACTGGCGCTGGCGCGGCAACGCGGGCTGCGCCGCCCGCAGGTGTCCACGCTCTCGTCGCTCGGCGGCCGCGACTTCGAGGCGGGCCGCTACCGCGACGCGCAGGCGCACTTCGAGGCCTCCACGGCGCTGGCGCGCGAGATCGGCTGGACGATCTACGTCGCCATGGGGCACTACAACGTGGCGCGCTGCCTGTTCGAGACGGGCGACCTCGCCGGCGCCGACGAGCAGCTCAGCGCCGCCGAGCCCAAGGCCGTGCGCTGCGAGAGCGGCGACGCGCAGGCCCGCTGCGCGATGCTGCGCGGACGCCTGTGCGCCGCCAGGGGCGACAACGGCGCGGCACACGAGGCGTTCGCGCGCGCCATCGAGATCTTCGAATCGCTCGACCTCGCGGCCTACGTGTGCCAGGTGCAGGCCGAAGTGGCGCTGCTGCACCTGGCGCAAGGCGAGACGGCGCAGGCGCTGCAGGCGATCGAGCCGGTCGGCGCCGCGCTGGCCTCGGGCATGTCGCTGGCCGGCACCGAGGACCTGTTGCGCCCGCGCATGGCCTGCCACCGCGTCTGGGCCGCGGCGGGAGACCCGCGCGCCGCGGCGGCCCTGGAGGCCGCGCACGCCGAGCTGCAGGCGCTGGCCGAGCGCGCCGGCGGCGAGCGCACGCAGGTGGGCATCCAGCAGAACATCGCGCTGCATCGCGAGATCGCCGCCGCCTGGGCGGCCGCGCAGCGACGCTGAGGCGCGCGAACCCCCTCGGCCCCCTCCCCTCAGCTGCCGATCACGCCGCCGTCGTCCTTGCGGATCACCACGGTGGCGCTGCGCGGCCGGCCGGTGGGCTTGAAGTCGGGCCAGTTGCTGAACTTGCGCGGCTCGTTCGGGTTGCTGCGCTCGCTCGGCGTCTCGCCCGGGTGCTGGATGTTGACGAACACCGTGCGTGAATCGGGCGCGAAGGCGGCGCCGGTGATTTCGCAGTTCACCGGCCCGACGAGGAAGCGGCGGAACTCGCCGGTGGCGAGGTCGCAGGCGAGCATCTGGTTGTTGCCCACGCGCGCCATCTCGCCCTTGTTCATCGCCGCCGGGCCCATGTCGGTCTGCACCCAAAGGCCACCCTGCGGGTCGAACGAGATCCCGTCGGGGCAGGCGAAGAGGTCGCCCTTGATGTTGCCCTTGGCTTCGGCGCGCTCGTTGGCCGGGTCGCCGGCGAGCACGAGGTGGTTCCACTCGAAGGTCTCGCCGTCGTAGTCGCCGTCTTCCTTCCAGCGGATGATCGAGCCCATCGTGTTGTTGGCGCGCGGGTTGGCGGCGTCCACGGCCGGGTTGCTGCCCTGGCCGCGGTTGCTGTTGTTGGTGAGCGTGCAATAGACCCAGCGCGTGGCCTTGTCGATGGCCAGCCACTCCGGGCGATCCATTTTCGTGCCGCCGAGCAGGTCGCTCGCCTGGCGCGCCTTGATCACCACCTCCCCGGCATCAGCGAAGCCGACGAGCGGCCCCTGGCCGGCCCGCATCGGCAGCCAGCGCCCGCGCCCGCCGGCGTCGAACCGCGCTACGTACAGCGTGCCGTGGTCAAGCAGCTCGGCATTCGCGCGCGCGGCACTGATGCCGGCGCCGCCGGGCTTGATCTTGTCGCGGCTGACGAACTTGTAGATGTACTCGAAGCGCGCGTCCTCGCCGCTGTAGACGACGGCGCGCCCGTCCTGCGTCACCGCGACCCAGGCGCCCTCGTGCGCGGCGCGGCCGAGGGCCGTGCGCTTCACGGGCGTGCTCTGCGGGTCGAACGGGTCGACCTCGACCACCCAGCCGAAGCGGTTGGGCTCGTTGGGGTGGCGCACGGCGTCGAAGCGTTCGTCGTGCTCGAACCAGCGGTAGCCGAAGCCGTTCTTGCGCAGGCCCCAGCGGCGCTCGTGCGCGGTGGGCTGGTCGGCGGTGCTGAAGTAGCCGGCGAAGTTCTCTTCGCCCGAGAGATACGTGCCCCACGGCGTCATGCCGCTGGCGCAGTTGTTGAGCGTGCCGAGCGCGAGGCGCCCGCCGGGGTCGGCCGCGGTCTTCATCATCGGATGGCCGGCCGCCGGCCCGCCGATGGCGAACGGCGTGCTGGCCGTGAAGCGCCGCGCATAGCGCGAGGGGCGCACCGCCTGCCAGCGGCCGCCGGGGCCACCGGGGCCTTGCACGAGTTGCACCTCCGTGACCGAGATGCCGTGCGCGGCCTGGCTCTTCTTGACCTTCTCGGCCGTCCACGACTCCATGCCGCCGGCGTGCAGCAGGCCGTCGTCGGTGTACTCGTGGTTCATCACGAGCAGGCCGTGGCTGCTGCTGCCCTCGATCGGGAAGAAGTGGATGCCGTCGTGGTGCATGCCCATCTGCACCGCCTGCTCGGCGGCGGTGTTGCTGGCGTCGTCCTTGAACGGCGGCATGTTGCCGGCCACGCCGACCGGCTCGCCCCAGGGCATGAAGGGCGCGGCGGTGTAACCCTCGGGCACGGCGACGCGGTCCCCCGTGGCGGCCGGCACGCTCTTGAACCCGATGCGTGGGGGTGCGCCAGCGGCGGCGCCCGCCGCCGCGCAGCCCGCGATCGACCCAGCCGCCGCGGCGGCCAGCGGCGCGAGCACGAATGAGCCGAGGGGACCGAGTGGGCCGAGCCGCGCCAGCGCCGCCGCCGCGCCGCCGCGCAGCACGATGCGCCGCGCGGGGTCGGAGACATCGTGGATGCTCGGGTTGGAGGACCGGTTGCTGTCCTCCATCTGCTCGAAGTCCTTGGCCATGCCGCCTCCTGAACGGTGTGATGACAGGCCGCATTCTGGCCGGCCCATGTGTCACCCCGACCCCGGGGCCGCCCGGGGGGCCGCACGGAGCGACCCTCGTTCACAGGCTCTTCAACCCGCGTGTCGCGCCAGCGCCTCGACATCCTCCGGGAAGAGCTGCCCCGCTTCGGCCTGCAGCACGCGCCCGTCGCGGCCGCGCAGCAGCAGCACCGGCAGGCCGCGGGGCTTGGGCAGTGCACGATGAAGCGCCGGGCTCACCCAGGCCGCCGGCCAGGCATAGCCGCGCCGCTGCAGGTAGGCGCGCGCCTCTTCGGGCTTCTTGTCGATGCTGAAGGTCAGCATCGCCAGCCCCTGGCCGCCGCGCTGGCGCTGCGCCTGCCAGAGCTTGTCGATATGCGGGCTCGTCAAGGCGCAGAACGGGCACCAGCTCGCCCACCAGTACAGGAGCAGCACACGGCCCTCGGCCATCACCGGCTCGAAGCGCTGGCCGTCGAGCAGGTCGATGGCGGGGATCGTGATCGGCGTGCCCGGCGCCGGCAGCGGCGGTGCCTTGGCTTCCTGGGCGGCGCCATCGGTCGAGGCGGGCGAAACGGGCGGAAGAGGCGAAGCGGGTGGAGCCGGAGAAACCGACGCTGGCTGCGCCGCGGCCGTGCGCGGCACGAGCAGGCCCGCAGCCGTCGCACCGAGCCAATGCCGCCTGGACCAGGAAGACCCCGCAGGCGGGTTCATCGCACGCGCACCGTCTTGTGTGGCGAATCGCGGGCCGAGGCACGGGCCGAATCACGTGCCGAATCGAGGGCCGAGGCGAGAGCCGTCCCGGGCGCCGTCTCCGGCGACACCTCTTCGTCGTGGCTCACGTCGGCCGCCGGTTCCGTCACCCGGCCCACTGCCCACAGCAGCGTCACGATGAGCAGCGCCAGCCCGGCCACCAACCACGGCGACAGGCGATGCGCATTCCACAGCACGATCGTCGTCAGCAACAGCGCCACCGCGAACAGCGTGCCCGCCACCCAGGCGGCGAGTTCGGTGATGGGCGGGCCGTAGCGGCCGGAGCGTTGGAAGCGCTTGAGGTCGAAGGCGGGCCTGGGCCATTTCGCCGCCACGTCGGCGGGCCGCCAGCCCGGCGGCGCGAGCCACACGCGCAGCTTGTCGGGCCAGGCCTTCGTGCGCCAGCTGTCGAGCGCGAGATCGCGGTAGACCTGCAGGTTCGCCCACAGCGGATTCCAGCTGCGCAGCGGCGCGCGCGTGCCGTAGACGCAGGGCTCGCGCTCGTCCTCGGGCGCGTAGCTGCCGAAGAGGCGGTCCCAGACGAGCAGGATGCCGCCGTAGTTCTTGTCCAGGTAGCGGTCGTTCACCGCGTGGTGCACGCGGTGGTTGGAGGGGGCGCAGAACCAGCGGTCGAACCAGCCGAGGCGGTCGACCTGCTGCGTGTGCACCCAGAACTGGTAGAGCAGGTCGATGAGCGCGACGATGCCGAAGACGAGCGGCGGCACGCCGAGCACGGCCAGCGGCAGGTAGAACATCCAGCCGAGCAGGAAGCCGCTGCTCGTCTGCCTGAGCGCCGTGCTGAGGTTGTAGTCCTCGCTCTGGTGGTGCACCACGTGCGCTGCCCACAGCACCGCGACGCGGTGGCCGGCGCGGTGCAGCCAGTAGTAGCAGAAGTCGTAGCCGACGAGGGCGGCGAGCCACACCCACACCGAGCCCGCGCTCAGCTGCCACAGCGCCACGTGCTCGTAGGCGAGGGTGTACAGGCCCACCGCGAACAGGCGCGTGAACAGGCCCACCACCTGGCTCATGACGCCGAGGCCGATGCTCGACAGCGCATCGGCCAGCCGGTAGGTATTGCGCCCGCGCGCCAGGCCCACCACGAACTCGAAGGCGATGAGCCCGAGGAACACCGGCGTGGCCAGCACGATGACTTGCGCGGAGGTCATGAGCCATTGTGGCGCCGGAGCGCGCATGCGGCGCCCGGCGTCGATAGCATGGGCGGATGAACACGCTTGCTCGCGCCACCGACCCCCCGCCCGCAGCGCGCACGCTGCTCGTCACCGGCGCCAGCCGCGGCATCGGCGCTGCCGTGGCGCGCCTGGCCGCGTCGCCCCGCCACGGCGGCTGGGACGTGCTCGTCAACTACACGCGCGACGCCGCCGCCGCCGAGGCCGTGGCCGCCGAGGTGCGCGAGCGCGGCCGCCGGGCGCTCGTCGTGCAGGCCGATGTCGGCGACGAGGCCCAGGTGATGGCGATGTTCGCCGCCCTCGACGCCGCGGTCGCGGACGGCCGCCTGGCGCCGCTTCGCGGCCTCGTCAACAACGCCGGCGTCGTCGACCTGCCGGCGCGCGTCGACGAGATGAGCGGCGCGCGCATCGAGCGCATGTTCCGCATCAATGTCTTCGGCTCCATGTGGTGCGCGCGTGAAGCCGTCAAGCGCATGAGCACGAAGCAGGGCTTGGGCGGCGGGACGGTTGGCAAGGGCGGCAGCATCGTCAACCTGAGCTCGGCCGCCTCGCGCCTCGGCTCGCCCGGCCAGTACGTCGACTACGCGGCGAGCAAGGGCGCCATCGACGTCTTCACGCTCGGCCTGGCGCGCGAGGTCGCCACCGAAGGCATTCGCGTCAACGCCGTGCGCCCCGGCATCATCGAGACCGACATCCACGCCAGCGGCGGCATCCCCGACCGCGCCCGGCAGATGGCGCCCGCGGTGCCGATGCAGCGCGCCGGCAGCGCCGACGAAGTGGCGGCGGCGATCGTCTGGCTGCTGTCGGAGGAGGCGAGCTACACGACCGGCGCGGTGCTCGACGTCACCGGCGGGCGGTGAACGGGCAGCGCGCTGGGGGGCCGATTCATCCCTTCAGGCGTTTCTTGAACCAGTCCCGCGAGTCCTGGTTGGGTGGCAGTCGCCCGGCGGCCGCCAGCTCGTCCAGGATGCCCAGCCCTCGCCGAAGATGAGCCAAGCGTGTATCGCTCGACAAGTCCGGCAAGGTGCCGAACCTGGAGCAGGAAACGGCGACATCGATCCGCCACTGCGCGTTGGCGGGGTCGCGCGTGGCCAGGCGCTCGCGGATGGCGAGGCTGGCCTCGAAAGCGCTTAGGGCTGCGGGCAGGTCGCCGTGCTTGACGCGCACGTCGCCGATCCTGTCGTGGCTGACAGAGAGGTCGCGCTGCCACTCAGTGTTGGCCGGGTCGCGCGCAGCCAGGCGCTCGCGGATGGCGAGGCTGGCCTCGAAAGCGCTCAGGGCTGCGGGCAGGTCGCCCTGCGCGACGCGCACGTCGCCGATCCTGTCGTGGCTGACGGAGAGGTCGCGCTGCCACTCAGTGTTGGCCGGGTCGCGCGCAGCCAGGCGCTCGCGGATGGCGAGGCTGGCCTCGAAAGCGCTCAGGGCTGCGGGCAGGTCGCCCTGCGCGGCGCGCACGTCGCCGAACCTGTCGTGGCTGACGGAGAGGTCGCGCTGCCACTCAGTGTTGGCAGGGTCGCGTGCGGCCAGGCGCTCGGCGATGGCGAGGCTGGCCTTGAAAGCGCTCAGGGCTGCGGGCAGGTCGCCCTGCGCGACGCGCACGGCGCCGATCCTGTTGTGGCTGACAGAGAGGTCGCGCTGCCACTCAGTGTTGGCAGGGTCGCGTGCGGCCAGGCGCTCGGCGATGGCGAGGCTGGCCTCGAAAGTGCTCAGGGCCGCGGGCAGGTCCCCCTGCGCGACGCGCACGTCGCCGATCTTGTTGTGGCTGACTGAGAGGTCGCGCTGCCACTGAGTGTTGGCGGGGTCGCGCGCGGCCAGGCGCTCGGCGATGGCGAGGTCAGCCTCGAAAGCGCTCAGGGCTGAGGGCAGGTCGCCCTGCGCGACGCGCACGGCGCCGATCCTGTTGTAGCTGGCGGCCAGATCTCGTGCCGCGTCATCGCTCTGCGGTTTCGCCGCCGCACGGGCAGCGACCTGATCGTGCACGGCCAAGTACGCCGCCTGCGCCGCCGCCAGGTCGCCCACGGCCACATGCATATCACCCAGGAAGAATCCGTTCCAGGCATCCGTCGGGTCATGGGCTGCGGCCTCCTGGAAGGCCTCCATCGCGGCGGCCACATCGGTCTGCATGGCCAGGGCGCCGCGCTCGCGCGCCAACCCTGCGGCACGGCGCCGGGCCGCGCGCTCGGCTTCGGGGTTGTCGCTTGCCAGAGCCGCATCGGTGGCGGCCTGCTCTTCCCCGCGCAGCAGCGCCTGCGCGGGCGCCGTGTCACCGGCACGCATCGCGGCAGCCGCGCCAACCTGGGCGGCGGTGGCGCCTGGCGCCGCGGCGGCTCCCAGCGTGCGCGAGATGGCCGCGGCGAGCTGGGCCTTCAGCTCGCTGTTCTCATGCGTGAGAGCTTCGATGCGCTCGTCCTTGTGCACCGATTGCGCCGTCAGCCGCGTGATGATCTTCTGCACCTCGGGGTCGGCCAGCGGGTCGCGCGGCACGGCCGCCGCGAGCGCCGCTTCGAGCGCCGGGATCAGCTCAGCCAGCGTGTCGATCTGCGCCGGCCGGTGCGCGGCGCCGACGCGCTCCCTGAAGTCCAGCAGCTTCCCGTACACCGCCTTGTTGCGAAGGTCGGTCAGCCTCGGATCGCTCACGTACTCGACTAGCAGCACGACGATGCGCATCCCCGGCTTGCGCAGCGCCGCCTCGTATTCGAGCTCGGTGATCGAGCGGCCCTCGGGGTTGGGCTCGGCGGCGGTGGTGCCGTAGCGGCTGGCGATCAGCAGCACATAGGCATCGCAGGTGGCCACGTCCGCCAGGCAGCTGTCGCGCACGGTGTCGGTGTTGGCGACGTAGCTGTGCACCGGCTCGTCGTGGCGCCGGGCGATCCAGTCGAGCACGGCTGCGCGTTCGGCCTCCAGGTCGGCCTTGGTCGAGGAGACGTAGATGCGTGCCATGCGCGCCTGATGTTAGGGGGCCGAAGGCAGTGATCGGCGCGCCCGCGGCTGGAACAGCATCAACGCGGCGACGTGGCGAGCCTCACGCTTCTTCGTTGCTGAAGGACCGCAGCTGCGCCAGCAGCCTGGCCAGCGCCGAGCTCTTGATGCCGGTTGCGGCAAGCCCTCCGCCCAGGAAGTCGACCTGGTCGGCCACCGAGGCCCAGGTTCGCGGCGCCGGCAACGACTTGTGCAGCTCGGCATGGCTGCGCATGACGGCTTCGAGTCCCGCCTCGTTGCCCGCCAGCAGCGCGTCATACAGCTTCAATTCGACGAGGCCGATGCGGTTCCAGCCCTCGCGGTCGTTGTCCCGTCCCAGGCCGAGGTGGTGCTCGATCTCGCGGCGCAACTCGGTCTGCGGCGCAGGGGCGCTCACATCGCGCAGGCGCCGTCCCACCTGGGCCGCCAGCAGGTTCTGCGCCGGGTAGAACCAGTCCTTCGGGCTGCTCTCGCGGGCCAGGCGGGCGGCACTGTCGTAGCTTTCGAGCATCTCGTCGAGGTGTTCTGCGGCCGACCCTCGCGCGCCCTCGCCGGCCATCAGCTGTTCGATCATCACGAGGCGCTTGCAGGCCGAGCCGACGAGGCACAGGGTTTCGGTCGTGCGGCGCGCACCGGCGATCGTCCGCAACTGCGTCAGCGCGCGCAGGGCGGTGGACTGCGCCTGGGCGAGTTCCTTCGCCCGTTCCTGGGCATTTGCCGCGCGCTTGCCCGAGGCGCGAACCTGCTCGTACGCGTAGCGGGCGGCGAGGTTGCCGAACTGCTCGGCTGCCTTCAGCGACGCCGTGCCGTCGCTGGCCTGCACGGCACGCCCGTACCACTCGACGGCCTTGCCGAGCGACTTCACCTCCGCGTAGGCGAGGCCGAAGGCTTCGGCGACGGCGCCGATCGATGCCATGCGCGCGCCCCAACGGCCTTCCAGGTGGCCGATGCGGGCGAGTTGCTCGGCCGCCGGCCGCTTCTCCCAGCGCGAACCGGTGGCCAGCGCTTCGAGGGCCAGCGTCAGGCCGAGCGGCGAGGCGATCGCCGCGTACTCGTCGGCGAGCGGCGTGGCCGGGCTCTGCGCATCGGCGGTGCCGCGGCGCAGCCGCCAGTCGGGGTCGCCATAACACTGGTAGGCGGCCCAGGTGTTGCCGCCGAGCGAGTGCGCGTGCTCGCGCGCGTCGGCCACGGCACGGCCGAAGGTGTCGCCGGACAGCAGGCGCTCGTAGAAGCGCGTCGCGAAGGCCAGGGCCGGGCCGTCGTTGACAGCCCAGCCCGCGGCCACGACGCAGCGCACGCCGATGCGGATCAACTCGGCCGCCACGCCCGCGGCGAAGTGCCCCGGCCTGAAGTCGCGCCGGCTGTCGAGTGCATCACCCGCACCCAGCCGCGCGATGTGGCAGCAGTTGACGAACACCAGCTCGGGTACGGTGCGCATCGCCTTGATCTCGTTGGGGCCGAGGAAGGCCCGGCCCGACAGCACCACGCCGCCTTCACGCCCCGATTCGCCGTGGCCCGCCACATGCACGATGCGCCAGTCGCGCTCGTACAGCGCGTTGATGATCGGCAGCGCGGGCTGCTCGAGCAGCGGCATCACCGGCCGCTCGTCGCGGCCGAGCCGGCGGTTGAACAGGTCGGCCACGGCCGCCGCCTCTTCGCGTGCGCCTTGCAGCCTGGGGTAGCCCGGGCGGTCGACGAGGGGTTCGCCGACGACGAGGATGTCGTGGTCGGCGAGCGCGTCGCGGCGGCCGTCGCCGATGCCTTCACCGGCCTCGGGCGGCATGCGCAGCTTGCGCAGCAGGCCGCAGCGCAGCGCCCAGGGGCGCTGGTCGGTTTGCTGCCCGTCGGGCCGCGTGTCGAGCAGCTCCCATGGAATGGCCGCTGCGCCTGCATCGAGTTCGAGCAGGAAGCGGCCGTTGCCCTTCAGGTAGGGGTCGAGGGCCGCCGGCATCAGCAGCTGGAACAGCGTGCGTCCGAGCTGCGCATCGGTGGAAGTATCGGTGGCTGCGTTGCGAACGATCTCCCGCACCAGCTCGGCCTGCGTGCTCTGCTCGCGCACTTCGGTGCGGGCGCGCCGGCTGTCCAGCGCGAACTCGAGCGTCCCTTTGCCGCGCGTGCTGACGCGGATGAAGTCGTAGTCCGCGCCGCGGTAGCCGCTGTCCAGCGGGCGGCGCAGCGGCCCGGAGCCGAACTCCACCATGTCGCCCAGCGTGAACTGCGCGTTGCCATCCTCGCGCACCGCCTTCAGTTCGCGCCAGGCCTCGCTGGCGCGGTCGAGGAAGAGCTCGATCAGGTCGAGCCGCTGCACGCGCGGCCAGCCTGCCTCGAGGACGCGGCGATTGGCGTCGGCCACGCCCGCGACGATGGCGCGCGCCGATGTGCCGGGGCTGATGCCGATTCCGCCGCTGCCGATGAGCGTGGCCGCGATGCGCACGCCTTGCGTGGCTTCGGCCTGGTCGGCCTGCGCGCGTTGCTCGTACTGCCGCTGCAACCAGGCCAGCACGGCCTGGCGAACCGTGGCGGCAAGTGCCGCTTCGCGCAGCTTGCCTTCTTCGCCCAGGCCGATGACGATGGCCGCGGCGGGCTTGGCCTGCCGCGTGGGATCGGTGGCATCGCGCAGCGTGTTGATGAAGACCTGGTGCGACCCGATCGCTTCCGGGTAGTGCCCGGCATTGAGCGCCAACGCGGCCTTCATCGTGCCGCCGATCAGGCGGTCGACCACGCGCTCGGTCCCGGCGATGCCGAGCGACACATAGTGGCCGATGAACAGCGGCACGTCGATGAAGGCGAGGTTGCCGTTGATCACCGAGACCTCGAGGGCCGGCCCCTCGGCCGCTGCGGCCCGCCCGTCTTCGGGCAGCGGGCCGGCCGCCGAAACGAGCAGCTCGTCGCCGTCGCCGGCGGCCACCGGCGGCCGCCGCGCGCGCGAGGGGCGGCTGAAGACATACATCGCCGGCGCCGCCGCGGCAGCGCCTTCCGCTGCCTCGGCGTGGCCGCGCGTCGGCACACCCTCGGCCAGCCGCGGCAGCAAGGTCGTGTGGCCGCGCTGGAGCAGCTCGTCGAAGGCGGTGAAGGCCTCTTTGGCGGACGGCAGGCTGCCGTGCTCGGCACCCAGCGACCAGGTGCGCACGCCGGGCAGACACGCCGACCAGAGCGGCACGCGCCCGTCGCCGCCGTCGACCGCGTTGCGGTAGACGAAGCCGTCGTCGCTGCGCACCTCGAAGCCATCGGGCGTGAACTTTGAGCGCCCCACGACGAGCAGGATCTTGGCGGCGAAGCCGGCCAGGGCACCATCGCGCTGCGCGTCGAGCTTCTCGCGCAGCCTCCGGGCCTGGTCGAGCACGGCCTGCGGCGGCACGCCCCACGCGTACACCTCGAGTTGCTTCTCGGGCCCCTCGTCGGAGAGCCAGGTCCGGTGCCACCAGCTGCGCTTGCGGCTTTCGGCCAGGTCGTCGCGGGCCAGGCGGGCCCAGGTCTCCTCGCGGTCGAGGGCGAGCTGGGGGTCGGTCAGCCCCGCCTGCAGCTGAATGAACCCGGGCATGCGCGCCATCAGCTGGCGCGCTTCCTGGTCCTGGAACGGCGAGCCGACGGCGACCAGCAGGTTGCCGAAGGTGTCGTCGCCCGACAGCACCTGCATCGGCGCCCAGGAGCCGCCGTTGGGGGTGCCCAGCATGACCATGCGGGCGTCGGCATGCGACATGAGGCGCTGCCACACCTCCGGCCGCACGATCTGCATCGTTCGTGCAACCACGCCGCCCATCGAGTGCACGAGCAGGCGCACCGGCTGGCCCGAGGCCTGGCGCGCTTCGAGCAGCGCTTCGCACTCGTCGGCGAGGCGGTCGGCTTCCTCCTCGATCGGGCGGCGCCAGTCGAAGTCGAACGGCACGACTTCGTGGCTTTGCCCGAGGTGGTCGATCAGCTTGTCGTAGATGAGCGAAATCGGCCCGTCGGGACCCACGCCGTCGGCACCGCCGGGACGATAGGCCAAGCGACCCAGGCCGCCGAGCAGCCGCGGCCCGAGCCAGACGCGCTTGCCGCCGACCTGCAGGTTGCTGCCCAGGATGCCCGGCAGCACCAGCACGGCGGGCCGATCGCTGGCGGCTGCCGCGGCCTTGCCCCCACGCACGCGCGAACCGTCGGCCGCGCGGGTGACGCTGCGCGTGCCACGCAGCCCTTCACTCGCCTTGCCGGCCCAGGACAGCGGCCCGATCGCGCCGAAGCGCGCCGGCTGTCCCTGCGTCAGCCCGGCCACCACCGCGTCGACGGTGCCTTGGCTGACGAAGTAGCTGAAGTGGGTCGCCGTGCCGCTCTGTTCGAGCAGGTAGCTCGCGCCGCCGCTGCGCGGCGTGCCGCCGTACATCGAACGGGTGTGCACGACGATGTCGTTGTCGGTCCAGTAGAAGGCGTCGGCGAGCAGGGTCTTGAGCCAGCCGCCGATCGAGTCGCCCTTGAGGTCGCCGGCGATGACGCGCAAGTCGCCGCGGATGGGTTCGCCGGGCTCGTTCAACCAGCGCACGATCGGGCTCTGCGGCACCATCGATTCGAGCCCGGGAAGCAGGTGCGGGTCGGTGCGGCGTTCAGCCACGGCGTCGAGGAAGTCCACCAGCTCGGCCAGCAGCGGCACGCCGGTCTTGCCGAGCAGCCACTGCAGCACGGAGAGATAGACGTCGAGCCGGTGCGATGCGAGCAGCGTGCCGCGCGCCGGGCAGGCCACGCGCACGACGCGATCGATCTGCACCTTCTTCTTCTGCAGCTCCTGGTGCAACGCCGTCAGCTGCCGGCCGTAGGCCGCATGCTGGCCTTCGAAGAAGTGGTGGTCGTCGGCGCTCAGCACCGGCGTGCCGGCCAGGCGCGCCAGCACTTCGGCGACGAGGCCGCCGCGCGAGTGCGTCAGCAGGTGCAGTCGTGCGCCGGCGGGTAGCGCATCGACGAGGGTGCGTGCGTTCTCGAACGGGCTGGCACCCAGCGTCGGGTGATCCAGCGCGTAGACGGCGCCCTCGTATTGATCGAAGAGCGTGCGCACCGGCTGCGGGTGATGCTCCCACAGCTTGCCGAAGGTGCTGCTGGTCTCGACGAAGGTGCCGTGGATCAGCACCAGCATCGGCTTGTCGCCACGAGCCGGCGGCACCTTCGGGCACAGCAGGCCGGGCTGGTCTTTCAGCCGCGCCAGCTTGCCCTCGCCGGGCAACCTGTAGACGCCGGCGTTGACCTGGTTGTCCACCTTCTTCGCGATCACGCCGGCCGCGAGGTCAGCGGCCCTCCCTTTCCAGCGGCCGCTGAGGATGTCGATGCCGGCGAGCACCACCCGCTTCGCGAGGCCGCGCGTGGCCGCCGCGCCGTCCAGGCCGGGCCAGCTCAGTTCGGTCCCGACCTGCACGATGGGTGCGTCGTCGCTGCCGCCGCGCAGCGGCGGCGCGCCGGCGGCCAGGAGCTCGCGCGCGGTGTCGGGGTGCAGCTTCAGCGTCGGGCCGTCCTGGATGCGCAGCCGCACGATGTCTTCGCCGGGCACGGCCGTCACCCGGGCTGGGGCGCCGCCGCCGCGCATCGCACCCATGCGGACCGAGGCCTTCACGCGCGCGGCATCGGGGTCGTCGCTGCCAGTTGCTCCCCGCGTCGCGCCGGCCGCGAGCGTCTGCCCGGGCACGACAAAGGTGATGGGCTGAGTGATGCCGCTGCCCTTCGTGGCCATGAGTCTCCTCCCGCTCCGACAAGGGCGCGAGCATCGGCGCAAAGGCACGCCGGATCAAGCCGGATCAAGCGCCGGCGTGCTTCGTGCTAGGGATGCGCCAGGGCGCTCGTCGGCGGGCGCCCAGCGCCGTCGCCCAGCAGCTCGGCCGCGCGCATGTCGCCGAACGTGATGCGCCGCACCGTCACCGGCGCCACGCCGGCGAGCAGGCCGAGCCTGGCCGCGGCGGCGTAGCTCAGGTCGATGACGCGCCCTTCGGCGAAGGGGCCGCGGTCGTTGATGCGCACGATGACCTCGCGCCCGTTGGCCGGGTTGCGCACACGTGCGTAGCTCGGGATCGGCAGCGTCTTGTGCGCCGCCGTCATCGCGAACATGTCGTAGGGCTCGCCGCTGGAGGTGGGGCGGCCGTGGAACTTGCGCCCGTACCAGGAGGCGAGGCCACTCTCGCTGAACGCCACGTCGCCGGTCAGCGGCACGTAGGTGCGGCCGGCGATCGAGTAGGGCTTGTTCGGGCTGCCGGTGCGGATGGGCTCGAGGCGCGGCACGGCGTCGGGCGTGCGCTCGATGCCCGCTGGCGGGTTCTCCGGTGGGCCGTCGACGAGCGGCGAGGCGCAGCCGGCGAGGAGCAGCGCCACGCCGGCGAACGACCCCCCGCGGCGCCGGCCGGCGCAGGACCCTGCGCCGCATGCCGATGCGGCTCGCAGAGGTGCCGCTGCCATGCGCGAGCCTCCGGCGTCCCTACCGGCCCAGCTGCGCCAGCAGGCGGGCGACCTCGGCCTGCTGCGCAAAGCCCGCACCGCGCTTGGCCAGCTGGTTCAGGTTCTCGCGCGCCGGCTCCTTCTCCCCCGCCTGGATCTGCAGGCGCGCCAGCGAGAGCCGGTACACCGGCTCGTCGGGAGACATCTCGACGACGGCCTTCTGCAAGGCCAGCGCCGGCCCCAGCTGCCCGCTGGCGGCCTGCGCGAAGGCCAGGGTATCCATCAGCGGTGGCCGGTTCGGCGCCAGCTTGAGCGCGCGCTGCGCGAGCTCGACGGCGCCGGGGGCCTTCTGCACCGCCAGCACGTGCGCGAGGTTGTTGAGAGCCTCGATGTTGTGGGGCTCGTGCCTGAGGATCTGCCGGTAGCGCGCCTCGGCGCGCCCGAGGTCGCCCTGGCCCGAGGCGATGTTGCCGAGGTGGAGGAGGAACGCGCCATCGGCAGGGTTGCGGGCCAGGTACGCCTGGGCATGCGCTTCGGCCTCGCCGCCCTTGCCCGCGGCGAGGAGCGCCTGGTGCAGCTGCGTGGCGACTTCGCCGGACCGCGGTGCCGCGGCCAGTGCCTTGCGCAGGGCGGCGACGCCGGCGTCGACATTGCCCCCGGCCAGCTCGAGCTCGGCCTCCAGTTGCAGGCCCGCCGCCGGCCAGCGCTTCTGGGCGGCGCGGGCCAGCGACACCGCGTCGCCCGCGCGGCCGGTGCGCAGCGCCGCGAAGGCCGCCGCGCGGTGGGCCATCAGGCTCTCGGGTTCGAGTTCCAGCGCGCGGCGCGCATGTTGAGCGGCCGCCTCGTTGCGGCCGAAGGACAGGTTGACCTCGGCCAGCCGCAACTGCGGTGCCGCCGAGCGGGGCTGGAGGTTGGCCAGCCGGCCGAACGTGGTGGCCGCCTGCTGCAGGTCGCCGCTGCGCTGCTGCGCGAGGCCGAGGCGGTCGAGCACTGCCGGCTGCTCCGGCAGTGCGCTGGCGGCGTTCTGGGCTTCGCCGAGCGCGAGGCCGAAGTCGGAGAGCGCGAGCGCGTAGTCGACGAGCCTGACGCGCGCTTCGGCATCGCCCGGGCCGGCGCGCACGGCTTGGCGCAGCAAGGCCACGACCTCGGCCTTGCTGCCGCCGGTGCGGCCGGTGAAGTCGGCCAGCGTGACGAGCAAGGCGGCGTTGGCCGGTGCCTGCTTGGCGGTGGCGGCGATGCGGGCGCGCGCAGCGTCGGGCTTGCCTTCGGCGATGTCGAGCTCGGCCAGGGCCGTGAGCGCGGGCAGGAATTGCGGGCTCCTGGCCAGCGCCGCCTCCCAGCGTGTGCGCGCCTCGGCGCGCTGGCCCTGCAGCAGGGCGATGCGGCCGCGCAGCAGGTCGGGCAGGGGCAGGCCGGGCACCTTGCGTTCGAGGGCGTCGATGGCCGCCAGCGCGGCCGGGAACTGCTTGCGCTGCAGTCGGGCGCTGATGAGCGCGAGGTCGGCGTCGGTGCCGGCCTCGCCGCGGGCGGCCGCTTCCAGGGCCGCCAGGCCGGCCTCGGTCTGCCCCTTGCCGAGCTGGGCCAGGGCCATGCCGGTGTGCAGGCCGGACTGTCCGGGGCTCAGTTCGGCGACACGCGCGAAGGCCGCCTCGGCGGCGCGTGTGTCGCCCGTCATCAGGTGCCCGCGGCCGGCCAGCGTGATCGCCTCGGCATCCTTCGAACGGGGCCCGATCAGGGGTGCGAGTTGCTCGAGCGCGCGTTTCGGCTGGCCCATCTGCAGGTAGGCCTGCACGAGCGCCCGCCGCGGCTCCGGCAGGCCCGGGGCCAGCAACACCGCCTTGTTGAAGTGGCCCTCGGCCTGCAGCAGGCCGCCGGTACCGAGCTCGGCCTGCCCTGCCAGCAGGTGCAGCCGCGCGTTCTCGGGCGCGCCGCGCACCAGCTGCTGCGCGATCTCGCGCGCCTTGTGCGGCTCGCCGCGCTGCAGTGCCAGCACGGCTTCGTAGAAGCGGGTGTAGGGGTGCCCGGGCAGCAGGGCGCGCATCTGCTGCCACTGCTTGAAAGCCTCTTCGGTGTTGCGCGTGGCCAGGTGCACGGCGATCAGGCTGGCATGGGCCGGCACGAGCCGCGCGTCGAGTGCCAGCGCCTTGCGGTAGGCCTCGGTGGCGGCTTCGCGGCCGCCACCCTCACCGGTGCCGGCCTGCAGCAGGACATCGCCGCGCAGGGCCAGTGCCGCGGCGTCGCCGGCGCTCGTGGCCAGCAGGCCGTCCACGATTTCCAGTGCGCCGCGGACATCACCGCGGGCGGCGCGCAGGCGGGCTTGCACTTCCAGCGCCGGGCGGTGGCCCTTGCGACGCTGCAGCGCGCGCCCCAGTTCCTCGTCGGCCTTGTCGAGGGCGCCCAGCGCCATGTGGGCGATCGCCAGGTGCGTCTTCAGGTCGGCCGTGGCCTCGGAGTCGCTGAGCGAGGTTTCGCTGAACTCCTTCAGCAGCGCGGGATACCGTTGCAGCGCTGCCATCACCGCGGCCAGTTGCGGCACGACCTGGTCGGGAGGCTGCCGCGACTCGAGCGCGCGGCGCAGTTCGGCCTCGGCGCCGAGGGCATCGCCGCTCAGGAAGAGTGCCTTGCCCAGCAGGTAGCGGGCTTCGCCCGAGGAGGGGTTGCCCTGCAGCGCGCTCTTCAGCTCGATGGTGGCGCTGGTGAGCTCGCGCTTGTCCAGGAAGGCGCGGGCGGCCACGAGGTGGTCCTTCTCCGCGCGCCCGCAACCCGTGAGCTGCAGCGTGAGCAGTACCACCAGAGCCACCGTGCCGAGGCGTTGGCCGGCGCGACGAGAAGGAGCTTGGGTCACGGATTCGGCTGGGTAGGTACGGGTGGACGGGTGCAGCCGATGCGGCCGCACTGCGAGGCGGTGGGCGCTTCGGTCTTCAGATGAGGCCGGGCACGAAGCGGTGCTTCACCCTGGAGGCATAGGCAGCGTACTCTGCGTCGACGCCGCGCAGGTGGTCTTCCTCGGTGAGGGCGCGCAGCACGTACAGGGCCGTCCAGCCCGCCACCGAGGCCAGGGCGAGCAGCCCGTCGAGCGTGCCGCGCTCGAACGCAAGCGAGACCAGGGGGACCGACCCGATCCACCAGGCCATGTTCTTGCACGTGTAGGCCGGATGGCGCACCAGGGCATAGGGCCCGCGCGCGACGATGCCGCGGTGCGTCAGGTTGCTCGCCTTCAGGCCCAGCGCCACCGAGGCGCTCGCGTAGACGGCCATCAACGCCAGCAGCAGGCCGTTGAGCAGCAGGTGCAGCGTCTCGTTGGCGAAGTGCGGGAAGTCCGTGTGCTGCGCGCCCAGGATCATCGCGGTGTAGGTGTTGAACGGCGGGTAGCACAGCAGTGCCGCCGTCCAGCCCAGCCAGGTGGGGTCGACGGAGCGGATCTCGTTGTCCAGGCGGCGCGTCTCGACGAGGTAGCCGACGGTGAAGATGAGGACGTCGACGAAGAGGATGACCTGCATCAGGAACCAGAAGCCCCAGCGATCGAACGCGAGGCGAGGTTCGAATCCGCCTGCGAAGGCGTCGGCGAGATTCTGGCCGTTCTTCCACGCGGCCATGCAGAACCCCATCAGCGACATCACCATCAGCGGGCCGAAGAAGGCCTTGAGCAAGGTGGCCAGCAAAGCGACGCGGTTGGCCGGCGCGAAGCCCGCGGCCAGCGTGGCCCTGGGTGCCCGCAGCACCTGCGCGGCAACGCTGAAGAAGCGCAGCGACTTGCCCGGCCGCGGGTCGCCCTCGCGCAGCAGCCAGGCCGCGACGGCCAGGCTGTAGGCCGCCGCGGCGAAGACCAGGAAGTCACGGCCGCTGAAGCTGATCGCGGCCGCCTGGTGCCACTCGCGCATCTGCGCCGCGTTCCAGGGCAGCACGGCATAGAGCGCGCTCGCGGCCCACACCAGCGCCGCCGCGGCCAGCGCATTGCGGGCGCGCAGGCCGAGCGCCGGGGCGGCGAGGGAGCTCTCGTGCATGGGCGGGCAATGTAGTGCGAGGCCCGCATCGCGGCCCGGCGCGAGGACGGCCCGGCGTGAACTGGGAGCCCCAAAAGCGGAAAACCCCGCGACGCGGGGTTCTCAGGCTGCGCGCCGCGAGAGGTGCTGCGGCTAGCGGTCGGCTAGCGGTGGTCTGCGCTCACGCGGCGGCCGTCGTCTTGCGGCGGCGGTAGAAGCCGAGGCCCAGCAGGCCGAGGCCAAGGCCTGCCAGCGCGGACGACGCGGGCTCGGGGATCTGGCCGGAGGTGCCGCCGCTGCTGCTGCTGGACGACGAGCTGGTCGTGAACTCGAAGGAGCCGTAGCCCGTCTGGTACTTGATGCCGATCGGATCGATGTTGACGCTGCTGCCCCAATTGCCACCGAGCAGGATCGTGAAGGTGTCGGAGGTGCCGGCGAAGATGCCGCCGTTGCCGCCGCCCGCGCACGTCGAGCCGCCGATGGCGCAGATGTCGATGCCCTGGATGCCCGGGAAGTTCTGGCCCAGCACGGCGCTGGTCATGCCGCCGTCGCTGGCGTCGGAAAAGCCGACGCTCGTGGCGTTCGGGTCGATGCCGAAGCCGAACGAGGTCAGGCGTTCGCCGCCCTGGCCGCCGATGCTGGCGTTGTTCGTCAGCGAGATCGTGACCGACAGCGTCGAGCTGTTGAAGCCGCTGATCGTCATCGTCCCGACGCCGTCGAGGATCGACGTGCCGGTGTTGAAGTTCCAGCTGAAGTTCAGCGGGTTCGTCCCGCCGGCGCCGACGAGCACCGCGTGGCTCGAGGCACCGAACGTGGCCAGCGCGGCGGTGACCGCGGCCAGAGCGAACTTGCGAATCTGCATTTTCATTTCCCTCTGCTGATCGGGCCGCCGGGTCGAGCGAAGCGCCAGGGGCGGCCCTAGGTGCTTTACTGATGCATGGGGCGTGCCAGCGAAGCCCCCGAGGCTCGCCAGCCCGTGTGCGACAGGCACTTGCACGCCGGTATGCGAAAAAGTACGCGGGTGGGCGGACGGTGGTGCCGCACGCGCTGTAAAGAACCTCGACACGGTAGCCGCCATTCACGAGGCTGTCTTACGCGCGCGGCGTCAGATCCGGAGCTACTTGCGCACGACCACGTAGGCCGAGCTGCGGTTGCCGGCCGCGTCGACCGCCACCGCCTGCAGCGTATGGCTGCCGCTCTTCGCCTTGCGGGTATTCCACTTGTAGCTGAGCGTGCCGCCGGTCGTGCCGGCGACCTGCACGCCGTTGATGAACAGCGTCGTGCGCAGCCCCGAGGTGCCGCGGTCGTCGCTGGCGGCGACCTCGATGGTCACGGTGCCGCTCACCGTGGAGCCGTCGGTCGGCCGCAGCAACCGGACCACCGGGGCGGTGGTGTCCGCCGCCACGGCGTTGGCCACCTTGACCGTCATCGCGCCCGACCCCCTGGCGTTGCCGGCGGCGTCGAACGCGTAGGCCTCCAGCGTCGCGTCGCCGTTGGCCGTGGCTGTGGAATCCCAGGCGAACTGGTAGGGGGCGGACGTGTCCGTAGCGACGGTCCGGCCACCGACGCGCAGTTCCACCCGATTCACGCCGACGTTGTCGATGGCGTTGACATCCACCGCCACGAGGCCGGCCAGCACCGATCCCGCTGCGGGCGAGGTGATCGCCACCGACGGCGCCTGCGTGTCCGCCGGGACCGTGCCCCGGGCGGCGCTCACCCCGGCGGAGGCATTCACGCGGCCGTGGCCGTAGTAGATGTCACGGCCGGCGGCGCCGAGGTCGGTGGCGGACGCGTACAACAGGCTCTCGATCTGCGATGGCGAGAGCTCGGGGCGCGCGCTCATCATCAGCGCCACCACGCCGGCCGCGACGGGGCTCGCGAACGAGGTGCCCCACCATTGCCCATAACCGCCACCGCGCGTCGTCGTCCAGATGTAATCGCCCGGCGCCGAGAGGGTGACGTAGCTGCCGTAGCTCGACCACGACGCGAGGGTGTCGGCGCTGCCCGTCGCGGACACGACGACCATCGTTCGGTCCTGCGGTAGGCCCGCATCGCTGCCGGTGTTGCCCGCGGCCACGACGAGCAGCCCGCCCTTGCTGCGCAGGTAGTTGGCCGCCGTCTGGATGGTGGCGTTGCCCGGCGCGCCGGAGATGCTGAGGTTGGCGACGCGCGCACCGCGGTCGGCGGCCCAGGAGATGCCCTGCGCGATCGTGCTGGCCGAGGCATAGCCGTTCGCGTCGGTGACGCGGATCGGCATGATCTTCGCCGCGCCGGCCACCGAGGCGACGCCGATGCCGTTGTTGAAGGTGGCCGCGGCCGCCCCGGCGACGGCGGTGCCGTGACCTTGCACGTCGCTGCTGTCGGCGTTGTTGTCGTGGAAGTTCCATCCCGCCACCATCTGCGCAGCGAGGTCCGGGTGCGCGGCGTCGACACCGGTGTCGAGGATCGCGATGGTCACCCCTTGGCCGCTCGCGGTCTCCCAGGCGGTCGGCGCGTCGATGCGCGCAAGGTGCCAGGCGCTGCCGAGGTAGGGGTCGTTGGTGGTCGCGGCCAGCTTGAAGCGCATGTCCAGTTCGGCGAACTTGACCATCGGGTTGCGGGCCAGCGCATTGCGCACGGCCACTTCGGACGCCCCGTTGGGCAGCTCCACGACGTGCAGGTCGGTCTGGCCGATGCGGTGGCCCTTGCCGCCATTGGTGGCGAGGATCCCGGCCAGCTTCTCGTCGCTGACTCCCGGCCGGGCCGAGACGATGACGCGACCCTTCACGTAGCCCTCGGTCATCGCCGTGCTCTGGGCCGAGGCGAGAGGCGTGAAGGCGGCGGCCGCGACGAAGGCCGAGAGGGCGGCCATCGCCAGCGCAAAGCGCGCGTTCTTTTCGTTGGACATGTGCCGGGCCGGGTGGGGGTTTTCAGGTCGCACGGCGCTGGAACGGCCACCCTGCCCGACACAGTCTGCCCGCGCGGCGCCCGCGGGCAGGACCTCGACCGTAAGCAACTGCATCGCCGCCGCCGAAGGGTCGATTTGCCTCGGCAGGCGTGAGGGCGCGGTCGCCACCGGACGGCCATCCGTGAATCAGGCCGTCACATCTATTTCGTCTGCGCGGGCAATCCAGATAATCCGCGCCGTGCAGAACTCACGCTTGCCAGGTCGCCTCCCGCACTACCTCGACCTCGTCCGCTGGGACCGACCCGCCGGGTGGCTGCTGCTGCTGTGGCCGACGCTCTCGGCGCTGTGGATCGCCGCCGACGGCTGGCCGGGCTGGAAGCTCTTCATCGTCTTCGTCGCCGGCACCGTGCTGATGCGCAGCGCCGGCTGCAGCTTCAACGATGTCGCCGACCGCGAGTTCGACCGCCACGTCAAGCGCACCGCGCGGCGTCCGGTGACGAGCGGCGCGGTCTCGGTGCGCGAGGCGCTCACGCTCGGCGCGGTGCTCGCGCTCTGTGCCTTCGCATTCGTGCTGACGACGAGCCCGGCGGCCATCATGCTCAGCGTCGTGGCGCTGGCCGTGACGCTCGTCTACCCGTTCTCGAAGCGCTTCGTCTCGATGCCGCAGGCCGTGCTCGGCGTCGCGTTCAGCTTCGGCATCCCGATGGCCTTCGCGGCGGCGCAGGGCAGCAGCGAGTGGCGCATGGCGGCCATCCCGGAGGCGGTGCCACCACACGCCTGGTGGCTGCTCGTCTCCAACCTCTTCTGGGTGCTCGCCTACGACACCGAATACGCGATGGTCGACCGCGACGACGACCTGCGCATCGGCATGAAGACCTCGGCCATCACGCTCGGCCGCTTCGACGTGGCGGCGGTGATGGCGTTCTACGGCGTGCACCTCGCGAGCTGGGCCGGGCTCGGCCGAGCGCTCGGCCTCGGCGGCTGGTTCCTTGCCGGCATCGGCGCCGCCTCGGTGCAGGCGCTGTGGCACTACACGCTCATCCGCGAGCGCACGCGTGAAGGCTGCTTCAAGGCCTTCCGGCAGAACCACTGGCTCGGCTTCGCCGTGTTCGCCGGCGTTGCCGTCGATCTCGCACTGCGCTGAGCGCTACCGGCACGGCGCCGCAGGAAACCGGGCGACTTGGCAACCGGGCCACTGAACGGCAGCGCGATCAGCCACGGCCGAACTCCTCGCCGAGCACCTGCGCGCGCCGCTCGGCGGCGCGCAGCGCCTTCACGATGGCGGCCTTGACGCCGTCGGCTTCCAGCGACGTGATGGCCGCATGTGTGGTGCCGCCCTTGGAGGTGACCTGGGCGCGCAGCGTCTCGACGGGCTCGTTCGAGCGCCGCGCCAGCTCGGCGGCGCCGTCGAAGGTGGCGATGGCGAGGCGGCGCCCCTGCTCGGCACTCAGGCCCATCTGCACGGCCGCGTCGATCATCGCCTCGAGCACGTAGAAGACATAGGCCGGGCCGGAGCCCGACACCGCCGTCACGGCGTCGAGATCGGCCTCGCGCGGCAGCCACACCGTGGCCCCGGTCGGCGCGAGCAGCGCCTCGACGCGCGCGCGCTGCGCCTCGCTCACCGCCGCTGTCGCGAAGAGGCCCGCGATGCCGCGGCCGATCAGCGCCGGCGTGTTGGGCATCGCCCGCACGACCGCGGCCTGCGTCGCCGGCAACCCGATCGCGCGCGCGAGCGCATCGGTGCGGATGCCCGCCATCACCGACAGCTGCAACGCCCCGCGCACGAAGCCCGCGCACGGTGCCGCCGCCTCGGCAAAGAGCTGCGGCTTCACGGCCCAGACCACCGTGCCGGCGCGGGCCAGGCGCTCGTCGGCCGCAGCCTGCGCGCGCACGCCGAACGCCTGCGCCAGCTTGTCGCGTTGCGCCTCGAAGGGCTCGACGACGACGATGTCGGCGCTTGCGCGGCCCGCGGCCAGCAGGCCGCCAATGAGCGCCGACGCCATGTGGCCGCCGCCGATGAAGGCCACGACGTCGGCGCTGCGCGTGCCCGGGTCGAGCGAGGTGGATGGCGTTTCGGTGAGCATGCGGCCAGTGTAGTCAGCCCATGCAAAGGTGGCATGGCCGAGGCGCGCCGCAGGGCCCACAAGCGCAGGGCCCGCGGCTACAGTGCGCGCCTCGCCTCCTGCGCAATCGCCGGGCGCGCGGCGATCCCGCGCCGCACGGCTTGGCGGCCTCACGGCTTCCCGGCTTCCCTGCCCCGGCTTCGCAACGACCCGGCCACACGCCCGTTCCCCGCGCGCCCGCACGACCCACGCGCGGCGTGCACACACCAAGGCCCACACGATGAGCTTCTCCAACCTCTCCTACGTCCAGCCCACCACCGAAAGCCCCTGGGGCACCTACCTCGGGCAGATCGACCGCGTCGTGCCCTACCTCGGCCGCCTGGCGCGCTGGACCGATACGCTGCGCCGCCCCAAGCGCAGCCTGATCGTCGACATCCCGATCGAGATGGACGACGGCCGCATCGCGCACTACGAGGGCTTCCGCGTCCAGCACAGCCTCACGCGCGGCCCCGGCAAGGGCGGCGTGCGCTACCACCCCGATGTCACGCTCGAGGAGGTGATGGCGCTGGCGGCGTGGATGAGCATCAAGAACGCCGCCGTCAACCTGCCCTACGGCGGCGCCAAGGGCGGCATCCGCGTCGACCCCAAGCAGCTCTCGCTGAAGGAACTGGAGAAGATCACGCGCCGCTACACGAGCGAGATCGGCATCATCATCGGGCCGCAGCAGGACATCCCGGCGCCCGACGTGAACACCAACGCGCAGATCATGGCGTGGATGATGGACACGTACTCGATGAACGTCGGTGCCACCGCCACCGGCGTCGTCACCGGCAAGCCGCTGCACCTGGGCGGCAGCCTCGGCCGCGTCAAGGCCACCGGGCGCGGCGTCTTCGTCACCGGGCGCGAGGCGGCGCGCCGCCTCGGCCTCGACCTGCAAGGCGCACGCGTGGCGGTGCAGGGCTTCGGCAACGTCGGCAGCTCGGCGGCCGAGTTGTTCCACCAGGCCGGCTGCAAGATCGTCGCTGCGCAGGACCACACCGGCACCATCTTCAACGCCAGCGGCTTCGACCTCGCCGAGCTCGTGCCGCATGCGAAGAACACGGGCGGTGTCGCCGGCTTCAAGGGCGGCGACAAGATCGCCAACGACGACTTCTGGAACGTCGAGACCGACATCCTCATCCCGGCCGCCCTCGAGGGTCAGATCGACGTCGCGCGGGCGAGGAAGCTGAAGACGAAGCTGGTGCTCGAAGGCGCCAATGGCCCCACCCACACCGCCGCCGACGACGTGCTTGCCGAGCGCGGCATCCTCGTCGTGCCCGACGTCA
This sequence comes from Burkholderiales bacterium, assembly GCA_016223165.1. Classification (GTDB taxonomy): domain Bacteria; phylum Pseudomonadota; class Gammaproteobacteria; order Burkholderiales; family Burkholderiaceae_C; genus Rubrivivax. Next base: position 578,943 of record JACRPO010000007.1, read on the forward strand.
TCTGCAACGCCGGCGGCGTGACGGTGAGCTACTTCGAGTGGGTGCAGGACTTCAGCTCGTTCTTCTGGACCGAGGACGAGATCAACGTGCGCCTGGACAAGATCATGGTCGGCGCGCTGAGGAACATCTGGGACGCGGCCGACCGCCACAAGATCACGCTGCGCACGGCCACCTTCGCGGTGGCGTGCGAGCGCATCCTGGCCGCGCGCGAGGAGCGGGGCCTGTACCCCTGAGGCGACGGCTGGCGCCGCTACCATGGCCGGCCCGCCATAGCCGAAGGAAAGAACTCCATGCACCGCCGTCGTCTCGTTGCCGCCACCGTCGCATGCGCTCTTGGCCTGGGGCTCGCGCAGGGTGCGGGCGCGCAAACCCAGACCGCGCCGGCCTGGCCGAGCCGGCCGGTGCGGATCGTCGTGCCCACGGGCCCCGGCAGCAGCCTCGACCTCATCGTGCGCGCCATGGGCGACAAGCTCGCGGCGCGCTGGGGCCAGCCGGTAGTGGTGGAGAACAAGCCCGGCGCCGGCGGCATGCTCGGCGTCGACGTGGCGGCCAAGGCCACCGACGGGCATACGCTGGCGATCGGCTTCAACGGCCCCATCGCCTTCGGGCCGTTCCTCTACCGCAAGATGCCCTACGACCCGGCGAAGGACCTGGTGCCGGTGATCATGACGACGAGCCAGCCCAACGTGCTCGCCGTCAACGCCGACAAGGTGCCCGCGAAGACCGTGGCCGAGTTCGTCGCCTGGGCCAAGGCGCAGCAGGGCAAGGTCAACTACAGCTCGCTCGGCAACGGCAGCTCGGCGCACCTGACGATGGAGTTGCTGATGGCCGAGGCCGGGTTCACCGGCACGCACGTGCCCTTCAACGGCAGCCCGCCGGCGGCGATGGCAGTGGCGCAGGGCGAGGCCGATGCCACCTTCATGGTCGCGCCGGCGCTGATGCCGCACGTGCGCAACAACAAGGTGCGCCTGCTGGCCGTGAGCAGCGCGCAGCGGCCGGAGAGCCTGAAGGAGCTGCCGGCGCTCTCGGCCAGCGGCTACCCCAACGTCGAATCGCTGGCGTGGAACGGCCTGTTCATGCCCGCCGGCACGCCCGACGCGGTGGTGTCGCGCATCAACGCCGACGCCAACGCGGTGTTGCAGGACGCCGCCGTGAGGCAGGCGCTCCAAGCCCAAGGGCTGACGATCGTCGGCGGCAGCGCGGCCGACTTCCGGCGGGCCATCGACGGCGACGTCAAACGCTGGGGGCCGGTGATCACGCGGCTGGGCGTCAAGCTCGACTGAAGGCGCTTCTCGCCCCGGCTGCGCGGCGAGCCCGGGATCGGCGCGCGGCCTCATGAGGGAGCTGAAAGAGCCCCCGCCAGCAGAGTGGCGCGCGGCGCAGTAAAACCGCGCCCCGTCCTTCCATCACGCCACCCACGGCGCGGGGATCCCATGACCACGCTCACGCTCAACGGCAAGTCCACCACGGTCGACGCCGACCCCGCCACGCCCATCCTCTGGGCGCTGCGCGACACGCTCGGCATGACCGGCACCAAGTTCGGATGCGGCATGGCGCAGTGCGGCGCCTGCACCGTGCATGTCAACGGCCGCGCCACGCGCAGCTGCGTCACGCCGCTGTCGGCCGCCTCTGGCGCGCAGCTCACCACCATCGAGGGCGTGCAGGCCGACCGCGTCGGCCAGGCCGTCATCGACGCCTGGGTGAAGCACGACGTTGCGCAGTGCGGCTACTGCCAGAGCGGCCAGGTGATGGGCGCCACGGCGCTGCTCAAGCGCATCAAGAAACCGAGCGACGCGCAGATCGACGAGGCGATGGCCGGCAACGTCTGCCGCTGCGGCACCTACCAGCGCATCCGCGCCGCCATCCACGACGCCGCCAAGGCGCTGGCCTGAAGGGAGAGCGCGATGATCCTCGACAAGTACCTGACGCAGGCCGCCACCCAAGGCCTCCCTGGCCTCCCTGGCCTCCCGCGCCTTTCGCAGACCGCGCCGCTCTCGCGCCGCCAGTTCGTGACGATGTCCTTCGGCGGCGCCGTCGGCCTCGCCTTCCTGCCGCTGGCGCCGAAGCCGGTGCACGCGCAGGCCGCCGCCAAGGAGGTGCCGCCCGGCCAGAAGCCCACCGAGGCGCCCGGCGCCTTCGTCAGCATCGCCCGCGACGGCACGACGACGGTCCTGTGCAACCGCATGGACATGGGCCAGGGCATCGAGACGGCGCTGGCCATGATCTGCGCCGAAGAGCTCGACGCCGACTGGGCGCGTGTGCGCACCGGCTTCGGCAACCAGCAGCCCAACTACGTCGACCCGGCGATGGGCATGCACCTCACCGGCGGCAGCAACTCGGTGAAGAACAGCTACGCGCAGTACCGCGAGCTCGGCGCGCGCACGAAGGCGATGCTGCTGGCCGCGGCGAGCAAGCAGCTCGGCGTGCCGCCGGCGCAGCTCACGGCCAGCAACGGCGTCGTCAGCGGCGGCGGCAAGTCGGCGACCTACGGCGAGCTTTTCGAGGCGGCGATGAAGGAGCCGATCCCGGAGAGGGTGACGCTGAAGAACCCGGCCGACTTCAAGCTCGTCGGCAAGGCGCAGGGCCTGAAGGTCTCGCGTGCCAAGAGCAGCGGCCAGCAGACCTACGCCATGGACCTGCGGCTGCCCGGCATGCTCACCGCGGTGATCGAGCGCCCGCCGGTGTTCAACGGCAAGTTCGCCGGCTTCTCGGCCGAGGCGGCGCTGAAGGTGAAGGGTGTGCGCGCCGTGCTGCCGGTGGACCTCGACCGCGGCGGCCGCGGCATGGCGATCGTCGCCGACGGCTACTGGGCGGCCAAGCTCGGCCGCGAAGCGCTCAAGGTCGACTGGGACCTCGCGGGCGTGGAGAAGGCCGACACCGACAAGCTCGTCGCGCAATACCGGGAACTCGCGAAGAAGCCCGGCCTGCCGGCGCCGCAGCCGCACTTCAAGGCCGACCTCGGACCCCTGGCCGGCGCGCCGAAGAAGCTCGTCGCCGAGTTCGTCTTCCCCTACCTCAACCACGCGCAGATGGAGCCGCTCGCCTGCACCGTGGACCTGCAGGCCGACAAGTGCACCATCCACGCCGCCTCGCAGATGCCCGGCGTCGACGCCGGCGCCGCGGCCGCGGTGCTGGGCTTCAAGCCCGAGCAGGTGGAGATCGTCGTGCAGATGGCCGGCGGCGGCTTCGGCCGCCGCGCCACGCCCACCGGCGAATGGGTGCGCGAGGCGGTGGGCGTGGCCAAGGCGCTTGCCGCCGACGGCAAGCGCGCGCCCGTGAAGGTGGTGTGGAGCCGCGAAGACGACATGAAGGCCGGCTACTACCGCCCGCTCACCGTGCACCGCGCCGAGATCGGCTACGACGCGCAGGGCAAGGTGCTGGCCTGGGACCACCGCATCGTCAGCCAGAGCATTCTTGCCGGCAGCCCGTTCGAGGCCTTCATGGTGCAGCAGGGCGTGGACATGACCACGACCGAAGGCATGCGCGAGCCCTATGCGATCCCGATGCAGCTCACCGTGCATCACCCGAAGGTGAACGTGCCGGTGCTGTGGTGGCGCAGCGTCGGCAGCACGCACACGGCGTTCGTGATGGAGACGCTGCTCGACGAGATCGCGCTCGCCACGAAGCAGGACCCGGTGGCCTACCGCATGAAGCTGATGGCGGGCGACAACGGCGCCAGGCACCGCGCCGCGCTGCAGCTGGCGGTGGACAAGAGCGGCTACGGCAAGAAGAAACTGCCCGCCGGCACCGCTTTCGGCGTGGCCGTGCACGAGAGCTTCGAGTCGGTGGTGGCCTATGTCGTCGAGGCGCGCGCCGCGGGCCAGGGCAAGGGCGCCAGGCCGCGGCTCGTGCGCGTGACCGCCGCCGTGCACTGCAACTTCTGCGTCAACCCGAAGACCGTGGAAGCGCAGGTGCAGGGCTCGGCGACGATGGCGCTCGCGACGACGCTGCCCGGCCACGCCATCACGCTGAAGGACGGGGTCGTGCAGCAGAGCAACTTCCACCAGTTCATGCCGGCGCGCATCACCGATGCGCCGGTGGTGGAGGTGCACATCGTACCGAGCAGCGATCCGCCCAAGGGCATGGGCGAGCCGGCACTGCCGCCGCTGGCGCCGGCCTACGCCAATGCCCTGGCGCGACTGACCGGCACGCGCCAGCGCCAGTTGCCGTTCGCGATGGCGTGAGGGCCCGGCGGCGTGCTCGCGCGCCGCCGCGGTCGCACGCTTCCGGCGCCGACTCGCTGGGTCGCAGGGGCGGGGTCACCCCCGGGCCGCTACCATGGCAGCCCCGCTGACGGATCGCCACAGGCCCGGCACCGCCACCCGCCTAGCCCGCCCGACTCGCTCCCCGTCACTTTCCACCCGCCGTCTGCCTGCTCCGAGTCCGATCGCCATGAGCGCCAAGAGCCCGAATCCGTTCTCCGCCGAGGCCTCCTTCGGCATGGGTTACCAGATGGGCGGCCAGCCCGCGGCCGGCGGCGCGGCCCCGGCGGCGCCGGCCGCACCCGACGCAGGCCCGCTCGAACTGGTCTTCGATGTCACCGAGGCCGATTTCGAGGCCCGCGTCCTCGAGCCCTCGCTCGACGTGCCGGTGCTGCTCGACTGCTGGGCCCCCTGGTGCGGGCCCTGCCGCTCGCTCGGGCCGGTGCTCGAGAAGGTCGTCACGAGCCTCGGCGGGCGCGTGCTGCTGGCCAAGATCAACACCGACGAGGCGCCCAACATCTCGGCGGCGCTGCGCATCCGCAGCATCCCGCTCGTCGTGCTCTTCATCGGCGGCCGCCCGGTGGACCAGTTCGTCGGCGCACTGCCCGAGGGGCAGATCCGCCAGTTCCTCGACAAGCACTTGTCCAAGCTGGCGCCGCCCGGCTCGCCGGTGGACGACTTGCGCAAGGCCGCCGCCGAGGCGACCGACCCGGGCGAGGCCGAGGCGTTGCTCAGAGAGGTGCTGTCGGTCGACCCGGCGCATGCCGCCACGTTGATGGACCTCGCCGAGCGCGCCATCGCCGGCGGCAACCTGGCGGAGGCTGCCAAGCTGCTCGAGCGCGTCAAGCCCGAGGCGCGCGGCGACCGCCACCCGGCGCTCGTCAAGCGCATCGAACTGGCGAAGAACCGGCCGCCCGGCGACGCGCCGGCGTTCGCTGCGCGCATCGCCGCCAATGCCAAGGACTTCGAGGCCCGCTTCGGGCTCGCCGCGCTGCAGGTGTACGAAGGCGACTTCGGCGCCGCCTTCGACCAGCTGCTCGAGGTGGTGCTGCGCGACAAGGACCCTGCGCCCGAGGGCTGGCGCGAGCGCGCGCGCAGGCAGCTCGTCGAATGGTTCGCCGTCTGCCCAGACGCCGAGGCGGTGAGCCGGGGACGGCGCTACCTCGGCATGTACCTCAACTGAGAGCCCGGACGGCGGCGTGGCTCCCGCAGCGCACGCGCAGCGCCCGGGCGCACCCGGCTGAGGCGGCGGCGCCGTGCCCTTCGCGCCGTCGAAGATCCGCCCGCCGCGCCCGCGCGAAGGCCTGCTGCTGGTGCGTCCGGCGCTGGAGCAGGCGCTGCGCGACGCGCTTGCCCATACGCGGGCGGTGCTGCTGTGCGCCGCCGCCGGCTACGGCAAGACGGCCACGCTGGCGCGGGCCCTCGAGGGGCTGCCCGACCAAGGAGATGCGGCGGCCTGGATCACGCTCGACGAGGGCGACGACCTTCGGCGCCTGCTCGAGTGCCTGATGGCGGCGTTGGAGCCCTTCGACCCGCCCTGGCGCACCGCGCCCGAGGGCCTGATCGCCGCCGCGCTGGGCACCGCCGGCGAAGCCTTGCCGGCGATGGTGGTCGAGCTGGTCAATACGCTCGAGGCCTGCGCCGCGGCGCGCGGCGTGATCGTGCTCGACGACGTGCACCACCTGCGCGACGAGCCCGGCCTGCGCTTCGTCGACCTGCTGCTGCTGCACCTGGGGCCGCGCTGGCGCCTCGCGCTCACTGCGCGCCACGAGCCGGCGCTGCGCCTGGCGCGCCTGCGTGCCGGCGGCGAGCTGCAGGACTTTCGCGAGGAGCAGCTGCGCTTCAGCGAGGCGGAGTCACGCGTGCTGCTCACCGGCGCCGGCCTCGATGCCGCCGCAGCGGCGGCACTGCATCGCCGCTGTGCCGGCTGGCCCGCCGGCCTGCGCCTGGCACTCAGCGGGGCGCGGGGCGGCGGCGGGGGGGCGCTCGCCGATGCCGGCGGCGGCGCGGGCTCCGCGGCCATGGACCGGCAGGCCTTCGACTTTCTCGCCGCCGAGGTGCTCGACCGCATCGATCCGCGCCTGCGCGACTTCCTGCTCGCCACCAGCGTGCTGCAAGAGCTGGAGCCGGCGCGTGCCGCGGCGCTGAGCGGCGATCCGCGCAGCGACTTCTGGCTGGCCGAGATCGAGCGGCTCGGGCTCTTCGCGACGCGCCTGGACGAACCGGCGGGCACGCTGCGGCTGCACGACCTCTTTCGCGACGCGTTGCGTCACCGCGCGCGGGCCGAGCGGCCGGAGCAGTGGCCACGCTGGCTGGTGCGGGCCGCCGAGCTCGAGACCGACCCCTTGCGCCGGCAGGCGCTGCTGATGCAGGCCCGCCGCCACGGCCTCGCGGCGCGCGCCCTGCTCGCCGACTACGTGGAGATCGTCGTCGTGCAGGCCAACCTGGCGCAGGTGCTGCAGTTGTGCGCGAGCTTCCCGCCCGACTTCGCCGAGAGCGACGCCGACCTGCACCGCGTGCGCGGCATGGCCCACTGGGGTCATTGGGAGGTGCGCCAGGCCGAGCACCATTTCGCGCGCGCCGCGGCGCTCTACGCGGCGCGCGGTGAGCCGCTGCCCGCCAAGCTGGCCGCGGCACAGCGCTCGATCACGCTCATCGCTCTCGGGCGCCTCGGCGACGCCGCCGTTGCGCTGGAGGCGATCGGCCCCGAGGTCGAGGGCGCCGAGGCGCTGGAGCTGCGCACGGTGATGCGCCTCGGCCGCACCTGGCTGGCACTGGAGCGCTGCGAGTTCTTCGCCGTCGCGCCGGCCTTCGAGGCGCTCGTGCAGGCGCTGGAGGCGCAGTTGTCGCTGCGCCTGTGGTTCTCCACCATCCCGCCGCCGCGCCAGACGCCCTGCCGCGGCATCGCGCCGATGCTCGCGCGCTGGGCCGAGGGGGCGCTGGCCATCGCCGGCGAGCGGCCGGTGCCCCTGCGCGCGATGGCCCTGCTGACGCTCGGCTGGGTGGCCACCTGGCAGGGGCGGCTGACCGACGCCGCCGAGTGGCTGGCGCGCGCCGAGGCTGAGGCGCAGTGGACCGGCCAGCAGCTGATCGCGCGCCACCACGGGCTCGCGCAGCGCGCGCTGCTGGCCGCCTTTGCCGGGCGCACCGAGGAGGCCCTGGCCGCCATGCACACGCGCCTGGCCGAGCACCCCAAGGGCTACGGCGACTGGGGGCTGTGGCACTCGCTGTTCATCGCCGGGCGCATCGCCGCCAGCTGCGTCGAGGTGGCGCAGGCGGCAACGCTCGTGCAGCGGCTCGTGACGCTGCAGCCGACGTTGTCCGACTGCACGCCGCGGCGCCTGCACCCGCTGCTCGGCTTGCAGGGCACGCTGGCCGCGCTGCAGGGCCGGCCCGCGGAAGCACTGGCGGCGTGGCAGCGGGCGCTCGAGGACGAGGAGGCGCTCGACCTGTATGGCCAGGCGGCCGAGGTGCGCGTGCGCGCCGCCGCGCTGCATGCCGCTGCCGGGGCGCGCGAGCAGGCCGCCGCGGCCCTCGCGCCCTGGCTCGACCGGTCGGCCGACCCCGGCGGGGCGCTCTTCGCGCGCACCGAGCTGCGCCGGCTGGCCGAGACGGACTGGGGTGCGGCGCTGCCCGGCGCAGCGCAGGCGCGGCTGCGGCAATGGGCCGCGCTCGTCGCCGGCGCGGCGCCGCAGCAGGCCGCCGCGCCGGCGGCCGTGCCCGAGCCCGGCCACGGCCTTTCGGCGCGCGAGCTCGACGTGCTGGCGCAGATGGCCAAGGGGGCGAGCAACAAGGTCATCGCGCGCGCCTTCGACCTCAGCCCGCACACGGTGAAGCGGCACGTCGCCAACATCCTCGACAAGCTCGACCTGGCCAGCCGCGCCCAGGCCGGCGCCTGGTGGCACGCGCATCTGGCGGGCGCCGGCGCGGCACCGGCGGTGCCCGCGACGCCGGTCGCGCCTCGCCCGCGCTGATCACCAGCGCGGCACCCTGACCCGCCGCAGCGCGGGCCCGCCCGGCTTTCTGCCGCGCACGCTCCTGGCGCTTCGCCCGCTCGTGCCCGCGGTGCGGCCTGCCGCACCCGCCTGCGTGGCTTTGCGGCATGGCCCATCACACGGCCCCATCACATGGCCCATCACATGGCCCGTCGCGCGGCCGCCGGTGGCTCCACCGGGCGATGCCGTCGCCGGCCGCGGCGGGCACGATGACCCCCGTCCTGCACGCCCCGTCCACCCCCTTCGGCCTGCGCCGCATCCGCCATGGAACCCTCGACGCTTCCCCTCGTCGCCGTGCTCGGCGCCACCGGCGCCCAGGGCGGCAGCACCGCCCGCGCGCTGCTCGAAAGCGGCCGCTTCGCCGTGCGCGCGCTCACCCGCCGGCCGGAGAGCGCCGCGGCGCGGGCCTTGCGCGCCGCGGGGGCCGAGGTCGTGCACGCCGATCTCGACGACCCGCCGACGCTGCGCACCGCCTTCGCCGGTGCGCAGGGCCTCTTTGCCGTCACGCCGTACTGGACGCACCACTCGCCCGAACGCGAGTACGAGCAGGCCCGCCACATCGCCTGCGCCGCCGCCGAGGCCGAGGTGCCGCATGTCGTGTGGTCGACGCAGGAAGACACGCGCCGCTGGGTGCCGCTGGAGGACGAGCAGCTGCCCACGCTGCGCGGCCGCTGGAAGGTGCCGCAGTACGACGCCAAGGGCGCGGCGAATGCGCTCTTTCGCGAGCGCGGCGTGCCGACGACGCTGCTCACGCTCTCCTTCTTCTGGGAGAACCTGGTGCGCTACGGCATGCAGCCGCAGCGCGCGGCCGACGGTGGTCTCGTCTTCACGCTGCCGATGGGCACGAAACCGCTGCCCGGCATGGCCGCGGCCGATGTCGGGCGCCTCGCGCTCGCCCTGTTCGAACGGCCGCAGCGCTGGGTCGGCCGCAGCCTCGGCGTCGCCGGCGCGCATCTCGACGGCGCCCAGATGGCCGCGGCGCTGGCGCGCGTGCTCGGCGAGCCGGTGTGCCATCGCTCGCCGCGCTTCGACGAAGTCGCCTCGCTGCCGTTCCCGGGCGCCGCGGAGATGGCGAACATGTTCCGCTTCCTGCACGACTTCAACGATGAAGTGCTGGCCATGCGCTCGGTGGCCGTGGCGCGCGAGCTGCACCCGGGCCTGCTCGACTTCGATGCCTGGCTCGCGCGGCATGCGCAGCAGTTGCCGGCGCAGCGCCGGAACTCGGCCTACGAGGCCGGGCTGCTCGCGCGGTGAAAGCCGCACTGAAGCCGCACTGAAGCCGCACTGAGTCCGCACAGGCGCCCGAGGCACGACCATGCAAGCGAGAACGAAGCCGCGCGCCGCCGGCGCGTCCCTGCCGCCACGGCCTGGCGCGTCGCCTGCGTGGCCCGCTGCGTCGCCGCGTGCGATGCACCGTGCGGCGCAGGGTGCGGCGCAGGGTGCGGCGCAGGGTGCGGCGCAAGGTGCGGCGCAAGGTGCGGCGCAGGGTGCGGCGCAAGGTGTGGCGCAAGGCGTGGTGCAAGGCGTGGCGCAAGGTGCCGTGCTGCGCCGCTGGCTGGCCGCGCTGCTTCTGGCCATCTCCTTCGCGCCGCTGCAGGCGCAGCCGGCCAAGCTGAGCCAGACCGGCCTCTTCACCCCGGTGGCGTCCGGTGCGCCCGAGCGCCTCGCACCCGGCCTGATCGCCTTCACGCCGCAGTACGCGCTGTGGTCCGACGGTGCGGCCAAGCGCCGCTGGCTCAAGCTGCCGCCGGGCACGGCCATCGACGCGCGCGACGCCGATGCCTGGCGCTTCCCGCGCGGCACGCGGTTGTGGAAGGAGTTCTCGCACGGCGGTCGCGCCATCGAGACCCGCTACGTCGAACACGGCCGCGACGGCCGGTGGCGATTCGCCACCTATGTGTGGAACGCCGACGGCACCGATGCCGACCTCGTGCCGGCGCGCGGCGAACCGGCCTGGCCCGTGGCGCAGGCGCCGGGCGGGCGCTACGCCCTGCCCTCGGTGGCCGACTGCCAGGCCTGCCACGAGAGCAACGCCGTGCCGGTGCTCGGCGTCAGCGCGCTGCAGCTGTCGCCGGCGCGTGACGCGAGCATCGCCGGCACCGACCTCGCGCGGCTGGTGGCCGAACGCCGTCTGCGCGGGCTCGATCCGGTGCTGCTCGCGGCGCCGCCGCGCATCGCCGCGGCGAGCGAGGACGAACGCGCCGCGCTCGGCTACCTGCACGCCAACTGCGGCCACTGCCACAACCGCGGCGGCCAGCAGGTGCCACTGCCGCTGACGCTGGCGCAGCGCGTGCGCGACGCCGTCGCCAGCCGCGCCGAGGTGCTCGCCTCCACCCTCGAAGCGCCGAGCCGCTTTCGCGCGCCGATGGCCGCCGACCGCGCCGCACCGGCGCAGGCACGCAGCGACACGAGCGAGCCCATCGTCGCGCGCGGCGACCCCGCACGCAGCCTGCTCGTGCGGCGCATGGCCTCGCGCGATCCACGCCTGCAGATGCCGCCCCTCGGCACCGCGCTCACCGACCCCGAGGGCCTGGCCCTCATGCACCGCTGGATCGCACAGCTGGATCACCCACGACCCTGACCTCGAAAGGAGAGATCGACCATGAACCGACCCCAGCACTCCCGTACGCCGCAACGCCTCGCGCGTGTCACCCACCGCCTGTCGAGCCTGGCCGTGCTCGCCGCCTTCGGCCTCGTCTTCGCGCAGGCCGCCGACGCGGCCGATGCCGCACCGGCGGCCCGCGAGCGGGCCACCGCAGCGGCGAAGCCCGCCGCCGCGAACGCAGCGACGGCGAAGGTCGCACGCGGCAAGTACCTCGTCAGCACCGCCGGCTGCCACGATTGCCACACGCCCTGGCACCTGGGGCCCAAGGGGCCCGAGCCCGACATGAGCCGCGCGCTCTCGGGTCACCCCGAGCAGCTGCAGATGCCGCCGGCGCCGACGTTGCCCGAGGGCCCGTGGGCCACCGTCACCGGCATCACCAACACGGCCTTCGCCGGTGCCTGGGGCGTGAGCTTCACGGCCAACCTCACGCCCGACGCCGACACCGGCATCGGCTCGTGGACCGTGCGCGACTTCACGCAGACGATCCGCAGCGGCAAGCACATGGGGCGCGGCCGCGAGGTCCTGCCGCCGATGCCGATCCAGGTCTACAACAACTTCACCGATGCGGACCTGGAGTCGATCTACGCCTACCTGCGCACCATCCCGCCGGTGAAGAACCGCGTGCCCGAGCCGCGGCCGCCCGTGGCTCGCTGAACGCGCGGCGAAGGGGCGCCGGAGATCGAGCGCGCGCCGCGGGCTGGGCTAGTGCAGGCGCAGCGCCTCGCGCCCCGCGCCGCGCTCGCGCGCGAGCAGCTCGCTCGTCGCCGCCACGTCCAGCGGCTCGGCGAGGTGATGCCCCTGCCCGAGCGTGCAGCCGAGCGCCAGCAGCTGCTCGAGCTGGTGCGAGTCCTCGATGCCCTCGGCGACGATGGCCTTGCGCAGCGACTGCCCGAGGTGGACGATGGCGCGCACGACGGCGGCCTGGTCGCCGTCGCGCGCGAGGTCGGCGACGAAGCTGCGGTCGATCTTCAGCGTGTCGATCGGCAGGCGCGCGAGGTAGCTGAGCGACGAGTAGCCGGTGCCGAAGTCGTCGACGGCGACGCGCACGCCGAGCCGGCGCAGCTCGGCCAGCGTCGACATCGCGCCGTCGATGCGCGACATCAGGATGTTCTCGGTGAGCTCGAGCGTCAGGTGCTCGCCGCGCAGGCCCGACTCGAGCAGCACGGCCTGCACGCGCGCCGCGAAGCCCGGCTGCGCGAGGTCTTCGGCGGCGATGTTGATGCTCACCGCCAGCTCGGCCCAGGCGGCGTGCGAGAGCTGCCACGCACGCACCTGCCGGCAGGCGGTGTGCAGCACGAAGTCGGTCAGCTGCGGCATCAGGCCGCACTCCTCGGCAATGGGCAGGAAGGCCGCCGGCGCGAGCGGGCCCTCGACGGGGTGGCGCCAGCGCACGAGTGCCTCGAGCGCGCGCAGGCCGCCGGCGTGGCCGCCATGGCCGCGCTGCAGCTCGAAGACCGGCTGGTAGGCTACGGACAGGCTGCCGTTGTCGAGGGCGCGGCGCAATTCGCCCTCGAGGCGCAGCCGGCGCGACACCTCGGCATGCTGGCTGCCGTCGAACAGCGCCACGCGCGCGCGGCCGCCGGCCTTGGCCTTGTACATCGCGGTGTCGGCGTCGCGCAGCACCGCCTCGGCGCTCGTGTAGCGCACGCTGCCGAAGGTGATGCCGATGCTGGCGCTGATCTGCAGCTCCTGCCCGGCCACGAGGAAGGGCGTGCGCAGCGCTTCCATCAGCCGTTCGGCCAGCGCGAGGACATCGCGTTCCTGGCCCATGCGCTCGGTGAGCAGCGCGAACTCGTCGCCGCCCAGGCGCGCGACCACGTCGCTCGGGCGCAGGCGCTCCTGCAGCCGCCGCGCCAGCAGCACGAGCAGCGCGTCGCCGGCGCCGTGGCCGAGGCTGTCGTTGACGAGCTTGAAGCGGTCGAAGTCGAGGAACATCACCGCGTAGGCGTAGTTGCCGTCGGCGCGCGAGCGCGCCACCGCGCCCTCCAGGCACTGCATGAAGCGGCGGCGGTTGGGCAGGCCGGTCAAGGTGTCGTGGAAGGCGAGGTGCTGCAGCTGCTCCTCGGCGGCGCGCTGCATGCTGATGTCCTGCGCCTGCACGATGAAGCAGGGCTCGCCCGACTCGGTCTCGGTGAAGGTGGCGAAGTGCAGCCCCGCCCACGGTGTGCCGCCGTCGGGGCGCACGAAGCGCAGCTCGACGGCGGCGCCGTCGAAGACGCCGCGGCCGGCCCCGGCCAGGCGCTCCTCGAGCGCCGCGGCGTGCTCTTCGTGCACGAGATCGCGCAGCCGGCGCCCGCCGAGGTCGCCGGCGTCGCGGCCGAGCAGCGCCGACATCGCCGCGTTGCTCTGCAGCACGCGGCCGTCGAAGGCGAGCAGCGCCATGCCGATGGAGGCATGCGTGAAGGCGCTCATGAAGCGGCGTTCGCTCGCCTGCAGTTCGCGCAGGTGGCGCGCATGCGCCAGGGTCTCGCGCCGGGCGGCCTCGGCCTCGCGTGCCTCGGCCTCGGCCGAGCGCTCGCGCAGCGCGCGTGTCGCCTCCTGCTGGCGGAAATAGAAGTGCAGCGTCGCCAGCAGCATCGCCAGCAGCGGCAGCATGACCATCCACACGCCGATGCCGGCCACCGCGTAGGCGGCCAGCAGCAGCGCGGCGAGCGCGGCACTGCCGGCGTAGGCCATGCCGACCCAGCGGAAGACGCCGACGAAGTCGGCGAGCTGGAAGAACGGCTCGTCGCGCTTGAGCCTCAGCACGCCGGCGAAGAGGGTGGCGCTGAGCAGGAAGTACAGCAGCGCCGTGCCCATGGCGAGCGCCATCAGGGCCACGGTCTGGTCGGGGCCGTGGCCCTGCACGCCGAAGCGCGTGCGCAGGGCCTGCAGCAGGCTGCCGGCGACGACGATGGCCACCGTGCCGATGGCGGGGCTGGCGATGCGGCTCGTCCAGCGCCTGGAGCTGCGCATCGAACCCATCGCCGCCTCGCCGGCCACCGCCACCGCCGCCGCGGCCGGGCCGTGCAGCAGCAGCAGCAGGAAGATGAAGACATCGCTGGCGACGAACGAGTGCCGCGTGCCCGGGACGCGCACCGGGAACAGCCCGGCCAGCATCGCCAGCGCCATTCCGACGGCGACCTGCAGCCACACGAGCGGCGGCAGCATCGCCACCTGCGCCATGCTGGCGAGCAGCAGCGCGCCGCCGCCGAGCACCATCGCCCACCAGTACACGCTGGCGCGGCGGTTGTAGTCGGGCATCAACGCCGCGTGCAGCTTCGACCACCACGGCGCGTCGGCGCGGGGCGCGGCAGCAGGTTCGTGGATGGGCAAGCGGGGCGAGCTCAGAAGGGCCTCGGGCACGGTACGGCGCGCCGCGGGGCCGGACGCACTCTGATACGCATTGTGGGATCGGCGACCTCGCGCCGGGCACGCGAGGCGGGTGTGGCCGCCAACTTGCACCGCCCGGCCGGGGCCGCGTCGGCAGCGGCCGGCGCGTCAGTGCGTGATGCGCGTGTGCGCAGCCGCCGGTGTGGTCAGCTGCGCGTGCCGAAGATCGCGCTGCCCACGCGCACCAGCGTCGAGCCTTCGGCGATGGCGGCCTCCAGGTCGGCGCTCATGCCCATCGACAAGGTGTCCAGCGCCAGCCCGCCGGCCCGCAGCGCCTCGAACAGCTCGCGCAGGCGGCGGTGCTGGCGGCGCTGCGCCTGCGCGTCGCTCGTGGGCTCGGGGATCGACATCAGCCCGCGCAGGCGCAGACGATGGCGCGGCAAGGCGGCCACCGCTTCGGCCAGCGCCGGCAGCTCGGCCGGCGCGACGCCGCTCTTGCTGGCCTCGCCGTCGACGTTGACCTGCAGGCAGATGTCCAGCGGCGGCAGGCCCGCCGGGCGCTGCGCGGCCAGGCGCTCGGCGATCTTCAGTCGATCCACCGTGTGCACCCAATCGAAAGCCTCGGCCACCGGGCGCGTCTTGTTGCTCTGCAGCGGGCCGATGAGGTGCCAGCGAAGATGCGCGCGCAGGTCGGCCAGCGCCTCGACCTTGGCCAGCGCCTCCTGCACGTAGTTCTCGCCGAACGCGCGCGCGCCCGCGGCGAAGGCCTCGCGCACGGCCGCGGCCTCGAAGGTCTTGCTCACGGCCAGCAACGTGACGCTGTTGGCATCGCGGCCGCTGGCGGCGCACGTGCTCTCGATGCGCCGCCGCACTTCTTGCAGGTTGCTTCCGATGCTGCCCATAATCCCCCGAAGAAGACATTGTCTGCCCCCTGGCGTCGGCAAGACCGGCGCCGCCCTGATGGGGTGAATCGGGGGTGAATCGACCAGCGTTGCCGGTCGGCTCGTCGTCCCCCTACCCGAGAGCGCATGGACATCACTCAACTGCTGGCCTTTTCGGTCAAGAACAAGGCCTCGGACCTGCACTTGTCGGCGGGGTTGCCACCGATGATCCGCGTGCACGGCGACGTGCGCCGCATCAACGTCGAAGCGCTGGACCACAAGGCGGTGCACGCCATGGTCTACGACATCATGAACGATGCGCAGCGCAAGCACTACGAAGACACGCTCGAGTGCGACTTCAGCTTCGAGATCCAGGGCCTCGCGCGCTTCCGCGTCAACGCCTTCAACCAGAACCGCGGCGCGGGCGCGGTGTTCCGCACCATCCCGAGCAAGATCCTCACGCTCGAGCAGCTCGGTTGCCCCAAGGTCTTCACCGAGCTGTCGCTCAAGCCGCGCGGCCTCGTGCTCGTCACCGGCCCCACCGGCTCGGGCAAGAGCACCACGCTCGCGGCGATGGTCAACCACATGAACGAGAACGAGTACGGCCACGTGCTCACGGTCGAAGACCCGATCGAGTTCGTGCACGAGAGCAAGAAGTGCCTCGTCAACCAGCGCGAGGTGGGGCCGCACACGCTGTCGTTCAGCAACGCGCTGCGCTCGGCGCTGCGCGAGGACCCCGACGCCATCCTGGTGGGCGAGATGCGCGACCTGGAGACCATTCGCCTCGCGCTCACCGCCGCGGAGACCGGGCACCTGGTGTTCGGCACGCTGCACACCTCGAGCGCCGCCAAGACCATCGACCGTGTCGTCGATGTCTTCCCCGCGGCCGAGAAGGAGATGGTGCGTGCGATGCTGTCGGAGTCGCTCGTCGCGGTGATCTCGCAGACGCTGTGCAAGCTCAAGGACGGCACGGGCCGCGTCGCGGCGCACGAGATCATGCTCGGCACCAGCGCCATCCGCAACCTCATCCGCGAGAACAAGATCGCGCAGATGTACAGCTCGATCCAGACCGGCCAGAGCATGGGCATGCAGACGCTGGACCAGAACCTCGCCGACCTCGTGCGCCGCAACCTCGTCTCGCCGGCCGAGGCGCGCGCCAAGGCCAAGATCCCCGAGAATTTCCCCGGCTAGCCGCCCGCAGGAGAGCGCATGGAACGCGACCAGGCATCGAAATTCGTCAACGACCTGCTGCGGCTGATGGTCGGCCGCAACGGCTCGGACCTCTTCCTCACCGCCGACTTCCCGCCCGCCGTCAAGGTCGACGGCAAGATCACCAAGGTGAGCCCGCAGCCGCTCACCGGCCAGCACACGGTGGCGCTGGCGCGCGCCGTGATGAACGACAAGCAGGCCGCCGAGTTCGAGAAGACCAAGGAGTGCAACTTCGCGATCTCGCCACAGGGGGTCGGGCGCTTCCGCGTAAACGCCTTCCTGCAGCAGGGGCAGATCGGCCTCGTCTTCCGCACCATTCCGCGCGAGCTGCCCACCATCGACGGCCTCGGCCTGCCGCAGGTGCTCAAGGACGTCGCCATGACCAAGCGCGGCCTGTGCATCTTCGTCGGCGCCACCGGCTCGGGCAAGAGCACGTCGCTGGCGGCGATGGTCGACTGGCGCAACGAGAACAGCTACGGGCACATCATCACCGTCGAGGACCCGGTCGAGTTCGTGCACGCGCACAAGAACTGCATCATCACGCAGCGCGAGCTCGGCATCGACACCGACAGCTGGGAGATGGCGCTGAAGAACACGCTGCGCCAGGCGCCCGACGTCATCCTCATGGGCGAGATCCGCGACCGCGAGACCATGGAGCACGCGGTGGCGTTCGCCGAGACCGGCCACCTCTGCCTGGCGACGCTGCACGCCAACAGCGCCAACCAGGCACTCGACCGCATCATCAACTTCTTCCCCGAAGAGCGGCGCCAGCAGCTGCTGATGGACCTCTCGCTCAACCTGAAGGGTCTCGTCAGCCAGCGCCTGCTGCCGCGCGAGAGCGGGCGCGGCCGCATCGCCGCGGTGGAGATCCTGCTCAACACGCCGCTCGTCAGCGACCTCATCTTCAAGGGCGAGATCGCCGAGATCAAGGAGCTGATGAAGCGCTCGCGCGAGCACGGCATGCAGACCTTCGACCAGAGCCTGTTCCAGCTCTACGAAGACCATCACGTCACCTACGAAGACGCGCTGCGCAACGCCGACAGCGTGAACGACCTGCGCCTGCAGATCAAGCTGCAGAGCCAGCGCGCGCGCAAGCTCGACCTCTCCGAGGGCACCGAGCACATGCGCGTCGTCTAGCGCGTGATGCAGCACCGGTCCGAGGGCGAAGGCACGATGGCAACGACCCGCGACTACGGCACGGTGCTGCCGCGCCGGCTGGCCTTCGTCGGCCTCGGCGTCATGGGCTATCCGATGGCCGGGCACCTGGCGCGCGCCGGCCACCGCGTCACCGTCTACAACCGCACCGCCGCCAAGGCCGAGGCGTGGGCACGCGAGTACGGCGGCCGCAGCGCGCCGACGCCGCGCGAAGCGGCCAGCGGCGCCGACGTGGTCTTCGCCTGCGTCGGCAACGACGACGACCTGCGCAGTGTGGTGCTCGGCGGCTCCGGAACCGACACGGGCGCGCTCGCGGGCATGGCGCCCGGCGCGGTCTTCGTCGATCACACGACGGCGTCGGCGGCGGTGGCGCGCGAGCTGTACGCCGCGGCCGCGGCGCGCGGCCTGCACTTCGTCGACGCGCCGGTTTCAGGCGGCCAGGCCGGTGCCGTGAACGGCACGCTCACGGTGATGTGCGGCGGCGATGCCGAGCCCTTCGAGGCGATGAAGCCGCTGGCCCTGAACTTCGCGCGCGCCGTCACGCGGGTCGGCGAAAGCGGCGCCGGGCAGCTGGCCAAGATGGTCAACCAGGTCTGCATCGCCGGCCTCGTGCAGGGCCTCGCCGAAGCGCTCGCCTTCGGCCGGCGCGCGGGCCTGGACATGCCGCTCGTGCTCGACGTCATCGGCAAGGGTGCGGCGCAGAGCTGGCAGATGGACAACCGCGGCAAGACGATGCTCGAAGGCCAGTTCGACTTCGGCTTCGCCGTCGACTGGATGCGCAAGGACCTCGGCCTCGTCCTCGACGAGGCGCGCCGCAACGGCGCCCAGTTGCCGGTGACGGCGCTGGTGGACCAGTTCTATGCGGAGCTGCAGCAGACCGGCGGCAGCCGGCACGACACCTCGAGCCTGATCCGCCGCCTGAAGTAGCCGCAGCTGCTCGGCTACTTCTTCCCGCCGGACATCGCCGCCAGTTCTTCCTCGGTGATGATGTCCAGCACGCGCACCACCTTCACGACACCCGGCACGCTGCGCGCCAGCTCGACGGCGCGCGTCGCCTCGCGCTCGGTGACGCGGCCCATCAGGTAGACGACGCCGCGCTCGGCGATGACGCGGTAGGCGTTGGCCGCCACGTCCTTGGCGTCCACCAGCGAGGCCTTGACCTTGGCGCCGAGCAGCGAATCGCTGGACCGCTGCGCGACGCTGAGGTTCGGCGCGACGGCGAGCTCGTTGATCACGGTGCGCACGTTCTCGACGCCGGCGACGGCGCGCTCGACGGTGGCACGCTCGGTCTCGCCCGGCACCTCGCCGGTGATGAGCACGGTGCGGTTGTAGCTGCTGACGTTGATGCGACCGAGCGTGGCCAGCCCCCTGGCGCGCGACTCGCCCTTGGTCTCGATGGTCTTGTCCTCGAGCTGCATGCCCGTCGTGCGCCGGTCGGTGACGACGATGCCGGTGCCGATGACGGCGCCGCCGAGGAGGAGCGGCGCGCAGCCGCCGAGCAGCCCGAGCAGCGAAGAGGCCAGCGTGCCGGCCAGCACCCAGCCGCGCAGCCGGGGGGGAGCGGGCCTCTTCGATCGGGTCAGGGCGCTCACGTTCACGTTCAAGTTCACGGTTCGAGGTCTCCCATCAACTGGAAATCGATCGCGTCGCACAGGCAGTGCAACACCAGCATGTGCACCTCGGCGACGCGGGCGCCGCGCTCGTGCGGCACGGCCACCAGCACGTCGCTCTCGGCGAGCAGCTCGCGCAGCTCGGGCGCGCCGCGGCCGGCGAGCAGCACGAGCGTCATGTCCTTGCCGCGCGCCGCGGCGATGACGGGGGCGCTCTCGCCCTCGCCGTTGTCCACGAGCAGCAGCACATCGCCGGGCAGGCCCAGTGCGCGCACCTGCTCGACCGCCTGCGTGCCGAGGGCGACGGCGGCCAGCGGCAGGCGCTCGCGCTCGAAGCGGCCGAGCAGCAGGCGCTGGAAGTGCAACGCCAGCGCCGAGCCCATGCCGGCGGCATACACCAGCACCTTGCCGCCACCGGTGATGGCGCCGAGCAGCGCCTGTGCGGCTTCGGCCACGGGGCGCGCCAGCGTTTCTGCCGACTGGTACTTCAGGTCGGCGCTCTCGAAGAACTGCTGCTGGATGCGCTGTTCGAGCATGGGGCACGGATCATATGACAGGGGTCGTGGCGGCCGGCTTCTCCGAGGTAACACGGGGTGCGACAGGAGCCGCCGAGAAGCCGCCGAAGAGCCGCTGCACGGCTCGCTGCACAACGCCGTGGCAGGAGCGCTGCACGAGCGCTGCACAAGCCCCGCACAGCCGCAGCGGCCAAGCTCACGCCGCGTCGAACGCGGCCTGGATCCACTGCACGTCCTCGCCGTCGAGCGCGAGCACGTCGAAGCGGCAAGGCGGCGGCGTCGCGAGCCGCATCAGGTAGTGCTGCGCCGCGAAGACGATGCGCCGCCGCTTGGCCGCGCCCACGCTCGCGGCCGCGCCGCCGTGCCGCGCGTCGGCCCGGGCGCGCACCTCGACGAAGACGAGCGTGCCGTCGCTGTCGCGCAGGATCAGGTCGACCTCGCCGCCGCGTGCCGAGGGCCCGCGCGCCACCCGATAATTGCGCGCCACCGGTGTCAGGCCGCGCGCCTGCAACCAGCGCAACGCACGGGCCTCGGCGGCGTCGCCGGCCGTCTTGCGTGAGGCCGAAGAGGCCGGCGATGCCGCCGATGCCCGTGGAGCCGGCGCGGCAGGCGTGCCGTCCTGCGGCAACGAAGGGTCATCGCGCTTGAACACCACCGTCGACTCCTCCTTGCTGCTGCGCGCCGCGGCGGCGGCGGCGGGGCACCAGCGCTTCGAGACCGGTGCACTCTACGTCGTCGCGACGCCGATCGGCAATCTCGCCGACATCACGCTGCGTGCGCTGCATGTGCTGGCGCGCGTCGACGCCGTGGCCTGCGAGGACACGCGCGTCGGGGCGGCCCTGCTGGCTCACTTCGGCCTCGCCAAGCCACTCGTCGCGCTGCACGCGCACAACGAACAGGCCGCGAGTGCGGCGGTGCTCGAGCGCCTGGCGCGCGGCGAGTCGGTCGCCTTCATCAGCGATGCGGGCACGCCGGCCGTCTCCGACCCGGGCGCGCTGCTGGTGGCCGCCGCCACGGCGGCCGGCAAGCGCGTCGTGCCCGTGCCGGGCCCGAGCAGCGTGCTCGCGGCCCTCAGCGTCGCCGGCGAGACGCGCGGCGACGGGTTTCGCATGGCCGGCTTCCTGCCCAGCAAGGGCGCCGAACGGGTCGCCAGGCTGCTGTCGTTGCTCGCCGACGAGATGGCGGTCGTGCTGCTGGAAGCGCCGCACCGCATCGAGTCGCTCGCCGCCGAACTCGCTGCGCATGCGGCAGGCCGCCGCGTGACGCTGGCGCGCGAGTTGACGAAGCAGTTCGAGTCGATCGTCACCCTGCCCGCGAGCGAGCTGCCGGCCTGGCTGGCCGCCGATGCCAACCGCCGCCGCGGCGAGTTCACGCTCGTCGTGCACGCGCCCATGCCGCGCGCCGCGGCGGCCGCCGACGAACTGCCCGCGGCGGCGCGCCATGCGCTCGCCGTGCTGCAGCGCGAGCTGCCGCTCAAGCAGGCCGTGGCACTGGCCGCGCAAGTGTCGGGCGCGCCGCGCAATGCGCTCTATGCCTGGGCGCTTGCGCAGCGCGACGGCGGCGACGAAGCCGCGGAAGGCGGGTAGGCAGGCCACCGCAGCCGGTGAGTCTTCCGTCGACACCCGTGAGCCGTGCCGCCCTGCAGCGGCTTGGCCGCGTGCCTACTTCGCCGGCGCGCTCGCCGCCGGCCGGCGCTGGGCGTCGTGGCGCTGGCGTGCGATGTTGGCGCTCGTGTGGTCCTGCATGTGCTCCAGGCGGGCACGTTCCTGTGCCGTCACCGTGCCGTCGGCGCGGGCGCGGTTCTCGGCGCGGTTCACCGCGCCCTGCTGCCGCTCGAGGCGCCGCGTCTCGCGCCGGGTCAGCTGCCCGGAAGCCACCCCCTGGTCGATGCGGCGCTCCTGATTGGCCTGGCGCTGGTCGATGCGCGGCGTGGAGGCGGCGGCGGCCGGCGCGGGCGTCTGTGCCAGGGTGCCGAACGAGGCGGCCGCGAGCGCGGCGCAGGTGACGACGGCGAAGAGGCGTTTGGACATGCAGTTCTCCTGTGGGGTTGATGAACAGCGCAAAATGTGCGCGCTGCACATATTCAACGCCTCGGCCGACCCGGCCGACCACGGCCGACGGTCAACGCGCGGTAAAGAACTGCGAAGCGCGTGGGCCGCGTCTCCCCTGCCCGGAGGATGGCGAGCAGAAGCCGGCCTGAACGGCCGGCCTCCCTAGAATGCCCCGCCACTGCCCGAGGCCACGCCCACACCCATGATCAGCCGCGAACCCACCCTCGAACGCCTCGCCATCGCCGAGCAGCTGATGCTGGCGCCCTTCGGCCTCGACGAATCGGTGCTCGTGCGCGCGCTCGCCACCATCGGCGAACACCGCGTCGACGACGCCGACCTCTACTTCCAGACCACGCGCCACGAGGGCTGGAGTCTCGAGGAGGGCATCGTCAAGAGCGGCAGCTTCAGCATCGACCAGGGCGTGGGCGTGCGCGCCGTGGCCGGCGAGAAGACGGCATTCGCCTACAGCGACGACCTCGGCGTCGAGTCTTTGATGGACGCGGCGCGCACCGTGCGCACCATCGCGGCAGCCGGCCAGAGCCGGCGCGTCAAGGTTGGCGGCGCGGCGCGCAAGGTCGCCGCCAGCCGCGTGCTCTACGCCCCCACCGACCCCATCGCCACGCTCGACAGCGCGCAGAAGGTGGCCCTGCTCGAGAAGGTGGAGAAGCTCGCACGCGCCAAGGACCCGCGCGTCGCGCAGGTGATGGCCGGCGTCGCCGCCGAGTACGACGTGGTGCTCGTGGCGCGCGCCGACGGCACGCGCGCCGCCGACGTGCGCCCGCTCGTGCGCCTGTCGGTCACCGTGATCGCCGAGCAGGACGGCCGCCGCGAGGTGGGCACGAGCGGCGGCGGCGGCCGCTTCGGCCTCGGCTACTTCCAGGACGACATCGTGCAGCGCTATGTCGACGAGGCGGTCGGCGCCGCGCTCACCAACCTCGAGAGCCGGCCCGTGGCCGCCGGCGACATGACCGTCGTGCTCGGCCCCGGCTGGCCCGGCGTGCTGCTGCACGAGGCGATCGGCCACGGCCTCGAAGGCGACTTCAATCGCAAGGGCAGCTCGGCCTTCAGCGGCCGCATCGGCCAGCGCGTGGCGGCCAAGGGCGTCACCGTGCTCGACGACGGCACGCTCGCCGACCGCCGCGGCTCGCTCAATGTCGACGACGAGGGCCACGCCACCCAGCGCACCGTGCTCATCGAGGACGGCATCCTCAAGGGCTACATCCAGGACAGCCTCAACGCGCGCCTGATGGGCGCCAAGCCCACCGGCAACGGGCGCCGCGAGAGTTACGCCCACGTGCCGATGCCGCGCATGACCAACACCTACATGCTCGGCGGTGACCGCGTGCCGGCGGAGATCGTCGCCAGCATCAAGCGCGGCCTCTACGCCACCAACTTCGGCGGTGGCCAGGTCGACATCACGAGCGGCAAGTTCGTGTTCAGCGCCAGCGAGGCCTACTGGGTCGAGAACGGCAAGGTCCAGTACCCGGTGAAGGGCGCCACGATCATCGGCAACGGCCCCGACGCCCTCACGCGCGTGAGCATGATCGGCAACGACATGAAGCTCGACTCGGGCGTCGGCGTGTGCGGCAAGGACGGCCAGAGCGTCCCCGTCGGCGTCGGCCAGCCGACGCTGCGCATCGACCGGCTGACCGTCGGCGGCACGGCCTGAACCCCGCGCCCCGGTGACCGTGGCGACCCCTGCGGTCACCTTCGCCGACATCGAGGCCGCCGCGCTGCGCCTGCGCGGCCAGGTGCTCGACACGCCCTGCGTCGAGAGCCTGACGCTCGGGCAGATCGTCGGCGCGCGCATCTTCCTGAAGTTCGAGAACCTCCAGTTCACGGCGTCGTTCAAGGAGCGCGGGGCGCTGAACAAGCTCGCCAACCTGGTCGCCAGCCCGCCGCAGGGCCGGCCGGTGGAGGGCGCGATCAAGGGGGTGGTGGCCGCCTCGGCGGGCAACCACGCGCAGGGCGTGGCGCACCACGCGCAGCGCCTCGGCCTGCACGCCGTCATCGTGATGCCGCAGCACACGCCGATGGTGAAGATCGAGCGCACGAAGGGCTTCGGCGCCGAGGTGGTGCTCTTCGGCGACGGCTTCGATGCCGCGCGCGAGCACGCGATGGCCCTGGCCGCCGAGCGGGGCCTGACCTTCGTGCACCCGTTCGACGACCCGCTCGTCATCGCTGGGCAGGGCACGATCGCGCTCGAGATGCTGCGCGCGCAGCCCGACATCGACACGCTCGTCGTCGCGGTCGGCGGCGGCGGCCTCATCAGCGGCATCGCCACCGCGGTGCGCCACCTCAAGCCCTCGGTGCAGATCATCGGCGTGCAGACGGCGCGCTTCCCGGCCATGGTCAATGCCGTCAAGGGCACGCAGCATGCGCAGGGCACGAGCACCATCGCCGAGGGCATCGCGGTCGGGCAGCCGGGCGAGATCACCTGCGAGATCGTGAAGCGGCTCGTCGACGACCTCGTGCTCGTCGACGAAGGCGACATCGAGCAGGCGCTGGTGATGCTGCTCGAGATCGAGAAGACGCTCGTCGAGGGCGCCGGCGCCGCCGGCCTGGCGGCGCTGCTCAAGGAGCCGGCGCGTTATGCCGGGCGCAAGGTCGGCCTGGTACTCAGTGGCGGCAACATCGACCCCATGCTGCTCGCCGCCATCATCGAGCGCGGCATGGTGCGCGCCGGGCGGCTGGTGCGCATCCGCGTCGGCGCGCGCGACACGCCCGGCGTGCTGGCGCGCATCACGGCCATCGTCGCCGAGGTCGGCGCCAACATCGACGAGGTGCACCACCAGCGCGCCTTCTCGACGCTCTCGGCGCAGAACGTCGAGGTCGAGCTCGTGCTGCAGACGCGCAACCGCGAGCATGTCAGCGCCGTCGTCGCGGCGCTCAAGGCGCAGGGCTTCGAGGCCGGCGTGTATTGACGCTCAGCGCAGCGCCACGGTGCGCCGGCGCCATGACGCGTCGCTCCACTGGCCGAAGGCGACGAGCTGGGTCGGCGTGCTCGCCTGCTTCACCGGGTCGAGCGTGTCGAGCGCCAGCACCTCGAAGCGGCGGTGGAAACGGCCCTCGGTGCGCGCCTCTCGTGCGATGAGCAGGCGCGGCTGCGCACCGGGCACCCAGCCGGCGAACTCGACATAGCCGAGGCCCGGCGCCGCCGCCGCGGGCGGCAGCACGTCGATGCGCCAGCCCGGCCTTTCGCCGGCCTTGTCGCCAACCTTGTCGCCGACTTTCTCCGCCCCTTCGGCGCGGAAGACCCACAGCTCCGTCCAGCCTTCGAGCGGCTGCACGGCCAGGGCCATCGCATCGCCGGCCGGGCGCACCGCGGCAGAGCGCGTCCACACGGTGCCGAAGGTGCAGCGCTCGGCCAGCAGGTGCGGGCCGGCCTCTTGCTCGGGCGTGCGACCGGGCGTGCCCCGTCCAGCACCCGCGGGCGCCGCATGGCGTTCGGCGGCGAGCAGGCCGACGCAGGTCTGCCCCGGTTCAGCCCCGGCGCGCACGACCAGGCGCAGGCCATGCGCGCCGGCCTCCACCATCCCGGCCCCGGCAGCACCCGTCGCTCCCGCCATCGCCTGCGGCATGGCGGCCCAGCGCACCGCACCGACGCGGATGGCCGCCTCGGCATATTCGAGCTGGTCCTCGTCGGTGAACTCGTTCTTGTTGACCGTGGCCAGTTCGGCCAGCGCCCGCTCGGCCGCCGGTTGCGACGCGCGCCCGAGGCGCGAGAACTGGTGCGCGCGTGCCGCCCACAAGCCGGCACGGCGCAGATGCAGCCGGTTCTTCATCAGCGCCGGCAGTTCGTTGTAGCCGCGCGGCCAGGGCAGGTCGAGCAGGTCGGCGCGCCAGGCGTCGAAGGCGACGCGCGCCGTCGGCGTGAGCATCGGGTCGACGCAGTCGTGGCGCGTCAGCGCCAGCATCGCGCGCGCCTGCTGGCCGGCATCGGGCCGGAGTGCCAGCGCGCGGCGGAAGGCATCGCCTTCGTAGCACAGATGCAGCCGACCCTCGCGCTCGAGCGTCACGAAGCGCACGCCGTAGGCGCCGACGCCCTCGATCTGCGCCGCCACGGCTTCGCCGGCGCGCGCGCTGGAGGCGCGCCGCGCCAGGCGTTCGGCCATCGTGCCGAGGGCATCGAACGGTTCGGCGTCGATGCGCTCGGCGCCCGCCGAGCGCAGGTAGGCAGCGACGTAGGCGATGCCCAGGGCCTCCTGCCCCGGCGTGTGGCGCAGGAAGCGCAGCACGGCGAGCAGCCCGTCGGCCTCGCCCGGCTGCAGCGAGACGCGCCGCAGCGCCTCGGCGCGCACGAAGCCGGCGCGCTCGCGCCGGTGGTCGTAGACCTGCAGATGGTCCAGGCGCTGGCCGCGTACCTCGAGCAGGTCACCCTGCGTCAGCTCGGCCTGCACGGCGCCGCCTTCGCGCGGGGCGGCGCGCAGCGGCGTGCGATCGGTGGCCACGAGGGCGTGCCCGAGGGCTGCGGGCGCAGGCGGCACCGGCATCGCCGCGGCGTTCGCGGCATTCGCGGCGCTCGCTGCGCTGCGCCCCGATTCCTGCGCCAGGGCCGGTGCCGAGGTCAGCGCGAGCACGACGGCGGCAACGATGGCACCGAGCGCGGTCGCGACATAGGCCGTGCACTTGCCGCCGCGCAGGGAAACGGTGGCGCAGGCGCGCACGGAGGAACGGATGGAGCAGGCCGGGCTCATCACTCGTCCTCCAGCTTGGCGCGCGCGGCAGCCGTGCCGTCCGCCGCGCCGGTGGCAGCGGCGGCCGCACCGCCGAGCAGGCTGGCGGCGACGAAGCCGCCGCTCATCGAAGGCGGCGCGATGATCACCTGGATCTTGTCCGAGAGCTTGTCGGCCATCGTCTTCTGGATCAGCAGCGGATGGCGGTGCAGCAGCTCGCCGTCGCGCGCCATCTGCGCGCTCGCGACGCGGCCGATGCGTTCGAGCCGCTCCGCTTCGGCCTCGGCCAGCTTGCGACGGCTGTCGGCTTCGCCGGCGGCCTCGATGCGGCGCGCCTGCGCCGCACCCTCGGCGGCACGGATGCGCGCCACCTTCTCGGCCTCGGCCTCGAGCTGGCGCTGCTGGATCTGCTGCGTCTTGAATGGCAGCACATGGCGCATCGCCTCTTCCTGTGCGCGCGCGGCGATGATCTGCTCCTGCGCCGCCGCCGCGGCCTGCGTCAGCCGGCGCGCCTTGTCGGCCTCGGCGACGAGCTCGGTCTCGCGCACGCGCTTCTCGCGCAGCTCGAGCGTGTAGCGCATCTTCTCGGTCGCCAGCTCCTCGGCGAGCAGCTGGTCCAGGCCGGCGCGGTACTCGTTCGGCAGGTTCACCGGGCCGAGCATGAGCCCGCGCAGCAGCACGCCGTCGGCGGCGAGCCGCGTCTTCAGTTCCGCCTCGATGGCCTTCTGGATCTCGGCGCGCTTGGCCGAGAAGATCTCGCGCACCGTGTGGCGCGCGAACACCTCGTGCGCCACGGCCTGCACGGCAGGCTTGACGATCTCGCCGTCGATGTCGGCGGGCAGCGTGCGCGCGATGCGGGCGATCTGCGTCGGGTCAAGGGCCCAGCGCACCGCCAGCTCGACGCCGATCGACAGGCCCTCGACGCTCTGGAACGGCGCCTCGCCACCGGCCTGGCGGCTGCCCTCGGGGCGGTAGAGGCGCTCGCGCAGCGTGTACTCGCGCAACGTGTGCATGAGGGGCAGCGCGAGGATCGGGCCGGCGCCGAAGACCTCGCTCTGGCCGCTGAACTGGTTGACGCGCACGGCCACCGCGCCGTCTTCGACGCGATGCAGCGGCGGCCAGGCGACGAGCGCGGCCGCGCCCGCCGTCGCCACGCCGAACGTGGCGAGACCGCGGCGGCGTGCGCCGACGGCGGCGGCGGTGTCACGCCAGCCTGCGCGGGCGGCGGCGGCACGGCGGAAGAACTCGCGCGCAGCTTCAGCCAGCTGCGCAACTCGACCCTTGATCATGGTGGACCCTCGTGTGCCTGTACGGCGTTGTTGGGTGTTGGTATGGGGCCCATTCTTCGAAGACGAGGCGGAGGCCGAAAGCGCGCCGCCGCCCCTCTTGCTTCCGGCCGCGGAAGAAACCTTCACACGCGCCGGGCAGGGCACTTGCCACGGGCCGACACAATGGGGCGCATGGTCCAGCCCGCGCCGGCGACTCCGCCAACACCGCCGACACCGCAGCGCGTCGCCGTCATCGAGGACGACGCGCCCACCAGCAACCAGCTCAAGGGCTGGATCCTCGCCGCGCGCCCGACGCTCGCCGTCGACCAGTGCTTCACGCGCGACGAGGCCGAGGCGGCGCTCGAACGGCAGCGCTACGACGCCGTCGTGCTCGACATCGAGCTCGGGCGCGAGCGCCACGCCGGCGTGGCGATCATCAACGCCATCAACAAGCGCCACCCGGGCACGCCGGTGCTGGTGGTGTCGGCGATGCCGGCGGCGCTGTACCGCAGCATCATGAAGGCGCTCGACGCCTGGGACTACCTGCAGAAGACCACCTTCGACGAAGGCGAGTTCACCGAGACGCTGCTCGAGATCCTGCGCGCCGGCCCGGCGCGCGCCGACAAGGCACCGCGCGGCGCCGGCGGCACCGAGGAGCTGCTGCTCGACCCGCTGCGCCAGGCGGCGGCGCTGTACCGCGGCCAACGTGTCAACCTGCCGCTCACCGCCCAGCGCATCCTCGCCGTGCTCAACGGCAAGCGCGGCGAGGTCGTCTCGTACGAGGAGCTCTACGCCGCCATCAAGAGCGGGCGCAACCGCGACAATGTGCGCAAGCATGTCAGCACCATCCGCGAGGCGCTGCGCGAGATCGAGCCCGGCTTCGACGCGATCGAGAACGTGCCGATGCGCGGCTTTCGGTGGCGGCCATGAGCGGCCATGAACGGCCATGAACGGCCATGGCGTGGCCATGAGCGGCGAACATCAGCGGCCATGGCGCGGCCATGACGCAGACGTGGCCGCCGGCATGAACGCAGGCATGACGGGTCCATGACGCCCGCGCACAGCGACCCCGGGTCGCCCGCACGCGTCGAGCCGCATTGGGACATCGCCGGCGCCCCGGCGAAGGCCGACCCACGGCGGCCGCCGGAGCTCGTCGTGCCCCGGCGCCTGCGCCTGCTCTTTCGCGGCGCCTTCCTGCTGCTGCTGGCCGCGACGCTGGCGCTGGCGCTGGACGTGCTGTACGACGAGAAGCAGCGCAGCCACCGCGCCTATGCGGTGGGCTTGCGCAAGAGCGAGGCGCAGATCGTGGCGCGCCTGCGCCATCCGACCGGCCAGCTGATGCTGCTCAACGCGGCGGTGGCCGACCTGCCGGCGACGCCGCTCGTGCCGCTCGTGCTGCCCTTCGGCGCCATCGACTTCGACGACCGTGCCAAGGCGCAGCAGGCGGTGGAGCTGGCCGGCTGCGGCGTCGTCTACGGCGACGGCGCGAGCGTGTGCGCCGGCATCGGCAGCAACCCGTACGCCGGCGCCTTCGTCTATGTCGTGGGCCAGATCCCGACGCCGGCGCTCGTGCCGCATCGCGCCGGACAGCTGGACCTCAGCCTCGCGCACCGCGCCTGGGTCGAGGTGCGGCTGGCGAGCGGCGAGAGCTGGCGCTGGATCGCGCCGTACCAGGCGCAGCAGGCACAAGGCGACGCGGTCGCGCCGGCGGCGGCGGCGCAGCGCGGGCGCCTTGTCGCCTTCGATGCCGATGCCGAGTTGAGCGGCGATTCGCGCCCGCAGCGCGAGGTGCGCGGGTGGATGTGGCAGGAGGGCGCCTGCATGGAGGCGAAGGCGCGTCCGGGCGCGGCGCCGGCGCCATCGGCTGGGGCGGCGGCTGCGGCCGCTTCGGCGCTGCCGGCGGCATCGCCGGCGTCCGTGCCAGCCACCCCTGCCGTGCCGTCCACAGCTTCGGCGCCGCCAGCCACGCCCCTCACTTCGGCCACCTCAGCCACGTCAGCCACGCCAGCTGCCGCGCCTTCGCCGGTGTCCTCGCCATCCGCTGCGGCGCCACCGGGCTCCGGGCCGAGCGTGCCCGCCGCGGCGACAGCCGCTGCCGCGGCGTCGGCTGCGCCGGCGAGCGGCACGGCGACGGCGACGGCGACACCCGCCGGCGGCGAGCCCTCCGTGGCCGTCGACTGCCCTCGGCGCACCTTGCTGTCGTTGCGCGTGCCCGTGCAGCCGTGGCGCGAGGCGCTGGACGCCCGCGGCCCTTCCGCCTGGCCGCCGCCACAGCTGGCGAGCACGCAGGTGCGGCTGCAGCTGCTCGGCCCCGGCGAGGGCAACGTGCTCTTCGACAGCGACAACCCCGGGCGCAGCGGCACCGCGGCGGCGAGCGCGCCATTCGCGCTGGCGGAGTTCCGCCGCCTGCTGCTGCCCGGCGAGACGCTGCGCGTGCAGCGCGAAGGCAGCGAAGGCGTGATCCTCGAGACGCACGGCGCCGACCTCGACCGCGCCGCGGACGACGAGCTGCCGCTCGCCTGGATCGACGCCCTCATCCGCTGGTTGCCCGTGGCGGGCTACGACGCGCCGATCGAGCAGCGCTCGACCATCGCCACGCGCCTGGGCAACTACCGGCTGACGCTGCTCGGCGACCTGCGCAGCGTCAACCGCCAGCTGGCGGCCGTGGCCACGCGCCTGGCCGGCTACGTGGGCGCGATGCTCGGCGCCGTGGTGGGGGTGTGGCTGCTGCTCGAGGCGGTGGTGATGCGGCGCATCGCGCTGCTGACGCGCCGCGCCGCGGCGGTGTCCGACGGCATGCGCGCTTCGGCGCTGTCGGCGCTCTCGGCCGCCGCCGGCGGCAGTCCGCAGCGGCTGGACCTCAGGCTCGACGTCGGCGATCTCACCGGCGGCGACGAGCTCGGCGTGCTCGCCAGGGGCCTGCAGGACCTGCTGGCGCGCGTCAACGCCGATGTCGAGCGCGAGCGCATCCGCGCACGCCAGGAACGCGACCAGTGGCACGCCGTCGGGCACGAGATCGTCTCGCCGCTGCAAAGCCTGATGGCCCTGCACGGCGATGCCGCCGACCCGGCGGCGCGCTACCTGCACCGCATGCAGCAGGCCGTGCGCGTGCTCTACGGCCAGGCCTCGCCGAGCGAGGCCTTCGAGTCGACGCAGCTGACGCTGGCGCCGCTGGACCTCGACGCCTTCGCCGCGATGGTGGCAGGCAATGCACACCACATCGGCATCGTCGACGTCGTCTACCAGGGTCCCGGCGCGCCCGCCTGGGTGGCGGCCGACGAGCACTCGCTCGAGGACGTGCTGACGCATGTCCTGCGCAATGCCGAGCGGCACCGCACGCCGGGCACGCCGATCACCTTGTCGCTGAACGGCGGTGAGAGTGAATGGCGGTTGAGCGTGCACAACCGGGGCCCGGCCATCGAGGAGGCGTGGCTGGAGCGCATCTTCGAGTACGGTGTGTCGGCGGCAGCGGGCGCAGCGGGCGCAGCGGGTGGGGTGGCGGCCAACGGCGCGGCCGGCGAGGAGGCCGTCGGCACGCGACGCGGCCAGGGACTCTTCGTGGCGCGCACCTACATGGCCAAGATGGGCGGCACCATCGACGCGCGCAACGAGGCCGACGGCGTTCGCTTCGTCCTCTCGCTCGTGCGCCTGCCGCCCCCGGCCACCTGACGGGCGCACGACGGGCGCATGGCGGCGCGCCACGCGGCTCTTGCGGCAAGCGGCGCCGCCCGTGCTACATTCGCGGCCATGCGCTTCGCCGCCTCGTTCTACTTTGCGTACTTTTGGTTCTCGCCCCTTACGGCGGCTGGAGAGGCACAAGCGTCCAAGTAACGAACGCAGCGCACCCAGAAGAACCGCCGGCAACCCCGGCGGTTTTTTCTTGCCCGCGCGCCACACGACCCATCCACCACGAGCAACCGCCATGAACGCCAAGACCTCGAGCTATTCGGACGAGCTTCTGTCGCAAAGCGAGAGAACCAGCCAGACCGACGACCAACGCATCGAGGACGTCATGCCGCTGCCGCCGCCCGAACACCTGATCCGCTTCTTCCCGATTGCCGGCACGCCGGTGGAGGCGCAGATCGCGGCCACGCGCAGCAAGGTGCGCCGCATCATGAACCGCGAGGATGACCGGCTGCTCGTCATCATCGGCCCCTGCTCCATCCATGACCCGGCGGCCGCGGTCGAGTACGCGAAGCGCCTGCGCGCCGAGCGCGAGAAACACGTCGGCGAGCTCGAAGTCGTGATGCGCGTGTACTTCGAGAAGCCGCGCACGACGGTGGGCTGGAAGGGCCTCATCAACGACCCCTACCTCGACGAGACCTACCGCATCCACGAGGGCCTGCGCATCGCGCGCCAGCTGCTGGTGGACATCAACCGCGCCGGCGTGCCCGCGGGCAGCGAATTCCTCGACACCATCAGCCCGCAGTACATCGGCGACCTCATCGCCTGGGGCGCCATCGGCGCCCGCACGACCGAGAGCCAGGTGCACCGCGAGCTCGCCTCGGGCCTTTCGGCGCCGATCGGCTTCAAGAACGGCACCGACGGCAACATCAAGATCGCCATCGATGCGCTGCAGGCGGCAGCGCGCCCGCACCACTTCCTCTCGGTGCACAAGAACGGCCAGGTGGCCATCGTCTCGACGAGAGGCAACAAGGACTGCCACATCATCCTGCGCGGCGGCCGCAAGCCCAACTACGACGCCGAGAGCGTGGCCGCGGCCTGCCAGGAGATCGAGGCGGCCAAGCTCGAGTGCCGGCTGATGATCGACGCCAGCCACGCCAACAGCGACAAGCAGCACCAGCGCCAGATCGACGTCGTGCGCGACATCAGTGCGCAGCTCTCGGCCGGCACGCGCTGCATCTTCGGCGTCATGGTCGAGAGCAACCTCGTCGCCGGCGCGCAGAAGTTCAGCCCCGGCAAGGACGATCCGACGAAGCTCGAATACGGCAAGAGCATCACCGATGCCTGCATCGGCTGGGACGATTCGGTGGAGGTGCTGCGGGAGCTGGCGGCGGCGGTGAAGGCGAGAAGGCGGCACCTGCGCTGAAGGCGAGATGGGGTCACCGGCGCTGAAGGCGCAGGACGTGCTGCGACTCTGGCGCGCCCTCAGCGCGGCGGGCCTGCCGCCTCCTGGAGGCGCCGCATCAGTGCCGGCACCTCCTGCAGCCGCCATGCGTACCCGCGGTCCTGCAAGCGACGCCGACGCGCCAGTGCGGCACCCTGCTCGGTGACCGTCTGCAAGGCGCCAAGCGCCTGTTGCGCCGCCCGCACGCGGTCGGCAGGGTTCTGCGCCGCATGCGGGGCCAGCGCTGCCGCGCCCAGCCACTGCGCCGGCGTCAGGCGCGTCACCACCTGCGCCGTCAGCGCCGCCGCATCGTCGGAGAAGCGCTCGCACAGCGCGTCAGCCCGCACCTGTGCCTGTGCCGCGGCCGCCCGCGCACCATCGTCCTGCCCGAGCGCGTGCAGCGCCTGCGCAAAGGCATCCAGCAGGTAGGCGTCGCGCACCAGTACCTCGACATCGTCGGGCCAGCGACGGCAGGCTTCTTCCACCACCGCAGCGGCCTCCTGCAGCCGCCGCAGGCCAGCCGTGGCGTCGCCTGCCCGCACCAGCTCGCGACCCCAGCCGATGCGGCAATCGAGGTGGCTGCGCCGTGCCACGCGGTCAGCCAGGTCGCGCTGCGCGAGCGAGCCCCACTGCTCGCTGGCTTTGCGGCCCCAGTGCTCGGCCGCCGGCACATCGCCCAGCGCGCCCGCGGCGCGCAGTTGCCACAGCGCCAGGCCAGCCAGGTCCTCGAGGAAGCGCGCGTTGTCGGGTTGCTGGGCGATCAGCCGCTGCATGATCTGCAGCGAGGCTTCGGACTCGGTGCGCACCTCGAGCCACTGCCCCTGGGCGCGCCGCACGCGCTTGGTGACGCCGTGCACCCAGACCCACACGTGGTCGAGCTCGGGGTGCAGCGGCTGGCGCCGGGCCAGCTCCCGGAGGTGCGCGCGGGCCTGCGCGATGTGTTGCAGCGCCGGTTCGGGCTCGTTGACACCGGCATGGCCCGAAGCGAGCCGCAGGTGCGTGCGCGCCAGCTCGAGGCGGTGGCGCAGGTCGGGGCGGTCCGGCTCGAGATGGCGCCTGAACAGGTCGGCGGCGCGCAGCAGGAGCGGGCGTGCGGCCTGAATGTCACCTTCCTCGGCCTCGACGCCGGCACGCGCCGAAAGGGCCAGCGCGAGCTCGAAAGCCGCCAGGTCGTCGCGCTCGTCCTCGGCCACCAGCGGCTCGAGCCAGGCCACGGCCTGCGCGTAGCTGTGCATCGCGCCTTCGCGATCACCGAGGTGCGGGCGAAAGTAGCCGTTGCGCTGCACCACGCCCACCGTGCGCCAAGCCATGCCGATCTCCAGCCGCACGCCGCGGTCACTGGGCGCAGCGCGCGCCATGCGGTCGAGGTAGGTGATGGCATCGTTGACCAGGCGCCGACGCACTGGGGTTGAGCCGACCAGCGGCTCGACCAGATCGTGGTAGTCGAAGAGCACGTTGTGCGCCAGCTGGCGCAGGTCTTCGAAGCGTGCCTGCGCCTCGTCGCGTGCGCGTGCGGTGCGGCGCACCTGCACCAGCGCCAACACGAGCCCGGCGCCCATGCCGAGTGCCCCCACCGCCACCGCGGCCCGCCCTTGCACCACTGAAGCCACGAGACCGGCCACCAGGCCCAGCGCGCCGAGCCCCGCGGCCAGAACCGCCCAGCGGTTGCGCGCGAGAAACTTGCGCAGCACATAGGCCGGCGAGGCCGCGCGTGCGCCCACCGGGTAGCCGCCCAGGTAGGCGCGCACGTCCTCGGCCATCGCCTCCACGCTGCCGTACCGGCGCGCCACGTCCTTCTCGAGCGCCTTCATGACGATGTTGTCGAGGTCACCTTGCAGCCGCGCGCGCGTGGTCGGCCATTGCGGGTCGGTGGCCTCGGCACCGCTCAGGCGGCTGGGCCGCGTCGGCTCGTCTTCGAGCACGCTGCGGGCGGCCTCCATGGCGGTGGTCGCTTGGCGC
This sequence comes from Burkholderiales bacterium, assembly GCA_016223165.1. Taxonomy (GTDB): domain Bacteria; phylum Pseudomonadota; class Gammaproteobacteria; order Burkholderiales; family Burkholderiaceae_C; genus Rubrivivax. The sequence continues at coordinate 613,449 of JACRPO010000007.1, forward strand.
CCGGTGGGGCGCGTGCCGGTGAGCATCTGGTACAGCAGCACGCCCAGGCTGTAGATGTCGGTGGCGGTGCTCACGGGTTCGCCGCGCACCTGCTCGGGGCTGGCGTAGTGCGGCGTGAAGGGCCGCGCGCCACCCACGGTGGTGAGGCCGTCGTTGTCCTCGAGCGGGTCGAGCGCCTTGGCGATGCCGAAGTCCAGCAGTTTCACCTGGCCCTCGGCGTTGACGAGCACGTTGCTCGGTTTCAGGTCCCGGTGCACGAGCAGGTTGCGGTGCGCGTGTGTCACCGCATCGGCCAGTTGCAGAAAGAGCGCCAGGCGCCCCGCCAGCGGCAGCGCGAGCGCGGCCTCGTGCAGTGCACGGCCGTCCACGCGCTCCATCACGAAGAAAGGCAGGCCGTCCTCGGTGGTGCCGGCGTCGAGCAGGCGTGCGATGTGCGGGTGGTTCAGTCGCGCGAGCACCTGGCGCTCCAGCGCAAAACGGGCCAGCACCTGGCGCGAGTCCAGGCCACGGCGCAGCAGCTTGATCGCCGCCTCGCCTTGGAAGCTGCCGTCGTCACGCTCGGCCAGCCAGACCTCGCCCATGCCGCCGCGGCCCAGCAGCGAGCGGATGCGCCAAGGCCCCACGCGCTGGCCCTGGCGCGACTCGTGCGACTCGTGCGGCCCGGCCGGCGCCGCGCCAGCCGTGTGGTCGGCCGCGTGGCCTGCCGTTGAGGCTGCAGCCGCGACTGCGGCCGCGCCCGCGCTCAGGACGCCGTGCGTCTCGGCGTCGGCGTGCGCGAGCAGCGAGCGCACCTCGGCGACGAGCGCGCCTTCCCCTGCCAGCCCGGCCAGCAATTCGTCACGCTTTGCCTGCGGCAGCGGGGCGACGCGCTCGAACAGCGCGCGAACCCGTTGCCAATCGGGGCGGGGTGGGGGCGAGTTCATCGTGGGCCGGCTTGCAGGCCAAGTCATCGGGCCAAGGCCTGCACCGGCGCCACGAAGCGCTCGTAGCTGCCTGGGATGGGCTGCCCCGCCGGCCAGGTGGCCATGGCCGCGCGCGCAGCCGCGGCGCTGCCAGCGGTGTCGCCGCGCTGCGCGAGCGCCAGGGCCTGCTCGCCCCGCGCCAAGGCCAGCACCCAGGCGCGTGCCGCGTTTTCGTCGTCGCCCCGCATCAGCGTCGCGGCCTCGTCGGCGAAGGCCAGCGCTTTGCCCGCATCGGCCACGCGCCACGCGCGCGCGGCCCACAGCAATGCCTCGGCGCGCCAGCGCATGGTGGTGAATGCCGTGCCCGCCGAAATGCCGGGCAGCGCGCGGTCGAGCACGCGGCGCGCGCCGGCCAGCTCGCCCGCCAGCACCCGCAGCCGCGCATCGAGCACGGCCAGCGTCTGCACACGCTGCTGCGCCGCCTTGTTGCCCGGGTCGGCGGCCGCCATCTCGCGCGCCAGGGTCAGCGCCTCGTCCATGCGCACACGCGCCTCGGCGTGGCGGCCGGCCATGCCAAGCGCCCCGGCCAGGTTGCCCCGCGCCACCACGCGCTGCTGGCGGAACTGCGCGTCGTCGGGCTTGCTCGCCGCATTGCGCTCGCGCAGCGCGAGCTGCTCGCTGAAGCCGGCCACGGCGCCTTCGTGGTCACCGGTCTGGGCGCGCCAGTTGGCACGCTCGCCCAGCGCCACCCCGTAGGTATTGATCGACTCGACGTTGTCCTTCGAGGGCGCCAGCAGCTCCTGCGCGTAGGCCACCGCGGCATCAACATGGGGGCGTGCTTCCTGCAGGCGGCCGAGATTGGCGTAGCTCACGCTCACCCCGAGCAGGCGGGCCAGCGCGATGTTCACGTCGACCGCGCTCGTCAGTGCCGCCCAGTGGCGCTTGGGCCCGCTCTGGCGCGCCAGCGCTTGCTCCAGCAGCTGCAAGGCGGTACCCGTGGCTGCGGCGGCCTCGGTGAGCCGCCCCTGGCGCTGGCGCAGATGGGCCTTGCCGGAGTGCATGTCGATGGCGTCGGTGAACTGCTCGATGGTGGTGGCGGGGTGCTGCAGGTACAGCGGCTGCAGCGCCAGCGCCTTGTCGAGGTTGGCCTCGGCCTCGGCGAACTGGGCGGTGTTGATGGTCTCGGCACCGCCTTGCAGCTCGGAGATGCGGTAGTAGGTGTCGGCCAGCTCGCGCGCCAGCGTGGGGTCGCCGGCGGCGGCCTCGCGCAGGCTGTCCATGAAGCGCGCGGCATCGCCGAGCAGCGCGGCCCGCACCTGCGTGGCGCCGCTCAGGTGGCGCATCTGGTCGTGGTACTTGAAGACGAGCTGGCCGGTGAGCTGGCGCACCTCTGCAAAGCGGCGCTCGGCAGTGGCGCGTTCGCGGTTTGCCTCGCGCGCCTGCCACAGCGCCAGCGCCGCACCGGCCAGGAGGCCGAAGACGGCGGTGGCGACGGCGGCGCTGGCCAGGCGGTGGCGCAGCAGCAGCTTGCGCGCGCGGTAGCTCCAGGAGGCCGGCCGCGCGCTGACGGCAAAGCCGCCGAGGTAGGCCTCGATGTCCGCGGCCAGTGCATCGACGCTGGCATAGCGCGATTCAGGCTGCTTGGCCAGCGTCTTGAGCAGGATGTTGTCGAGGTCGCCCTGCAGCTGGCGGCGCGTGCGCTCCCAGCCTGGTTGCGGCAGTGCCAGGCTGCTCGGGCGTGAGGGCTCTTCCTCGAGCACGCAACGCGCGGCGGCTGCCGGCGTGGTAGCGGCGCGCCCATAGGGCCGCTGCCCGGTGAGCATCACGTACAGCAGCACGCCCAGGCTGTAGATATCGGTGGCGGTCGTCACGGGTTCGCCGCGCACCTGCTCGGGGCTGGCGTAGTGCGGCGTGAAAGGGCGCTCGCCGGTGGCGGTGAGGTCGGCGCCGGCACCACTCTCCAGCGGGTCGAGCGCCTTGGCGATGCCGAAGTCGAGCAGCTTCACCTGACCGCCTTCGTTCACCAGTACGTTGCTCGGCTTCAGGTCGCGGTGCACGAGCAGGTTGCGGTGCGCATGCGCCACGGCGTCGGTGAGCTGCAGGAACAGGCGCAGCCGCGCCGCCAGCGGCTGGCCGGCGCAGGCCTGGTCGATGGCGCGGCCGGCCACGCGCTCCATCACGAAGTAGGGCAGGCCGTCGGCGGTGCGCCCGGCGTCGAGCAGGCGTGCGATGTGCGGATGCGTCAGCCGCGCCAGTGCCTGCTGCTCCTGCGCGAAGCGGGCCAGCACGGACTCCGAATCCATGCCGCGCTTGAGCACCTTGATGGCGGCCGTGCCTTCGAAGGCGCCGTCGGCGCGCTCGGCCAGCCAGACCTCGCCCATGCCGCCGCGGCCCAGCAGCGAGGCGATGCGCCAGGAGCCAAGCTGCTCGCCCTGGCGTGTCGCGTCGTGATCGAGGCGATCGGGCCGGGCGCGCGCATCGGGTCCGCCGGCGGCAGTGGCCATCGCCCCGCGGCTGATCGCCCCGCCGGTCGCGGCCTCGTGATGCGCGAGCAGCGAGCGCACCTCGGCGACGACGGCCGCGTCGTGCGCGGCGGCGCCCAACAAGGCCTCGCGCTCGGCGCCGGCCAGGGGCAGGGCCAGCTCGAACAGCGAGCGCACGGCGCTCCAGGGCGGGGGTGAGGTCATGGTGGCGGCAGTTTCACGCTGAGCTACGCCGCGGGTCGGGGCGGCGAGGCTCATGCGGCCGCAGTGCGCGGCGGCGCGCGAGGCTAGCCCAGCCGCGCGCCCCGCGATCGCGGGGGGTGACCGGCCATGTCGAGTCTGCACGCCTGCCGCGTGAGCCTTTGACCGGGCTGCCGCGGCGTAGGTCGATGAACGGCTTCGCCTGCTTCCGAACCTCTCCCGTCCAGCAGACGCCGCCACGCACCTGCCACCCACCGAGGACCCCTCCATGCGCTCGCGCCTGCCTCTCAGCAATACACGCTCCCCATGCGGCCAGCCCGCCGGGCCCTCTTCAGCTCATCGGCTGGCCGCCCTCGCGCGTGTCTCGCTGCTGGCCCTTTCGCTGGCCGGCTGCGGCGGCGAGAACGCCGACGATGGCGCCGCGGGTGGCACACCGCCGCCTGCACCCCCACCGGCCACCGGCACCGTCAGCATCAGTGCTTCACTGGGCGTGGTGCTCAACGCCGACGTCAGCGTCACCTGCGCTCCCACCGGCGCCGCGCTGGGCACGGGCAGCACCGGCAGCACAGGGGTCGTGAGCGTGGCCACGAGCGGCAGCTGCAGCGGCCCCGTGCTCGTCACCGTGAGCGGGCGCGCCGACGGCACCAGCACGTACTTCGATGAAGCTCTGAACAGCCCCGCGCTGTTCCCGGCCGGCAGCAGCCTGCGTGCCGTCGCGCCCGCCCTGGCCAGCCCGATGAACCTGGCCGTGACGCCGCTCACCGAAATCGCCGCCGCCCAGGCCTTGGCGGGCGCGGGCAGCCTGGCCGCACTCAGCGCCGCGCAGGTGAATGCGGCCAACACCGCCGTGGTGGCGCAGGTGCTCGGCGCCGGCGTGACGCTGGACATCCTCACGCCGCCGACGATGTGGAGCATCACCACCGCGCCCGGCAGCCTGGGCACCGGCGATGCCGACCGCTATGCCTTCTATCTCGCGGGCCTGGCCCGCATGGCGCTCGGCCACGCCGCGCCGGCGCGCGCCATCACCGAGGCGCTGGCCGCCGACCTCGCCGACGGCAGCCTCGCGGGCGGCAGCAGCGGCAGCTTCAGCTACACGCCGGCCAGCCTGCCCGGGCAGTTGAATGCCGGCCTCACCTCGATGGCCTCGTTTGCCAGCAGCGCCCTGCAAGGGGCGCTGGGCATCGTCGCCGCCTCGCCGGTGGCGGTGAGCAGCTTCACGCCGGTGAGCGGCGCGGTGGGCGCCACCGTCACGCTCACCGGCACCGGCTTCGATGCCGACCCCTTCCACATGCAGGTGAGGTTCGCCAACAACCTGACGGCCGAAGTGGTGAGCAGCAGCGCCACCAGCGTGGTGGTGAAGGTGCCGGCGGGTGCGGTGAACGGGCCCATCGTCGTCACCAACACTCTCACCGGGCAGAGCGTGACCACGAGCGCCAGCTTCACGGTCAGCGCGGGCGGCGGCGGCACGCCCGGGGCCTGGGTTTCGCGCGCTTCGCCGAGCGGCTTCCTGCTCAACGGGCTGGCCTATGGCGGCGGCAGGTTCGTGGCGGTGGGCTTCGGGCAGACCCTGCTGACCTCGAGCGATGGCCTGAGCTGGACTGCCGGCACCGCACCCGACAGCAACTACTACGACACCAAGTCCGTCATCTGGACGGGCAGCCAGTTCGTGATGGTGGGCGACAAGAACTTCGGCTCCAGCGCGCCGCCGCTCATCGCCACCTCGCCCGACGGCCTCGCCTGGACGCGGCGCGCCTGGACACCCGACGCCTGCTGCAGCCTGAGCGCGCTCACCGACGTGGCCGCGGGCGGCGGCCGGGTCACGGTGGCCGGGGGCTCGAGCCTGGCCTCGTCGGCGGACGGTGGCCTCACCTGGACCGTGGACAGCAAGCCGGCCGGCGTCTTCCCCACCATCGCCGGCATGGCGGGCAACGACAGCACCCGTGTGGCGGTGGGCAGCCAGAGCGGCGCGCCGACGATCATCGTCGACACCGGCACAGGCTGGCGGCTGGCTGGCGGCACACTCGACCCGGCCCACAGCCCGGCGGATGTGACCTGGACCGGCACGCAGTTCGTGGCGGTCGGTGGCCGGGGCGTGATGCGCTCTGCCGACGGCGTCACCTGGACCACCGCCACGCTGGCCGACACCGAACTGCCCACCGGCATCTTCCTGACCACCGTGCGCGCCGTCGGCGCGACGCTGTACGCCACCGGCGACAACTTCTCCAACAAGCACGCCATCATCAAGTCCGACGACGGCGGCGTGACCTGGAGCGTGGCCTACGAGGGCACCACCAACGGCATCGCCAACCTGGCGGGCATCGCGGCCTCGGCCGAGCGCATCGTCACCGTGGGCGGGGTGAAGTCGGTGACGCTGCCCTGAAGCAGGGGCGGCGGGCGCGCCGGGCTGGGCTCGTCGGCCTCATCGGGCTCGGCGGCCGCGGTGGCTTCGGAGCAGCGCGTGTTCAGCCTGCTCAGGCGCGGGGGCGCGGCGCGGCATTTGGCACGCGCGCCGCCGCCGTCTCGCCTCGCGCCATGGGCGCGGCGCCCGGGGGCGCCCGGAAAATCGCGGCGATGGCCGCCGCCCCCGAACTGCGCCCGAGCGACACCACCCCCGAAGACCCGGGCGAAGTGACGCTGTGGCTGCGCCAGCTGGGCGCGGCCAACCCGCAGGCCAGCAGCAAGCTCTTCGAGCTGCTCTACAGCGAGCTGCGCCGCCTGGCCCGCAGCCACCTCAGGCGCGAGAACCCCGGCCACACGCTCAGCGCCACGGGCCTGGCGCACGAGGCCTGGTTCCGCATGGCCGAGCAGGTGCGCACGCAGTGGCAGAACCGCGGCCACTTCATGGCCGTGGCGAGCACGATGATGCGGCGCATCCTCGTCAACCACGAGCTCGCGCGCCGCGCTGCCAAGCGCGATGTCGACCTCGTGCCGGTGACGCTGTCGGGGCTGGAGCAGATCGGCATCGCGCCCGACCGCGACGTGGTCGCGGTGCACGAGGCGCTGCTCGCCTTCGAGGCGGTGGATGCGCGCGCGGCCAAGGTGGTGGAGCTGCGCTTCTTCGGCGGCCTCGAGAACGAGGAAGTGGCCGAGGCGCTCGCCATCTCGCTGGCCACCGTGAAGCGCGACTGGGCGGTGGCGCGCGCCTGGCTGCACCGCGAGCTGAGCGGGGCCTGACGCTTCGGTGCCTGCCGCGTGCGCGGCGCGTGCCGCGCCTGTCGTGCTTGTCTCGCGCGCCTGCGGGCCCGCGCGCCGCGGGGCGGGGATCAGCCCCGGGATGCGGACACCTCGAGCAGCCACGCCGCCAGCCGCGCGGCGACGGCCTGCGGCGCCTCCAGCGTGAGCATGTGGCCGCAGCCTGGCAGCACCTCGAAGCTGGCGCCGCGCACCGCCTCGGCGATCTCGCGCGCGACCTCGGGCGGCGTGAGGCCATCGGCCTCGCCGCACAGCACCAGCGTCGGGCAGCGGCGCGTGTCGATCGCGGCCAGGTGCGGCCGGCCGTCATCGCGCGCCATCACCGCCTGGTTCTGCGCGATCAGCTGCGCGGCGCCGGCGCGCTGCACGATGTCGAAGTAGCGCGCCACCAGCGCGGCGTCGGCGGCGCGATCGGGGTGGAAGGCGAAGGCGACGTTGGCACGCAGCACCACGTCGATGCGGCCGGCGGCGAACTGCGCGCAGGCGTCGGTGCGCAGCCGGATCAACTCGGGCGTGTCGGGCCGCGCCGTGGTGGCCAGCAGCGCCAGGCCGGCGATGCGCGCGGGCGCCAGGCGGGCGGCATGCATCGCGACCATGCCGCCCATCGAGTGGCCCACCAGCACGAGCGGGCCGGCGTGCTGTGCGAGCAGCGCTTCGGCCATGCCCGGCAGCGTGGCATGGCGCGTGTGCACATCGCTCACCTGCGCGCCGTCGAGCAGAGGCCGCAGTGCCGGAGCGGCAGCGCGCGCCAGTGCCGCCCGCACGTCGGCCCAGACCTCGCCATCGTTGGCCAGGCCGGGCAGGAAGACGAGCCTGGGCTTCATGCCCGTCGTGCCCTGCGCGCCCGTCGCGCCGGAGGAGGAGTGGCTGGCAGCGATCATCGGCAAGGCCCCATCGTGGGCGGTGAGCATACGGGCGCGCGCCGCCAGCGGCGGCGCCCGTCCGGCCGGGCCGCTATGCTCGCGACGCGCGGCATGGCCCGCTCCCCTCGCCCGATCCCCTCGCCCGATCCGTCGCCGACCTCCGTGACCGAACTGCTGCTCATCCGCCACGGTGAGACCGACTGGAACCGCGAGCAGCGCTTCCAGGGCCAGGCCGACGTGCCGCTCAACGACATCGGTCGCGCGCAGGCCGAGCGCCTGGGGGCGCGCCTGGCCGCCGATCGGCACGATGCGTTGTTCGCAAGCGATCTCGCGCGGGCACTCGAGACGGCGGCGCCGCTCGCCGCGCACTGGCGCCTCCCGCCCGGCCTGCTCAAGGGCCTGCGCGAACAGCACTTCGGCGTCCTCGAGGGGCTGGACGTGCCCACCATCAAGGTCCGCCATGCCGACCTGTGGGCGCGCTGGCTCGAGCACCGCGGCGACTTCGCGCTGCCCGGCGGCGGCGAGAGCCTGCGCACCTTCCACGCCCGCGTGCTGGCCGCGGTGCGCGGACTGGCCGAGGCGCACCCCGGTCGGCGCCTCGCGCTCGTCACCCACGGCGGCGTGCTCGACATGCTGTGGCGCACGGCGCGCGGCGAGCCGATCGAGGGCCTGCGCCGCTGCGAGATCCCCAACACCGGCCTCAACCGGCTGCGCTGGAAGAACGGCACGCTCGACATCGAGACCTGGGCCGACGCCGCGCACCTGGCCGACCTGCCGCCGCAGCCGCCGACGAACGCGGGCGAGCGCTGAGCGCGGCGCGCCGGCGCAAGGGGCGCAATCGGTTCAAGCGGCGCAAGCGCGAGCGGCGCAAGCGGCGCAAGCACCGGAAGCGATGCGCAGGGATGCGCAGGCAAGCGGGGACCGGCAGGGAGAACCAGGGGCAGCAGGGGCAAGCAGGACGAGGAGGGGTTGCAAGACATGAACCAGACCTTCCGCCACACCGTGGTCGTCGGCGCCGGCGCCGTCGGCAGTTTCTTCGGTGCCATGCTGGCGCGCGCCGGCCATCGCGTCACGCTCGTCGGCCGCGCGCCGCACGTGCAGGCCACCCTGCGCGAGGGCCTGCAGCTGCACATGGGCGGTCGAGTCGAGGCGGTGCGCCTGGGCGCGTGCACCGACCTCGCGGCGGTGGGCGAGGCCGATCTCGTGCTCTTTTGCGTCAAGTCGCCCGACACCGACGCGGTGGCGCGCGAGATGGCGCCGCTGCTGGCCGAGGGCGCGCTCGTGCTGAGCCTGCAGAACGGCGTCGACAACCCGCCGGCGATCGCGCGCCACGTGCATGGCCCCGGCCAGGCCGTCGTGCCGGCGGTCGTCTACGTCGCCACCGCCATGCCCGAGCCCGGCGTCGTCAAGCACTTCGGCCGCGGCGATCTCGTCGTGGGCCCGCTCACCGAAACGGCCGCGGCCGATGCGGGCCACGCGGCGCGACTGCAGGCGCTGGCCGATTTCTTCGCCGGCGCCGGCGTGCCGGTGCGCGTTTCGCACGCGGTGATGGACGAGCTGTGGAACAAGCTGATGGTCAACAGCGCCTACAACGCCATCTCGGCCCTGGCCCAGCTGCCGTACGGCCGCATGGTCGAGCTGCCCGAGATCCGCGAGCTGCAGCGCGCCGTCGTGCGCGAGGTGGTGGCCGTCGCCGAGGCCGAAGGCCGCCGCATGCCGCTGCCAGAGGCGCTGCAGGCGATGGAGCGCATCGCCACCGCGATGCCGGCGCAGTTCTCGTCGACGGCGCAGGACCTGGCGCGCGGCAAGCCCACCGAGATCGACCACCTGAACGGGCATGTCGCCCGGCGCGGCGCGGCGCTCGGCATCGCCACGCCGGTGAACCAGGCGCTGCACGCGCTGGTCAAGCTGGCCGAAGCGGCGCGTGCCGCGCAGCCGGCGCCGCCCGCGGCGCCCGGCGCCGTGTAGCCGTGGAACCCGAAGCTCGCCCGGTGCCGCCGGAATTCGCGCAGGCGCTGCGCGAGCTCGGCCTGGCCGCGGCGGACGAAGTGCTCGCCGGTGCGGCGCTGACCGGCGGCGTCTCCTCCGACATCTGGCGCATCCAGACGCGCCGCGGCTCCGTGTGCGCGAAGCGCGCGCTGGGCCGGCTGCGCGTGGCCGCCGACTGGCGTGCGCCGATCGAGCGCAACCAGTACGAGGCGCGCTGGATGCGTGTGGCGCAGGCGGCCGTGCCCGGTGCCGCGCCGCGCGTGCTCGGCCAGCATGCGGCGCTCGGCGTGCTGGTGATGGAGTACCTGCCGCCGGGCGCGCACGCGCTGTGGAAGGAGCAGCTCAGGCGCGGCCTCGCCGAGCCCGCCACGGCGGCCGCGGTCGGCCGCACGCTCGTGCGCATCCACGCGCACTCGGCGGCACGCGCCGCCGAGCTCGCGCCGCAGTTCGACACCGATCGCATCTTCTTCGACATCCGGCTCGAGCCCTACCTCGTCGCCACCGCGAAGCGCCATCCCGATCTCGCCCCGGCGCTGCAGGCACTGGTGGCGCAGACGCAGGGGCATCCGCTGGCCCTCGTGCATGGCGACGTGAGCCCGAAGAACATCCTGGTGGCGACAGGCGCGGGCGCCGATGCGCGACCGGTGCTGCTCGACGCCGAATGCGCCTGGTGGGGCGACCCCGCCTTCGACCTCGCGTTCTGCCTCAATCACCTGCTGCTCAAGGGTCTGTGGCTGCCGCCGGCCCTCACGACGCTGACGGCGCTCGAGGCCTGCTTCGCGGCGCTCGCCGCGGCCTATCTCGAAGGCGTCGACTGGGAGCCGCGGGCGGCGATCGAGCAGCGCGCCGCCGCCTTGCTGCCCGGCCTGCTGCTGGCGCGCGTCGACGGCAAGTCGCCGGTGGAGTATCTCGACCAGCTCGCGCAGCACGAGACGGTACGGCGCGTGGCCCGCGCGCTGCTCGCGCAGCCGGTGCCCACGCTCGCCGAGGTGAGCCGGGCCTGGCAGCAGGACCTTCGAGACGGCGCGCACTCGCCCGCGCAGCCGCCCGAACCGGACGATCCCCCTGCATGACAGCCGCACACGACATGAACGAGCAACCCGGCTGCGGCGACACGCGCATCCGCCAGATCCTCGCGCGCCGCGTCTGGGACAGCCGCGGCCGCCCCACCGTGGAAGCCGAGATGCACCTGCTCGGCGGTGCGGTCGGCCGCGCCATCGTCCCGGCCGGCGCCAGCAAGGGCCGTCGCGAGGCGCTGGAGCTGCGCGACGGCGGCGGGCGCTTCGGCGGCCTCGACGTGCAGACCGCGCTCGGCCACATCCGCGGCGAGATCGCGCGCGCGCTCATCGGCATGGACGGTGCCGACCAGGCGGCGCTCGACGCGCGCCTCGTCGAGCTCGACGGCACGGCGGCGAAGCAGCGACTTGGCGCCAACGCGACGCTGGCCGTGTCGATGGCGGCCGCGCATGCGGCGGCGGCGGCGCGCGGCCTGCCGCTGTACGAGCATCTCGGCCGCAACACGTCGACACCGGCCACGCTGCTGCCGATGCCGCAGATCCAGATCTTCGGCGGCGGCGCGCACGCCGCGCGCCGCGTCGACATCCAGGACTTCATGGTCGTGTGCCCCGGGGCGAGCTGCTTCGCCGAGGCGCTCGAGTGGACGGCCGAGGTCTACCGCGCCGCCGGCGAGGCGATGCGCGAACGCGGCGCGCTCTTCGGCGTCGCCGACGAAGGCGGCTGGTGGCCGGACTTCGGCAGCAACGAAGAGGCGCTCGGCGCGCTCGTTGCCGCCATCGAGCGCGCCGGCTACGCGCCGGGCACGCAGGTGGCCATCGCGCTCGACATCGCGGCCAGCGAGTTCGGGCACGGTGGCTCCGGGGGCCGAGCGGGCCGCTACACGCTCGGCCTCGAGCGGCGCGAGCTCGACAGCGACGGTTTCGCCGAGCTGCTGCAACGCTGGTGCGAGCGCTACCCCATCGCCAGCATCGAGGACCCGCTCGCCGAGGACGACCTCGAAGGCTTCGCCCGCTTCACGCGTGCGCTCGGCCACCGCGTGCAGATCGTCGGCGACGACCTGCTCGTCTCCGACGCCGCGCTCGTGCGCCAGGCGGCCGCGGCCGGCGCGGCCAACACCGTGCTGCTCAAGCCCAACCAGCGCGGCACGCTCAGCGAGACGCTGCAGGCCTGGCAGGCGGCGCGCGAGCTCGGCTACGCCGCGATCGTCTCGGCCCGCTCCGGCGAGACCGAGGACACGACCATCGTCGAGCTCGCCATCGGCTGGGGCGTCGGGCAGCTGAAGGTGGGCTCGTTCGCGCGCGGCGAGCGCATGGCGAAGTGGAACGAGGCCTTGCGCATCGAGGAGCGGCTCGGCGCGCGCGCGCGCTTTGCCGGCGCCGGCGTCTTCGGGCGCAACCCGGCCGCGCCACGGGGCTGAGGTATCGCACGCGCACTTCGCACCGCCTGTGCTCACGGCGATCGCCCTTTCGACATCACCTTCGACCCCACCTTCGATCCCGTGGACGGCTGGCCACTCGTCGCCGCATTGACCAGCGCCCTGCTGCACGCGGCCTGGAATGCCGCCGTGAAGGCGCACCCCGCGCCGCGCGAGGCGATGGCCGCGCAGATGACCGGGGCGGCCCTGCTCGCCGCGCTCGGCCTCGTCGCCACCGGCCTGCCGCCACCGGCGGCGTGGCCGTGGATTGCCGCATCCACCACGCTCAACGTCTGCGCCGTGCTCGCGCTGCTGCGCGCCTACGAGCTCGGCGGCTTCGGCACGGTCTATCCGGTCATGCGCGCCATCGGCGTGCTCGGCGTCGCAGCCGTGGCGCCGTTCGCGCTCGGCGAGCGGCTCGGGCCGGGCGCGATGCTCGGTGTCGGCCTCATCGTCGCGGCGCTGCTGCTCTTGACGCGCGATGCGCACGGGGTGGTCGGCGCGCAGGCCGGGGCGCAGGCGGCCGACTTTCCGCCGAAGGCACTCGCCTGGACTGCGCTCGCCGGCGTCATCACCAGCGGCTACGTGCTGGCCGACGCGCAAGGGGCGCGCTCTGGCGGTGCGGGCGTCGGCGCGGCCGCCGGCCCGCTCGCCTACGGCCTGGCCGTGAGCGTGAGCAACGCGCTCGCGATGTCGTGGGTCTCGCGCGCGGCCGGCGCGCCGTGGGCGCTGCTGGCGCGGCACTGGCGGCTCGTGCTGCCGGTGTCGAGCGCATCGATGCTGTCGTACCTGCTCATCCTGTGGGTCTTCACGCGCGCACCGGTGGCGCCTGCGGCGGCGTTGCGCGACACCAGCGCCGTGTTCGCGATGCTGATCGCGGTGGTCTGGCTGAAGGAGCGGCTGCGGCCGCGCCGCTGGCTGGCCCTGGCGCTGGTGATCGCCGGCGTGCCGCTGCTGCGGCTGGGCTGATCACCGTCCAGCAGCGCCGCACCTCGGGCTACACGTCCTTGTCCGCGGCGCCGCCGTGCACGATGCGCGCGTGCCGCTGGTAGGTCCAGTAGGCCCAGGCCCAGTTGAGCAGCACGAGCAGCCGGTTGCGAAAGCCGATGAGGAAGAAGACGTGCGCGGCGAGCCAGAACCACCACGCCAGCAACCCCGAGATGCGCAGGCCGCGCAGGTCCACCACCGCGGCCATGCGGCCGATGGTGGCGAGGTTGCCGTAGTCGCGGTAGACGAAGGGGCCGGCGGAGCCGGCCGGGCGGCCGGCGAGCCGCGCGCGCAGCACGTGCGCGACATGCCGGCCCATCTGCTTGGCCGCCGGCGCGATGCCGGGCACCGGGCGGCCGTCCGGCTGCACGAGCGAGGCGAGGTCGCCGGCGACGAAGACCTCCGGGTGGCCGGGCAGGCTGAGGTCGGGCCGCACCTTCACGCGGCCGGCGCGGTCGAGTTCGATCGCCGGCGAGCCTGACCCGGCCGCCGGCGTCGCCGCCAGCATCGCCCCCAGCGGCGAGGCAGCGACGCCCGCCGCCCACAGCACCGTGCGGCAGTCGTGGTGCCGTCCGCCGAGGCGATAGCCGTCCGCATCGATGCCGCCCACCGGCGTGCCGGTGACGACCTCCACGCCGAGGCGTTCGAGCTGGGCCCGCGCCTTCGCCTGCAGCGGCGGCGGAAAGCTGGCGAGCACGGCCGGACCCGCTTCGACGAGGCGCACGCGCGCGCGGCTCGGGTCGATGTGACGGAACTCGCGCTTCAGCGTGTGGTGCGCGATCTCGGCCAGCGTGCCGGCCAGCTCCACGCCCGTCGGTCCGCCGCCGACGACGGCGAAGTGCAGCCAGGCGTCGCGGCCGGCCGCGTCGCCCGAGGCGGCGGCCGCCTCGGCGCGCTCGAAGGCGGTGAGCACGCGGCGGCGGATGGTCAGCGCATCGTCCAGGGTCTTCAGTCCCGGAGCATGTGCGGCCCAGTCGTCGCGCCCGAAGTAGGCGTGCGCGGCGCCGCTGGCGACGAGCAGGACGTCGTAGGCGAGCGTGTCGTCCGCGCTGCCGCCGCTGCCGCCGCCCCCGAGCCGCACGCGGCGCGCGCCGAGGTCGATGCCGGTCACCTCCGCCAGCCGCACGTCGACATTGGCCTGGGCGCGCAGGATGTGCCGCAGCGGCGCCGCGATGTCCGGCGCCGACAGCCCGGCGGTGGCCACCTGGTACAGCAGCGGCTGGAAGAGGTGATGGTTGGCGCGGTCGACGAGCGTGATGGCGATCGGCTCGCGTGCCAGCGCGCGCACCGCCCACAGGCCGGCGAAGCCGCCGCCGATGACGACGAGGCGCGGCGGCGGCGAGGCGGTGCCGGGGGTCGCGGACGGCGGGGCAGCCTGTGCGGTGGGGTTCATGTCGGTGAGTGGTGTCGGGGGTCCGCAGGGGCCCGCATGCACGGCGCAGGCGCGCTGCGCAGGAGATGGGGTCGTCGGTTGGGTCGTACACGGGCTCGTTTCACTTCAGCCCCGGGCCACGCGCCAGCGCATCGACGAGGGCGTCGAGGGCCGGGCGCGCCGCGCGCGCCCGCTCGTGGTTGATCATCATCGCCACCGCCCATGGGCGGCCCTCGGCGTCGCGGACGTACCCGGCGAGCGCCGCCACGTTGCGCAGCGTGCCCGTCTTCAGCCGCGCCCAGCCGGCGGCGGGACTGTCCTTCAGGCGCGCGCGCATCGTGCCGTCCTCGCCGGCCAGCGGCAGGCTCATCATGAAGTCGCTCGCATAGCGGCCGGCCCAGGCCGCTTGCAGCATCTGCGCCAGCGTCAGCGGCGCGATGCGCTCGCTGCGCGAGAGGCCCGAGCCGTTGTCGAGCACGAGGCCCGGCGTGGCGATGCCTCGCTCGGCGAACCATTGCCGCACCACGCGCTCGGCCAGCGCGGCGGTGGGCACGCCCGGCGCGGCCGGCATGTGCGGTACGCCGAGCGAGAGGTACAAGAGGCGCGTGCGCGGGTTGTCCGAAGTCTTGTTCATGCCGCGCAGCACCTCGCCCCATGGGCGCGAGTGGCGCCGCGCGAGCACGCGTGGCGGCGGTGGCGCCGGCAAAGGCGAGGTCGATGCATCGGCCTGCGCCGCGAGCGGGGAACCGAGCGGGGAACCGAGCGGGGAACCGAGCGGGACATCGAGCGCCGCATCGGCGGCCGCCTCGCGCACGCGGCCGGCGAGCTCGCCACCGAGCCCCGTCCACAGCGTGCGAAAGAGCGCCTCGGTGAGGCGCTGCCGGTCGACCACCTGCAGCGCAATCCGCCGCGTGCAGTCGCGCGGGAAGGCGCCGTGCAGCTCGACGGCGCCCGCGCTGCCGCCTTCAACGCCGCCTTCCACCTGCCGCGGCGGCTGCCAGTCGTCTTCCCAGCTGTCGCAGGGACGTTCGGCCAGCGCCATGCGCGAGCGCACCTCGATGCCGGCGAGCGGCGGCACCAGGCGCGCCGCCACCGCGCCCGAGGTGGAGTCGATCTCGATCGGCAGCAACGCGCCGGCGAGCCCGAGGGCGTCGGGAACCACGTTGTAGCCCCACTCCACGCCATCGTCGAACGGCGGCAGGCCGAGATCGGCGCGCGCCGGGCTGAACAGGCGCCGGTCGACGACGAGATCGCCGGCAATGCGGCGCACGCCGGCGGCGCGCAGGTCCACGAGCAGGGCCCAGAACTGCGCGATGCCGAGATCGGGGTCGGCGCCGCCTTCGAGCCAGAGGTCGCCGTGCAGCACCTCGCCGTGCAAGGGCGCTGTGCTCTTCAGCGTCGTGTGGCCGCGGTGGCCGGGCCCGAGGCGGTCGAGCGCGACGACGCTCGTGACGAGCTTCATCGTCGAGCCGGGCTGCATCGGCACCTCGGCACGGTGCCCCCAGGCCCGGCCGCCGTGGCCGAGCGGCAGCGCGACGGCAGCCAGCGCCTCGGCGGGCACGCCGGCGGCCGCGAGCGCGCCTTGCGTGGCCGGCGGCAGCGGGCCCGCGCCGAAGTCGCCGGGCGCCCACGACGCGCAGCCCGCGAGGGCTAGGAGGGTGCAGGTGGCCAGGGCGGCGCGCGTGGCCAGCGTCATGCGCGTGATTGTGAAGCGGGCGCGCGGGCCCGCGTGTGAAGCGAGCGCGCAGCCCCGCGTGTGAAGCGAGCGCGCAGGCCCCTCGTGTGAAGCGGGCGCGCAGGCCCGCGTAAAGAAGCGGCTTCGCCGGCCGGCGCGTGAGCCTGCGCGGATCGGCGTGTGGGCCGGCGGCGATCGGGCCACAATGCGCGCCCAACATGGTTGCCACCGTCTCCCACGACGCCCGCGGCGACTGCGCGCTGGGCCTGGACGCCGGCGGCACCAGCACACGCTTCGTGCTGCTCGCCGCGGGCGGGCAGGTGCTGGCCGAGGGCCAGGGGCCGGCGATGTCGGGCACGCAACTGCTGGATTCCGGCGGCCGCATCGGCGTCGACATCACGCTCGGCGGCATCGCGCGCGCGCTGCCGCAGCTGCCGCGCGCCGTGGTGGCCGGCATCACCGGCTACGACCATGTGCTCGCGCCCGAGATGCTGCCGCGCCTGACGCAGATCTTCGGCGTCGAGGCCGGCTCGGCCAAGGCGATGAGCGACATCGAGCTGCTCTGCCGCGCCGCCTTCGCGCCCGGCGACGGCATCGTCGTCTATGCCGGCACCGGCTCGATCGCCGCACTGCTCGATGCCATGGGTTTCCTGCACCGCGCCGGCGGCCGCGGCGGCACCATCGACGACGCCGGCAGCGGCCACTGGATCGCGCGCGAGGCGCTCAAGCGCGTCTGGCGCGCCGAAGACGAGGAGCCGGGCACCTGGCAGCGTTCGGCGCTGGCGCAGGCGCTGTTCGAGCAGCTCGGCGGCAACGAATGGCACCACACGCGCCAATGGGTCTACGGCGGCCCCGGTGTCTCGCGCGGCAAGCTCGGCGAACTGGCCGGCGTGGTGGCCGCGGTGGCGGCCAAGGACGCCGCCGCGATGGCGCTGCTCGAGCAGGCCGGGCGCGAGCTGGCGCGCCTGCCGCAGGCGCTGATGCGCCGCTACGGCCGCCACCCGATCGCCATGGCCGGGCGCGCCTTCACGCTGCACGCCGCCGTCGAGCGCGGCTTCACCGCGGCGCTGCCCGCCGGCACCGAGATCACGACGATGCGCGAAGAGCCGCACCTCGCGGCGGCGCGGCTGGCGCTGCGCCTGATGCCGCAGGCGGCCGACCGGGCCGTCGCCGGAGGCGTGGCTTGATGGGGGAGGACGGAGCGCGTCAGGGGCTCCGGGCGCGTCGATGCAGCGGCCGCAGCGGCTTCGGGCCGGACACGTGCGCGTGCATGGATCGCGATGCCGGCACGCGCCGGCGCCAGGTCCTCGGGCATCTCCTCGGCCAGGGCCTGGCGCTCGGCAGCGCCTGGGCCGCGGCGGCGCTGGGTGGCTGCACGACCACCACCACGCCCGGCGGCGTGCCGATCGACACGCGCCACACGAGCCGCGGCCAGGACAGCCGGGTGCTCTTTCTCGTCATCCACTACACGGTGGCCGACCTGCCGATGGCGATCAAGATCCTCACCGAGAACGAGGTCTCGGCGCACTATGTGCTCACCGACGAGCCGGCGCCGCGCATCTTCCGCCTCGTGCCCGAGGAGCGGCGCGCCTGGCACTCCGGGCCGAGCGCGTGGAAGGGGCACCGGCTGCTCAATGCGAGCTCGATCGGCATCGAGATCGTGCACCGGGGTTTCCGCATCGGGCCCGACGGCGAACGCATCTACCTGCCGTTTCCGCAGGCGCAGATCGACGCGCTGATCCCGCTCGTCAAGGACATCGTGGCGCGGCACGAGATCCGGCCCGAGCGCATCCTCGGTCATGGCGAGGTGAGCCCGCAGTTCAAGCAGGACCCGGGGCCGACGTTCCCGTGGCGACTGTTCTCCGAGCTCGGCATCACGCCGCCCTGGCCCGATGCGATACGCGTGACGGCGCAGCAGGCGCTCTTCGAGGCGCAACCCGGCGGCCTGCCCGATGTGCCGTGGTTCCAGGAGATGCTGGCGCAGCACGGCTATGCGATCGAGAAGACCGGCCAGCTCGACACGCAGATGCGCAACGTGCTCATGAACTTCCAGATGCGCTACCGGCCGGCGCGCTACGACGGCCTGCCCGACGCCGAGAGCGCGGCGCTGCTGTGGGTGCTGAACAACCCGATGCCCGGGTTGCCGGCGCTGCCCCTGCCCGCACCGCCTGCACTGCCCGCGCCGCCCGCACCGCCCGCACGCCCCGCATCGCCGCCGCCGGCGGTCCCGGTGCTGCCCGCGTGAGCGCCACTGCAAGCCCCGCATCGCAGGCCTCGCCAGCAGCGCACGCCACCAGGGTGATCCAGGCATGGTGACCACCGCCGGCTACTCGGGCACGCCGCTTTCGAAGAAGCTCGGGCTGAAGGAGGGCCTCGCGGTGGCGCTCGTCGATGCGCCGCCGCAGCTGCGCGAGTGGCTGGCGCCGCTGCCGCCGGGCGTCACCTTCGCCGCGCGGCCGGCGGCCGGTGTGCAGCTCGTGCACGCCTTCTTCACCGGGCGCGCGGCGCTGGCCCGCTCGCTCGCGGCCTGGCGGAACACGCTCGACGACGACGCCGTGTTGTGGATCTCCTGGCCGAAGAAGACGGCCAAGGTGCCCACCGACATCACCGAGGACGTGATCCGCGAGGTGGCGCTGCCGCTCGGGTTCGTCGACGTCAAGGTGTGCGCGGTGAGCGAGGTGTGGTCGGGGCTCAAGCTCGTGGTGCGCAAGGCCCTGCGCGGCGCCGCGACAGGGAAGGCGCGCCGTTGAGGTTGCCGCGCGCGTGGGGGCGGGTGTGCGTGCGGGGGCGGTCGCGGCCGCCCGGTGCGCCGGTGCGGCTCGCGTGCGCTTTCGCGTCCGCTCATGCGTCTGCTCACGCGTCCGCGCTCCTGTTCGCACTCATGTTCGGATTCGCGCTCGCCTTGGCGGCCTGGCCCGGCGTCAGCCGAGCCCAGCGCGGCGCACCGGCCGAGACGCTGCTCGCACCCGCCGAGCTGCCGCCGCCCGAGCCACGCCAGTTCCGCGCCGCCTGGGTGGCGACGGTGGCGAACATCGACTGGCCGAGCCGCCCCGGCCTGACCGCCTGGCAGCAGCAGGTGGAGGCTCGCGCCATCCTCGACCGCGCTCGCTCGCTCGGCCTCAATGCGCTCGTGCTGCAGGTGCGCCCGGCCGGCGACGCGCTCTATCCCTCGCGCCTGGAGCCGTGGAGCGAATACCTCAGCGGCCGCCAGGGCATCCCGCCGCGCCCCTGGTGGGACCCGCTCGCCTTCTGGGTGCGCGAGGCGCACCGGCGCGGCCTGCAGCTGCATGCCTGGTTCAACCCCTTCCGTGCCCGCCATCCCTCGGCGAAGACGCCGCTCGTGAAGCCGCACCTGGCGCTGCGCGCGCCCGCTTCGGTGAAGGCCTATGGCGACCTGCTCTGGATGGACCCGGGCGACGCCGTCGCGCGCACGCACACGCTGGCCGTGATCGAGGACGTGCTGCGCCGCTACGACGTCGACGGCGTGCACATCGACGACTACTTCTATCCCTACCCCGTCGTGCAGGACGGCAGCGACCTCGCCTTCCCGGACAGCGAGGCCTACCTTCGCTACCTCGGCGAGGGCGGCATGCTGCCGCTGCCGGACTGGCGGCGCGCCCATGTCGACGCGCTCGTGCAGGCGCTGCACGAGCGCGTGCGCCGCACGAAGCCGGGGGTGCTGCTGGGAATCAGCCCCTTCGGCCTCGGGCGGCCCGAGCGGCGCTCGCCGGGCATCACCGGCTTCAGCCAGTACGACAAGCTCTTCGCCGACGTCGAACGCTGGCTCGAGGAGGGCTGGCTCGACTACCTGGCGCCGCAGCTGTACTGGCCCATCGCCAGCGAGGGGCAGCCGTTCGCACCCTTGCTGCAGTACTGGGCGCGGACGAACGTGCGGCAGCGGCACCTGTGGCCGGGACTCTTCACGAGCTCGGTGCGGTCGCCGGCGATGCCGGTGCCGCCCGCCCCGCCGCCCACCCCCTTCGCGGCGATGTCGCCGCCGGGCGATGCGGCCGCCGCCGGCGCCACCCGCATCGCGCCAACCTGGCCGGCACGCGAAGTCCTCGAGCAGCTGGCGATCCTCGACAGGCAGGCGCAGGCCCTCGGCTCGGGCACCGCCGGTGGCCTCGGCGGGCACATCCACTTCAGCATGAGCGCGCTGATGCAGGACCGAGACGGCCTCGCGGCGCAACTGCAGCGCGGCCCCTACGCCGTGCCGGCGCTCGTGCCTGCGACACGCTGGCTCGACGACCGGCCGCCGCCGCCGCCCCTGTTGACGCGGCGCGGCGAATGGCTTCTCGTCGAGCCCGGCCGTGGCGAGGCACCGGCGCTGTATGCCGTGTGGCGGCGCATCGACGGGCGCTGGCGCTTCGGCGTGGTCACCGTCGGCGAGCGGCGCCTGGCGCGAGAGCGGGCCGATGCGATCGTCGTCGCCGCCGTCGACCGGCACGGCAACGCCAGCGCGCGCCAGGCGGTACGCTGGCCGTGAAGGGAAGCGAGATGGGAAGCGAGACCACGATGCCGAACCCACTGCCGAATCCCCTCCCAGGCGGCACGCCCGGCACGCCCGGCACGCCCGCCCAAGCGCCGCTGACGGAGGCGCCGAGCGATGAACACCCGGCGCTCGACACCTACGACAGCGCGGCTCTGGTGGCCGCCTTCAGCGCCGACCAGGCGCGTGCCGCGCAGGCGGTGCTGGCGGCGGCGCCGCAGATTGCCGCCGCCGTCGATGCGGCGCTGCCGCGCCTGCAGGCCGGCGGCCGGCTCGTCTACGTGGGCGCCGGCACGAGCGGGCGCCTGGGCGTGCTCGACGCCGTCGAGTTGTGGCCGACCTTCTCGTGGCCGCGCGAGCGGGCACCGGCCCTGCTCGCCGGCGGCGAGGGCGCGATGTTCCTCGCCGTCGAAGGAGCCGAGGACGATGCGGCGACGGGCGCCGCCGAGGTGCGTGCGCTCGGCGTCGGGGCCGACGATGTCGTGATCGCCATCGCCGCCTCCGGCAGCACGCCCTACGCCCTGGGCGCGGCCGAGGCGGCGCGCGCGCTCGGCGCGCTGACGGTGGCGATCACCAACAACCCGGGCGCAGCGCTCGCCGCTGCCTGTGAGCAGGCCATCGTGCTCGACACCGGCGCCGAGGTGATCTCGGGCAGCACGCGCCTGAAGGCCGGCACGGCGCAGAAGATCGCGCTCAACACCTTGTCGAGCAGCCTGATGGTGCGGCTGCACAAGGTCTACGGCAACCTGATGGTCGACCTGCGCGCGACCAACGCCAAGCTGCAGCGCCGCGCCCTGGCGCTGACGCGGCGCGTGAGCGGCGCCGACGAGGCCCAGGCCAGGGCGGCGCTGGCCGCCTGCGGCGGGCGCGTCAAGGTGGCGATCGTGATGCTGCGCGTCGGCCTCGACGCCGCCGCGGCCGAACGACGGCTGCAAGATGCTGCCGACAGCCTGCGCGAGGCCCTGCACCCGCAAGCCGGCCGCTGAGAATCGACCTCTCACTCGACGAGCGGGAACTCCCGCCGCACGCGTTCGCGCGGGCCGTGGTCGAAGTGCCACCACTCAGTGGCGATGCCGGCGAAGCCGCCCGCGCTCATCGCCTGGCGCAGCAGCTCGCGCAGCGCCACCTGCCCGGCGCTGAGGCGGCCGCTGGCCAGGTGCTCGGCATGCAGCGCCGGGTGTGATGCTTCGCTCATCTCGTCGAAGCCGCTGCCCATCTCGGCGGCGCCGGCCTCGCGGCCGTGCGCGTCGAGCAGCGTCACGTCCACGGCCATGCCGTAGCTGTGCATCGAGCCGGCCGCGGGGTCGGCGAAGTAGGCCGCGTCGGGCGTGCCGGCCACCTCGGCCCAGATGGCTTCCTGCACACGATGCGGGCGCAGCGCGTCGAGCACGAGAAGCCGCCAGCCCGGGCGCCGCGCGGCCAGCCAGCGCGCCGCTTCGGCCAGGCCGGCAGCGGCCTCGATGCGCAGCCAGGCGCAGTCGAGGTCGCGATACAGGCAGCGGCCGGCGAAGTTGTTCGTGCCGGCATAGCGCAGGTCGACGGCGATGCCGGCACGATCGTCCGGCCCACCCGGCCCGACGAGTCGGCGGAAGGCCGGGTGGCGGGCGATCTCCTCGACCCGGATGCGGCTGCGCGACGGCATCGAATCATCATAGCCAGCCGGCCGCCGGCGGCGCCGTCCGCCCGGCGATGGATGCGCCGCCGGCCGGCACCGGGCATCGTGCGCGGGCCGGTGCATGCACACGTCGGGACGACGCCCGCCCCCCGGCGCGGCCAGCGCACCCGGCGGGCGCCCGGTGCCCCCAGCGCGCCCCAGCGCACCGAGCGAAGGTGAATACGTCACAGACCGGGGCGCACCGATTCACCGCCCGCGAAAGCGCGTCCTCCCTACCCTCTGTCTCCGTGGCGATACCCGCCACGGCAAGAAGAACGGGGAAGACCATGCACGAATCGTTTGCCGCCCCACTGCGCCACGCCGCCGTGCCGCCAGTTGCGCTGCCGCTGCCTTCGACCCGCCTGCACGTCGCCACCACCGTCGCGCGCGGCTCGGCCGGCGCGGCCACCCTGTCGGGCGGGGAGCGTGACGCGCTCGCGCCGCTCGCCCGCTGCATGGCGCACATGCTCGACGAGATCGACTACGGCATGCTGCTCGTCGACGCCGACGCGCAGGTGCTCTACCTCAACCACGCCGCCCGGCGCGAGCTCGACCGCGACCACCCGCTGCAGCTCGCCGGCAACGTGCTCGTCGCGCCCGCCACCGGCGACGCCACCGCGCTGCAGGAGGCGCTGGCCGAGGCGCAGCGCGGCAAGCGCCGCCTGATGACGCTGGGCAGCGGCGAGCAGTTCGTCGGCATCTCGGTGGTGCCGCTGGACGAGAGCGACGCGCGCGCCGGCGCCACGCTGCTCGTGCTGGGCAAGCGCAACGTCTGCGAGCAGCTGTCGGTGCAGGGCTACGCGCGCGCCGTCGCGCTGACGCCGGCCGAGACGCGCGTGCTCGAGATGCTCTGCAGCGGAGTGCAGCCGACCGTCATCGCCGAGCGCCAGGGCGTGGCCGTGTCCACCGTGCGCACGCAGATCGGCAGCATCCGCGCCAAGACCGGCGCCAACAGCATCCGCGAACTCGTGCGCCAGGTGGCGGTGCTGCCGCCGCTGGTGGGCGCCCTGCGCAGTTCGGCGGCCGCTTTCGGTGCCGTGCGCATGTCGCTCGCTTCCTAGCAGGACGTAGGCGGTCCGGCACGCCGGGCCCGAAGACTTTCGGAGGAAAAGCAGGCGGCGCGCGCCCAACGGCGTCCAGCAGCCCGCCAGCTAAGATCGGTCCGCCCTGCGGTCCGTTCGCGACATCGGCTCGCGAAGGACCGCAGGGCGCAGCCGACGATGCCCAAGAAGACCTCCGGAACCCAGCCCTCCGATCCGGCCTCGCTCATCGAGCAGGCGCCATTCACCGACAGCCTGCGCGCACTCGCCCGGCGTGGCGAAGCGCGCCGCGTCCGCAAGGGCACGCGCCTCATCACCGAGAACGAGCTCGGCGACACGCTCTACATCGTCGTGCAGGGTCGGCTGCGTGCCTACGCAGTGGGCGCCGACGACCGGGAGGTCACCTATGCCACCTACGGGCCGGGCGAATATGTCGGCGAGATGAGCCTGGACGGCGGCCCGCGCTCGGCCGATGTCGAGGTCGTCGAGCCCGGCGTGGTGGTGCTGGTGACGCGGCGCACGCTCGAAGGCCACCTCGCCGAGCAGCCGCAGTTCGCCTTCGAGCTGCTGGCCAAGGTGATCCGCCGCGCCCGCCACGCCACGCTGGGCCTGCGCCAGATCGCCCTCAACGACGTCTACGGGCGCCTGAAGGCCTTCCTCGAGACGCACGCCGTGCGATCGGCCGACGGCACGTCGACGCTCGATCCGGCGCCTTCGCACCTGGAGATCTCGCGCGTCATCGGCTGCAGCCGCGAGATGGTGAGCCGCGTCATCAAGGACCTCGAGCACGGCGGCTATGTCGAGAGCGGGCGGCGCCACCTGCGCCTGCTGCGGCCGATGCCGGCCAAGTGGTGAGCGCGCGCGGCACACCTGCGCCGCGCCAGCCTGCGCCGTCCACGTCCCGTCGGTGAACAGGCCGCCGGCTTCGTCCAGGGCCAGCTAGGCCGCGGCCGGAAAGCGGCGATCGGGGGCCGCGGCGCGCTGGAACTCGGGCAGTACGCGCGGCAGGCGGGCCTGGATCTCCTTCACCCGCGCGGGCCCGGCCGGGTGCGTGGACAGCCACGCCGGCGGCGATCTGCCTTCGTTGGCCGCGCCCATCTTCTGCCACAGCGAGATGCTGGCGCGCGGGTCGTAGCCGGCGCGCGCGGCAAGCAGGAGGCCGAGCGCGTCGGCTTCGCTCTCGTCGTCGCGGCTGAAGCGCAGATTGGCGAGTTGCGACAGGCCCTGCGCCGCCAGGTCGCCCAGGTTGCCGAGGCCGAACATGGCCGCGAGCAGGCGCAGGCCGACGTTGGTGCCGGTGCTCTTGACGACGCGTTCGCGCGCATGCTCGAGCAGAGCGTGCGCGGCCTCGTGGCCCATGATCATCGCGACCTCGTCGTCGCTCAGCTTGAGGCGCGAGAGGATGCCGCTGAAGAAGGCGATCTTGCCCCCGGGCATGCAGAAGGCATTGAGCGAATTGCTGCGCAGCAGCTGCACCTCCCAGCGCCAGGCGCGCGCGCGTTCGTTGCACGCGGGCGCGAACGGGACGAGGCGGGCGGCGACGTAGCGCAGGCGCTGCAGCTGCGGGTCGTCGGCCGCGGCGAGGGCGTTCTTGCTTTGCGCTTCGCGCATCAGCTGCAGGTACTGCTGCCGTGCGGCGCCTTCGACCGTCTCCGCCGACACCGCGCCGGTCAGGGGCGAGCGCCTGCACTCCGGGTCCGCGGCGAGCGCGCTGCCGGGCGCGCCGAGCAGCGGCGCGGCGGCGCCGGCGAGCAAGCCGGTGAACAACAGGCGCCGACGCCGCGCTCCGCGGCAAGCACAGGCCGGGGCGGTCGGCGCGGGCGCCGACGTGGGCGGTTCGCGGTCCATCGTCATGGCCTTCCTGGCGTTCCGTTGGCGGCTCGAATTCATTCTAGGTAGCTGGGGGGCGACCCCGGATTCCACAAGGGCGTCGATACGCCGGCGCCGGCCCTCACGCCACCGCGGGCGCGGCCGGTGCCGCCTCCAGGGCGCGCATCGGTGCGCGCTGCCACCACAGCATCACCAGCGCCGGCGCGGCGAGCAGCGTGCTGAGCAGGAAGAAGTGCGGCCAGCCGATGCTCTCGGCGAGCACGCCCGCGAGCGGCCCCACCCACACGCGGCCCACCGACGCAAAGGCCGACAGCAGCGCGTATTGCGTGGCCGTGAAGCGCTGGTTGCACAGGCTCATCAGGAAGGCGACGAAGGCCGCCGTGCCCATGCCGCCGCTGATGTTCTCGAACGCCACCACCATGAGCAAGGCGCCGTCCACCGGCATGGCCGCGGCGAGCTTGACGAAACCCCAGTCGAAGGCCGGCAGCACGGCGGCGCCGAGGCTGCCCTTGCCGCCCACGGCCAGCCACCAGAAGCCGAGGTTGGACAGGAGCTGCAGAGCGCCGAAGGCGACGAGCGATCGCCACAGCCCCAGCTTGATCATCATCGCCCCGCCCGCGAGCGCGCCGCCGATCGTCAGCCACAGCCCCACGACCTTGTTCACCACGCCCACCTCGGCCGAGCTGTAGGCCATGCTCGTCAGCAGGAAGGGTGTCATCAGCGAGCCGGCAAAGGCGTCGCCGAGCTTGTAGAGCACGATGAAGAAGAGGAACGCCACCGCCCCCGGCATCGCGAAGTAGTTCGACAGGCCGGCGAGCAGCGTCTCGAAGCGCGCGCGCCGCGCCGCCCAGGCGGCGAGCGGCAGCGTGAAGCCGATGCCCAGCAGCAGCGCCGCGAGATCGACCCAGCGCTGGCGCAGCGGCGGCGGCAACCCGGTGCCCTCCAGCCACGGGCCGACGAGCAAGCGCGCCAGGCCCGGCGCAAAGCGGTCGCTCACGACGACACCGAGCGCGACGGCCGCGAGCAGCGCGACGAAGCCGAGCAGGTCGTGGCGCGCGGAACCGGGCATGCCGGCGGCTCGCGATGCCGCGCGCGCTCCTGCGGCTTGCGCGGTGCTTGGCGAGCGGGGCGAGCGCGGTGCCCGTGGCAGGCGAGGCAGCAGCAGCAACGAAACTCCCGCGGCCGCCACCATCACCCCGGCCATGAAGCGGTAGACCTCCGGCCAGCTCCAGCCGCCTCCCTGCCGCGCATCGGTCCAGATGAGCGCAACGCCGCCTGAGAGGATCATCGCCAGCCGATAGCCCATCACCCCCAGCGAGGCGCCGAGGCCGCGCTCGGCAGGCCTCAGCAGGTCGGTGCGGTAGGCATCGACGACCACGTCCTGCGAGGCCGACGCAAAGGCCACCGCCAGCGCCAGTAGCGCGAACAGGCGCAGCGAGTCCTTCGGTGGCGCTGCCGCCAGCGCCAGCAGCAGCGCCGCCAGCACGAGTTGCGTGAGCACGAGCCAGCCGCGCCGTCGGCCGAGCGCGGCCACGCACTCGAAGCGGTCCATCAACGGCGCCCAGAGGAACTTGAACGTGTAGGGCAGGCCGACGAGCGAGAGAAAGCCGATCGCCGCCAGGTCCAGCCCCTCGACCGTGAGCCAGGCCTGCATGGCCTGCCCGGTCAGCGCCAGCGGCAGCCCCGAAGCAAAGCCGAGCAGCGTGACGGCGGCGAGGCGGTGCAGCGCGGCGAGCGTGATGCCGGAGCGCGGCAGCGGCGGGGGCATCGAAGGATTCTAGGCAGCGGCCTGCGCCGCACCGCGGGTGGCCCGGCAAGGCAGGTACCGGCGAAGAGGCGGGGTTGGCGTGGCCTGCCGGGCTGGCGGGGGCTAGCGGCCCGGCGACGATGCGCCGGCCGGCGCCGGCCCCGAAGCCGCCGCCGGCGCCGTGAGCGAAGGCGCCGGCAGCGTCGCGTCCTGGTCGTAGATCGACTTCGCCATGGCGAGCAGCTGCTCCTTCGGCAGCTCGCCCACCAGCGCGAAGCCGGTCTTCTCGTCGACCCAGTAGAACAGGCCGAGGCTGCCCTGCTGCTCGTAGCGGAAGGCGGTGTCCGTGCCGGGCTCGGGCTTGCGCAGGTAGACGGTGACGCGCTTGCCGCTGCCGTCCTGGTACATCAGCTGCGCGCTCTTGCCCGGGCCGTCGGGCAGCAGCCGGCCGCCGACGAGCTCGAAGCCCATCGCGCGCAGGTCGAACAGCTTCACCGGCGCCTCGATGCGGCGCGTCAGCCAGCGCGCGAGGTGTTCTTCCTGCGCCTTCACTTCCACGGCATGGCGCGGCTCGGGCGTGTAGACGCTGTGTGCGAAGGCCGCGCGCTGCAACCAGTTCTGCGGAGCCGGCGCAGCCGCCAACTTGCCGGCCGCAGCGCGCGCGCGCGCCAGCGTCGTCCGCTCCTGCCACTGCCAGGACAAGGCGCCCCCGGCCACGGCCCCGAGCAGGAAGAGCGCTGCCGCGGCCGACGCCAGGCGCCAGGTCGGCTCGCGGAACAGGTCGAGCATCTGCCGCCCGCGCCAGCCCCCGTGCCTGTGGCCGGCCGACCCGGCCGAGCCCGTCGCGCCGCGCGCGGCCGGCCAGACGACTTCGGCCAGCCGCTCGGGCACGGGTTCCTGCGCCACGGCCGCGTAGGCGGCGCGCAGCGCCTCGCGGTCGCGAGCCCAGGCCTGCGCGAGTGCGGCTTCGTCGGGGTGAGCGCGCAGCCAGGCCTCGATCTCGGCGCGCTCGGCGGCGCTGCCCTCGCCGTCCACCCAGGCGCTGAGTTCCTCGTCGGTGTAGTGCGGTGTCTGCATGGTCTTCACACCACCCGCCGCAGCGGCGCCGGGCCCTCACGCCCTTCCGGTTTCGCCGGCCCCTCCAGATGGCGGCGCAGCGCCTGGCGTGCACGGCACACGCGCGACATCACGGTACCGATGGGGATGCGCAGGGCCTCGGCCACCTCGGCATAGCTCAGTTGCTCCACGCACACGAGCACGAGCGGCTCGCGCTGCTCGGGCGACAGGCGCGCCAGCGCCGCCAGCAGGTCCATGCACAAGCCGACGTCGGTGCCGGGGCTGCCGCCTTCGGCATCCATCGTCCGCTGCACGTCGGCCGGGTCGGAGAACTGCATCCTCGCATCGCGCCGGCGGCCATCGAGGAACGCGTTGTGCGCGATCGACAGCAGCCAGACCAGCATGTCGCGCTCGGGATCGAACTGGCGCCAGTGCGCGAGCGCGCGCTCCAGCGTCTGCTGCGTCAGGTCGTCGGCCTCGTTCGTCTCGTGCGTCAGCGAACGCGAGTAGCGGCGCAGCCTCGGGATGGCCTCGAGCAGCCGCTGGCGGAAGACCGGGGGAGCATCCACTGCGAGGTTTACGCGAAGGGCCCGGAATTATTCCCTCGTCGCTGGGTCGCGAACCTCCCGCCGCAGGCGCGATGCCTCGCGCGCCACCGGCGCGCGCCGGGGCGAGGCGCGATCGCCGCGGTCAGTGCCTGTGAATGAATCAGCCGCGCCCGAGCGACGCGCCAGAAGGTGTCGGATCTAGGCGCAAAGCGCGGCCATATCCGGCGATATGGCGAGCTTTGCAACGACGACCCGGCGCCTTCTGGCGTGGCGAGCGGGTGTGGATGATTCGTTCACAGGCTCTTCAGGGCGCGGCGAGCACGCGCACGCGGCGGTTCTCGGCCGAGCGCGGGTCGCGCGCGTTGACGGGTTCGCTCGCGCCCTTGCCGACGGCGCGCAGGCGCTCGCCCTCCACGCCGAGCGTCACCAGGTACAGGCGCACCTGCTCGGCACGCTCGCGCGAGAGGCGCATGTTCTGCGCCGGCGTGCCCGTGGCGTCGGTGTGGCCCTCGATCACGAAGCGGTGGCTGCGCAGCTCCGAGGACAGCATGGCCGCCACCAGCGCGCCGAGCGTGGCACCGCTGTCGGGGCGCAGCTGCGCCGAATTGGGCTCGAAAGCGATGGCCAGCGACAGCCCGCTCGAGGCACTCGGCGTGCCGGACACCGCCACCGGCGCCACGGCCGCTGGCGGCACCGCCGCGGCAGGCTGGGCCGCAGCCGCCGGTGCGGCAGCGGTAGCCGCCGGCGTTGCGGATGTTGCGGATGTCGCGGGCGCCGCGGCAGGTTCGATGACCAGGTTGCGGGTACGACCAGGCGTCGACGGCGCAGCCGGCTTCAGGGAATCGATCATGCGGCGCACTTCGGCATCGTCGCCCGCTCCGGCGGCGGCAAACAGCGGCATGCCGCCGAGGGCCATCGCCAGTCCTGCGGCCACCAGCCGCCGCAAGCGCGGACCCCTCACGACGCCACTCCTACGCGCAGGCGCAGTTCCTGCTCGGCCAGGTTGCCCTTGTCGTCGGCCACCTGGAGGAAGAGCCGGTGCAGCCCGTCGGGCACCACGGCCTGGTCGACGACGACGCCGCGTTCGTTGATGGTCGAGAAGCGGCGCAGGCGGTCGGTGAGGTCGATCTTCAGCACGCCGTACAGGACGCGAAACGATGATGGCACCACGCGCGTGCCGGGCGGCGTCTCGAAGGCGAGCTCGATGCGCAGCGGCGCCGTCACCGCCACCTGCGGTGTCGGCGCGAGAACGCGAATGGCGAACACCGGCACCGCCGCCGCGGCGGCAGCACCGGGCATCGCGCGCGGCCGCACCTCGGGCATGTCGAGCGCCTCGTTCTTGGGGCGCAGTTCGCGGTCGCGCCGGGCCTCGGCCTTGGTGACGAGCTCGAAGGCGAGCTGGGGCACCGCCGGCGCCGGCGCCGGCCCGCCCGCTGGGGGCGCCTTCACCGCCTGCGCGAGCGCGGCCGAGCCGCCGGTCGCGACACACAACGCGACGCAGGCCACGCGGGAGAAAGGAACCCAGCGAGCCAGGAAGGACGGCGACACGACGGAAGTCATGATGCGATTCTCTTCGGCGACAGGAAGCCGCGCGCGGCGGCGCGGCGAGCACCCCCGGGGTTCAGGGACCCGGGTGCGGCGATGCCGGCATTGCACCGCAACGCGCACGGGCCGTCGATGATCCCATGGGATCAGCCGCGTCCGCCGCCGCCGATCGCGCGCCGAGAGCGCGACAGTACACCGAGGCCGCGCCCGCCGCGCCCGCCGCGCCCGCCGCGCCCTGTGCGCCGCCGCCGGCACGCCCGGATCAGAGCGCCAGGTCGGTCCGCGGCGCGACGCGGTTGAGCACCGCGACCAGCTCGGCCAGCGCGACCGGCTTCTCGAGCATGCTGCACTGTGGCGGCAGGATGATGCTGCGCGCGCCGACCCGGCCGGTGAGGATGACGGCCGGCACCTGCGTCTCCCACTCCTGGCGCAGCTCGGCGAGCGCGGCGCGCCCGTCGGGCTGGTCGGCGCCGAGGTCGAGGTCGAAGATCAGCACATCCGGGAAGCGCTCCTGCGCATCGAGCATGCGCTTCAGGCGGCCGAGCGACTCGGCCTCGACGACGGTGGCCCCGACGCTCTCGAGCGCGGCGCGCAGCGCCAGGCGCGGCGCATCCTCGTCGTCGAGCAGCGCGAGCAGCCAGCCGTCCAGGCGCGCCGTCACCGGCACGCCGGTCACCGTGCGCGGCATCGGCGCCTCGCGCATCAGCAGGCGTGGCAGGCAGACGCGAAAGCGCGTGCCGTTGCCGAGCCGGCTCTTCACCGGCGCCAGCGTGAGGCCGAGCTGCGCCACCAGGCCCTTGACGATGGCCAGGCCCAGGCCCCGCCCGGCGCGCGAGGCCTCGGCCGCCTGGGCCAGCTGCACGTAGGGCTGGAAGACGGCCTCCAGCTTGTCGGCCGGGATGCCACGGCCGTTGTCGACGACGTCGATGGCGCAGCCGCCGCGGTGTGGCCGCACGGCCAGCACGACGCGCGCCGGCCCTTCGATGGGAACGCCGACGCTGTAGCGCACGGCATTGCCGGCGAGGTTCTGCACCAGGCGCGTGATCTGGCTGCGGTCCACCCACACCCAGGTCGGCCGGCCGTGCACCGACAAGCGCAGGCGGCTCTTCGGGTAAGCCGGCTGCAGGCCGCCGGCGACGCGCTCGAGCACCTCGCGCAGGTTCACCAGTTCCGGGTGCGAGACGAGCATGCCGTGCTCGATGGCGCTGAACTCGCTGAACTGGTCGAGCATGCCGACGGCGTCGTCAGCGGCCTGCACCTGCTGTTTGAGCAGGCGCCGTGCCGTCGGGTCGAGGTCGGGGCGCGCCCGCAGCGCCTCGGCATAGAGGCGCACGGCCTGCAGCGGCTGGCGCAGGTCGTGGCTGATGCTGGCGAGCAGCCGCGTGCGCGCCCGCTCCACGCCCTGCAACTGCTCGCCGCGCGCATCCAGGTCGCGGATCAGCATGTCGCGTTCCTCGAGCGCCGCGAACAGGCGCCGGTCGCTGGCGCGGATGTGCCGGCTGTCGATCCAGACGAACATCGCCACCAGCACGACGGCGGCGATCCACAGCGTCGGGAAGCCCGACAGCAGTGCATCCCACGCCGCCACCGCCAGCGCCGTGCCCAGCAGCAGCGCCAGGCCGCCGCCCGCGCGCACCTGCCAGCCGAGACTGGCCACGCCCACCAGGCACAGCATGGCCACCGCCGGCGAGGGCCCGCCGGCGGCGGCATACACCGAGCCGAGCGCCAGCCCGGTGAGCGCCGCCAGCACATCGGGATTGCGCCGGCGCTGCGCCAGCCCCGCCAGCAACAGCACGCACAGCAACGCCCAGCCCCAGGCCACGGTCGCCGCCGTCAGCCAGCGAGACAGCTCCGGTTGCGCCAGCCAGCGGCGCAGCTGCAGCAGGCCGCCGGAGTCGTAGGGCAACAACCACTCGAAGAGCGTCTGCGCCGCCAGCGCCAGCACGCCCAGGCCGACGAAGGCGAGGCCGAGCCGGCGCCGCCGCAGCGGCAACTGCTCGGCGATCTGCGTCGCGACGTCCGAAGCGGTACTGGCTGCCGAAGGCTGCGTGACCGGTCCCTCGCGGCCGAGGTCGGGGCCGCGGCCGGCACGGCCAGAGGCGGCGGTCGCGCCGGCAGTGGCGCCGGCCGTCTTCACCCGCCAGCGGCCGCGCTCACTCGACATCGCCGGGCGCCGACGCCGCGCGCAGCGAAGGCACGCGATAGCCGCGCTGGCTCAGCAACACGAGCAGCTTCGTGCGGTTGGGCGCGCCCAGGGCCTGCAGCGTCGCGGTGACGTGCTTCTTCACCACCACCTCCGAGCGGTCGAGCAGGCGCGCGATCTCCTTGTTGCGCAGGCCCTGGACCACGTAGCCGAGCACCTCGATCTGGCGCTCGGTGAGGCCGAGCGCCGAGAGCTCCGAGAGCTCGCGCCCGTTGCCCTCCGGCGCGGCGGCCATGCCGCCGGAAACCGACTGCGGCAGGTGGATGCGGTGCTCGGCGAGCACGCGCGTCAGCGCCTCGCGCAGCTCGCTCGGCGCCGCCGCCTTGGAGATGAAGCCCATGGCGCCGGCGTCCAGCGCCGCCAGCACGGTGTCACGGTCGTCCTGCGCCGAGAGGATGACCACGGGCACGTACGGGAACTCCTCGCGCAGCCGGCGCAGCCCGGCCATGCCGTGCACGTCTGAGAGTGTCAGGTCGAGCAGCACGAGGTCGAAGCGGCCGGCGGTGGTCAGCACCTGCACGGTCTCGGCCAGCGACCCGGCCAGGTGCACGCGCAACTGCGGCAGCGCCTCGGCGATCAGCAGCTGCAGACCATGGCGCACGAGGCCGTGGTCGTCGGCCAGCAGGATCGAGCCGTGGGGGTGGGCAGCGGAGGTCATGGCGGCTGGGCGGCACCGGTAGACGCCGGGTGGCGCCGCCGGGCAACCGTGGCAGGTGCGGGCGGCAAAGTATCACGCCGCGGGCGGTGCAGCAGCACCACATCGTGCGGGTGATACCTTGGTCTCCTCCCCCCAGGGCCGGCGCCATGGCCCAATGCACCCCAGTCGACCGGAGGTGAGACACCGTTTGGGGGACGACAACGTCAACCGGCTTGTCCTACCATCCGCTTCAGTCGCAACCGTTGACCTTTCACCATCGGAAGCCGCCATGAACCGCATCGCCACCACCCGCCCTGCCCTGCACTTCACGCAATTCCTGCGGGGCCTGCGCGTGGCCCTGCGCCCGGTCAA
The DNA here is from genome assembly GCA_016223165.1 of Burkholderiales bacterium. GTDB lineage: Bacteria > Pseudomonadota > Gammaproteobacteria > Burkholderiales > Burkholderiaceae_C > Rubrivivax. The sequence goes on from JACRPO010000007.1 coordinate 646,665, forward strand.
TGTCGTCGGCCTGGTGTGCCTGGGCAGCGTGGCCGCGGCGCTGGTGGCCGCGCCGGCCTTCGCGCAGGAGCGCGTGCTGCGCGAGGGTCAGGTCAACGAGCGGACGTTGATCGACGCGTTGACCCCGCCGCAGGCCGCCTCGGCACCCGAAGACGGCGTGCGCACGCGCAGCTTCCGTCCGGCCGTTCGCCCCGCGGCGACCGCCGGCGCCACGGCCGCCGCCGGCGCCGCCGCCGGCCAGGCCGGGCGCGCCTCGATCCTCGTCACCTTCGTCACCGACAAGGCCGACCTCACGTCGCCGGCGCGCGGCGCGCTCGACGTGCTCGCCGCAGCGATGAAGTCCGACCGCCTGGCCGGCGTGCGCTTCACGATCGAGGGCCACGCCGACCCGCGCGGCAACGAAGACCACAACATGAAGCTCTCGCAGGCGCGTGCCGAGTCGGTGCGGGCCTACCTCATCAGCAAGCACGGGCTGGACGCGAGCCGCGTCGACGCGGTCGGCAAGGGCTCCAGCAACCTGATGAACAAGACCAACGTCGCTGCGCCGGAAAACCGCCGCGTGACGATCGTCTCACAGGCGCAGTAGGCACGCCGCAGGCGCGCTGCCCGGTCGGGTGGCGCGCGCTGGCGAGCGCACGCGCGGCCACGGGCCGCTCACTTGTGCGCGTCGAGGCACTTGAACACCTCCCTGAAGAACGAGGGGTGGTCCTGCCAGGTCTGGGCGCTGACCATGTTGCCGTCGCGCACGCAGCTCTGGGCGACGAAGGTGCCGCCACAGGCCTCGACCTCGGAGCGCACATGCTCGTAGCAGGTGAGGTTGCGGCCCTTGGCGAGGCCGGCGGCGGTGATGATCTGAATGCCGTGGCAGATGGAGAAGATCCACTTGTCATGGGCGTGGAATTCGCGCACCAGGGCCTTCAGCTTCGCATCGTTGCGCAGGTACTCCGGGGCGCGACCGCCGGCGAGCAGGATGGCTTCATAGTCGTCCGATCTGACGTCGGCGATGGCGATGTCGGCTTCACGCCGGTATCCGGGGCGCTCCACATAGGTGTCCCAGCCCGGTTCGAAGTCGTGCATCACGAGGTTGAGCAGACGCTTCGACGGTGCGGCCAGTACCGGAACCAGCCCGGCTTCCTGAAAGCGATGAACGGCGTAGAGCACTTCATAGCCTTCACCTCCGTCGCCGGTGACGATCAAGATCTTGCGGTCCATGGTTTCTCCTCGTCTTTCCCAGGGGCAGGTTCACGAACTAGGCACATCGGCGCGAGCCGGCATCGCGATGCGCCGAAGACTGCGGCTTCGTCCCCGCCTTCGCGCCAAGGCGCAGGCGGAACGCCGCCACCGCCTGTGGATTGATGCAGTGAGGCGGAACGTCCCCGCGCAGCAGGTGTTCCACCGCCAGCACGACGCCAAGGCCCATGCGCAGCATGCTGTCTTCGGTAACGCCGGCCACATGAGGCGTGAGCAGCACCTGCTCCATCTGCCGGTAGGGGTGGTCGACGCGCAGTGGCTGGAGGTCGAAGACGTCGAGCGCCGCACCGGCCAGGTGGCCGCTGCGCAGCGCGTCGAGCAGGGCCGCTTCCTGCACGACCGGGCCGCGCGAGACGTTGACGAGGAACGCGCCCGTGCGCATGGCGGCGAGTTCGGCGGCACCGATCAACCCGCGCGTGTGCTCGGTCAGCGGGCAGGCCAGCACAACGAAGTCGCTGCGCGCGAGCAGATCGCGCAGGGCGACGTGTTCCACCGGCGGCGCTCCAGGGCGTGGCCCCGAACGCGAATGGGCCAGCACCCGCATCGCCAAGCCCGATGCGCAGATGCGCGCAACGGCCTGGCCGACATGGCCATAGCCGACCAGGCCGACAGTGCGCCCCGGCAGCTCGAAGCCGAAGTCGGCCAGGGCCCGCGCCGCGGCCCAGCCGGCCGTGCCGGCGCCGAGCCGCGCCTGCGTCGCGCCGCGGCGGCGCGCCAGATGAAGCAGGCTCAGCAACACGTGCTCGGCGACGGTGTGCGCATTGGCTCCGGGCACGTTGGCCACGAGCACGCCCCGCGCGGTGGCGGCCTCGATGGGGATCATGTCGACGCCGGCGCCATGACGCACCGCCCCGACGAGAGCGGGCGCGGCGTCGAAGATGTCCTCGGGCAACGGGGCACGCACCACCACCACGGCGCAACCCGATGCGTCCCGGCGCAACGTGTCGGGCGAGGTGTCGGCCGCCACGCGCACCTCGCCGAGTGCCGCCAAGCGGGCCTGCACGGCCGGATGAATGGCCTGCGTCAGGAGGATGCTCGCCATGGACTCGGATCGGCTTGACTTGCGAGACTGCCTTAGGCCACTGCCTTCGCGACCCGCCTGCCCTTGGGCTTGACCCGGCCGTTGCGCGCCAACGGCGCGGCACGCTGCGCGCCCTCGGCCCGTGGCGCCGGCGCCGGCACGGCACCGTGCCCCTCCGCGAAGAACATGCGGAAGTAGGCGTCGACGCCCTTGATGTGGCGGCGCAGGATCCTCTGCCCTGCCTCCACATCCTGCTCCACGATCGCACGGTACAGCTGAAGGTGCTGTGCATGCGAACGCTGGCTCTGCCTGCTCTCCTGGAAGTAGACCTCGCGCCGCTTGCGCGAGATCAGATAGAAGACATTGATGAAGCGCAGCAGCACGTGGTTCTGCGTCGCGGCGACGATGGCCTTGTGGAACTCGGCATCCAGGTCGGCCAGCGTTTCGCCCCGCGCGATGGCGGCGGCGCTGTCCTGCAGGATCTGGTTCAGCCGCTCGAGGTCGGCCGGCGTGCGGCGCAGGCAGGCCAGCCGCATGGCCTCGCTTTCCAGCACGCTGCGCAGTTCGACCGACTGCACCACGTCGTCTTCGGACAGCGGCGTGTCGGTTTCGGTGAACAGCACCATCGCCTCGATGCTGCGCTCGGCCGCGAACGGGCGCAGGTACACGCCCGACTTGGGCCGGCTCTCGATGATGCGCAGCGTGTCCAGCCGGATCAGCGCTTCGCGCACGGCGCTGCGGCTCATGCCGAACAGCGCCGCCAGGTCGCGCTCGGACGGCAGCTTGTCGCCCGGCAGGAACCCGCGCTCGCGGATCAGCTGCAGCAGCTTGGCGGTTTGCTCGAGGCTTTCCATCGTTCGTGGTCGGTCCGTGCCGGCGCGGGGCGCTAGGTCCTTCGGTATCGCTCGACGAAATCGCTGCGGATGGTGATGCCCAGGCCGGGCCGCGATGGAATCTCCACCATGCCGTCGCGCACCGGGAACTCTTCTTCCGCGAGGTCGTGGATCATCGGGTTGGCGCCCAGCGAGTATTCCAACAGATAGGCCGCAGGCGACGCCGCCGAGACATGCAAGCCGGCCGCGAACGCCGGCGCGCCGGCCCACAGGTGCGGCGCCAGACGCAAGTTGGCCGCACTGGCCAGCGCCGAGATGCGCATCGCCTCGGTGATGCCGCCGCAGATGGCCAGGTCGGGCTGCAGGATGTCGGCCGCGCGCAGGTCGATCAGGTCGCGGAAGTCGAAGCGCGTGGACTCGCTCTCGCCGGCGGCGATCGGAATGACGGTGCCGCGGCGCACCTCGGCCTGGCCGCGCTTGTCGTCGGCGGCCACCGGCTCTTCGAACCATGCGACCCCGCAGTCGCGCACCAGCCGGCAGAACTGCCGCGCTTCCGACACCGTGAAGCTGCCGTGCGCGTCGCACATGATGTCGACGTCCGGGCCGAGCGCCGCGCGCGCGGCGATCACCCGCTCGGCCGATGCGGCCGGCGAGCCGTCGAACACACCCACGCGCATCTTCACGGCGCGAAAGCCGCCCTGGGCGAGGTAACCCTGGAGTTGCGCGCCGATCTGGTCGGCCGGCGCCCAGCCGCCCGACGCGTAGGCGGGCATGTGCTCGGCCTTGCGGCCACCCAGCAGCTGCCACACCGGCACGTCGAGCGCCTTGCCGAGGATGTCCCACAACGCGATGTCGATGCCCGAAAGCGCGGAGATCGACACGCCACGCCGGCTCAGCGCCGGGAACACATGGCCGCGTGCCAGTGCGTAGTGCGCCCGTGTGCCGTTGTACAGGCGCTCCCAGATGCTGGTGATGGCGTGCGGGTCCTCGCCGACGAGCCGGGGCCCGAACTCGTGGTTGATGATGGCCACCACGCCGTGGTAGTCGCCGAAGCTGCCGGCCGAGACCTTGGCTTCACCCCAGCCGGTGATGCCGGCATCGGTGTCCACGCGCACCAGCGCGGTGTCGAACGTGGCCGAGCGCCCGAAATCGCTGACGTGCTGTTGCTCCGGCGCGATCGGCACCTGCAGCCAGGTGGCTTCGACACGGCTGATTTTCATCGGGGCCCGATCGTGGCGTGCTTGTTGTCGTCGTGGACGGTGTGTCGGCCGCGTGTCGCGCACTCAGCGCGCGTGGCTCGCGAACTGCCGGTAGGGTTCGGGGTCGAACCAGCGTTCGCGCGCCTGGTACTGGCGTGCCGGCGGAATCCGCGGCACCGCCTCGGACTCGGCATTTGCATGAAAGGTCAGCTCCAGTTGCACGCCGTTGGGGTCGTGGATGAACAACTGCCACAGCGGTGTGCCCGGCACCAGGTTCTCGCGGTAGGGCAACCCGTACTTCTCGAAGCGGGCCCGGAACAAGTCGTAGCCCTGGCACGCGACCGAGACGTGGTCGATCGCACCGCTGCCGGTGCGCACCGAGCCGTCGGCCTCGCGCGCGGCGTCACCCGCGTAGATGTGCATGGTGGCGGCGGCGCCCGGTTGCGCTGGCGCGAGCCACGCGCCGGGAAAGCCGATCGGCGGGCGCTCGGCCACGATCATGCCCAGCACCTCGGTGTAGAAGCGCACCGTGGCGTCGAGGTCCACGGTGCGAATGGCGGTGTGGAACAGCTGGCCGAGCAGCATGGCGATCTCCGTGGTCGAGGCTTGAAACCCGCCGCCTCAGACGAGCGGCCGCAGGACCTCGACGGCCTTCGTGAACAGCCCCGTATAGAACTTGTCCGACAGCAGGTTGGAGCCGTGGTCGATGATGAACTTCATCTGCTCCGGGCTCACGTCCACGGGGTTGGTCTCGACCTGTTCGCCGTACGGACTGGCAGGCGTGCGGTCGACCGTGGCCACGAACTCCAGCGTCAGCGCGCCGCTGTAGCCGGTGCCCTTGATGGTCTGGACGATCGCCGGGAAATCCAGCGTGCCCATGCCCGGCGCGAAGCGGTTGTTGTCGGCGATGTGCACGTCGTAGATGCGGCCCTTGCATCGGCGGAAAGCTGCGTGGATGTCGCTCTCCTCGATGTTCATGTGGAACAGGTCCAGGCACACGCCGCAGTTCGGACCCACGGCATCGGCCAGCGCCAGCGCCTGGTCGGCGCGGTTGACGAGGTAGGTCTCGAACCGGTTCAACGGCTCGATGGCGATGCGGATGCCGGCCTTCTCGGCGTGCGCGTAGACCTCCTTGATGCCTTCGACCAGCCACTTCCACTCCTCGGCCGGCGTGCCGTCGGCGACCACCTTGCCCACGGTGGCGGGTACCAGCGAGACGATCTGGCCGTCGAGCTCCTTGGCAAGCGTCACCACGCGCTTCATGTAGTCGACCGTCTTCTCGCGCTGCGCGGGGTTCTTGGCGGCCAGGTTGCGCTCGCCCAGGGTCAGCGTGACCGAGCCCCAGCAGGTGCGGCCGTTCTCCTTCAGCAGCGCGCGCACCTCCCTGGTGTCGAACTGATCGGGTTCGCCCGAGATCTCCAGCGCATCCACGCCGGTCTCGCGCATGCGCTCGATCGTGCGCCTGATCGATTCGGGGCGCATCCAGTTGTGCGTGGCGATGGTCTGGGCCATGGGGGGCTCCTTCCTGAACGGGTTCGGTCGCAGGGGTTCAATGCCGCAGGTTCTCGCCTGTCAGCGGATCGAAGAAGTGCAGCTTGTCCTGCATGAACGAGAACTGCAGCGGCTGGTTCAGCGCCACGCGCGCGTCGGCCGCGATGGTGGCGCGCAGCATGTGGCTGCCGGCCTGCAGGATGGCCACGATCTCGGCGCCATGGTGTTCGGCCCCGTACAGCGAGCCGCCCATGCCGCCGCGCTCGACCAGCTGCACGTGCTCGGGCCGCACGCCGATGCGGACATGGCCGTCCGCGGGCAGCGACAGCGCCGAGAGCGTGTCCTTCGTGGCCTGGTCGAGATCGAACGTCAACGCGCCGTCGCTGGCCCGGCCGGCCGCCAGGTCGATGCGGACGTCGAAGAGGTTGATGGCGGGCGTGCCGACGAACGACGCGACGAAGCTGTTCTTCGGCCGGTTGTAGATCTCGTGCGGCGTGCCCACCTGGATCAGCCGGCCCTTGTTCATCAGGCCGATTCGATCGCCCATGGTCATGGCCTCCACCTGGTCGTGCGTGACGAACACCAGCGTCGTGCCCAGCCGCTGCTGCAGGCCCTTCAACTCGGCGCGCAGCAACTCGCGCAGCTTGGCATCGAGGTTGGACAGCGGCTCGTCCATCAGGAACACGCGCGGCTCGCGCACGATGGCGCGGCCGATCGACACGCGCTGCATCTCGCCGCCCGACAGGCGGTCGGTGCGCCGCTCCAGCAGGTGGGTGATGCGCACCGTGGCCGCCGCCCTGGCCACGCGCTCTTCGATCTGCTGCGCCGTGAAGTTGCGCAGCCTGGACTTGAGCGGGAAGGCCAGGTTCTCGCGCACCGTGTAGTTGGGGTAGAGCGAGTACTGCTGGAACACGAGCGCCACGTCGCGCTGCGCCGCGCTCCACTCGTTGACGCGCTGCTCGGCGATGCAGACGTCGCCGGCCTCGGGCTGTTCCAGCCCGGCAATGCAGCGCAGCGTCGTGCTCTTGCCGGCGCCGGTCGGGCCGAGCAGCACGAAGAATTCGCGATCGCGAATGTCCAGCGAGAGCTCGGCGATGGCGCTGACGGCACCGAAGCGCTTGCTGACGGACCGGAGGGAGACCTGGGCCACGCGATCAACTTCCCGCGGGCAGCCGCCCGCCGCTTTGCTTGTCGAAGAAGTGCGTGCGCGCGGCGTCGAGCTTGATCCACACCGCGTCGCCCTGGGCCGCAACGAACCGGCTCGGCGTGCGGGCCCGCAACGTGGCATCGCCCACGGCGATGTCGACGATGTCGTAGGCACCGAGCGGCTCGATCAGGTGCACCCGGGCGGGCACGTGGCTGGGCGCGGCGGCCAGCGCCACGCTCACCGCCTCGGGCCGGATGCCGAGTGCCAGCGCCCGGCCGCCGTGCACGGCCGCCGGCGTCGCCGCGGCACCCAGCACGAAGGGCTGAGTCATGCCGGCCAGTCGCACCTCGGTGCCGCCGGCACCGGCTTCGCACTGGCAGTCGACCACGTTCATGATCGGGCTGCCGACGAACTGCGCCACGAAGAGATTGGCCGGCGTGTCGTAGACCGTGGTCGGGCTGTCGTACTGCTGCAGCACGCCGTCGTTCATGATGCCGATCTTGTCGGCCATCGACATCGCCTCCACCTGGTCGTGGGTGACATAGACGGTCGTCGAGCCGTTTTCCACGTGCAGGCGGCGCAACTCGGCGCGCATCTCTTCGCGCAGCTTGGCGTCCAGCGCGCCGATCGGCTCGTCCATCAGCATGGCCTCGGGCCGGCGCACCAGCGCGCGGCCGATGGTCACGCGTTGCATGTCGCCGCCGGCCAGCGCCGAAGGGCGCTTGTTCAGCAGGTGCTCGATGCGCAGCACGCGCGCCACCTCGGTCACCTGCTTCCTCACCTCCGACTCGGCCTTGCGCGCGGCGCGCAGCGGGAAGGCGATGTTGTCGTAGCTCGTCAGGTGCGGGTACAGCGAATACAGCTGGAAGACGAAAGCGGTGTCGCGCTGCTGCGGCGGCAGATGATCGACGCGCCGGCCCTTGATGCGGATCTCACCCGAGTCGATGCTCTCCAGGCCGGCCAGTGCGCGCAGCGTGGTGGTCTTGCCGCAACCGGAAGGCCCGAGCAGCACGACGAACTCGCCGTCCTTGATGCGCAGGTTGAGCTTGCGGATGACGTGGTTGGTGCCGAAGCGCTTCTCGGCGTCGATGACCTCGATGTCGGCCATGTCAGTGACCCTCCCGCGCCGGCCGGGCGGATCCGGCCGGCTCGTCCCCGTCGGGCGTCTTGATGCGGGAGAAGACGTTGAAGGCCACGAGTCCGGCGATGATGATCGCCACGCTGTACTGGTGCAGCACCGCGATCCACGGCTGGCACAGCGCCACGATGCCCAGCACCATCAGCGCCATGCTGGCGAACTCGAACTGACGGGCGCGCTGCTTGAACATGGCGTCAGCGGCGGATGGCGCCGAAGGTCACGCCACGCAGCAGGTGGTCACGCAGGAAGAAGGTGAACAGCGCCACCGGAATCAGGAACAGCAGGCTGCCGGCGGCAATGACGGTCCAGTCGGTCAGGCCCGAGCCGAGCTGCGACGGGATGTAGGGCGGCGCGGTCTGCGCGTTCTTGTTGGTCATCATCAGGGCGAAGGCGTATTCGTTCCACGCGGTGATGAAGCAGAACACGGCGGTGGCCGCGATGCCGGTGGTGGCCTGCGGCAGCACGATCTTGAAGAAGGCCTCCAGCCGCGTGTAGCCGTCCACCAGCGCGGCCTCTTCGTACTCCTTGGGGATCTCGTCGATGAAGCCCTTCATCAGCCAGACCGAGAACGAGAGGTTGAACGCGGTGTACAGGATGATCAGGCCGACGTGCGTGTCCACCAGGCCGACGGCGCGGTACATCAGGAACATCGGGATCGCCACCACCACCGGCGGCAGCATGCGCGTGGAGAGGATGAAGAACAGCCAGTCGTCCTCGCCCGGCATCTTGAAGCGCGAGAAGCCGTAGGCCGTGATGGTGCCCATCGCCACGGCCAGGAAGGTGCTGGTGACGGCGATGACGATGCTGTTGATGAAACGCGAGACGTAGCCCGAGGACTCGATGCGGCCCTGCCCGTCCCGGATGAAGCGGTCGCCGCCGTCCATCACCTGCTTCTCCCACCAGGGCGCCTTGGCATAGGCGTCCGGGTCGGAGGCGCCGCGCTGCTGCACGCGCGAGGTGAACAACTTGATGAACGGAGTGATCTCGGGCGTGAAGAACACCGTGGGCGGCACGGTGGTGGATTCGGCGCGCGCCTTGAAGGCGGTGGAGCCGATCCAGTACAGCGGGATCATCATGATCACCAGCAGCACCAGCACCAGCGCGATGGCGCCGCGGTTCCACCAGCGCGAGACAGAGGATTGAACGATGGCCATGGGCAGGATGCGGATGGCGGCGCGTCAGCGGGCCTTGAGGCGATTGAGGTACTTCACGTACACATTGGTGATGGCCAGCACCGCCAGCAGGACGATGTACGCCAGCGCGCAGGAGCGGCCGGTCTGCCACTCCTGGAAGGCCATCTTGTAGAGCCTGATGGCCACCAGCTCGGTCTCGTCCATGCTCGCCATCACGAACGCGATGTCGAAGGTCTTGAACGCCTCCATGGTGCGGAAGATGATGGCGATCAGCAGCAGCGGCGACACCAGCGGCAGCGTGATGCGGCGGAACACGAACCAGCGCGACGCACGGTCGATGGCGGCCGCCTCATACAGCGACGGCGGAATCGCCGACAGCCCGGCCAGCGAAAGCAGCATCACGAACGGCGACCACATCCAGATGTCGGTGATGGCGATGGCCAGCAGCGCCATGTCGGGATCCGACAGCCACACCTTGCCTTCGGTGAAGAAGACGTAGTTCACGATGCCCCACGAGGGGTTGTAGAGCAGCTGCCAGAACAGGCCCACCACCGCCATGCACATCATCATGGGCAGCATCAACAGCGTGGTCAGCAGGCCCTTGGCCGGGATGGCGCGGTTGAGCAGCAGCGCAGCGCCGAAGCCCACGACCACCTGGCCCACCACCGACATGATCACGTACTTGGCGGTGAGCGTGAAGTTGGCCCAGATGTATTCGTCTTCGAGCAGTTCGCGGTAGTTCTGCAGACCGACGAACTTCACCGGGTCGTTCATCGAGGCGCGGTAGTCGGTGAACGAGTAGCCCAGCGAGTAGAGCAGCGGAAAGATGTTGAAGACGATCAGGAAGACGATCGTCGGGATGATGAACCAGTTGCGGATCGCGAGATCGCTCATGCCGCGTCCGGCGACGGCAGGCGTGCGGGCGGCACTCGAGGCACTGCCGGTCAAGGCGGTTTGAGACATGGATGGTCGGCGGCTGGATGAACGACTCGGGGGACGTGCGGGGGAGGGCGGCCCGACCGGCCGCCCCCTGCATCGGCGCGGTGCCTACTTCGTGCGTCCGTACTTCTTGAACGTCGCCTGCCAGTCCTTGGCCAGCCCGTTGGCCGCTTCCTCGGCCGTGCCCTTGCCGCCGACGACGAACGGGTGCCAGCGCTTGTTGGCCGCGGTGAGCAGCTCGGCATACTCGGGCACTGCCCAGAAGTCCTTGACCATGAACATCGACTGGTAGAAGGCCTCGTTGTACGGCGTGGCCTTGCGGAAGGCGTCGGACTTCAGGATCGCCGCGTTGCAGGTGTAGCCGCCCAGGTCGGCCCACTTCTTCTGCACGTCCTCGCGGATGAACCACTCGAGGAACTTCATCGCCTCGTCCTTGTTCTTCGAGTACGAGACGATCGAGATGCCCTGGCCGCCGAGGGCCGCGAACTGCTTGCCGGTCGGGCCCTTGGGACTCGCGAAGTAGCCGGTGACCTTGGCGAACTTGTTGGTGGTCGGGTTGGCCAGGGCCGGGAAGAAGGCGAAGAAGTTCATGCTCATCGAGACCAGGCCTTCGGTGATGGCCTGGTTGCCTTCCTGGAAGAAGGTCTTGCCCCAGTCGGGCGGCGTGAAGCCGTACAGCCGCTTGTAGAACTTGAGCGCCTCGATGTTCTCCTTGGAGTTGACGATGCCGTCCACCTTGTGGGTGGCGTAGTCGCCCAGGTTCCCGCCGAAGCTGAAGATGACGTTCTCGACCCCCATCACCAGCGCGTCGTAGCTGTTGTCGGTGTAGATCGAGATGCCGTAGCGCTTTTCCTTCGGCCGATGGAAGAACTCGGCGATGTCACCCAGTTCCTTCCAGGTCTTGGGCACGTCGAGTTCATAGCCGTACTTGGCCTTGAAGGCGGCCTTCTCCTTCGGGTCCTCGAACCAGTCCTTGCGATAGGAGAAGCCGGTCGCGTCGCCCTCGAGCGGAATGGCCCAGTACTTGCCGCTCTTGCCGGGGTACTCGGCATAGCCGGCGACGGTAGCCGGGGCCATGACCTCGGCCACCTTGTGCTTCTTGAAGAACGCCGTCAGCTCCACGTAGTGCCCGCCGGTGGAGCCGGCGCCGAGCCATTGCGAGTCCCCGACCACCATGTCGTAGGCCGAGCCCTTGGCCGTGAACTCCTTGAACGCCTTGTTCTGGAAGTCGGGCCAGGGCGTGGTCTCGACGACCACCTTGGTGCCGGTCTGTTTCTCGTAGTCCTTGACCAGTTCCTGCAGGTAATTGGCCGGATCCCACTGCGCCCACAGGATCGTGAGCTTGCCTTGCGCGGCGGCCACCTGCGCAAAACCGAGCAGCGCCGCCGCAGCGGCGAACCTCGTAAGTGCCTTGAGCATTCTTGTCTCCTCGTCTCCGTCGTGAGGCGCACGCCCCGTGTGTGGGTCGACCCCCATCTGGTCGGACCAGCGTCAGGATAGGGGAGCGGGCCGGCACTGTCAACTGGTCCGACCAGATGTTGACACCGATTCTTCGCCGACGCATCATCCCGCGCCGATGTGCCGCTGCGACCGCATGCGCAAGTGCGCGAGCGAGCGCGTCGTCACCAAAGGAGCGCCACATGAAAACCATCAACGGCCCGGCCATCTTCCTGGCCCAGTTCGCCGGCGATGCCGCACCGTTCAACTCGCTCGCGTCGATCGCGCAATGGGCCGCCGGCCTGGGCTACAAGGGCGTGCAGATCCCGAGCTGGGACGCGCGCCTGTTCAACCTGAAGAACGCCGCCACCAGCAGGACCTACTGCGACGAGGTGAAGGGCACGCTGGCCCAGCACGGCCTGCAGATCACCGAGCTGTCGACGCACCTGCAAGGCCAGCTGGTGGCCGTGCACCCGGCCTACGACGCGGGGTTCGACGGCTTTGCCGCACCCGAGGTGCGCGGCGACCCCGTGCGGCGCCAGCAGTGGGCCGTCGAACAGATGATGCTGGCGGCCAAGGCGTCGAGCAACCTGGGTCTGACGGCGCATGCCAGCTTCTCCGGCGCGCTCGCCTGGCCCTACCTGTACTCGTGGCCGCCGCGGCCGGCGGGGTTGATCGAGGCCGCGTTCGACGAGCTGGCCAAGCGCTGGCGGCCCATCCTCGACGCGTTCGACCACGAGGGCGTGGACGTCTGCTACGAGATCCACCCGGGCGAAGACCTGCACGACGGCGTGACCTACGAGATGTTCCTCGAGCGCGTCGACCACCACAAGCGCGCCTGCCTGCTGTACGACCCCAGCCATTTCGTGCTGCAGCAGCTGGACTACCTTGCGTACATCGATCACTACCACGAGCGCATCAAGATCTTCCACGTCAAGGACGCCGAGTTCAACCCGACCGGCAAGCAAGGCGTGTACGGCGGCTTCCAGCCGTGGCTCAACCGCGTCGGGCGCTTCCGCTCGCTGGGCGACGGCCAGGTGGACTTCCGGGCGATCTTCTCCAAGCTGGCGGCCTACGACTTCCCCGGCTGGGCGGTGGTGGAATGGGAGTGCTGCCTCAAGCATCCCGAAGACGGGGCGCGCGAGGGCGCCAAGTTCATTGCCGAACGCATCATTCGAGTGGCCGACCGCGCCTTCGATGACTTCGCCGGTGGCGGCGTCGACCAGGCGGCGAACAAGAAGATGCTGGGCATCGCCTGAGGCCGCGCCATGACGATCGAAGCATCGACCACCGGCGGCGCCGCGCCGCGCCGCATCCGGCTGGGCATGGTGGGCGGCGGCCAGGGTGCGTTCATCGGCGCGGTGCATCGCATCGCCGCGCGGCTCGACGACTGCTATGAACTCGTGGCCGGTGCGTTGTCGTCGCAGCCGCAGCGCGCGGCGGCCAGTGCGGCCGAGCTGCACATCGCGCCCGATCGCGCCTATGCCGACTTCCACGCCATGGCACGCGCCGAGGCGGCGCGCGCCGACGGCATCGACGTGGTGGCCATCGTCACGCCGAACCACCTGCACGTCCCGATCGCGACGGCCTTTCTCGACGCCGGCATCCACGTCATCTGCGACAAGCCGGTCTCCACCACCCTGGCCGACGCGCTGACACTGGTGGAGAAGGTGCGCAGCACGGGCCTGCTGTTCGCACTGACGCACAACTACTCCGGCTACCCGATGGTGCGCCAGGCGCGCGAGATGGTGGCCGCCGGCGAGCTCGGCGAGATCCGGCTGGTGCACGCCGAATACGTGCAGGACTGGCTGACCACCGATCTCGCGGCCACCGGCCAGAAGCAGGCGCTGTGGCGCGGCGACCCCGCCCAGAGCGGCGCCGGCGGCGCGCTGGGCGACATCGGCACGCATGCCGAACACCTGGGGCGTTTCATCTCGGGTCTGGAACTCGCGGCCGTGAGTGCCGACATCCAGAGTTTCGTGACCGGCCGGCGCCTGGACGACAACGCGCACGTCATGCTGCGCTACGCCAACGGCGCGCGCGGCCTGCTCTGGGCCAGCCAGGTGGCCCCGGGCAACGAGAACGCGCTGCGCGTGCGCGTGTATGGCACCAAGGCCGGCCTCGACTTCCGTCAGGAGCAGCCGAACCAGCTGTGGCTCACGCCGCTGGGCCAGGCGCCCCGGCTGATCACGCGCGGGGGCAGCGGTGCCGGCAGCAGCGCGGCAGCCGGCCACGCCACCCGCATTCCCGCCGGTCACCCCGAGGGCTACCTCGAAGGTTTTGCGCAGCTGTACCGCGACCTGGCCGAGCAGATCCACGCGCGCTGGGAGCAGCGCACCCCCGACCCGCTGGCGTGCAGCGTGCCCACGGTGGTCGATGGCGCGCTCGGCATGAAGTTCATCGCGGCGGTGATCGAGTCCAGCCGCGCCGAGGGGCGGTGGGTGAGCGCAAGGCTTTGACCGCGTTCGCGCGCCGGCTCCCGACGCGCGAGAGGCGGCGAGCCCGTTCGCACTGACGCCGCGCGCCGCACGACGCACCGGCCGCGAGGAAGCCCGATGAGCACGTCACCAGCCGCCGCGTGGGTGGTCGGCACCTTCGACACCAAGGCCGAGGAACTGGGCTACCTCTGCGAGCGCATCCGCGCCCAGGGCGTGGCCGTGATCAGCGTCGATGTGTCCACGTCGGGCCCGGCCGACCGGGGCGCGCTGATCTCCGCGCACGAGGTGGCCAGCCACCACCCCGAGGGCGCCGACGCGGTGTTCACCGGCGAACGCGGCAGCGCCGTCGGCGCGATGGCGCAGGCACTGGTCCGGTTGCTGCGCGGGCGCACCGATGTCGGCGGCGTGATCGGTGCCGGTGGCTCGGGCGCCGCGGCGCTGGTGGCGCCTGCGCTGCGCAGCCTGCCCGTGGGTTGCCCGAAGCTGCTCGTGTCGACGCTGGCCTCGGGCGACGTGCGCCCGTTCGTGGGCAGCGCCGACATCGCCATGCTGTACCCGGTGGTCGACATCTCGGGCCTGAACCGCATTTCGCGCCAGGTGCTGTCCAACGCGGCCCATGCGATGGCCGGCATGGTGCGCGCCCGCTCGGCCCCCGACGCGCATGCCTTGCCTTGCCTGGGTCTGTCGATGTTCGGCGTCACCACGCCGTGCGTGCAAGGTGTGACGCGCGCGCTGCAAGGCGAGTTCGAATGCCTGGTCTTCCATGCCACCGGCAACGGCGGGCAGACCCTGGAGAAGCTCGCCGACGACGGCCACCTGGCGGCGATGGTCGACCTCACCACCACGGAGGTCGCCGACCTGCTGTGTGGCGGCGTGCTCAGCGCCGGAGACGATCGCATGGGCGCGGCCACGCGCCGGCCGCTGCCCTACGTCGGGTCATGCGGTGCGTTGGACATGATCAACTTCTGGGCCCGCGCCAGCGTGCCCGAGGCGCTGGCAGACCGGCCGATCCACCTGCACAACGACAACGTCACCCTGGTGCGCACGACGCCGCAGGACGGCGAACGCATCGGCCGCTGGATCGCCGAACGCCTGAACCGCATGCCGGGCCCCGTGCGCTTTCTGATTCCCGAGGGCGGCGTCTCGGCGCTGGACGCGCCGGGCCAGCCGTTCTGGTGGCCCGAGGCCGATGCCGCCTTGTTCGACGCCATCGAACGGCATACCGAACAGAGCCCGCGGCGCCGCGTGCTGCGCGTGCCGGCGCACATCAACGACGCGAGCTTCATTGCCGCCGTCGTGGCCGCGGTGCACAGCGTCACCGCGCCGGCCGACCCCCGCTGAACTCGATCAGGCCGGCTGCGGGCCGACGTCGATCCAGCGGAACCAGTCGCTGCTGAAGGGTTGGCGCATCGGCCCGCGCACATGCGCGTGCCAGAGGTCGTTGGTGATCTCGTGCAGGTGCGCGATGTAGGGCACGTAGGCCAGCATCAGCTTGTTGGCCACGCGCATCAGCGCCAGCCGCTCGGGGCCGTCGGGCAGGCTGCGCTGGCGTTCGTACAGGCGGTCGAAGGCCGGCAGCCTAAAGCGCGCGTCGTTGCTCTGGTCGGCGTTGGGTCCGTAGGCCAGCCCCAGGAAGAAGTCGCCGTCGGGTGAGCTGGCGCCCCACGTGAAGCCCCAGATCATGAGCTTGCCGGCGAGCGAGCGGCGGATCTGCTCGCCGAACGGCGCCACCTCGAAGCGCACGCGCAGGCCCACCGCACTCATGCGCTTGAGCCAGAGTTCGCTCAGGCGGCGCGAACGCTGGTCGGGCAGGAAGGCGATGCGCAGTTCGAGCGGCCGGCCGTCGGGGCCCTCGCGCCAGCCGTCGCCGTTGCGGTCGACGTAGCCGTGCAGGTCGAGCAGCGCCGCCGCGCGCGCGGTGCTCGGGCGGCTCATCTCGCTCACCATCTCGGCATCGGCCCCGTAGCACAGCGGCGGGATCAAGCTCTGGGCCGGCACCGCCTGGCCGCTGCGCACGAGCCGCGCCTCGAGAGCACTGTCGTAGGCGAGCATGATGGCGCGGCGAAGCGCCACCTTCTGCGGCGTGTAGCCACCGACCAAGGGGTCGTCGAAGTTGAAGAAGGTGTGCGTGACGCTGGCTGAAAGCTGGCGGTCGAGCTGCACGCCGCGCTTGGCCAGATAGGGCGCGAGGCGGCCGCCCGGCACGGCCAGCGAGGCCAGGTCCACGGGCACCTGCACGGCGTCGTGTTCGCCCTTCAGGAAGGCCAGCCAGCGCGGCTGCGACTCGTCGATGATGTCGAACTCGAGCCGATCCACGAGCGGCGCGCGCGCTCCCGCCAGGCGCGTTGCGACAGCCTGCGCGGCGGTGTCGCCCTCCGCGGGATCGCCCGCGAAGCGCTGCTCGCGGAAGCGCGGGTTCTTCACGAGCACGATGCGCGAGGCGCGCCGCCACAGGTGCAGCATGAACGGCCCCGTGCCCACCGGGTGCGCCTGCGGGTCGGCGGCGTAGCGCTCGACCACCTCGCGCGCCACGGCGCCGGCCAGCGTGGCCGAGGTGAACTCATGCACGAAGCGCGGCGCCGGCTCGGCCAGGCGCACCTCGAAGCGGTAGCGGTCCAGCGTGCGCAGGCCGCTCACTGCCTCGTCGTACGGGAACGGCTTCCTTTGCTCGAGCACACGCCGGCGCAGCTCGGACAGGCCGAGGATCTTCGCGTTCTCCCAGCGGTAGAGCCATTCGCTGCGCAGCGCCGGGTCGTAGAAGCGCTTGATCGAGTAGACGAAGTCGGCCGCCGTCAGCTCGCGCGGGCGGCCCTCGAAGGCCGGGTCGTCGGCGAAGAAGATGCCGGCGCGGAGGGTGAAGAGGAAGCGCCGGTGGTTTTCGCTCACCTCGGGCAGCGCGGCGGCCACCAGCGGCACGAGCTTGGCCGGGCGGGCCAGTACGTCCCAGGCGAGCGGCGGCTCGAAGATGTGCGCGAGCACGCGGATCGACGACTGGTCGGAGACGCGCGGCGGGTCGAAGCCGGTCTCGGCGAAGTTGAAGGCGTAGCGGAAGACCTTCTCGCCGGAGGCGATGCGCGCACCGCCCGCACCACCCGCACCACCCGCAGTGGCCGCCACCGCCAGCGGCGGCCACGCCGCGGCCGCGCCGCTCAGGATCGCGCGCCGCTTCACCGTTGCGGCTCCCTCGGGCCGCGCCGGCTCAAGCCGGGCTCGGGCCCGGCGCCACGTCGACGTACTGCCACCAGCCGTTCCAGTAGGCCGGCCGGCGGTAGCCGAAGACGTTGGCGTGCATCATGTCGGCCACCAGCCGGTGCACCTGGAACTTGTAGGGCATGTAGGCGATGGCGATCTTGCGCGCCTCGGCAAAGAGGGCGAGCCGCTCGGGGCCGTCGGGCAGCACGGTCATCTTCTCGTGGATGGCGTCCATGGCCGGGTGCTTGAAGCGCGGCAGGTTCTGGTTGCCGGCCTGCGGCCCGAAGTAGCGCGTGATCATGCCCTGCCCGTCGCCCCCCGAGCCGAGCGACGACAGCGACCAGATCTGCAGCTTGCCCGCGCGGCTGGCCTTCAGGTTCTCGGGCCACTTCGCGGTCTTGAAGATGACGCGCACGCCGATCGCGTCCATGTCGCGCTTGAGCAGCTCGTTGAGCTGGCGGTAGATCTGCTCGGGCTGCGTCGACACCTCCAGCGTCATCGGCGTGCCGTCGGGCTTCTCGCGCCAGCCGTCGCCGTCGCGGTCGACGTAGCCGTGCAGCTCGAGCAGCGCCTTGGCGCGCGCCGGGCTGTATTCGCTCATCTCGCTCTTGAACTTGGGGTCGTAGCCGGTCGTGTGCGGCGTGATCGGCCCTTGCGCCGGGATGGCCATGCCCCGGCGCAACAGGCGGATCTCGCGTTCGGTATCGATGGCCAGCCCGATGGCGCGGCGCAGCGCCACCTTGTGCGGCTCGAGACCGCCGACCACCGCATCTTCCATGTTGAAGTAGTAGAAGGTGATGTCGGATTGCAGCGAGATGGTGCCGCGCACGCCCTTCTTCGCCAGGTGCGGCGCCACCTTGCCGCCGGGCATGGCGACGCCGACGAACTCGGGCGGCAGGCGGTCGAGAAAGTCCAGCTCGCCGTTGACGAAGGAGAGCCAGCGCGGCTGCGACTCCTCGATGATGGCGACCTCCACGCGGTCGACCAGCGGCAGCCGCCTGCCGCGCAAGCGCGCGGCGATCGCCTGGCCCTCGGCGTCGTCGGGCGCGGGCTCGCAGTCCCACAGGCGTTCGCGATAGCCCGGGTTGCGCTCGAACACGATGCGCGAGCTGCGCCGCCACTGCGCAAGCCGGAACGGGCCGGTGCCCACCGGATGCTCGCCGACCTTGTCGCCGTAGGCCTCGGCCACCTCGCGCGCGACAGCGCCGAAGAGGTCGGGCACGGCCATGTTCTCCTTGAAGCGTGGGCGCGGCTCTGCAAGCTGCAGCTGGAAGGTGTGGCGATCGAGCAGGCGCATGCCTTCGATCGGGCGGTCGTAGTCGAACTTCGCCTTCTTGTCCAAGGCCTCCTTGCGCAGCTCGGCCAGGCCCAGGACCTTGAAGTTCTCGACGCTCGCCCACAGCGGGCTCTTCAGCACCGGGTCGGCATAACGCTTGATCGCGTAGAGGAAGTCGGCGGCGACGAGCTCTCGCGGGGCGCCCTTGAAGGCCGGGTCGTCGGCGAAATGGATGCCCGCTCGCACCTTGAAGGTCCAGCGCTTGAAGCTGTCTTCGACGACCGGCTCGCCGTCGGCCACCAGCGGCACCAGGCGCGGCGGCCGCGCCAGATGGTCGAAGCAGTACAGCGACTCGAAGATGTGCGAGGTCAGCGTGCGTGAGGTGTTGTCGTTGATCTGCGCCGGGTCGATGCTGGTCTCGGCGGCGGAGAGCGCATAACGCAGCACACGCTGGCCGGTTGGGCCGTTGCCGTTGGCCGAAGGGCCGCCGTCCGCCGCGGGCTTGCCTTCGGCCGCGGCGTCGTTCATCCAGGCCGGCAGGGCAGCAGCGGCTGCGGCGGCGGTCCAGGCCAGGGTGTCGCGTCGCTTCATCGCAGCTGCTCCGTCTCGAATCGTGGCCGCTCAGTGCTCAGTGCTCAGTGCGACGCGCCACCGCCGCGCCGCTGCAGTTCGGCGAGGTCGATGTCGACGTACTTCCAGGACTCGCGCACGAAGATGTTGCGGTGGTAGCCCACCACCCACGGGTGCGTGAGGTCGGTGAAGTAGCGGTGCACATGGATCTTGTAGGGCATGTAGGCCACCATCAGCCGCGCCGCCTGCTGCATCACCGCCAGTCGCTCGGGCCCGTCGGGCATCGTGCGCTGCTTCTCGTACAGCGCATTGAAGGCCGGCAGGTTGAAGCGCGCGTGGTTGGCGCCGCCCTTGTTGGGCCCGTAGCCGAGCGCGAGGAAGGTGTCGCCGTCGGGGTTGCCCGCCAGCCAGCCCACGCCCCACATCATCAGCTTGCCGGCGCGGCTGGCCTTGAGGTTTTCGGGCCACTTCGCGGTCTCGAACTCGATTCGGATCCCGATCGCGGTCATGTTCTTCTGCCACTGCTCGATGAGCTGGCGGCTTTGCTGGTCGGGCTGCGTCGCGTAGCGCAGCACCAGCCTTTCGCCGCCGGGCTGGTCGCGCCAACCGTCGCCGTCCTTGTCGACGTAGCCGTGCATGTCGAGCAGCGCCTTGGCCCGCGCGCGGCTGAAGTCGCTGAGCGTGGTCTTCAATGTCGGGTCGTAGCCGAAGACCTCGGGCGCGATCGGCGTCTGCGCCGGCATGGCCTGGCCACGGCGCACGAGGCGGATCTCGCGCTCCACGTCGACGGCCAGGCTGATGGCGCGGCGCAGCGCCACCTTGTGCGGCTCGTAGCCGCCGACCACCGGGTTCTCCATGCCGAAGTACGACATCGACACGTCGGCGCGCAGGTAGCGCACCATCTGGATGCCCTTCTTCGCCAGGTTGGGTGCGAGCCGGTTGTTCGGGATCACCGTCTCCGCGAAGTCCGGCGGCAACTCGTCGAGGAAGTCGTGCTCCTCGTTGAGGAAGGCCAGCCAGCGCGGCTGGTTCTCCTCGATGATGGAGATGACGACGCGGTCCACGAGCGGCAGTCGCCGGCCCTTGAGCTGCTGCGCGGCCTGGGCCAGGCGCTCGTTGGCCGCGGGCGGCGTCTCGTCGTAGAGCACCTCGCGGTAGTTCGGGTTCTTCGCCAGCACGATGCGCGAGCTGCGCTTCCACTCGGCCAGGCGGAAGGGGCCGGTGCCCACGGGCTTCTCGCCGATCCTTTCGCCGTAGGCCTCGACGACCTCGCGCGCGACGGCGCCGGTGAACGAGTTGTCGGTGAAGTACTGCATGAAGCGCGGCGAGGCGGTGCCGAGCTTGATCTGCAGCGTGTAGCGGTCGAGTGACCGGAGTCCCTCGACGGTCGTGTCGTAGTCGAAGGGCTGCCGGCCCTCGATGGCCTTCTTGCGCAACTCCGAAAGGCCCAGGATCTGGGCACTCTCGAGAATGTAGAGGTTGGGGCTCTTCCAGCGCGGGTCGTAGTGGCGCTTGATCGAGTAGACGTAGTCCTCGGCGACGAGCTCGCGCTTCACGCCCTTGAATGCGGGGTCGTCGGCGAAGTACGTGCCCGGCTTGAGGCGGATGACGAAGGTCTTGAAGTCGGGGCTGACCTCGGGCAGCGCCGCCGCGGTGTTGAGCCGCATCCGGTACGGTCGCGCGAGGAAGGCGTACTCGTAGGGCGCCTCGAAGATGCCGCACAGCACGGTGCGCGAGTACAGGTCCGACACCTGCGCGGGGTCGAACGTGGTCTCGGCGATGCGGAAGGCATAACGCAGCGTCTTGACGCCGCCGTTCGCGCCATCGGTGCCGTTCGTGCCATTCGTGCCGCTCGCCTGGCCGGCCACGCCGGTGCGCGGCACACCGGGCTCGGCCCACGCGGCACCGCAGGCAAGCAGCAGCGCGGCCGACAGGGCGGCGGCCCGCGCGCGCAGCGGGGTGGAAATCATGGGGCCCCTTGCAGGACTCGTAAAGGCGCAAAGTCTATGTCTGCGGCCCTCGCCGCGACGACGGGAAACCCCCGGCCGCGGGGCGGAGAACGCCAACCTACACTCGGCCATCCCGGCCTTGTCCGGTCATTGGCGGCCGCGTTCCCACGAGGAGGCGGCCGCGGAGCGCTCCCTCGAGATGGCTGCCTACCTCATACGCCGCCTGTGGCAGATGGTCCCCACGCTCGCCGGCGTGGTGCTGCTGGTGTTCTTCCTCTTCAAGTACTTCGGCGGCGACCCGGCCGAGGTGCTCGGTGGCCTCAACGCCAGCCCCGAGCAGATCAAGGCCATCCGCCAGACGCTCGGCCTCGACGAGCCGGTGTGGGTGCAGCTGTGGATCTTCGTCAAGCAGATCGTCACCTTCGACTGGGGCAAGAGCTGGGCCACCAACGAGGCGGTGAGCAACCTCTTCGCCACCCGCCTGCCGGCGACGCTGACGGTGATGACGCCCATCCTCGTGCTCGACGTGCTGCTGGCGCTGCCGATCGCCATGTGGGTGGCCTACCGGCGCGGCTCGCTCACCGACCGCACGATCATGGTCGCCACCACCGTGGCGCTGTCGATCAGCTTCCTCGTCTACGTCATCATCGGCCAGTACGTCTTCGGCTTCCAGCTCGGCTGGTTCCCGGTGCAGGGCTGGAGCGACAGCACGCTCACCAATCTCTTCGTCTACGTGCCGCTGCCGGTGATGCTGGCGGTGGCGGTGGGCATCGCGCCGCAGACGCGGCTGTACCGCAGCTTCCTGCTCGACGAGCTCGGCCAGGACTACGTGCGCACGGCGCGCGCCAAGGGCATGACCGAAGGCGTGGTGTTGTTCCGGCACGTGCTGCGCAACGCTTTGATCCCCATCCTCACCAACATCGGGCTGCAGCTGCCGGGCATCTTCGTCGGCAGCTTCCTCATCGAGGTGTTCTTCTCCATCCCCGGCCTCGGCCGCGAGGTGCTGCTGGCGGTCAACCGCAGCGACTTCCCGGTCATCCAGGCGGTGACGATCTATCTCGCAGTGCTGACGATGCTGATCAACCTCGCCACCGACCTGGCCTACAAGGTCGCCGATCCTCGCGTGGTGCTGAAATGAGCGCGGTCCTTCCCGCCTCCGGCAACCGCACGCTGGACGACGCCCAGCAGAAGAGCGAAGGCGTCTGGCACGCCGCCTGGCGCCGCTTCAAGGGCGACCGCGTCGGCTACTGGTCGATGATGGTCGTGTTCGCGTTCATCGCGCTCATCGCGCTCGCGGCGCTGGGCGTGGTGGCGAAGAACTGGCAGGACGAGGTGGGCGTGCCGAACGCGCCGCCCACCCTCATGGGCCCGGCGCCGCCGCAGGCGGCGAGCGCCATCGAGCAACCCAAGGGCCCGAACGTCGACCTCTCCGACATCGACCCGCTCGCCCCGCGCTACAAGGAGTGGGACGAGAAGGCCAAGCAGTTCCAGACCGCCGAGACGCCCAAGCGCGAGACGCTGCCCTTCGGCGCCGACCGGCTCGGGCGCGACGTGCTCGCCAAGGCCATCAAGGGCACCGAGATCTCGGTCTTCGTCGGCGTCATGGCCGCCCTCGCCGCCACGGGCCTCGGCACGCTGCTCGGCGCGCTCGGCGGTTTCTTCGGCGGCAAGGTCGGCGACTTCCTCGAGTGGATCTACAACGTCTTCGAGAGCATCCCCAACATCCTGCTCATCTTCGCCTTCGCCGCGGTGGTCGGGCGCGGCGTGCAGAGCGTCGTCATCATCCTCGCGCTCACCGGCTGGACGGGCATGTACCGCCAGGTGCGCGCCGAGTTCATGAAGCACCGCTCGCGCGAGTACGTGCGCGCGGCCGAGGCCATCGGCGCCAGCACCGGCAGCCGCATGTTCCGGCACATCCTGCCCAACGTCAGCCACGTCATCCTCGTGCGCATGAGCCTGCTCGCCGTGGGCTTCATCAAGGCCGAGGTGATCCTCTCCTACCTCGGCCTCGGCGTGCGCGTCGACCAGGTGAGCTGGGGCACCATGCTCGCCGAGGCGCAGAGCGAGCTCATCCTCGGCCACTGGTGGCAGCTGGCCACCGCGACGCTGTTCATGGCGGTGTTCGTCACCGCGTTCTCGATGATGGCCGACGCGTGGCGCGACGCGTTGGACCCCAAGCTGCGGGGCCTGGAGAAATGAGTTTGCTGTCGATCCAGGACCTGAAGGTCGGTTTCCGCATGGGCCGCGGCGTCGTCGCCGAGGCGGTGAAGGGTGTCAGCTTCGACATCGCGGCCAACAGCACCTTGGCCCTGGTGGGCGAATCGGGCTCGGGCAAGAGCGTCACGGCGATGTCGGTGCTCAACCTGCTGCCCGAGAACGCCGACCGCACGGGCCGCATCCTGTGGCAGGACACCAAGGACCTGCTGCACACGTCGATGGCCGAGCTTCAGGCGCTGCGCGGCCGCGACATCGCCTGCGTCTTCCAGGACCCGATGAGCTCGCTGAACCCGGTGTTCGACATCGGCAAGCAGCTGTGCGAGCCGCTGACCAAGCACCTCGGCCTGTCGCGCGGCGCGGCGCTGAAGCGCGCCGAAGAACTGCTCGGCGAAGTGGGCATTCCCGAGCCGAAGCGGCGCCTCTCCAGCTACCCGCACGAGATGAGCGGCGGCCAGCAGCAGCGCGTCATGATCGCCATGGCGCTCGCCTGCGAGCCCAAGCTGCTCATCGCCGACGAGCCGACGACGGCGCTCGACGTCACCATCCAGCGCCAGATCCTCGAGCTGCTCGCCAAGCTCAAGAGCGAGCACCAGATGAGCGTGCTCTTCATCAGCCACGACCTCGGGCTCGTCGGCGAGATCGCCGACCACGTGGTCGTGATGCGCGACGGCATCGTGCGCGAGCAGGGGCCGGTGGCGCAGATCTTCGCCAGGCCGAAGGACGACTACACGAGGGCGCTGCTGGCCTGCCGCCCGGGCCTCGAAGGCAACCCGGCGCGGCTGATGGTCATCGACGACCACATCGCCGCCAGCCAGGCCGCGGCGCGCGGCGACGCCGCGAAGGTGCGCGCCCAGGCGCAGGCCAAGGATCCGGCGGCGCCGGTGGTGCTCGAGGTGCGTTCGCTGGCCAAGAGCTTCTGGCTCAAGCAGGGCGTCTTCGGCAAGCGCGAGTTCAAGGCCGTGCAGGGCGTGAACTTCCAGCTGCGCAAGGGCCACACGCTCGGCGTCGTCGGCGAGTCGGGCTCGGGCAAGACGACGATGGGCCTGACGCTGCTGCGCCTGCACGAGCCCACCAGCGGCGAAGTCATCTTCGACGGCAAGAACCTGCTCACGCTCAGCGACCGCGAACGCCAGGTGATGCGCCGGCGCATCCAGATCGTCTTCCAGAACCCCTACGCCAGCCTCAACCCGCGCTTCACGATCGGCCAGACGCTGGTCGAGCCGATGGCCATCCACGGCATCGGCGCCGACCTCGCCGGGCGCGAGAAGCGCGCCCGCGGCATCCTCGAGAAGGTGGGCCTGGACGGCCGCGCCTTCGGCAAGTACCCGCACGAGTTCAGCGGCGGCCAGCGCCAGCGCGTGGCCATCGCCCGCTGCCTGACGCTCGACCCCGAGGTGCTCGTGCTCGACGAGGCGGTGAGCGCGCTCGACGTGAGCGTGCAGGCGCAGGTGCTCAACCTGCTGAAGGACCTGCAGGACGAGCTCGGCCTCGCCTACGTCTTCATCAGCCACGACCTCGCGGTGGTGCGCTTCATCAGCGACGAGGTGCTGGTGATGAAGGACGGCGTCGTCGTCGAGCAGGCGAGCGCTCAGCAGATCCTCGCCGCGCCGCGCGAGGAGTACACGAAGCGGCTGCTGGCGGCCGTGCCGCGCGGCTACCGCGCTGCCGCGGCCTGAACCGAACCGCCCGAGCGTCGCGGGCGCGCCGGGCGGCGGTTGCCGCGCATGGTGGGGTCGTCGTCAGGTTGTGTCGCGGGCGAGGTTGTGTCGCGGCGAGATCGTGGTGCGCCAAGGCCGTGGCGCGCCGAGTCCGCCGGGTGGTCGGCTCTGCTCGTGTCCTCTTTCGGCCGCCCGGCTCGCAAGCTCGCAGGGCGCCCGAATGCCCCCTCTACCTCGCTGAGCCGACCACCCGGCGGCCTCGGCGGGCACGGGCATTTGTATTCGACGAGGGCGTGCCTCCGCTGGTGCCGGATCGGGACGATGGGGCGCCCTGCGCAGCGAAATCAAGGGGGCATCCGGGGGCCCTGCGAGCTTGCGAGCCGGGCCGCCGGAAGAGGACATTCGCGGAGCAGGGCGCCCCGTCGGCCCAATCCCGCCACCGCCCGTCAAGGCCTGTTGTGCTGACAGTTCCGAACAGGCGACCCCATGAGACGAGCCGCCCGCCAGCGCCCGCGCTAAACGGCCGCGTGTCGCACCTGCAGCGAGCCCGCGGCGCCCGCCACCAACGGCCCCAACACGCGCAGCAACTCGCCCACCTCCACCGGCTTGGCGATGAAGCCGTTCATGCCGGCGGCCTCGGCCTCGCGGCGCTCGTGGTCGAGCACGGCGGCCGAGAACGCGAACACCGGCAGCGCCGCCGTTTCGGCGTCGATGCGCAGCACGCGCGTCGCGGCCAGGCCGTCGCAGCCGGGCATGTGCAGGTCCATCAGCACCGCGTCCAGCGTGCCCGCGTGCTCGCGCGCCATCAGCAGCGCCATCTCGCCGTCGCCGGCCTCGAAGACCGTGGCGCCCAGGCGCTGCAGCATCGCCACGACGATGAGCATGTTGACGGCGTTGTCCTCGGCCACCAGCACCTGCAGGCCCTCCAGTGGCCGCGCCTCGGGGCGCTCGGGGCCGGCCACGCCCGCGGGCCGCGCCGGCGGCAGCTGCGCTGGCAGCGGCAGCTCGGCCCAGAAGAGGCTGCCCTGCCTCCCGTCGTTGCCGGTGTCGTTCGCGCTGTCTTTCGTGCTGTCTTTCGCGCCGTCGATCGCGCCGTCGATCACGCTGACTCTCGCGCCGGCGCTCTCGACGCCGACCTCGCCGTCCATCAGCCGTGCGAGCTGGCGGCAGATCGAAAGGCCGAGGCCAGTGCCGCCGAAGCGCCGCGTCGTCGAGCTGTCCGCCTGCAGGAAGGGCTCGAAGAGCTTGCCCTGCAGGTCCGGCGCGACGCCCGGGCCGCTGTCCTGCACGCTCAGGCGCACGCGTGAGCCGGGGCGCGGCTGCGCCAGCAGCGTCACCGAGCCGCGCTCGGTGAACTTGAGCGCGTTGCTGAGGTAGTTGGCGAGGATCTGGCGCAGCCGCACCGGGTCGCCGCGCACGTGCCGGGGCAGGCCGGCGTCGAGCTGGCAGCGCATCGCCAGGCCACGCTCCTGCCCGAGCGCGGCGAAGGCGGCGAAGGTGCTCTGCACCACCTCGTGCAGGTCGAAGACGATGTGCTCGACCTGCAGGTGGCCCGACTCGATCTTCGAGAGGTCGAGCACGTCGGAGACGATGCCCGACAGCAGCTTCGCCGAGTCGGCGAGATGCGCCAGATACTCGGCGCGGCGCGAGCCGTCGAGCCGCTCGTCCTGCAGCAGCCGCGCCAGGCCGACGACGCCGTTGAGCGGCGTGCGGATCTCGTGGCTCATGGTGGCGAGGAAGGCGCTCTTGGCCTGGCTGGCCGCCTCGGCTTCGCGCTTGGCCTGGGCGAGGGCGGCTTCGTCGGTGCGGCGCGCCGTGATGTCCTCGACCACCCAGATGGTGCCGGCCGACTGCGGCTGGCTGGCATCGACCGGCCGCGCACGCAGGCGCACGAGGATGCGCCGGCCGTCGCGGCGCGTGACCTCGCGCTCGAAGTCGAGCTCGTCGTGTGGCCCGTCCTCGTGCAGCGTGGGCCGCGCGCCGTGGCCTTCGCCCGCCTGCGCGGCCGGCAGGAGGGAGCTGGCGCGCTCGCCGCTCAGCGTGCCGGGCGCGCAGCCGAGCATCGCCTCCAGCGCCGCGTTGGCGCGTTCGATGCGGTTGCGGCGCACGAGGGCGATGCCGACGCTGGCGTTGTCGAGGATGGCGTCGCTCTCGCGGCGCGCCCGCTCGACCTCGGTGATGTCGCGCAGCGTCACGACGGCGAGCGTGGTGCCCTCGCTCTCGAAGCCGGCGGCGGTGACGAGCACCTCGCGCTCGCTGCCGTCGTGCAGGTGCACGAGCGTGTGCAGGTCGCGCACGGTGCCGTCGCCCGAGCGCATCTCGCGCAGCACGCGCCGCGGCTCCTCGAGGTCGGGCCACAGGGCCAGGTCGCCGACGGCACGGCCGACCACGTCGCGCTGCGTCAGGCCGGTGAACCTCAGGAAGCCGGCATTGGCGAGCAGGATGCGGGCATCGCTGGCGCGCACGACGCAGATCGCGTCCGGGCTCGATTCATAGAGCCGGTTCAGCAGCGCCTCGGCGCGGCGCTGCGCCAGTTCGGCCTCGCGCTCGGCGGTGACGTTGCGGCCCACGCCGCGCCAGCCGGTGAGCAGGCCGGCGGCGTCGAAGACCGGCGCGCCCGAGAAGAGCGCGTGCATCGGCGCGCCGTCGGGTCCGACATAGGTGAGGAGCTGCTCGCGGAATTCGCGCCGCTCGCGGAACACCTGCTTCAGCGCGCGCCAGTTCTCGTCGTCGACGATGCGCGGCTGGCCCGGCTCGTTGAGGCGCTCGAAGTCGGCCCGCTTGTAGCCCGAGCGCGCTTCGAACGAGGCTGACAGCGTCTTCAGGCGCGCGTCGGCATCGAGCTCCCAGGTCCAGTCGCTGCCGAGGTCGAGCAGTTCGGTGACGCGCTGGTGGTCCTGCGCGGCGCGCTGCAGCGCCGCGTCCATCAGGCGGGCCAGCAGCGCGGCCGCCAGCAAGCCGGCCACC
Source organism: Burkholderiales bacterium (assembly GCA_016223165.1). Taxonomy (GTDB): domain Bacteria; phylum Pseudomonadota; class Gammaproteobacteria; order Burkholderiales; family Burkholderiaceae_C; genus Rubrivivax. The sequence goes on from JACRPO010000007.1 coordinate 674,521, forward strand.
GCCACCAGGCCATGGCCGATGAGGCGGCTGGCCAGGCTCAGCTGTGCCTCGGCGGCGCGGCCGGCGATGAGGCCGGACGTCTCGCCCCAGGCGAGCACGCCGACGACGGCCACGTACATCAACGCCAGCGCCAGTGCGCCGCGCTGGCCGAGCGTCGGCCCCGCGGTCGCGATGAGCATGGCGAGGGCGCCCAGCGTCACCATGTGCACGCCCAGGCCCGTGGACCAGGCATTGAAGGCCATGCCGAGCATGACGGTGCTGAGCAGCCCCACCAGCACGGCCCCGGGGTGGCGATGGCGCAGCCGGGCCGCCACCAGCGCCGTGATCACCAAGGCCAGGCCGAGCAGCGCGCGCTTGCCGGCCACCTCGCGCGCCTCGACGAAGGCCAGCTCGACGATCGAGGCCAGCGCCAGCACGACGCCGAGCACGGCCACCGTCAAGGTGAGCGCGCGCGCGCCGACGGCGCGCATGTCGGTCAGGGGGTCGGCGGTGGCCGCCGTCGGCGCCGCCAGAGAGGCCTGTGCCTCGGGCATCGGTGGGGCGGGCGGGCCGGTGTCGTACATGGGGCGCAAGCGGGCCGGCAGTATGGCGCCCGGGCCGGCGGGGCGAGCCGTCGGCGGGCGCCCGCGCCGCGGCGCAGCGTGAACTGAGAGCGCCCCCGGGCGTCGGCGAAGCCGGGCTACCAGCTCGCCTCGCGCTCGGGCGTGGCGCCGATCTTGTGGATCGACAGGTCGGCGCCCTCGTACTCCTGCTCGGCGCTCAGCCGCAGGCCCACGCTGGCCCTGAGCACGCCGTAGACGGCGGCGCCGCCGACAAGGGCCCAGGTTACGCCGATCAGCGTGCCCGCGATCTGCGCGCCGAGGTTGACACCGCCCAGCCCGCCGAGCGCCGGCAGGCCGAACAGGCCGCAGGCGATGCCGCCCCAGGCGCCGCACAACCCGTGCAGCGGCCACACGCCGAGCACGTCGTCGATGCGCCAGCGGTTCTGCGTGAGCGTGAACATGAAGACGAAGATGGCGCCGGCGACGCCGCCGGTGACGAGCGCGCCCAGCGGATGCATCACGTCCGATCCGGCGCACACCGCCACCAGCCCCGCCAGCGGCCCGTTGTGCACGAAGCCGGGGTCGTTCTTGCCCAGCAGCACGGCCACCAGCGTGCCGCCGGCCATGGCCATCAGCGAGTTGACGGCGACGAGGCCGGAGATCTTGTCGATGGTCTGCGCACTCATGACGTTGAAGCCGAACCAGCCCACCGTCAGCACCCAGGCGCCGAGCGCGAGGAAAGGGATGCTCGAGGGCGGGTGCGCGCTGATCACCGATCGTCCGGCGCCGTCCTTGCGGTAGCGCCCGGCGCGCGCCCCCAGCAGCAGCACGGCGACCAGCCCGACCCAGCCACCCACCGCGTGCACCACCACGCTGCCGGCGAAGTCGTGGAACTCGGCGCCGGTGAGCCCCTTGATCCAGGCCTGGATGCCGAAGCGCTGGTTCCACGCGATGCCTTCGAACACCGGGTAGACCACGCCCACCAGCACCGCGGTGGCGGCGAGCTGCGGCCCGAAGCGCGCGCGCTCGGCGATGCCGCCCGAGACGATGGCCGGGATGGCCGCGGCAAAGGTGAGCAGGAAGAAGAACTTGACGAGCTCGTAGCCGTTCCTGGCCGCCAGCGTCTCCGCCCCGGCGAAGAAGCTCACGCCGTAGGCGACGAGGTAGCCGACGAAGAAGTAGGCGATCGTCGAGACGGCGAAGTCGACGAGGATCTTCACCAGCGCATTGACCTGGTTCTTCTTGCGCACCGTGCCCAGCTCGAGGAAGGCGAAGCCGGAGTGCATGGCGAGAACCATGATGGCCCCGAGCAGGATGAAGAGGGCATCGGTGCCCGGTTTGAGTTGTTCCATGTTGGGGCCCCTGTTTGGATTGCTTGTGCACCAATCAAGCAATCATCGCGCCCGCTTCGGTGCATGCCGGCGGGCCGCGGGCTGTCGCAGAACGGTGCATATGCGCATTGAGATGGGGCGTACCGCACCGCATAGTGGCGGCCGGCGCACTCGGGTTCACCCGATCTCCTCGTGCGGCGCGTTTCCAACGATGCCGGTGAAGTTAGGAAAAGCACCTGGCCGCGGGCCCGATCCGCAATGGGGCGTCTCGGACAATGCCCCGCATGCATCGATCGCGAGTGACGGCCTGCGTCTTGGCGCTGGCCTGGGCGGCGCTGGCCAGCCCGCAAAGCCAAGCCCAGGCCACCGCCCCGGCCGGCGCCGCCTCTGCTCCCGCCGCATCAACCGCATCCGGTGCGACCGCCCCGGCCGCGGCGCGAGCGGCCAGTGCCCCTGCCAGCGCTGCCGCCGGCCAGCGCGTCGAGATCACAGGCGGCCGCGAAGGCGATACCGAGGCGCGCCGGCGCAGCACGGCCGCCAAGATCGTCATCGGCCGCGAGGAGATCGACAAGTTCGGCGACGCCAGCGTGGCCGAGGTGTTGCGCCGCCTGCCCGGCGTGACGACGCCCGGCGCGCCGGGCCGCGGCGGCCCGCCGCGCCTGCGCGGCCTGGGCAGCGGCTACACGCAGCTGCTCATCGACGGGCAGCGCCTGCCGCCCGGCTTCAGCCTCGACTCGCTGACGCCCGAGCAGATCGAGCGCATCGAGATCCTGCGCGCGCCCACCGCCGAGACCGGCGCGCGTGCCATCGCCGGCACCATCAACATCATCACGCGCGAGGGCTTCCGGCGGCGCCTGAACGACCTGCGCGTCGGCGCCGGCTTCGAGCACGGCGCCACCTCGCCCGGCCTGCACTGGACGCGCAACGACAGCATCGACGACTTCATCTACAACGTCTCGCTCGGCCTCTTCCGCCCGCAGCGCATCACCGACAGCGAGAGCGAAACGCTGCTCACGCGCCGCGACGACGGCAGCCTCGTCGAGCAGGCTCGCGGCACGCTGCACTCGGTGGACAAGCGCACCGGCGTCGCGCTGACCTCGCGGCTGCAGTGGCGGCTCGGCGACGGTGGCGACAACCTCGTGCTGATGCCGCACCTCTTCCACAACGAGGGCCGCACGGACCGCGATTTCACGCGCACGCAAAGCCCGCCGCCGTCACCCGGCGACCTCTTCTACGACAGCGGCACGAGCGACACGACGAGCCACTTCACGAGCCTGCGCCTGGGCGGGCAATGGCGCCAGCGCCTGTCGCCCTCGGTGCGCATGGAGCTGAGTGGCGGCGCCGGGCAGATGCGCTCGGCCTTCGACACGATGCGCGACGAGTTCCAGAACGGCGTCGCCGGCGCCACGCGCGTCACCGACGACTACGGCCGCACGCGCGAGCGCTCGTTCAACCTGACGGCCAAGTTCAGCGGCATCGCCGTCGCGGGCGCCGCGCCTTCGGCCGCAACGGCCGCAACGGCCGCAGCGGCCGCAGCGGCCGCAGCGGCCGCGGCGCCAGCCGCATCGGCGAGTGCCCCGGCGCCCGCCGAGCACAGCCTCGTCGGGGGCCTCGAAGTCGAGACGATCCGGCGCGACGAGACGCGCGTCTACACCGACAACGGCGTCGTGCAGGCCGGTGAATTCGGCGACAGCTTCGAGGCCTCGACGCTGCGCCTCGCCGCCTATCTGCAGGACGAATGGAGCCTGGACGCCCACTGGTCCTTCCACGCCGGCCTGCGCTGGGAGGGAATCACGACGCAGGGTGATGCCGGCGACGCGGGCAGTGCCAGCGGCGAGACGCGGCCGCGCAACCGCAGCAGCGTCACGACGCCACTCATGCACCTGCTGTGGAAGCCCGACCCCGCCAAGCGCGACCAGGTGCGGCTGTCGCTGACGCGCAGCTACCGCGCCCCGACCACTCAGAGCCTGATCGCGCGGCCGTCGATCAACACGCGCGTGCCGGCCAGCGGCCCGGGCGCCGCCACCAACGACCCGACGCAGCCCGACACCGCGGGCAACCCCGACCTCAAACCCGAGCTCGCGATCGGCCTCGATCTCGCGTTCGAGCGTTATCTCGACGGCGGCGGCGTGCTCAGCGCCAACACCTTCTACCGCCGCGTCAGCGACCTGATGCGGCGCGTGACGACGCTGGAGACGGTGTCGTGGAGCGCGTTCCCGCGCTGGGTGGCGCGCCTGCAGAACATCGGCGACGCCACGACGATGGGCCTGGAGCTGGAGGCCAAGTACCGCCTCGACCAGCTCGTGACCGGCACGCCGGCGGTCGAGCTGCGGCACAACTTCGCCTTCTACCGCTCACGCGTCGAGGGCGTGCCGGCGCCGGACAACCGGCTCGACGAGCAGGCGAAGATGACGGCCAACTTCGGCGCCGACTACCGCCTGCGCGGCACGCCGCTCACGCTCGGCGGCAACCTCAACATCGTGCCCGGCTACCGCACGCAGCTGGCCGACGACCGTGCCGTCACGGTGAGCAGCAAGCGCGTGTTCGACGCCTTCGCGCTGTGGACCTTCAACCCGGCCGTGGGGTTGCGTCTCCTCGCCAGCAATGTCGCGCCGCGCGACTACACGAGCCGCAACGAATTCGACTACACCGATGCCGGCATCGGCTTGCGCGAGACCGCCATCAGCCGCGGGCAGAGCTACACGAACTGGCAGCTGCGGCTCGAGCTGAAGCTGTAGGCGCGCCCTCGGCAGCGCCGGACGTGCCGGCCCTGCGGCGGTCGGCAGCGGTCGGTCTGCGAAACTTCTTGCCAACCATTCCATATTTCCACTATCCTGGAAGTATGGATGAATCCACCGCCGTTGCCTCCCTCGCCGCGCTGGCCCAGGGCGCACGACTGCGCGTCTTCCGCGCACTCGTCGGCGCCGCGCCGGACGGCATGACGCCCGGCGCGCTGTCGGCGATGCTCGACATCCCGGCCTCCACGCTGTCGTTCCACCTGAAGGAGCTGATGCACGCGGGCCTGGTGGATGTCGAGCGCGAGGGCCGCAACCTCAACTACCGCCCGGCCATCGCGCAGATGAACGCGCTGCTGGCCTACCTCACAGCCCACTGCTGCCAGGGCCGCGCCTGCGCCCCCGGCCCGGCGCGGCGCCGCGCCACCTGCTGAATCCTTCACCCCCACGGAGATGCCCATGAAGCGCTTCCACGTCCACGTGCATGTCGACGATCTCGCCCGCAGCGTCGCCTTCTATTCGAAGCTTTTCGCCGCCGCGCCGGCCCGCCTCGAAGGTGACTATGCGAAGTGGATGCTCGACGACCCGCGCATCAATTTCGCGATCTCGGCGCGCGGCGCCAAGGCCGGCGTGGACCACCTGGGCTTCCAGGTGGACGATGCTTCCGAACTCGCCGAGCTGAAGGCACGCGCCGAAGCCGCCGGCATGGCGCTGCAGGACGAGGGCGAGACCACCTGCTGCTATGCGCGCAGCGAGAAGCACTGGGTGACCGACCCGCAGGGCGTCGCCTGGGAGCAGTTCCACACGCTGGGCGGCATCCCGGTCTTCAGCGAGGCGGCGGCATCGGCCGCTGCGAACTCGGCCTGCTGCGCCGCAGCTTCGGCTGAACCGGCCGAACCGGCCAAGGCCGCCGAAGGCAGCCCGGCCATCGCTGCCGAAGCAAGCACCGGCTGCTGCGGCCCCACTGGCCCCACGACCCGCGGCAAGCCGATCGGCGTCGCCGTCAAGTCGGCCAACGCCTGCTGCTGAGGCCGCCATGCGTGAGCGGACCTTCAACGTCCTCTTCCTGTGCACCGGCAACTCGGCGCGCTCGATCATGGCCGAAGGGCTGCTCGCGCACCTGGGGCGCGGGCGCTTCAACGCACACTCGGCGGGCAGCCACCCCACCGGGACCGTGAATCCGGCGGCACTCTCGACACTTGCGGCGATGCACATCCCCACCGACGGCTTTCGAAGCAAGAGCTGGGACGAGTTCGCACGGCCCGGCGCGCCGCCGCTCGACCTGGTCATCACCGTGTGCGACAACGCCGCCGGCGAGACCTGCCCGCTGTGGCCCGGCCAACCGGCCACCGCGCACTGGGGCGTGCCTGATCCCGCCGCATTCCAGGGCTCCGACGAGCAGAAGGCCAAGGTCTTCATGAGCGCGGCGCTCACCTTGCGGCGGCGCATCGAGCTGATGCTCGCGCTGCCGCAGGGCAAGCTCGCCGGGCCGGGCCTGCAAGGCGAGCTGCGGCGCATCGGGCGGGTCGAAGGTTGACTGCCGCCGCCGGCCGCACCCCGGCCGCGATGAGCCTCTTCGAGCGCTACCTCAGCGTCTGGGTGCTGCTGTGCATCGTCGCCGGCATCGCCGTCGGGCAGTGGCAGCCCGGGCCGGTGCAGGCTATCGGCCGCCTCGAGGTGGCGCGCGTCAACCTCCCGGTCGGCCTGCTCATCTGGGTGATGATCATCCCGATGCTGCTGAAGGTGGACTTCGGCGCCTTGAGCCAGGTGCGCCAGCATTGGCGCGGCATCGGCGTCACGCTCTTCGTCAACTGGGCGGTCAAGCCGTTTTCGATGGCGCTGCTCGGCTGGCTCTTCATCCGCCACGTCTTCGCGCCCTGGCTGCCCGCCGAGCAGCACGACAGCTATGTCGCCGGCCTCATCCTGCTCGCCGCCGCGCCCTGCACGGCGATGGTGTTCGTGTGGAGCCGGCTCACGAACGGCCACCCGCTCTTCACGCTGAGCCAGGTGGCGCTCAACGACACCATCATGGTGTTCGCCTTCGCGCCCATCGTCGCGCTGCTGCTCGGCCTGTCGGCGATCACCGTGCCGTGGAGCACGCTGCTCACTTCCGTCGTGCTGTACATCGTCATCCCGGTGCTCATCGCGCAGGTCTGGCGCGGGGCCTTGCTCAAGCGCGGCCAGGCCGCCTTCGACACGGCACTGGCGAAGATCGGTCCGTGGTCGATCACGGCGCTGCTCGCCACCCTCGTGCTGCTCTTCGCCTTCCAGGGCGAGGCCATCCTGCGCCAGCCGCTGGTCATCGCGATGCTGGCCGTGCCCATTCTGATCCAGGTGTTCTTCAACTCGGCGCTCGCCTACGGGCTCAACCGCCGGCTCGGCGAATCGCACAGCGTCGCCTGCCCCTCGGCGCTGATCGGCGCCAGCAACTTCTTCGAGCTCGCGGTGGCGGCGGCGATCAGCCTCTTCGGCTTCGAGTCGGGCGCGGCGCTAGCCACCGTGGTGGGCGTGCTGATCGAGGTGCCGGTGATGCTGCTCGTGGTGCGCCTCGTGAACCGCAGCAAGGGCTGGTACGAGCGCGGCGAGGCGCCCTGTCGTTGCTGACCGATTCCCGCCGCTGCGCCTGCACACGCTCAGGGCAGGGGCAGAGGCTTGCCTTCGGCCGCCGAGGGCGCGGCCACGCCCAGCAGCCGGGCGAGCGTCGGCGCGATATCTGCCACTTCGACGCGTTGCGTGACGCGCCCGGCCTTCACCCATGCCGGCCCGTACATCAGGAGCGGCACATGCGTGTCGTAAGGATGAGGCGAGCCGTGCGTCGTGTTGGAGGTGGAAGACGTGTACATCCAGTTCGGCTTGAGGGCGACCTGCACATCGCCGGAGATCTCGCGGTTCCAGGCCTTCACCATCGCCTCGAAGAAAGGCGCACCGGGGCGGCTGCGGCTTTCGAGCTCGCTTCGCGTGTAGGCGGCGGCGACCGACGGTTCGCTGAGCAGCGCTGCACGTGCGGCTTCGGCCACAGTGGCGAGATCGAGGTTGCGCCGCGCGAGCAGGCTGCGGTCGATCGTCACCTCCGGCCCCGAGAAGTAGCGGCCCAGCTTGGCGACGCCGAAGCGCTTCTCCAGCTCGGCGTTGACGCGGCCGAGCACTTCGTTCCTCGAGGCGCGGCCGGCGTCGAGCCCGCGCATGCGGCTGACTTCGGGCGCCAGCATGAACCCGTGGTCGGCGGTCAGCACCGCGAGATAGTTGTCCTTGCCCACCGCGGCATCGAGGTCACGCAAGAAGGCCTGCAGCATGCGGTCGAGGTGCAGGAAGTGGTCGTGCGACATGCGCGACTCGGCGCTCCAGTTGTGGTTGACGTAGTCGTGGCTGGACAGGCTCACCGAGAGGATGTCGGGCGCCTCGTCGCGGCCGAGCTGCTCGCCGGCGATGGCGGCGCGCGCGAAGTCGAGCGACAACTCGTCGGCGAACGGGCTGCGCAGCAGGCTGGCGTAGAACGCGGGCACGGGTTGCTCGAAGGCCGCGCCCATGGTCATCGGCAGCTTGCCGGGGCGGGTGCCGAACCAGGGCTGGTTGTCGCCGAGCGACTGCGCATAGGCGGTGTCGGCCAGCGCCGGCTTCCACTCGGCCTTGAAGTAGCGGTCGGCTGGCTTGGCCGCGTTGAAGGCCGTGACCCAGGCCGGGTGCTCCTTCATGTAGAAGGTGCTGGACGCGAACGAGCCCGTCTCCGTCATGTACATGTAGGCGGTGCCGGTCTTGCCGGCGGGCAGGATGGCGCCGCGGTCCTTGCCGGAGATGGCGATCACCTTGGATTGCGGCGAGGCGCGCCGCAGCACGTCGCCGACCGTCTCGACGCGCAGGTTGGCCGGGCTCGTGCCGTCGAGTTTGCCGGTCTTGTGGCCGATGTAGGTGTGGCGGATGTCGCCGGTGCAGTACAGCAGCTCGCCGGTGGCGAGGTCGCGCCAGTCGTTGCCGATGATGCCGGTGGCGTGCGGGTAGGCGCCCGTCAGCATCGTGGCGTGGCCGGGCGCCGTGGCGGTGAGGGCGTGGCCGTAGTGAGCCTCGGCGAACCAGGTGCCGCGGTCGAAGAAGCGCGCGAAGCCATCGGGCTGCCACTGCTCGCGGTACCCCGTGACCTGGCGCATCGGGAGCCCGTCGACGACGAGCAGGACCACCAGCTTGGGCCTTGCCGTGCCGGCCGAAGGTGGCGCCGTGCCGGGCCCGGCGCAGGCGGCGACGAGGGCGGCGAGCGCAGAGGCCGCGAGGAGGCGCTGGGTCAGGCTCTTCGTGTTCATCCAACCACCCTAGGCTGGAGCCCTGCAGGGGACAAGCGGGGATCCCCTCGCCCGCCGTGGGGCCGATCTCGGCGGCCGGAGCGATGGGCGCCGCCTCGGGCCTGGGCGACGCCCGCGCGTGCCGATGCCGCCACCGTCGGCCGGCCGCAGCGGGCCGCGCGCGCGTGGCCCCGCATCTCCAACCACGCGGCATGAGAACGCAACGCCGGGCGCGACGATCCCGCGCCGCGCGTACGGGTATGCATCCATCCCGGCATGGCTGCGTACCTCCGTTCGTACACCGCTGACCCTGCCCGGCCCGGGCCCACGAGGAGCAATCGATGAAGCAGCAGCAAGCGCACGCGTCCGGCAACCCGTTGCGCGTCGGGGCAACCCTGGCCATCCCCCTGGCCGCTTTCGCCGCCGGCCTCGTGGCCGCAGGCGGCGCGGCGGCCCAGGCCACTACCGCCAATGTCGAGGCCGGCAAAGCGCGCGCGCAGACCGTCTGCGCCGCCTGCCACGGCGCCAACGGCGTGAGCATCGCCGACAACATCCCCAACCTGGCCGGCCAGCGCGTCGCGTACATCGAGAACCAGCTGCGTGCCTTCAAGGCCGGCACGCGAAAGCAGGCTTCGATGAATGCCATCGCCGCGCAGCTGGCGCCGGCCGACATCACGGACGTGGCGGCCTACTTCGGCAGCCTCGTCCCCACCAACGTGGCGCAGAAGTCCGAGCAGCTGCCGCAACTGCAGAAGACGCAGGTGGCCTTCCCGGAAGGCTACCGCTCCAGCTTCCAGATGTACCAGACGGTCAACCGCGCCGACATCAACCAGGTGCGCTACCTGTATGCCAACGCCGTGGCCTGGCAGGCGGCGCGCGAGGGCAAGCCGCTGCCCGCCGGCTCGGTGCTGTTGCTCGAGCAATGGGCGGCCAAGCTGGATGCCGACAAGAAGCCCGTCGTGGGCGCGGGCGGCTTCTACGTGCCGGACCGCCTGGTCAACTATGCCGTGATGAGCAGCGGCGCGGGCTGGGGCGCCGGCTTCCCCGAGATGCTGCGCAACGGCGACTGGAACTACGCCGTCTTCGCCCCCGACATGAAGATCCGCGCCGGCGCCAACCAGGCCGACTGCCTGGCCTGCCACAAGCCGCTGGACAAGGCGAACTACGTCTTCTCCAACGAGCCGCTCATGACGGCGGCAAAGCGATAGCGGCGACCGCCTGAGCGGACCTCCCGCCGCGGCGCCACGGCGCCGCGGCACGGCGCAGCGGCGCGGTCGACCGCTACCAGGCGATGCGCGGCACGCAGTCGTTGAGCGGATTCGATGCCGACCCGCGGCAGCTCTGCAGTGTGCGCGCCAGCCGCTCCTGCGTCGGGCGCAGGAATTCGTATTCGCGCTGGCCGCGGCACAGCCGCTCGAGCAGGCCCATCTGCTCGGTGAGCATGAAGATCTCCACCTGCTGCGTGGCCAGGCGATCGGCCTGCGAAGGCCGGCGGCGCTGTATGCCTTCGAAGCGCTCCTCCATGCGGCGCAGCGAGGCCTTGCAGTCGTTGCTGCCGGCACTTTCGTCGCTGCCTGCGGCCGCGGCGGGCCTGAGGATCGCGGCTGGCGGGGGCGTCAGCGCGGGCGCGGGGGCCGTGCCGGCGGCCAGCCGATCGGCGGGCGGCATGGAGGTCGCGGAGGTCGCGGAAGTTGCGGTGGACGCGCGCGACGCGGAGGGCGCGGGGGGTGTGGAGGGCGACAAGGCCGAAGAGGGCGCCGCCGCGCCCACCACGTCGGGCACGTCCGCGGCGGCCGCCACCAGCGCCTGCTGCGGCGTCAGCGTGCTGCCGGGCAGCGTCTGCGGGCAGGGCGGCATCTCGAGCGAGCGCAGTTGCTGCTGTGCCGCCGTCTGGCCGAGGCGCTGGGCGTCCACCAGCAGCACCTCGCGGCGCTGCGTCCACTCCTGCCGCGTGAGCTCGCAGGCCTGCACGGCCTGGATCGCATCGCGGCAGGGGCTGTCGCGCTCCGGTCCGGGCCGGGCCAGGCCGCAGGCTTCGAGCTTGAGCTCGGCCTGCCGGTGCGCGTCGGCAGGCACGCGCGCCCGCTCCTGCTGCTCGACCAGCCGGCGCAGCGCGGCCTCGAACTGCGCCTTGCGCGTCGGCCCGGCCGCCGTCTCGCCCGAGGCGTCTTCGAGGCTGAGGAAGTTGCGGCACAGCGCGCGGTTGAACTCGCTCGTGCAGCTGGCCAGGCCGGCGGGCGGCACGCCGGATTCAACGAGGGTGCGGCGCAGCACGCTGTCGTCGACCCTGCTGCCGTTGCCGGCCAGCAGTTGCAGGAAGGTCTGCAGCGCCGGGCAACTGTCGATGATCCTGGCCACGGCCGCGCAGCCGCCATGCGCTTCGCACAACTTCAGGCGTGCGGCCGGCGCGGGGGGCAGCTCGGCGCGGCACTGGGCCATCGCTGTCTGGCCGAGCGCCGGCGTGGCCATGCCGAGCGCTGCAGCCACGGCGAACAGCATGGCGAGCGCCGACGGCGCATGCCGGCGTTTCACGACGAGCCCGCTCGCCGCGGCCTGCCGCTGCGGCCTTCCGGCCGACTGAATCTTCCGCATCGTCCCGAACCCGTCCGTTGGCGCCACTGCTGGCCCGTCGCCGGCCCAATCGCCGGCCATTGTCGCTGCGGACGAAGTTTCGCAGGCCGGCGCGCGCTCTCGCATGCGGATGATCAATGACGCGGCGGCCGCGCGGGCCGGGCCGCCGGGCGCTTCAGCGCCCGGACGCGAGCGGGTACCAGCCGCCGTTGCTCGCCAGCACGTGATAGCGCCCGCCGGCGTCGACGTGGTAGGTCTGCCCCTGGTGCTGGTGCGTGCTGTTGGGCTGCCAGGTGTGCGGCAGCTGCAGGCCCTGGCCGTTCGGGAGCACGTAGGTGCTCTGGCCCATCAGGCGACGGCCGGCCTCCTGCTGCTGCACGTGGTAGCCGTCGCGATGTTGCTGCTGCGCCAGCGCGCGCTGCGCCTCGGCCTGGCGCACGCCCTGCCAGGCCGCGGCTTCGCGCTGCTGGATGGCGCCTTCGTTGGCACGCATGTGCGCCATGCCCTGCGAGGAGAAGCCGTTCGTGTAGACGTGGTAGTAGGTGTAGGTGGGGAAGTCCATCGCCGGCCGGCCGCCACTTTGCTGCACGTAGCGCTGGTACGCCGCCTGCAAGGCCGGGTCCTGCATGCGCTGCATGACGATGCGCTGCACTTGGTTCTGCGCCTGGTTGACGGCGGCGTTCTGGCGCGCCAGCGCCTGCCGGATGAGCAGGTCGTAGTCCTGCGCGGCGGCTGGCAGCGCGGCCAGCGCGAGCAGGCCGGCAAGTGCCGCCAGGCTGGCGAGACGTGCGAAGCGGGCGAAGCCGGCAGTGGGCCGGGAGGGCGTGCGCAAGGTGCGATGCATGAGAGGCTCCGGGGGCGTGTGGATCGGTGCCGGCATCTTCGGAGCCCACCGTTAGCCAAGCGCTAGTGAGGCTCGGTAGACCTTGGTCTCCCAGGCGCCCGTCGGCGGCGCGGCCCGTGGGTGGGCCGCCGGCCGCTTGCGCGGGCCCGGAGCTCCTGCGGCTTCAGGCGGCGTCGCCGGGCAGGTCCGCCGTGGCCCGCGCCGGCCGCCAGCGCAGCAGCGCGGCGCGCAGGCGGTCGGGGTCGATCGGCTTGGTGAGAAAGTCGTCCATGCCGGCCGCGCGCGAACGCTCGCGCTCGTCGACCATCGCCGCGGCCGTGAGGGCGACGATGGGCAGCCGTTCAAGGCCGGGCAGCGCACGCAAGGCCCGCGTCGCCTCGTAGCCGCTCATCTGCGGCATCTGCACGTCCATCAGCACGACATCGGGCAGGCGGCCGGCGGCGAGCGCGCGCTGCAACGCCTGCACCGCCTGCGCGCCGTCGGCAGACTGCTCGACCTCGATGCCCCAGCCTTCGAGCATGGCCACGGCGATGAGCATGTTGACCTGGTTGTCCTCGACCAGCAGCACGCGCATGCCGGCCAGGCTGCCGCTCACCGGCGGCGGCGCCGGCGCGGGCAGCACCGCCTCGGGCAGCGGCAGCTCGAGCCAGAAGCAGCTGCCGCGGCCGGGCTCGCTCGTCACGCCGACCTCGCCGCCCATGAGAGCGGCCAGCTCGCGGCTGATCGACAGCCCGAGCCCGGTGCCGCCGAAGCGCCGCGTCGTCGACTCGTCGGCCTGCGAGAACGGCCGGAACAGCCGCGCGCGCGCCGCCGGCTCGATGCCGAGGCCGGTGTCGTGCACCTCGACGCGCACGCGCTCGCGCGGCTCGGCGCCGGGGCCGCCGGCGCGCCGCCGGGCACGCACGACGATCTCGCCTTCGGGCGTGAACTTGAGCGCGTTGGAAAGGAAGTTGCCGATCACCTGGCGCAGGCGCAGCGGGTCGCCGCGCGCACCGGTGCGCACGCTCTCGTCGACCTCGAAGCGCAGGGCCAGGCCGCGTGTCGCGGCCAGCGGCGCATAGGTCTGCTGCAGCGCGCGCAGCAACTCGCCGAGGTCGAAGGTGGTGCGCTCGAGCTCGAGCCGGCCGGCCTCGATCTTCGAGAGGTCGAGGATGTCGGAGATGATGGCCGCGAGCGCGCGCGCGCTGTCGACGATCTGCTCCAGGTAGCGCTGGCGCAGCGTGGCGTCCAGCGCCGGGTTGCGGGCGAGCGCCGCCAGGCCGACGATGCCGTTCAGCGGCGTGCGCAGCTCGTGGCTGGTGTTGGCGAGGAAGGCGCTCTTGGCGCGGCTGGCCGCCTCGGCGGCGCTGCGCGCCTCGCGCAGCGCGCGCTCGGCCTCGCGGCGCGCCGTCACGTCCTCGGCGATCCAGACCGTGCCGCCGTCGCGCGGCTGCACGGGGTCGATGGCATGCGCGCGCATCAGCGCCAGCAGCGTGCTGCCGTCCTTGCGCGCCATCGTCGTCTCGAACTCCACGCGCTCGCCGCGCCCGAGCGCCGGGCCGTGGCGCTGTCCGATCTCGGCATAGGTCGCCTCGTCGGGCCACACGACGCGGCCGGGCTGGCCGAGCAGCTCGCCCTCGCCCCAGCCGAACATCTGCTCGAACAGGCGGTTGGCGAGCACGAACTGGCGCTCGCGCGTGACGGCGATGCCCACCGAGGCGTTGGCGAGGATGGCCTCGCGCTCCTGGCGCAGGCGCTCGCCGGCGGTGAGGTCGCGGCCGCTGATCACCATGTAGTCGCGCCCCTGCATCGCGAAGCGGGCGGCCGAGATCGACATGTCCAGCCTGCGGCCGCCGCGCGTGCGGAACGCCACCGCCCGGTGGAGGACGCGCCCGCTCTCCAGCAGGGCCTGCGCGAAGGCGGGGCGGTCCTCGGGCGACCACCAGGTGCCGAGCTCGAGCGAGGTGCGGCCGACCGCCTCCGCGGCGCTCCAGCCGAGGTCGCGCTCGAAGGCCGGGTTGACCATCGTGAAGCGGCCGCTCGCGAGCTCGGTCACCGCCACCAGGTCGGGCGTCGTCGCCACGAGGTGCGACAGCAAGGTCTCCGAGCGACGCACCGCGGCTTCGGCGGCCAGGCGCTCGGTGTCGTCGGCGATGATGACCAGCACCGCCCCCTGCCCGGCGACCTCGATGCAGACGCCGGCGGCACGCACCGAGAGCAATCGCCCGCCGACGAGGAAGCGGAAATCGGCCATCGGTAGCACGGTGCCCACCGGCATCTTCAGGATCGCATCGCGGCGCTGGTAGGCGCGCTCGCGCGGCTCGCCGGGCTCGAAGAAGTCGTAGAGGTTGGTGCGGCGCAGCTCGTCCAGCGAGGCGGCGCCGAACAGGGCGAGCGCCGCCGCATTGGCATCGATGACATCGCCGCCGCGGTGCACCACCAGCGGTGCCGGGCTGAGCGCGAAGAGCTCGCGGTAGCGGCTCTCGGAGGCGCGCAGCGCCAGCTCGGCCGCGTGCACTTGCGTCACGTCGCGCACCAGGCCCCAGTAGCCGGCGAAGCGGCCGGCCTCGTCGAAGCGCGGGGCGCCGCTCACGAGCAGGTGGCGCGGCGTGGCCGTGGCCGCAGGTTCGGGCGCGCCCGTCCAGCGCATCGGCACGTCGCGCAACGGCCGGTGGGCGTCGAGGTCGGCACGCAGGCGCCGCAGCACCTCGGCGTCGCAGGCGAAGCCGGCGAGCGTCCAGGGCTCGCGACCCAGCACCTGCGCCTGCCGCTCGATCAACTCGCCGCGCTCCTGGGCGGCGTCGGTCACCGTCTGCAGGCGGTGCTGCCCGTCGGTCTCCCAGTAGGCGTCGGCGGCGAGGGCGAGCAGGCGGCGGAAGCGCCACTCGCGCTCGGCGGCGTTGCGCGCGTGGCTGGCAAGCGAACCCGCCACCAGCAGGCCGGCGGCGGTTCCGGCCGCGATGTTGATGGCGTGCAGCGCCAGCCGCACGAGGTGGCCGGCCACCTCGGCCGCGACGCCGGGCCACCACAGCGCGTGCAGGGCCACCAGCAGCGCCAGCTGCAGCGCGGCCGCGCGCACACCGGCACGGCGGCCCGCGCCGACGAAGGCGACGCAGGCGAGCACGCCGAAGAGCGCGAGCGGCACGTCGCCGGCGCTCGTGCGGTAGTTGGAGGCGGCCACGGCCAGGGCGATGCTGTCGAGGGCGACGAAGGTCGTGAGCGCATCGGGCTGGCGCTGCGCCGGGGCGCGCAGCGCCAGCGCCGAAGCCACACCGAGCAGCAGGAATGCCGACACCAGCCAGCCCGCGCCGACCGGCCCCGGCGGCAGCAGCAGCGGCAAGGGCGAGCCGGCGATACTGAGCGCGGCGCCAACGCGGAAGAACCGCCGGCGCGCGCCGGCCACCAGGGCCGCCGTCAGCGGCGCCGCCGCGGCCTCGGTGTCGGCGTCGGTGTCGGTGTCGGTGTCGGCGCCCCCCGGCTTCTCGCCGCGGTCCTGGCGGGGCAGGGCCTTGTCCGCATCCGGGAGGCGACGCCGCATCAGGCCGCCCTTGTCGATTCCTCGCAGCCCTCAGGCGCCGCGAGCGCTATGCAGCAGCTGCCGCGTGGCCGAAGCCGCGGCGCGCGCCGCCGCGGCATGCACGGCGGGGTCGGCCTGCTCGCCGCCCGCGTAGAGGATGGCGCGCGACGAGCTGACGATCACCGGCGCGCCGGCGCGCCAGCCGGCACGCACCGTGGCCTCGGCATCGCCGCCCTGCGCGCCGACCCCCGGCACGAGCAGCGGCAGCCGCGGCGCCAGCTCGCGCACGCGCG
The DNA here is from genome assembly GCA_016223165.1 of Burkholderiales bacterium. GTDB lineage: Bacteria > Pseudomonadota > Gammaproteobacteria > Burkholderiales > Burkholderiaceae_C > Rubrivivax. The sequence continues at coordinate 690,604 of JACRPO010000007.1, forward strand.
CCAGTTCGCGCGGATAGGTGGCGCCGACGACGAGGCCCATCTGGCCGCCGCGGTTCCACTCGCCGGCGGCCAGCCGCGCGATGCGCTCGTAGAGCATCTCGCCGCCGGGCACGTCGCTCACCAGGCGCTGCGCCTGCAGGTCGCCGCCGCCGGGGTTGGAGGTGCGGCACAGCACGATGAGGCCGCGGCCGGCGTAGCGCATGTAGGGCTCGAGGCTGTCCAAGCCCATGAAGGGCGACAGCGTCAGCGCATCGGCGCCATAGCGTTCGAAGGCCTCGCGTGCGTAGTTCTCGGCCGTCGAGCCGACATCGCCGCGCTTGGCGTCGAGGATCACCGGCACCTCGGGCGCGACCTCGTGAATGTGGGCGATGAGCCGCTCCAGCTGCTCTTCGGCGCGATGGGCGGCGAAGTGCGCGATCTGCGGCTTGAAGGCAAGCACGAGGTCGCGCGTGGCGTCGACGATGCCGGCGCAGAAGTCGAAGATGCGCCGCGCATCGCCGCGCCAGGCGAGCGGAAAGCGCGCCGGCTCGGGGTCGAGCCCCACGCACAGCAGCGATTGCGCGCGTGCTTCGGTGGCGGCGAGTTGCTCGGTGAAGGTGAGGACAGGGCGACTCATCGTTCGGCCGCCTTCTTCGCCAGCGCGGCGGCAAGGCCGGTGTAGCTGGCCGGCGTCATAGCCTTCAGGCGCTCGCGCTCGGCGGGCGGCAACTCGGCGAGCGAGTCGATGAACTCGCGCATCGCCGCCAGCGTGACTTCGCGCCCGCGCGTGAATTCCTTCAGGCGCTCGTAGGGGTTGGCCAGCCCGTGCCGGCGCATGACCGTCTGCACCGCCTCGGCCAGCACCTCGGGCGCGCCGTCGAGGTCGGCGGCGAGCGCCTCGTGGTGCACCTCGAGCTTGCCCATGCCGACGCCGAGGCTGCCGTGCGCCAGCACCGTATAGCCCAGTGCCACGCCGATGTTGCGCAGCACGGTGCTGTCGGTGAGGTCGCGCTGCCAGCGGCTGACGGGCAGCTTCTGGCTCATGTGCGTGAGCAGCGCGTTCGCGAGGCCGTAGTTGCCCTCGGCATTCTCGAAGTCGATCGGGTTGACCTTGTGCGGCATCGTGCTCGAGCCGACCTCGCCTTCCTTCAGCCGCTGCTTGAAGTAACCGAGCGAGACATAGCCCCAGACGTCGCGGCACCAGTCGATGCAGATGGTGTTGGCGCGCACGACGGCATCGAAGAGCTCGGCGATGCCGTCGTGCGGCTCGATCTGCGTCGTGAGCGGGTTGAAGGCGAGGCCGAGGCGCTGCTCGACGACGAGGCGCGAGAAGCGCTCCCAGTCGAAATCCGGCCAGGCGGCGAGGTGGGCGTTGTAGTTGCCGACGGCGCCGTTCATCTTTGCCGGCAGCGGCACGGCGGCGATGCGGGTGCGCGCCGTGGCCAGGCGGGCCAGCACGTTGGCCGCTTCCTTGCCCACGGTGGTGGGGCTGGCGGTCTGGCCGTGCGTGCGCGCGAGCATCGGCGTGGCGGCCTCGGCGACGGCGAGCGTGCGCAGCGAGTCGATCACCGCGTCGAGCGCCGGCAGCAGCACGTCCTTGCGCGCTGCGGCGAGCATGAGCGCGTGGCTGGCGTTGTTGATGTCCTCGCTCGTGCAGGCGAAGTGCACGAACTCGGCCGCGCGCTCGAGCTCGGCGTGCCCCTTGAGGCGGCCCTTGATCCAGTACTCGACCGCCTTCACGTCGTGGTTGGTCGTGCGCTCGATCTCCTTGATCGCCGCCGCATCGGCCTCGGCGAAGCGCAGCACCAGCGAGCGCAGCAGGCCGCGCGCGGCTTCGGAGAGCGGCTTGAACTCGCCAAAGCCGGCGTCGGACAGCGCGATGAACCACTCGACCTCCACCTGCACGCGCCGGTGCATGAGGCCGTACTCGCTGAGCAGCGGGCGCAGCGGCGCCAGGCGTGCCGCATAGCGGCCGTCCAGCGGCGACAGCGCGGTGAGGGAGGTCGGCGCGGCCGACGGCGAGATCTTGGAATGCGGCACGGCACGATTATCCGCGCGCCACGGCGGCGGCGAAGCGCGCCTCGCCCCCGGGCGCTATGCTGCCGCGCATGCCGCACGACATCCGCGCCCTCACCTTCGACATCTTCGGCACCGTCGTCGACTGGTACGGCAGCATCGCCGCCGAGGTGACGCGCATCGGGCTGCCCACCGAAGGCGGGCGCTTCGCGCTCGACTGGCGCGCCGGCTACCCGCCGGCGATGCAGGAGGTGCGTTCGGGCGCGCTGCCCTGGACGAACATCGACGGCCTGCACCGGCGCATCCTCGACCGCATCCTCGCCGCGCGCGGCATCGTGCTGCCCGAGGTCGAGGCGGCGGCGCTCAACCGCATCTGGCACCGGCTCGACCCCTGGCCCGACAGCGCCGCCGGCCTGGCGCAGCTCAAGCAGCGCCACGTGATCGCGACGCTGTCCAACGGCAACCTGTCGCTGCTGGTGAACCTGGCGCGGCATGGCGGCCTGCCTTTCGACGCGGTGCTGTCGGCGGAGCTCTTCAACCACTACAAGCCCGACCCCGAGGTCTACCTCGGCGCGGCGCGCCTACTCGACCTGCAACCGGCGCAGGTGCTGATGGTGGCCGCGCACCCGAGCGACCTGCGCGCCGCCGCCGCCTGCGGCCTGCGCACGGCCTACGTGATGCGGCCGCTGGAAAAGGGCCCCGGCGGCGTGCCCGAGGCGAGCCGCCCCGGCGAGTTCGACTTCACCGCCGCGAGCTTCCACGAGCTCGCGCGCCAGTTGGCCGGCTGATTCGTTCACAGGCTCTGACGCGCCGCTCGGCAGCCACTTCGCGCAGACAATCGAGCATGTGCGCGGTGGCCGGTGTGCGCAGGCGGCCGCGCATCGTGATCAGGCCCACCGGCGGCAGCTCGATCGGTACGGGCAGGTCCAGCCTGCGTGCCAGCCCCTCGGCCTCGAGATGCCGGCCGACGTCCATCGCGACGAAGCCGAAGGCGCGGCGCCGGCGCACGAAGTGCACCGTCATCAGGTACGACGCCGATTCGATGAGGTCCGTGGGTGGCGCGAGCTTGTGCTTGTAGAACAGCTGCTCGAGTTTCACGCGCGAGCTGGCCCAGGCGGGCGGCACGACCCAGGGCTCGCCGGCCAGCTCGGCCCAGCGCGGCTTGGCGGCGCGTGCCAGCGGGTGCTCGGGGTGCGCGACGATGCACATCGGCTCGTCGTAGAGCGCCTCGGTCTCGAGGTCGGGCGAGGCGTAGCCCGGTTCGAGCCGGCCGACGAAGAGATCGAGTTCGCCGACGCGCAGCCGCGGCAGCAGCCGCGTCAGGTCGCCTTCCTCGATGGCCACGGCGGTCTGCGACGAGCGCGCCTTCAGGCGCTCGACGGCAGGCGCGAGCAGCGTCGGCGTGGCCACGACCATCGCGCCGATATGGATGCGCCCGGCCGCGCCACTGGCCACGGCGGCGAGCTCGTCGCGCGTGCGGTGGTAGTCGGCCAGCACCTGGCGCGCGAAGCGCACGACGGTGGCGCCGTAGGCCGTGGGCTCGGTGCCGCGCGTGCTGCGCACGAAGAGGTCAAGCCCGAACATGCGCTCGATCTCGACCAGCGACTTCGACACCGCCGGCTGCGTCAGCGACAGGAACTCCGCGGCGCGGCCGAGATGGCGGAACTGGTCCAGCGCCAGCAGCAGCTGCAGATGGCGCAGCTTGAGGTTGGAGCGCAGCACGCGGTCGATGTCGGCCATGAGGAGCGGGTCGCAGGCGGGCGCAGGCAACTAGATGAAGGTTTTGCAATGAAGGGAGTCTAGAACTTCATTGGATGGCAATGGCGGGGCCCACCAGAATCGGGCCCGCCCCCCGCCCCGATTCCGATATCCACCAGAAGACCAGCGGACCCGGCGATGGCGCCCGTCGCCCCTCGACGGTTCCCGACCCGCTCACCCCTACAGCCGGAGACAAGCATGCCGACCACCCGCCGCCAGCTGATCCTGGGCAGTGCCGCCGCTGCCACCCTCTACGTCTATGCCGCCCCGCGCGCCTTCGCGGCCGCCTACCCCGAGCGGCCGATCACCTTCATCTGCCCCTGGCCGGCCGGCGGCACCGCCGACATGACGATGCGTGCCCTGTGCGGCGCCGCGGCCAAGGTGCTGGGCCAGGCGATCGTCGTCGAGAACAAGGCCGGTGCCTCGGGCATGCTGGGTTTGAAGGCGCTCGTGGCGGCGCGCCCGGACGGCTACACGATCGGCCAGATCCCGATCTCGGTGACGCGCTTCGCGCAACTGGGCGCGGTGCAGATCGACCCGCTCAAGGACCTGACCTTCATCGCCCGCACCTCCGGCCAGACCTTCGGCGTCGCCGTGCGCGCCGACTCGCCGTGGACGAGCCTGAAGGACCTCGTCGCCGCCGCCAAGGCCAACCCGAGCAAGCACACCTATGCCAGCGCCGGCATCGGCGGCGCCACGCACGTGGGCATGGAGGAGTTCGCACTCGCCGCCGGCATCACGCTCAACCACATCCCGTACAAGGGCGGCGCGCCGGCGCTGCAGGACCTGCTCGGCGGCCAGGTCGACGCGCTCGCCGACTCGAGCTCGTGGGCGCCGCATGTCAAGTCCGGCAAGCTGCGCCTGCTCGCGACCTGGGGTGCGAAGCGCACGCACGATTTCCCCGACGTGCCGACGCTGAAGGAGTCGGGCTTCGATGTCGTCGTCGATGCGCCCAACGGCGTCGGTGCACCCAAGGGGCTGGAGCCCGAGGTGGCGGCGAAGCTGCGCGAGGCCTTCAAGGCCGCCGCGGCCAGTGCCGACTTCGCCGCCGCCTGCGCCAAGATCGATGCACCCGTGATGTACCTCGACGCGCCCGAGTACGAGAAGTTCGTCGCCGCGATGCTGCAACGCGAGAAGGCGTTGATCGAGAAGCTGAAGCTGAAAGAGCTGCTGGCCAAGGGCTGACCGGTCATGCCCGCCGTGCCCGCCGCGCGCGGCTCGCCGCCGCTCCTGATCCGCCTGCACGCCAACGACAACGTTCTCGTGGCGCGGCAGCCGATCGCCATCGGTCAGGAGCTGCCCGGGTTCGGCCTGCGCATGCGCGCGCAGGTGCCGGCCGGGCACAAGATCGCCGCGCGCCGCATCGCCGCCGGCGAGCGCGTGAAGAAGTTCGACACGGTGATCGGCGCCGCGACGCGCGACATCGAGGCCGGCGAGCACGTGCACTCGCACAACCTGGCCATCGTCGAGTTCGATCGCGACCCCGGCTTCGGCGAGGACGTGCGGCCGGTGGACTACGTGCCCGAGGCCGAGCGTGCACGCTTCATGGGCATCGTGCGACACGACGGGCGCGTGGCGACGCGCAACTTCATCGGCCTGCTGTCTTCGGTGAACTGCTCGTCCACCGTCATCCACAAGATCGCCGCGCACTTCACGCCCGAGCGGTTGGCGGCCTACCCCAACGTCGACGGCGTCGTCGCCTTCGCGCAGACGAGCGGCTGCGGCATGTCCTCGCCGAGCGAGCACTTCGACGTTCTCAGGCGCACGCTCGCCGGCTATGCACGCCACCCGAACCTGGCCGGCGTGCTGATCGTCGGCCTCGGCTGCGAGCGCAACCAGATCGCCGATCTCGTCGCCTCGCAGGGCCTGGTCGAAGGCGAGAACCTGCGCACACTGGTCATGCAGGACAGCGGCGGCACGCGCGCCACCATCGCCGCCGGCATCGCCGCCGTCGAGGCCATGTTGCCGCGCGCCGATGCCGTGCAGCGCACGCCGGTGAGCGCCGCGCACCTGAAGATCGGCCTCGAGTGCGGTGGCTCCGACGGCTTCTCGGGCATCACCGCCAACCCGGCGCTCGGCGCCGCGATGGACATCCTCGTGCGGCACGGTGGCACGGCCATCCTCTCGGAGACGCCCGAGATCCACGGCGTCGAGTTCATGCTCACGCGCCGCGCCGTGAGCCCCGAGGTCGGGCGCAAGCTGCTCGACCGCCTGGCCTGGTGGGAGCGCTACACGCGCGGGCACAACGGCCAGTTCAACGGCGTCGTCGGCCCGGGCAACCAGGCGGGCGGGCTCGCCAATATCTTCGAGAAGTCGCTCGGCTCGGCGATGAAGGGCGGCACGACGCCGCTGCAGGCGGTGTACGAATACGCCGAGCCGATCGACGTGCCCGGCTTCGTCTTCATGGACTCGCCCGGCTACGACCCCGTGGCCTCGACGGGCCAGATCGCCAGCGGCGCCAACCTGATCTGCTTCACCACCGGGCGCGGCTCGATGTTCGGCAGCAAGCCGGCGCCGACTATCAAGCTCGCGACCAACACGCCGATGTTCAGGCGCCTCGAGGAGGACATGGACATCAATTGCGGCCTCGTGCTCGACGGCGAGCTCGACCTGCCGCAGATGGGCCGGCACATCTTCGAGCACATCCTGCGTGCCGCCTCGGGCGAGCGCACGAAGAGCGAGCTGCTGGGCCTCGGCGACCACGAATTCGTGCCCTGGCACCTGGGCATCGTCAGCTGAGAGCCGGCCGTGAGCCTGGGCATGAGTCGGCCATGCGCCGGCCATGAGCCTGGCCCTCGCCCCTGACGGCTGCCCCTTGCGGCCCGGCCTCGTATAACCTCGTTCGAAGGAGACCGAACCCATGGCCAAGACCTATCGCATCGCCGCCATTCCCGGCGACGGCATCGGCAAGGAAGTGATGCCCGAGGCGCTGCGCACGCTGCGGGCGGCGGCCGAGCGCTTCGGCTTCCACCTCGACATCGAGCCCATCGAGTGGGCCAGCTGCGACTACCACGCCGCGCACGGCCAGATGATGCCCGACGACTGGAAGGCGCGGCTGGCGGGCAAGGACGCCATCCTCTTCGGCGCCGTCGGCTGGCCGGCGACGGTGCCGGACCATGTGTCGTTGTGGGGCAGCCTGCTCAAGTTCCGCCGCGAGTTCGACCAGTACATCAACCTGCGCCCGGCGCGGCTGTTCGAGGGCGTGCCTTGCCCGCTGGTCGACGGCAAGGGCCGGCCGCGCCAGGCCGGCGAGATCGACTTCCTCATCGTGCGCGAGAACACCGAGGGCGAATACACCAACCTCGGCGGCGTCATGTACGCCGGCACCGAGCGCGAGATCGTCATCCAGGAGTCGGTGTATTCGCGCTTCGGCACCGACCGCGTGCTGAAGTACGCGTTCGATCTCGCCGCCTCGCGCCCGCGCAGGAAGCTCACGGTGGCCACCAAGAGCAACGGCATCGCCATCAGCATGCCGTGGTGGGACAGCCGCGCCGACGCGATGCACGCCGCCTACCCGCAAGTGGCGGTGGACAAGCAGCACATCGACATCCTCACCGCGCGCTTCGTGCTGCAGCCCGACCGCTTCGACGTGGTGGTGGCGAGCAACCTCTTCGGCGACATCCTGTCCGACCTCGGGCCGGCCTGCACCGGCACGATCGGCATCGCGCCTTCGGCGAACCTGAACCCGGAGCGCAGGTTCCCCTCGCTCTTCGAGCCGGTGCACGGCTCGGCGCCCGACATCTACGGCCAGAACATCGCCAACCCGGTGGCGATGATCTGGTCGGCGGCGATGATGCTCGACTTCCTCGGCGAGCGCGCTGCGCACGACGCCGTCGTGAAGGCGATCGAGCAGGTGCTGGCCCAGGGTGCGAAGGGCCCGGTGACGCGCGATCTCGGCGGCCAGGCGAGCACGACGCAGGCCGGCGAGGCGATCGCGCGCGCCGTCGCCGGCTGAGACACCGGCAGCGGCGCGCAAGCGCACGCTTGCGCGCTGCTCAGGCCGCGCTCAGGCCGCGCTCCTGCCTGATCCCGTCCGCCGCGCGTTCAGCTGAAGAAGAACGCCCAGAGCGCGACGATGCCCAGCGCCACGCCGAGCACGATGCCGTAGAGCATCGCCACGACGAGCGCGCGCCAGACCGTGCCGAACCAGCCACCGCCATAGACACGCCGCGCCGCGATGAAGGCGTAGACCGGCATCGCGAGGTAGGCGAAGTCGGCGCCCGGCATCGGCAGCAGCGTGATCGCCAGTGCCGCGAACCAGAAGCTGTGCACGTGCAGCGCGTAGACGAGGTGCTCGGTGTAGCGCAAGCCGCGGCCGAAGTAGGTGAGCTGCGTGAACAGCGCGAAGAGCGGCACGAGCAGGAACATCGCCGTGCCCCAGCGGCTCATGAAGCGCTCGGGCCAGAGCGCGATCTCGCGTTGCAGGCCCTTCGGGTCGAGGTCGAGCCGGGCGCGGAAGCGGTCGCACATCCAGGCGGGCAGGCCTTCGCAGAAGAACTTGCCGTCCCTCAGGCCCGCGCCCTTGCCGTCGCCGAAGCCGAGGAGGATGACGTTCGGTGGCCTGTTGCTGCCCGCCAGCCCGGTGAGCGACTCGTCGCCGAGCTTCAGGTTGAAGGCCGGCGAGGCCACGCGCAGCACGAGCAGCACGAGCAGGCTGATGGTCAGGTACAGGCGCAGCGGCAGCACGTAGTGCTTGCGCCGGCCGGCCAGGTAGCGCCGTGTCAGCTCGCCGGGCTTGAACAGCAGCAGCGCGAGCGTGCGCCACAGCGCGCCCTCGGTGGAGAAGTAGGCGCCGCCGAACTGCTGGATGAACTCGCCCACCTTGGGCGGCTTGACGTTCGTCTCCTGGCCGCAGGCGCCGCAGTAGCGTGGCTTGGGTTCGGGCAGTGGGGCGTTGCAGTTCAAGCAGCTGGCGGCCATGGGCCGCCACGGTAGCGCAAAGCGGCTGCCGCCCCGCTGCCGGCGCGGGACTGCCGCGCCGTCAGGGGCAGGTGGCCTCGCTCGTGACGCCGGAGACCGGCAGCAGCGCCTGCGGCCCGGCCAGCGTGCGGCCGAACGAATCGACGAGCGTGACGGCAAGCCCGGTGCCGCTGCGTTCGACCTGCAGCGTCGCCAGGCGCACGCGGCTGCCGCCTTCGATGACGTTGCCGAAGTAGCGCGGCGTCGCGCTGCCGGCCTGGCCGAAGCTGCCGACGAAGAGGATGCCCTGGCAGCGCAGGCGCCACTGCGCCTCCTGGCCGTCGAGTTCGAGCAGGGTGCGGCTTTCGGGCGACGACTCGGCGAAGAAGCGCGCCGACGTGGCCGGCAGCGGTGCGGCGCCGGTGCTCGGTGCCGTGCAGCCGAGCAGGTCGGCGAAGTCCGACTGGCACACCGGCACGTCGTGCGCGCCGTAGGCGGCGAGCGCGTCGTCGGTGGCGCCGGTGCCGGTGCCGCCGAGCCCGGGGCCGCAGCCGGCGAGCAGGGCGAGTGCGGCGGCGAGGGTGGCGATCGCGGCGACAGTCGCCGAGGCGAGCCGGGACGCGGGGTTCATGATCTTCACTTTCATTCCTGCGCTTCACTGAAGAAGTAGACGCCGAAGCGTGCGCGCTGTCGGCGCTGGTCGGCCGGCAACGCCTTGCGGTCGAGGTCGAAGCGCTGCTGCGCGACGCTCATCACCTCGCGCATCGCCACCTTCCACGCCGCCGCGCCGGCCTGCGACAGCTGGCGCACGGAGTCCGCGCCGATCTCGTCGACGAAGACCGCCTGCTCGAGGAAGTTGGCCTCGCCGCGCAGGTTGGCCACCGCCGCGGCGGCGTGGTCGTGCACGTTGGCGGCGAAGAGCTCGGCCATCTCGTCGGCACCGCGGCGCGGCGCAAAGCCCTCGGCGAGCAGGCGCACGCCGGCCTCGCCCTCCTCGGCCACGCCGAGGCGCTGCAACTCGTCGAGCACGGCGCGCGGGCGCACGTCGCGGCTGATGCCCTCGACGAGGTCGTCGAAGGTGCCGCGCTCGCCGGCGCCCGCCTTGCCGCGTGGCAGCACGCGCGGGTGGCCGGCCCTGTCGAGGAAGCGGCGTTCGTGCATCCAGCGGCCGACGACTTCGGACGCGAGGCTGCGCTGCGCCGGCGTCTCCTGCGCCGCGGCCGCCGCGTGGCGCGGCTCGCGCGTGAGCGTGCGCACGTCGCGCCGGTGCACGCCCGACAGCAGCGTCAGCGCGCTGTCGGTGACGGGCATGCCGCGCCGCTGCAACTCGCGCTTCGCCTCGTCGAGGAACAGGCGCTTCAGCGCCGCGGCCAGCGCCGCGTAGGTGATGCCGTGGTGCACGAGCAGGCGCACGAGCGGCCGCAGCGCGTGCAACACGCGCGCCAACACGGCACCGGGCTCGCCGGGTGTCGTCATCGCCGACGGCACGGGGGCCGTGTCATCCAGGCCGGGCGCGGGCCGCTGCACGACAAGTCGGGTGGTTGACAATCCGACAGCATGTGGGATATTTTCCCACAACGCCGCAAGGCGTGCAAGCGCGCGCTGGCAGCCGGGCCTCACGTGCCACCTCGCGTGCAACGCTTCCGCAGAAACAAGGAGTTCGTCGATGCGCACCGGTCTTCAATCGCTGTCATGGCCCGCCCTTCTCGCGGCGCTGCTGGTCGCCTGCGGCGGCGGCGGCAGCGGCAGCGCGCCGGACCCCGACCCGGGCACGCCGGTGCTCAAGCCGAGCCAGCCGGGCGACCTCACCACCTATGTGCAGCGCGTGCTGCGCGAGCGGGCCGCGCAGCGCCAGGCTGGCAACGCGGTGAACGATGCGAGCCGCACCGTCGTCGCGCTGCCGGTCGGCGCTGCCGCACCGGCCCCGGGCACCGCGCCGGCCTTCTCGACTTCGCTCACGCAGGAGCGCGATGTCGACGAGCCCGACCTGCTCAAGACCGACGGCGTGCACCTCTTCAGCCTCGACCTGCAGGACAGCGGCAAGCCGCTGCTGCGCACGACGCGCCGCCTCGCCTCGGGCGCGCTCGAAGAACGCGGCGCGGCGCCGCTCGCCTTCGGCGGCGCCACCGCGCTCGCGCCGCGCGGCCTCGTCCTTTCCGCCGACAGCAACGCGCTCGCCGCGGCGAGCGAGGGCTGGGCCGGCGTCGTCGGCAACCCTTGCGTCGACATCTGCCCGCCGACGATCCTGCTGCCCGGGCCGGTGTGGATGCGCAACCTCGTCGCCGTCGAACGCTTCGATGTCGCCGACCCGGCGCGCCCGAGCGCGAGCACGCGCCTCGAGTTCGACGGCCGCCTCGTCGACGCGCGCCGCGTCGGCAACCACCTCGTACTCGTGAGCGAGTACCAGCCCCTGCTGGCCGCCGACCAGTTGCCGGCCAGTGCCTCGACGGGCGAGCGCGAAGCGGCCATCGCCGCCACGCGCGGCACCGACCTGCTGCCGCTGCGCCGCCTGGCGAGCGGCGGCACGCAGGCGTTGATGAGCGAGACCGATTGCTGGGTGCAGCCGGCCAACGCCTCGCTGGCGCTGTCGGTGACGACGATCACCGTCGTCGACCTGCGCGTGACCGACCTCGCGCCGGTGAGCCGCTGCTTCATCGGCGGCACCGAGGCGATCTACATGACGACGCAGGCGATCTACGTGGCCAGCACGCGCTGGGCCTACACGACCGCGGGCGGCGGCGTGGGCCTGCCGATCCTGCGTTACCCGGCGACGATGCACACCGACATCCACAAGTTCGGCTTCGACGGCGCCACCGGGCAGCTGGCCTACCGTGCCAGCGGCGAGGTGGTCGGCCACCTCGGCTGGGACCCCGAGCGCAAGAGCTATCGCCTCGGCGAGCACGAGGGCCTGCTGCGCGTGCTCAGCTTCACCGGCACGACGGGATGGTTCACCGCCGCCGATGCGGCCGGCACGCCGCCGTCACCGGCCACGCTCACGGTGCTGCGCGAAGTGACGGGCACTGCGGGCACCTCGGGCGGCCGGCTCGAAGCGCTCGCCACGCTGCCCAACGCGCGCCGGCCGGAGCCGCTCGGCAAGGCGGGCGAGCAGCTGCATGGCGTGCGCTTCGCCGGCACGCGCGGCTATGCCGTCACGTTCAGGCAGGTCGACCCGCTGTACGTGCTCGACCTCGCCGATCCGGCCGACCCGCGCATCGCCGGCGTGCTCGAGGTGTCGGGCTTCTCCGACCACCTCGTGCCGTTGTCCGAGCGGCTGCTGCTCGGCGTGGGCAAGGAGGTGAACGCGGCCACCGGGCGTGTGGGCGGCGTCAAGGTGTCGCTCTTCGACGTGGCCGACGCGACGCGGCCGCGCGAGCTGGCAACGCAGGTCTTCGGCAGCACCGGCAGCCAGAGCGGGCTCGACCAGTCGCGTCATGGCCTGACGATGCTGCAGCAGGGCAGCACGATGCGCTTGTCGACGCCGCTCTATCTCGTCGACGCCAACTACGCCAATCCGCGCGACCGCCTGCAGCGGCTCGAAGTGGACTTGAACGCCGGCACGCTGGCGGCCAAGCCGGCGATCGTGCCGCCGACCTCGCCCGCACCCTCGCCGGGGCAGATCGCGCAGCAGCGCAGCGTGCTTATCGGCGAACAGGTCTACTGGCTGCACGGCGGCCGCCTGGGCGGCTTCGCCTGGTAGAAGCCTCAGAGCGCCCGAGCGGGCATGGCGGAATGCTTCAGAAAGCGCCGGGAGAGCGGCAAGGAGCAGGGGGTGAGAGTCCCCAACAGTGAAGACGTAGCGAGTTGCACTGGCCTCGAGTCGTGCGCCGTGTGCCGCGAAGCGCAGGGTGAAGCGTCGACAGAGGTACGCATAGGCCTCGCATAGGCCAGCCATTGAGCCACGAAATTCTTTCCCGGGTGCCACGCCTTTGAGGCTGCGGAAGGCAACATGAGACGGTGCGCTACCGCCAGCGCCGCCTCAACCCGGCGAGGTCGTAGAACCAGCACAGCGATCACGACCCAATGGCACAACCGGCTACTCACACGCAAGGCCTTCAGCAGCCGGCCGACATCCCGTCCGAGACTGAGTGGTTCGTCACTCTCGGAAATGCACACAAGCGCCGCCGCTACGAGCGCGCGCTTCACTACTCCATGGAGTTCATCGGCGTCACGCTCGGGCGCGTGGTGAGCGCGAGGCTCAGTGCTTCTTGTCCTTCGGGGGGCTCGGGTCATTGCCGAAGCTGTTGCTGTTGCGGATCGTCCCGTCCGGACGATGGATCACAACCTCGACGCCTTCGCGCTTCGCCTGCTGACGCGCCTGCTGGTAGGCCTGCTGCTGCGTGTTAGCGGTGTGGCCGACGCGTTGCGCGCCTTCCTTGCGGGTCGCCCAGCCATCGCCGTGCGGCACGACATGAATGTCTTTCTTGGTCATGGTGATCTTTCTGTTCCTGAGTCATGCGCCTGAGTTCGCGCCGGGTGCGATGCGAGATCGCGCCCCGGCGGCCTATCGCGTGGCGCGTCAGCGATACGGGCACTGGTCCAACGACAGCAGATTGTTGTTGTAGTACCCGTCGGCGTAAGTGCGCAGGTACGGGTCCTTCCCCGCCTCGCGCACGACGCCTATCTCGGAGCGCTTTCCAGTGCGGGGGTCGAGCACGAAGAAGGTGTTGGTCTTCGCGTCGATGCTGGCGATGACCTGTTCGCGCGGCCACACCCACTGCGGCGGTTTGCCGAGGTGGGTGATGTGCTCGTGCGCGCTCTGCGGGTGCGGCTTGGTGATGCAGGTGACTTGGGTGTCGGCCATCTTCTTTCCTTTCGTCTTGCTCGCGCCAGGAGCGTCATCTAAGATAAGACGAATTCGTCAACACCCTGGCTCAAGAAAAGGCCCCGAGGGACCGTAGACGCATGCGTCACTTACAAATATACGAAAGCGTCATGTCGGCGTCAAGCCCCCCCTCAGAAGTTTTCCCTGATCGCCTGCGCACCGCGCGGGAGTATCGTGGCCTGTCGCAGGGCGAGTTGGCCACCAAAGCCGGATTGCAGCCCTCCGCGATTTCCCACTTCGAGACCGGCGCGCGCAAGCCGTCGTTCGACAACCTGCGCCTGCTGGCCGACACGCTCGACGTGACGACGGACTACCTGCTCGGGCGCGTCGCCGAGTTCAAGGAACTGGCCGGTGCCGACACGCTGCACCGGCACTACAACGCGCTGCAAGACGCCGACCGGAAGTTCGCCGACGAACTCATCACGCATCTGGCGAACAAGTCGGCCAAGGGCGGACCCACCAAGAAATGAAGTCCACGGCCAACCCCTACGCCTATGGCGCGTTGGCCGCCGAGAAGTACATCAAGGACTGGGGCATCGCCGCGCTCCCGATCGATCCGTTCGCGATCGCCGCCGAGTTCAAGATCACCGTGGCCGCCAAGCCTGCCAGCAATGCCGGCGTGTCCGGCATGCTGATCCGCGTCGGCAACGAATTCGCCATCGCCTACGCCATGCACATCGACAACGAGCCGTTCCAGCGGTACAGCGTCGGCCACGAACTCGGGCACTATTTTTTGCCAGGCCACCCCGAGGCGGTGCTCGACGCGCGCGGCGTCCATGAGTCCCGCGCGCAGTTCACGTCAAAGGACCGCTACGAGATGGAGGCCGACGGTTTCGCCGCCGGCTTGTTGATGCCACGCCACCTGTTCTTTCCGGCGCTTGAGCGCGCCGGTCAGGGCCTGGCCGCCGTCGAGAATCTGGGAACTTTGTGCAAGACCTCGCTGCACGCCACCGCCATCCGCTACGCCCAATGCACGCGCGAGCCGGCAGCGATCATCGTCAGTGTCGGCGACAAGATCGATCAGTGCTTCATGTCCGAAGCCCTCAAGGCCGTTGACGGCATCGACTGGCTGCACAAACGCGAGGCCGTGCCGCGCAACACGCCCACCTTCGCGTTCAACCAGGACGCTGAAAGCGTGCGGCGTGCCGTGCGCATTGAGGCAGGCTCCAATCTCCAGGACTGGTTTGGCGGCCGACGCCGCATCGCGATCGACGAAGACGTCATCGGGCTGGGCAGCTACGGCAAGACGCTCACGGTGCTCTACAACATCGCGGTGCCCGAGCCCGAAGAAGAAGAGGACGAGGCTGCATTGATCGAGTCATGGACTCCGCGTTTCAAACGCTAGGCGTGCGAGCAGGCGAGGACCTCATCGTCACGTCGGTCTGTGCGGACAAGCACCAAAGAGTCCGAAATCGAACTACATTTTTCGGACAACGGGCCTTGCCATCCGTCCGAACAACATATACAAATATCGGACAGGATCATCCCGTGTCCGACCTCAAGTCCCGCATCTCCGCGCTCATCAATGCCGCCGGCCCCGGCCACGTCTGGGTGCCGGCCGACTTCGCGCAGCTCGGCAACCGCGACGCCATCGACAAGGCGCTGCAGCGCATGGTGCAGGCCGACGAACTGCGCCGCATCGATCGCGGCCTGTACGACCGGCCGGCGCTCAACAGGCTGACGAAGCGGCCCACGACGCCGGACTACCGCGCCGTTGTGGAAGCCATCGCCCGCCGCGACCAGCTGCGCCTGCTGGTGGACGGCATGACGGCGGCCAACGACCTCGGCCTGACCGACGCGGTTCCCGCCCGCGTCACCATCCACACCGATGCCCGCCGACGCGCCATCAATCTCGACAAGCTCAACATCGAGTTCAAGCAGACCGCGCCCAGCCGCCTCTACTGGGCCGGACGCCCCGCCATGCGCGTCGTTCAGGCGCTGTACTGGCTGAAGGACACCTTGACTTCGGATCACGACCGCATCCTGGGCCGCCTCGCCAAGGTGCTCGCAGACTCGACCCACGGCGCCGCGATCCGCCAGGATCTGCTCGAGGGCTTCAGCGTCATGCCGGCCTGGATGCAGAGCCTGGTTCGCGAACTGCCGGGCTGCGATCCACAGGCGGCATCGACCGGCGCGCCGCCGCGCCGCCGCTCGCAACAGCCCGTCGCTCGCCGTCGCTCGACCAAACACGCAGAGACCGCTCGTTGAACCCGGCCTACAACAGCGTGATCACCGCCAGCGATGACGAACGGCGCGGCCTGTTCCTGGCGACCGCCGCCCGCCTCGGCACCGCCGTCCAGAACGTCGAGAAGGACTTCTGGGTCTGCTGGACCCTGGACGCGCTGTTCAACGGCCTGCCGGCCGGCGGACCTCGGCTGCTCTTCAAGGGCGGCACGTCGCTGTCGAAGGCCTTCGGGCTGATCCCCCGCTTCTCCGAGGACATCGACATCACTGTCTTCCGCGACGACCTCGGACAGCCGGCCGACGTGGTCGAGCTCGACGCGCTGAGCGGGAAGAAGCGCCGCGCGCGGCTCGATGCGATCCGTACGGCCTGTCAGGCCTACATTGCCGGGCCGCTGATGGAGCAGTTCGGCCAGCTCGCCGCGTCGATGATCCCCGGCGCGAGCTTCCGCCTCGAGCTCGACCCGGAAGACAAGGACAACCAGACGCTGCTGTTCCGGTTCCCCGCCGTGACGGCCCGCAGTGACGGCGAGTACATCCGCTCCGCCGTGAAGATCGAGTCCGGCGCGAAGTCGGCGCTGGACCCGCACGTCGCCGCGACCGTCACACCCTACGTTGCGCAAGACCTGCCCGACCTCGACGTGTCGGTGAGTGGCGTCACGACCGTCAAACCCGAGCGCACGTTCTGGGACAAGGTCATCATCCTGCACGGCCTGCGGCAGTGGCACGACCGCCGGGGCGAACTGCGCCACGGCGGCCAGCGCGTCTCACGCCACTACTACGACGTGCACCAGCTGCTGCAAGCCGGTAAGGCTGCCGAGTGGCAAGCCGATCACGCGCTCGCGCTCGACTGCGCCCGCCACGCGCGGCTGTTCTTCGGCAGCGCGGACCTCGGCCTCGACTCGGCGGCGCCCGGCACGTTCACGCTGACGCCCAGCGCTGCGATGCTGGACGCGCTCGCGCGGGACTACGAGGCGATGGCGGGGATGGTCTTCGGCGAAGTACCCCGCCTCGACACTGTGCTTGCGAGCGCGCAGCGGTTCGAGCAGATCACCAACAGTCCGGATGTCCAAGGAACGGCAGGCGCGGAGACCCGGCGCCCATGAAGCGACCGGGAGAGTCCCTGCCGCGACCCGGCTCAAGAGAAACAACACCTCCAAGCCGTTGATTTGCGGCAAGCACATGTGTTCCTGCGCGAACGCCGGGCGTCAAAGGGGCCTGGGATGCTCTCAGTTGCTGCTGCCGGGCTGGGGGTCCTTGGCCGGCGGCGTACCCGCACCGGGCACGCCGAGCCGGCGCGCCGTCTGGTCCACCGCAGACCCGGCGCGGCGCGCGCCTTGCTCGACCGCGCTGGCCGCACGCCGCACGCCGCTGGCCGCGGCCTGCTGCGCGCGCGTCGCGCCGCGCACCGTCGCCGAGGAAGCCCGCTGCACGCCCGATGCCGTGGCCGACGCCGCGCGCTGCACGCCACCGGCCGTGGCCGAAGCGGCGCGCTGCACGCCACCGGCCGTGGCCGAGGCGGCACGTTCCACGCCCCCGGCCGTCGCCGACCCGGCGCGCTGCACGCCCTGCGCGGTGGCCTGGCCGGCGCGCTGGGCGGCACCGCCCACCGCGCCGCCGCTGCCCGAGGCAGAAGACGATGCGGCGCCCGGCGCCTGCCCGAAGGCCGTGCCGGCACCGCAGGCCGCGACCAGCGCCCAGGCGGCGGCGCGAAGAACACGAACCAAGCGAACCGGACGAACTGATGAGGTCACGGCCGCGATTGTGGCGCGCCCGGCACCGCCGGCGCCACCCGAGCGGCGATCACCTCGTGCACGAGCGGGGCGGCCGTCTGCCCGGCCGGCGCGGGTTCCGCCGAAAAGGGCGCAGCGGCCACCTCCTCGTCGAGCGTGAAGGCCGCGGCCACGAGCGCGCTCACGGCCTCGGCGGTGGCCGCATCGGCGGCGAAGATGTGCGCGAGCGGCTCCCCGGCACTCAGCTGCTGCCCCGGCGCGGCGACCTGCGAGAGCCCCACGCGCGGATCGATGCGCTCGCCGCCATGGCGCCGCCCGCCACCGAGGGCCACCACCGCCATGCCGAGCGCGCGCACGTCGACGCGCCGCACGCGGCCGCCGCGCGCGGCCAACACGTCGAATTGCACCGGCGCGGTGGCGAGCCCCGGCGCCTTCAGCACATCGCGCGGCCCGCCCAGCGCCGCCACCATGCGCGCGAAGCGCTCGGCCGCGCCGCCGCCGGCGAGCGCCGCTTCGGCCCGCGCGCGCGCCTGGCGCAGATCCGCCGCCACGCCGCCGAGCTGCAGCGCGTGCGCCGCGAGCGTGAGCGTCAGCTCCAGCAGGCGCGGCTCGCGTGCATGCGGCCCGAGGCCGGCGAGGAAGGCGATCGCCTCCTGCACCTCCAGCCCGTTGCCGGCCGTGCAGCCGAGCAACCGGTCCATGTCGGTCACGAGGGCCCGCGCCGGCAGCCCCGCGCCGGCGGCCACGTCGACGAGGCTCTGCGCCAGCGCGCGCGCCGCCGCAAGCGTCGGCATCATCGCGCCGCTGCCCACTTTCACGTCGAGCACCAGAGCCGAGAGCCCGGCCGCGAGCTTCTTGCTCAGGATGCTCGCGGTGATCAGCGGCACGCTCTCGACGGTGGCGGTGACGTCGCGGATGGCGTACAGCCGCCGGTCCGCCGGGGCCAGATCGGCCGATGCGCCGACGATGGCGCAGCCCGCGTCGCGCAGCACGCGCACGAGCGTTTCGTGCGCCGGGTTGACGCCGTAGCCCGGCAGCGCCTCGAGCTTGTCGAGCGTGCCGCCGGTGTGACCGAGGCCGCGGCCGCTGACCATCGGCACGATGACGCCGGCATCGGCACCGGCCTCGGCCAACAGCGGCGCCAGCATCAGGCTCACCTTGTCGCCGACACCGCCGGTGCTGTGCTTGTCGAGCACGGGGCCGCCGAAGCCCTCGGCGCGCCAGTCGAGCACGCGCCCCGAGCGCGTCATCGCGTGCGTCAGCGCCACCGTCTCGGCGCCATCCATGCCGCGGCAGCAGATGGCCATCGCCATCGCTGCGGCCTGCGCGTCGCTCCAGCCTTGCTGCGGCCCCGCCACCAGGCCGGCGACGAACTCGTCGATCTGCGCCGGCGCCAAGGTGCCGCCGTCGCGCTTGGCGGCGATGACCTGCTGCGGCAGCCGCATCGCAAGCACCGGGCTCCGCGCGTTTCAGTCTCTTCAGTTCAGCCGCGCGATGCGATCGAGCGCGCCCGGCACGAGCCCCGGGTTGGCCTTCACGTGCGCTTCGAAAGCATCGATATCCATCATGCCGGTGCGCCGGTTCGTGCCTTGGCGCAGCCCGGTGAAGTTGTCGCCGCCGCTGGCGAGGAAGCCGTTGACGGTGACGCGCACGGGGGCGTCGGCCGCGACAGGCGCACCGTTCAGCTTTAGGCTGCCGGCCACGATGCGCTGGCCGGGCGGCTTGCCGGCGTCCCAGGTGTAGCTGAAGCCGCGCGAGACGCTCAGCACGCGCCCGGCGGCCGTCGGCTGGTTCACCCACTGCTGCTCGAGTACCTGCGCGAGCTGCGCGCCGGTGAGCGTCATCGTCACGAGGTTGTTGTAGAACGGCTGCACCGAGAAGAGGTCCTCGTAGCGCACCTGTCCATCGTCGCCGGGCTTGGCGCCGAGGTCGGCGCGGATGCCGCCCGGGTTCATCAGCGCCACCTGCGCGCCGAACTCGCGCGCCGTGGCCGCCAGCTGCGCGTCGGCGATCACCTGCCCGAGCGCGCTCTCGCCGCTGGGTGCCGGCGTGCGCGCGAGCGGCGCGCCGATGCGCCCGACCACGCGCTTGGCAAGCGGCGCCACCAGGCGCTCGTAGGTCTCGAGCAGCGCCGTCTGCCGGGGGTCCTTGGCGAACGTCGTGCGCACGATCAGGTTGTCGGCGCGCGCGCTCGTCACGTCGCCGGTCTTCGGGTCGAGCACGAGGTCGATCTCGCTCACGACGGTGCCGTACTTGTCGGCGCTGGTGACGAGGCGCCCGTCGATGCGGCAGTTGTAGGCGCGGTGCGTGTGGCCGCTCACCACCACGTCCACCGCCTTGTCGAGCTTGTTGACGATGCCAACGATCGCCCCGCTGATGCCCGGGCATTCGTTGTAGTCGCCGGTCGGCACGCCGCCTTCGTGGATGAGCAGCACGATGGCCTCGATGCCCTGCTTCCTCAGCTCGGGCACGAGCGCGTTCACCGTCTCCGCCTCGTCGCGGAAGGCGAGGCCGCGCACGCCGTCAGGCACGACGATGGTCGGCGTGTCCTTCAGCGTGAGGCCGATGAAGGCCACCGGAATGCCCTGGAAGCGCTTGACGTGGTAGGCCGGGAACAGCGTCTGCCCGGTGGCGCTGACCACCGTGCTCGCCGCGAGGTACTTGAAGCCGGCGCCCTTGAACGGCTGCGGGCCCTTGCAAGCCTCGCCGCTGCCGACCGCGGACGCCGCCGCGCAGCCGCCGCGCTGCATGCGCACGAGCTCGTCGGCGCCCTTGTCGAACTCGTGGTTGCCGACCGCGCTCGCTTCCAGCCCCATCAGGCTCAGCGATTCGATGGTCGGCTCGTCGCGGAAGAGCGCCGAGAGCAGCGGCGTGGCGCCGATGAGGTCGCCGGCGGCGACGAAGACGTGGTTCGGGTTCTTCGCGCGCAGCTGCGCCACGAGCGTGGCCAGGTGCTCGCTGCCGCCGGCCGGCACGACCACCGTCTTCGCCGGGTCGGCCGGGTCCTTGATGCGAATGCCGCCGGCGCTGGGCCTGAGGTTGCCGTGGAAGTCGTTGATCGCGAGCACCTTCACCTGCACCGGCTCGGTGGCTCGCTGCGGCTCCACGGCGCAGCCGGCGAGCAGCGCCAGCGTGGCCAGGGCGGCCGGCGCAGCCCGGGCGACCCGTGCGGCCAGTGCAGTCAATGAGGTCAATGAAGCCGGCGTCGAGGCAGGCGATGAGCGGGTCGGCGCGCTAGACAGCATGAACAGTCCTCCCAGGTCCTTCGATGATCGTCAGTAGTTGCTGGCCGCTGCCGGCGGGGAGCCCCCGCCGCCGAGCACGGCCTCGATGTCGTCGAGCAGGCCGCTCGCGCCGATGCGAAAGCGCATCGGGCCGACCGCTTCGCGCCCGAGCATCTCGGACACGAGCGCGATGTACTGGCCGGCGTCGGCCACGGTGCGGATGCCGCCCGCCGGCTTGAAACCCACGCGCGAGGCGGCGCGCCGGTCGGCAGCGATGGCCTCGAGCAGCAGGCGCGCTGCCGGCAGCGTGGCGTTGACCCTGGCCTTGCCCGTACTCGTCTTCAGGAAGTCGGCGCCGGCATCGAGTGCGATGCGGCAGGCGCGGCGGATGGCGTCGTCCGAGCCGAGCTCGCCGGTCTCGAGGATGACCTTGAGGCGCAGGCCGGCGCAGGCACGCCGCACCGCCTTCAGCAACGCCGGGGCGGCGGCGAAATCACGCCAGGGCAGCACGACGTCGACCTCCTGCGCGCCGGCGGCGACGATCTCGCGCGTGTCGCGCAGCGCGCGTTCGACATCGCTGCCGCCATCGGGGAAGTTGGCCACGGCAGCGACGGCGATGTCGCCCGGCAGGCCGTGCCGTGCCAGCGCCGCGAAGCGCGGCCACACGCAGACGGCGGCGACCGCACCGCGGCCGGGCGCGCCGACGGCGCGCCGGCAGAGCTTGTGCACATCGGCGGCGGTATCGCCGTCGTTCAGGCTCGTGAGGTCGAGGCAGGCGAGCGCGAGCCGCGCCGTCGCAGGCGCATCGGCAAGAGGGGTGGGGGTGGCGGAAGACATCGCGGCGCCCCGACCTCAGAGCGACATGCCACGCACGATGGCCGTGAGCTGCGCCACCGCGCGCGCGCTCGCCGCGGCGGCCGTGGCCAGCGTGTGCGCGTGGCTGAGCTTCTCGTCGGAGAGGCCGGCGGCCATGTTGGTGAGCAGCGAAACCGCGAGCACGCGCAGCCCGGCGTGGCGCGCGACGATGGTCTCCGGCACCGTGCTCATGCCCACCGCCTGCGCGCCGAGGAGCTGCATCATGCGGATCTCGGCCGGCGTCTCGAACTGCGGGCCCATGAACCAGGCGTAGACGCCTTCGCCGATGGCATCGAGGCCCGGCTCCTGCCCCTGCAGCCCGCGCAGCGCGGCCCGCGCCCCCTCGCGCAGCGCCGCGTCGTAGGCGTTCACCATCGAGACGAAACGCTCGTCGCCCGGCTCGCCGAAGAGCGGCGACTGCTGCGCAAGGTTGAGGTGGTCGGCAATGAGCATGGTCGAGCCGGGCGGCAGCGCGAGCGTCAGGCTGCCCGCCGCGTTGGTCTGCACGAGCACCTGCACGCCGGCGCGCGCGAGCGAGCGCACCGCGGCCTTCATGCCGTCGGCGGTGCCGGTCTCGTAGGCGTGCTTGCGGCCGGCGAGCACCGCCACCTCGTGCCGGCCGAGGCGGCCGAGCACCACGCGTCCGGCATGGCCGCCGACCTGCAGCACCGGAAAGGCCGGCAGTTCCTCGTAGGGGATGGCGAGCGGATCCTGCACCGCGTCGGCGAACGGCCCCCAACCCGAACCGAGCAGCACCGCGATCGCCGGCCGCCGCCCGGTGGCGCGCAGGCGCGCGGCGGTGGCCTCGACGGCGGCCGTGGCGGCATCGGGGGAGGGCTTGGTGTTCATCGGATCGATTCGGAGAAGAATTCGCCACGACATCGTAGACCAGCCGTGGGCGTCGACAGGCAAGGTCCGCAAGCCGATCGGGTGTCGAGGCGTCGCGCGCGCTACTACGCTACTAGCGCGCTCCTAGCGAGTGCGCATGTAGCACTCGAACAAGCGCGGCTCGAGCGCGCGCAGCTCCTTGCGCGCCGCGACCAGATCGTGGTGCAGGCCGCCGCGCTCCAGGCGCAGCAGCGCGATCACGAGGTGGCAGCCTGCAGCCGCGTCGCGATCCGGCATCTTCTCGGCCCGGTCCAGCACCTCCGCGAGCAGCGGCTGGTCGACGGCCAGCCAGGCCGGCCACCACGCCCAGTCGCGCTCGCGGTCGGGGGCGAAGTCGTCTTCGAAGCGCGTCAACAGGCGCCGCAGCCTTGTGTCGGCCAGCGATTCGAGCAGGGCATGCGCGCGCTCCGGAGCCAGCCAGAAAGCCTCGGCGAGCAGCGGCCAGGCCGCATCGGCGCCGTCGATGTGCCAGCGCGCCTCGGCCATCCACAGCAGCGGCTGCGGGATGCGCCGCCACGACTCGATGGACTGCACCGCCTGCGCCGCCGCCTGCCACTGCGCCGCGCGCAGGAAGAGGGCTGCGGCATGCGCGGGCGCGTGCTCGGGATGCCAAGGCACGGCGCGCGCCTGCTCGGCCAGGCGCCGCCATCGGTCGTGCAGCCAGGCAGTGGCTTCGGGGCCGAGGACGGTGGCGGCCGCCGGGCCGATTTCACCGTCGAGGACCTGGCCGGCGCGTTGCACCTCGGAAGTGCTCAGCGCCGGCGCGGGCTGCGCGCGCCCGTCGGCGTGCAGGAAAGCGCACAGCCGCGCCGCCGGTTCCAGCAGTGCATCGTCGGGCCACTCGGCCCGCCAGGCGGCGAGCGCAGCACGAGCGGCCACCGCGTCGTCGGCCAGCACCGCGTCGGCGCAGGCGTTGCGGCGCATCACGTCACCGCTGTCGGCAAAGATGTCGAGCTGCTGCGGCGCGCCGGATCCACCGGCCTGATCTGCCGTGGCGGCCTTGTCGGCCAACGCCAGCCGCGAGGTATCGACCTTGTCGGCGACGCCAGCCATCGACTGCCGCAACCAGGGGCTGGCGGCCAGCAACCCGGCGACGTCGCCGACGTTCATCAGCGCCACCGTGCCGGGCATCTCGGGCAAGGCCAGCGCCGCCTCGAGGTTCTCGACCCGCAGCACGCGGGTCGGCTGCCAGCTGAGCGCCGCGATCTCGTGGCGCGGCGCTTCGATATCGCTCAGGCCGCCGACATGCCCGCGCAGCGTGGGGCACAGCACGCGCAGGCGGACGCGCTCACGCCCTTGGTCGTGAGAGCTCATTCGGCGCCGCCCTTGCGCACCGGCGCCTTCACGTCCTCGGCGCGCGCCGGCCGCACCGGCGCGCGCTCGCGCACGACGTTGAGCACGATCGCCGTGGAGGTCTCGGCGAGCAGGCAGAACTTGCTCACCACCGCGTCGAGGTGGGCGACATCGATGACGGCGATCTCGATCACCCAGCTGTCGTCGCCGGTCACGTTGTAGGCCGACAGCGCCTCCGGCGTCGACTGCACGGCCTTGACGACGCGCGGGTACTCGGCGCGCCCGACGCGCATCAGCGCGCGGATGCCGTAGCCGAGCGCCTTCAGGTTCACCGTCGCGCGGTAGCCGGTGATGACGCCCGCGGCCTCGAGCCGGCGCACGCGCTCGCTGACGGCCGGCTGGCTCAGGTGCACGCGGCGACCCAGCTCGGCCATCGTCAGGCGCGCGTCGGCCTGCAACTCGGCGAGGATGCGCGTGTCGTAGGCGTCCAGGGCGGCGGGGGCGGCGGGGGCGGGCATGGCGGCCTCCTGACGAGGGTTTGGGCGCTGAAGGCAAAGTCCCGATCGAAGCTTGATTCTCGCAAGCGCCGCGCCGCGCGGACCTTCGATCGCGCATGGCCGGCGTCGGCGCGTCCGTGCAACATGAGGCCCATGAACACGCTCGTCCGCAGCGCCGGGGCCGGCTTGCGCCGGCCCGGCCTGCCGCCGCTGGTGCTGGCCTGCCTCGCCGCCACCTGGCTCATCTGGGGCTCGACCTATCTCGCGATCAAGTTCGCGCTCGTCAGCCTTCCGCCCTTCTTCCAGATGGGCACGCGCTTTCTCGCCGCCGGTGCGCTGCTCGCCGCCTGGCTGCGCTGGCGTGGCACCCCCTGGCCCGATGCGCGGCAATGGCGCCATGCCGCCATCGTCGGTGCGTTGATGCTGGGCGGCGGCATGGGCGGCACCGCGCTCGCCGAGACGACGGTGGCCTCGGGGCTCGTGGTCGCCTTCATCGCCGTGGGGCCGATGGTGCTCGCGCTCTTCAACCTCGCCTTCGGCGTCAAGCCAGGCCGCATCGAGGTGGCGGGCATGGCGGTGGGCCTCGTGGGCGTGCTGCTGCTCGCACGCGGCGCGGGCTTCGCCGCCTCGCCGGCGGGGCTCGTCGCGCAGACGGTGGCCATCACCTGCTGGTCGCTCGGCAGCGTGCTTAGCCAACGCCGTTTGCCGCTCGCGCCCGGGGCCATGGGTTTTGCGAGCGAGATGCTGTGCGGCGGCGCGCTGCTGATGGCAATGTCCTGGGGCGCCGGCGAGACGCCCGCCTGGCCGCCGACGGCCGGTGCCGTGCTCGCCTGGGTGTATCTGGTGACCTTCGGCTCGCTCATCGCCTTCAACGCCTACATGGTGCTGCTGGCGCGCGCCAGCGCGGCGGTGGCGTCGAGCTACACCTACGTCAACCCGGTGATCGCCATGGCGCTCGGCGTGTGGCTGGCCGGCGAGCAGGTGAGCCCGGGCGAGTGGCTCGCGACGGCCGTGATCGTCGCCGGCGTGGTGCTGCTGATGGCGGGGCGGCGCGCGACCTGAGGAAGCCCGGGCGCACAGCGCGCGGCGCCGTCAACGGCGGCGGCCTTGCGCAGGTGTCGCAGGCAGATGTCCCTCGCCGAAGTTGAACGGCAGCAGTTCGTCGAGCGTGAAGCGGCGCCGCACGCCGCGCACACCCAGCACGTAGACGGCGCAGTCGGGGCCGGCGAACTCGGCGATCTTCTGCCGGCAACCGCCGCACGGCGTGGTGAGCAAGGGCGAGGCGGCCACCACCGCGACGGCGCGCGCGCGCCGGCCGCCGGCCAGCACCATCGCGGCGAGCGCCGACGCCTCGGCGCACAGGCCCTGCGGGTAGGCGGCGTTCTCGACGTTGCAGCCGCCGTGCACACGGCCGCGCTCGTCGAGCACGGCGGCGCCGACGAGGAAGTTCGAGTACGGCGCATGCGCCCGCGGCCGCGCCGCGCGCGCCGCCGCGAAGAGCGCGCGCAACTGCGCCGGCAGCGGTGCGGCATCGGTCTTCGCCATCGGCTGCCCGGCGCGCGCCTCAGCGCTCCTTGACGTAGGGCCGCCCGAGCGCCTTCGGCGCCACCGCCTGGCCGATGAAGCCGGCCAGCAGGACCACCGTCATCACGTACGGCAGCGCCTGGATCGCCTGCACGGGCACGAGGCCCACGACGGGCAGCGGCACGCCCTGCAGCCGGATGCTCGCCGCGTCGAGAAAGCCGAACAGCAGGCAGGCCCACAGCGCCCCCACCGGGCGCCACTTGCCGAAGATCATCGCCGCCAGCGCCATGTAGCCGCGCCCGGCGGTCATGTTCGGGATGAAGCTCGGGTTCATCGCCAGCACGAGGTAGCTGCCGGCGAGCGAGGCGAGCACGCCGTTCAGCGCCAGCGCCGCGTAGCGCAGCCCCTTCACCGAGACGCCGGCGGCGTCGACCATGTTCGGGTTCTCGCCGGTGGCGCGCAGGCGCAGGCCGAAGCGCGTGCCGTAGAGCAGCCACCACACCGCACCCACCGCGACCAGCGCGCCATAGACGAAGGCGTTGTGGCCGAAGAGCGCGAGCGCGAGCGTCTTGCCGACCCACGGCACCTCCCCCAGCCAGGCCGTCGTGCCGGCGAAGACGGCGTGCAGCCGCACCGCCTCGGCCAGCGGCGGCGTCTGCCCGCCGAGGTGGAACCAGGCGATGCCGAGCACCACCGTCAGGCCGGCGGCCATCATCGTGATCGCGACGCCGAGCACCACCTGGTCGCCGCCGTGCGTGACGCAAGCGTAGCCGTGCAGCATCGACAGCGCCACGCCGACGACGAGGGCGGCGGCCAGCGCCAGCGGCATCGAGCCGGTGAGTGCACCGACGCTCGCGGTGGTGAAGGCGGTGAGCAGCATCTTGCCCTCGAGGCCGAGGTCGATGACGCCGCTGCGTTCGCTCAGCACACCGGCGAGCGCACACAGGATGAGCGGCACGCTCACGCGCAGCGTGCTCGCCACGAGGGTGCCGATGAGGACGTCATCCATGGCGGCCGCCGACCACGCGTTTCAACCGGGCTGCGCCGGCGCGACCCGCGCCGCCGGGCGCCGCGCGAAGAGCGCGACCAGCCGCGCCAGCCACGGCGCCGCCACCTGCGCCATGGCGCCGGCGAAGAGCACGATCAGCCCCTGCAACAGGAACACCATGTCGCGGCTGAAGCCCTTGATCTCGAACGCGAGTTCGGCGCCGCCCTGGTACAGCGCGCCGAAGAGGATGGCGGCGAGCACGATGCCCACCGGGTGGTTGCGGCCGATGAGGCTCACCGCGATGCCGGTGAAGCCGGCGCCGGCGACGAATTCGCCGAGCAGGCGGCCGTGTGCGCCGGCGATCTCGTTGACGCCGACGAGGCCGGCGAGCGCGCCCGAGATCGCCATCGACAGCATGATGAGGCGCGGCGGCCGGATGCCCGCGTACAGCGAAGCCTCCGGCGCGAAGCCCACGGCGCGCAGCGCATAACCCGGCTGCGACTTCCACACCGTGAGGTAGACGGCCACGGCGGCGGCGATGGCCAGCAGCACGCTCAGGTTGAGCGGCGTGCGCGGCCAGTCGATGCCGAGCGCCTGCATCACGGCGTGCACGCCGGGCACGCGCGCGCTCGCCGCGAACGCCGCGGTCTCGGCGGCCATGTTGCCCGGCTCCTTGAGCACGTTGACGAGCAGGTAGCCGAGCAGCGCCGCGGCGATGAAGTTGAACATGATCGTCGTGATGACGACGTGGCTGCCGCGCCAGGCCTGCAGGGCCGCGGGCACCGCCGCCCAGGCCATGCCGAAGAGCGCACCGGAAAGCACCGACAACGGCAGCATCAGCGCCATCGGCAGGTGCGGCGCGAGGCCGAGCGCGGCCAGGCCGACGCCGAGCCCGCCGAGCATCGCCTGCCCTTCGGCGCCGATGTTGAACAGGCCGCCGTGCAGCGCCACCGCCACCGCCAGACCGGTGAAGACGAAGGTGGTGGCGTAGTACAGCGTGTAGCTGATGCCGGCCTTGGAGCCGAAGGCGCCCTTCACCAGCAGCGCCAGCACCTGCGCCGGCTGGAAGCCGACGACCATCACGACGATGGCGGCGACGGCGAGTGCGAGCGCGAGGTTGACGGCCGGCAGCACGGCCACGTCGACCCAGCGCGGCAGCTCGACGGGGTGGGTCACGGGTTGTGCGCCTTGGTCGTGGGGCGCAGAGGGGGTGGCGGGCCGATGCCGTGGCGTGGCGAGGCCGTGGCGTGGCGAGGTCGTGGCGTGTCGAGGCTGTGGCGCGCCGAGGGCGTGGCGTGTCGAGGGCGTGGCGTGTCAAGGCCGTGGCGCGCCGAGGCCGCCGGGTGGTCGGCTCTGCTCGTGTCCTCTTTCGGCCGCCCGGCTCGCAAGCTCGCAGGGCGCCCGAATGCCCCCTTTACCTCGCTGAGCCGACCACCCGGCGGCCTCGGCGGGCACCAGGGTTGGCATGCGACGAGGGCGTGCCGCCGCTGGTGCCGGATCGGGCCGATGGGGCGCCCTGCGCAGCGAGGTAAAGGGGGCATCCGGGGGCCCTGCGAGCTTGCGAGCCGGGCCGCCGGAAGAGGACACGAGCGGCGCAGGGTGCCCCGTCTCGGCAGCTCGCCGGCGATGCGGCCGGCATTCATCACCAGCACGCGGTCGGCCAGCGCCAGGATCTCGTCGAGCTCGGAGGACACGACGAGCACGGCGCCGCCGGCGTCGCGCATGGCGCGCAGGCGGCCGTGGATGAACTCGATGGCGCCGATGTCGACGCCGCGCGTCGGCTGGCCGACGAGCAGCACGCGCGGCTCGTCGGGGCGGCCGAAGGCCTCGCGGGCGAGCACGAGCTTTTGCTGGTTGCCGCCGCTGAACGTGCTGCTGCGCAGTGACGCGTTGCGCGGCCGCACGTCGTAGCGCTCCATCATCGCGGCGCAGTCGCCGCGCATCACGGCGCCCTGCAGCCAGCCGCGGCGGGCGTAGCGCGGCTTCTTCTGGTAGCCGAGCGTCGCCGACTCCCAGGCCGCGAAGGGCAGCACGAGGCCGCGCTTGTGGCGGTCTTCGGGCACATGCGCGATACGCAGCTCGCGCGCCGTGGCCGGGTCGAGCCAGCCACCCGGCCGGGCCGCCGTGAACTCGCGCCCGCCGATGCGCAGCCGCCCCTGCTGCGGCACGAGCAGGCCGGCGAGCGCGTCGAGCAGTTCGCTCTGGCCGTTACCCGAGACGCCGGCGATGCCGACGATCTCGCGTTCGCGCAGCTTCAGCGAAACGTCCGCCAGCCGCGTGACGCCGAGCGTGTCGCGCCAGGTGAGGCCGCTCGCCTCGAGCAGCACCGCGCCGGGCTCGACCTGGCGCGGGCTGCCGTTGGTGTCGGCGCGGCCCAGGTGCACGCGCCGCCCCACCATCGCCTCGGCGAGGCTGTCCAGGCTGACCTCGGCGATCGGGGCGTCGAGCACCACCTGGCCCTGGCGCATCACCGTCACGTGATCGGCCAGCGCCATGATCTCCTTCAGCTTGTGCGTGATGAGCAGGATCGTCGTGCCCTGCGCGCGCAGCGCGCGCAGCGTCTCGAAGAGCTGCTCGGTCTCCTGCGGCGTCAGCACGGCCGTCGGCTCGTCGAGGATGAGGATGCGCGCGCCGCGGTACAGCGCCTTCAGGATCTCCAGACGCTGCCGCTCGCCGACCGGCAGGTCCCGCACGAGCGCATCGAGATCCACGACGAGGCCGGTGTCGCGCATCAGCGCTTCGAGCCGGGCGCGCACCGTGGCACGCGCGGCGCCGAGGCGCCAGTCGGGCTCGGCGCCGAGCATCACGTTGTCGAGCGCCGAGAGCGTGTCCACGAGCATGAAGTGCTGGTGCACCATGCCGACGCCGAGCGCGATGGCCTCGCGCGAGCCGGTGATGCGCGCCGGCTTGCCTTCGAGCTCGATGCTGCCGCTGTCGGCCTGGTAGAAGCCGTACAGGATCGACATCAGCGTGCTCTTGCCGGCACCGTTCTCGCCGACGATGCCGTGCACGCTGCCGGCGCGCACGGTGAGCGCGACGTCGCGGTTGGCGTGCACCGCGCCGAAGCGCTTCTCGATGCCCCGCATCACCACGGCGGGGTGCGGGGCCGACATGGCGAATTACTTGCAGGCGTTCGCGGCCATGTAGTCGATGACCTTGATCTTGCCGCTGATGATGTCGGCCTTGGCGGCGTCGACCTTCTTCTTCATGTCGGCGCTGACGAGCTTGGCGTTGTGCTCGTCGAGTGCGTAGTCGACACCGCCCTCGGCCAGGCCGAGTGCCGTGACGCCGGGCTTGATGCCCTTGAAGGCGTTGAAGACGGCGACGTCGACGCGCTTGACCATGCTCGTGAGCATGGTGCCCGGGTGCAGGTGGTTCTGGTTGCTGTCGACGCCGATGGCGAGCTTGCCGGCGTCCTTGGCCGCCTGGTACACGCCCACGCCGGTGCCGCCGGCGGCCGCGAACACCACGTCGACGCCGCCCGCGAACTGGCTCTTCGCCAGTTCAGCGCCGCGCGCCGGGTCGTTCCATGCGGTGGGCGTGGTGCCGGTCATGTTGGCCGTCACCTGCACCTTCGGGTTGGCGAACTTCGCGCCCTGCTCGTAGCCGCACTGGAACTTGCGGATGAGCGGGATGTCCATGCCGCCGACGAAGCCGACCTTGCCGGTCTTGCTCGCCATCGCCGCCATCATGCCGACGAGGAAGCTGCCCTCGTGCTCCTTGAAGACGATGCTCTGCACGTTGGGCAGCGGCACCACCGAGTCGATGATGGCGAAGCTGATCTTCGGGAAGTCCTTGGCCACCGCCTCGGTGCTGCTGCCCTGTGCGAAGCCGATGCCGACGATCGGGTCGGCACCGCGCTCGGCCATGCGGCGCTTGGCCTGCTCGCGCTGGGTGGGGTTGCTGATCTCGAACTCGAGATAGGGCTTGCCCGTCTCCTTCTTCCAGCGCTCGGCGCCGTCGAAGGCGGCCTGGTTGAAGCTCTTGTCGAACTTGCCGCCCATGTCGTAGACGACGGCGGGCTGCTTCTGCGCCATGGCGCCGCCGGCCGCAAGGGCCGCAGCGAGGGCGATCAGCATCGTGGGCACACGTGGCGACATGCAGGGCCTCCTGGGCGCGGGTTGAGTGGATTGGATTAGGGGCGGCAGGATAACAAGGCGGCGCGGCCGGGGCTGTCCCGGTTCGCCCTAGGACCCGGCAACGCCACGCGAGCCCTCCTCGTGGCGCTGACAGGCTCTAGCATCGGGGGCATGGATCGTGCCAAGGCCGGACCCGCCCCCGTTGTCGATCAGGCGGCCGGTGATGCGGCGCGCCGTGCCGCTGCCTTGCCCAAGGTGGTGCTGCACGAGCACCTCGATGGCGCGTTGCGCATCGATTCCTTGCTCGCGCTGCTGCGCGAGCGCGGCGTCGAGCCGCCGGCGCGCGATGCGCGCACGATGGCCGCCTGGCTCGACGCCAACGCGCATGCCGGCAGCCTGGAGCGGTTTCTCGAGGGCTTTGCGCTCACCGTCGCGGCGATGGCCTCGGTCGATGCGCTGGCGCGCGTGGCGCGCGAGGTGGCCGAGGACGCGCTGGCCGAGGGCGCGGTGCTGGCCGAGTTCCGCATCGCGCCGCTGCTGTTCGAGGCCTTCGGCCTCTCGGCCGACGCAGTGGTCGAGGCGCTGCTGGACGGCCTCGCGCGCTGCCCGGCGCTGCCCAGCGGCCTCATCGTCTGCGCGATGCGCCACCTGCCGCCGGGCGAGACACTGCGCGCCGCCCGCCTCGCGCTGCGCTTTGCCGGGCGCGGCCCAAGCGGCCGGGGCGGGCCCGGCGGACCCGGCGTCGTGGGCTTCGACCTTGCCGGCGCCGAGTTCGGGCACCCGTGCAGCGAGCACGCCGAGGCGCTGGCCCTCGTGCGCCGCGCGGGCCTGCCGATGACGCTGCACGCCGGCGAGGCCGATGCCGCCGAGCGCGTGCTCGAGGCCGCCCGCCACGGCGCACGCCGCATCGGGCACGGCGTGCGCCTGGCCGACGCGCTGGCCGACCCCGAGCGCCGCCCGCTCGTCGACGAGGTGCGCGCGCGCGGGCTGCACCTCGAGGTCTGCCCGACGAGCAACGTGCACACCGGTGCTGCCGCGTCGATCGCGGCGCACCCGATCACGGCCTTGTGGCGCGCCGGCGTGAGCCTGTCGGTGCACACCGACAACCCGCTCTTCTCGCGCACCAGCACGACGGCCGAGATGGCGGCGCTGATGCGCGAGACGCCGCTGACCGAAGCCGACCTGCTGGCGATGACACGGCAGGCCGCGGCGGCGAGCTTTCTCGGCACGAGCGCGCGTGAGCAGGCGCTGCGGCGTATCGACGCGGCGGCTGAGGCGATGGCCTCGAAGGCAGCCCGAGTCGGTTCCGACCGGGGCGGTGACGCGCGAAACGCCCGAGACGCCCGAGACACCAAGGGCGCCCAGGATGCCCAAGCCCCCGAGGGCGCTCGAACCGCCGAACGCGCGGCAAGCGTCCGATGAGCGCCCAATGAGCGCCGTCCCCTTCGAATGGACCGAGCCGCGCCTGGCCGCGCTGCGCGGCGTTGCCGAGGCGGCCGGCGCGGCCATCCTCGCCGTCTATGCCCGCTTGTGCGCCGCCGGCGAGGCCCAGGCCGTCGAGGTGCAGCGCAAGGCCGACGACTCGCCGCTCACCGAGGCCGACCTCGTCGCCGACCGCCTGATCCGCTCGCGCCTCGCGCTCATGTTCAACGGCGCCGCCGTGCTCAGCGAAGAGGGCCAGGCGGCGACGGACAACTTCGATCCGGCCGTCGGCTACTTTCTCGTCGACCCGCTCGACGGCACCAAGGAGTTCCTGGCCCGCAACGGCGAGTTCACGGTCAACGTCGCGTGGGTGCAGGGCGCGCGTGTGCTCGCCGGCGTCGTGCATGCGCCGGCGCTCGGCGAGACGTTCTGGGGCGCCGCCGGGGTGGGCGCCTGGAAGTCCGCAAGCGCCGCGCCGGGCGCGAGCGCCGGCGTCACGCGGGGCACTCCTGGCGTCATTCCGGGCGTCACCCCGGCCGTCACGCCCGGCATCGCGCGGCCGATTCGCGTCGCCGCGCCGCCGGCGGCCGATGCGCCGCTGCGCGTGCTCGCCAGCCGCTCGCATGGCGGCGCGGTGCAGCGGGCCTACCTGGCGCGCCTGCCGCAGCCACTCGCCTGCCTGGAGGCGGGCAGCTCGCTGAAGTTCTGCCGCCTCGCCGAAGGTGCGGCCGACCTCTACCCGCGCCTCACCGCGACGATGGCCTGGGACACGGCCGCCGGTCAGGCGGTGCTCGAGGCGGCAGGCGGTGTCGTGCTCGGCACCGAGGGCTCGCCGCTGCGCATTCCCGGGCGGCCGCGCGAGGCGCCGAACCCGCCCTTCTTCGCCGCCAGCAGCGCCGGGCTGGCACGGCGGGCTATCTCGGTGCTGTGAGCCTCCCTGGGCCCATTGCGCTCCTCGCGCTCTTCGCCTTCTTCGCCTTCTTCGCGCTCTTCGGTCTCTTCGGTCTCTTCGGGCGCTGCCTTGACGCGACCGCTGTAGAGCGCATACCCGAGACCGGCGGCGCGGCCGGCGCGGACGAGGGCCGCGGTGAGGGCGACACGCCGCCAGCCGGCCGAGAGCCTGGCGGCCAGGCCGATGCGGCGCGCCTGTCGTTGGGCGAAGCTGCAGAAGCCGTCGAGCACCGCCTCGTCCAGGCGCTGCACCTGCACTTGGTCGAAGCCGGCGTCGCGCAGCAGGGCCAGGCCGTCCTCGGTGCTGCGCAGCTCGGCGGCGGCGATGCCGGTGAGGCCTGCGCCCACGCGCAGCGCAGCGCGCCGCAAGGCCGCGCCTTCGCCCGCGCCGTGCTTGCCGCCGTCGAGCACCAGGTCAGTGAAGGCGAAGGCGCCGCCGGCGAACAGGCGCGTGCGCGCGGCGCGCAGCAGCGGGGCGCGCGCGCCGAGGTGGTAGAGCGCGTCGACGCAGACGATGCGATCGAAACGCCCGCCGATGAGCTGCGCCAGCCGGCTCGCATCGGCGCAGTGCACTTCGATGTCGCAGCTCGCCTGCGCTGCTTCGCCGCGTTGCCGCGCCTGCGCGGCCAGCGCCGGGGCGCGCTCCAGGCCCATCACCGTGGCGGCGCCGAAGGCCTCGGCCCAGAGCGGCAGCTCTTCGCCGGCGCCGCAGGCCAGGCTCAGCACCGAGTCGCCGGCGCGCATGCCGGCCGCCTCGCCCACGGCGTGAGCAAGGGCGCGGCAGGCGGTGGCGTAGTCGCGGAGCGAGCCGGCTGCCGCGCCTGCGGCATGGTTCCCGGCAGGGCCGGTGGTCCATAGCCCGAGGTTGCCCCAGCGTGCCGACCGGCCGCCGTGGTGCAGCCAGGCGATGTGGTCAGCGCGAGACACCGCCGGGCGCCGCTGCCGCCGCCGGTTCGGCCAGGCTCATCTGGTCGATGGCGATCAATTCGTGGCGCGTGCTCTGCCGCGGCAGGCCGTCGGCGATCTCGACGATCTCCATCGCCACCGGCATCAGCAGCGGCAACGACATCCAGTACGTGTGTTTCCAGTTCAACGCGCGCATCGCGCCGTCGCTGCGCCGCGCGGTGCCCATCAACTCGACCTCGACCTTCACGGCCGGCAGCAGGTCGGGCATGCCGCGCGGGCCGCGCACGGAGTCGGCGCTGGTGCGCAACGTGCCGCTCAACGCGGCCATCTCGATCTGGTCGCTGGCGTCGCGGATGCGCACCGTCGTGCTGAAGGCGAGCGCGGTGCCGGCACCGCGCTGCGCCACCTCGAGCAGCGGCAGCGGCGGCGAGAGGTCGATCCAGGTGCCGGTGTGCTCGTCGTTGCCGCCGCGCCGCTGCCCCATCGGGTCCAGGCGCTGGCGGCCGCCGTTGACCCAGAGCGAGCCGTCGCCGTCGATGCGGTCGACGTGCCAGATGTAGTCGGTGACGCTGCCAGTGCCGAAGAAGTCGGTCTTCTGGTAGCGGAAGCGGTCGCCCTCGGCAAAGCCGGGGGCGTTGCGCCGCGGCTGCGCGGGCCGCCGGTCGCCGCCCGTGGTGCCCCAGCGCACAGCCTCCTCGACGCTGTCGCGCTCGGCCGGCTGGCCCATGCCGGCGGCCAGGCCAGTGCGAGGCGGCGGCAGCGGCAGGTTGTCCGCCGGCCCAGGCGCGGGCGGCGTGAACGAGGCGCTGGTGCCGGTCGAAGCTCCACCACCGCCGGGCTGCGCCAGGTCGAGCAGGCGCCGGCGCGCCTCGCGCGCATGGCGGCCCATCGGGAAGCGGTTGAGGTAGGCGAAGAGCTCGGCGCTGTTGCGCGAGTCCTTCACGGCATCCCAGAGCGCATCGTCGATCACCGTTTGCGCGTCGAGGGCGGCCGCGGCCGGGGCCGGCGGCGCCGGCGTGGCCATCGCGGCGGGCGTGCCCTCGCGCTGCGAGTGCGGCGGGTGGAAGTAGAAGTCGCCCACCAGCGCCGAGGCCTCCCAGGGCATCTGCTTGTTGCCCGAGGCGCGCAGCACGGCGTTGCGTGTCTGCTTCAGCACGTCTTCGACCTTCAGGCCGGGGCGCCGGATGGCCTCCAGCAGATGCGTCGTGTACAGGCCGTTGCTCAGGCCGCGCACCGAATCGATGGCCACGGCGCCGGGCGCGGTGGCGTAGGCCACGAGCGTGCCGACCGGCGCGTCCATCTGCGCCAGGCCCTGCTGGCTGCTGCGAAAGCTGCGTGCGAACGGGTTGTTGCGGCAGGCGTCGAGGATGACGATGTTGGTGCCGCTGCCGGCCGATTCCATCTTGTCGAGCACCGACTGCGCGTCGACGGCCGTGTAGGCCACCTCGTCCTCGTGCGCGATGTTGCTGCGCACGGGGATGAGGAAGTTGCGGCCGCGGATCTGCATGCCGTGGCCGGCGTAATAGAAGAGGCCGGCGCCGCCGCTGCCCGCGGCCTTCAGGCGCTCGCCGAACTCGCGCAGCGCGAGCTGGAACTGGCGCTGGTCGACATCGGTGAGCAGCATCACCGCGAAGCCGGCCTCGCGCAGCACGCCGGCCATGGCGCGGGCGTCGTTGACGGAGTTGACGAGCGGCGCGCTGTCGTAGCCGTTGTTGCCGATCACGAGGGCGATGCGGCGGGCGCCGGCGGCAGCGGCGCTGTCCGCGGCCTGGGCCGCCGCCAGGAGCGGCAGCGCCGTCACCCCGCACAGGGCGAGCAGCAGGCGCAACGTCTTGGCAAGGGAGTGCATGGCGCGGCCATTATTTGCGAGGGCACCTGCGCGCGCATCGGCACAAAGCCGCGCCGGCCCGTGATCCAGGGGACCCGGCGGCCGGATCCCATCGAGCGAGTCAGTCGAGCGGGAAGGGCAGCGCCTTCGGCCAGCTCAAGAGCTCCGTGCCCGTGGCCGCACGGCTGTCGACGCCGCGCCACCAGGGGCGCACGGCGTCCACCCGGGCCGGGTGCACCGGTTCGCCGAGGCGCGGCATCACGAGGTGCACGCCTTGCGCCGGTGCCAGCTCGAGCAGCGTCTCGGCCGGTTCGTCCCAGGCGTGCAGCGCGAGGCTGAAGGTGCTCCAGTGCACCGGCAGCAAGGCACCGCCGCCGAGCAGCGAAAGCGCCTCGAGCGCGTTGCGCGGCCCGAGGTGGATGTCGCACCAGCTCGGGTGGAAGGCACCCACCTCGAGCATCACGAGGTCGAACGGCGGCCGGCCTCTTCCGGCCCCGGCCCCGGCCCCGGCGGCGCCGCCGCCGAAGCGCGCGCGGATCTCTGCGTACTGGTCCGTGAGGCCGGTGTCGCCGCTGAAGAACACGCGTTCACGCTCGCTCTCGATGACGAACGAGGACCACAGCGTCGCGTTGCGGTCCTTCAGGCCGCGGCCCGAGAAGTGCTGCGCCGGCACGGCGGTGAAGCGCGTCTCGGCGCCAGCGCCGCCGGCGCCCTTGCCGGTGAAGAGATGGCTCTCCCACCAGTCGAGCTCGATGATGCGCGCCGGGTCGACGCCGAAGGCCTCGAGGTGCGCGCCGACACCGAGCGAGGTGACGAAGGGCACGCCCGGTTGCAGCCTCGCCAGCTCGCGCACGCTGGCGATGCACAGGTGGTCGTAGTGGTCGTGCGAGACGAGCACGGCGTCCAGCGGCGGCAGCGCCTTCAGCGCCACCGGGACCGGATGGAAGCGCTTCGGCCCGGCCAGCCGCGAAGGCGACGCGCGCGCGCCCCACACGGGGTCGGTGAGGAAGCGGCGGCCGCCCATCTCGAGCAGCACCGTCGAGTGCCCGAGCCAGGTCACCCGCAGTTCGGCGCGCAGGTCGCGCCCGGGCCCGTGGCGCCAGGCCTCGCGTGGGTCGATCAGCGGCAGCTCGCCGCTCGGCACGCGGCGGTCGCCGCCGCAGAGGAATTCGCCCAGCGTCGGCCGTGGCGCCGAGGCGTCGCGCAGGCCGGCGCGGATGGGGCCGCGGTTGCGGAAGCCCGCCGGCCTGGCGGTGCGCCCGTCCGGCCCCTCGGCCGCTTCGCCGTCGACCCATTGCTCGCTGGCGCGCATGCGCGCCAGCCGCTCGCCCTTGGCGCGGGCACCGAAGCTCTTCATGGCGCGATCATGCCGGTGGTCGGGGGTCAGGCTTCGGGGTCGGGGCTCACGGGCGCTCACCCCGCGGCCAGCCGCCGCGCCGCGGCGTGGATGGCGGCGCGGATGCGCGGGTAGGTGCCGCAGCGGCAGAGGTTGCCGTTCATCGCCGCGTCGATCTCGGGGTCGCTCGGCTTCGGGTTGGCGGCCAGCAGTGCCGCCGCGGCCATGATCTGGCCGCTCTGGCAGTAGCCGCATTGCACGACATCGATCTCGAGCCAGGCGGCACGCACCGCGTCGGCCACCTTGCCCGAGAGGCCTTCGATCGTCGTCACCTCCTTGCCGCCCACCGCGGCCAGCGGCGTGACGCAGCCGCGCACGGGCTGGCCGTCCAGGTGCACGGTGCAGGCGCCGCACAGCGCCATGCCGCAGCCGAACTTGGTGCCGGTGAGCTTCAGCTCGCCGCGCAGCAGCCACAGCAGCGGCGTGTCGGGCTCGGCCACCACCGCCGTGGCCTGGCCGTTGATCTTGACGGTGGTGCTCATGGTGTGGGGTGGCCCGGCGTCACGCCAGCCTCATGCGAGCTTCAGCGGCAGCGAGCGCAGCCGCTGCCCGGTGAGCGCGAACAGCGCGTTGGCCACGGCCGGCGCGATGGGCGGCGTGCCGGGCTCGCCGATGCCCTCGGGGTGGGCGTCGCTGGCCACGATGTGCGTCTCGATGACCGGGCAGGCGTCCAGGCGCAGCACCGGGTAGTCGTGGTAGTTGGTCTGCGTCACGCGGCCCTTCACGATGTCGATGGCGCCGTGCAGCGCCGCGCTCAGCCCGAAGACGACGGCGCTGTCCATCTGCTGGCGCACGTGGTTGGGGTTGACGGCGAGCCCGCAGTCGACGGCGCAGACGACGCGGTGCACGCGGATCGCCTTGTTCGCCTCCTTGGCGGTGGCGATCGACACCTCGGCCACCTGCGCGACGATGGTGCCGAAGCTCTCGTGCAGCGCCACGCCGCGCGTGACCTTGGCGCCGTCGGCCGCGGCCGCTGCCGGCGTGCCCCAGCCGGCCTTCTCGGCCGCCAGCCGCAGCACGTTGGCGTGGCGCGGATGCCGCTGCAGCAGCGAGAGGCGGAAGGCCACCGGATCGGCCTTGGCCGCCGCCGCCATCTCGTCGACGAAGCTCTCCATGAAGAACGCCTGGTGGGAGTGCCCGACCGAGCGCCAGAAGCCCGCCGGCACCGGCAGCTCGACCACCGCATGCGCGATGCGCGCCGCCGGCCACTCGTAGGGCTGGTCGGAGGCGCCTTCGCTGACCGTCTTGTCGAAGTTGGCCACCGGCACGTCGAACAGGCGCTTCACCACCTGCGGCACGAGCGCCTGTCCGGCCGAGAGGCTCGTCACCGCCAGCAGGCGGCCCGTGGCGTCGAAGCCGGCCGTGAAGCGCGCGGCGCAGGCCGGGCGGTAGAAGTCATGCGTGGTGTCCTCGGCGCGCGTCCAGAAGGTCTGCACCGGCGCGCCGCCGGGCGCCTTGCGCGCGATCGCGGCGGCCTGCGCGATGAAGTCGACGTCGAGCCGGCGGCCGAAACCGCCGCCGAGCAGCTGCACCTTCACCTCCACCTTGCTCGCGTCGCGCAGGCCGAGCGCATTCGCGGCAACCATGCGAGCGAGGTCGGGCGCCTGCGTGCTCGCCCACACGGTGGCGCGGCCGTCCTTGAACTGCACGGTGCAGTTGATCGGTTCCATCGCCGCGTGCGCGAGCCAGGGCGCGGTGTAGTCGGCCTTCACCGTCTGCGCGGCGCCGGCCAGCGCCGCCTCGGCGTCGCCGGCCGAGAACCAGGCGAAGCCGCCGCCCCCGTCGAGGCGCTTCACGAGCGTCGCGCGCGCCGCGTCGCTGTCGACCCCGGCCGCGGCAACGGCCTCGTCCCAGGTGACCTCGACGGCTTCGATGGCCTTCAAGGCGTGCCAGGGCGTGTCGGCGATCACGGCCACGCCGGCCGTGCCGCCGTGGTGGCCCTCGACCGCGAAGACGCTCTTCACGCCCGGCAGCGCCATCGCCTTGGCGCCGGCGAGGCTGGCCACCTTGCCGCCGAGCGTGCGGCACATCTTCACCGTGGCGTAGAGCATGCCCGGCAGGACGACGTCGATGCCGAAGCCGGCACGGCCCTCGCCCTTGGTGCGCGCCTCGAGCCGCGGCGTGTCCTTGCCGATGAGCTTGAACTGCTCGCGCGACTTGAGCGGCACGTCGCGCGGCATCGGCAGCGCCGAGGCCGCCGGGGCCAGCTCGCCGAAGCGCACCGAGCGACCCGTTGCCGGGTGCGTGACCTGCCCGGCCTCGACCCGCAACTCCGCCGCCGGCACCGACCAGCGCGCCGCCGCGGCGGCGACGAGCATCGCGCGTGCCGCCGCGCCGGCCTCGCGCATCGGCAGCCACAGGTCCTTCACGCTCGAGGAGCCGCCCGTCAGCATGAGGCCGAACTCGCGCATCGTCTTGGCCGTCAGCCAGCCGGCGAGCTTGCGCACCGCACCCTGGTTGTCGGGGTGGAAGGGCAGGCCGTCGACGACGGTGGCGACGTTGTTGTAGATCGGGTCGACCGGCGCCTGCTCGACCTGCACGCGCGTGAAGTCGGCGTCGAGTTCCTCGGCCAGCAGCATGGCGGCGGCGGTGTGCACGCCCTGGCCCATCTCGGACTTGGGCACGACGACGGTGACGGTGTCGTCGCTGCCGATGCGAACCCAGCCGTTCAGCGCCAACTGGCCGGCCACGGCGGGCAGGGGCTCGGACGGGGTGAGTCGCTGTCGCGGCGGCAACACCCCCCAGCCGACGACCAGGGCGCCGGCGGCGCCGAGGGTGCCGAGGAGAATTCTTCTTCTGGTGCCCATGGGTTCCAGGGGTGGGGCAGGGTCCGCCCGGGTTCGGCCGGACCTGCAAGGCCGGCACCATCGTGCCATCGGATCTCCCGCCGGTCGTCCGGGCCTTCTGCGCCGGCGGTCCGTCTCCTGGCTCGTCGCTCCCTAGCACGCGGCGACCCGCTTCGGGATCGCCGGGTCTTCGCCGAAGAAGCTTACCCTAGTGTCGTGCCGGCGCGAGCCGCACGCAGTGACGTAGCCAGTGACGCTCTCAGTGATCCAGCCAGCCCGCCATGCCATGACCTCGCTCGAAGACAGCCTCTCCCGCCTCGGCGCCGCCCGCCTGGCCGGCATGCGCCGCGGCGTCGAGAAGGAGAGCCTGCGCGCCGCGCCCAGCGGTGCGCTCGCCCTGACGCCGCACCCGGCGGCGCTGGGCGCGCCGCTCACGCACCCGCACATCACCACCGACTACAGCGAGAGCCAGCTCGAGCTCATCACCGGCGTGCACGCCGACGCCGAGAGCTGCATCGGCGAGCTCACCGAGATCCACCAGTTCGTCTACCGCGCGCTGGCGGCGCGGGGCGACGAGCGCCTGTGGGTGGGCAGCATGCCCTGCGGCCTGCCCACCGACGAGACGATCCCGCTCGGCAACTACGGCAGCAGCAACGTCGGCCGCGCCAAGAGCGTGTACCGCATGGGCCTCGGCCACCGCTACGGCCGGCGCATGCAGACGATCTCCGGCATCCACTACAACTGGTCGCTGCCGGGCGTGAGCAACGACGAGTACTTCGCGCTCATCCGCAACTTCCGGCGCCACTCGTTCCTGCTGCTGCTGCTGTTCGGCGCCTCGCCGGCGCTGTGCGGCAGCTTCGTGGCCGGGCGCGAGCACGGGCTCGTGCCGCTGGCGCCCGACCAGGCGCACACGCTGCACCTGCCGCACGCCACCAGCCTGCGCATGGGGCGGCTCGGCTACCAGAGCGAGGCGCAGGCCCAGCTCGCCGTCAGCTACAACAGCCTGGAGAGCTACGGCGCCTCGCTGTACGACGCCCTGACCCAGCCCTACCCGCCCTACGAGGCGATCGGCATCCGCAACCTCGGCGGCGAGTACAACCAGCTGGCGACGACGCTGCTGCAGATCGAGAACGAGTTCTACGGCACCATCCGGCCCAAGCGCGTCATCAGGAGCGGCGAGCGGCCGTTGCATGCGCTGCGCGAGCGCGGCGTCGAGTACGTCGAGGTGCGCTGCATGGACCTCGACCCGTTCGAGCCGGTGGGCATCCACGCGCAGACGATGCGCTTCATCGACATCTTCCTGCTGCACTGCCTGCTGACGCCGAGCCCGGCCGACACGCCCGAGGAGATCGCCGCGCTCGGCCGCAACCAGCACCGCGCCGCCGCCTTCGGGCGCGAGCCCGGGCTGCGGCTGGAGCGCGCCACCATGGCCTCCCGCACGCTCGCCTCCGGCGCCCCCGCCGCCGCCGCGCCGAGCGGCATGCTGCGCGAAGTGACCCTGGTCGAATGGGCCGAGGAGATCCTCGACGCCTGCCCGCCGATTGCCGCCGCGCTCGACGCCGCCGCCGGCGCCGGGCACGGCTACAGCGAGGCGCTGGCCGCTGCGCGCGCCGCGCTTGCGGCGCCGCATACGCTGCCCTCGGCGCGCGTGCTGGCGACGGTGCAGCACGACTTCGGCGGCAGCTACACCGCCTTCGTGCGCGCCATGGCCGAGCAGACCCGCGCCGGCCACATGGCGCTCGCCTGGAACCGCGAGCAGCAGTCGCGCCACGACGCGATGGCGCTCGAATCGCTGA
The DNA here is from genome assembly GCA_016223165.1 of Burkholderiales bacterium. Classification (GTDB taxonomy): domain Bacteria; phylum Pseudomonadota; class Gammaproteobacteria; order Burkholderiales; family Burkholderiaceae_C; genus Rubrivivax. The sequence continues at coordinate 732,425 of JACRPO010000007.1, forward strand.
TGAAGCGTCAGGCGATCGAGGCGGCCGACGACATCGACTTCGAGACCTGGCGCCTCGCCTACCTCGACCCGGCGCGGCTGCTGGCCTGAGCCGCCCTCAGGCGCCGGCTGCCAGCAGGTCGCCGGGGATGGTGACGCTGCCGTCGGCCTCCAGCGCGATGTCCAGCACCGCTGTTGCCCTCGGGGTGGCGGGAAGGCGCTCGCGCTCCCACGCGCGGTGCATGCGCAGGAACTCGCGCAGCACCTCGCCCGGCACGTGGCGCATGCCCAGTACCTCGATCTCCATACCGCGGCGCAGGTCCAGGGATGACAGCCAGTAGCTGTCGTGCGTGCTGTGCGGCACGGCCGGCGGGGTGGCCGGCGGCTCGGGCTTGGTGGCGGGATCGGTGGGGGTCATCGCGGTCGGGAGGAGGCGAAGCGCATTGCAGCCCAGCGGGGTCCCTGTGTCACCACCCTTGCGGCTAGCGTCCGTCCTTCGGGGGAGGGCTGCGCCGGCGCCAAAATGGCTCCATGACCCTCACCGAGCTCAAATACATCGTCGCGGTGGCGCGCGAACGCCACTTCGGCCGCGCGGCGGAGGCCTGCTTCGTCTCGCAGCCGACGCTGTCGGTGGCGATCAAGAAGCTCGAGGACGAGCTCGACGTGAAGGTCTTCGAGCGCGGCGCGAACGAGATCACCGTGACGCCGCTCGGCGAGCAGATCGTGCGCCAGGCGCAGCAGGTGCTCGAGCAGGCCAACGCGATCAAGGAGATCGCCAAGAGCGGCAAGGACCCGGTGAGCGGTCCGCTGAAGCTGGGCATCATCTACACCATCGGCCCCTACCTGCTGCCCGACCTCGTGCGCGAGGCCATCGCGCGCGTGCCGCAGATGCCGCTCATGCTGCAGGAGAACTTCACCGCCAAGCTGCTCGAGATGCTGCGCACCGGCGAACTCGACTGCGCCATCATGGCCGAGCCTTTCCCCGACACCGGCCTGGCCGTGGCGCCGTTGTACGACGAGCCTTTCGTGGCCGCGGTGCCGGCCGGCCACGCGCTCGCCAGGCGCAAGCGGCTGAGTGCCGAGGAGTTGAAGAACGAGACCATGCTGCTGCTCGGCACCGGCCACTGCTTTCGCGACCATGTGCTCGAGGTGTGCCCGGAGTACGCGCGCTTCGCGAGCCCGAACTCGACGGGCAGCGACGGCATCCGCAAGAGCTTCGAAGGCAGCTCGCTCGAGACCATCAAGTACATGGTCGCCTCGGGCATGGGCGTGACGGTCGTGCCGCAGCTCTCGCTGCCCAAGGAGGCGCCGGCGCGCGCGGACCACGTGCGCTACATCCGGTTCGCGCCGCCGGTGCCGACGCGCCGCGTCGTGCTGGCGTGGCGGCGCAGCTTTCCGCGCTACGAGGCGATCGCGGCGCTGCGCAACTGCATCTACGCCTGCCCGCTGCCCGGGGTGAAGCGGCTCACCTGAGCGCGCTTGACGAGATGAGTCGGCCGTGAAGACATCGGCATCGCCGGCGGCTGCGCCGCCGCAGTCGCCCCCAACGTGCCAGGCCGGCCCGGCCGGTGCTCGGCCCGGGCCGGCCTTGGTGGCCGAGCGGGTGCGCCTGTACCGAGGCGGCAAGTGGTCGGCCATCCTCGGCCAGACGATCATGGCCGCGCTCGTGCTGTGGGTCGTGCATGGGCAGGTGCCGGCGGCCGCGGCATGGGCCTGGGCGGCGGTGGTCGCGGCATCGTTGGCCGCGCGCGCGTTCTGCGACGCCGGCCGCGGCGAGCCGGCGGCCGAGCTGCGGCGCACGCGCGCCGCGGTGCTCGCGATGGGCGTGGCCTTCGGCCTCACGAGCGTGCTCGTCTTCCCGGCCGCGCATTACCAGTCGCAGGTGTTCCTCGCCTTCATGATCGCGGGCCTCGCCGCCGGTTCGCTGACGCTGACCTCGTTCGACCTGCGCGTGGCGCTGGCCTATGCGCTCATCGTGCTGGCGCCGCTGGTCGTGCGGCTGGTCGCGGGCGGCGAGCCGCAGGCGATGGGCGTTGGCGCGGCCGCCGGCATGTTCGTCGTCTTCCTGGCCATGAACGGCCTGCGCGCGCAACGCAACATGCGCGAGACGGTGGCCGTGCGCGAGGCCGATGCGCGGCGCACCGAGTCGCTGATGGAAAGCCAGCGCCGGCTCGAACACACGACGGCCGAGCTCAAGCGCGCCTCGGAGGAACTGCGCCTGACCTTCGAGCACATGGACCAGGGCATCTTCAGCCTCGGCCCGGACGGGCGCACGACGTTCTTCAACCGCCGCATGTGCGAGCTGACCGGACTGCCCGAGTCGTTCATGGCGACGCGGCCGACCGGCGTCGAGATCACGCGCTACCAGTACGAGCACGGCCACTTCGGCGACGAGCAGAAGCTGCTGGAGGCCGGCATCCGCGACCGTCTGCGGCAGTGGCTGGCCGGCGTGCCGGTGCCGCTGCCGGCGCAGTATTTCAGGCGCACCCACCTCGGCACCGTGCTCGACGTGAAGACGGCGCCGCTGCCCGGCGGCGGCTTCGTGCGCACCTTCGACGACGTGACGGCGCTCGTCGACACGAATACGCGCCTGCAGCACAGCGAAGCCCAGGCGCGCAAGCTGGCGCTGGTGGCTTCGCACACCGACGACGCGGTGCTGATCACCGACCCCGAGCGCCGCATCGAGTGGGTGAACGAGAGCTTCACGCGCTTGACCGGCTACACGCTGGCCGAGGCGGCGGGACGACGCACCTCGGAGTTCCTGCGCGGCCCGCAGACCGACAGCGACACCGTGGCCCGCATCGACGAGGCGCTGCGCCTGGGCATGAAGGGCGCCGGCGAGATCCTGCACTACCGCAAGGACGGCAGCGCCTACTGGTTTGCGCTCGAGACGCGTGCCGTGCCCGGCGAGGACGGCCGCGTGCTGCACTACATCGGCATCGGCCGCGACGTCACTGCGCGCCGCGAGTCCGAGCAGGCGCTGCGCGCGGCGCGCGACGAGGCCGAGCGCGCCAGCCGCGCGAAGTCGGAGTTCCTCTCGTCGATGAGCCACGAGCTGCGCACGCCGATGAACGCCATCCTCGGCTTCGCCCAGCTGCTCGAGGGCGACCGCCGCGAGCCGCTGTCGGCGCGCCAGCGCGAGCAGGTGCGGCAGATCCGCGAGGCCGGAGCGCACCTGCTGGAGCTGATCAACGACGTGCTCGACCTCGCGCGCGTGGAGGCGGGGCGCGAGGTCATCGTCATCGAGCCGGTGGCCCTGGCGCCGCTCGTCGACGAGTGCCTCGTGCTGATGCGGCCGCTGGCCGAGGAGCGCGGCATCGACGTCGCGGCCGAACTGCCCGCGCTGCTGCCGCGCGCGAGCGCCGACCGCATGCGCCTGAAGCAGGTGCTGCTGAACCTGCTCGCCAACGCGATCAAGTACAACCAGCCGCGCGGCCGCGTGCGTGTGCGCGCCGCGGCAACGGCCGGCCGCCTGGACCTCACCGTCGCCGACACCGGGCCGGGGCTGGATGCGCAGGCGCGCGAGCGGCTCTTCACGGCCTTCGAGCGGCTGGGCGCCGAGCACGGGCCGGTGGAAGGCGCCGGCATCGGCCTGGCGCTCAGCCGGCGCCTGCTGGCACTGATGCAGGGCACGATCGAGGTGGCCAGCGAGCCCGGGCGCGGCAGCACGTTCACGGTGAGCCTGCCGGCCGAGGAGGATGCGTTGGATGGAGCGGCCCAGCCTGCAGCAGCCCTCGACGCCGAGGCCGCCGCCCCGCCGCAGGCGCCGGAGACCGTCTGGCCACCGGCGGCCGGCAACACCGTGCTCTACATCGAGGACAACACCGTCAACGTCGTGCTCATGCAGTCGATGCTGGAGTCCGTGCCGGGCCTGCGCCTGCTCGTGGCCGAGCGGCCTGAGCCGGGGCTCGAGCTGGCGTGGCAGAACCGGCCCGACCTCATCCTGCTGGACATCCAGCTGCCCGGCATCGATGGCTACGAGGTCCTGCGCCGGCTGCGTGCCGACGATCGCACGCGGCACACCCCGGTCATCGCCATCAGCGCCAACGCGATGCGCGGCGACATCGAGCGCGGCCTCGCGGCCGGCTTCGACGACTACCTGACCAAGCCGCTGGACGTGGCGGCGCTGCGCGCCATGGTGCGGCAGCGGCTGCAGGCGGTGGGTTCGTAGGCTGGTTGGACCGGGGTTGTGGCGCGCCGAGGTCGTGGCGTGTCGAAGTCATTGTGCGCCGAGGTCGTGGCGCGCCGAGGGCGCCGGGTGATCGGCTCTGCTCGTGTCCTTGTATGTTCTTGTCCGTGCCAAGGACATATCGTTCTCGTAGTGGTGGTGGTCGCGGCCTGTGGGCAAGTGGGCAGAGGTCGGCGGCGGTGGGCAACGTGCAGCGTTGTCCACGGGCGCCGGCCGCTCGGCGAAGCCGACTGTCCACTTGTCCACAGGCCCCCGGCGGCCCCATCGAATTTCGCGGTCCGTGCGCCAAACCTGTTTGTCCTCGGAGTTCCAAGCTCGTGAAAGAGCGCTTCCGAACGCTGGCGTGGACGTCTCCAAGCATCATCTCGATGCCTGCTGGGCTGACGTCGACCAGCGCCTGGCCAACGATGCCGCTGGATGCAGCGAGTTGATCGCGAAGTTCAAGGCCGCCAACGTCCAGCTGGTGGTCGTTGAAGCCACTGGCGGCTATGAGCGGGCGCTGGTGTGCGCCCTGCAGGCCGCCGGCATCACCGTGGCGCGAGTCAATCCCAGACAGGCGCGTGAGTTCGCCAAGTCCATGGGTGTGCTGGCCAAGACCGACCGCGTGGACGCGCGCACGCTGCGCGACTTCGCCGACGTGCTGGCTCGCCACAAGGACCGCGACAAGTACATCACGCCGCCGCTGGAGGCCCACCGCGCCGAACTGGCCGCGATGGTCACGCGGCGGCGCCAGCTGCTGGACATGCGCGTGGCCGAGAGCAACCGCCTGGAGTTGGCCACCAAACGTGCGGTGCGCAGCATCAAGGCGGTGATTCGCGCGTTGGATCGGCAGCTTGCCGCCATCGATGCCGACATCGACGGCTTCCTGGACGAGCACTTCGCGCCGCAGAGCAAGCTGCTGGACAGCGTCAAGGGCGTGTCGCGGGTGACGATCATGACGTTGAACGCAGCGCTGCCCGAGCTGGGCCATCTGGACCGGCGCGAGATCAGCAAACTCGTGGGCATCGCGCCGCTGGCCAATGATTCGGGCAAGCGCCAAGGCAAGCGGCGGATCTGGGGCGGGCGCGGCGATGTGCGTGCCGTGCTGTACATGGCCACGCTGTCGGCGATGCAGCACAACCCGGTGATCAAGGCATTCCGCGTCAGGCTCCTGGCCGCGGGCAAGCTGCCTAAGGTGGCCATCGTGGCTTGCATGCGCAAGCTGCTGACCATCCTTAACGCGATGGCGCGCGACGCTGCCGCTTGGGATCCGACAAAGCACGCTCAGGCCCCTAAACACGCTTGACAACGAACACAGTTGCTCTTTCGGCCGCCCGGCTCGCAAGCTCGCAGGGCCCCCGGATGCCCCCTTTACCTCGCTGAGCCGACCACCCGGCGTCCTCGGCGGGCACCAGGGTTGGCATTCGACGAGGGCATGCCGCCCCTGGTGCCGGATCGGGCCGATGGGGCGCCCTGCGCAGCAAGGTAAAGGGGGCATCCGGGGGCCCTGCGAGCTTGCGAGCCGGGCCGCCGGAAGAGGACACGAGCGGCGCAGGGTGCCCCGTCGGCTCGATCCCGCCACCGCACGTCGCAGGCCGCACACGTCACGCCGCACGCCGCAGTGCGATCCCGATCAAGTCAAATCAATCATCCGACGCCATCACCGGCAGCCAGCAGCGGACAGCCCGGCGCCGCCCCCGCGCGCTTGCGCTCGATGATGCCCGCCGACATCGTGCGCAGGTAGGCGTCGATCGTCTCGACGCGGATCTTCACCGAGCCCGCGGGCTTGGTCGCATCGAGGTCCTGGAACGAGAAGAAGAGCGTGCCCGAGCTCTCGACGATGCGCTGCACCGGCGTGTAGGTCGGCTGGTCCATGCCGCACTCGTAGGATGACAGGCGCACCACGCACGCCACCCAGGGCATGCGGGCCGCGAACTTGGCGCCCCAAAGGATCTCGTTGGTGTTGGCGCTGTACGACGAGGGCCAGACGTCGGCGATGTCGAGCGGCGACCTGATGAGCCCGGCGTCGAGGTCGGCACGGAACATCCACCGCAGCAGCGCCTCGTCGGTGGGCAGGTACTGCGACCACAGCACCGGGTAGCCGCAACCCTGCAGGTCGACCTCGATCTCGTGGCCGATGCCGGGGTCCATGTGATACGGGCGCGCCAGCACGAGCAGGCAGGGCCGGTTCTCGCGTGCGCAGGCTTCGAGGATCTCGAGCGAGCGCGCCCGCATGCGCGCGCCGAAGTCGGCCAGCGCGCGCATGCCGGCGTCGACCGCGCGCTGCGTCTCGGCCGGCACGAGCCCGGGAAGCACGTCCTGCAGGGCAGTGTGCAGCTGGCGCGCCGCGAGCTGCGGCTCGTCGAGGTTGACGAGCGGCGAGACGTGGCGGATGCCGTGCTCGGCAAAGGCGTCGCCGCTGCGCATGAAGCCGGCGCGGATGTTCTCGGGTGCCGCCATCACGCGCGGGCAGGCGAGCGAGGCCATCACGTGGCCGCCGAGGAACGACGGCAGCGCCGCGATCATCGGCGTGAGCAGGATGTCGATCGGCCGCTTCTCACGCGCCAGCAGCTCGCCGTAGTGGCCCGACATGCACTTCACCGGGTAGCAGCAGTCCACCGTGCCGCGGCCCATGCCGAACGCGCGCCCTTGTGCATCCGAGGTGTCGGAGGAGAACTCGATGCGGCGCGGATCGATGCCGAGCGCGGTGAGGAAGCCGACCCAGAACTGGTGCGTCGACCACAGGTTCAGCGTGCGCGGCAGGCCGATGCGCAGCAGCTCGCGCGGCTTGCGCGCCGGCGCCGCGGCCGCGCTCTCAGACGATGTCGACGCCGGCGCCGGCTCCGGCCCGGGCGCCCGCGCCCGCGCGAGCAGGCTTGAAGGCCTGCTCGCGAACCATCTCAGCAATGTTGGGGTGGGCATGCCTGACGCTCTCGAGTTCGGCCTTGACGATCTTCATCTCGTCGAGGTCCTCGACGAGCCCCTTCGGGCAGGTGTTGCCGCTGATGACGCGCGTCCAGCCTTCGGCCAGCGGCACCTTGCTCCACGGCCGGCCGCCCGCGCCCTCGAGCCGCACGTCGATGAAGGTGCGGCGGCAGTTGACGGCGCACCAGTGGCATACCGTCGCCTCGCTCGTGGTGCTGACATGCTGCAGCGCCTCGATGGCCTCGTGACCCCGGAATCGCGAGCGTGGGGCCTGCCCCGGCTCGGCTGCCCCCCGCGCCGCATGCTCCTGCCGCGCCGCGAGCGCCGCACCGATGGCGCCGGCCTCGCCGCAGTGCGGGTGCACCACGACCTCGGCGTCGGGCACCTTGGCGCGGATGAAGTCGACCTGCGCCTTCACCACCGCCAGATTGCGGTGCGTGCCGCCCTGCAGCACGAACTTGCGCCCGGCCGCGGCCAGGTTCTGCAGCTGGCCGGCGTAGACCCACACGTTGAGCGGCAGCACGGCCGCCAGCGAGGCCATGATCTCCTCGGCCGACCAGCCCTTGCGCTGCTGGTTGACGATGTCCGACTGCAGGAAGACGCCGCAGCCCATGGCCAGCGCCGGCATCGTGCGCGCCGCGAAGGCACGGTCGGCGTATTCGCCGAGCGGCACGTCGTAGCGCTCGGCCACGCCCTGCAGGAAGGCGCCGTTGCCCGACGAGCACTGCGAGTTCAGGCGGAAGTCCGCCACCGTGCCCTGGCGCAGGATCATGATCTTCACGTCGCAGCCGCCGACGTCGCAGATGACGTCGGCGTCCGGGAAGAAGTGCAGCGCCGCGGTCGCGTGCGCCACCGTCTCGACGACGCTGACATCGGCGCCGACGATGTCGCGCAGCAGGTCCTTGCCGTAGCCGGTGATGCCGAGCCCTTCGATGCACTCGTGGCCGGCGGCACGCACCTGGCACATCAGCGCCTTCGCGTCCTCGATCGGGTTGCCGGCCGAAGGCTCGTAGAAGCTCGCCAGCAGCCGTGCCTCGCCGTCGAGCAGCACGGCCTTTGCCGTCGTGCTGCCGAAGTCGCAGCCGAGGAAGACGCCGCCGGCCGCCGGCTCCTCGCATCGTGCATCGGGGAGAGTCGGAGCGACGCAGGCGGTGCGCGCGCCGCGCACGCCGTACTCGCGCATGAACGTCTGCAGCTCGTCGGCACCGCGCACGAGCCCGCCCGCGCCTTCGCGGGCCTTGTGCTCCCACTGGCCATGCTCGATCCAGTGCTCGAGGTCGGCCGTGCCGGCGTAGAGCCCGGCGGCCGCCGGCTCGCCGGCCGCGACGGCCACGCAGCCCAGGCATGCGTAGTACAAAGCCTGCTGCGGCACCTGCACCGCGTCCACACCCTCGGGCACCGTGACGCCGCGCTCGGCCCACAGCTCGCGCAGGTGGTGCCGCCAGGCCTGTTGCAGGCCGGTGAAGAAGAGGTTCGGCCCGCCGAGCAGCAGCACGCCGGGCATCGGCACATTGCCCTTGGTCAGCGTGGCCAGGTTCTGGTGCACCACCGCCTCGAAGAGGCTGGCGATGATCTCGTCCACCGGCACGCCGGCCTTCACGAGCGAGTTGGCATCGGCCTCGGCGAAGATGCCGCACTTGCTGCTCACCTTGTGCAGCGTCAGCCCTTCGTAGGGCATGGCCGCCAGCTGCTCGGTGGCGATGTGCAGCTTGCGCGCCGTCTTCTCGACGAAGGTGCCGGTGCCGCCGCTGCAGGCCGACTGCATGAACACCTGCTTGCCCTTGCCGTCGCCAGCCGGAGTGAAGAACAGCGTCTTCATGTCCTCGCCGCCGATCTCGGAGACGAAGTGCACCTCGGGGTGCAGCTGCTCCACCGCGGCGGCCACCGCCACCACCTCCTGCACGAACTTGCCGTTGAGGCGCGGCGCGAGCATGCCGCCGCCGGAGCCGGTGACGTAGACGCGGTCGCGGCCCGGCGTCAGGCCGCAGTCCTGCTCGAGGCGCTGCAGGAAGGCGAGCGCCGTCTCCGCCTGCTTCGTGTGGTGGCGCTGGTAGTCCTGCCACAGGACAGTGCCCGCGGCGTCGCCCTGCACCGCCACCGCCTTGATGGTGGTGGAGCCGATGTCGAGGCCGACGCGGATCATGCCTGCGCTGCCTTCGCGTCGGCCGTGGCTGCCGTCCCCTTCGCCACGGCAGGTTTCTTCCGGCCCTGCCCGCGCAGCGAAGCCAGGTGCAGCGCGAAATTGGCCGCCGTGCCGGCCACGCCCTGGTGTGGGATCACGGCCGTGGCACGCTGCAGCTGCGGGTGCCGCGCCGCGATTTCGCGCAGCTGCGGCTCGGTCAGGCCGATGCGCTGCAGCACGCCGTCGTACTCGCGCTGCGCACGCTTGCGCGCCTCCGTCAGCACCATCTGGCAGCGCGACAGCGCATGCACCTCGGCATCGCCCTTGATCTCGATGGGCGCGTACAGCAGGTCCGGATGTTTGCCGAGCACACCGGCCATGGCGCCGACGCTCATCGTGTTGGGCATGCACGAGTACGGCGAGAGCTCGCAGATCATGTGCGCCTTGTGATGCAGGTGCGCCCACAGCGCCTTGCCGACCAGCATGTCGCCCTCGCCGCCGTTGAGCCGGCTGTGGAACCAGGGCGCGGCGAGCGCGCGCAGTTCCTCCTGCGGCGGCAGGGCGCGTGGCGCGCCGCCGAGCGCGCCGCGCATGCGGCCGTGCGTCCAGCGAAGCAGCCGTTGCGCCAGGCGCAGCGCGCCAGCGTTGCGCCTCGCGCCGCGCTTGATGCCGATGCGGTCTTCGTTGTCCTGCACCGCCAGGCGCATCAGGTAGTCGAGCCACACGGTGATGGCGGCCGGGTAGACCTCCGCGCCTTCGCCCTCGAGCCAGCGGTGGATGTGGTGATTCGGTTCGCCCTCCACCGTCTGCAGGTAGAACTCGCCCGTGATCTTGACCAGCGGCTTGACGCGCAGGCGGTCGAGCTCGATCGCGTCGAAGCGGCGCCGCACGTCCTTCATCGCATCGACGAAATAGCGCGTGCCCAGGTGCCACAGCGCGTTGCCGACGCCGCGGCCGCCGCGCTGCGGGCGCTCGCGGAAGAGGCGGTGCAGGTCGTCGATGGCGGCGCGCGCGACGCGGTCGGTCTCGCCGGCGTGGCGTTCGTACGGCCGCACGCGGTATTCGAGGTCCTGGATGACATCGGAGAGCACGATCGACCACACGGCGCCCAGCGTCATCGGCAGGTTCAGCTCGAGGCCGCCACCGGGCGCCGCCCCCTGGTCGATGCCGTCCTGCCCGAGCAGGAACATGCGGAACGACTCGAGCCCGGCATGTCGCAGCGCCAGCTCGTAGCTCTGGTGGTACTGGCCGAAGCGGCAGGCGCCGCAGGAACCGGCGGTGACGTAGAGGTAGCGCCGGGCCACCTCGTCGGCGCCGAGCTGCTTCGCCTCGCCGCGCAGGAAGTTGGCCAGGTTGCCGGTGGTGAAGCTGGTCGGGCTGCACTGGCCGATGTCGGCCGCCTCGCGCCCGGCCATCAGGTCGGCCAGTGTCGCCGTGGGCAGGATCTGCGCGCGGTGGCCCAGGTTCTCGAGCGTGCCTTGCAGCAGGCGCTCGACGCGCCAGTGCAGGCCGCCGAACAGCACCGTGACCTGCCCGCGCTCGGCCCTGGTGAAGGGCGCCGGCCGGTAGGCGCGGTAGGGCTGAGCGTCCGCGGCGGTGCGCGGCGACGGCGCCGTGCGCGCCCGCGGCGCGGCGCGTTGGCTGCCTTCGGCGACGATGCGGATGGTGCGCGCCGCGTGCGCCGGGTGCGCCGGCGCATCATCCGGCGGTGCCATGCGCACCCCGGGCAGTGTGCCGGACTCGCTCGCTGGCTCGGCCATCGGAGTTTCTCCACTCTTCTTGATCTCGATCAATGTACACGGCACATTTCGTGCCGCTGTCGGGGCCGACCCGCAGCCGGCTTGGGGCCGCATCCACCCTTTGACCTCCGGAGGCCGATGCCGCCCGCCCTGCTGACTGCCGTCCTGTCCGCCTTGATGCGGGCGCTGCAGCGGCTGGGCTGGCCACGCGCCCTGGGACGACTGGGCCCCGGCGAGGTGCGCAGTTATGCCGCCGGCGTCGCCTACATGCTCCAGGCACGTGCGTGGTCGCTGATGCACGGCGTGCCCGCCTGGCCGGCGGTGCATCGCGCCTGGGCCGATGCCGAGGGCGACACGGCGCTGCGTGACGCGCTCGCCGGCCGACTGCATCCCTCGGACCGGCTCGAGCTGATCGCCGACGGCGCCGAAGGCTTCGCACGACGCGAGGCGCTGTACGCCGGCGCGCGGCACTCGATCGACATCGCCAGCTACTACCTGCAGTCCGACGACACCGGCCGCGCCACGGTGCGCGCGCTCGCTGCCGCCGTGCAGCGCGGCGTGCGGGTGCGCCTGCTCGTCGACCGCTTCATGACCTTCAAGAAGACGCAGGAGGTCGAAGGCCTGCCCGCCCTGCTGGCCGAGGCGCAGGCGGCGGGCATCGAGCTGCGCCAGTGGCACGACCGGCTACGGCCCTGCGACAGCAATCACCGCAAGATGATCGTCGTCGACGGCACCGGTGGCGGCATCGACGGCGCCGCAAGCGGCGAAGGCGGCGAGGGCGGCGATCGCGGCGACGACCGTCGCGTGGCGCTCGTGGGCGGGCGCAACTTCGCCGACCACTACCGCGGCAACGCCTGGCGCGATGTCGACCTCGTGCTGCAGGGCCCGTCGGTGGTGCCGTTGGCGGCGCTGTTCGAGGCGGTGTGGGCCGGTGCCGCGCCCGGCGCCTGCCGCGGCGACGCGGCGCACCCGAAGCCGCCGTGGCTCGACCATGTGCCGGCCGGCATCCTCGCCGACCCGATGATGCGTTTCGTGCTCGCCGCCGTCGGCGCGGCGCGCGCGCAGGTGCAGATCGAGCTGGCCTACTTCGTCGCGCACGAACCGCTGTGCGACGCACTCGCGCGCGCCGCGCGGCGCGGCGTGCGCGTGCGCCTGCTCACCAACTCGGCGGAATCGAACGACCTGCCGTTCGCCACCTGGACCACCTACGAGGGCGTGCGCCGCCTGCTCGAGGGCGGCTGCGAGGTGCGGCTGCGGCGCGGCGCCGGGTGCACGCTGCACTGCAAGTACATGGTGGTCGACGGCCGCTGGGTCAGCTTCGGCAGCCACAACCTCGACTACTTCTCGCCGCGCTTCTGCTGCGAGACCAATCTCGTGGTGCGGGACGAGCGCCTGGCCACATCGCTGCTCGACTTCTTCGACACCGGCTGGGCCGAGGCCGAGCCGGCGACGCTGCCCGACGTGCAGCGCTGGCTGGCGGGTGCCGGCGGGCTGCGCTGGTTCGACCGCATCTTCCGGGACTTCCAGTGACGCCGCCGAGCACGCCGCCGATCGCCCCGCCGAGCACGCCGATGGTCACGCCGGTGATCACGCCAATGAACGCCGTCACCGCGAGCCCCCCACGCGGCGCGGCGGCGGCGCTGCTGGTCGGCTGCGCCTTGAGCGGCTTCGACGCCGGCGCGGTGGGCTACGTGCTGCCGGCGCTGCGTGCAGCCACCGGCACCGATGCGCAGACGGCGTCGTGGCTCGTCTCGGCCTACGTGATCGGCATGCTGGCGGGCATTCCGCTGGCCGGGGGCGCCGTCGCCCGCTTCGGCGCCGGCGCGCTCTTCCGCGTCGGCCTCGGTCTTGCGCTCGCCGGGGCGGCGCTCGCACTGGCGACGGAGTCGATCGCCGCGCTGCTCGCCGCGCGTGCGCTGCAGGGGCTCGGGCAGGGGCCGTTGCTGCCCCTGGCGGCGACGATCGTGGCGCAGCAATGGCCGGTACAGCGGCAGGGGCGGCTCGTTGGCGCGCTGTCGATCGCCTACGGCGTGGCCTTTCTCGCCGCCACGGCGGTGGCGCCGCCGCTGCTCCAGCTCGGCTGGCGGGCGACCTTCGCGCTCAGCCTCGGTGCCGCGGCCGTTGCGCTGTCCATGGCGCGCGCCCGTGCGGCCACGGTCGAGGTGAGCAGCGCGGGCAGCGCGGGCAGCGCGAGCACGAGCATGAGCAGCGCGAGCGAAGGCAGCGACACGCGCGGCAACACGGCTCACGCGGCCGCATCCGCGGCCCCCCCGGTCGCCGCGCGATCCGGCTTGCGCAGCCTGTGCACCGGCGAGATGGTGGCCATCGGCGCACTCTCGCTCGGCACCGGCGTCGGCCAGGCGATGCTCGTGTGGTTCCCGACGCTGGCCATCGTGCGCCTGGGCGCCGCGCCGGCGGCCACCGCGTGGCTGATGCTGCCGCTGGTGGCGGGTGGCATCGCGGCCACGCTGGCGATCACGGCTTGGCTCGACCGCCTGGGTGCACGCCGCATGCTGGCCGCCGGCGCAGTGGCAACCTTGTTCGGCCTGATGGTGGCCCTGCTGCTGGCGCCGTCGCGCCTCGCCTTCATGGCCGGCGCGGCCGCGTTCGGCCTCGGCATCGTCGGGCTGTGCGGCGGGCCCCTGCGTTACGCGGCAGCACGCGCCGTACCGGCGGGCGGCCAGGGCCCGGCGCAGAGCGCGGTGGCGCTGTTGACCAACCTCGGGCTGCTCGGCGGCAGCGTGCTGCTGGGCGCCCTGGCCGCTGCCGGGCGCGACGAGCGCGCCGGTGTCGAGACGGCGCTTCTGGCCGTGGGGGCCTTGATGGCGCTCTCCTTCGCCGGGTTGTGGGGGCTGCGCCGACACCGGCCGGCCGCTGCCCGAACCACAGCCCAGCTGAGCTAGCGCTCGCCGAACATCATCCGCCGCGCCAGCGCCAACAAGAAGCCCTTAGAGCGAGCCGGACCTCGGATCCAGCGCTTGGAGCAGCTTGCGATCACCGCTCTGTCTGGCGTGATCGAGAGCCGTGAGCCCTCTGTGCCGCACCTTCGTGTAGTCCACCCCGAGTTGCTGCATCAGACGAATGGCCGCGAAGTCACGCGTCACCACCGGCAGCAGCGCCACCGGCAGGTCATCGGCGCCAACGAGCGAATCGAGCCGCGCACCCAGGCGCACGAGGCGTCGCGCGGCTGCATGGTCCCCGGCGTAGAGCGCGTGTGCCAGCGCGCTGTGCTTCTCGTTGTCGTGGCGATCGATCCGTTCCCCGCCCGCGATCAGGGCCTGCAGCGCTCTGGCGGTCGAGTCACTGGTCGCAAGCAGGTACATCTGCCGTGGGCCCGCGGGGAGAAAGATGCGGGCCTGGTTGAGCGACGCCTCTCGTTGGACCCCTTCACCGCTCGCCCACAACGCGTAGTGCGCCATTCCCAGGACGTCACGGGTCTCGCCGGCATTGCATTGGCCATCGAGCGCTCGGCGCGCCGCCGCCATCGCCGTTGGCGCATCGCCGCGCTGCGTCAGCAGGAATCGCGCGTAGGCCAGACCATGGCAACTGCCCTCGCCGAACTCCGTTGCGCGCTGTCGCAGCAGCGACCCCATCCCGTCGACGTCTCTGCGCTTCTCGAGCAGGCGCAGCAGGTACCGGTGGGCAGCCAGGCGAGGCCGATCTTGCACGTCGTCGGTGCGCGGCGTGGCCGTCACGATCCGGTACTTCTCGATCGCCGCGTCCGTCTTTCCCTGCATTTCGAGGAGTTCACCCCAGTTCACCCACAGCCACTGGTTCTGGGTTCCGGCTGCAGCCGACTCGACGAGCAGCTTCTCGCTCTCCTTGTGGCGGCCCTGGTGGGCATAGACGTATCCAAGAAGGATCTTCGCGTTCACGCTGTCAGCCTGGATGCGCAGCGCCGAGGACAGCAGCGTCTCCGCCTGATGCAGGCCTTCAGGACCCCAGTTCGTCTTCATGGCCACGCGGGCCATCTCGATGTATCCGGCGGCGTAGTCGGGATCGCGCGCGAGCAGACGCTCCAGCAAGCGCCTGGCCTCAGCGAGCGCGTGTCTTTCGTCCGAGTCAATCAGGCGCGCGGCATGCCGGAGCACATCCTCCCTCGGCTTGCCGACCCATTCCTGGTCCTGCGCCCACGTCTCCCAATCGGGCCAATCGATGCGCTGGGTTCGCTCCTCGCGCGCAACGACCTGTCCTTTGACGAAGAACTGGACGACCACCCGCTCGGTGGTCAATGCCTCATGCACGCTGTGCGGTCGCCGGATTTCGATGCTGATCCTGTGGCTTCCTCGTTCGGCCGCCTTGCCGCCCGCAAGCGTCGCAATGGCTCCTGCCGCAGGCGTGCTCCCACCAGGACGCTGAAGATGCACCTGGAAGGCTGCGCCATGCGCGCTGCCGTTGAAGAAGTACTCGACGTCGGCCAGCCAGCGCCCGTGGCCATCCTGCCGCACGCTGAGACTGCTGATCCTGCTATCTCCAGGCAGCGGGCGCAGCCTTTCAACGGTTTCGCCCGCGAGGTAGGGCGCCCACAGGGGTTGCGCCGCGTACCCGAGCACCATCACGAGAAGAATGCCCATCAGAACAATGGGCCGTTTGCTCGGCATTGGCAGTTCTCCCTGGGGCAACCCGCGCCTGCTGGCGTGTTTCGCCGATCCTAGTTGGGCTTGCGATGGCGCCGACCCGCGGGCCATCGGGAAATGCCTCACGCGGCTGTGACTTTTCGCGCAGCCGAGCCGTCAGAGGACCCAACTAGCGCCCGCCGAACATCATCCTTCGCGCCAGCGCTTCCTTCACCGCCGGCAGGTGCTGCACCGCCGCCAGCCCGGCGGCGCGCAGGGCCGCAAGCCCGGGCCCTTTCCAAGTGAACGAGCGAGCTAGGAAGTCGGTGGCGGCAATCATGGCCCAGCGGTCGGGCGCGCGCGACCACTCCACGCTCCTGAGCGCGCGCTCGAGGTTGTCGGCGTGGCGCAGCGCGGCGACCAGTTCATGCGCATCGCGCAGGCCGAGGTTCAAGCCCTGCCCGGCCACCGGGTGCAGGGTCTGCGCGGCGTTGCCGATGCGCACGACGCGGCCTTCGACGAGCGTGCGCTCGGCATTGAGACCGAGCGCGAAGTCCTTCAGCGGCGACATCTGGACGATGCGGCCCACCTCGTCCGGAAAGAGCGTGCCCAGCAGCGCGAGGCGCTGCGCGGCGTCGAGCTCGCGCACCGGGTCGTCGTCAGCGTTGACGCACCACACCAAGGCGGCTCGGCGGCGGCCCGGGGAAGTGGCCGCTGAGGCGCGCGCAGCTGTGGCGCCGGCGGCGCCCAGGTCGCCAGGGGTGTCGACGGCATCCGGCAGCGGCAACAGCGCCGCCGGCCCCTGGCGCGTGAAGCGTTCGTAGGCACGCCCGCGCACGGCGCCACCTTCGATCTCGAGCGTGCCCACCCACGCCGTCTGCCGGTAGTCATGGCTGAGCGACTTGCGCGCCTGCTCGGCGAAGACGCCGCCCTCGGCCACCACGGCGAGGTCGTGCCGATGCGTCTGGCCGTCGACAGCGCCGCCCTGCACGCGCGATGGTGGCAATTGCACGGTCGCCTCGCCGCCGGCGCTCTCGACGCTGGCCACCGGGGTGCCGAAGCGCATCGACAAGCGTGCCGGCTCGGCCGCCACCGCGTCCAACCAGGCGCGCTGCAGCGGCGCGACCAGCGCGCCATAGCTCAGCACCGCGCCCAGCTGCTTTGCGCCGAGGGCAGCCGCCTCGATCAGCACTTGTGGCTGCCCGGGCGATGGGGGCATCTGCGACACGTGCACCGAGTGGATCGGCGCGGCGCGCGCCGCGTCCCAGCAGCCGAGCCGCCGCAGGAACATCACGCTGCCTTCGGCCAGCGCGAGCGTGCGCGGGTCGCCCGAGATGTCGCGCTCGGCCTCGCGCGCGTCGTAGACCGTGAAGCTCGAGTCGGGCATCAGCCGCGCGCCGTGCAGCGCCAGCGCCAGCCCCACCGGGCCGGCTCCGACGACGGCGACACGCCATGCGGTGCGATTCACGATCGCCTCATCACGATCGCCTCAGCACGGCTTCGTGCACATGCGCCGGATCGGGTGCTGCGCCACGCGAATGGTTGCCATGTGCGTTCCGTGCATCAGCAGCTGCCGATCACGTAGTGGTTCGCGCCCGTCTGCTTCAGCGTCGTCGTGATGAAGACGTTCCAGAACCCCATGTTCTGGTTCGAGCCGTTGGCCAGCGCGTAGCCGCCGCCGACATGCGCCCGGCCGGCCGTGGTGTGGGCGTAGTTCGAGGCCGTGAAGCACGCCGGCGCGCTGCCGGTCGTGGTGCCGCTCGCGGGCGCCGAGAGCGCACCCTGCAGGCCGCCGGCGTCGACCCCGGCCACCGTCCAGCTGTAGGTGGTGGCAGCGGCGAGGCCGGTGTCGGTGAAGCTGGTGCCGGCCACGGTGGAGCCGTTCACCTTGGCGCCGTTGCGGTAGACGTTGTAGCCGGCGGCGCCGTTCACCGCGGCCCAGCCGATCGCCATGCTGCTGGCCGTCGCGCCCGAGGTGGTGACGCTGGCCGGCGCAGGCAGCGTGCCGCCACCGCCACCGCCGCCGCCACCATCGCTCGAGCCCGAGGCCAGCCGGTCGACCATCGCCTTGATGGCGGCCGCCTGCGTGCCGGCGCGCTGCGCGAAGTTGCCGCCGTACCAGCCGATCCAGTCCCAGCAGCCGTTGGGGTTGGCGAGCGAGCCGCTGGCGGCGGTGGTGCGGCTGGTGTTGTCCACCTTGCTCTGCGGGAACAGCACGACGATGCGGTTGGTATCGGCCCAGCGCGTGTAGCCGGTGTTCTTCACGAAACGGTCGCCGATGGTGGCCGTGTTCTGCTGGCAGCCGTGCAGCGCCACGTGCAGGCGGCACGAGGCACCGGCGGCACAGTCGGCCGGCACGTAGACCCAGCCGGTGGCGGCCATGCCGGGGTTGCCGGCGATGAAGGTGCCCTGATCGAACTCGATGTAGTTCGCCGCGGCCGGCGCGTTGTTGCGCGGATTGAGCGCGCCGTAGAACTTGGTCAGCGCGGTGCCTGCGCCGTCGTAGCCGCAGTTGCTGATGTAGGGCGAGGCCGAACTGCCGCAGGCGTTGTTGCCGCTGCTGTCGAAGTCGGTGGGGAAGGTGTGCGCAGTGCCACTGCGCTGCACGTAGCTGAGGTTGGCGGCCGGCACGCCGTTGTTCTGGTACTGCGTGTTGACGCCGTTCATCGGATTCGGGCCGACCGTGAAGTCGCTCGTGCCGACGAACAGGAACACCTTCTGCGCCGCGACGCCCGCCTTGTCGTCGATCGCGGTGCCGCTCCAGTTGTTGATGTCGGCCTGCATCGTGTTCAGCATGGCCGAGCTGATGCTGGCGCCGTACATGCAGGCCGTGTAGTTGCTGTGGCCGGCGCACATGTACGGGCCGGCGGCGAACACGCCCACGCCCTTGAACGTGGCCGAGTAGGCGTAGCCCAGCTGGTTGGCCATGAAGCCGCCGGCGGACAGGCCCGAGACGCTGATCTGGCTCTTGTCGATGTTGAGCGCGGGCAGCGTGGCGGCGGCCTGCGCGCCACCCGCGGCGAGCAGAAGCGCGCCCAGCAGCGCAGTCAGCGGCGAGGTGCGCAGCGCGGCCCTCATGCCGACTGCCTCGCGGCCTTCAGCCGCCCGACCTCGTCCACCTGGCTCTCGAAGGCCCACAGCTTCTTCTTCTCCTCGTCGCTCAGCACGGCCGGATCCACGTGCTTCAGCAGCACCGCCAGCGCCTCGCTGATGCGGCCGATCTGGCGGCCGTAGCTGCCCACCTCTTCGAGGATCTGGCGCTCGAGCTCGGGGTCGGCGCTCTTGCCGACGTTGATGTTGACCAGGCCGGACTGGCCGCCCGCCGAACTGAAGACCCAGTTCCACGGGTTGATCGTCTGCAACACGTCGCCGGAAAGAGGCAGGCGGACATCGGGCATCGCGGTCTCCCTGAGCGTCAAGAGGTGCGCATGATCGCCGATCGGCCGATGGGCTGTTCGTCCGATGCACGCCCATGCTCGCGCGAGGTGCAGCCACCCCCGCCGGATCAGCAACATGAGCAACATGGAGCAACACCAGCGCGCGGCCCACGGCGCGGCCCGGCCACACGCCACGCGGTGCGATTCACGTTTTCTCGCGAGGCATGCCGCGTATTATTGTTCGCACCCTGCCGCCTCTACCGCAGGGAAGAAGGAGCTTGTGACATGGCGCTGATGGACTTCATCAAGAAACAGTTCATCGACATCCTGGAGTGGACCGAGGCCGGCGACGGCACGCTCGCCTGGCGTTTCCCGATGGCGGGCAACGAGATCCAGTACGGTGCCTCGCTCACCGTGCGCGAGAGCCAGATGGCCGTCTTCGTCAACGAGGGCAAGCTGGCCGACGTCTTCGGCCCCGGCATGTACAAGCTGACGACGCAGACGATCCCCGTCCTCACGTACCTGAAGAACTGGGACAAGCTCTTCCAGAGCCCGTTCAAGAGCGACCTGTACTTCTTCAGCACGCGCCAGCAGCTCGACCGCCGCTGGGGCACCTCGCAGCCGATCACCATCCGCGACAAGGATTTCGGCGCCGTGCGGCTGCGCGCCTTCGGCAACTACGCCTACCACGTCGCCGACCCGAAAATCTTCCACACTGCCGTGAGCGGCACGCGTGAGCGCTACACCGTCGAGGAGCTCGACGGCCAGCTGCGCGGCCTGATGCTGCAGCACATCAGCGACGCGGTGGCGCAAAGCGGCATCCCGTTCCTCGACCTCGCGGCCAACCAGATCGAGTTCGCCAAGCAGTTGCAGGAGGCCACGGCGGGCGAGTTCACCGCCCTCGGGCTCACGCTCGACAAGGTGACGGTGCAGAACGTCAGCCTGCCCGAGGAGCTGCAGAAGATCCTCGACCAGAAGATCGGCATGGGCATGGTCGGCGGCGACATGGGCAAGTTCATGCAGTACCAGACGGCGCAGTCGATCCCCGAGTTCGCCAAGGGCGCTTCCGGCGCCGGCGGCGGCGGTGTGGTCGGCGACGCGATGGGCCTGGGCGCCGGCGTGGCGCTCGGCCAGGTGATGGCGCAGCAGCTCAACCGCGGGCTGCAGGGCGGGGCGGGCGCGGCCGGTGATGCCGCTGCCGCGGCCGCTGCGGCGGCGCCGGCCGGCATCAAGCCCGACGACGTCATGGCCACGCTCGAAAAGCTCGGCGAGCTCAAGGCCAAGGGCATCCTCACCGACGAGGAATTCAGCGCCAAGAAGGCGGAGCTGCTGAAGAAGCTAGTCTGACCGGCGCATAACAAGACCGCGCATCCAGCGTGGCCGCAGCTCCACCGCCTCCGGGCCACCCGCAACGCGCCTACCGCGCCGCGTGCCCCAACTGCGGCGCGCCGGTCGAGTTCGCCTCGGCCGCGTCGGCCAGTGCCGTCTGCGGCTTCTGCCGCAGCACGCTGGTGCGCGACGGCGAAGCGCTGCTGCGCATCGGCACCAGCGCCGAGCTGTTCGATGACCACTCGCCGCTGCAGCTGGGCGCGAGCGGCACGCACCAGGGCGTCGCCTTCACCCTCGTCGGCCGGCTGCAGTACGGCTACGAGGGCGGCACCTGGAACGAATGGCACGCGCTCTTCGACAACGGCAGGAGCGGCTGGCTCTCCGAGGACAACGGCGCCTACGTGATGGCCTTCGACGCGCCGCTGCCCAGCGACGCGCCGGCCATCGACACCTTGCAGGCCGGCCAGCGCGTGCTCGCCGACGGCCGCGTGTGGGACGTGGCCTCGGTGGTCAAGGCCCACCTCATCGCCGCCCAGGGCGAGCTGCCGCGGCCGCCGCAGCTGCACGGCGAGTTCCTCGTCGCCGACCTGCGCAACGGCGCCGACGAGGTGGCCACGCTCGACGCCTCCGACCCCGGGCAGATCGCCTGGTCGATCGGCCGGCCGGTGCTGCTGGCGGCGCTGGCCATGAGCGGGCTCGCTGCCGAGGCCAAGGAGAAGACGCTCGGCGCGCGCGGCATCCAATGCCCGAACTGCGGCAATGCGCTCGAGATCAAGCTCGCGAGCACGAAGAGCGTCTCCTGCGGCCAGTGCAACGCGGTCGTCGATGTCTCAGCCGGCGTCGGCGGCGAGCTCCAGCACTACACGCAGGCCAACACCAGCGAGGGCGGCCTCGGCCCGCAGGTCCCGCTCGGCCGCACCGGCACGATCAAGCTCGGCACCTCGGAGGCCCGACCCTGGCAGGTGGTGGGCTACCAGGAGCGCTGCGACATCCCCGAAGCGGGCAGCGATGACGAGACCACCTTCTGGCGCGAATACCTGCTCTACAACCGCGAGCTCGGCTTCGCCTTCCTCGTCGACTCGGAAGAAGACGGCTGGAGCTGGGTGCGCCCGATCACCGGCGCGCCGCAGGTCAAGGGCGACCGCGCCCAGTACCAGGGCGCGGGCTACCAGAAGAAGTACAGCTACGACGCCAAGGTCACCTGGGTGCAGGGCGAGTTCTACTGGCGCGTGCAGCGTGGCGAGCGCGCCAGCGTCACCGACTATGTCGGCACCGGCGGCGACAGCCGCAAGCGGCTGTCGCGCGAGCAGACGCGCACCGCCGCCGGCGGCACCGAGGTGGTGTGGTCGGCCGGCGCGGTGCTCGACGCCAGCGTGGTGGCCGACGCCTTCGGCATCCCCGCCGGCGAGCGCGCCGCCATGCAGCGCGACCTCGGCCCGGTGAGCGGCACGGCCAAGCGCATGAGCCTCACGAACATCGTCATCGTCGTCGTCATGCTGCTGATCATGCTGAGCGTGCTCTCCAACTGCGACGGCAGCGACCGTTGCGACGAGCTGCGCCAGGCCTTCGGGCCGAACAGCAACGAGTACCGGCAATGCGTGGCCCAGCGCGGCTCGGGCAGCAGCGGCCGCACGAGCGGCGGCTCCTGGGGCGGCTCGGGCGGCGGCGGACACAAGTGAGTCGACGCGGAGTGGGCGAAGATCGCGTTGGAAGAGTCTCGGGCCCGCTGCGGCCCAGGAGGTAAACGATGATGGGAATTGAGTGGCTCAAGCCGAGCGCGTTCTTCGGCTCCCTGCTCTACGCGCTGATCGGCGTGATCGTCTTCTGGCTGGCCTTCGTCATCATCGACAAGCTCACGCCGTACGACCTGTGGGGCGAGATCGTCGAGAAGAAGAACGTGGCCCTGGCCATCGTGGTGGGCGCGATGTGCATCGCCATCGGCCTCATCATCTCCGCCGCCGTGCACGGCTGAGGCTCGCGCGATGAGCGCGGAGGCGGCCGGCGCCGCCGGCGCCACCACGTCCCCCGTGGCCGGGCGCCCCCGGCCCGCCCCGGCCGAGGTGGCGCTGCTGGCGAGCGTCTTCGTCGTCGCCGCCTGCGGCCTCGTCTACGAGCTCGCCGCCGGGGCGCTCGCGAGCTACCTGCTCGGCGACTCGGTGCTGCAGTTCAGCACCATCATCGGCACCTATCTCTTCGCGATGGGCCTGGGCTCGTGGCTGTCGCGCCTGGTCGAGCGGCAGCTGGTGGCGCAGTTCCTGCGCATCGAGCTGCTCGTCGGCCTCGTCGGCGGGCTGATGCCGGCGGCGCTGTTCGTCGCCTACAACCTGCTGCCGCACGAGTGGGGCGCCGGTGGCGGCCCGGCCTTCCGCGTGCTCTTGTACGGCTGCGTGCTGGCCGTGGGCGTGCTCGTCGGCCTCGAGATCCCGCTCGTGATGCGCATCCTCAAGCGCCACTTCGCCGAGCGCTATGCGCTCAAGGAACTGGTGTCGGAGGTGCTGACCTTCGACTACCTCGGCGCGCTGGTGGTGGCGGTGGCGTTCCCGCTGCTCTTCGTGCCGCACCTGGGCCTCGTGCGCACGGGGCTCTTCTTCGGCCTGCTCAACGCGGTGGTGGCGGTGTGGACGCTCGTGCTCTTCCGCGGCGAGCTGAGGCGCGTGGGCGCGCACGCCCTCGCCTGCGCCGGCGTGCTGGCGGTGCTGCTGGCGGCGATGGCCGGCGCCGCGCGACTCACCACCTGGGCCGAGGACCAGTTCTACGGCGACGGCATCATCCTGCGCGAGAGCAGCGAGTACCAGCGCGTGGTGGTCACGCGCAACGCCGGCGGCCATGGCGGCATCCGCCTCTTCCTCAACGGCAACCTGCAGTTCCACTCGCGCGACGAATACCGCTACCACGAGGCGCTCGTGCACCCGGCGCTGGCCGCGCACGGCGCGCCGCGGCGCGTGCTGGTGCTGGGCGGCGGTGACGGCCTCGCCGTGCGCGAGGTGCTGCGCCATGCGGCGGTGCAGCGGGTGACGCTCGTCGAGCTCGACCCGCATATCACGCGCCTCTTCGCGAGCCATGCGGCGCTCACCTCGCTCAACGAGCACGCGCTCGCCAGCCCCAAGGTGCGCGTCGTCAACGCCGACGCCTTCACCTGGCTCGAGCAGCAAGCGCGCGAGATCGAGGCCGGCCACGAGCCGCCCTTCGACATCGTCATCGCCGACTTCCCCGACCCGAGCAACTACTCGCTCGGCAAGCTCTACACGACGAGCTTCTACCAGCGCGCCGACCAGGTGCTCGCCGCCGGCGGCTGGATCGTCGTGCAGACCACCTCGCCGCTGATCGCGCGCCGCAGTTTCTGGACGGTGGTGGCGACCCTGGAGGCCGTCGGCTACCGCACCTGGCCGTATCACGCGCATGTGCCGAGCTTCGGCGAGTGGGGCTTCGTGCTCGCCGGCCGCCGCCCCTGGCCCGGCGTGCGCGCGCTGCCGCCGGGGCTGCGCTTCCTCACCGTGGAGGGTGTGCCGGCACTGCTGCAGTTCCCGCCCGACATGGCGCGCCTGCCGGCCGAGCCCAACCGGCTGTCGAACCAGGTGCTGGTCGGCATCTTCGAGGAAGAGTGGGGCAGGGTCAGGTGACGCCGCGACGAACGGCCCATGGTCGGTGCAGCCGGTGAACATGCGCCGACGGCCGCTCCTCGTTGCCGGGTTGTTCGGCCCCGGCGCCGCCGCCTTGCCGGGTTGTCACGGCGAGCGCGGGCACGGGCGTGGCCCTGCCGCTTCGTCGCACGAGATCGAGATGCAATGGGTCGGTGCGGCGCACGAACGCGGCCACCGGCTGCGCGACGCCGCCATCGGGGCGCGGGTGATGGCGCCCTGGCCCACGCCCGCCCGCCGCGCCGGCGTGCTGGTGCTCGGCGCCGGTGTGGCCGGCCTCGCGGCCGCGCGCGCTTTCATGAAGCGCGGCGTGGACGACGTGCACGTGCTCGAGCTCGAGGACGCGGCCGGCGGCAATGCGCGCGCCCATGCGATGGGCGGCACCGCCTGCCCGCTCGGCGCGCATTACCTGCCGCTGCCCGGGCCCGAGGCGCGCGAGGTGAGCGAGTGGCTGCACGAGATCGGCCTCCTGCGCACCGACACCGGCGGGCGCGTGCGCCCGGACGAGCAGCACCTCTGCCACAGCCCGCAGGAGCGCCTCTTCTTCGAGGGCCAGTGGATCGAAGGGCTGCTGCCGCCGGCCGCGCCGGGCTCGCCGCGGCTGGCGCAGTACCGCCGCTTCGCGAGCCTCGTTGCGGCCCTGCAACGCGGGCGCAACCGACCTCCCGGCCGGCCGGCCTTCGCGCTGCCCGCGCATCGTGCGGCCTGGAACGGCGAACTGGCGGCGCTCGATGCGCCCACCTTCGCCGAGTGGCTGGCGCGCGAGGGCGTGCACGACCCCGTGCTCACGACCTACCTCGACTACTGCTGCCGCGACGACTACGGCGCCGGCGCGGCGCAGGTTTCGGCCTGGGCCGGCGTGCACTACTTCGCCAGCCGGCATGGCTTCACCGCGCCTGGTGTCGGCGACGACGCGGCCGACGGCGGGCGCGATGCCGCACGCGATGGGCGAGAAGGTCGTGAAGGCCGTGAGGGCCGGGAGGGCCGAGAGGCCGTCTTCACCTGGCCCGAAGGCAATGCCTGGCTCACACAGCGGCTGGCGGCGCCGCTCGGCGACGAGCGCCTGCACACGGGCCAGACGGTGCTCGCGGTGCGCGAGGAGAAGCACCATGTCGCGGTGCTGTCGTTCGACGAGCGCCGGCAGGAACTGCGCAGCTGGCAGGCCGGCCTGGTGGTGCTGGCCGTGCCGCTCTTCGTCGCACGGCGCCTCGTGCAGCCGGCGACGACGGCCTTGCGCTCGGCCCTGCAGGCGGCCGCGGCGATGCTCACGCACGCGCCCTGGCTGGTGGCCAACCTGCAGCTGGACCGGCCGCTGCTCGACCGCGTGAGCGGCGCGCCGCCGGCCTGGGACAACGTCGTGCACGGCGGCCGCGGCCTCGGCTACGTCGATGCCACGCACCAGCGCCTGAGCCCCGCACCGGTGGCCGACGGCGCCACCGTGCTCACCGCCTACCACGCGCTCGAGGGCGGCGAGCGCGCCGCGCTCCTCGAGCCCGACCCGCGCCCCTGGGGCGAGCGCGTGCTTGCCGAACTCGCACCCGTGCACCCCGACCTGCGACAGCGCGTACGCCGCATCCACCTCATGCGCTACGGCCACGCGATGGCCGTGCCGCGCCCGGGCGTGCAGCGCCACCCGGCGCTCGCCGCGTTGCGCGCGGCGCGCGGGCGCCTGCGCTTCGCGCACAGCGACCTTGCCGGCTACTCGGTTTTCGAGGAGGCCTTCACCGCCGGCGTTGAAGTGGCCGGGCCGCCCATGCCGCGCGCCTGAGGAGAGGGCCGCCGGCGCCAGTGGCGCTTGTCACGAGGCGGCGGGCACCACGCGCGCGCAATGCGAAGTGCCATGCGAAGCCGCTGCTTGCGCTACGCTTGCGCGCCCTTCCTCCGCCCCCTCGCCCCGGTTCTCCAAAGGTCCCTTCCCATGCAATACCGACACCTGGGCCGCAGCGGCCTGCGCGTCTCCACGCTCTCGCTCGGCTCGTGGGTCACGTACCACAACCAGGTCGACGCCGCCCAGGCCGTCGAGATGCTCGCCGCCGCCTATGACGCCGGCGTCAACTTCTTCGACAACGCCGAGGCCTATGCGCTCGGCAAGAGCGAGGAGATCATGGGTGCGGCGCTGCGCAAGCTCGGCTGGCCGCGCCTGAACTACATCGTCTCGACGAAATTCTTCTGGGGCCTGGACCGCAGCGTGCCGGCGGAGCGCGCCGTCAACCGCCGCGACACGCTCAACCGCAAGTACCTGATGCAGGCCATCGACGGCAGCCTCGCGCGCTTCGGCCTCGAGCACATCGACCTCGTCTACTGCCACCGGCCCGACCCGGCGACGCCGATCGAGGAGACCGTGCGCGCGATGAACGACATGATCGTCGCCGGCAAGGCGCTGTACTGGGGCACGAGCGAGTGGCCGGCCGAGGCCATCCACGCCGCCTGGCATGCCGCCGACCGGCACGGCTGGCACAAGCCGCTGATGGAGCAGCCGCAGTACCACCTCTTCCATCGCAAGCGAGTGGAAGAGGAATATGCGCTGCTCTACCGCGACCTCGGCCTCGGGCTCACGACCTGGAGCCCGCTCGCCTCGGGCCTGCTCTCGGGCAAGTACCGCGCGGGCATCCCGAACGACAGCCGCGGCGCGATGGAGAACATGGCCTTCCTGCGCGAGGGGCTCACGAACCCCGAGCGCAACGCCGCCGTCGGCCTGCTCGCACCCATCGCCGCGGATCTGGGCGGCTCGCTGGCGCAACTGGCCATCGCCTGGGCGGCACGCAACCCGAACGTCAGCACGGTGATCACGGGGGCGTCGAACGTGGTGCAGGTGCAGGCCAACCTGGGCGCGATGGAGCTCGTCGCGAAGCTCACGCCCGAGGTGCTGGCGCGCATCGACGCGGCGACCTTGACGTTGGCGGACTGAGCGCCGCAGGCGCGATCGGCTCCCGCGCCCGCAGGCGCGATCGGCTCGCGCGCCCGCGGGGCGATCGGACCGCGCGGCCGCGGCGCGCTCGACCCCATCGTCGCGGCGCGCCGGCGCCTCCGCGCGCTTCAGCGCCGGGCGGCGCGCCCGCTCCCTGCCCCGCCGCCCAGCCCGATCGGCGCCGGCGCGTCGTGCACGATGGTATGGAACAGCTCGCGGTACTCGTCCGCCGGCTCGTGCCCCGTCAGCGGGTCGCGGTTGGCCGCGAACGCCGCGTCGAGCTCGGCCCAGTCGCCGGCGGTGAGCAGGCGCTGCGCCGCGGGCAGGATCTCCGATTCCTCGATCGCCATGTGCTCGAGGTAGGCGGCGACATAGCGGTCGACCGCCTGCTCGAAGGCGGCGCGGCGCGATTCGCCCATCACCTCGAAGGCGAGCAGCGCATGCTCCACCTCGCGCACGGCGGCCTCGCCGCGCGCGTGGTCGTTGTCCAGGCGCGAGAGCGTCGTCGCCAGCTCGGGCGCGCGCACGCGCAGGCGCGGGAAGAGCAGCTCGCTCTCCTTCGTGTGGTGCAGCCGCTCGGGGAACTCGTCGACGTAGAACATCATCGCGCGCAGCACCGCGAAGTCGGGCATCGTGCCGTCGCGGCGCGCCTGCGCCAGCAGCATCTTCAGCGAACGCAGCATGGCCGCGAGGGCCTGGTGCTCGTCACGGATCACGTCGAGGGCGGCGGTGCGCATGGTCGATTTCGGGGCATTTGTCGTCCAGGTGCAAAGCGTCGCAGGGCGCGCGGCGGGCGGCCTTGTTCAATGTCAAGGCGCGCGCAAGGCAGGGCGTCGCGGGGGGGTCGAGTCGGTCACGCCCCCTAGAATTTGCGCTTCGGGCCCGCGCACGCCGGCGCCTGCACTCCTCCACGCCTCCCCACCCCCGCACCGACATGGCCACTGCGCAAGAACAGTCCCGGCACGCACCCCGCGCCGATGCCCGGCTGATGGCCGACAGCATCCGCGCGCTTGCGATGGATGCCGTGCAGCAGGCCAACTCCGGCCACCCCGGCGCGCCGATGGGCATGGCCGAGATGGCGGTGGCGTTGTGGGGCCGGCACCTGAAGCACAACCCGGTCGATCCGCACTGGGCCGATCGCGACCGCTTCGTGCTCAGCAACGGGCACAGCTCGATGCTGCTGTACGCGCTGCTGCACCTCACCGGCTACGACCTCGCGATGAGCGAGTTGCGCAACTTCCGCCAGCTGCACAGCAAGACGCCCGGGCACCCCGAAGTCGACGTGACGCCCGGCGTGGAGACGACCACCGGCCCGCTCGGCCAGGGCCTGGCCAACGCCGTGGGCATGGCGCTGGCCGAGAAGCTGCTCGCCGCCGAGTTCAACCGCGAAGGGCACGAGCCGGTCGGCCACCACACCTACGTCTTCATGGGCGATGGCTGCCTGATGGAAGGCATCAGCCACGAGGTGGCGGCGCTGGCCGGCGTGTGGAAGCTGAACCGGCTGATCGCGCTCTACGACGACAACGGCATCAGCATCGACGGCCCCGTCACGCCCTGGTACATGGACGACGCGGCGCAGCGCTTCGCCGCCTATGGCTGGCACGTCATCGGCCCGATCGACGGCCACGATGCGCAGGCCGTGGACGCGGCGCTGCAGCGCGCGCGCAACGAGCCGGTGCGCCCGAGCATCGTCATCTGCAAGACGACGATCGGCAAGGGCTCGCCCAACCGCGCCGGCACGGGCAAGGCGCACGGCGAGCCGCTGGGCGCCGAGGAAGTGAAGCTGACGCGCGCCGCGCTCGGCTGGCCGCACGAGCCCTTCGTCGTGCCCGAGGCCGCCTACGAGGCCTGGGACGCGCGCGCCAGCGGCGCGCAGGCGCAGGCGCGCTGGGCCGAGCGCTTCGAGGCCTACCGCGCCGCGCACCCGGCGCTGGCCGCCGAGTTCGAGCGCCGCATGCGGGGCGAGCTGCCGGCGAACTTCGTCGCCGCCACGGTCGAGGCGATCATCGCCATGCAGGCCAAGGGCGAAGCGACGCACGAGGCGGTGGCGACCCGCAAGGCAAGCCAGAACGCCCTCGAGGTGCTGACGAAGCTGCTGCCCGAGATGCTCGGCGGCAGCGCCGACCTCACCGGCAGCAACCTCACGAACACGAGCTCGACGCCGCCGCTGCGCTTCGACCTCGCCGGCCGCGGCAACGGCGGGCGCCACATCAACTACGGCGTGCGCGAGTTCGGCATGGCGGCCATCATGAACGGCGTCGCCCTGCACGGCGGCTTCATCCCCTACGGCGGCACCTTCCTCACCTTCAGCGACTACAGCCGCAACGCCATCCGCATGGCGGCGCTGATGAGGCGGCGCGTGATCCACGTCTTCACGCACGACAGCATCGGCCTCGGCGAAGACGGGCCCACGCACCAGAGCGTGGAGCATGCGGCGAGCCTGCGCCTGATCCCGCACCTCGATGTCTGGCGCCCGGCCGACCCGGCCGAGACGATGGTGGCGTGGACCGCCGCGCTCGGCCGCGCGAACGGGCCGAGCGCGCTGCTGCTGACGCGCCAGGCCGTGCCGCATTGCCCCAAGCCGGCGCTGCACGACATCGGCAAGGGCGCCTACGTGCTCGCCGAGCCGTCCGAGGTGGGGCTCGCTGCGAAGAAGGCCGACGCCGTCATCGTCGCCAGCGGCAGCGAGGTGCAGCTCGCCCTGCACGCGCAGGCCGCACTCGCCAAGCTGGGCATCGCCGTGCGCGTGGTGAGCATGCCCAGCACCACCACCTTCGACCGCCAGAGCGAGAGCTACAAGCGGCGCGTGCTGCCCGACGGCGTGCCGCGCATCGCCGTCGAAGCCGGCGTCACCGACCTGTGGTGGAAATACGGCTGCGCCGCCGTCGTCGGCATCGACCGCTACGGCGAAAGCGCGCCGGCCGGTGCGCTGTTCAAGTTCTTCGATCTCACCGCGGACAACGTCGCGCAGGTCGTGCGCAAGGTCGTCCGCCGCTGAACGGCGCGGCCGCCCGGCCGCCGCCCTGCAGGGCCTACTTGGCCTACTTGGCCTGGATGCGCGAGAGGTAGTCGAGCAAGGCGACGATGCGGTTGCGCACGTACCACTCCGGCTGCGCCGCCGTGCCCGCCTGCGCGAACGCTTCCTGCCGATAGCGCTGGCCCCACACCGGCATCTCGCGCGAGCCGTGAAGACCAAGGTCCAGCGAGGTGCGGCCGTCAATCACCTCCCACACCAGCTGGTTGGGAAACGCGCCGCCGTAGCGCTTGCTCAGCGTCGTCAGGTCGCTGGGCGCCTTGGTCAGCCAACGACGCATCTCGCCATTGCCGCTGCCGGTGGCGCCATGGCAGATCGCGCAATGTGCGTCGTACTCCATCTTGCCCTCGTCCGCGCGCGGCTGGGCCCACGCTGCAGCCGTCACCAAGGCCAACCCGATGGATGCGAGTGTCTTGCTCGGTTCGTACATGGCTCATCCCCTTTGTCGTCACGCTCGGCACTGGCCATGCGCCAGAGCTTCGCAATTCATGTTGGACGCCGGCGGCCGAGCGCGATTGAGTTGGCTCAACGCCGCCGCTGATGGCAGCGCGGCGCCGACGGCCGGCCGCGGGAGCGAACGCGGCCGGCTCCGTAGAATCGCAACCATCGCCGACGGCGCCCGCGCCGTTGCGCCTGGATCGCACTTCCCTGCCCACCAAGGAAATCACCCATGACCATCAAGATCGGCATCAACGGCTTCGGCCGCATCGGGCGCATGGTGTTCCGCGCCGCCGTGCAGAACTTCGGCAGCGACATCCAGGTCGTCGGCATCAACGACCTGCTCGAGCCCGACTACCTCGCCTACATGCTCAAGTACGACAGCGTGCACGGGCGCTTCAAGGGCGATGTCGTCGTCGACGGCAGCACGCTCGTCGTCAACGGCAAGCGCATCCGCCTCACGGCCGAGAAGGACCCCGCGGCGCTCAAGTGGGGCGAGGTCGGCGCGCAGGTCGTGGTCGAGTCCACCGGGCTCTTCCTGACCAAGGAGACCTGCCAGAAGCACCTCGACGCCGGCGCGAAGAAGGTGATCCAGAGCGCGCCCTCCAAGGACGACACGCCGATGTTCGTCTACGGCGTCAACGACAAGAGCTACGCCGGTCAGCCCATCATCAGCAACGCCAGCTGCACCACCAACTGCCTGGCCCCGGTGGCCAAGGTGCTGCATGACAGCTTCGGCATCAAGCGCGGCCTGATGACCACCGTGCACGCCACCACGGCGACGCAGAAGACGGTGGACGGCCCGAGCAACAAGGACTGGCGCGGCGGCCGCGGCATCCTCGAGAACATCATCCCGAGCAGCACCGGCGCCGCCAAGGCCGTGGGCGTCGTCATCCCCGAGCTGAACAAGAAGCTCACCGGCATGAGCTTCCGCGTGCCGACCTCCGACGTGAGCGTCATCGACCTCACCGCCGAGCTCGTGAAGGAAGCCAGCTGGGACGACATCTGCAACGCCATGAAGGCCGCCGCCGCCGGCCCGATGAAGGGCGTGCTCGCCTACACCGAGGACAAGGTGGTGGCCACCGACTTCCGCGGCGAGCCCTGCACTAGCGTCTTCGATGCCGAGGCCGGCATCGCGCTCGACAAGACCTTCGTCAAGGTCATCGCCTGGTACGACAACGAGTGGGGCTACTCGAACAAGGTGCTGGAGATGGTGCGCGTCATGGCGCGTTGATGGCGCGATGGCGGGGCGCTGAGGAGGCGCTGGTGGCGCGGCGCCGACCCCACGCCTCGCCGACGGCCGACGGGTGGCGCCTGGAGTGCCAACAAAGCATCACCCGGCGCCGACGAAACACTTGCTGACAACGGCCCGGCGCCTCGGACAGGCGCCCGCGCCGGGGCCCGCTCCTACACTCGCCGGATGCTTGCCCTCCCCCGGGCCGCGCTGCATCTGGCGCTGGCTGTTTTCCTGCTCGGCGCCAGCGTCCATCCGGCGCCGGCGGCCTCCTCGGCGTCTTCCGCTTCGGGGTCGGCGCCCTCGCGCAAGGCCATGCCGACGCGCAACGCGGGCCGGCCCTTGCCGCCCGTGCCCGGCGAGGTGATCGTGCGCTTCAAGGCCGACGCGGCGACGCTGCGCGCCCACGCGCTCGGCGCCAACGCCAAACCTGAGGCGGTGTCGGCGGCGCTCGCCAGGCGCGCGGCGGCGCTCGGCACGCGCGTCGGCCGCGCGCTGGAAGCCGGCGAGGCCGTAGGCGAGCGCGTGCAGGTGATCCGCCAGCCGGGCGCCGACGCGGCCGAGCTGGCGCGGCGCCTCGCCGCCGACCCCGAGGTCGAGTTCGCCGAGCCGAACGGCCGCCAGCGCCGCCTGCAGGCGGTGCCGCCGAACGATCCGCTGTATGACTTCCGGGACCGGCAGCCGGCCGGACCCGATGCCGGCCAGTGGTACCTGCGCCCGCCCGACACCACTTTCCGCTCGAGCATCAACGTCGAAGCGGCCTGGGCGCGCGGCTTCGGCAGCGCCGGCGTGGTGGTGGCGGTGCTCGACACCGGCGTGCGCTTCGAGCACCCCGATCTCGGCCGCGTGGCCACGGGCGGGCGGTTGCTGCCCGGATACGACTTCGTGACGAACCGACCTGATTCGAGCATCAGCAACGACGGCGACGAGCGCGACGACGATCCGAGCGATCCCGGTGACTGGACTACAGCCGTCGAGAACAGCACCGTCGGGGGCGCGTTTCATGAGTGTGACCCCTCGAGCAGGGGCGCCGCCGAGGACACGCCCAGTTCATGGCACGGCACGGCCACCGCGAGCCTTGTCGGTGCCGCGACGCACAACGCTGTCGGCATGGCGGGCACGGCTCCGGGCGTGCGGGTGCTGCCCGTGCGGGTGTTGGGCAAGTGCTTCGGGCGCGACTCTGACATCCAGGCGGCCATGCGTTGGGCTGCCGGCATCCATGTCGATGGCGTGCCGGACAACCCGCAGGCGAACTGGGCCAAGGTCATCAACCTGAGCCTGGGCAGCACCGGCGCCTGCTCAGCCGGCTACCAAGCGGTGGTCGACGAACTCGTCGCCCGCGGTGTGGTCATCATCGCAGCCGCTGGCAACAGCGCCGGCGAGCCGGTGGGCACGCCGGCCAGCTGCAACGGCGTCATCGCCGTCGGCGCGACTCGCCATGTCGGCACGAAGGTCGGCTTCAGCGACCTCGGCACGCAGATCGCCATCTCGGCCCCCGGTGGCAACTGCGTCAACATCGGCGAGAACGAGCCGTGCCTGTATCCGATCCTCGCCGCGCTCAATGCCGGCTTGACGACGCCACAGGCCTCCAAGTGGAGCGATAGCTACGACTACACGGTCGGCACTAGTTTCTCGGCGCCGTTGGCGGCCGGCGTTGTCGGGCTCATGTTCTCGCAGAACGCGGCACTGACGGTGGCGCAGGCGAAGACACTCCTGCAAGGGACAGCACGGCCGTTCCCGACGACAGGCGGAACCGCTGGCGTACCGGCTTGCCCGATGCCCGCCTCCGGCGTGCAGCAGCTCGAGTGCTACTGCCCCAACCCGGGTGCCGCGAACTACCCGCTGTGCGGCGCCGGCATGCTCGACGCGGGCGGCGCGGTGAACGCCGCCGCCACCGGCCTGGCGGTGATCGACGTGACGCCCGGCGCCACGAGCGCGCTGCGCGGTCAGGCGGTGTCGCTCAGCAGCGCGCGCAGCGTCGCCGCCGCGGGGCGCAGCATCACCGGCTGGAACTGGACCCTCGTCAGCGGCGGCGGCGCCGTCAGCGCCTTCACCGGCGACGTCGACAAGGCCACCGCCAGCCTGACGCCCACCGCGGTGGGCACGTTCGTCGTGCGCCTGACCGTCACCGAAACGGGTGGCAGCAACTCAACGACCGTGTCCGTCACGGTGAGCGAGCCGCCGCCGGCTGCGGGCAGCGACAGCGGCGGCGGCGCCACCTCGTGGCCGTGGCTGCTGCTGCTCGCGCTGGCGGCGCTTGCGCTGGCGCCGTTCAGGGCGTCGCCGCGCAGGCCCTGAAGCCGCCCGCCAGCAGCGGGCTCGTGGCCGCGAGGCCGTTCAGCCTCTCGCGCAGCGCGGCGTCGGCGCGCGGCATGCGCAGCCACACCTGCGCCGGGCCGCGCAGGTCGCGCTCCCAGGTGCCCGTGGCAAATCCGCCGGCCTCCAGCACGGCCTCGGCGGCAGCGGCGTCGACAAGGCCGAACGGCCCCACCTCGACGCAGCGCAGCGCCGCCGGGCGCGCGGCCGCGGCGTCGCCCGCGGCCTGTGGCAACACGCGCACGGCTTCGGCATGCACCTGTGCCGCCAGCCGCCCCGGCTCGCGATCGGCCAGGCTCGGTGCCTGCAGCGCCGGCTCGAGCCAGCCCTGCGCCCACGCGAAGACCATGCCGTTGGCGAGCAGCAGCAGGAGCAGCAGCGTGCGCAAGTTCAGCCGCCCCGCGCCGGTCGCGGCGCATCCTCGGACGCCGGCCGCGGCGCATCCTCGGACGCCGGCCGCGGCGCACGCTCCGGCGCTTGCGGCGGCGCAGGCTCCGGTGCCGCCGGGGCCGGCGCGTCGACGGGCGCGCGCCGCACGCTGACCTCGCCGCTGACGATGCGGTGGCGCTGCCCCGCGGCGCGCAACAGCAGCGCGCCGAACTCGTCCACCCCTTCAGCCACGCCGCCCGCCGCGTGCGCGAGCGTGGTCGTCACCTCCCGGCCACGCAGCAGGTCGCGCGCCGCGTAATGGGCCGCGAGCGGCGCGAACCCCTCGCGCTCGAAGGCCAGAAGCGCGCGCACGAGCGGCATGGCGACGCGCGCCAGCACGCCCGGCGCCGTCGCTTGCGGGTCGAGCGCCTGCATGCAGGCATGGCCCGCACCCAGTTCAACGGCGAGCGTGAGCGGCAGCGGCTGCACGTTGAGGCCGACGCCGACCACGCACAGGCGCCGGCGGCCGACGCTGACCGTCTCGACGAGGATGCCGCCGAGCTTGGCACCACCGGCCGGCAGCGCCGGCAGGGTCGGTTGCGCCGGTTGTGCCGACTGTGCAGGTTGTGCCGGTTGCGCCTGCGGCGCTGCCGCAGCGCTATCGGCGTCGCCTTCGGCCGGCGGCAGCAGCCACAGATCGTTGGGCCACTTGAGCGCGATGCGCGGCGCCGCCGCCTCGGGCCGGGCGCCGGACGGATCGAGCGCGTCGGCCAGCGCCAGGCCGACGGCCAGCGACAGGCCCGACCAGTCGCGCGGCGCCAACGGCAACACGAGCGAGAAAGTGAGCGAAGCGCCCGGCGCCGCGAGCCAGCTGCGGCCGAGCCGCCCGCGCCCGCGTGTCTGCTGCTCGGCCACGAGCAGGCAGGGGTCGGTGTCGCCGCCGCGCCGGCCGTAGGGCGTGGTGCCGATGCCGCCCGGTGCCCCGTTCT
Organism: Burkholderiales bacterium; assembly: GCA_016223165.1. Lineage (GTDB taxonomy): Bacteria > Pseudomonadota > Gammaproteobacteria > Burkholderiales > Burkholderiaceae_C > Rubrivivax. Next base: position 767,545 of record JACRPO010000007.1, read on the forward strand.
CGCGCGCGGGCTCGAGCTCGCCGGGCAGCGTCACCGGCGCATCGGGGTCGCCGCCGGCCTGGCGTGCGCGCTCGATCAGCGTGCTGTTCGTCGACTCGCAGCGCGCCAGCACCTCGACCGAGATGTGCGGCAGCAGCGGCACGAGCTGCTGCCACAACGCCTCGGCCTCCCAGCGCAGGTGAGGGGGTGATCCGGGAACCACGCTATCGCTTCGGGGCCAGCATCGTGCCGCGGCAGCGCGGGCTGCCGCAGCGACACTCGTACTGCTTCTTCAGCTTGTTCGTGTAGCGTTCATCGATGATGAGGCCGTAGTCGTAGAAGAGTTCCTCGCCCTCGGCGATGTCGCGCCGGGCGTCGATGAAGATGCGCCCGTCCTCCTCCTCGGCCTTGCAGTTGGGCCGGCAGGCGTGGTTGATCCAGCGCGCCGCGTTGCCGCCCACGGCCGCGTCGATGACATGCTTGTCGTCGATGTGGAAATAGAAGGTGTGGTTCGGGTCGTCGGGGTCGTGCGGATGGCGGCGCTGCGCCTCGGGCCAGGAGATGATCTGGCCGACGTATTCGATGATGCGCGTGCCCTTGGCGATGGGCATGAGCGCGAAGACGCCCTTGCCGTGCACGCCGCTGCGCCGCACCTGGATGCGGCGGCCGGTGGCGGCCGCCCGGCGCGGCGCCGTGCCCACCGCCCCGGGGCGGCGCGCGGTGCCGGTGCGGCCGTTCGCGGCCTCGCCGGAACGGGTGCCGGGGGCCCGCTGATGGCGCTTGGGATGGCGCTTCGGATGGAGCTTCTTTTGCATTGGATACATTGAATGTGTGCGCGCGCGTGCGCGTGCGTGCGCGCGAGAGGCGGCATTGTAGGCATGCCCCTCCCGCCTCCCGGGCGGCGCCGCATCCGTTGCGACGCCGCCGCCGAAACGACAGTGCCCACAGGCGTCTCGCCGACGTCCGACAGATCACAGCCATGAGCAAGACTCTCATCATTGCCGAGAAGCCGAGCGTCGCGCAGGACATCGTGCGCGCGCTGACCACGGTGTCCGGCAAGTTCGAAAAGCACGCCGACCACTTCGAGAACGACAGCACCGTCGTCACCTCGGCCGTGGGCCACCTGGTGGAGATCAAGGCCCCGGACGACTACGAGGTCAAGCGCGGCAAGTGGAGCTTCGCCCACCTGCCGGTGGTGCCGCCGCACTTCGACCTCGCACCCATCGACAAGGCCAAGACGCGCCTGAACGCCGTCGTCAAGCTGGTCAAGCGCAAGGACGTGACGGCGCTGATCAATGCCTGCGACGCCGGGCGCGAGGGCGAGCTGATCTTCCGCCTCATCGTGCAGTACGCCGGCGTCGGTGCCGGCGCCGCGGCCGGCGCCAAGAAGGCGCCCGACAAGCCGATCCAGCGCCTGTGGTTGCAGAGCATGACGCCGCAGGCCATCCGCGACGGCTTCGCACAGCTGCGCAGCGACCGCGAGATGCTGGGCCTGGCCGACGCGGCGCGCAGCCGCAGCGAGGCCGACTGGCTGGTGGGCATCAACGGCACGCGCGCCATGACGGCCTTCAACTCGCGCGACGGCGGCTTCTTCCTCACCACCGTGGGGCGCGTGCAGACGCCCACGCTCAGCATCGTCGTCGAGCGCGAGGAGAAGATCCGCCGCCACGTGCCGCGCGAGTACTGGGAGGTGAAGGCGCAGTTCGTCGCCAACGCCGGCAGCTACGAGGGCAAGTGGTTCGACCCGAAGTGGAAGAAGAACCCCGACGATGTCGAGCTCCGCGCCGACCGCCTGTGGACCGCCGACGACGCGCAGGCCATCGCCGACGCCGTGCGCGGCAAGCCCGCCGAGGTGACCGACGAGGCCAAGCCGAGCACGCAGGCGAGCCCGCTGCTCTATGACCTGACGACGCTGCAGCGCGAGGCCAACGGCCGCTTCGGCTTCTCGGCCAAGACGACGCTGTCGCTGGCGCAGACGTTGTACGAGAAGTACAAGCTCATCACCTACCCCCGCACCGACAGCCGCGCGCTGCCCGAGGACTACCTGGCGACGGTGAAGAACACCGTGAAGATGCTGGGCGACGAGGAGCTGCCCGGCCCGATGCGCGCGCTCTCGGCGCACGCCAAGAAAGCGCTGAAGGAGGGCTACGTCAAGCCGAGCAAGCGGGTCTTCGACAACACCAAGGTCTCGGACCACTTCGCCATCATCCCCACGCTGCAGGCGCCGGGCACGCTCGGCGAGCTCGAGGCGAAGCTGTACGACATGATCGTCAAGCGCTTCCTCGCCGTCTTCTACCCGAGCGCCGAGTTCATGGTGACGACGCGCACGAGCAAGGTCGCCACCGACGCCGGCACGCACCACTTCCAGACCAACGGCAAGGTGCTCGTCAACCCGGGCTGGCTGGCCGTGTACGGCAAGGAGGCGCAGGACGAGGACGCCAACCTCGTGCCCGTGGCCGAGGGTGAGAAGGTGAAGACCGCCGACGCCGACGCCATCGCGCTGAAGACGCGGCCTCCGGCGCGCTACACCGAGGCGACGCTGCTCTCGGCGATGGAAGGCGCCGGCAAGCTCATCGACGACGACGAGCTGCGCGAGGCGATGCGCGAGAAGGGCCTGGGCACGCCGGCCACGCGCGCCGCCATCATCGAAGGCCTCATCAACGAGAAGTACATGCACCGCGAGGGGCGCGAGCTCGTGCCCACGGCCAAGGCCTTCCAGCTGATGACGCTGCTGCGCGGGCTGCAGGTCGAGGACCTGACCAAGCCCGAGCTCACCGGCGACTGGGAGTTCAAGCTCGCCGAGATGGAGCACGGGCGGCTCAAGCGCGAGGCCTTCATGGCCGAGATCGCGAAGATGGCCGAGCGCATCGTCAGGAAGGCCAAGGAGTACGACCGCGACACCATCCCCGGCGACTACGTGACGCTCGCGACGCCCTGCCCGAAGTGTGGTGGCATCGTGAAGGAGAACTACCGCCGCTTCGCCTGCACCGGCAACGCATCGGCGGGCACCGCTGCCGGTGTCGCGGCCATCGAGGATGGTTGCGGCTTCTCGATCACCAAGATCCCCTCGGGGCGCGCCTTCGAGCTCGCGGAGGCCGAGGCCTTCCTGCGCGACAAGCGCATCGGCCCGCTCGAAGGCTTCCGCTCGAAGAAGGGCTTCCCGTTCAGCGCCGAGCTGAAGCTCGTCTTCGACGACGAGATCGGCAACTGGCGGCTCGAGTTCGACTTCGGCGAGGACGAGCGCCAGGCTGCCGCCGACGGCGAGCCGGTGGACTTCTCGGCCCAGAAGTCACTCGGCCCCTGCCCCAAGTGCCAGGGCCATGTCTACGAGTTCGGCACCAACTACGTGTGCGAGCACAGCGTGGGCGCGCACCAGACCTGCGACTTCAAGACGGGCAAGATCATCCTGCAGCAGCCGGTCTCGCACGACGAGGTGCACAAGCTGCTGAGCACGGGCAAGACGAGCCTGCTCGAGGGCTTCGTCTCCAACCGCACGCGGCGCGCCTTCAAGGCCTACCTCGCCTTCGATGCGAAGGAAGGCAAGGTGATCTTCGAGTTCGAGCCGCGCGGCGAGAAGGGCGCCAAGGGGACGAAAGGCGCGCCGGCGAAGAAGGCTTCGACCCGCAAGGCCACCGCGTAGGCGAGCCTCAAACGCGCCCGGAGGGCCGGGCCCGGCTGCGCCGGAAGGGCCGGGCCGCGCCGGGAGGGCGCGGCCCCCGTGGTCGTTCAGAAGTAGACGCTGAAGCGCAGCCCGATGTGGCTGCCGTCGGCCTTCTCGCCGTTGGGCGCCTTGTACTCCTCGCTGACGGCACGCAGCGCGAGGCCGTAGATGCGCGCGAAGAGCCACTCGCCTTCCAGCACGCCGCCGACCTCGCCCTTGAAGGTGGTGGTGCCGATGTTCGATGCCGCGCCGCGCCCCTTGAGCTTGGCGTCGCCGGTGCGGCGCACGCCGGCGCCGAGGCGGAAGTTGTCGGCCGCGCGCCAGCTGCCCATCAGCTCGAGCGGGAAGCGCTCGAAGGTGACGCTGCCGTTCGTGCCGCCGGCCCGCTGCGCGAACCAGCCGAGGCTCGCCTGCAGCGAGAACGGCGTTTCGCCGAGCCGCACGTCGACGCCGGCACGCAGGTCGAACTGGCCGCCCGCGTTGATGTTCGTGCTGTCGCCGTTGCTCCACTGCACGGTGGCGAGCTTGTCGCCGCCGCCGGTGAGGCCGATGCCGACGAGGCCGCGCACGGATCGATCGACGCCCTGTGCCGAGGCCGACCCGGCAGCGCCGAGACCAGCCAGCGCCATCGTGGCCGTCGCGGCCATCGCAAGCTTCGACGCCGCCCTGACGACGGCATGGGCGCGGTGCCACGCGCGACCTGAACGCATCTTCATCGAATCCCCTTCACTGGCCCGACGCCGAGGACCGCCTCGCCGCCGCGGATACTCTAGGCGCGCCGCGCCACGGCAAGAGCCGGCGCGGCGGCGCGCGTTGCACGGCGGCCACGCCGTGACAACCGGCAACACACCCACCGAGCGATGACCCTCGCCATCTTCTACAAGCTGCTCGCGATCTTTCTCACCGTGGGCCTGGGCTGGCTCGCGGCGCGGCTGCGCTGGTTCGGCGAGGCCACCGCGGCCGAGGCACGCCTCCTGAGCAACCTGGCGATGAACGTCTTCGTCGCGGCGTTGCTCTTCCGCACCGCGGCGCGCATCGACTTCTCGCGCCTGCCGTGGCCGGTGCTGATGGCCTACTTCATCCCGGCGCTCGCCCTCGTGCTCGTGGTCAGTGCCTGGCACCGCCGCGAAGCAGGTGGCGGCGCGGTGGCGCCCGGCGCTTCGCGGATCACCGGTACGCCGGCGATCCCGGCCACCCGCTCGGTCGCCGCCACCTACGGCAACGCGGTGCAGCTCGGCATTCCGATGGCGGCGGCGCTCTTCGGCGAGGCCGGCCTCGCGATCCACATCACGATGGTCGGCGTGCACGGCCTGATGCTGCTGACGCTGCCCACAGCGCTGGCCGAGCTCGCGCTGGCGCACGCCCATGCGCAGCAGCATGGCGCGGCGCCGCTGTCGCAGGTGCTCGCGACGACCGTGCGAAACACGCTGCTGCATCCGGTGGTGCTGCCCATCATCGCGGGGCTGCTGTGGAACCTCACCGGCTTCGGCCTGCCGCCCGTGCTCGACGAGGCGCTGCAGCTGCTGGGCAGCGCCGTGGTGCCGGTGTGCCTGGTGCTGATCGGCATCACGCTGAAGGCGCACGGCATGGGCAGCCAGTGGCGCGCCGTGCTGCCCGTGCTGTTGCTCAAGCTGGTCGTGATGCCGGCGCTGGTCCTCGCCGTCGCGCACTGGGGCTTCGGCCTCGCCGGCGTGCCGCTGGCCGTGGTGGTGATGATGGCGGCGCTGCCCGTGGGCAGCAACGCGCTGATGTTCGCGCAGCGCTACCACGTGCTCGAAGCCGAGGCGACGGCGAGCATCGTCATCTCGACGCTGGCCTTCGTGCTCACCGCGTCGGGCTGGCTGGCGGTGCTGGCGTGGATCGCCGCCGCATGAACCTGCGCAGGCCGGCCGGGTCCTAAACGACGGAGGAGCTCTCGCATGAACCATCCGGCCCGTGTCCTCATCGTCGCCATCGTCATCGCCGTGCTCGGGCTCGGCGCCTGGAACTGGCGGGATGCCTGGTGGCCTCGCCGCCCCTCGCCGGCCGCGTCGGCCCCGGTGAGTACGCCCGCGCCCGCGCCGATGCCTGCGCCGCCCGACGCGGCGGCGTCGGTGGCGGGTTCGCCGCCGCCGATCCGCCATCCGATCGAGGCCGCCAGCGCGCCGCCGGTGCCCGAGCCGGCGCCGGCCACGCTCGACAGCGCCCTGGCCCGCCTCTTCGGCGCCGAGCTGATGGCCACGCTCTTGCAGAGCGACGACTTCGCGCGCCGCGTCGTCGCCACGGTGGACAACCTCGGGCGCGAGAAGGCACCGGCGCGGCTGTGGCCGCTGCACCCGCCGGCGGGGCGCTTCACGGCCCGCCGGCAGGGCGAAGGCAGCGCAGGGGGAGAGGTCATCGCGGCCGACAACTTCGTCCGTTATGCCCGCCACATGGCGTTCGTCGAGAACGCCGACCTGGCCCAGGTGGTGGCGCTGTACAAGCGCTTCTATCCGCAGTTCCAGCAGGCCTACGAGGAGCTCGGCTACCCGGGGCGCCACTTCAACGATCGTCTGGTCGAAGTCATCGACCTGCTGCTCGCCACACCCGAGGCGCGAGAGCCGGTGCCGGTGCGCCTGCCGGCCATCCAGGGGCCGATCCAGCCGCAGCGGCCGTGGCTGCTGTACGAGTTCGCCGAACCCGAGCGGCAGGCGATGGCCGCCGGTCCTCAGTTGATGATGCGCATGGGTCCGGAGAACCAGCGCCGCCTGAAGGTGCGGCTGATCCTGCTGCGCAAGCTGCTGACGCGCTGAGAGCGGATGAGGACGTGAAGGTGGCCGCGTTCAGCGCGCCCGCGCCTGCCGCACCGCCCGCTCCCACTGCGCCATGCGTTCGGCCGCACGCTCGCGCGGCAGCGTCGGCACGAAGCGGCGCTCCTCGCCCCACTGCGCCGCCAGCTCGTCGAGGTTGCCGTAGACACCCGTCGCCAGCCCCGCGAGGTAGGCGGCGCCGAGCGCGGTGGTCTCGGTGACCTTCGGCCGCACGACCGGGATGCCGAGCAGGTCGGCCTGGAACTGCATGAGCAGGTCGTTGACCGACGCGCCGCCGTCCACGCGCAGCTCGGTCGGCGCGGCGCCGCCGGCGGCCACGGCGTCCTTGGCCATGGCCTGCAGCAGCGCCGCGCTCTGGAAGGCGATGCTCTCCAGCGCTGCGCGCGCCACGTGCGCCACCGTGCTGCCGCGCGTCAGGCCGACGATGGCGCCGCGCGCCTCGGCGTCCCAGTAGGGCGCGCCGAGGCCGGCGAAGGCGGGCACGACGATGACGCCGCCGCTGTCGGGCACGCTCTCGGCGAGCGCCTGTACTTCATGGCTGCCGCTGATCGCATGCAGCCCGTCGCGCAGCCACTGCACCACGGCGCCGCCGATGAAGACGCTGCCCTCGAGCGCGTACTCGGGCACGCGCCGCGTCTGCGCCGCCGCGGTGCTGATGAGGCCGTTGGCGCTCTTCTCGAAGCGGCCGCCGGTGTGCATGAGCATGAAGCAGCCGGTGCCGTAGGTGTTCTTCGCCAGGCCCGCCTTGAAACAGGCCTGGCCGAAGAGCGCCGCCTGCTGGTCGCCGGCGACGCCGGCCAGGAGGATCGGCGCGCCGAAGAGCGTCGTCTCGCCCACCACGTGCGCCGACGGAACCACCTGCGGCAGCAGGCTGTCGGGGATGTGCAGCGCCTTCGTCAGCCCATGGTCCCAGCGGTTGTGGCGGATGTCGAAGAGCATCGTGCGCGAGGCGTTGCTCACGTCGGTGGCATGCACGCGGCCTTCGGTGAGCTTCCACAGCAGCCAGCTGTCGATGGTGCCGAAGGCGAGCTCGCCCTGCGCCGCGGCGATGTGCGCACCGTTCACGTGGTCGAGCAGCCAGCGCAGCTTGGTACCGCTGAAGTAGGGGTCGATGACGAGGCCGGTGGTCTCGCGCACGGTGTCGGCGAAGCCGGGCAGCGCGCGCAACTGCGCGCACAACGGCTCGGTGCGCCGGTCCTGCCAGACGATGGCGTGGTGCACCGGCTTGCCGGTGGCACGGTTCCACAGCATCGTCGTCTCGCGCTGGTTGGTGATGCCGATGCCGGCGATGTCCTGCGCCTGCAGGCCCGACTTGTGCAGCGCCTCCTTGGCCACCGCGAGCTGCGAGGTCCAGATCTCCTCGGGGTCGTGCTCCACCCAGCCGGGCTGCGGAAAGATCTGCCGGAACTCGCGCTGCGCCGAGGCGACGATGCGCCCGCTGGCGTGGAAGACGATGGCGCGCGAGCTCGACGTGCCCTGGTCGAGCGCGAGCAGGTGTTCCTTGCGTGGGCTGGGCATGGGGCGGTCTCCGGCTCTCGGGCGGGGCGGGTCGGGCGGATGGGGCGTATGGGATGTGGGCCCATTCTGGCCCGCGCAGTCCTACCTCACCGCCGCGCCCGGCGTTTGCGCGACGGCATGACATCACTGGACACGGGCCCGGCGACGCGGATCGCCTCGCTGGCATGGCGGGCCCACCAATCCGAGACCGCCTTGCGCTCGGCGGCCGTGAAGTGCAGCCCCAGCTTGCTGCGGCGCCAGAGCACATCGTCGGCGCTGCGCGCCCACTCGTGCTCCTGGAGGTAGCGCAGTTCGGCTTCGTGCAGGCCCGGTGCGACCTCGGCGCCGAGCTCGCCCGGCTTGCCCAGGTTCGCCGGGTTCCCGCTCGCGAGGATGAGGTTGACGAGAGACCCGTAGCTGCGCGCCCAGCGCGCCAGGGTGGCGGCGCCGACCTGCGGCGCGCGCCGCGCCAGGGCCTGCGCGAAGTGTTCGAGGTCGGTATCGGGGCGGCCGCTCGGCGCAACCCAGGCCGAGAGGTCGCCGCCAGGCAGCGGGGCGCCTTCGGTCCATGCCGGACCTCCCTGCGCGAGCGCGCGGCAGACCTCGTCGCCGGCCTCCTCGGCCAGCTTGCGGAAGGTGGTGATCTTGCCGCCCCACACCGAGAGCAGCGGCGCGCCGGCCTCGCGCGTCAGCTCCAGCCGGTAGTCGCGTGTCGCCGCCGCGGGGTTGCCCGATTCGTCGTCGATCAACGGCCGCACGCCCGAGTACGACCACACCACGTCGCGCGGCCGCACCGGCCGTGCCAGATAGCGGCTGACCTGCTCGCAGAGGTAGGCGATCTCGTCGTCGTCGATGCGCACCGCGGCGGCTTCGCCCGGCCACTCGACATCGGTAGTGCCGATGAGCGTGAAGTCGCCCTCGTACGGGATGGCGAAGATGATGCGGCCGTCGGCGTTCTGGAAGATGTAGGCATGGTCGTGCGAGAACACCTTCGGCACGACGATGTGGCTGCCCTTCACGAGGCGCAGCGCGCGCGCGCCCACCTTGCCGGCGGGGCCGCGCAGGAACTGGGCGGCCCAGGGACCGGTGGCATTGACCAGCGCCCGTGCGCTCAGGGTGCTCGGCGTGATCGCCGCGCCCGGCGCCGCCGGCGCCCCGCCCTGGCCCTCAAGCTCGACATGCCACAGCCCGCCCTCGCTGCGCACGCGCGTGCAGCGCGTGCGCGTGAACACGCGCGCGCCGCGGCCGGCCGCGTCCACCGCGTTCAGCACCACCAGCCGGGCGTCGTCGACCCAGGCGTCGGAGTAGACGAAGCCCTTGCGGAACTCCGGCTTCAGCGCCGCGCCGGCCGGGTGCTCGGCCAGGCGCACGGTCTGCGAGCCCGGCAGCAGCTCGCGCCGGGCGAGGTGGTCGTAGAGGAAGAGCCCGGCGCGGATCATCCACACCGGCCGCATCGAGGGGTCGTGCGGCATCACGAAGCGCAGCGGCCGCATGATGTGCGGCGCGGCGCGCAGCAGCACCTCGCGCTCGGCCAGCGCCTTGCGCACGAGCGAGAACTCGTAGTACTCGAGATAGCGCAGGCCGCCGTGCACGAGCTTGGTCGACGCCGACGAGGTGTGCGCGGCGAGGTCGTCCTGCTCGACCAGCACGACCCCGAGGCCCCGGCCGGCGAGGTCGCGGGCGATGCCCGCACCGTTGATGCCGCCGCCGACGACGAGGACGTCGACCGGGGCGGCGGTGGCTGCCGCGGCGCTCACCGCGGCAGACACCGCGGCGGTCACCACGGCTTTGGGCTCAGGCATGGCGGAAGACCACCCCCGCCAGCACCAGCGACAGCACGCTCGCCCCCCACAGCGGCGTGCCGAAGAAGGCGAGCCAGAGCAGGTGGACGTAGCCGGCCGCGAGCAGCGAGATGAAGAGCCGGTCGCCACGCGTGGTGGTGAGGCCGAGGATGCCGCGCCGCGGCGCGCCGCCGGGCGAACGCAGCTCAAGCATCGTCATCACCACCAGCAGCAGCGCGATGACGCCGAAGAAGAGTGCGGTCTGCCAGGTCCAGGCCATCCAGCCGAGACCCGCTTCGACATGGGGTTGCATGCTGCTGCCCTCCCGCGTCAGACGCGGCCGAGGGCGAAGCCCTTGGCGATGTAGTTGCGCACGAACCAGATGACCACCGCGCCGGGCACGATGGTCAGCGCGCCCGCGGCGGCGAGCAGGCCGAGCTCGTAGCCCGAGGTGCTGGCCGTGCGCGTCATCGTGGCGGCGATGGGCTTGGCGTCCACCGAGGTCAGCGTCTTGGCCAGCAGCAGTTCGACCCAGCTGAACATGAAGCAGAAGAAGCAGGCCACGCCGATGCCCGCGGCGATGGTGGGCATGAAGATCCGCATGAAGAACTTCCAGAACGGATAGCCGTCGACGAAGGCGGTCTCGTCCAGCTCGCGCGGCACGCCGCTCATGAAGCCTTCGAGGATCCACACCGCCAGCGGGATGTTGAACAGGCAATGTGCCAGCGCCACCGCGATGCGCGTGTCGAACAGGCCGATCGACGAGTACAGCTGGAAGAACGGCAGCGCGAACACCGCCGGCGGCGCCATGCGGTTGGTGAGCAGCCAGAAGAAGAGGTGCTTGTCGCCGAGGAAGCGGTAGCGCGAGAACGCATAGGCCGCCGGCAGCGCCACGGTGACCGAGATGACCGTGTTCATCAGCACGTAGGCGAGCGAGTTCACGTAGCCCATGTACCAGGTGCTGTCGGTGAGGATCTTGCGGTAGTTGGCGAGCGTGAAGTCGTTCGGCCACAGCGTGAAGCCGCCGAGGATCTCGTTGGTGGTCTTGAACGACATGTTCAGGAGCCAGTAGATCGGCAGCATCAGGAAGACGATGTAGATCGTCGGGGCGAGCCACTTGAGGCGGGTCATCGCTCAGTGCTCCTCGTCCTTGGTCATGACCGTGTAGAAGAGCCACGAAAGCAAGAGGATGATGAGGAAGTAGATCAGGCTCATCGCCGCCGCCGGGCCGAGGTCGAACTGGCCGAGCGCGATCTTCACGAGGTCGATCGACAGCAGCGTCGTCGCGTTGCCCGGCCCGCCGCCGGTGAGCACCACCGCCTCGGTGTAGATCATGAAGCTGTCCATGAAGCGCAGCAGCACGGCGATGAGCAGCACGTGCTTCAGCTTGGGCAGCTGGATGTGCCTGAAGATGGCCCAGCGGCTGGCGCCGTCGATGCGCGCCGCCTGGTAGTAGGCGTCGGGAATCGCCGACAGGCCGGCGTAGGCCAGCAGCACGACCAGCGACGTCCAGTGCCACACGTCCATGGCCACCAGCGTGATCCACGCAGCGACCGGCTGGCGCGTGTAGTTGAAGTTGAAGCCGAGCTCGTTGAGCCCCTTGCCCATGAGGCCGATGTCGGGCAGCGCGAAGATGTTCCACATCGCGCCGACGACGTTGTAGGGGATGAGCAGCGGCATCGACATCAGCACCAGGCACACCGAGGCCCCCACGCCCTTGCGCGGCATGGCCAGCGCGATGGCCACGCCGAGCGGCACCTGGATGGCCAGCACGATGGCGGTGAAGAGCACCTGCCGCTGCAAGGCCTCGCGGAAGCGCTCGGACTGCATCACCTGGGTGAACCAGCGCACGCCCTCGAAGAAGAACTGGTTGTTGCCGAAGGTCTCCTGCACCGAATAGTTCACCACCGCCATCAGCGGGATGACGGCGTTGAAGGCGACCAGCAGCACCACCGGCAGCACGAGCCACCAGGCTTTCTGGTTGGGGGTCTTGGTGCTCATGGCAGGCTCAGGGTCAGCTCGAGGTCGGCTCAGGCTCAGGCCACGGCCCAGCCGTCGGCGTAGACGCGCGTGCGCTGCGCGTCGAAGGCGAGGTGGCCGTGGCCCTCGGGCACCGGCTGGCCCTCGGCGACGAGCAGCTTGATGAGGTGCTCGCCGCAGCGTGCATCGACGATGCGGAAGCGCCCGATGTCGCTGGCGCGTTCGATCAGCACCGGGATGCCCTGCTCGCCCGCCGCCGCGAAGTGCACGAATTCGGGCCGCACGCCGAGCTCGGTCTTCTTGCCGCGTGCGGCCTCCAGGCCCGACGACGTGGTGGCCACCGCATGGCCGGCGAAACGCGGCACGCCCGCCGCGTCGATCTCGCAGGGCAGCAGGTTCATGCCGGGTGAGCCGATGAAGTGGCCGACGAAGGTGTGCGCCGGGCGCTCGAACAGGTCCACCGGCGTGCCCGACTGCACGACCTGGCCGTCGAACATCACCACCACCTGGTCGGCGAAGGTCAGCGCCTCGGTCTGGTCGTGCGTGACGTAGATCATCGTGCGGCGCACGCGCTGGTGCAGCTCCTTCAGCTTGCTGCGCAGCCGCCACTTCAGGTGCGGGTCGATCACCGTCAGCGGCTCGTCGAAGAGGATGGCCGCGACATCGCTGCGCACGAGGCCGCGGCCGAGCGAGATCTTCTGCTTGCCGTCGGCGGTGAGGCCGCTGGCGCGGTTGGCGAGCGAGGCGCCGAGGTCCAGCATCTCGGCGATCTCGTGCACGCGCGCCTTCACCTCGGGCTCGCTCATGCCGCTGCTACGGCCGCGGTTGCGCAGCGGGAAGGCGAGGTTGTCGTAGACGGTCATCGTGTCGTAGACGACCGGGAACTGGAACACCTGCGCGATGTTGCGCGCGCCCGGGTCGAGCGCGGTGACGTCGCGCCCGTCGAAGCGGATTTGGCCCTGCGAGGGCTGCAGCAGGCCGGAGATGAGATTGAGCAGCGTAGTCTTGCCGCAGCCCGAGGGGCCGAGCAGCGCGTAGGCGCCGCCGTCGGCCCACTCGAGGTCGAGGCCGCGCAGCGCCCAGTCGGCGTCGACCTCGGCACGCGGCTCGGGCCGGTAGCTGTGGCGCAGGTTTTCGAGGCGGATGCTGGCCATGCGGCGTCTTCGCTTCCTCTTCGTTCTCAGGCGGCCAGGCGCCGGCCCGCGGCGTCGAAGTACAGGCAGCGATCCACGTCGAGCGCGAACTGCGCTTCCTCGCCCACCGGGTGGATCTGCACGCCATGCGCCTGCGAGACCCAGGTGGTGCCGGCGAGCGCGAAGTGCACGACGCTCTCGGAGCCGCTGATCTCGCAGATGAGCACGCGGCCGGTCACGGGCACGCGCTCGGGCACCGGCGCGGGCACGGTGGCGGAGACGGTGGCGCCCTGCATCGGCCGGCTGGCGCGATTGCCGCCCGGCTGCACATGGTGCGGCCGCAGCGCGACGGTGATGGGCCCGTCGGGGAGCGTGCGCACGGCCTGCGGCGCGGCCCAGCGCACGCCGTCGGCCAGTTGCACTTCGTCGCCCACCTTGCGCGCCGTGGCCACGTTGATGGGCGGGTCGGAGAAGACGCGCGCGCTGGCCAGGTCGGCCGGCTCGCGGTAGACGGTGGCACAGGCGCCGAACTGCGTTACGCGGCCCTCGTGCAGCGTGGCCACGTGGCCGCCGAGCAGCAGGGCCTCGGCCGGCTCGGTGGTGGCATAGACGACCGTGCAGCCTTGGCTCGCGAAGAGCCGCGGCAACTCGTCGCGCAGGGCCTCGCGCAGCTTGTAGTCGAGGTTGGCGAGCGGCTCGTCGAGCAGCACGAGGCCGGCGTCCTTGACGAGCGCGCGGGCGAGCGCCGTGCGCTGCTGCTGGCCGCCGGAGAGCTCGCTCGGCCGGCGGTCGAGCAGGGGCGACAGCCGCAGCATCTCGGCGATGCGGCCCACCCGGCTCTTGATCTCGGCCGCCGACACGCCCGCCACCTTCAGCGGCGAGGCGATGTTGTCGAAGACCGAGAAGTTCGGGTAGTTGATGAACTGCTGGTAGACCATCGACACGCCGCGTTGCTGCACCGACACGCCGGTGACGTCGCGGCCGTCGAACCACACCTCGCCGGCCGTGGGCTTCACGAGGCCGGCCATCAGGCGCAGCAGCGTCGTCTTGCCCGACAGCGTCTCGCCCAGCAGGGTGTTGAACCCGCCGGGCTCGAGGGCCAGCGTCGTGGGGTGGATGTGGGTCTCGGCGCCGACGCGCAGCGAGACCTGGCGGAGTTCGAGCGACACGTCGGCCGGCGCGTGGAGTGGCGATGCAGGTGGGGAACGAGGGCGAACGGCGCGACGGGGAAGAAAGGGCGCGCACGCCGTGCGCGCCCTCCTCCCGCTTCCGCGGCTGCGGCCGCGGGCCGCCTCAAGCGGCGGGGCTTACTTCGCCGCCGCCCAGCGCTTGACGATCTCCTCGTAAGGCATCGTCACGCCCTTGGGCTTCTCGTTGGCGAGCTTGGCCTTGGGGCCGTCGGGCTTGCCGAGCCACTCCTTCGGGTCGACCGGCTTGTTCAGGCGCGGACCGCAGCCGCCGTAGGTCTTGGCCTTCTCGTCGGCCTCCTGCATCCGCGCCATCACCAGGTCCATCTCCTCGGCCAGGCGGTCCATCGCCTTCTGCGGCGTGAAGGCGCCGGAGTTCACGTCGCCGATCTGCTGCCACCACAGCTGCGCGAGCTTGGGGTAGTCGGGCACGTTCACGCCGGTGGGGGTCCACATCACGCGGTCTGGCGAGCGGTAGAACTCGACCAGGCCGCCGAGCTTGGGTGCGCGCTCGGTGAAGGAGGCATGGCGAACGGTGCTGTCGCGGATGAAGGTGAGGCCGGTGTGGCTCTTCTTCGTGTCCACCGTCTTGCTGACCACGAACTGCGCGTACAGCCAGGCGGCCTTGCGGCGGTCGACCGGGGTGCTCTTGAACAGCGTCCACGAGCCGGCGTCCTGGTAGCCGAGCTTCATCCCTTCGATCCAGTAGCTGCCCTTGGGGCTGGGCGCCATGCGCCACAGCGGCGCGCCGGCGTCGTCGACGGTGTTGTTGCCGTCCTTCTTCGGCGCCACCATCGAGGCGGTAAACGCCGTGTACCAGAAGATCTGCTGCGCCACGTTGCCTTGCGCGAGTGCCGGCAGCGACTGGTAGAAGTCGTAGTCGGCGGCGCCGGGCGGCGCGTACTTGCGCAGCCACTCGTCCCACTTGGCGATCGCGTACACCGAGGCCGGGCCGTTGGTCTCGCCGCCGCGGCTGACGCTCGCGCCCTTCGGGTTGCACGAGCCTTCCTCCATGCGGATGCCCCACTCGTCGATCGGGCGGCCGTTGGGCAGGCCCTTGCTCGAGGCGCCGGCCATCGACAGCCACGCGTCGGTCATGCGCCAGCCGAGGTCGGGCGCGCGCTTGCCGTAGTCCATGTGGCCGTAGATGCGCTTGCCGTCGACGGTCTTCACGTCTTCGGAGAAGAACTTGGCGATGTCCTCGTAGGCGCTCCAGTTCACCGGCACGCCGAGGTCATAGCCGTACTTGGCCTTGAACTTGGCCTTCAGCTCGGGCTTGTCGAACCAGTCCTTGCGGAACCAGTAGAGGTTGGCGAACTGCTGGTCGGGCAGCTGGTAGAGCTTGCCGTCGGGGCCGGTGGTGAAGCTGGCGCCGATGAAGTCCTTCACGTCCAGCGTGGGCAGCGTCACGTCCTTGCCGTCGCCGGCCATCCAGTCGGTGAGGTTGACGGCCGACTGCAGCCGCGAGTGCGTGCCGATGAGGTCCGAGTCGTTGATGTAGGCGTCGTAGAGGTTGCGGTTGGTCTGCATCTGCGTCTGCACCGCCTGCACGACCTCGCCCTCGCCGAGCAGCTGGTGATTGACCTTGATGCCGGTGATCTCGAAGAAGGCCTTGGCGAGCACCTTGGCCTCGTACTCGTGCGTCGGGATCGTCTCCGACAGCACGTTGACCTCCATGCCGACGAAAGGCTTGGCCGCGGCAATGAACCACTCCATCTCCTTGAGCTGGTCTGCCTTGGCGAGCACGGAGGGCTGGAACTCGCTGTCGACCCAGCGCTTGGCCGCGTCGAGGCCGCCCACGGCACCGGCGGGCGCGGTGGCCGAGGGTGCGGCGGCACCAGGGGCGGCGGGCGCGCTTTCCTTCTTGCCGCACGCTGCAAGAACGATGACCGCCGCAAGCGCCAGGGCGCTGGGCGTCGGATGGAACTTCATCGTGGGTCTCCTCTTCGGGTGTTGTGAACGACCGCCCCGGCAGGGCAGCGGGGCCGCACTGTGTCGCGCGCCCAAAGCGCTGTCAATCGCGCAAATACGAAAAGAAGCGCTGATGCTCGAAAACCCTGAGCGAAAGACCCGCGATGACCCGCTTTCGGCGCTCCACGATGCGTGCATATCATCGAGCGGCGCGGCGCCGGCACCGGCACCGGTCGCCTGTTCGTTTGTTTTCGTTTTGGCGGCGCAGTCCCGCGACGCGAAGAGAACCGATGGCCCCGAAGACGATGGTTCCGAACCCGCGCCAGGCGGCGCTGCTGGAGGCGGTGCGCGAGCAGGGCTCGGCCAGCGTCGATGCGCTGGCGCAACGCTTCCAGGTGACCTTGCAGACCGTGCGCCGCGACGTGGGCCTGCTGGCGGCGGCCGGCCTGCTGTCGCGCTTCCACGGCGGCGTGCGCGTGCCCGGCTCCACCATCGAGAACATCGGCTACCTGCAGCGCCAGCGCCTGAACCACGGCGCCAAGGAGCGCATCGCCGTCGCCGTGGCCGAACGCGTGCCCGACGACTGCTCGCTCATCATCAACATCGGCACCACCACCGAGGCCGTCGCCGAGGCGCTGCGCCACCGCCGCCGGCGGCTGCGCGTCATCACCAACAACCTGAACGTGGCCGCGATCCTCTCGGACAAGCCCGACTTCGAGGTCATCGTCGCCGGCGGCATGGTGCGCTCGCGCGACCGCGGCATCGTCGGCGAGGCCACCGTCGACTTCATCCGCCAGTTCCGCGTCGACATCGGCCTCATCGGCATCTCCGCGATCGAGACCGACGGCACCCTGCGCGACTTCGACTTCCGCGAGGTGAAGGTGGCGCGCGCCATCGTCGAGTCGTCGCGCCAGGTGTGGCTGGCGGCCGACCACAGCAAGTTCAACCGGCCGGCGATGGTGCAGCTCGGCCGCCTGAACGAGATCGACGCACTGTTCACCGACCAGCCGCCGTCGTTGCCCTTCCGGTCCCTGCTGGGCGAAGCAGGTGTCGAGCTCGTCGTGGCCGGCGGCGGGCCGGGCCATCCGCCGCCCGGGCCGGCCGCCGATGCAGTGGCCGGGAGGCGTTCACGCGAAGGACGTTGACGCGGCGGCCCCCGCCCGCCCTTCCTTTGGCGTCAGCGCAGCACGACTGCGGCCGGCGCCACGCTTGCGCATTCTGGCCACGGCCGCCGCCGCTATGCTCGCCCGCTCGCCCGGCCCGCCACGATGCACCGCCACGCTCTCGTCACCGGCACCCTCTTCGCCCTCGCGGCCGGCCTGATGTGGGGCCTCGTCTTCATCGCGCCGGTGCTGCTGCCGGAGTACCCGGCGGCGCTGCTGTCGTTCGCGCGCTATCTCGCCTTCGGCCTCGTCGCGCTGCCGCTCGCCTGGCTCGACCGCGCCAACCTCGCCCTGCTGACACGCGCCGACTGGATCGAGGCGCTGAAGCTCGGCGCCGTCGGCAACGTGCTGTACTACCTCTTCCTCGCCGCCGCCATCCAGCGCGCCGGCGTGCCGTTGCCTTCGATGATCATCGGCACGCTGCCGGTGGTGATCGCCGTCGCCTCGAACCTGCGCGACCACGCGCGCGACGGGCGGCTGCCGTGGGCGCGGCTGGCGCCTTCGCTCGTGCTCATCGCGCTCGGCATCGCGGCGGTCAACCAGGCCGAGCTGGCGCGGCACGCCGCCGGCACCGCACCGGACGCACCGCACGGCGGCGGCTTCGATCCCGGCGCGCACGCGCTCGGCGCGCTGCTGGCGCTGGGCGCGGTGGCCTGCTGGACCTGGTACCCGCTGCGCAACGCCGACTGGCTGCGCGCGCACGCCTCGCGCAGCCCGCGCAGCTGGGCCACCGCGCAGGGCGTGGCGACGCTGCCGCTGGCGGCGCTCGGCTTCGCCGGGCTGTGGGCCGTCTCGGCCCTGGCGCCGGGCAGCGCCATGTCCGCCGCCGGCGGCGGCACCTTCGAGATGCCGCTCGGCCCGCGGCCGCTGCTCTTCCTGACACTGATGTTCGCCATCGGCTTCCTGGCCTCCTGGCTCGGCACGTTGTGCTGGAACGAGGCCAGCCAGCGCCTGCCGACGACGCTGACGGGCCAGCTGATCGTCTTCGAGACCCTCTCGGCGCTCGGCTACGCCTTCGCGCTGCGCGGCGAGATGCCCGGGGCGCTGGCGCTTTGCGGCATTGCACTGCTCGTGGTGGGCGTGGCCTGGGCCCTGCGTGCGCCGCCGCCGCGCGGCGGCCGGCCGGCGGCTCCGGTCGAAGCGCCCCACTGAGCTCCCCACCTGTCCCGCCGCGCACCCCCGCGGATGAGTGCCTACTACAAGGTCTTGCAGGTACGCCATCCCTCGATTCGCGCTACTTTCCGCCGCAGCGGTCGGGCCGGAGGTCGGACCGGGGGGAGCTTGCCGCCATGGACAGAGTCGTCGTTCGCCTGATGTTCACGATCGCCGCCGCCTGCGCCGTCGTCATGCTGGCCGTGGCGGTGGCCGCGCAGATCGAGCCGTCGCGCAGCGCGCGCCTGGCGCCCGCGCCGGAGCAGCCATCGGCGCGAGCCGCTCTGCCTCATTCGCAAGCGGATTCCGCGGTGGCGCGGCGGGGGGCGAGCCCGTCGCGGGTCGGCACCTGACGTCGGACTCTGACCCCGGCAACTGCGGCAAGCGCGGGCGCGCCGCCTACGCCAGCGCCTCGTCCACCACTTCCACCCAATGCCGCACCGGCGTCTCGGTGCCGCTCTGCAGGTGCTGGATGCAGCCGATGTTGGCGCTGACCAGCGCATCCACCTCGCCCGGCCCGCCGGACTGCAGTTGCGCGAGCTTGCGGTCGCGCAGCGCGTGGGCGAGCTCGGGCTGCAGCACGCTGTAGGTGCCGGCCGAGCCGCAGCACAGGTGGCTTTCGCTGGCCGCCATCGAGACATCGAAGCCCCACTCGCGCAGCGCGCGCTCGACGCCGCCGCGCAGCTGCTGGCCGTGCTGCAGCGTGCACGGCGGGTGCCAGGCCAGCCTGCGACCCTTGGCGCCGTGCAGCTTCCTGGCAATCGCCGGCACGAGCTCGGGCAGCAGTTCGGAGAGGTCGCGTGTCAGCTCGCTCACGCGCGCCGCGCGCTCGGCGTACGCAGGGTCGTGCGCGAGCGCGTGGCCGTACTCCTTGACCGTGACGCCGCAGCCCGAGGCGTTCATGACGATGGCCTCGACCTTGCCTTCGCTCGTGAGGCCCTGCACCAGCGGCCACCAGGCGTCGATGTTGCGCCGCATGTCGGCCAGGCCGCCAGCCACGTCGCCCAGGTGCGTGCGGATGGCGCCGCAGCAGCCGGCGCCGTCGGCCACGAGGGTCTGGATGCCGGCGGCGTCGAGCACGCGCGCCGTGGCGCTGTTGATGTTGGGGGCCATCGCCGGCTGCACGCAGCCCATCAGCATCAGCACCTTGCGCTTGTGCGTGCTCTGCGGCCAGAGGTTGGCGCGCGCGCTGCCGCGTGCGGGCACCTTGTCCTTCAGCGCCGCGGGCAGCAGCGGACGCACGAGCCGGCCGGCCTTCATCGCCGCGCCGAAGAGCGGCGAGGTCAGCCCCTCCTTGAGCAGCCAGCGCACGGCGCGTTCGCCCTTCGGGCGCTCGATGCGCGCTTCCACCACCTGGCGGCCGATGTCGACGAGGCGGCCGTAGAGCACGCCGCTCGGGCAGGTGGTCTCGCAGTTGCGGCAGGTGAGGCAGCGGTCGAGGTGCAACTGCGTCGAGCGCGTCACCTCGCCGCCTTCGAGCACCTGCTTGATGAGGTAGATGCGGCCGCGCGGGCCGTCGAGCTCGTCGCCGAGCAGCTGGTAGGTGGGGCAGGTGGCGGTGCAGAAGCCGCAATGCACGCACTTGCGCAGGATGGCCTCGGCCTCGTCGCCCGCGCGCGTGCCCTTGAATTCGGCGGCGAGATGCGTCTGCATCAGGCGAGCGTGTAGTCGAGGATCCAGTAGTGCGTGTGCGCGGTCCAGCGCGGCGCACGGGCGCGCGGGCCAAGCCGGGCGAAGGCTTCCTCGGGCGCCGGGAAGTTCTTCAGCACTTCGTGGCTGCTGCCGTCGTCCAGCGTGCGCTGCTGGTAGGTGTTGCCCTCGTCGTCGCGGCGGGAGAGGAGCGTGCTGCTCGCCTGCACGTAGCTGTTGTCGAGGAAGACCACGCGCGCGCCCGGCTCGAGGCGCGCGTGCAGCCGCTCGAGCCACGCCGGCAGGCGCGCCAGCGGCACGTGGCTCCACCAGCAGCCCGCGAAGGCGGCGTCGAAGCGGCGCTCGCCCAGCTCGGCCAGCGAGTAGGCGTCCACCGTCTCGAAGCGCACGGTGGCGGGCATGGGCTTGCTGCGCGCGACGGCCATCGTCTCGGGGTTGACGTCGGTGGCCAGCCAGGCGCGGCAATGCCTGGCCGCGTGCGGCGTCCACCAGCCGGTGCCGCAGGCGATCTCGAGGACGTTGCGGCCGGCAAACGGCCCGGCGATCCACGCCTCCATCGCGCGCAGGTCGGCCTGCCGCTCGGGCTTGTGATAGACGCGCTCGTAGGTCGCAGCGCGCTGCGCGTAGTAGCGGCGCATCGCTTCGACGCCGCCGCCGGCGTCGTGAACAGCGGTGTCGTGGGCGTGGGTGGTCATCTCAGAGATTGGGGTACAGCCGCCCCGGGTTGAACACCCGGTCGGGGTCGAAGGCGCGCTTCAGCTCGCGGTGGATGTGCGCCAGCGCCGGGGTCAGCGGCGCGAAGACGCCGGCCGTCTTGTCGCGCGCGCGGAAGAGCGTCGCGTGCCCGCCGACCGCCGCAGCGGTCTCGCGCACGGCGATGGCCGGCGCGCCGGTGCACAGCCAGCGCTGCGCGCCCCCCCACTCGACGAGCTGCTCGCCCGGCAGCTTGAGCGGCGGCGTCGCCGCGGGTACGCCCAGGCGCCACAGGCACGCGCTGCCCTTCACCGCCTCCTCCGCGCTGGTGAAGAACTCGTCGCGGTGGTCGCGCAGGCCGCGCCAGAAGGTTTCGGCCAGGGCAGGTTCGATGACTTCGCCGCCGAGCTTCTTCGCCGCCGCCTGCACGGCCGCCGTGGCGCCCGCAAGGCGCACGACGAGCGCACGCTCCCACCACGCGCTCGCATTCAGCGGCAGCGGCTCGCCGCCCCAGGCGTTGAGGCGCCTGAGGGCCTCGTCCTCGTCGAGGTCGAAGCGCAGTGTCGTCGTGGCGGGCAGGCGCGGCAGCACCTTCAGTGAAACCTCGAGGATGACGCCGAGCACGCCGAGCGAGCCGGCGAGCAGGCGCGAGACGTCGTAGCCGGCGACGTTCTTCATCACCTGGCCGCCGAAGCTCAGCACCTCGGCGCGGCCGTTGAGCATCGTGGCGCCGAGCACGAAGTCGCGCACGCAGCCGACCGCGGCGCGCGCCGGGCCGGCCAGGCCTGCAGCGACCATGCCGCCCACCGTGGCGCCCTTGCCGAAGCGCGGCGGCTCGAAGGCGAGGCACTGGTTCTTCTCGGCCAGCGCGGCCTCCAGCTCGGCCAGCGGCGTGCCGGCACGCGCCGTCACGACGAGCTCGCTCGGCTCGTAGCTGCTGATGCCGCTGAGCGCGCGCAGCGCCAAGGGCTCCGTGCCACGCTCCGTCTCGCCGTAGAAGGCCTTGGTGCCGCCGCCGCGGATGTCCAGCGACACCTTGCGGCTGCGCGCCGAGCGCACCTGCTCGACGAGTTGCGCCAGCGCCGGGTCGTGCGCGGTGAGGTCGGCGGTAGCGGCGGCAGGGGGCGGCAGGTTGGCCGCGGTGGCAAAGCCGGTGATCGCCCCTGGCACCGAAGCCATCGATGCCATCAGAAGCGCTCCAGCTCCGGGAACGGCAGCAGCCCTCTTTTCACGTGCATCTTGCCGTACTCGGCGCAGCGCGAAAGCGTGGGGATCACCTTGCCCGGGTTGAGCCCGCCGGCGGGGTCGAAGGCGTGCTTCAGCGCCAGCATCTGCGCGCGCTCGGCGGGGCTGAACTGCACGCACATGCTCGCGAGCTTCTCGACGCCCACGCCATGCTCGCCGGTGACGGTGCCGCCGAGCGCCACGCTCGTCTCGAGGATGTCGGCGCCGAAGAGCTCGGCGCGGTGCAGCTGGTCGGGGTCGTTGGCGTCGAAGAGGATGAGCGGGTGCAGGTTGCCGTCGCCGGCATGGAAGACGTTGCAGCAGCGCAGGCCGTACTTCACCTCCATCTGCGCGATGGCCATGAGGATGTCGGCCAGCCGCTTGCGCGGGATGGTCGAGTCCATGCACATGTAGTCGGGGCTGATGCGTCCGCTGGCCGGAAAGGCGTTCTTGCGCCCGCTCCAGAACTTCAGGCGCTGCGCCTCGTCCTTGCTCACCTCCATGCGCGTGGCACCGGCCCCGGCGAGCACGGCGAGCATGCGTTCGATCTCCTCGGCCACCTCCTCGGGCGTACCGTCGCTCTCGCACAGCAGGATGGCGGCGGCGCCGAGGTCGTAGCCGGCGTGCACGAAATCCTCGACGGCGGCCGTCATCGGCTTGTCCATCATCTCGAGGCCGGCGGGGATGATGCCCTCGGCGATGATCGTGGCCACCGCGTCACCGGCCTTCTGGATGTCGTCGAAGCTGGCCATGATGCAGCGCGCCAGCTGCGGCTTGGGGCAAAGGCGCACCGTGACCTCGGTGATGACGGCGAGCATGCCCTCGCTGCCGACGACGACCGCGAGCAGGTCGAGGCCGGCCGCATCGAGCGCCTCGCTGCCGAACTGAACCGCTTCGCCCTCGGCGGTGAAGCCGCGCACCTGGAGCACGTTGTGCAGCGTCAGGCCGTACTTCAGGCAATGCACGCCGCCGGAGTTCTCGGCCACGTTGCCGCCGATGGTGCAGGCGATCTGGCTGCTCGGGTCGGGCGCGTAATACAGGCCATGGGACGCCACCGCCTCGCTGATGGCGAGGTTGCGCACGCCGCACTGCACGGTGGCCGTGCGCGCCGGGCGATCGATGGCGATGACGCGGTTGAACTTGGCCAGCGACAGCGTCACGCCCTCGGCATGCGGCAGCGCACCGCCGGACAGCCCCGTGCCGGCGCCGCGCGCCACCACCGGCACGGCGAGCGCATGGCAGGCCTTGAGCACCGCCGCCACCTGCGCCTCGCTCTCGGGCAGGGCCACCACGAGCGGCTGCTGGCGGTAGGCGGTGAGGCCGTCGCACTCGTAGGGCACGGTGTCCTCGCGCTGCCAGAGCAGCGCGTGCGCGGGCAGCAGCGGGGCGAGCGCGGCCACCACTTCGGCGCGGCGCGCGGCGCGGGCCTCGCCGCTCGCCCCGGCCGGGTTGGGTGCTCGCCGCGATCCCGGGGCGGCCGGTTCGCCGCCGGCACGCCCTGTGGGGGGACCTGGTAGAGGCGAGCGCAGGTCGCTTCGGGAGGGAGTCATTCAGGAGCAGAAGACCGTGAGAACGCCCGTGTAGCCGTAGAGCTGCCGGTGCGCGATCTCGCCGCCGGCGAAGAAGCCGACCAGCGGCACGTCGCCGAGCGCATGGCGCACGATCTGCAGCTCCGCCGAGGGCCCGCCGAAATGCGGCCCGCCGCGGCCCGAGCAGCTCACGTAGACGGCGCCCAGCATGCCGGGAGCGGCCGTGGCCTCGGCGGCGCGGCGCAGGCCCGCCGCGGCGGCCGTCGCCGCCGACTCGCCCGCCGCGGACTTGGCCGCCGGGGTGGCCGGGTCCATGGCCTCGGCACGGCTCTCGAACTCCTCGCGCACCTCGGTGCACATGCGCACGAGGTCGCGGCGCGCCGCGGTGGCGTCGCGCTCGCAGAAGCTCAGGCCCATGCCGGGGCGCACGACCTCGGCGATGGCAAAGGCCTGCCGGCCCGGGTCGACGCCGATGAGGTGGCGCACGCGCACCTCCTCGCCGAAGCTGCCGCGCTGCGCCACCAGCGACCGCTCCGGGCGGGCGGCGTGCGCTGCTCCATGGCCCGGGCCTGGCGGCTCGGTGAGGCCGACGAGCGTGCGGCGAAGCCGCGGCACCGCGGCGCGCAGCGCGCGTGGCTGCAGCGCGTCGCGGGCGTCGCCGGCGCCGAGCAAGTTGAGGTCGAGCAGCAGTTGCGGCAGCGCCGGCCGGCCATCGAGCGCCAGCACCACCGAGCCGTCGCAGGCGGTGACGCGCCGCGCCGGCCCGAGCGGCGTGCAGCCTTGCGTGACGCGCGAGACGACATGGACGTCGGCGCCGAAGGCCACGCCCGAGAGCCCGCCCTCGAAGACGCCGTCGGCGATCTGCACCTGCCGGCGGCGCGAGGCCGAGATGCCGCCGAAGAGGTAGCCGGTCTCGGTGCGATCGGCCAGCTCGGCAAGCAACTCGGGCAGCTCGGGCGTGGACGGATCGGCGTGCACGAGCGCGGTGGCGGCGCGTTGCGCCGGCGAGTGCGCCCCACGCAGCCCGGCGGTACCGCTGAAGACCTGGAACTGGTCGCGCGGCAGCGAGGCGAGCATGACGACGAGGCCGGGTTCGTCGAAGTACTCGACGCCCGAGGCGCAGACGCCGACGCCCACCGTGCCGACGAAGGCCACGCCCGGCCAACGCTGGCGCAACGCGGCCAGCAGGCGCTCGGCGGCTTCGGCGTAGGCCTCGGTGAAGTAGACCCAGCCGAGCGTCGGCGGCGCGCTGCCGCGGCCGGCGCGCTCGCTCAGCTGCGCCTCGAGTTGCGCGGCGACGAGCGCGAGCGCCCCGCTCCATAGCGGGTGCGTGGCGTGGCCGACGACGAAGGGGGTCATGCTTCGTGGCGTGGTCGCCGTGGGTCCCGCGGGTATTGCCTGCTCAGGTCTTGCGGCGGCGCGCAGCGGCAGCAGGAGCAGCGGCCGGCCGCGCGGCCGATCCGGTGGCTGATCCGGCCGCTGAGCCGGCAGCCTTGGCGACCGCGGCGCCGGTCTTGACGGCCAGTTCGGTGGCCTTGCCGGACATGGCCATCATGCGCTCGATGCTGGTCTCGGCCGCACCGGCGCCCTGCTTTGCCGCGCTGCCGGCGAGGTTGCGCGCCATCTCGGCGCTGCCGTCCTGCAAGGCCTTGGTGGCGAGTTCGGTGAACTGCTGCGTGAGCGCGCCCCACCACTGCATCGGGTCGACGGCCGCCGTGCCGTTGCCGGCGGCCGCTTTCGCTGCACCTGCCTTGGCGGCGGCCTTGCCCGCGGCGCCGGAGCGTGCCGATGCCGAAGGGGCGCCCGGCGCGGCGGGCGGCGCCGGCGGTGCCATCTTCGCCGGCTCGGGCGCGGCGGCCGGCCGCAGCTTCAGCGAATCGGCCAGGTCGGTCATGTGCAGGTTCATGCCCTTCAGCGTCGCCAGCGTCATGCGTTGCACCTCCAGCGCCTGGATGGTGGTGCCGAGCAGCTTGGAATTCTGGTCGAGCCAGAACTGCACCGTGCGCAGTTCGTCGATGCGCTTTTGCAGCTCGGCCGGCTCGAGCGTCGGCGCGATCCATTGGCCGATGCTCGGCAGCCCGGCACCGCCGCCTTTCATCAGGCCTTGCAGGAAGTCGAAGCCCGGCACCAGCCTGGTCAGGTCGCTCGCGCTCGTCATCGCAATGCACTCCTCGGGGTCGGTTTCGCGGGGTGCTCTGCGCTCACCCCTCGCACGGCATTGTGCGGGCTGCGCGACGCGAAAACCACCGCGCCGGCGGCCATCGCGGCGGCCGCTTTGGTGGCGACTTGTTTCAGCGCCGCGCCTTGGCGGGCGCGGTGGCGGTGCTCAGGGGCACGCGCTCGACCTTGAAGCCGCGCTCGGCGAGCAGGCGCGGCAGCGCCGCGGGCCCGGTCATGTGCAGCGCGCCGACGGCGGCGAAGACGCGCCGGCCCTGGCCATGCACCTCGGCGATGCGATCGGCCAGCGGCGCGTTGCGCTCGTCGTTCAGGCGGCGCAGGAAGGCGCGCTCGTCGTCGGTGGCGGCGCACTCGCACCAGTCTTCATAGCGCTCGAGCGTTTCGAGGTCGCCGCGTTCCCAGGCGCGCACCATGCGCTCGAGCACGCGCCGGCTGACGAGGCTGTCGAGCTGGTCCAGCGTCTGCTCGATCATCGCCAGCGCCTCGTCGACATCGGTGGGCACGAGCGCCTGCTTCTGCTGTTCGGCCGTCTCGAGCGAGAGCACGCGCTTGCGCAGGGCCTTGGCGCGCTGCACGAGCAGCATCTCCATCGCGTGGTTCGGGTCGAGGCCGAGCCACCGCGCATCGAGCACGGTAAGCGTGGTGGCCTGCAGCACCGGGTGCAGGTTGGCCAGTGCGAGCAGCGGCACGCAGGCGCGCTCGGTGGCGGCCAGCAGGCGCTTCTTGAGGGCCTCGGGCAGCGGCGGCGCCGGCGTCTTGTCTTCGAGTGCGGCGATGACGGCGGGATCGGTGGGGTCGACCTCGAGCGCCAGCGTGTCGCTGGCCCGCAGCGCCGCCGCCGTGGCCGGGCCCAGCACCTGCCAGGCCGGCTTGCCGACGTGCACAGTGCCGTACAGGTGCGAGACGCGCCCGTCGCGCGTGATGCGCCACAGCAGGCCACGGTCCTCACCACGCGCGGGCACGCTGCTGTCCAGCGGCGGCGGGCAGGTGGAGGCGGTGGCCGCGGAAGCAGCGGGGCGCGGCGCCGGGGCGGGGGCCGAAGCGGCTGCGGCCGGCGGTGCGGAGGCCGCGGCCGCCGGCGCGGAGGCGGCCGGCGTGGTCGGCGCCGGGGCCACCGGCGCGGCCGGCGCCGGTGGCGACGAGGCAGCGGATGCCGGGGCAGAGGCGGCAGCAGAAGGTGGAGCAGAAGCGGCAGCAGAAGGCGGAGCAGAAGCCGGTGCAGAAGCCGGCGCTTGCGCCGCCGGCGCCGACGCTGGCGCGGTAGGGACAGCCGCGGCGGCAGGGGCGGCGGCCGGCGCTGAAGCCGAAGCCGCCGGCGGCTGCGCGGTCGGCGCCGACTCGTCGCCCTTGCGCACTTGCGCGGCCGCCCACCAGGGCAACGCAAGCGCCAGGGCGCAGGCAAGAGCGCGGGTGTGGGCGCGGGTGTGGGCGCGGGCCGGGAGGGCGGCCCGAGGGCGCTTCGCGGGACCGGGCATTCAGGCCGCCTTGGCTTGGACAGCGCCGAAACCTTCGGCCTGCGCCCCGCGCACCCGCTGCTCGATGGCACCGAAGACGGACTGACCCTCGGCGCCGGCGACCTCGATGCGCACGACGTCGCCGAAGCGCAGCCACTCGCTCGTCGCCTGACCGTCGCGAATCATCTCGAGCGCCCGCCGTTCGGCGAGGCAGGACACGCCTTGCGCCTCGTCGTCGTGGCTGACGGTGCCGCTGCCGACGATGGCGCCGGCGCGCACGTTGCGCGTGCGCGCCAGGTGGGCGAGCAGCTGGCCGAAGTGGAAGTGCATGCCCGCGCCGCTTTCCACCTCGCCCAGGCGCTCGCCGTTCACCTGCGTGCTCACCTTCAGGTGCACACGGCCGCCACGCCAGGCCGGCCCCAGCTCGTCGGGCGTCACGGCCACCGGCGCGAAGGCCGTGGCCGGCTTGCTCTGCAGGAAGCCGAAGCCGCTGGCGACTTCCGCGGGCACGAGCGCGCGCAGGCTCCAGTCGTTGACGAGCATCAGCAGGCGCACCGCCTCCAGCGCGGCATCGGGCGCGGTGCCCATCGCGACATCGCCGGTGATCACGGCCAGTTCCGATTCAAGGTCGATGCCCCAGGCGCTGTCGGCGAAGACCGCGTCGTCGCAAGGGCCGAGGAAGTCGTCGCTGCCGCCCTGGTACATCAGCGGCACCTGCAGCAGCCCGGCCGGCACCTCGGCGCCGCGCGCGTGCAGCACGCGCCGCACGTGGCTCGGGTAGGCCGAGGCGTCGGCCCATTGGTAGGCGCGCGGCAAGGGCGCCATGCAGGCGCGCGGGTCGAAAGCGAAGGCGTGGCGCGCCTTGCCCATGTTGAGCGTCGTGTACAGGTCCTCGAGTTGCGGGCTGAGGAAGTTCCAGTCATCCAGCAACTGCTGCGCACGGGTGGCGATGCCGGTTGCGAAGTGCGCGCTGGTCAGGTCGCGCGAGACGACGGCGAGCTGGCCGTCGCGCGACCCGTCCTTCAGGGTGGCGAGTTTCATCGTCTTCCGGGGGAGGCGAGGCGGGATCGGGGGGTGGCACTATTGTGCGGTGGCGCTCTCGCACGGCCGCGGCACGACCGCTCGCGTAAACCCCCACCTGCGCCCTCTGCCGGGAGGAGGCGCAGAGGTTGGGGGGTTGCCCGCACGGCACTTGCCGGCGCTGTCGCGCTCGCCCGGTGGCCATGGCCGCCGGCTCGCTGCGGCTTGCGCAACGGCGCTCGTGCTGCTCGCGCACGCCTGGGTGCTCGGCCCGTGCGCGCTCGCGCCGGATCGTGCGGTGCTCTCGGACGGTGATGGCGCGATGCCTGCGAGCGCGGCGCCCGTGACGTCCGCCTCGGCCCTCTCGACGATCTCGCTCGAGGTGCGGCAGATTGCGACGGCGGCCGCGATCGAGCGTCCGACCCCGGCGGCGGCGCCCGGAGGAGCGGTGCGGACGACGCTCGCGC
The DNA here is from genome assembly GCA_016223165.1 of Burkholderiales bacterium. GTDB lineage: Bacteria > Pseudomonadota > Gammaproteobacteria > Burkholderiales > Burkholderiaceae_C > Rubrivivax. The sequence continues at coordinate 795,993 of JACRPO010000007.1, forward strand.
GATCGATGCCGCTGCGGGAACAGATGCCGGTACCGATGCCGATGCCGATGGCCTTGTCGATCCCGGAGCCGGGCCGGCCCGCGCCTGCTGAGCCGCCGGATGACGCCGACATCGCATCGGCGGCCGCAGCCGTCGCGGCCGGCCCGCCCGGCGGCGTTCCTTCCGCAGCGGCCCCACCGACCTATGCAACCGCGCCGCCGCCATCGTTCGACCTGCACTACGACGTGCGGCGCGGACCAGCCGAGGGCCGCGCGCAGATCCGCTGGCGCGTGCACGACGACGGTCGCTACCTCCTCGAGATGCGAGGCTCCGGCGCCGCCGGCGCGGCAGGCACGCCGGTTGCCATGGCAGCGCTGACGCCGCACTGGACGAGCCGCGGCACGCTCGATGCCGACGGCATCGCACCCGAGCGCTTCGCCGTCTCGCGCCGCGGTCGCGAGCGGCATGCCGCCAACTTCAGGCGCGACGCGGGCATCGTCAGTTTTGCCGGGCCGGCGCGCACCTGGCCGCTCGTCGGCGGCGCGCAGGACCGGTTGAGCTGGATCGTGCAGCTGGCTTCGGTGCTGCAGGCCGATCCCGCTCGCGCCGCCGAAGGCGCGCAGATCTCGATGATGGTGGTGGGCGCGCATGGCGATGCGGGCCTGTGGACCTTCACGGTGCAGCAGCAGGTGGCGGTCGAGGGCCCGGGAGGCGAGCCCCTGCACGCCTGGCAGCTTCTGCGCGAATCGACGCATGCGCACGACCCGCAGGTCCAGGTCTGGCTCGCGCCTTCGTTGCACCATCTGCCGGTGCGAGTGCGCCTCACGCTGCCGCGCAACGGCGAGTCCACCGAAATGCGCCTGAGCGCGTTGCAGTTTCCGTGATCGCCCGCACCGCTGCCAGGGCGACCCCGCCACCGGTATCGGAAGAAAGGCGCATCGCCAGAAAGGGCTTCCACCTTGAAATCCGGCGCACCCGACCCATCTGCTGCAGGTCCGCTCCACGCAGAGATGCCCAACGCCATGCAACTGCTCTACCACTCCGACAGCTTCGTCGTCGTGCGCTTCGACGTGCCGGCCGAGATGCCGGGCGGGCTCGAGCGCGGCGGCTACGAGATCGTGGACAAGTTCGCGCGCAAGGAGATCTTCCTCGAGGGCGTGCTCGCCGAGAGCTTCAAGGCCGGGGTCGAACAACTGGCCGAGACCGAGCCCAGCGTCGAGGACTTCGACGCCTACATCTCGCGCTTCACGGCGCTCGCGCAACAGCCGGTGGCCATGCACTGAACGCCGTCCCGGGCGCCGCCTGAGGGCCCGGAAACCTACGGGAACGGCGGGGCTTGTGCGCACGGCCGGCCTGCGACAAGATCGTCGCAGACCGTCCGACACCTTCCCCCATCCAACGCTTCCGAGCGGAGGGCATGCATGGCACCGACGAGCGCCCGATCCAGCGCCCGATCCATCGCCCGATCCATCACCGATCCGCGGCACGTCCTCTCACCGGGGCTCACCGAGGCGCCGGTGCTCGACCTGCTGAGCTCGCACTTCGTGCTCACGCTCGCCCTGCGCAGCAGCGGCCGCTTCAACCTGCGCCGCGACTGGAACAGCCTGCTCGCCATCGTCGGCCGCCACCTGGTGTGGACGTTGCCGGTGCTCACGCGCGTGCGCGCCTACCTGCGCGAGCGCTGCAAGGGCAACGCGCTGTGGCGCGGGCACGACCAGCTCACCGACGAGGCCTTCGTCGAGAAGTACGGGCCCTGGCGCGGGCCCTACGAGGAAGGCACGCTCTTCTTCTACATCGACGAGTACATCAAGGACTCGCCGAAGGACCTGCTCACCGTGCTCGGCGCGAGCTGCGACTGGATCGCGCGGCGCCTGAAGAAGGAGCACACGCTCGTCGAGAAGAACATCGACGCGCTCGCCGGCCTGCTGCAGCTGAACCCCGCCGAGCGCGCGCTGCTGCTGTACGGCACGCTGGCCCGCTACCAGCGCGACCTGCGCGGCCTGCTCGTCGAGTTCAAGGTCAGCAATGCGCACGAGGCCTATGCGGCGCTGGCTGCCGTCGCCGGCGTCGAGGCGAGCGAGGTGGCCGAGGCGCTGCGCGCCGGCTCGCGCCTCGAGCGCATCGGCATGATCGAGAACCTGATCTCGGAGCAGAACATCACCGACCTCGCCGACTTGATGAAGGTGAGCGAGCAGCTGCCGCCGGTGCTGATGCGCGAGTACCGCGCGCCCGGCGAGCTGATGGCCGTGTTCACGCGGCCGGCGGTGAAGAGCGACCTGGCGCTCGCGGACTTCGCCTTCGTCGAGGAAGACGCGCGCATGCTGACGGCGCTGCTGAAGAACGCGACGGCGCGCAAGGAGCCGGGCGTCAACGTGCTGCTCTACGGCCCCCCGGGCACCGGCAAGACCGAGCTGGCGCGCGTCTGCGCCGCTGCGGCCGATCTCGAGCTCTACGAGGTCGAGTATGCCGACCGCGACGGCAACAGCCTCTCGGGCCGCGACCGCTACCGCAGCCTGCAGATCAGCCAGGTCTTCCTCAAGGGCAGCGAGAAGGTGGCGCTGCTGTTCGACGAGGTCGAGGATGTGTTCCCACCCATCAGCAGCGAGGCGGCGCAACTGCTGGCGCGGCTCGACAGTTCCGACGCCCCGGCGTCCGGCAGCGTCAGCGGCAAGGCGTGGGTGAACCAGATCCTCGAGACCAACCCGGTCCCGGTGATCTGGGTCACCAACCGCATCGAGCAGATCGATCCGGCCTTCCGCCGGCGCTTCCAGTACCACATGCTGCTGAAGAGCCCGCCGCCCGGAGCCCGCGAAGGGCTCGTGCGGCGCGCGCTCACCGGTGCCGAGGTCAGCGAAGGCTTCGCCGAGAAGCTGGCCGAGCGCCGCGCGCTGACCCCGGCGCAGATCCGCACCGCGGTGCGCTTCGCGCGCCTGGCACAGGCGCCCGCGGGCAGCGAAGGCGCGTGCGAGGCGCCGACGATGGAGTCGCTGATCCAGCGCCAGCTCACCAATGCCGACAAGGCCCTCGGTGGTGCGCCGGCCGAACGCGGCGCGCGGCCGGTGGTGACCACCTACGATCTCACGCTGCTCAACGTCGAGACGCGTTTCGAGGTGCCGAAGATCATCGACGCGCTCGCTCGGCGCGGGCACGGGACGCTGTGTTTCCACGGCCTGCCGGGGACCGGCAAGACGGCGCTGGCCGAGCACATGGCACAGTCGCTCGGGCGGCCGCTGATGATTCGCCAGACGAGCGACATCGCCAGCAAGTACGTCGGCGAAACCGAGCAGAACATGGCCGCGATGTTCGAGGAGGCGACCAGCGAAGGTGCATTGCTGCTGCTCGACGAGGCCGACAGCTTCCTGCGCAGCCGCCGGCTCGCCGAGCGGCACTACGAGGTGACCGAGGTCAACGAGATGCTGCAGGGCATGGAGCGCAACGCCTGCATCTTCATCTGCACCACCAACCTCTTCGAGGACCTCGACGAGGCGGCGCTGCGGCGCTTCACGTTCAAGATCCGCTTCCATCCGCTCAAGCCCGAGCAGCGCCAGCGCATGTTCGTGGCCGAGGCGCTCGGCGGCGACGCCGCGGCCCTCACCGGCGAGCAGCGTGCGCGCCTCGCGGCGCTCGACCTCCTGGTGCCGGGCGACTTCGCCGCCGTGCGCCGGCAAGTCGACATCCTCGGCGTGCCCTTCGAGCCCGACGAGTTCCTGAGCCAGCTGGAGAGCGAACACCGCGTCAAGCCGGAGGTGCGGCAGCGCCGCGGCATCGGCTTCGGCGGCGGGCCTGCGTCGAAGGCGTGAACTAGCGCACGGCGGCCGGGCCGCCGCTCAATCGCGACGGCGGACGGCCGATATGTCGCGGATGCAGGTGATCTCCGACATGCTGCCGACCTGGGCCTCCCAAGCGGGATGGGGGCCGCTGCTGCTCGCGTGCATCACCACCGGTGTCGTCTTCGGCGCCCTGAGGCGGGTGCTGCTCGCGCGCCGCGGCGCGGCCGTGGGCCTGCAGGTGCAGGCGCGCGCCACCCGGTCGCAGGCTGCCGGCCAGCCGGCGGGCACGCGCGACGTGCTCACCGGGCTCGTGACGCGCCACGAGTTCGAGTCCACGCTCGAGGAGAGCGCATGGCAGGTCGACCACAAGGGTGGCGCGCCACTGGCCGTGCTCTACGTCGGCCTGGACGACCTGCGCAGCATCAACGACGGTTTCGGCCTGCAGGTCGGCGATGCGCTGCTCGTGCAGGCGGCGCGGCGCCTGAGCAAGCTGCTCGGCGCCGAGGGCCCCGCCGGCACCACCCATGTCGCCCGCGTCGGCGGCGAGGAGTTCGCGCTCCTCGTGAGCGGCGACGAGGCGGCGGGCATCGGCATGGGCGCGCGCGTCTGCTCGGCCCTGGCCCGGCCTTTCGAGGCCGAAGGCCAGCCGCTCGCGCTGACCGTCTCGGTGGGCCTGGCCTGCTACCCGGCGCACGGGGCCTGGTCGCGGCTCCTGCCGCACGCGGCGGCGGCGATGCGCCATGTGCGCCAGGCCGGCGGCAACGGCCACGCCGTCTACGCGCCGGCGATGGCGGTGGACCTGCGCGAGCAGGCCCTGCTGCTGCAGGACCTGCGCCAGGCCGTCGAGCGAGGCGAGTTCAAGCTCCTGTACCAGCCCAAGGTCGATGCGGCGAGCCTGCAGATCACCGCCGCCGAGGCGCTGCTGCGCTGGGACCATCCGGTGCGCGGCATCGTGCCGCCGGCCGTCTTCATTCCGCTGGCCGAGCGGCATGGCCTGATGGGGCCGATCGGCGAGTGGGTCGTCGTCGAGGCGTGCCGCCAGGCGGCCGTGTGGCGCGAGAGCGGCTTGCGCATGCGTATCGCCATCAACATCTCGGGCCACCAGCTGCGGCACGACCGCTTCGTGGCGCAGCTGGAGCAGCAGACGCGCCAGCACGGCATCCCGCCCGCGCGCCTGACCTGCGAGATCACCGAGTCGGTGGCGATGGAGGACACGGCGCAGACGCGCATCGCCTTCCAGCGCCTGCGCCGGGCCGGCTTCCATGTCTCGATCGACGACTTCGGCACCGGCCACTCGAGCCTGGCGGTGCTGCGGCGGCTGCCCGCTGCCGAGTTGAAGGTGGACCGCAGCTTCGTCGTCGACCTCGAGGCCTCGGAGTCGGCCCGCTCCATCGTCGAGGCGGTGCTCAGCGTCGCGCGCACGCTCGGCCTGCGTGTCGTGGCCGAGGGCGTCGAAACCGAGGCCCAGCGCGACATTCTGGTGCGCATGGGCTGCGACGAGCTGCAGGGCTATCTCTTCGCCCGGCCCATGAGCGCCGTGGCGCTGGCCTTGTGGGCCGACGGCAGCGGCCCGGGCGGCAGTTCAGGTGGTGCGGCGGCCGAATTCAGGCCCTCGCTGTTCGACCCGACCAAGCCCGCGCCGATGCTGCCCTGAGCTCCGCGCTGCTTCGCCGGCGAGGCGGCCCGTGGCGAACCGCGGGTGGATGCGCCGCGCAGCGCTGCGCATTCGGACCAGCAAATCAAACCCCGCCGGCGCCCTGCCGGACTCGGCGGGCCCACGGCGGAGTGCGATGATGCGGGTTGCCCCGCCCCCCCAGGGCGGACTCACCCGCACCGCATGTCATCCAGCCAGATTTCCGTCGAATCGTCGCTCCTGATGTGGGCGCTGGCCGCGCTCATCGTCTGGATGGCCGCCCACGTCATGCTCGGCTGGATGCGCCAGGCGCAGGAAGAGTGGGAGTGGGACCTGGGCCGCTTTCGCCAGGTGGCGATCGGCGCAGTGACGTTCGGCACGGCGCTGTCGGTCGGCATCCCGCTCGGGCTCGCCGGCGAGGCGCTGAGCTTCCCGATCGGCTACCACCCGCTCGCGGCGCTCGGGCTGTGGTTCTCGACCGTGCTCGTGACGACGCTGCTGGCGCTGGTGCCGGTGTGGCGTGAAGAAGGCGCCTCGGCCGCCGGCGCGGGCGTGCTGCTGGGCCTGCTGATGACGGCGCTGCAGGTGGCGTGGATCCTGGCCGTCGGCTTCCGGCCGGGCATCCAGTGGGACGCGGTCTTCATCGGCGCGGCGGCTCTCGTTTCGGCCGCCGGCACGGGCACGGCGATGGCCATCGCCTTCCCCTACGGCGACCGCTCGCGCAGCTACAGCTACTCGTGGCGCATCGCGGCGGCCGGCCTGATCGGCCTCAGCTTCCTCGCCGGCTATGCGCTGCTGCTCTTCGCCGCGGACCTGCCTACGCAGATCGGCTCGGTCTACCGGCACGAGCTGCCCGGCACCGCGATCTCGCTGCTCGGCGGCGGGCTGCTGCCGATCATCCTGCTGCTGATGGTGATGGACCTCGAGACGCGCCGCCGGCAGCGCCGCCGGCAGTCGCGCTCGCGCCGCCGCGGCGAATCCTCGGCGCCCTACAGCGGTGAGTCGGTGATGCCGCCGATGGGATTGCAGCCGCCCCGCTACCGCCCACGCCCGCCGCCGCCGCCGGCGACCCTGCCGGTCGCGCCGCCGCCGCAGGCCCCGATGCCGGCACCGCCCGGCCTGCCGCCGGAGCCGCCGCCCGCCTCGGCGGAGAATCCGGCGCCTGAGGCTGATGGGCCCATCAGGCCCTAGCCCAAAGCCGATAAGCCCATAGGCAAGCCCACGACCCCCGGCGCCGGCCGCGCGGCCGGCCGCACACAGCCCCCAGTTCTGGACTCGATGCCATGAAGACCTCCGCCTCCTGGGCCTACACCCGCGGTGCCGCGCTGCCGGCCCTGCTGGCCGAGCGCATCCTGATCCTCGACGGCGCGATGGGAACGATGCTCCAGCGCTATCGCCTGGGCGAGGCGGATTTCCGCGGTGAGCGGTTCAAGGACCACGCGAAGGACCTGAAGGGCAACAACGACCTCCTCGTGCTGACCCGGCCCGATGTCGTGCGGCAGATCCACGAGCAGTACCTCGCCGCCGGCGCCGACCTGATCGAGACCAACACGTTCGGCGCCACCTCGATCGCGCAGGAGGACTACGGCCTCGCGCACCTGGCGCGCGAAATGAACCGCGCCGCAGCGCAGCTGGCCAGGTCGGCGGCCGACCGCCACATGGCCGCCGAGGGGCCCGGCGCGCGGCAGCGCTTCGTCGCCGGCGCGCTCGGCCCGACTCCGAAGACGGCGAGCATCAGCCCCGACGTCAACGACCCCGGCGCGCGCAACGTCAGCTTCGACCAGCTGCGCGACGCCTACCGCGAGCAGGCCGAAGGGCTGCTCGAAGGCGGCTGCGACCTCTTTCTCGTCGAGACGATCTTCGACACCCTGAACGCCAAGGCGGCCATCTTCGCGCTCGACGAGTTGATGGAGCAAAGCGGCGAGCACGTGCCGGTGATCATCTCCGGCACCGTCACCGACGCCTCGGGTCGCATCCTCTCGGGGCAGACCGTGCCGGCCTTCTGGCACTCGGTGCGGCACGCGCGCCCGCTCGCCGTGGGCCTGAACTGCGCCCTCGGCGCCGCCGTCATGCGGCCCTACATCGAGGAGCTCTCCAAGGTCGCCGCCGACACCTTCGTCAGCTGCTACCCCAATGCCGGCCTGCCCAACCCGATGAGCGAGACCGGCTTCGACGAGACGCCGCAGGTGACGGGCACGCTGCTCGAGGATTTCGCGAAGAGCGGCTTCCTCAACATCGCCGGCGGCTGCTGCGGCACCACCCCCGAGCACATCGCCGAGATCGCGCGGCGCCTCAAGACCTACCGCCCGCGCGCCCGCCACGACCCGCTCTTCTCGAACCTGATGGCGGCGTAGCAGCGCGCCGACCTACCCAGCCCAGCCGGCGTGCGCGGATCCGGCTCTGCCGGTCCGCTGCGCGAGCCCCCTCGGGGGGCAGCGACCAGCGGGAGCGTGGGGGCCTAGATTTCCACCTTTGTCCCCAGCTCGACGATGCGGTTCGTCGGCAGGTTCAGGAAGTCGGCCGCGGCGGCGGCGTTGCGGTGCATGCTGGCGAAGAGCTTCTCGCGCCACAGCGCCATGCCGCCGCCGAAGGTCGGCACCACGGTGTCGCGGCTGAGGAAGTAGCTCGTCTCCATCTCGTCGAGGTGCACGCCACGCCCCTCGAGCAGAGTCAGCGCCTCGGGCACGTCGGGGTCGTTCTTGAAGCCGAAGTGCAGAGTCACCTGCCAGCAGTCGTGCCCGAGCGACTCGACCTCGACGCGCTTGTCGAAGCCGATCCACGGCACCTCGTGCTGCATGACGGTGACGAACAGGTTCTGCTCGTGCAGCACCTTGTTGTGCTTGAGGTTGTGCAGCAGCGCGAACGGCGTCGCCCCCTTCTCGGCGTTGAGGAAGACGGCGGTGCCGGCCACGCGCAGCGGCGCGCCGAGGAAGATGCTCTCGATGAAGGCCGGCAGCTCGATCGCCTCGTCGCGCAGCTTGGCGGCCATGAGGGCGCGGCCCTGCTTCCAGGTCATCATGAGCGCGAACATCGCGCCGCCGATGACGAGCGGGAACCAGCCGCCCTCGAACACCTTCACGATGTTGGCCGCGAAGAAGATGATGTCGACGATGAAGAACGTGCCCGTGGCCACCAGGCACAGCGCCAGCGGCAGCCGCCACGCGAAGCGCACGACGAAGAAGGTCATCACCGTCGTGATGGTCATGTCGATCGTCACCGCGATGCCGTAGGCCGAGGCGAGCGCGCTGCTCGAGCCGAACACGACGACGGCGAAGACGACGCAGGCGAAGAGCGCCCAGTTGACGAAGGGCACGTAGATCTGGCCGGTGTCGCGGATCGACGTGTGCGCGATGCGCAGGCGCGGCAGGTAGCCGAGCTGGATGGCCTGCTTGGCCACCGAGAACGCCGCCGTGATGAGGGCCTGCGAGGCGATCACCGTGGCCAGCGTCGCGAGCACGATGAGCGGGAACAGCGCCCACGACGGCGCCATCTCGTAGAAGGGGTTCTTCACCTTCTCGGGGTGCTGCAGCAGCATCGCACCCTGGCCGAAGTAGTTGATCACGAGCGCGGGCATGACGACGAGGAACCAGGCCCAGCGGATGGGCGGCCGGCCGAAGTGGCCGAGGTCGGCGTAGAGGGCCTCGGCGCCGGTGACGCACAGCACCACCGCGCCGAGGGCGATGAACGCGATGCCCGGGTGCGCAACCAGGAAGCCGAACGCATGGTGCGGCGACAGCGCGGCCAGCACCTGCGGGTTGTCGGCGATGTGCGGCAGGCCGAGCGCGGCCATGGCGAGGAACCACAGCAGCGTGACCGGCCCGAAGAAGCGGCCGACCGCCGCGGTGCCGAAGCGCTGCGCCGCGAACAGCGCCGTCAGCACCACGAGCGTCACGGGAACGATGTAGCGATGCAGCGCCGGCGCCGCCACTTCCAGGCCCTCGACGGCCGAGAGCACCGAGATCGCTGGCGTGATGACGCCGTCACCGAAGAAGATGGCGGTGCCGAAGATGCCCACCCCCAGCAGGCGCGCGCGCAGCACCGGCCGCTCGCGCACCGCGTTGCTGGCCAGCGCCAGCATCGCGATGAGGCCGCCCTCGCCGTTGTTGTCGGCGCGCAGGATCAGCACGACGTACTTCAGGGACACGACGACCGTGAGCGTCCAGAAGACGAGCGAGAGCACGCCGAAGATGTTTTCTTCCGTGAGCGGCACGCGACCTTCGGCGAAGACCTCCTTCAGGGCATAGAGCGGGCTGGTGCCGATGTCGCCGTAGACGACGCCGAGCGCGGCGAGGCTCAGCAGGGCCACGGCCGCGGGCGACATGGCGCGGCGCGTTTCGGAAGGAGGGCGCATCTGTGGGGTCCCGTGGCGGGCCGGCTGGCCGGTGTGCCGCCTCAGGCTTCTTCGAGTTCGGTCGCGGGGTCGGTGGCTTCGAGTTCGTAGGAGGCGCCGAGCATCGCCAAGCGGCCGATCACGCCGTACATGTAGAACCGGTTGGGCGCGCTGGCGCCCGGCTTGGCGCCCCGGCGAGGCAGCTGGTGGCTCTCGGCGAAGGCGAGCGGCACGTAAGCCGAGCCCGGCGCATCGAGGCTCTCGTCGGTGCCGCGCGCCGCGTGCACGCGGTAGAAACCGCCGACCACGTAGCGGTCGACCATGTAGACCACGGGCTCGGCGACGGCGTCGTTGATGCGCTCGTAGGTCGGCACGCCCTCCTGCACGATGACGTCGGGCATCGCCGCCCCCGCGGCCCGCGCCGGCATGCTGCGCGCCAGGCGCGCGCGCCGCTCGGGGTCGTCGAGGTCCTTCGCGTCGCGCACGGTGAGCACGTCCGAGCCGCCGGGGCCGTCGGACTTGACGACGACGAAGGCGCGCTCGGCGATGCCGTACTCCTTGTGCTTGCGCCGCACCTTGGTGAGCAGGGCGTCGACGTGCGAGCGCACGCAGTCGAGGCCGGCCTCGCTGCCGAAGTCGACCTGCCCGCATTGCCCGTGCATCGTGTGCAGAAGCCACGGGTCCATGCCGAGCAGCTTGGCGAAGCGCTTGGCCACCTCCTCGTAGCTGTGCAGGTGGCGCGACTTGCGCCGCGACGTCGAGCTGGCGTGCAATGGCGGCAGCAGGTACTGCTCGTGCAGATCCTCCAGCAAGCCGGGCACGCCGGCGGCGAGGTCGTCATTGAGCAGGATCGTGCAGGGGTCGAAATCGGGCAGGCCGAGGCGCCGCGCGCCGCGCACGAGGGGCTCGAGGGTCAGTTCGCCGCCGTCGGGCAGCGCCAGCTTGCGCGGCTTGTCCAGGCCGCGCGCCAGACTGCCCAGGCGTACGTTCAAGCCGGCCATGGTGAACACCTCCATCAGCCGCTGCAGGTGCGTGAGATAGAAGGGGTTGCCGTCCAGCACCTGTGGCCCGGGCACGAGCAGCAGGTTCTTCGCCTCCGGGCAGATCTTCTCGATCGCCGCCATCGCCGCCTGCACGGCCAGCGGCAGCATCTGCGGCGTGAGGTTGTTGAAGCCGGTGGGGAAGAGCTCGGTGTCCACCGGCGCGAGCTTGTAGCCCGCGTTGCGCAGGTCGACCGACGTGTAGAACGGCGGCGTGTGCTCCATCCACTCGAGGCGGAACCAGCGCTCGATCGCCGGCATCGACTCCAGGATGCGTGCTTCCAGCTCGTTGATGGGCCCGGTGAGCGCGGTGATCAGGTGCGGAACCATGGGGACATTCTAGGGAGCACGTCCCGCGCCGGGTTGTCGGAGACGTCCGACGCCGGCGACCCAGCAAATGTTCGGCGGCTTCCTGTACCAGCGGTGGGCTGGCGGCGCTAGCGCGTGAACTCGGCGAACCAGGCGAGCAGCGGCACGTTGTAGGCGTCCTGCCAGTAGTGCACGTCAACGCTGCGGTTGCCGCCGCTGAGCGTGAGCGGCGCCGTCTCGGCATAGCCGCGCGCGACGAGCTGGCGGCGCTGCTTCTCGACACAGCTGCGGTCGAGGATGCCGTCCTCGGCATGGTGGAAGGCGCGGAAAGGCGGCTTGGGGCTCGACGTCACGCCGTCCCAGGCTTTCTCGTTGGGGTACGCCGCGGCCTCGCAGGCGCCCGGCTCGACGATCTGCCGGCGCGTCTCGCTGTCCAAGCCGACGCCGGCCACGTTGGCGCGGTCGCCGGCGCGGCGCGTGCAATCGCGGAACCAGCCGTACGGGTCGCCGCCGGCCACCGGCGCGAAGGCCGTGACCAGCGCCCCGAATCGCGTCGCCGCGCGCACGGTCATGAAGCCACCCGACGAGAGACCGGTGAGAAAGACGGCCCGCGCGCTGCCGGCTGGCCGCCGCGCCGGGATCTCATGGGCCAGCACCTGCTCGATGAACGGCAGGTCGAGGTTGGCACGGCCACGCACCTCGTCGTCCCAGACCTTGCCGCAAACCCGCCCCGCCTCGTCGCTGACCTGGTCGGACGAGTCGAGCAGGAAGACCGCGAATCCCTGTGCCAGCGCCGCCTCCGTGAAGCGCACCTGTGGCGCGATGAGCGAGACGTTGGCGACGCAGAAGTTCGTATGCGAGCCGCCGCCACCGTGCATGACGACGATGGCCCCGCGCGTCCACGCGGCGGGTGGCGCCTTCCACAACAGCAGCCGCGGCAGCCCCTCGGCACGCACAACGACCCGTTGCCAGCCGACGGCGCGGCACTGTTCCTCCTGCGCCGTGGCCACCGGTTCGGCCAGCGCCGCGTCACCGCCCCCACCCCCGCAGGCACCCAGCAACGCAGCCATCGAAATGCCCGCAAGCTTCGACAAACGCATGCAGCGATTCTCACCCGCCCACAAGGCGCCGAGGGCCGAGCGTCCCCGCCCGGCCCACCCCGCCGGGCTGACTCGCGCGCCGCAGGCGCGTCGAGTCCAGCCCGGCGAGATATTCCGGCCGGCCGAAGGCCGGTCCGGAATACCGTTAGTTGTACGCGGTCTCGCCGTGCGCCGTGATGTCCAGCCCCTCGCGCTCCTCGTCCTCGGCGACGCGCAGCCCGATCGTCAGGTCGACGATCTTGTAGGCGACGAAGGCGACCACGCCCGACCAGACGATGGTCACGAGCACGGCCTTGAGCTGGATCCAGGCCTGCGCCCAGACGCCGTTGCTCGTCACCGCGGCGGTGACCCAATCGCCGACCAGGCCCGGGCCGCCCAACGCCTGGTTGTTGAACACCCCGGTCAGCAGGGCACCGACGATGCCGCCGACACCGTGCACGCCGAACACGTCGAGCGAGTCGTCGGCACCGAGCAGCTTCTTCAGGCCGTTCACGCCCCACAGGCAGGCCACGCCGGCCACCGCGCCGATGACCAGCGCACCGACGATGCCCACGTTGCCCGCCGCCGGCGTGATGGCCACGAGGCCGGCTACGGCACCGGAGGCCGCCCCCAGCATCGAGGCCTTGCCGCGCAGCAGCGCTTCGGCCGCGCACCAGGCGAGCACCGCCATCGCGGTGGCTGAGAAGGTGTTCATGAAGGCGAGCGCGGCGCTGTTGCCGGCTTCGAGTGCCGAGCCGGCATTGAAGCCGAACCAGCCTACCCACAGCAATGACGCGCCGACCATCGTCAGCGGCAGGCTGTGCGGCGTGAGCGACTCCTTGCCGTAGCCGACGCGCTTGCCGACCAGGAAGGCGCCGACGAGGCCGGCCATGGCGGCATTGATGTGCACCACCGTGCCGCCCGCGAAGTCGAGCGCGCCCCATTGCCAGAGCATGCCGGCCTTGGCATTCGTGGCATCGACCACCTCCTTGGCCGTGTAGGCGTCGGGGCCGGACCAGAACCACACCATGTGCGCGATCGGCAGGTAGGAGAAGGTGAACCACAGCACCATGAAGAAGAGCACGGCGCTGAACTTCATGCGCTCGGCGAAGGCACCGACGATGAGGCCGCAGGTGATGGCTGCGAACGTCGCCTGGAAGGCCACGAACACGATCTCGGGAATCACCACGCCCTTGCTGAAGGTGGCGGCCATCGCGAACTCACCCTTCATCGGGTCGAACACGCCCTTCAGGAACAGCCGGTCGAAGCCGCCGATGAAGGCATTGCCTTCGGTGAAGGCGAGGCTGTAGCCGTAGACCACCCACAACACGCTGATGAGCGAGAAGGTGACGAACACCTGCATCAGCACCGAGAGGATGTTCTTGCTGCGCACCAGGCCGCCGTAGAAGAGCGCGAGGCCGGGGATGGCCATCATCAGGACGAGCAGCGTCGACACCAGCATCCAGCTCACGTCGCCCTTGTTGGGCACCGGAGCCGGTGCGGCGGCCGGGGCTGCCGACGCAGCAGCGGCCGGCGCGGCGGCAGCGGCGGCCGCGGGCGCAGCCGATGCCGCCGCTTCGGGAGCCGACGCTGCCGTGGCGGCCTGCGCCAGCACCTCAGGCCCGGTGCTCAGCAGCACCAGGCCGAGGGCCAGGATGGAAAGCAGTCTTTTCATGGTGGATGTCTCGTGGTGGAAGGGCCGCCCTCCGGCGGCATCACGCGATGGTTCTTTCGAGCGGGGGCGCTACAGCGCGTCCTTGCCGGTCTCGCCGGTGCGGATGCGCACCACCTGCTCCAGCGTGGTGACGAAGATCTTGCCGTCGCCGATCTTGCCGGTGCGCGCCGAGGCCTCGACGGCCTCGATGACACGCTCGACGAGCGCGTCGTCGACGGCGGCTTCGATCTTGACCTTGGGCAGGAAGTCGACGACGTACTCGGCGCCGCGGTACAGCTCGGTGTGGCCCTTCTGGCGCCCGAAGCCCTTGACTTCGGTCACCGTGATGCCCTGCACGCCGATGCCGCCGAGCGCCTCGCGCACTTCGTCGAGCTTGAAGGGCTTGATGATGGCAGTGACCATCTTCATGGCTTGGTCCTCATGTTTGGCTGGTGAAGCGATCGGCCTGCGGCCCGCTTCAGAACACGTACTTGACGCCGACGACGGCGCCGGCCTTGCCGAGGTCCTTGCCGTTGGCCGGGGACGCGTAGGCCTTGGTGCCGGCGATCGACTTGGTATCGGCGCCCACGACGCCGCCGCTGACGGTGAGGCCCTTCAGGACCTCCTTGCTCGCGATGAGCGAGTAGTCGGTGTAGGAGAAGCTACCGTTCTTGGCCACCTTCTGGTAGCCCAGGTGCGGTGAGAGCGTGACCGGGCCGACTTCGAAGGAGGCGCTGGCGTCGACGTAGCTGCTGTTCTTGCTGTCGGAGAAGCCGAACAGGTTGGTGACGCTGTGCGAGTACTTGAGCGTCGCCGGGCCGTAGGTGAGGGCGCCGTAGACCTCGGTCGTGTTCGGGCTCGTGCCCAGCTTGTGGCCCGGGTACTGGTAGGCCAGCAGGCCCACGTCGTACGTCAGGTCCTTGGTGATCTCGCCCTTGTAGCCGCCGTAGATGTCGATCTCGACCTTGTTGCTGCTCGGGGGGTTCGCGTCCTCGATCCACTTGATCGTCGAGGCCCACACGCCGACGTAGAACGGGCCGGCGCTCCAGTCCACGCCACCCTGCGCCGCGGGCTTCAGGCGCGACTGCGAGATGCCGCGGTAGCGGTAGTCGCTCACGGCACCGACGTTGAACGACAGATCGGCCAGCGCGACCGAAGGCAGCGCCAGCGCGGTGACGAAGGTCGCCGACGATGCGGCGAGGGCAAACAACGAGGTGGATTTCTTCATGGCGTGCTCACTCCGGAGGTCTAGTGATGGGAAGTCGGAAAGGCGATGCACCGGTTAGCAGCTTCCATGCCACTGACCAGCCAGGCCCAGGTGCGCCGGAAGAGCGCTCGCACCCCGGAATCCGGCGCGCCGGCTCGGCCAATCGGTGGGGTCATCACCCATTTGGGTGCGCCCAGGAGCGGGCGCACCTTGATGTGCACTCGTATGGTGCGATCTGTGACCGAAAGCGCGCCACAAAATGGTTCGCGACGCTCGCATGCACCTGCATCGCTGCCCCGGCCGCCGCGTACTCCAGTTCCACCCTTCGCCCTCGCCTGCCCCCACAAGCCCACGTGCAAGCCGCCATGTCCCTGGCCATCGTCTACAGCCGCGCCCTCCTGGGCATGGAAGCCCCGGAGGTGCGCGTGGAGGTGCAACTCGCCAACGGCCTGCCTTCCTTCACGCTCGTCGGCCTGGCCGAGACCGAGGTCAAGGAGTCGCGCGAGCGCGTGCGCGCGGCCCTGCTGCAAAGCGGCTTCGCCTTTCCGCACAACAAGCGGGTCACCGTCAACCTGGCGCCGGCCGACCTGCCGAAGGACTCCGGTCGCTTCGACCTGCCGATCGCTCTCGGCATCCTCGCCGCCGGCGGCGCGCTCGATGCGGCCCGCCTCGCCACCTGCGAGTTCGCGGGCGAGCTTTCGCTGGCCGGCGCCTTGCGCAGCGTGCGCGGGGCGCTGGCCCTGGCGCTCGGGGCCCGCCGCGCCGCCAGCGGCCGCTGTCTCGTGTTGCCGCGCGCCGACGCCGAGACGGCAGCGCGCGTGCCCGGGCTCGAGGTGCGCGGCGCCGAGACGCTGGCCGAGGTGGCCGCGGCCCTGCTGCCCGGCGACGCCGCCGTGCCGCTGGCCGGCGCGAAGCCGGCGGGCCCCAACGGCGCGGCCGCCTCGCGCGGCGGCCACCCCGGCGAGCGTCTCGGCGCCGCCCGCCTCGACCTCGCCGACGTCAAGGGCCAGGCCGGCGCCAAGCGGGCGCTCGAAGTGGCCGCCGCCGGTGCGCACAGCCTGCTGCTCGTCGGGCCACCCGGCACCGGCAAGTCGATGCTGGCGCAGCGGCTGCCCGCGCTGCTGCCGCCGATGCGCGACGACGAGGCCCTCGACAGCGCCGCGTTGCTCGGGCTCGCCGGCGACGACACGGTGCCGTTCGGCGAACGCGCCATGCGCTCGCCGCACCACACCGCCAGCGCCGTGGCCTTGGTCGGCGGCGGCACGCCGCCACGGCCGGGCGAGATCTCGCTCGCCCATGGCGGGGTGCTCTTCCTCGACGAAACCCCGGAGTTCCCGCGCTCGGCGCTGGAGGCACTGCGCGAGCCGCTCGAGACCGGCTCGATCTGCATCGCCCGCGCCGCGCGGCGGGCGCGCTTTCCGGCGCGCTTCCAGTTCATCGCGGCGATGAACCCCTGCCCTTGCGGCTGGCTCGGCGCGCTTGCCGGCAGCGGGCGCAGCTGCCGCTGCACGCCCGATGCGATCGCGCGCTACCAGGGCCGGCTCTCCGGGCCCCTGCTCGACCGCATCGACCTGCAGGTGGAAGTGCTGGCCGCGCGGCCCGAGGAGATGCTCGCCGCGCCCGCCGGCGAGGCAAGCGCCGAGGTCGCGCGCCGCGTCGCGGCCGCACACGAGCGACAGATCGCGCGCCAGGGCTGCCCCAACGCTCTGCTCGATGCGGCCGGTGTCGATCGCCACATCAGGCTCGACGAACGCGCCGCCGCCTTCCTCGAAGGCGCGGCGCGGCGCCTCGCGTGGTCGGGCCGGCGGCTGCATCGCGTGCTCAAGGTGGCGCGCAGCGCGGCCGACCTCGCCGGCAGCGAAGCCGTGCAGGTGGCGCACCTGGCCGAGGCGCTGCAGTACCAGCGCGTGCTGGGGGCATAGCCGGTTCGGCGAGCGGCTTCGCACGCCGCCCCAGACACCAGCCGTGCGCCTGAGCGCCTGAGCGCCTGTGCGCCTGTGCGGCCGCGCGTCATGCGGCCGCGTGCCACGCCTGCGGCGGTCTCGGCTCGCTCCTCAGATCGCCAGCGGATCCACGTCCACCGCCCAACGGATCACACCGCGGTGGTGCGCGCGCAGCGCCACCAGCCCGGGCAGCCAGGCAGCCAGCGCGCGCTGCAGCAGCGGCCGTGAGCGCGACTCGACGAGCATCTGCACGCGCTCGACATCGGCCACGCGCGCCAGCGCCGGCGGCACCGGCGGATAGGCGCGGAGGTCCGCGGCCCCGGCCAGCGCCTGCAGTTGCACCGCGGCGTCGCGCAGGAAGGCGGTGGCCGCGGCCGCCTCGCGCGCCTCGGCGCGCACGAGCGCCAGGTGCGTGAAGGGGGGCAGGCCCGCGGCACGCCGCTCGTCGAGCTGCGCCTGCGCGAAAGCCTCGTAGTCGTGGCGCACCAGCGCCGCGTAGAGCGCATGCCCCGGGCTCGTCGTCTGGATCCACATCTCGCTGCCGGCCGACTGCGCCGCGTCGCGGCCGGCGCGGCCGGCGGCCTGCATCAGGAGCGCGAACAGCCGCTCGGGGGCGCGGAAGTCGCTCGTGAAGAGGGCGCCGTCGGGGTTCACCGCCGCCACCAGCGTGACGCGACGGAAGTCGTGCCCCTTGGCGAGGATCTGCGTGCCCACGAGCACGTCGACCTCGCCGTCGTGCACGGCGGCGAGCTGGCGCGCGAGCTCGCCGACGCCGCGCGTGCTGTCGGCGTCGATGCGGGCGATGCGCGCACCGGGCAGCACGGCGGCGAGCTGCTCCTCGAGCTTCTCGGTGCCGCGGCCGATGGGCGCGATGTCGAGGTTGCCACACTCGGGGCAAGCACGCGGCACGCGCTCGGTGAGGCCGCAGTGGTGGCAGCGCAGCGTGCGGTCGGCCTTGTGGAAGACGCGCCAGGCGCTGCAATGCGGGCAGCCGCTCTTCCAACCGCAGGCCGGGCAGTGCAGCACCGGCGCATAGCCGCGCCGGTTGAGCAGCAGCAGGCTCTGCTCGCCGCGCTCGACGCGCTCGCGAAGGGCGGCGAGCAGGGGCGGCGCCAGCGGCGTCGCATCGCCGCTGCCGGCCCCCGGGCCGCTGGCCGGCAAGCGGCGCATGTCGACGAGGCGCACGCGCGGCAGCTCGCCGCCGCCGATGCGCTGCGGCAGCGCCAGCCGCCGGTAGCGCCCCTGCAGCACGCGCTGCCAGGTCTCCAGCGACGGCGTTGCCGAGCCCAGCAGCACCGGCACGCCGAGCTGGCGGGCGCGCCACACAGCGAGGTCGCGCGCCGAGTAGCGCGCCCCTTCCTGCTGCTTGAACGAGGCGTCGTGTTCCTCGTCGACGACGATGAGCCCCAGGCGCGGCAGGGAGGCGAAGACCGCCAGCCGCGTGCCGAGCACGAGATCGGCGCGGCCCTCGTGCGCGAGCAGCCAGTGGCGCAGGCGCTGCGCCGGTGTGAGCGCGCTGTGCAGGCTGGCCAGCGTGTGGGCCGGAAAGCGCGTGGCGAAGCGCGCCTCCAGTTGCGGCGTGAGGTTGATCTCGGGCACCAGCACGAGCACCTGCCGCCCCGCCTGCAGCGCACGCGCCGCCGCGCGCAGGTAGACCTCGGTCTTGCCGCTGCCGGTGACGCCGTGCAGCAGGGCCGGCGTCGCATCGAGCGCGAAGGCTTCGAGCGCCGCGTCCTGGTCGGCCGTCAACGCCACCTGGGCGGCGGCACCGGCTGCCCCGGTGGGAGGCGCACCTGCGGCTGTCGGCTCGGGTTCCGGCGGCGCGGGCGACGTGGACGGCGCAGCCACCGCGGGCGGCGCGGGCGGCGCCGGCCGCTCCAGCCGCCGGAGGCGGCGCGCCAACTGCGTGTCGTCGATCTGGCGCAGCTGCGGCGGCAGCACCGCCAGCGCCAGCTCGCCAACGCCACGCTGGTAGTAGCCGGCCGCGAAGTCGATCAACGCGCGCCAGGAGGCGGAGAGCGGCGGCATCGCATCGAGCGCGGCCTTCACCGGCTTCAATGTTGGCGTCGGCGTCTGCGTGGCGGGCGATGCCGCCGCCTGCGCGGGCGTTGCGTCGGCTGCCGCAACCTCCGCGCCGGCACCGGCAAGCGCTGGCGGCCGGTCCCAGACGATGCCCGCCACCTCGCGGCGGCCCAGGGGCACGCGCACCAGCGTTCCCGGCGCGAGTGTCCGCTCGCTCGTGTAGTCGAGCAGGCCCGTGGCGGCGGCCAGCGCCGCATGCCGTGGCGCTTCGACAGCCACCGTGACGCGTACCGGCGGGCTCGTTTCGCCGCTCATGTAACAGCTCGCCGCCGAAGCGGCTCGAGCCGAGGCTGCGCCTGAAGACCTCCACCCAAGTTCATGATTCCCAAGGACTTTTCGAGCTATCCAGAGAAACTGTGGATAACAATGTGATCAAGCTGCGCCCAGACGCCGCAAGTGATTGATTTTTCGGCCCGCGGGTTGGCTTGCTCGCCGATGAGGCAAGACGCGCATTCTCGAAAAATCAACGACTTAGCACACAAGTCGTGCGTTTCCCGCGGCTTGCCGCCCCACTCGAATACGGGGGGGCCCTAAACCATGGGTCGTGGGGATAAGTCAAGCCCTGAGCACTCACTTACCCGCAGCGCGCGTTGCGGCGCCGCCGACCCGCACACGCCGGCCGTTACGTCGCGTTGCGCGAGCGGCGTGAGTGGCCATGCACGGCCTCGACGAGCGCGGCCACGTGCTCGGGCGGGGTGAACTGGCTGATGCCGTGGCCGAGGTTGAAGACGTGCCCGCCGTGGCGCCCGTCGGGCCGCTTGGCCGCCCCGAAGCTGTCGAGCACGGCACGCGCCTCGGCGGCCACCACCGCGGGCGGCGCGAAGAGCACGGTCGGATCGAGGTTGCCCTGCAGCGCCACGCGGTCGTCGATGCGCTTGCGCGCCCTGCCGAGGTCGGTGGTCCAGTCCAGGCCGATCACATCGGCGCCGCCGCCCTCGGCCGGCTCGGCGATCTCCTCCAGCCAGCCACCGCCGCCCTTGGTGAAGACGATGCACGGCACGCGCCGCCCCTCGGCCTCGCGCTTGAGCTGGCGCACCACGGCGCGCGTGTAGCGCAGGCTGAAGGTGCGGAAGGCCGCGTCGGCGAGCACGCCGCCCCAGGAGTCGAACACCATCACCGCCTGCGCGCCGGCGTCGATCTGCGCATTGAGGTAGGCGGCCACCGCCTGAGCGTTGATGTCGAGGATGCGGTGCAGCAGGTCGGGCCGCGCGTAGAGCATCGTCTTGACGGTGCGGTAGTCGTCGGAGCCGGCCCCTTCGACCATGTAGCAGGCGAGCGTCCACGGGCTGCCCGAGAAGCCGATGAGCGGCACGCGCCCGGCCAGCGCCTTGCGGATGGAGCGCACGGCGTCGAAGACGTAGCGCAGCCGCGCCAGGTCGGGCACGGCCAGGCGCGCCACGGCCGCTTCGTCGCGCACCGGGTGCGCGAAGCGGGGGCCCTCGCCGGCAGCGAAGCTGAGGCCGAGGCCCATCGCGTCGGGCACGGTGAGGATGTCGGAGAAGAGAATGGCGGCGTCCAGCGGCCAGCGTTCCAGCGGCTGCAGCGTCACCTCGGTGGCGAAGTCGGGGTTCGTCGCCAGGCCCATGAAGCTGCCGGCGCGCGCGCGCGTGGCGTTGTACTCGGGCAGGTAGCGGCCGGCCTGGCGCATCAGCCACAACGGCGTGTAGGCGGTGGGCTCGCGCAGGCAGGCGCGCAGGAAGGTGTCGTTCCTCAGCGCAGTGGCGGGCTCGCTCATCGGGCGGACTCCGCGCTGCGCGCCGCGCCGGGCCCGATGCGGCCGGTGCTTCTTCTCATGCCTCTCGTGCCTCTCGTGCTTCTCGTGCGGCTCATCAGGCTCATTATCCGGGCGCCGCCCGGGCGGCCGGCCCGCGCCCAGCCAGCCACGCGTGCCAGCGCGCCTCGCCGCCGTCGGCGTCCCGGGCCAACTGCCAGAGCAGCGACTGCGGCACGACGTAGGTGCCGCCGGCGGCACGCGCCAGGCCACGGGCCAGCGTCACCGCCAGCCGCGCCAGGACCACGGCGCGCAGCGGCTGCTCGCGCTGCGGAATCATCCAGCGCAGCTGCGAGAGCCACCACTGCGCGAAGCGTTCGAGCCAGCCGCCGGCGCGTGCCGCCGCGATGTCCTGCGAAGGCTTGAGCAGCACCAGGTGCTCGAAGCCGAGCGCGGCCACCGCCGCCTCGTCGTGCGTGGCAAGGCCGGCGGTCAGGGCCTGCGGCAGCATCGAGCTCGCATGCGGCAAGGCGACCACGAGGCGCTGCACGCCGCCTTCGCGCAGCCGGCGTGCGAGCGCGGGCAGCGCCTGCGGCTGCGGCATGGCGAAGGCTTCGTCGCGGCCGTTGCTGAAGCGCTCGCGCTCGAAGACGATGAAGGCGATGCTGGCCTGCAACGGCCCCGGTGCGGCGAGGCGCGCTTCCGGCAGCGCCGTGAGGCCGCGCATCGTGCTCATGAACGACGCCACCGCAGGCGCCGCCACCCAGGCCTGCACCGACGCGAAGCGCCCGGCCGCCAGCGCCTCGGCCAGCAGGGCCGAGCCGAGGCGACCGCCGGCGCCGAGCACGAGGGCGTGCTCGAGCGGCAGCAGCGCCGGCGAAGTCGGCGCAGCGGCGCCGGGCGCCGCTGCGCCACTGGCTGCGCGCAAGGCATTGCCGAGGGGGTCCATGCATCTCCCGCTTGAACTCACATTGTCCCGCCCCATCGCGCCGCCGGGTACGATGCGCGCCGCCGCAAGGGTGGCACGAGATCGCCGGACCGGGTTGCCAGGAGGAAGAACATGACGATCATTCACGCAGCAGGCCACGCAGCGGCGCTGTCCGGGCGCCCAGCCGCACGCACCGGCCGCCGCGGCCGGACGACGGTGCTGTCGCTCGTCTTCATGTTGGCGCTGGGCCCGCTGATGGGCTCGCTGAGCGGCTGCGGCTACAACGACTTCCAGCGGCTGGACGAGCAGGTCAAGGCTGCGTGGTCGGAGGTGCTCAACCAGTACCAGCGGCGCGCCGACCTCATCCCGAACATCGTCAACACGGTGCGCGGCGAGGCCAACTTCGAGCAGGAGACGCTCACGCGCGTGGTGCAGGCGCGCGCCCGCGCCACGGGCATCCAGGCCACGCCCGAGCTCGTCAACGACCCCGAGGCGTTCGCGAAGTTCCAGGCCGCGCAGGGCGAGCTGACGAGCGCGCTGTCGCGCCTGATGGTCGTCGTCGAGCAGTACCCGAACCTGAAGGCCAACCAGGGCTTCCAGGACCTGCGCGTGCAGCTCGAAGGCACCGAGAACCGCATCACCGTGGCGCGCAACCGCTACATCAAGACGGTGGCCGACTACAACGTGCTGGCGCGCCAGTTCCCGACCAACCTCACAGCGATGGCTTTCGGCTACACCGTGAAGCCGAGCTTCACGGTGCAGAACGAGGCGCAGATCTCGGCGCCGCCGGTGGTGAACTTCGACAAGCCCGGCAGCGCGCCCGCGCCTGCGCCGGCGGCGCCCCCGGCCTCCAGGTAGGCCGTCGGCAGGCTCGCGGTGCGCTGGCGAACGCCGTGGCCTGGCCCGGCGGCAGCGTCGGGCCGCCGGCAATGGCTCGCGTCGCTGGGGCTGCTGCGCGCCCTGGGCTCGCTGCGGCTGCTCGGCCTGCTGGTGGCCGCCCTGTGCTGCGCCGTCGCATCGGCCCGGGCGCAACTGCCGGTGCCGGCGCTCTCGGCCCGCGTGATCGACGAGACCGGCACGCTGAGCGCGCCGCAGCGCAGCGCGCTCGAAGCCAAGCTCGCCGCCTTCGAGGCGCAGGCGGGGCCGCAGATCGTCGTGCTGCTCGTGCCGGCCACGGCGCCGGAGGACATCGCCGCCTATGCGCAGCGCGTCGCCGACAGCTGGAAGATCGGCCGCCGCGACCAGGGCGATGGCGTGCTCGTCGTGGTGGCGAAGAACGAACGGCGCGTGCGCATCGAGGTGGCCAAGGCGCTCGAGGGCGCTATTCCCGACCTCGCGGCGCGGCAGATCATCGACAACGCGATCCGCCCCGCCTTCCGCGCCGACGACTACGCCGGCGGGCTGAATGCCGCGATCGACCAGCTCATGGGGCGCATCCGCGGCGAGGGGCTGCCCGCGCCGGCGCCAGTGCCGGCACGCGAGCTGCCGGGGCTGCAGCTCGAGGAACTGGCGATGTTCCTCTTCGTCGCCGTGCCGATCATCGCCACGGTGCTGACGCGCCTGTTCGGCCGCAAGCTCGGCTCGCTCTTCGCCGCCGGCGGCGCCGGCTACGCAGGCTGGTGGTTCAGCGCCAGCGCCTGGGTGGCCGCCGGCGTCGGCCTGGCCGCGCTGGTGCTCGTGGGCATCATCGGCTTCGGCGCCACGGCCAGCCGCGCCATGCGTCGCGCCGGCGGCCGCACGCTGCCGCACGTGGGTGGCTGGGACGGCGGCGGCTGGGGCGGGGGCTGGAGCGGCGGCGGCTCGGGCGGCGGCGGTGGCTTCTCCTCCGGCGGTGGTGGCGACTTCGGCGGCGGCGGCGCCTCCGGAGACTGGTGAGGCCGAGGGAAATGGGCAGCAGCAACGCGGGCAGTGCAGGGCGGGTCGCGCCGCAGGCGGGCAACCGCCTCGTGCGCATCCTGCGCCACCGCTGGTTCGACGAGGGCGACACGGCGCGCGCGCTCGACGCGGCGGCACTGGCGCGGCTCGAGCAGCAGGTGGCGGCGAGCGAGCGGCGGCACAGCGGCGAGATCCGCCTGTGCGTGGAGGCCGGCCTGCCGCTTTCGTACCTGTGGCGGCGGGCGGCGGCGCGCGAACGCGCCGTCGCGCTCTTCGGCAAGCTGCGCGTCTGGGACACCGAGCACAACAACGGCGTTCTCGTCTACCTGCTGCTGGCCGAGCACGCCATCGAGATCGTCGCCGACCGGGGCCTCGCGCGGCACGTGCCGCCCGCCCACTGGACCGAGGTGCTGGCCGGCATGCGCGAGGCCTTCCGCGCCGGGCGCTTCGAGGCCGGGCTGCAGGAGGCGGTCAAGGCCGTCGATGCGATGCTGGCCGCGCACTTCCCGCTTGCCGCGGGCGCGGCCAATCCGAACGAACTGCCCGACGCCGCTGACCTGCGCTGAAGCGCGGCCGCTCGTCGCCGCAGCGGCACGCACCGCCTCAGGGCGGTTGGAGCGGCCGGGGGCGGCTCGGGCCGCGGCAGCGCAGCCGTGCGCGGAGGGCGCCCGGGCACGTGCAGCGCCGGCCCGTACGAAGGGCAGGAAGGGCACTCCCGCCACTCCATGCGTGCGGCGCATCGTCGGATGCTACGTAGAAGCGCGGGGGCTCCCGCGAGGGGGCGACTCCTATACTGCCGCCCGCTTTTGGGGCTTAAGTTGCACCTCGACAGAGGCTGGTCGGCATCTTGCTTTGTCGTGCGACCACAGCCCCGCGGGGCCCCGAAACAACCGCCATCACCATCTCAGGAGCGCATTCGATGTCCACAAAACTCTTCGTCACACTGGGCGCCTTCGCCGCCGCCCTCGGCATGGCGAGCACGCCGGCGATGGCCGGCAAGGACCTCGATGCGATCAAGGCGCGCGGCGCGCTCGTGTGCGGCGTCAACACCGGCCTTGCCGGCTTCTCGGCCGCCGACAGCCAGGGCAAGTGGACCGGCCTGGACGTCGACTACTGCCGTGCGCTCGCCGCGGCCATCCTCGGCGACGCCAACAAGGTGCGCTTCAATCCGCTGACGGCGCAGCAGCGCTTCACCGCGTTGCAGTCGGGCGAGATCGACGTGCTGTCGCGCAACACCACCTGGACGCTGACGCGCGACGCGTCGCTCGGCATGCACTTCGTCGGCGTCACGTTCTACGACGGCCAGGGCTTCATGGTCCCGAAGAAGCTCAACATCAAGAGTGCCAAGCAGCTCAAGGGCGCCACCGTCTGCGTGCAGTCGGGCACCACCACCGAACTCAACCTCACCGACTTCTCGCGCGCCAACGCCCTCAACCTGAAGCCGGTGGTGTTCGAGAAGCAGGAGGCCTCCACCGGCGCCTACTTCTCCGGCCGCTGCCAGGTCTTCACCACCGACGCCTCGGGCCTCGCCTCCATCCGCAGCAAGGAGGCGCAGAAGCCCGAAGACCACGTCATCCTGCCCGAGCTGATCTCCAAGGAACCTCTCGGCCCCTCGGTGCGTCGCGGCGACGACGACTTCTTCGCCATCGCCAAGTGGGTGCTCAATGCGCTGCTCGAGGCCGAGGAACACGGCATCACGCAGGCCAACGTCGACGAGATGAAGAAGGACAGCAAGAACCCCGGGGTGATGCGCATGCTCGGCGCCGGCACCGAGGACACGGGCAAGCTGCTCGGCCTGGACAAGGAATGGGCCTACCGCGCCATCAAGGCGGTTGGCAACTACGGCGAGATCTTCGAGCGCCATGTCGGCCCGAAGACCTCCCTCAACCTGCCGCGCGGCACCAACAACCTGTGGAACAAGGGCGGCGTGATGTACGCGCCGCCGGTGCGCTAGGGCGCCGGCACCCCGCCGTACCGTGGCGCCGGGTCGTCGCTGATGACAGCCCGACGCCCCCACCGACTGCGCCGGCGGGCCCGAGAGATGCGTTCCGGGCCCGCGTCCCTCTCCTCTTCTTCCTCACCGGGAGCCCCGCAGTGCAAGCACGTGCCCCTGTGAAGCCCCGCGCCTGGAACTGGCGCAGCCGTGCCGCGCGCGGCCTCGTCTACCAGCTGGTCGCGCTCACGCTCATCGCCGCCGGCGTGTGGTTCCTGGCCTCGAACACGCAGCGCAACATGGCCGTGCGCGGCATCCAGAGCGGCTTCGGTTTCCTGCAGCAGGCGGCGGGCTTCGACATCGGCGAGACGCTCATCGCCTACGACCCGGCGCAGTCGTACGGCCGCGCCATCGTCGTCGGCGTGCTCAACACGCTGCGCGTGGCCGTGGTGGGCATCATCTGCACGACGATCCTCGGCGTGCTGGTCGGCGTCGGGCGCTTCTCGCGCAACGCGCTCGTGCGCGGGCTGTGTTACGGCTACGTCGAGCTCTTCCGCAACGTGCCGATCCTGCTGCAGCTCCTGATGTGGTACCTCTTCTTCGTCGAGGTGCTGCCGGCCCCGAACGAGGCCTGGAAACTCCTCGATCTCTTCTACCTCAGCAAGGGCGGCGTCGCCTTCCCGGTGCCGGTGTGGGCCGACGCGCATCTGCTCACGGCCGGCGGGGCGCTGGCCGGCGTCGCCGTGGGCTGGTGGTGGCGCCGGCGCGTGCAGCGCCGGTTCGAGCTCACGGGCGAGAACGGCAACCGCTGGCTGGTGCCGCTGGTGGCGATCGTCGGCCTCTCGCTGCTCGGCTGGCTCCTGGGCGGCGCGCCGACCGCGTGGTCGGTGCCGCAGCAGGAGGCCTTCCAGGTCGATGGCGGCGCCTCGGCGACGCCCGAGTTCATGGCCGTGCTCGTCGGCCTCACGATGTACACGGCGTCCTTCGTCGCCGAGGTCGTGCGCGGCGGCATCCAGTCGGTGAGCCACGGCCAGACCGAGGCCGCCGGCGCGCTCGGCCTGTCGCGCCGGCAGACGATGAACCTCGTCGTGCTGCCGCAGGCCATGCGCGTCATCATCCCGCCGCTCACCAACCAGTACCTCAACCTGACGAAGAACAGCTCGCTCGCGGTGGCCATCGGCTACCCCGACGTGGTGTCGATCGCCAACACCACGCTCAACCAGAGCGGGCGCGCGGTGGAGTGCATCGCGATCATCATGCTCGTGTACCTGACCACTTCGTTGTCGACATCGGCGTTGATGAACGCCTACAACAAGCGCGTCGCGATCAAGGAACGCTGAGATGGCCGACGCTGCAACCGCCGCATCCGCCGGCGACACCTTCAAGCCGATCGCCGCGCGCCCGGCGCCGGTGCGCACCGAGGGCTTCGTCCCCTGGGTGAAGAAGAACCTGCTCGCCGACTGGAGGAGCGCCGTCACCACCGTGCTGCTCGTCATCGTGGCGCTGTACGTGCTGCCCAGCGTCGCCAACTGGGGCATCGTGCAGGCGGTGTTCGGTGCCGATGCCAAGGCCTGCCAGGCCGCGCGCGGCAGTGGCGCCTGCTGGGGCGTGGTGACCGAGAAGTTCCGCGTCATCATCTTCGGCCGCTACCCTTTCGACCAGCAATGGCGCCCCGAGCTCGCCACCGTCGTGATGGTGGCCGCCCTCGTGCTGAGCTGCGTGCGCTGGTTCTGGAAGCCGTGGCTGGCGGCCCTGTGGGTCGGCGTGCTGGCGCTGTTCTTCGTGCTGATGGGCGGCGGCGTGTTCGGCCTCGAGCCGGTGCGCACCGACCTCTGGGGCGGGCTGCCGCTGACG
Organism: Burkholderiales bacterium; assembly: GCA_016223165.1. Taxonomy (GTDB): domain Bacteria; phylum Pseudomonadota; class Gammaproteobacteria; order Burkholderiales; family Burkholderiaceae_C; genus Rubrivivax. Next base: position 823,320 of record JACRPO010000007.1, read on the forward strand.
GTGATGCTGGCGACGCTGTCGATCTTCTTCGCCTTCCCGCTCGCGGTGCTGGTGGCGCTCGGCCGGCGCAGCAACCTGCCGGCCATCAAGACGGTGTGCGTGATCTACATCGAGCTCATCCGTGGCGTGCCGCTCATCAGCGTGCTCTTCATGGCGAGCTTCATGTTCCCGTTGTTCATGCCGCAGGGCATGTCGATCGACGTGCTGGCGCGCGTGCTGGTGGGCATCACGCTATTCGCCGCCGCCTACATGGCCGAGATCGTGCGCGGCGGCCTGCAGGCCATCCCCAAGGGCCAGCTCGAGGCGGCGGCGACGCTGGGCCTCGGCTACTGGCAGACGCAGCGCAAGATCGTGCTGCCGCAGGCGCTGGCGATGGTGGTGCCGAGCATGATGAACAACTTCATCAGCATCTTCAAGGACACGTCGCTCGTGACGATCGTCTCGCTGTACGAGCTCACCGGCTCGCACGGCCTGGCGCTCAACTCCGACGTGAACTGGCGGCCGTTCAAGCTCGAGGCCTACTTCTTCATCACCGGCATCTACTTCAGCTTCTGCTTCGCGATGAGCCGCTACAGCCTGTGGGTGGAGAAGCAGGTCAGCGTCTCGCGCACGCGCTGAGCACGTCTCGAGCGCCCTCGCCGCGAAGCCCTGCCCCCCACGCCCACACGCGCACACGCACCGAACCCGAGACCCTGCACCATGAGCGAGCCGCCGATCGTCGTCTTCGACAAGGTCAACAAGTGGTACGGCAACAGCTTCCACGTGCTGCGCGACATCGACCTCTCGGTGGCCAAGGGCGAGCGCATCGTCATCTGCGGCCCCTCGGGCTCGGGCAAGAGCACGTTGATCCGCTGCGTGAATGCGCTCGAGGAGTACCAGGAGGGCCGCATCACCGTCGACGGCACCGCGCTCAGCGACGACGTGAAGGCGATCGAGGCCGTGCGCAAGCAGGTCGGCATGGTGTTCCAGCAGTTCAACCTCTTCCCGCACCTCACCGTGCTGGAGAACCTGACGCTGGCGCCGATGTGGGTGGGCCACATGCCCAAGGCCGAGGCCGAGGAACGCGCAATGACGCAGTTGAAGCGCGTGCGCATCGCCGAGCAGGCCAAGAAATACCCGCTGCAGCTCTCCGGCGGCCAGCAGCAGCGCGTGGCCATCGCGCGTGCGCTGTGCCTGACGCCGAAGATCATGCTCTTCGACGAGCCCACCTCGGCGCTCGACCCCGAGATGATCAAGGAGGTGCTCGACGTGATGACCGAGCTTGCCGGCCTCGGCATGACCATGCTGTGCGTGACGCACGAGATGGGCTTCGCCAAGGCGGTGGCCGACCGCGTGATCTTCATGGACCAGGGCCAGATCGTCGAGGAGAACTCGCCGCACGAGTTCTTCAACAACCCGAAGAGCGAGCGCACGAAGGACTTCCTGTCGAAGATCCTCGGCCACTGAGTGGTTGCCGAGCGGCCGGAGCGTTCATTGCGCGGCCACTGAACGGCCACCGGGCAGCGCGCTTCGGACCCGACCGAGTTCGACGCATGACGACCGCGACCATCGCGCGCGAACGGTTCGACACCCCCGGCGACGCACCGCCGCGCCGCCCGCATGCCAACACCTACTGGCTGCTGCCCGGGCGCCTGCTCGCCGGCGAGCACCCGCACCCGGGGCACGCCGATGGCCTGACGCTGCGCCTGTCGGGGCTGCAGGCCGCCGGTGTCACCTGCTGCATCGATCTCACCGGCGACACCGAGGGCACCGGCGTCTACGTGCCGCTGCCGGTGGCCGGGCGCCCGGCACGCCGCCTCGCCTTTGCCGTCACCGACTTCGGCGTGCCGACGGCCGAGCGCATGCGGCAGGTGCTCGACGTCATCGATGCCGCGCTCGACGGCAACGAGGTGGTGTACCTGCATTGCCGCGCCGGCATCGGCCGCACCGGCACGGTCGCCGGCTGCCTGCTCGTCGAGCACGGCTTCGCGCCCGACGAGGCGCTGGCGCTGCTGCAGCGCAAGTGGCGCGCGATGGCCAAGAGCGCCTTCGTGCGCCACACGCCCGAGACGGAATCGCAGCGCGCCTTCATCGTCGCCTGGGCGCCGGGCAAGGGGCGAAGCGGCGCCTGAGATGAAACGAGCGATTGCGCGGCCGAAGCCCGCAACGCGCGCGGCCGCACGAGCCGCCTCAGCTCAGTCAGCTCAGTCGGCGCGCCTGCCGAAGACGCCCGCCAGCCAGCGCCGCAGCGCCGCCCACGGGCCGCGCGGGCCCGGCGGGGCGGCGGGCGGCGGGCTCGCACCACTCTTCTCCTGCGCGGCGAAGGCGGCGCCCGGCGCCTGCCCGGCCTGCACCATCAGCGTGAGCGTGGAGTCGGCGCCGCTCGACGCGAGCGCGCTGCGACGCGCGCTGCCGCCGCGTGCCGCCTGCGGCGCCGGCACCGCTGCGGCGGCGGCGCGGAAGTTCTCGGCGAACTGCGCCAGCAATCGGTCGCCGACGGTGGCGAGCAGCCGCTTGTCGAGCTGCGCGAGGCGGCCGTCCACCGACACCGTCACGTGGCCGGCGAGTGCGCTCGAACCCGGCACGTTGCCGGCATCGATGTGCGCCACCCACTCCACCGAGACCGTCGAGCCCGCCGCCTCGTGGCCCTGGCCGCGCAGCCGCAGCTCGCGCTTCGTCGCGTCCAGACCCAGGAGCTCGATCTCGCCATCCAGGCGCACCGCCTCCGCGCCGACCTGCAGGCCCACCGTGCCCTGATAGCGGCGCGTGTCCAGCTGCGTGGCCAGCACCCCACCGGGCCAGCAGGCCGCGGTGGCGCGGATGTCGGCGAGCACGGCCCAGGCCTGCTGCGGCGTCGCGGCGACCGGATAGCGTTTGTCGAAGTCGATCTGCATGGGCGGCGCCGGAGATTCTCGCGGTGACTCGGTCAGGGACGGGTGGATCGGTGTGGGCGCGGCCATCGCGGGTGGCCTGGTCTTGGCATCGTGCCACCTTCAGATCGGCTTCAGGCCGGCCTTGAAGCGCTCCTTCATCGGCTCGTGGCCGAGCGGCGGAAATTCGATCAGCGACTCGGGCACCGCATGCTCGGGCAGCGCCTCGATCAGGTGGCGGATCAGCGCCAGGCGCCCGCGCCGCTGGTCGTTGAAGTCAACGAGCACCCACGGCGCATGCTTGGTGTGCGTGGCCGCGAGCATCGCCTCGCGTGCCTTCGTGTAGTCGCCATACTTCTCGCGCGCCTTCAGGTCGATCGGCGAGAGCTTCCAGCGCTTGAGCGGGTCTTCGCGGCGCTCGGCGAAGCGCTCCTCCTGCTGCGCCTGGTCGACGGTGAGCCAATACTTGAAGAGCAGCAGGCCGTCGTCGACGAGCATCCGCTCGAACACCGGCGCCTGCTTCAGGAAGGCACGCGCCTCGTCCTCGGTGCAGAAGCCCATCACCCGCTCGACGCCGGCGCGGTTGTACCAGCTGCGGTCGAAGAGCGCGATCTCGCCCGCCGCGGGCAGGTGCGCCGCGTAGCGCTGGAAGTACCACTGCGTGCGCTCGCGGTCGCTCGGCTTGGGCAGGGCGATCACGTGGCATTGGCGCGGGTTGAGCGTGTCGGCGATGGCCGAAATGACGCCGCCCTTGCCGGCGGTGTCGCGCCCTTCGATCACGACCAGCAGGCGTCGGCCGGTGTGCTGCAACCAGCGCGCCATGTCGTTGAGCTGCAGCTGCAACGGCGCCAGCGCTTCGTAGTACTCGGCTTTCGACAAGCCGTTGCCGTTGCGCTTGCGTTCGCGCTTGTCCTTGCTCTTGCTCTTGCTCTTGGCCATCCTGTCTTGCCCTCCCTCGCCTTGCCGGCGCCCATCAAGCGGCGAAGAGCCGCTCGTGCGCCCGGCGCAGCTCGCGCTTGAGCAGCTTGCCGCTCGGATTCTTCGGCAACGCCTCGACGAACACGACCCGCTTGGGCGCCTTGAACGGCGCCAGCGGGCCTGAAGGCAGCCAGAGCATGCCGCGAGGGTAACGGCGCGCCCCCGGGCTGCCGCCCGGGGAAAGCCCGTGCCTGGCCGAGCGGCCGGCCGCCTGCGAACGGCGAACGGCGGCCCGGCCGGCGCCTACTTCCGGCGCAGCTTCTGGATGGCGGCGATCTGCGCCGCCATCGCGGCGAACTCGCCCTGCGCCTTGGCGAGGTCGATGTCGTTCTTGGCGTTGCGCATCGCCTCTTCGGCGAGCTTTTTCGCCTCGCTCGCCTTGGCCTCGTCGAGGTCGTGGCCGCGGATGGCGGTGTCGGCGAGCACGGTCACCGTGCCCGGCTGCACCTCGAGGATGCCGCCGGCGACGAAGATGAACTCCTCCTCGCCGCTGCTGCCGTCGGCGTTGGCGCGCTCGATGCGCACGGCGCCGGGCTTGATGCGCGTGATGAGCGGCGTGTGGCGCGGCAGGATGCCGAGCTCACCGTTCTCGCCCGGCAGGGCGACGAACTTCGCCTCGCCCGAGAAGATGCTCTCCTCGGCGCTGACGACGTCGACGTGGATGGTGGCCATGAGAGCGCTCCTTGTGGCGCCGATGCGCGCCGAATACAGCCTATTGGATCTTCTTGGCCTTCTCGAGCACGTCGTCGATCGTGCCGACCATGTAGAAGGCCTGCTCGGGCAGGTGGTCGCACTCGCCGCCCACGATCATCTTGAAGCCGCGGATCGTCTCCTTCAGCGGCACGTACTTGCCCGGGCTGCCGGTGAAGACCTCGGCCACGTGGAAGGGCTGCGAGAGGAAGCGCTGGATCTTGCGCGCGCGCGCCACGGCGAGCTTGTCCTCGGGGCTCAGCTCGTCCATGCCGAGAATGGCGATGATGTCGCGCAGCTCCTTGTAGCGCTGCAGCGTCGCCTGCACGGCACGCGTGGTGCTGTAGTGCTCCTCGCCGACGACGTTGGGGTCGACCTGGCGGCTGGTGCTGTCCAGCGGGTCCACGGCGGGGTAGATGCCGAGCGCGGCGATGTCGCGAGAGAGCACGACGGTGGCGTCCAGGTGGGCGAAGGTCGTCGCCGGCGACGGGTCGGTCAGGTCGTCGGCAGGCACGTACACGGCCTGGATCGAGGTGATCGAGCCCACCTTGGTGGAGGTGATGCGCTCCTGCAGGCGGCCCATCTCCTCGGCGAGCGTCGGCTGGTAGCCCACCGCCGAAGGCATGCGGCCCAGCAGCGCCGAGACCTCGGTGCCGGCGAGCGTGTAGCGGTAGATGTTGTCGACGAAGAAGAGCACGTCGCGGCCTTCGTCGCGGAAGCTCTCGGCGATGGTGAGGCCGGTGAGCGCCACGCGCAGGCGGTTGCCCGGCGGCTCGTTCATCTGTCCGTAGACCATCGACACCTTGCTGTCGCCCAGGCTCTCGAGGTTCACGACCCCCGACTCGGCCATCTCGTGATAGAAGTCGTTGCCCTCGCGCGTGCGCTCGCCCACGCCGGCGAACACCGACAGGCCGCTGTGCGCCTTGGCGATGTTGTTGATGAGCTCCATCATGTTGACGGTCTTGCCGACGCCGGCGCCGCCGAACAGGCCGACCTTGCCGCCCTTGGCGAACGGGCAGATGAGGTCGATGACCTTGATGCCGGTCTCGAGCAGTTCCTGGCTCGGGCTCAGTTCGTCGTAGGCGGGCGCCTTGCGGTGGATGGGCGCCGTCAGCGCCTGGTCCACGGGGCCGCGTTCGTCGATCGGGTTGCCGAGCACGTCCATGATGCGGCCGAGCGTCGCCTTGCCCACCGGCACGGTGATGCCGGCGCCGGTGTTCTTGACCACCAGGCCGCGGCGCAGGCCGTCGGACGACCCCAGCGCGATGGTGCGGACCACGCCGTCACCCAGCTGCTGCTGCACCTCGAGCGTCAGCGCCGTGCCTTCGAGCTTGAGCGCGTCGTAGATGTTGGGCATCGCGTTGCGCGGGAACTCGACGTCCACCACGGCACCGATGCACTGGACGATCTTGCCCTGGGCTTGCGTGTTCGACATTTTCAATGGTCCTTCAAAGCGATTCGGTTCAGCCGCTGATGGCGGCAGCGCCGCCAACGATCTCGGAGAGTTCCTTCGTGATCGCGGCCTGGCGGGTCTTGTTGTAGATGAGCTTGAGCTCGCCGATGAGCGTGCCGGCGTTGTCGGTGGCGGCCTTCATGGCCACCATGCGCGCGCTCTGCTCGCTGGCCATGTTCTCGGCCACGGCCTGGAACACGAGCGCCTCGATGTAGCGCGTCAGCAACTCGTCGATGACGGTGGGCGCATCGGGCTCGTAGATGTAGTCCCAGCCGTACTGCTTCTTCTCGGCCTCGGTCTGGCTCAGGCGCTCGGCACCGAGCGGCAGCAGCGGCTCGACCAGCGGCTCCTGTTTCATCGTGTTGATGAACTTCGTGTAGCACAGGTAGACGGCGTCGAGCTTGCCGGCGACGAAGGCATCGAGCATCACCTTGACCGGGCCGATGAGCTTCTCGAGCTGCGGCGCGTCGCCGAGCTGCACGACGTGGCTGACGACCGGCGCGCTGATGCGGTTCAGGAAGCCGAAGCCCTTGTTGCCGATGGCCACCGTCTGCACCTGGCCGCCGCCCTGCGTGACCTCGCGCATCTTGTTGGTGAGCGCGCGCAGCACGTTGGTGTTGAGGCCGCCGCACAGGCCCTTGTCGGTGGTGACGACGATGAAGCCGATGGCCTTCGCCCTCTTGGCCGGATCGCCGCCCGTGCGCATGTACGGCGACTTGTACTCGGGGTTGGCCTGCGCCAGGTTGGCCGTGATGTTGCGGATCTTGTCCGAGTAGGGGCGCGCCTGCCGCATGCGCTCCTGCGCCTTGCGCATCTTGCTCGCGGCGACCATCTCCATGGCCTTGGTGATCTTCTTGGTGTTCTCCACCGACTTGATCTTGCCGCGGATCTCTTTGCCGACCGCCATGGTCCAGCTCCTTTACAGGTGTGTCGCTGGAGGGGCGATCAGGCGAAGGACTTCTTGAAGGCGACGATCGCGGCCGTCAGCTCGTCCTCGGCTGCCTTGTCCATGGCCTTGTCCTTCTCGAGCCTGGCCAGCAGGGCGGCGTGGCTGCTCTTCAGGTGCTGGTGCAGGCCATGCTCGAAGGCGAGCACCTTCTTCACGTCGATGTCGTCGAGATAGCCCTTGTTGACGGTGAAGAGCGACGCCGCCATCAGGCTGATGGACAGCGGCTGGTACTGCTGCTGCTTGAGCAGTTCGGTGACGCGGGCGCCGCGGTCGAGCTGCTTGCGCGTGGCCGCGTCGAGGTCGGAGGCGAATTGCGCGAAGGCGGCGAGCTCGCGGTACTGCGCGAGGTCGGTGCGGATGCCGCCCGAGAGGTTCTTGATGAGCTTGGTCTGCGCCGCGCCGCCGACCCGGCTCACCGAGATGCCGGCGTTGATGGCCGGGCGGATGCCGGCGTTGAACAGGTTGGTCTCGAGGAAGATCTGGCCGTCGGTGATCGAGATGACGTTCGTCGGCACGAAGGCCGAGACGTCGCCGGCCTGGGTCTCGATGACCGGCAGCGCCGTCAGCGAACCGGTCTTGCCCTTGACGGCGCCCTTGGTGAACTTCTCGACGTAGTCGGCGTTCACGCGCGCGGCGCGCTCGAGCAGGCGGCTGTGCAGATAGAACACGTCGCCGGGGAAGGCTTCGCGGCCCGGCGGGCGGCGCAGCAGCAGCGACACCTGGCGGTAGGCCACGGCCTGCTTGGACAGGTCGTCGTAGATGATCAGCGCGTCCTGGCCGCGGTCGCGGAAGTACTCGCCCATCGTGCAGCCCGAGTAGGCCGACACGTACTGCATCGCCGCCGATTCCGAGGCCGACGCGGCGACGACGATGGTGTAGTCCATCGCGCCGGCCTGCTCGAGCGAGCGCACCACGTTCTTGATCGAGCTGGCCTTCTGCCCGATCGCGACGTAGATGCAGGTCATGTCCTGACCCTTCTGGTTGATGATCGTGTCGATCGCCACCGCGGTCTTGCCGGTCTGGCGGTCACCGATGATCAGCTCGCGCTGGCCGCGGCCCACGGGCACCATCGAGTCCAGGCACTTGAGGCCGGTCTGCACCGGCTGGCTGACGCTCTGGCGCGCGATCACGCCCGGCGCCACCTTCTCGATGACGTCGGTCATCTTGGCGTTGATCGGGCCCTTGCCGTCGATCGGCTGGCCGAGCGCGTTGACGACGCGGCCGATGAGCTCGGGGCCCACCGGCACTTCGAGGATGCGGCCCGTGCACTTGACGGTGTCGCCCTCGGAGATGTGCTCGTACTCGCCCAGGATGACCGCGCCGACGGAGTCGCGCTCGAGGTTGAGCGCGAGGCCGAACGTGGCCTGGCCGCCCTTGGTGGGCGGGAACTCCAGCATCTCGCCGGCCATCACGTCCGACAGGCCGTGCACGCGGCAGATGCCGTCGGTGACCGAGACCACCGTGCCCTGGTTCTTGATGTCTACGCTGGCGGCAAGGCCCTCGATGCGGCTCTTGATCAGCTCGGAAATTTCTGCAGGATTGAGGTTCATGTGTCTCTCCGGCTTACGCAACCAGCGCAAGCTGCATCTGTTCCAGACGGGCCCGGACGGAGGTGTCCAGCACCTCGTCGCCGACGATGACGCGGATGCCGCCGATCAGCTCGGGCTTCAATTCGACCTTGGCGTTGAGCTTGCGCTTGAAGCGCTTCTCGAGCGTGGCCACCACATTGGCGAGCTGTGCGCCCTCGATCGGGAAGGCGCTCTCGACGACGGCGTCGGAGACGCCGCTTTGCGCATTGACGAGCGAGACGAACTGCGCGGCGATCTCGGGCAGCGCCGCGAGGCGGCCGTTGTCGAGCACGGCGCGCAGCAGGTTGCCGACCTTCGCATCGAGCGCGAGGCCCTGGTGCTTCGCCACGCCGGCGACGAGGTCGAACACCTGCGTCGCGGCCACCTTCGGGTTGTCGGAGAACTGGCGCAGGCCGGCATCGCCGGCGAGCGCGGCCAGCGCCGACATCTGCTCCTTCAGTTTCGTCCCGTCGGCCGCGGCGGCCTTGAACAAGGCCTCCGCGTAGGGGCGGGCGATCGTCGCGAGCTCGGCCATTTCAGAGCTCCGCCTTCAGGCGGCCCAGCAGCTCGGCGTGCACCGACGCATTCACTTCGCGCTTCAGGATCTGCTCGGCGCCCTTGACGGCGAGGCCGGCGACCTGCGAGCGCAACGCCTCGCGTGCCTTCGCGGCCTCCTGCTCGGCCTCGGCCTTGGCGGCGGCGATGATCTTGGCGCCTTCTTCGGCGGCGCGGCCCTTGGCTTCCTCGACCAGCTGCTGCGCCAGGCGCTCGGCGTCGGCCAGCCGCTTGGCGGCATCGTCGCGCGCGGCGGAGAGCTGGGCCTCGACGCGCTTGTTGGCGGCGGCCAGGTCGGCCTTGGCCTTGTCGGCGGCCGACAGGCCCTCGGCGATCTTCTTGGCGCGCTCGTCCAGCGCCGCGGTGATCGGCGGCCAGACAAAACGCATCGTGAACCAGACCAGGATCGCGAAGACGATCATCTGGACGATGAGGGTGGCGTTGATGCTCACTTCTCTTACCTCGTCATGGGGTGACCACGGCCGCGGGAAACGAAAGACCCGCGGACCCGGCGATCCAGCCGCGAAGGATTACTTCGGCAGGTTGGCGATCTGGCCCAGGAACGGGTTGGCCGTGGCGAACCACAGCGCGATGCCGGTGCCGATGATGAACGCGGCGTCAATCAGGCCGGCGAGCAGGAACATCTTGGTCTGCAGTTCGCCCATCAGCTCGGGCTGGCGCGCGGCGCTCTCGAGATACTTGCTGCCCATGATGCCGATGCCGATGCAGGCACCGATGGCGCCCAGACCGATGATGAGGCCGGCGGCCAGGGCGACAAAGCTGATGACTTCCATTTGCGTGCTCCTAGTGAGGAAGGTTCTTAGTGGGGAAACAGATGCAAGAGATGCGGGAGAACTCAGTGCGTCGGCGCCATCGATCGATGATCAATGGGCGTCGTGCGCCTGACCGACATAGACCAGCGCGAGCATCATGAACACGAAGGCCTGCAGGGTGATGATCAGGATGTGGAAGATGGCCCAGGCGGTGCCGGCGATGACATGGCCGACGGCGAGCGGCAGGCCGATCGCGGTGAAGAAAGCGCCGCCCATCAGCGCGATGAGCATGAAGATCAGCTCGCCGGCGTACATGTTGCCGAACAACCGCATGCCGTGGCTCACGGTCTTGGCCACGAACTCGATGAGCTGGAAGACGAAATTGAACGGGTACAGGAAGATCTTGTCGCCGAACGGCGCCGAGACCATCTCGTGCAGCCAGCCGCCGGCGCCCTTGATCTTGACGTTGTAGAAGATGCAGATGAGCAGCACGGTGATCGAAAGCGCCATCGTCACCGAGAGGTCGGCGGTGGGCACCACGCGCATGTAGTCGGCGCCCTGGGGCGCGACGCCGTGCCAGATGGCAGGGATCAGGTCCACCGGCAGCAGGTCCATCGCATTCATCAGGAAGATCCAGATGAAGACCGTGAGCGCGAGCGGCGCCACCATCTTGCGGCTCTGCGCGTTGTGCACGATGCCCTTGGCCTGCGTGTCGACCATCTCGACGAGGAACTCGACGGCCGCCTGCAGCCGCCCCGGCACGCCGGAGGTCACGGCACGGGCCACGCGCCACAGCACGTAGCAGCCGAGCGCGCCCATCAGCAGTGACCAGAAGATCGAATCGAGATTGAGGGTCCAGAAGCCCTTGCCGGCCTGCAGGTGATGCAGGTGGTGAATGATGTATTCACCGGCGGTCGGCGCGTTGCCCGTTGCTGCTGCCATCTCGATTGCTCGTTCGTGATCGTTGTTCGACGGGTTCTTTGACGTCGTTCGTCATGCCCGCCCGCGCCACAGCAGCGCGAGCCAGTACACCTTCATGCACAGCACCAGGCCCACCAGCAACGCCGGCCAGCTCAAGCCCTGCACGAGTTTCGGTGCCAGCATCAGCATGGCGACCGAAACCGCTATCTTGACCATCTCCCACAACATGAAGCTGACGGCGCTTGCGCCGGCAGACATGCTGCTGAGTCGGCTGGTCATGCCGCGCGCCATCAGCGCGCCCGGCAACACCACGCAAGCGGCGCCGTACAGCGCCGACCACCCCACCTCCACCCTGCCCGTGACGAGCGCCGCAAGCAGCGCCACCACCACACCCACCCCGCCCTGCACGGCGACCACGCGCCACGGGTTGAGTGGCGGCTCCTTCGCACGCAAGGCCGACGCTTCTTCCCGGGTCAGCGTCTTGAAGGCGGGCCATCCGGCCCCATCCTCATGCTCATCCCATGCCCATTCACGCCGGCCGCGACTGTCGTGGCGGATGGCTCCGGCGGTTGCGGTGCGTGCGGCGATGCTTGAGTTCGTTGGATTCGCCATCGGTTCGCCGTCGCCATCGCATTCGCCATCGCCATCACATGCACCTCGGCCGCAGGTTCCAGCCGGGGCGGGCAAAGCCGCGGGATTATACGAACAAACCCGCAGCTTCCCGCCCTCTGCAACCCTGGGTCCGCCGGGTCCGGCGGACCGGGTCGCCGCTTCGACATGCCGCGTCACTGGTCTCTGAAATACACGCCCGACACGCCCTATTACCCGCGCCATCCACATTGGTCCATCATCACGCCCCATGGTCCCCGGCCCTTCCATCCTGAATCCGCGGCGTGCGCCGGCAGCCTCGCTGGCGGCCGTGGCGCGGGCCGCATGGGCCGCCTGGGCCGTATGTGCGGCCGTCTTCGCGCTGCCGGCCGTGGCGGCCACCTCCGCAGTCGTCAGCACGCCGCAGGTACGCGCGGAACTCGTCGCGCACGCACCTGAAGGCGTCGCGCCCGGCAAGCCGCTGCGCCTGGGCCTGCAGATCGATCACCAGCGGCACTGGCATACCTACTGGAAGAACCCGGGCGATTCGGGCCTGCCGACCACGCTGGCCTTCACGCTGCCCGCGGGCTTCGTGGCCGGCGACATCCGCTGGCCGGCGCCGGTGCGCCTGCCGATCGGCCCGCTGATGAATTTCGGCTACGAGGGCACGCTCCTCCTGCCGGTGCCCGTGCAGGTGCCGGCCGGCTTCAGCGGCGACTCGCTCACCGTCAAGCTGCGCGCCGACTGGCTCGTGTGCAAGGACGTCTGCATCCCCGAAGGCGGCGACTTCACGCTGCAGGTGCCGGCGCGCGCGGCCACCGCCGGCCACGCGGCCGCCTTCGCCGCCGCCGATGCGGCGACGCCCGTGCCCGCCGCCGGCGCCGAAGCCCGCGCCGAGCTGAAGGACGGCGCCCTGCAGGTCCGCATCAGCGGCCTGCCCGCCGCCTGGCACGGTCTCGCGCTGCAGTTCTTCCCGGAGACCGCCGGGGTGCTGAACAACGCGGCGCCGATCGCCGGCCGTTGGGATGCCGGCGTGTGGAGCGCCGCCCTGGCGATCGACCCGCAGCGCAGCGCCGGCCCCGCGGTGTTGCCGGCCGTGCTCACGGCGGCCGGGAAGGCGAGCGGGCTCGAGGTCGGCGTGCAGGTGACGAGCGCGTGGCCGCCGCTCGCGCAGGCGGCGCCGGCGCCGCTGCCCTCGCTGGGCAACGCCACGGTGAGCAGCGACGCGACGGCGGCACCGGCCGCACCCACGGCGACCCTGGGGCTCGCGATGGCGATGCTTCTGGCGCTGGCCGGCGGTGTCCTGCTCAACCTCATGCCCTGCGTCTTCCCGGTCCTCTCGCTCAAGGTGGTGGGCTTCGCCCGCCATGCCGAAGACCGCCGCAAGGTGCTCGCCGCAGGCCTGGCCTACACGGTCGGCGTCGTGGTCTCGTTCGTGGCGCTGGCCGCCCTGCTGCTGGCGCTGCGCGCCGGCGGCGAGCAGATCGGCTGGGGCTTCCAGCTGCAGTCGCCGGCGGTGGTGGCCACGCTCGCCGTGCTGTTCACGCTCATCGGCCTGAACCTGGCCGGCGTCTTCGAGTTCGGCTCGGTGCTGCCCAGCAGCGTCGCGGCGGCGCGGGCGCGCCACCCGCTCGTCGACTCCGCCCTCACCGGCGTGCTGGCGGTGGCCGTCGCCTCGCCCTGCACGGCGCCCTTCATGGCCGCATCGCTCGGCCTCGCCCTGACGCTGCCGGCGCACGAGGCGCTCGCCATCTTCGCCGCGCTCGGCCTCGGCATGGCGCTGCCCTATCTCGCGGCGAGTGCCTGGCCGCGGCTGGCGCAGGCCCTGCCGCGCCCGGGGCCGTGGATGGCGAGCTTCAAGGCCCTGATGGCTTTCCCGATGTTCGCCACGGTGGTGTGGCTGACCTGGGTGCTGGGTCACCAGACTTCGATCGACGGCGCGGCGGCGCTGCTCGGCCTGCTCGTGGCCGTCGCTTTCGGTGCCTGGGCCTTGGGCTCGCCGACGCTCGGCCGCGGCGCACGCCGCGGCTTTGCCGCCGCAGCCATGGTGCTGCTGGCCGCCGCGCTGATGTGGGCCGTGCCTTCGTGGCGGCAGGATGCGGTGGCGGCCACGCCCGGTGCAGCCGCGGCGGGCACGCCCGGCGCCGGCGGCAAGGAGGGCCGGGAGGCCTGGCAGCCCTGGTCGGCCGAGCGCGTGGCGCAGGCGCAGGCCGAGGGGCGGCCGGTCTTCGTCGACTTCACCGCGGCCTGGTGCGTCACCTGCCAGTTCAACAAGCGCGCAACGCTCAACCACGCCGATGTGCTGAGCGCGTTCGAGCGCAAGCGCGTCGTGCTCCTGCGTGCCGACTGGACGCGGCGCGATGCCACCATCGCCGCCGAGCTGGCGCGCCTGCAGCGCAGCGGCGTGCCGGTCTACGCGCTCTATTCCCCAGGCTCGGCAGGGCCTCGGCTGCTGAGCGAAATTCTGACCGTCGGCGAACTCACTGCGGCGCTGGCACAGTTGCCGGGTTAGCCTCGCCCGGCCGGGCCGGCGCGCAGGCCCCAAGACGGAGCTCGAAGATGAAGAACCTGTTCCTCGCTTCCACCTTCTCGCTGGCCGCGTTGATGGTCGGCGTGGGCGTCAGCTGCTCGGTGCACGCGAGCCCCGCCGTGGCCACCGTGGGCCAGGCGGCACCGCCCTTCAGCGCACGCGATACCGCCGGACGCACCGTGTCGCTGGCCGACTTCAAGGGCAGGACCGTCGTGCTCGAGTGGGTCAACCCCGGCTGCCCCTACGTGCAGAAGCACTACCGCAGCGCCAACATGCAAGGCACGCAGCGCGAGGCCGCCGGCAAGGGCGTGGTGTGGCTGAGCATCAACTCCACGGCCAGCGAGCACTCCGACTACCTGGCCCCCGCGGCGCTCGCCGACTGGATGAAGAGCCAGCAGGCCGCCGCCAGCGCGACGCTGATGGACGCCGACGGCAAGATCGGCCGCGCCTACGGCGCGCGCACGACACCGCACATGTACGTCATCGACGCCCGCGGCACGCTGGTCTATGCCGGCGCCATCGACAGCAGGGCCACCGCCAGCACCTCCGACATCGCCGGCGCCACGAACCACGTCAAGGTGGCGCTCGGCGAAACGCTCGCCGGCAAGCCGGTGAGCGTGGCGCAGACGCGCGCCTACGGCTGCTCGGTCAAGTACCCCTCGGGGGCCTGAGAGGCTGGGGCGCGGCCGCTCAGAGCCTGTGAATGAGTCAGCCGCGCCCGAGCGGCGCGCCAGAAGGCGTCGGATCCAGGCGCAAAGCGCAGCCATATCGGCTGATATGGCGAGCATTTGCAACGACGAGCCGGCGCCTTCTGGCGTGGCGAGCGGGTGTGGATGACTCGTTCACAGGCTCTTAGGGCACCGTCGCGTAGCGCGCCGCGAGCTCGACGAACGCTTCCGCGCCGACCGTCTGCCCGAGTTCTTCCGACAGCAGCGCCGCCACCGGCGCCGCCTGCCGCGCCGCTTCGCGCGCGTCGAGAAAGAGCAGGCGGCAGCGCCGCGCCAGCACGTCCTCGACCGTGCGCGCCATCTCGTGCCGCGCCGCGAAGCGCACCATCGCCTCGCTGAGCCCGCCCCGGCCTGTTTCGGCGTCGCGCCACAGCCAGTGCGTGGCGCCGGGCAGGCTGCGCAGCAGATCCGCCTCGCTGCCGTAGCCATGTTCGCCTGGCGGCTCGCCGAGCGGCCGCCCGGGTGCCGCGCCGAGCAGGGGCAGCCGGGTCGTCGCACCCGCGGGCCGGCGCGCCAGCAGGCCGCGCTCCATGGCGCGGTCGAGCACGTCCTCGGCCATCGCGCGGTAGGTCGTCCACTTGCCGCCGGTCACGGTGACGAGGCCCGAACGGCCGACCACCACCGTGTGTTCGCGCGACAGCGACTTGGTGTGAGCCCTGCCCTCGCCGCCTTCGGCGTCGTTGCCTTCGTCGCCCGGGGGCTTGACCAGCGGCCGCAGCCCCACCCACACCGAGCGCACGTCGGTGCGCGTCGGCGCGCGCACCAGGTAACGCGCCGCCTCGCCGAGGATGAAGTCGACCTCGGCGGTGAAGGGCGCGGGCTCCAGCGCGAGGTCGCCACGCGGCGTGTCGGTGGTGCCGAGGAGCGTCTTGCCGAGCCACGGCACCGCGAAGAGCACGCGGCCGTCGCTCGTCTTGGGCACCATGAGCGCATGCGTGCCGGGCAGGAAGGCGCGGTCGACGACGAGGTGCACACCCTGGCTCGGCGCCACCATCGGCGCGCGCGCGGGCATGCCGGCGTCGCGGTCCATGTCGCGCACCGCGTCCACCCAGACGCCGGTGGCGTTGATGACGCAGCGCGCGCCGACATCGAAACGGCGCCCGCTCTCGCCGTCCTGCGCGGCCAGGCCGGTGACCCTGCCCGCCTCGCGGCGCAGGCCCACGACCGGCATGTGGTTGAGCAGCAGCGCACCGCGCGCGGCGGCGGTGCGCGCCAGGGCCACGGCGAGGCGGGCATCGTCGAACTGGCCGTCCCAGTAGCGCACGCCGCCGGCGAGGCCTTGCCGCATCACCGTGGGCAGCAACTCGGCGGTGCGGCGCGCCGAGAGCCACTCCGTCGGGCCGAGCCCGCGCGCCCCGGCCAGCGCGTCGTAGAGCTTCAGGCCGATGCCGTAGAAGGGCTGCTCCCAGCGGCGGTAGGTCGGCACCACGAACGGCAGCCGCTGCGCGAGGTGCGGCGCGTTCGCGAGCAGCGTGCTGCGCTCGACGAGTGCCTCGCGCACGAGCGCCACGTTGCCCTGGGCGAGATAGCGCACGCCGCCGTGCACGAGCTTGGTGGCGCGCGAGCTCGTGCCCTTCGCGAAATCTTCGGCTTCCAGCAGCACCACCGAGAAGCCGCGCGCCACGGCATCGAGGGCCACGCCGAGGCCGGTGGCGCCGCCGCCGATGATGGCGAGGTCCCAGGTCTGCGGCGCCGCGAGGCGAGCCAGCAGCGATGCACGATCGAGCGGCGCGGTCATCGTCGGCGTGGCACGTCGTTCATGGCCGACGCACTCACTCGCGTGCGAAGTTGACCGGCAGCCCCGGCACCTCGACGCGCAGCGAGAGCACGGCGCCGGCGAGCGGCTGCGCCGCCAGCTCCGCGGCGGGCCGCTTCTCGCGCGAGGTGGTGACGAACAGCGTCTTCAGGTCCGCGCCGCCGAAGCAGGGCATGGTCGGGCAGCGCACCGGCAGCGGCAACTCCTGCAGCACGCGCCCGTCGGGGGCGAGCCGCACGAGCCGCTGGCCCTCGAACATCGCCACCCAGAGCGCGCCTTCGGCATCGACCGCGGCGCCATCGGGGCGGCCGCCGTAGACCGCCAGGTCCTGCCCCGCGGCCTTCAACGCGAACTGCGCGAACGGCCGCCGGTTCGACAGCGCGCCAGCGGTGAGGTCGAAGTCGAAGGCGTCGATGCGGTGGCTCGTCGTGTCGGCCCAGTACAGCGTGCGCGCGTCCGGGCTGAAGGCGAGGCCGTTGCCCACGGTGGCGTCGCCGGCCATGCGGTCGATGCGCGCCGCGGCATAGCGGTACAGCGCCGCGCGGGCCGCCGTGCGCGGCTCGAACACCGTGCTCACCCAGAAGCGCCCGAGCGGGTCGGCCTTGCCGTCGTTGAAGCGCTGCTGCGCCGCGTCGTACGGCGGTTCGACGAGGCGCTTGCGCTCGCCGCGCTCGCCGCGCGATGGGTCGAAGACGAAGAGGCCGTCGCGCATCGCCAGCAGCAGCGCGCCGCCGGGCAGCGGCGCGCAGCAGGCCGGTTCGCTCTCGAACGACCACTGCCGGTGCGAGCCCGTGGCCGGAACATGACGATGGAGCCGGCGGCCGGGGATGTCGCACCAGTACAGCGCCGCTTCGTCGGGATGCCAGAAGGGCGACTCGCCGAGCAGCGAAGGCGGGACCGGCAAAGCGGCCCAGGCCGCGCCGGCGGTGCCGGCGGTGCCGGCGGTCATAGGAGAACCTTCGCGCTGAAGCGCTCCGGTGTTCGCCTTGGGGCGGCCCGGCGGCTCACGCGGCGCCCACCTCCAGCCGCATCCAGGCCTCGAGCGTGCGGCCCGGTTCCACCGCCGCCAAGCCATGCGCGGCCGGGTCGGCCATGTGCACGGCGTTGCTCACGTGGCTCACCGGTTCGACGCAGTAGTAAGGCTTGCTCTGCGGCGTGAACACCACCAGGTACGGCAGCGACGAGGTCAGGCGCAGCGAGAGCTTCTCGTCGCGCAGCCGCGCGGCGCCGCGCCAGCCCTCGAAGCAGTTGTCGAACTCGAGATGGGCGACATCGGCGTCGATGCCCGGCTGCGCCACGCGGCGCACCGGCAGCCCGGTGGCATCGTTGTCCCAGCGCTCGGCGAGCTCGATGTGCAGGCGGCTGCGCGAGCGCTTCGGGAAGTACGGATGCCAGCCGAGGCCCACCGGCTGCACCTGCGCCGCCTGGTTGGTGAAGGTCAGGCGCACCTCGAGAGCCGTGGCGTCGAGCGTGAAGCGCTGGTCGAGCTCGAAGGCGAAGGGCCAGTGCGCGTCGGCGGCGTGGCGGTAGCGCAGCAGTGCACGCTCCGCCGTGGCCTCCACGACCGACCACGGCCGCTGCCAGGCCACTCCGTGCACGGAGTGCGGGTTGTCGTCGAAGTTGGCTTCGGTGGTGAATTCGCGCCCCTGCCAGCGGAAGCGCCGGTAGCCCAGGCGGTTGCTGTACGGCGCGAGCGGGTAGCAGCCCGAGAGGCGCGAACTCGCCAGCGCCGCCGGCTCGGTGCTGCGCAGGATGGGCAGGCCGGCGCGCCAGAACCCGGCCATGCAGCCACCGAGGTCGGCGCGCAGCGCAAGGTGCAGGTCGCCGGCGCGCAGCTCGACGGTGGAAGAGGGTTGGGTCATCGGGGCGTTTGCAGCATCAGGGGCGTCGGGCGTGTCTCGGCCCCGATGATGCCGCAGCCGCGGGCACCGCCGTCGCCGGCCGGCACGGCGGATGGCGCCCGCCCTTGCCTCGGCGCGCCCTACCAGCGCGTACCGGGGCTCTCGAGGTCGACCTTCAGGTAGTGCGCGCCCGGGATCGGGTTGTAGTAGTACGGCGGCACCTCGACGAAGCCGAGCGACTCGTAGAGCCCGCGCGCGGACTCCATGTCGTCCAGCGTGTCCAGCAGCAGCGTCGAATAGCCGGCACGCGCGGCCTGCTCGAGCACCGCCTGCGTCAGTGCGCGCCCGAGGCCGAAGCCGCGGAAGGCACGCCGCACGTACAGCCGCTTCATCTCGCAGGCGTTGGGGTAGTCGGCATCGGGCAGCGGGCGCAGCGCGCCGCAGCCCGCGGGCGCGCCGTCGACGAGGGCCAGCAGCAGCACGCCGCCCGGCTCGGCATAGTCGCCCGGCAGCGAGGCGAGCTCCTCGTCGAAGTGCTGGAAGCACAGGTCGATGCCGAGCCCCGCCGCGTATTCGCGGAACAGCTCGCGCACCGCCTCCAGCCCGGCCAGCTCGCCGGCGCCGACCGTCACGATCTCGGTGCGTATGTCTTCGGACACGGTGCGCTTGCGCGGTAGGTGGCAGGCTCGGTGATGGGCTCGGTGATGGGCTCGGTGCCGGGCTCGGTGCTGGCTTCAGTGGCGCTCGATGAGCTCTCTGGTGGCTCTCGGTGGCGTGCCGGGCGCGCTCAGCCGCCCTGGCGCATCACCCACAGCGCCAGGCCGGCGGCCGCCACGGCCAGCAGGAGCGCGAGCCCGCGCGTGCGCAGGTCGTCGCGGCTCGCGGGCACGTCGGCGGGGCCGTCGGCCGGCAGCGCCTTGTCGCCGCTCAGCATCGGCCCGATCAGGTCGACCTTGCGGCGCAGGCGGTAGAAGACGATGGCGCCGATATGCAGCACGACGAGCGTGATGATGAGTGCCTTGCCGTAGTTCTTGTGCCAGGCCGTTGCCGCCAGCCCGGTGGCCGTGGCCACGTACTTGTTGAGCGGCCCGACGTTGGCGATCTCGTCGTCGGCGACGAGCCCGGTGCCCACCTGCACGACGAGGATGGCCAGCATCGCGAAGACCGACGCCGCGCCGAGCGGCGTGTGGCCGATGTCGAGGTGCTCACCCGGCCGGCGCTCGCCACGCAGGTAGCGCAGCAACGTGCCGGGTGCATAGACGAAGCTCGCGAAGCGCGACCAGCGCCCGCCGACGAGGCCCCACACGAGCCTGAAGACGAGCAGGGCCAGGGCCAGATGGCCGAGGCGGAAGTGCCAGGTCATGGCGCCACCGCCGATGCTGCCCGTCACCACCGAGCCGACGATGCTGAGCGCGAGCACCCAGTGGAAGAGCCGCGTCGGCAGGTCCCACACGCGCACCGAACGGCGCGGGTGCGAGGCGCTGGTCGCGGGCGGCGCCGTGCTCGCCACGCTCGCCGCGCTCGCGGTAGCGGCAGCGGAGGGGGGGATGTTCACGGGTGCAACCATACCGCGGCATCGGATCGCTTCGAACGATTGTGGTTCGGGCTCGGGCTTTCCCCAGGGCGCCGATCGGGAATGGCCCTGCGACGGGTCACGTACACGATCTCGTGCGGGTAGCATCGCGCCCCGCCAAGTCCTGCCCAACCACCGGAGCCCCCCGCATGATGAACCGTTCGTTCCTTGCCGCTTTGTCCGTCACCGCTGCCGCGGTGTCCCTGCCCGCTGCAGCGCAGTTCCAGAAGCCCGAGGACGCGGTGAAGTACCGCCAGAGCTCGATGTTCGTGATGGGCAACCACTTCGGCCGCATCGGCGCGATGGTGCAGGGGCGCGTGCCGTACGACGCGGCGGTAGCGGCGGCCAACGCCGAGGTCGTGTCGACGATGTCGCGGCTGCCGTTCGCCGGCTTCGTCGAAGGCACGGCCAGCACCGACAAGGGCAAGGCGAAGGCCAGCATCTGGACCGACCGCGCGAAGTTCGACGCCGGCGCCAAGAAGATGCAGGAAGAAGTGGCGAAGCTGCTCGCCGCCGCGAAGACCAACAACCTCGACAACCTCAAGGCCGCCTTCGGCGAGACCGGCAAGACCTGCAAGGGCTGCCACGACGACTATCGCAACCAGTGATGCCCCGATGACGGGCCGGCGCGCCGCGCCGTCTCGTCCTTCGCATGCCTCGTGAATGGCCCGCTTCGGCGGGCTGTCTTGCTGAATGGCCCGCTTCGGCGGGCTGTTTTGCTGAATGGCCCGCTTCGGCGTGCTGTTTTGCTGAATGGCCCGCTTCGGCGGGCCGTTGCATCACGGGCGTGCCACCGTGCGCTCATCTCGCCGCGTCAGCCTCCGCCTCGGCGAAGCCGAGCACGACGCGGCGCGTCATCGCGCTCTTCTTCTCGATCTTCGTCACCACCACGGCCCCCACGTCGCGCGTGTTGGCCACATGCGTGCCGCCGCAGGGCTGCAGGTCCACGCCCTCGATCTCGAGCACGCGCACGCGGCCCAGACCGCGCGGGGGCTGCACGCTCATGCTGCGCACGAGCCCGGGGTTGGCGTCGAGCTCGTCCTCGCCGATCCAGCGGTGGCGCACCGGGTGCGCCTCGGCCACCAGGCGCGCGATGCCCGCCGTCAACGCCTCCTTGTCGAGCGGCTCGTTCATGTGAAAGTCCAGCCGCGCATAGCCGGCGGTGATCGAGCAGCCGTTCACCGCGTGCGGCACGAGCGCGCACAGCAGGTGCGTCGCGGTGTGGAAGCGCATGTGCGCGCGGCGCCGCGCGGCATCGGCGATGCCCGTGACCACCGCGCCCGGCACGAAGCGGGCACGCAGTGCCGCATCGGCGTGGGCGTCGCCTGCCACCGGCACATGAGCGATGGCGCCGGCGCGCTCCGGGTGCTTGCGCGTGTCGGCGATCGCGAGCACGGTGCCGTCGCCGAGCACGAGGCGGCCGGCATCACCGGCCTGGCCGCCGCCGAGCGGATAGAAGACCGTGCGGTCGAGCTCGATGCCCGCCGCGTCGACGGCGACGATGCGCGCCGTGCACTCGAGCAGGGTCGCGTCCTCTCGAAAGAGCTCTTCGGTCATGCACTCTCCAGGGTCACCGGGCCGCGTGGCGTGTCGAGGCCGACGCGCAAGGCGCCCAGCGACTGTGCCGGCGGCGCCGACTGTGCCACGAAGCGCACGCCCGAGAGGCCGAGCGCGGCGACGGCGCGCGGCGGCACGCCGGCGATCGAGACTTCGCGCAGCCGCACCGCCGAGGGCGGCATCGCGAGCGTCGGATGAACGCCCGGCCCTGCAGGTGATGCCGGCCACTCGATGAGCGTCGGCAGCGCGCCGCCGCACAGCAGGCGGCCGTCGCCGCGCACGGCGATGCGCCACTGCAGCAGCCCGGCGGGCGTCTGGCGCGAAGCCGCGAGCGCAACGCCGGCATCGAGGCCGGCGGCGGCGAGCGCGGCGAGATGCGCGTCGATCGCCGTCGTGCGCGCGGCGACGTGCCACAGCTGCGGCCCGGCCTCGGCCAGGCGCCGCCGCGACAGCTCTTCGTCGAGCCCGAACCAGCGCGGCCGCGGTGGCGCAGGCGCGTCGGGGTCGACGGCGATGATCTCCAGGTAGGCCCGCGGGAAGGCCGCGCTCTCGATCTTCAGCAGGCGGTTGTGCGTGCCGAAGAGCGCGTGCTTGCCACCGGGGCCCGGCGCCACGCCCAGCGTCGCCTCGCACCAGGCGACGCCCTGCTCGAGCGTCGCGGCGGCAATCACCACGTGGTCGATGGCCGCCACCGGTGGCGCGCTCGGTGCGTCCGCAGCGCCCGGCATGTCTGGCGCGTTCGGCGCGTTCGGCGCGTTCGGCGCGTTCGGCACGTTCGGCATGTCCGCCGTCAAAGACTCAATTCCCCTTGCACGCAGCGGACGACATCGCCGCCGACCCAGATGTCTTCGCCTTCGCGACGCAGGAAGACGCGGCCGGCGCGCCGCAGCGCCGCGCCCTGCGCCGCGACGTACGCGTCGCGTGCGACGCCGGTGCGCATCAGCCATTGCGCGACGCTGGCGTTGAGGCTGCCCGTCACCGGGTCCTCGTACATGCCGCCGCCGATGAAGGCGCGTAGCTCGAAGGCCGGTTCGGCGCCCGCCGCATGCGGGCCGACGACGCCGAGCTTGAGATCGCCGAGCGCCGGCCAGTCGGGGTGCAGCGCCAGGACGCGCTCGGCGCTGTCGAGCAGCACGCCGGCCCAGCCGGGACCGTTGTCGACCCACTGATGGGCGCGCACGGCGCCAGCGGGCAGCCGCAGGGCGCGCACGATGCGCTCGAGCACCTGCTCCTCGAGCGGCCCGCTGCGCCGCGTCGGCGGTGCCGCGAAAGCCAGGCGCGAAGCGTGTCCCGCGTCGCGGCGCACGCGCACGAGGCCGACACCGCATTGCTGCACGACCACGCCAGGGTCCGCAGCCGCACGTGGCCGCCCGCCCGCGGCCAGCCAGGCCCAGCAGGTGCCGAGCGTCGGGTGGCCGGCGAAGGGCAGCTCGCCGCCGGGCGTGAAGATGCGCACGCGGTAATCGGCCGCGGGGTCGGTGGGCGACAGCAGGAAGGTCGTCTCCGAGAGATTGGTCCAGCGCGCGAACGCCGCCATCGTCTCCTCCGAGAGGCCGTCGGCGCCGTGCACGACGGCGAGCGGGTTGCCCTTCAGCGGCACGGCGCTGAAGACGTCGACCTGGTCGAACGGGTGCAGGCTCATTTCTGCAAGGCCTCCTCGATGACAGCGGCGAGCGCGCGCACGCCTTCCTCGATCTTCGCCGGCGGCACGGTGACGAACGAGAGCCGCAGCGTATGCGCGTGTGAACCGGAAGTGAAGAAGGGCGCGCCGGGCACGTAGGCCACGCCGCGCTCGACCGCCTTCGGCAGCAGCGCCGTGGCGTCGAGCGAGCTCGGCAGCTCGACCCAGAAGAACATGCCGCCCTCGGGCGCGTTGAAGCGGCAGCCTGCCGGCAGGTGCGCCTGCAGCGCCGCGCGCATAGCGTCGCGCTGCGCCCGGTAGCGGGCGCGGATGGTCGGCACGTGCTCGCGCAGGAAGCCGTTCTTGATGACCTCGTACACCACACGCTGGTTGAAGCCCGGCGTGTGCAGGTCGGCCGCCTGCTTGGCCTGCAGCATCTTCGGGAACAGTTGCTTGGGCGGCACGACGTAGCCCAGGCGCAGGCCAGGCGCCAGCACCTTCGAGAACGAGCCGAGGTAGATGGCCCCGTCCCCGAGGCGCGCGGCCAGCGGCGGCGGCGGCGGCGCATCGAACCAGAGGTCGCCGTAGGGGTTGTCTTCGACGACCGGCAGGCCGATCGACTGTGCCGCCGCAGCCAGCGCATCGCGCCGCGCCGCGCTCAGGCAGCGGCCGCTCGGGTTCTGGAAATTCGGCAGCAGGTACATGAAGCGCGCCCCGCGCGCCGAGGCGAGCGCCGCCGGGTCGGGGCCTTCGGCGTCGCCCTCGACGGCCACGAACTCCGGCTCGAACGGCGCGAAGGCCTGCAGCGCGCCAAGGTAGGTGGGCGACTCGACCGCGACCGCACTGCCCGGGTCGATGAGCACCTTGCCGACGAGGTCCAGGCCCTGCTGCGAACCGGTGGTGATGAGCACCTGCGCGGCCTCGACCGCGAGGCCCATGCCGCACAGCTCGGCGGCGACCCACTCGCGCAGCGGGCCGTAGCCCTCGCTGGCCGCGTATTGCAGCGCCTCGCGCGGCTGTTCGCGCAGCACGCGTTCGGTGGCCTCGCGCATCGCCTGCACCGGGAAGGTGTCGGCCGAAGGCAGCCCTCCGGCAAGCGAGATGATGCCCGGCCGTTCGCTCAGCTTGAGGATCTCGCGGATCGTCGAAGGGTTCAACCGCGCAGCGCGGCGGGCCATCTGCCAGTGTGTGGTGCTCATGGGTGTGTCGGGTGTGTCCTGCCGGGCTCTTTGCTGTCGGGCTCGTGCTTCGTCACCGGCGCCGCCGGCATCACCGGCGTCACAGGCATGCGCTTGCCGATGAAGACCACGGCCACCACGGCGAGCGCGAAGCCCACCGTCAGCGGCTCGAGCCGCTCGCCGAGGATGGGCACGGCGGCCAGCAGCGCGAGGAAGGGCTGCGCCAGCTGAGTCTGGCTGACGCGCAGCACGCCGCCCTGCGCAAGGCCGCGGTACCAGGCGAAGAAGCCGAGCCACATCGAGAACAGCGTGACATAGGCGAAGCCGGCCCAGGCGGCGGGCGCTGCCGGGGCTTCGGGCCAGGTGAGCAGCATCGCCGGCAGCGTGAGCGGCAGCGAGATCACGAGCACCCAGCAGATCGTCTGCTCGGCCGGCAGGTGCATCGAGACGCGCGCGCCGGCCACATAGCCGACGGCCGCACTCGCCACCGCGAGCGCCAGCCAGGCATCGGCCACCACGAGCCGCCCGCCGCCAGAGATGAAGGCGAAAGCGATGACCAGGCCGCAGCCGGCCAGCGCGCAAACCCAGAACCCGAGCGAGGCGCGCTGGCGCAGCGCGAGCGCGGCGCCGACGGCCGTGCCGAGCGGAAGGACGCCGGTCACCACCGACGCGTGCATGGCCGGCACCTCGCGCAGTGCCATGGCCAGGCCGAGCGGAAAGCCAACCACCGTGCCGGCCGCCGAGAGGGCGAGCAGCGGCCACAGCCGGCGCGCCGGCCACGGTGACCGCCCGCCGGCGGCGAGCCAGAGATAGGCCAGGCTCAGCAGCCCGGCAAAGGCGGCTCGGCCGGCGGTGACGAAGGCCGGCGGCAGCTGCGGCGCCGCCTGGTCGCCGACGGCCAGGCGGGTCATCGGCATCGTCAGCGCGAAGATCAACACGCCGAGCGCGCCCCAGGCGAAGCCGCGCGCGACACGCCGCGCGTCGGCATGCGCGCCGACATGCGCATCGGCAGGCGCGTCGGCACGCGCGAGGGCTGCCGGCGTCGCCGCGGCCACGACACGGCTCATGCGCGCGCCATCCACAGCGCCGTGCCCGCCAGCAGCAGGGCGAGCCCGCGGTTGAAGGCGAGCAGCCGCCGCCCCTGCGCCAGCCAGCGCCGCAGTGCCGCGCCCACCCAGGCATAGGTGAAGTTGCTCGCGAGCGCGAACACCATCAGCACCGGCAGCACCTGCAGCAGCCGCCACTCGGGCGCGTCGCCGCGGTTGATCCAGCCGACGCTCACCACGAGGGCCAGGATCCAGGCCTTGATGTTGACGAACTGGAGCAGCACGCCATGGCCGAAGCCGACGTCGAAGCGCTCGGGGTCGTCGGCGGCGAGCGCGGCCGACTCGGCCAGCCGCCAGGCCAGCCACAACATGTAGCCGACGCCCGCCCACTTGACGAAGCCCCGCAGCACCGGCGCCGCGTTCAGCAGCGCGCCCAGGCCGAGCGCGCAGGCGACGACGACGACCCCCCAACCCACGGGCACGCCGAGCACGAAGCGCATCGAGTGGCGCAGGCCACGATTGGCCGCCAAGGCCGCCGCCAGCGTGGTGTTGGGGCCCGGCGTGAAGCTCATCGCCGTGGCAACGAACAGCAGCGCGGCCCATTCGGAGCCCGTCATGCGCTCAGTCTAGCGGCCACGGGCGACACAGGAGCAATACACTCCCACCGACAGTTCCAGCATCTGTACTGCCCATGTCGACGACACAGATCGAAGCCGGCCTGGCTCGTGCCGGCCGCGCCACGCTGAGCGAGCAGCTGGCCGAGCGCTTTGCCGAGCGCATCCGCCAGCGCCTGCTGAGTCCCGGCACGCGCCTGCCTTCCGTACGTGCTTGCGCGGCGCGCCACGGCGTGAGCCCGAGCACCGTGGTCGGCGCCTACGACCTGCTGCAGGCGCAGGGGCTCGTGCAGGCACGGCCGCAGCGCGGCTTCTTCGTGCGCGAGGCGGCGACACCGGCGCGTCCGGCCGCCGCGCTGGGCGCCGCCACCGCAAGCCCGGCGCCTGCGGCCGGGGCCGCTTCGGCCACCGCGCCCGCGGCGGCGAAAGGGATGGCGCCCGTGCCGGCCGAGGCTGCCGCCCCGCCGCCGCGCCCCGTGGACGCCACTGCGCTCATCCGCGGCATGTTCCGCCCGCGCCGCGGCGCGCCGCCGGCGCCGGCGCAAGGCACGCTGCCCGAGGCCTGGCTCGATGCCGGCCTGCTGCAGCGCGCGCTGCGCCGCGTCACGGCCGGTGCCGGCGCGCAGGGCTGGCTCTCGTACGGCGACCCGGCCGGCGACCCGCGCCTGCGCCGCGCGCTCGTGCAGCGGCTGGCCGACATCGGCGTGCCCGCCACCGTCGAGCAGATCGTGACCACGGTGGGCGCGACGCACGCCCTCGACCTCGTCGCGCGCACGCTGCTGCAGCCCGGCGATGCCGTGCTCGTCGACGAGCCGGGCTGGGCGGTCGAGTACGCGCGCCTCACGCGCATGGGCCTCAACCTGCTGCCGGTGCCGCGCGGCCCCGAAGGACCCGACCTCGCGGTGCTGCAGGCGCTGGCCGAGGCGCACCGGCCTCGCCTGTACGTCACCGTGTCGGTGCTGCACAACCCCACCGGCGCCTCGCTGGCGCCGGCGCACGCACACCGCCTGCTGCGCCTGGCCGAGGCGCTGGACTTCATGCTCGTCGAGGACGACACCTACGCCTGGCTGGCGCCGGCACACGCGACGCGCGTCGCCCAGCTCGACGCGCTGCAGCGCACGATCTACGTCTCGGGCTTCTCGAAGATCCTCGTGCCGCAGTGGCGCGTCGGCTATGTCGCCGCCGCCCCGGCCATGGCCGAGCGGCTGATCGACACCAAGATGCTGGGCACGCTCACGACGCCGGCGCCACTCGAGCAGGCGGTGGCCTGGTGCCTCGAGCAGGGTGCGCTGCGCCGCCACGCCGAGCGCGTCACCGCGCTGCTGGCGGCGGCGCGCTCGCGCACCGTGCGGCTGGCGCGCGAGGCCGGCTGCCGCTTCGCCGCGCCGCCCGAGGGGCTGTTCGGCTGGCTCGACGTGGGTGCCGACACCGAACACCTGGCCCACCTGCTGCTGGACGAAGGCTGGCTGACGGCGCCGGGCAGCCTTTTCCACGCCACGCCGCGACCGACGACGCTGATGCGGGTGAACTTCGCCACCGCGCAGGACGCCCGCTTCTGGCACAGGCTGCAGGCCCTCCGGGAGGAGGGTTCCTGAACATTTCGACACAATTGAAACAGCTCTGCCGACCGTGAACTCTGCACGGCAGCTTCCAATTCCCCTCGCACGGTCGCCCGCAAGAAAAGAGCGAGCCGGGCGCAGTGCGAGTAGAGGGAGCAGAGGAGTAGAGGGAGTAGAGGGCGGGACGCAGACATGCCTTTCCAATCCACGCAGCCGGCCTCCGGGGTCGGCACACCGCGGTCGGCCGAGTTCATGGCCGGCCGGGCGAGCGAGGAGACCCTCGACTCGGTCGCCGGCGCGACGCGGCTGAGCTCGCTGTCGCCCTCCCTGATGGCCGACCTGCAGCGCTTCGGCAGCGAGACGGGCAGCGGTGCGCTCGACATGCTGGCGATGCTGGCCGCTTCGGTGCGGCACGGCCGCTCGCTGCGTGCCACGGTGCTCGTCGATCAGCACCAGGTGCCGCTCACCCTCTTCCCCACGGCACGCGTGGCGCACTCGCCGCTGCCGATGATCTCGCTGCTGTCGGGACGCGTGCAGGACTGGCGGCTGCTGCAGGTGGCGCCAGCGCAGATGAAGGCGCCGGGCGCGGCCGAGCTGCAATCGCTGGTGCACAACTACACGCCGCTGCCGCTGCTGCTGTGGGCCGTGGCGCAGCGCGGCTCGCGCGATTCGCTGCTGCCGGAGATCGCCGGCACGGCGGCCTACCGCGTCACGCCGTCGGCGGACCTGCGCCTGCTCGACCTCACGGGCACCGTGCTGGCCGCGGTGGAGCGGCTGCGGCGCAGCACGACCAACCTGCGCGACATCGCCGCCTGGCCCGGCTTCGACCGCGTGCGCGCGCAGCGGCTGCTGAACGGGCTGTACCTGCAGGCGGCCCTGCTCGTCAGCCGCACGCACCCGGCGGCGACGAACGACGGCTGGGCGCACGCGCACCACTGAACGCACCACCGAACTGAACACACCGGCGCCGGCCCCACCGGCTGCTGTCCCCACACCCTGCCGCGGTTCAGCGCGCGCCGAGCGCCTCCCAGCGCTCCAGGCAGGCCATCAGTTCCTCCTCGATCTTGGCGTGGCGCCGGTTCAGCTCGCCGGCGCGCTGCGCCTCGCGCGCATAGAAGGCCGGGTCGGCCAGCGTCGCGGCAAGTTCGCGCTGCTCGGCCTCCAGTGCCTCGATGCGCGCCGGCAGCGCCTCGAGCTCGCGCTGCTCCTTGTAGCTGAGCTTGGTGCGCGGGCTCGCGCGCGCGGCCTCCGGCTGCGCGGCATTGGCGCTCGAAGGCGACGATGACGAGGCCGCCGAGGATGGCGCCATCGACGCCGCCGCGACGCGTGCGCGCTCCCGCTGCTCCTTCCAGACCTCGTAGCCGCCTTCGTACTCGCGCCACAGCCCCGGGCGTCCGCCGAAGGCCGGGTCGCCCTCCCAGGCGATGGTGCTCGTGACCACGTTGTCGAGGAAGCGCCGGTCGTGGCTGACGAGGAAGACGGTGCCTTCGTAGTCCTGCAGCAGCTCCTCGAGCAGCTCGAGCGTCTCGATGTCGAGGTCATTGGTCGGCTCGTCGAGCACGAGCACGTTGGCCGGCAGCGCGAACAGGCGCGCCAGCAGCAGCCGGTTGCGCTCTCCGCCGGAGAGCGTGCGCACCGGCGAGCCGGCGCGCTCGGGCGAGAAGAGGAAGTCGCCGAGATAGCTCATGACGTGCTTGCGCGTTCTCTTGCCACCTTCGGCGCCGAACTCGATCCACTCGCTGCCCGGGCTGATGGTGTCGGCAAGCGTGGCCTCGAGGTCGAGCGCGGCGCGCATCTGGTCGAAGTAGGCCACCTGCAGCCGGGTGCCGCGGCGCACGCGGCCGGCGCTCGGCTCGAGCTCGCCGAGGATGAGGCGCAGGAGCGTCGTCTTGCCCGCGCCGTTGGGGCCGATCAGGCCGACCTTGTCGCCGCGCAGCAGCGTGGCGCTGAAGCGATCGATGATCACCCGCTCGCCGAACCGCATGCTCACGTCGTCGAGCTCGGCGACGATGCGCCCGGGCGGCAGCCCGGCATCGGTGGTGAGGCGCACGCGGCCGAGCTGCTCGCGCCGCTCGGCGCGCTGCGCACGCAGGCGCACGAGGCGCGCGACACGGCCGACGCTGCGCGTGCGCCGGGCCTCGACGCCCTTGCGGATCCACACCTCCTCCTGCGCCAGCAGCTTGTCGGCACGCGCCGCGGCCAGCGCCTCGGCCTCCAGTTCGCGCGCCTTCGTCGCCTCGTAGGCGGCGAACACGCCGATGCCCGTGCCCGTGCCACGCCCGGCGTAGCTGCGCAGGCGGCCGCGGTCGAGCTCGACGATGCGCGTGGCCACCGCATCGACGAAGGCGCGGTCGTGCGAGACGAAGACCAGCGCACCGAGGCGCCGCGTGAGCAGGTCCTGCAGCCACTCGATGGCGTCGATGTCGAGGTGGTTGGTCGGCTCGTCGAGCAGCAGCAGGCTCGGCGCGGCGACGAGCGCGCGCGCCAGCGCCACGCGCTTCTTCATGCCGCCGCTCAGCGTCGCCACCGCCGTGTCGGCAGGCGTGCCTTCGAGGCCCAGGCGCTGCAGCGCCTCCTGCACGCGCTGCTCCCAGTTCCAGCCGTGGTGCGCCTCGACGAGCGTCTGCAGGCGGTCGAGCTCCTCGCCCGGCGCGTGCTGTTCGCTCAGGCGCTCGAAGCGCTCGCGCAGCGCGCGCGCCTCGGCCACGCCCTCGGCGACGGCTTCGAAGACGCTCTGCCCCGGCGCGAAGACCGGCTCCTGCGGCACGTAGGCGCGCCCGGGGCCGGCGCTGGCCGCCAGCTGCAGTTCGCCGTCGTCGGGCTGCTCGAGCCCGGCGAGGATCTTCAGCAGCGAGCTCTTGCCCTCGCCGTTGCGGCCGATGAGCGCGACGCGCTCGCCCTCCTGCAGCGACAGCGACGCGCCGTCGAGCAGTGCGCGGTGGCCGTAGGCCAGGTGGACATCGGCCAGCGTCAGCAGCGTCATCGGCGCAGAGCCTGTGAATGAATCAGCCGCGCCCGAGCGACGCGCCAGAAGGCGTCGGATCTAGGCGCAAAGCGCAGCCATATCCGGTGATATGGCGAGCATTTGCAACGACGGGCCGGCGCCTTCTGGCGTGGCGAGCGGGTGTGGATGATTCGTTCACAGGCTCTTCAGTATTCTCAGAACGACCAGCGCAGCCCGGCGGTGACCATGCTCCCCACCGTGGTGCCGGTGTTGCGGCCCTCGCCGGTGATGGCGTCCCAGCCCACTTCGAGCGCCGCACGCGGGCCGAGGTGCAGCAGGAAGGCGAGGCCGACGCCGGCGGTGAAGATGTGCTGCGCCGCGATGTCGTCGCTGCGCGAATGCCGCACGTCGGCCACTCCGGCGCGCAGCAGCCCTTCGCTGGCCGGGCCGAAAGGGATCGAGAACACGATGTTGACGCCCAGCGCCTGCATGCGCAGCGAGTCGCGCGGCGTGCGGCCGTTGTCGATGCGGGCGCGGCCGTAGTCGGTCCAGGTGCCCTCGACGCCGATGCGGCCGAAGCGGTAGCCCAGCCCCACCTTGCCCGCGCCGGCGCGGCCGTAGTCGCAGTCGTCGTAGTAGTAGTAGTCGCTGCGGCAGTCGAGCTCGTACTGGCTGCCGCCGGCCGCGAACAGCAGATAAGGCCCCGGGCGCTCCGAGTACCAGGTGGAGGGGTCCTGCGCCGCGGCGGCGCCGGCCGACAGGGCCATCGCCAGGCTGACCGCGCCACACAGGAGCGCTTGCCGAAGGCCAGCCGGCGGCCGTTGCGGAAGGTGTTGCGACATGGATGAATGCCTCGCTCGTGAGGGCAGGCACGCTAGCACAGCGATGCCGGCGCTTCGCTGCGCCCTCTCGACGCCGGCCCGAGCGCGCTGCCGCCCGCGCGAAACTCAGGTCGCCGCCATCACTGCCCGCGACGCGGCGCGCTGCCAGTCCTCGCCGCCGTAGTGCCGCGTTTCCTCGCGCGCCGCATCGACGAGCTTGATCAGGTGCTCGTCCGGCGATCGCAGCGCGGCCGCGATCAGCGCGGGCCACGCTCGCAGCACGAGCGGCGCCCGTGCCGGCGCGAGCCTGGCCGCCACCACGCCGTGCGCGTAGGCCGGCCAGAACGAGCGCCAGGCCGCGTGGCGTGCGCCGGGCTCATCAGCGACGAACGGCGCGAGCACACGCATCGCATGCGTGCCGGTGACGAGGTGCAGCGCGGTGAAGTTGCCGGTCTCGGCGTAGGCAAGGGCGGCGGCGCGGGCCAGGCGCGCGGGCGTGTGATCGTCGATCAGCAGTCGCGCCGCGACGGCACTGACGGCGCCATCGGCCGCGGCGTCACGCATGCGTGCGGCGATGAGCCCGGCGCTCGACGTGCCTGCCGGCAGTTCGCGCAGCAAGGCGGCAGGATCATCGGTGCGGTCCGGCGGGCCCGCATCCGGCCGCGCTCGGGCCCGTGGCCGCGCGCTTGCCGCCGCCTCCGTAGCCGCGGGTGGCCCGGGCGGCCCATGCGGCCCCAGCGGCATGTACCACGCCGCCCAGTGCGCCAGCCCCTGGGCAACCTCGCCGCCGTGCCCCGCCTGCACGCCGGCGGCGGTGCGGATGAGTCCGTGGAAAGCGGCCGCCGCGACGCCCGGCAGCAGCACCGGCAGGGCCTGCGCCAGCACGACCGCCACGCCCTCGCGGGCGATCCAGTGTTCGAAGAAGTCGAGATGACGAGGCCAGGCTTCGCGCTCGCCGAGGCTCCCGGTCCAGCTCTCGGGGCCGAGCCCGGGTTCGCGTGGCCGCGCCGGGCGCAGGCGCTTGCCGGCGATGTAGTCGGTGCCGAACTCGCGCAGCCGCGCCTCGCCGGCGCCCAGCCGCGCCAGCGCGAGCCAGGCCATCGGCAGGTGGTTCGAGAGGCCGTTGCCGTACTCGGGGTCGTGCGCGCCCGCGTCGTCGAGCAGGCGCTGCAGAAGCGTGTTGTCCATGTCAGCCGCGCCGGGCACGCGTGGCGCTCAGCCGTTCAGAGCGCCAGGCGCAGCACGCGCTCGCCGTCGACGTACTGATCGGTGAGCTCGAACCCGGCGTGGCCGTAGAAGGCCACCAGCTGCGGGGCCGGCTCGACGATGCTCGTGAACATCTCGCCCGGATGCGGTCGCGACTGCACGTGTTCGATGACGAGGCGCAGCGCCGCGAGGCCGATGCCCATGCCTTGCCACTCGCGGTCGACCATCAGGCGCCAGAGGAAGAACTCCGGGTCTTCGGGGTCGACGACGCGGCTCGGGTCGTAGAGCATGACGAAGCCCACCGGCTCGTCGCCGGCATAGATGGCGCGCGGCCAGGCCTCGCCGTACACCGCGGCCTGCGCCATGCTCTTGGCGTTGGGTGCCACCTGGCGGCCGCCGTCGCCGGCATCGAGGCTCATCACCGCCTGGATGTTGTGCCGCGTCACCTCGCGCAGGGTGACCGCGAGCGCGCGGCCGTGGGCACGGGCGTAGGCGATTCCCATGGCCGGTGGTCCGCGTTCAGCGCAGCGCCGCCTCGAGCTTGTCGAGGAACATCCTCGCCACGTCGAAGCCGCTTTGCTGCGTGATCTCCTGGAAACAGGTCGGGCTCGTGACGTTGATCTCGGTGAGGCACTCGCCGATGATGTCCAGGCCCACGAGCAGCAGGCCGCGCGCGGCGAGCACGGGGCCGATCGCCTCGGCGATCTCGCGGTCGCGCCGGGAGATCGGTTGCGCCACGCCCTTGCCGCCGGCGGCGAGGTTGCCGCGCACCTCGCTGCCCTGCGGGATGCGGGCCAGCACGTGCGGCACCGGCTCGCCGCCGATGACGAGCACGCGCTTGTCGCCCTCGCGGATGGCGGGCAGGAACTTCTGCACCATCACCGTCTGCGCACCGTCGCGGTTGAGCGTCTCGACGATGCTGCCGAGGTTGAGGCCGTCGGCGCCGACGCGGAAGATGCCCATGCCGCCCATGCCGTCGAGCGGCTTCAGGATGATGTCGTGGTGCTCGGCGTGGAAGCGCCGCACCTCGGCGGCGTCGCGCGTGACGAGCGTGGGCGCGATGAACTGCGGAAACTCCAGGATCGCGAGCTTCTCCGGGTGGTCGCGCAGCGCAGCGGGCTTGTTGAACACGCGCGCGCCTTCGCGCTCGGCCTGGCCGAGCAGGTGCGTGGCGTAGAAATACTCGCTGTCGAAGGGTGGGTCCTTGCGCATGAGCACGGCGCCGGTGTCGGCGAGTGCCGTTTCGCGCTCGGCGCGCACCTCGAACCAGTCGTGCTCCTGCGGCGCCGCCGGCCTGAGCGTGATCTCGCGCGTCGTCGCGACGACGCGTCCGCCCCGCTGCCAGCGCAGATGGCGCGGCTCGCAGGCGAGCAGCACATGGCCGCGCGCCGCAGCCTCGCGCATCATGGCGTAGGTGGTGTCCTTGTAGGTCTTGAACGACTCGAGCGGGTCGGCGACGAAGAGCAGGTTCAAGCGCGGCTCACGGTGGCTGGCCTATCGCAGGCGGGGGCCGCCACTTTGGCACAAACCGGTCGCTCCGGTCGCCCCGGCCTCCCTTGCCTCGGGCCGGCCCGGCGCGGGCCGGCTCGCGAGTGCGCCGCGGCTGCGTCGCGCTCACCGCCCCTGCGGCGCGGCGCGCCGGCTCAGCACGATTGCGCGCCGGGCCGCAGGTAGATCACCCGGTAGGCGAGCGCCACGAGCCCGCTGCCGCCGACGAGGTTGCCGGCGATCACCGGCACCAGGTTGGCGGCCATGTCCCAGGCCGAGAGCGGCGCGCCGAGCAGCATCGCGAGCGGGAAGAAGTACATGTTGGCGACGCTGTGCTCGAAGCCCGCGGCGACTCCCTAGCCCCAGACTTCGCCGGCCACCTCGACCACGCGCTCGAGCTTGCGCCACTGGTCTGCGTGCGACAGCGCGTTGCCGTGGTGCGTGCTCGAGAAGCCGCACTGCGGCGACAGGCCAAGCTGTTCGAGCGGCACGAAGCGCGCAGCCTCGTCGATGCGCCGCTTCAGCGCGTCCTTCGACTCGAGCTCGCCG
This sequence comes from Burkholderiales bacterium, assembly GCA_016223165.1. Taxonomy (GTDB): domain Bacteria; phylum Pseudomonadota; class Gammaproteobacteria; order Burkholderiales; family Burkholderiaceae_C; genus Rubrivivax. The sequence continues at coordinate 857,655 of JACRPO010000007.1, forward strand.
ACCTTCGTGGTGACGAGGCCGAGCACGACCTTCTTCGCCGCCCGCCCGGCCTCGCGCAGCACGGCCAGCGGCTCGAAGCCGCCGGCGCGCTCGCTGTCGAACTCCATGAACCAGCCGTCGACGTCGGCCGAGAACATCGCTTCCACCACCGGCGCGTAGCCGCCCTCGGCGACCCAGGCGCTCTTGAAGTTGCCGCGGCAGGTGTGGATGGTGACGCGCATGTCGGCCGGCCGGTCGGCGAGCGCGGCGTTGATGACGCGCGCGTAGGTCTGCGGCAGGCGCGCCGGGTCGTCGCCGTTGGCGCGGGAGGTGGCCTGCACCTTGGGGTCGCACAGGTAGGCGAAGGCAACGTCGTCCACCTGCAGGTAGCGGCAGCCCGCCGCCGCGAGGTGCGCGATGGCCTGCCGGTAGGCCGCCGCCACGTCGTCCCAGAAGGCGTCCAGGTCCGGGTAGACGGCGCGCGCGATCGCCGCGCGCCCGCCGCGCAGATGCAGCATCGAGGGCGACGGGATCGTCATCTTCGGCGTCACGCCCGGCACCTTGTCGGTGAGCGACTTGAGGAAGGCGAAGTGATCGGCCATCACCGGCCGACTGCAGCCGATGCGGCCGGTGACGGTGGCTATCGGGGGTTGTTCAGGCGCTTGCCCGGCGGGCTGCGCCTGGCTGGCGACCCGGAACTTCGGCCCTTCGTTGACGGCCAGCGTCACGCCGTCGAGGCCGCCGAGGAAGTCGAGATGCCACCAGTCGCGCCGGAACTCGCCGTCGGTGATGCTGGCGAGGCCCACGTCGCACTGCTGGCGCACCGCCTCGGCAACGGCCGCGTCCTCGGCGGCCACGAGCGCGGCCGCGTCAACCTCGCCGGCCTTGTGCCGGGCCCGAACCGCCGACAGGGAGACGGGGCGCAGCAGGCTGCCGACATGGTCGGCGCGGAACGGGGCGGTGGCGCTTGCGAGTCCGGTCACGGCGGGCCTCCTGGGCTCCTGGGTCGGGGCGATTGTGGCGCGCCGGCCGCTGCGCGCAGCCGAGCGACGCGGTCCCTAGAATTGCGCCCCATGCCCAACGTCCCCACCGAGCAGCAGTTCGTCCTCACGCTCGCCTGCCGTGACACGAAGGGCATCGTGCACGCCGTCTCGGGCCTGCTGTACCAGGCCGGCTGCAACATCATCGACTCGCAGCAGTTCGGCGACCTCGACGGCGACGACGCCACCGGGCTGTTCTTCATGCGCGTGCACTTCCAGGCGCCGCCGCAGCTGGCCGACAGCGGCACGCTGGCGACGCTGTTCGAGCACACGCGGCAGCGCTTCGGCATGGAGGTGCGCCTGCACGCGCTGGCGCAGCGGCCGCGCCTGCTGCTCATGGTGAGCCAACACGGGCACTGCCTGAACGACCTGCTCTTCCGATGGAAGAGCGGCACGCTGGCGGTGGAGATCCCGGCCATCGTCTCGAACCACCGCGACTTCGAGGCGCTGGCGGCGAGCTACGGCATTCCCTTCCACCACCTCCCGATCGACAAGAGCGGCGGCGAGGACGCGCGCCGCGCACAGGAGCAGCAGCTCGAAGCCCTTGTCGAGCGCGAGCGCGTCGACCTCGTCGTGCTGGCGCGCTACATGCAGATCCTGAGCCCGGCGCTGTGCGAGCGCCTGGCCGGCCGCGCCATCAACATCCACCACAGCTTCCTGCCCAGCTTCAAGGGCGCGCGGCCGTACTTCCAGGCGCACGCGCGCGGCGTCAAGCTCATCGGCGCGACGGCGCACTACGTCACCGCCGACCTCGACGAGGGGCCGATCATCGAGCAGGACGTCGAGCGCGTCGACCACACGCTGTCGGCCGGGGACTTCACCGCCGTCGGGCGCGACATCGAGTGCGTCGTGCTCGCCCGCGCCGTGCGCTGGCATGTCGAGCACCGCGTGCTCATCAACGGCCACAAGTGCGTGGTCTTCCGCTGAACCGAAACCCATCGCCATGCCGCGCACCCCCCCGCGCCCGAGCGCCGCGCTGGCCGGCAACACGCCCGACGAAGTCGAGGCCCAGTTCTACGAGGCGCTGCAGCGCGCCGACCTCGAACTGCTGATGGCCGTGTGGGCCGACGACGACGAGATCGTCTGCGTGCACCCGGGCGGCGGGCGCGTCATCGGCACTGCCGCCATCCGCGCCAGCTTCGAGGCCATCTTCGGCAACGGCGCCGTGCCGGCGCAGCCCGAGCAGGTGCGCCGCCTGCAATGGCTGGGCGGGGCGCTGCACCATCTCGTCGAGCGCATCGAGGTGCCGGCCGCGGGCGACAGCCCCGGCCCGCAGACGGCCTGGGTGCTGGCCACCAACGTCTACGTGAAGACGCCGCAGGGCTGGCGCCTGGCCGCGCACCACGCCAGCCCCGGCTCGCTGCAGGAGATGCCGGGTCCGGGAGAGGCGCCGGCAACGCTGCATTGACGCCATCGGGTTTCAACGCGCCGGCCACGCCGCTGCGCGATCGCACCCCCGACCGGCTGCAGGCCTATCGAGCCCCGCCCTGGCTGCCGGGAGGCAATGCGCAGACGATCTGGGCCGCCACGGTGGCGCGGCGCTTCGAGGGCGCGCCTCCGCACTGGCGCCGCGAACGCTGGGACACCCCCGACGGCGATTTCGTCGACGTCGATCATCTCGACGTCGCACAGGGCCCCGCGCACGACGCCGGGCACGGCGCCGCGCCGGCCGCGAAGCCGGCACGGCATCTCGTGCTCTTCCATGGCCTCGAGGGCAGCAGCGCGAGCCAGTACGCGCAGGCCTTCGCCGCCATGGCGCGTGCGCGAGGCTGGGCGTACTCGGTGCCGCACTTCCGCGGCTGCTCTGGCGAGCTGAACCTGGCGCCGCGCGCCTACCACTCGGGCGACTTCGAGGAGATCGGCTGGCTGCTGGCGCGCCTGCGTGCCATGCACCCGGCACCGCTGCTCGTGGTGGGCATCTCGCTCGGCGGCAATGCCTTGCTGCGCTGGGCCGAGGAGGCCGGCGAGAGCGCCGCGCCCATCGCGTCGGCCGTCGCGGCGGTGTGCTCGCCGATCGACCTCGCGGCCTCCGGCCAGGCCATCGACCGCGGCTTCAACCGGCTCGTCTACGCGCGCATGTTCCTCGCCACGATGAAGCCGAAGGCGCTCGCGAAGCTGGCGCGCCACCCCGGCCTCTTCGACGAGGAGCGCCTGCGTGCGGCGCGCACGCTGTACGAGTTCGACGATATCTTCACGGCGCCGCTGCACGGCTTTCGCGATACGCAGGACTACTGGGCGCGTGCGTCGGCCAAGCCGCGCCTGGCCGACATCCGCATCCCGGCACTCGTGCTCAACGCGCGCAACGACCCCTTCGTGCCCGTGGCCTCGCTGCCGCCGGTCGACCCGGCGACGCGCAGCGGACGCATCGGCCGCGTCACGCTGTGGCGGCCGGACCAGGGCGGCCACGTGGGCTTTCCCGCCGGCCGCTATCCGGCGCAGGTGACGGCCATGCCCGCGACCGTGTGCGACTGGCTCGTGAACCCGTCGTTGGTGTAAGTTCGCGGCGTGGACGAGATCGTCAAGGCAGCGCTGAAGAAGTGGCCGAACGTGCCGCACTGCTACGGCTGGCTGGCGCTCGACGCGCGAGGCCAGTGGTACATGCGCGACGAGCGCATCCAGGCCGCCGGGCCCTTCCCGCGCGTCAAGGGCAGCCGCATCCAGCACGACAAGCTGCTCGCCTTCATCGAGCGCAACTACCTGCACGACGACGCGGGCTGCTGGTTCTTCCAGAACGGCCCGCAGCGCGTGTACGTGCAGCTCGAGGCGGCGCCGTACGTGTGGCGCATCGGCGCCTCGCCGCCCTGGCCGGTGACGGCGCACACCGGCGACGAGGCGCACACCGAGAGCGCCTGGCTCGACGAACACGGCCGCCTGTTCCTGCACACCGAGCTCGGCTTCGGCATCGTGCACACGCTGGACATGGCGAGCGCTGCCGACGCCGTCGAGCAGGGCCATTGGCGGCCCGAGGCGATCGCCTTCGGCGAATTGCCTAGGCGCTTCGGCTACCAACTCGCGCCCGCGCAGGGCGCGGCTTCGGCAAGGGTATGAAAGAGCCGCCCCGGAGGGCGGCTCACTTCGGCGCGCTGGCGGCAGCCGCCGGTGCTGCAGGCTCGGCGAACTTGCCGCCGCCCTGGTTGGCCAGATAGACCACGGCGCGTGCGATCTCGTAGTCGGTGGCGTCGCCACCGGCCTGCGGCGCCATCGCACCCTTGCCCTTCATCGCCGAATTGAGCAGGCTCGCGAAGCCGGTGGCGACGCGGGGGGCCCACGCCGCGGCATCACCCAACTTCGGCGCGTTGGCGGCGCCGGTGGCGTGGCAGGCGGCGCACTGCGCCTGGTAGACCTGCTCTCCGGTGCGCATGGCCGCCGGGCTGCTGACGTCCCGCAGCTCGACCGTGCCTACCGGCTGCAGCCGCTTGGCCACCGCCTCGGGCGACATGCCGTCGCTGCCGGCGCCTTCCTTGCCGCCGAAGGCGACGAAGTTGACCAGCAGGATGATGATGACCACCGGCAGCACGAACGAGGCGATGATCACCGTGATCAGTTGCTTGGGCGTGCGGATCGGGCTCGCGTGGTCGTCGTGCGGATCGGGCGAGTGCCCATGCCCCCCGCCCATCAGGCCGTCTCTTGTGCCGCTGTTCTCGCTCGTCGTCGTGTGGCTCATTCTTGTCCTCGGCGCCGGGTGCCGTGTGGGCCTCATCGGCCAAAGCGGTCAATTATAGAAGTGGCCCCTGTCGCCACTTCCCGCCCTCGGTGCGATCGGGTGCGCGTGCCGACCCCGGCGCTAGAATGCCTCGGCCGAAAGCGCGGCGACCGTGGTGAAGTGGATATCATGCGGCCCTCCGAAGGCCGCGTCGCAAGTTCGATTCTTGCCGGTCGCGCCAAGCGCTCGAGCCGCCCGGCTCAGCCACCCGCCCGCTTCGCGGCGTACCCCTTTGCCAGCAGCCACGCCAGCACGCGCTCGACGTGGTCGCCCTGCACCTCGAGCACACCGTCCTTCGCCGTGCCGCCGCTGCCGCAGTGCGTGCGCAGTTGCTTGCCCAGCGCCTCCAGCTCGGCCGCGGACAGGGGCAGGCCGCGCACCAGCGTCACGGTCTTGCCGCCGCGGCCCTTGGACTCGCGGCTGACGCGGATGGGGCCGGCGTCCACGGGTGCCGCCGCACGTTGCGCGGCGCAGCTGCATTCCTGCATCGGGCGGAGGCATTGCGGGCACATGCGCCCGCCCTCGGTGGAGTAGACGAGCCGCGTCGCGCCGGAAGCACGCTGCGGTTTCGGCGGGGGCTTCATCGCAGGCATGGCTCACGCACCGAAGCACACCGGCAACCTGCGCTCAACCTTCGAGCTGCTTCTGGAACACCAGCCCCGCGTGCTCGCGCAGCGCGTGGAACTTGATCTTCGGCCAGTTCTCCTGCATCGCGCGCAGCTCGCCGGCATATTCGAGCAGCACGCAAGGCGCGTTCACGGCGTCGAGCGCCACGCGGTGCGAGTTGCCGTCGATGAAGCGCTTCAGTTCGCGCTCGTCGGCGGCGGCGCCGTCGCCCGTCTCGCAGGTCACCCAGCGCGCCACGTTGTAGCGCGCCGGCATGATGCGCGCCTTGCAGCCGTACTCGTGCTCGAGGCGGTGCGCCACCACCTCGAACTGCAGCTGCCCCACCGCACCCAGCAGCAGCACGCCGCCGGCGAGCGGGCGGAAGACCTGGATCGCGCCTTCCTCACCCAGTTGCGTGAGGCCGGCGCGCAGCTGCTTGGTGCGCAGCGGATCGGCCACCTCGACGCTGCGGAACATCTCCGGCGCGAAGAACGGCAGCCCGGTGAACTGCAGCGCCTCGCCCTCGGTGAGCGTGTCGCCGAGCTGCAGCACGCCGTGGTTCGGGATGCCGATGATGTCGCCGGCATAGGCTTCCTCGAGCAGCTCGCGCCGCTGGCTGAGGAAGCTCACCACCGTGTTCGGCCGCAGCTCCTTGCCGCTGCGCGTGACCTTCAGCCGCATGCCGCGCTCGAAGTGGCCGCTCGCCACGCGCAGGAAGGCGATGCGGTCGCGGTGCGCGGGGTCCATGTTGGCCTGGATCTTGAAGACGACGCCGGTGAACTTGTCCTCGGTCGGCTGCACCGTGCGCTGGATCGCCGCCTTCGGCCCCGGTGGCGGCGCCAGGTCGACGAGCGCATCGAGCACCTCCTGCACGCCGAAGTTGTTGATCGCGCTGCCGAAGAACATCGGCGTCTGCAGCCCGTCGAGAAAGAGGCCCTCGTCGAACGCGGGTGCCGCCTCGCGCACCAGCGCCACCTCGCCCTCGGCCTGCTCGTAGTTCATGCCGAAGCGCTCGGCCAGGGCCGGGTTCGCGAAGCCTTCGATGATCTCGTCGGCCCCCTCCTTGACCCGGTCTTCGCCGGGCGAGAAGACGCGCATCTGGTCCAGGCGCAGGTCGAGCACGCCGCCGAACACCTTGCCCATGCCCACCGGCCAGGTGAAGGGCACGACGCTCATGCCGAGCTCGCGCTCGATCTCGTCGAACAGATCGAGCGGCGCCTTCACCTCGCGGTCCATCTTGTTGACGAAGGTGAGGATGGGCGTATTGCGCGCGCGGCACACCTGCAGCAGGCGCCGCGTCTGCGGTTCGACGCCGTTGGCGGCATCGATGACCATCAGCGCCGCGTCCACGGCCGTCAGCACGCGGTAGGTGTCCTCGCTGAAGTCCTGGTGGCCGGGCGTGTCGAGCAGGTTGATGACGCAGCCGCGGTACTCCATCTGCATCACCGAGCTCGCCACCGAGATGCCGCGCTGCTTCTCGATCTCCATCCAGTCGCTGGTGGCGTGGCGGCTCGCCTTGCGCGCCTTCACGCTGCCGGCGATCTGGATCGCGCCCGAGAACAGCAGCAGCTTCTCCGTGAGCGTGGTCTTGCCCGCGTCGGGGTGGCTGATGATGGCGAAGGTGCGGCGGCGCTGCACCTGCGCCACGGTGCGGGTGGCGAGATCGGGAAACATCGGTGGGGGCAGGGAGCAGGCCCGTACAGGATGCGGGCGCGGGGCAATCGGTGATTATCGGGCGCCCTTCCGGCAACGCGACCGGCCGCATGAATCGCCCGCTCGGACACCGACACAATGCCGGCATGAGCATCGCAGCGCGCTTCTTTCGCTGGCACCGCTGGCTGGCCTGGCTCGTGGCGCTGCAGGTGCTGGCCTGGGTGGCCGGCGGCCTCGTCTTCACCTGGCTGCCGTTCAAACCCTGGGTCAAGGCCGAAGACTCGGTATCGCGCCCCGTGCAGCCGCTGCCCGCCGGCTGGGCCGAGGCGGTGGCCCGCCACCTCGCCGCGCAGGCCGCGCCGGAGGCGGTGCTCGCCGTCGCGAGCGTCGCCACGGCCACCGGCCCCGCCCTGCGCCTGCGCCACGCGCGTGGCGAGAGCTGGATCGCCGCCGGCGGCGGCGCGCACGCGCCGCCCGACGAAGCCGCGGTGGCCCGCTTCGCGCGCGGCCTCTACAAGGGCACCGGCGCGCTGGCCGAAGTGCGCCTGCTCGACGAAGTGCCCGCGCGCGCGCTCATCGTGCGCGAGGCCGGCATGCGCCGGAACGTCTGGCGCGCCAGCTTTGCCGACGGCCTCGGCACGCGCCTGTACATCGACGGCAAGAGCGGCGAGCTGGTCGCCGTGCGCAACGATGCCTGGGTGCTGTACGACTTCTTCTGGCGCCTGCACCTGATGGACTACGCCGAGGGCGAGGACTTCAGCCACCCGCTCGTGAAGGCGGCCTCGCTGGCCGGCTTCGCGCTCGTGCTCACCGGCGCCGTGCTGGCGGTGCTCGCGCTGCGCCGCACCTGGCGGCATGCGCGCCGGCGGCCGCCGGCTGCGGCGCCCCCCGCACGCGATGCCTGAGCTGCCCGACGTCGCCGTCTATGTCGAGCGCGCCGGCGAGCGGCTCGTCGGGCAGGTGTTGCGGCGCGTTCGTTTGCTCAGCCCCTTCGTGCTGCGCACCGCCGTGCCGCCGATCGCCGAGACCGAAGGCCGCAAGGTGATCGGCGTCGAGCGCCTGGGCAAGCGCATCGTGCTCGCGCTGGAAGGCGAGCGCTGGCTCGTCATTCACCTGATGATCGCCGGGCGCCTGCGCTGGCTGGCGCCGGGCGGCAAGCCGCCGGGGCGCATCAGCCTGGCCGCCTTCGAGTTCGACAGCGGCACTCTCGTGCTCACCGAGGCGGGCAGCAAGCGGCGCGCGGCGCTCCATTGCGTGGGCACGCGCGAGGCGCTGGCCGCGTTCGATGCCGGCGGCATCGACGTGATGGCGGCCGACAGCGCGACCTTCGCCGAGCGCCTGCGCCTGGAGAACCACACGCTCAAGCGCGCGCTCACCGACCCGCGCCTCTTCAGCGGCATCGGCAACGCCTATTCCGACGAGATCCTGCACCGCGCACGCTTGTCGCCGGTGACGTTGACGCGCGCGCTGCCCGACGCCGACATCGCGCGCCTGCACGCCGCCACGCGCGAGGTGCTGGCCGAGTGGACGGCGCGCCTGCGCGCCGAATCGCCCGCCTGGCCCGAGAAGGTGACGGCCTTCCACCCGCAGATGGCGGTGCACGGCCGCTTCGGCCAGCCATGCCCGGTGTGCGGCGCGCCGGTGCAGCGCATCGTGCACGCCGACAACGAGAGCAACTACTGCGCACGCTGCCAGACCGGCGGCAAGCTGCTCGCCGACCGCGCGCTCAGCCGGCTGCTGAAAGCGAGCTGGCCCAAGTCGATCGACGACCTGTAGGCAGATCGTGCCGCCGCGGGCTCGATCGACCAGAGTCCGGTCTGATGATCGAAGGGCATTGCGATGCCGATCGCATTGCGATGCCAAGCGCGCTGCGATGCCCAGCGCGCTGCGATGCCGAGCGCGCTGCGACGTGCGGTGGCGGGATCGGGCCGACGGCGCGCCCTGCGCTGCTCGTGTCCTCTTCCGGCGGCCCGGCTCGCAAGCTCGCAGGGCCCCCGGATGCCCCCTTTACCTCGCTGCGCAGGGCGCCCCATCGGCCCGATCCGGCACCAGCAGCGGCACGCGCTCGTCGAATGCCAACGCTGGTGCCCGCCGAGGACGCCGGGTGGTCGGCTCAGCGAGGTAAAGGGGGCATCCGGGGGCCCTGCGAGCTTGCGAGCCGGGCGGCCGAAAGAGCAACTGTGTTCGTTGTCAAGCGTGTTTAGGGG
>JACRPO010000004.1 GCA_016223165.1 Burkholderiales bacterium
CTACAACTACTCCGGCACCTTCGTCGGCGTGACCGTGCGCAACAACGTCATCAACCTCGGCGCCTCCTTCGTCCCCGACACCTCCGTCATCTCCGGCTGGAGCACCAACATCAACTCCACCGACTGCTCGCGCGTGCCGAACTGAGCCCGAGCCGAATCGGCGGGGTGCTCCCCGCCCACGTCGAACCACGGGCCCTGGTCACTCCCCCAGGGCCCGTTCCTTCTGCACGCCGCGAAGTGCACGGCACAATGCATCGCATGAGCCCGGACCCGGCATGCGGCGACGAGTGATCGCCGTGCTCGCACGCACGCTGCTGTGCGCCGCCCTTGCGGCGGGTGCACTATTGGCCTGTGGCCAGCGCGTGGTCTACGAAGGGCCGGGCATCGAGGTGCCGGCCGACTTCGGTTGCTGGCACGACGTCGGCTTCGTGCTGAACTGGCCCAAGCTCAACGGCCAGGACCTGTACCACGGCCCCGACCCGAGTTTCATCGTGCGTGCCAACCGCGTACGCCTGTACGGTATGGGCGGCCTGGAGTGGAACCACACCGAGAAGTCGCCGGGCGTCTTCGACTGGACGCGCTGGGACGAGGCCTTCGCCAAGCTGCGACGCGCCGGCGTCAAGCACGCGACGCTCAACCTGTACAACCCGCCGGAATGGGCGACGCGCCGCAAGCACGACTACGGCGGCTGGCGCATGCAGCTGCCGCGCGAGCGCACCATGCTCGAGCGCTGGCTGTCGGCGGTGACCGAGCGCTACCGCGAGATCGACGCCGTCGAGGTCGCCAACGAGGTGTTCACCGGCAAGGCCGCCAGCTACTTCATCGGCTCGTCGGCCGAGCTCGAATTGCTCGCCGACTGGACCCTCGAGTGGCGCAAGCGCAGCGGCTGGAAGGGCCAGGTGTGGGCGCCGTCGATCCCCGGCTTCGGCGAGAACATCCCGACGATGATCGACTGGCTGCGCCGATTCCCGCGCTCGCGCGAGTTCGACGCGTTCCCGGTCCACCTGTACCACCTGCTGCCCGAGCAGGTGGGCCAGCGCGCGAGCAAGGCCACCGGCTACTCGGGCCTGGTCGAGTTCCGCGAGGGCCTGCAGTCGCTGGGCCTCTCGCCCATGATCGATTCCGAGAAGGGCTTCGACCCGGGCACGGTGCGCGAGGGCACGATCTACAACTACGCCGTGGCCGCGCTCGTCCAGGGTGTGCAGCAAACCTGCTTCTTCATGCTCGGCAGCTATGGCAACGACGAGACCAATCTCGGACAGCCGTTTCGCAATGCCTGGGCCAAGAGCGACCTCGAAGCGGTGGCCGACCTCGCCGGCAAGACCATCGTCAAGGTCGTCACTACCGACAGCGGCCGCTGGCAGGTGACGCTGCGGCCGTGACGCCCCCGGGCCGGCGCGGGCGGCGCGGCCGTACCCTGCTCAGGCCGCCACTGTCAGCTGGTCGATCAGCGTCTTGGTCTGCCGGATGTTGCCGCGGCCCGACGCGCCGAAGACGATCGACTCGATCTTCGGCTGCCTGCAGACGTAGTCGATGGCCTCCTTCGGCGACAGCGCGCCCGAGGCCAGCACCGACATGGCGACCGGCCGGAAGCGGCGCGTGGCGATCGTCTGCTCGTACAGCTCGATGCCGCCGCACATGCGAAAGCCGATCTTGTTGATGTTGGCGCAGACGATCGGGTTGTCGATCTTCAGCTCGTCGAGCACGTCGAGCAGCTTCGGCAGATTCATCGTGATGAAGCCGGGCTCGGCGCCGTACCGGTCGCGCACGTGGTCGGCAAAGTACTTGAGCGCGTCCTTCATGCCGACGCCCAGGAGCAGGTCGGTGATGACGTTCTGGATGAAGACGACCGGCGTCGAAAGGCCGTGGAACATCTTCATCTCGGCGTCGATCAGCATCTGCATGATCGCGCGGATGTCCTTGTTGGCCAGGGCCACGCCGCCCTTGACCATGGCGCCGAGCGCGCCGTCGTCGGGCAGGAACATCTTGAGCGCCTCGATCATGCCGTGCTCGGTGACGGCATTGGCGTACTTGTGCGCGTAGGGCATGCACGGGTAGAAGCGGTAGTCGGGGTACCGGTCCTGGTGCGCGCGGAAGTGGTCGCAGACCTCGGCCACGCGGTCGTGCGTGGTGCACATGAAGGTGCGGATCCCCTCCTGGTAGGCCGCATCGAGCACGTCGAGCACGGCCTGCAGGTCCTGGAAGCGCATCGACTGCGCGCGCGCCTTCTCCTCGGACATGTGGTTCACGCCGAAGAACTGGTTGTCGCCGAAGAGCACGCGGTCCATGGCCATGTGGGTGCGGGTGTCCATCAGCGCGCTCCCTTCGAGGCCATGCGCGCCACCGGCTCGCGGCCGAACAAGCGGTCCCAGAAGCCCGAGCGCGTCGGTATGCGCGTGGGGCCGGCAGCGAAGCCGTTGCCGGGTCCGTGGCCGGGCGCCTCGCCATGCTCGGCGGCACGGATCATCGCCACCACGCGGTCGGTGTCGAGTGCCGAACGGAAGCCGTTGACGCCATCGGCGCGCCGCTCGCCGGCGCACTTGACGAAGTGGTCGATCTGCGCCGAGTACTCCTCGCCGCGCAGGTAGTACCAGACCTCCTCGGTGAGGTCGGTCGTGTAGCGGACCGACCAGCCTTTCGTGAGATCGGGTCGCGCCGGATGCGGCTCGCGCAGGAACACCTGGCACTCCTGGCGGTCGGCATTGAGGCGGCCGTTCCTGCCCCACACCGTGAGGCGCGTGGACATCTTGCGGTAGCTCTCGTCACTCCAGTTCACGGCCAGCTGGCCGCTGGCGCCGTTGCCGAAGTGCATCGTGCAGTAGATCTCGTCCTCGACGTCGCGCGAGAAGAGCCGGTTCACGACCACGCCGCCCACGGAGGTCGGCACACCGAACACCATGCCCACCGTGTCGATGGCGTGGCAGGCGTAGTCGTAGAGTGCGCCGCCGCCCTCGTTCTTCGCCGTGCGCCAGGTGCCGCCCTTGGGTCGCAGCACCACCGGGCCGTAGGCCTCGGCGCGCACGTGATGGATCTCGCCGAGTGCGCCGCTCGCCACCACCTTGGCCGCTTCCTGGAAGGCGCCGACGAAGCGGTAGTGGTAGCCCACCTGCGTGACGAGCTTCTTCTCGTCAGCCAGCGCGATGAGGCGCTCGCCGTCGCGCACGTCGAGCACGAAGGGCTTCTCGCAGAAGACGTGCAGGCCACGCTGCAGCGCCTTCTCCACCATGCCGGCGTGCAGCTTGGACGGCGTCGACACCACCACGGCGTCGAGCTGCTCGCTGTCGAGCATCTTGTCGAGGTCGGCGTAGCACTTGAGGCCGGTGTGCTTGCCGAGCACGTCGGTGAGGTAGGCGTTGCTGTCGCACGCGGCGACCAGGTTCACTTGTGGGTGCGATCTGACGATGGCGAGATGGGACAGCCCCATCTTGCCCAGACCGATCATGCCGATGCGGATCACTCGATCTCCAAAGGTCTCAGGAATCTCTTTGCCGGGCTCAGGCCGGGTTCAGGCCGGTTCAGGCCACGCGCCGGCGCACGAACCGTAGCCGCGTCAGGCCGTGCCACATCGACTCCAGCACGAACACCAGCGACCACCAGTAGCGCCTTGCGCGCAGCTTGGGCTGGATGATGAGGCGGAACACCCACTCGAGCCCGAGGCTGCGCAAGAGCGGCGGCGCCCAGGGCACGGTGCCGGCGTGGTAGTCGAAGGCCGCGCCGACGCCCACCATCCAGGGCGCCTTCACGCGGTGCAGGTGCTGCTGGATCCAGCGCTCCTGTTTCACGAGGCCGAGCCCGACCCAGACGATGTCGGGCTTCGACGCGTTGATCATGTCGACGACCTGCTGGTCCTCTTCGGCCGAGAGCTCGCGGAAGGGCGGGCAGTAGCTGCCGCAGACGGCGAGGCCGGGGTAGCGTTCCTTGAGGCGGCGCGCCATCTCGTCGGCCACGCCTTCCTTGCCGCCGTAGAAGAAGTGGCGCCACTGCCGGCTCTGGCCATAGTCCGACGCGTCGAGCTGCAGCACCGGCCCGTTGTAGCGCGCGATGCGGTGGCCCCAGGCATAGCCTGCGACGATGACGCCGACGCCGTCGCACAGCGAGAAGTCGGCGTTGCGGATGTGCGCGCCGTGCCGCTCGTCGCGCAGGCCGTGGTACATCGACTCGGTATTGGTGATCGAGATGTAGCGGCCGGTCTCGCGGCGCGCGATCGCCTGCTCCATCGCCTTCAGCACCTCGGGCGGGCGCTGCCGGCTGATGGGCAGGCCCATGATGAAGTCGGCGTCAGGGTTCGGCACGGAAGAAGACTCCGTCGAACTGGAGCATGCGCGCGCTCACCGGGTCGATGAACCCGGGAATCACGTTCCAAAGCTCGAAGCCGCGCGCCTGCAGCCACTGGATCATCTCGAGATAGAGCACCTGTCCCTCGTACAGCCGGGTGAGCGAGAGCTCGAGCTGCACGCCGGCGATACGCGGCAGCAAGCGCTCGGCCCCCTGCAGCACCGGCATCTCGTAGCCCTGCGTGTCGACCTTCAGCAGCGTGCGGCCGGCTTTGTCGAGCACCTCATGGCGGATCTCGTCGAGCCGCCGCACCGGCACCTGCTGCACGCCGACGTACTTCGACTCGGGCGCGGCCTTCTCGTGCGTCTCGTGCATCGGCAGGATCGAGCTGCTCGCCGAGTTGCCCGCCACGTGGATCTGCACCTCGCCGTTCACGGCGCCGAGCGCGCCACGCGCGTGCACGAACCAGCGGGGGTCGGCCTGCGCCGCCGCCACCAGCCGGGCGTGTGCCTCCTGCAGCGGCTCGAACGAGAGGATGGCCCCTTCGAAACCGCCGCGGCGCAGCAGGCTGCCATAACCGCCGTCGTTCGCGCCGACATCGATGACGGTGTCGATGCGATGCGTCTTGAGCAGCGCGAAGAGCCGCGCCTCGGCCGATTCGACGGCGTTGTAGCGGCTCACGTCCAGCCCGAATTGCCGGGCGGCCATCTTCAAGCTGTGCTTGAGGGACATCGGTTCAGTTCTCGCGGATGTGCGGCTTGCCGGGCGCTCAGGCGCGGGCCGGCACGGAGTTCGGCATGGGCTCGGATGCGCGCACCTCGCCGTACAGCTCGACATAGCGGTCGACGACCGGATCGATGGCAAACAGCAGTCGTGCGCGCGCGCGTGCCGCCGCCGAGATCTCCTGCCATCTCGCGCGGTCGTGGGCGAGCGTGATGATGGCATCGGCCATCGCCTGCGCATCGGTGACGTCGGTGAGCACGCCGGCGCGGCCGCCGTCGAGCTGCCACGGCACGCCGTCGGTCGCGCGGCCGGCGATGACGGGCAGGCCGACGCTCATCGACTCGGCGATCGACATGCAGCACGCTTCCCAGCGCGACGGGTGCAGCAGGGCCATGCTGGTTCGCATCTTCTCGAGGATCAGCGCGTGCGGCGTCGGGCCCCGGAACTCGACGTTCGCGGTGTAGCCCTTGCCCGCGGCCCAGCTCTGCGCGGCACCGCCGGCCTCGAAGCCGGCGCCGAAGCAGACGAGGCGCAACTCGGGGTCGACCTGCTGCGCGAGGTGGAAGGCCTGCAACGCGGTGGCGCCGTTCTTGAGATCGGTCCAGCCGTTGAGCACCATCATCAGCGTCTTGCTGCCCTGCGCCTGCGGCACGCAGCCCGGCGCCTGCAGGATGGTGTCGGCGATGGGGTTGGCCACCACGTGGATGGGCCCCGGCACATAGCCCTGCAGGTCGCGCTCGAGATCCGGCGAGACCGCCGTGAGATGCCGGCAGCGCGCCAGCACGCGCCGCGCCATGAAGTAGCGCCACAGGCGGTACATGTTGGGCGTGTAGCGCACCACCTTCAAGGGCGAATCGTGTGCCGTGGCGAGCGTGGGCACGCCGCTGTCCAGCGCCGCCCACACGAACTCGTAGGTCCAGTGCGCGTGGATGACTTCGGGTGCGAAGTCGGCGATGGCGGCGCGCAGGCAGTCGCGCTCGTAGCGGAAGAAGTCGAGCATGCGGCCCCGCCTGCCGTAGGCGCCGCGGAAGGAGCGCGGGCGCTGCGGGCAGAAGTAGGCCTGGATCTCGCGACCCTTGAAGCTGCGAAAGGGCTCGAGCTCGGCAATCGGCGTCGAGTAGTCGGTGGAGATGGTGGCCACCTGGTGCCCGCGCTCGACGAGGGCCTTGGCGAGCACCGTCAGCAGCGGCGCGCCGGGGTAGCCGGGCGGCAGGGGACCGAGGCTCTCGGGGAACGCGAACGCACCCGCCAGCGACGGGCCGGTGTAGGGTCCGAGCAATGCGATGCGCATGAGCTCAGCTGCGCGCGTGCACGAGTGCGCCGCTCTCGGCCGGCTCGGCGGCGCGTGCCGCCGGCGCCTGTGCCATGGCATCGGGCTGCGCCACCTGCACGGCGAGATGGTCGGAGAGCCGCAACGCCAGCGCCACCAGCGTGATGGTCGGGAAGTTCGCGCCCGCGGTCGGGAAGACGGAACTGCCCGCGACGTACATGTTGCCCAGCCCGTGCATGCGGCAATGGGGATCGACCACGCCCAGCGCCGGCGAGTCGTTCATGCGCGTCGTGCCCATGTGGTGCCAGGTGCCCTCGATCGCCTCGGGCCACGCGCGGCCGAGCTGCGGCGGGTCGTAGGTGACGTCGGCAATGCCGGCGTCGCTGATCTCCTTGCCGACGATGGCCACCGTGCGGTCGAAGGTGTGCTTCACGAGGTCGCCGAGGCGCCAGTCGACGCGCACACGCGGCATGCCCAGCGCGTCGCGCGAGTCGGCCAGCGAGATGCGGCTGTCGGGGTCGGGCGCGGGCTCGCAGATCATCTGGAACTGCGCTTCCTTGATCATCTGGAAGTGCATCTCCTTCAGGAAGCCCACCGGGCGCAGCTGCCGTGCGGCGACGAAGTTGGCCGCGTTCAGCGGCTCGCGCGCCAGGATGCCGAGGTCGCGCAGCAGGCTGTGGTTCGGGTCGATCTTGCCGTGCAGGCGGAACTTCATGCGCTTGAGCGCATCCGCCGCCGCCGTGCCCTCGCCCGGGAAGATCGAGCTGAACCAGATGCGCGCGTTGAGCATGCGCTCGCGCTTCTGCACCGCCGGCGCCACGGTCAGCTGCGCCGCGATGTGCGTGCCGTTGGCCTTCACCGCGCGGTTCAGGTAGTGGAACATGATGTCGTACAGCTTGTTCCGCCGCCAAGGCTCGCGCAGCGTGAGCTTGCCGAGCAGCAGCCGCGGGTGCTCCATGAAGTAGCGCCCGACGAGGCCGTTGGCGTTGCCGAGGCCGGCCGCATGCTGCTTATTGCAGGCGAGCAGGAGGCGAGCGTTCTCGATGCCGCCGCAGGCGAGCACGAACTGCCGTGCCTCGACCGTCATGCGCTTGCCGGTGAGCGTGCGCACGTGCACGCGCTTCACGGCGCGGCCGTCGGCTTCGGTCTCGATGTCGGTGACGTTGGCATGCAGGAAGACACGCACGTGGCGCGCCGCCTTCAGCTCGCGCCGGTAGTGCTTGCCGAAGCGCACCGGCAGGCTGAATTGCGACAGGCTGTCCTGCACCTCGCCGCTGGGCAGCGGCATGCGGCGCACATCGCGCCGCCCGATCGCCGACACCCAATGGTCCATTTCGTAGTTGACCGGGCCCAGCTTCAGCACCTGGTGCGAGCGCGCGTAGTAGGGCTCGAGTTCCTCGATGCCGAACGGCCAGCCGCTGCCGGGCACCCAGTCGCGCTTCCCGAAGTCTTCGGCATCCATCGGCCGGCACCAGCCGCCCCAGCAATTGCTGCAGCCGCCGAGGAACCGGCTGCGGTAGTTGTCGCCGAAGTGGTAGGGGATGCCGACGTTCTCGCCGCGATAGAGGTCCATCGTGTGCGGGTCGGGGGACATGCCCCCGCTCTCGAGCACGACGGCGTCGATGCCGCGCCGTTCGAATTCGAGCGCCATCGTCAGGCCGGCGGCACCGCCACCGATGATGCACACGGTCGTCTTCGCCACCATCGCGTCGTCTACGCGACGCGCATCGCAGAACATTGCAGTCAACTCCCTGGCAGGTCAATCTTGCCGGCGTGCGGGCCGGGGTGCCGTGAACGACAACCCTCGTCAGGCCTGCGCGGCGGCGAACTCCTCGTACGCCAAGCGCAAGCCGCGCGCGAGCGAAGTCGTCGCCCGCCAGCCGGTGCTCTCGAGCAAGCGCACATCCATCAATTTTCTCGGCGTGCCATCGGGCTTGCTGCGATCGAAGACGATGTCGCCCGTGAAGCCGGTGACTTCGCGCACGAGTTGCGCCAGTTCGGCGATCGTCACGTCGGTGCCGACACCGATGTTCACCAGCGGCGGCTCGAAGCGCCCGCTCACCGACTCGTCCGATCCGAGCAGCGCGCCGAAGCGCTCGTCGGAGAGATTCATCAGGTGCACGCAGGCGTCGGCCATGTCGTCGCTGTAGAGGAACTCGCGTCGCGGCGTGCCGCTGCCCCACACGGTGACGCTCGCCTCGCCGCGCTCCCGCGCTTCGTGGAACTTGCGCAGCAGCGCCGGGATGACATGGCTGGTCTGCAGGTGGTAGTTGTCGCCGGGCCCGTAGAGGTTGGTCGGCATCGCAGCGAGGTAGCGCGTGCCGTACTGGCGGTTGTAGCTCCAGCACATCTCGATGCCGGCGATCTTGGCCAGCGCGTAGGGCCGGTTCGTCGCCTCGAGCGGGCCGGTGAGCAGGCAGCTCTCGGGCATCGGCTGCGGCGCCAGGCGCGGGTAGATGCAGCTCGAGCCGAGGAACAGCAGCCGCTGCACCCCCGCCTGCCAGCAGGCGTGGATGACGTTGGTCTGGATGGCCAGGTTGTCGCGGATGAACTCGGCCGGGTAGGTGTTGTTGGCGACGATGCCGCCGACCTTGGCCGCGGCGAGAAAGACGAACTCGGGCTTCTCGCTCGCGAAGAAGGCGTTGACGGCCGCCGCGTCGGTGAGGTCGAGTTCGGCGTGCGTGCGCTGCACGATGTGTCGGTAGCCGAGCCCGCGCAAGCGTCGCACGATGGCCGAGCCGACGAGGCCACGGTGGCCGGCGACGTAGATGCGCGCGTCGAGGTGCATGGGCGTCATCGCAGCCGGCCTACTCGTTGTAGTCGTAGGCCTTGAAGCCCGCGAGCTTGACCAGGCTGTCGCGCCGCGCCGCCTCGTAGTCCGCCTTCACCATCTCGGCCACCAGCTCGGGCAGCGTCGTCTTCGGGCTCCACCCCAGCTTGGCCTTCGCCTTGCTCGCATCGCCCAGCAGCGTCTCCACTTCCGTGGGCCTGAAGTACCGCGGGTCCACCCGCACCACCACGTCCCCGGGCTTGAGC
>JACRPO010000005.1 GCA_016223165.1 Burkholderiales bacterium
GGGGCAGGCGGGGCAGACGAACTACAGCGCGGCGAAGGCGGGGATGCACGGCTTCACGATGGCGCTGGCGCAGGAGATGGCGAGCAAGGGCGTGACGGTGAACACGGTGAGCCCGGGCTACATCGGCACGGAGATGGTGCGAGCGATCAAGCCCGAGGTGCTGGAGAAGATCGTGGCGACGATCCCGGTGAAGCGGCTGGGCACGCCCGACGAGATCGGCTCGATCGTGGCCTGGCTGGCGGGCGAGGACTCGGGCTTCACGACGGGGGCGGACTTCAGCTGCAACGGCGGCCTGCACATGGGCTAGCGGTGGGCTGGCGGTGTAGAGGCGCCGGACCGGGCGGCCCCCCGCCGCATGGCACTCTCAGCTCGGCGGCGTCTGCAGCGCAGCCAAGGCGGCGATCACCGGCGGCAGCGTGGCGAGCGTGCGCTGCAGCGCCCCCTCGTCGATGCCGTCGATGCCGTCGGCGCCTGCCTGCGCACCGCGCAGTGACTGCTCCAAGGCGCCCGCGTGCTCGGCCACGGCGAGCGCGCCCACCGAGGAGGCGACGCTCTTCAGGTCATGCGCGAGCCGGAAAGCCCGTTCGCGGCTGCCGGCGCGGCGCGCGTGCTCGAGTTGGGCCGCCCAGTCGGTCATGAAGCCGGCGGCGTGTTCGGCCAGCCGCTGGTACAGGGCCGGGTCGCCGCCCAGCCGCTCGATGGCGCCCATGCGGTCGAGCACCGACTCGGCGGCGGAGGGCGCGGCCGGTGGCGGTGGCGCCAGCGGCGCGGCCAGCTGCTGGATGGCCTCGATGAGCTGCGTGCGCGAGTAGGGCTTGGCCAGGTGGCGGTCGCAGCCGGCGTCGAGGCTGGCGCGCACGTCGCTCGCGAAGGCGTTGGCCGTGAGCGCCACCACCGGTGTGCGCCGGCGCGCATTGCCGGCCTCGAGCGCGCGCAGCTCGCGCGTCACCGTGAGC
Source organism: Burkholderiales bacterium (assembly GCA_016223165.1). Classification (GTDB taxonomy): domain Bacteria; phylum Pseudomonadota; class Gammaproteobacteria; order Burkholderiales; family Burkholderiaceae_C; genus Rubrivivax. Next base: position 957 of record JACRPO010000005.1, read on the forward strand.
CCGTCCAGGCCCGGCATCTGCACGTCGATGAAGGCGATGTCGTAGCGGCGCTGGCGCAGCCGCTCCAGCGCCTGGTGGCCGTCCGACGCGAACTCCAGTGCCAGCGGCTGGCCCTCGAGCATGCTGCGGAAGAGGTAGACGTTGATCTGGTTGTCCTCGGCGAGCAGCACCGACAGCGGTGCGCCCTCGGCGGCGTTGCCTTGCACGGCGATCTCGTGCGTGGTGGCCGGCATGCCGGCCGGCGCGAGCGCCGGTGACGGAAGCGGCAACGGCGACCGCGTCGATGTCGAGGTCAGGCCCGGCGACGTCGCCGCGGCAGGCAGGACGATGTGGCCGGCGGAGGGTGCCGGCGCCGGCTCGGCAGCCGGCAGCGCCGCGGCCGGCAGCGGCAGGCGCAGCGTGAACGTGCTGCCCGCGCCCGGCACGCTTTGCACCTGCACCGAGCCGCCCATCAGGCGCACGATGCTGCGCGTGATCGAGAGCCCGAGGCCGGTGCCGCCGTACAGGCGCGTGACGCTGCCGTCGGCCTGCGCGAAGGGCTCGAAGATCGTCTCCAGCTTGCCAGGCGCGATGCCGATGCCGGTGTCGATGACGTCGAAGCGCAGCATGCCCGGCAGTTGCGGGTCGGGCAGCGCGGCCAGCCTGACCTCGCCGCGCGATGTGAACTTCACGGCGTTGCCGACGAGGTTGATGAGCGCCTGTTCGAGGCGCAGGCGGTCGCCGAGCACGCCGCGCGGCAGCGCTTCGGCGACGTCGAGCACGAGGCTCAGACCCTTGTCCTCGGCGCGTGCGCGCATCAGCGCCACCAGTTGCGTCAGGGCATGGTGCAGGTCGAACGGCGCCGGATGCAGCTCGAGCCGGCCGGCCTCGATGCGCGAGAGATCGAGCAGGTCGTTGATGAGCGAGTGCAGGGCCTGCCCCGACTCGCGGAAGACCTGCACGTGCAGGCGTTGCCTGGGCGTGAGCTCGCTTTGCGCCAGCAGCTCGGCCACGCCGAGCAGCGCGTTCAGCGGCGTGCGGATCTCGTGGCTCACGTTGGCCAGGAAGGCGCTCTTGGCGCGCGTGGCCTCCTCGCTGACGGCGAGCTGGTGGGCGAGGCGCCGGCGCGCCGCGGCCTGGCCGCGGTGGTGCACGAAGAGCGCGGCCGACCAGCCCGCGGCCAGCGTGGCCAGCGGCGTTACCCAGTCGCTAGGCTGGCGCCACTGGAACAGCGCCCACAGCGCCCCGACCACCATCGCCGCCAGCGCCAGCAGCGCGGCGGCGGCGTCACGCGGCGGCGCGGGGCGCCCGCGCCACACCGCCGCCGCGCCCGGCAGCAGCGCCAGCAGCACGAGTGCGATGTCCAGCGCCGCTGCACGCGGCCGCACCCAGCTGCCCTCGCCGAGCGCCGCGGTGGCTTGCGCCAGCGCCATCGTGCCCGAGACCTGGCCCTGCGGCGTCATCACCGCATCGGCCAGCAAGGCGCTGCTCCCGATGAAGACGGCGCGCCCCTGCACCCATGGGCGCAGCGCAGCGGCGTCGCGCTGCCCGAGCGCCGTCTGGGCGAGCTCGGCGAAGCGCCGCGCCGCCGGCCAGGCTTCGCTCGCCGGCATGGCAAGGTGGTAGGCGCCGTCCGCGTCGAGCGGCGGCGTGGCTGCGGCGGCGCCTTGCACGGCCAGGTGCACGGCCCAGGGCATCACCGGCAGGCGCTGCTGGGCGGCGTCGTGGTGCCACAGCGGCAGGGCGCGCAGCACGCCGTCGTCGTCGAGCGGCGTCGTGATCACGCCGAGCGGCGGCGCTCGCCCTTCGGGCCACACGCTCCTGGTGGGCAGGGCCAGCGTGGGCCAGAGGTAGGCGGGCAGCGCTGCGGTGATCGACGCAGCGTGCGCGACACCCGGCGACGTGCCGCGCGAGATGGCAGGTGAGGGTCCCGGCGAAGGTCCGGTCGAAGGTCCGGGTGATGCGAGGGGCGGGGCCGCCACGGATGCCGCCGCGGCGGCGGCGCGCGGCAGGTCGGTGGCGTGGCGCAGGCCGGCCGCGGCGAGCACCACCGGCGCCCCGGGGCGGGCGAGCGTGCGCGCGAGCGCCGCGTCGCCCTCGCCGCTGTCGGCCAGCAACAGGTCGATGGCGATGGCGCGCGCGCTGAGGTCGCGCAACTGCTCGACGACGAGCGCATAGACGTCGCGCTTGAACGGCCAGGGGCCGAAGTGCGCCTTCAGCTCGGCCAGCGAGATGTCGTCGATGTCGAAGACGACGACGTCGGCGCTCGGCCGGCTCGAGGCCAGCAGGCGCAGCTGCACGTCGTGCGCGGTGCGCGAGAGCGGCCTGGCGAGCGGCGTCAGCGACAGCAGCGCCGCGACGAGCGCCGCCACGCCCAGGACGGGCCAGGGCCGGCGGCGCGCGCCGGCCCTCAGAAGAGCAGCAACAACGGAAGCAGCCACAGCCACCACCAGGAGCGCGGAACCTCGATCACCTGCGCACCGCCGAAGGCGCCGGCCCGACCGTCGGCGCCGATCGTGCGCACGCGCACGTGGTAGGTGCCGGCATCGGGCTTGGGCAGCAGCGCCTCGGTGCGCGTGCTGCGCTCGTCGAGCACGATCTGCGTGAAGGCCGCGTCGCGGGCGATCTGCACCTGGTAGCTCGCGCCGGCCAGCGGCGCAGCCGCCCAGTTGACGACGATGCCCTCGGCGGCCGCCTGTGCCTTCTGGCTGCCCGGAGCCGATGGCGGCGGTGGCGGTGGCGGCCGCTCGACCCGATCGAGCATCTGCGCGTCGCTCCAGGGGCCGGTATCGCCGTCGGCGCGCACGGCGGCGACACGCCAGTGGTGCACGCCGAGCGGCAGCGGCAGGCTCAGGTCGGTGCCGTCGATGTCGTCGCGTTGCAGCGAAGGCGCGGCGAAGTCGGCCTGCGGCGCCACCTGCACCCGGTAGCGGGCGGCCTGCGGGTTGCGCGCCCAGGCCAGCGTCACCTGCTCGTCGGTGACCTTCTCGCCGGCGCGCGGCCGCAGCAGGAAGGGCGGCTCGGGGCGCGCCTTCAGCATGAAGAGGCGGCGCGCCGGCCGGCCCTCGACGCCGTCGCCGTCGCTGGCGCGGACACGCAGCTCGTAGTTGCCGTCGGGCAGGTCGTCGGTCCAGGCGGCGAGCGGCTGCTCGAAGAGGCCGTCGAGCAGCAGGCGCGGCACCTCGGCCGTGTCGAACACCTGGGCGCGCAGGGCGCGTGCGCCTTCAGCAGTCGACAGCGGCGGCAGTGGCAGCTGCAGCGGCACGCGCTCGATGCGCGCCGGCACGCCGGCGAGGTCCGGCGCGGCGAGCAGCGGCCGCGGTGGCGCGACGCCGGTGGCGGTGGCCACGGTGCCGAAGCCGGCATCGAGCGTCTGCGGGCCGGCCGCCACGCGCCCTTGCAGCACCTCGGCCAGCGTGCGGCCGCCATCGACGCGGCCCCGGAACTCGGTGCCGCGCACGCCGAGGTTGACCACCGGCGTGCGCATCTCGAAGCGCGCTGCGGGCAGTGTGGGCCGCGCCGCGGCGGCCGGCGCTTTCGTCGGCGCAGCCGCCGGGGCTGTCGCCGCCGCCGTCGTCGGGACCTGCGCCTCGGCGCCGCCGGCCTCGAGGCGCAGGCGCGTGTCGACGCTGCCACTCGCGCCCAGGCGCACATGGCGTTCGACGAGCAGCCGCCCGTTCGGCCCGAGCTGCGTGCGCGAGCCGTCGGCGAAGCGCAGCGAGACGGAAGACTGCGCCCCCGTGACCACGCTGTCGCCCACGCGCACCGGCGCGGTGGCCGTCAGCGCCTGGCGCTCGGTGCCGGCGCGCTCGAGCCAGACCTCGCCGTGCGCGTGCAGCACCTCGGCACTGGCCGCCTCCTCGCGCAGGAAGGCGAGGGGGATGCGCAGCACGCTGCCCGGCCGCAGGCGGTGGGGGTCGGCGACGCGGTTGAGCCTCTGCACCGCGCGCCAGCTGGCCTCGGGCCGCATCAGCCTCTCGTGCAGGCCGATGAGCGTGTCGCCGCGCTCGATGCGGTAGCTCCACTCCTCCTCGGCGGCGCGCTGCGCCAGCGCGGGCCAGGCCAGCAGCAGGGCGGCCGCGGCCAAGATCGAGCCGACCTGCCGGCCAACGGGCGCATCGATGGGCAAAGGGGAACTCCTCGAACACCGTCGCGAACGGGCCGGCGAGGGCGGTGCGCGAGGTCGGTTGGCGTTTGCCAGGGACTATGCCATGGCCGCCGCTGGCCGGGCGCGCGCGGCGGCCAGCCTGTTAGGGGAGGGAGTGCTTGGGGTGGTGCGCGGCGACCCCAGCCATCGAGCCCGTTGTCGTCGCCGCCATCACACCGCCATCACGCCGCCATCACACCGCCGTGTAGCGCCCGGGCCGATGGTTGACGGCAATGGCGAAGTTCAGCGCCGCGGCGCCGGCGATCGACAAGGCCAGTTGCCACGGCGTGAGCCAGGGCAGCGATGCCAGCAGCACGAGGCAGTCCAGCGCCAACTGCAGGTGGCCGGCACGCCAGCCGCGCTTTTCCTGCAGCCACAGCACCAGCACGTTGAGGCCGCCGAGGCTGGCCTGGTGCCGGAACAGCATCAGCATGCCGGCGCCCATCAGCAGCCCGCCGCCAAGCGCGGCGAACAGCGGCTGCACCGACTGCAGCACGAGCAGCCGCGGCAGCCACTCGGCGGCGGCCGACAGCAGCGCGACGGCGGCGAAGGTCTTGAGCGTGAAGCGGGCGCCCATGCGCCGCCAGGCGAGCAGGTAGAAGGGCAGGTTGATGAGGAAGAACGCGACGCCGAACGGCAGCCCGGCCGCATAGTGCGCGAGGAAGGCGAGCCCGGCCGTGCCGCCGGTGACGAGACCGGCGTGCCTGAACAGCGTGAGCCCAAGGGCCACGAACAGCGTGCCGGTGATGAGCGCCTGCGCATCGTCGAGGCCGCTGTGCGGTGGCGGCGGCGGCGCCGGTCGGGAGACGGTGTTCACTCGACGCCCATGAAGAACTTGATGAGGCCCTTGGCGACGAAGCCGATGAGCCCCACGCCCAGCGCCAGGAAGAGCACGAAGGTGCCGAAGCGCCCCGCCTGCGACTCGCGCGCGAGCTGGAAGATGATGAAGACCATGTAGAGCATGAAGGCACCGACCCCGAAGGTCAGGCCGAACCATGCGATCTGTTCTTCCGTGTAGCCGAACATCAGCGCGGCTCCGACGGCTCCGACGGATCGACGTGCGGTGTCTGCGGCCTGCCGGGCAGGTGCGGCGCGGCCGCGCCCGTGCTGTCGCTTTCGGGCACGACGAGGTCGCGGTAGGCGTGCCAGCTCGCATGCGCGAGCCACGGCACGACGATGACGAGGCCGACGAGCAGCGTGGCCATGCCCACGAGCGTGACGACCATCAGGATGCCGGCCCAGAAGGCGAGCGTCGCGGGCGAGGCCATCACGGCGCGCCAGCTGGTGAGCACGGCGCGCAGCACGCTGACGCGCGGGCGGTCCAGCAGCAGCGGAATGGCGACGACGCTGCTGGCGAACACCGGCGCCGCGAGCAGGGCGCCGAGCATCAGCCAGACCTCGAAAAGCCACGAGGCGTCGTGCAGCACCACGTGGTGCAGGAAGTCGAGCGGCCTGTGCACCGGGTGTGCGGCGAAGCTCGTCACCAGCGACGCCGAGGTCAGCACCCAGCCCGTGCCGGCAAAGGCCAGCAGCACGCCGAAGTGCACGAGGCGCGGGTCGTGCCCGCGCCAGACCCGCCACATCAGGCGCCAGGCGGCGGCGGGCGCCGTGGGCTCGCCGCGCTCGAGCGAGCGGCTGATCGCGTACAGGCCGGTGGCGACGATCGGCGCGACGATGAGGAAGCCGCTGAAGGCGCCGGCGAGGATCCAGAAGTGATCGTGTGCGAGCCACACGATGCCGACGCCGAACAGCGCCGAGACGGCGCCGTGCGCCAGGCCCGGGCCGGGGCAGCGCAGCAGGTCCTCGAGGCCGCGGCGCAGCCAGTCCAGCGGCTGCGCCAGGCCGGCTTCGCGCACGACGATGGCGCCCGGGGTGCCGTCGGCGGGCGGTGAGGAGCGCGGCGGCATGGGGTCTCGGGCTGGGCAGGGGAACGGGGGAGTCTAGGGATCCGGTCCCGCGGCGCGCTTGATGTCGGTCAGGCGGCGGTGTTGGCGCTCTGTGCACGAAGGGCATGGAGGGCGCATAGGGCGCGGGCCGCCGCCGCGAGCTCGGCTTCGTCGCCGCTGCGCAGCTCGAGCGGCTGCGCGGCTGCGAAGCCGGCGTAGTTGCGGCTCATCGACCGTTGGTAGATCGGGTCGTAGTGCTGCAGCAGCAGCTCTTCGACGACCTGGGCATGGTCGCCGGCGCGCGCCAGGGCCTGCCAGCGCCCGACCGTCTCGGCACCGCGCAACTCACGCAGCGCGGCAAGGCGCTCGCAGAAGCTCTCGGTGTCTTGCACGAAGTGCCCGTAGTCCTGCAGCAGCAGCCGCACGCGTGCCGGCAGCGGCATCTCGATGGCCAAGCAAGGCGCGGCGCGCAGCCGCTCGAGCAGCGCCTCGGGCACGCGCAGGCGGCCGATCGTGCGGCTCTCGCTCTCGGCCCACACCGCTCGCGCCGGGTCGAAGCGGCGCATCGCCGTCCACAGCGCGGTCTCGAAGGCTTTCTGCGAAGGCTGCGGCTGCCCCGGCAGCGGCCCGAGCACGCTGCCGCGGTGGCTGGCCAGCGCCTCGAGGTCGAGCACCTGCGCCCCGGCTTCGGCCAGCACGCCGAGCAGGCGGCTCTTGCCGCTGCCGGTGCGGCCGCACAGGACGTGGAAGCCGAGCCGCGCGGGCAGCACCTCGAGCTCGCGCAGCACGGCGCGGCGGAACTCGCGGTAGCCGCCCTCGAGCACATGGACGCGAAAGCCGATGGCGTCGAGCACGGTGGCGAGCGCGCCCGAGCGCTGCCCGCCGCGCCAGCAGTAGACGAGCGGTGCCCACTCGCGCGGCAGCGCCGGCGCCGCGTTCACGACATGCTGCTCGAGATGGCGCGCGATGTTGCGCGCCACGAGCACGGCACCGCGCTTGCGCGCCTCGAAGGCCGAGACCTGCTTGTAGACCGTGCCGATCTCGGCGCGTTCGGCATCGTCCAGCGACGGCCAGTTGCGCGCGCCGGGCAGGCGGTCTTCGGCGAACTCGCTCTCGCTGCGCGCGTCGATGACGGCGTCGAACGAGGCCAGTCGCTCGATCGCGGTGTCGGCAGTGATCCGCTGAATGGCCATGTCCCCTGGGGCTCAGCCAAGTGGCCGCCGCGGAACCGGCTCTGCCGGGCCGCAGGCGGCGCCCCCCTGGGGGGGAGGCGACTGAAGGTCGCTTCGGGGGGGGGTCATCTCACGCCGGCGTGGCCACGGCGTCGAGGATCTCGCTCTCGATGCGCAGCTGCGCCTTGGGCCGCTGCAGCGCCGGCCCGTCGACGAGGAAGGTGTCCTCGACGCGCTCGCCGAGCGTCGTCACCTTGGCCAGCTGCAGGTTGATGTGGTGCGCGGCGAGCACGCGCGCCACGGCGTAGAGCAGGCCGGTGCGGTCGCTCGCCGACACCGTGAGCAGCCACCGCTGCGCGCGCTCGTCGGGGGTGAGCGAGACGCGCGGGATGACCGGGAACGAGCGCACGCGGCGCGAAACCCGGCCGCGCCGCGGCTCGGGCAGCGGCCCGGTGGCGGCCAGCGCCGACACCGCCTGCGTCTCCACCAGCGAGATCAGGCTGCGGTAGTCGATGTCGGCGTCCTCCTCGACGAGGGTGCTGGCGACCTGGAAGGTGTCGAGCGCATAGCCGGCGCGCGTGGTGTGGATCTTCGCGTCCTGGATGCTGAAGCCGGCGTTGTCGAAGTAGCCGCAGATGCGCGCGAAGAGGTCGGCCTGGTCGGGCGCGTAGACGAGCACCTGCAGGCCCTCGCCCACCGACGAGGGCCGCGCGCGCACGATCGGCTCGGTGCACTGCACGTGCCGCCACAGCGAACGCGCATGCCAGGCGATGTCGGCGGCATCGTGGCGCGCGAAGTAGCTCACCTCAAGCGTCTTCCACAGCGGCTCTTCGGTGCCGGGCAGCGCCGAGTGCAGCGCCAGCATCTGGCGCGCCTCGACCTTGCGCGCCTCGATCTCGGCGGCGGCATTGGGCTGCGCGCCGCCGAGCGCGCGCAGCGTCAGGCGGTACAGATCCTCGAGCAGCTTGCCCTTCCAGGCATTCCACACCTTCGGGCTCGTGCCGCGGATGTCGGCGACGGTGAGCAGGTACAGCGCGTTCAGGCGGCGCGGCGTGCCCATCAGCCTGGCGAAGCCGCGGATGACCTCGGGGTCGGCAAGGTCCTCCTTCTGCGCGAGGTGGCTCATCGTCAGGTGGTGCTTGACGACGAACTCGATCAGGCGCGCGTCCTCGCCCTCGATGCCGTGCTCGCGGTTGAAGCGGCGCGCCTCGATGGCGCCGAGCTCGGAGTGGTCGCCGCCGCGCCCCTTGGCGACGTCGTGGAAGATGGCCGCGATGTACAGCAGCCAGGGCTTGTCCCACTGCGCGGCGAGCTGGCTGCAGAACGGGTACTCGTGCGCGTGCTCGGGGATGAAGAAGCGGCGCACGTTGCGCACCACCATCAGGATGTGCTGGTCGACGGTGTAGACATGGAACAGGTCGTGCTGCATGCGCCCGACGATGCGGCGGAACACCCACAGGTAGCGCCCCAGCACCGAGGTCTGGTTCATGAGTCTGAGCGCGTGCGTCTGCCCCTTGGGCTGGCGCAGGATCTCCATGAACAGCTGGTGGTTCACCGGGTCGCGGCGGAAGCCGGCGTCCATCACCGTGCGCGCGTTGTAGAGGGCGCGCAGCGTGCGCGCCGAGAGCCCCTGCAGCCCGGGCGTGCGCACGAAGACGAGGAAGGTCTCGAGGATGGCGTGCGGGTCGCGCAGGTAGAGGTCGTCGTGCGCCACCTCGAGCGCGCCGCCGCGGTCGAAGAAGCGGATCGTGATCGGCCGCATCGGCGCACGTTCGGAGCCGACGATGCGCTCCTCGATGTTGAGCATCAGGATCTGGTTGAGCTGCGTCACCGCCTTCGCCGCCCAGTAGTAACGGTGCATCAGCACCTCGGAGCTGCGCTGGCCCTTGGTCGGCTTCAAGCCGAAGCTCTCGGCGACGGCCGTCTGCAAGTCGAAGACGAGCCGGTCCTCGCGCCGGCCGGCCACCGCGTGCAGGCGCGCCCGGATGAGCTTCAGCGTGCCCTCGTGCTTGGCGAGCTGGCTCGCCTCGAAGGGCGTGATGAGCCCCTTGGCGGCCAGCTCGGTCCAGGTGCGGCCCAGCCCGGCGGCGCGCGCCACCCAGATCACCACCTGCAGGTCGCGCAGGCCGCCCGGGCTCTCCTTGCAGTTGGGCTCGAGCGCATAGGGCGTGCCCTCGTACTTCACGTGCCGCTGGCGCAGCTCCAGCGTCTTGGCGGTGAAGAAGGCGCGGGCGTCCATCTCGTGGTCGAGCGCGCCGCGCAGCTGCTCGAAGAGGCGCTTGCTGCCGCAGATGTGGCGCGCCTCCAGCAGCGAAGTCTGCACCGTCACGTCGCGCGCGGCCTCGGCCAGGCACTGCTCGACGCTGCGCACGGCCGAGCCGCACTCCAGGCCGATGTCCCAGCAGGCAGTCACGAAGGCGGCCACGGCAGCGCGCGCCGGGCTGTCGTCGCGTTCGCACTCGCGTTCGGGCTCGCGCTCGCCCGGGCCGGGCTTGGCCTCGGGCAGCAGCACGAGCAGGTCGACGTCGGAGTGCGGGAAGAGCTCGCCGCGCCCGAAGCCGCCGACCGCGACGAGGGTCGCGCCGGGGGCGAGCGTGCCCAGGCGCTGCTGGTCCCAGAGCTCGCGCAGCGTGCCGTCGACATGGCGCGCCAGTGCGCGCAGCAGGCGGTTCACCGAGGCTGCGCTCTGCCGCTGCGTGTGCTTGAAGTGCCCGACGAGCTCGGCCTTGCCGCCCTTGTAGCGCTGGCGCAGCGCCGGCAGGTCCGGAGCCGGTGCCGGCAGCGGAGGGGGAATCAGCGTGCCGGGCCCTTGGCCGCGGCCCGGCTCGGGCAAGGCCGACATGGGGCGGGGATTCTGCGATGGGCCGGAGCCCGGCGACGATGCGTCAGGGCGCGGTGACTGCGGCGCCCTGGCGCACGACGGAACCGGCCGCGGCAGCGGCCGGGGTGCCATCCGGGTTGCCATACCCGAGCAGCGCGAAGTCCGGCGGCGGCGGGCTGCCGGCCGACACCGTCAGCACCTCGTAGCCGGTGTCGGTGACGAGCACCGTGTGCTCCCATTGCGCCGAGAGCGAGCGGTCGCGCGTGACGATGGTCCAGCCGTCGTAGGGGCGGTTGCCGCGCCGGTCTTCCTTGATCTCGCGGCGGCCGGCGTTGATCATCGGCTCGATCGTGAAGATCATGCCCGGCACCAGTTCTTCCAGCGTGCCCGGGCGGCCGTAGTGCAGCACCTGCGGCTCCTCGTGGAAGCGGGCGCCGACGCCGTGGCCGCAGAACTCGCGCACCACCGAAAAGCCGGCCGTCTCGGCGAACACCTGGATGGCATGGCCGATGTCGCCCAGGCGCGCGCCCGGCTTGACCCTGACGATGCCTTTCCACATGGCCTCGAAGGTGATGCGGCACAGGCGCCTGGCGGCGATGGTGCCCTCGCCGACGACGAACATGCGGCTGTTGTCGCCGTGCCAGCCGTCCTTGATGACGGTGACGTCGATGTTGACGATGTCGCCGCCCTTGAGCGGACGCTCGTCCGGGATGCCGTGGCAGACGACCTCGTTGACCGACGAGCACAACGAGGCCGGGTAGGCGGGGTAGCCCGGCGGCGCATAACCGAGCGTCGCCGGCACGCCGCCTTGCACGCGCGTCATGTGATCGTGCGCGATGCGATCGAGCTCGAGCGTGGTGACGCCGGGGCGCACATGCGGCGTGAGCACGTCCAGCACCTCGCTCGCGAGGCGGCCGGCCAAGCGCATGCCGTCGATCTCGGCGCCGGTCTTCAGGGGAATGGCCATGGGGGAGATTATGCCCACGCACCTAGAATCCCTGCCTTTGTCGTCGCCCAGGATTGCATGCCCGCGTCGCCCTTGTTCCTGCAGTTCTTCGAGGGCGGCAACGCCCTGAGCACCTTCCGCGCCGAGGCCTTGCTGAAGCGCCTGCACGAGGCCTGCCCGCGCGTCACGGCGGTGGCGGCGCGGCACGTGCACTGGGCCGCCTTCGACGCTGCGCCGGAGCGCGCCACGCTCGACAAGCTCGAGGGGCTGCTCGCCTACGGCGACGCCTATCGCGGCGCGAGCGAGGGCGAACTCATCGTCGTGATGCCGCGCCTGGGCACGGTGTCGCCATGGGCGAGCAAGGCGAGCGACATCGCGCGCAACTGCCTAAGCGGCGCCGATGGCGCCGCCGATGGCGCCGCGGGCGACCTCGTCGTGCACCGTGTCGAACGCGTCACCGAGTTTCGCCTGACGCTGAAAGGCGGTCTGCTGAGCGCGGCCAGGCCGCTCGCCGCCGAAGAACGCGCCGCCGTCGCCGCGCTGCTGCACGACCGCATGACCGAGAGCGTGGCCTTCGAGCGCCAGGCGGCGCGCCGCCTCTTCGAGCCGCAGCCGGCGCCGCCGCTGGCGCATGTCGATGTGCTCGGCCCCGGCCGCGCGGCGCTGGAGGGCGCGAATGCCGAGTTCGGCCTCGCGCTCTCCGACGACGAGATCGACTACCTCGTCGCCGCCTTCACCCGGCTCGCGCGCAACCCGAGCGACGTCGAGCTCATGATGTTCGCGCAGGCCAACAGCGAACATTGCCGGCACAAGATCTTCAACGCCGACTTCACGATCGACGGCGAGCGCCAGCCGATGTCGATGTTCGGGATGATCCGGCATACCGAACAGGCCTCGCCGCAGCACACGGTGGTCGCCTACAACGACAACGCCGCCGTCATGGAGGGCGGGCCGATCGAACGCTGGGCGCCGCAGGGCTTCACCAACGCGCCCGCTTACGCTGCACGCCCCGAGCTCGCGCATGTGCTGATGAAGGTGGAGACGCACAACCACCCGACCGCGATCTCGCCCTTTCCCGGCGCGGCCACCGGCGCCGGCGGCGAGATCCGCGACGAGGGCGCCACCGGCCGCGGTGCGCGGCCCAAGGCGGGGCTCACGGGTTTCTCGGTGAGCAACCTGCACCTGGGCGGGCCGGACGGCCTTCCAGGCGTTCTGGAGCCCTGGGAGCGAGCGCCGGTCGGCCGGCCCGGCCACATCGCGAGCGCGCTCGCCATCATGACCGAGGGGCCGCTCGGCGGCGCTGCCTTCAACAACGAGTTCGGCCGGCCCAACCTCGGCGGCTACTTCCGCGTCTTCGAGCAGCGCGTGGGCGGTGTGGTGCGCGGCTACCACAAGCCGATCATGATCGCCGGCGGCCTCGGCAGCATCAGCGCCACGCAGACGCACAAGGTGCGCTTCGCGGCGGGCACGCTGCTCGTGCAGCTCGGCGGGCCGGGCATGCGCATCGGCATGGGCGGCGGCGCGGCCAGTTCGATGGCCGCCGGCACCAACACTGCCGCGCTCGACTTCGACAGCGTGCAGCGCGGCAACCCGGAGATCCAGCGGCGCGCGCAGGAGGTCATCAACCATTGCTGGGCGCTGGGACAGGGCAATCCCATCCTCGCCATCCACGACGTCGGCGCGGGCGGGCTCTCGAACGCGTTCCCCGAGCTCGTCGACGGCGCCGGCCTCGGCGCCCGCTTCGATCTCTCGAAGGTGCCGCTGGAGGAGAGCGGCCTCGCGCCGCGCGAGATCTGGTGCAACGAGAGCCAGGAGCGCTATGTGCTCGCGCTCGACCCGGACCTGCTGCCGGTGTTCGAGCAGATGTGCGCGCGCGAGCGCTGCCCCTTCGCGGTGGTGGGCGTGGCCGCGGGCGAGCCGCAGCTCGTCGTCGCGCGCGGCGACGGCGGGGCAGGCGAGAACGGCGAACAGGGCGAACACGGCGAACACGGCGGGCGCGATGAACGCGTCATCGACATGCCGATGGACGTGCTGCTCGGCAAGCCGCCACGCATGCACCGCGAGGTGCGGCGCGTCGTGCGCAGCGAGCCGGCGCTGGATCTCACCGGCGTCGCGCTCGAGACCGTGGCACGCGACGTGCTGCGCCACCCGACGGTGGCGAGCAAGCGTTTTCTCGTCACCATCGGCGACCGCACGGTCGGCGGTCTCAGCCACCGCGACCCGATGGTGGGGCCGTGGCAGGTGCCGGTGGCCGACTGCGCCGTCACGCTGGCCGACTACGCCGGCTTTCGCGGCGAGGCCATGGCGATGGGCGAGCGCACGCCGCTGGCCGCACTGGGCTCGGTGGCGGCGCCGGCCTCGGGCCGCATGGCGGTGGCCGAGGCGGTGCTGAACCTGCTCGCCGCGCCGATCGAGCTCTCGCGCGTGAAGCTCTCTGCCAACTGGATGGCCGCCTGCGGCGAGCCGGGCGAGGACGCGGCGCTTTACGACACGGTGAAGGCGGTCGGCCTCGAGCTCGCGCCGGCGCTCGGCATCGGCATCCCGGTGGGCAAGGATTCGTTGTCGATGCGCACGCGCTGGCAGGATCCGGGCACCGGAGAGGACAAGCAGGTCACCGCGCCGGTGTCGCTGATCGTCACCGCCTTCGCGACGCTCGACGACGTGCGCGGCACGTTGACGCCGCAGCTGCAGTCGATCGAGCCCGCGCCGGGCGGCCCGGCGTGCGGCGACACGACGCTGATCCTCGTCGACCTCGGCGCCGGGCGCATGCGCATGGGCGGCTCGATGCTGGCGCAGGTGCTCGGCCGTTTCGGCAACCTCGAGCGCGACGGCGTGCCCGACCTCGACGATCCGGCGGCGCTGAAGGCGCTGGTGGCGGCGGTGAACGAACTGCGCCGCGAGGGCCGCCTGCTCGCCTATCACGACCGCAGCGACGGCGGCCTGTGGGCCGGCGTGTGCGAGATGGCCTTTGCCGGGCACCTGGGCGTGAGCCTGAACGTCGACATCCTCGTGACCGAAGGCGACGGCATCGCCGACAGCCGCGCCGAGGTCGGCGACAGCAAGAACTGGGCTTCGCAGGTGAGCGAGCGCCGCAACGAGCTGACGCTGAAGGCGCTGTTCAACGAGGAGCCGGGCGTCGTGCTGCAGGTGGCGAGCGCCGCACGCGATGCCGTGTTCGCGGCGCTGCGCCGGCATGGCCTGGCGCGGCATGCGCATGTCATCGGCAAGCCCAATGCGCGCGGCGTGGTCGAGGTTTGGCGCGATGCGAAGTGCGTCTTCAGCGCGCCGCTGGCCGAGTTGCACCGGCAGTGGGACGAGGTGAGCTGGCGCATCGCGCGCCAGCGCGACAACCCGGCCAGCGCCGATGCCGAGCACGAGGCGGTCGGGGAGACCGACGACCCGGGGTTGCATCTGCATCTCACGTTCGCCGCAGAGGGTTCGGCGGCGGATGCGCCGAAGGGGGCGCCTTCCGCGCCGGCGCTGCTCGGCACGCGCCCGGCGCTGGCCATCCTGCGCGAGCAGGGCGTCAACTCGCACCTCGAGATGAGCTATGCGATGGCGAAGGCGGGCTTCGAGACCTTCGACGTGCACATGAGCGACCTGCAGGCCGGGCGCGCAAGGCTGGCGCAGTTCCAGGGCCTGGTCGCCTGCGGCGGCTTCAGCTACGGCGACACGCTCGGGGCCGGCGAGGGCTGGGCCCGCTCGATCCTCTTCAACCCGGCGCTCGCCGAGGCCTTCGCCGCGTTCTTCGCGCGCCGCGAGGTTTTCGCGCTCGGCGTGTGCAACGGTTGCCAGATGATGGCCGCGCTCGGCGCGCTCATCCCCGGCACGGCCGCCTGGCCGAGATTCACGCGCAACCGCAGCGAGCAGTTCGAAGCCCGCCTGTCGCTGGTGGAGGTGCAGGAGAGCCCGAGCCTGTTCTTCGCCGGCATGGCCGGCAGCCGCATCCCGATTGCCGTGGCGCACGGCGAAGGCTTCGCCGACTTCTCGCAGCGTGGCGACGCCGCCACCGTGAAGCCCGCGATGCGCTTCGTCGACCACCACGGCCAGCCGACCGAACGCTACCCGTACAACCCGAACGGCAGCCCCGGCGGGCTTACCGGCGTGACCACCGAAGACGGCCGCTTCACGGCGCTGATGCCGCACCCGGAGCGTGTCTTCCGCAACGTGCAGATGAGCTATCGCGCCGGTGGCGACATCTCGGCGCCGAGCCCGTGGATGCGCATGTTCCACAATGCGCGCCGTTGGTTGAAGTAGTCGCCGTCGGAGGAAGCGCGGGACATGACCGAACTCACCGTACGCCGCCTGCAGGTGGACCTGGAGACGCCGTTCCAGCGTCACTGGTGCGGTGGCGACGCCTTTCGCACCGCGCTGTTCAACGCGCTGTCGATGAGCTTTCCGGTCGGCGAGCAGCTCTTCATCGACTCGGTGAAGAAGAGCCTGGCGGCGCTGCCGCCGGCGCGGCGCGAGGCCCTGGCCGCCGAGGTGCAGGGCTTCATCGGCCAGGAGGCGACGCACCGGCGCATCCACGAGCGCTTCAATGCGCAGCTCGCCGCGCATGGCCTCGTCAACCACTGGGAGGGGCGCATCGCGGCACGGCGGCGGCGCCTGATGGAGCCGGTGGCCGACCCGCGCGCATGGGCCGGCGTCACCGCGGCCACCGAGCATTGGACGGCGATCTTCGCGCAGCACCTGCTGGCCCAGCCGTGGCTGCTGGAGGGCGCGGAGCCGCGCTTGGCGGCGCTGTGGCAGTGGCACTCGGCCGAGGAACTCGAGCACCGCAGCACCGCCTTCGATCTCTACCGCGAGCTCGGCGGCAACGAGCTCTGGCGGCGGCGGCTCTTCCGCATCGTCAGCTTCAACTTCGTGTGCGACACGATGCGCCAGACGCTGAACAACCTGTGGCACGACGGCACGCTGTTCAAGCCCGCCACCTGGGCGAGCGCGTGGCGGACCCTGTTCGGCCCGGCCGGCTTCGTGCGGCGCGGCTTCGGACCCTGGCGGGCCTACCTGCGCGCCGACTTCCACCCGCTGCAGGGCGACGGCAGCGGTGGCGAGCGCTGGCTCGCCGAGAACGGCCCGCTCGCGCCGCCGGTGCGGCAGCCGGCCTGACGAGCTGCGCGAGAGAGGCACGGGCCCGCGTCGCGGGCCCGTGGGATGGGGTGCAGGCGTGCGGGCCGAGCCCGCGTGGCGTTTTCCGTCAGCCCGGCATCTGCATCTGCTCGATGCCCGCGATGACCCAGCCGCCCTGGCTGCCGCGCGGGCGCACGAGGTGCCAGACCTCGTCGAACTTCTCCGCCGCCGCGCCGACGGCCTCGACCACCTCGCCGCGGTAGCGCACGCTCACGACCTGGTGCTCGCCTTCCTCGGCCATGTCGATGACGCGCGCCTCGACGCTCTTCACCTCGGTGGCCTGCGCCGCCGCGCCGCGCTCGAGCAGGTCGACCTTCAACTCGGCAAACATCTCGGGCGTCGTGAACTGGCGCAGGTCGTCGAGGTTGGCGGCATCGTTGGCGGCCTGCATGCGGATGAAGATGGCCTTCGCGATGCGCTCGAATCCCTCGCTGTCGAAGGCGGCGGGGACGAAGGCCGGGGCCAAGGGTGTGGAGGAGGTGGAGGACGCCGTGGCGGCCGACGAGGGCGGCACCGGCTCGCCGAAGGTCGGCTCGACCTGGCGCTGCAGCGGCGTCGCGCCGGCACCAGCCGCGGGCCACGACACCTGCGCCGGCGAACCGGCACCGGCGGCGGCGCCTGCGAGCGCGGGCTGGCGCCCCGTGCCGCCGGCCATGCGCCGGCGGATGAACGCCACCAGCGCGATCACGGCGACGGCGAGCAGCGCGAGCATCAGGAAGTTGGCGAAGGCCTCGCCGAGGCCGAGGTGGCTCATCAGCGCGGCCAGCCCGAGGCCTGCGGCCAGGCCGGCGATGGGGCCGAGCCACGAGCGCTTGCCTGCCGCGGCAGCGGCGGTGGGTGCGGCCGCTGCGGCCGGCGCGGCGGCCTGCTGGCCCGGAGCCGCCGTGGGCGAGTGCGCCGGCTGCGTCGGCGGGGTGGTCGACGACGGCGACGTGCGCTCGGGCATGCTGCGCTGCGTGCCGGTGGACTTGCCGCCGCCCAGGCGCCTGGCGTCCGCATCGCCGGGTACGAGAGGCGCTGCCAGCGCCAGCACGAGGGCACCGATCAACCAGGTCTTCATTGCAGGAGTCTCCGTGGATGTGTGAGGCACCGGGCGGGCAGGGAGCCCATCGCTTCGGTGCGCGAAGGGCAGAGTGTCCGCCAAACCAGGGGCGGGCCCGAAAGACCCCACCTGTGCAGGCGTCGCCCGTGTGCTGCGCTGCCCACTAGCATGCCCATCGTTGCCAAAGCGGGAAGGGATGCCGTGACCGTCGCGTTGCTGTGGATGGCGTGTGCCGCGCTCATCGTCGTCGGGCTCGCCGGCACCGTGCTGCCGGCCTTGCCGGGCACGGCGCTCATCCTCGGTGGCATCGTGCTCGGCGCCTGGATCGACGACTTCACGCGCGTCGGCGCGGGGACGCTCGCCGTGCTCACGGTGCTGGCGGTGGTGTCCTGGGTGCTCGACTACGTGGCGAGCCTGCTCGGCGCGAAGAAGGCCGGCGCGAGCCGCCAGGCGCTCGTCGGCGCCGTGCTGGGCACGGTGGCCGGGTTGCTGCTCGGCATCGTCGGCGTGCTCTTCCTGCCGCTGGTGGGTGCGGCGCTCGGTGAATACCTCGCGCGGCGCAGCCAGGCGCAGGCCGTGAAGGTGGGTGTGGCCACCTGGCTCGGCCTGCTCGCGGGCATGCTTGCCAAGGTGGTGATCGCCTTCATGATGGTGGGCATCTTCGTCGTCGCGCTGGTTTGGTAGCCGCGTGCGTTGCCCATGCCCCCGGGGGCGCGGCTGCGAGCCTCAGGCGCCGATGAGCCGGCCGAGGAATTCGTGCAGCACGAGCCCGACCTGGTTGTAGCCGGAGCGGGTCGGCACGAAGTCGAGGACGCGCGGGTTGAACCAGGGCGAGATGCCCATCGGCGCGGCGACGAGCTGCATGTTGGCGCCGCCCTGCGCGACGGCCTTGCGGAAGTTGTCGAGCGCGCGCGGCATGTGGTAGCCGTGCGTGACGACGACGATGCGCTCGATGCCCTCGCGGCGCAGCAGCGCCACCGAACGCAGCGCGTTCTCGCGCGTGTCGCGCGATTCGCTTTCCGTCCAGCGCAGCGGCCGGCCGAAGTCGCGCTCGGCGATGCGGGCGGCGATCTCGGCTTCGCTCTGCCCCGGCGTCGAGCCATGGGCGCGCCCGCCGGTGAAGAGCACCGGCAGGTCGGTCTGGCGCGACAGCCACAGGCCGAAGCGCAGCCGATCGACGCCCATCGGGTGCAGGTCCGAGACGCCGTACTCGGGCGCCAGGTCGCGATGGCCGGCACCGAGCACGACGATGGCCGCGCGCGGCGCCTTCTTCAGGTCGCCGATCTCGTTGGGCGTGAGCGAGCGCGTCGGCGGCAGCAGCCAGTGCGTCAAGGCATAGCCGGCCGCCTGCGTGCACATCGCCCACACGCCCAGGCAGCCGATGAGCACGACCAGCCAGGCCCGCACGCGGTAGCGCGAGAACAGGCGCGCACCGAGCACGATGACGATGATGAAGGGGACCGGCGGCAGCACCAGCGCAGCCAGCGCCGAACGCCAGGTGTCGATGCCGAGCCAGAGAAAGAAGTCGTTCATGCCTGTCCTGTCGAGCCTCGGGCCCGTGCTCTTCCGATAATCGCGGCGAGTGTAAGGACTGGCCGGGCCGCGCCGACACCCTCGGCTGCGCCCCTGCGGCGACCTGGACCAAGGAGTTTGCAGCGATGAGCCCGACCCCCGCATCCCCCGTGACCCGCGCCGAGCACCGGCCCGACAGCCGTCCCGCCGGCTCGGCCGAGGCCATCACGCTCGCCGGCGGCTGCTTCTGGTGCCTGGAGGCGGTGTACGAACTCGTCGACGGCGTGCTCGCCGTCGAGAGCGGCTACAGCAACGGCCACGCGCACAACCCGAGCTACGAGCAGGTGTGCGGTGGCCGCACGGGGCATGCGGAGGTGGTGCAGGTGCGCTTCGACCCGGCGCGCATCACGCTGGCCGAGATCCTGGAGATCTTCTTCCACATCCACGACCCGACGACGCTGAACCGGCAGGGCAACGACGTCGGCCCGCAATACCGCAGCGGCATCTACTGGCACGAGCCGGCGCAGGAGGCCGTGGTGCGCAAGGTGGTGGCGGCGGCGCAGGAGGCGCACCGCGGCAAGGTGGTGACCGAGCTGGCGCCGCTGGCGAACTACTGGCGCGCCGAGGACTATCACCAGCACTACTTCGCCAACAACCCGGGGCAGGGCTACTGCGCCTTCGTGGTGGGCCCCAAGGTGGAGAAGTTCCGCCGCACCTTCCAGGCGCGGGTGAAGAAGGCGTAGCGCGGCCCCGGCGGGGACGCCCGGGGCGTGAGTGCGCCGAGGCGGGTTTGCTGCCCGGGAGCGCTCAGACCGTGCTGAAGCCCGTGCTGAAGGCCGTGCTCGGTTGCGGCTCGGAGAACGCGGCCTCGAGGGCGCGGCGCACGCGCTGGCGCAGCTGGCGCCGTTCGGGCTGGCCGCCGGCGAGCCCGCTGAACAATGGCGCGCGCAGCAGCCACAGGTCGACCGGTTCTTCGGCCGCGCGCACCTGCTGGCGAAGCCAGTGCGCGTGTGCGCCGTCGACCTTGGCGGCGGCGTCGACGAAGGTGAGCTTGAGCGCCACGAAGGCGCGCCGTGCGGCGATGGCTGCGAGGCGGTCGCCGCAGGGGGCGCCGGCGGTGTAGTTGCGCGGGGCGGCAGGGGTCGTCAGCATCACAAGGCTCCCAGACTCCCGAACTGCGAGCGCGCGGCGCGCCTCGGGAAGTGGCGGTTCAGGCGCAGCAGGCGTCGCTCGGCTTCGCTCTGTGCATGCTCGACGCTGACGAGATTGAAGAGCTCGGCGCGCAGGTGCCACAGGTCACGCAGCGAATGCGCATGCAGGATGCGGTGGCGCAGCGCGTGCGCGGCCGCGCCGGGCAGGTCGGCGATGGCGAAGATGAAGTCGTCGCGTACGCCCGGCAGCCGATTCAGCGGCGGTGCCGCTTCCTGCGGGGCCGGGGCGAGCAGCCAGAACATGAACCGCTGCCAGGCGGAGTCGGGGGCGTGGCGAAGCGAAGGGGGCGACGAGTTGAGGCCGTTGAGGCCGCTCGCGCCGGCGCCGAGCGTGGAGCGGCGGTCGGATCTTGGTGCGTGGCCGAAGTGCACGACGCGACCGGGGCGCGACCAGGACTTGCGGCGATCTTCGGTGGGCAGCGGCATGGGTGTGATATCGGACACGGGCGCCGGAACTTCACCCGGCGGACACCATGGTCGCGCCGCAGGGGCAGGCCCGAAGGCCCGATCAGCGCGGCTTCGGACGCCCAATTCGGGCGCTGCTGCGGCACGGGCGCTGCATGGCCGCGGCAAGACTGCGGCGTGTTCCCCAAACGCACCCCGAACCGCCCACCCTCCAGGCGGGCCGGGGCTACATCAGCATGGTGTTGCGGATGAGCCCCACGGCCAGGCCCTCGAGCGCGAAGCCTTCGCTGCTTTCCTGGCCGCCGGGCACGAGGATGGTCTGGAACTCGGGGTTCTCGGGGATCAGCTCGATGCCGGCCTTGGTGCGGCGGAAGCGCTTGACGGTGACATCGTCGCCGAGGCGGGCCACGACGATCTGGCCGTTCTTGGCCTCGCTCGCCTTCTGCACGGCGAGCAGGTCGCCGTCGAGGATGCCGGCGTCGCGCATGCTCATGCCGCGCACCTTGAGCAGGTAGTCGGGCCGGCGCTGGAACATCGAGGCCTCGACGAGGAAGGTCTGGTCGATGTGCTCCTGGGCGAGGATGGGGCTGCCGGCGGCGACGCGGCCGACCAGCGGCAACGTCAGCTGCGCCAGGCTCGGCAGCGGCAGCGCGTACTGCTTGCCGTACTGCGACAGGCGCGCGGCGTTGAGCGCGCGCAACGTGTCGGACTTCAAGCGGATGCCGCGCGAGGTGCCCGGCGCGAGTTCGATCACCCCCTTGCGCGCCAGCGCCTGCAGGTGCTCCTCGGCGGCGTTGGCCGAGCGGAAGCCCAGCTCGGCGGCGATCTCGGCGCGCGTGGGTGGGGCGCCGGTGCGCTCGATGGCGCTTTGCACGAGGTCGAGAATCTGCTGCTGGCGCGCGGTGAGCTTCGGGCTGTCGTCCATGGCGTGGGGCCGCGTGACCGACGACTGCACTTGCTGAAGAGCCCGAGTGCGGAGCCGGCTGGCTGGCTGTTTGTCCAGTAACTGTATTTTCATCCAGAAAGGCGCACATGCCAAGCGTGGCAAGCAATTCGGCCGGCAAGACCGTGGTCGTCCTCGGGACGGGCGGCACGATTGCCGGTGTCGCGGCGCGTGCCGACGACCATGTCGGCTACCGCGCCGGCCAGCTCGGGGCCGAGGCTCTGGTGGCGGCGGTGCCGGCGCTGGGCGGGCGATCGGGCCTGACGGTCGAGGCCGAGACGCTCGCGCAGCTGGACAGCTGCGACATGGACCATGGCACGTGGCTGGCGCTGCGCGAGCACGCGCAGGCCGTGCTGGCGCGGCCCGAGGTCGCCGGGCTCGTGGTCACGCACGGCACCGACACACTGGAGGAGACTGCGTACTTCCTGCACCGCACGCTGGCGGTGGCCAAGCCGGTGGTCTTCACCGCGGCCATGCGGCCGGCCACCGCGCTCTCGGCCGACGGGCCGCAGAACCTGCTCGACGCCGTGCTGCTGGCCGCCACGCCCGGTGCGCGCGGCGTGCTCGTCGCGTTTGCCGGCAAGGTCTTCGGCGCGGCCGACCTGCGCAAGGTGCACGGCTACCGCGTCGAGGCCTTCGATGCGGGCGACGCCGGCGCGATCGGCGTCATGGCCGACGGCAGCCTGCAGCGCTTCCGCGCCTGGCCCGACATGCCGGCGCACGCCGCATCAGCGGCGCTGCCGCCGGCGACAGCGTGGCCGGTGGTGGACATCGTCACCAGCCACGCGGGTGCGCGCGGCGCGGTCATCGATGCGCTCGTGGCCGCCGGCGCACGCGGCATCGTCGTCGCCGGCACCGGCAACGGCAGCGTGCACCGCAACCTCGTGGAGGCGGCCAGGCGTGCCGAGGCCGCAGGCGTCGTCGTGCGGCGCGCCTCGCGGTGCCAGCTCGGGGGGGTGGTGGGAGCCCGTCCGGATTCGCTGCCAACGGCCGGCATGCGCACCGCGCCGCAGGCGCGCATCGAGCTGATGCTCGACCTGATGCTCGACCCGATCGCCGCGGCGCGCTGAGCCGGCGGCGGCCGGCGAGCCTCAGGCGGCGTTCAGGCGACGGATCAGACGACAGTGAGCGTCACGTCGATGTTGCCGCGCGTCGCGTTGCTGTAAGGGCACACCTCGTGCGCGGCGGCGACGAGGGCTTCGGCCTGCGC
This sequence comes from Burkholderiales bacterium, assembly GCA_016223165.1. GTDB lineage: Bacteria > Pseudomonadota > Gammaproteobacteria > Burkholderiales > Burkholderiaceae_C > Rubrivivax. The sequence continues at coordinate 23,364 of JACRPO010000005.1, forward strand.
CTTGTCCAGGCCCGGCACCGTGACCTGCATCGCCACCGCGATGCCGAAGCCCTTCTTGCCGCCGGCGAGCGGCCCGAAGCCGACATCGGCCGTGATGCTGGTCTCGGGGCTCAGCGCGATCTTCTGCGTGCCGGCGACGAACTGCATCGCGCCGAGGAAGCAAGCCGAGTAGCCCGCCGCGAACAGCTGCTCGGGGTTGGTGCCGTCGCCGTTGCCGCCCAGTTCCTTGGGTGCATTGAGCGTCAACGCGAGCTGGCCGTCGCTGCTGTGCGACTTGCCGTTGCGGCGGCCGCCGCTCGTGGTGGCACGGGCGGTGTAGAGGGTCTTCTCGAGGGCCATGGAGTTTCTCCGGTCAGGGGTGGTGGGGCCGGCATGCGCCGGCAGTTGGAAAGGGAAAGCGCGGGGTCGCGGGCAGGCGCGACGCCGAGGGGCTAGCCGGCGCGGCGCGTCGTGGCGGCCTGCGCGATCTGGTCGCGCAGCGCCTGCAGGCGTGCGGTCAGCGAGGCGAGTTCGTCGAGCCGGCAGCCGCTGGCGCAGGCCACCGCCTCGGGCACGGCGCGCGCGCGGGTCTTCAGCGCCCGGCCTGCCGGCGTGAGCTGCAAGCGGACGCGCCGCTCGTCCTCGGCGTCGCGCAGGCGCTGCACGAGGCCGGCGGCCTCGAGGCGCTTGAGCAGCGGTGTCAGCGTGCCCGAGTCGAGCTGCAGCCGCTCGCCGAGCTGCGAGACGCCCAGGCCGTCGTCCTGCCACAGCGCGAGCATGGCCAGGTACTGCGGGTAGGTAAGGCCGAGCGGCTCGAGCAGCGGCTTGTAGAGCTTGGTCATGGCCAGCGAGGCCGAGTACAGCGCGAAGCACAACTGGTGGTCGAGCTGGAGCCAGCGCGGGTCGGCGGCAATGCGTGAGCGGGAAGCCATGGCCGAGAATGTAGCACGCAATTCAATTGTGTGCAATCAATATAGGCCGGCGCGATCAACATCAGGACGAACGGACCACGGCGCGCGGCGCCCGCCGGTGCCGGCGCGCCCGCGCTTCACAGAGCTTTACCGGCCGCGAACATTGCGTCGTGAACGTGCCGCGCGGGCCGCTCGTTGTCGGAGGGCGGGGCCGCCGAACGTGCACCGCGCAACCCAGCAAGGAGTGCATGCATGAAACGCCAACGTCCGATGATCGCCGCCCTCGCCATGGCCTTCGCCCTGGCCGCGGGGCTGGCCGGCGCGGGTGCCGCGCAGGCCCATGGCGCAGCCGATGTGCAATGGTCGGTCACGATCGGCTCGCCGGCCGTCGTCGCGCCGCGCGTCGTGATTCCGGCTCCGCCGGTGCACGTGCATCCGGTGCTCGTGTCGCCGCGCGGGTTCTATCGCGAGCCGAGCCGCTGGGATGTCGACGGCGACGGCGTTCCGAACCGCTACGACCGCGTCTACAACCCGCGCTGGGACGTGGACGGCGACGGCATTCCGAACCGCCACGATCGCCACTACACCGCGCCGCGCTACGACCGTCATGACCGCCGTGACCGCGATCACGACGGCATCCCGAACCGCTACGACCCGTATCCGTACCACCCGCAGGGCCGCGGCCGCTGACTTCGGCGGACCCCGGGCGCCAGGGCTTCAGCCCGCCGCCGTCTTCAGCGACTCGAGTTGCTCCTGCAACTCGAGCCAGCGTTCCTCCAGCATCGCGGTCTCGGCCGCGACGTGGTTGAGGCGCCGGCCGTGCTCGGCGATCTCGGACGGGGGCAAGCCGCCGGCGACGAGCGCGGCCTCGGTGGTGCGGCGCTCACCTGCGAGTGCCTCCAGGCGCTTGTCGATCTGCGCCAGTTCGATGCGCAGCGGCCGCGTGTTCTCCGCCAGGCGCGAACGCGCCTGCGCCTTGGCCTTGCGATCGTCGCGCGGCGAGCCCGCGGCGGCGCCTGGTTCGGCGCGCGTGGCCGCTGTGGGCGCGAGCTTCGGCGCGGCTACCTTCTTCGGCTCAGGTGCGCGCGGCCGCGTCGGCGCCTCGGCGCCGCGCATGGCGGCGCGGCTCAGCTCGAGCAGCCAGCGCTGGTAGTCGTCGAGGTCGCCGTCGAAAGGCTCGACGCCACCCCGCGTGACGAGCCAGAACTCGTCGCACACCGCGCGCAGCAGGGCGCGATCGTGGCTGACGAGCAGCACCGTGCCGTCGAACTCGTTGAGCGCGATCGACAGCGCCTCGCGGGTCGTGAGGTCGAGGTGGTTGGTCGGCTCGTCGAGCAGCAGCAGGTTGGGCCGTTGCCAGACGATGGTGGCGAGCACCAGGCGCGCGCGCTCGCCGCCCGAGAGCGTGCCCACCGGGCGCTGCACCATCTCGCCGTCGAAGCGGAACTGGCCGAGGAAGTTGCGCAGCGCCTGCTCGCGCGTGTCTTCGCCGCCGAGCCCGGCCTGCGCCGTCTCGCGTGCCAGGCGTGCCTGGCGCGTCATCAGCTGCAGCGGCGTGTCGTCGGCATGCAGCAGGTCCATCTCCTGCTGCGCGAAGTAGCCGATGGCGAGCCCCTTGCCCTCGGTGACGGTGCCCGCGAGCGCCGGCAGCGTGCGCGCGATCGTCTTCACGAGCGTCGACTTGCCTTGGCCGTTGGCGCCGAGGATGCCGATGCGCTGGCCGGCGAGCACGGTGCGGTTGACGTCGCGCACGATCCTGGTGGTGCCATATCCGCAGACCACATCGCGCAGCACGAGCATCGGGTTGGGCAGGCTCGCCGGCTCGCGGAACTCGAACTGGAAGTCGCTCGCCGTCAGCACCGGCGCCAGCTTTTCCATGCGCGCCAGCGCCTTGACGCGGCTTTGCGCCTGCTTGGCCTTGGTCGCCTTGGCCTTGAAGCGGTCGATGAAGCGCTGCAGGTGCGCGATGCGCTCGCGCTGCCGCGCGTAGGCGCTGGCGGCCTGCGAGAGGCGCTCGGCGCGCATCGACTCGAAGGCGGTGTAGTTGCCGGCGTAGCGCGTCACCGCTCCCTGGTCGACGTGCAGCGTGACGCGCGTGACGGCGTCGAGGAACTCGCGGTCGTGGCTGATGATCAGCAGCGTGCCGGCGAAGCGCTGCAGCCAGCTCTCGAGCCAGACGAGCGCGTCGAGGTCGAGGTGGTTGGTCGGCTCGTCCAGCAAGAGCAGGTCGGCCGGGCACATCAGCGCGCGCGCCAGCTGCAGCCGCATGCGCCAGCCGCCGGAGAAGCTGTTCACCGGCGCGTCGAGTTCGGCGCTCTTGAACCCGAGGCCGAGCAGCAGCGCCTGCGCGCGCGCCGGGGCGTCGAAGGCGCCTGCCTCATCGAGCGCGCCATGCGCCTCGGCGATGGCATGGCCGTCGTCGCTGTCCTCGGCGGCGGCGAGCCGCGCCTGCGCGCGCATCAGCGGTGCGTCGCCTTGCAGCACGAACGAGGTCGCCGCGTCGGCGGTGTCCGGCATGTCCTGCGCCACCTCGCCGATCTGCCAGCGCGGCGGCAAGTCGACGTCGCCCTGGTCGGCATGCAGGCGGCCGGCGAGCAGCGCGAAGAGGCTCGACTTGCCGGCGCCGTTGTGGCCCACGAGGCCGGCTTTCTCGCCCGGGTTCAGCGTGAAGCCCGCGCCCTGCAGCACGATGTTGGCGCCGCGGCGCAGCGTGACGTTGCGCACCGTGATCATCGTGAGCGCGCCTCCCCGGAGGTGAGCTGCTCGCGCGTGAGCACGAGCACCTGGTCGTCGCCGGCGCTGGTGGCCAGCCACAGCGGCTCGAGGCCCGGAAAGGCGGCGTCGAAGTGGGCGCGCTCATGGCCGATCTCGAGCACGAGTGCCGCCTCGGGCCGCAGGTACGCCGCGATGCCGGCCAGCAGCGGGCGCACGAAGGACATGCCGTCTTCGCCACCGGCGAGCGCGAGCGCCGGTTCGGCGCGGAACTCGGGCGGCAGCGAGCTCATCGATTCGGCATTGACGTAGGGCGGGTTGCACAGCACGAGGTCGAAGCGCTCGTCGGCGCGCAGCGCCGCCAGGCCGTCGCCGCGGCGCAGCCGGGCACGATCGGCCAACGCGTGCCGCGTCAGGTTGCCCTGCGCCAACGCCAGCGCCTCGGCGCTGAGGTCGGTACCGAGCACGCGGCACTCGGGCCAGGCGAGGGCGGCGAGCACGGCGAGGCTGCCGTTGCCGGTGCACAGGTCGAGCACCTGGTGTGGTTCGCGGCCCAGCAGCGCCTCGAGCGTGCCGTCGACCAGCGGCTCGGCGATCAGCGAGCGCGGCACGATCGCGCGCTCGTCGGCGTCGAAGGGCACGCCCTGCAGCCACGCCTCGCCGGTGAGGTAGGCGGCCGGCCGGCGGCTCGCGATGCGCTCGTCGACGAGTGCCTGCACGGCGGCGAGCTCGGAGGCATCGAGGCCGCGCCCGGCGTTCTCGTCGAGCGCATCGAGCGGCAGCCCGAGGCGCCACAGCACCAGCCATGCCGCTTCGTCGAAGGCGTTGGTGGTGCCATGGCCGAAGGCGACACCCGCGGACTCGAGGCGTTCGGCCGTCCGCTCGACACAGTCAATCAGCTTCACGGCGCGAGCAGCGCGGCGAGGGTGCGCCGGTAGATGTTCGTCAGCGGCCCGACGCTCGCCACCTCGACCCACTCGTCGACCTGGTGGATGCTGGCGTTGACGACGCCGAACTCGACCACCTGCGGGCACAGGCGCGCCATGAAGCGGCCGTCGGAGGTGCCGCCGGTGGTGGAGAGCTCGGGCATGAGGCCGCTGCACTCGGCGGCGATGGCCGCCGAGAGGGCTTCGCTGAGCGTGCCGGGCCGCGTGAGGAACGGGTCGCCGCCGTGTGTCCAGGCGATCTCGTGTTCGACACGATGCCGCTCCAGGATCTCGTGTACGCGCTGCTTCAGCCCTGCGGTCGTGGACTCGGTGCTGTAGCGGAAGTTGAACTCGCACACCGCCGTGCCCGGGATGACATTGAGTGCGCCGGTGCCGGCGTTCAGGTTGCTCACCTGCCAGGTGGTGGGCGGGAAGTGCTCGTTGCCTTCGTCCCAGCGCGTGGCCGCGAGCTCGGCCAGCGCCGGCGCGAGCTCGTGCACCGGGTTGCGCGCCAGCTGCGGATAGGCCACGTGCCCCTGCACGCCCTTGACGACGAGGCGGCCCGAGAGCGTGCCGCGGCGGCCGTTCTTGATCATGTCGCCCAGCCGCTGCACGGACGTCGGCTCGCCGACGATGCAGGCGTCGAGCTTCTCGCCGCGCGCGGCGAACACCTCGACGACATGGCGCACGCCGTGCAGCGAGGGGCCCTCCTCGTCGCTCGTGAAGAGCAAGGCCACGCGGCCGGCGTGCCCGGGCGATGCGGCGACGAACTGTTCGGCGGCCACCGTCATCGCCGCCACCGCGGTCTTCATGTCGGCGGCGCCGCGGCCGTAGAGGCGACCGTCGCGGTGCGTGGGCACGAAGGGGTCGCTCTGCCAGGCCGCGAGCGGCCCCGGCGGCACGACGTCGACATGGCCGAGCAGAACCACCGTGGGCCCGGGCCGGCCGCCGGCGTGCACGGCGAAGAGGTTGCCGACGCGTGCAACGGGCGCCGCATCAGGCGGTTCGGCATCGAGACGCTCGCAGGCAAAGCCGGCGGCGGTAAGCCGCTCGGCCAGCAGCGCCAGCGCGCCGCCGTCGGCCGGGGTGACCGAGCGGCAGGAGATGAGTTGCTCGGTGAGGCGCAGCGTGTCGTTCACGGGCGCGATCAGGAACGGCCCGGTGCGCCTGCGAAGGCAGGGGTGCCCGGCTTGCGCGGCGGCGGCTCCTCGCCGCGCACGTCGATGACGATCTCGGTGAAGCTGGCGGCCTCGGGCTCTTCCTTCTTGTTCGGCGTGACGCGCGAGACGGGCGTCTGCTCGTTCTGCAGCCGCCACAGCAGGTTGGTCGGGCTGTCGGCGTAGGCCATGCCCTCGTCGCGCGAGACGATGCCGTCGTTGATGAGGCGCGCGATATCCTGCTCGAAGGTCTGCGAGCCCTCGGCGAGGGACTTCTCCATCGCCTCCTTTACGCCGGAAAGGTCGCCCTTCTCGATGAGCTCGGAGATGAGCTTGGTGTTGAGCATGACCTCGATCGCCGGCACGCGCCCGCCGGCGTTGCTGCGCAACAGGCGCTGCGAGACCACCGAGCGCAGGCCCGCGGCAAGGTCGGCGAGCAGCGTCGGGCGCGCCTCCGGCGAATAGAACGACAGGATCCGCCCCATCGCGTGGTAGCTGTTGTTGGCGTGCAGCGTGGCCAGCACGAGATGGCCCGACAGTGCATAGGAGAGCGCCGAGCTCATCGTCTCGCGGTCGCGAATCTCGCCGATGAGGATGCAGTCGGGCGCCTGGCGCAGCGCATTCTTCAGCGCGATCTGCAGGCTTTGCGTGTCGCGGCCCACCTCGCGCTGGTTGACGATGCTCTTCTTGTTGGAGAAGAGGAATTCGATCGGGTCCTCGATGGTGAGGATGTGGCCGGTCAGCTGCTGGTTGCGCCACTCGATCATCGAGGCGAGCGTCGTGCTCTTGCCGGTGCCGGTGGCGCCCACCATCAGGATCAGGCCGCGCTTCTCGACCACGAGCTGGCTCAGCAGGTTGGGCAGGCCGAGCGTCTCGAGCGTGGGGATGACGAACGGGATGCAGCGCACCACCGCCGCGATCGAGCCGCGCTGCTTGAAGGCCGAGAGGCGGAAGCTGCCCACGCGCTGCATCGAGATGCCGACGTTGAGCTCGCCGGTGTCGTCGAGCTCCTCCAGCTGCTGCGGCGTCAGCATCTCGGCCAGCAGCTGGCGCGTCTGGTGCTGCGCCAGCGTCTGGTCGGACAACTGCAGGATCTGGCCGTGGATCTTGATGAGGATCGGCGTGTTGGCCGCCATGTACACGTCGGAGGCGCTCTTCTCCGCCATCAGGCGCAGCACGCGCTCGAGGTTGTTCGACATGTCGGCAAGTCTCCGTTGGTTGCGTGCGCGTGCTCAGTCGCGCAGCAGTTCGTTGATGGACGTCTTCTCGCGCGTGGCGGCGGTGACGCGCTTGACGATCACGGCGCAATACAGGCTGTGGCTGCCGTCGGTGGCGGGCAACGAGCCGCTGACGACGACACTGCCCGCCGGCACGCGGCCGTAGCTCACCTCGCCGGTCATGCGGTTGTAGATCTTCGTGCTCTGGCCGAGGTAGACACCCATGCTGATGACCGAGTTCTCCTCGACGATGACGCCCTCGACGACCTCGCTGCGCGCGCCGATGAAGCAGTTGTCCTCGATGATCGTGGGGTTGGCCTGCAGCGGCTCGAGCACGCCGCCGATGCCGACGCCGCCGGAGAGGTGCACGTTCTTGCCGATCTGCGCGCAGCTGCCGACGGTGGCCCAGGTGTCGACCATCGTGCCTTCGCCGACGTAGGCGCCGATGTTGACGTAACTCGGCATCAGGATCGCGCCCTTGGCGATGAAGCTGCCGCGCCGCGCCACCGCCGGCGGCACGACGCGCACGCCGGCTTCGCGCATCGCCTCGTCGTCGAGGTGGGCGAATTTCACCGGCACCTTGTCGTAGAAGCCGAGGTCGCCGGCACGCATGATGCGGTTGTCGTTGAGGCGGAAGCTCAGCAGCACCGCCTTCTTCACCCACTGGTTGACGACCCATTCGCCGACGCCGCGGCGTTCGGCCACGCGCAGACGGCCGGCGTTGAGCTCGGAAATCACCTGCTCGACCTGTTCGCGCACCTGCGGCGCGTTGATGGCACTGATCTGGGCGCGGGCCTCCCAGGCGTTCTCGATGGCGGCTTGCAGCGTGGGGGAGGTCATGGGCTGGGTCTTCGCGTGAGTTCTTGCGTGTAGGAGACGATGCGTTGCGCGGCCTCGCGGCACTCGGCGGGGGTGGCGACCAGCGCCATGCGGATGCGCCCGGCGCCGGGGTTCGGCCGGCCTGCGACCTCGCGCGCAAGCAGGCGGCCGGGAAGCACCGCGACATTGTATTGAGCGAGCAGCCCGCGGGCGTACTCGATCTCGTCGCCGCCGCAGACCGCGGGCAGGCCGGCCCAGAGGTAGAACGCGGCGTCGGGCAGCTTGACGTCGAGCACCTGCGCCAGCATCGGCGTGACCTCGGCGAACTTGGTGCGGTAGAGCTCGCGGTTGGCGACGACATGCGCCTCGTCGCCCCAGGCAGCGATGCTGGCCCGCTGCACCATGCCGCTCATGGCGCTGCCGTGATAGGTGCGGTAGAGCAGGAAGGGCGTGATCCAGCGCGCGTCACCGGCGACGAAGCCCGAGCGCAGCCCGGGCACGTTGCTGCGCTTGGACAGCGACGTGAAGGCGACGAGATTGCGGAAGTCATCGCGCCCGAGCGCCTTGGCCGCCTCGAGCGAGCCGATGGGTGGCCCATGCGGCGGTTCGTCGCGGAAGTAGATCTCCGAATAGCACTCGTCGCTGGCGATGACGAAGCCGTGGCGGTCGGAGAGCTCGAAGAGGCGCTGCCACTCGGGCAGCGGCATCACCGCGCCTGTGGGGTTGCCCGGCGAGCAGACGTAGAGCAGCTGCGTGCGCGCCCACACCTCGGCGGGCACGCTGTCCCAATCCGCCGCGAAGTTGCGCGCTGCATCGCTGGCCACGTAGTGCGGCTGCGCGCCGCCGAGCAGGGCCGCGCCCTCGTAGATCTGGTAGAAGGGATTGGGGCACACCACCGTGGCGCCCGGCCTGGTGTCGTCGATCACCACCTGCGCGAAGGCGAAGAGCGCCTCGCGCGAGCCGTTCACGGGGAGCACCTGCGTACCGGGATTCAGCGCCACGCCGTAGCGCCGATGCACCCAGGCGGCGACGGCCTCGCGCAGCGCCGGCTCCCCGGCCGTGGCGGGGTAGCCCGAGAGCGCCGGCAGCGCCTGCACCAGCGCCTCTTCGATCAGCGCCGGCGTCTTGTGGCGCGGCTCGCCGATACCCAGGCTGATGGGCAGCAGATGAGCGGGCGGCCGGATATCGCTCGTCAGTTCGCGCCAGCGCTCGAAGGGGTACGGATGCAGCAACGCCAGGCGCGGATTGACCATGGCGCGATTATCCTAGGCGTCGATGGCGCGAGCATCTTCAGCATCACAAGCACGGCCTGCCCCTCGTCTCCCGATGCACCTGCTGTGGTCGTTGCCGCTCGCCGTGGCCGCGTTGTACGCGGCGATGCTGGCGCTCTTGTGGTTCGGGCAGGAGAAGCTGATCTTCCTGCCGCAGAAGCTCGCTGCGGACCATCGCTTCGAGTTCGGTGCCGACGTGCACGAGGTCTGGATCGAGCGGCCGGCGCCCCTGCCTTCCGAGAGCCCGGCGCGCCTGCATGCGCTGCACCTGCGCCTGCCGGCGCCCGAGGGCATCGTCTTCTACCTGCACGGCAATGCCGGCAACCTGCAGGGCTGGTTCGTCAATGCCGACTTCTGGCGCGGCGTCAACCACGACATCTTCATGCTCGACTATCGCGGCTACGGCAAGAGCGGTGGCGAGGTGCGCAGCCAGGAGCAGCTGCTGGCGGACGTGCGCGCCGCATGGGACCAGGTGGCGCCGCGTTACGCCGGCAAGCGGCTCGTGATCGTCGGCCGCTCGCTCGGCAGTGCGCTCGCCGCAAGCCTGGCGGCCGACGTGGCGCCCGATCTCACCGTGCTCATCTCGCCCTACGAGAGCATGGCGGCGCTCGCCGCCGAGCACTACCGCTGGGTGCCGGCGGCGTTGCTGCGCTATCCGCTGCGCACCGACCTCGCGGTGGCGCGGTTGAAGGGCCGCTTGCTGCTGCTGCACGGCGAGCAGGACGAGGTGATCGGCCTGCACCACAGCGAGCGCCTGCTCGGCCAGGCGAAGGCGGTGAAAGAGGCACGCCTCGTGCGTGTGCCCGGGGCGGGGCACAACGACCTGCAGATGTTCGACACTTACCTCGAAGCGCTGCGTGCGACTCTGGCCGTGGCGCGCTGACGCCTGCGAGCAGGGGCCCGAGCAGCCCAGCAGCCCCTTCAGGCCGGGCAGTACTGCCGCCGCTGCGCAGGCGGGGCGCGCAGCACCGCGTCGAAGTAGTGACTGAGCATCGCCGTGGCGCCACGGCGCGAGGGTTCGGGCAGCAGCGGGCCGAGATCCTCCGCCCAGCGCGCGGCGCAGGCGGCCGCGGGCTCTTCGCTTGCGGCGCAATCGACGAGGCGGCCGAAGGCGCGCACGTAGCGCCGGAAGACCTCGCCATCCATCACCGGTCCGTGCCCGGGCACGACGCGCGTGAAGGGCAGTTCGCCAAGCCGCGCCAGCGCGTCACGCCAGAGCTCGGCGCAGGCGGTGTCGAAGAAGGGCACTGGCAGCGTCACGAAGTCGCCGATCACCAGGATGCCGCTGGCGCGGTCCAGCACCCAGAGGTCGCCGCCGCTCACCCCGCGCTCGACGCCGACCTGCAGGCGGCGCCCGGCCGGTGCGATCTCGTGTGGCGCGGCGCCGACCAGTTCGTCCGGGGCCAGCGCGGCGCGGCGCTCGAGAAGGGCCAGATCGATCTCGACCATGCGGCGCGTTTGCGCATCGGTGGCGGGGTCGGCGAGCATGCGGCGAAGGTCGGCCGCGCTGCGCGGCATGCGCTCGGCGACCGCGTCGCGCACGGCCGCACTCGCCAGCGAACGCAGCCCGGGCACGGCCTCGCGCAGCATGGCGTTGCCGCCGAGGTGGTCGAGGTGCCAATGCGTATTGAGGACGACGCGGATCGGCTGGCCGCGAGCGCGCGCCCATTCGATCAGCGCGCCGGTGTGCTCGGCGTGGCGGCCGCTGTCGATGAGCACGAGCCCCTCGCGCCCCTGCAGCAGGACGCTGTTGCCATCGGGCTGGCGGCCGCGCTCGAAACGGCCGGGCAGCAGCCAGATGCCGTCGGCGAGCGGCTGCACATCGCCGGTGCGCGGTGCCGCGGCAGGGCTCGATGCCGGCGCCTGCGGCTGCGCCAGCACCTCGGCAGGCAAGCACGAGGCCAGCGCCACGACGCCTGCGCTCAACGCCCACGAGAGCCGCAGGCCCACCCTCACAGTGCTCCGCGGCAGCCCGGTGCGCCGCAGCGGCAGGCGAGCCTGCCCTCGTGGTGCGTCTCGCCGTAATCGACGGTGATCTCCTCGCCCGGCGTGATGGCACGCCGCGCGTAGAACTCGACCCGGCCGTTGCGGATCACGAGCCGCGCGTTGGGCTGGCAGCTGTGGTTGGTGAAGCGCATCGGGTCGGCGCTCTTGCTGAAGTCGATCGCCCGGCGCGCCGAGAGCTCGACGATCATGATGCGCTCGCTGCGCGTGGCGCGGACGCGTGCTTCGGCGACGCTGATGCTCTCGCCGCGGATCTCGCCGATCTTCAACCGCGGCGGGATCGGCTCGGCGGCGAAGGCGCCCTGGCCGTCGATGCGGCTCGGTTTCACGTGCACCGCGAACTTCTGGTAGGCCGGGCGCAGTGCATCGCCTGGCGTCAGGGCGGTGGCGGCAGCAGCGGCCCCGGTGGCCGCGGTGGCGGCGTGAGCAGCGCTGTGAGCGGTCATGCCGCGGGCAACTCCACTTTCGGCGCCGGCTTCCAGCCCTTCCTGCGATGCTCGGCGGTGACGAAGGTGCGGATGCCGCCACGCACGTACCAGTCGGCGTGGATGCGCAGGAAGCGCGGCGCGATGGCGCGCACGAGGTCGTCGCAGATCGCGTTGGTCACCTTCTCGTGGAACGCACCCTCGTTGCGGTAGCTCCAGAAGTACATCTTCAGGCTCTTGAGCTCGACGCAGAGCCTGTCGGCGACGATCTCGATCGTGAAGTGCGCGAAGTCCGGCTGGCCTGTCAGCGGGCACAGGCAGGTGAATTCGGGCACGTCGAAACGGATCACGTAGTCGCGCTCGGGCGCCGGGTTCGGAAAGACCTGCAGGTCCCGGCTCGGTGCGGTCGGCGGCACGGCGGGTGCGCGCCGCTGGTTCAGGGCTTTCTTGGGCATGGGATCGGGTGGGTCGGCCGCGCGCGGCGCTCTCGCAAACCGGTGCCGCGGCGGGCGGCGCATTCGGCTCTTCACGAGGGGCGCGATGCTATCATCCGCCGCCTCTGCGCTCGGCTTCGAGCGCATTTTTCCTTGTAGATTCAAGCACTTGCAGCGGTCGCCTGCGCCCGGCCCGAAGCCGGTCGCGGGCCGTGCCGCCGACCCCGATGCGTCTCTCCTCCATCAAGCTCTCGGGCTTCAAGTCCTTCGCGGAGCCCACGACGTTCCAGCTGCCCGGGCAGCGCGTCGGCGTGGTCGGCCCCAACGGCTGCGGCAAGAGCAACATCATCGACGCCGTGCGCTGGGTGCTCGGCGAGAGCAAGGCGAGCGAACTGCGCGGCGAGAGCATGCAGGACGTGATCTTCAACGGCAGCGGCAACCGCAAGCCGGCCAGCCGCGCCAGTGTCGAGCTCGTCTTCGACAACACCGCGGCGCGCGCCGGCGGGCAGTGGAACAGCTTTGCGGAAATCGCCGTCAAGCGCGTGCTCACGCGCGACGGCAGCTCGAGCTACTTCATCAACAACCAGCCGGTGCGCCGGCGCGACGTGCAGGACGTGTTCCTCGGCACCGGCCTCGGCCCGCGCGCCTACGCCATCATCGGCCAGGGCACGATCAGCCGCATCATCGAGAGCCGCCCCGAGGAGCTGCGCCTTTTCCTCGAGGAGGCGGCCGGCGTCAGCAAGTACAAGGAGCGCCGCCGCGAGACCGAGAACCGGCTCAAGGACACGCGCGAGAACCTGACACGCGTCGACGACATCCTGCGCGAGCTCGGCAGCAACCTCGAGAAGCTCGAGAAGCAGGCCGAGGTGGCCTCGCAGTACCGTGCCTTGCAGGACGCGGGCACGCTCAAACTGCACCAGCTGTGGTTCCTGAAGCACCGCGACGCCGCCGGCGAGGAAGAGCGCATCAAGGCCACCGTGGCCGAGGCGAGCACGGCGCTGGAGGCGCGGCTGGCGGACCTGCGCCACGTCGAGGCCGAGCTCGAGACGCTGCGGCAGGCGCACTACACCGCCAGCGACGCGCTGCATGCCAAGCAGGGCCTGCTCGGCGAGGCGCAGCTCGAGGTGAGCCGGCTCGAGGAGCGCATCCGCTACGTCGTCGAGGGCCGCAAGCGCGCCGAGCAGCGGCTGGCCGACCTGCGCGCGCAGAACCAGCAATGGGCGGTGCGCCAGGACGAGGCGCGCGCCGAGCTCGAGCAGATCGCCCTGCAGATCGCAGCGGCGGACGAGCAGGCGGCCGTGCTCGCCGGCCAGGCCGAAGAACAGGGCGCACGGCTGCCCGACCTCGAGGAGGCGGTGCGTGCCGCGCAGGGCCGCAGCAACGCCCAGCGCGGCGTGGTCGCGCAGGTGCAGCAGCAGATCCAGGTGCTGGCCGCCGAGAGCCGCAGCATCGAGGAGCAGACGCGCACCTTGCGCGCGCGCCGCGAGCGGCTGGGCAACGAGCACAAGGGCATCGAGGCGCCCGACCTGCAGCGTCTGGAGGCGCTGCGCGTCCAGGAGGCATCGGCGGTGGGCGCGCGCGACGTCGCCGCGGGGCGCCTCGCCGAGCTGGGCGAGCTTGTGCCGCAGCTCGACGAGCAGCGCCGCGCAGCGCAGGAAGAATCGGCGCGCGCCGCGGCGCGGCTCGCCGACATCAAGGCCCGGTCGGACGCGCTGCGCGCGCTGCAGGAGAAGGTGCAGACCGAAGGCAAGCTCAAGCCCTGGCTCGAGCGTCATGGCCTGGCCGGCCTGCAGGGCCTGTGGACGCGCGTGCACATCGAGTCGGGCTGGGAGACGGCGCTCGAGTCGGCCCTGCGCGAGCGGCTCAACGCACTCTCGGTGGGCCGCCTGGACACCGTGCGCGCCTTCGCGACGGATGCACCGCCGGCCAAGCTCGCCTTCTATGCCGCGCCGCAGGCGGCCATCGACAACACGCACCAGACGCTGCCGCGCCTGTCGGACCTGCTGCGCCTGGGCGAAGCCGGCCTGAAGGCGCTGCTCAACGACTGGCTCGAAGGCGTCTACACCGCCGCCTCGATCGACGAGGCGCTGGCCGCCCGCACGCGGCTGACGCACGGCGAAGTGATCATGACGCGCGAGGGGCACGCCGTCTCGCAGTTCGCGGTCAGCTTCTACGCGCCCGACTCCGAGCAGGCGGGCATGCTGGCGCGCGCGCAGGAGATCGAGAACCTCGAGCGCGAGCAGCGCGCGCAGGCGCTCATCGCCGAGGAGGCGCGCGCGCAGGCGGTGCGCCTCGAAGCCGCCTACACCGACGCGGCGCAACGCGAGCAGACGGCGCGCCGCGAGGCCGCCGAGACGCAGAACCGCGCCCATGCGCTGCACGTGGAAGTGCTGCGCCTGGCGCAGCAGGCCGAGGCGGCGAGCGCGCGCGGGCAGCAGCTCGCCGGCGAACTGGCCGAGACCGACGCCGAGCTCGAGGCGCTGGCCGAGCGCCGCGCCATCGGCGAGGCGCGCTTCGAGGAGCTCGACATCGAGCTGGCCGGTGCGCAGGAGCGCCACGCCGAGGTCGACGACGGCGTCATCGCCGCCGAGCGTGCGCTCGCCGATGCGCGCGAGCAGCAGCGTGCGCTGGAGCGGCAGGCGCAGGAGGCCGGCTTCCAGGCGCGCGCGCTGGCCGGGCGCAGAGGTGAACTGCAGCGCAGCATCGAGACCGCCACCGAGCAGATCGAGAGCAACCGGGCAGCCGGCCAGCAGCTCGAGCTCGAGCTGGGCTCGTTCGACGACGCCAGCGCGGAGTCGGGCCTGCAGGCGGCGCTGGCGCTCAAGCTCGACCGCGAGCAGGTGCTCGCCGCGGCGCGAGGCGAGTACGACGACCTCGCCGCCAAGCTGCGCGCCGCCGACGAGCAGCGCCTCGCGCACGAGCGCAGCCTGGAGCCGCAGCGCGAGCGCATCACGCAGCTGCAGCTCGAGCTGCAGGCGGCGCAGCTCGGTGGCGCTCAGTACCTGGAGCAGCTTGCCGCGGCGGCGGTGGACCTCGAGGCATTGGCGCGCGGCATCGAGGAGGGCGGCGTCAAGCTCTATGGCCTGCAAAGCGAGATCGACCGCATCCAGCGCGAGGTGACCGCGCTCGGGGCGGTGAACCTCGCCGCGCTCGACGAGCTGACCACGTCACGCGAGCGCAAGGCCTTCCTCGACGCGCAGAGCGCCGACCTGCAGGACGCCATGAAGACGCTCGAGGACGCCATCCACAAGATTGACCTCGAGACGCGCGAGCTGCTCGCCTCCACCTTCAACCAGGTCAACGAGCACTTCGGGCGCATGTTTCCGCTGCTCTTCGGCGGCGGCAATGCGCGCCTGGTGATGACCGGCGCCGAGATCCTCGACGCCGGCGTGCAGGTGATGGCGCAGCCGCCGGGCAAGAAGAACAGCACCATCCACCTGCTCAGCGGCGGCGAGAAGGCGCTCACGGCGATCGCGCTCGTCTTCGCGATCTTCCAGCTCAACCCGGCGCCGTTCTGCCTGCTCGACGAGGTCGACGCGCCGCTGGACGACGCCAACACCGAGCGCTACCGCAAGCTCGTCACCGAGATGAGCCGCGGCACGCAGTTTCTCTTCATCAGCCACAACAAGATCGCGATGGAGATGGCCGAGCAGCTCATCGGCGTGACGATGCAGGAACAGGGCGTGAGCCGCATCGTCGCCGTGGACATGGAGTCCGCGGTGACCCTGGCCGAAGCGGCGTGACGGTGCGCTGCCCGACATGACCCTGGCCGCCGCGCTCGCCGTTCTCGGTGGCGTGGTGCTGCTGGGGTTGGTGTTGCACGGCTGGTGGCGCGTGCGCCGCATGTCGCCGCGTACGCGCGCGGACCCCTACGGTCCGGCGACGGTGCCGCTCGAGCCCGACCGCGTCGAGCCCTCGCTCGGGCTGGAGGGCGAGGCGGGAACGGGCTCGGGCTCGGGTTCGGGTTTGCGGCTCGAAGAGGGTCTGCAGCCGGTGACGCCTTCCGAGCTGGCGGCGGCCTTGCGCAGCCCGCCGCGGCGCGAGCTGCGCCTCGACGCGCTCATCGACGCCATCGTGCCGCTGGCGCTCGAGCACCCGATCGCCGGCGAGACCGCGCTCGCCCACCTGCCGCCCACGCGGCGCGCCGGCAGCAAGCCTTTCTACATCGAGGGGCTGGACATGCACACCGGGCTGTGGGAGCCGCTGGCGCTCGGGCAGCGCTACAGCGAGCTGCAGGCCGGCGTGCAGCTGGCCAGCCGCACCGGGCCGCTCAACGAGATCGAGTACAGCGAGTTCGTGCAGAAGATCGAGGCCTTTGCCGAGGCCATCCATGCGCGCGCCGACGCGCCCGACATGCTCGACGTGGTGGCGCGCGCGCGCGAGCTCGACACCCTGGCCAGCCCGCTCGACGCGCAGCTCTCGATCGGCCTGCGCAGCAACGGCGTGGCCTGGTCGGTGAGCTACCTGCAGCAGATCGCCGCGCGCGCCGGTTTCGTGCCCGGCGTGCTGCCCGGCCGCTGGGTGTTGCCGGCCGCCGACGAGGGCGAGCCGCCGCTGCTGGTGCTGGTCGTCGACGCACAGGCGGCGCTGGCCGAGGACCCGCAAGCCGCCGCGGTGCGCGACTGCACGCTGACGCTCGACGTGCCGCAGACGCCGGAAAGTGCGGAGCCCTTCCCGACGCTGCATCGCATGGCCACGCAGCTGGCCGAGGACCTGGACGCGAGCGCCGTCGACGACCTCGGCGAACCGATCACGTTGCACGCCTTCCAGGCCATCGGGCAGGAGTTGCAGCGGCTGTACCGCGGCCTCGAGGCGCTCGACCTGGCGGCCGGCACGCCAGCGGCACGCCGGCTGTTCACCTGACGGGCGGCGCGCCGGCTGTTCACCTGACAGGCGGCACGCCGGCTCTCGCTCCGCTCAGCAGTCCAGCGCCACGGCCTGCAGCGGCCGCGCGTCGGGCAACGAAGTGACGACGAAGACGATGCGGCGCGGATGCGCGGCAACACCGGGCGGCACGTCGAGGCGGCTGGTCAGTCCCTCGCGCGCCGCGAATGCAGGCAGCGTGCGATGCAGGCGCACGACATGGTCGTGGCGCAGCGTCTCGCCGGCGTTCTCGCCGGTGCGCACGCGGCTCGTGTGCTGGTGCTCGACCACGGCCCAGTAGGCGGTGAGCGTTTGCGTCGCATCCGCGCCCGCCGCCGGCGACACGTGCGCCTGCACCTGGCCGTCGGCGGCGCGCGTGAGCGTGACTTCCGGCGGCGAGTGCGGTCGTGAGTGCGACAGTGAATGCGACGGCGACGACGCGGCAGCCGCTTGCGGCAGTCGCGGCCAGCCGCGCCAGTCGAGCCCGTCGACGACGACCTGCGGCGTATAGACGCTGCTGCTGCCGTGGCGCGCTGCGATCTCGTGCTGCCGCCGTGTGTAGGCCTCGTTCGCGAAGCGGTCGGGCCAGCCGAGCCGGTCCCAGTAGGTGACGTGGAAGCCGAGCGCGATGACATCGGCGCGCCCCTTCAGCGTGGACAGCCACACGTCGGCGGGCGGGCACGAACTGCAGCCCTCCGAGGTGTAGAGCTCGACGACGCGCGGTGGCGTCGCGCCGGAGCGCGCGGTGCAGGTCGTGGCCTGGACGGACCCGGCCGCCGCGCCCGCCAGGCAGACGAGCGTGCTCAGCATCGCGGCGGCTGGGCGCATCGCGTGTCGCTCCTGCGTCAGCTGCCGGCGCGCAGGTACTTGGCGACCTCGTCGAACTCGATCGACTTCATGCGGTCGCCCTTGACGCCCATCTTCTTGGCCTTGGCGTCCCAGACCTTGCCCATCATGGCGAGGAATTCGGCCTTGGAGACCATGCCGTCGTTGTTGGTGTCCATCATCTTCGTGGTGACGATGTCGCCGAAGCGCATGTCGTCGATGGTCTCTGCCTGTGCCAGCGGCGCGGCGAAGATCAGGGCGGTGCTCAGTGCGGCGAGCGCGAAGCGGGGGGTCGTGATGCGGATCATGGCGTGCTCCTGGATACGTGGTGGCGGCATGCATGCGGGTGGGGCCCCGCGCAGGCATGCCTCACCCGCGCCGGACCACCGTGCGCTGCGACGAGGGTGTTGCTCCCGGGTCGCCCACCTCATGCATCGTCACGGACGAGGCTTCTGTCGGCGCGGCGGCTCGGTGCTTACAGCCGGCGAGCCCGCGATCCGCCGCGCCGCGATCGTCGTTCGACCCGCGCGGCGCGCATCGCGCTGATCGCTGCAGAGGTCACTGCGGCGATCGCCCGCCGGTCACTGCGGCTCGATCTTCGCGTCGCGGATCGCCTTCGCCCACTTCGCCGTCTCGAGCTTCGTGCGCTCCGCCAGCGCCTGCGGCGTGCCGGGGTCGACGACGAAGCCGATGGGCGCGAACTTCTCCTGGATCTCCTTGCTCTGCGCGGCGGCGTTGATGGCCTGGTTGAGCTTGGCGATGATCTCCGGCGGCGTGCCGGCGGGCGCGAAGACCGCGAAGTAGGCGATGAGCTCGTAGTCCTTCAGGCCGAGCGCCTCGTTCACGGTCGGCAGCTCGGGCACGGCCGCCGAGCGCCTGGACGAGGTCACCGCGAGGCCGCGCACCTTGCCGGCCTTGATCTGCGGCAGCATGACCGCGAAGTCGGCCGTGAACGACATCACCTGGCCGCCGATGAGGTCGGTCATCGCCGCCGGGCCGCTCTTGTAGGGGATGTTGGTCATCTGCACGCCGGCCATGCTGGCCAGCATCTCCGAGGACACGAGCTGCGAGGTGCTGGCGCTGGCGAAGTTGACGGCGCCGGGCCTGGCCTTCGCGAGCTCGATGAACTCGCGCAGGGTCCTGGCCGGCACGTCGTTGTTGACGGCGACGATCAGCGGCACCGAGCCGAGATAGCCCACGGGCGCGAAGGCGGTGTCCTGGTCGTAGGGCAGCTTCTTCATCAGGCTCTTTAGCGCCGCGTTGGTGCTGTTGGTGCCGACGAGAATCGTGTAGCCGTCGGGTGCCGCCTTGGCCACCGCATCGGCGCCGAGCATGCCGTTGGCGCCGGGCTTGTTGTCGACGAGGAAGGTCTGGCCGAGCGTCTCGGCCATCCTGGCCGTGAAGGCGCGCGCGATGGTGTCGGTGGCACTGCCCGCCGCGAAGGGCACGACGGCCTTGATCGGCTTGTTGGGGTAGGGCTGGGCCAGCGCCATGGGGCTGGTGGCGAGCGCGGCGAGCAGCGCCAGGCCGGCGGTGAGAGTGGCCAGGCGGGGCAGGGGAAAGGTCATCGGTCGTCTCCTCGACGGGGTCATCAGTACGACGCCGAGGCTAACGCCTGGCAGGAGGGGCGGTGATGCATTCGTGACAAGCCCTGGCGCGGCAGCGACCTAGCATAGGCGTGTCGATCGCCTGCCGGTCGCCTGCCGGTGCCTGCGGGTGCATGCGGGCCCAGGCGGCGGCCGGCAAACGTCTTCAGGGCGGGGTGTGATTCCCCACCGGCGGTAAGCGGCGAGCCAACGGCACGAGCCGAGGCGAACCGCGAGCCCGCGAGCGCCCGCGCCGGGCCACCGGCATGGGGTCAGCAGATCTGGTGCGATGCCAGGGCCGACGGTGTTGCGTGCGGGGTTCGCCTTGCACGCCAAGTCCGGATGAAAGAAGACGCGTGGTGGGCGCATCGCGTGCGCCGGGCATGCCCTGCATGGCCGGCAAGCGCGCGGCGCCGGGCCGCGCATTCCCTGAAACGTCCTTCGGTGCCCATGTCACTTCATCAAGGAGCGTTTCGATGATTGCCAACTCCCCTTTCCCCACGGGCTCGGCTGCGGTCCCGACGGTCCCCGCGGTCCTCGCGAGCCTCGCGAGTCGGAACCTGGCGCATCCGGGGGCCTCCCCGCCCGGCCCGCTGCACGAGAAGCTGCTCGCCGCCGCGCAAGCCATGCGCGAGGGCCGGCCGGTGCTGCTCACCGACGACGGCGAGCGCGAGGACGAGGCCGACCTCATCGTCGCTGCCGAGACCCTCACGGTGACGGCGATGGCGACGATGATCCGCGACGGCAGCGGCATCGTCTGCCTGTGCCTGGCGCCGGCGCAGGCGGCACATCTCGGCCTGGCGCCGATGGTGCGCGACAACCGCAGCCGCTACGGCACCGCGTTCACCGTCTCGATCGAGGCGAGCGACGGCGTGAGCACCGGCGTCAGTGCCGCCGATCGGGTGACCACGGTGCGCGCGGCGACCGAGCCCGGCCGCGGCGCTGCCGACATCGTCAGCCCGGGGCATGTCTTCCCGCTCGTGGCGCACGAGGGCGGCGTGCTTGCGCGGCGCGGCCACACCGAAGGCGCGCTGGCGTTGTGCGCGCTGGCCGGCCTGCGGCCGGCGGCCGTGCTGTGCGAGCTGATGAACCCCGACGGCACGATGGCGCGTGGAGCGCAGATGCGGGGGTACGCGCAGCGCCACGGCCTGCCCGTGCTCGCGATCGACGACTTGGTGGAGGACCTGGTGGCCCGGCGGCGCCTATAAACTGCGCCGGTTCTTCGCTCCTGCCGCCGGTCCTTGAACGACAACAAGATCCTCTCCCAGCTCGCGGCCGAACTGAAGGTTCGGCCCTCCCAGGTCAAGGCGGCGGTGGTCCTGCTCGATGGCGGCGCCACCGTCCCCTTCATCGCCCGCTATCGCAAGGAGGCCACCGAGGGCCTCGACGACACGCACCTGCGTGAACTCGAGGCCCGGCTGGCCTACCTGCGCGAGCTCGAGGAGCGCCGCGAAGCGGTGCTGAAGAGCGTCGAGGAGCAGGGCAAGCTCACGCCGGCGCTGCGCGCCGCCCTCGAGGCCGCGCCGACCAAGCAGGAGCTGGAAGACCTCTACCTGCCCTACAAGCCCAGGCGGCGCACGAAGGCCATGATCGCGCGCGAAGCGGGGCTGGAGCCGCTCGCCGACCGCCTCTTCGCCGACCCGACGCTCGAACCACGAGCCGAGGCGACGGGCTTCGTCAATGCCGAAGCCGGCTTTGCAGATGAGCAGGCGGTGCTCGACGGCGTGCGCGACATCCTCGCCGAACGCTGGGCCGAGGATGCCGCGCTCGTCGGCGAGCTGCGTGAGTGGCTGTGGGCCGAGGGGCTGCTGCGCAGCCGCCTCGCACCGGGCAAGGACGGCCAGCACGCGGACGCCGCCAAGTACCGCGACTACTTCGACTATGCCGAGCCGATCGGCACCGTGCCGAGCCATCGCGCGCTCGCCGTCTTCCGCGGGCGCGCGCAGGAGTGGCTGGAGGCGAGCCTCGTGCTGGACGAAGACGGCGCCACGGCGCCCGGCGCAGCCGCCGCGGGCGCGCCGGCCTCATCGCAGGCCCTGTCGCAAGCCGCGACGCAGGCCCTGTCGCTGGCCGAAGGCCGCATCGCGCGACACCTCGGATGGCGGCACGCGGCGCGACCGGGCGACGAGCTGATCCGCAAGTGCGTGGCCTGGACCTGGAAGGTGAAGCTGTCGCTGAGCCTCGAGCGCGACCTCTTCGTGCGGCTGCGCGAGGCGGCCGAGGCGGTGGCGATCAAGGTCTTCGCGGACAACCTGCGCGACCTGCTGCTCGCCGCACCGGCCGGGCGGCGCGTCGTGATGGGCCTCGACCCCGGCATCCGCACCGGCGTGAAGGTGGCGGTGGTCAGCGACACCGGCAAGGTGCTCGAGACGGCCACCGTCTACCCGCACGAGCCGCGCAACGACTGGGAGGGATCGCTGCACGTGCTCGGCCGCCTCGTGGCGCAGCATGGCGTGAACCTCATCGCCATCGGCAACGGCACCGCGAGCCGCGAGACCGACCGGCTCGCGGCCGAGCTCATCAAGCGCATCACGAGCCTCGTGGCGCCCCCGGGTGAGGGGCGGCCCGGGCCGGCGCTGGACAAGGTGGTCGTCAGCGAAGCCGGCGCGTCGGTGTACTCGGCGAGCGCGTACGCGAGCCAGGAGCTGCCCGAGCTCGACGTCAGCCTGCGCGGCGCGGTGAGCATCGCGCGGCGGCTGCAGGATCCGCTCGCCGAGCTCGTGAAGATCGAGCCGAAGAGCATAGGCGTGGGCCAGTACCAGCACGACGTGAACCAGGGTGCGCTGGCGCGCACGCTCGACGCCGTGGTCGAGGACTGCGTCAACGCCGTCGGCGTCGACCTCAACACCGCCTCGGCACCGCTGCTCACGCGCGTGTCGGGGCTCGGTGCGGGCGTGGCCGCGAGCATCGTGCGCTGGCGCGATGCCCATGGCGCTTTCCGCAACCGGCAGCAGCTCCTGGAGGTGGGCGGGCTCGGGTCGAAGACCTTCGAGCAGGCCGCGGGCTTCCTGCGCATCCGCGACGGCGACAACCCGCTCGACATGACCGGCGTGCACCCCGAGACCTACCCTGTGGTCGAGAAGATGCTGGCCGCGAGCGGCCGACCGGTGCGCGAGCTGATGGGCCGCGCCGAGGTGCTGCGCACGCTGAGGCCCGAGGTCATCGCGCGCGAGGTGGGCGATGAACGCTTCGGGGCCATCACCGTGAAGGACATCCTCATCGAGCTCGAGAAGCCGGGCCGCGATCCGCGCCCCGACTTCAAGGTGGCGCGCTTCGACGAAGGCGTCAACGACATCGTCGACCTCAAGCCCGGCATGGTGCTCGAGGGCACCGTGAGCAACGTGGCCCAGTTCGGCGCCTTCGTCGACCTCGGCGTGCACCAGGACGGCCTCGTGCACGTGAGCCAGATGAGCCACAAGTTCGTGAAGGACGCGCGCGAGGTCGTCAAGACCGGGCAGGTGGTGAAGGTGCGCGTGCTCGAGGTCGACCTGCCGCGCAAGCGCATCGCACTGACGATGAAGCTCGACGTCGAGGCGGCGCGTGGCGGTGCGACAGGTGGTGCATCCGGTGGCGCATCCGGCGGCGACAACCGTTTCCGGCCGGCCGAGCGCGGGCCGCGCGCGCGCCAGCCCGAACGCGCAGCGGGGCAGGGGGCCATGGCAGCGGCCTTCGCCAAGCTGCGCGGCGACGGCCGCTGAAGCGCACTGAACGCGCGGCAGGCACGGCAGGCAACTGCAGGCAACGGCACCGGAAGGCAGCCCCGACACATGCGCAACATCG
The DNA here is from genome assembly GCA_016223165.1 of Burkholderiales bacterium. Lineage (GTDB taxonomy): Bacteria > Pseudomonadota > Gammaproteobacteria > Burkholderiales > Burkholderiaceae_C > Rubrivivax. The sequence continues at coordinate 46,273 of JACRPO010000005.1, forward strand.
AGTTCTTTGCCGGCCCGCGCGCCCGTGCGCACCTGCGCGAGTTCGGACTGCGCCCGCAGGACGTGCGCGTGGTGCCGGCGGCCGCGGGCGGACCCAAGGGGCTCGTGCTCAATCCGCTCGATCGCTACATCTTCGGCCGCTGGCTGGCGCAGAGCAACCAGGTGGTGCACCTCATGGGCGCCAGCATCGGCGCCTGGCGCATGGCCTGCGCCTGCCTGCCCGACCCCGGGGTCGCGCTGGCCCAGCTTGCCGAGGACTACATCACCCAGCGCTACCCGCATCGGCGGGGCAAGCTGCCCGAGGCGCGGGTGGTGAGCGAGATCTTCGGCGCCAAGATCGGGCAGCGCCTGGGCGTGCGCGCGGGCGAGGTGCTGGCGAGCCCGCGCTACCGGCTGCATGTCTTCACCAGCCGCGGCCGCGCCTTGCTGCACCGGCCTGGGCGCATGCGCACGGCCATCGGCTACTTCGGTGCCTACCTCACCAACGCGGCAAGCCGGCGGGCGCTCGGCAGCTTTCTCGAGCGCGTGGTCTTCAGCGACCCGCGCGACGAGCTGCCCTTCGCACTGGGTGACTTTCGCAGCCAGCGCGCCGTGCTCGACGTGCGCAACCTGGCGCAGGCCATTCTCGCCAGCTGCACGGTTCCGTTCGCACTGCGGGCGGTGCAGGACGTGCCCGGGGGACCGCCCGGCACCTACTGGGACGGCGGCATCACCGACTACCACCTGCACCTGAACTACTCGCAGATGACCGAGGGGCTGGTGTTGTACCCGCACTTCCAGCCGCGCATCGTGCCGGGCTGGCTCGACAAGGCCTGGCACGGGCGCCACCGCGCCAGCGCGCACCTCGACAACCTCGTGGTGCTGGCGCCGCATCCGGCCTTCGTCGAGCGGCTGCCCAACGCCAAGCTGCCGGACCGGCAGGACTTTCGCGACCTGCGCGACGACGATGTCGGCCGCGAGCGCATCTGGCGCGTGGCGCTGGCGGAGAGCACGCGGCTGGCGGAGGATTTTGCGCGGGTCGTCGAGCGCGGCGGGCCGATCGACGCGCAGCCGTTGCCGTAGGTTGCGCGTCCGTCGGAGAGGCAGGACTGCTTCCGCTGGGCTTCCGTTGCGCTTTCGTAGCGCCCAGCGTCGGCTACACTCGCAGCCCATCGGCCACCTCTCACAAGATCCAGGAAAGGCATGACGGTTATGACACCGCGGACTACGGAGTTCTTTACCGGCACCTGATTGCCGGCCGCGCCATCACGCCTGTCTCACCTCCCTGATGCAAGCAAGCGCGGCCGATACCGCGCTTTTTTCTTGCCTACGGCCGCGCCGGCGTAGGCGAAGGGGGACCGGATCATGTTGAACATCACGTTGCCCGACGGCTCGCGCCGCGGCTTCGAAGCGCCCGTCACGGTGGCCGAGGTGGCGGCCGCCATCGGGCCCGGGCTGGCCAAGGCCGCCGTCGCCGGCAAGCTTGTCGGCAAGGAGAGCGGCAAGGAGGGCGGCAAGCTCGTGGACCTGAGCCACCGCATCGAGGCCGATGCGCAACTGGCCATCGTCACGGAGCGCGACGCCGAGGGCCTGGAGATCCTGCGCCACAGCACGGCCCATCTGCTGGCCTACGCGGTGAAGGAGCTGTTCCCCGACGCGCAGGTGACGATCGGGCCGGTGGTCGAGAACGGCTTCTACTACGACTTCGCGTACAAGCGCCCGTTCACGCCCGAGGACCTGGCCGCCATCGAGAAGCGCATGGCCGAACTGGCCGCGAAGAACGAGCCGGTGGTGCGCCGCGTGCTGCCGCGCGACGAGGCGGTGGCGTACTTCAAGAGCCTCGGGGAGCACTACAAGGCCGAGATCATCGGCAGCATCCCGGCCGGCGAGGACGTGAGCCTGTATCGCGAGGGCGACTTCGAGGATCTCTGCCGCGGCCCGCACGTGCCGAGCACGGGGCGCCTGAAGCACTTCAAGCTGATGAAGGTGGCCGGCGCCTACTGGCGCGGCGACCAGGCCAACGAGCAGCTGCAGCGCATCTACGGCACGGCCTGGGCGACGAAGGAGGAGCTGGCGGCCTACCTGCGCATGCTCGAGGAGGCCGAGAAACGTGACCACCGCCGCCTCGGCCGCGAGCTCGACCTCTTCCACATGGAGGAGACGGCACCCGGGCTCGTGTTCTGGCACCCCAAGGGCTGGACGATCTGGCAGCAGGTCGAGCAGTACATGCGCGCCGTCTATCGCGACAACGGCTACCTGGAGGTGAAGGGGCCGCAGATCCTGGACAGGAACCTGTGGGAGAAGACGGGCCACTGGCAGAACTACCGGGAGAACATGTTCACGACGGAGTCGGAAAAGCGCGACTACGCGCTCAAGCCGATGAACTGCCCCGGCCACGTGCTCATCTTCAAGAGCGCCATGCGCAGCTACCGCGAGCTGCCACTGCGCTACGGCGAGTTCGGGCAGTGCCACCGCAACGAGCCGAGCGGCGCCCTGCACGGCATCATGCGCGTGCGCGGCTTCACGCAGGACGACGGCCACATCTTCTGCCTGGAGGATCAGATCCTCGACGAGTGCGTGGCCTACACGGCGCTGCTGCAGAAGGTCTACAAGGACTTCGGCTTCACGGAGATCATCTACAAGGTCGCGACGCGGCCGCCGCCGGACAAGCGCGTTGGCTCCGAAGAGCTGTGGGAGAAGGCCGAACAGGCGCTGATGGAGTCGCTGCGCCGCTCGGGCTGCGAGTTCCAGGTCTCGCCCGGCGACGGCGCCTTCTACGGACCGAAGATCGAGTACACGCTGAAGGACGCCATCGGCCGCGAATGGCAGTGCGGCACGATGCAGGTCGACTGGAACACGGCCGAGCGGCTCTCCGGCGAGTACGTCACGGAGACGAGCGGGCGCGCCCACCCGGTGATGCTGCACCGGGCCATCGTCGGCAGCCTGGAGCGCTTCATCGGCATCCTGATCGAGCAGCACGCGGGCGCGCTGCCCGCCTGGCTGGCGCCCGTGCAGGCGGTCGTGGCCTGCATCAGCGAGGGGCAGGCCGACTACGCGGCCGACGTGGCGAAAGCGCTGCAAAAACAAGGAGTTAGAGTCCACCTCGATTTGCGCAACGAGAAGATCACGTATAAAATTCGCGAGCATTCGTTGCAGAAGGTCCCGTACATCCTCGTCGTGGGCGACAAGGAGAAGGCGAACGGGTCCGTTGCGGTGCGCGCCCGGGGCAACCAGGATCTCGGCGTGATGCCGCTGGCAGACTTCATGCAGAAGATCGCCAGCGACATCGCCCGGAAGTCCTGAGGGTTGGATCCTTTGGCGCGCTTTTTGTCGTTTTCGTGCGGTGCGCGACGCCTACGCGCCGCCTGAGGAGTTCGAACCATCGCTACTTTCATGGACCGGCGCGTTCCGAATGCGGAGCGCAAGCACAAGCTCAACCGCGAGATCCTGGCGCCCCAGGTGCGTCTGAACGGGGTGGACAACGAACCCCTGGGCATCGTGCCCATCCTGGAAGCGCTGCGCATGGCCGGCGAGCTGGACGTGGACCTCGTGGAGCTCGTGGCCAATGCCGATCCCCCGGTCTGCCGCCTCGTCGACTACGGCAAGCTCAAGTACCAGGAGCAGAAGAAAGCGGCCGAGGCCAAGGCCAAGCAGAAGGTGATCGAGGTCAAGGAAGTCAAGTTCCGGCCCGGCACCGACGACGGCGACTACAACATCAAGATGCGCAACCTGCGCCGCTTCATCGCCGAGGACGGCGACAAGGGCAAGGTGACGCTCAGGTTCCGCGGCCGCGAGATCACGCACCAGGACATCGGCATGCGCATGCTCGAACGCATCCGTGACGAGCTCGCCGATGTGGCGGTGGTCGAACACATGCCCAAGCTCGAAGGTCGCCAGATGATCATGGTGCTGGCGCCGAAGCGAAAATAGCCCGAAGAGTCGTTCGCGAAGGTGGCGGTCTGGTCGCCGCCACCTTCGCATCCAAGCCGCTGCAGGCCGACCAAGCGCACCGCACCGGTGCCGCCTGCAGGGGCAACCTAGAAGGAGCAGTGATGCCCAAGATGAAGACCAAGAGCAGCGCGAAGAAGCGCTTCCGCGTCCGCCCCGGCGGCACCGTCAAGCGCGGTCAGGCGTTCAAACGCCACATCCTCACCAAGAAGAGCACGACCCGCAAGCGCCACCTGCGCGGCGCGACCAACGTGCACGAGACCAACATGGGCCACATGGCGGCGATGCTGCCGTTCGCGGGCCTGTGATTCGCCGCCACTGACGACAACGAAGGAGCACACACATGCCTCGCGTCAAACGTGGTGTCACCGCGCACGCCCGCCACAAGAAGATCCTCGCCCTGGCCAAGGGGTACCGCGGCCGCCGCAAGAACGTCTTCCGCATCGCCAAGGAGGCGGTGATGAAGGCGGGGCAGTACGCCTACCGCGACCGCCGCACCCGCAAGCGGGTCTTTCGCCAGCTCTGGATCGCGCGCATCAACGCCGCGAGCCGGGAGCTCGGGGTCACCTACAGCAAGTTCATGGCCGGCCTGAAGAAGGCACAGATCGACATCGACCGCAAGATGCTGGCCGAACTCGCCGTCAACGACCCGGCTGCCTTCGGCAGCATCGTCGCGAAGGTGAAGGCCCAGCTCGCTTGAGTCCCGCGGCCGCCTTCACCGGATGACCCGGGGCGGCCTCTCGAGCAGACGAAGGCCGTCACGCAAGGGCGGCCTTTTGTTTTGTCCGCCTCTCGTCCCGGCAGACCCTTGGCAGATCCTTTGGCAGATTGAGCAGTGCGATGACCGATCTCGACACCCTCGTAGCCGCGGCGGACGCCGAGTTCCGTGCCGCGCCGACGCCGGCCGAACTGGAGAACGCCAAGGCGCGCTTCCTCGGCAAGAGCGGGCGCGTGACCGAGCTGTTGAAGTCGCTTGCGAACCTGCCCGTCGAGCAGAAGAAGTCCCGCGGCGCCGAGGTCAACCAGGCCAAGGCACGCATCGAAGCGGCGCTGCAGGCGCGCCGCGAGTCGCTTGCCGACGCCGAGTTGGAGGCGCAGCTGAAGGCGCAGGCGCTCGATGTCACGCTGCCCGGCCGCCAGCGCGGCCCGGGCGGCTTGCATCCGGTGAGCCGCACGCTCGAGCGCATCGAGTCCATCTTCGCGAGCATGGGCTTCGATGTCGCCGAGGGGCCGGAAATCGAGACCGACTGGATGAGCTTCACGGCGTTGAACAACCCCGAGAACCATCCGGCGCGGTCGATGCAGGACACCTTCTACGTCGACCTGAAGGACGCCGAGGGCCGTTGGCTCAACCTGCGCCCGCACACGAGCCCGATGCAGGTGAGGTACGCGCGTGCGCACGCGGCCAGGTACGCCGCGCTCGAGGCGCGCGACGAGCGAGTGCCCGAGATCCGCGTCATCGCTCCGGGGCGCGTGTATCGCGTCGACAGCGACGCCACCCACTCGCCGATGTTCCATCAGGTCGAGGGCCTGTGGATCGGCGAGAACGTTAGCTTCAAGGACCTCAAGGTCATCTTCACCGGCTTCGTGCGCGAGTTCTTCGAGACCGACGACTTCGACGTGCGCTTCCGGCCGAGCTTCTTCCCGTTCACCGAGCCGAGCGCGGAGATCGACATCGCCTTCCGCAGCGGACCCTTGGCCGGCAAGTGGCTCGAGGTGGCCGGCTCCGGTCAGGTGCACCCCAACGTCGTGCGCAACTTCGGGCTCGACCCCGAACAGCACATCGGCTTCGCGTTCGGCATGGGCCCCGACCGCCTGGCCATGCTTCGTTACGGCATCGACGACATGCGCCTGATGTTCGACGGCGACCTGCGTTTCCTGTCGCAGTTCCGCTGAACCCTCGCGCCTCACGAGCGAACGAGTCCCCGCCCCTTCGAACACATCGACATGCAATTCCCGGAATCCTGGTTGCGCGAGTTCTGCGACCCGCCGCTCGCCACGCAGCAGCTGGCCGACCTGCTCACGATGAGCGGCATGGAGGTGGAGGAGCTGCGCCCGGTGGCGCCGCCCTTCAGCGGCGTGGTCGTGGCGGAGATCCTCGAGGCCGTGCCGCACCCACAGGCCGATCGCCTGCGCGTGTGCAAGGTGAGCGTGGGCCGCGGCGAGCCGCTGCAGGTCGTCTGCGGCGCACCGAACGCCCGCGCCGGACTGCGTGCGCCATTGGCCATGGTCGGCGCGCAGCTGCCGCCGGCGCCAGGCAGTGCCGACGGCAAGCCCTTGGCCCCATTCGTCATTGGCGTCGGCAAGCTGCGTGGCGTCGAGAGCGCCGGCATGCTCTGTTCGGCCAAGGAGCTCGGCATCGCCGACGACCATGCCGGCCTGCTCGAGCTGGCGCCCGAGGCGCCGCTCGGCCAGCCGCTGCGCGAGCACCTGCAGCTCGATGACACGCTCTTCACGCTCAAGCTCACGCCGAACCTGGCCCATGCACTCAGCGTGTACGGCATCGCGCGCGAGATCGCGGCGCTGACCGGCGCGCCCCTGAGGACGCCGAAGATCGTGCCCGTGCGCCCGGCGCATGACCAGCGCCTGCCGGTCGAGGTGCAGGCCAAGGACTTGTGCGGCCGCTTCTCCGGGCGCGTGGTGCGTGGCGTCAACACCAGGGCGCGCACGCCGGCATGGATGGTGCAGCGCCTGGCGCGCTGCGGCCAGCGCAGCGTGTCGGCGCTCGTGGACATCTCCAACTACGTGATGTTCGAGGTCGGCCGCCCCTCGCACATCTTCGACCTCGACAAGATCCACGAGAGACTGGTCGTGCGCTGGGGCCGGGTGACGGGCGGCAAGGGCGAGACGCTGAAGCTGCTCAACGGCAACACCATCGAGGTCGACGGGCAGGTCGGCGTGATCGCCGATGCGTTTGCCGTCGAGTCGCTCGCCGGCATCATGGGCGGCGACGCGACGGCCGTCTCCGACGAGACGCGCAACGTCTATGTCGAAGCCGCCTTCTGGTGGCCCGAGGCCGTGCAGGGCCGTTCGCGGCGCTTCAACTTCAGCACCGACGCCGGTCACCGTTTCGAGCGCGGCGTCGACCCGGCACTGACGGTCGAGCACATCGAGCGCATCACGGCGCTCATCGTGGAGGTCTGCGGCGGCGACGCCGGCCCGATGGACGACCAGGTGCTGGCCCTGCCCGAGCGCAAGGCGGTCTCGATGCGCGTGGCGCGTGCCTCCAAGGTGGCCGGGTTGCCGCTGACCCAGCCGCAGTGTGCCGACGTCTTCCGCCGGCTGGGCATGTCGCTCGCCGAAGAGCCCGGCGTGCTGCACGTGACCCCACCGAGCTGGCGCTTCGACATCACGATCGAGGAAGACCTCATCGAGGAGGTGATCCGCGTCGTCGGCTACGACAAGCTGCCCACCGCCGACCCGCGCGCACCCGTGGCACCGCGCGCGCGCGCCGAGGCCGAGCGCAGCGTGCACGCGCTGCGCCATGCGCTGGCCGACCTCGGCTATCAGGAGACGATCTCCTTCAGCTTCGTCGAGGAGCGCTGGGAGCGCGAGCTGGCGGGCAACGCCGACCCGATCAAGGTCCTCAATCCGATCGCTGCGCCCCTGGCGGTGATGCGCTCCAGCCTCGTCGGCAGCATGGTCGGGGCGTTGCGCCACAACCTCGCGCACAAGGCGGCGCGCGTGCGGCTGTTCGAGGTCGGCCGTGTCTTCCGGCGCGACCCCGGCGTGCGCGACGGCGAGCTCACCGTGGCCGGTGTCGACCAGCCGCCCCGCATCGCCGCGCTGGCCTACGGACCCGTGGATGCGCCGCAATGGGGCGTGCGCGAGCGCGCGGTCGATTTCTTCGACCTCAAGGGCGATCTGGAGGCGCTGCTGGCGCCGCGTGCCCCCACCTTCGAGCCGGCCACGCACCCGGCCCTGCACCCCGGCCGCTCCGCGCGCGTGCGACTCGACGGCGAGGACGTGGGCTTCGTGGGCGAGCTGCACCCGCGCTGGCGGCAGTCGTACGAACTGCCGCAGGCTCCGGTGCTGTTCGAACTCGACCTGGCGGCGTTGCAGCGCTCGCAGCTGCCGGCCTACCAGGGCGTGCCGCGCCAGCAGTCGGTCTGGCGAGACGTGGCGCTCGTGCTCGGCGAGCGCACGGCGCAGGTCACGCACGCGGCGCTGGAGGCGTGCCTGCGTGCCGACCCGGCCGGACTGGTGCGCTCGGCGACGCTGTTCGACCTCTACCGCCCGAGCACCGCCGCGCCGTCCGGCGCAGGTGTGTCGATCGGTGAGCGCAGCATGGCCTATCGGCTGGAGCTGCGCGATGATGCCGCCACGCTGACCGACGAGCGCATCGAGGCAGCGGTGGCCGCCGCGGTGGCGCGCGCGGCCGCAGCCTTCGGCGCGCGCCTGCGCGCCTGAACGCGGGACTCGGGGTTATGCCGGGCAGGGAGGATCAGCAGATGGCCGAAGACATCACAGGCGGCTCCGCGGGCGCGGGAGGAAGCGTCAGCAAGCCCGCGATCCTGCCGACGCTCGAGACGCCCACGCTGACCAAGGCGGAGCTCGCCGAACTGCTCTTCGACCGTCTGGGCCTCAACAAGCGAGAGAGCAAGGACATGGTCGAGGCCTTCTTCGACATCGTGCATGGCACCCTGGTGGCGGGGCAGGACGTCAAGCTCTCCGGGTTCGGCAATTTCAACATCCGCCGCAAGGCGCCGCGGCCCGGGCGCAACCCGCGCACCGGCGAGTCGATCCCGATCAAGGCCCGCAACGTGGTGACTTTTCACGCGAGTCACAAACTGAAAGCCATCGTGCAGGGCGACACCCCCCTAGAAGGCGAGTTCGAGTAGAGTCTAGCTTTCCCGTTGGATCCCATTGATTTCAATGGAGAAAGCGCTCCCAACCATTCCAGCGAAACGCTACTTCACCATCGGTGAGGTGAGCGAGCTGTGCGGCGTGAAGCCCTATGTGCTGCGCTATTGGGAGCAGGAGTTCGCCCAGCTCAAGCCGATGAAGCGCCGCGGCAACCGGCGCTACTACCAGCACCACGAGGTGCTGCTCGTGCGGCGCATCCGCGAACTCCTCTACGACCAGGGCTTCACGATCAGCGGCGCGCGCAACCGTCTGGCCGATGCGGCCTTGCTTGACCGCAGCACCGCCGTCGCGTCGGTCGAGGTGCCGCTGGTCATTCCGGAAGAAGTGTCCGACGACGCCGCCGGAATCGACCTGCAGAGGCTGCGCAGCGAGCTGCAGTCGATCCGCGACCTGCTCGAGCCCTGAACCTGCTGAGTGTCCGCTGCTGGCGACGCTCGCGGATTCGCGTCATCCGGCCCCGTATAATCTGCTCTTTCGTCGGGGTGTAGCGCAGCCTGGTAGCGCACTTGCATGGGGTGCAAGGGGTCGCGAGTTCGAATCCCGCCACCCCGACCAACAGACCGAACGGGTCGGCTTCCACGAGGAGCCGACCCGTTCTCTTCTTTTTGCGGCGCTCCTTCGCGGGTTGAGGCCGTCGCTGGGCCGTCGGATGGCGCCGCAGCGCGCGCAAGAGGAAGGGCCGGCATCGCCGGCCCCTTCGGAGCGTGAAGCGGGGGCGCGAGGCGCCCGCCCCGTCACATCAAGCTGACCTCGACGCGCCGTGCCTGTGCGGCGTCACCGGTGCCGGTGATCTGCTCGGGCTTCTTCAGCTCGATCTTGTCCTCGGCGATGCCCGCCGCCTTCAGCGCGTCGCGCACGGCGAAGGCGCGCAGCTTGGCCAGCTCGGCGTTCTGCTCGGCGTTGCCCGTGGCATCGGCGAAGCCGCTGACGACGGCCTTCTTGCCGTCGCTCACGCCCTTGATGATGTCGGCCAGTGCCTGGGGGGCGCCGCTGGCGAGATCGGCCTTGCCGCTGGCAAAGAAGAACTTCACCACGCCGCCCTCGACCTTGATCGACGCGCCGTCGGCTGCCGCTGCGGCGGCCGCCGCCGCGGCGGGCGCGGCCACCGCGGCCGGCGCCTTGCCGGCACCGGGCAGCAGCGGCACGATGAGTAGCGCGACGATGTTGATGATCTTGATGAGCGGGTTCACCGCCGGGCCGGCCGTGTCCTTGTAGGGGTCGCCCACGGTGTCGCCGGTGACGGCGGCCTTGTGCGCGTCGCTGCCCTTGCCGCCGTGGTGGCCGTCTTCGATGTACTTCTTCGCGTTGTCCCAGGCACCACCGCCCGTGCACATCGAGATAGCCACGAAGAGGCCGGTGACGATGGTGCCCATCAGCAGACCCCCGAGCGCCTCGGCGCCGAGGATGAGGCCGACGAGGATCGGCACCACCACCGGTAGCAGCGAGGGGATCATCATCTCCTTGATGGCGCTGCTCGTCAGCATGTCGACCGCACGGCCGTACTCGGGCTTGGCGGTGCCTTCCATGATCCCCTTGATCTCGCGGAACTGGCGGCGCACTTCCTCGACCACGCTGCCCGCGGCGCGCCCGACGGCTTCCATCGCCATGGCACCGAAGAGGTAGGGGATCAGGCCGCCGAGGAAGAGGCCGACGATCACCTTCGGGTTGCTGAGATCGAAGCTGGCGGTGATGCCGCGCGCCTCCAGCGAATGCGTGTAGTCGGCAAACAGCACCAGGGCCGCGAGGCCGGCGGAGCCGATCGCGTAGCCCTTGGTCACGGCCTTGGTGGTGTTGCCCACCGCGTCGAGCGGGTCGGTGATGTCGCGCACGCTGGCGGGCAGGTCGGCCATTTCGGCGATGCCACCGGCGTTGTCGGTGATCGGGCCGTAGGCGTCGAGGGCGACGATGATGCCCGCCATGCTCAGCATCGACGTGGCGGCGATGGCGATGCCGTAGAGGCCCGCGAGCGCGTACGACGACAGGATGGCCAGACACACGAAGATCACGGGCCAGGCCGTACTCTTCATGCTCACGCCGATGCCGGCGATGATGTTGGTCGCGTGCCCGGTGGTCGAGGCCTGCGCCACGTGCTTGACCGGCTTGTAGTCGGTGCCGGTGTAGTACTCGGTGATCCAGACCATCGCCGCGGTCAGCACCAGCCCGACGACGCAGGTGCCGAAGAGCTGCATCGCGCTGCGCTTGTCGCCGCCCGTGAGCTCGATGCCGCCCGGGAACATCGCCGTGGTCACGAAATAGAAGGCGATGAGCGAGATGACGCCCGCGACGATGAGGCCCTTGTAGAGAGCCGGCATGACGTTCTTCATGCCGGGGCTGGCCTTCACGAAGGCGCAACCGATGATCGAGGCGATGATCGACACGCCGCCGAGGATGAGCGGGTACACCACCGCCGCACCGCCACCGCTGCCCACGACCATCAGCGCGCCCAGCGCCATGGTCGCGATCAGCGTCACCGCGTAGGTCTCGAACAGGTCGGCGGCCATGCCGGCGCAGTCGCCGACGTTGTCGCCGACGTTGTCGGCGATCACTGCCGGGTTGCGCGGATCGTCTTCGGGGATGCCGGCCTCGACCTTGCCTACGAGGTCGGCACCGACGTCGGCGCCCTTGGTGAAGATGCCGCCGCCCAGGCGCGCGAAGATCGAGATCAGCGAAGAGCCGAAGGCCAGGCCGAGCAGCGGCTTCAACGTCGCGGCGTCGGGCTTGGCCATGCCGCCGATGAAGTAGAAGAACGCGCCGACGCCGAGCAGGCCGAGGCCCACCACCAGCATGCCGGTGATGGCGCCGCCCTTGAAGGCGATGTTGAGCGCCGGCCCGATGCCCAGCGTGGCCGCCTGCGCCGTGCGCACGTTCGCGCGCACCGAGACGTTCATGCCGATGAAGCCGCAGGCGCCGGAGAGCACGGCGCCGAGTGCGAAGCCGGCGGCCGTCTTCGCGTCGAGGAAGACCGCGATCAGGATCGCGAGCACGACGCCGACGATGGCGATGGTGCGGTACTGTCGCGCCAGGTAGGCGGCGGCACCTTGCTGGACAGCGCCGGCGATCTCCTGCATGCGCGCGTTGCCGGCATCCTGCTTGAGGATCCAGCTTCGCTGCACGAAGCCGTAGATGACCGCGGACAGGCCGCAGGCCAGCGCCACATAGAGCGCCATGGTGGTGGACATCGGGGGTTCTCCTTCCTCGGAACGGTCGTGTTCTGGGTGGCGGCCGGCCCGCTGAGGCGCCGCCGGGGCAAACCCGCGGATGTTAACCGTTGCCATGCGGCAGGCGACGCGCCCGGAGCGACGAGTGTTGGGCGCGCGAGTCACGAGACGACGAGTCAGGGGCAAGCAAGCGCCGTCCCTAGAATCCGGCCGCAGCCCGAACCGCCGCAGCGTCGCGGCGTCCCCATTCCTCGAGAGCCCAGACCATGAGCCTGCACAACGTGACCCCCGGCGAGAAGGCCCCCGAGGAGTTCAACGTGATCATCGAGATCCCGATGAACGCCGACCCCATCAAGTACGAGGTCGACGAGGAGAGCGGGGCGTTGTTCGTGGACCGCTTCATGGCCACCTCGATGCATTACCCGTGCAACTACGGCTACATCCCGCAGACGCTGGCCGACGACGGCGACCCGGTGGACGTGCTGGTGATGACGCCGGTCCCGTTGATCCCGGGGGTGGTGGTGCGCTGCCGGCCGCTGGGCGTGCTGAAGATGGAAGACGAGGCTGGCGGCGACAACAAGCTGCTGGCGGTGCCGGTGAACAAGATCCTGTCGATCTACTCGCAGTGGTCGAAACCGGAGGACCTGAACCCGATGCGCCTGAAGACCATCCAGCACTTCTTCGAGCACTACAAGGACCTCGAGGAGGGCAAGTGGGTGAAGGTGCTGGGCTGGGAAGGCCCGGAGAGCGCGAGGGCCGACGTCATCGAAGGCATCGCCGCGTGGCGGGCCCGGCACAAGGGTTGAGGGCCAAGCGACTGAGGTGGATCACGGCGTCCGAGCGGGTGTCGTGAAGCCGACAGACGTGCTTGACCTGCCCGTCCCGGATCAGACGCCGGGTGGGTCGGCCTTGAACGGGTTGCGCTCGCGCAGTTCGTCCACGTAGCTCTCGACATGGGCGCCCTCGGCGCCCAGGAAGTCGGCCACCGCTGCCGCAAAGCGAGGATCGCGCAGCCAGTGCGCGGAACTCGTGCGCACGGGCAGAAGGCCGCGTGCCATCTTGTGCTCGCCCTGGGCGCCGCCTTCGAAGCGCACGTAGCCGCGCTCGAGGCACCAGCTCAGTGGTTGGTAGTAGCAGGCCTCGAAGTGCAGGCAGGGTACGAACTCGGTGGCGCCCCAGTAGCGTCCGTAGGCGATGCGGCGCCCGGGGTCGATGGCAATCAGCGAGCAGCCCACCGGCACTTCGCCGCGCCGGGCGACGAAGAGCACCCAGTGCTCGGGCAGCACCTGCGCCATCGCGCTAAAGAAGCCGCGCGTGAGGTAGGGCGTGCTGTGGTGCGCCTGGTAGGTCAGCGTGTAGCAGTGGTGGAAGAAGTCCCACAGCGGCTCGGTGATGCCGCTGCCCTCGTGCGCGGTGAAGCGGACGCCCTGTTCGGCGACGCGCCGGCGCTCCTGCGCGATCTTCCTGCGCTTGTCGCGCTGCAACGTGGCGAGGAAGGTCGCGAAGTCGGATGACGGCGCATCGGGATCGGCCTGCCAGTGGAACTGCACGCCGTGCCGCATCATCCAGCCGGCGCGCGCGAACGCTTCGCCGTCGGCCTCGTCGACGAAGATGACGTGGGCGGACGACAGCCCGGTCTCGAGTGCCATGGCATGCACGGCGGCCACGAGGCGATCGCGCCATCGCGCTTGCGAGACGAGCAGGCGCGTGCCCGCAACCGGCGTGAAGGGCACCGCACCCAGCAGTTTGGGGTAGTAGCGTTGCCCGTGGCGCCGATAGGCCTCGGCCCAGGACCAATCGAAGACGTACTCGCCGTACGAGTGGCTCTTGAGATAGAGGGCGGCCGCAGCCTGCAGGCGGCCCTGCGCATGCAGCGTGACGAAGCGCGGCGCCCATCCGGTGCGCGGCACGGCGCTGCCAGACTCGTGCAAGGCGCAGAGGTACTCGTGGCGCATGAAGATCGTGGGCTCGGCCTGTTGCGTGAGCAGACCGTTCCACTCATCGCGAGAAACCGCGTGCGGATCGTCGTGAACACGGGTGTGATAATCGTTCGCACTCGTCGCTGCAGCGTCTGACATTCAGGGTTCCCACGCTTGAAGGCCGCCATCGCCCAGATCAATCCGACCGTCGGCGACCTGCAGGGCAATGCGGCGCTCGTCGCCGCTGCTGCGCGCAAGTCCTACGCGCAGGGCGTGCGCCTCGTCGTCGCGCCCGAACTTGCGCTCACCGGCTATCCACCCGAGGACCTGCTGCTGCGACCGGCCTTCATGGCCGCCTGCGCGCGCACGGTGGCCGAGCTGGCGGCGACGTTGTCGGACTGCGAGGGCTTGCATCTGGTCGTGGGCCACCCGCATCAGTTCGGCGAGCGCGGCGATGTTAGGTCGAAGTCGCTCGCGGTGCAGAAGCGGTTCAACGCCGCCTCGGTGCTGGCGGGCGGCCGCATCGTCGGCACGTATGCGAAGCGGGAGCTGCCCAATTACCAGGTCTTCGACGAGCGCCGCTACTTCGCCTCGGGTCGCGACGCCGGGCTGCCGCCGCTGGTGTTCGAGGCCGGCGGCCTGCGCTTCGGCGTGCTGGTCTGCGAGGACGCCTGGTTCGACGAGCCGGCGCGCGCCGCACGTGCTGCCGGAGCGCAGGTGCTGTGTGTGCTGAATGCCTCGCCGTTCCACGTCGACAAGGCCGAGGAGCGCGAGCAGCGCATGGCCGAGCGCGCCCGCGCCAGCGGCTGCGCGCTGCTGTACTCGCACCTCGTCGGCGGGCAGGACGAGGTGGTGTTCGACGGGGCCTCCTTCGCCGTCGACGCCCAAGGGTCGGTTCGCGCGCGGGCGGCCTCGTTCGCCGAGGACCTGCTGCTCGTCGACCTCGACGCCGAAGGCACGCCGCGCGGGCCGCTGGCCGAGGTGCCGCCGATCGAGGCCCAGGCCTGGGCGGCGCTCGTCACCGGCGTGCGCGACTACCTGGGCAAGAACGGCTTCCCGGGCGCCATCATCGGCCTGTCGGGGGGCATCGATTCGGCGCTCGTGCTGGCCGTCGCCGTCGACGCCCTCGGCGCCGACAAGGTGCGCGCGGTGATGATGCCTTCGCCGTACACGGCCGACATCTCGTGGATCGATGCGCGCGACATGGCCGAACGCCTGGGCGTGCGCTACGACGAGATCGCGATCGCGCCCATGTTCGATGCGTTCCGCACCAGCCTGGCGCCGCAGTTCGCCGGCCTGCCCGAGGACACGACCGAAGAGAACCTGCAGGCGCGCATCCGCGGCACGCTGCTGATGGCGCTGTCGAACAAGAGCGGCTCCATCGTGCTCACCACCGGCAACAAGAGCGAGATGGCGACCGGCTACTGCACGCTGTACGGCGACATGGCCGGCGGCTTCGCGGTCATCAAGGACGTCGCCAAGACCCTCGTCTATCGCCTCGCGGAGTGGAAGAACCGGCAGCCGACGCGGCGCGCCGACGGCAGCGTGGGTGCGGTCATCCCCGAGCGCATCATCACGCGCGCGCCCTCGGCCGAACTGCGGCCGAACCAGACCGACCAGGACAGCCTGCCGCCCTACGACGTGCTCGATGCGATCCTCGCGCGCTACATGGAAGACGACCAGGGCATCGACGAGATCGTCGCGGCCGGCTACGCACGCACCGATGTCGAGCGCGTGACGCGCCTCATCAAGGTGAACGAATACAAGCGCCGGCAGGCGCCGGTGGGGATCCGCATCACCCACCGCGCATTCGGGCGGGACTGGCGCTATCCCATCACCTCGAAGTTCCGTGCTTAAATCGAAACTGAAGCCACCATGCTCCGGAGCCCGCCATGAAGCAGATCACCGCCATCATCAAGCCCTTCAAGCTCGAAGAGGTGCGAGAGGCGCTGGGTGAGATCGGCGTCTCCGGCCTCACGGTGACCGAGGTCAAGGGCTTCGGCCGCCAGAAGGGCCACACCGAGCTCTACCGTGGCGCGGAGTACGTGGTCGACTTCCTGCCGAAGGTGAAGATCGAGGTGGTGGTGAAGGACGAGGACGTCGACCGCTGCATCGACGCCATCGTCAAGGCCGCCAAGACCGGCAAGATCGGCGACGGCAAGATCTTCGTCACCTCGGTCGAGCAGGTCGTGCGCATCCGCACCGGCGAGGTGAACGAAGCAGCGGTCTGAGCGCGCCGGGCCCCGCGCGGTTCTTCGTTCTTCCTTCGTTCTTCTTCAGATGCGCGAGTAGTCCTCGGGGCCCCTGGCGCCGCGCGCGCGGGCCGCGAGTTCGAGCAGCAGCCGTTCCGGCTCGTCATCGGTGACGAGCGCCGACAAGGGCTCGGCGCCGAGAAAGCCCTCGGCGACCATCTGCCTGCACAAGTGCAGGAAGGCGTCGTAGTAGCCCTCGATGTTGAGCAGGCCGATCGGCTGGTCGTGGTAGCCGAGCTGCCGCCAGGTCCACACCTCGAACAGCTCCTCCATCGTGCCGATGCCGCCGGGCAGGGCGATGAAGAGGTCGGCGCGCTCGGCCATCATCTGCTTGCGCTCGTGCATCGTGCGCACCACGTGCAACTCGGTCAGGCCGCGGTGGCCGACCTCGCGCTGCATGAGCGCCTCGGTGATGACGCCGACCGCGGTGCCACCGGCGGCGAGCGTGGCGTCGGCGACCTCGCCCATCAGGCCGACGTGGCCGCCGCCGTAGACGAGCTGCCAGCCGCGCCGGCCGATGGCGCCGCCCAGGCGCTTCGCGGCCTGCGTGTAGGCTGGGCGCAGGCCATGTCGGGAACCGCAGTAGACGCAGATGCGCGGCGAGGGCAGGGCGTTCAGGGTCATGGGGTGTGCGGGTTGCCGGTGCGTGCTTCGACGATGCAGGTGCCGCAGACTACGTCATGCAGGAACTGACGGTCGGGGCGCAGTCGCGCCAGCGCCGTATAAGCGAGCACGCCCGTGCCGACCACGCTCGTGATCGCGACGGCGCTGGTGAGGCCCGCGGCGTTCACGATGACGAGCGCAGGCAGGAACCAGAGCCAGGCGAGCAGGTATCGCGCGGCGGCGCGCAGCGGGCTCGGTGGTCGGCCGTCCTGTGCCTGCACGCGAAGCCGCCAGGTTCGCATGGCCAGCGTCTGGCCCTGGCTCGACCAGAAATAGATGAAGTACAGGCCCAGCACCACGAAGAGCGTGACCTGCAGGCCGAGTGCGCCCTTCAGCGCGTGCCGCTGGTCGGTGGCCACGCCGTAGACCAACCCGACGAACCAGACGATGCCGAAGAGCAGCACGCCCTCGTAGAGAAAGCCGGCGAGACGGCGCACGATGCTGGGCGCGCGCGGCACCGGGCGCGGTGCCGCCGAGGCGACCGTCACGGCTGTCGCGTGGGGTCGCTGGAGGCCGCCGTGCGCATGGCCGCCGCCTGCGGGCCACGCCGCGGCAGCAGCGTCTTCGGATCAACGAAACCCGGCGTCGCCACGATCTTGGGCAGACCATGCTGGTGGTGCATCGGCGGCCTGGCCTGTGCCGCGACGGTGTTCGTGCTGGCACCGGGCTTGGCTTGCACCACGGTGGGCGCCACGGCGCGGGGTGGAGGGGTGGGCGTGCTCGCCACGAGGTTGCGCTTGCTGCTTCCGGTCCCGGGCGTTGCCGCCGCGGAGGCCCTGGATGCAGCGCTGGCCGAAGGCGCCGCAGGCTTACCGGCGGCCTGCGCGAGGCGCTTGCGCTCGTCGTCAGGCAGCGCCTGATAGGCGAGCCAGCGCTCCTGGCGCGTCTCGGCGCCGATGCGGCGGGTCTCCTGGAACTGCACGCGTGCCCTGGCGCGTTCGGCGGGCGTCATCGCGGCCCATGCGGCCATGCGCTCCTGCACGCGGCGCCGCTCGTCGGCGGGCATACCAGGGAAGCGATTGGCGACGTCGATCCATTTCATCTTGTGGATGGGGTCGAGGGCGTCCCAGCCGGGGCGAATGGGTGCCAGCGCCTGCTGCTGGGCTGGCGCCAGGCTCGCCCATGCTGGACCCGAGACGCTGGCGACGGCGGGCGGCGTGGTCGGCGCCGGTGGCGCGGCGAGAAGCGGCATTCCGGCGGCGAATGCGCAGGAAACAACCGTCAGTGCCTGCAGGACGCGGCGTGCGCCGGGGCTCACGGCGCGGGCTCCCTCAGGAACTCGGCGAAGCCCGGGTCGACGTAGGCGGCAGGCGGCAGATCGTCTGAAAGCAGGAGTGCGTCGACCTCCGCTGCGGCGCGAACCTGCTCGAGCTCGCCCTGGCGCTGGATGAGGAGCAGCCCGAACACCAGCAGCAGCAGGGGCAGGACCGACGCGGCCCGCTGCCACCACGGCGCCGCGCTGCCCATCAGGGCCATGCCGCCACTCGTCACGCCGACGACGGCGACCTCGGACGCGGCACGGGACTGCGGCGCCACGCGCCGCGCATGGGCCGCGCGGGCCAGCGCCTGCTCGCGGGCGACGCGCAAGCGTTCGCCGATGTCGTGCGGCAACTGCTGCGCCCGCTCGGTCAACCCGGAACTCAGCCGGGCCGCCAACCGGGCCTCGATGGCCTGAAGGTCGGGGAGTCGGCTGCGGCGGTTCATAGGGTGATTCCTCGGGCTCGGAGCGCCTTCGCCAACGCGTGAACTGCCCGGGAGCAATGCGTCTTAACGCTTCCCTCCGAGCAGCCCATCACCGCAGCGGTCTCGGCGACGTCGAATTCCTCCCAGTAACGCAGCAGGAAAGCCTCGCGTTGACGGGTCGGAAGCTCGGCCACCTCGGACTCCACGGCGCTCAGGATCTGGGTTCGCGACACGGTGTCCAGTGCACTTTCCGTACCCAGCGAGCCGTCCAGCGTGTGCAGCATTTCCAGGAGATCGAAGTCGCCGTCGTCGTCGGCGCCCTCGAAGTCCGAGAGGTTCTGCATCACGGCGTTGCGGACCTTTTCGCGACGGAAGAAGTCCATCGTCGCGTTGCTCAGGATGCGCTGGAACAGCAGCGGCCACTCGGCGGGTGGACGCTCGGCGTACTTCTCGGCCAGCTTGATCATGGCCTCCTGGACGATGTCCAGAGCGGCGTCGTCGCTGCGCACGGCGTACACCGTGCGCTTGAAGGCGCGCTTCTCGACGCTCTTGAGGAAGTCGGACAGGTCTTTGTCGGGTGCCAACGCACGTCTGGGCGAGCGGCCCGGATCGGGCGCGCGGGATTATGTCATCGCCCCTCGGTGGAGCCCGCCGGCCGGTCGGTGCACCGCAGTGGACCAACGGCGCCGTGGCGAAGTGGCGACGGGTGCGCTACGGCCGATGCCATAATGCTGCTTCGCACAACGCTCTTTGGGTCTCCCGTCGGCCGCCTGACCCAGGCGGCGATCAGTGGACCGCGCAGGTACCGAAGCCGCCTCACGAGGGCGCGCGGAGGTGCACCGATGGATTCTCGTCAGAGAGAAATTCTCAGAGGTTCAAGATGGAAATGTCTGCCGCGGAAGTCAAGCGTGCTGCCCAAGCACGGCCTTCCTCCCCCCAAGATCCCGCCGCGGAGCCCAACGGTTCCGAGATCCTCGTTCGCTGCCTGCAGGCCGAAGGCGTGAAGTACCTCTGGGGCTACCCCGGCGGTGCGGTGCTGTACATCTACGACGCGCTGTACAAGCAGGACAGCATCCAGCACGTGCTCGTGCGCCACGAGCAGGCTGCCGTGCATGCGGCCGACGGCTATGCGCGCGCCACCGGCGAGGTCGGCGTCGCGCTCGTCACCTCCGGCCCCGGCGTCACCAATGCCGTCACCGGCATCGCCACGGCCTACATGGACTCGATCCCGATGGTGATCGTCACCGGCCAGGTGCCGACGCCGGCGATCGGCCTCGACGCCTTCCAGGAATGCGACACGGTCGGCATCACGCGCCCGATCGTCAAGCACAACTTCCTCGTCAAGGACGTGCGCGACCTCGCGCTGACGATGAAGAAGGCCTTCCACATCGCGCGCACCGGGCGCCCGGGGCCGGTCGTTGTCGACATCCCGAAGGATGTGTCACTGAAGACGGCGCCTTTCCACTACCCCGACAAGATCGAGATGCGCTCGTACAACCCGGTGCGCAAGGGGCATGGCGGCCAGATCCGCAAGGCGGTGCAGCTGCTGCTGGCCGCGAAGCGGCCCTATATCTACACCGGCGGCGGCGTCGTGCTCGGCAACGCCGCGCCCGAGCTGCGCCGGCTGGCCGACCTGCTCGGCTTCCCGTGCACGAACACGCTCATGGGCCTGGGCGCCATCGCCGCCAGCGACCCCAAGTTCCTCGGCATGCTCGGCATGCACGGCACCTACGAGGCGAACATGACGATGCAGCACTGCGACGTGCTGCTCGCCGTGGGCGCGCGCTTCGACGACCGCGTCATCGGCAACCCGAAGCACTTCGCGTCGGTCGAGCGCAAGATCATCCACGTGGACATCGATCCCTCGTCGATCTCCAAGCGCGTGAAGGTCGACGTGCCGATCGTCGGCGACGTCAAGGAAGTGCTGCTCGAGCTGATGGCGCAGATCGAGGAGGGCAAGGCCCGGCCCGATGCGCAAGCCCTTGCCGCCTGGTGGAGCCAGATCAACGAGTGGCGCAAGCGCGAGTGCCTGAGCTACCGGCGCAGCAGCGAGGTCATCAAGCCGCAGATGGTGGTCGAGAAGCTCTGGGAGATGACGCGCGGCACCGACGCCTACGTCACGAGCGACGTCGGCCAGCATCAGATGTGGGCGGCGCAGTTCTACCGCTTCGAGGAGCCGCGTCGCTGGATCAACTCCGGCGGCCTCGGCACGATGGGCGTCGGCCTGCCCTACGCCATGGGCATCAAGCTCGCCAAGCCCGACGCCGATGTTTTCTGCATCACCGGCGAGGGCAGCATCCAGATGTGCCTGCAGGAGCTGTCGACCTGCAAGCAGTACGACACGCCGGTGAAGATCGTCTCGCTGAACAACCGCTATCTCGGCATGGTGCGGCAGTGGCAGGAGCTCGACTACGGCGGCCGCTACTCGCACAGCTACATGGACGCGCTGCCCGACTTCGTGAAGCTCGCCGAGGCCTACGGCCATGTCGGCATGCTGGTCGAGAAGCCGGCCGACGTCGAGCCGGCGCTGCGCGAGGCGATCCGGCTGAAGGACCGCACCGTCTTCATCGACGTGCGCACCGACCCCACCGAGAACGTCTGGCCCATGGTGCAGGCGGGCAAGGGCATCTCGGAGATGCTGCTCGGCAGCGAGGACCTGTAGCCGGCTGTACGCCCGGGCGGGATGCCGGCGTTACCGCGCCGGCATCGGCGGCCCGGGTTGCGGCCGGCGCAGCCTCGTTGCGCCCTCTCCATCCACTCCACCTTCAACAGTGCGGTCAAGGCCTCGGGGTTACCGCCCCGCCGGCCGAAGAGCCGCGCAGGACGAAGCGAACATGAAACACATCATCGCCGTGCTGCTCGAGAACGAGCCGGGCGCCCTCTCGCGCGTCGTGGCGCTCTTCTCGGCGCGCGGCTACAACATCGAAAGCCTCACCGTCGCGCCGACCGAGGACCCCTCGTTGTCGCGCATGACCATCGTCACCACTGGCAGCGACGACGTCATCGAACAGATCACCAAGCACCTGAACCGCCTGATCGAAGTGGTCAAGGTGGTCGACCTGACCGAGGGCGCCTTCATCGAGCGCGAGCTCATGCTCATCAAGGTGCGCGCGGTCGGCAAGGAGCGCGAGGAGATGAAGCGCATGGCCGACATCTTCCGCGGCCGCATCATCGACGTCACCGAAAAGAGCTACACGATCGAGCTGACGGGCGATTCGCCCAAGCTCGACGCCTTCCTCGTCGCCATCGACCGGGCGGCGATTCTCGAAACCGTGCGCACCGGGGCCAGCGGCGTCGGGCGCGGCGAGCGCATCCTGAGGGTGTGAGACGAAAAGCCAGCCTTTCGGGCCTGGCCAAGCAATCTTTTTAGGAGAGAACCATGAAGGTCTATTACGACAAGGACGCCGATCTGAGCCTCATCAAGGGCAAGCAGGTCACCATCGTCGGCTACGGCTCGCAGGGCCACGCCCATGCGCAGAACCTCAACGACAGCGGCGTCAAGGTCACCGTCGGCCTGCGCCGCGGCGGTGCCAGCTGGGCCAAGGTCGAGAAGGCGGGCCTCAAGGTGGCCGAGGTCAAGGACGCCGTGAAGGACGCCGACGTCGTGATGATCCTGCTGCCCGACGAGCAGATCGCCGCCGTCTACAAGAACGACGTCGAGCCGCACATGAAGCAGGGCGCCTCACTCGCCTTCGCGCACGGCTTCAACGTGCACTTCGGCCAGGTCGTGCCGCGCGACGACCTCGACGTGTGGATGGTGGCGCCGAAGGCCCCCGGCCACACCGTGCGCGACACCTACACGCGCGGCGGCGGCGTACCGCACCTGATCGCCGTGCACGCCGACAAGAGTGGCAAGGCGCGCGACCTCGCGCTCAGCTACGCGGCGGCCAATGGCGGCGGCAAGGCCGGCATCATCGAGACCAACTTCCGCGAGGAGACCGAAACCGACCTCTTCGGCGAGCAGGCGGTGCTGTGCGGCGGCACGGTCGAGCTGATCAAGGCGGGCTACGAGACGCTGGTGGAAGCGGGCTACGCGCCCGAGATGGCCTACTTCGAGTGCCTGCACGAGCTGAAGCTGATCGTCGACCTCATCTACGAGGGCGGCATCGCGAACATGAACTACTCGATCAGCAACAACGCCGAGTACGGCGAGTACGTGAGCGGGCCCAAGATCATCACCGCCGAGACGAAGGCGGCGATGAAGAAGATGCTGGCCGACATCCAGACCGGCGAGTACGCGAAGAGCTTCATCCTCGAGAACCGCGCCGGCGCGCCGACGCTGATGAGCCGCCGCCGCCTCATGGCCGAGCACTCCATCGAGACGGTGGGCGAGAAGCTGCGCGCGATGATGCCCTGGATCAAGGCCAACAAGCTCGTCGACCGGTCGCGCAACTGAGCACGCAGCCGGGCGCGGGTCGCGGGAACCGGGGCCACCGGCGCGGCCCCGGGCGACGAGGCGTATGCTTTCATCCATGAACGAACCCGCACGTCTCCCACACGGCACCGAGCCCGGTGCGCCGCTGGAGGCGGACGTGATCGAGCTGCCGCGGCCCAAGCGCCGCGGCATCTACGTGCTGCCCAACGCCATCACGCTGGCGGCGCTGTTTGCCGGCTTCTATGCCGTCGTGATGGCGATGAACGGCCGCTTCGAGGTGGCCTGCCTGGCCGTGCTCGTCGCCGCCGTGCTCGACAGCCTCGACGGCCGCGTGGCGCGCATGACGCACACGCAGAGCGCCTTCGGCGAGCAGATGGACAGCCTGTGCGACATGGTGGGCTTCGGCGCCGCACCGGCCCTCATCGTCTACGAGTGGGCGCTCAAGGGCCTGGGCAAGTCCGGCCTCATCGCCGCGTTCGTCTACTGCGCCGGCGCCGCGCTGCGCCTGGCGCGCTTCAACACCAACATCGGCATCGTCGACAAGCGCTACTTCCAGGGCCTGCCGAGCCCGGCCGCGGCGGCGCTGGTGGTGGGGCTCATATGGGTCATGGACGATGCCGGCTTCAAGGATGTGTCCAAGCTGCCGTGGCTCGCCTGGTCGGCGTTCGGCGTCACGCTGTATGCCGGGCTCACGATGGTGACCAACGCGCCTTTCTACAGCTTCAAGGTGTGGGGCGGCCGGCGCACGGTGCCGTTCGCGGTCATCGTCGGCATCGCGCTCGTCATCGCGCTCGTCAACGTGCATCCGCCGATCGTGCTGTTCGCGATGTTCTGCCTCTACGGCCTGTCGGGTTACGCGATCTACGCCTGGCGCAAGGCCAAGGGCCAGCGCACGAGCGTGATCGCCACCTCCACCGAAGAACCGGAGGAGAAGGGGTTGCACCCGTGAGTTCCCGAAGGGAGGCAACGACCGAGCGTGGTACATTCGCCGCCATGACGTTGCGCGACCTCCCGATCGGCCTGCTACTGCTAGGAGCCCTGCGGGTTCGCTGATCGCGCGTCTTCCACACGTCCCTTCTTCCGATCAACGGCCCGCCAGCGCAAGCAGCGGGCCGTTGTCCCTATTGCAGATCCTGCTTGCCACCTCGCCAAACCGACAAGCCCAGGGGCACGACCATGACCGACAAACTGATCATCTTCGACACCACGTTGCGTGACGGCGAGCAGTCGCCCGGCGCCTCCATGACGCGCGACGAGAAGCTGCGCATCGCGCGCCAGCTCGAGCGGCTGCGTGTCGATGTCATCGAGGCCGGCTTCGCGGCCAGCTCGAACGGCGACTTCGAGTGCGTGCGCTCGATCGCGTCGCACGTCAAGGAGTCGGTGGTGTGCTCGCTGGCGCGCGCCAACGACCGCGACATCGCGCGCGCGGCCGAGGCGCTGAAGCCGGCGGC
Source organism: Burkholderiales bacterium (assembly GCA_016223165.1). Classification (GTDB taxonomy): domain Bacteria; phylum Pseudomonadota; class Gammaproteobacteria; order Burkholderiales; family Burkholderiaceae_C; genus Rubrivivax. Next base: position 70,566 of record JACRPO010000005.1, read on the forward strand.
GCGGGCGCGCATCCACACCTTCATCGCGACGTCGCCGCTGCACATGGAGAAGAAGCTGCGCATGACGCCCGACCAGGTGCTCGAGCAGGCCAGGCTCTCGGTGCGGTTCGCGCGCAATCTGTGCGCCGACGTCGAGTTCTCGCCCGAGGACGGCTACCGCAGCGACCCCGAGTTCCTCTGCCGCGTGCTCGAGACGGTGATCGCCGAGGGCGCGACCACGGTCAACATCCCCGACACCGTGGGCTACGCGATCCCCGAGCTCTACGGCCAGTTCCTGCGTCACCTGCGCGAGCGCGTCCCCAACAGCGACAAGGCAGTGTGGTCCGTGCATTGCCACAACGACCTCGGCATGGCCGTGGCCAACTCGCTGGCCGGCGTCAAGCTCGGTGGCGCGCGCCAGGTCGAGTGCACGATCAATGGCCTCGGCGAGCGCGCCGGCAACTGCTCGCTCGAGGAGGTGGTGATGGCGGTGCGCACGCGGCGCGACTACTTCGGCCTCGAGCTCGGCATCGACACGACGCAGATCGTGCCGGCCTCGCGCATGGTCAGCCAGACCACCGGCTTCGTCGTGCAGCCCAACAAGGCGGTGGTGGGCGCGAACGCGTTCGCGCATGCCAGCGGCATCCACCAGGACGGCGTGCTGAAGGCGCGCGACACCTACGAGATCATGCGCGCCGAGGACGTGGGCTGGAGCGCCAACAAGATCGTGCTCGGCAAGCTCTCAGGGCGCAACGCGTTCAAGCAGCGCCTGCAGGAACTCGGCATCGAGATGGAGAGCGAAGCCGACATCAACGCCGCCTTCGCGCGCTTCAAGGACCTGGCCGACCGCAAGAGCGAGATCTTCGACGAGGACATCCTCGCGCTCGTCGGCGACGAGAGCGCCACGCCCGACGAGGAGCACTACCGCCTCCTGGCACTGTCGCAGCGCAGCGAAACCGGCGCACGGCCCTTTGCGAAGATCGCTTTCGCGATGGGTGGCCAGGAGTTCCACGCCGAGGCCCACGGCAACGGACCCGTCGATGCCAGCTTGAAGGCCATCGAGTCACAGGTGAAGAGTGGGGCCGAACTGCAGCTCTATTCGGTCAATGCGATCACCAGCGGCAGCACAGAATCCCAGGGCGAGGTGACCGTGCGCCTGCAACTCGGTGGGCGGGTCGTCAACGGCGTCGGCGCCGACCCCGACATCGTGGTGGCTTCGGCCAAGGCCTACCTGTCGGCGCTGAGCAAGCTGCACAGCAAGGTCGACCGCGTGGCGGCCCAGGGCTGACTCCAGGCGATGTGAGCGGAGGGCCGAGGCAGTCGGAAGACTTTACTTGAGATTAAACACACAAGTGTTTGATCCTATTCCGTTTATTGCCCGCGGTGCCCTACACTCGGGTGTCTCGGCGAAAGGTGGGCACCGGTGGGGCAAGTCGTTGATTGCGTTCTCGGCGGGTGGCGCTGGCTCGGCCCGGGTCGAGCGGCGGCACCCGCCCTCCTTCTCGTTCTTGTCCTTTGCGCGGTGCTCGTCGCGACGCCGCGGCACGCGCTGGCCCAGGCCACCTCGCAGGCGGGCGAGCGCACGCAGCCCAAGGCAAGGATCGCCCCTGCCACGAGGCCGAAGGCCGCCGTGCCGACACCCAGGACGCGCGCCGTGCGCAAGGCGCCGGCGCGCCGCTTCGTGCCGGCGGTGCCATCCGTCGGCCGCTTGAACGGGTTGCATGCCACCGAGGATGCCCTGGACCTGAGGTCCGCGGTGGCGCTGGTCGTCGACAGCGAGACCGACGAGGTGCTCTTCAGCAAGAACCCGAATGCGGTGTTGCCCATCGCCTCGATCACCAAGCTGATGACGGCGCTGGTGGTCGTCGAGTCGGGGACCTCGCTCGGCGAGTCGCTCGCCGTGCTGCCCGAGGATGTGCGCGCGACCGCCGGCTCGAACACGCGCCGGCGCCTCGCGCCGGGCACGCAGCTCACACGCGGTGAGATGCTGCGGCTGGCGCTGATGGCTTCGGAGAACCGCGCCGCCTATGCGCTCGGGCGCAGCCACCCGGGCGGTGTCGGGGCCTTCGTCGAAGCGATGAATGCGAAGGCGCGCCTGCTCGGCATGCACGACACGCGCTATGTCGAGCCGACCGGTCTGTCCAGCGAGAACCGCTCGAGTGCCCAGGATCTGGCGCGGCTCGTGCGCGCCGCCTCCGAGCACCCGATCATCCGCGAGTACTCCACCTCGAGCGACGCGGTCGTCGAGATGGGGCGCCGCCAGGTGCAGTTCCGCAATACCAACAGTCTCGTGCACAACCCCGAGTGGGAGATCGCGGTGCAGAAGACGGGCTACATCGCCGCGGCCGGCCGTTGTGTCGTGATGCAGGCGCAGATGGCCGGTCGGCGCCTGATCATGGTGCTGCTCGACTCGGCCGGGCGCTATTCGCGCATCGGTGACGCCGAGCGCCTGCGCCGCTGGCTGTTCGAGATCCCCGCGCGCGCCAAGGCCGCCGTGCCAGGCGCCGCCGCGGCACGCGCGGATGCGGCAGTCGACACGACCGCGGCGGTCCCGGCCGCGGCCCCCGACGAGTCGCCGGCCACCGCCATCCCGCCCGGCCCCGAGGCCGAGCCCGCCGTCGTTCAGCCTCGGTAGCCGAGCGACGTCGAGATCTGCGACGCGGTCGCCTTGACGCGGTCGAGCCAGGACTCCTCGAGACGGTCGGCCGGCGCCGAGATCGACAGGCCCGCGACCAGCTTGCCCTGGTCGTCGTAGACGCCGAAGGCCATGCAGCGCACGCCGAGTTCGAGTTCCTCGTCGTCGCGCGCATTGCCGGTGGCGCGCACGGTGGCCAGTTCGCGCTCGAGCCGCGCGAGATCGGTGATGCTGTTGCGCGTGTGCCCCGTGAGGCCGGTGCGCACCGCGTAGGCGCGCACGCGTGCCGGGTCGTCGTGCGCCAGGAACAGCTTGCCCACCGAGGTGAGGTGCAGCGGCGCCCGGCCGCCGACGGTGCGCACCACCTGCATGCCCGAGCGCTCGCTGTAGGCGCGCTCGATGTACACGATCTCGTCGCCCTGCCGCACCGAGAGGTTGACCGGCTGATGCGTCAGCTTGTGCAGCTCCCGCATCGGGCCGATCGCCGCGTCGCGCACGTCCAGGCGCGCCTTCACGAGGTTGCCCAGTTCCAGCAGCCGCATGCCGAGGCGGTAGCTGCCCGCCTGCGGCCGGTCGACATAACGGCCGACCGTGAGGTCGTTGAGGATGCGATGCGCGGTGGACGGGTGCAGGCCGGTGCGTTCGCTGATCTCCTTCAGCGACACCGGGTCGGGCTGCGCTGCCAGCATGTCCAGCAGGGCAAAAGCTCGTTCCAGCACCTGGATGGTGGGCGTGTGCGGATCCTTGCGGCTCATCGTTGTGCCTGCGGCCGGAGGATTCGGCCGAGGGCGCATTCTGCATCGCGGAAAGGCAGTCTGCATTCCGGAAGAGCCCCAAAAAGCGCGAATCAGGGCTGCTCGTGTTGGAGCCGCCCGGCAGGCGCACGCTGCGCCGGGCCCGGGTCGATCGGGCGGCCAGGGGCGACCCCTCAGGCAAGAGAGCGGACGGCGGCCTCGCCGGCCCGTACCGAGCCCTCCAGCGTTGCCGGATAGGGGCCGGCGACGTAATCACCCGCGGCGACGAGGCGCGGGGCGATCTCGGCCGGAGGTCGGTCGAGTGCCGGCGTGCAGCGAAAGGTGGCACGGCGTTCGACGAGCACCTTCAGCAGCCTGGGCGTGGTCGGCCAGGTCCCTGCCGGCAGCGCCGTGCGAGCCTGGTCGAGCACGGCGGCCGCGAGCGCCCCCGTGCCGCGCTCCACCCAGGGCGCGGCGCCGCTCACCACGAAGACGAACCGGCCGGTCGCGCCACCGAGCGCGCCATGGTCGAAGGCGAACTGCGCCGGCGCCGAGCCGCTCTCGATCAAGGCGGTCATCGGTGCCGGCAGCCGCGCGCCTGGGCACTCGAGGTAGACGGTGGCGATGGGCTCGTAGCGCAGCGCCTGCGCCCGCGCCGACCAGGCCGGTGCCAGCGTCGCGGTCAGGCGGGCCGCTTCGGTGGGCGGCACGGCGAGGACCACGCCATCGAAGGTGTCGTTGCCGATGCGCCAGCCGATCGTTCGGGTCGTGCCGGCCCCGCCGGCGTCGTCTGGATCACCAGCAGGCACCAGCGCGGCGACGCGTTGGCCGGTGCGCACGAATGCGCCGTGGCCCGAGAGCCAGCGCGCCGCCGGCTCCGGGAGCAGCTCGCCGAGGGCGCGGCGCGGCAGCAGCAGGTCGGCCGCCCCGCGGCCCCCGAAAAGGGCGTCCCGGAGCACGCGCAGCATCACCTGCGCACTCGCTTCGCGCGCCGGCGTATTGAGCGCGGCCACGCAAAGCGGATCGATCAGCAGCTCGCGCACGGCCGGCGGCAAGGCGCGGCAGAGCGCGTCCACGGTCAGCGCCGGATCGCAGCGGAAGCGGTCCAGCGCCCAGCCGGCCGCGGTGCGGATCAGCGCGGCGCGATCGGACCAGCTCCAGCCGACGCAGCCCGCGGCCGCGTGCACGAAGGCCATCCACGACGGGACCCATCGCGAGTCTGGCAAGGCGAGACCGCGCCCGTCGGCATAACGCAGCTCGAGCGGGCTGCGGCACAGCAGCTCGGCCTCCTGGCCCCCCACGGTGCGCAGCAGGTCGAGCGTGCGCCGGTAGGCGCCGATCAGGATGTGCTGTCCGTTGTCCAGCGGCGGGCCCGCGCCGGCGCCCGGCAGCGGCACCGAGCGCGCGCGCCCGCCGAGGTGCTGCGCCATCTCGAGCAGGGTCACGCGGTGTCCGGCCTGCACGGCGCGCACGGCGGCGGCCAGGCCGGCCCAGCCGCCGCCGACGACGGCGATGCTGCGCGCCGTCATCGCGCGCGCAGATGCGTGCGCGCCGCGATCCACAGCTTGCGCAGCGGCGTGAGCGCAATGCGCTGGTGCAGCACCTGGAAGCCGCCGCGCTGGATCTCCTCGAGCAGCGTGCGGTAGATGTTGGCCATCATCAGGCCAGGCTTCTGCCGTTCGCGGTCGGCCTCGGGGAGCGCGGCCATGGCGGCGTCGAAGGTGGCGAGCGCCCGCTGGGCCTGGAAGCGCATCAGTGCCGTGAAGCGTTCGCTGTAGCCCCAGGGGGCGCTGCGCTGCAGGATCTCCGCGGCCTTGACCTCGAAGCGCTGCAGCTCGTCGAGCGGCAGGTAGATGCGGCCGCGGCGCGCGTCCTCGCCGACGTCGCGGATGATGTTCGTCAGCTGCATCGCGAGGCCGAGCTGGTGCGCGTAGCGGATCGTCGCCTCCTGGCTGCGCCCGAAGATGTTGCTCGCCACCTCGCCGACGATGCCGGCGACGAGGTGGCAATAGCGCTGCAGCCCCGCGAAGTCGAGGAAGCGCGTCTGCTCGAGGTCGATCTGGCAGCCGTCGATGACGGCGAGCAGGTGTTCGGCGCGAATGCCGAAGGCCTCGTGATGGGGCTGCAGCGCGCGCATCGCCGGGTGCGTGGGTTTGCCGGCAAAGGTGGCCGCCACCTCGCCGCGCCACCATTGCAGCTTGACCGCGGCGACGCCGGGGTCCGACACCTCGTCGACGACATCGTCGACCTCGCGGCAGAAGGCGTAGAAGGCGGTGATGGCGGCACGCCGCTGCGGCGGCAGGAACAGGAAGGCGTAGTAGAAGGACGAGCCGCTGCGTGCCGCCTTGTCCTGCACGTACTGCTCGGGCGTCATGGCGCGGCACCCTGCGCGGTGCCGACGACGGCGCGGCGCATCGACCACGCGCGCCAAAGCAGCGGCGGCAGGTCCGGTGCGCCCAGCCGGGGCCGCTGCACGAGGCTCGCGTACCCCAGGCGACCGATCTTCTCGAGGATGCGCAGGCCGCCTTGCACGACGAGGCGAAGCTCCCAGCCCGCGCGGCCGGGCACCTGCAGCGCCAGCGGCGCGCCGGCGCGCATCATCGAAGCGGCCCAGGCGCAAAGCTCGCGCACAAGGGCGCGCGTGCGGTCGCTGTCGCGCCGCTCGCGCAGCTCCGCGATCGAGACGCCGTGCCGTGCGCAATCCTCGGCCGGCACGTAGTGGCGCCCGCGCGGAGCGTCGACGCCGAGGTCCTGCCAGAAGTTGATGAGCTGCAGCGCGCTGCAGATGTCGTCGGAGCGCGCGAGTGCGCCGGCATCGTCGATGCCGTGCAGGTGCAGCAGCAGCCGGCCCACCGGGTTGGCCGAGCGGCGGCAGTAGTCGAGAAGCGACTGGCGGTCGGGGTAGGGCGGGTTGCGGACGTCCTGCTCGAAAGCGTCGAGCAGCGCGTGCAGCAGGGGCGGCGGCAGGTGGAAGTCGCGGATCTGCCGCGCGAGCGGCTCGAAGACTTGCGTCCACTCGCTGAACTCCCGTGGCGGGATGCGTGGGCCGGCACAGGCCAGGTCGAGTGCCTCGCGATAGCGGTGCAGCGCACGCAGCCTCTCTTCGGGCGACGCCGTTCCTTCGTCTGCGAGGTCGTCGGCCGCGCGCGCGAAGCGATAGATAGCCACGATCGGCGGCCGCAGCCCAGGTGGGCAAAGCACCGACGCGACCGGAAAGTTCTCGTAATGGCCTACACCCACGGCGCGATTGTGCAAGCGGTTACAGCCGCCACCGTCGCGGCTTGGCCATCGACCTTCTGCAATCGCCGCGCCGGCGCACCAAAGCCCTGCCGGCACCCGGGACCTGGTTGACAGTCACCGGAGGCGATCACTACATTACTGACCGGTCAGTCAGTAGAGTCAGAAAAGTCCCAAGGCGCCCGGGTCAGCGGCGCAGGAACCGTGCCATGAACCAGCCCGCCCCCGGAAGTCACCTGCCTGCAAAGACACCACCACGCCGGGAGGGCGCCGGCCGGCATCGGGCAGCGGGCCTTGGAACCTTCATCGTGACGGTGGCAGGGACCGCGTTGCTTGCCGCCTGCGCTAAACCGGCCCCGGCACCGGAGCCCGTGCGCGCCGTGCGCACGATGACCGTGGCCACCGGTGTGGCGACCGGCACGCACGACTTCGCCGCCGAGGTGCGCGCGCGCACCGAGTCGCGCCTGGGCTTTCGTGTCGCCGGCAAGATGGTCAGCCGCCAGGTCGAAGCGGGGCAGCGCGTCAAGGCCGGCCAGGTGCTGGCCCAGCTCGATGCCGGCGACCTGCGCCTCGGCCAGGAAGCCGCCGCCGCTGCCGCGCAGGCGGCATCGACGCAATACGAGCTTGCGGCCGCCGAGTTCAAGCGCTTCCAGGAGCTTCGAGCGCAGGGCTTCATCAGCGCCTGGGAGCTGGAGCGGCGCGAAACGTCGCTGAAGGCCACGAAGGCCCAGGCCGATCAGGCGCGCGCGCAATCCGAGGTGCAGCGCAACCAGGCAGGCTATGCCGCCCTCACGGCCACGGCCGCGGGCGTCATCACCGGAGTCGACGCCGAGCCGGGCACTGTGCTCGCCGCCGGCACGCCGGTGATGCGGCTCGCGCACGACGGCCCGCGCGACGCGGTGTTTGCGGTGCCGGAGGACGGCGTGGCGGCGGTGCGCTCGCTGCTCGGGCGCAAGGATGCGCTGCAGGTGCGCGCCTGGGGGTCGCCGGCGGTCATGCCGGCCACCGTGCGCGAGGTCGCCGCGGCAGCCGACCCGGCGACGCGCACGTTCCAGGTGAAGGCCGACCTCGGCGCCGCCGCGGTGCAGCTGGGGCAGACGCTGACCGTGTCGATCGAGCAGCCGCCGAAGCAGGGCATCACGAAGCTGCCGCTGACGGCCGTTATGCAGCAGCAGGGTCAGACGGCCGTCTGGCTGCTGGATCCGGCGTCGATGACGGTGAAGGTGCAGCCGGTCGTCGTCGCCGGCGCCGAAGGCAACGACGTCGTGGTCTCCTCCGGGCTCAGCGCCGGGCAGGTGGTCGTGACGGCCGGCGTGCACGTGCTGACGCCGGGGCAGAAGGTCAAGTACTACGCCGCCGCGGCCGATCCTGGCCGAGGCGCCGTTCCCGTCGCCAGCGGTGGGGCGCCGGGGCCCGCTTCGGTGGGCGCGGCAGCGATGGCGCCGCGCTGATGCCACGGCCGCGCCGCTCCGGACTCCGATCACGCCCCCGCCCACGCATCCGCACCACGGCCCGATGAACACCGCCACCACCGCATCGCAGCCCGCGCCATCCGAGTCGTCCGCCTCGTCTGCCGCGGCGCAGGAAGGCTCGCGCTTCAACATCTCGCGCTGGGCGCTCGAGCATCCGGCGCTCACCCGCTACCTGATGGTCGTGCTGCTGGTGCTCGGCTTCGCGGCCTACTTCCAGCTCGGGCAGGACGAGGACCCGCCCTTCACGTTCCGCGCCATGGTCGTGCAGGCGTTCTGGCCGGGCGCCAGCGCGCAGCAGATGGCCGAGCAGGTAACCGACCGCATCGAGAAGGCGCTGCAGGAGGTGCCGCACGCCGACATCCTCCGCAGCTACACGAAGCCCGGCGAAAGCCTGACCATCCTGCAGCTGAAGGACTCGGCGCCGCCCAGGGAGGTCACCAACAGCTGGTACCAGGCGCGCAAGCGAGTCGGCGATGCGCGCGCCACGCTGCCGCAGGGCGTGATCGGCCCCGTCTTCAACGACGACTTCGGCGACGTCTACGGCTCCATCTACGCGCTCTCGACCGACGGCTTCAGCCGCGAGGAGCTGCGCGTGCAGGCCGAGCGCGTGCGCCAGCTGCTGCTGCGCGTGCCCGACGTGGCCAAGGTGGAGATCTTCGGCGCGCAGGCCGAGAAGGTGTTCGTCGAGATCTCGCAGAAGCGCCTGGCGCAGCTCGGCCTCGACATGAACCAGGTCATCGCGCAGATCGGCGCGCAGAACGCCGTCGAGGGTGCCGGCGTGCTCAACGCCGGCAGCGAGAACCTGCAGGTGCGCATCGGCGGCCAGTTCAACTCGGTCGACGAGCTGCGCCGGCTGCCCATCCGCGCCATCAACCCGGCCACCGGCGTCGCCAGCACGCTGCGCCTGGCCGACATCGCCGACGTGCGGCGCGACTACGTGGACCCGCCGACGGTGAAGGTGCGCCACCAGGGCCACGACGTCATCGCGCTCGGCGTCTCGATGACCAAGGGCGGCGACATCGTCGCCCTCGGCAAGTCGCTGCAGGCGGCGGCGAAGGCGATCCAGGCCGACCTGCCCGTCGGCCTGGAGCTCTCGCAGGTGCAGGACCAGCCGCAGGCGGTGGTGCGCTCGGTGAGCGAGTTCGTGCGCGTGCTCGTCGAGGCGGTGATCGTGGTGCTCGCGGTGAGCTTCCTCAGCCTGGGGTTGCATCGCCGCGCCGGCTTCCCGTATTTCCGCATCGACATCTGGCCCGGCCTGGTGGTGGGCATCACGATCCCGCTCGTGCTCGCGATCACCTTCGTGACCATGTTCTACTGGGGCGTCGGGCTGCACAAGATCTCGCTCGGCAGCCTGATCATCGCGCTCGGCCTGCTCGTCGACGACGCCATCATCGCGGTGGAGATGATGGTGCGAAAGCTCGAGGAGGGCTTCGACAAGGTGCGCGCGGCGACCTTCGCCTACGAGGTCACCTCGATGCCGATGCTGACCGGCACGCTCATCACGGCCGCTGGCTTCCTGCCCATCGGGCTGGCCAAGAGCGTGACCGGCGAGTACACGTTCGCGATCTTCGCCGTCACGGCGGCCGCGCTCATCGTCTCGTGGCTCGTGTCCGTGTACTTCGTGCCCTACCTCGGCGCCAGGCTGCTGCACACGCACGCCCGCGTGGACAGCGAGCACGGCGAGCAGCCGCACGAGCTCTTCGACACGCCCTTCTACAGCCGCTTCCGCGCGACCGTGAACTGGTGCGTGCAGCACCGCTGGATCACGATCGCCCTCACGGTGCTGAGTTTCGCGCTCGGCATCGTCGGCATGGGGCGCGTGCAGCAGCAGTTCTTCCCGGACTCGAGCCGCCCGGAGATCCTCGTCGACCTCTGGCTGCCCGAGGGCTCGACCATCCAGCACAGCGAGGAAGCGGCGCGCCGCTTCGAGCAGCGCATGATGCGCGAGCCCGGCGTCGCTTCGGTGAGCGTGTGGATCGGCTCCGGCGTGCCGCGCTTCTACCTGCCGCTGGACCAGATCTTCCCGCAGCCCAACGTCAGCCAGACCATCGTGCTGCCCAAGGACCTGGCGACGCGCGAGACGTTGCGCGTGCGCCTGCCCGAGATCCTCGCCACCGAGTTCCCCGACCTGCGCGGCCGCGTGAAGCTGCTGCCGAACGGCCCGCCGGTGCCGTACCCGGTGCAGTTCCGCGTCATCGGCACCGATGCCAAGGAGGTGCGCGCGTGGGCCGACAAGGCGAAGGAGCTGCTGCGCGCCAACCCGAACATGCGCGGCGTCAACGACAACTGGAACGAGTCGATCAAGGTGCTGCGCCTCGCGATCGACCAGGACAAGGCGCGCGCCCTCGGCGTCACCAGCCAGGGCGTCGCGCAGGCCTCGCGCACCATCCTCTCGGGCAGCACGATCGGTCAGTACCGCGAGGGCGACAAGCTCGTCGACATCGTTCTGCGCCAGCCGCTCGAGGAGCGCAACAGCATCACCGACCTCGGCAGCGGCTACCTGCCCACGGCGAGCGGGCGCTCGGTGCCGCTGACGCAGATCGCCCAGGTCGGCTTCACCTGGGAGCCGGGGGTGCTGTGGCGCGAAGGGCGCGACTTCGCCGTCACCGTGCAGGGCGATGTCGTCGAAGGGATCCAGGGCGCGACCGTCACGGCGCAGGTGTGGCCGGCGATGCAGGAGCTGGCGGCGAAGATGCCGCCCGGCTACAGCATCCGCATCGCCGGTGCGGTGGAGGAGAGCAGCAAGGGGCAGGGCTCGTTGCTGGCCAACGTGCCGCTCATGGCCTTCATCATGCTGACCCTGCTGATGCTGCAGCTGCAAAGCTTCAGCCGCGCGATGCTGGTGATGTTGACGGCGCCGCTCGGCATCGCGGGTGTCGCGGCGGCCTTGCTGCTGCTGAACCGGCCGTTCGGCTTCGTCGCGCTCCTGGGCTTCATCGCGCTGGTCGGCATGATCATGCGCAACTCGGTGATCCTGATCGACCAGATCGAGCAGGACCGCCGGCGCGGCGTGCCGACCTGGGACGCCATCGTCGAGTCGGCGGTGCGGCGCTTCCGGCCCATCGTGCTGACGGCGGCGGCCGCCGTGCTGGCGATGGTGCCGCTCACGCGCAGCGTCTTCTGGGGGCCGATGGCGGTGGCCATCATGGGCGGCCTGATCGTGGCCACGGCGCTGACGCTGCTGGCGCTGCCGGCCATGTACGCGGCGTGGTTCCGGGTGCGGCGCGCCTGAGGCGGCCGGGCACTCGCTGCGCGCCCGGGCCGACCGGGCGGCGCGGCTAGAATCCTCGGCTCGCCGGAACTCGCCGAGCCGAGCCGGGTGCGGGCCTGCCGGGTTGGTCGGACCGGGCGGACCGGTCGGGTCGGGCGAGGGATCGAGCGGCCGATCGAGTTGCCGATTCGGTGAGTGGGCTCACCCACCGCGCGGGTGGCGAAATTGGTAGACGCACCAGGTTTAGGTCCTGACGCCCTCACAGGCGTGCCGGTTCGAGTCCGGCCCCGCGCACCACCCGAACTTCCTCCAACGACCTCACTGTTGACGCACCATGGCTGTCCAAGTCGAAACCCTCGAAAAGCTCGAACGCCGCATCACGCTCACGCTGCCGGCGCAGACCATCAACGGCGAGATCGAGTCGCGCCTGAAGCGCCTCTCGCGCACCGTCAAGGCCGACGGCTTCCGCCCCGGCAAGGTGCCCATGAGCGTGGTGGCGCAGCGCTACGGCTACTCGGTGCAATACGAGGTGGTCAACGACAAGGTCGGCCAGGCCTTTGCCGATGCGGCGCAGGAGGCGAAGCTGCGCGTCGCCGGCCTGCCGCGCATCACGCAGAAGGACCAGTCCCCCGAGGGCCAGCTTGCCTTCGACGCCACCTTCGAGGTCTACCCCGAGGTGAAGCTGGGTGATCTCGCGACCGCCGAGGTCGAGCGCATCGCCACCGAGGTGACCGAGGCGGCGATCGACCGCACCATCGACATCCTGCGCAAGCAGCGGCGTACCTTCGCGCAGCGTCCGGCCGTCGAGGGCGCCGCCGAGGGCGACCGCGTGACCATCGACTTCGAGGGCAAGATCGACGGCGAGCCCTTCGCCGGCGGCAGGGCCGAGGCCTTCCAGTTCATCATCGGCGAAGGCCAGATGCTGGCGCAGTTCGACCAGTCGGTGCGCGGCATGAAGGTCGGCGAGAGCAAGACCTTCCCGCTGCAGTTCCCGGCCGACTACGGCGGCAAGGAGGTGGCCGGCAAGGAAGCCGACTTCCTGGTCACGGTGAAGAAGATCGAGGTGCCGCACATGCCGGCCGTCGACGACGCGTTTGCCAAGACGCTCGGCATCAAGGACGCCACCGTCGCCGGCCTGCGCGCCGACGTGAAGAAGAACCTCGACCGCGAGGTCAAGTTCCGCCTCGTGGCGCGCAACAAGAGCGCGGTGATGGAGGCGCTGTCGAAGCTCGCCGAGCTCGAGTTGCCCAAGGCCCTGGTCGACAGCGAGACCGAGCGCATGGTCGTCAATGCGCGCGCCGACCTGAAGCAGCGTGGCGTCAAGGATGCGGACAAGGCCGAAATCCCGGCCGACATCTTCAAGCCCCAGGCCGAGCGCCGCGTGCGCCTGGGCCTGGTGGTGGGCGAGCTGGTGCGCGCCAACAACCTGCAGGCCCGGCCCGAGCAGCTGCGCGCCCACATCGAGGAGATGAGCCAGAGCTACGAGAAGCCGGCCGAGGTGATGAACTGGTACCTCGGCGACCGCCAGCGCATGGCCGAGGTGGAAGCGGTGGTCATCGAAAACAACGTGACCGAATTCGTGCTGGCGCGAGCGAAGGTCACCGACAAGGTGCTACCGTTCGACGAGCTGATGACCGCCACCTGAGGCCGGCATCGAACGAACTGGAGAGCCGAGCATGAGCGTGCAGGAGACCGTGGGACTGAACTACGTCCCCATGGTGATCGAGCAGTCGGGGCGCGGCGAGCGTGCCTACGACATCTACAGCCGCCTGCTGAAGGAGCGCATCGTCTTCCTGGTGGGGCCGCTGAGCGACACCACCGCCAACGTCGTGTGTGCGCAGCTGCTGTTCCTGGAGAGCGAGAACCCCGACAAGGAGATCTTCCTCTACATCAACAGCCCGGGTGGCAGCGTCAGCGCCGGCCTGTCGATCTACGACACGATGCAGTGGATCAAGCCCGACGTGTCCACCTTGTGCATGGGCATGGCCGCCAGCATGGGCAGCTTCCTGCTCATGGCCGGCGCCAGGGGCAAGCGCATCGCGCTGCCCAACTCGCGCATCATGATCCACCAGCCGAGCGGCGGCGCGCAGGGCCAGGCGAGCGACATCGAGATCCAGGCGCGCGAGATCATCAAGACGCGCGAGCAGCTCAACAAGATCTACGCCGAGCGCACCGGCCAGCCCGAGGAGCGCATCGCCGCGGACATGGAGCGCGACTACTGGATGTCGCCTGGCGAGGCCAAGGAGTACGGCCTCATCGACCAGGTGCTCGACAAGCGCGTCTGAATCCGGCCCGGCGCCCGCCTCCAGCGGGCGCGGGTGGGGCGGTTGTTTTCACCCTCTTTTCGGCCCCTTCGGCCCCCGCGATGCCCCGGGGCCTTGGGCTATCATGCGTCGCATCCCAAGGGCACAGCCGCGCGTACTGCACTCCATGGCCGAAAAGAAGGGCGCCTCCAGCGAGAAGGTCCTGTACTGCTCGTTCTGCGGCAAGAGCCAGCACGAGGTGAAGAAGCTCATCGCCGGCCCGTCGGTGTTCATCTGCGACGAGTGCATCGAGCTGTGCAACGACATCATCCGTGACGAGGTGCCGGCCGACACGCCGGCGGCCAAGGCCGGCAAGTCCGACCTGCCAGTGCCTACCGAGATCAAGTCGATCCTCGACCAGTACGTGATCGGCCAGGACGTCGCCAAGCGCACGCTCTCGGTGGCCGTCTACAACCACTACAAGCGGCTCAAGCACATGGGCGGCAGCGCGGCGTCGAAGGACGACGTCGAGCTCACGAAGAGCAACATCCTGCTCATCGGCCCCACCGGCTCGGGCAAGACTCTGCTGGCGCAGACGCTGGCGCGGCTGCTCAACGTGCCCTTCGTGATCGCCGACGCGACCACGCTCACCGAGGCGGGCTACGTCGGCGAGGACGTCGAGAACATCATCCAGAAGCTGCTGCAGAACTGCAACTACGACGTCGAGCGGGCGCAGCGCGGCATCGTCTACATCGACGAGATCGACAAGATCAGCCGCAAGGCCGACAACCCGAGCATCACGCGCGACGTGTCGGGCGAGGGTGTGCAGCAGGCGCTGCTCAAGCTGGTGGAAGGCACGATGGCCAGCGTGCCGCCGCAGGGCGGGCGCAAGCACCCGAACCAGGACTTCCTGCAGATCGACACGACAAACATCCTGTTCATCTGCGGCGGCGCTTTCGACGGCCTCGAGAAGGTGATTCAAAACCGCACCGAGAAGTCGGGCATCGGTTTCGCAGCCACCGTGCACAGCAAGAGCGAGAAGAAGGTCTCCGACCTCTTCCGCGCGGTCGAGCCGGAAGACCTCATCAAGTTCGGGCTCATCCCCGAGCTCGTCGGTCGCCTGCCGGTCGTCGCCACTCTCGGCGAGCTGACCGAGGAGGCGATGGTCCAGATCCTGACCGAGCCGAAGAATGCGCTCGTGAAGCAGTACCAGAAACTCTTCGCGATGGACGGTGTCGAACTCGAAATTCGCCCGTCGGCGCTGGCCGCCATCGCCCGCAAGGCCCTGGCACGCAAGACCGGCGCGCGGGGGTTGCGCTCCATCCTCGAGCACGCACTCATCGACACCATGTTCGACCTGCCCACCATGGACCGGGTGGCCAAGGTCGTGATCGACGAGCACATCGTCGAAGACGGCGCCAAGCCGTTGCTCGTCTATCGCGAGCACAAGGCGAGCGCCTGACGAGTTCTCTGGGCGGTTCACACCTGCCCGTTTGACCAGGTTTCGCTTGCATTTCCCCAGCCGGGCCCCAGATGCGCCGGTGAAAGAGAGGTCCCCATGTCCGGCCACACCCCCCTGCCAGCCGATCCCATCACCCTGCCGCTGTTGCCCCTGCGCGACGTGGTGGTCTTCCCGCACATGGTCATCCCGCTGTTCGTGGGGCGGCCCAAATCGATCAAGGCGCTCGAGGCGGCCATGGAGTCCGGCCGCCAGATCATGCTCGTCGCCCAGAAGGCGGCCGGCAAGGACGAGCCGAAGGCCGACGACATGTTCGACGTCGGCTGCGTCTCCAGCATCCTGCAGATGCTGAAGCTGCCCGACGGCACCGTGAAGGTGCTGGTGGAGGGCCTGCAGCGCGCCGACACGCAGAGCATCACCGAGGCCGATGGCTACTTCACCGGCGAGGTGACGCCCGTGCCGCTGAGCACCGAAGCCTCGCCCGAGATCGAGGCCTTGCGCCGTGCCGTGACGCAGCACTTCGACCAGTACGTCAAGCTCAACAAGAAGATCCCGCCCGAGATCCTCACCAGCATCGCCGGCATCGACGATGCCGGCCGCCTGGCCGACACCATCGCCGCGCACCTGCCGCTCAAGCTCGAGGCCAAGCAGTCGGTGCTCGACCTCTTCGAGGTCGCCAAGCGCCTGGAGAAGCTGCTCGAACTGCTCGAGCATGAAGTCGACATCCTGCAGGTCGAGAAGCGCATCCGCGGCCGCGTCAAGCGGCAGATGGAGAAGAGCCAGCGCGAGTACTACCTGAACGAGCAGGTCAAGGCCATCCAGAAGGAGCTCGGTGACGGCGAAGAAGGCGCCGACCTCGAGGAGCTCGACAAGAAGATCAAGGCCGCCAAGATGTCCAAGGAGGCGCGCAAGAAGGCCGAGAACGAGCTCAAGAAGCTCAAGCTCATGTCGCCCATGTCGGCCGAAGCGACCGTCGTGCGCAACTACATCGACATCCTCGTCAACCTGCCCTGGGCGAAGAAGACGAAGATCAAGCACGACCTCGGCTTCGCCGAACAGGTGCTCAACGAGGACCACTACGGCCTCGAGAAGGTCAAGGACCGCATCCTCGAGTACCTCGCGGTGCAGCAGCGTGTCGACAAGGTGAAGGCGCCCATCCTGTGCCTCGTCGGGCCCCCGGGTGTGGGCAAGACCTCGCTCGGCCAGAGCGTGGCGCGCGCCACCGGCCGCAAGTACGTGCGCATGGCGCTGGGCGGCATGCGCGACGAGGCCGAGATCCGTGGCCACCGCCGCACCTACATCGGCTCGATGCCGGGCAAGGTGCTGCAGTCGCTGTCAAAGGTGGGCACGCGCAACCCGCTGTTCCTGCTCGACGAGATCGACAAGCTGGGCATGGACTTCCGCGGCGACCCGAGCTCGGCGCTGCTGGAGGTGCTCGACCCCGAGCAGAACCACACCTTCAGCGACCACTATGTCGAGGTCGACTTCGACTTGAGCGACGTGATGTTCGTCGCCACCTCGAACTCGATGAACATCCCGCCGGCGCTGCTCGACCGCATGGAGGTCATCCGCCTGGCCGGCTACACCGAGGACGAGAAGCTCAACATCGCCAAGCGCTACCTGCTGCCCAAGCAGCAGAAGAACAACGGCGTCAAGGAAGGCGAGTTCGAACTCACCGAGAGCGGCATCCTCGGCATCATCCGCTACTACACGCGCGAGGCCGGCGTGCGCTCGCTCGAGCGCGAGATCAGCAAGATCTGCCGCAAGGTGGTGAAGGGCCAGCAGCTCAAGAAGTACGAGGGCACGGTCATCGTCACCGAGGAGAACCTGAACGACTTCCTCGGCGTGCGCAAATTCGACTTCGGTCGCACCGAGAAGAAGAACCAGGTCGGTCAGGTCGTCGGCCTGGCCTGGACCGAGGTCGGCGGCGACCTGCTCACCATCGAGGCGGCGGTGATGCCCGGCAAGGGCAACATCATCCGCACCGGCTCGCTCGGCGACGTGATGAAGGAGTCGGTGGAGGCCGCGCGCTCGGTGGTGCGCAGCCGCTCGCGGCGCCTGGGCATCAAGGACGAGCTCTTCGAGAAGCGCGACATCCACATCCATGTGCCCGACGGCGCCACGCCCAAGGACGGCCCGAGCGCCGGCATCGCAATGACGACCGCCTTCGTGAGCGCGCTCACCGGCATCCCGGTGCGTGCCGATGTCGCGATGACGGGCGAGATCACGCTGCGCGGCGAGGTCACCGCGATCGGCGGCCTGAAGGAGAAGCTGCTTGCCGCGCACCGCGGCGGCGTGAAGACCGTGCTGATCCCCGAAGAGAACGTCAAGGACCTGCAGGACATCCCCGAGAACGCCAAGGACCGGCTCGACATCGTTCCCGTCAAGTGGATCGACCAGGTGCTGGACCTCGCGCTCGAGAAGAGCCCGCAGGCCTTGCCCGACGAGGAGCCTATCGCGCCGGTCGAGGCCACGGCGAAGCCGCCGCAGAGCACGGGCGTCGCACCCGCGCCGGCCGTTGCAGGTGGCGACGGGCTGCCGCACTGATTGCCGACGCCCTCGTATCGCAAGCTATAATGTCCAGCTCATGCGGGAATAGCTCAGTTGGTAGAGCGCAACCTTGCCAAGGTTGAGGTCGCGAGTTCGAGACTCGTTTCCCGCTCCAAGGTTTCGGCAGGTCGAAGGGGAAGCAGGCGCTTCCCCTTCTGCTTGGCGGGTGGCCTTCGGATGCTCAGGCGCGATAGCAAAGCGGTTATGCAACGGATTGCAAATCCGTCCAGTCCGGTTCGACTCCGGATCGCGCCTCCAACGCTTCCAACGCCGGCGCCCGCGCATGTCGCTTAGCGGCGGCGCGGCGTAGCAAGCCGCCACCGCCGCGCGCAAGCAGCCTCAGCGCTTCAAGACCTTCGGCACCGGATTGGGCCGCAGCCGGTAGGCGTCGGGCATGCGCGAGCCCAGCAGCGGCCGCAGGTACAGGCGGAAAGCGTCGGTGATGTCGGTGCCGGAGGCAGCGATGAACTCGTCCTCCATGACCCGCGTCTTGCCGGCCACCGCGGCCAGCGGCTGCAGTTCGTAGTCCACCGAATAGAAGCCCGTGCGCCGGATGGCCACCGAGCCGCTGCCCAGGCCGGCGGGGTCACCCCACATCGCGTACTGCACCGCCTTCTCGCCCACCTCGCGGGCCTCGCGCGCGTCGACGTCGCTGACGCAGCCCGCGAAGCTGCGCTGCAGGTAGCCGAAGGTGTCTCCGCGCACGCGCTTGATGCCGAGCTTGCTCTTGATCTCCTCGCACAGCAGGTCGGCCAGTGCGCCGGTGCCGGAGAGCTGCACGTTGCCGTGGGCGTCCTTCTCGATGCTCTTGGCCAGCTGCGTGATGATGGGTGCGCCGCTCGCGTCGTGGATGCCTTCGCTGACCGCGATCATGCAGCGCCCGTGGCGCTCGTAGGTGGCCTTGACGTCGGCCAGGAAGCGCGCGACGTCGAAGACGCGCTCGGGCACGTAGATCAGGTGCGGGCCGTCGTCGGGAAACTTCTTGCCGAGCGCCGAGGCCGCGGTGAGAAAGCCCGCGTGGCGCCCCATCACCACGCCGACGTAGACGCCCGGCAGCGCCGCGTTGTCGAGGTTGGCGCCGGCAAAGGCCTGCGCGACGAAACGCGCCGCCGACGGGAACCCCGGCGTGTGGTCGTTGCCGACGAGGTCGTTGTCGATCGTCTTGGGGATGTGGATGGCGCGCAGCGGGTAGCCGGCGTTCTTCGCCTCCTCGGCCACGATGCGCACCGTGTCGGCCGAGTCGTTGCCGCCGATGTAGAAGAAGTGCTCGATGGCGTGTGCCTTGAGCACTTCGAAGATCTCGTGGCAGTACTTCGCGTCGGGCTTGTCGCGTGTGCTGCCCAGGGCGGACGAGGGCGTATCGGCGACCTGCTCCAGGTTGTGGCTGGTCTCGCGCGTGAGGTCGACGAGGTCTTCGTTGATGATGCCGCGCACGCCGTGGCGCGCGCCGTAGACGAGGCGCACGCCGTGGTGGCGCCTCGCCTCGAGAACCACCCCCACCAGGGACTGGTTGATCACGGCCGTGGGGCCGCCCCCCTGGGCGACGAGGATCTTGCCGGAAGACATGGATAGCACCTCCTTGAATGCGCGAAGAGAAGTCTGATCGTGTGCGGTGACGCCGGGGAGCTGGCGGCTCGCGCTGGCGTGGTTCTCAGGCCATGGACTCGTCGAGCGCGCGCGTCACCACCTCGCGCACGTCGTTGCTGAGGTCGGGCCGCGCCGCCACGCGCGCGATGGCCTCGCGCGCCGAGCTGCGCCAGGGCTCCGCCAGCGAGCGCCAGCGGTCCATGACGCGCGCAAAGCGGGCCGCGAGCTGCGGGTTGTGCGCGTCCAGCTCGAGCAGCCGCTCGACCCACAGCACATAGCCCGCGGCATCGGCGCGGTGGAAGGCGGCCGGGTTGCTGCCCGCCAGCCCGAACAGCAGGCTGCGCACCCGGTTGGGGTTCTTCATCGAGAAGTCCGCATGCTGGAGCAGCGCGCGTGCGCGCACGAAGGCGCTGCCCGCCCCGGTGCCGACAGGCTCGGGCGCCGTCGCCTGCAACATGAACCACTTGTCGAGCACGAGTGCGTCGCCATGCGCGAGGGCGTGGAAACGTTCGATGGCCATGGCCGCCAGCGGCGACTGCGCGTCGACGAGCGCGAGCACCGCACCCAGCCGGTCGGTCATGTTGCCGGCATCCTTGAAGCGCTGGTAGGCGCGGCCGGGCCACACGTCGTCGCCCTGCTGCACGGCGTGCAGCACGAGATGGCTCAACGCCAGGTTGGCCAGCGCGCGGCGGCCGCTCTGCTCGACCGTCGGCCGGTAGCCCTCGCGCACCTGATGCTGCTCGAACGCCCACACCCAGTCGGCGTGGAGCTGTGCAGCCATGCGGCGCCGCCAGCTCTCGCGCACGGCATGGATGCGCTGCGGGTCGACCTCGCTGAGCTGCTCGGCGATGTAGGCCTCGTCGGGCGGCGTGAGCGCCAGCGACTTGAGCTGCGCGTCCAGCGCCGGCGCGCGCAGCAGCCCGCGCAGCGCCTGCGCGAGGCCGTCGTCCAGTTGCGGCTCGCCGCCGTCGCGAACGGCCGCGAGCAGCCGGTCGAGCATGAGGCGCTGGCCGGCCTCGAAGCGGTTGAACGCGTCGCTGTCGTGCGCCAGCAGCGTCAGGCGTGCCGATTCGGGAAGGCCGTCGTCGAGCTTCACCGGCGCCGAGAGGCCGCGCAGCAGCGAAGGTACGGGCGCCTCGGCGATGCCTTCGAACACGAAGCTCTGTTCGGCCTCCTCGAGCACGAGCAGGCGCTCGGCGGCCAGCGTGCGGCCATCGGTGCTCAGCAGGGCCGTCAGCACCGGGATCACGAACGGCTCCTTGCTCGGTTGCCCCGGCGAGGGGGCGCAGTGCTGCGCCAGCGTGAGCGTGTAGGCCTGCGAGGCTGCATCCCACTGCCCGCGCGCGGTGAGCCGCGGCGTGCCGGCCTGCGCATACCAGCGCTTGAAGGCCTCGAGCCGCCGCGCCAGCTCGCTGCCCGGGTTGGCATCGGCAATGGCCTGCGCGAAGTCGTCGCAGGTGACCGCCTGGCCGTCGTGGCGCTGGAAGTACAGCGCCAGGCCACGCGCAAAGCCCTCGCGGCCGACGAGCGTCGACATCATGCGCACGACCTCGGCCCCCTTCTCGTAGACGGTGGGGGTGTAGAAGTTCTGGATCTCGAGATAGGCGTCGGGCCGCACGGGGTGCGCCATCGGGCCGGCATCCTCGGGGTACTGCGTGCTGCGCAGCCGGCGCACGTCCTTGATGCGCTGCACCGCACGTCCCGAGCCTGCGCCCAGGGGCCCGGTGCCCGGGCCGGCCATGTCGGCGCTGAACTCCTGGTCGCGGAAGACCGTCAGGCCCTCCTTCAGCGAGAGCTGGAACCAGTCACGGCAGGTGACGCGGTTGCCGGTCCAGTTGTGGAAGTACTCGTGCGCGATGACGCTCTCGATGCCGGCGAAGTCGGCGTCGGTGGCGTTCGCCGGGCTGCCGAGCACGTACTTGGTGTTGAAGAGGTTGAGGCCCTTGTTCTCCATCGCGCCGCCGTTGTAGTCCTCGACCGCCACGACCATGAAGCGGTCGAGGTCGAGCGCGAGGCCGAAGCGCGCCTCGTCCCACACGACGCTGGCGACGAGCGAGTTCATCGCATGCTCGGTCTTCTCGAGGTCGCCCGGCCGCACGTACACCTGCAGCAGGTGGTCGCGGCCGCTGCGCGAGCGGATGCGCTGCTCGCGCGCCACGAGCTTGCCCGCCACCAGCGCGAACAGGTAGCTCGGCTTCGGGTGCGGGTCGTGCCACTTGGCGTAGTGGCGGCCGTTGTCGAGCCGGCCTTCCTCGACCAGGTTGCCGTTGGACAGCAACACCGGGTAGCGGGCGCGGTCGGCGCGCAGCGTCACCGTGTAGACGGCCATCACGTCGGGCCGGTCGAGGTAGTAGGTGATGCGGCGGAAGCCCTCGGCCTCGCACTGCGTGAAGAAGCCGCCGCCGCTCGTGTACAGGCCCGACAGTGCCGTGTTCTTCTCGGGCGCGCAGGTGTTGCGCAGCTCGAGCGTGAAGGCATCGGCCTCGGGCGGGTTGTCGATGACGAGATCGCCGCCCTGATCACCACGTTCGTGGCGGAACGAGACGCTCTGCCCGTCGGCCAGGCAGCGCAGCAGCGTCAGATCCTCGCCGTGCAACCTGAGCGGCCCGCGCGGCGCCGCCGCATTGCGCTCGATGCGCAGGCGGCTGGCGACGATGGTCTTGGCCGGGTCGAGGTCGAAGGTGAGCTCGATCGAGCGGATGAAGAACGCCGGGGGCGCATAGTCTTCGCGCCGCACCAGCGTGGCGGTGGCTTCTCGCAGCATGCCGCGGTCTCCTTGTTTGTTCTTCGGGCTGGGTCGTGGGATCGCCGGCCGGCAGTGGCGGCGACCTCAGAGCCCTTGTTTCAGGCTCGCCTCGATGAAGACGTCGAGGTCGCCGTCGAGCACCTTCTGCGTGTTGCTGACCTCGACGCTGGTGCGCAAGTCCTTGATGCGGCTCTGGTCGAGCACGTAGCTGCGGATCTGGTGGCCCCAGCCGACGTCGGTCTTGCTGTCCTCGAGCTTCTGCTGCGCCTCGCGCTGCTTGCGCATCTCTTGCTCGTACAGGCGGCTCTTCAGCATCTGCCAGGCCTCGTCGCGGTTGCGGTGCTGGCTGCGGTCGTTCTGGCACTGCACGACGATGCCGGTGGGCAGGTGCGTGAGGCGCACGGCCGAGTCGGTCTTGTTGATGTGCTGGCCGCCGGCGCCGCTGGCGCGGAAGGTGTCGGTGCGCACGTCTGCCGGGTTGATCTCGATCTCGATCGAGTCGTCGACCTCGGGGTAGACGAAGAGGCTGGCGAAGCTCGTATGCCGCCCGCCGCCGCTGTCGAACGGGCTCTTGCGAACGAGGCGGTGCACGCCGGTCTCGGTGCGCAGGTGGCCGAAGGCGTAGTCGCCTTCCACCTTCAGTGTCGCGCTGCGGATGCCGGCCACATCGCCCTCGGTCTCTTCCAGCACTTCGGCCTTGAAGCCCTTGCGCTCGCAGTACTTGAGGTACTGGCGCAGCAGCATCGCCGCCCAGTCGCAGGCTTCGGTGCCGCCGGCGCCGGCCTGGATGTCGACGAAGCAGTTGAGCGGGTCGGCCGGGTTGCCGAACATGCGCCGGAACTCGAGCTGCTCGACCTGGGCGCGCAGGCCCTCGGCCTCCTCCAGGATGTGCCTGAGGCCGGGCTCGTCGCCGTCGGCCTTGCTCATCTCGTAGAGCTCGGTGTTGTCGGCGAGGTTGCCCTGCAGGTGACCGATGGTGCCAACCACCGTCTCCAGCGCCTTCTTCTCGCGCCCCAGTTCCTGGGCGCGCTTCGGCTCGTTCCAGACGGCCGGGTTCTCGAGCGCGGCGTTGACCTCGTTCAGCCGCAATGCCTTGCGGTCGTAGTCAAAGATACCCCCGAAGCTGCTGCGTGCGTTCGGAGAGGTCGGCCAGCAGCGTGCCGATGGCATTGATTTCTTCGGTGTCCATGGGTGGCGATTGTCGCTCAGGCCGCGGGCCGGTCCGGGTTCAGTCCACACCGAGGAAGGCCGCGAGCCGGGCGGCGAGTGCCTGCGGCTGGTCGTGGTGCAGCATGTGGCCGCAATCGCCGAGCACGTGGCGCTCGGCCCGCGGCACCACCTGCAGGCGCTCGTGGAACTCGGCGCGGCTGTAGCGGCCGCCCCACCAGGCCTCGGGCTGCGAGTCGGCCGCCTCCACCCACAGCGTCGGCGCGATGATGAGCTTCCACGTCTCGAGGATCTCCTCGACGCGGTACAGCACCGGATTGGGCCGCTTGTGCGCCGGGTCGCCGAGGATGTGCAGGCGCTCATCGTCGGCGCGCCGCGACCAGTGCGGCGCCAGCCAGCGCGCCTTGTCCGGTGCCAGCCGCGGATTGTTCTTGCGCAGTCGAGCGGCCACCTCGTCGGCATCGGCATAGGTCTTCAGGCTCTGCGGCTCGGACGCCGGCATAGCTCATCACGACGTTGCCGCCCATGCTGTGGCCGACGAGGTCGACCGGGGCGTCGATGGCGAGCGCGCGCAGCAGCGCATCGAGGTCGCCCAGGTAGTCGGGGAACCAGTAGCTGTCGGTGGGCCGCGGCGGCTCGGTGAGGCCGAAGCCGCGCCAGTCCGGTGCGATGACCTGCCGCCCGGCGAGCGCCGTGCCCTCCAATGCATCGACGACGAACTGGAACGAGGCCGCCACGTCCATCCAGCCGTGCAGCATGACGATGGGCGGCGCCTTGCCGGGCTCGCCCCATTCGAGCACGTGGTATTGCAGCCCGCGCACGGGCACGAAGCTCGATCGGGCGGCGCGGATCGGCCGGTAGGTTTCGTGGGTCATGGCGGGAGACGGTGCGGCCGCGGGAGAGGGCGCCGGCGGCTGCACGGCGGTGGCCAGGAGTATGCCGCTCGGGCCGCTCACTGGCCGAGTGGTCGCCCAGTGGCCGTGTGGTGGCCGCGTGGTGGCCGCGTGGTGGCCGCTCAGTGACCGTGCCTGGCCGAGCCTCGCACGTTTCATGCAACTGGGGGAAGCCATCGGCGGTCCCCCCGGATCAGCCCCGATCGCGCCGGCGCCCCGGCTCGCGACAATCGCCGCCCATGCCCACCTTGCCGATGTCCCTCGATCCCTCGACGCCCCAGCTGCGGGCCGCCGCACCGGGGGACCTCACGGCCATCGTCGGCCTCATCGGCGAGCTGGCGGAGTACGAGCGGCTCCAGCACATGGTGGTGGTCACGCCCGAGTCGCTGCACCCGCATCTCTTCGGCCCCAAGCCGGCGGTCGAGGCCGTCGTGGCCGAGCTCGATCTGGAAGGCGAGCCGCGCATCGTCGGCTTCGCGCTCTTCTTCACCAACTTCAGCACCTTCCTCGGCCGGCCCGGCATCCACCTCGAGGACCTGTATGTGCAGCCCGCCTTCCGCAGCCTCGGCCTCGGCCGCATGCTGCTGGAGCACCTGGCCGGGCTGGCCGTCGCGCGCGGCTGCGGCCGCTTCGAGTGGACCGTGCTCGACTGGAACGAGAGCGCCATCCGCTTCTACGAGCGCATGGGCGCGCAGGTCCTGCCCGACTGGCGCATCTGCCGCCTGTCGGGCGATGCGCTCCTGCGCTACGGCTGAGCGCGCGGCCGGGCTCGGCCGCGCGACTCTTCAGCCCGCCAGCGCCGCTGCCATCACGCCGGCCGGTGGGCGCGGCGTGGCGGGGTGCAGCAGCGAGACGACACCGCGGCCCGGCTCCGAGGTCGCCACGCGGTAGGGCTGGGCGAGCGGCCGGTCGCCGGCGTCGGTGAAGCAGGCCACCACCGGCGTCGTCACCGTGGGCCCGCGCTGCACGACGATGGCCGCCTCGCCGGAGCCCAGGCGCACCAGGCAGCCCGGCGGGTAGATGCCGAACTCCTTGACCAGCGCCTGCGTCATCGGGTGCGACGGGTCCTGCATGAAGATGGCGCGGCCGGCCACGTCGGCGGCCAGCGCCTCGCGGGTGCAACGCGCCGAGAGCTTGGAGGTGTAGACATCGGCTCGCCGCGCCAGCGAGGCCAGCTCGCAGACATCGGTGCGGCCGCTCGGGTAGCCGCTGCCGTCCTCGACCTCGTGGTGCTGCAGCACCGCCGTGAGCCAGTCCTTGTCGTGCACGCCGGCGCGCTGCAGCATCTGCACGCTGCGCATCGGGTGCGACTGCAGCCTGACGCGCTGGTCGGGCGTCGGCGGCGTGCGCTGGCGCGCGAGCTCGCCCTGCAGCGCGAGCATCGAGAGGTTCATCGTCAGCGCCACCTTGAACGCACGCTCCACCTCGCCCGGCTGCCAGGCCAGGCGCTGTGCCACCACGCAGGCGGTGATCGCCGAGTGCAGCGAGCGCCGCACGCCGTAGGCGGCGTCGACACCCGCGTCCTGGCTCAGCACCTGGAAGATCGCGAGGTCCGGGTCGCGCTCGACGAGGGTGAGCGCCGGGCCCACCGACTCGTCCAGCGCGACGGAGAAGGTCTCGGCGCGGGCCTCGGCGAGCGTGCGACCGATCTGCGTGATGGTCTCGGTCCAGATCTGGGGCAGCCGTTCGCGCGGGGCGCGCGCGGCGCGTTCGCGCGTCGTCTGCAGCTCGGCCAGGTCGACGAGCGCGCCGCGGTTCAACAAGGCGTCGAGCTGTGCCTGGTCGCCCAACAGGTGGCCGCGCGCCAGCAGCAGCGTGCGGTCGTGGTCGCGAACGTTGAAGGGCAACGGCACGCCCACCTGGATGCGGTTCCGGACGGCGGCGAGGGCGGCAAGTTGCATGGCGTGGCGTGTACTGCTGTACTGCATGGGGGCGCCGCCACGACGTGACGGAGCGGCGCCAGTGGCCACGGTTTCGGCAAACGCTCCGCGAACTTGACTTCGCGTGCGAGAAGTGACGTGAAGCTGTCCGAATTCAAGCGGGGGATGCCCCCTGCGCGGCGCGCGGCGCGGCGACTTAAGCTCCGCGCATGCGCAAGAGTTCCCCTGTCGGCGCGCGGGTTGCCGCGGCCGCGGCCGATGCCTACGCCGAACTGCATGCCGGCTTCCGATGGCGCGTGCCGGCGTCCTTCAACATCGCCGAGGCGTGCTGTGGCCGCTGGGCGCGGCGGCCGGGCAGCGAGGGCCATGTCGCCATCGCCTGGCAGAACGAGGCCGGCGAGAGCGGCACGCTGAGCTACGCCGCGCTGCAGCGCGACGCCGACCGCTTGGCGCGTGCGCTTGCCCGCCTCGGTGTCGGGCGCGGCGACCGCGTCGCCCTCATCATGCCGCAGCGGCCCGAGACGGCCGTGGCGCACATCGCCGTCTACCAGCTCGGCGCCGTGACCATGCCCTTGTCGATGCTCTTCGGCCCCGAGGCGCTCGCCTACCGGCTGCAGGACAGCGGCGCATGCGTGGCCATCGCCGACGAGTCCGCCATCGCCAACCTGCGCGCCGTGCGTGGCGAGTGCCGCGAACTGCACACGCTGGTCGCCGTCGGCGCCGCGCTGGGCCAGGGCGATGCCGACTGGCCGGCGCTGCTGGCGCGCGAGGCTGCGGCCTCCGCGCCCGAGGCCCGCCTGCGCACCGGCGCGGATGACCCGGCGGTGCTGATCTACACCAGCGGCACCACCGGGCCGCCCAAGGGTGCCCTGGTGCCGCACCGCGCGCTCATCGGCAACCTGAGCGGCTTCGTCTGCAGCCAGAACTGGTTTGGCCTGGGCGACCCCGCACAAGCCGGCGGCAGCGACGAGGTCTTCTGGAGCCCTGCCGACTGGGCCTGGACCGGCGGCCTGATGGACGCGCTGCTGCCCACGCTCTTCTTCGGCCGGCGCATCGTCGCCTGGCAGGGCCGCTTCTCGCCCGAGCGTGCCTTCGAGCTGCTCGAGCGCCACCGCGTCACGCACAGCTTCGTCTTCCCCACGGCGCTGAAGGCGATGATGAAGGCGCTGCCCGAGCCACGGCGGCGGCACCGCATCGGCCTGCGCGCCATCATGAGCGCCGGCGAGGCGGTGGGCGACGCGGTCTTCGAGTGGTGCCGCGAGGCGCTCGGCGTCACCGTCAACGAGATGTTCGGCCAGACCGAGATCAACTACATCGTCGGCAACTGCGGCAGCTACGTCGGCGCCGACGGCCGGCGCCATGCGGCGTGGCCGGCACGCGCCGGCAGCATGGGCCGCGGCTACCCCGGGCATCGCGTGGCGGTGATCGACGACGAGGGCCGCGAGTGCGCGCCGGGCACGCCCGGCGACGTGGCCGTGCACCGCCTCGACCGGCACGGCGACCCGGACCCGGTGTTCTTCCTCGGCTATTGGCGCAACGAGGCGGCGACGCGCCTCAAGTACACAGGCGATGCCGCCTCGCCCGCGACGGCCGGCTGGTGCCGCACCGGCGACACGGCGGTCATGGACGAGCGCGGCTACCTCTGGTACCAGGGGCGCAGCGACGACATGTTCAAGAGCGCCGGCTACCGCATCGGCCCGAGCGAGATCGAGAACTGCCTCGTGAAGCATCCGGCGGTCGCCAATGCCGCTGTGGTGCCCAAGCCCGATGCCGAGCGCGGTGCACTCGTCAAGGCCTACGTCGTGCTGGCGCCGGGCCGGCACGGCGAGCCGGCGCTGATTGACGAACTGCAGCAGCACGTGCGCGCGCGCCTCGCGCCGTACGAGTACCCCAAGGAGATCGAGTTCATCGAGAGCCTGCCGATGACGACCACCGGCAAGGTGCAGCGGCGCGTGCTGCGCCTGCAGGAAGAGGCGAGGGCGCGCGCGGCCGCGGGCGGGAAGTAGCGATCCCGTGGCGATCCCATGACGATACCCCGCAGGCCGGAGCGCTCGATGCCCCGGCCGGCGACTGCGGCCGGCGCGCCGGGTGACAATCGCCCGGCCCCCTTCGCTACCCTCGCAGCGCCCGTCGCATGTCCAATCTCATCGTCCACGGCGGCACGCCGCTCTCCGGCCGCATCGTGCCTTCGGCCAACAAGAATGCGGTGCTGCCGATCCTGTGCGCCACGCTGCTGACGCGCGAGCCGGTGCGCCTCGTCGGCATCCCCGAGATCACCGACGTGAAGAGGATCATCGAGATCTTCCGCACGCTGGGCAGCACGGTGACCGTGGACTTCGTGTCCCAGGGCCAGGGCGTGCTCGAGGTCCAGCACCGCGCCACCACCTTCGACCCCGAGCGCCACCACCTGCCCGAGGAGATGCGCAGTTCGATCATGCTGGTGCCGGGGCTGCTGGCGCGCTTCGGCGTCGCCCGCATCGAGAACGACGTGCAGGGCTGCACGCTGGGTGTGCGCGAGATCGACCCGCACGTCGAGGTGATGGAGCGCTTCGGCGCGCGCGTGCAGCGGCGTCGTGAGGCGCTCGTCATGCGCCTGGAAGGGGGCGGAGCGGGGGGGCTGCAGGCCAGCCACCACTGGCTCGACTACGCCAGCGTCACCACGACCGAGAACTTCGTCCTCTGCGCGGCGCTGGCCACCGGCAACGGCGGCACGAGCACGCTGATGAACGCGGCCAGCGAGCCGCACGTGCAGGAGTTCTGCCGCTTCATGGTCATGCTCGGCGCGCGGATCGAGGGCATCGGCACCTCGCGCCTGACGGTGCACGCCGTGCCGCGCCTGGGCGGCGGCGAGTTCCGCTTCGCCGAGGACTTCCACGAGGCCGTCACCTTCATGGCGTTGGGCGCGATCACCGGCGGCCAGGTCGTGGTGAAGAACTCGGCGCCCGAGCAGTTCCCGCTCATCGACCGCACTTTCGCCAAGTTCGGTGTGCAGGTCGTGCACGAGCGCGGCTGGTCGCACACGGTGGTCGAAGGGCCGCTCAGGGTGAAGCCGCCCTTCACGCAGAACATCCTGCAGAAGATCGAGGCGGCGCCCTGGCCCTACCTGCCGGTGGACCTGCTGCCCATCTTCGTGGCGCTCGGCGTGCGCGCCGAGGGCAGCGCGATGTTCTGGAACAAGGTCTACGAGGGCGCGATGGGCTGGACCTCGGAACTCTCGAAGTTCGGCGCGCACGCCTTCATGGCCGACCCGCACCGCATCATCACCTTTGGCGGCAAGCCGCTCGCGCCGGCCGAGGTCGAGAGCCCGTACATCATCCGCGTCGCCATCGCGCTGCTGATGCTGGCCGCCAGCATCCCGGGCAGGTCGGTCATCAAGAACGCCGCGCCCATCCGCCGCGCGCACCCGCGCTTCGCCGAGAACATCCGTGCGCTCGGCGCGCAGATCGAGTGGGTGGAGGGCGACTGATGGCTGCGGCGGTGCAGATGCGGTGGGCGGCGAGGCCGCAGACGCTGGGCGAGGAGATCGCCAACGCGCTCAGCCACGGGCTGGGGATGCTGCTGGCCGTGGCTTCGCTGCCGATCCTCGTGTGGCAGGCGGCGCGCCTGGGCGGTGCGGCCGATGTCGTCGGCGCCAGCATCTTCGCCAGCAGCGCCGTGGGGCTCTATCTCGTCTCGACGCTGTACCACGCCCTTCCCGCCGGGCGTGCGAAGCGCTGGTTCTGCCGGCTCGACCACGCGTTCATCTACGTCTTCATCGCCGGCACCTACACGCCCTTCACGCTGGGTGTGCTGCGCGGACCGTGGGGGTGGACGCTGTTCGGCATCGTGTGGGCGCTGGCCACCGCGGGCGTGCTGCTCAAGCTGCTCGACCGGCTGCGCCATCCATACGTCTCCACCGGCCTTTACGTGGCCATGGGCTGGGTGGTGCTGGTGGCCATCGGACCGATGATCGAGCGCATGCCGGGTGCAGGCCTGGCCTGGCTGGTGGCCGGCGGGGCGAGCTACACGCTCGGGGCGGCGGTCTTCCTGATCGACGACCGTGTCCGCTACGCCCATGCGGCGTGGCACCTCCTCGTGCTCGGCGGCAGTGTCTGCCACTTCTTTGCCGCGCTGGGGTATGCGCGGGCCTGAACGCGACCGGCGGCGCTCGTCTGCAGGTGCACGGGCACGCGAACGGTGAGGTAAGGACAGGCGATGGCACGCAAGGACAAGCATGTCTCCGAAACGCCGGCCACCGCCTGGCTGCGCGAGCGCGGCATCGCCTTCACCGAGCACCCGTACGACTACGTCGAGCATGGTGGCACCGCCGAGAGCGCGCGCCAGCTCGGCATCGACGAGCATGCGGTGATCAAGACGCTCGTGATGCAGAACGAAAAGGGCGAGCCGCTCATCGTGCTGATGCACGGCGACCGCCAGGTGAGCACGAAGGGCCTCGCGCGCGCCATCGGCGCCAAGAGCGTCCTGCCGTGCACGCCCGAGGCGGCGCAGCGCGCCAGCGGCTACCAGGTCGGCGGCACCTCGCCCTTCGGTCTGCGCAAGGCGATGCCGGTGTACGTGGAGGCCACGGCGCTGGCGTTGCCGCGCATCTGCATCAACGGCGGGCGGCGCGGGTACCTCGTGGGCATCGCGCCTTCGGTGTTGCTTGCTGAACTCGGCGCCAAGCCCGTGAGCTGCGCACTCTGAGCGCCGGCGCCCGGGATCAAAGGGGTTCCAAGAGCATTGTGTCGACCTTCGTTGTCCGCCGGCTGGCCGCGGTGCGGTGCGGCGTGGCGCGCCTTGCCGGCGCGCTGCCGCTCGGCACGCGGGTGCTGGCGCTGGTGCTGCTGTCGGCCGCCGCACCCGCCAGCGCGCAGATCGACGAGGCAGCCTCCGAGCGCCTGATGCGCAGCTCGGGCCTGTGGGAGCAGCTCGGGGCCACGGCCGCCGGCGCGCGCGCCGGCATCGAGGCCGCGGCCAACAACCGCCTCACGCCGCTGAGCGCGGAGGAGGTGCAGCGCCTGCTGCGCGCCACCGATGCCGCCTTCGCCGCCGAGACGCTGCGCCCTGCAGTGCGCCGCGCGCTCGCGGCGCGCGTGCTGCCGGCCCATCTCGAAGCGATCGACGCCTGGCTCGGCGGCGACCTCGGGCGGCGCATCACGGCGATCGAGGTGGCGGCGTCGAGGCCCGACCGCGACTCGGAGCGCACCATCCGCGCGGGCATCGCGCGCCTGCGCGAGGCCCCGGAGGCGAGGCGGCGGCTGATCGAGAACCTCGTCGAGTCGACGCGCTCGGCCGAGGCCATCACCAACATGACGATCAATGTCGCCGTCGCCGTGCAGCGCGGCATGGCTTCGGTCAAGCCCGACGGACCGGCGGCGCCGGTGGCGACGCTGCGCGAGGCCTTCGCCGCGCAGCGCGCGCAGATGCAGCAGGCCTACCGCGGCATGTCGCAGGCGCTCTTCGCGGAGATGTACCAGGGCCTCGCCGAGGCCGATCTGGCGAGCTATCTCGAGTTCCTGCGCAGCGCCGCGGGGCAGCAGTTCCTCGACGCGACGATGCAAGCGATGGAGCAGGCGCTGGTCGAGGCGGCAGAGCGGCTGGGCACGCGCCTGCCCGGCGTGCGACCCGGGGCCAACACCTGAAGCGCGGCCCGGCCCGCCTCGGCCGCGGAGCCGAGGCAGGCCGAGGCGCCGGCCGACGCGCACCGCCTTCCCGGGCGGACCCGGATGGGGCTGCACCGCGCGGGCGCCTAAACTGCGCGCCCGATGACGAGCCCGGATCTTCTCGCCGCACCTCCCTTTCCTGTCGCCGTGGCGCTGGCCCTGCTGGCCGCCTATGCGATCGGTTCGCTCTCGTTCGCCGTGATCGTCAGCCGCTTCATGGGGCTGGCCGATCCGCGCAGCTACGGCTCGGGCAACCCCGGGGCCACCAACGTGCTGCGCTCGGGCAACAAGGCGGCCGCCGTCCTGACGCTGGTCTTCGACGCGCTCAAGGGCTTCGTGCCGGTGCTGCTGGTCGTGCTGTACGGCCCGCGCTTCGGCCTCGGCGAGGGCACGGCGGCCTTCGCCGGCCTGGCCGCCTTCATGGGCCACCTGTGGCCGGTGTTCTTCAGGTTCCAGGGCGGCAAGGGTGTCGCGACGGCGGCCGGCGTGCTGCTGGCGCTGAACCCCTGGCTCGGTGCCGCGACGCTGGCGACCTGGGTCATCATCGCCGCGTTCTTCCGCTACTCCTCGCTCGCCTCCCTGGTCGCGGCGGCGTTCGCACCGTTCTACCAGGCGCTCATCTGGGGCGTCGAGCCGGCGCTGCTGGCCATCGCCGTCATGAGCCTGCTGCTGGTGTGGCGGCACGAGGGCAACATCCGCAAGCTGCTCGCGGGCACCGAGTCCAGGCTCGGGCAGAAGGCCGCGCCGGCGGCGGCCGCCGCCGCGGCGCACGCGCAGCACGAGCGCAAGCCGCACGACAAGCCACACGATCACAAGCAGCACGACCACAAGCATCACGTGCACAGGAAGGGACATTGACCATGGTTCAACGCTTCGAGGTCGGCGCACGCATGTCGGAGATGGCCGTGCACAACGGCATCGTCTGGCTCGCCGGCCAGGTCGCCGCAGACGGCTCTCAGGACATCGGCGGCCAGACGCGCCAGGTGCTCGCCGCCGTCGACGGCCTGCTGGCGCGCGCCGGCACCGACAAGACGAAGATCGTGATGTGCCAGATCTACCTCGCCGACATCGCCGAGTTCGCAGGCATGAACGCGGTGTGGGACGCCTGGGTCGCCGCCGGCCAGACGCCGCCGCGTGCCACCGTGCAGGCCAGGCTCGCGAAGCCGGAGTGGAAGATCGAGGTGGTGGTGACGGCGGCGCTCTAGTTCTAATCTGGTCGCTGCGCAGGGCGTGGGTGCCGGGCATGTGCCGGGCGCTGGCGGCGTGAGGCGGCGTGAGGCGACCGGCTACATCTGCCGGAAGACGTGCAGCCAGCTGCGGCTGACCGGCAGCACCTCGGTGCGGCCGCGCAGGTGCACCTCCGCCGTCTCGTTGCCGCTGCGCACGACGTGGCTCACGTACGGCAGGGCCACGAGCACCGAGCGGTGGATCTGCACGAAGCGCTCGGGGTCGAGTTCGTCGGCCAGTTCGCGGATGGTCTTGCGGATCAGCGCCTCGCCGCCGGCCCAGACGACGAGCGTGTACTTCTCGTCCGAGCGCAGGAAGAACACCTCGTCCACGGGAATCAGGCGCAGGCTCGGCCCCACCGAGGCCTTGATCCATTGCAGGTGCTTGCGCGGCGCGGCCTGGTTGCGCAGTTGTTCCGAGAGTTGCTCGAGCAGGGCACCGAGCGCCGGGTCGCCTCGAGCGGTGGTGCCGTCCGGGCCGACGCCGGCGCTGCGAGCGCGCACGCGCTCGGCCAGCCGCTCGCGCAGGCGTTGCACGGTGGCGCCGAGGCGGGCTTCGTCGAAGGGCTTGACGAGGTAGTCGAGCGCGCCGCGTTCGAAGGCCGACAGCGCATGCTGCTCGTAGGCCGTGACGAAGACGACGAGCGCACGCATGCCGATGGCGCGCGCCGCCTCGAGGCCGTTCAGCCCCGGCATGTGGATGTCGAGGAAGACGACGTCGCAGGGCTGCTCGTCGAACAGCTCCACCGCCTCGCGGCCGCTCCTGGCCTGCGCCACGACCTGCAGCTCGGGCCACAGGCGCTGCAGGTGCGCGATGAGGCGCTCGCGCAGCAGCGGCTCGTCATCGGCCACGAGTGCCGTCGGCGCGGCGGGCATGTCCGTCTGGGTGCTGTCGGTCGGCATGGTCAGGGGCGCACGACGATCTCGGCGCGCAGCCCGTGCGGCGCATTCTCGGTCAGCTGCAATTCCGCACGCCCGCCGTACATGCCCTGCAGCCGCTCGCGCAGGTTGGCCAGGCCCGTGCCCGGCGCCGCGTGCTCGCCGAGGCCGCAGCCGGTGTCGGCGACCCACAGATGCAGCGCGCCTGTGGCCGCGTCGCGGCGCGTGCCGACCTCGATGTCGGCTCCGTGCTCGGAGGGGTCGGCACCGTGGCGCACGGCGTTTTCCACGAGCGTCAGCAGGGCCATTGCCGGGAACGGTTCGGCATCGAGCGCGGGGTCGGCCGCGAGCTTGTAGCGCAGGCGGTCGGGCATGCGCATGGCCATCAGCTCGAGGTAGGCGCGCACGAGCGCGAGTTCGCGCCCGAGCGTGGGCTCGCCTTCGTGCAGGCGCGGCATCGCGGCGCGCAGGTAGGCGATCAGGCTTTGCAGCACCGGTGCGGCACGCGGCGAGCCGCCTTCGACGAGCGCCTGCACGTTGGCCAGCGTGTTGAACAGGAAGTGCGGCTCGATCTGCGCCGTCAGCAGGGCCAGCCGGGCATCGAGCGCCTGGCGTTCGAGGCGGCTGCGCTCGAGCTCGAACAGCAGGGCCTGCGATCGTGCGCGCGCCTCGCGCTCGCGCACCTGCGCGGTGAGCGTGATGATGAGCCCGAGCACGAGCCCGGTGCTGGAGATGATGACGAAGCCCGACAGGCGCGGCTGGCTCTTCAGGAAGGCCTGCAGGTCGCCGCCCACCGAGACGAGGTAGATCAGGAACGTGGCCAGCGGCGCGGCCAGCGCCACCGCGAGGGCCGTGAACAGCCAGCGCGGCAGCCAGCGGGGCAGCCAGCTTTCGGGCAGGTGCTGCGCGCCCACGAAGGTGAGCAGCAGCAGCATGGCGAGGAACAGCGTGCGCCCGAGCAGGACCGGAAAGGAGACGAAGATCGGCGAGAAGATCACCGCCGCGGTGATGCCGAAGCCGATCGCCACGCCGAGGCTGCCGACGTTCAACGAGGCGATGATGCGGCGCGTGAGCGTGGCGGCGCCGACCGCGGTGTGGCCGGCTTCGTGGCCGCCACCCGCGCGTGGCCTGTCGGATGGTTGGGCAGAGCCGCCGGTGCCCGGAGCGAGCGACATGGCGTCACGATAGCAACGCCGCCCGGCGCGCACCAAGGGGCTTGCGACGAGGGCCCGGAAACCGGGCCCCAGGCACGTTCAGAGCCCCAGGCGCGGGAAGGGTGCGGCGAGCGCCCGCTTGAGCGTCTCGGCGCTGTCGCCGAGGTGCGCGCGCGTGTCGGCGTCGATGTCCGGGCGCCGCGCGGCCGCCTCGAGGCGCGGGATGAGCGTGCGCGCCTGGTCACGCAGCACGGCGCGCGCATCGACGCGGCTCGCGGGCCTGAGCGCCATGAAGGCGAGGCGGTTCAGGTGTTCGCGCTGCAGTTCGCGCCGCGCCGGCGTGATGGCCGTGCCCGTCTTCAGCTCGCTCCACACGTCCTGCGTCAGGCGGTCGTAGAGCTCGCGCAGCTGGAACGCCTCGGCCGGGTGGTCGAACTTGCCCACGCTGTCGAGCACGCGCTGCGCGATCCACTCGCTCATCAGGTAGCCGAGCACGGCGCGCTGCAGCTCGAACAGGCGGCCGGGCAGCGAGTAGTCGGTCGACACGCCCACTTCGGCGCGCTCGAGGTAGTCGGGCGCGAGGCGGCGCTGCAGCGGCGCGGAGAGCCTGAGGCCATCGGTGGCGAGCACGGCGTTGGCGATGACGTCCAGCGCCGAGCGCTGCAGCGAGGCCGGCACGGGTTGCAGCGGGTCGCGGCCGCTGCCGGGATAGTCGCGCAGCGTGCGCACGCCGCCGATCTGGCGCACCAGCACGCCCACCGCGCGTGCGGCGTCGCCGAGCGCGTAGTTGAGCGAGCGGCGCAGCACCGCGTAGTCGCGCTGTGGCGAGAGCGCGCGCGTTTCCTGGCGGCGGAAGAGGTCGCGCGCGATCTCCACCCGCTTGGCGGCAAAGGCGATGGGATCGCTGCCGAGGTCGAGCTGGATGGTCTCGGGATCGATGCCGAACCAGGCGTCCTCGTCGGTGCCGTAGGCCAGCAGCGGCTCGTTGCTGCGCGCGGCGATGGCCTGCAGCATGTCGCGCTCGTCGGCGGCCGTGGCGCCGGCCGGCGCCGGCCGGTAGGCATATTCCACCGCCCAGTAATCGTAGGGGCCGAGGGTGGTCATGAACGGCGTGCCACCCTTCTGGCCCGGGCTCGGCAGGTTCACGGCGTTGTATTCCATGACGCTGCCGGTGGTGCCGTGGGCGCGTGTGAATTCGAGGTCGGACAGCTGGGCCTCGGTGTACACGCGCGAGGCACGGAAGTTGTGCCTGAGGCCGAGCGTGTGCCCGACCTCGTGCATCAGCGCGTCCTTCACGTAGTCGAGCACGAACTGATGCGCCTCGGCGCTCTCGGGTTCGAGGTCGCCGCGCGCCTCGAGCAGGTCGAGCGCGTAGCCCAGCTGTTCGGCCGCCAGCGCGCCGTACTGGCACAGGCGGTGGTCGTGCGGCGCCGCACCGGGGGCACCGGGCAGCGAGAACGGCGCGGCGAAAGTCGGCGGGGCGCCGACGCCATCGACGCCATTGGCGCCGGCGGCGGCATTCGCGCCCGGCATCTGCGGTGCCGAGGCCAGCGCGGCCAGCGAGGCGCCACCGGCCGTGGCCGCCATCGCGCCCAGCACCTGCGTGCGGATGCCGCGCACGGCGCGCGCCGACAGGCCCTCGAAGGCGATGTCGGCATCGAGGATCTCGCCGCTGCGTGGGTCGACGTGGCTCGGGCCGATGGCACCGAAGCTCGGCTCGGCGTTCATCATCCAGCGCACCGACGCGACGCCGAAGTCGAGCGTGTCGAACGTCGCGTCGTCGGGTTGCTGCTCGACGACGATGGCGTCCTTGAAGCCGACGCGCTCGAACGCCTTGTTCCACTCGAGGATGGCTTCGCGCACCGTGCCGCGGTAACCGTGCGGCACATTGCGGTCGATCCAGAAGGTGATCGGCTTGACCGGCTCGGAGAGCGCGGCCGCCGGGTCCTTCTTCTCGAGCCGCCAGCGGTTGACCATGCGCTGGCGCGGCGAGAGCGCGAAGTCGTTGCCGAAGTCCAGCCGCGTGCTCGTGAACAGGCCCAGGCGCGGGTCGGCGGCGCGCATGGCCATCGGCTCCGCGGGCAGCGGCGCGAGCGAGAAGTGCAGCCCGACGAGCATGCTGCGCGCATCGGGCAGGAAGCGCGGTACCGAGGGCCCGTTGGCCCCGGGCGGAAGGTTGACGAAGCCGGCCGTGGCGATGTTGCCGGTGTAATAGTGGTTGACCGTCTCGAGAATCACCGCCTCCTTCGAGCTGCGGGCCACGGTGATCGTGCTGTTGCCGCGGTCGAGGCTGTAGCCCTGGCGGAAGGCGCGCTGCAGCATCATGCCCACGCCGAGCAGGTCGTTGAGGAAGTAGCTGTTGGCCTCCACCAGCACCGACTTGCGCTCGGGGTGCGGCTGGCTCGCGATGCCGGAGACGCCGAGCAGGCTGTGCGAGTAGCTGTCGGCCACGGCGCGCGCCTCCGGCGTGCCGGGGGTGGCGAGGATGTCGGTGTTGCGGGCCTGCAGGCGCACGGTGTTGTGCACGCGCACGAACTCGACCAGCTGCGCGCCGCCGGCGCCGTTGACAGGGTAGGCCATCAGGCCGCCGAGGACCCAGCCTTCGCCGATGCCGCTCTTGATCTTCGGGCTGAGCAGGAAGGGCTTGCCGAGGTGCTGCGGCGCGAGCTCCAGCCAGACCTTGTCGTCCTTCTGCCACATGACGATCGGGCCGTCGATGCGCTTGGCGTCGCGCACGACGTTGGCGAAGGGCGGTGGGCCGCCAGGCGCTGGCCCGCCGGCACTGGACGGTCCCTGGCTGGCGCTGGGTGCGGAGGCGCCTGCGGCGGCTGGCATCGCCATGCCTGGCCCGCGTGCCGCGGGGCCGGAGGCGGCCGCGGCCGGCGCGGTGGGCAGTGCCGGCCGCTGGGCGGGCCGCGCATCGGCGATGCGCGCTTCGCTCTGGGCGGGCTTTTCCTTGTCGGGCGCCGTTGCGGCGCAACCGCCCAGGGTGAGCAGCGCTGCTGACGCCAGCGTCAACGCCGAGGCCGCCAATGCAGGGGAGAAGAAGGTGAGTGACGGAGAAGTCGGCCGCATGACGCTCGCTCGGGCCCGCGCGGGCCGTAGCGGCCATTGTTGATCAATGGCGGTGCCACCGGGGCGGGCGCGGAGTTACGGCGCGCAAGAGCGCACAGGTGCCGGCACCCTCGAGCAGAGGGGGCGAGCCGAGGAGAGCAGACGGGCGCCCGCGGCCGCGGCGTCCCGCGCCGCGGCCGATGTTCAGTGGATGGGCTTGAACCGCATGCGCTTGGGCCGTGCCCCTTCCTCACCCAGGCGCCTGACCTTGTCGGCCTCGTACTCCTGGTAGTTGCCGGGGAAGAAGACCCACTGGCTGTCGCCTTCGGCGGCGAGGATGTGCGTGCAGATGCGGTCGAGGAACCAGCGGTCGTGGCTGATGACCATGGCGCTGCCGGCGAATTCGAGCAGGGCCTCCTCCAGCGCGCGCAGCGTCTCCACGTCGAGGTCGTTGCTGGGCTCGTCGAGCATCAGCACGTTGCCGCCCTGCGCCAGCGTCTTGGCCAGGTGCAGGCGGCCGCGCTCGCCGCCCGAGAGGTTGCCCACCAGCTTCTGCTGGTCGTTGCCCTTGAAGTTGAAGCGGCCGAGGTAGGCGCGGCTGGGCATCACGAACTGGCCGACGGTGATGTTGTCCAGGCCGCCGGAGACGTCTTCCCACACCGTCTTCGTGTCGTCCAGGCTCTGGCGACTCTGGTCGACGAAGGCGAGCCGCGCCGTCTTGCCGATGATCACCTCGCCGCTGTCGGGCTTCTCGACGCCTTGCAGCATGCGAAAGAGCGTCGACTTGCCGGCACCGTTGGGGCCGATGATGCCGACGATGGCACCGGCCGGCACCTTGAAGCTCAGGTCGTCGATGAGCAGCCGCTCGCCGAAGCTCTTGCTCACGCCCTTGAACTCGATGACCTCGTTGCCCAGGCGCTCGGCCACGGGGATGAAGATCTCGTTGGTCTCGTTGCGGCGCTGGTACTCGACGTCGGAGAGCTCCTCGAAGCGGGCCAGGCGCGCCTTGCTCTTCGTCTGGCGCGCCTTGGCATTGCTGCGCACCCACTTGAGCTCTTCCTTCATCGCTTTCATGCGCGCGTCTTCCTTCTTCTGCTCGACCTCCAGGCGCTTCTCCTTCTGGTCGAGCCAATCGGAGTAGTTGCCCTTCCAGGGGATGCCCTGGCCGCGGTCGAGCTCGAGGATCCACTCGGCCGCGTTGTCGAGGAAGTAGCGATCGTGCGTGATGGCCACCACGGTGCCGGGGAAGCGCTGCAGGAAGTGCTCGAGCCACTCCACGCTCTCGGCGTCGAGGTGGTTGGTGGGCTCGTCGAGCAGCAGCATGTCGGGCTTGGACAGCAACAGCCGGCACAGCGCGACGCGGCGCTTCTCGCCACCCGAGAGCACGCCGATCTTGGCGTCCCAGGGCGGCAGGCGCAGCGCGTCGGCGGCGAGCTCGAGCTGCAGGTCGGTGTTCTCGCTGCCGGCGGCGGCGATGACGGCCTCCAGATCGGCCTGCTCGGCGGCGAGCTTGTCGAAGTCCGCGTCGGGCTCGGCGTACTCGGCGTAGACCTCGTCCAGGCGCTTCTTGGCGGCGAGGACGCCGCCGATGCCCTGCTCGACCGCCTCGCGCACCGTCTGCTCGGGGTCGAGCTGCGGCTCCTGCGGCAGGTGGCCGATCTTGAGCCCGGGCATCGGCACGGCCTCGCCCTCGATCTCCTTGTCGAGGCCGGCCATGATCTTCAGCAGAGAGCTCTTGCCGCTGCCGTTGACGCCGAGCACGCCGATCTTGGCGCCGGGGAAGAACGAGAGATTGATGTTCTTCAGGATCTGCCGCTTCGGCGGCACGATCTTGCCGACGCGGTTCATGGTGAAGACGTATTGCGCCATGGCTGCAGAATGGGTGAGAAAGGGTGGCGGACCGCCGTGCCCGAGGCGCCGGCGAGGCCTGGTGCGAGCGGCATCAGGCGCGAGGTCAGGCACGAGGTCAGGCGGAACGAGGCAGAAGGCATCCGGTACCGCGCCGCGAAGGGCGCCGGGGCCGGGAAACCCCGCATTATCCAACGGCGGCGGCAGGCGCCGCCCTCATGGAGCCCGCGCCGCTACCGGTCAGTGCCGTGCTCCGAGGCCAGGCAGCGCCGGATGTGCGCCAGGAGTTCGTGCGCCGGCAGCGGCCGGATCAGGTAGTCGTCGGCGCCGAGCCCGAGCCCGCGCTGGCGCGACGGCTCGTCGCGTGCCGAGGCCGTGAGGAAGATGAACGGCAGGTCGCGTGTCGCGGCGTCGGCGCGCAGGCGGCGCAGCAACTCGAAGCCGCCGCCGTCCGGCATGACGACGTCCGACAGCACGAGGTCGACGGTTCGCGACTGCAGCAGGCGCAGGGCTTCGGCCACGCCGCGCGTGGGCACGAGCTCGTAGCCCGCCGCGTGGAACAGATCGATCTTGTACTCGACGTTGACCGGCCCGTCGTCCACCGTCAGTAGCACGCAGGGCCGGCGCGGCGCCATCAGGTGCGCGGGCACGCCGGCTGCAGTGCCCTCGGGCGGACCCTTGTGCGGCATCGGTGGCGCCGCGCGCCCGGGCAGCAGCGCCTGGATGACCGCCATGAAGCCCGCCGGATCGATGGGCTTGGGCACGTGCATGTCGAAGCCGGCGGCGATCGCCTTCTCGTGGTCGCCGACCATCGCGTAGGCCGTCACGGCGATGAGCGGCACCTTGCGCAATGCCGGATCGGCGCGCAGGCGCCTGGCGACCTCGTAGCCGTCCATGCCGGGCATCTGGATGTCGCAGATGATGAGATCCGGGGTCTGGGCGCGAGCGAGCGCGAGGCCCTCGTCGCCGTCGCGGGCCGGCACCACCTCGTGGTTCAGAGCCTGCAGCAGGTAGGTCTTCAACTCCAGGTTGATCGGGTTGTCCTCGATGACGAGGATGCGCGCGCCCATGGTTCAGTGTCCCCTTGCGGTGTCGCCGAGGTGGGCGTGCGTCATGCCTCGGCCCCCGGCTCGGCCCGCGCCAGCAGCAGGCTGAAGCGGCTGCCGCGCCCGAGTTCGCTGACGACCCGCAGGTCTCCGTTCATCAGCTCGGCGAGCTTGCGCGACAGGTGCAGACCGAGGCCCGTGCCTTCGGCAGGCCGGCCGCTGCGCTGGCCGACCTGCGTGAAGGCCTGGAACAGGCGCGCCTGGTCCTCGGCGCTGATGCCGATGCCGTTGTCGACGACCGCCAGTTCCACCTTGGAGATGCCTGCGGCGTCGACGGCGCGCACCTGCAACTGCACGGCCCCCTGGGTGCTGAACTTGACCGCGTTCGATCCGAGGTTGAGGACGATCTGGTGCAGCGCGCGGTGGTCCGCGTGCACGCCCAGCGCGGGGTCGTCGGCGTCGATGTGGATGCGCAGGCCCTTGGCCGCCGCCGCCGGCCGCAGCGTGGCGGCCACCTCCTCCAGCACGGGCACGCAGCGCACCGGCTCGAGTTGCAGCTCGACGCGGCCCGACTCGATCTTGGCCAGGTCGAGCAGGTCGTTGATCAGCGAGAGCAGGTGCTGGCCGCTCGACTGCACCAGCGTCAGCTGCCGCTCCTGCGCCGCCGTCAGCGGGCCGGGCAGCTTCATCAGCATGAGCCCGGTGAAGCCGATGATGGCGTTCAGTGGCGTGCGCAGCTCGTGGCTCATCGTGGCCAGGAACAGGTCCTTGCCGCGGATCGCCCGCTCGAGCTCGACGTTCTTCTCCTGCAGGGCCTGCTCGAAGCGCTTGCGTTCGCTGGTGTCGCGGATGGCGCTCATCACGAGTCGCCCGCCATCGGAGTCGATCGGGCTCAGGCTGATCTCGACCGGGAACTCCTCGCCGTTGCGGCGCATGCCGTGCAGCTCGAGGCCCTCGCCCATCGGCCGCATGCGCGGCGCGCCGAGGTAGCCGTTGCGGTGCCGCACATGCCCGCCGCGCAGGCGCTCGGGCAGCAGCACCTCGATCGGCTCGCCGATGATCTCGGCCGACTCGTGGCCGAACATGTCGCGCGCGCGGCCGTTGAAGAGCACGATGCGGCCGATGTCGTTGACGATGACGATGGCGTCCGGCGCGAACTCGAGCACGCCCTGGTAGCGCGCGTGCACGAGTTGCGTGTCGCGCTGCACGCGCAGCGCCGTCACGTCGGACAGCGAGGCGATGAAGTGCATCGCGCCGCCCTCGTCGCGCCGGCAGCGCAGCGACTCGTTGACGTGCACGAGCAGCCCGTCGCGCCGGCGGCAGATGCGTTCGCGCAGCACCGTCTGCCCCATGCGGGCGCGCTCGAAGGCCACGGCCGAGTCGCGGCCAGCATGTGCGCCACCCGCCTGCACGAGTTCGTCGAGCGGGCAGTCGAGCGCCTCCGCCGCCGGATAGCCGAAGACCTCTTCGGCACCCGCATTCCACAGTTTCACTCGCGTCTGCTCGTCGAGCACGACGATCGCGCCCGGCGCGGCCTCGAGCGCCAGGTCGGCCAATGGCCGGACGGTCGGTGCGACTCGTTCCTGCATCACTTTCCCCCCAACCCCGGAACTGCGCGCTGCTGCGCGGAAGTTCGGGCGACCAAACACCTTCGCGATGCGCCGGCCAAGCGTGACACGCGAGGATCCTCCACGCGGCCGTGTTCGGTGTCAATCGAGCCCGGTGCCGAGCGCGTGCGCGCGTGTCTCGCAATTCGCACGATCCGGCTCCAGATGCGTGGCCGGAAATGACGATGAGCGACATGAACTCACACCGCGCCACGTGTGGGGCGGCGTGGCCATCGGGCATGGCATTGGCGGTTCCGTCTGCGCCCGAATGCACGCATGCCCAGGCCGGCCGAGAGGGGCCGGCCGCCAAACAGGGTAGACTTCGCACCGCGCCGCAGCTCTCCAGTCGTTGCGGCGCAGTCGCTTCCGACCTGTCGTACGGCTCCCGTACATCCTTCGCGCCTTCGAGACTGGTTCACCTGCAACGGGTGACCGCAGGCAGCGAGCATGGCCCTCAGATTTCCAATCGGGGCCGCGATCGAACCTCAATGAACTTCTCCGACCTCGGCCTGGCCGAGCCGCTCCTGCGTGCCGTGCACGAACAGGGCTACGAAACCCCCACGCCCATCCAGGCACAAGCCATTCCGGCCGTGCTCAAGGGCGGCGACCTGATGGGCGGCGCACAGACCGGCACCGGCAAGACCGCCGGCTTCACGCTGCCGATGCTGCACCGGCTGGCGCACGAGGCGCCGGCGCGCGACCCGCGCACCAACCGCATCAAGATCCGCGCCTTGATCCTCACGCCGACGCGTGAACTCGCCGCGCAGGTGGAAGAGAGCGTGCAGACCTACGGCAAGTACCTCACGCTCAAGAGCATGGTCATGTTCGGCGGCGTGGGCATGCAGCCGCAGGTGGACAAGCTGCGTCGCGGTGTGGACATCCTCGTCGCCACGCCGGGCCGCCTGCTCGACCACCAGCAGCAGGGCACGCTCGACCTCTCGGCCGTGCAGATCTTCGTCCTCGACGAAGCCGACCGCATGCTCGACATGGGCTTCATCCACGACATCAAGAAGGTGATGGCGCTGCTGCCGGCCAGGCGCCAGAACCTGCTCTTCAGCGCCACCTTCAGCGAAGAGATCAAGGAGCTGGCCGATCGCCTGCTCAACCAGCCGGCGCTCATCGAGGTGGCGCGCCGCAACTCGACGGTCGAGGCCATCACCCAGGTGGCGCACCCGGTGGGCCGCGACCGCAAGAAGGACCTGCTGAAGGAGCTCATCGAACGCGGCGACTGGCACCAGGTGCTCGTCTTCACGCGCACCAAGCACGGCGCGAACAAGCTCACCGACTGGCTCAACGACAACCGCGTCAGCGCGATGGCGATCCACGGCAACAAGAGCCAGAGCGCGCGCACCAAGGCGCTGGCCGACTTCAAGACCGGCGACCTGCGCGTGCTGGTGGCCACCGACATCGCCGCGCGCGGCATCGACATCGACCAGCTGCCGCACGTCGTGAACTACGAGCTGCCGAACGTGCCCGAGGACTACGTGCACCGCATCGGCCGCACCGGCCGCGCCGGCGCCACGGGCGAGGCGATCTCGCTCGTGTGCCTGGACGAAGAGGACTTCCTGCGCGACATCGAACGCCTCGTCAAGCGGCCGATCAAGCGCGTGACGATTCCCGGCTTCGAGCCGCCCGCGGGCGAGCGGGCCGAACCCATCGTGCTCGGCCATCGCATGACGATCGGCGCCGGCGCACGTGGTGGTCGCGGCGGTGGCGGTGGCGGCGGTGGCCGCGGCCGGCCCGGGCCCACGAATCGTCCCGGCCATGCGCCGCACGGTGCGCGCCGTGACGCACCGCGCGAGCGGTCGCAGGTGGATGTGCCGCTGGACTTCGGCTCGGCGCCCCGCCGCGACGGCGGCCGCCACGCAGCGCCCGCGCGCGGCGCGCACGGCGCCGGCGCACCGCACGGTGGCGGCGGGCATGGCGCGCACAGCCCGCGTGGCAGTTCGGGGCGTGGCGGCGGCGAGCCGGGCCGGCGCGGCCCCGGCGGCCCGCGCCCTCCGCGCCCTCGCTGAGGGCCACTCTCCTCAGTCCGCGGCGGACTCGGCAGCGGGCATCAGCCCGAGCCGCGATGGATCGCCGCGCCCGAGCCGCGAGACGACGGGCTCGTCAGCGCTGAGGTCCACCACCGTCGTCGGCTCCGCCGGGCACGCGCCGGCGTCGAGCACGGCCTGCAGCGTCTTCTGGAAGCGCTCGCGGATCTCGTGCGCGTCGTTCATCGGCCGCTGTTCGCCGGGCGGGATGAGCGTCGTCGCCAGCAGCGGCGCGCCGAAGGCCTCCAGCAGGCCCTGCGTGACGCGATGCGCCGGCACGCGCAGGCCGATGGTGCGGCGCGAAGGGTGCGAGAC
The DNA here is from genome assembly GCA_016223165.1 of Burkholderiales bacterium. GTDB lineage: Bacteria > Pseudomonadota > Gammaproteobacteria > Burkholderiales > Burkholderiaceae_C > Rubrivivax. The sequence goes on from JACRPO010000005.1 coordinate 115,163, forward strand.
GCGCCGCGGCACCTCCTTCGTCGCCTCGAGGATGAAGGTGAAAGGCCCGGGCGTGCCGAGCTTCAGGATGCGGTACTGGCGGTTGTCCACGCGCGCATAGCTCGCCAGTTCGCTGAGGTCGCGGCACAGCAGCGTCAGGTGGTGCTTGTCGTCGACCTGCCTGATGCGGCGCAGATGCTCCACCGCCGCCTTGTCGTCGAGGTGGCAGACGAGCGCGTAGCTCGAGTCGGTGGGGATCGCCGCGACGCCGCCTTCGTGCAGGATCTGCGCGGCCTGCTTCAGCAGCCGGGGCTGCGGGTTGTCGGGGTGGACTTCGAAGAACTGCGACACGCCCGGATTGTCGCTGCGCCCGGACGCCGCCGCTGCCGCCCACGCTCCTGGTCTAGAGAAGCGGCCGCAGTGTCTGCATCGCCTCCTGCAGCAGCGGCAGCATGCGTTCGACCATGGCCTCGCGGCTCTGCGGCCGCACGGGCACCGTCATGCCGACGGCGCCGACGCACTCGCCGCGGCGGTCGCGCAACGCCACGGCGATGCCTCGCAGCCCGGGGTCGAGCAGTTGTTCGGTCACCCAGTAGCCCTGCGCCCGCGCGGCCAGCACGTTCTCGCGGAACTGCGCGCCGCCGCGCACCGCATCGGCGGTGAAGGCGGTGAACTCGTGCGCGGCGATCCAGCGGTCCAGCGCCTCGTCGGTGAAGGTGGACAGGATGACGTAGCCGGGCGTCACCACGTGGGCGGGCGCGCGCGCGCCCGGGTGAAAGCCGATGCTGACCAGGCGCGGGCTGTTGCTGCGCGCGACGTACACCACCTCGTGGCCGTCGAGCACGCTCACGTTCACGGTCTCGCCGCTGGCCATCGAGGCGCGCTGGATGAAGGGCTGCACCAGGCGCGGCAGGCGCGCGGCGCCAAGGTAGCTCTGACCCAGGCGCAGCACGCGCGGCATGAGCCAGAACTGCCGCCCGTCGGTCATCGCGTAGCCGTAGTGCACAAGGCTCAGCAGGTAACGGCGCGCCGCGGTCCGCGTCAGGCCGGTCCGCGCGGCGGCGTCGCTCGGCGTCAGGCGAGGGTGGTCGTCGTCGAAGGCCTCGATGACGCGCAGGCCCTTGCCCAGGCCTTCGATCAGATCCTTGCGGTCGATCTCGATCGCAGGGGCGTCCATGGCTCGGGTGCTTGCATCGTCTAGGGGAAACCCGCGAAGCGTTCGATCTCCGCGCGCGCCGAGCGATGATCGCGCAAAGGCCGGGGCCAGTGCCTTGCGGGCAACCCGCAGCCTGCCTATCGTCGCGCCGCTTCGCAGCGCCGCGCCGGATCGGCCGCCCAGGAAATGCACGCCAACGGCCCCGCCCGCGTCGACCTGATCCCCGGTGATCCGGTGACCAGGGATGACCCGCAGACCAACCCACCGAGGAGACCCGCCATGACCGCCCAACGTCACCCCATCCGCCGCCTGGCCACCGCCCTGGCTGCCGCCGGCCTGCTCGGCCTGGCGGCCACGGCGCAGGCGCAGATCAAGATCGCCATCCTGCAGGAACTCTCGGGCGCCGGGGCGACGGCGGGCACGAACGCGAAGAACGGGGCGCTGCTGGCGATCAAGGAGATCAACGCCGCCGGCGGCATCCTGGGCAAGAAGATCGAGGCCACGGTGTCGGACACGCAGTCCAACCCGGGCGTCGCCAAGGGCCTGGCGTCGAAGGCCGTCGACGACGACGTCTTCGCGGTCATCGGCCCGACGTTCTCGGGCTCGATCATGGTCAGCATGGCCGAGACGAAGCGCGCGCAGATCCCCAACTTCACGGGCGGCGAGGCGGCGGCCATCACGCAGCAGGGCAACCCCTTCATCTTCCGCACGAGCTTCACGCAGACCACCGCGATGCCCAAGGTGGCGCGCTACATCGCCGGTGGCCTCAAGGCGAAGACGGTGGCGGTGATCTACGTCAACAACGACTTCGGCAAGGGCGGGCGCGACTCCTTCGCCAAGGCCGCCGAGGCCGCCGGCCTGAAGGTGGTGGCCGACATCTCCACCGAGTCGGGCCAGCTGGACTGGTCGGCCCCGGTGCTGAAGGCCAAGGGGGCCAATGCCGACGTCGTCTTCGTCTACACGAACGAGGAGGAGTCGGCGCGCGCGCTGCGCGAACTGCGCAAGCAGGGCTGGACGAAGCCCGTCGTCGGCGAGACCACGCTCACCGGGCAGAAGGTGATCGAGCTGGCCGGCGACGCCGCCAACGGCGCGGTCGCCCACGTCGGCCTGACGGTGGACGCGCCGAACCCGCTGATGCTGAAGTTCAAGGCCAAGTTCTACGAGGAGTACAAGGTCATCTCGGACCACAACGGCATCAAGGGCTACACCGGCGTGTACCTGCTGAAGGCCGGCATCGAGAAGGTCGGCAAGCTCGACCGCGTCGCCGTGGCGAAGGCCCTGCACGGCCTGACGGTCGCGGCCGCCAAGCAGCCCGGTGTGCTGATGGACGTGAGCGTGGACGCCAACGGCGACCTCGACCGCGAGAGCTACATCGTCGAGGTCAAGGGCGGCCGGCAGGTGGTGAAGGAGGTGCTGCCCGCGCTGGGCAAGAAGTGACCGGGCCGCTCCCTCGCACCGGGATGCACGCCGCGGCGGCCGCATGACCGACCTTCTCCAACTCGTCGTCGGCGGCCTCGCCACCGGCGGCATCTACGGGCTGGCCGCGCTCGGCTTCACGCTGCTCTGGCAGGCCAGCGGCACCATCAACTTCGCGCAGGGCGAGTTCGTCATGCTGCCGGCTTTCGCCATGCTCGGCTTCATGGCCGCCGGAGCGCCGCTCGCACTCGCGTTCCTGCTCACCTGCTTCGTGGCGGTGGCCGTGCTCGGCTGGGCCTTCAAGCGCGGCATCGCCGACCCGTTGCTGCGTTTCGGCATGATGCCCATCGTCGTGGCCACCATCGGCCTGGCGATCGCGATGCGCAACGGCGTGCGCGCCGGCTACAGCGCCGAGGCGCATCCGTTCCCGAGCCTCTTCGCGGACAAGCTGCTCAACATCGCCGGCGTGACGCTGACGCTGGCCGATGTCGGCACGCTGCTTTTCGCGCTCGTCCTGGTCTTCGCCACCCAGGCCTTCCTGCAGAAGACGGTGACCGGCCGCGCCATGCAGGCTGTGGCGCAGAACACCGACAGCGCCACCGTGCTCGGCATCGACGTGCCGCGCATGATCTTCTACACCTTCGCCATCAACGCCGTGCTCGCCTGCGCCGCGGCGCTGCTGGTGACGCCCACCTACCTGGCCAAGTTCGACATGGGCGAGTCGCTGGGCACCAAGGCCTTCTTCGCGGCCATCATCGGCGGCTTCAACAACAGCCGCGGGGCGCTTCTCGGCGGCCTGATCGTGGGCGTCAGCGAGAACCTGGCGGCCGCCTACATCTCGCCGACCTACAAGGACGCGGTGGCGCTGGTGGTGTTCATGCTCGTCATCCTGTTCAAGCCGCAAGGGCTCCTGGGCAGGAAGGTCGAGCGCAAGGTGTGATGCCATGACACGCAAGCCCCTCCACCTCGCCGGGATGGCCGTCGCGGCCCTCGTGCTGCTGGCCGTACCGCCGTTCCTGAAGAACTACGGCGTCTATCTCTTCAGCTACTGGCTCGTCTTCGTCATCGCGACGATGGGCCTCAACCTGACCGTGGGCTACGCCGGGCAGAAGAGCCTGGGACACGCGGCCTTCTTCGGCATCGGTGCCTACACGGTGGCCATCCTGCTGAAGGCCGGCGTCAGCTTCTGGCTCGGGCTGCCGCTGGCGATGCTCGGCTGTTTCGTCATCGGCCTGGCGCTGGGCTTCCCGGCGCTGCGCGTGCAGACGATCTACCTCGCTTTCGCCACGCTCGGCTTCAATACCGCGGTGTGGCTCGTCATGCGCAACGAGGAGTGGCTCACCGGCGGCACCTTCGGCATCAACGACATCGCGCGGCCGAGCCTGCTCGGCATCAGCCTCGACGGCAACCTCGCCTACTACTACTTCATCCTCGGCATGACGGTGCTGCTGTCGGCGCTGCTGTGGGGGCTCCTGCGTTCACCGTGGGGCAAGGCCTTCACGGCCCTGCGCGACAACCCCATCCGCGCCGAGAGCCTGGGCGTGAACATCCAGGCCTACACGCTGCTCGCCTTCGCCATCGGCGCCGTGTATGCCGGCATCGCCGGAGCCCTCTTTGCGAGCCTGGTGCAGTTCATCGAGCCCGCGCCGTTCACGGTGGGCTCGTCGATCATGATGTACCTGATGGTCGTGCTCGGTGGGCCGGGCTACTTCTTCGGCCCGCTGCTCGGCTCGGCGGTGGGCGTGCTGCTGCCGGAGTGGCTGCGCTTCGCCCAGGCCTGGTACCTGTTCGTCTTCGGCGCCGCCGTGGTGCTGCTGATGCTCTGGTTGCCCGACGGCCTGCTGAGCATCCCCGAGCGGCTGCGCGCCAGGCGCGCCGCACGCGAGGCTTCCGCGGCGCGCGCCGCGGCCGCGGCAAGGGTCGGAACGGCGTCATGACGGCGGTATTGAAGGTCAGCGACCTCGCCAAGAGCTACGGCGCCATCAAGGCCGTGGCCGGCGTCAGCTTCGAGGTCATGCCGGGCGAGATCTTCGGCGTGATCGGCCCCAACGGCTCGGGCAAGACGACGATGTTCAACAGCGTGCTCGGCCAGATCACGCCGGACGCCGGCCGCATCGAGCTGAACGGCCGCGACATCACCGGCGAGAGCCCGATGCGGCTCAACCGCCTGGGCGTCGGCCGCACCTTCCAGACGCTGCAGGTGTTCGGCAAGATGACGGTGCGCGACAACCTGCTCGTGGCGGCGCAGGAGCACCGGGGCACGATGTTCGGCCGCATGTTCGCGCCCGGCGACTCGGGCCTCGGCGAGCGCGCCGACGCGCTGATCGAGCAGTTCCGCATCCGCCACGTGGCCGACAAGAAGGCCGGGGAGCTGAGCTACGGCCAGCAGAAGCTCGTCGACATCGCGATGGCCTTCATGAGCGAGCCGGCGCTGGTGCTGCTCGACGAGCCTTGCGCCGGCGTCAACCCGAGCCTCGTGGGCGGCATCAGCACGCTGCTCAAGGCGCTGAACAGGAGCCGCCAGGGCAGCTTCATCGTCATCGAGCACAACATGGACTTCGTGATGGACCTGTGCCACCGCATCATGGTGATGGTCGAAGGCACGGTGATGGCCATCGGCACGCCGGCCGAGATCCGCGGCAACAAGCAGGTGCTCGACGCCTACCTGGGGAACTGAGGGGCCCATGCGGTGAACGGCAGCGACATCTGCATCGAATTCGACGACGTGGTCGCCGGCTACGGCGAGTTCATGATCCTCAACAACCTCAGCTTCAAGGCCGGGCGTGGCAAGGTCACGCTGCTGCTCGGGCCCAACGGCGCCGGCAAGAGCACGGTGCTGAAGACGCTCTTCGGCATGCTCGAGGTGCGCCAGGGCAAGGTCAGGCTCTTCGGCCAGGACATCACCGGCACCGGCGCGAAGGATCTGCTCGTCAAGCAGGGCATCGCCTTCGTGCCGCAGGGGCGCAACCTGTTCGGGCAGCTCAGCGTCTACGAGAACCTCGAGCTCGGCGGCATCACGCTCGGCATGAAGGCCACGCGCGAGCGCATCCCGGAGATCCTGGCGCGCTTTCCGCGCGTGAAGGAGCGGCTGCACAGCGCCGCGTCGTCGCTTTCGGGTGGCGAGCAGAAGCAGCTCGAGATCGGCCGCGCGTTGCTGCTGCGCCCGCGCGTGCTGCTCATCGACGAGCCTTCGATCGGCCTGTCGCCCCTGGTGGTGGCTGATGTCTTCATGCTGTTGCGCGAGCTGGCGCGGCAGGGCACGACCATCCTGATGGTCGAGCAGAACGTGAAGAGCGCGCTCAAGATGGCCGACGACGCCATCGCGCTGGAGTCCGGCCGCCTGGTGCTGCACAAGCCGGCCGACGAACTGCTCGCCGACCCGCACATCGAGCGGCTGTTCCTGGGCAGCGCGCACGCGGCGGCGATGCCCGAGGATGCTGGGGAGGGCGTGCCGTGAGGTGCTGGGCCGCCCCGAGGAGACCGCCGGAGCGCTTGCGCGCGAAGGTGCTCCGATGAGCGCGGGGGGTGCCCGCCTGCCCGTGGCGCTGCTGGGCGGCGGCGGCATCGGCCGCATGCATGCGCAGCGCATGCTCGTGCATGCCGACGTGCGCTTGGCCGGCGTGGCCGACCCGAGCCCGGCGGCGCGTGCCTGGGCCGAAGGCCTGGGCGTGCCCTGGGCCGCCGAGCCGGCCGACCTGCTCGACCGCGTGCGCCCTGGCGCCGCCATCGTCGCCACGCCCAACGCCACGCACACGGCCGTCGGCCTGGCCTGCGTCGAGCGGCACATTCCGGTTCTCGTCGAAAAGCCGATCGCCGACACGGTGGCCGAGGCACGCCGCCTCGCCGATGCGGCACGCGCGGCCGGCGTGCCGGTGCTCGTGGGGCACCAGCGCCGCCACGGCGTGGCCGTGCAGCGGGCGCGCCGGATGATCGCCGAGGGCGCCGTCGGTCGCGTCGTGGCGGCCACGGTGCTCGCGACATGGCTCAAGCCGGCGAGCTACTTCGTTGCCGGTCAGTGGCGGCGCCTGAAGGGTGGCGGCCCGGTGCTGATCAACGCCATCCACGACATCGACCTGCTGCGTCATCTCGTCGGCGAGGTGGCCAGCGTGCACGCCGTCACCTCGCACGCCGAGCGCGGCTTCGAGGTCGAGGACACGGCGGCGGCCGTGTTGCGCCTGGCCGGCGGTGCGCTGGCGACGCTGCTCGTCTCCGATGCCGCCGTCTCGCCGTGGAACTACGACCTCGCGTCGGGCGAGTCGGAGCTCTATGCGCCGCAGCGCGCCGACGCGATCTACCTCGCCGGCACCGAAGGCGCGCTGACGGTGCCGCAACTGCTGCACTGGCGCTACCGCGCCGAGGCGCGCGAGCAGCGGCACTGGCATGCCGAGCTGACGTGCGAGCAGACGACGCTGCACCAGCACGACCCCTATGCCGAACAGCTGCGCCACCTGCGCGCGGTGGTCGAAGGCCGCGAGGCGCCGCTGTGCAGCGCCGAAGAAGGCATCGCCACGCTGCGCGCGACGCAGGCGGTGCTCGAGTCGGCCGAGAGCGGGCGCACGGTGCTGATCGAAGGCGCGGGCGCGGCCGGATCGAGCGGAGGTCCTGCGGGTGAGAGGCCCGCCGCCTGACGCGCCACGAGACGCCAACTCCGAGCCCATCGTCCATCGTGCATCGCCCATGACCGGCCGCCTGCTGTCCATCGCCCAGCTCACGGCGCTGCCGCTGGCGACGCCGGACCTCGTGCAACTCGCCGCCGATGCCGGCTGCCGCGCCTGCGGCCTGCGCCTGCTGCCGGCCTCGCCCGGGGGCGCGCACTATCCGTTGATGCACAGTGCCACGCGGCTTGCGGAAACGCTGGCGCGCATGCAGGCGCTCGACGTGGCGGTGTTCGACCTCGAGATCATCCGCATCGGCGCAGGCTTCGACCCGCTGGCCTACGGGCCGTTCTTCGAGGCCGGGCAGCGGCTCGGCGCACGCGCCGTGCTCGTCGCCGGCGACGATGCCGACGAGGCCCGCCTGACCGCGCACTTCGCGCGGCTTTGCGAAGCTGCGGCGCCGTACGGGCTGTCGTGCGACCTCGAGTTCATGCCGTGGACGGCGGTGGGAGACGCCCGCACCGCCGCGCGCATCGTGCAGAGTGCCGGCCAGCGCAACGGCGGCGTGCTCGTCGACGCGCTGCACTTCGCGCGCTCGGGCACGACGCTCGACGACGTTGCGGCCTTGCCCCGTTCGGCCCTGCACTATGCGCAGATCTGCGACGGCAAGGTGCCGGGGCCCGAGACCACCGAGGGCCTGATCCACGACGCCCGCTGCGAGCGCCTGCTGCCAGGCGAGGGCGGCATTGCGCTCGCCGAGCTCTTCGCGCGGTTGCCGGCCGACCTGCCGGTCTCGATCGAGACCCCGAGCGACACGCGGGCACCGAAGATGGGCTATCTCGCCTGGGCGCGTGCGGCGGTCGCGGCGACGAGGCAGGTGCTCGGGCTACACCCTCTCAGCTCGCAACCTTCATGAAGAGCTCGCGGTCCGGCGCGAAGTTGGCGTACAGCGGCAGCAGCGCGCCGCCGAGGGCGCGCGCGTCGGAGCCGATCGTGCCCGGCAGCAGCGGCGGCTGCGCCACGCCTTCCCAGCTGTAGCGCGGCAGCGCCGCCTGCGTGGAGGCGAGCAGGGCGGCGAGCAGCTCGCGGCTGAAGGAGCCATCGACAATGACGCCGTCGAGGTCGAGCAGGCAGGTGGCGCTGTTGACGGCCTGCGCGATGGCCGCTCCGGCCTGCGCCAGCCAGCGCTCGGTCTGCTCGCGCCACGGCGGGGCGAGCGCCAGGCCGCGCGCATCGGCGCCGATGTCGAGGCCGGCACCGGCCCAGGCCTGCTCGAGGTTCAGCAGCGAGGCCACGCTCAGCAGTTGCGCCGGCATCGGGTCGTTGACATTGCGCGCCAGCCACAGGGGCAGCGAGCCGACCGCGCCGGCGTTGCCGCTGGCGCCGGCGCGCAGCTGGCTGTCGAGCACGAGGCCGCCGCCGATGAAGGTATCGACGAAGACATAGAGAAAGCTCTTCACGCTGCGCCCGCGCCCGGCCACGAGCTCGGCGATGCAGGCGGCGGCGGTGTCCTTCATCAGCGACACCGGCCACGGCGACAGTGCCTGCACGGCGGCCTGCAGGTCGAGCGCATTCCAGCGCGCCGCCAGCGCCGGCGGAAAGCCGAGCAGCTGCCGCCAGCCGCCGATCGACAGGGGCGCGGCGATGCCCACGCCCTGCACCAGCTGGCGCTTGCCGGGCCCGAGCTTGCGGCGCAGCGCCGCGAGGCGGCGGCCGATCTCGGCCAGCAGCAGGTCGGGGTCGGGCAGGCGGTACTCGAGCGTCGAGCGCTCGCGCACGGCGCCGGTGAAGTCGATGAGCAGCACGTCCATGCTGCGCCGGCCGACCTTGATGCCGACGGCGAAGGCGCCATCGGGGTTGAGCGACAGCGGCACCGAGGGCTGCCCGACCTTGCCGCGCAGCGGCGCGCCTTTCACGAGCAGGCCGTCGTCGAGCAGGCGCTTGCTGATGAGCGAGATGGTCTGCGCCGTCAGGTGCGTGAGGCGCGCGATGTCGGCCGAGGGCAGCGCGCCGTGCAGACGCACGGCCTGCAGCACGACGCGCTCGTTGTACTGGCGCAGGCCGCCCTGGCTGCTGCCGCGCGGGCGCAGGTGGGCCACATCACTGGCGCTGCCGCTGCAGCCGCCGCGAGCGTCGCCGGAGGCACCGTCGCGGGCATTCACGGTGAGATCTTCTTCGGCGGCAAGGTCATCGGCGGCGAGGCGCGGGCCATCACTAGGCAACCACTCAGGCCAGGCACTCGGCCGGGATGTCCTCGGGCCGCATCGCCCCGGTCATCACCGCCACCGTCTCGCTCATGCCGATCTTCTTCGGGTTCAGCACCGCTGCGCGCTTGCCGAGGCGGGCGACGTGGATGCGGTCGGCGATCTCGAACACATGCGGCATGTTGTGCGAGATGAGGATCACCGGCAGGCCCTTGTCGCGCACGCGCCGGATGAGCTCGAGCACCATGTTGCCTTCCTTCACGCCGAGCGCGGCCGTGGGCTCGTCGAGGATGACCACATGCTCGGCAAAGGCGGCGGCACGTGCCACGGCCACGCATTGCCGCTGGCCGCCGGAGAGCGTCTCCACGGCCTGCGTCATCGAGCGGATGCCCACCTTCAGGTCGGCCATGCGCGCGGTGGCGGTCTCGAGCATCTTCTTCTTGTCGAGCATGCGCAGCCAGCTGCCGAGGAAGCCCGGGCGGCGCACTTCGCGGCCGAGGAAGACGTTCTCGGCGATCGTCATCGCCGCGGCCACGGCCAGGTCCTGGTAGCAGCACTCGATGCCGGCGTGGCGCGCATCCATGGGGCTGCGGAAATGCACCGGCTTGCCGTCGAGCAGGATCTCGCCGGAGTCGGGCACGACGGCGCCGGAAAGCGCCTTGATGAGGCTCGACTTGCCGGCGCCGTTGTCGCCGATGACGGCGAGGATCTCGCCGGCGCGCAGCTCGAAGTCGGCGCCGTCGAGCGCCGTCACCTGGCCGTAGCGCTTGACCAGGCCCTTGGCCTGCATGACGAGGGGCGTGGCGGCGGATGCGGTGGCCATGATCAACGGCCTCCCTTGCGCGAGAGCTGGTCGGCCGCCACCGCGAGGATGACGAGGATGCCGGTCACCAGCACCTGGTAGATGCTGGAAACGCCCATCAGCGTGAGCCCGTTGCGGAACACCCCGACGACGAGCGCGCCGACCAGCGAGCCGATGACCATGCCGCGGCCGCCGAAGAGACTGGTGCCGCCCAGCACCACGGCGGTGATGGCGTCGAGGTTCTCGGTCTGCCCCGCGTTGGGGTCGCCGACACCGGTGCGCGCCACCGAGAGCAGCGCGGCGATGCCGTAGAAGAAGCCGGCGAGCACGTACACGCCGAGCAGCACCTTCATCGTCGGGATGCCGACGAGGCGCGTCGCCTCGGGGTTGTTGCCCACCGCATAGACATGGCGGCCGGCGGCCGTCTCGCGCAGCACGAACCAGGCGAGCCCGTACAGCGCCAGCATCAGCACCGTGCCCCACGCGACCTGCGTGCCGCCCACGGTGAACGTCTCGCCCAGCGCGGTCATGAACGGTGGCAGGTCGGTCACGGTCTGCGAGTTCGAGTACAGCTGCGTGATCGCGAAGGCGATGTTCAAGGTGCCGAGCGTGACGATGAACGGCGGCAGCTTCACGCGTGTGACGAGCAGCCCGTTGGCGAGGCCGAAGAGGCTCGTGACGCCGATGCCGGCGAGCACGGCCAGCGGCGCGGGCATGCCGAGCTCGACCGCGAACTTGGTCATGACGATGCCGCCGAGCGCCATCACCATGCCGCACGAGAGATCGATGCCGGCGGTGAGGATGACGAGCGTCTGCCCGATGGCGATGACGCCCACCACTGCCACCTGCTGCAGCACCAGCGAGAGGTTCTCGCCGGTGAGGAAGCGGTCGCTCTGGCTGGCGAAGAACAGGCAGGCGGCCAGCAGCGCGATGAACGGGCCGAGCGTGGCCAGCGGTGGAAGCTTCATGGCGAGCTTGTCCATGGGCGGCTGCGGTGGAGGCCGCGGCAGGCGTTCCACCCTCGCCCGCACGCGAAGGCCGGGAGTTGGCGCCCGCGGGAGGCGAGGGAGGGAGCGGCGATCAACGCAGGCCAGGTCCTACTTCTTGCCCCAGCACAAGTCGGTGCCGGCCTTCACGTCCTTGCTGTCCACGCCGGTCACGGACTTCGCGGCGATGAGCGTGACGCCGGTGTCGGTGTAGCCGCTCGGCTTCTTGCCGGTCTTGAAGTACTCGACGCCGGCCTCGACGCCCATGGCCGCCATCTTGAGCGGGTACTGCTGGCTTGTGGCGGCGATCTTGCCGGCGCCCACGTCCTTCACGCCCTGGCAGCCGCCGTCGACGCTGACGATGACCACGCTCTTGTCCTTGCCGGCCTTCTTCAGTGCGTTGAAGGCGCCGGCGGCGGCGGGCTCGTTGATGGTGTAGACGAGGTTGACGTCGGGCACCTTCTGCAGGCAGTTCTCCATCGCCGTCTGGCCCTTGGCCTGGTCGCCGTAGCTGTCGGCGGCGCAGGCGATCTCGGGCGCGGTGCCCAGCGCGTTGCTGCTCGCATCGGGCGCGGCGAGGCCGAGGCCCTTCATGAAGCCGTTGTGCCGTTGCGCACCCACCGGGTGACCGGGGAAGAGGTCGAGCGTGACGATCTTCGGCGCCTTGCCGGCGAGCGCCGTCTTGGCGTACTGGCCGATCAACACGCCGGCCTTGTAGTTGTCGGTGGCGAAGAGCGCGTCGGTGGCTTCGGTGGGGTCGGTGGGGCTGTCGAGCGCGATCACGAGCACGCCCTTGTCGCGCGCCTTCTTGATGGCCGGCACGATGGCCTTGCTGTCGCTGGGCGTGATGAGGATGGTCTTGGCGCCGGCGGCGATCATGTTCTCCATCGCCGTCACCTGGCCGGCGTTGTCGCCGTCGGCCTTGCCTGCGCCGGTGAGCAGCTTGGCACCCTTGGCCTTGGCGGCCTCGGCGGCGCCTTCCTTCATCTTCACGAAGAAGGGGTTGGTCTCGGTCTTGGTGATGAGGCCGATCACGGGCTGGCCTTGTGCGAAGACGGCGCTGGCGGCCAGCGCGAGGGCGGCGGCGATGAAGGGGCTGCGGGTCATGTCTGTGTCTCCACTGAGGGTTGCGGGGGTCCGCCTCGTGTCGATGGGTCGGTCGATGGGTCGGGGCGACGGCCTCATTCTCGACCCGCTTCGATTAATAAATCAAGTAGAGTGATTAATGGAAAACCCTGTGGTCCGGCGCACCCGGCCGGCGTCATGCTTGCCGTAACGGCGGCGCGCGGCTGCCGCATGCAACGATGGAGCCCGACATGATCGTGGTCAGCGGAGAAGCGCTGATGGATGTCTTCGACGCCGGGGCCACGCCCACCGGCCAGAGCCTGGACGCGCGCATCGGCGGCTCGCCGCTGAACGTGGCCATCGGCCTGGCGCGGCTCGGGCAGCGGGTGGCCTTCTTCGGTGCCGTCGGCCGCGGCTTCCTCGGCGAGCGGCTGATGCAGGCGCTGCACGCCGAGGGCGTCGACACCGCGGCCGTGGCGCGCGTCGCCGCGCCCACCACGCTCGGCCTCGTCGGGCTCGACGCCGCGGGCGTGGCCGACTACGCCTTCTACGGCGAGGGCGGTGCCGATCGGCAGTTGCACCTCGCCGACCTCGATCGCGTGCCGCAGGCGGCGGCCTATCACTTCGGCTCCTATTCGATGGTGGTGGAGCCGGTGGGCAGCACGCTGCGCGAGCTGGCCCGGCGCGTCAGCGGCCACGCGCTCGTGAGCTACGACGTCAACGTGCGCACGAATGTCGAGCCCGACCTCGCACGCTGGCACGCGGTGCTGCGGCAGATGCTGCCGCACGTGCACCTGCTCAAGCTGAGCGACGAAGACCTGCAGCGGCTGCATCCGGGCGAGGACGAAGCCGCCTGCGCGCAGCGCTGGCTGGACCAGGGCGCGAGCTTCGTGCTCGTCACGCATGGCGGCGCCGGCGCGCGCGGCTTCGCACCGGCCGGCCCCGTGGAGGTGGCGCCGGTGACCACGCGCGTCATCGACACCGTCGGCGCGGGCGACACCTTCCAGGCCGCGCTGCTCGCCGCGCTGGCCGAGCGCGGTCAGCTCTCGCCGGCGGCCGTGCGCGCGCTGCCGCTCGCTGCCTGGTCCGACATCCTCGCCTTCGCGGCGCGCGCCGCGGCCATCACCTGCAGCCGCCGCGGCGCCGATCTGCCGCGCCGCGGCGAGCTTGGCTGAGCGACGGCGCCGCCAGCCGCGGCGACACGGCACGCGGCGAAGTCACCGCAACGTCACTGCGAGACGTGGATGACGTCGCGCACCACCGGGTAGATGCTGTTCTGCCAGCGCCTGCCGCTGAACACGCCGTAGTGGCCGACGCCGGCTTGCAGGTAGTTCGTGCGCAGGTAGGGGCGCAGGCTCGTGGCCATGTCGTGCGCGGCCATCGTCTGGCCGACCGAGCAGATGTCGTCGCGCTCGCCTTCCACGGTGAGCAGCGCCGTGCGCCGGATCGCCTTCGGGTCGATCGTGCGGCCGCGCCAGCGCAGTGCGCCGAGCGGCAGCGCGTACTCCTGGAAGACGAGGCGCACCGTCTCCAGGTAGAAGTCGGCCGAGAGATCGGCCACCGCCAGGTACTCCTCGTAGAAGGCGCGCGTCGCTTCGGCCTTGTCGTGCTCGTCCTCGACCACGTGCCAGTAGTAGTCGGCAAGCGCGTTGAGATGGCGCTCCTTGTTCATGCTCATGAACGCGGTGAGTTGCACGAAGCCCGGGTAGACGCGCCGGCCGGCGCCGCGGTGGCGCCAGGGCACGGTGCTGATGAGGTTGCGCTCGAACCACTCGATCGGCTGCCCGGTGGCGAGCTGGTTGACCGCCGTCGGGCTGATGCGGCAGTCCATCGGCCCGGCCATCAGCGTCAGGCTGGCGGGCGTGGCCGGGTCGTCGTCCTCGGCCATCAGCGCGGTGGCGGCGAAGGCGGCCACGCAGGGCTGGCAGACCGCCACGACATGGGCACCCTCGCCGAGCGCGCGGATGAAGCGCATCACGTGCTCGGTGTACTCGTCGAGCCCGAAGCGGCCGGCCGCGAGCGGCACGTCGCGCACGTTGTGCCAGTCGGTCACGTGCACGTCGTGGTCGCGCAACAGCGTGCGCACCGTGTCGCGCAGCAGCGTCGCGAAGTGGCCCGACATCGGCGCCACCACCAGCACGCGCGGCTGCGCCGCCGCGCCCGGCAGGCCCTGCTTGCGGAAGCGCCGCAGCGTCGCGAACGGCGTCTCGAGCACCGCCTCCTCGATGACGCCGACCTCCTCGCTGCCGCCCGGCCCGGCCACGGTGACGGTGTGAATGCCCCAGGCCGGGCGCCGGTGCGTCACCTCGGTCAGCTCGATCAGGCGGCAGGCCGCCGCCATGCGCTTGCCGGGCAGGGTGGGGCGGCCGGAGGGGCCGGGCGCCAGCAGCGCGGGCGCGGCCAGGCGGGCGCTCGCGCGCAGGGGCCACAGCAGGTCGGAGTGGCTGTCGTACGCGTGGTACATCATGGCTCTTCGCGAAGTGGTGGCGAAGCTGGGGCAGCAAGTTGCGCGCCAGCCGTGGCGCGGCACTTGCTTGGGCTGCGGGGATCCCACCGCGCCGGAGACCGCGATGCCTGCTTCCCCCCTCGCCCCCCTTGCCGCCGCGAGAACTGCGCGAGCCGCGAGAACGGCGGAGTCCCCGAAAGCGCCGAAGGTGTCGAAGGCGCTGAAGGTCGTGAAGGTCGTGAAGGTCGCGAAGGTCGCGAAGGTCGTGAAGGTCGTGAAGGGCGGTGCCGCTGCAAGCACGGCCAGGGGGGCCGCGAAGGCCGCCGGGCCGAAGGCGCCGCCCACCCGGCCGGCCAAAGGCAGCACCTCGCCGGCGCGCGCCGGCCTCGCTACGCTCACGCTGAGCAGCAGGAACTACTCGTCGTGGTCATTGCGCGGGTGGCTGCTGGCGCGCTTCGCCGGCCTCGACTTCGAGGAAGTGATGGTCCCGCCCGACGACGTCGACGCGCGCAAGGAACTGCTGCTGCTGGCGCCGTCGATCCTCGTGCCCTGCCTCGAGCACGAGGGCGCCAAGGTCTGGAACGTGATGGCCATCGGCTACTACCTCGAGGAGGTCTGCCCCGGCGCCGGCCTGCTGCCGGCCGAGCGCATCGCGCGAGCGCACTGCCGCTCGGTCTGCGGCGAGATGAATTCGGGCTTTGCCAACCTGCGCTCCTCGCTGCCGGTCAACCTGAAGGCCCACTTCCCCGGGCACAAGATCTGGACCGGCGCCAAGCCCGACATCGAGCGCATCGTCGAGATCTGGCGTGACTGCCTGGCGCGCTACGGCGGCCCCTTCCTCTTCGGCGCCCGGCGCGGCATGGCCGACGCGATGTTCGCGCCGGTGGTGACGCGCTTCCTCACCTACGACGTCGAACTCGACCGCGAATGCGCCGCCTACTGCAAGACCATCATGGCGATGCCGGAGATGCGGGAGTGGGTGGCGGCGGCCAGGCTCGAGCCCGACGAGATCGACGAGCTCGACATGGACTTCTGACGCGGCATGGCGCGGCGCCGGCGTGACGCCCGCGGCGTCGCGCGCGCCGCCTCACCGCTCGTCGCTGCCACCGGTCTACCAGGGGGTGGGCGCAGGCACTTCGCAAGGACCCGGCACGTCGACGGTGCCGAAGTCGGCCGGGCCGACGATCTCCAAGTACTCCATGTCGGGCGAGTAGTCGAACAGGTAGTGCACGATGCCCGGGCGCTGGTGCACGCAGTCGCCGGCCTCGACGAGCGTCTCCTGGTCGCCGTACATGAAGCGGGCCCAGCCCTTCATCATGATGACGATCTGGAACTCCGCCTCATGCCGGTGCCAGCCGGTGCCCTTCTCGGGTGCCATGTTCGCCTTCACGAGGTGCGCGATGACGCGCCCATGCGTTGCGGCGGCGACGCCCAGGTCCCTGTAGAGGAAGAAGTCGCGCAGCCCGTCGGTGCGCCAGGGGGTGTCGGCAGGCTTGACGTGCGAGAACAAGGTCGTGGTCTGCGTGAGCATGGTGCTTTCCTCCTTGGGAAGTGGGGCGGTGGGCGACCCGGCGCGGGCATGCATAAGGCGTTCCCACGCGCGGTCCCACGGCCGCGCCTTGGCGGTGCACAATGACCGCATGAATGCCAGCCGCTGCATCACCATTGGCGTGCACCTCGCGCGCAGCGTGCGCGGCCGGCCCTGCGCGCCACCGGCGGGCGAATGAACCGCGGGGGGCCTCTTGATCGAGGCCCCGCCAGTCGTTCGAACCACTCGCCGCAAGAGGTGCGGCGCAAACGCCGCAAGGAGGCCGTCATGGCCGATCTCTTCGACAACCCCATGGGCCTGGCCGGATTCGAGTTCGTCGAATTCGCCTCGCCCGCTCCCGACGTGCTCGAGCCCCTCTTCGAGAAGATGGGCTTCAGCCTCGTCGCCCGCCACCGCAGCAAGGACGTGCTGCTGTACCGCCAGGGCGGCATCAACTTCATCGTCAACCGCGAGCCTCGCAGCCTGGCCGGCTACTTTGCCGCCGAGCACGGGCCGAGCGCCTGTGCGCTCGCCTTCCGCGTGCGTGACTCGCACAAGGCCTATGCACGCGCGCTCGAGCTCGGCGCGCAGCCGATCGAGGTGCCCACCGGCCCGATGGAGCTGCGCCTGCCGGCCATCAAGGGCATCGGCGGCGCGGCGCTGTACCTGATCGACCGCTTCGAGGACGGCAAGAGCATCTACGACATCGACTTCGAGTTCCTGCCCGAATATGCCGACCCGGCCAGGCGCCACCCGCGCGGGCACGGCCTGAAGCTGATCGACCACCTCACGCACAACGTCTACCGCGGCCGCATGGCCTTTTGGGGTTCGTTCTACGAGCGCCTGTTCAACTTCCGCGAGATCCGCTACTTCGACATCAAGGGCGAGTACACCGGCCTCACCAGCCGTGCCATGACGGCGCCCGACGGCCTCATCCGCATCCCGCTCAACGAGGAGTCGGGCAAGGGCGCGGGCGGCGGTGCGGGCCAGATCGAGGAATTCCTGATGAAGTTCAGCGGCGAGGGCATCCAGCACATCGCGCTCGCCACCGACGACCTCATCGCCACCGTCGACTCGCTGCAGATGGCCGGCATTCCGCTGATGACGGCGCCCAACGACGTGTACTACGAGATGCTCGAGGAGCGCCTGCCCGGGCACGGCGAGCCGGTGGCGCAGCTGCAGGCGCGCGGCATCCTGCTCGACGGCAGCACGTCCGGCGGGGCGGGAGGCCAGAAGAAGCTGCTGCTGCAGATCTTCAGCGAGACGCTGCTCGGGCCCGTGTTCTTCGAGTTCATCCAGCGCAAGGCCGACGAGGGCTTCGGCGAAGGCAACTTCAAGGCGCTGTTCGAGAGCCTCGAGCGCGACCAGATCCGGCGCGGCGCGCTGAAGGTCGAGGTGTAGCGCAGACGCTGCCTCTCGCTCTCCCTTTCCCGCTTGCGGGACAGGGCGGGGGCGAGGGCCTTCGAGCCGATGTCAGGCCGACGGCCGCGCATGCCGGTCGAGAACCTCGAGCATGCGCGCCAGGTCGATCGGCTTGGTCAGGTAGTCGGCAAAGCCGGCGGCGCGTCCGCGCGCCAGGTCCGAGGGCATCGCGTGCGCGCTCACCGCGACGACCGCGATGTCGCGCGTGGCCGGGTCCTCGCGCAGCACCTTCATCACCGACCAGCCGTCCATCTCGGGCAGGTGGATGTCGAGCAGGATGAGGCGCGGGACGTGGCGGCGCGCCAGCTCGAGCCCGACGCCCGGCGTGGCGGCAGGCAGCACCCGCCACTGCGGGCGCAGCGCCGCCATCTCCTGCACGAGCAGCATGTTGACCGGGTTGTCCTCGATGCACAGCAGCTCGAGCGAGGCCTGCACGGCCGGCGGCGCCGTGGCGGGCAGCGGCGCCATCGAAGGCGGTGGCGGCGGCGCATCGTCGGCCTTGGGCAACAGCACCCAGAACGTGCTGCCGCGGCCGGGCTCGCTGTCGACGCCGATGCTGCCGTGCATCAGCTCGACGAGGCGGCGCGAGAGCGCGAGCCCGATGCCGGCGCCCTCGATGCCCGTGCGCGCGGCGTCCAGGCGTTCGAAGGGCACGAAGAGGCGCGCGCGCTGCGCTTCGTCGAGGCCGGGCCCGGTGTCGTCGACGCACACGCGCCAGTGTTCGCCATGGTCCTCGATGCGCACGGCGACGTGGCCGCCTTCGCGGTTGTACTTGACGGCGTTGCCGAGCAGGTTGAGCAGCACCTGCTTCAGGCGCGTGCGGTCGGCGCGCACCTTGTGCCGGTTGCCCGTCGGCGGCGCCGAGAGGCCGAGGCCACGCGCCTGGGCCTGCGTGCGCAGCATCGCCAGGCAGTCGGCCACCAGCGGCTGCAGGGCCACGGTCTCGTTGCTGACGTTGAGGTGGCCGGCCTCGATGCGCGCCAGGTCGAGCACGTCGTTGATCAGCGTCAGCAGGTGCTGGCCGGCGGCGAGCACCTGGCGCACCTTGGCCGCGCCCGGCTCGCTGCCGTTGAGCTCCAGCGCCAGCAGCTGGCCGAAGCCCAGGATGGCGTTCAGCGGCGTGCGCAACTCGTGGCTCATGCGCGAGAGGAACTCGCTCTTGGCGCGGTTGGCACGCTCGGCATCGTCGCGCGCGCTCGCCAGCGCCGCCGTGCGTTCCTGCACGCGTTGCTCGAGGTCGTCGGCGAGCCGGCGCAGCGCGCGCGCCGCGTCCAGGCGCTCGCCGATGTCGCGCGCGATCACCTGCACGCCGCGGCCTTCGGCGTCGGCGTACGGCGCCGCATTCACCTCCACGTCGACGGCGCTGCCGTCCAGGCGCAGGTACTTCTCGGCCAGCGGCGGCACGCGCTCGCCGGTACGCCGCATGTGCGCGCGCCGCTCCTGCACGGCGGCGTGCGAGTCGGGGTGGATGCGGTCGAGGACGGGTTCGCCCAGCAGCTGCGCGGCATCGGTGGCGCCGAACAGTCTGAGCGCCGCCGGGTTGACGTAGCTGAAACGGCCGCGGTGCGCGACATAGATCGCATCGGGCGCCTGCTCGAGCAGGTTGCGGTAGCGCCGCTCGCTTTGCGCCAGCTCGTGCTGCCAGCGCCCCGAGCGCCACAGCAGCCAGGCGATGGCCGCACCGGCGGTGAGGGCGACAACGAGCAGCGCCACCGCTACGAGGCGTTCGCGCTCGAAGCCGGCGGCCAGGGGCACCAGCGCCACGTCTTCGGCGAGGCCGACGACGACGACCAGCCCGAGCTGCGGTAGCCGCTTCCATGCGAACAGGCGGCGCACGCCGTCGACGTCGGCGACTTCGTTGTACGCGCCCTGCATCGCGTTGCGGTCGGCGAGGAAGGGCCGGTTGGCCGGCAGCGTGCGCCCCATCGCACGCTCGTGGTCGCGGCTGCGCGCGAGGAAACCGCCGTCCTCGCGCACGACGGTGACGACGTCGCGCTCGTCGAGCGCCAGAGCGGCGACGCGGCCGGCGAGGAACGTGGTCGGCACCGCGATGTTCATCGTGCCGTCGAAGCGGCCGCCCTTCAGCAAAGGGCGGTTGACGATGAAGACCCAGCGGTCCGTCATGCGCGAGGGCACCGCCGCGCCCACATGCTGGCGGTCGCGCCCTTCGAGGTGCACGCGAAAGTGTTCGCGGTCGGCGAGGTTGACAGTGGGCACGCCGAGGCTGTTGTAGAGCGTGCTGCCGTCGGCCGCGGCCACCGTCACGTGGCTGGCCGCGCCGGGCGGCAGCGCTGCCATCACGGCACGTGCGAGCGGGTCGAAGGCCTCGGCGTCGCCGCGCCAGGCACTGCGCAGCTGCAGCAGCGCGAGGTCGATGCCGCCGAGCAGCGCCTGCACGTGCCCGGCCATCGCGTCGGCGAGCTGCAGGCCGCGCTGCTCGGCGCGCAGTTCGGTCTGGCGCAGCAGCTCCCGGTGCGCGCGCTGGCTCTCGGCGAGGTAGAGGCCGGTGCCGGCGGCGATCAGCAGCGCCAGCAGCGCGGCCAGCCAGACCGCGGGGCGTTTGGGCAGCGGCAGCGGGTGGTGCGCGTTCAGGCTGCGCGGAGGGTTCGGGGACGGCACGACCAAGGCTCTTCGCATCGAGCGTAGCAGAGCGCCTCGTGCGGCCGCAGCGCGGCGCCGGCGCCGGGTTTGTGATAGCAGCGCCCCTCCCTGGCCTCCCGGCCTCCCGCGGCGGCGCTACCGCCCTACCATCGCCGCTCCATGACCGCCATCCTGCCGACCGGTGCGCTCGCAGCCTCGCCGCTGCGCGCCGCGATCACCGCGCTCACGCGCACGCCCGAGCCCGAGCTGCTGCCCGGCCTGCTGCAGCAAGCCGAGCTGAGCCCGGCACAGGCCGCCGCTGCGCAGGCGCTGGCACTGCGCATCGCGCGCGGCGTGCGCGAGCGTGCGCGCGAGGGCGGCCGCGCCGGGCTCGTGCAGGGGCTGCTGCAGGAGTTCGCGCTCAGCTCGGCCGAAGGCGTGGCGCTGATGTGCCTGGCCGAGGCGCTGCTGCGCATCCCGGACGCGGCGACGCGCGACGCGCTCATCCGCGACAAGATCGCCGCCGGCAACTGGCAGCAGCACCTCGGGCAGAGCCCTTCGCTGTTCGTGAACGCCGCCGCCTGGGGCCTCTTGCTCACCGGCAAGCTCGTGGCCACGCACAGCGACGCCGGCCTCACCGCGACGCTCAGGCGCGTGGTGGCGCGCGGCGGCGAGCCGCTGGTGCGCAAGGGCGTGGACATGGCGATGCGGTTGATGGGCGAGCAGTTCGTCACCGGCGAAACCATCGAGCAGGCGCTCGCCAGCGCCCGCGAGCGCGAGGCGCAGGGCTTCCGCTACAGCTACGACATGCTCGGCGAGGCAGCCATGACGGCGGCCGACGCCGCGCGCTACTTCGCCGCCTACGAGACCGCCATCCACGCCATCGGGCGCGCAGCGGCCGAACAGGCGGCCCGCCGCGCGGCGGCCGGCGAGGCCTGGAGCGGCGTCGTCGAGGGGCCGGGCATCTCGATCAAGCTGTCGGCATTGCACCCGCGTTATGCGCGCGCGCAGGTGGCGCGCGTGCTTTCCGAGCTGTACCCCCGGCTCGCGCAACTGGCGCGGCTGGCGCGGCGGCACGACATCGGCCTCAACATCGACGCCGAGGAGAGCGAGCGCCTCGAGCTCTCGCTCGAGCTGCTCGAGCGCCTGTGCTTCGAGCCCGACCTCGCGGGCTGGCACGGCATCGGCTTCGTCATCCAGGCCTACCAGAAGCGCTGCCCCGCCGTGGTGGACTGGCTCGTCGACCTGGCCCGGCGCAGCGGCCACCGCCTGATGGTGCGCCTCGTGAAGGGCGCCTACTGGGACAGCGAGATCAAGCGCGCGCAGGTCGACGGCCAGGACGGCTACCCCGTGTATACGCGCAAGCCGCACACCGACGTGGCCTACATCGCCTGCGCGAAGAAGCTGCTCGCGGCGCCCGAGGCCGTGTACCCGCAGTTCGCGACGCACAACGCGATGAGCCTGGCGGCGATCCACGAGATCGCGGGGCCCGCCAGCTACCGGCCGGGGCAGTACGAGTTCCAGTGCCTGCACGGCATGGGCGAGCCGCTGTACGAGCAGGTGGTGGGGCCTGTCGGCGATGGCCGGCTTGGCCGAGAGCAGTCGAAGGCCGGCCTCGGCCGAGAACAGTCGAAGGCCGGCCTCGGCCGAGAACGGTCGAAGGCCGGCCTAGGCCGGCCGTGCCGCATCTACGCCCCCGTGGGCACGCACGACACGCTGCTCGCCTACCTCGTGCGCAGGTTGCTCGAGAACGGCGCCAACACGTCGTTCGTCAACCGCATCGCCGACGAGAACATTCCGCTCGAGGACCTCGTGCGCGACCCGGTGGACATCGTGCGCGCCGCCGCGGCGCGCGAAGGCGTGGCCGGCGCGCCGCATGCGGCCATCCCCTTGCCGGCGGCCTTGTACGGCGAGCATCGCGCCAATTCGCGCGGACTCGACCTCGCCGACGAGCGCACGCTGGCGGCGCTGGCACGGTCATTTGCCGACGACGCTGCGCAGGCCGGCTCGCGCTGGCGCGCCGAGCCACTGCTGGGCGCCGGGGCGCCAGAGGGGCAGGGGCAGGGGCAGGGACAGGACCACGGTGGAGGCTGGCAGCCGGTGCGCAACCCGGCCGACCGCGACGACATCGTCGGCCAGGTGCGCGAGGCCACGGCCGACGACGTGCGCGCCGCGCTCGACGAAGCGGCACGGGCCGCGGCTGGCTGGGCCGCCACGCTGCCGGGCGAACGTGCGGCCTGCCTGCGCGGCGCCGCCCGCCGGCTCGACGCGCAGATGCCGGCGCTGATCCCGCTGCTCGTGCGCGAGGCGGGCAAGACCTGCGCCAACGCGGTGGCCGAGGTGCGCGAGGCGGTCGACTTCCTGCGCTACTACGCGGGCGAGGTGGTGCGCGACTTCGACAACGCCACGCATGTGCCGCTCGGGCCCGTGGTGTGCATCAGCCCCTGGAACTTTCCGCTCGCCATCTTCACCGGCCAGGTGGCGGCGGCGCTGGCGGCGGGCAACGTCGTGCTCGCCAAGCCGGCCGAGCAGACACCGCTCGTCGCCGCGGCCGCCGTGCGTGCGTTGCATGAGGCCGGTGTGCCGCGCGGCGCGCTGCAGCTGCTGCCCGGCCGCGGCGAGACGGTGGGCGCACCACTGGTGGCCGATGCGCGCGTCGAGGGCGTGCTCTTCACCGGCAGCACCGAGGTCGCGCGCCTCCTGCAGCGCACGCTCGCCGGCCGCCTCGGCGCCGGCGGCCGGCCGGTGCCGCTGGTCGCCGAGACCGGCGGCCAGAACGCGATGCTCGTCGACAGCTCGGCGCTGGCCGAGCAGGCGGTAGCCGACATCGTGAGCTCGGCCTTCGACAGCGCCGGCCAGCGCTGCTCGGCGCTGCGCCTGCTGTGCGTGCAGGAAGACGTGGCCGAGCGCCTCATCGCCATGCTGAAGGGCGCGACGCAGGAGCTGCGGCTGGGCGACCCGCGCGAGCTCGCCACCGACGTCGGCCCGGTCATCGACGACGAGGCGCGCCAGGGCATCGAACGCCATGTCGAGGCGATGGCCGCGCGCGGGCGCGCGGTGTGGCGCCTGCCGCTCGCGGCGGGTACGGCGGGCACGGCCGCGGCCCGCACGCTCGCAGCCGGCAGCGCTGCCGGCACTGCGGCGGCCGGCCCGGCGAGCCGAGCCGGCCACTTCGTCGCGCCGACGATCGTCGAGATCGAACAGGTCGCCGAGCTCGAGCGCGAAGTCTTCGGGCCCGTGCTGCACGTGCTGCGCTTCGCGCGCGAGCAACTGCCGCAGACGCTGGAGGCGGTCAACGCCACCGGCTACGGCCTCACGCAAGGCGTGCACACGCGCATCGACGAGACGGTGGCGCAGGTGCTCGCAACGGCGCGGGCCGGCAACCTCTACGTCAACCGCAACATCGTCGGTGCCGTCGTCGGCGTGCAGCCTTTCGGCGGCGAGGGCCTGAGCGGCACCGGCCCGAAGGCGGGCGGGCCGCTGTACCTGCTGCGCCTGCTCGCCGCGCGGCCCGTGCAGGCGGCGCGCCTCGCGGTGGCGCACGCCGGCCGCGCCAGTCTGCCGCCGGTGCGCGGCGTCGGCGTGGAGGCCGTGCAGGCCGGGCACATGGCGGGTGCCGCCCAGGCGCTGGACGCGCTGCGCAGCTGGGCGGTGGCGCAGGGCCACGCGCTGCTGGCGGCGCATTGCGACCGCGCGGCGGCGGAGTCGCCGGTCGGCATCTGGCACGCGTTGCCCGGCCCCACGGGCGAGGCCAACCTCTACGCGGTGCTGCCGCGCGAGACCGTGCTGTGCCTTGCCGGAGAGGGGCCCGCGGGCGACGCCGACCGGCTGACGCAGCTCGCCGCCGTGCTCGCGGTGGGCAGCCGTGCGCTCTGGCCGGCCGCGGCGCAGGCGCTGCGAGAAAGGCTGCCCGGCGACGTGCGCGAGTGCATCGCGCTCGCGACGGACTGGTCCGCACCCGGCACGCCCTTCGACGCGGTGCTGCAGCACGGCGACGCGGCGGGGCTCCTGTGCACGGCCGCCGTGCTGGCGCGTCGCGGCGGGGCGCTCATCGGCCTCACCGGCCTCGCGCCGGGTGAGGCGCGCGTGCCGCTCGAGCGGCTCGTCATCGAACGCTCGCTCAGCATCAACACCGCTGCCGCGGGCGGCAATGCGAGCCTGATGACCCTCGGGTAGCGCGCGCACCCCAGCGCCCCCTGCACCCCAGCGCCCCCTGCGCCCCCTGCGCCTCCTGCGCCTCCTGCGCCTCCTGCGCCTCCTGCGCCTCCTGCGCCTCCTGCGCCCCGTGCGCCCCGTGCGCCCCGTGCGCCCCGTGCGGCACGGCGCCTCACGCCGCTGCCGCGCCCCAGGCAGCCCCGCAGCGTCGCGACGCTTGCCGGGCTGTCCTCGGGTCGAACCCCATCGAGGCGTCCCGGCAGCCGCCCAAGGCCTCGGGAAAGTACTCATGTGTGATTGATTGATTTATTTTCTGTGATGTCTACGATGCTCCCATCAACGCATCGCATCCGATGACCTCACCCGCCACCATCGCTGACATTGCCCGCCTGGCCGGCGTGGGCACGGCGACGGTCGACCGGGTGCTCAACCACCGCCCCGGGGTCAATGCAGAGACGGTGCAGCGCGTGCTGCAGGTGGTGGCCGAGGTCGGCGCGCCGCCGCAGCGCGGCCGCCCGCGCAAGGGCGAGGGCTTCCGCTTCGCCTACGTGCTGCCGGCCGAGACGGTGCCGTTCAACGAACTGGTCGACCGGCTGATCGCGCAGGCGGCCGGGGAATTCCGCCACCAGCACATCACCGAGGTCACGCACCGCTTCGACAGCAGCGACGCCGCGGCCTTTGCCGCCGAGCTCGCGCAACTCGGCGAATGCGACGGCGTCGCCGTCATGGCGCCCGACCTGCCGCCGGTCAAGCTGGCGATCAACGAGCTCGTGCGCGCCGGCGTCCATGTCGTCACGCTGTTCTCGGACGTCGCCGGTTCCATGCGCGAGACGCACATCGGCGCCGACAACCGGGCCGCCGGCCGCACGGCCGGGCTGCTGCTCGGCCGCATGAGCCAGGCGGGCGGGCGCGACACGCTGCTGCTCAGCTCGCAGGCGACACGGTTGTCGGGCGAAATCGAGCGGCGCATCGGCTTCGCCCAGGTCATCGAAGAGCGCTTCCCCAAGCTGAAGGTGCAGCGCACGCCCGACCTGCCTGCCGGCGACACCGGCGCCTGCCGCGCGCTGCTGCGCTACCTGCGCAGCGACAGCGTCGACACCGCGCGCATCGCCGGCATCTACAACGTCGGCTCGGGCAGCGCCGGGGTCGCGCGGGCCGTCGAGAGCCTGGGCCTCACGGGCGGCGTCGCGGTGATCGCGCACGACTTCACCGACGAGCACCGGGCGCTGCTCGGGGCCAACGGCCTGGCCTACGTGCTGCACCAGGACGTCCATTACTGCATCTCCGCGGCGGCGCGCGTGCTGCGCGCGCTGTGCGAGAACGTGCGCGGGGCACTGAACGTGGTGCAGCCGCGCGTCGAGATCCTGACCGCCGAGAACCTGCACTGAGCGCGGCGATCGGGTATGTGCCCGTTGTCTGAACAAGAGAAGGAGACCTCTGAATGGGAACACTGCTGACCAAGCTGCCCGGCGTGTCCGCCCTGGCAGCCGCCGCCGCGCTGAGCCTGGGCAGCACCGCTGCGCTGGCACAGGACAAGACCATCACCCTGTGCTGGGCCGCCTGGGACCCGGCCAATGCGCTGGTGGAACTCTCGAAGGACTTCACGGCCAAGAGCGGCGTGAAGATGAAGTTCGAGTTCGTGCCCTGGCCGAACTTCGCCGACCGCATGCTCAACGAGCTGAACAGCAAGGGCAAGTTGTGCGACCTCATCATCGGCGACAGCCAGTGGATCGGCGGTGCCGCCGAGAGCGGCCACTACGTGAAGCTCAATGACTTCTTCGCCAAGGAAGGCATCAAGATCAGCGACTTCGCACCCGCCACCGTCACCGGCTATGCCGAGTGGCCCAAGGGCACGCCGAACTACTGGGCGCTGCCGGCGATGGGCGACGCGCTCGGCTGGACCTACCGCAAGGACTGGTTCGCCAAGCCCGAGCTGCAGGCCGAGTTCAAGAAGAAGCATGGCCGTGACCTCGCCGCGCCCAGGACCTGGACCGAGTTCAAGCAGGTGGCCGAGTTCTTCTCGGGCCGCCAGATCGACGGCAAGAAGGTCTACGGCACCTACCTCTTCACCGAGCGCGGCAGCGAAGGCATCACGATGGGTGTGAGCAACGTGCTCTACCCGATGGGCTTCAAGTACCAGGACCCGAAGAAGCCGTACGCGATGGACGGCTTCGTCAACGGGCCCGACGCGATCAAGGGGCTCGAGTTCTACAAGGCGCTGTACAAGTGCTGCACGCCGCCGGGCCTGACCAACGCCTACATGGGCGAAGGGCTGGACGCGTTCAAGTCCGGACAGGTCGCGATGCAGATGAACTGGTTCGCCTTCTTCCCCGGGCTGCACAAGGACCCCAACGTCGGCGGCGACAAGATCGGCTTCTTCGTCAACCCGAGCGACAAGGGCCGCGGCTCGCAGCTCGGCGGCCAGGGCCTCTCGGTGGTGGCGTACTCGCCCAACCGCAACGAGGCGCTGGCCTACGTCAAGTGGTTCGCCACGCTCGACGTGCAGAAGAAGTGGTGGGCGCTCGGCGGCTACTCGTGCCACAAGGGCGTGCTCAACGACCCCGGCTTCAAGAAGAGCGCGCCGTTCGCGGCCGAGTTCCTCGACGCGATGGACCAGGTGGTCGACTTCTGGGCCGAGCCGAGCTATGCGCAGCTGCTGCTCGCCGAGCAGAAGCGCGTGCACGACTTCGTCGTCGCCGACAAGGGCTCGGCGAAACAGGCGCTCGACGGGCTCGTGGCCGACTGGAAGAAGGTGTTCAAGGAAGACGGCAAGTCGATGAAGTAGACGCAGCAGCGCAGCCGACCGATGAACGCCCCGCCTTCGCTCGCCGAACGTGCCGCAACGGCCACGCCGCGCCCGCTGGCGACGCGCCTGACCGGCCTGTCGGACCGCGCGATCGCGTGGCTGTTCATCGCGCCGACGATGGCGCTGCTGCTGGCGATCAACCTCTTCCCGCTGATCTGGACGATCCGGCTGTCGTTCACCAACTACCGTGCCAACCGGCCGAACGCGGAGGTGGTGAGCGTCGGCATCGACCACTACGTCGCCATCCTCACCGACCCCGATGTCTGGGGCCCGATGCAGGCGACCGCGCATTTCCTCTTCTGGACCATCGCGCTGCAGACGCTGATCGGCTTCACGCTCGCCTGGCTCATCGACCGCAAGTTCCGCGGCCACGGCTTCTGGACGACGCTGATCCTGATCCCGATGATGCTGAGCCCCGCCGTGGTGGGCAACTTCTGGGCCTTCCTGTACCAGCCGCAGATCGGCCTGTTCAACTACGCGGTGAGCTTCTTCTCCGGCATCCCGCCCTCGAGCTTCGAGATGCTGGGCTCGGTGAAGCTCGCGCCCTGGGCGATCATCATCGTCGACACCTGGATGTGGACGCCGTACGTGATGCTGATCTGCCTGGCCGGCCTGCGCAGCATCCCCGAGTACATCTACGAGGCGGCCGAGGTCGACCGCGCCTCGCCGTGGCGGCAGTTCTGGCACATCACGCTGCCGATGGTGCTGCCTTTCGTGATGCTGGCGGTGCTGTTCCGCGGCATCGAGAACTTCAAGATGTTCGACCTCGTCAACCTGCTCACCAACGGCGGGCCGGGCTCGACGACCGAGGTCGTGTCGATCACGCTCAAGCGCGAGGCGTTCGAGAAGTGGCGCACCGGCTACTCCTCGGCGCTGGCGATCATCCTGTTCGTGGCGGTGTTCGGGCTCGCGAACATCTACGTCAAGGCCCTCAACGCGGTGAAGAACCGATGAGCACCCTTCAAGTCGGAGCGAGCGGCGTCGGTGGTGGCGTCGGTGGCGTCATGCGCGCGGGCATCAGCACCGCCCACTCGGTGGTCGAGCCCACCGCCGCATCCAGGCGCGTGGCGCAGGCCGTGGTCGTGCTCTATGCGCTGATCACGCTCGTGCCGCTCGTGTGGATCCTGCTCACCAGCATCAAGAGCCCGCCTGACTCGATCAGCTACCCGCCCAAGGTGCTGTTCGAACCGTCGATCGAGGGCTACTGCAATCTCTTCACGACGCGTTCACGACAGACCGAGGAGTACATCAGGAGCCTGCCGCCGGCGGCCGACGCCTGCGACCGCAGCGCGCGTGCCAACAACATGGTGATCGTCAGCCGCTCGAACTACCTGCCTCGCTTCGGCAATTCGCTCGTCATCGCCATCGGCAGCACGATCCTCTCGGTGGGCCTCGGCGTGATGGCCGCCTACGCGTTCTCGCGCTTCAAGGTGCCGGGCAAGGACGACCTGATGTTCTTCATCCTCTCGACGCGCATGATGCCGCCGATCGCGGTGGCGATCCCGATCTACCTCATGTACCGCGAGCTCGGCCTGTCGGACACCAGGCTCGGCATGATCCTGCTCTACAGCGCCGTCAACGTCTCCCTCGCGGTGTGGCTGCTCAAGGGCTTCATCGACGAGATCCCGCGCGAGTACGAGGAGGCGGCGATGGTCGACGGCTACACGCGGCTGCAGGCCTTCCGCAAGGTGGTGCTGCCGCAGGCGACCACGGGCATCGTCGCCACGGCCATCTTCTGCCTCATCTTCGCCTGGAACGAATATGCCTTCGCGGTGCTGCTCACCAGCGGCGAGGCGCAGACGGCGCCGCCCTTCATCCCCATCATCATCGGCGAGGGCGGGCAGGACTGGCCGGCGGTGGCCGCCGGCACCATGCTGTTCCTGGTCCCGATCCTCGTCTTCACCGTGCTGCTGCGACGACACCTGTTGCGCGGCATCACCTTCGGGGCGGTGCGCAAATGAGCGCGACCTCCCGCTGGCCGAGGTGGCTGCGACGCGGCCCGCTGGAGATGGCGGCCTGCATCGTCATCGCGCTCGGCATCTTCATGATGCTGCAGCCGTTCGCGCTCGTGCTCTACACCTGGTCGTTCGTCACGACGCTTTGCGGCGTCGCGATGTTCACCATCGTCTCCAAGTTCCCGGCGTAGGCAGGGCGACATGGCCGAGATCCGCGTCCAGAACCTGCACAAGGCCTTTGCCGACTTCACGGCCGTACAGGACTCGAGCTTCACGGTGCGCGACGGCGAGTTCTTCTGCCTGCTCGGCCCCTCGGGCTGCGGCAAGACGACGACGCTGCGCATGATCGCCGGGCTGGAGCTGCCCACCTCCGGGCAGATCTTCCTCGGCGGCGAGGACGTGACCTTCAAGCGCGCCTCGCACCGCGACATTGCCTTCGTCTTCCAGCTCTTCGCCCTGTACCCGCACATGAACGTGCGGCGCAACATCGCCTTCCCGCTGGTCTCGCAGGGCCTGCCGCGCGCGCAGGTGGCCGCCAAGGTGGCGGAGGCCGCACGCGTGCTGCGCATCGAGCACCTGCTGGACAAGCCGGTGTCGGGCCTGGCCAGCGGCGACCGCCAGCGCGTGGCGCTCGGGCGGGCCATCGTGCGCCATCCGCTCGCCTTCATGATGGACGAACCGCTGGGCGCCCTCGACTCCGAGTTCCGCGAACTGATGTGCCGCGAGCTGCGTGCGCTGCACGACCGCCTGCACGCCACCACCGTCTACGTCACGCACGACCAGCTCGAGGCGATGGCCATGGCCGACACGATCGCGATCATGAACCGCGGCGTGATCGAGCAGCTCGGGCCGCCGCAGGAGGTCTACGACCGGCCGGCGAGCGTGTTCGTGGCCGACTTCATCGGCTCGCCGGCGATGAATTTCCTCGCCGCCGGCGGCGGTTATGTCGCCGGCGCCGAGCACGTGCGCATCGGCGAGGCGGTGCTGCGCGTGCCGGCCTTGCGCGAGGACGCACCGGGCCCCTCCATGCTGATCGGCGTGCGGCCCGAACACCTGCGCCTGGCGCCTGCCTCGGCGTTGCGCGCCGAGGTGCTCGGCACCGAATACCTCGGCACGAGCCAGATCGTCACCTGCCTCACGGCGCAGGGCGCCACCGTGCGCGCCCAGGTCGGCGTCGACGTGCCGGCGCAGCGCGGCCACCCGGTCGGGCTGGCCTTCGACCCGACACGGGTCTCGCTCTTCGACGAGGCCACGGGCCGCGCGCTGCGCACGGCGCGCGACGACGACACCGACAGCCACGACGTTCGCGGTGCGAGGCCGCCGGCGCGCGAGCTCGGCACCTCGCTCGGAGCGGCGCATGGCTGAGCTCGCCCTGCGTGGCCTCGTCAAGCGCTTCGGCGACGTGACGGCGGTGCACGACCTCAACCTCGAAGTGGCGAGCGGCGAATTCATCGTCCTGCTGGGACCCAGCGGCGCCGGCAAGACGACGACGCTGCGCCTCGTGGCCGGCCTCGAGGCCGCCGACGCCGGGCAGGTGCACATCGGCGGGCACGACGTGACCCGCCTCGCACCTGCGCTGCGCGATGTCACCTTCGTCTTCCAGCAGTACTCGCTCTACCCGCACCTGAGCGTCTTCGACAACCTCGCCTTTCCGCTGCGCTCGCCGATGCGCCGCCAGCCGGAAGACGAAGTGCGGCGCAAGGTCACCGAGGTGGCGCGGCTGCTGCGCATCGACGACAAGCTCGCGAGCCCGGCGACGCGCCTGTCCGGCGGCCAGATGCAGCGGGTGGCGATCGGCCGCGCGCTCGTGCGCGAGCCGGCGGTGACGCTGATGGACGAGCCGTTGTCGTCGCTCGACGCCAAACTGCGCAACGACCTGCGCCTCGAGCTCAAGCGCATCCAGCAGGACCTGGGCGCGACGATGCTCTACGTCACGCACGACCAGACCGAGGCCATGACGCTGGCCAACCGCATCGGCGTGCTCGAGCGCGGCGTGCTCGTGCAGGTGGGCACGCCGCAGCAGATCTACCGCGAGCCGGTGAGCACGTATGTCGCCGCGCGCCTGGGCTCGCCGCGCATCAACCTGCTGCCGGTCGCCGCACTCGCGGCGCAGGGCGGTCTCGCGGCGCCCGCAGCGACCACCACCGTCGGTGTGCGCCCGGATGCCATGCGCCTCTCGAAGCCCAACGGCCACGACGGTGGACACGTCAAGGCGATCGTGCGCCGCATCGAGCACCTGGGCGACCAGCTGCACGTGCACCTCGCGCTCAGCGGCGCGATGAGTGGCGACCTGAGTGGCGACCTGAGTGGCGACATGAGCGGCGACATGAGCGGCGCCGCGGGCGAGGTCGAGCTGGTCACGGTTTGCCGCGATGCCAGCGCCCTCGAAGCCGGCCGCCCTGTCGCCGTGGAGTTCACCGCACCGCTGTTCTTCGACGCCGCCGGACGTCGCCTCACCGCCTGACCCAGGATCCCGTCCCCATGCACATCAAGCCCCTCATCGAAGCCGGCACGCGCACATTGATCGAACATGTCGAGGAACTGACCGCGCTCGATGCGGCCATCGGCGACGGCGATCACGGCCTGAACATGAAGCGCGGTGCCCTCGCCATCCAGGCCCGGTACACCGAGCTGGAGGGCCAGTCGTTCAACGAGGCGCTGCGCACCATGGGTCTGACCTGCATGTCGACCGTCGGCGGCTCCTCGGGCCCGGTCTTCGGCACGCTGCTGGTCACGCTGGCCAAGGAACTGCCGCCGCGACCGCGCGCCGCCGACCTGGCGCGCGCCCTGGAGGCGGGCATTGCCGCGCTGAGCCGCCTGGGCAAGGTGGAGGTGGGCCACAAGACGCTGCTGGACGTGCTGCACCCGGTGCAGCAGGTGCTTGCCGGGCACGACCCGGCCAGCGGCGACGACCTCGTGGCCAAGGTGCGCCGGTGCGCGCACGAGAGCGCGCAGGCGACGGCGCAGATGGATGCCATCAAGGGCCGCGCGTCGTTTCTCGGCGAGCGCGCGCTCGGCCACGTCGACCCGGGTTCGCGATCGATGGCGTTGATCATCGCCGCGGTGTGTGACACGCTTTGACCCCGAGCAGGAGTCGCCAATGAAGAAACTCATCAATGACCCGGGCACCGTGCTGACGGAGAGCCTGGAGGGCTTCGCGGCCGCGCACGCCGACCTCGTGCTGCTCGGCCCCGAGCACCAGTTCGTGCGCCGCCGCGAGACGCGGCCGGGCAAGGTGGCGTTGATCTCCGGCGGGGGTTCGGGCCACGAGCCGCTGCATGTGGGCTTCGTCGGGCGCGGCATGCTGGACGCGGCCTGCCCCGGGCAGGTGTTCACGTCGCCGACGCCGAACCAGATGCTCGCCGCGGCCGAGTCGGTCGACGGCGGTGCCGGCGTGCTCTTCATCGTCAAGAACTACTCCGGCGACATGATGAATTTCCAGATGGCCGCCGAGATGCTCGACCGCGAGAACGCCACCGTCATCGTCAACGACGACGTGGCGGTCGAGAACTCCACCTACACCACCGGGCGGCGCGGCGTCGCCGGCACGCTGATCGTCGAGAAGATCGTCGGCGCCGCCGCCGAGCGCGGCGAGGGCCTCGCGGCGCTGAAGACGCTGGGTGATGCGGTCAACTCCGCCACCGCCTCGATGGGCGTGGCGCTCACTTCGTGCACGGTGCCGGCGGCCGGCAAGCCGACCTTCCAGATCGGCGCCGACGAGATGGAGATGGGGGTGGGCATCCACGGCGAGCCGGGCCGTCGCCGCGTGAAGCTGGCCACTGCCGACGAGATCGCGGCCGAACTGACCGGGGCCATCCTCAAGGACCTGTCGCTCAAGCCCGGACGCGAGGTGATCCTGCTCGTCAACGGTTTCGGCGGCACGCCGCTGCTGGAGCTCTACCTGATGGTGCATGCGGCGCACAAGGTGCTCGCCGGCGCCGGCATCAAGGTCGTCCGGCACCTGACCGGGCCCTTCGTCACGTCGCTCGAGATGGCGGGCTGCTCGATCACCGTGAGCGCTGTCGACGCGCAGGCGCTGGCGCTGTGGGACGCGCCGGTGCACACCGCCGCGCTGCGCTGGGGGGTCTAGCGCGCAGTTGACCCCCGAAGGCCGGCGGCCGCCGGGAACGACGGACGCCCGGCAGCTCCCCTGCCGCCGGGCCGCAGGGCCGCGCGTACCCGGAGCCCCTCGTGCAGAATCGACTGCACCAGAAGAGGGGACGGGGACCGCATGGCCTTCGAATACAGCACCCAGGGCGCGACGTTCGACTTTCCGAACCCGTACCGCATCGAGAACCAGTTCCTCGCCGCGCGCGGCGCCGTCCTGCTGATCGCGGGCGTGCTGCTGCTGGTGCTGGCGCGCGAGGCCGGCGCCCAGGTGTCGGTGCAGCGCGCCAGCCTGGCGCAGGGCGCGTTCGTGTTGCTGGTGGTGGGGGGCGCGGTGCTCGCGCTGCTCGGCATCCTCGAGTTCGCGCACGCGGCGCGGCAGTTGCGCGTCTTCTTCGGGCGCGGCCAGCCGCCTTCGCTGGCGGGCGAGGTCGCGCGCGACAAGAGCGGCACCGGTGCCGGCGCGCAGGTGCTCGTGGAGCAACTGCGCCACGGCGCCATCGCCCTGGTGGAGCCGCACGGCGCGCTGAACGGCATCCTCTACTCGGTCGCGAGGCACCTCGTCACCGCGCCGCCCATGCTGCGCGAGTACGTGCAGGTGCGCTTCGCCAACCTGCTGGCCGCGGGCGGCCTGCTGGTGCTGTTCCTGATCACGCTGCTCGTCACGCCGAACCCGGCCGCGCAAGCACTGGCCGCGCTCGTCTACCTCGTGCTCGGCAGCGTGCTGATCCTGCGCACCTACCTCGCCGGCCCGCGCGGCACGGTGGCGCTGGGGCCGGTGGGGCTGGCGGTGCTGCTCGTCTTCGGTCTCGTCGGCACCGTGCTCATCGGCCGTGTCGCGGGCTCGCTGCCGCAGCCGGCCTGGCTGGTGGCGCTGTCGTTGCCGCGCATTGCGCTCGTGCTGCTGCTGGCGAGCGTCATCATCGAGGCGCTCGGCTTCGTCGCCGGCCAGGCGCATGTCGACGAGCCGCCGCCGGCGAGCACCGCCAACGACCAGGCGGCCGTGAGTTTCAACGCCGACCCCAACCTGCTGATGCAGGAGGTGGACCGCGAGCTGCAGCGCCGCTGGACGCAGAACATCCCGAACCGGCGCTACATCTGGCAGCCGCCGGTGGTGGAGCCGACGCGCGAGGCCGGCAACTTCACCGGCGTCGCGCTCGAGGAGACGCAGCCGATGCCGCCGCAGGCGGTGCGCAGGATGGACTGGGGCACCTGCCTCGCCTTCCCGCGCTTCTACTGGCTGGCTGCGCTCGATGCGCTCGGCTTGCTGCTCACCGCCGTGGGTGCGGGGCTGTGGCTCTACATGGGCCGCGCGTTGAGCACGGGCCTGCCCGAGAGCTGGGCGCCGGCCTCGATCGGCTTCATCTTCATCGTCGTCGGCGGCTACGGCGTGCGCGTGGCGCACCTGCTGTGGGGGCGGCTGGACTTCGAGAGCACGCTGACCTGGCTCGACCTGAGCGGCTCGTTCTCGCGTGCCCAGATCGGCCTCGGCGCGCAGTGGACCGACCGCGTGCGCAGCGAGCGCAGCGTGGTCAACGTCGAATCGATGACGCTGCGCGCCTGGGTCGTGCAAAGCCGCTCGGTGATCTTCAGCTACCGCGACCAGGCGATCGGCGCGCGCACGCTCGTGGGCATGACCGGCGACATCGACGCCGCGCGTGCCTGGACGCAGCAGGTGCGCCAGTTCGCGCACGCGCAGAGCTCGGTCGTCGTGCCGGGCGCCGGCGAAGATGCGCGCCGGCTGCAGCAGCTGAGCGGCGCCAACCAGCTGGCCGGCCTGCAGGCGCCGATGCCGCCGATCCTTCCCGGAGCCGCCGCCGCACCTGCCGCGCCCGCCGCCGCCGCACCGGGCCTCGGGCATGTCGGGCATGCCTCAGCGCGGCACTGCACGGCCTGCGGCGCCGCGCTCGCCGCCGACAGCCGCTTCTGCGGCCGCTGCGGCACGCCGGCAGCCGCCGGCGGCGGTGGCGACGTCGACCTGACGCTCTGAGCGTGGCACGCCCCAACTTCGTCTTCATCGTTGCCGACGACCTCGGCCACGCCGACCTCGGCTGCTATGGCGGCCGGCCGGCGAGCTTCGGCGCCGTCTCGCCGAACATCGATGCGCTCGCCGCCGGTGGCGTGCGCTTCACGCAGGGTTATGCCAACTCGCCGGTGTGCTCGCCGACGCGCTTTGCGCTGATGACGGCGCGCTGGCAGTACCGCCTGCGCGGCGCGGCCGAGGAGCCGATCGCCAGCCGCCACCGCGGCAATCCGCACCTCGGGCTGCCGCCGTCGCATCCGACGCTGCCCTCGCTGCTGCGTGCCAGCGGCTACCGCACGGCGCTGGCGGGCAAATGGCACCTCGGCTTTCCGCCGCACTTCGGGCCGCTGCAATCGGGCTACGAGGAGTCGTTCGGCCCCATGTCGGGCGGTGTCGACTACTTCACCCACTGCTCGAGCGGCAACACCCACGATCTCTGGGAGGGCGAGGAGGAGCGCGCGCGCGACGGCTACCTCACCGACCTGATCTCCGAGCGTGCGGCGCAGGTGGTGCGCCGGCACGCGCGCGGGCCGGACCCGTTCTTCGTCAGCGTGCACTACACGGCGCCGCACTGGCCGTGGGAGACGCGCGACGATCGCGCGCTCGCTCTCTCGCCCGAGGTGAGCCGCAACATCTTCCACCTGAGCGGCGGCAACATCGAGACCTACCGCCGCATGATCCACCACATGGACGAGGGCATCGGCCAGATCGTGCAGGCGCTGCGCGAGACGGGTGCGCTCGAGAACACGCTCGTCGTCTTCACCAGTGACAACGGCGGCGAGCGCTTCAGCGACAACTGGCCGCTCGTGGGCGGCAAGATGGACCTCACCGAAGGCGGCATCCGCGTGCCCTGGGTGGCGCACTGGCCGGCGGTGATCGCGCCCGGCCGCGTCACGGGCCAGCATTGCCTGACGATGGACTGGAGCGCGACCATGCTCGCCGCCGGCGGCGCCACGCCCGACCCGGCGTACCCGCTGGACGGCGTGGACCTGATGCCGGTGCTGCGCGGCGAGGAAGGCTGCTTCGCGCGGCCGATGTTCTGGCGCATGAACCACCGCGGCCAGCGCGCGTTTCGCGACGGGCGCTGGAAGTACCTGCGCGTGGACGGCCACGAGTACCTCTTCGACATCGACAGCGACGAGCGCGAGCGCGCCAACCGCGCCCCGTTCGAGCCCGAGCGCCTGGCGATGATGCGCGCCGCCTACGAGGCCTGGGAGGCGACGATGCCACCGATCCCGGCCGACGCGACGGTGAGCCTGGGCTACGGCGCGAAGGACATGCCGCAGCGCTGATCGGCCTGCGGGGTTCGGACTCCCGACGGGCACCGGACGTGCGCCGGGCGCCAGCGCCGTCAGGCACAACGGTAGCGCTGCACGATGCGATAGCGGCCGTCGGGTGTCGAGTGCACGAGCACGTGCTCGCCGACGGCCCAGCGCAGCGCCTCGATGCGTGGCAAGGGCGGGTACTCGCGGCAGTGCCGCGCCAGCGTCAGGTGCGGACGGAAGGCGCGTGTCTCCACGGGCAGCGCGAGCCCTCGCAAGGCCGCGGCCAGTGCCGCGTGCAGCGCCATGAGCGGCGGCGGCAGGGTGCTGGGCTGCAGCACGACGAGGCCGCCCGGCCACGGCCGCAAGCGGTCGAGGTGCAGCTCGAAGCGCGCGGCCGGCACCGCGAGCGCGGCTTGCAGCGGCGGCAGCCGCTCGGCGGGCACGTTGCCAAGGAAGTGCAGCGTGATATGCAGTCGGTCGTCCGCCGTCGGCCGCGCCTCCAAGGGCCAGGCGATCGAATCGCGGCAGGCCTGCAGCGCAGCGCGCGCGGCCGTGCCGGGCCACAGGGCCAGGAACAGGCGCAGCTTCGGTGCAGGCGTGGCCATGGCCGCAGTATCAGCGCCAGTCCGAGCCTGCTGGCATGCTGGCGTCGCGTGGCTCGCCGAGGAGGCCGGGTGGCCGGCTCCACGACGAGTCGCGTGCCGAGGCCGTGGTGCGCCGAGGACGCCGGGAGGTCGGCTCCGCGAATGTCCTCTTCCGGCGGCCCAGCTTCGCTGGTCCCCCGGATGCCCCCTTGATTTCGCTACACCGACCCCCCGGCATCCTCGGCGTGGCACCGGGGTTTGTCCTCGACGATGGCATGCCACCACTGGCGCCGGATCGGGCCGATGGGGCACCCTGCGCAGCGAGGTAAAGGAGGCATTCGGGCGCCCTGCGAGCTTGCGAGCCGGGCGGCCGAAAGGGGACACGAGCAGCGCAGGGCGCCCCGTCGGCCCGATCACGCCACCGCACGTCGAAGTGCCATCCGCATCAGTGCACACAGACGGACTTCTGTCCGATCAATGCGCAGTGTGTTCACGCGATCGTCACCGTCAGGCTACGCCGCGTAGCCGCTTGGGACATGGGCCGCTGCCGCGTCGCCACAGTGCGCCATCACGTGCGCCCCTTCGTGCACCGCGAGTCGGGCCGCCGTGTTGCGCCGCTTAACATGGCGATCGCCGCCGCACGCGATTTCGAATCACCCGCTCATGGCTCCACGCAGCCCGCCCGCCGCCGCCGCCGCGCAAGACCTCGAGGCTCTGCCCGGGCACGCCATCCGCCGCCTGCAGCAGATTGCCGTGGCCATCTTCCTGCAGGAGACGCAGTCCACCGGCATCACACCGGTGCAGTACGCGGCGCTGCAGGCGGTGGCCGATCAACCGGCGGGCGGCCAGGCCATCGACCAGCGCACGCTGGCGCGCCTGATCGGGTTCGACACCAGCACGATCGCCGGCGTCGTCGACAGGCTCGAGGCCCGCGGCCTGCTGCGCCGGCAGGATTCCCCGGCCGACCGGCGCGTGCGCCTGCTCGTGCTCACCGACGAAGGCCGGGCCATGCTCGACAAGGTGCTGCCCGGCATGCTGCGTGCGCAGGAGCGCATGCTCGCGCCGCTGCCGCCCGCCGAGCGGGCGGAGTTCATGCGCATGCTGCGCACGCTCGTGAAGGCCAACAACGAACTGAGCCGCGCGCCGAGCGATCCGGGCTGAGGCCCCGCGCGCGGCCCAGACCGCAAGTCAAGGCATCGGCGTGAACTTCAGCTGCGCCAAGGGCACGACCTTGTCCTTGCGCGTCATCTTGAATTCAGTCTCCATGCCCAGCCACTTGTCCCAGATGCGGTTGAGCTCGCCTTCGTCGTCCATCGCCTTCAGCGTGGCATTGATCTTCGCCAGCAGCGCCGGCTCGTCCTTCTTCATGCCCACGCCGATGGGCTGGAACACCATCGGCTCCTCGATCATCTTCATCGGCTTGCCGGTGGTCTTGGACTGGTTGACCAGCTTGGTGATGGTCATCGTGTTGGCGACCATGCCGACGGCCTTGTTCTGCTGCACGGCCATGAAGACGGAGCCCGTATCGACGAAGGTGACCGGCTCGCCGCCGTTGAGCTTGATCGACACCTCGGACGTCGAGCCCTTGGTCGAGGCGATGCGCTTGCCCTTGAAGTCGGCAGGCTTGGTGCCGGGGTCGCTGGCGAGCACGGCGAGCATCTCCTTGGCCAGGTAGTAGGGGTCGCTGAACTGGATCTGCTCGGCGCGGCCGAGCGTGTAGGCCAGGTTCGCCACCGTGATGTCGACGCGGCCGAGCTTCACCTCGGGCACGCGCGCCTCCACCGACAGCGGCGTGACCTTGGCCGCCACGCCCAGGCGCTTGGCGATCGCCTGGCAGATGTCGACATCGTGGCCGACCATCTCGCGCGTCTTCGGGTCCGGTGCGGCGAACGGCGGTACGTCGGCGAAGGTGCCGCAGCGCAGCTCCTTGCGCTGCAGGATGTCGGCGAGCTGGTCGGCGCGGGCGGCCAGCGGCAGGGTGGCCAGCAGCGCCAGCGCGGTGAGCGCCAGAGCGGGGGTCTTGAGGCGGTTCATGCGTCGATCTCCTTGGTCTCGGGGGTGAAACGTCGTTGCAGGGGCATGCACGGTCAATGCGACCGCAGGTCGGACAGGAAGCGCTGCGCGCGCGGGTGCTCGGGGCGGGTGAAGAAGCTCTCGGGATCACACGACTCGAGGATGCAGCCCGCATCCATGAACCACACGCGGTCGGCCACGTCGCGCGCGAAGCCCATCTCGTGCGTCACGCACATCATCGTCATGCCGTCGGCGGCGAGGCTGCGCATCACGGCCAGCACCTCGCCGACCATCTCGGGGTCGAGCGCGCTGGTGGGTTCGTCGAAGAGCATCGCCGGCGGCTCCATCGCCAGCGCGCGGGCGATCGCCACACGCTGCTGCTGCCCGCCGGAGAGCTGGGCCGGGAAGGAGGCGGCCTTGTTCGCCAGGCCGACACGGTCGAGCAGCTGCAGCGCCTTCTCGCGCGCTTCGGCCTTGTGCTGCCGGTTCACGTGCACCGGCGAGAGCATGACGTTGTCCAGCGCCGACAGGTGCGGGAAGAGGTTGAAGCTCTGGAAGACGAAGCCGACCCGGCTGCGCAAGCGGTTGAGTTCGGCGCCGCTCATCGGCGCGTGCACGCTCTGGCCGTCGAAGCGCAGCTCGCCCGACTTGATCTCCTCGAGCCGGTTCACGGTGCGGATCAGCGTCGACTTGCCGGAGCCCGAGGGACCGCACACGACCACGACCTCGCCCTTCTTCACCTCGGCCGAGATGTCGGTGAGCACGTGCAGGTCGCCGAACCACTTGTGGACGTTGCGGAACTCGATCATCGGAGCCTCCTCAGCCCTGCGCGTCGACGACGCGCAGCGCACTGCCCGCTGGTACGCTGGTGGCGGCGCGCCTCGGACCACCGGCCCGCTTGGTCTCGATGCGCCGCTCCAGCGCCGTGGCTGCCCAGGTCAGGCTCCAGCAGACGACGTAGTAGACGATGGCCAGGATCGCGAACACCTCGAACGGCTTGGTGAGCAGCTGGTTGTTGATCTGCCCGGCCGCGAAGGTGAGCTCGGGCACGTTGATGACGTAGCCGAGCGTCGTCTCCTTGATCGTCGAGACGAACTGGCTGAGCATGGCCGGCAGCATGTTGAACAGCGCCTGCGGCAGGATGACGAGGCGCATGGCGCCGAGGTGGCTGTGGCCGAGTGCGCGCGCCGCCTCCGTCTGGCCCTTGGGCAGCGCCTCGATGCCGGCGCGCACGACCTCGGCGAGGTAGGCGCCTTCGTAGAGCACCAGCGTCACGAGCATGGTCGTGAACCCGGAGACGTTCTGCCCCACCAGCAACGGCACCAGGAAATAGACCCACAGGATGATCATCAGCAGCGGCACGCCGCGCGCCACGTAGATCAGCGCCGTGGCCGGCCAGCTCAGCAGCCGCCAGGGCGAGAGCCGCGCCAGCGCCAGCCCCAAGCTGAGCGGAAACGCGAGCGCGATGCCGAGCACCGAGAGGATGAGCGTGCAGGCGATGCCGCCGAGCGGCCCGTTCGGGTACTGGCCGATGAGCAGCAGCAGCCAGTTGTCGCGGACGATCTCGACCACGCCGGAAAAGAGGCCCGCGAGGCCGTCGCTCATCGGGTGCCCTGTCCGGCGATGCGCGTGCGCTGCTCGAGCCAGGCACCGAACGCCATGATGAGCAGCGACACGACGAGGTACATCACCGTGGCCAGCAGATAGCTCTCGAAGGCACGGAAGCTGAGGTTCTCGATCTCCTTGACCGCGTGCGTGAGCTCGGCGACGCCGATGGCCATCGCCAGGCTGCTGTTCTTGAACAGCGAGACGCTGTGGTTCACGAGCGCCGGCAGCGCGTTGCGCACCGCCTGCGGCATCAGCACGTGGCGCAGCGTGCCGAAGAAGCCGTGCCCGAGCGCGCGCGCCGCTTCGGCCTGGCCCGGCGGAATGGCGCGCAGGCCCGAGCGCAGGTCCTCGCTGAAGTACGCGGCCTGGCACAGGCCGAGGCCGATGATCGCGAACACGGCCTCGGCGCTGTGATCGGAGAGCCAGGTCTGCAGCGGGCCGGGCAGCAGGCTGGCGACGCCGAAGTACCACAGCATCAGCTGCACCAGCGTCGGCACGTTGCGGTGATAGGACACATAGGCCTGCACGGCGCGCTGCGGCACGGCGTGCGGCAGCAGGCGCAGCGCCAGCAGCGCGAAGGCCAGGCCCATGGCCAGCAGCCAGGAGCCGAGGGCGATGATCAGCGTCATCTTGACGCCCAGCGCCAGCATGCCGGTGAACCGCGGGTCCACCAGGATGGCGAGGACGTCGAAGCCCTTCATTGGCTGCCCTACGCGCCCCGTGCGCCCTGCGGTCGCGCTGTCTGCAGGCCGCCGGGCACCTGCAACGTCGGCGTGATCTCGATGTGGCCGACGTTCACGGCCACCGGCTGGCGAATAGCGAAGGCGATCGCATCCGCGATGTCGGCCGCCTGCGGCAGCTCGAAGCCCTTGATGAAGCGCTCGTGA
This sequence comes from Burkholderiales bacterium, assembly GCA_016223165.1. Classification (GTDB taxonomy): domain Bacteria; phylum Pseudomonadota; class Gammaproteobacteria; order Burkholderiales; family Burkholderiaceae_C; genus Rubrivivax. The sequence goes on from JACRPO010000005.1 coordinate 156,745, forward strand.
GTCTCGGTGCTGTCGCCGTGCACGTGCGCGAAGATATCGGTGGCGACGCGACCGGGGCAGATCTCGGTGACGCGCACGCGCTTGCCGAAGGCGTCGATGCGCAGCTGGCGCGACAGCATGCTCACCGCGGCCTTGGTGGCGTGGTAGGTCGAGTTGCCGTTGAAGTTGTAGGCGGCGGCGATCGAGCTGATGTTGATCACGTGGCCGCGGTCGCGCGCCACCATGCCCGGCACGACGAGGCGGCACAGGTGCAGCACGGCGCGCAGGTTGACGTCGATCAGCAGGTCGATGTCGTCGGCCTCGGCGTTCAGGAACGAACGCGGCCGGTCGACGCCGGCGTTGTTGACGAGCACGTCGAAGGTCTGCTGCTGCGTGAGCAGCGTCAGCGCGGGCAGGTCGGTGACATCGATCGCGTGCGCGATGCAGCCGGTGCGCTCGGCGAGCTCGCGCAGCGCCTTCTCGCCGCGCGCCAATGCGTGCACCTGCAGGCCCTCGCGCGTGAGCCGCTCGACGACCGCGGCGCCGATGCCCGAGGAGGCGCCGGTGACGAGGGCGGTGCGGTAGTCGGAGAAGGGCATGGGGATCAATCCTTGCGTGTCGGGGTCAATTTATCGAGCGGGCTTCGCGTGCGCCAAGACGGATTGGCTGTGGCGAGATAAGGGGGCCTTATGTCGGGCGCTCATCGCGGGGGCTTCCTAGGGTCTTCCCCGGGGTCTCCTTGCCGGGCTCGGAACACAGGGCCGCCTGCCGCGAGATCGGCAGCACGCGCCCGCCCGCCTGCTCGACCGCCTGCCGCACCGCGCGCGCCAGCGCCACCGCACCGGGCGTGTCGCCGTGCACGAGGATGGAGTGCGGCTTCAAGGCCAGGCGCCGCCCGCTGTGCGTGATCACCTGCCCCTCGGCGAGCAGAAGGCGCACGCGCGCGAGCACGGCCGCGGGCTCGTGGATGACGGCCCCGGGCAGCTTGCGCGGCACGAGCAGGCCTTCGTCGTCGATGGCGCGGTCGGCGAGGAAGGTGGTGGCGACGCGCAGGCCGCCAGCGGCGGAAGCCGCGGCGGCGGCTTTTTCGATGGCGCGGCTGCTGGACGAGCTGACGATCAGCGACGGGTCGAACGCGGCAACTGCGCGCAGCAGCGGTGCCGCCAGTGCCGCATCGGCGGCGGCCATGTTGCCGAGCGCGCCGTGAAAGCTCATGTGCGTCATGCGGTGGCCGGCGGCACGCGCGATGCCGGCCAGCGCGCCGAGCTGGTAGGTGACCATCGCGGCCAGTTCGGCCGTGTCGATCTGCATCACGCGCCGCCCGAAGCCCTGCCGGTCGGGGAAGCCGACATGCGCGCCGACATCGACACCGCGTGCCAGCGCCGCGCGCACCGTGCGCTCCATGATGAGCGGATCGCCGGCGTGGAAGCCGCAGGCCACGTTGGCCGAGGAGACGAGGTCGAGCAGCGCCTCGTCCTCGCCCATCCGCCAGGGGCCGTAGCCTTCGCCGAGATCGGCGTTGAGATCGATGTCCATGGCTTGAGCTCGATCGAGCGGTCAGTTTGATCGGGTGGTCGCTGGGTCGCGCGAGAAAAGCAACAGCGGCGTGCCGTAGCCGACGGTGCTGCCGTGCTGGGCGGTGTGGTCGACGAACGTGCCCGGCCCTGGCGCGGTCACCGGCAAGAGCAGGGCGCCGATGCGCAACAGGCCGATCGTCTGGCCGGCGGTGACGCACTGCCCCGGCGTGGCCAACGGCGTTTCGTGAAGCGGGTGCGTGTGCAGGAAGATGCCGACCGAATGGGCACGCACCACGACGTCTTCGGCCGCCGCCGGCGTCAGGGGCTCATCGCCAGGAATGGGCTCGACGCGCTTGCCGTCGTGGTGCAGGCGAACCTGCACGCCCGGGCCGCGCAGTTCCAGCAGCGCGATGTCGGTCGCGGCGAGCCACTCCGACAGCTGGCGCACGAGGGTGTCGCTCATCGTGTGCTGCGCTGCTCTCGCAGGCGCCACAGCCCGACCAGGCGGCGCACCTCGTCCAGCCAGCGCCGGTTGGCATCGAGTGCTGCCACCGCTTCGGCCCAGGTCGTCTCGACGAAGCGCACGAAGCTGCCGATCGGTGCCTGGCCGAGCCGCCACAGGTCGGCCTCGATGACGGTGCCGATCTTCGGGTAGCCGCCCGAGGGCTGCGCGTCGCGCATCTGCACGATCGGCTGCCCACCCGGCGGCACCTGGATGACACCGGGCACGATGCCGTGCGAGCGCATCTCCGTCGGCGCGATGGCCTGCAACGGCTCGCCGGCGAGGCGGTAGCCATAGCGGTCGCTCTGCGGCGTGATCTTCCACGGACGGGCCCAGAAGGCCGCGCGCGAAGCCTCGTCGAAGGCAGCGTATTCCGCGGCGGGCAGCACGCGCACGGCCGGCGTGCCGTCGGCGAGCAGCGGCATGGCCAGCGCCGGGGGAATCAATCCGGAGCCACCGTCTGGCGACGCGGGGCCGAGGCCGGTGCTGCCGCCGTCACCCAGGGTGCCGCCGTTCGCGCCATGGCCGCGGTCGCCGCGGTCGCTGTGTTCGCCGCCTGGGGCAGCGGGCCGGCCGGCAGCCAGCCGGTCGCCCGCGCGAAGCGCCCGCCCCTCATGGCCCCCGAAGGCGCCGCGCAGCTGCGTGCTGCGCGAGCCGAGGACCACCGGCACGTCCACGCCCCCGCCCAGGCACAGGTAGGCGCGGCTCGCCGGCCACGCCACGGCGCGCCGCGGCACGTTCAGGCGCAGCACCTGCCCGGCGCGGGCCTCGTGCCGCCACCAGGGCAGCAGCGGGTGGCCGTCGAGCGACGCGTCGGTGCCGGCCCCGGCCAGCGCGAAGGTGCCGTCCGCGGTGAAGCGAAGCTCGAACGGGAAGACCTGCAGCTCGATCGCCGCCGCGCCCTCGTGGTTGCCGAGCAGCAGGTTGCCGGCCGCCAGCGCCAGCGGGTCCATCGCGCCCGAGGTACCCACACCCCAGCGCAGCCCACCGCTGCGGCCGAGGTCCTGCACCGTCGCGAGGGCGGTGTTCGAGAGCACCTCGATCATCGGATCACCTGCAAGACGCGGAAGCGGATGCTGTCGCCCGGCTGCAGCAGCGCCGGCGGTTCGCGCGCGGCGTCGAAGAAGCTCATCGACGTGCGGCCGATCGTGTTCCAGCCGCTCGGCCCCGCCGACGCCGAGACGCCCGTCTGGTGGCCGCCGATGGAGACCGAGCCGCCGGGGATGCTGATCACCGGCACCTGGCGGCGCGGCGTGGCGATGCGCGGGTCCATGCCGCCGAGGTAGCAGTAACCGGGGTGGCTGCCGAGCGCGAACACCGGGTACAGCGGCGCGCAGTGCAGCTCGACGATCTCGTCGACGCGAAGGCCCGTGTGCGCGACCACGTCGGCGAGGTGCGGGCCGCCTTCGCCGCCGTAGACCACGGGCAGCTCGACGACGCGGCCGGCCAGCGCCAGCGGCCGCGCTTCGGCCCAGGCGGCGCGCAGGCGCTTGGCGAGCGGCTGCCAGTCGCCCGGGGTGCGCGCGGCGCCGGCGAAGGTGACCATCAGGTTGTTCATGCCCGGCACGGCCTCGCCGACCTCGGGCCAGGTGGCGGCTTCGCGGGCCAGCGCCCAGATGCGCTGCTGCGTCGCCAGGCTCGTCTCGCCCGGTGCCTCGAACAGCAGCGCCGTCGTGCCGAGCAGGCTGATGCGCGCCAGGGCTTCGGTATCCGCTTCGGGGGCTGCTGGCGTAGCCATCAGGCGGCGGGCTGGCGCAGCCAGCGTTCGAGGTGGTGGATGTCGACGCCGCCGGCGGCGAACGCGGCATCCTGCAGCAACCGGCGGTGCAGCGGCAGGTTGGTCGCGATGCCCTCGACGCGCATCGTCTCGAGTGCGCCGCGCATGCGCGCGAGCGCCTCCTCGCGCGTGCGCCCGTGCGCGATCAGCTTGGCGATCATCGAGTCGTAGTGCGGTGGCACGCGGTAGCCCGCCTCGGCATGGCTGTCCACGCGCACGCCGTCGCCTGCGGGCACCTGCCAGACGGTGATGACACCGGGTGACGGCGCGAACGTGCGCGGGTCCTCGGCGTTGATGCGGCACTCGAAGGCGTGGCCGCCGCAGGACACGTCGGCCTGCGTGAACGCGAGGCGCTCGCCGCGAGCGACGCGGATCTGCTGCTGCACGATGTCGATGCCGCTCGTCATCTCGGTGACCGGGTGTTCGACCTGCAGGCGCGTGTTCATCTCGATGAAGTGGAGGGCGCCGTCCTCGTAGAGGAACTCGAAGGTGCCCACCCCGCAGTAGCCGATGCGGCGGCAGGCTTCGGCGCAGCGCGCGCCGATCGCGGCGATGGCCTCGGGCGCGATGCCCGGCGCCGGCGCTTCCTCGATCACCTTCTGGTGCCGGCGCTGCAGCGAGCAGTCGCGGCTGCCGAGCCACAGGGCCTGGCCATGGGCGTCGGCGAGCACCTGGATCTCGACGTGCCGCGGGTGCGCGAGGAACTTCTCGATGTAGACCTCCGGGTTGGCGAAGGCGCGCCGCGCCTCCTCGCGCGTGAGCGCCAGCGCGCCGGGCAATGCCTCGGCGCTTTCGACGACGCGCATGCCGCGCCCGCCGCCGCCGCCGGCGGCCTTGACGATGACCGGGAACCCGATCTCCCGCGCGATGGCCAGCACGGCGCCGGCGTCTTCGGGCAGGGCCTCGTCGGGCCCGGGCACGCAGGGCACGCCGGCGGCGCGCATCGCGCGCTTGGCCGAGACCTTGTCGCCCATCGTGCGGATGCACGCCGAGCTCGGGCCGATGAAGGTGAGGCCGGCCTCCTCGACGCGCTGCACGAAGCCGGCGTTCTCGGAGAGGAAGCCGTAGCCGGGGTGGATGGCCTCGGCGCCACTCACCTCGGCGGCGAAGAGGATGGCGGCCTGGTCGAGGTAGCTGCGCCCCGCGGCCGCCGGGCCGATGCACAGCGACTGGTCAGCGAGGCGCACATAGCCGGCTTCGGCATCGGCCTCGGAGTGCACGACCACCGTGCGCAGCCCGAGCGCCTTGCAGGCACGCTGGATGCGCAGCGCGATCTCGCCGCGGTTGGCGATGAGGACCGACTCGAACATGGCGGGTTCGGTGTCGAACGGTTCAGCGCAGCCGCAGCCGCAGCAGCGGCTGGCCGGCGTCGATGTCCTGGCCGGAGGTGACGAGGAAGGCATCGACGACGCCGTCGCGCTCGGCGCTCACCTCGTTGAAGACCTTCATCGCCTCGATGACGCACAGCGTCTGGCCGGCCTTCACGGCCTGGCCCGGCTGCACGAAGGCCGGCTCGCCCGGGGCGGGCGTCAGGAAGACCGTGCCGGCGAGGCTGGCGCGCTGTTCCAGTTGGCCGCTGTCGGCTTGCTCGCCGGCCTCTTGCGGGGCGGCCGGCCGGGTTGCACTGCCGGGTGCCTTGCCACGGACCACGCCGCGGGCAACACCGCGCACGAGCCGCAGCGTCCAGCCGTCCTTCGTGGCCTCCAGTTCGGAGAGGTCCGACGATGCCATCGCATCGATCAGGGCCTTGATCTGCAGCGCGTCCATGGCGCAAAGGTAGCGGGCGCGATCGCCGCGCGCCAAGACTGATTGGCTGTGGCCCGATAAGGGCCCCTTATGACGGTGCCCTCGGACGGGCGCGATCTTCGTCGCAGAGCCTGCGCCTACGCTGCCGCTTCGCGCAGACGGTCGGGCGACAGCAGGCTGCCGGGCAGCTCGGCCACCAGCTCGAGCAGGATCGTCTTGATCGCCTGCGCCGGCTCCGACAACGGCAGGTGGTCGGACTGGCACAGCGCCAGCGGCGCCTCGATCACCGGCTCGACGATGCAGCAGCGCCAGGCGTTGCACGACGCGGTGACTTCGCGCGCCATCGACTCGGGCAGGATGGTGGCGCCCAGGCCCTCGGCGATCACTGCGGTCAACGTGCTCGCCGATTCGATCTCGCCGACGACGCGCGGCGCCAGGCCGATGCCCGCGAAGGCCTCGTCGACCATCTTGCGCACGACGTTGTAGGGCCGCGCCAGGTAGAGGTCGAGATCGGCCAGCATGCGCAGCGGCACCTGCTCGGGCGGCGCCGGCTGGCTGCCGGGCCCGACGACGAAGAGCTTCTCCTTCAGCAGCGGCAGGAAGGCAAGCCCGTGCACCGCGGTGCGCCCCCCGTAGAGCACGGCGAGGTCCATGCGGCCGTTCATGATCAGCTCCGAGAGCGTGGTGCCGTAGGTCTCGTTCAGGTACAGCAGCACGCCCGGGTGGCGCAGGCGCGTCGTGCGCAGCAGCGGCAGCGACAGGCCCGCCGCCGCGGTGCCGGGCGCCAGCCCGACCGAGACCGCGCCGGAAAGGCCTTGGCTGGCGGCCTCCATGTCGACGCGCGCCTGCTCGCACTGGCGCAGGATGAGCTGCGCGTGGCGGTAGAGCACCTTGCCGGCCTCGGTGGGCGTGACGCCGCGCTTGGTGCGCACGAGCAGCTGCTGCCGCACCTCGCCCTCGAGCGTCGCGAGCTGCTGGCTGAGGGCAGGTTGGGCGATATGCAGGATGTCGGCGGCCTGGGTGAGGCTGCCGACATCGACGATCTTCACGAAGTACTTCAGTCGCCGGAGATTCAAGCGAGGGACTCCCGCCAGGGGCCAAACGAGCGCGGACGAGGCGATGGCGGCCAGTCTACGCGCCGTCATAAGCGATGCCTATAGAGACAGACCGAACTCGTCTTGGCCTTTTGTCCTGGTGCGGCCTACCGTGACGGCTGCTCGAGGCCTGCCGGCCTCTGCTTGGATCTCCCGCAGCGAGGAAAGCCGTGACCCCGTCCCGCATCGCCGAACGTGTCCGCCGCATCAAGCCGTCGCCCAGCACCACGGCCGCCGACCGCGCCAACGAACTGCGCCGCGAAGGCAAGTCGATCGTCAGCCTGGTCGTCGGCGAGCCCGACTTCGATACGCCCCGGCACATCCGCGCCGCCGCGGCCGAAGCGATGGACCAGGGCGCCACGCGCTACACGCTGATGGCCGGCACCGTGGACCTGCGAAAAGCCATCGTCGCCAAGCTCGAGCGCGAGAACGGCCTCGTCTACGCGCTGAACGAGATCATGGTGACGAGCGGCGCCAAGAGCGCCATCTACAGCCTGTTCTCGATCACGCTGGAGCCGGGCGACGAGGTGATCATCCCGGCGCCCTACTGGGTGTCGTACCCCGACATGGTGCTCGCCAGCGACGGCAAGCCGGTGACCGTGGCCTGCCCCGAAGCGAACGGCTTCAAGCTGACGCCGGCGCAGCTCGAGGCGGCGATCACGCCGCGCACGCGCTGGCTGCTGCTCAACTCGCCGAGCAACCCGACCGGTGCCAGCTACACGGCGGTCGAGTACCGCGCGCTCGCCGATGTGCTGAAGCGCCATCCGCAGGTGCTCGTGATGACCGACGACATCTACGAGCACATCCGCTTCGACGGCCGGAAGACGCCGCACCTGTTGAACGTGGCGCCCGAGTTGCGCGAGCGCACGGCCGCGGTGAACGGCGTGTCCAAGACCTACGCGATGACCGGCTGGCGCATCGGCTGGGTGGCCGCGCCGCGCGACCTGATCCAGGCGCTGGATACGCTGCTGTCGCAGTCCACCGGCAACTGCTGTTCGGTGAGCCAGGCCGCGGCGGCGGCGGCGCTGAACGGCGACCAGGGCTTCGTCGCCGAGAGCGTGGCGATCTACAAGCAGCGGCGCGACCGCATGGTGGCGCAGATCAACGCGATCCCCGGCCTGAGTTGCCGGATCCCGGACGGGGCCTTCTACCTCTACGTCAACTGCGCCGGCCTGATCGGCAAGACGACGCCGCAGGGCAGGGTGCTGGCCGAGGACGGCGATGTCGTGATGTACCTGCTCGAGAGTGTCGGCGTGGCCGTCGTCGCCGGCACGGCCTACGGCCTCTCGCCCTACTTCCGGGTTTCGATCGCCACCTCGATCGACGTGCTCGACGAAGGCTGCCGGCGCATCGGCGCGGCGGTGGCCGCGCTGCGCTGATACCCATCATCCAAGGACGTCATCCAGGGAACCCGCCATGAGCACCTACAAGGCCCTGCGCAAGAACCCCTCGGCACCACAGGTCCCGGCCGCCCTGCTGGCCGCGCTGCGCGAGCTGCCGCTGGCCGCGCTCAGCGACAACATGCATCGCAGCATCGGCACCGTCGGCCTGCACCCGTATCACAAGCCGGGCGAGCGGACGATGGCCGGCACGGCGGTCACGGCGCGCTCGCGCGCCGGCGACAACCTCACCTACCTGCGCGCGCTCGAGTTCTGCCGCCCGGGCGATGTGCTGGTGGTCGATGCCGGCGGCGATCTGTGCAACGCCGTGGTCGGCGGCATCCTGACCTTCTACGCGTCGACGATCGGCCTGGCCGGCGTGGTGATCGACGGCGCCATCCGCGACGTGGCCGAGATCCGCGCCAGCGAGTTCCCGGTCTACGCGCGCGGCGTCACGCACCGCGGCCCGTACAAGGACGGCCCGGGCGAGATCAACGTGCCGGTCACCGTCGGCGGCATGGTCGTCAACCCGGGCGACATCGTCGTCGGCGACCAGGACGGGCTGCTCGCCATCCCGCAGGACGGCGGTGTGCCCGAGCTGATCGAGAAGGCGCGTGCGGTGCTCGTCGCCGAGGCGAAGACGATCCAGGCGATGAAGGAGGGCCGCTGGGACCGCTCCTTCATCGACGCGCTCGAGGCCCGCTGCAACAATTGAGGTCTGTGAACGAATCGCCCGCACCCATGACACCCGCCTCGAAACTCTTCGACCTCAGCGGCCGCACGGCGCTGGTCACCGGCTCGAGCGCCGGCATCGGCTTCGCGCTTGCCGGCGGCCTGGCCTCGGCCGGCGCGCGCATCGTGCTGAACGGCCGCAACACCGGCAACCTCGCCCGCGCCGCCGACGCTTTGCGCGCGCAGGGGGCGTTCGTGCTGACGATGCCGTTCGACGTCACCGACGGTGCCGCCGTGATCGAAGGCGTGGCCGCCATCGAGGCCGAGTGCGGCGCCATCGACATCCTCGTCAACAACGCCGGCATGCAGCTGCGCGCGCCGCTGGAGAAGTTCGCCGAGGCCGATTGGCATCGGCTCATGAAGACCAACGTGGACAGCGTCTTCCTCGTCGGCCAGGCCGTGGCGCGGCACATGATCGACCGCGGGCGCGGCAAGATCATCAACGTCTGCTCGGTGCAAAGCGAGCTCGGCCGCCCGAACATCGCGCCCTACACGGCCAGCAAGGGCGCGGTGAAGATGCTGACCAAGGGCATGGCCATCGACTGGGGGCCGCACGGCCTGCAGGTCAACGGCCTCGGGCCGGGCTACTTCAAGACCGAGCTCAACCAGGCGCTGGTGGACAACCCCGAGTTCACGCAGTGGCTCGTGAACCACACGCCCAGCCGCCGCTGGGGCGACGTGCAGGACCTCGTCGGCGCGGCCATCTTCCTGGCCAGCGACGCTTCGAACTTCGTCAACGGGCACATCCTGTACGTGGACGGCGGGGTGACGGCGACGCTCTGAGCGTCAGAACTTGCCGTTCGCGTTCTTCCACTCCGCGCGCGGCGGGATGGTCTCGATCGTGTCCCAGTGCTCGGCGATCTTGCCGTTGGCCACGCGGAAGAGGTCGTAGAACGCGCTCGGCTTGCCGGCGAACTCACCCTCGCTGGCGACGAGCACGAAGTTGCCTTCGCCCAGCACCTTGTGGACCTTGTGGTACTTCATCGTCACGCCCGCCTTGGCCATGGCTTGCAGCGCCGCGCCGAGGCCGGACAGACCGTCGGCGATCTGCGGGTTGTGCTGGTGGTAGTTGTCGCCGTCGTAGTAGCCCGCCAGCCGCTCCATGCGGCCGTGCACGAGGATGTCGTCGACGAACGCCGCGACGAGTTTCTTGTTGGGCGTCGTCTTGTCCAGGTCCGTCGCTACGGTCGGCCCGTCGATCATCGAGCGCCCGCTCGGGTTGGGCTTGGCAGGCGTCTCCTGCAGGTTGTCCCAGTGTTCGACGATCTTGCCGCCTTCGAAGCGGAAGATGTCGAAGCCGATCTTCGGGCCGAAGAAGTTGTACTCGGTGTGCGCGAAGACGAAGTCGCCGTCCTGGAAGACGCGCACGGTGTTCACCTTCGCCGAGCCCTTCGGCAGGGCCTGCAGCACGGCGCCGAAGCCGGCCAGGCCGTCGCCGACGGCGAGGTTGTGCTGGATGTACTTGGTCGGGTTGACGACGGCCACAGGGGCCGATTCGCCCGTTTCGATGGACTTCAGCAGCGCGACGACCTGCGCCTTGGGATCGGAGGACATGGGCGTTCCTTTCGAGGAGGAGGTGGATGCACAGCCGGCAACGATCGACAGAAGGGCCAACGCGACGACGCGCCTCGGGTGGGTGGAGAGGGAAGACATCTTGATCCGGTCTTGGTGTGTTTGCAGCGCTCACTGTGCCCGGGCGGGGCTGTGGCGCCAAGGTCGGCGTGGGGCAAGTGATGGTAGAAATCGCGCACAGGCGCACTCGGCGCACCGAAAGGAACCTCGTGGCTCAGCCCCGCACAGCACTGCGCCGCACACGCTTCGCGAACAAGCGGCTCGACCCGATTGGCGTCGAGCTGATGACCCTGGCCGAACTGCGCGCCCGCGTGTCCGCGAGGCAGCTGTTCGAGACCGAGCGTGTCGAGTTCTTCATGGTCCTCGTGGCCACGGGAGGGCGCGGAACCCATCTGGTCGACTTCGAGCGCCTCGGATTGCGCGCCGGCGACGTCGTCGTCGTGCGGCCCGGCCAGGTGCAGCAATGGCAGCCCGCGGAGGGCTTTGGCGCCGATGTGCTGCTGATCGATCCTGCGGTGCTGCAGCCCACGGCGATGACGGCCCGGCAGGCGACGATGGCGCTGCTGCGCCTGGAGGAGTGGCCGGTGCACTTCAAGATGGACGCCGGCGGGTTTGCCGCCTGGAGATCGCTGGCGGCGATGCTGCGCGGGGAGCTCGATCAGCCGGTGCTGGACGAGCTGTCGGCGGCCATGGCGCACGAGCTGCTCGTGTGCCTGATGCTCAGCCTCAGCCGATCAGCAACGGGGCATGCTCCAGCCCCGACGGTGCAGACGGTGCTGGTGCGGCGCCTGCAGCGCGAGCTGGAAGGAGGGGTCCACACCCGTCCTTCCGTGGCACTGCTCGCCCGCAAGCTGCGCGTCTCGACGAGCACCCTGGCCCGTACCTGCAAGGACGTGCTTGGGCATTCGGCCAAGGAGGAAGTGGATCGACGCGTGGCCCTGGAAGCTCAGCGCCTGCTCGTGCACAGCACGTCGACCTCGGTCGCGATCGGTGAGCTTCTCGGCTTTAGCGAGCCGACGAACTTCGTCAAGTTCTTCCGGCGCCGCGTCGGCACGACGCCGGAGGCGTTCCGGCAGGCGCATCGCCTGCAAGGGCGATCGGAGCCTGGACCGAACCCGCGCCCCGAACACCTGCTCGCTGCGCGGCGGGATAGCCGCCGGTCATGACAGGCAGTGGCCGACGGGGGGCGACACTCGCCTCGCTGAGGAAAAAGCAGACGGCCAAGCGGCGGCCAGGCAGCTTGACCTACTGCTCGGAAATGCCCGGCAAGCCACCCACGTCCAGGGACCACGAGAGGGCGGACTTGCACCAGACTCGTCGCTCGGGTGCAAGTTGCTCCCGCTGCGCGAGACCGCCCACACGAAGGGTTCGCGTGGGCGGGTTGTCTTCGTCGGCCGTGACATACACCGGCGAGCCGCAGTTCGGACAGAAGGCGTGCCGACGCTTTGCACCGCTGTCTGCGGTGGTCTTGAGGTAGACGTTCGGAGCCCCGGTGAGAAGGCGGAACGTTCCGGCGAGCGTCGGAACCGATACCCGAAACGCCGAGCCTGTCAGGACCTGACAGTCGGTGCAATGGCAGATGCCGCTGCGTTCGGGGTCGACTTCAGCTTCGTAGGTGATCTGCCCGCAGTGACACGCACCAGTGACCTTCATCTCTGCCTCGCTGGGTAGGAGTTGGCCTTCCAACGGCCTTCAAGGGTGCTCACGCGAACTTCGCCGGCCGCTTCTCGAGACGGGCGCGAATGCCTTCGGTCTTGTCGCCGGTGGCGAACAGCAGCTGGAACGACTTGCGCTCCATCTGCAGTCCCTGTTCCAGCGGCACGTTCATGCCCCCGATGACCGCCTCCTTGATGAACTGCAACGCCTGCTGCGGCCCTTGCGCCAGCTGGCGGGCCAGCGCCAGGGCGCGCGGCTCCACCTCCGCGTCCGGCACGACCTCGCTCGCCAGGCCCATGGCCAGTGCCTGCGCGGCGGCGATCGGTGCGCCGCTCATCAGCAGATGCATCGCGCGGAACTTGCCGACCGCACGCGTCAGCCGCTGAGTGGCACCGCCGCCCGGCATCAGGCCGATCAGCACTTCGGGCTGGCCGAAGCGGGCGCTCTCACCAGCCACGATCACGTCGGCGTGCATGGCCAGCTCGCAGCCCCCGCCGAGCGCGTGGCCGCGCACGGCCGCGATCACCGGCTTCCTGCATCCGCTGACGGCGGCCCAGAGTTGGTCCATGCGGCGCGCCAGGATCTCGGTCGGCGACGCATCGACGTACTCGTTCAGATCGGCGCCCGCGCAGAAGGCGCGCTCGTTGCCGGCCAGCACGACCACCCGCGTGAGCGGGTCCGCATCCAGCCTGGCAAACGACGTGGCCAGTGCCTGGCGCAAGGTCAGGTTCAAGGCATTGAGCACGGCCGGCCGATGCAGCCGCAGCACGACGACGCCCTCGGCCCGCCGTTCCTCGAGCAGGACATCTTCCATCCTCAGCACCCAAAGCGCGGCACGCGCTTGTCGAAGAACGCCGCCACCGCCTCGGCGTGCTCGGCCGTGTGGTGGGCCAGACCCTGCAGACGCCCAGCGGCGTCCAGCGCCTCGTCGAGCGTGCCGGTACGCGCCTGCTGCAGCAATTGCTTGGTCCAGCGCAGGACCTGCGACGGATTCGTCGCGATGCGCGCGGCGAGCGCCAGCGCTTCGTCCAGCAACGCGTCGGCTTCGACCACCCGCGACACCAGTCCGATGCGATACGCCTCGTTGGCATAGATGGTGTCGCCGGTGAGCGCGAGCTCGGCCGCGCGCGATGCGCCCACCACGCGTGGCAGCAGCCAGCAGCCCCCGTCGCCCGGCACGATGCCGACCTTGACGAAGCTCTCCGCGAAGCGCGCCGTGTGCGCTGCGATGCGGATGTCGCACAGGCAGGCCAGGTCGTTGCCGGCGCCGATGGCCGCGCCGTTGACGGCCGCGATGATGGGCACCTGCAGGCGCTGGAACGCGCGCGGGATGCGCTGGATGCCGTCTCGATAGTTCTGCGCGATCTGCTCGGGCGAGCCCGCGAACATGCCGGTGCGGTCGCGCATCTCCGCGACGTTGCCGCCCGAACAGAACGAGCTGCCGGCGCCCGTGAGCACCGCCGCGCGGATGCCGAGGTCGGCGTTGAGGCGATCGACGATCTGCTCGAAGGCAGCGAACATCGCTTCGCCGCTCAGGGCGTTGCAGGTGTCAGGGCGGTTGAGCGTCAGCAGCGCAACGGCGCCGCGCTGTTCGAAGAGGATGGGCTCAGACACGTTCGACCGCCAAGGCAATTCCTGGACTCACGCCGATGCACATCGGATCACAGCCCCAGGACCCGCTCGGCATTGCCGTGCATGACTTTCTCCATCACCGCGTCCGAATAGTCCAGCTCGGACCACTCGCGCAGGATGCGTTCGTAGGGCAGGCTCGGGTAGTCGCTGCCGAACATGATCTTGTCCTGCAGGCGGCCGCGGATGTCGACCTTCAGGTTGCCCGGGAAGTGCTTGGGTGCCCAACCCGACATCTCCCAGTACACGTTGCCCTTGTGCAGCGCCACCGCTGTCGTCTCGTCGACCCAGGGCCAGCCCGGATGGGCCATCAGGATCTTCAGCTTCGGAAAGTCCGCCGCCAGCTCGTCGATGTGCGAGGGGTGGGCGTGGCGCACACGCGCACCGTGGCCGCCCGGCATGCCGGCACCCATGCCGGTCGTGCCGACGTCGATCATCACCGCCGCACCGAGAGCGTTGATCTCCTCGAACAGCGGGTAGTGGCGGCGGTCGTTCACCGCGAAGTGCTGCATGATCGGGTGGAAGTGGAAGCCGACGAAGCCCAGTTCCTGCACGGCCTTCTTCACCTGCCGGATCGCGATCTCGCCCTTGGCCGGCTCCACCGCGCCCCAGCACTGCAGCACGCGCTGCGGGTGCCGCTGCCACAACGCGTGCACGTACTCGTTCGTGCAAGGCGGTGCGGCGACCGTCGTCTCCAGGTCCAGCGCCACCAGGCAGGCTTCGACGCCGGCGGCGGTGAACTCTGCGATGACCTCGTCTTCGCTCTTGGCCACCCAGTCGCGTTTCCAGTAGGTGGCCAGGGCCTCGGGATAGGGGCCCTGGGCGTCGATCCAGGTCTGGGTGCCCGGATAGCAGTGCAAGTCGATGATGCGCATGGCCAGCTCTTTCGGTGTGTCGGGGTCAGGCCGCGGCGGCCAGCTTGGCGGCCACCATTTCGCCGAGGGCTTTCTTGGAGACCTTGCCGAAGGCGGAGACGGGCAATTCGCGCAGCACCTCCAAGCGCTCGGGCAGCTTGAACCTGGCGATCTCGTGGGTGTTCAGGAACGACACCAGCTCCGGCAGCGTCAGCGTGGCGCCGGCCTTGAGCACCACGCAGGCACACATCTTTTCGCCGAGGGCCGCATCGGGCATCGGCACGCAGGCCACGTTCTGCACCGCCGGGTGCATGAGGATGAGGTTCTCCACTTCCTCGGCACTGATCTTCTCGCCGCCGCGGTTGATGAGGTCCTTCTTGCGCCCTTCGACGATGTAGTTGCCTGAGGCGTGTTTGCGCATCAGGTCGCCCGAGCGGTAGAAGCCGTCGGGCGTGAACTGGCGCGCGTTGTACTCGGGCACGCCGTAGTAGCCGCGCAGCGTGTAGGGCCCTCGGCAGGCCAGTTCGCCCACCTCGCCGTCGGGCACCTCGCGGCCATCGTCGTCGATGAGCTTGACCTCATCGTCGGCACACACCGGCCGGCCGCAGGTTTCCATCAGCACCTCTTCGGGATCACCAGTCCGCACGAACATCAGCAGGCCTTCGCTCATGCCGAAGTTCTCCTGCACGAAGGCGTTGGCGAAGAGCCGGCGCGTGCGCTGGCGCGTCTCGGGCTGCATGCGCTGGCCGCCGCTCTGGATCTGCCTGACCGACGACAGGTCGAAGTCGCCGATGAGCGGATCGTTGATGAGCCGGATCAGCAGCGCCGGCACCACCTTGAGATGCGTGATGCGGTGCTGCTGAATGAGCGCGAACATCTCGGCCGGCCGCGTGTTGGCGTGCAGGACCACCTTGCCGCCCCGGAACAGGAAGCCCTGGATGCCGGGGCAGGCCAAAGGCAGGTTGTGCGCGATCGGCAGGACCAGCAGCAGCACCGAGTCGGCGTCGACGAAGGCCACTTCCGACGCGACCTTCGAGTTGTAGGCGTAGTCGTTGTTGGTGCGCGGGATGAGCTTCGGGATGCCGGTGGTGCCGCCCGAGAGCTGGAAGATGCAAGGGTCGGTGGCTGCGAACGGCAGGCCTTGCAGCCGGCTGGCGGGCAAGGCGGCCGGGCGCTCGATCAGCGCCGCCAACGAGTGCTCACCGGGGCCGGGCGTGCCCAGCACCAGGCGCAGCCGCAGGCAAGGCTGCTCGGCCTGAACGCGATCGATGATGCCCGCGAAGCGGAAGTCGCGCACGCTCTCGGGATAGACGCAGCAGGCCGCTTGCGAGAGCTGCACGAACTGGCTGATCTCGGCGTAGCGGTGCGTCACCAGCGCCGCGATCGGGATGGCGCCGATCTTCTGCAGTGCCAGGTACAGGATGACGAACTCGGCCACGTTGGGCAGCGTCGGCACGACGCGGTCCTGGGGCTGCAGGCCGATCGCCAGCAGGTTGAGCGCGAGGTTGGTGCTCTGCCGATCGAGCTCCGCGTAGGTGTAGCTGCGCGCGCCGTCGACGAGCGCCGTGCGCGGGCCGAATCGCGCAAACACATCGGCGTACTCCTGCGCCAGCGTGCGGTCGGCCCAGTAGCCGCGCTCGCGGTAGCGCAGTGCGAAGTCGGGCGGGAAGGGGACGAAACCTTCGAGCATGGCGGGGCCTGCGTTCAGGTCGAGGCGGTGAAGCCACCGTCGATGACGACCACTTCGCCCGTCACGAAGCGATTGCTCTGCAGCAGGTTGAGCATGGTCTCGGCAACGTCGTCCGCCGTGACGCAGCGGCGCAGCGGCGTGAGCTTGGCACGCTTGCCCATCAGGTCGTCGTACTTGTCGCCGAGCATGCGCTGCATCCACTCGCCTTCCATCCAGCCCGGTGCGACGGCGTTCACGCGAATGTCGGGGCCGAGGTTCCACGCCAGCATCTTGGTCATGCTGATGATGGCGGCCTTGCTGGCCGAATAGGGCAGCGGCTGCGGACCCGGGCGCAAGCCGACGATGCTGGCGGTGAAGACGATGGCCGGCGCGGTGCCCTTCCTGAGCAGGGGCACGGCGGCGCGCGTGACCTGGAAGTTGCCGCGAACATTGACCGCGAACGTGCGGTCCCACTCGGCCATGTCGAGGCTCTCGAGATCCTTGACCTTCCACTTCGCGGTGGTGCCGGCGTTGTTGATCAGGCCGTCGAGCCGGCCCCAGGCCGCGTCGATCTTCTGCAGCATGGCGCGCACGGCCGCATCGTCGCTCACGTCGCACTGCAGCAGCAGCGTTTCGGCGCCGAGCGCCTGGGCCTCGGCGGACACGGCCTGCGCGGCCTGGGCGCTGGAGGAATAGTTGATGGCCACGTCGTAGCCGGCGCGAGCCAGCGTGAGCACGGCGCTGCGGCCGATGCCGGTGGCGCCGCCGGTGACGAGCGCCTTCTTTCGGGGAGTCATGGAGGTCCTTGGGTGTGCGGCTGACTTCAATGTAGTCAGTGCCGGGAATGCGCCATAGATGGCAACATCGGCAACGTGATTTGCTTTTCGCATCCCCCGCCATGAAGCTCGAGCAACTGCAGCACCTGGTGGCCATCGTCGAACACGGCAGCCTGAGGGCTGCCGCGCGCCGGCTCGAAGCGCCGCAGCCGGCGCTGACGCGCAGCATCCGCGCACTGGAGAAGGAACTCGGGGGGGCGTTGTTCCTGCGCGAGACCAAGGGGATGACGCTGACGCCGATGGGCCGGCGCTTTCACGTCCGCGCCAGCGCCATCGTCCACGAGGCGCGCCGTGCGGTCGAGGAGATTGCGCAGCAGGGTGGAGACGACAGCGGGAGCGTTGTCGTCGCGTTGTCGATCATGCCGCACGTCGGCATGCTGCCGCGCGCGCTGCCCGAGTTTCGCCGCCGCTACCCGAAGGTCCGCATGCACCTGATCGAAGGCCTGTTCCCCGACGTCGAGCATGCGCTGCGCGACGGCTCGATCGATTTCTATCTCGGTGCCGCGCCGCGCGCCGCACCGGCGCCGGGTCTCGTGTCGCGAACCGTCCTCGAGAACATGCGCGCCGTGGTGGGGCGAAAGGGCCACCCTCTGGCGGGGGCACGCTCGTTGAAGGCGCTCAAGGACGCCGAGTGGGCGGTCACCGCAGTGGACTACGCCGTCGACGATGACCTCGTGCGCCTGTTCGCCGGCCACGGCATGGAGGCACCTCGGGTTCTTCTGCGGGCTCGCTCGGCCATGTCCATCCTGGTCGCGCTGGCGCACAGCGACTTGTTGGCGATGCTGCCGGTGCAGTGGGCGGAGTTTCCGATGACGCGCGACGCGCTGCAGGTCGTCCACGTCCGTGAGTCGCTGCCGGCGCCCAAGATCGTGTTGATCCGCCGACCGGATCTGCCGCTGACGCCCGCGGCAGAGTTCTTCTCCGATGTCCTGGTGCGCGAGGCGAGGGCGGTGAATCCGCCGGCTCGAGGTCGCAAGAGTTTCGGCAGCGCCGTGGGCGGCGCTTCGTAGTGCGGGGGCGCACCGAAACCCGCCGCGCCGCGAAGGCGCCGATGTGCACCGCGAGCCGATCGAACCGGCCCGCACCTCGTCACTCAGGCAGATTCAATATCGACAACAACTTCGCCTTGGACTGCGAGTCGTCGTCCAGACGCTTGGTGAAGTCCGCCCGGTTCAGGTAGGTCGCGTTCTGCAACACCGATTCGGCTGTCGCCTGGTAGGCGGCGCCATGGACGATCGTGCTGCACTCGGCCTCCAGCTTGGCGAGGGCAGGCGCCGGTGTGCCGGCGCGGACGAACAGGCCGCCGTAGCCTGAGGCCGGAACCTGATACCCCAACTCGGCGACAGTCGGGACATCCGGGAACCACTTGGACCGCTTGTCGGAAAACACGACGAGAGGCCGAAGCTTCTGCTGGCTGGCCAGCGCCGTGGTCACCATGCCGGCCTCCACCTGGCCGGTCATCAGGTCGGCGACGAAGGCTGTCTCTCCGCGATAGGGGATGTCGGTCAACGTCACCCCCGCCGCGCGCCAGAGTTCCGCACCCATCAGGTGTGGTGAAGACGCGGTCCCTGAATGGCCGTACCGGATCTGGCCCGGCCTGGATTGCGCCTGCTGCATGAAGGACTTGAAGTCCTTGATCGGCGAGGACGGCGGCACCGCCAGGAAGAAGACATTCTCGAATGTCTGGCACACCGGAATGAACGTGTCCCGGGCATAGGAAAGCTTCCGGGCGCGGTGCAACTGAATGGTCACCGGCGTCGCTGGCGTGAAGGCCATCGTATGGCCGTCGGCCGGCGCAGCCGCCACGGCTTGCATTCCGAGGACCAGCCCCGCCCCCGGCTTGTTGTCGATGTTCACCGCCTGCCCCAGCCGGGCTTGCAGTTCCTTGCCGAAGGTCCGTGCCAGCACATCCACGGTGGACCCCGGCGGCAGTGTCAGGACCACCGTCAGCGGCTTGCTCGGAAAGTCCTGCGCCACGACCGCGCCCGTCCCGAGGCCGCAGAGGGCGACAAGCAGGACGGCGCGCAGCCACGGGGCCTGTGTCACGGCGGCAAGACAAGCGTCTCCGTTATTCCTCATATGAGGTTCCCCTTTGAACATCAGCAGTTCGACGAGAGCAGCCCAACTTCCATCGGTATCGACTCAGCGATAGATCGCCAGCGAGGCCTCCTTGCGCTCGATGACGGACAGGCCTGCGCCCTCGAGCAGACCGTAGATGGTGTCGATCTCGACCTGCTTCGGCGCCGGCATCGGCGGGCGCATGAACGGGTTCGGGATCAAGCCGCGCAGCCAGGTGGCGACCTTGTAGCGCACGTGCAGGCGGCCCATGTCGGCCACGTACTCATGCAGCTGTGACAGCCCGCCCTGCCAGATCTCGTTGGCTCGATCGATGTTGCGCTCGTCCCACGCCTGCAGGTGGTCGAGCATGCCTTCCAGGCCGTAGTTCCAGAAGCCGCTCAGCGTGCCGTCGAACAGGTCGGTGGCGCGGTACTCGTGGAACCGCGACGCCAACGCCGCCATCACCGAGACGCGGCGCGGCAGCTTGCGCAGCGCCTTGCCGACGATGCGATAGCCGTCGTAGCCGTAGGTCATCTTCCAGCCGACGATGTTCGGAATCTCATTGCAGATGGCGATGGTCGCATCGACGGGGAGACCGGGCGTGAACGGAGCGGCGGAGCCGGATACCGGGTGCGTGATGATCGGCAGATCCACGGCGCGGTCCTGCGCCTTGATCTGATCCGACCATACCTCGGGGTACCGGTTGGCATCCCAGCAGGAGGTGATGTCCTGCGCACCGCCAGGCGGGGTCACGAAGATGCCGTCCACGCCCATGGCTTTCGCGTCGCGTGCGGTGTCCACCACTTCGGACGTGGCCAGCGCCCAGGTGCCCGCGATCAGGGGCACCGAGCGGTTGTTCTCCTCCATCGCGATCTCCAGGACGCGGCGCTTTTCCTCACGCGTCAGAGTGAAGATCTCGCCCGCCTCGGGATTGATGCACAGCCCCCCTTTGGCCCGGAAGCGCTCGTTGCCGAGGAAGTAGCGAAGAAACCTGCGGTACGCCTGCTCGTCGACCTTCAGGTCCGGCGTGAACGGGAGCAGGACCGCGGCGTAGCAGACGTCTCCGAGATGCATGTTCATGGGAAGTCGGTTCAAGAATGGAAGAGATCTTGGACAGTTGCTCTATTGTGATCACAGTCAGTTTTGAGCGACCCCGGACTTACCCTTGGATGTCTTTCGGCATCGCACTCTGTTGTGCGACAGGCGCGCGCGGATGGATACTCACCCCATCCTGAGCGCAGTCAGTTCCATGCAGAGAAAGGCAACATGAAAGGCACCGTGGCCGACAAACAGCCCAGGCTGGGGCTGCGCGAGCGAAACAAGCTCGACAAGATCACCCGGATCCGGGACGCGGCGCTCGAGCTGTTCGAGTCAAAGGGCTTCGATGCCGCAACCACCCGCGAGATCGCCGAGGTGGCGGACGTCGGCATCGGCACCGTCTTCATGTACGCCGACGACAAGCGCGATCTGCTGTTCCTGGTCTTCAACGACGTACTCGACAAGGTCGTGGACGAGGCGTTCGCCCGGGTCGACGGGCGCAAGGCCTTGAGCTCGCAGGTTGCGGCCGTGTTCGGCCACTTCTATGAAGCCTTCCACCAGCGAGCCAAGCTGGCCCGCATCCTTCTGCGCGAGCTGGTCTTCTTCTCCGAAGGCAAGCAAGCCGAGCGTTTCCTGACGAACCGCAATCGCATCCTCACTGGCCTCGAGAGGCTCGTGGCGCAAGCTGCCGACAAGGGCAAGATCCGCGCGTCGGAAGCCCCGGCGGAAGTTGCGAAGGCTTTCTTCTTCCTGTATTCGGGGGAAGTGCGGCTGTGGCTGAGCGCACCAACCCCAGACTTGGAGCAAGGCGTCAAGCGCTTGCAGCAAACCTTTTCCTTGCTGGGGCGAGGCCTGGGCGAATCGGCGCGTTGAGCTGCAGGACGCGCCGGCCAGGCGCCTGCATTGAAGACCGTCGAAGACGCTGTCGAACATCCGAACAGCGAGCCCCGCACGCTGATCAGCCTCAGCGAGCGGGGCCTTTGACGACCTTTGCGGGTCGCGCCGTCGCCCGGCGTACCAGTGCATCGGCGTCTCCGTCGTGACGGAAGCCGAGCGCCTCGGCGCGCGGCGTGGACAGCGGCGGGTAGTTGGCGAACAGCCGCTGCACCCGCTCCTGCGGTTCATGGCGGACCAAGGCGTACCGGTCCTCGCCTTGGGCGCGCACGAGCGCGTCGACGACGTCGCGCATGGCCAGATGCAGCGCCGGCATCTGCGCCACACGCGCCGGCCCGAGCGCGGCGGTGTCGATGCCGGCCGCATGCACGAGGTTGTCCACGCACGCGGCCACCGAGATCCACCAGGCCGTGCCGTCGGCACTCACGGGCAGCACGACGGGCTCGCCCCGGGCGAGCTTCCAGAACAGCTGGCTCATGAAGGCCGAGACCAGGCCCGCACCGTCACCGGGCCGAGCCACGACACCCGGCAGGCGCAGCGAGCAGGCCTGGACCCAGCCGCGCCGCGCCGCGTCGGCGATCAGGATCTCGGCGGCGAGCTTGTGCGCGCCGTAGCTGAGCGCCGGCGCACAGCGCGTGTCCTCGTCGACGGTGGCGGGCAGCGCTTCGCCGTACACGGCGACGGTGCTGGCGAAGACCAGCCTTGCGACGAGCCCGGTCGCTTCGGCCTGCGCGCGCAGCAGTTCGAGCAGCCGCACGGTGGCATCCAGGTTCACGCGCCGCGCCAGGTCCGGCGCCTTCTCCGCCGCTCCGCCGGGAACGCTGGCCAGATGGAAGACGGCCTCGATCGGTTCGGCCAGCGCCTGCTCGAGCACGCCGGCATCGGCGATCGAGCCGGGCACCGCTTGCACGCGGTCTTCGTCGGCGAGCCCGTCCACCACCACGTCGGCCGCCACGATGCGGTCGATGTGCCGGCCGTTCAGCCCCTCGGCGAGAAGCCGACTCACCAGGACGCGACCGATGAATCCCCCCGCGCCGGTGACGAGCACGCGCCGTGTCATCGCCCCGCCTTCAGCCGCGGCGCGCCAGCGCCTGCGCGATCGCCGGCTCGTACTGCCCGCCGATCAGGATGAAGAGCATGCGGCAGGGTTTGCCGGACCGATTGGCCCACGCGTGGTTCGTGCCGCGCTGGACCACCACGCTGCCCGGCCTCAGCAGCACCTCGGTGTCGTCGAGCAGCAGCGTCAGCTCGCCTTCGATCACGATGCCGTAGTCGATCGATTCGGTGCGGTGCATCAGCGGATGCGGCGATGCGGCCTTCACCGTCGAGGCCTTCTCGTCGCCGATCTGCGAGAAGGCTTCCTTCATCCGTGCGGCGCCGTGCGCGAGGAATTCGTCGGTGTCCGGCGGGATGTCGACGAAGCGCATGCGGCTGCCCTGCGGTGGCGGCGGCAGCATCAGCGCGCCGGTCGTCGGGTCGGCGCCGTTGTCGATGCGCGCGGGCGTCGCGGCGGTGCTCCAGACCTCGTGGAACAGCGTGCCGGGAATCGCCGCGATCTCGACGACCGTCGGCAGTGGCCCGTTGCTGCTCACGATGGCCTTGCCTTCGCTGTCGTGCCCGGTGACGACGCGGTGGATGGCGGGAAAGCTCATGGAAATGTTCCTGGGCGATTGGCGCGCTAGCGCGCCCGGACGACCTGTTGCTCGATGACGCCGAACGGCCCGTCCGAGCCGTCGTCGAAGCGCGCCTGCATGCGCACGCGGTCGCCGAAGCGCATGAAGCCGGTGCGGATCTCGCCCTGGTCGATCTTCTCGATGACGCGGCGCTCGGCGATGCAGGCCGAGCCCGCGGCGCGCGACACGTTGGACAGCGTGCCCGAGCCGACGATCGTGCCGGCCGTCAGGCGCCGCGTGCGCGCCGCATGCGCCACCAGGTCGCCGAACGAGAAGTTCATCTCGCCGCCGTGCGGCTGGCCGAAGCGTTCGCCGTTCCACTGCACGTGCAGCCGCATGTGCACGCGGCCGTCGTGCCAGGCGTCGCCGAGTTCGTCCGGCGTGACGGCCACCGGGGCGAACGCCGTCGACGGCTTGGCCTGCAGGAAGCCGAAGCCAGTCTTCATCTCGTGCGGGCCCAGCGCGCGCAGGCTCCAGTCGTTGATCTGCACGATCAGGCGCACACACTCCAGCGCCGCGGCGCTCGACACCGCCATCGGCACCAGGCCGCAGACCACGCCGAACTCGCCTTCGAAGTCGATGCCATCGGCCTCGTCGGGCAGCGGCACCTCGTCGTGCGGGCCGAGGAAGTCGTCGCTCGCGCCCTGGTACATCACCGGCCTGGTGTCGAAGTGCGGGATCGGCGGCGTGTTGAAGGCCTGCTCCATGAGCCGCCCGTGGTTCAGGAAGGCCGAACCGTCCAGCCACTGCGGGCATCGCGGCAGCGGCGCCGCGCAGGCAGAGGGGTCGAAGGCGACGGCAGCGGCGGCGCGGCCGGCATTCAGCTCGTCGCAAAGTGCGCGCAGGCGCGGCGCGACCTCGTCCCAGCGCTGCAGCGCGTCGAGCAGCGATGCCGCGATCTGCGGCACGGCGAGCGCGTGGCGGCCGTCACGCGAGACCAGCATCAGGCGGCCGTCGAGCGAGCCGTCGGCATAGGTGGCGAACTTCATCGTCGTGTTCCTTCATTGCCGGGCATGTCCAGGCTCAGGTTGGCGGTCCTGATGACTTTGGCGTAACGCTTCGTCTCGGCGTCGACAAAAGCGGCAAAGGCTTCCGGCTGCAGCGTCGGCGGCTCGGGGCTGCCCAGCAGCACCAGCTTGTCGCGCGCCTCGGGCGTGGCCATCGCGCGCTGCACCTCGGCGTTGAGCCGCTTCACCGCCTCGGGCGGCAGGCTGGCCGGCGCGAACAGGCCGAACCAGCCGGTCACCTCGAAGCCGGGCAGCCCCGCTTCGGCCACCGTCGGCAGGTCGGCCGGCAACGCGGGTGAGCGCTTCGCGCCCGTCTGCGCCAGCAGCTTCAGCTTGCCGTCCTTGACCTGCGGCGCGACCGCCAGCGCACTGTTGAACATCAGCTGCACCTGGCCGCCCATGAGGTCGTTCAGCGCCGGCGCCGCGCCCTTGTAGGGCACGTGCAGCATCTGCACGCCGGCCATCTGGCCGAACATCTCGCCGGCCAGGTGCAGCGTGTTGCCGATGCCGGCCGAGGCATAGGCGATCTTGCCCGGGTTCTTCTTCGCGGCTTCGATCAGCTCGGCCACGTTCTTCGCCGGCAGGCTGGGGTGCGCGACGATGACCATCGGCCCCGGGGCCACCACCAGTGCCACCGGCACGAAGTCGCGCGCGGAGTCATAGGGCAGCCTCGGGTACAGAGTCGCATTGCTGGCATGCGCGGCGCTGGCGAAGAGCAGCGTGTGCCCATCGGTCGCCCTGGCCACGAAGTCGCTGGCGATGATGCCGTTGGCGCCGGGCCTGGACTCCACCACCACCGGCTGGCCCAGTGCGGCGGCGAGCTTGTCGGCCAGCAGCCGCGCCACCAGGTCGGAGGTGCCGCCGGGCGGGAACGGCACGATCACGCGCACCGGCTTGCTCGGAAACGCCGGTTGGGCAAGCGCCACGGCCGGCGCGGCGAGCAGCGCTGCAGCGCCCAGCAGCAGCTGCCGGCGTGCCGCGGATCTTCGTGACAAGTCCATCCGCGTGCCTCTCATTCCTCGAAGATCGCGACCGCCCGCGTCCAGCCGGCCGAGGCGCCGCGGATCTTGTGCGGGAAGCAGCTGATCGTGAACCCGTGCGGCGGCAAGGCTTCGAGGTTGTGCAGCTTCTCGAGGTGGCAGTAGCCGATGTCGCGCCCGGCCTTGTGGCCCTCCCAGATCAGCGCCTTGTTGCCGGTCTCGGCAATCTTCTTCGCCGTGTACGAGAACGGCGCGTCCCAGCTCCAGGCGTCGGTGCCGGTCAGGCGCACGCCGCGCTCGAGCAGGTACATCGTCGCCTCGTAGCCCATGCCGCAGCCGGCGCCGAGGAAGTCCTTGTGGCCGTAGCGCGAGCCGGCGCGGGTGTTGACGACGACGATGTCCAGCGGCTCGAGCACGTGGCCGATGCGCTTCAGTTCGGCCTCGACGTCGGCCGCGGTGGCGACGTAGCCGTCTGGCAAGTGGCGGAAGTCGAGCTTCACGCCGCTCTGGAAGCACCAATCCAGCGGCACCTGGTCGATGGTGATCGATGGCCGGCTGCCGCCGTTCTTCGCGTCCTGCGTCGAATGGAAGTGGTACGGCGCGTCGAGGTGGGTGCCGTTGTGCGTGGTCAGCGTCACCCACTCGGCGGCGGCGGCTTCGCCGTCGGGATAGTCCTCGGGCTTCGTGCCGGGCAGCATGGCCATGAACTCGGGCAGCGTGTCGGCGTGCTTCTGGTAGGTGATCTTCGGCGCCAGCGGCGGCGGGTCGGAGAGCACGTCGTTCTCGAGGTAGATCGAGAGGTCGACGAAGCGGCGGGTGGGTTTCATGCCGTGGCCTCGCGGGGGCTGTGAGCAGCGGCCGAGGGCAGGCGCGAGAAGCAGAACACGGCCGCTGCGGCAAGCAGCGCCGCGGCGATGCCGAGGCTGCCGTAGCCGAACGACTTGACCAGCGTGCCGCCGAGCAGCGGACCGACCGCCGAGCCGGCCATCATCATCGCGGGCGTGGCTGCGAGCGCGCGGCCGCTCGGCTCCAGGCGCGCCAGCAACCCGAACGCGAAGGTGTGCGTGAAGATGATCACCGCCGCGAACAGCGAGGCCGAGACGGCATACGGCGCGAGCGCGGTGGAGCCGGTCACGCCGATCGCGAGCATGGCCTGCAGCGGCGGGCCGGCCAGCAAGACGCTGCGTGCCGCGAGGTGCCGCTCCGCCAGCGCCGCCAGCGCCGCGGGAAAGAGGTTGACGATGCCCAGCGCGATGAGCACCGCGTTGATCGACGAGCGTTCGAAGCCGCGGTCGATGCCCGCACGCTCGAGGAAGCTGAAGGTCATCGCCTGCACCACGGTCATGCAGGCGATGCCGGCAATGCCGAACCAGACCGCGCGCGAGATCGGCGCCGCTGCCGCGGCAGGCGCCGGCGCGTGCTGCACCGCCGACAGACGCACCGACGGGAACGCGAAGAACGACACCAGCGCCGCCACTGCCATCACCGCCGCAAAGACGATGAAGATCGCCGCGCCACCCTTCGCCGCGATGTACTGCGGCGTGCCCGCGACGAAGACCACCGCGAACACGCCCAGCGCCGCGCCGGCCCAGGCGAACAGGCGGTGCGGGTGGGCGCTGCGCGCGATCGAGCCGTGCGTGACGCTGAGCGCCGCGCCGGTGGCCACGCCAGCCAGGGCATGCAGGCCGGCCAGCGTCGCGAAGTCGGCGCGGGTGGCGGCGAGGCCGAAGGCCAGCGCCGCGAGCGCAAAGCCCGCGCTGGCGATGGCGCGGCCCGCGCTGCGGTGGAACAGCGGCGCGAGCGCCACGCTGGCCAGCACCACGCCGAGCAGGAACAGCGTCGCCAGCGCACCGGCCTGCTGCGGATCGAAACGGTAGTGCGCCACGAGCGCGCCGATCCAGATCGGCAGCGCGACCAGGTCGACCATGCCGGCACAGTGGCCGACCATCAGCGCGATGCGGCCGCGGCGGCTGTCGATGGGAGTTGCCATGTCGAACGTCTCCTTCAGACCGGTTGGGCCAGGGCCATGAGCGAATCGCGCATGAGCTGCGCGTGCTCGTCCTTGCTGCCACCCTCGATCTCGATCTGCCCGAGGCGGGCCGAGTTCTCGACGACCATGCGGCAGCGCTCCCAGCGCCGGTCCTGGAACGCGTGCAGGGCCGCGGCGAGATCGCCGGCGCGCCCGAGTTCCTCGGCCAGCACGATCGCGTCCTCGATGCCGATGCAGGCTCCGCTGGCCAGGTGCGGCGTCGTGGCATGCACCGTGTCGCCGATCAGCACCACGCGGCCGCGGAACCAGGGGCGCGGCACCAGCAGGCCTTCGAGCGGCCGGAAGACGATCTGCGAGCGCTCGTCGATCTGCGCGCGGATCTGCTGCACCAGCGGCGCCGGGAACTCGGCCAGCAGCTCGCGCAGCTTCGACGCGAAGGTCGCCGGGTCGACGTGCTCGTTGCCCGGCCGGTGCTCGGTGAGGAACAGGTACATCTGGTCCCGGGACACGGGGTTCACGCCCGGCTTCACGCGGCCCATCCACATGATGGCCGCGTTCACCTCGGGCGGCCGCGGCAGCACCGCGCGCCAGACGGCCTGGCCGCTGTAGCGCGGTTTCGGCGCGTCTGGGAACAGGGCTTCGCGGGTCTTCGAGTACAGGCCGTCGGCCCCGATCACCAGGTCGTAGCGCCGGCGCTGGCCGTCGGTGAGGGTGACGTCCACGCCGTCGGCGCCCTGCTGCAGCTGCGTGAACGTGCAGCCGAGCATCACGTTCGTGCCGGCGGCGCGCGTGGCCTCGGCCAGGATGCGCGCGAGCGCCGGCCGCATGATGCCGCCGCCACCCGGCACGTCGGGGCCGGCGATGCGCGGCGTCGGCAGCTCGGCCACCTGCGGGCCGTGCGGCAGGCAGATCTTCACGCCGTCGGAGGCTGCGCCTTCGCGCAGGAAGGCCTCGAGGATGCCGAGCTGCCGGAAGGCGCGCAGCGTCGCGCCGCCCAGGCTGATGCCGGCGCCGTAGTTGCGCCAGCCGCCGTCGATCTCGACGAGATCGACGTCGGCGCCGAGCTTGCGCAACTCGATGGCGGCCGCCATGCCGGAGAAGCCGCCGCCGATGATCAGGATGCGTCGGGCTGCGAGTGTCATGGTCTTGTCTCCTCGAAAGGGGTGGCGGCGAGGTGGACCCCGCCGTCGTCGTCGATGGTCAGCGGCACCGGCGTCAGCGCCTGGCCCAGGCAGGGGCCCAGGGTGCAGTGGCCGGTGTGGATCTCGAACTGCGCGCCGTGCGCGCCGCACACGATGCGGTCACGCGCCGCGTTGAGGTAGGCGTCCTTGCGCCACGCCATCGGCGTGCCGTGATGCGGGCAGGCGTCGAGCCAGCCGTGCAGCCGCCGGCCCTGCCGCACGACGAGGATCGTGTCGCGGCCGCTCGCGCGCGGGTCGAAACCGCGCGAGTCGCCGTCGGGCAGGTCGTCGAGGTGGCACAGGCGCATGGCGGAGCGGCTCTCAGCGCTTCGCATCCGGCGGTGGTCCGGAGGGCGCCCACTTCTGCCGGTACTGGAACAGGAAAGCCTGCGAGGTGTCGGCGCCCATCGCCGCTTCGCGCGCGGTCCAGCTGCCGTCGTGCAGGTCCATGTCGGCGTCGTATTCGACGTGGCAGCCGAGCGGCGAATTGAAGTACCAGAACCAGTTGCTGCCGTAGAGGTGGCGCCCCGGGCCCCAGAAGCTCTGGTAGCCCTTTTCGACGAAGCGCGTGCCGGCGAGCATGACTTCGGTCGGCCCGCCCATGTGGAAAGTGAAGTGCTCGACACCTTTCATGAAGGGCGGCGTCTGGATCATGAACAGCGTGTGGTGATCCAGCGTGCCGGCCGGGCGCAGGAACGGGCCGACGCCGGTGAAGCGGTCGGTGCAGACGAAGCCCAGGCGCGTGTAGAAGGACTCGGCCCTCGCCACGTCCGGCACGAAGTAGACGACGTGCGAAAGCGACCGTGGCACGGCCGGCATGTCGGGCGTGACGCCGATCGCGTTGGGCCCGCGCTGCGGTGCGGCGCCGGGTGCGTTGACGGTCTCGGCGGCCAGCGCGATCGGGCGGCGCACGCTCACCTGGAAGGCCAGCGCGAAGCCCATGTCGTCGGCGCAGCGCAGCACGCCGTCGCGGCGCGTGACCTCGCGGTCGCGCCGCAGCTCGGCCTCGATCGCATCGAGGGTCTGGGTGTCGGCCACGCCGTAGACCGTCTCGCGCAGCATGCTGGCGGTGCCCAGGCCGGGCGGCAGCGAGGTGTCGTCCTGCGCGCGGATGACGACGGCCGTGCCGTCGAGCGCCTCGAAGCGGCCGCCGCCGGCGTCGCGCAGGCCGTAGTCGATCAGGTACTGCCGGCAGGCGGTGGGGTCGTCGACGCCGAAGACGAGGGCGTCGGGTCCGATGATGTTCATGGTTCTCCTTGGAGGTTCAGGCCGCGGTGCGCGCGCCGAGGGTCTCGGCCACCCAGTCGGCGATGTAGTGGCCGGCGTTGATGCTGTTGTCGAAGCTCGCGTGCTGCACGCCGCCTTCGCGGTCGGTGAAGATCTTCAGCTCGCGCTTCGGGCTGTTGACGAGCTGCTCGTAGGTGCGGTGTGCCCACTTCAGCGGAATCTGCGAATCACGCTCGCCATGGGTGACGAGGAAGGGCACACGGATCTTCTCGACCACGCCGTCCAGGTGCACGTCCTCGGCGATGCGCATGAAGTCCTCGATGTCCTTGGCGCCCCACACCCAGCACACGTGGGCCCAGTAGTGCGGCACCGGGAAGTCGCCTTCCTTCTCGAGGCGGCGCTTCTGCACGTCGCGCCAGTCGTGGTTGGCGCCAAAGGCCACACCGCAGGCGAAGCGTGGCTCCATCGCGACGGCGCGCGGGCAGTAGTAGCCGCCGAGCGAGACGCCCTCGCAGCCGATGCGCCGCGCGTCGACGTCGTCGCGCGTCTCGAGCCAGTCGACGACGCGACTGGCCCAGTGCTCGGCGTCGTAGCGTGCGGTGAGGCCGTGCAGGCGCAACGCCTCGCCGGTGCCCGGCTGGTCGACGACCAGCGACGAGACGCCGCGCTGCGCCAGCCACGCCGGCAGGCCGACGAGGTACTTCATCTCCTTGGTCGAATCCAGGCCATTGAGCTGCACGAGGATCGGCGCGCGCTGGCCGGGGCGCAGGCCGTCGGCGGGGCGGTAGAGCGCGGAGAGTGGCTTGCCTTCGTAGGGGATCTCGACGCGCCGCACCGGGTCGCCGAGCAGGCGCTGCCCCTTCTGGAACAGAGCCAGCTCGCGCTGGTAGATCGCCATGCGGCCGGCCGAGCCGTGCGCCTGCAGCCGCTCGGCGGTGACGAGGTAGGCCGACGCACGGCGGTACTTCTCGCCCGCCGAGAGCAGGCGGCCGCGCGCCTCGTCTTCGGCCGCGAGGTCGCACAGCTTGTCGGCCATGGTCACCCAGGTCTCGCGGAAGGCCTGCGTGCCGGCGGCATCCGGCGCCTTGGCGGCTTCCTGCAGCGGCGCGCACATGGTCTCGATCTCGCCGATGCGCGCCCCCATCTCGATCGCGAGACCGACCGAGAGGTTCCAGACGTAGTTGGTGGGGAAGTACTTGAACATGGAGCAGTCTTCGCTGGGTTCGGTTGAGGTTCAGTGCAAGACGGCATGCCGCGGAGCGCGCTTCACGCGTTCGCTCCTTCCGCCGCGATCAGCGCGTCGAGCTTGCGCCGCGCGCGCACGGCGCCGGCGTCACTGGCCAGCAGCACGGGCTTGAGCGACCAGAACTCGGCCAACCCGATGCGGCGCTGCTGCGCCTCGAGCATCGGCTTGTCCTGCTGCGAGAACGCGAACTCGATGACCGGCCGGATCGCGGCATTGGCGTGCGGGCTCACCGCGAAGTCGCGCGTGCTCCAGTACCAGTAGTGCGTGCGGCCGGTGGTCTCGGGCGTGGCCAGGTGCAGGTTGGTGGTGGCTACGCCGCGCTCGCGCGGCTCGCCCTGCAGCGTCGCGCCGACGCGCAACAGCATCGCGCAGGGCGCCGTCCAGGTGACCTCGGTCCATTGATCGGTCGGGCGGCCCTGCTCGCGCAGTTGCTCGTCGAAGGCGGCAGGCGCCCGGTCGCCGCTGGACAGCCAGGTGATGCGCACGCTGCGCTCGCCCATGTCGTCGACCTGTGCCTTGGCACGGGTGATGGCGCCGCTGCCGAGCGAGCCGGCATGCAGGAAGTCGGCATGCGTCAGGTCCATGATGTTGTCGGCGAGCAGGCGGTAGTCGCACGCCGTCGGCAGGTAGCCGCGGATCGTGGCGTCGGCGGGGGCACGGGTCACGGCGGAGAAGTCGGGGATCAGCGACTCGTCGGCGCCGGCCGCATCGCCCGCCCACAGCCACAGCAGGCCATCGCGCTCGGTGAGCGTCCAGCGCTTCACCGCCGCCGCCTTCGGGATCGCACCGCTGCCGTGCGGGTTGTGCACGCACGCACCCGTGCCGTCGAAGCGCAGGCCGTGGTAAGGGCATTGCACCGCGGCGCCGCCATCGCACAGCGTGCCCGCCGACAGCGGCGCGAAGCGGTGCGGGCAGCGATCGTGCAGCGCCACGGCGTGGCCATCGGGTTGACGAAAGAAGACCAGCGGCTCGTCGAGCAGCGTGCGCGCGAGCAGCTGGCCGGGTGCCAGCTCGTCGGCGAATCCCGCCACGTACCAGACGTTTCGAAGGTAGGTCATGCACGGGGCTCCTGATCGCGGCGGCCGGCCAGCTCGAGCAGGCGGGCCTCCAGGGCGGCGAACGATTCGCTGACGCCGAGGCGCGGATCGGCGTTGGCCTCGAATGCCTCGGCAATGGCGCGCCAGTCTTCGGCCTGCAGGTGGCGGCTGGCCGCCGGCATCACCACCGTCTCTTCGTCGCGCATGTGTCGCCACTGGTCCTCGGCGAACGCATGCGCGGCACGCGCGAAGGCGTCGGGGTCGCCGGCCGCGAGCAAGCTGCGCAGCTCCGCGAACTGGCCCCTGCCGGCTTCGTGCTGCTGCTCCAACTCGCCAAGCAGTGCATCGCACTCGCGCGTGCGCTGGCGCAGCCGCGCGAACAGGTGCAGCTCCTCCTTGGGGTGGTGCAGGCGCTCGGGAAACTGCTCGATGTAGAACAGCATCGCGCTCAGCAGCGCCGGATCGGGCCGGCGCGCCGTGTCGTCCACTTGCGCGAGCAGCGCGTGCAGCACGGCGGCCAGCGAGCGGTGCTCCTCGCGCAGCAGCGCCAGAGCGCGTTGCTCGTCGCTGCGCGCGGCGAGGTTGCTCTCCACCGCGGCCACCAGCACCGGCAGCGTGGCACCTTCGAGCACCTTGCGCGTCACCGAGCCGAGCAGTGCGCCCTTCAGTCCGCGGCGGCCGTGCGAGGCCATGAAGATGAGGTCGCAGCCGGCGTCGCGGGCGGCCTGGAGGATGGCCTCGTGCGGCCTGTCGCTGGTCACCAGCACCGAACCGGCGCTCACGGAGGCGGCGCTCGCCGCAGCCTCGGCGCGCGCCAGCAGCGCGCGCGCGTTGCCGGCCGCGGCATCGGCGAAGACCTGTGGCGACATCGCGTGCAGCAGCGCGCCGTCGCCACGCGCGGCCAGGTCCGCGCGCGCGTGCAGGAAGGTCAGCCGCGCGCCGCTCGCGCCGGCATACGCGACGGCCTGCTCGATGGTGGCCGATGCCAGCGGCGTGTCGTCGAGCGGGACCAGCAGGTGCGCGTACATCGTGGTGCTCCGCTCAGAGGGCCAGCGGCTGCGCGCCGAAGGCTTGGGCCTGCAGGTCGGGTGTGGCCGCTCGCGGCTTCAGCAGAAAGTGGGCCAGCGCCGGCAGCAGCACCAGCGCGCCGAGCATGTTCCACAGGAACATGAAGGCGAGCAGCAGCCCCATGTCGGCCTGGAACTTGATGGGGCTCGCCACCCAGGTGATCACGCCGATGGCCAGCGTCACGCCGGTGAGCATCACCACCTTGCCCGTGAACAGCAGCGCGCGGTAGTAGCTCGCCGAGAGGCTCTGGCCCTCGCGCAGTTGCGCGAGCGTCACGCTGAGGATGTAGAGCGCGTAGTCCACGCCGATGCCCACGCCGAGCGCGATCACCGGCAGCGTGGCCACCTTCACGCCCATGCCGAGCGCGACCATCAGCGCCTCGGCGAGCACCGAGGTCAGCGTGAGCGGCAGGATCGCGACGACCACCGCGCGCCAGGAGCGGAAGGTGACGAAGGCGAGCAGCGCCACCGCCGCATAGACCAGCAGCAGCATCGTGCGCCAGGCATCCTTGACAACGATGTTGGTCGCCGCCTCGATGCCGGCCGAGCCGGCGGCGAGCAGGAACTTCACGTCGGCCGTGTCGTTGGCCGCCGCGAAGGCCTCCACATGCTCGACCACGCGCGTCAGCGTGCCGGCCTTGTGGTCGCGCAGGTAGACGTAGAGCGTCAGCAGCGAGCAGGCGTCGTTGTACAGGCCGCGCGGTGCGCCGGCGGTCACGGTGTTGAGCATGTCCTGGTTGGGCAGGAACTCGTACCACTTCGGGTTGCCTTCGTTCAACCCGGCGAGCACGCGCCGGTTCAACAGCGCGAGCGAGCTGGTGCTCTCCACCCCGTCCCGCTGGCGCAGCTGCCACTCGAGCGCGTCGATCTTGTTCAGCGTCTCGTACTGCGAGCACTGTCCGTCGGGGGTCTTGACCATCACCGCCAGCACGTCGCTCGACGCACCGTAGGCGGCGTTGACGAAGGCGACGTCGCGGTTGTAGCGGCTGTCCGCGCGCAACTCGGGCGCGCCCGGGTCGAGGTCGCCGATCTGGAGCTGCGTGCTCGCCGCGAAGCCGAGCGCGCCGAGCAGCGCCGCGACGGCCACGGCAACGGTGGCGTGGTGCCGCTGCGTGTAGCGGTCGAGGAAGGCCCACAGCGGCTGCTTGCCCGCGCCGGCCGCGTCCGCCGCCTCGGCGCGCAGGCTGCGCTCGGCCGCCTTGGCGCTGACGCCGCTGTAGCTGAGCAGGATGGGCAGCAGGATCAGGTTGGTGAAGATCAGCACCGCCACGCCGATCGAGGCCGCGATGGCGAGCTCGCGGATGACCTGGATGTCGATCACCAGCAGCACGGCGAAGCCCACCGCATCGGCCAGCAAGGCCGTCAGTCCGGCGAGGAAGAGGCGGCGGAAGGTGAAGCGCGCGGCCACGAGCTTCGGCGCGCCGCGGCCCACGTCCTGCATGATGCCGTTCATCTTCTGCGCGCCGTGGCTCATGCCGATCGCGAAGACGAGAAAGGGCACGAGGATCGAGTACGGGTCGAGCGAATAGCCGAGCGTCGGCAGCAGGCCGAGCTGCCACACCACCGCCACCAACGACGCGGTGACCACCAGCACGGTGGAGCGCACGCAGCGCGTGTACCCGAACACCATCGCGGTGGCGATGGCCACCGCGAGGGCGAAGAAGCCCAGCACGGCGCGCACGCCGTCGATCAGGTCGCCGACGATCTTGGCGAAGCCGGTGACGTGGATGCGCACACCCTGGCTCTCGTACTTCATGCGCAGCGCCTCGATGCGCTGCGCGAAGGTCGCGTAGTCGAGCGCATGGCCATCCGCATCGCGCGCCAGCAGCGGCACGTAGATGACGCTGGACCTGGCATCGAGCGCGACGAGCTGGCCGATCTCGCCGGAGCGCGCGATGTTGGCGCGCAGCTGCTCGAGGCTCCTGGGCGCGCCGTCGTAGCCGTCGGGGATCACCGGGCCGCCTTCGAGGCCCTCCTCGGTGACGCCGACCCAGCGCGTGGTCGGCGTCCACAGCGACTTCATCTGGTTGCGCGCCACGCCCGGCACGAGGAAGACCTCGTCACTCAGCTTGCGCAAGGTCTCCAGGTACTGCGCGTCGTAGATCGTGCCGCCGGGGTTTGCCACGGCGATGCGCACCGCGTTGCCGAGCCCGCTGAGCTCGCCCTGGTGGGCGAGGAAGTTGCGGATGTAGCGGTGCTCGGCAGGGATCGTCTTCTCGAAGCTGGCGTTGAGCCGCAGCCGCGTGGCCTGCCAGCCGAGCACGGCCGTGACGAGGGCGCACAGCAGCACCACGAGCCAGCGGTGGTTGAACAGCGCGCGCTCGATCAGCGAGCCCGAGCGCGGGTCGAAGTCGGTCGCGTCGATGGCGCGTGCCGTGTTCGACGCAGCCATCACGGTGTCCTCTGCGGTTGCGCGCCGACGTTCATCGCGCCTTGCACCGTGAGGGCCAGCAGCGGCGCGCCGGCGCGCGCCAGCAGGCCGTTGAGCGGCGGCAACGGCGCGGCGTTCAGCGGCACCAGCTGGTCGCCCTGCAGCGCCATCACGAAGCCGGCCTGGTTCGCCGCGAGCAGCCGGCCGTCGGCGCCGATCGCGGTGGCGGTGATCGAGGCCGGCATCGGCGCGGTGATCGGCGTCCAGGTCGCCCCGCCGTCGACCGAGCGGAACGCGTGCCCGCGCAGGCCGGCCAGCACGATGCCGTGTTCGCCCGGCAGCTCGGCCGTGAAGAAGCTGCCCTTGTAGGGCGTCTCGACACGGCGAAAGCTCAGGCCGCCGTCGGCGGAGAGCAGCACCAGGCCCTGCTCGCCGGCGAGCAGCAGCGTCTGGCCGCGCTGGCGTGCGGCGTACAGGTGCAGGCCCTTCGGATTGGGCAGGCGCGGCATCCACGATTGCCAGCTCTGCCCGCCGTCGTCGCTGGCGAGAGCGAGCCCGTAGGCACCGACGACGAGCAGCCGCGGCCCGCCGCGCAGCAGCAGGTCGAGCAGCGGCTTGTCCGGCCCGTCGGTGGCGAGGCGCTCGGCGTCCTGCGCGGCGCGCGCATCGCCGCCGGCACGCGCCGCGTCGAGCACGACCTGCGCCGCGCGCCGGCCGTCGAGCCGCCGTGTCCAGCGCTCGCCGCCGTCGTCGCTGGCGAGCACCGTGCCGCCATGGCCGATCGCCCAGCCGTGCTTCGCATCGGCAAAACGCACCGCGGTCAGCGTGACGCTGGTCGGCACGCTGGCCTGGCGCCAGCGGCGCGCGCCATCGTCCGACAGCGCGACGATGCCGCGCTCGCCGACCGCGACGATGCGATCGCCGGCGAGCGCCGCACCGAGCAGCACCGCGCGTGCGGGCTCGCGCACGGCGACGGCCGTGCGCTCCAGGGCGTCCCCGGTGGGCGCGGCGCCGGCCAGCGCCGGCAGCCACGCCATCACGCGGAGCAGCAGCAGGCGCCGCGTGTGGCGCGACAGGCGCATCGTCGTTCGCTCCGGCTTCAGCGCACGCCTTCGCCGGCCAGCGCATCCGGCGAGAACACGCTGTCCGGGAAGCGCGGCTTGATCGGGTATTGCGACGACTTGGCGTTGTAGAGGTTGCCCATGAAGCCCTGGCCCGAGATCAGGTCGTTGAAGCCGAACGAGCCGATCGGATTGCCCGGCAGGTCGGGCGCGACGAAGGTCTGCGCCCACAGCGTCTTCCAGAGCTGGCCGTTGGCGTCCCAGCGGTCGCCGAGCACGCAGGTCCAGGTGTCCTCGTCGCAGTAGTAGCGGCTCCTCGGCGCCTGGTGGCGCTGGCCCTGGCGCAGCGTCGCCTCCACCACCCACACGCGGTGCAGCTCCCAGCGCATGTGGTCGGGGTTGAAGTGGTTCTTGCCGATGACCTCGGCGTCGGTCTTCGGCTGCAGGAAGCGGTTGGCGTTGTAGGGGATGAACATCTCCTGCTTGCCGACGAGCTTCCAGTCGAAGCGAGAGGTGCGGCCGGTCCAGACCTCGATCTCGTCGAAGGACATCACGCCGGCGGCCGAAGGCGTGGGCGTGTCGCAGCAGGGGTTGGGCAGCTTGCGCACGCGCCGCTGGCCGGTGAGGTAGACCCAACCCTGGCTCTTGCTGCCGTCCAGGTTGTCGCGCCCGAGAATGGCCTCGCCGGCGCGGATCGGCGGGCCGGCATTGACGAGGCGGATCAGCCAGAAGTCGTTGCTCTTGGCGAAGCTCTCGGCGTTGCCGTCCTGGAAGTAGTACGGCATCTGCTGCTCCGCACGGCCGTCGGTGGTGAGCACGGCCCTGCCGTCGGCGGTCAGCTGGTACTGGTTGATGTTGAACTCCCAGGCCGTTCCGCGCCAGCGCAGCAGGTGGTTCCACATCACCTCCGCGCCGGTCTTCGCGATCGGGAACGGGATGCCACCGTAGGCGCCCTCGACCACGTCACCGGCGAGCTTCGCGCGCGTGGCGTTCCTGAGCGTGTTGTCGTAGACCCATTGCGGCGCCGCCGCGCTGCGGTGCGTCTTGTAGACGTCGATGCGGTAGCTGTCGGGGTACTTCTTCAGCATCGCGATCTGCCCTTCGGTGAGCTTCTCGGCGTACTGGCCGACGTTCTTCGCGGTGATCGAGAAGAGGGGCTTTTCGTCCTTGAACGGGTCGCCGCGCCGGCCGCCGGGCCTGTCGCCGGCGATCGGCGTCGTGTGGCCGCCGGCCCACGCGGGGATCGTGCCGTCCCTGTTGCCGGCCCTCTCGGCGCCGAGGGGCGTCAGTTCGGACTTGAGTTTCGTGGCTTCGTCGGCGGACACGGCGGCTCCGGCCTGGCCGAAGGCAAGCGCGGAGAGCGCGGCGAGCGCGGCCAGGGTGATGCGGGAGTGCGTCATCGTGGGCTCCTTTGATCAGAACGTGCGGCGCAGCGACAGCGCCAGGTAGTTGCGGTCCGCGAGCGGATTGCCGGAGCCGTAGACCGGCGAGCCGCCGGCGAGGATCGGCGAGAAGTCGACGAAGGGCACGGCCTTGCCGATGTAGTGCGTGTAGTTCAGCGAGAACTGCCATACGCCGAGGTAGGTGCCGTCCAGGCCGAGGTTGGCGCTGCCGGTGTGCTTGGCGCCCCAGCCCGCGCCCGTGACCGAGGAGTTGCCGTCCAGCACGTAGCGCAGGCCCAGCGGCACGCTCAGGTCGAGGCCGGGCAGCAGCTGCCGGTAGCTCGGCGTGAAGATCAGCTGCAGCGCGCTGGCCTCGCGCGTGGCGGCCTTGTCGAGTTCGCCGTCGGGATCGTCCTTCGACAGCACCCGGTTCCAGGCGATCTCCGCGAGGAGGGCGGACTCGCGCGCGATGAAGCTCGGCCCGAAGGTGGCCAGCGTCGACAGGTTCAGGTGCGCGGTGCGCCCGAGCGCCGGGCGCGGCTGCGGCGCCCCGAAGCCACCTGGGTAGAGCATGTTGGTGCTGCGCAGGGGCATGTCGTCGCGCACCGAGGCCTCGCCGGCGACGTTGAAGTCGCCGAACGAGTGCGAGGCGCTGACGCCGGCGGTCTTGACGTTCTCCGGGAACTTGTAGAACCAGGTGCCCGGCAGCGTGCCGAACGGGCTCGGCGGGGCCGCCGGATTCAGGTTGCCGTAGAGCTGGCCGGACTTGTCGTGGAAGCGCGCGAAGTACACGCCGATGTCGGTCTCGTCGAGACGCCACTTCAGCTGCACGCCGAACTGGCCCGAGTCCTTCGGCTTCTGGTCCGCGCCGGGCGTGAGCACGTAGCTGCCGGAGATCGGCGTGCCGGCCGCGATGTTGACGAGCTCCACCTGCTGCGATCCCCAGGGCACGTTGGCGGTGGAGAAGTAGCTGCCGGCCGGCGCCAGCCGGTCTTCCTCCCAGCGGAACTGCACGTAGCCGCCCACCGACACCTCGGGCGTGAGCTGCACCTGCGCCGACAGCTGCGGCACCGGGCGGACGACTTCCTTGAACTGCGCGTTCGGCGAGGCGAGCAGCTTGTCGATGTCCACCGGGCCCTGGGCGCGGGCGATGCCGTTGTCGCCGAAGAACAGGCTCTCGCCGTACTGCAGCGCGTGGCGGCCGAGCCGCGTCGTCAGCTTCATGCCGTTGTCCAGGCGCCAGCCGCCGAAGACGAAGGCGTCGAGCAACTCGGCCTTCTCGCCGGCGATCTTCCTGGTGCGGCTCGGAAACTCGTCGTAAGGCGTCTGGCCGATCGTCGGGTCGTTGTCGGCCTGGGTCTTGCGGTGCAGCTTGTCGTCGTACCAGGCGGCGCCGCTCAGGCGCAGGCCGAAGTCGCGCCGCCAGATGGCGTCGAACTCGGTCAGCAGGTCGAGGCGTGTCGAGACGACGCCCTTCTTCTGGAAGTTCTGGTCGCCGGCGTTGAAGTTCAGCGCCTGCGGGAAGCTGAACGTGGCCGGCGCCGGCGGCGGCGCGCCGGTGGGCACCTGGCGGAACGAGTCCTTCAGCGCCGGGTCTGCGGACTCCGTGCGGTACTTGGTGCTCAGGCGCACGCTGTTGTCCCAGCGCACCGACCAGTCCGGGTGGCCGGTGTCGATCTCGAAGGCCTGGGCGCCGCAGCACGCCATGGCGGCGGCCAGGGCCACCAGCCGCGGGGTGTGCATTCGGGTGTGGGTCATGGGGGCGTCTCCTCTCTCGTTGGGTGGTGTTTCGCAATGGCGGGTCTTCAGGCGGGGCGCTCGACCAGCGGGCCGAGCTGCTCGGCCAGCGCCTGCAGGTCGGTCGAGGCTTGCGGGCGCAGGTTCCAGCGCGCGGCCTGCGTCGTGACGGCGTGCACGCGCCGGGTCCGTTCGCCACGGCGGCGCATGAACGCCTGCAGCAACTCGTCGCGCTCGCTTCTTCGGCGCAGCAGGTCGCCCAGGACCACCGCGTCTTCGACGACCTGCGCGGCGGCCTGGCCGAAGTGCGGTGGCAGCACGTGCGCGCTGTGCCCGATGCGCAAGGTGCCGCGCTCGTGCCAGGGGTCGTCGAGCACGCCGCTGCGCACCGGGCGGATCTGCAGGGGCGTGTCGGGCCTGCACTGAGCTGCCAGCGACTGCAGCCAGCGGCCCTGCCCGGCGAGCGCGGCCGGCAACGAGTCGGCGGTCGGCGGCCCGCTGCTTTGCGGTTGCAGCACGGCGACGCCGGTGCGCCGCGTATCCACCGGAACCAGCATGGCCTTGAGCCCCGCCGTGCCGATGACCCAGGCCGCGCGCTCCAGCGCCGGCGGCCGCGGCAGCAGGGCGTGGCACCACTGTTGCGGCAGCGCCTCCAGCGGCAGCGGCCGGGCCGGTCGCGAGCCCAGGGCCGGAACGGTCGTGCCGCTGGCGATCACCACCAGGTCGACCGCATGGCGCTGCCCATCGGCGGTGACGATGGCGCCGCCGTCGCTGGCGTCGCGCACTTCGCACCCCGCGTGCATGCGCGCGCCGCGGGCCAGCGCGGCATCGCGCAGCACGTCGAGCAGGGTGCCGTAGACCATGCCGAGCGCCGAAGGGAAGCGCGTGCCGGCGAGATGGCGCGTCGGGACTTCGAAGCGCGTGCGGCCCTCACCGTCGAGCACCGCGAAGCCCTGGTACGGGAAGCCCAGGCGCACGCAGGCTTCGCCCACACCCAGCGCGACGAGATCGCGCAGCAGGTTCGGCACCACGTCGACGTGGGCGAGCAGCGGTGCCGGCGCGGGGGCGGATTCGAAGATGTCGACCTGCGCGCCGGCCTGCGTCGCGGCCACGGCGGCCGCCAGGCCTGCCAGCCCTGCGCCGATGACGCCGACATGTCCGACCACGGGCATGTCTCAGCCCCGCAGGACCGTTGTGCCGCATTCGGGCGCGAGCACACCCACCGCCTGGCGCAGGGCCATTCGTCGTCTCCTGTCTCTCTTTTGGGAATCGGGTTAGCGAGAGATTACGGAGATCGACGCCTCATGAAAAATGGCTTGTCTCAACGTGACGATTCGATCGCGTGAACGGTTTGCGGGTTAACCCGCGAAGGCCAGCGACGACCCATGCGCTTCAACCGCCTCGACCTGAACCTGCTCGTCGCGCTCGACGCGCTGCTCACCGAACGCAGCATCACGAAGGCGGCGGAGCGCCTGAACCTGAGCCCTTCCGCGACGAGCAATGCGCTGGCGCGGCTGCGCGAGTACTTCGACGACGAACTGCTGGTGCAGGTGGGGCGCCGCATGGAGCCCACGCCGCGCGCGCAGGGGCTGCAGGAGGCGGTGCGCGACGTGCTGCTGCGCGTGGACAGCACCATTGCCATCCAGCCGCAGTTCGATCCCTCGACCAGCGACCGCACCTTTCGCATCTTCGTGTCCGACTACACGCAGGTCGTGTTCGCGCCGCACGTGCTCGCGCTGGCGAGCGCGGAGCGCTGCACGGCGCGATTCGAGTTCCTGCCGCAGATCTCCACGCCGCACCGCAGCCTCGAGCGCGGCGAAGCCGACCTCTTGATCATTCCGCGCGGCTTTCTCTCGCCGGACCACCCGGAGGAGGTGCTGTACACGGAGGAATTCGTCTGCGTGGTGTGGCGCGACGGGCCGCTGGCGCGCGGCGAACTGACCTTCGAGCGCTACCTGGCCGCCGGCCATGCGGTGATGCAGCCGCCGGGCGGCGTCGGCGACGCGTTCGAGGCGTGGTTCGTGAAGCGCTACGGC
The DNA here is from genome assembly GCA_016223165.1 of Burkholderiales bacterium. Taxonomy (GTDB): domain Bacteria; phylum Pseudomonadota; class Gammaproteobacteria; order Burkholderiales; family Burkholderiaceae_C; genus Rubrivivax. The sequence goes on from JACRPO010000005.1 coordinate 197,672, forward strand.
GTGACGCGGCGGGTGGCGGTGACGAGCTACGGTTTCGCGGTGCTGCCGGCGCTGGTGGTGGGCACGGACCTGATCACCACGGTGCATGCGCGGCTGGCGCGCGCCTTGCTGCCGGCGTTGCCGATCGAGTTGCGCACCCCGCCCTTGCCCATCACGCCGATGGAGCAGGGGCTGCAATGGCACAAGTACCGCTCGCAGGACCCGGGGCTGGTGTGGCTGCGCGGGCTGCTCAGGCGGGCCGTGTCACGGATGGACGCTGCGCTCCTCTGAGAGGAGCATCAAAGCGCGCGCCGGCCCTCACACCCGTTCGAGCACCACCGCAATGCCCTGGCCGACGCCGATGCACATCGTGCAAAGCGCGTAGCGACCCTGGATGCGGTGCAGCTGGTTCACCGCCGTGGTGGCCAGCCGCGCGCCGCTGGCGCCCAGCGGGTGGCCGAGCGCAATCGCGCCGCCGTTCGGGTTGACGCGCGCATCGTCGTCCTGCAGGCCGAGGTCGCGCAGCACCGCCAGGCCCTGCGCCGCGAAGGCCTCGTTCAGCTCGATCACGTCCATCTGCGCCAGCGTCAGGCCGGTGAGCTCGAGCACCTTGCGCGTCGCCGGTGCCGGGCCCATGCCCATGATGCGCGGCGCGAGGCCGGCGGTGGCCATGCCGACGATGCGCGCGCGCGGGGTGAGGCCGTGGCGCTTCGCGGCTGCCTCGCTGGCAATGAGCAGTGCGCAGGAGCCGTCGTTGACGCCGCTGGCGTTGCCCGCGGTCACGGTGCCGTCGGGCCTGACCACGCCCTTCAGTTTGCCCAGAGATTCGAGGCTCGTCTCGCGGGGGTGCTCGTCCTTGTTGACGACGATCGGATCACCCTTCTTCTGCGCGATGGTCACCGGCGTGATCTCCGCGTCGAAGAAGCCGGCCTTTTGCGCCGCCACGGCCTTGAGCTGGCTGGCCAGCGCCATGCGGTCCTGCGCCGCGCGCTCGATCTTGTAGTCGGTGGCCACGTTCTCGGCCGTCTCGGGCATCGAGTCGACGCCGTACTGCTCTTTCATCAGCCGGTTCACGAAGCGCCAGCCGATGGTGGTGTCGTAGATGGCCGCGGCGCGGCTGAAGGCGGCCTCGGCCTTGGGGCTAACGAAGGGCGCGCGGCTCATGCTCTCCACACCGCCGGCGATCATCAGCTGCGCCTCGCCGGCCTTGATGGCGCGCGCGGCCGTGCCCACGGCGTCGAGGCCGCTGCCGCACAGGCGGTTGATGGTGGCGCCGGGCAGTTCTTTCGGCAGGCCGGCGAGCAGCAGGCTCATGCGCGCGACGTTGCGGTTGTCCTCGCCGGCCTGGTTGGCACAGCCGAAGAGCACGTCGGTCACGCCGGCCCAATCGACCTTGGGGTTGCGCGCCATCAGCGCGCGCAGCGCAATCGCGCCGAGGTCGTCGGGCCGCACCGAGCTGAGCGCGCCGCCGTAGCGGCCGATGGGCGTGCGGATGGCGTCGCAGATGAAGGCTTGCGTGGTCATGGTCGGTGGCTCCTCGCAGGGGCGGGTACGGGGCGATGCATGGGGCGAATGCAGGCGGATGCGGGCGGATGGGCGGATGCGGGCGAATGCGCGGATGCGGGCGGTGAGTCGTCAGGTCCGCGGCAACGGCGGCAGATCGAACAGGCTCGTCACCTCGAGGTCGAGCACCTCGCTGCCATGCTGGTTGAAGAGCTGCCAGCGCCAGCGCAGCAGCCCGAGCGTGGCCTGCGTGCGCGAGCGGCGCGTCTCCTGCACCGTCGCCTTCAGCGACAGCCTGTCACCGGGCCGCACGGGGTTCACCCACTTGACGTAGCTGGCACCGGGCGAGGCGAAGGTCTCGCTGTCGGTGAGCGCCGCCTGCGCGGCCAGGCGCATGGCGATGCCGCAGGTGTGCCAGCCGCTCGCGATGAGGCCCTGGAAACGGCCCTTCTCGGCGAGTGCCTTGTCGGCATGGAACCACTGCGGATCGAAGGCCTGCGCGAAGCGCAGCACTTCGTCTTCGGTGACGAGGTAGGGGCCGGCCTCGATGATCTGGCCGGCGTGGAACTGGGCGAACTTCATGCCGGCGATTGTGGTGCCGGCGCGGCCCCTGCCTGCCCTGCCGGCCGCGGGCGGTGCCCGACGCAGCGCAGCAGCATCAGCAGCGGCGCCGCAACCAGGGGCTGACGCGATAGCGCTCGCCGCGATAGTGAGTGTCCAGGGCTTCGAGCACGCCGATGACGCCGGCCGGACTCCAACGTGCCAACCACTCGAAAGGCCCGGCCGGATAGTTGACGCCGAGCTTCATCGCCGCGTCGGCGCCTTCGGGCGTGCACACGCCCTGCAGCACCGCGTCGGCCGCTTCGTTGACGAGCATCGCCACCGTGCGCGCGACGACGAGGCCCGGTGCATCGACCAGCGGCAGCGGTGCGAAGCCGAGCGCCGCCAGCCACGCCGCGGCCTGCGTGCGCCAGCCGTCGCCGGCTTGCGGGGCGACGGCGAAAGCCAGCGCCGTGCCGGGCAGGGCGGGCACGATCAGTGGCCGGTCGAACACCGCCACGTCGGCCACGCCCATGGCCTCGCTCAGCCGCTGTGCCGTGCGGCCGTCGGTGAGCACGAGGCGGGCGCCATCGATGCGCAGGCCCGTCCAGCCACTCTCGCGGTCGCGCGCCGGGCCCCAGCCTTGCGCGGCGAGGGCCCGCGTCGCCAGGGCTTCGAGCATGTCGGCGATCGGCCCCTCGCCGTGCACGGTGACCTCGTGCGCCGTGGCCGGTGCCTCGTGCACGGCCACCGGCAGCGCCTGCGCGGCACTGCCCTCGCCGCCATGACGGTAGAAGCCGCGGCCGCTCTTGCGGCCGAGCAGGCCGCCTTCGACCATCTCGCGCTGCACGAGCGAAGGCACGAAGCGCTTGTCGAAGAAGTTGGCCTCGTACACCGACTGCGTGACGGCGAAGTTGGTGTCGTGGCCGATGAGGTCCATCAGCTCGCAGGGCCCCATGCGAAAGCCTGCCGCCTTCAGGCAGGCGTCGAGCACCGGCGGCTCGGCCGCCTGTTCGAGCAGCAGCGCCAGCGTCTCGGCGTAGTAGGGGCGCGCGATGCGGTTGACGATGAAGCCGGGCGTGCTCTTCGTGTGCACCGGCACCTTGCCCCAGGCGCGGCCGAGCTCGAAGATGGCCTCGGCCACGGCGGCGTCGGTCTGCAGGCCCGACACCACTTCGACGAGCTTCATCAGCGGCACCGGGTTGAAGAAGTGCATGCCGACCAGGCGCTGCGGCTGCGCGAGGCCGTTGGCGATGGCCGTGACCGAGATCGACGAGGTGTTGGTGGCGAGGATGCAGCCCGCGCCGACGATGCCTTCGAGCTGCTTGAAGAGGGTGCGCTTGACGTCGAGCCGCTCGATCACGGCTTCGACGACGAGGGCGACGTCGGCGGCGGTTTCGAGCGCGGCGACCGGCTGGATGCGCGCCGCCGTCACCGCCGCCGCCTCGGCCGCGAGCTTGCCCTTGGCGACGAGGCCTTCGAGCGTGGCGGCGAGCCTGGCCTTTGCTTCGGCGGCGGCACCTTCGCGCGTGTCGAAGAGCTTCACCGCATGGCCCGCTTGCGCGGCCACCTGCGCGATGCCGGCACCCATAATGCCGGCGCCGACGACGAGCACCGGCGCGCCGCGCAGATCCGCAGGACTGCTCATGCCTTCCCGCCCGCCGGCGGGATCCACGCCGCCGGCCGCTTGCCGAGGAAGGCGGCGAAGCCCTCGCGCGCCTCGTCGGTGCCGCGCACGCGCGCGATCGTCTGCGCGGTGAGCTCGCGCACCTCGGCGGTGATCGGTCCCTGGTGCAGCTGCGCGAAGAGCTGCTTGATCTCGCGGTGCGCGTTCGGCCCGCCGGCGAGCAGGCCGTGCACGAGCTCGTCGATGGCGGCGTCGAGCTGCTCGGCGACGACGACGCGCTGCACGAGGCCCATCTCGAGCGCCTCAGTGGCGCCGATGCGCTCGGTGGTGAGCGCGAGGCGCCGGGCCTGGCGCTTGCCGATGGCGTTGGTCACGTAGGGGCCGATGACGGCCGGCAGGATGCCGAACTTGGCCTCGCTGACCGTGAAGCTCGCGTTGTCGGAGGCAATGGCGATATCGCAGGCGGCGACGAGCCCGACGCCGCCACCGAGCGCCGCGCCCTGCACGCGCGCCACGGTGGGCTTCGGGCAGGCTTCGAGGCGGCCGAGCATGCTGGCGAAACGGCGCGCGTCGGCCACGTTCCACTCGAGCGTTGCCTGGCTGGCGCGCTGCATCCACTGCAGGTCGGCGCCGGCGCTGAAGTGCCGGCCCTCGCCGGCGAGCACGATGACGCGCACGCCGGCGTCGGCCTCCAGCGCCGCGATGGCGTCGTCGAGCTCGCCGATCATCGCCTCGTCGAAGGCGTTGAAGACGGCCGGCCGGGCCATCGTCACGCAGGCGACGCCGGGGCTGCGCGCTTCGACGCGCAGCGTCTCGTAGGTCTTGCGGAGCGTGAGGCTCATCGCGGCGTCTCCTTGGCCGTTGGCATCGGCGGGCCGGTGGGCCGGCCCGGTGGTGGCTGAGGTCGGTGGCTGGATCGGTGGGTCAGTAGGTCTCGAGGTGCAGGCGGCCCTCGCGCTTGAGCGCAGTGCCGATCTGCTCCCAGCCGAGGCCGGCCTCGTGCGCCACGTCGCGCAGCGCCAGCACGACACCTTCCTCCATCGCCTTCAGGCCGCAGACGTAGAAGAAGGCGTTCGGGTCCTTCAGCAGCGCCGCGACGTCGGTGCCGCGCTCGCGCAGGCGGTCCTGCACGTAGGTCTTGGGCTCGCCCCCGCGCTGGTTCATGCGGCTGAACGCGAAATTGATGTCGATGAAGTCCTTGGGCAGATTCTGCAGCGGGCCGAAGTACGGCAGCTCCTCCTTCGTGCGCGCGCCGAAGAAGAGCATCAGCTTGCCGCCCTCGAACTTGCCGCTGGCACGCAGGCGGCGCCGCCACTCGGTCATGGCGCGCATCGGGGCGCTGCCGGTGCCGGTGCAGATCATGACGATGTGGCTCTTCGGGTGGTTGGGCATCAGGAAGCTGGCGCCGAAGGGGCCGATCACCTGCACCTTGTCGCCGACCTTCAGGTCGCACATGTAGTTGCTGGCCACGCCGCGCACGGGGTTGCCCTGATGGTCCTCGAGCACGCGTTTGATGGTCAGCGAGAGGTTGTTGTAGCCGGGCCGCTCGCCGTTGCGCGGGCTGGCGACCGAGTACTGGCGCGGATGGTGCGGCCGGCCGTTGGCGTCGGTGCCGGGCGGCACGATGCCGATGCTCTGGCCCTCGAGCACCGGGAAGGGCAGCGCGCCGAAGTCGAGCACGATGTGGTGCGTGTCGTAGTCGCTGCCGATCTGCTTGCCGACTTCGGTGACGCGCACGTTGCCGGTGACGGTGGCGGTGATGCTCTTTTCGACTGCCTTCGGCCCATAGAGGTTGGTGTAGGCATGCGCGGCCGACCACGGTGGCACCGTCGCACCGTATTGCGAGCTCTGGAACGGCGTCACCGAGGCCTCGAACGTGGGCGCGCCGGCCGGGGCGGGCGCCTCGGCGACGGGCGGCTCGCCGGTCGCCACACCGGCCTCGGCCATCTGCTCGGCGCTCAGCTCGGCGGGCAGGTTGTCCCAGCCGAGCTGCTCCTCGACGGTATAAGCGCGCAGCCGCGGCATCGTGCGCCAGTTGTCGATGCTGCCGGTGGGGCAGGGCGAGACGCAGTCCATGCACGAATTGCACTTGCCTGCGTCGACGACGTAGTTGCGCGAATCGTGGGTGATGGCCTGCACCGGGCAGATCGATTCGCAGGTGTTGCAGCGGATGCAGATCTCGGGGTCGATCAGGTGCTGCTTGATGACGGTGGCAACGGCCATGTCCATCGACGTCTCCCGTTGCAGATATAGACGCGGCGGTCGCCGATGGCGACCGCGTGGCTCCAGGACTCTACGCGAAGCGCACGTACTCGAAATCGACCGGCTGGCGGTTGATTCCGAGCGCCGGCGGCGCAATCCAGTTGGCGAACTTCCCCGGCTGCACGACGCGGCCCATGAGGCCGGCGACGAAGGCGCGGTCGCCGGCGCTGGGCAGCCACTGGTCGACCTTGGCCTTCCACTCGGCCTCGCTCACCACCTGGCCTTCGGGCGAGACCTTGAGGCCCGCGAGGCCGCCGATGTTGCGGTGGAAGGCCTTGTGCGGCGCCTTCAGCCGGAACGGGATGCCGGCCTTCTCGATGACCTTGTTCCAGCGCTCGATGCCGGCGATGCTGTCCTTGATGTAGTCGTCGCGGAGCACCTCGTTGAGCGCGTTGAGCATCGGCACCTCCTTCTCGTGCAGCGCGCCGTCCTTGGCCTGCAGCACGCGGTAGGTCTGGCCGCGCAGCTGGTGGTCGTCGGCCCGCTTGCCTTCCTCGTAGCGGCCCTTGAGGCCGGTGCTGTAGAAGGTGGCGGCGTTGCTGCTCTCGTCGGCGCCGAAGAGGTCGATGGTGACGCTGAAGTGGAAGTTGAGGTAGCGCTGCAGCGTCGGCAGGTCGACGACGCCGGCTTCGCGCAGCTTCTTCGGGTCGTCGGTCTTCAGCTCGTTCATCACCTGGCAGGTGCGCTGCACGACGCGCGAGACGCCGCTCTCGCCCACGAACATGTGGTGCGCCTCTTCGGTGAGCATGAACTTGGTCGTGCGCGCCAGCGGGTCGAAGCTGCTCTCAGCGAGCGCGCAGAGCTGGAACTTGCCGTCGCGGTCGGTGAAGTAGGTGAACATGAAGAACGAGAGCCAGTCGGGCGTCGGCTCGTTGAAGGCCTGCAGGATGCGCGGGTTGTTCTCCTGGCCGCTGCGACGCTCGAGCAGGGCCTCGCCTTCCTCGCGGCCGTCGCGGCCGAAGTACTTGTGCAGCAGGTAGACCATGGCCCACAGGTGCCGGCCTTCCTCGACGTTGACCTGGAAGAGGTTGCGCAGGTCGTACATGCTCGGCGCGGTGAGGCCGAGGTGGCGCTGCTGCTCGACGCTGGCGGGTTCGGTGTCGCCCTGCGTGACGATGATGCGGCGCAGGTTCGCGCGGTACTCGCCGGGGACGTCCTGCCAGGCGGCCTCGCCCTTGTGGTCGCCGAAGTGGATCTTGCGATCCTTCTCGCCCGGGTTGAGGAAGATGCCCCAGCGGTACTCGGGCATCTTGACGTAGCCGAACTGCGCCCAGCCCTGCGGGTCGACGCTCACCGCGGTGCGCAGGTAGACGTCGAAGTCCTGGCTGCCTTCGGGCCCCATGTCGTTCCACCAGCTCAGGTAGTTGGGCTGCCACTGCTCGAGCGCGCGCTGCAGCGTGCGGTCTTCGCCGAGGTTGACGTTGTTGGGGATCTTCTCGCTGTAGTCGATGGTGCTCACTGCAGGTCTCCGATGCGATGAATGAGGTGAATTCAGCCCAGTGGCCGCGGCGGAACCGGCTTTGCCGGGCCGCTCGCGGTGCCCCCTGGGGGGAGGCGGCCGCCAGGCCGCTTCGGGGGAGCGTCATACCCGGTTCCAGTCGAACGCAGCCTTGTCGCCCTTGCCGTAGACCTTGAGCGCGCCCTTCTCGCCCACGGCGTTGGGGCGCTGGAAGATCCAGTTCTGCCAGGCGGTGAGGCGGCCGAAGACGCGGGTGAACATGTTCTCGGGGCCGTTGAAGCGCAGGTTGGCTTCCATGCCGGTGAGGGCGTCGGGGCTCATCGCCACGCGCTCCTCGATGGCGATGCGGGTCTCGTCGGCCCAGTCGATGTCGTCGGGGGCGCTGGTGACGAGGCCGAGCGCCAGCGCCGCGTCGGCGTCCAGCGCCTGCCCGGCCTGGCCTTTCGCGGTGTCTTGCGACACCGCGCGCACGGCCTCGAGCGCCGGCTGCTCGTCGTAGAAGCGGCGCCCGAGGCGGCTCTGGCCGGTGACCATCGGGTACAGACCGAAGTTGGTGTCGCCGACGGTGATCTTCGGCGCCTTGTCGGCATCGTCGGGCAGCGCCAGGTGGTAGCTGCGGTCGCAGGCCAGCGCGAGCTCGAGCAGCGTGCCGGCGAAGCACGAGCCCGGCTGGATGAGCGCGAAGAGGCTGCGGCTGCTCACGTCGAGCCGGCTGAAGGTGCGGCGCAGGAGGCCGATGGTCTCGCGCACGAGCCAATGGTCCTTGTGCGCGAGCAGCACCCGGTCCATCTCGAGCACGGCGGCCGCCTCGCCCTGGGTCTTGACCAGCCAGGTGCCGATGTCGAGCTCGTTGGTGCGCATCGAGAGGATGGCGTCTTCGAGTTCGCGCGCCAGGGCGAGCGGGTACCACGCGGCGCCGGCCGCCTCGATGGCGGCGATGTCCCTGGGCTGCGCGCCGGATCGCGCGTCCGGGCCCTTCACGGTGAACGTGGCGACGCGGCGCGCGCGGTCGATCTCGATCGTGACGTGGGAGTAGCGCAGCGCATCGGCTTCGATGCTGCGCGCCAGGGGCGTGAGCGCCACGCCCTTGGCTGATGCAGGGCGGTCGCTCTGCTTGGCGAGCTCGAGCGCGCGCTCCTGCACCCTGGCCGCGAACTGCGCCGGCTTGGCGATGTCGTCGACGAGGCGCCAGTCCTTGGCCTTCTGGCCGCGCACGCCCTCGGTGGTGGTGCAGAAGATGTCGGCGAGGTCGTGCCGCACATGGCGCTTGTCGGTGACGCGGGTGAGGCCGCCGGTGCCGGGCAGCACGCCCAGCAGCGGCACCTCGGGCAGGCTGACGGCGCTGTTGCGGTCGTCGACGAGCAGGATCTCGTCGCAGGCGAGCGCGAGCTCGTAGCCGCCGCCGGCGCAGGCGCCGTTGACGGCGGCGAGGAACTTCAGGCCGCTCGTGCGGCTGCTGTCCTCGAAGCCGTTGCGCGTCTCGTTCGTGAACTTGCAGAAGTTCACCTTCCAGGCGTGGCTCGAGACGCCGAGCATGAAGATGTTGGCGCCGGAGCAGAACACCTTGTCCTTGGCGCTGGTGACGACCACCGTGCGCACCTCGGGGTGCTCGAAGCGGATGCGGTTGACGGCGTCGTTGAGCTCGATGTCGACGCCGAGGTCGTAGCTGTTGAGCTTGAGCTTGTAGCCCGGGCGCAGGCCGGCGTTCTCGTCGAAGTCGGCGGCGAGCGTGGCTACCGGCCCCTCGAACGTGAGCTTCCAGTGGCGGTACTGGCTCGGGTGCGTCTGGTAGTCGACACGCGGCGGCGTGCTGGCGGTCGGGCTCGGGGTCTGGCTCACGGCGGTCTCCTTGCGGGAAGGCGTCAGGGTGGCACTAAAGTGCTTGCTTGGGCGGGATCGGCAAATGCATCATAGTGCGTGTCATGAGCCGGCGTCAAGCACTTTGCTGCATGCGGCATCGGCGGGCGGCAGGTCAGCGGGGTCGAGGGCGGTGGGGGGGGTGACGCGGGTCAGACCGGCAGCTTCAGCGCCTGGCGCACCAGCTCGCGCAGCGCGGCCTGCGTTTCCTCGAGGGGCAGGGCGCTGGTGTCGAGCTTGAAGTCGGCCTTCGAATAGAAGGCGGCGCGGCCGGAGAGGATGCTCTTCAGGTCGTCCATGGCCTCCTTGCTCGCGCCGGCGCCGCGCGTCCCACCCATGGGCCGCATGTCGCCCTGCGCGATGACGCGCTTCATGTGGTCTTCGGGGTCGGCGTGCAGCCACACGGTCGTGCAGTGGGCGAGCAGCAGGTTGAAGGTGGCGGCGTCGGAGACGAGGCCGCCGGGCGTGGCGATGACGGCCTCGGGGTAGAGCTGGATCGCCTCCTCGAGGGCGCGGCGCTCGTAGCGGCGATAGGCGTTCTGGCCGTACAGCGCCTGGATCTCGGTGATGGTGCAGCCGGCGAACTGCTCGATGTGGCGCGACAGCTCGATGAACGGGAAGCCGAGGTCGTCGGCGAGCTTCTGCCCGAGCGTGGACTTGCCCGCGCCGCGCAGGCCGATGAGGGCGACGCGCGAGCTGCGCGCGACATTGCCGCCGCCGGTGCCGAGCAGTTCGCCGACGGTGATGCGCACGCGGCGCAGCGCTGCTTCGTCGCGGCCCTCGAGCAGCTCGCGCAGGAGCAGCCATTCGGGCGTGCTGGTGGTGACGTCGCCGATCAGCTCGGCGAGCGAACATTGCAGCGCCTGCGCCACCTGCAGCAGGATGAGGATGGAGGCGTTGCCGAGGCCGTACTCGAGGTTGGCGAGGTGGCGCTCGGAGACCTCGGCGCTCGCCGCCAGCGCCTTGCGCGTGATGCCGCGCCGCGAGCGCAGCGCGCGCACGCGTTCGCCCAGCGCGACGAGGAAGGGGTGCTTCGCCTCGTCCGCCGCCACGGGCGCCGGCGCCGGCTTGGCCTTGCGCGCCGCGGGCGCCGGGCGCGACCCCTTGCGCCGCGCGGCCGCGCCGCGGCCATTCGGGCTGCCGGCGCGGGCATGCAATATATTGCTTGACATGAATGTGGGCGAATCGGTAGAGTCCGTGCAGGCACAATACTGCATCGACCCATCGGTGACAAGACCAGGTTGCAGTCGAGTTCATCCGCCGGAGACGTCCATGGCCGAACAGACCCGCCCCGCCTACCCCAGCAACCCGGTTCACGGTGCCGAGGAAGCCGCCGTTACGCCGACGACCTTCCGGGCGCAGATCGCCGAATTGGCCGTGCAGGTCCAGGGCCGCGCACTCGACGCCGCGCTCGACGCCTGGCTCAACGCGCACCATGGCGCCGGCTCCCCCACCTTCGAGGCGCTGCAGCGTTCGTGCCGCGCCGGCGTGCGCGACGGCTGGCTGTGCGACCGCGAGGGCGGCGGCATCCGCTACGGCCGCATCTTCAAGCCCGCCGCGGACCTTGCCGGCTTCTCGGTCGACGTCGTCGACATGCGCGACCTCGCCGGTCCGCACCACACGCACCCGTTGGGCGAGATCGACCTCATCATGCCGGTCGAGGGCGACGCGCAGTTCGACGGCCGGCCCGCCGGCTGGTGCGTCTACGGCCCCGGCAGCGCGCACCGGCCCACGGTGAGCCGGGGGCGGGCGCTGGTGCTCTACTTGCTGCCGCAGGGACAAATCCAGTTCACGCGCTGAGCCGGGCGGTTCGCGCCGGTCGCCGGCGCCGCGTCGATCGACCACATCCAGGAGACAACGATGACCGTGCCGACTCCCTCCACCGAGGTGCCGCCGCCACCCGAACGCTTCAACATCGCGCAGCACCTGCTGGCCGCGAACGCGGCGCGTGCGGCGAAGGCCGCCTTCGTCGACGACCTGGGCGCGCTGAGTTACGGCCAGCTCGACGAGCGCGCGCGCCGCGTGGCCGCCGGCCTGCGCGGGCTCGGCCTGAAGCGCGAGGAGCGCGTGCTGCTGCTGATGCTCGACACCACCGACTGGCCCCCCGCCTTCCTCGGCGCGATGTATGCGGGCGTCGTGCCGGTGGCGGTGAACACGCTGCTCACCGCCGACGACTACGCCTACATGCTCGAGCACTCGCGCGCGCAGGCGGTGCTCGTCTCCGGTGCGCTGCTGCCGGCCGTGAATGCGGCGATGACCAAGTCCGATCACGAGGTGCAGAAGGTGATCGTGTCGCGACCCCTGGCCCCGCTCCGCGGGGCCACTTCGGGGGACTCGCCATTGCACCCCGCCGAGGTCGAGTTCGAGGCTTTCGTGGCGGCGCAGTCGCCGCTCGCGCGGCCGGCGGCCACCGGCGGCGACGACCCGGCGTTCTGGCTCTACTCGTCCGGCTCCACCGGCCGGCCCAAGGGCACGGTGCACTCGCACGCCAACCCCTACTGGACGGCGGAGCTGTACGGCAAGGCCGTGCTGCAGCTGAAGGAGAGCGATGTGTGCTTCAGCGCCGCCAAGCTCTTCTTCGCCTATGGCCTGGGCAACGCCTTGACGTTCCCGATGAGCGTGGGCGCGACGACGCTGCTGATGCCCGAGCGGCCGACGCCGGAGGCCGTGTTCAAGCGCTGGACCGGTGGCGTGAGCGGCCTCAAGCCCACCGTCTTCTACGGGGCGCCGACGGGCTACGCGGGCATGCTGGCGCATCCGGCGCTGCCGAGGAAGAACGAGGTCGCGCTGCGCCTCGCCTCCAGTGCCGGCGAGGCGCTGCCGGCGGAGTTGGGCGAGCGCTTCACGGCGCATTTCGGAGTCGAGATCATCGACGGCATCGGCTCCACCGAGATGCTGCACATCTTCCTGTCCAACCAGCCCGGCCGCGTGCGCTACGGCACCACCGGCTGGCCGGTGCCCGGCTACGAGATCGAGCTGCGCGGCGAGGGCGGCGCGGCGGTGCCGGACGGCGAGCCCGGTGACCTCTACATCCAGGGCCCGAGCGCGGCCATGATGTACTGGGGCAACCGCACGAAGACGCGCGAGACCTTCCAGGGCGGCTGGACGAAGAGCGGCGACAAGTACGTGCGCAACGACGACGGCAGCTACACCTACAGCGGCCGCAGCGACGACATGCTCAAGGTGAGCGGCATCTACGTCAGCCCCTTCGAGGTCGAGGCCACGCTCGTGCAGCACCCGGCCGTGCTCGAGGCGGCGGTGATCGGCGTGCCCGACGCCGAGGGCCTGACCAAGACCAAGGCCTTCGTCGTGCTGAAGCCCGGCGGCACGGCCACCGAGGACGAGCTGAAGTCCTTCGTGAAGGACCGCCTCGCGCCCTACAAGTACCCGCGCCAGATCGAGTTCGTGCCCGACCTGCCGAAGACGGCCACCGGCAAGATCCAGCGCTTCAAGCTGCGCGAGCGCGAGCGTGAGGCGCAGGCCTAGCGCCGTGGCCGAGGAGGCCTTCGTCGAGATCGATTGGGCGGGGCGTGCGGTGCGCCTCGAAGTGACGTGGTTGAAGGAAGGCACGGAGGCCTCGCCGCTCATCGTCTTCCTGCACGAGGGCCTGGGCTCGGTGGCGATGTGGCGCGCCTTCCCCGAGCGCCTGTGCCGCGCCGTCGGTGCGCGCGGCCTCGTCTACTCGCGCCCGGGTTATGGCCGCAGCACGCCGCGTGCGCCGGGCGAGAAGTGGGCACCCGACTTCATGCATCGGCAGGCCTTCGAGGTGCTGCCGGCGCTGCTGGCGGCGTTGCGCGAGCAGGGCCGGTGGCGGCGCGAGCAGCCGCTGTGGCTCGTCGGCCACAGTGACGGCGGGTCGATCGCTTTGCTGCATGCCGCACAGGCCGCTGGCACCGCTGGCGCCCCACCGGCCGCTGTCGCCGCAACGGCCGCGGGGCAGGCAGCCGCACCCGCCGGCCTCATCGTGCTCGCCCCGCACATCCTCGTCGAAGACCTCTCGGTCGCGAGCATCGCCAAGGCACGCGAGGCCTACCTCGGCACCGACCTGCGCGCGCGCCTCGCGCGCTACCACGACGACCCCGATTCCGCCTTCTGGGGCTGGAACGACGCGTGGCTCGCACCGGATTTCCGCTCGTGGTCGATCGAGGAGGAGATCGGCTCGATCCGCTGCCCGCTGCTGGCGATGCAGGGGCTGGGCGACGAATACGGTACGCTCGAACAGATCCGCGGCATCGCGCGTCGCGTGCGCCACGCTCGTTTGCTGGAGATCCCGGACTGCGGCCACTCGCCGCACCGCGACCAGCCCGAGGTGGTGATCGATGCCGTCGCGGCCTTCATGCAGCGAGCGAGCGAGGGGTGATGCCATGACTGAGGCCATGACCGAGGCCATGACAGCGGGCATGCTGAGCTACCAGGTCGAAGCCTTCGGCCGCCCGCTGGCGCGGGTGCTGCGCGACACGCCGCAACCCCAGGGCACCGAGGTGCTGCTGCAGGTGGGCAGCTGCGGCGTGTGCCACAGCGACCTGCACCTGCAGGACGGCTACTTCGACCTCGGCGGCGGCAACAGGATCGACATGACGCGGCCGATGTCGCCGCCGCGCACGCTCGGGCACGAGATTGCCGGCACGGTGGTGGCGCTCGGCCCCGAGGCGGCGACGCTCGGCGTGCAGGTGGGCGACCGGCGCATCGTCTATCCGTGGATCGGCTGCGGCCGCTGCGGCACCTGCGCTGCCGGCAACGAGCACCTGTGCGGCACGCCGCAGGCGCTCGGCAGCAACCGCGACGGCGGCTTCGCGAGCCACGTCGTCGTGCCGCATCCGCGCGTGCTGCTCGAGTTCGAGCCGCAGGCCGAGGAGCAGGCCTGCACGCTCGCCTGCTCCGGCCTCACCGCCTACAGCGCGCTGAAGAAGCTCGGCGCGCCGGCGGCGGGCGACGCGGTGCTGATCATCGGCGCCGGCGGCCTCGGGCTCTCGGCCATCCGGCTGGCGCGCCGGATGCTCGGCGCCGCGCCGATCGTGGCCGAGGTCGACAAGTCGAAGTGGGACGTCGCGCGCGAGGCCGGGGCCTCGGAGGTCATCGACCCCACGGCCGACGGCGCCGCGCGCGCCCTCGTCAAGGCCACCGGCGGGGGCGTGGCCGCAGCCGTGGACTTCGTCGGTGCGGCGTCCACCTTCGGCTTCGGCTTCGGCGCCTTGCGCAAGGGCGGCAAGCTCGTCTGCGTGGGCCTCTTCGGTGGCAGCGCGGCGGTGCTGCCGACGATCGTCTCGATGAAGGCGCTCACCATCGCCGGCTCCTACGTCGGCAGCCTGCAGGAGCTGCGCGAGCTGATCGCCATCGCGCGCGAGGGCCGGTTGCCCGCGCTGCCGCTGACGAGCCGCCCGCTTGCCGAGGCCTCGCAGGCGCTGGACGACCTGCGTGCCGGCCGCGTGAAGGGCCGCGCGATCCTCAAGCCTTGAGTGCGTGCGTGCGTGCGTGCGCGGCGGGGCCGAACCCGCGCTACACGCCCACGTACTGATGCAGCACCTCGGGCGCCGCGCGCAGCGCCTCCGAGGTGCCTTGCCACACCACGCGTCCCTTCTCGAGGATCACGTGCCGGTCGGCCAGCCGCAGCAGCGGCGCGATGTTCTTGTCGATGACGATCATCGCCAGGCCCGATTCGCGCAGCCGCTGCAGGCACTTCCAGATCTCGAGGCGCACCAGCGGCGCCAGGCCCTCGGTGGCCTCGTCGAGGATCAGGAGGCGCGGGTTGGTCATCAGGGCGCGGCCGATGGCGAGCATCTGCTGCTCGCCGCCTGAGAGGTTGCAGCCGAGGTTGCGCTCGCGTTCCTGCAGGCGCGGGAACATCCGGTAGACGGTCTCGAGCGTCCAGGGAATGGCGGCGCCGTGCCGGTTGCCGGCGGTGGCGACGAGGTTCTCGCGCACCGTGAGATTGGGGAAGACCTGCCGGCCCTCGGGCACGAGGCCGAGGCCGGCGCGCGCCGACACGTAGCTCGGACGGCCCTGCAGCTCGACGCCGGCCATGCGCACACGGCCGGCCTTCGGCGCGAGCGTGCCCATGATCGTCTTCACCGTCGTCGTCTTGCCCATGCCGTTGCGGCCGATGAGGGTGGTGACTTCGTTGGCGCGCACCGTGAGCGAGACGCCGAACAGCACCTGGCTCGTGCCGTAGGCCGTCTCGATGCCCTCGACCTGCAGCAGGTCGGCGTTGGAGGCGGCGGCCATCAGTAAGCCTCGGCCTGGTCGCCCAGGTAAGCCTCGCGCACCTCGGTGCTGGCGCGGATTTCATCGGGCGTGCCGCTGGCGATGGGCTGGCCGTAGACCAACACCGTGATGCGGTCGGCGAGCGCGAAGACCGCGTCCATGTCGTGCTCCACCAGCAGCACCGTGTAGCGGCCCTTGAGCCGGCGCAGCAGCGCCACCACGCCCTCGCTCTCGACATGGCTCATGCCGGCCATCGGCTCGTCGAGCAGCAGCAGCTTCGCGCCGGTGGCCAGCGTCATGGCGATCTCGAGCTGCCGCCGCTGACCGTGCGACAGCGCCGCGACCGGGCGAGCGGCCATCTCCGCCATGCCCACTTGCTCGAGCGCGGCGCGCGCGGGCTGCACCAGCTGCGCCTCGTCCATCGCGGCGCGCCAGAACCTGAAGCTGTGGCCGGCGTGGCTCTGCACCGCCAGGGCCACGTTCTGCAGCACGCTGAACTCGGGGAAGACCGAGGTGATCTGGTAGCTGCGGCCGATGCCGGCCAGCGCGCGCCGGTGCGGCGGCTCGCGCGTCAGGTCGCGGCCGTCGTAGGCGATGCGGCCCTCGTCGGGCAGCAGGTCGCCCGAGAGCTGGTTGATGAGCGTCGTCTTGCCGGCGCCGTTGGGGCCGATGACGGCGTGGATCTCGCCCGGCTCGAGCGTCAGGTCCAGGTGGTCGGTGGCGAGCAGGCCGCCGAAGCGCTTGACCAGTCCTCGCACCTCGAGCCGGCTCATCGTGAGGCTCCCTCGCGCCGTTCCTCTTGCCGCTCCTCGTGCCGCTCCTCGTGCCGATCGCCGCGCTGCTCCTCGCGCGCGTCCCGCGCCACGAGGCGGCCATAGAGCCCCTGCTTCAGCACCAGCACGACGGCGACGACGAAGAGGCCGATCAGGGCCAGCCAATGCTGGTTGACGAGCCTGTCGACGGCGTCGATGCCGATCTTCAGCGACGACAGCGCTTCTTCCAGCATCAGCAGCGCGGTGGCGCCGACGACGGGGCCGATGAGCGTGCCCATGCCGCCGAGCACGATCATGACGATCAGCTCGCCCGAGACCGACCAGGCCATGTACGAGGGCGCGACGAACTTGGTCAGGTTGGCCATCAGCACGCCGGCCAGCACGCACACCAGCGCCGAGAGCACGTAGGCGGCGAGCTTGTAGCGCAGCGTCGGAAAGCCGAGCGCGGCCATGCGGCGCTCGTTGACCTTGCAGCCGCGCAGCACCATGCCGAAGCGGGCGTGGATCAGGCGCCAGAAGAAGAACAGCACCAAGAGCAGCACCGCATAGGCCGTGTAGTACAGCACCACGTTGCTGGCGAGCGAGAAGAGGCCGAAGTCGCTGCGCGTGGCCACCGGCAGGCCGTCGTCGCCGCCGTACTCCCTGAGGCTCACGAAGAGGAAGAAGAGCATCTGCGCGAAGGCGAGCGTGATCATGATGAAGGCCATGCCGCCACCGCCGCGGGCCGTGCGCAGGCAGATGGCGCCCACCCCCGCGGCGACCACGGTGCCTGCCACGAGCGCCGCCCCGACATGCGCCCAGCCGCTGGTGATGCCGTGGTGCCCGAGCAGCCCCACCGCATAGGCGCCCAGGCCGAGGTACATGGCGTGGCCGAAGCTCACGAGCGCGCCGTAGCCGAGGATGAGGTTGAGCCCGCTGGCGGCGATCGCGAAGATGAGGATGCGCGTGAAGAGGGTGACGTAGAAGGGCTGGTTCAGCAGCGCCGCGATCAGCGGCACACAACCGAGGCCGACGATCACGGCCGTGGCGAGTGCCGTGCGCAGCGTCAGCTTGAGCCCAGCGGCCGCCGCGGAACCGGCTCTGCCGGGCCGCTGGCGGTGCCCCCCTGGGGGGGAGGCGCCGAAGGCGCTCCGGGGGGGGTCCTGGTCACTAGCCATGCTTCACCGGGAAGAGGCCCGCCGGCTTGAGCGCCAGCACCGCGGCCATCAGCAGGTAGATGAGCATGCTGGCGATGGCCGGGCCGGCGGCTTGCGCCACCGAGCGCTCGAGGAACTCGCGCAGCAGCGCCGGCAGGAAGGCGCGGCCGACGGTGTCGACGATGCCGACGATGAGCGCGCCGTAGAAGGCGCCGCGGATCGAGCCGATGCCGCCGGTGACGATGACGACGAGCGTGAGGATGAGGATGGGCTCGCCCATGCCCGACTGCACGCTGACGATGGGCCCGGCCATCAACCCGGCCAGCCCCGCGAGGCCGGCGCCGAGCGCGAAGACGACGCTGTTGAGGCCCTTGATGTTGACGCCGAGCGCCGAGATCATCTCGGCATTGGCGGCACCGGCGCGGATGAGCATGCCCACGCGCGTGCGGTGGATGAGCAGGTACAAGGCGCCGCCCACCGCCAGGCCGACGGCGATGATCAGGAAGCGGTAGGAGGGGTAGGCGAGCCCGAACAGGTCCACCGTGCCCGACAGCGCCTGCGGCACGTTCATGTACACCGACGCCGGGCCCCAGATGGCGCGCACCAGCTCGTTGAAGAAGAGGATGAGGCCGAAGGTGGCGAGCACCTGGTCGAGGTGGTCGCGCCGGTAGAGCGTCGTGAGCAGCAGCCGCTCGACGGCCAGGCCCAGCAGCAGCGTCGCCGGCACCGACACCAGCGCCGCGGCGATGAAGCTGTTGTCGAAGGCGTTGAACGCGGCGGCGGCGAAGTACGCGCCCATCATGTAGAGCGAGCCGTGCGCCAGGTTCACGAAGCTCATGATGCCGAACACCAGCGTCAACCCGCTCGCGAGCAGGAAGAGCAGCACGCCGAGCTGGATGCCGTTGAGCAACTGCGTGAGCAGCAGGCCGAGGGTCATGGCGGTTTGCGGTGGTGCGTGAAAAGGCCGGCGCGAGGCCGGCCTGTGGCTGCGGGCGCGGCCTCAGCCGGTCACATCTTGCACTGGGCGGCGTAGGCGTCGACGTGCGCCTTCAGCGGCGTGGCCACCGTCTTCAGGCTGACGCGCCCCTTGGCGTCCTTGGCCACTTCGAAGATGTGCATGTCCTGCACCGGGAAGTGGTTGGCGCCGAACTTGAAGTCGCCGCGCACGCTCTTGAAGTCGGCCGCCTTCAGCGCCGCGCGGAAGGCAGCCTTGTCGGCGACGTTGCCCTTGACCTTGCCGATGGCGCTGTCGAGCAGCAGCGCTGCGTCGTAGCTCTGCGCCGCGTACTGGCTGGGGATGCGGCCGAACTTCTTCTCGAACTCCTCGACGAACTGCTTGCTCACCGGGTTGGCGAAGTCAGGGCCCCAGAAGGTGCCGGAGATGACGCCGAGCGCGGCCTCCTTCTGCGCCGGCAGCGTCGAGCCGTCGGTGGTGCTGGTCGAGAGCAGCGGGATCTTGCCCAGCAGCCCGGCCTGCTGGTACTGGCGCACGAAGTTCACGCCCAGGCCGCCGGGGTAGAAGACGTAGACCGCGTCGGGCTTCTTGGCCGCCACCTGCGCCAGCTCGGCGCTGAAGTCGGGCTGGTTCAGCGGCGTGTAGATCTCGTCGACCACCTCGCCCTTGTAGAAGCGCTTGAAGCCGGCGATGAAGTCCTTGCCCGCCTGGTAGTTGGGCGCCATGCCGACGACCTTCTTGTAGCCCTTGTCGGTGGCGTACTTGCCCACCACTTCGGCCTGGTTGTCGTTCTGCCAGCTGGTGATGAACGCATAGGGCGAGCACATCGCGCCGGCGATCGGCGCCGGGCCGGCGTTGCTGCCGACGAGGAACACGCCCTTCTCGGTAATGGGCTTGTGCACGGCCATCATGACGTTGGAGAAGGTGATGCCGGTGATGATGGGCACCTGGTCCTTCTCGATGAGCTTCTGCACGATCTGCGTGGCGACGTCGGGCTTGAGCTGGCTGTCCTCGCGGATCACCTGCACCGGCACGCCGCCGAGCTTGCCGCCGTTGCGCTCGACGACGAGCATGAAGGCGTCGTACTGGTCCTGCCCGAGCGCCCCTTGCGGGCCGGACAGCTCGGCCATGAAGCCGATCTTGATGGGGGCCTGGGCAAAGCTCGGTGCGCCGGCCAGGGCGAGTGCGGCCGCGGCAATGAGCGGGGCGGTGAAGCGGGGCATGGCAAGGACTCCGTGTCGGAAGAACGGGGCAGTGTAGGAGGCGCTCTTGCAGCGGTTCTCCGGGTCAACCCCGGCCCGTGGGCACGGCGAGGTCGAAGAACGAAGCTGCATTATTGTGCATGATCTTTGCCTTCTCCTCGGGTGTCAACCCGGGAAATCCATGCACCAGACTGCCGATCTGGGGCTCGCCGAGGGGGAACGGCGTGTCCGAGCCGAGCATCACGCGGTCCGCGCCCATCACCTCGACGAGCAGGCGCAGGGCACCCGGATCGAAGACGGCGCTGTCGACGTGGAAGCGCCGCGCGTAGCTCGAGGGCAGTTGCGGGCAGTCCTCGCGCACGATGTCGCGCTGCCGCCAGGCGTTGTCGACGCGGCCGAGCAGCCAGGCGAAGCTGCCGCCGCCGTGCGCGAAGCAGATGCGCAGGCTGTCCGGGATGCGCTCCAGCGCGCCGGAGAGGATGAGCGAGACCATGCCGAGCTGCGTCTCGGCGGGCATGGCGACGAGCCAGGGCAGCATCCACTTCTTCATGCGCGCGCCGCCCATCATGTCCCAGGGGTGCACGAGGACCGGGATGCGCTCGCGCGCGCAATGCACGAGGAACTGCACCAGCGCCTCGTCGTCGAGGTCGCGGTCGCCGACATGGTTGCCGATCTGCACGCCGATGCAGCCGGCCGCCATCGCGTGGCCGGCCTCGGCGCAGGCGAGCTCGAGCGACTGCAGCGGCACCTGCGCCAGGGCCTTCAGCCGCCGCGGCGCGAACGCGCAGTAGGCGAGCACGTGCTCGTTCATGCGCCGCGCCCATTCGGCGGCGCGCGCGCCCGGCCAGCCGTAGCCGAACATCACCGGTGTCGCGCACACCACCTGCAGCGCCACGCCTTGCGAATCGAGCCTCTCGACGCGGCGCCCCGGATCCCACAGCTGCGCCTGCACGGGCCGGAAGCGCTCGTCGCCGAGCATGATGTGGCCGCTCTCGCCATCGGCAGCCACCTCGAGCCAGGGGGCGCGCTCGGCGTCGACCGCCCGGGCCTCGGCGCGCGAGATGCGCGGGAAGCAGTGCGCGTGCATGTCGATCATGCCGGTGGGCCACCGGCCGTTCAGGTCGAGGCCGCCGCCCTCGACCTTGTCCTCGACGCCGTCGTCGAGGCCACTCATGCCGCGCTGCCGTCGAGGAGGCCCGAAGAGGCCAGCATCGCGTGCCAGGCCTTGTGCTCGCGCCCGGGATGCACGGTGCCGCACTGCCCGCATGTCCGTGCCGCGTCGTCGCTGGCATAGAAGCGCTGGTAGGCGGCCGGCAGGTCGGCCACGATGTCGGCCAGCTGCAGCTCGGCGCGCGTGACGAGCGCGCCGCAGCGCGCGCAGTGCCACTGGAAGGCGTCCACCAGGCCCGGCGGGCGCTGGCGCTCGATGACGAGGCAGCGGCTGTCGGGCTCGGGCCGCTGCGGCGAGTGCAGCATGTGCGGCGGCATCAGGAAGATGTCGCCCTCGCGCAGGTTCACGCGCTCGTAGCGGCCGCGGTCCCAGACGAGCAGGAAGGCGTTGCCCTTGAATTGCCAGAAGAACTCTTCGAGCGGGTCGTCGTGGAAGTCGCTGCGCTCGTTCGGGCCGCCGACCACGGTGACCATGAAGTCGGCGTCGGCCCAGATCTGCCGGTTGCCCACCGGCGGCTTCAGCAGGTGGGCGTTGTCGTCGAGCCAGCGCTGGAAGTTGAAGGGTCGGCCGTAGCGGAAACCGGGCAAGGGAGCGGGCAAGGGAGCGGGCAGGGGAGCGGGCACGTGAGCGGGCATGTCGGTGAGCGTCAGGGACGGGTCGCGGCGGTCATGGCTTGTAGGCTACGGCCTTGATCTCGATGCGCAGGTGCGGGTGCGGCAGCTGGTGCACCGCCACCGTCGTGCGCGCCGGGCCGGTCTCGGCGCTGAAGTACTCGGCGTAGGCCTCGTTGTAGCCGGCGAAGTCGGCCATGTCGACGAGGTAGGTGCTGATCTCGACCACGTCCTTCAGCTCGGCACCGGCGGCGGCGAGGATGTCGCGGATGTTCTCGATGACGGCGCGCGTCTGTTCGCGGATGTCGAACTGCGCCGTGCCCATGGCGTCGGCGCTGGCGCCGGCGATGGTGTTGTCCGACCTTCGCGAACTCGTGCCCGAGACGAAGAGGAACGGGCCGGCACGGCGCAGGTGCGGGTAGGCGCCGCGCGGCTTCGCGCGGCCCGGCATGATCACGGTGGTGGGTGCGCTCATCGGATGGTCCTTCGCGGTGCGCGCTCCGGGATGAGCGCTCGGGAGCGGCCCGGCGCGCTCATCGCCGGAACTCCGGGATGTCGGGCTGGCTGCCCCACATGCAGAACGACTGCGGGATGGCCGGGAACTGCCGCGGCCTGTAGGTGGCCTCGTCTTCGGGCGCGATGAGGCGCACGCCGGTCGAGTATTCGTAGACCATGCCGTCCGGGCCTTCGAAGTAGAGGAACACGGCGCCCGAGGTCGGGTGCCGCCCGGGGCCGAAGACGATGCGCACGTTCTTCTCGCGCAACTGGTACCAGGCGCGCATCACGTCGTCGACGCTTGCCACCTGATGGTTGACATGCTGGATGCCGGCGCGCGTGGTGGGAAAGAGCGCCAGCCGGTGATGCACGGGGTCGATGCGCAGCAGTGCCGCCTCGCCGATGCGGTCGGAGACGCGGGCGCCGAGCAGCTCGGTCCAGAAGCGCTCGTCGCGCGCCGGCGACATCGAGCACAGCCCGATGTGGCTGAAGCCGGTGATGCCGGCGTCGCGGCTGGGGAAGAAGCGCCGTCCGCTGTGATGCGGGCGCACGACGGCCTCGATGACGTTGCCCGTGGGGTCGTCGAAGCGGATGAAGGCGCCGACGCGGCGCATCTCGCACTCGGCCGCACGGCCTTCGTGCACGGCGACGCCGGCGTCGGACAAGGCCTTGCCCGCCTGCTGCAGCGCGGCCATGTCGGCCAGTTCGAAGGCCACCGTGTGGTCGCGCGGGTCGCCCTCGAAGTAGACGAGCGTGTGGTCGCGGTCGTCGCTGCGGTAGTAGCGCGCGCCGTTCTCCTCGCGCGCGAACTCGAGGCCCACCACCTCGCGCGCGAAGCCGTCGGCGGCGCCGAGGTCGCGCGTGCCCAGGCGCACGTAGCGGATGTCGCAGAAGGAGATCATGCCGTCGCCTCGGATCGGATGGGGTTCACACCAGCTTGCGCGTCGGCGGCACGCCGGGGTCGATGTCGATGTCGGCCGAGCCCGGCGCGTGCTGGATGCCGGCCAGCGGCGAATCGAGGTCGGGCATCGGCGGTGGCGCCGGCGCCACCGATGCGAGCGGCGGGAGCCGTGCGGGCGGTGCGAGCGGTGCGAGCGGTGCGCGGGGCGCAGCCGGTGCGGGCGGCGCCGCCCGCGAGTGCGGCGCCGGCACCGCCGCAGCAACGGCACCAGCGCCAGCAGCAGGCGCGGGCTCGGTGCGCCGCTGCAGCATCGTGCGGATCATCGTCGTCGGGTCCAGCGCCTCCAGGTCCAGCCGATCGGGGCTGGCGGTGCGCTTCACCTCCTTGAGCCCCGACTGCACGAGGCTGAAGATGACCACGTAGGCGAGGAAGCCGAGCGCCACGTACTTCAGCATCAGCGGCAGCTGGAAGGCCGAGTTCCAGGTGAAGTGCAGCGCCACCGGCACCGCGAAGAGGACGAGGAACCTGCGGTGCATCAGCGCCTGCAGCAGCGTCTCGCCGCCGGCGCGCACGCGCCACACGGCGCAGGCGGCGATGGCCGTCCAGGCGATGTGCGCGAACGGCGACAGCAGGCCGCGCACGGTGATGTTGGTGAGCATGTCGTCGGCGCTGCGCAGGCCGATGCGCAGCGCGTAGCCGGCCGACTCGAAGGCGGCGAAACCGGCGCCGACGGCGGCGCCGAAGAGCAGGCCGTTGAGCGCAAAGGCGTAGCGCTCCTGCTGCGCGAAGCGCGCCAGCAGGAGCAGCGCCGCCAGCTTGCCCACCTCCTCGATGAAGGCCGCCGCCGGCGGCCCCAGCCAGCTGCTGAGGTTGGTGAGGCGGAACAGGAAGAGCGAGATGCCGATCGACACCACGCCGCCCAGCACCACCAGCTGCACGACGCGCAGGATGGAGACGTTCTTCGGCGTGTTCAGCTCGAAGAAGAGGATGAGCGTCGCCAGCGGCACCGCGAACGAGCCGACGATGATGAGCGCCGGCACGACGTTGATGTTGCCGAACTCCTTCCAGGTGAGCAGCAGCACGCCGTAGGCGACGAGGGCGAAGACGAGCGTGCGCAGGAAGAGCCAGGGCCGCGGCCACTGGCCCATCTCGGCGGTGAGCGGCGGAGTCGTGTCGGGAGTGCCGACGCCGAGATAACGCTCCATCTCGTCGGGCCCGCGATGGCGCAGCGTCTCGGAGAAGAGGGCGCGCACGCTGAAGCCCTCCAGCCGCTCGAGTCCGACGGTGTCGGTGATGCGGTTGATGATGGCCTGCATGGCGGAGCTGCCCGCGGCCGCACCCGCGGCCGCCGGGCCTGCGCCGGCGGCGCCGATGCGCGCGCCGCAGCGGCCGCAGAACACGGCGTCGGGCGGCGCCACCGCCGCGCCGCAGGCCGAGCAGAAACTGGGACGGTCCGCCACGTGGTTGCCTCTCTCTCGCATTCGATGCCTGCCATGCCGCTCGGTCGTCTCCGACCTGGCGGCCGATGATGATGCAATGCGGGCCACGTCGTGACAATCGCGCGAACCAGCAGGCCCCGTGTCGTTCGGCGCGCGGCCACGGCGGCACGGGGCAGGCAGGTGCTCGGAGAGGGATGACGCGCGCGACTCGATTTCCGACCACCCACCGCGGGCGGCAGGCGGCAGGCGGCAAGCGGCAAGCGGCAAGCGGCGGGCGTGAGGCGCAGCTCGAGCTACAGCGCGTCGAGGATCTCTCGCCGCTTGCGCTGGTACTCCTCTTCGGTGATGAGGCCCTGCTCCCGCAGGCGCTGCAAGGCGCGCAGGCGCAGTTCCTGCTGCTCGTAGAAGGCGGCATCGCGCGGGCGCCGCGGCGGTGGCTCGGAGGCGCGGGTTGCGGCCGGCGCTGCCACGGCCGGGGCCGTGGCAGTGGCATTGGCGCCTGCCTGAACGGCGGCAGGCTGTGGCCGCGGCACGAAGCCGGTCAGGATGTCCAGCGCCTGGGCGAGCCAGGATGACCGGCTTGCGCCGCCGTCCGGGTCGGCGGCGCCCGCCGCACCCGCCGGCGCTGCACGGCTGCCCGCTTCCGCCGCTCCTCCCGTCCCCATGAGCGCGCTGCCGCTCGCCAGCTGCGTGGCCTGCCGCGCTGGATCGGACGCCAGCAGGTCGACGACCGCCGTGGCCGGCGCCTTGTCGCCGCCATAGCCCATCGTCGCCTCGGGCCTTCCCGCTGCCGGCGCCTGCGCGCCCAGCGTGAGCGTGCCGAAGGGTGCTTCGATCGCCAGCTTGGCGGCAGTCACGAGGGCCGTCACCGAAGCGCCGGCGAACGCCGACGGTTCGATGAACGAGCGCGGGACGGTGAAGGTCACCGTGTTCGCGCGCACGCGCACGTCGGTCGCGAAGTACACGGCCTTGCCCACCTCGGCTGCGGCAGCGCTGCGGCCGGCGGCATCGGCGCTCGCGTCGGCAAGCGCCTCGGTCAGCTGGCGGCGCATCAACTCGGGCCGCGGTGTCAGCACGATCGCCTTGTCCCAGGCGTGGGCCGCGTGCAGCCGCGCGCCGCGCCCGGGAAGGGTGGCCAGCACGC
Organism: Burkholderiales bacterium; assembly: GCA_016223165.1. Taxonomy (GTDB): domain Bacteria; phylum Pseudomonadota; class Gammaproteobacteria; order Burkholderiales; family Burkholderiaceae_C; genus Rubrivivax. Next base: position 222,927 of record JACRPO010000005.1, read on the forward strand.
CCGAGCCGGGCACGCCGTCGGTGTCGAGGTAGAGGTCGAGGTTGAAGGCATAGAAGCCGCGCCGCGCGAACAGCGAGAGATCTTCCGCCCCGAGACCCGTGCCGCGCACCGAGGAGGGAAGCCGCACGGGATTGGCGAATGTGGCCTCGAAGCGCAGGCCGCCCGGCTCGGCAAACACGCGCAGGCGGCGCAGGTCGAGGTCGCCGCGGGCGAACGCGCCGTCGCGCGGGTACACGAGGTTGCCGGCTCCGTGGTCGTCACCTTCGGGGTCGGTGATGTCGAGCAGCGGGGGCGTCCCGACCACTTGCGCCTGCACGGCGGGTGCGGCGAGCAGGGCGAGCAGAAGCAACAGCGTCGGCAGATCGAGCTTCTTCATGGTCTTCGTGCAGGTCGTTCGGTCGCCATATGGAAAGGAACATGCCCCACCCCCTCGCAGGGGCGGGGCCCGATGGGCCGTGCGCGAGGAGCGGACTGCCGCCCCGCCGCCGGTCAACGTCTCAGAAGATGGCCTTCACGAAGGCCTTCATGCGGTACTGCTTGATGCTCGCGCGCGCACCGGTCTCGCCGGGATCGCCGTCGCCGCTCACCCACTGCGACAGCAGCCCGGTCTCGAAGCCGGCCAGGTTGTACGACAGCCGGATGCCGGTGATGCTCTTTTCGTTGTCGATGTTCAGGGCCGGGGTGCGGATGTCGCGCGTGTAGCGGCCGTACGAGACAGCACCGTAGAGGTCGCCGAAGAGCTGGTTGCCCGCGCTCAGCGTGTAGCCGCTGTCGCGCGTCTCGCGGTCGTCGGCCGCGATGGCGATCTGGCCGCCGTTCTTGTCGAGCACGCGCTTGATCTTCGCGCCCAGTTCGATGCCGCCCATGGCCGGCACGACGTAGCCGATCTTGCCCACGACGATGCTGGTGCGGCGATCGTTGAAGGGTGCGAAGAAGTTCGCCAGGGCGCTGGTGGGCAACCCCTGCCAGTTGTAGTTGTAGCCCAGGCGTGTGTACTCCAACGCCATCGGGATCTTGGCGACCTCGTAGTTGACGACCACGGTGTGGCCCTTCCAGCCCTGCACCGATTCGTTGGGCGCCTCGTCGAAGTCCATGAAGTCGTTGTCGACGAGGCCGTTGGCTCCGGCGGCCAGCCCGCTGTCGCCGCGGCAGCGCCCGCCGGTGTCGCCGCCGAAGCACTTCGCCGAGGCCGGGGACTGCTGGTAGTCCTTGGCCGCGCCACCGGCCCAGATCGACTGGCCCCAGCGGTGCCACGCCGCCTCGGAGCCCTCGGTGAGCAGCACGTCGGACTCGCGGCGTGCGGCCGTGTTGCTGTAGAAGCCGGCGCCGATGTTGAAGTACTGGTAGTTGACCGACAGGCCCGGTACGGGCAGCGAGCCGAAGGCCGCGTCGAGCTTGATCGCCTTGCTGCGGATGTCGGACTTCGGCGAGTTGATCCAGGGCTGGTCGAAGAACGGTGCCTTGTAGATCGAGCCGTAGAGCGCGCCCTTCAGGTCGACGCCCGCCACGCTGCCCTCGGCCTTGAGCATGCCGACCTGGTTGCGGGCGAAGGTGCGGCTGTCGCGCCCGTTGAGGTCGGTCCCGTCGGTGTCTTCGAGGATGCGGTCGTTGAAGAACTGGTAGCTCGAGGCCAGCTTCACGGGCCCGAGCGTCCCCTTCACCTGGCCGATGTAGACGGCCTCGTTGTACTGCGTTTCATCGGTGCTGCAGCAGGCCGCGCCCTGGCCGTAGTTGCTCTGCAGGTAGTTGGGCAGCGAGACCCGCGCGAACTCCCAGGACGCGCCTTTCAGGGGCAGCGAGCCCTTGAAGTACAGGCCGTTGTAGTTGTCGCGGTCGATGTAGCGCACCGGCCCCACCGTGAAGGGATCGAACATGCCCCAGTCGCTGCTGCCGATGAGGGCCTGGTCGAGCCAGCTGTAGCCCGGGGTGAGCAGCACGTAGGCACCGCGCAGCTTCATGAACTTGCTCTGCTGCGGCCGTGCGTTGCTGTCGGTGAAGCCTTCGTTGTTGGCGAAGCCGAAGTTGGTCCAGTAGGAGGCGGGGCTGCGGCTTTGCAGGCGCACGCCGGCCTCGACCTGGCGCGAGATGGTGGCCTTGATGCGCAATTCGAACTCGGTCCACTGGCCCTGGTCGGCGCCGGAGGCGGTGTCGCCGCTGGCGTCGCTGATGCGGCGCTGGTCGCCGTCGAGGAACTTCATGTAGATGTTCGAGCCGCTGAAGTCGAGCTTCTGCGCCAGCGCGCCGGACGAGGCCAGTGCGAGCACTGCCGCGACGAGCACGGGATTGAGGCGTTGGTTCTTCATGGTGTGTCTTTCGTCTCGTGTTGGGTGCTGATCACTTCTTGACCATCTTCAGCGTGGCCGACTTCGTGGCTTTGCCGTCGGGCGCGCAGGTGTAGGCCAGCATCTCGGCCTGCTTGGCATCGGGGCCGTCGAGCACGTCCATCGTGTGCGGGTCGCAGTCGGCGTCGTTGCCGCCGCCGAAGCGGTGCTGGCCCTCGTACTCGTTGACCTTGCGCGTGAGGAAGTCGGTGGCGGCGGGGAAGCCCTCGTTGGACTGCATCACCACCTGGTAGCTCCAGCCGTCGACATTGCCGTCGCCGCCGAGGTCGGCGAGCGGGATCGAGCCGGTGATGGTGCGGCCGCGCCCGCGCGTGATGTTGGGCACGAGCACGTCCTTGGCCAGCGCGCCGAGCTTGGCGTCGGCTTCGCCGGTGACGCGGGCCTTCTTCTGCGGCGACAGCACGATCACCTTGTTCCACTCGTGCCCGGGCGCGAACTTCATGTTCAGGCCGGTCCAGGTGTCGGCGCGCCCGCCGGGCGCACCGGTCTTGACGAAGATGAAGATCATCTGCACCGCGAAGCCGCCGCCCATGCCCCAGGGGTCCTCGAGATTGCTGGCGACGTCGACCGAGAAGTCGACGTTGCTGCCGCTCTTCACGGCGCTGAACTTCACGAGATCGAACGAGCCGGCCTTGTAGGCGCCGTCGGTGGGGTAGGTGTAGTTGCCCGGCCCCTTGTCGTCGCCGCGCGGGTCGGTGAACTCGACGGCGTGGGTGGCGGCGCTGCCGAGCGCGAGCGCGACGGCGATGGCCAGGGCCTGCAGGGGTGAGGTTCCGTGCTTCATGCTTGACTCCTCTCTAGCGGTCAGTCGTTGGGGGGAACTGGGGAGATGGGGCACCTCGTCCGCGCGCGCGGCTCGGCACCTCACTTGACGCTTCCGGCCGTGAGCCCGGAGACCAGGTACTTCTGCAGGTACATGAACAGGATCACCACCGGCAGCGACACGATCACCGATCCGGCCGCGAAGAAGCCCCACTGGGAGCTGAAGCCCCCGACGAAGAACCTCAGGCCGACCGGCGCCGTGTAGTTGGCCTCGCTCTCCATGAACACCGAGGCGAGGATGAATTCGTTCCACGCCGTCATGAACGAGAACAGCGCGGTGATGGCGATGGCGGGCTTGGCCAGCGGCAGGATGATGCGGAAGAAGATGACCTGCGGGCTCGCGCCGTCGATGCGCGCGCTCTCCTCGATGTCGATCGGGATGGTGTCGAAGTAGCCCTTCAGCATCCACACGCAGAACGGGATCGCGGTGGTGGCGTAGACGATCACGAGGCCCCAGAACGTGTTGCCGAGGCCGAGCCACTTGACGATGATGATGAACAGCGGAATCAGCATCAGCGTGCCCGGGAACATCTGCGAGACGAGGAAGGCGAGCATCCCCTGGTCGCGGCCCGGGAAGCGGAAGCGGCTGAAGGCATAGGCCGCCGTGCAGGCGAGGAAGACGCCGAGCGCGGTGGTGAGCAGCGAGACGATCACGCTGTTGAGCAGCCAGCGGCCGAACGGCTGCTCGGTCATCACGTCGACGAAGTTGCGGGCCGAGACGTGCGCCGGCCAGGGCACGATGCCGCGCGCACGCTCGAGCAGGCTCGGGTCCTTGGGCAGGTCGACCAGCCCCACGCTCTGCTGGCCCGAGAAGGCGAGCGCCAGCACCCACAGCACCGGGTAGATCGTCAGCAGCGTGAAGCTGACGAGCGCCGCGTGCAGCCACAACGGGTTCTTCGCCTGACCCAAGCTCATGTCAGTAGCTTTCGGTCGCGCGCGTGAGGCGGGTCTGGAAATACCCGTACACGAGCAGGATGATGAAGATCACCGTCGAGTAGGCCGCAGCGTAGGCGTACTGGTATTGCTCGAACGCAATCTTGTAGGCCTTCGTGATCAGGATCTCGTTGGCGCCGCCCGGCTCGCCGCCGCTGACCAGGAAGATGATGTTGAACATGTTGAAGGTCCACACCACCGAGAGCACCACGGCCGGCACCAGCGTGGGCCGCAGCAGCGGCAGCGTGATGCGGCGGAACTGCTGCCAGCGGCTGGCCCCCTCGACCGAAGCGGCCTCGTACATGTCCTTCGGGATCGACTGCAGCGCGCCGAGGATGACGACCATCATGAAAGGGAAGCTGAGCCAGCCGTTGGTGACCAGCCCGGTCACGAACGAGCTCACGACCCCGTCGAACCAGCGCACCGGTTCGAGCCCGAACATCTGCAGGAACTGGTTGATGACGCCGAACTGCGGATGGAACATGCCGCGCCAGACGAGCGCGGTGATGTAGTTCGGGATCGCCCAGGGCAGGATGAGCAGGACGCGGTAGATCGTCTTGCCCCGGAACCCCTCGGTGTTCAGCGCCAGCGCGAGCAGGAAGCCGAAGCTGACGCCGACGCTGACGTTGGTGATCGTCCAGATCACCGTGACCATCAGCGTCCAGTAGAAGTTCTTGTAGTTCACCACCGTGCCCTCGGCGGTGGTGCTGACGATATGAAAGTCGCCGAGGATGGCCCAGAAGTTGGTCAGGCCGATCCAGCGCTCGCGGAAGGGCTGCTGCTCGTTGAAGAGCGTGGTGTCGGTGAACGACAGCGCGATGCCGTAGAAGAACGGGAAGAAGACCAGCACCAGCATGCCGATCATGGCCGGTGCGACGTAGGCGTAAGCCGTGGCGTGCTCGCGCAGCGCCTGGGCGGTGCGTGTCGCAAGACCCTGCACGAAGAAGAGCAGCGCGACCAAGCCCAGCGCGGTCAGCGCCCAGAAGCTGCGCGCGAGGAATTGCGCGTGCGAATCCGGTGCCAGCGCGGTGGTGCGCGGCAGCAATCGGCCTTCACCGCCGATCAGGTTGCGCGGGCGGCCGTAGGCGTCGGTGTCCCAGACGCTCGCCGGCTGCGGCGCGAGTGCGGGCGCACCGCTGCGCGCGTGGGTGGCCATGGCGGCGGCCTGGACCTGGGAGAGGGCCGTATCGGCCGCCACACCCGCCTGCGCCATGAGGGCGAGGCGCTGCTGCTGGAAGAAGATCGCCATGCCCAGCAGCAGCGCGACGGCGAGACCGCGGCCGATGTCGAAGCGACGCTCGGGGTGAATGCGCAGCAGCGCGCCCAGCACCAGCGCCGCGGCGACGAGGCCGAGCGGCAGCGCCCAGCCCGGCGAGGCGGCGGCGGCCGCGGCCAGCGTCGCCGACGGGCGCACCCTGGCCTGCACCATGCCCTCGACCTGACCCGTGTCGCCGCCCTGCAGCGCCAGCGGCACGCTGACGGTGACCACGCCATCGCGCGGGTCGTCGAGACGGATGATCTTCTTGCGCACGGCGCCTTCACCGACGTTGGTCTCGCCCGCGGCGCGCAGTTCGTTGGCCAGGTCGAACAGCGGCTTCTCTTCGCGCCTCAGGTTGCGCGGTGCCTCGTCTTCGGGGCGGGTCGAAGCGCGCAGCTCGCGCCCGACGATGATCAGCACGGACTCGATCGCGCCGTGCTCGCGCCGCCAGCGAGCCAGGCGTTCGCCTGCCACCGCGGCATCGGCGCCGGCGATCGAGGCCGCGACGCCGTTGGCGAGCAGGATCGCCTCGCGCTGGCGCTGCTCGCCCGCCGCGTCGCCGCCGACGCCGACGAACAGCCACTCGCTCAGCGCCAGGACGAGCGCCAGCGAGACACCCAGTCCGAGCGAGGCCGAGCGCTTGAGCCAGTCCATGGCGCGGCGGGCGGGCAGCTTGGGTCAGGGTGAGGGGCCGATGGTCTTCACTTCCCCTTGCGCAGCGCGTTGATGCTGTCCTGGATGCTGCCGCTCGCCTCCTTCAGCGCCGCCTCCACCGTCGCATTTCCCTTCACGATCTTGTTCATCGCCGTCGTCACCGGCGACCACACCATCGTCATCTCGGGCCGGTTGGGCATCGGCACGGCCTGGTCGAGCTGTTCGCGGAAGGCCTTGAGCACCGGGTCGCCGCTGACCTTGGCGTTGTTGTAGATGGCCTTGTTGGTGTGCAGCTGCCGGCCCTCCAGCGCCAGGATCAGCCCGGCCTCCTCGCTGGTCAGGTACTTGACGAGCTCGTAGGCCACCTCCTTGTGCGCCGAGCTCGCGGCGACATAGGCGCCCTCGATCGTCATCCAGGGGCGCATCGGCTTCTTCGCCGCGTCCACCACCGGCAGCAGGGCGAAGCCGACGTTGATCTTCTTGTCGATGTCGCCGACGAACCAGGGCCCGTTGATGACCATGGCCGCCTTGCCCTCGTTGAACATCGAGGCGATCAGCGCCTCGCCCGGCTCGGTGGGCAGCACGCCGTCCTTCTTGTACCAGGTCATCATCTGGTTCAGCGAGGCGATGGTGGCCGGGCTGTTGAGGATGAGCTTGCCGTCCTTGTCGAAGACCGCGCCGCCGAAGGCGTTCATCAACGCCGAGTGGAAGTAGAAGTTCGTGTACCAGTAGGCGAGGCCGTAGCGGCCGCTCGCGGTGTTGGTGAGCGTCCTGGCCAGCTTCACCATCTCGTCGGTGGTCTTCGGTGGCGCCTTGACGAGGTCCTTGTTGTAGATGAGCGTGGGCATCTTGTAGTTGATCGGCAGCCCGTACACGCCCCCCTTGTAGGTCATCGCGTCGATCATCCCGGGCAGCAGCCGGTCGCGCGTGGCCTTGTCGACGTAGAAGTCGATCGGCTCGACGGTCTTGCCGGCCTCGATCCAGCCGCCCAGCCGGTCTTGCGCGTAGATGAAGACGTCCGGGCCCTTGCCGCGCGGCACCGCGGCGCTGATCTTGTCGGCGTAGGCGTCGTACGGGATGGCCAGCGTCGACACCTTCATGCCCTTGGCGGCCGGGCTCTTCGCGAAGTTCTCGACCACCCGCTCGAAGGCCGCTTTCTCGGCGGCGCGGTAGGCGTGCCAGATCACGAGCTCATTGCCGCCCTGGGCCGCGGCGGTGCCGGCCAGCGGAAGCGTCGCGGCGATGGCGATGGCCTTGAAGATCGATTTCAGCATGGGTTTCTCCTTCGAGCGGTTCTCAGCGCAAGCGCTTCTCGGTGGTCGGATCGAACAGGTGCATGGCATCGGTGCGCACCTGCAGCGTGATCGGCTCGCCGGGGCTCGGCAGCTTCTGGTGGCTGCGCAGCCGGCCGGAGACGGTCTGCCCCTGCACCTGGAAGTGCACGATGACCTCGTGCCCCAGCGGCTCGAGCAGCTCGATCGCGCCGGTGACGCTGCAGCCGCTCTCCCAGTCGATCTCGTGCGCGGCGCCGATGTGCTCGGGGCGGATGCCGAGGATCACGTCGCGGCCGCGGTAGGTCAGCGCGGCTTCCTTCAGCGTCGCCGGCACCGGCATGCGCACGCCGTAGAAGAGCACGTCGTGTCCGTCGCCGCTGACCTTGGCCTTGAGCAGGTTCATCTTGGGCGTGCCCATGAAGCCGGCGGTGAAGAGGTTGGCCGGCGTGTCGTAGATCTCCATCGGCGTGCCGATCTGCGTCAGGTTGCCGACCTTGGGGTCGCTGCCGCAGGGCTGCAGCACGGCGATGCGGTGGCCCATGGTCATGGCCTCGACCTGGTCGTGCGTGACGTAGACCGTGGTCGTCTTCAGGCGGCGCTGCAGCCGGGCGAGCTCGGCGCGCATGTGCACGCGCAGTTCGGCGTCGAGGTTGGACAGCGGCTCGTCGAAGAGGAAGACCGAGGGGTTGCGCACGATGGCGCGCCCCAGCGCCACGCGCTGGCGCTGGCCGCCCGACAAGGCCTTCGGCTTGCGGTCGAGGAAGGCGTTGAGGCCGAGCGTGTCGGCCGCCTCCTGCACGCGCCGCTTGATGTCGGCTTCGGGGAACTTGCGGATCTGCAGGCCGAAGGCGATGTTGTCGTACACCGTCATGTGCGGGTACAGCGCGTAGCTCTGGAAGACCATCGCGATGTCGCGGTCCTTCGGCTGCACGTCGTTGACCACGCGCTCGCCGATCTTGAGCGTGCCGCGGGTCACCGTCTCCAGCCCGGCGATCATGCGCAGCACGGTCGACTTGCCGCAGCCCGAGGGGCCGACGAAGACGACGAACTCGCCGTCCCTGATGTCGAACGTCAGGTCGCGGATGACGTCGACGCCTGCCGTGTACGACTTGCCGATGTGGTCGAGGGTGATGGTGGCCATCGCGCGTTCCTGCCCGCGTCGCCGTTCAGGGCTTGGACGGCACGACGATGCGCACCGAGCGGGCAGCCAGCTCGACCTTGAGCCGCCCTTCGGCCAGGCCGAGCACTTCGTCGCTCAGGCGGTCGCGCAGCGGGCGTGCGGGCCACCAGGCGGGCAGGGCGATGTCGACGCCGACGGCCTTGTCCTCGCGGTTCGCGAGCACGAGCACGGCATCGGTGGCCGTGCCGTCGGGCCCCGCGACGCGGCGCGCGAAGGCGAGCGCGCTGTCGGCGGGCTGCGTGAGCATCGTGTAGTCGCCGCGGCGCAGCGCCGCGTGCTCCTTGCGGATGGCGATCAGCTGCTTGTAGAAGGCGCGCAGCGCCTCGTCGCGCGGCACGCCCTTGCCGGGGGCGATGTCACGTTCGCCCCACGGCATGTCGTTGCGGTTGAACGGCCACGCATGGCCGCCGCGCGCGACCTCCTCGCCGTAGTAGATGACCGGCAGGCCGAACGAGGTCATCTGCAACGCGGCGCACAGGCGGAAGCGTGCGCGGTCGCCCTGCAGGTTGCCGAGCATCATCGGCTCGTCGTGGCTGGACAGGTAGTGCGCGAGCACGTGGCCCGGGCGCACCTGGTGCCGCCCGCGCAGGTAGGCCGCGTAGGCCACCGTGCGGCCGCGACCCAAGACCCAGCCTTCGCAGCTGCCCTTGAAGCTGAAGTCGAACGCGGCATCGACCTCGTCGCGCTCGAAGAACGCGTCCAGGCTTTGCGCCGTGCCGCCCCAGACCTCGGCGAGCAGGAAGAACTCCGGCCCGAGTTCACTGCGCGTGCGCTGGCGGTGTTCGGCCCAGACGTCGCTGTCGACATGCTTGTAGGTGTCGATGCGGAAGCCGGCGACGCCGGTGCGCCTGGCCAGCGCGATGTTGGCGGCGATGACGTGGTCGCGGACCTCGGGGATCTCCGTCTTCAGGTCGGGCAGGCCGCCGACGGCGCAGGTGATCGGATTGACCTCGCAATTGCCCTCGCCGATGCGGACCCAGGCTTCGCCGGCGGCGGTCCTGCGTGCGGCGTACGACGACGTGTAGCCGGTGTGGTTGACGACGACGTCCAGCAGCACCTTGATGCCGCGCCGCTTTGCCTCGTCCACCAGCGCCTTCAGCTCCGCCTCGGTGCCGAAGCGCGGCTCCATCTGCTCGAAGTCGTGAATCCAGTAGCCATGGAACGGCTCGTGCGTGAACGAGCCTGCACCGGGCGCCTGCGCCGGCATGCCGCGCGCCTGCTGCAATTGCACCGGGTTGATCCACAGCGCCGTGATGCCCAGGTCCTTGAGCTCACCGAGCTGTTGTGTCAGGCCCCTGAGGTCGCCGCCGTGCCAGCCGCCGGGGTTGCGCCGGTCGACGCCGCGGTTGTTGGCCGGGTCGCCGTCGGCGAAACGGTCGATGAGCACGAAGTACAGCACTTCGTCGACCCAGGGGTTCGGCGCCGGGGTGGTTTGAGCCATCGCCGAGCCGGCCAGCAACGCGGCCGCGAGGACACGCCATCTGCAAACGAGGCGCGGCCACATCGGCGCTCTTCGTCTGCCGGCGAGCCGTGGCGACTTCATGGAACTTGCCTCCGTTCGGCGTTCTTGTCGTGCGAGCCGTCAGCTCGCTGCTTGGGCTTCGGCGGCACCACGCCACCCCGACCAGGGCATTGCACGCGCAACGGGTCTCGGGGGGTTGAGCCGGATCAATTCAACGCGATGCAGGGGCGCAGCGCGGCGGGTGAGGCGCAAGGGCGTTGCCGGCAGGCGTCGCCGCGTCCGCGCGTGCCGCCGCAACGATGCGCTGGCGCGGCACGCGACAGGCCATGGACCGCGGCGTCGCTGGCCTCTCCAGCGGCCAATACATTGAGACATTGAGCGCGCTCAAGTGGCGGGCTGGCGCCGGCCCGGACACTGACGGCATGAAACCCCCGCGCAAGCCAGTCCGCAGTGCACTTGCGGTTCACCCCAAGCCGCTGCGCCGGCGTGGCGCAGCCCGTGTCATTGCCGAGTCGCCGGTGGCCGACCCCGCAGCGGACGAGAGCTCCCTGGTCGAACACCCCGACGGCTGGTACTGGGTGGCGGTGGACGGCACGCAGCAGTTCGGCCCCTTCGAGTCGCGCGCGCTGGCCGGCGCCGATCGTGACCGCTACGTCGGCAACGACAGCATCGAAGCGGTCTCCGAGGCCGAGACCCTGCGTGAAAGCGAGCAGGCCATCGGTGTCGCCGAGTGGATCGATGCCGAAACCGGTGAACCGGCCGAGGGGCAGTCGCCACCGCACCTCGAAGAGCACTGAGCGCGCGGGTGTCGATGCAGCGCGCGCGGAGGGCGAGATGAGTGCCAAGCAGTTGCTGTTCCACGACGAGGCGCGCCAGCGCATCCAGCGTGGCGTGGAGATACTGGCGCGGGCGGTGTGCGTGACGCTCGGCCCGCGCGGCCGCACGGTCATCCTCGAGCGCGACTTCGGCCCGCCGCAGATCGTCAACTCGGGCGTGCTGGTGGCCAAGTCGGTGGAACTCGAGGACCGCTTCGAGAACATGGGTGCGCAGTTGCTGCGCGAGGTGGCCGCGCGCACCAGCGAGATGGCCGGCGACGGCACCACCACGGCCACCGTGCTCGCGCACGCCATGGTCACCGAGGGCCTGCGCTACCTGGCCGGGGGCATGAACCCGATGGACGTCAAGCGCGGCATGGAGGAGGCCATCACCGCGGTGGTGGCCGAGATCGCACGCCTGGCGCGGCCCTGCGCCGGCTCGCACGAGATCGCGCACGTGGCCGCCATCTCGGCCAACAACGACCGCTCGATCGGTGAGCTGCTCGCGCGCGCGCTCGACAAGGTCGGCCGCGAGGGCGCCGTGTCCATCGAGGACGGATCGGGCCTGGCCAGCGAGCTGGAGGTGGTGGAGGGGCTCAAGTTCGACCGCGGCTTCCTCTCGCCCTACTTCATCAACAACGCCGAGCGGCAGAGCGTCGTGTTCGAGGACGCCTCCATCCTGCTCTTCGACGACAAGCTCTCGTCGCTGAAGGACCTGCTGCCGCTGCTCGAGGAGGTGCTCAAGGAGGGGCGGCCGCTGGTCGTCGTCGCCGAGGACGTCGAGAGCGAGGCGCTGGCCGCGCTCGTCATCAACACCATCCGGGGCACCATCAAGGCCTGCGCGGTGAAGGCGCCGGGCTTCGGCGAGCAGCGCAAGGCGCTGATGCACGACATGGCCGTGCTCACCGGCGCCACCGTGGTGAACGAGGAGGTCGGCCTGCCCCTGGCGAAGGCGCGGCTGTCGCACCTGGGGCGCGCGCGCCGGGTGGAGGTGACGAAGGAGGACACCACCTTCGTCGGCGGCGCGGGCGAGCCCGGGCCGCTTGGCGAGCGCATCGCGGCGCTGAAGAAGGAGCGCGAGCAGGCCACTTCCGACTACGACCGCGAGCGGCTGGACCAGCGCATCGCCAAGCTCGCGGGCGGCGTGGCCGTGGTGAAGGTCGGCGCTGCCACCGAGACCGAGCTGAAGGAGCGCAAGATCCGCGTCGAGGACGCGTTGCACGCCACCCGTGCCGCCGTGGCCGAAGGCATCGTGCCCGGCGGCGGCGTGGCGCTGCTGCGGGCGCGCCGCGTGCTGCGCGAGTTGAAGGGCACGACGCTGGACCACGACTCGGGCCTGCGCATCGTCGAGCGCGCGCTCGAGGAACCGCTGCGCCGCATCGTCGCCAATGCGGGCGAGGAGCCCTCGGTGGTGCTGCATCGCGTGGAGGAGGGTGGCGAAGGCGCCTTCGGCTACAACGCCGCCACGCGCGAGTACGGTGATCTGCTGGCGATGGGGGTCATCGATCCCGCCAAGGTGACGCGCCTGGCGTTGCAGAACGCCGGCTCGATCGCGGCGCTGATCCTCACCACCGATTGCCTGATTGCCCGTGCCCCGGCGCCTGCGCCCTCGGCGGCGGCCGGCGCTCCCATGGCAGGGGCGGAGCCGGAGTTCTGAGCGAGACGGCGGCGCGGGGCGGCGCGGCCGCAGGTGCCTGAGCTCGCCGGCCCCTCAGCTCCCGCCCGGGTCCGAGCTGGGGTGCGCGAGCAGCAACTCGGTGACGCGTTGCTCCAACTCCTGGCCCACGCAGGCCGTGAGGTCACGGTCCACGTGGTGCGTGAGGCGCGTGGCGGCGGCGCTACCCAGCGCGGTACGCAAGCGGCCCAGGAAGGGGCTCGACGCGATGACCGCCCAGCCGACCAGGCGTTCGGCGCGGGCGGCTTCTTCCAGATGCTGCGACAGTTGCTCGGCGAAGTGCTGCTGTTCCCGCTCCTTCGGCGACGTGGGCGGCTCGAAATGCGCTCGCGCGGAACCCTTTGAACCCTGGCCGGCACGATCGTGGCTCAACGCTGCGCTCTTCAGGCGGCTGCCGGGGTGGACGAAATCGCCCAGCTCTCTCAAAGCGCCGTTGTCGTGGTCGCGTTCGAACAGCCGTGCGCGCGAGGCATTGGCCAGGAGCACCCAGTGCAGGCGGCGGTCCGGTGGGGATGTGCGGTCGTAGGTCATGGTGTTCCCAGTTCGATGGCAATGGATGTCATGGCGGAAGAGGTGAACGGCGGCCCGGCTGATCCGGATCGTGGGGTCCCGGGCATTTGCCGCCCGGCCTGGCGCCGAGCGGCACTACTCCGGCAGCGGCGTGCGGGTGGCGTGCTGCTTCTCGTCGCCGCGCCGGCGCCGCACCCAGTCCTCGAGTTGCCGCTGCATGTCTTCGAAGGCGTCGCGTACCGCGATGTAGACGTCCTCGTGCTGCACTCGGTTGGCGACCAGCTCGCGCCCGGGCAGCGTGAGATCGATGCGCACACCGAAGGGCCGGCCTTGCTGCTGGTGCGCCTGCAGCAGGTCGACCACGACGCGGCAGGACATGATGTCGGAGGCGAAGCGCTCCAGGTGCTCGCAGCGGCGGCGGACGTCGGCCTCCACCGCGTCGGAACGCGCCAGGCCGTGGAAAGTGATCAGCAGTGGTTGTTGCATGGTGGTGATGGCGTCCAGTGGGAATCGATGCCGTGCTTCATCGCGAGTCACGCGCCGGGGGCTCTCGCATCGGGCAGCTGCCTCATTCGTCGTCACGCTGCGGCAGGCCGTGGCGTACCGCCCACTCCCTGGCCTTGGCGATGGCGATACGGATCGCCATGCCTTCCTCCATGCCCTCGTCGAGCAAGGCGTTCGCGATCTCGATGGCCTTCAGCCGCGCCGCCGCGCTCAGGTGCCGCATCGACGCAGGGTAGTCCTCGGCGTTCCATGGCATCTCGGGCCACCCGGCGGCTCACCCGCGTGCGGACGCCGCCGCCAACGGGTTGCCCACGATCAGCAGGAGCACGGCGATCACGGCGATCGCGACGAGCACCCAGCGGTGCCACGGGGCCATGCGGCGACGCTCGGGCTTGTCCATGGACCCGTACCTTAGGACGCCCGGCGCAGGCGACATTGCGCGCGATCAACGTCGCGGCGGCCGGGCGAAGGGGTCGCCCGGCGGGCAGGCTCACTGCGCGGCCGCCGCCGCGCCGCCTCAGGCGATCTTCACGTACTCGAACTCCTGCGGCTGGTTGTTGATGCCGCGCGCCGGTGGTGCGATCCAGCTCGCGTACCGGCCCGGCTCCACGCAGGGCTTCATCAGCGACGAGATGAACTGCATGTCGTCGTCGTTGGGCAACCAGTTCCCTTGCGCGGCATGCCACTCGGCCTCGGTGAGGAGGCGGCCGTCGGGGCTGATGCGGTGGCCGGCAAACTCGCCGATGCGGCGGTTGAAGCCCTTGTGCGGCTGGGTGATGCGGAAAGCGAAGCCGGCCTTCTCGATGACCTTGTTCCAGCGGTCGATGCCGCCCTGGCAGTCGGCGATGTAGTCGTCGAGCAGGCGGCAGTTGATGGCGCGCAGCGCGGGCACGGCCTCGTCGACGAAGCGGCCGTCGACGACGCGCGTGACGGTGTAGGTGGCGTCCTGCAGCACGTGGTCGTCGCCTTCGAGCTTCGCCTCGTTGAAGCGGCCCTTCAGGCCGGTGCTGAAGGCTTCGGCGGCGTTGCTGCTGATCTCGCTGCCGAAGAGGTCGCGCGTCACGCTCATGTGGAAGTTGGCCTTGCGCTGCAGCAGCGGCAGGTCGACGACGCCGAGCTTGCGCACCGCGGCCACGTCGTGGGGGTCGGTGATGCCGGCCTTCTTCATGGCCGCGCAGGTGGCCTCGATCGTGCGCTGCACGCCGGTCTCGCCGACGAAGAGGTGGTGCGCTTCCTCGGTGAGCATGAAGCGGCAGCTGCGGCTCAGGGGGTCGAAGCCGCTCTCGGCCAGCGCGGCGAGCTGCATCTTGCCGTCGCGGTCGGTGAAGTAGGTGAACATGAAGAACGAGAGCCAGTCGGGCGTGCGCTCGTTGAAGGCGCCGAGGATGCGCGGGTTGTCCTGCTGGCCGGACCTGCGCTCGAGCAGGGCCTGCGCCTCCTCGCGGCCGTCCTTGCCGAAGTACTTGACGAGCAGGTAGACCATCGCCCAGAGGTGCCGGCCCTCCTCGACGTTCACCTGGAAGAGGTTGCGCATGTCGTACAGGCTCGGTGCGCTCTTGCCGAGGAAGCGCTGCTGCTCGACGCTGGCCGGCTCGGTGTCGCCCTGCACGACGATGAGGCGGCGCAGCAGCGATCGGTACTCGCCCGGCACTTCCTGCCAGGCCGGCTGGCCCTTGTGGCGGCCGCAGGGGATGGTGCGGCCTTCGACCCTGGGCGCGAGCAGGATGCCCCAGCGGTAGTCGGGCATCTTCACGTGGCCGAACTTGGCCCAGCCGCTCGGGTCGACGCCGACGGCGGTGCGCAGGTAGACCTCGCTCGTCTGGAAGCCTTCGGGCCCCATGTCCTGCCACCACTGCAGGTAGTTGGGGTGCCAGCTCTCGAGCGCGCGCAGCAGCTGCTTGTCCGAGGAGAGGTCGACGTTGTTCGGGATCGCTTCGTCGTACTTCACCTCGACGAACGCGTCGCCGCGGACCTGTTCGACGGACTCGACGAGGGTGTCTGGCTGGCTCAAGGCGGGTCTCCTGGTTGGCGTGTGGGCGGCGTCGGGCCGGCACGCGACGGGTGGGGGTTTCGATCGGTGTCGGAATGCGTGATAGTGCATATCGCTTGTCCGACAA
Source organism: Burkholderiales bacterium (assembly GCA_016223165.1). Classification (GTDB taxonomy): domain Bacteria; phylum Pseudomonadota; class Gammaproteobacteria; order Burkholderiales; family Burkholderiaceae_C; genus Rubrivivax. Next base: position 238,473 of record JACRPO010000005.1, read on the forward strand.
CAGGCACGATAGTGCCGATCTGCGGACGAAAGCTTGCGCCAGATCAAATCGGCCTGGATATGCCGCGGGAGCGGGCAGCAGCCGAGGCCCGCTGCGAGGCACGCAGCGCGGCAGCCGACGCCCGCGGAGCGGGCCTTCAAGAAGAGCGCAGGCCCTCAGGGCAGCTGCACGGCGGGCAGCGCCAGGCCGCAGGCGCGCGCGCGCTGCCAGTGCACGGCCGCTTGCGGCAGGATGTGCACCAGCCCGTAGCGCATGCGTTGCAGCTTGCCCTCGCTGAACGGCGAGGCCGCCATCGCCTTGGCGGAGCGGGCGCTGGCCGCCCAGGCCCAGGCCAGCAGCAGGTGCGCGACGCCGACGAGGTAGTCGTCGGCGGCGCGCAGCGGCGCTTGGGCATCGGCCTTCGCGGCCTCGGTGATGGCGGCGGTGGTCTGCCCGGCGCTGTCCACCTGCTCGCGCAGCGCGGCGGCGAATTCGGCCAGCGCCGGGTCGGCAGCGGCCGTGCGCGCGGCTTCGGCTTCGCATTCCTCGAGCAGCACCGCGAGCGCGCGGCCGCCATCGGCCAGCACCTTGCGCTGCAGCAGATCGATGGCCTGGATCTCGTTGGTGCCCTCGTAGACCATGGCGATGCGCGCGTCGCGCACGGTCTGCTCGATGCCGAACTCGTGCACATAGCCGTAGCCGCCGAACACCTGCTGCACGGCCGCGGCGCCGTGGAAGCCGTGGTGCGTGCAGAAGGCCTTGACCACCGGCGTCAGCAGCGCGGCCAACGAGGCGGCGAGGGCGCGCCGGTCGGCATCGGCGTGGTGATGCGCCTCGTCGATGGCCAGCGCGGCGCGGTAGGCGATGGCACGCTGCCCCTCGGTCAGCGCCTGCGCGCGCAGCAGCAGGTGGCGCATCGCCGGCAGCCCGGCGATGGGGCCGCGGAACTGCTCGCGCTCGAAGGCGTAGCGAAGCGCGTTCTGCGTCGCCATCTCCTGGTGGCCGAGGCCTTGCAGGCCGACATGCAGGCGCGCCGAGTTCATCATGAGGAACATCGCCGCCAGGCCGCGGTGCGGCTCGCCCACGAGCCAGCCGGTGGCGCCCTCGTAGCGCACGGCGCAGGTGGCGCTGCCGTGGATGCCCATCTTCTGCTCGATGCCTTCGACGACCCAGGCGTTGCGCGTGCCCTGTCCTTGCGAAGACGGCAGCCACTTCGGCACCAGCACCAGCGACAGGCCCCTGGTGCCCGGCGGCGCCTCTTCGCCCGGTGCCTGCAGGCGGGCGAGCACGAGGTGCACGACGTTGTCGCTGAGGTCGTGGTCGGCGCCGCTGATGAAGATCTTGTGCCCGCTCACCGCCACGCTGCCGTCGGCGCGCGGCTCGGCCTTCGTGCGCAGGGCGCCGAGGTCGCTGCCGGCGCCGGGCTCGGTGAGCGCCATCGCCGCGAGCCACTCGCCGGTGGCCACCTTGCCGAGGTAGCGCGCCTTGAGTTCTTCGCTGCCATGCGCCTTGATCGTCTCGTAGGCCCCGTGCAGCAGGTCGGGGTACATGTTCCAGCCGTGGTTGCAGGCGCTGAGCATCTCGCGCATGGCCGCGTCCAGCACCAGCGGCAGGCCCTGGCCGCCCCAGGCGGGGTCGCAGGGCAGGGCGGGCCAGCCGCCTTCGACGAAGGCGCGGTAGGCCTCGCGGTAGCCGGCCGGCGTGCGCACGTTGCCCTGCGCGTCGAGCGTGCAGCCTTCGAGGTCGCCCGGGGCATTGGTGGGCTGCAGCACTTCGCTCGCGAAGCGCGCCGCTTCCGCGAGCACCGCGGCGCCGGTCTCGGCGTCGAGCTCGGCGAAGGACGGGCAGGCTCGCCACGAGGCCGGCGCCTCGAGCACCCGCTCGATGACGAAGCGCATGTCGGCGAGCGGGGCGGTGTAGCTGTAGGCCATCGTCAGGTGGGTGAGCCGGTTCCCGGCCTGCGAGGAAGCGCAGAAGGCACCACGGGCGACTCGCCGACCGCGGCGCCATCCGCGGCGTGCTATCGAGGCGCCATGCGCAACGCGCCATCGAGGCGGATGGTCTCGCCGTTCAGGTGCGCGTTGGTGACGATGTGCGCGGCGAGTTCGGCGAACTCCGAGGGCTTGCCGAGCCGCGGCGGGAACGGGATGGAGGCGGCGAGCGACTTCTGCACCGCCTCGGGCAACTGCTTCATCAGCGGCGTCTCGAACAGCCCCGGCGCGATGGTGCACACGCGGATGCCGTGCTGCGCGAGGTCGCGCGCCAGCGGCAGCGTCATGCCGACGAGCCCGGCCTTGCTCGCCGAGTACGCCTCCTGGCCGACCTGGCCGTCGTAGGCGGCGGCCGAGGCCGTCATCACCATGACGCCGCGCTCGCCGCCATCCATCGGCTCGAGCCTGGCGATGCGCGCCGCGGTGAGGCGCACGACGTTGTAGGTGCCCACGAGGTTGATGCGCACGACGCGCTCGAAGTCCTCCAGCGGCGCCGGCGAGCCGTCCTTGGCCACGACGCGCTTGGCGGTGCCGATGCCGGCGATGTTCATGACGATGCGCGCCACACCGTGCGCCGCCTGTGCGCCATCGAGCGCCTGCGCCAGGCTCGCGCTGTCGGTGATGTCGGCGGCGAAAGCCTTGCCGCCGATCTCGGCCGCCACGCGTTCGGCGTTGGCGGCATTCACGTCGAGCACGGCGACCTTGGCGCCCTGGCGGGCGAGTTCGCGCGCCACGGCTTCGCCGAGGCCGGAGCCGCCGCCGGTGACGAGCGCGGCCTGTCCCTGGATCTGCATGCTTATTCCTTTAGCCCTTCTTCTGCGCGCCGAGATAGGTCTCGATGACGCGCGCGTCCCGTGCCAGTGCCTCGGCCGGGCCGTCGAGCACGATCTCGCCCGTCTCGAGCACGTAACCGTGGTCGGCCACCTGCAGGGCGGCGCGCGCGTTCTGCTCGACGAGCAGGATCGACACGCCTTCGCCGCGCAGGCGCTGGATGGTGTCGAAGATGTCGCGCACCACCAGCGGCGCGAGGCCCAGGCTCGGCTCGTCGAGCATCAGCAGCTTCGGGCCGCTCATCAGCGCGCGGCCGACCGCCAGCATCTGCCGCTCGCCGCCCGAGAGCGTGCCGGCCAGTTGCGCGCGCCGCTCCTTCAGGCGCGGGAAGAGGCCGTAGACGCGCTCGAGCGCGTTGCGCCACTGCGGCACGCGCAGCCGCATCGCGCGGTAGCCGCCGAGCACGAGGTTGTCTTCCACCGGCATGGTCGTGAAGAGCTCGCGCTTCTCGGGCACCAGGGCCAGGCCCAGCATGACGCGGTCTTCGAGCGTCGCCTCGGCGAGGTCGGCGCCGTCGAAGCGCACGCGCCCGCGCGAGGTCAGCACGCCCATCAGCGCGTTCAGCGTCGTGCTCTTGCCGGCGCCGTTGGGGCCGATGACGGTGATCACCTGGCCGCGCTCGAGCTTCAGGTTCAGGCCCGTGAGCACCTCGGCGCGGCCGTAGCCGGCGTGCAGGTCGCTCACTTCGAGCAGGGGCGTCGTCGACATGTCGGTACCCGCCCGCCTAGTGTTCGGTGCCAAGATAAGCGGCACGCACGGCCGGGCTCGCCTGCACCTCGGCCGGCGTGCCTTCCATCAGCAGCGTGCCGAACTCCATCACGACGATGCGGTCGGTGAGGCCCATCACGAAATCCATGTCGTGCTCGACGAGCAGGATGCTCATGCCCTCGCTCTTGAGCTGGCGCAGCACGTCGCCGAGCGCCTGCTTCTCCTTGTGGCGCAGGCCGGCGGCCGGCTCGTCGAGCAGCAGCAGCGCCGGGTCGGTGGCGAGCGCGCGCGCGATCTCCATGAGCCGCTGCTGGCCGAGGGCGAGGTTGCCGGCCAGCTCGTGCATCCTGTCGGCCATGCCGATGCGCGCGAGCTGGCGCTCGGCCTCGGCGAAGAGGCGCTTCTCCTCCTCGCGGTCCAGGCGCAGCATGGCCTTGATCGTGCCCGAGCTGCTGCGCAGGTAGCCGCCGAGCGCCACGTTCTCGAGCACCGTCATCTCCGGCACCATCTTCACGTGCTGGAAGGTGCGGCTGACGCCGCGCCGCGCGATCTCGCGGCTGGCGAGGCCGCCGACGGCCTCGCCGCGGAAGCTGACGCTGCCGCGCGTGAGCGCGAGAACGCCGGTGATGAGGTTGAAGGTGGTGCTCTTGCCGGCGCCGTTGGGGCCGATGAGGCCGACGATGTCGCCGGCGCGGATCTGGAAGCCGACGTCGTTCACGGCCACCAGGCCGCCGAACTCCTTGCGCACGGCCTGCACGTCGAGCAGCAGCTCGCCGCGTTGCGGCTTGCTGCGCAGCGGCAGCGCGGCGGCGCCATGCCAGTCGGGGTGGCGGCGGGGGGGCGGCGCGAGCCGGCCGACGAAGGCCCAGAGCCCTTCGGGCGCGTACTTCAGCACCGCGACGAGCACGATGCCGAAGACGATGGTCTCGAAGTTGCCGCTCGTGCCGATGAGCTTGGGCAGCAGCACCTGCAGCTGGTCCTCGACGATGCGCACGACGGCCGAGCCGAGGAAGGCACCCCAGACGTTGCCGACGCCGCCGAGCACGGCCATGAAGAGGTACTCGATGCCCTTGGCGATGGAGAACGGCGTCGGGTTCACCGTGCGCTGGAAATGCGCGAAGAGCCAGCCCGACAGCGCCGCCAGCACGGCGGCGATGACGAAGGCGACGAGCTTGTAGCGCAGGGTCGAGATGCCCATCGCCTCGGCCATCGTCGAGCCGTTCTTGAGCGAGCGGATGGCGCGGCCGGGGCGCGAGTCGAGCAGGTGGACGATGGCCAGCGCCGCGAGCAGTGCGATCACCCAGATCACGTCGTGCAGGCCGCGCCCGGTGCCGAAGTCGACACCGAAGGCCTTCAGCGAGGGCACGCCTTGCAGGCCGTCGAACTTGCCCAGCCAGTCCATGTTGGCCATCGTGTAGTTCAGCGCCAGGCCCCAGGCGATGGTGGCGAGCGGCAGGTAGTGCCCGGACATGCGCAGCGTGATGGCGCCGAGCACCACCGCCACGGCGACCGCGAGCGCGACGCCGACGAAGAGCCCGAGCCACGGCGAGATGCCGTGCGCCGTGGCCAGGTAGGCCGAGCTGTAGGCGCCGACGCCGACGAAGGCCGCCTGCCCGAACGACGTGAGCCCGCCGACGCCGGTGAGCAGCACGAGCCCGAGCGCGACGAGCGAGTACAGGCCGATGTAGTTGCTCTGCGTGATCCAGAAGTCCGGCACCGGCAGCGCCGGCAGCACGAGCATGAAGGCCGCGAAGGCCGGGAAGGCCCAGCGCGACAGGGATGGGAGGTGCGACATGTCAGTCCCGCCCGGCCGTTCCGAAGGGACTGACCGCCCCCTCGGGGGGCAGCGAACGAAGTGAGCGTGGGGGCTTCATCCTAGTGCTCTTCGCCGTGCGGGTCGCGCAGCGAGCGCCACAGCAGCACCGGCAGGATGGAGCCGAAGACGATGACCTCCTTGAAGGCGCTCGCCCAGAAGGAGCCGAAGCTCTCGAGCAGGCCGACGCCGAGCGCGCCGACGAGCGCCAGCGGGTAGCTCGAGAGCCCGGCGAACACCGCGGCGACGAAGCCCTTGAGGCCGATGAGGAAGCCGCTGTCGTAGAAGACGGTGGTCGTCGGGCCGATGAGCAGGCCCGAGAGCGCGCCGATGAAGGCCGCCATCGTGAACGACAGGCGCCCGGCGCCGACGGTGGAGATGCCCATCAGCCGGGCGCCCAGGCGATTGACCGCCGTGGCGCGCAACGCCTTGCCGTGCAGCGAGCGCTCGAAGAAGAGCCACAGCGCCACGATCAGCGCCAGCGAGGCGACGAAGATGATGATCGTCTGCCCGCTCAGCGTGAGCGCCCCGGCGCTGAAGCGCTGGTCCCAGAAGCTCGGGTTGCGGAAGCCCTCGGCACCGAAGAAGAACAGGCCGAGGCCGACGAGCGCGAAGTGCACGCCGACCGAGACGATGAGCAGCACGAGCACCGTCGCGTCGGCCAGCTTCTCGTAGGCGAGGCGGTAGATGAGCGTGCCGAACGGCGTGACGAGCGCCAGCGTGAGTGCCGCCTGCGCCAGCAGCGGCAGCTTCATCGGCGCCAGCCAGATGGCCAGCAGCGACACCGCCACCGGCCAGCCGAGCGTGAGGCCGACCTGGCGCGCGATGCGCGCCGCGCCCTGGCCGTGCCGCACGCCGTGCCACAGGTCGGACACGGCGGTGCCGAACGCGAGCACGAGCAGGAACCACACCGTGCCCGGCACCTTGCCCGTCTGCAGCAGCGCCAGCGTGAGCGCGCCGAAGGCGACGAACTCGCCCTGCGGGATGAAGATGACGCGCGTGACGGCGAACACCAGCACCGTGGCCAACGCCAGCAGCGCGTAGATCGCGCCGTTGGTGAGGCCGTCGAGGGCCAGGATGCTGGCGATCGAGAAGTCCATGTCGCGTGTCGATCCTGCTGGGGCCCGGGTCAGGCGGTCACGCGATCACTTCTCCACGACGAACTTGCCGTCGACCACCTTGAGCATCACGCCCGTCTCGTTCGTGTAGCCCCAGTGGTCCTGCGCCGTCCAGTTCATCACGCCGTGCGAGAAGACGGTGCGGCCCATGGTCTCCATCGCGTCCTTCAGCGCGGCGCGGAACTCGGGCGTGCCGGGCTTGCCCTTCTTCAGCGCCACCGGGATGACCTTCTCGAGCACGAGGCGCGCGTCGTAGCTGTGGCCGGCGAACTGGTTGGCGCTGCCCACGCCGTAGGCCTTCTCGTAGCCGGCGAGGAAGTCCATCGCCGCCTTCTTGCTCGGGTGGTTGTCGGGCAGCTGCGCGCCCACCATGGCCGGGCCGCTGACGACGAAGCTGCCTTCGACGTCCTTGCCGCCGATGCGCATGAGGTCGGGCGTGGCCGCCGCGTGCGTCTGGTAGATCTTGCCCTTGAAGCCGCGCTCGACGACGGCCTTGTGCGGCATCGCCGCGCCCGAGCCGGTGGCGACGATGAGCATCGCATCGGGGTTGGCGCCGGTCAACTTCAGCGCCTGCGGCGTGACGCTGGTGTCGGTGCGGGCGAAGCGCTCGGCGGCGATGACCTTGATGCCGGCCTTCTCGCCGACGGCGGTGAAGGCCTTCAGCCACAGCTCGCCGTAGGCGTCGGTGTAGCCGAGGAAGCCGACGGTCTTGATGCCCTGCTTCTTCATGTGCTCGACGACGGCGTGTGCCATCACGTCGTTGCCCTGCGGCAGGCGGAAGAGCCACTGGTCCTGGCCCGGCGGCACGCCGACCGGCGAGGCGGCCAGCTGCACCGTCTTCGCCTCGGCGGCGATGGGCGCCATCGCCGCAGCGACGGTGGTGATGCACGAGCCGATGATCATGTCCACCTTGTCTTCGGTGACGAAGCGTCGCGCGTTCGTGACGCCCTTGCCGGGGTCGGTGGCGTCGTCGAGGATGATCAGGTTGACCTTCTCGCCGCCGATGGTGGCCGGCCAGGTCTTGAACTGGTTCTGCATCGGGATGCCCAGGCCCGAGCCGGGGCCCGTGAGCGAGAGGCTGACGCCGATGTTGACGTCGGCCATGGCGGGCGTTGCGCCGAGCAGCGCGAGCGCGGCGGCGGCGGCGAGGGTCTTGAGGGTGAGGCGCTTCATGTTCAGTCTCCTAGGCAATTTCGCAGTGGGACAGGGGGGTTCGCTGCAGGGCGCGACCGGGGATTCAACGGGGCAGGGGCGGCGGCGGCGATTGGGGCAAACCAGAGGCTGGGGCAGGCGACAACGATCGACACAGGGTCAGCGCGCTCACATCGCGCTCATGAGCACATCGCCTTGATGTCCTCGGGCACCGGGATGGCACGGATGCGCGCCGGGTCGGCCGGGTCGCGCTGGACGAAGGCGCGCACTTCGGTGCCTTCGCAAAGCACCGTGTCGCCGCGCCTGACGACATGGCGGTGGCGGAAGGTCTTGCGGCTCCACTCCTCCACCGAGGTATGCACCTCGAGGGTCTCGCCGTAGGTGGCGATGGTCAGGAAGCGGGTGTGGATCTCGAGCAGCGGCGTGCCGACGATGCCGCGTGTCTTCACGAGCTCGCGCCACGGCGGCACGCCGCAGGCCATGAAGAACTCGAGCGAGGCCTCGTCCATCCAGCGGCTGAAGTTGGGGAAGAAGACGATGCCGGCGGGGTCGCAGTCGCCGAAGTGCACCTTGACGGCATAGACGTGGGTCTTGCTCATGACGGGTGGCGCGGGTTCTCGACCAGCAGGGCGATGCCCTGCCCGCCGCCGATGCAGGCCGAAGCGACGCCCCAGCGCGCGCCGATCTCCTGCAGCTGGCGCGCCACGGTGACGGTGAGGCGCACGCCGGTGGCGGCGAGCGGATGCCCGAGCGCGATGGCGCCGCCCTTGACGTTGAGCCGGCTCTCGTCGAGGCCGAGCTCGCGCGCCACGGCGAGCGTCTGCGCGCCCTGCGCCTCGTTGATCTCGAAGCGGGCGACGTCGGCAAGCGTGAGGCCGCTCCTCGCGAGCAGCAGCTCGATGGCCGGCGCGGGGCCGATGCCCATGATCTCCGGCGGCACGCCGACGACGGCCGCGGCGGCCACGCGGGCGAGCGGCGAGCGCCCGGTGGCACGGCTCCAGGCCTGGGCCACCGCGCCGCTGGCGACCAGGGCCGCGGCGGCAGTGTCGGTGAGCGCGGAGCTGTTGCCGCCGGTCTGCACGCCGTCCTTGAACACCGTGCGCAGCTTGGCGAGCACCTCCGGCGGCGTCGGCCGTGGGTGCGTGTCGCGGTCGGCGAGCGGGTTCCTGCCCGCGAGGCGGATGGCGCGTGGCCGGTAGCCGGCGAGCTCGAAGGTCTCGTTCTCGACGGGAACCACCTCGCCGGCGAACCAGCCGGCCTCCTGCGCCGCGCAGGCCTTGGCGAAGGAGCGCGACGCGAAGGCGTCGACGGCCTCGCGCGTGATGCCGTACTTCTTCGCCAGGTTCTCGGCCGTCTGGATCATCGAGACGGCCGGGGCCGGGTCGGTGAGCGCCTCCCACAGGGTGTCCTTGAAGCCGACGGGCGCGCCCAGGCGGAAGCCGCCGCGGTGCTCGAAGGCGGCGATCGGGTTGCGCGTCATGCTCTCGGTGCCGACGACCAGTGCCAGCGTCGCGGCGCCGGTGGCGATCTGCTCGCCGGCCTGGCGGAAGAGCTCGAAGCCGGTGCCGCAGATGCGCTGCACCATCAGCGCCGGCACCTCGTGCGGCACGCCGGCATACAGGCCGATGTGGCGCGGCAGGTAGAACTGGTCGAAGCCGCCCGGCGCCATGTTGCCCGCGAGCACCGAGTCGACCCGCGCCGGCGCGACGCCGCTCTTCGCGAACACCGCCTTGGCCGCCTTGATGCCGAGGTCGATGGGGTTGGCGTCGGCGAACGCGCCCATGTAGTCGACCATCGGCGTGCGCACGCCGTCGAGGATGAAGGCGTCCTCGAAGCGCTGGAAGAGGCCGCCCTTGCTCACGACGGCTTGCTCACCTTGGCCGCGCGCTTGTCGAGGAAGGCGCGCACACGTTCCTTCGCGCCCTCGTCGCTCTCGGCGATGGCGGCCATCAGCGACTCGACGAAGAGGCCCTGCGCGGCCGGCATGTCGGCGATGCGCGGCAGCGCTTGCGTGATGGCGTAGTTCGACAGCGGCGCGTTGCCGGCGATCTTCCCGGCCAGCGCCAGCGCCTTGGCCATGCCCTGGCCGTCGGCGACGCGGTAGTTGCTGATGCCCATCGCCTGGCCCTCGTCGGCGTCGAAGACGCGGCCGGTGAGCATCATGTCGGTCATGCGCGCCGCGCCGAGCAGGCGCGAGATGCGCACCGAGCCGCCGCCGCCGACGAAGATGCCGCGCGTGCCTTCGGGCAGGCCGTAGAAGACGCTGTCCTCGGCGACGCGCAGGTGCGCGCTGCTCGCGAGCTCGAGGCCGCCGCCGACGACGGCGCCGTGCAGCACGGCGATCACCGGCACGGGGCCGAACTGGATCTGGTCGAAGCAGGCGTGCCACATGCGCGAGTGCAGGATGGCGTCGGCCGTGCTGCGCTCGAGCACCTCGGAGAGGTCGAGGCCGGCACAGAAGTGGTCGCCTTCGCCGCTCACGATGGCGACCCGGATCTGCTTGGGCAGGTTGACGAAGACCGTCTGCACCTGCGCCAGCAGCTCGTCGCTGATGGAGTTGCGCTTGGCCGGGCGGTTGAGGCGCACATGCAGCACCGGGCCCGCGGCCTCCAGGCGCAGCAGCGGCAGCTGTGCGAGCGGCCCGGGCGGCGGCACGAGCGGTTGCAGGACGAGGGCGGTGGCAGGCATGGCGGGCGGTTCCTGTGTCGATGCGGCAGGCGAAAGCGATCAGGCGGTGATCACGCGCGCGTCGACCGGCTTGGCATACAGCGCCTCGACTTCGGCGGCGCGGCACTGCAGCGTCAGGCGCTGGTTGATGTAGCCCTTGTCGGTGATCTCGCCGCGAGCCATGCTAGGCGCATCGGGCAGCGGCAGGACGCGGGCGGGGGTATGAGAGGAGCCCCCGCCCTCGGCCTTGATGCGGCGCAGGACCGCCTGGATCTGCGCGCGCAGTTCCTCGGCGGGCAGCTTGCGCGCGACCTCGGTGAGGAAGAGCAGGGCGCCCAGCTCGTTGCGGTCGTGCCCGGTGATGACTGCGTCCTGCACCAGCGGTGCGAGGGCGGTCACGAGGTGCAGCCGCAGCGTGCCCACCGAGACCCAGGTGCCGCTGGTGAGCTTGAAGTCCTCGGCGACGCGGCCGTTGAAGACGATGCCGCTCGCGGGGTCGGCCTCGTCCTGCAGATAGCCCGCGTCGCCGATGCGATAGAAGCCCTCGTCGTCGAAGGCCTCCTTCGTGGCCGCCTCGTTGCCGCGGTAGCCGGGGAAGATGTGCGGGCCGCGCAGCCGCATCTCGAGCTTGCCGGCGTTGGGGACGAACTTGATCTCGCAGCCCGGCATCGGCAGGCCGATGATGCCGGCGCGGTCGAGCTTCCAGTGCGCGAAGGTGTTGGCCGGCGCCGTCTCGGTGCTGCCCCAGCTCGTGGTGAACCACACCGGGTCGGTGTGCACGTCGCGCACCTTGGCCGCCACCGCCTCCAGCCGCTGCCAGGTGGCCTGCGGCATGCCGGCACCGGCGTAGAAGACCATGCGCAACTTGCCGAAGAAGCGGCGCGCGAGCTCGAGGTCGGCCTCGAGCGCCGGCAGCATCATGTCGTAGCCCTTGGGCACGTTGAAGTGCAGCGTCGGCTGCACGTCGCGCAGGTGCGCGAGGGTCTTGTCGATGAGCCCGGGCAGCGGGCGGCCGTCGTCGATGTACATCGTGCCGCCGGTGCGCAGCACCATGAAGGTGTTGTGATTGCCGCCGAAGGTGTGGCTCCACGGCAGCCAGTCGAGCAGCACGGGCTTCTCGCGCTCGAGGAAGCGCAGGGTCTGCGCGATCATCTGCTGGTTGGCCGTCAGCATGCGCTGCGTGTTGATGACCACCTTCGGGTGGCCGGTCGAGCCCGAGGTCAGCAGGTACTTGGCGTGCGTGTCGGGGCGCACGTCGGCGAAGGCGGCGGCTACCGCCGGCGTCTCGCGCGTGCCGAGCAGGGTGGCGAAGGGCAGGGCGCCGGGCACTGCATCGGCGCCGTGCGAGAAGACGGCCCGCGCCGCGACCGGCGCCTTGGCCAGCACCGGCGCATAGGTGGCGGCGTCTTGCGCGTAGACGAGCGCCGGGTCGAGCGTGGCGAGGATGCCGTGGATGCGCGTGAAGTCGCCTTGCGCCAGGCGGCTGTAGCCGCTCGTCACCGGGCAGATGGCGCGGCCGACGTGCATGCAGGCGAGCTCGAGCACGAGGTGGTCGAGCGAGTTGTCGGAGAGCACGACGACCGGCTTGCCGGCTGGCAGCTCGAGGTCGAGCAGGGCTTGCGCGACGGCGCCGACGCGCTGGCGCAGCGCCTGCCAGGTGAGGCGGATCCAGGTGTCGCCGGCATGGCCACCGGAGGATGCGGACGACGACGAGGATGCGGGCGCCGGCTCGGCGAAGGCCAGCGCCTGCGGCGTCGTTTCGGCCCAATGCTCGAGCCACTCGCCGACGCAGCGCGCGTGCGGCTGCAGCGGCTCGGGCGAGTGCAGCACGAAGGCACCGCCGTCGAGGTTGCGCCGCACCGCCCGGCGCGGCGCCAGTTGCGCCGGGTCGTCGAAGAAGCTCAGCGGTGGTTGGGCCATGCGTGTCTCCATGCGCACCCGGCTCGATGCCGGGTTCGCGGCCGGGCTGGGGTTCGGACTTCCATACACATCTGTATGTGTTTGGTGGCGATGCTAGGCACCCGGAGCTTCCGTCGCATCCGGGTTTTCCCGGGCCGCCATACAGACCTGTATGGCGCATCCTCGTGGCCCGAAGCCTGTGCGGCGCCCTTGCTCAGACGATGTCCACCCTGCCTGTCCGCAGCCTGCCTCGAAAGCCACGCCGCCGCGTGGCGCCCGCCGCCGAGCCGGCGCGCGCGCCGCTGACGCCGGAGACCTGGATCGAAGCGGCCACCGAAGTGCTGGTCGACCAGGGCATCGACCACGTGCGCGTCGACGTGCTGGCGACGCAGCTGGGTGTGACGCGCGGCAGCTTCTACTGGCATTTCCGCGACCGCGAGGACCTGCTGCGGCGCGTGCTGCAGGCCTGGCGCGACCACGCGACCGTGGCGCTGACGCGGCGGCTGGAGAACGCGCAGCCCGACGCGCGCGAGCAGCTGCACGATGCCACCTCGTTGCCGCTGCGCGGCCGCGCAGCGGCGAAGGCGGCGCGCATCGAGCTGGCCATCCGTGCCTGGGCACGGCGCGACGAGATGGCGCGCGAGGCCGTCGATGAGGCCGACGCGGCGCGCCTGGCCCACCACGAGCGCATCTTCACGACGCTCGGCTTCCCGCCTGACGAGGCACGTGGCCGGGCCTTCCTGACCTATGGCTACGAGGTCGCCGAGTCGCTGCTGCACCGCCAGGGCAGCGCCGCCGAGCGCGAGGAGCGACGCCGGTTCGTCGAGCGCTTCATGCAACGGCCCTTGCGCGCTGACGCCGGCTGAGAGCGTGTGAACCATTCCGGCACACCCGCTCGTGCGGCCCAAACGGCCCCACTCTTCGCTGCAAATGCTCGCCATAGCCCGGGCTATGGCTGCGCTTTGCGCCTCGATTGGGACCGTTTGGACCACCCGCTCGGGCGCGCCGAAATGATTCACAAGCTCGGATGCCGGATGATGTGGGCCAGTGCGGGTTGAGCGGGGGCTCGATGCAGTCGTTCGAGTTCGTGCTGTCGCGCCGGGGCATGCTCTCGGCCTCGCTGGCCGGCCTGGCGCCATCGGTCCTGGCGCAAGCCTCGAGCGGTGGCGCCGCGGTGCCGCGAGTCGCCTTGGTCGTCGGCAATGGCAGCTATCCGCAGGCGCCGCTGCGCAACGCGGTCAGCGACGCGCAATCGGTGGCGCGCGTGCTGGCCGAGCAGGGCTTTGCGGTGACGACCCTCGCCGACGCCCGGCGCGCCGAGCTGGAAGCGGCCATCGCCCGCACCGGTGAATCGCTGCGCGGGCGGAACGGCGTCGGCCTGCTGTACTTCGCCGGGCACGGGTTGCAGCTCGATTGGCGCAACTACATCCTGCCGGTGGATGCCCGCATCGAGAAGGCCGATGACGTGCCCACGCAATGCATCGACGTGCAACAGGTGCTGGCGGCCTTCAAGGCGGCATCGACGCGCATGAATATCGTCGTGCTCGACGCCTGCCGCGACAACCCGTTCGCCGAGCGCGCGAGCGGCCGCGGGCTGGCGCAGATGGACGCGCCGGCCGGCACCTTCCTCGCCTATGCCACGGCGCCGGGCAACGTCGCCGAGGACGGAACCGCTACGTCCGGCAACGGGCCCTATGCGCTGCATCTCGTGCAGGAACTGAAGCGGCCCGATGCGCGCATCGAGGATGTCTTCAAGCGCGTGCGCTTCGCGGTGCGGCGGCTGACGCAGGGCAGGCAGGTGCCGTGGGAGAGCACGAGCCTGGACGAGGACTTCAGCTTCGGCCGCGGCATCGTCGAGCCGGTGAGCGCCACCGCGCCCGGGCGCGATGAGGCTTTCGCGAGCGAGCTGGCAGCGTGGCAATCCGTGCTCGCCTCCGGCACTGCCGCGGACATCTACGGCTATCTCGCGCGCTACCCGAACGGGCTCTTCGCCGAACTGGCGCGGCTGCGGCTGGACCAGCTCGAGCGCCCGGCGGTGCGGCCGCTGCCGGCACCGGGCGGTGCGGCAGCGATCGACATCGCGGCGCGGCGCTACGAGATGGGCGACGTCATCGAGTGGGAGTTCCACGATCGCGTGCGCGGCACGACGCAGCGCATGGCATTCAGGGTCACCTCGCTGGACGGCGAGCGCGTGATCTTCAACCGCGGCAGCTGGATCCTCACGCAGAGCAGCGCCACGGTGAAGAACGCGAGCGGCGTGAAGTCGCCGCCGGTCATCCAGGTCGTGTCCGACATGGCCGTGGGCCGTCGCTGGCGGTCGGCGTTCACCAACACCTTTCAGGGCGTGTCCTACCGCAACTTCTACGACTCGCGTGTCGTGGCGCTGGAGGATCTGGCGACGCCGATGGGCACGTTGCGCTGCTTTCGCGTCGAGCACCGCGGCGAGTCGACCTATCCGGACGGCCGCGTGCTGCTGCTCGCGCGCACCGATTGGGTGGATGCACAGCGCGCACGGGTCATGCGCTCGGATCACGAATACCGCTGGAGCCATCCGCAAACGGGCGCGCCCACGGCCATGCAGTCGAGCGGCTCGTCGCGCGTGCTGCGGGAAGACCCGCTCCCGCCCCGGCCGCGATAATCTCCGCCGGCCCGGGTGGCGAAACCGGTAGACGCAGCGGACTTAAAATCCGCGGCCTTTCACGAGGCATACGGGTTCGAGTCCCGTCCTGGGCACCACGCGTCACGAGCCTGACCGCATCGGCGCCCACCGCTGTCGCGATGCGGCGCCCCACCGGAGCCCTCATGCCCCTCTTTGCCCAGGAGTCCCTCAACGAGGGCGTGAAGAAGCGCGAGGTCTTCGGCTGGGCGATGTACGACTTCGCCAACAGCGGCTACACGACGGTGGTGCTGACGGCGGTGTTCAGCGCCTACTTCGTCGGCGTGGCTGCCGGCGGGGCCGACTGGGCGACCTTCGCATGGACGCTGACACTGGCCGTCTCCAACGCCATCGTCATGCTCACGATGCCGGCGATCGGCGCCTACGCCGACCTGCGCGCGGCGAAGAAGCGGCTGCTTGCGCTGTTCACCGTCGGCTGCGTGCTCAGCACGGGCCTGCTGGCCGGCGTCGGCCAGGGCGACCTGGTGCTGGCGGTGGTGGCGATCGCGGTGTCGAACGTCTTCTACGCCTACGGCGAGGCGCTCACCGCGGCCTTTCTGCCCGAGTTGGCGCGGCGCGAAGCGCTTGGCCGCGTCTCGGGCTGGGGCTGGAGCTTCGGCTACTTCGGCGGCATGCTGGCCCTCGGGCTCAGCCTCGGCTACGTGCTGTGGGCGCAGGCGCAGGGGCTGAAGGCGACGCACTTCGTGCCGGTGACGATGCTCATCACGGCCGGCATCTACGCCGTGGCCGCGCTCGCCACTTTCGTTCTGCTGCGCGAGCGGGCGTTACCTCAGGCCGGTGCCGCCCAGGAGGGCCTGGCCGCCTCGCTGCGGCGACTGCGCGAGACCTGGCTGGAGGCGCGCCGCTACCGCGACTTCGCCTGGCTGCTGGCCTGCGCGATGTTCTACCAGGCGGGCATCGCCGTCGTCATCGCGCTGGCCGCGGTGTACGCCTCCGAGGCGCTCGGGTTCAAGCAGACCGAGACGATGATGCTGATCTTCCTCGTCAACATCGCTGCCGCGGCCGGTGCCTTCGTCTTCGGCTACGCGCAGGACCGCATCGGCCAGCGGCGGGCGCTCGCCTTCACGCTCGGCGGCTGGGTGGTGATGATCCTGCTCGCCTGGGCGGCGCAGGGGCCGGGGCTGTTCTGGGTGGCCGCGGTCATCGCCGGCCTGTGCATGGGCAGCAGCCAGTCGGGCGGGCGGGCGCTGGCCGCGCTCTTCGCGCCACCCGAGCGGCTGGCGGAGTTCTTCGGCCTGTGGACGTTCGCGACGCGGCTGTCGGCGATCCTCGGGCCGCTGACCTACGGGCTCGTCACCTGGGCCACCGCGGGCAACCACCGGCATGCCATCCTGTCCACGACCTTGTTCTTCGTCGTCGGCTGGATCCTGTTGCGCAAGGTCGACGTGGAGCGTGGGCGCACCGCAGCCCGGGCACACCTGCCGGCGTCAGCGGCCATGGCAAAATAGCACGATCGTTCTATTTCGTGCTGCGGCAGCGCCCGATGTGCCGGGCGGGACTGCCGTGACGCCGGCCCCTCCTAGAATCCCGGCCCTTCCGTTAACGTCAATTCGAACCCTGCCCCGAATCCCCAACGAGTCCCTAGAGGAGCCGATTCCATGAAGGTGCTGGTGCCCGTGAAGCGGGTGGTCGACTACAACGTCAAGGTGCGCGTCAAGAGCGACGGCACCGGCGTGGACATCGCCAACGTCAAGATGAGCATGAATCCCTTCGACGAGATCGCCATCGAGGAGGCGGTGCGGTTGAAGGAGAAGGGCGTGGCGACCGAGGTCATCGCGGTCTCCTGCGGCGTCCTGCAGTGCCAGGAAACGCTGCGCACGGCGATGGCCATCGGCGCCGACCGCGCCATCCTCGTCGAGTGCACCGACGAGCTGCAGCCGCTCGCCGTGGCCAAGCTGCTGAAGGCGCTGGTCGACAAGGAGCAGCCGGGCCTCGTGATCCTCGGCAAGCAGGCGATCGACGACGACTGCAACCAGACCGGCCAGATGCTGGCGGCGCTGGCCGGCCTGCCGCAGGCCACTTTCGCGAGCAAGGTCGAGGTCGGTGGATCGGCCGGTGAGGGTCATGTGAGCGTCACGCGCGAGGTCGACGGCGGCCTCGAGACGGTGAAGCTCAAGCTGCCCGCGGTCGTGACGACCGACCTGCGCCTGAACGAGCCGCGCTACGTGACGCTGCCCAACATCATGAAGGCGAAGAAGAAGACGCTCGACAACGTCAAGCCGGCCGATCTCGGCGTCGATGTGACGCCGCGCATCAAGACGCTGAAGGTGAGCGAGCCGCCCAAGCGCGGCGCCGGCGTGAAGGTGCCCGACGTGGCGGCGCTGGTCGACAAGCTCAAGAACGAAGCCAAGGTGATCTGAAGTTGGAGTCGGACGCCTTCGGCGCCGCCCCAACTCGTCTCGCTGAACCGGACGCTGGCGCGCCGGTCACCTCGCCGCAATCGGAGAATCTCTGTGACTGCACTGGTTATCGCTGAACACGATCACGGCACTCTGAAGGGTGCCACTTACAACACCGTCACCGCGGCGCTGCAGTGCGGCGGCGACGTGCATGTGCTGGTGGCCGGCCAGAACGCCGGCGGCGCCGCGCAAGCCGCGGCCAAGATCCCCGGCGTGGCCAAGGTGCTGCATGCCGACGGCGCCAGCCTCGCCGAGCAGCTGGCCGAGAACGTCGGCGCCCAGGTGCTTTCGATCGCCAAGGGCTACTCGCACCTGCTCTTCCCCGCCACCGCGCACGGCAAGAACGTCGCGCCGCGCGTGGCCGCCTTGCTCGACGTGGCGCAGATCAGCGATGCCACGAAGGTGATCAGCGCCGACACCTTCGAGCGCCCCATCTACGCCGGCAATGCCATCGCCACCGTGCAGAGCGCCGACGCCATCAAGGTGATCACGGTGCGCACGACCGGCTTCGACGCGGCCGCTGCCGCCGGCGGCAGCGCCGCGGTGGAGACGCTGGCGGCGGTCACCGACTCGGGCCTGTCGAGCTTCGTCGGCGCCGAGATCGCCAAGCTCGACCGCCCCGAGCTGACGGCGGCAAAGATCATCGTCAGCGGCGGCCGTGCGCTCGGCAGCAGCGACAAGTTCACCGAGGTGCTCACGCCGCTCGCCGACAAGCTCGGCGCCGCGCTCGGTGCCAGCCGCGCCGCAGTGGACGCGGGTTATGCGCCCAACGACTGGCAGGTCGGGCAGACGGGCAAGATCGTCGCGCCGCAGCTGTACATCGCCTGCGGCATCAGCGGCGCCATCCAGCACCTGGCGGGCATGAAGGACAGCAAGGTCATCGTCGCCATCAACAAGGACCCGGAGGCGCCGATCTTCAGCATCGCCGACTACGGGCTGGAGGCGGACCTCTTCACCGCCGTGCCCGAACTGGTCGGCAAGCTCTGACGCCCACTCCCGCACGCTGAGCCAGAGGCCTCACCTCCGGGCGCACCCTCACCCCAACCCTCTCCCGCGCTGCGGCAGAGGGAGCCCTGCAGGAGACAGCGATGACCTACCGCGCCCCCGTGAAGGACATGCTCTTCGTGATGAAGGAGCTGGCCGGCATCGATGCCGTCGCGCAACTGCCCGGCCACGAGGAGGCCGGCTACGACACCGCGGCCGCGGTGCTCGAGGAGTGCGCGCGTTTCACCGGCGATGTGCTGGCGCCGTTGAACCGCGAGGGCGACATCTCCCCGAGCTCGTTCCGCGACGGCCGGGTGAGCACGACGCCCGGCTTCAAGGAGGCGTTCAGCCAGTTCGTCGCGGGCGGCTGGCAGGGCCTGCAGCACCCGGCCGAGTTCGGCGGCCAGGGCCTGCCCAAGCTCATCCACAGCGCCTGCGCCGAGATGGTGAACAGCGCCAACCTGAGCTTCGCGCTCTGTCCGCTGCTCACCGACGGTGCCATCGAGGCGCTGCTCACCGCCGGCACCGATGCGCAGAAGGCCGCCTACATCCCGAAGATGATCGACGGCACCTGGACCGGCTCGATGAACCTCACCGAGTCGCAGGCGGGCAGCGACCTGAGCCTCGTGCGCACGCGCGCCGAGCCGCATCCCGGCGGCAGCTACAGGCTCTTCGGCACGAAGATCTTCATCACCTATGGCGAGCACGACATGGCCGAGAACATCGTCCATCTCGTGCTGGCGCGCGTGGCGGGTGCGCCGGAAGGCGTGAAAGGGATCAGCCTCTTCATCTGCCCGAAGGTGCTGGCCAAGGCCGACGGCAGTCCGGGCGAGCGCAACGACGTGCACTGCGTCAGCATCGAGCACAAGCTGGGCATCAAGGCGAGCCCTACGGCGGTGCTGCAGTACGGCGACGGCATCACCAAGCCCGGCGGCGCGGCCGGCGCGGTGGGCTATCTCATCGGTGCCGAGAACCGCGGCCTCGAATACATGTTCATCATGATGAACGCGGCCCGCTTCGGCGTCGGCATCCAGGGCATCGCGACGGCCGAGCGCGCCTACCAGAAGGCGGTGGCCTACGCCCGCGAGCGCGTGCAGAGCCGCCCGGTGGATGGCAGCCTGAACAAGGCCGCGCCCATCATCCACCACCCCGACGTGCGCCGCATGCTGATGACGATGCGCGCGCACACCGAGGCCTGCCGCGCCATGGCCTACGTGGCCGCTGCCGCCTACGACGCCGCGCATGCGCATGCCGACGCCGAGGTCCGCAAGCAGAACCACGCCTTCTACGAGTTCATGGTGCCGCTCGTGAAGGGCCTCGCCACCGAGATGAGCCTGGAGGTGGCGAGCGTGGGCGTGCAGGTGCACGGCGGCATGGGCTTCATCGAGGAGACCGGGGCGGCGCAATACCTGCGCGACGCCAGGATCCTCACCATCTACGAGGGCACGACGGCGATCCAGGCCAACGACTTCGTGGGCCGCAAGACGGCGCGCGACGGCGGCGCCACGGCGCGCGCGGTGGCCGCGCAGATCGAGGCCACGGTCGCCGATCTCCAGGCGAGCGGCAGCGCCGATGCCAAGGCCGTGGCGAAGCGCCTGGGCGCCGGCCGCCGCGCGCTGCTGGACGCCGTGGACTTCGTGGTTGCCGGTAGTGGTGGCAGCGGCAAGGAGAGCAAGGGCGACCCGAACGCGGTGTTCGCGGGCAGCGTGCCCTACCTCATGCTCGCCGGTACCGTGGTCGCCGGCTGGCAGATGGCGCGCGCGCTGCTCGTCGCCGAGAAGCGGCTCGCCGCCGGCGACGATGCCGAGTTCATGAAGGCGAAGATCACCACCGCGCGCTTCTTCGCCGACCACATCCTCGTCAAGGCCCCGGCGCTGCGCGACAGCATCGTCGAGGGCGCCGAGCCCGTGACGGCCCTGGCCCTGGAGGCGTTCTAGGCGGTCTTGGCCTCTTGGCCTCTTGGCCTTTGGACCATCCCGGCCTCCCCGGCCTCCCCGAGCCTCCTTGGCCTACGCGGCGCCCGAGGCTCACTCGCCCTTCCGTCCCACCCTGGAGTCCTTCCGATGCCTTTGCCCCGCGTGCTGCAGCAGGTGCCGTTCCCCGTGTTCGGTGCACCGCTGTTCATCGTCAGCAACCCCAAGCTCGTGCTGGCCCAGTGCACGGCGGGCATCGTGGGCTCGATGCCGGCGCTCAATGCGCGGCCGGCGTCGCAGCTCGACGATTGGCTGGCCGAGATCACCGAGGGCCTGGCCGCCTGGAACAAGGCGCACCCGGACCGGCCCGCCGCCCCGTACGCGATCAACCAGATCGTGCACCGCACGAACGACCGCCTCGAGCACGACATGCAGGTGTGCGCGAAGTACCGGGTGCCCATCGTCATCACCAGCCTGGGTGCGCGCACCGACATCAACGAGGCGGTGCACGCCTGGGGCGGCATCGTCATGCACGACGTCATCAACAACACCTTCGCGAAGAAGGCGATCGAGAAGGGCGCCGACGGCCTCATCCCGGTGGCCGCCGGCGCAGGCGGCCACGCCGGCGTGAAGAGCCCGTTTGCGCTCGTCGCCGAGATCCGCGAATGGTTCAACGGGCCGATCGCGCTTTCCGGGGCCATCGCCACCGGCGGCGGCGTGCTCGCCGCGCAGGCGATGGGCGCCGACTTCGCCTACATCGGCAGCGCCTTCGTCGCCACCGAGGAGGCGCGCGCCTCCGAGGCCTACAAGCAGTGCATCGTCGACAGCACGAGCGACGACATCGTCTACTCGAGCCTCTTTACCGGCGTGCACGGCAACTACCTCAAGGCGAGCATCCGCGCGGCCGGCATGGACCCCGACCACCTGCCCGAGAGCGACCCGAGCAAGATGAATTTCGGCGGCGGCGAGGGTTCCAAGAAAGCCTGGAAGGACATCTGGGGCTGCGGCCAGGGCATCGGCGCGGTGAAGGCCGTGCTGCCGGCAGGCGAACTCGTCGCGCGCCTGAAGCGCGAGTACGCTGCGGCGCGTGCGCGGCTGCTCGCCCCGGGTGCCGTTCAGGCCGGTGCCGAACCGGTGGCCGCAACCGTTTGAGCTTGAAGGAGTGCAGTCGAAATGAGAGCGAGGCAGGCACTATCGATCGCCGCCGTCTTCGCGGCCGGGTTGGCCGGCTGCACTTCGGTGGGCATCGGCATCGGCCTGCCGATCGGGCGCATGGGCGGCGTCTCGGTCGGCGGCACGATCCCGATCCCGCCGCGCGAGCCCGCGGCCTCGGCGCCGGGCACGCCGGCCTCGGGGCCCGGTGCGCCTGGCGCGGCGGCGTCATCGCCAGCCTCGGTTCCGGCATCCGCGCCGGCGGGCAGGTAGGTGGCCGCGGCGACCGCGGGCGTTCGCACGATCATTCGTGACGCGCGCCTGTTCGACAGCGAGCATGCGCGCTTCGTGCCCGGCACGACCGTGGTGGTCGAGGGCGAACGCATCGCCGAGGTGACGCAGGAGAAGCGCGAGGCACCCGGCGCCACCGTCATCGACGCCGGTGGCCGCTCGCTGCTGCCCGGCCTCATCGACGCGCACGTGCACGTCGTCGCGGCCTCGCACGATCTCGTCGGCCTGGCGATGCAGCCGGCTTCGCTGGTCGGCGCCGAGGCGAGCCGCATCATGCGCGAGATGCTGCACCGCGGCTTCACCACCGTGCGCGACGCCGCTGGCGCCGACGCCGGCCTGCAGGAGGCGCAACAGCGCGGCCTGTACGAGGGCCCGCGCCTCTTCGTCGCCGGCTTCCCCATCAGCCAGACCGGTGGCCATGCCGACATGCGGCCGCGTGGCGTGCGCGGGCGCGGGTCGCGCGAGTTCTTCTGCGCCTGCGCCGGCATCGGCCTCGTCGGCGCCATCGCCGACGGCGTGGGCGAAGTGCGCCGCGCCGTGCGCGAGCAGGTGCGCACCGGCGCCAACCAGATCAAGATCATGGCCGGCGGCGGCATCAGCAGCCCGAGCGATCCGCTCGAGGGCACGCAGTTCTCGCTCGAGGAACTGCGCGCCGCCGTCGAGGAGGCCGAGGCGGCCAACCTCTACGCGATGGCGCACGCGTATTCGCCACGTGCGGTGACGCGCGCCGTCGAGGCCGGCGTGCGCAGCATCGAGCACGGCAACCTCATCGACGAGGCGACGGCGCGTGTCATGAAGCGCCACGGCGCCTACCTCGTGCCGACGCTGTCGACCTACGCCGCGCTGGCCGACGAGGGCGGGCGGCTCGGCTGGTCGGCCTCGATGCTGGACAAGCTCGGGCAGGTCAAGGGCCGCGGCCTCGACGCAGTGCGCTTCGCCCGCGCCGAAGGCGTGCCGGTGGTCTTCGGCACCGACCTGCTCGGCCACATGCATGCGCGCCAGAACGGCGAGTTCCGCATCCGCAGCGAGGTGCAGCCGCCGCTCGAGATCCTGCAAGGCGCCACCTGGACGGCGGCGCAGCTGATGCGCCAGGAAGCGCACATCGGCCGCGTCGCCCGCGGCGCCTTCGCCGACCTTCTGCTCGTGGACGGCGACCCCGAGCGCGACCTCGGCATGCTGGCCGAGCCCGGGCGCGGGGTCCGCTGGCTGATGCAAGGCGGTCGCACGGTCATCGATCGCCTCGCCTGACGCACCGACACGCTGAGGTGGCTCAGTGGCCAGGCACCGGATCGATCGGTGTCGCCAGCGCGAACTGCCGTTCGATCACCTCGGCGGCGTCCAGGCACAGCTCATCGCTGAAGCGCGCCCCGGTCAGCAGCACACCGACCGGCAGCCCGGTGGCGGCGTCGCGGCCGGCGCTCACGCAGGCCGAGGGCAGGCCGAGCAGGTTGGCGGGCACCACCGGTCGCATCATCTCGATCGTCGCGCCGGTGCTCGCGGGTGAGGCGACGTCGAAGCCGAGCTCGAACGGCAGCTGCGTCCAGGTCGGCGAGAGCACGAGCGGCGTCTGGGCCAGGAACAACGCCCAGGCGCGCGCGATGCCGTCGCGTTGCACCATCAGCTCCGACAGCGCCGTGGCGCTGCCGAAGGGCGGTACGACCTGGGTCACGGTGTCGAGGAAGCGGCGCGCGTCGTTGCCCATCAACGGCAACAGCTTGGGCAGCACGAGGCCGAAGTCGCCGACGAGCAGGCGTGCCCACGCAGCGACCGCCTCTTCGTAGCGCGGCGGCACGACTTCGACCACCTCGTAGCCCGCGGCGGCCAGCGTGGCGGCGCTGCGACGCACGATGGCGGCAATCGCCGGGTCGGTGCGTCCGCCGGGCGGCTCGGCGACGACGGCCACGCGCACGGGCCGCTTGCGTGCCGGCGCGGCGGGCGCATCGAGCGACCAGGGGTCGCGCGGGTGGGCGCCCGAGAGCACCTGCAGGGCGGCGCGCACATCGGCCACGCGGCGGGCCATCGGGCCCTGCACGTTCATCAGCTGCACGGCGAGCAGGCGGTCTTCGGTAGGCACGACGCCGGCATCGGGCACGCGACCGAACGAGGGGCGGATGGAGGCGATGCCGCAGGCGCTGGCCGGATTGCGCAGCGACCCGCCGAGGTCGTTGCCGAGCCCGATCGCGCACATGCCGGTGGCCAGCGCCACCGCTTCGCCGCCGCTCGAGCCGCCGCAGGTGCGTGCCGCATTCCACGGGTTGCGCGTCAGGCCGTGCAGGCTGCTGTCGGTGTGCACGCGCAGCGCCATGTCGGGCATGTTGCTGCGGCCGATCGCGATCGCCCCGGCGGCACGCATGCGCTCCACCACCGGCGCGTCGACCGGCACGACGGCGCGCGCGAGCGGCACCACGCCCCAGGTGCTGGGCTGCCCGGCCATGTCGATGTTGGTCTTCACGGTGAAGGGCACGCCATGCAGCGGGCCGAGCGGCTGGCCGCTCGCCACGCGCGCATCGGCCGCGCGTGCCGCGGCACGGGCCTCGTCGTGCAGCACGTGCACGAGGGCATTGAGCACCGGGTTCAACTCGGCGATGCGCGTCAGGTGCGCATCGATGACCTCGACGCAGCTCACTTCCCTGGCGGCGATCTGCCGTGCCAGTTGCTGGGCGGGGAGTTTGTACAAGGCATTCATGTGGGTCTCCTTCGGCGCTGCGGCTGGCGGCGCCTGGGTTGCGGGCTTGGGGGAGGCGGTGGCACCGCGTTGCGCCTGCGCCGCCGCCGGTGCCGCTGCGATCGCGGCGCCGCCGGCGGCGCACAGGCATCGCAGCGCATCGCGTCGCGTCGGCCATCGGTTCATGTCGATCTCCTCGTGAGTGGCGAGCAAGCCCTTGGGGTGGGCTCGAGAGTCACTCTAGGAATCGGGCTTGCCCCGGGCATCGGGCGAATGCCCTATCGGGGGTCGGCCTGCGGGTCGCGGTCGGAGCTCGGCCGGTTGGCTGATTGGCCGCCGAATGCCCTGCAGATCGGCCGGTTGGAGGACAGGCCGAATGCGCTCGCGTCGAATGCGCTAGCGACGGTCTGCCCGCGCCGCGAGCAGGCCGTGCTCCATCGCGAACATCGTCGCGCCGGCGCGCGTGTGCACGCCCGCCTTGCGGTACGCCGATTGCACCTGGTGGCCCACCGTCTTCGGCGAGATGCCCAGGCGCCGCGCGATCTCCTTGTTCGTGCGGCCCTGGGCCAATTCGACGAGCACTTCGCACTCGCGCTCACTGAGGCCGGCCGGCGCAGGCCCGGCCGGTGCCGCGGTCTTCAGCCGCCCACCCAGCACGGCGAGTGCCGCGGCGCAAGCGTCGGGGTCGAGGTGGCCGGCGCCCACCTCATCGGCGACGATGCGCTCGATGGCCGCCAGCTCATGCGCACGACGGTGCGGGCGTTCCTCGCCGAGCGCGGCAATGACATCGGCGGCGGCAAGCACGCGCGCCGCGATGGGCAAGGCGGCGCCATCGAGCGCGCGCGCATAGCCGCTGCCGTCGATGCGCTCGTGCGCTGCCGCGGCCAGCTCGGCCAACGGCGCCAGCGACGGTGCGCGGCGCAGGATCTGACCGGTGTAGACGCTGTGCAGCCGCACGTGGTCGAGGTCGCGCTGCGACAGCGCGCACTGCTGGTCCCAGACATGCGTGGAGATGCCGACGCGGCCGATGTCGTGCACGAGCGCGGCGCAGCGAAGCAGTGCCTGCGCCGACGCGTCCAGGCCGAGCTGGCGCGCCGCGTCGACCGCGAGGTCGGCGACGCGGCGCGTGTGTCCGAGCAACCAGCGCGACTGGATGTCGGCATAGTCGGCCAGCACCGTCAAGGCACGTTCGAGTGCCGGGGTGTCGAGCTGGTCGTGCGGCGGCGGTTCGAACTCGAGCAGTTCCTCCCAGCGCCCGGGCAGCTCGTCGAGCAGCGCCTGTCCCTGCCTCAGCACGAGCGCCGCGAGCGCGGGGTCGTACTGCGTGCCGCTGCGCTCGTGCACGATGCGCGCCGCTTCGCCCCAGCCGGCGCGGCGGTGATGCAGCAGCAGGTCCTGCACGAGCACGACGACGCGCACGGCGGGCAGGATGGCATCGCCGGCAACGGCTGGCACGCCGCGGCCGTCCCAGCGCGCGTAGAGCTGGCCGAGGCCGGTGACGAAGCGCTCGTCGAAGCCGAGGCGCCGGCCCAGGCGCTGCGCCACTTCGCAATGGCCGGGAAAGATCTCGCGCCCGAACTCGGGTGCGCGCCCGAGACCCTGCAGCACCGCCAGTGCAACCGCGGCGGCGGAATCGGCGGCGTGCGTGGCGCGGATGCGTTGCACGAGGGCCGCGATGACGCGCGGCGCTGCCGCCGCATCGAGCGGCGCCATGGCGCGCCGCAGCTCGATCACGTCGCCGGCGATGGCGGCGATCTCGCCGGTGTCGGCATTGCAGCCGATGAACCGCAGCAGGGACTGGTAGTAGACGTTGCGCAGTTCGCTGCCGGCCAGGCCCCAGGCACGGGCGACGCGCATGGCGACGGCGCAGCTTCGCAGCGCCTGGTCGGCGTCCTGCCCCATCGCCAGTTCGCAGGCGGCGGCGAGGCAGGCCATCAACTCGGCGAACCTCGGCCGCAGCGCCGGCGCGGGGGTGCGAGCAGGGGTCATGGTCGCGCTCGGCGTGCCGTCAGAGTCGTTGCCGCCCTTCGTGCCGTTCGCGCTCTTCGCCCTCTTCGCCCTCTTCGCAGCAACGGCGCCCCGCGTCGAGGCGCCGCGCTGCTAGCGCAGGCTCGTGAAGCGCGCTTCGGGCCGGTCGTCCGAGCGGTGCACGGTGGTGACGCCGCTCTTCATCACCCACGGGCGGATCTGGTGGTGCAGCGGGATCGTCAGCACCTCGTCGCGCGTGCGCACGAGGCCCTGGCGGATGAGCTCGTTGCGCTTGGCCACGTCGGTCTCGGACTTCATGGCATCGACGACGCGATCGACTTCCTTGTCGCTGATCTTGCTGAAGTTGAAGTTGCCGTCGGCGCCGCTGGTGCGCGTGCGGATCAGCGACTGCAGCGTGTACTGCGCGTCGTAGGTGGCCACGCCCCAGCCGAGCAGGTAGACCGAGTGGTCGAAGTTCTGCACCTTCTGGATGAAGGTGGCCATGTTCTCGGCCACCAGGCTCGCCTTGACGCCGACGCGTGCCCACATCGAGACGATGGCTTGGCAGATCTTCTCGTCGTTGACGTAGCGGTTGTTCGGGCAGTTCAGCCGCGTCTCGAAGCCGTTGGGATAGCCGGCGTCCGCGAGCAGCTTCTTGGCCGCGGCGACATCGGGCTTGGCCGGCGTGTCGAGCTCCTTGGACCAGCCGTTGACGCCCGGGGCCACCATCAGGCCGGCCGGCACCGACATGCCGCGCATGATGCTCTTCTTGATGGCCTCGCGGTCGATGGCCATCGAGAGCGCCTGGCGCACGCGCTTGTCGGCGAACGGGTTCTTGCCCTTGACGCTGCTGTACTTCAGCTCGGGGCTGCCGAGGTCGGGCGCGAGGTAGATCGTGCGCACCTCGGGGCCGTTGACGACCTTCAGGCGCTTGTCGCCGGCGAGGCGGTCCAAGTCCTGCACCGGCACGTCGGTGAGCATGTCGACGTCGCCGGCGAGCAGCGCGGCCACGCGCGTGGCGTCGGACTTGATCGGCGAGTAGACGACCTGCGTGACGTTGCCCGTGGCCTTGTCCCACCAGCCTTCGTGGCGGGCCATCATCACGCGTTGCTCGGGCTGCCAGCTGAGGATGCGGTAGGGGCCGGTGCCCATCACGTTGCGGCTCGCGAAGTTCTCTTCCTTGGCCTTGTAGTCCTGCACCTTGGCGGTGTTGTTCTTCTCGGCCCACGCCTTGCTCATGATGCGGAAGTCGACGATGTTGCGCAGGAGCAGCGGGTTTGGCGTCGCCATGATGAAGTCGACGGTGTGGTCGTCGACCTTCTTGATGTCGCTGATGCCGGTGACGTAGATGCCCATCGTGCCCTGCGGCTGGCGGATGCGGCCGAAGGAGAAGATGACGTCGTCGGCGGTGAAGGGCGTGCCGTCGTGGAACTTCACGCCCTTGCGCAGTTCGAAGCGCACCTGCGTCGGGCTCGTGAAGGTCCACTTCGTGGCCAGCGCCGGCTCGATCTGGTAGGTGGCGCTGTAGCGCGTGAGGCCCTCGTAGGCGTGCATCAGGATGGCGTTGGTCGTCGCATGGTTCTGCGAATGCGGGTCCAGCGTCAGGATGTCGTTCTGCGCCGCCCAGCGCAGTGTCTGCGCCGAAGCGACCGGGACCACGGCCACCATGCTGGTGACGGCGGCGGTGGCGGCCAGCGCGGCGACCCATTTCCTCAGACTCATGGGGTTCTCCTCGGGAGAAAAATGCGAAGCCCCGGATCGTAGGGCCTCGCCTCCCCGCGGCTAGCCGGGAAACTCCGATGCCGCGTGGGGCCGCAGGTGGTCATCGCGGCCGGGGGCTGCGGCGTTCGCCTCGGCCGGCTCTCAGCCCGCGTGCAGGCCGTCTTCCTGGACCGCTTCGAGCTCCGCGTCGCAGGCCGTGCCGGCGGCGACCCAGCGCGACGCAAGGGCGCGGGCCCAACGCGCCGGCAACCATGGCAGCCAGGCCGCCGGTTCGGCGATGGCGCCGCAGAGGTAACGGCCGTGCGCACCCGACCAGGAGAGCGCGGCGCAGGCCCCGCGCAGCCGCCGCGACAGCAGCATGCCGAGCGGGCAAGGCGCGACGGCGCAGCACAGGCCGCAACCGTTGCAGGCCGCCCCGGCGACCGGCTTGGCCGGTGCCATCGCATGCAGGTGGATCACGCGGCGCGGCGCAGCCCGGGCGGGCTCGGCATGCGAGGGACCTGAGTGGCGTGAGTGGCGTGAGGGGTGTGGCGTCCGAGTCACCGCCCGACAGGATGGCGCGCCGCCGGCGCCCTTGTCAGCGAAACAGAAGGGTTCGCGGTGCCTAATTCGCGCCGATGCGGAAGGGCCGCGAGACCCGAGGCGGGGCTGCGGTGCGCAGCCCGGTGGTAGAGTGCCGCCCCGAAGAGAAGACTGGAAACCCGTCCCTTCCCGTCCCCTTGACGATCTGCCTGGTGCGCCCCGCGTGGGTTCCCGGGCCGGCCGCAAGGCGGATCGCTACTCCGCCAGCCCGGTGAAGCCGGGGAACGCGGAAGGTTCCTGCAACCCATCCTGAGCCCTCGGAAACCGGGGGCGCGAAGGTGAGCGAAAGATGATGCAGCAGTACAGGTCCAACTCGTACCTGTTCGGGGGCAATGCGCCCTACGTCGAGGAGTTGTACGAGGCCTACCTCGACAACCCCGGCAGCGTGCCCGACAACTGGCGCGCCTACTTCGACAACCTGCAGCACGTGCCTGCCGTGGACGGCAGCGAGAGCCGCGACGTCGCCCATGCGCCGGTCGTCGAGAGCTTCGCGCAGCGCGCCAAGGCCAACGCCTTCGCGCTCAAGGCGAGCGAGGCCGACCTGGCGGTGGCGCGCAAGCAGGTGCACGTGCAGTCGCTCATCGCGGCCTACCGCTTCCTCGGCAGCCGCTGGGCCGACCTCGACCCGCTCAAGCGCACCGAGCGGCCCAAGATCCCCGAACTCGAGCCGGCGTTCTACGACCTGACCGAGTCGGACATGGACATCACGTTCTCGGCCACGAACACGTACTTCACGAAGGCCGAGAACATGACCCTGCGCGAGATCGTGCAGGCGTTGCGCGAGACCTACTGCGGCACCATCGGCGCGGAGTTCATGCACTGCACCGACCCGGCCGAGAAGCGCTGGTGGCAGGAGCGGCTGGAGGCGATGCGCAGCAAGCCGACCTACAGCGCCGAGGTCAAGAAGCACATCCTCGACCGCCTCACCGCCGCCGAGGGCCTGGAGCGCTTCCTGCACACCAAGTACGTCGGCCAGAAGCGCTTCAGCCTCGAGGGCGGCGAGAGCTTCATCGCCAGCATGGACGAGGTGGTGCAGCGCGCCGGCACGCACGGCGTGCAGGAGATCGTCATCGGCATGGCCCACCGCGGGCGCCTGAACGTGCTCGTCAACACGCTGGGCAAGATGCCCAAGGACCTGTTCGCCGAGTTCGACCACACCGCGCCCGAGGCGCTGCCCTCGGGCGACGTGAAGTACCACCAGGGCTTCTCGAGCGACATCACGACGCCCGGCGGGCCGGTGCACCTGAGCCTGGCGTTCAACCCGAGCCACCTCGAGATCGTCAATCCGGTCGTCGAGGGCAGCGTGAAGGCGCGCATGGAGCGCCGCGGCGACAAGACCGGCGCGCAGGTGCTGCCCGTGCTCGTGCACGGCGACGCCGCCTTCGCCGGCCAGGGCGTGGTGATGGAGACGCTGGCGCTGGCGCAGACGCGCGGCTATTTCACCGGCGGCACCGTGCACCTGGTGGTGAACAACCAGATCGGCTTCACCACCAGCGACCCGCGCGACAGCCGCAGCACGCTGTACTGCAGCGATGTCGTCAAGATGATCGAGGCGCCGGTGCTGCACGTCAACGGCGACGACCCCGAGGCCGTCGTGCTCGCCACGCAGTGGGCGATGGACTACCGCCAGCAGTTCAAGAAGGACGTCGTCGTCGACATCATCTGCTTCCGCAAGCTCGGCCACAACGAGCAGGACACGCCGAGCCTGACGCAGCCGCTGATGTACAAGAAGATCGCCCAGCATCCGGGCACGCGCAAGCTCTACGGCGAGAAGCTGGTGGCGCAGGGCCTGATCAGCGCCGACGGGCCCGACAGCCCCGACCAGATGGTGAAGGATTTCCGCGCCGCGATGGATGCCGGCAAGCACACCGCCGACCCCGTGCTCACCAACTTCAAGAGCAAGTACGCCGTCGACTGGGCGCCCTTCCTCGGCAGGAAGTGGACCGACTCGGCCGACACGGCGCTGCCGCTGGCCGAGATCCAGCGCCTGGCCGAGCGCGTGACGACGATCCCCTCGAGCTTCAAGGCGCATCCGCTGGTCGAGAAGGTCTATGCCGACCGCGCCGCCATGGGCCGCGGCGAGGTCAACGTCGACTGGGGCATGGGCGAGACGCTCGCCTACGCCTCGCTGGTGGCGAGCGGCTACGCCGTGCGCCTCTCGGGCGAGGACTGCGGCCGCGGCACCTTCACGCACCGACACGCGGTGCTGCACGACCAGGCGCGCGAGAAGTGGGACACCGGCGTCTACACGCCGCTGCGCAACGTCGCCGACGGGCAGGCGCCTTTCGTCGTCATCGACTCCATCCTGTCCGAGGAGGCGGTGCTCGGCTTCGAGTACGGCTATGCCTCGGCCGAGCCGAACACGCTCGTCATCTGGGAGGCGCAGTTCGGCGATTTCGTCAACGGCGCGCAGGTGGTGATCGACCAGTTCATCGCCAGCGGCGAGGTGAAGTGGGGGCGCGTCAACGGCCTGACGCTGATGCTGCCGCACGGCTACGAGGGCCAGGGCCCGGAGCACAGCTCTGCGCGCCTGGAGCGCTTCATGCAGCTCGCCGCCGACAACAACATGCAGATCGTGCAGCCGACGAGCGCCAGCCAGATCTTCCACGTGCTGCGCCGGCAGATGGTGCGCCAGTTCAGGAAGCCGCTCATCCTCTTCACGCCCAAGAGCCTGCTGCGGGCCAAGGACGCGAGTTCGCCGCTGGTCGAGTTCACCAAGGGCGACTTCCGCACCGTCATCGGCCCGCAGCGCACGGAGATCGAGGGCGAGAAGGTCAGGCGCCTCATCGCCTGCTCGGGCAAGGTGGCCTACGACCTCATCAAGAAGCGCGACGAGAAGAAGGCCTGGGACGTGGCCATCGTGCGCGTCGAGCAGCTCTACCCGTTCCCGCACAAGGCCTTCGCCGCCGAGATGAAGCGCTTCCCGAACTGCACCGAGGTCGTGTGGTGCCAGGACGAGCCGCAGAACCAGGGCGCGTGGTTCTTCATCCAGCACCAGATCCACGAGAACATGGGCGAAGGCCAGAAGCTCGGTTACGCCGGGCGACCCGCCTCGGCCTCGCCGGCGGTGGGCTACTCGCACCTGCACGTGGAACAGCAGAAGGCGCTGCTCGAGCAGGCCTTCGGCAAGCTCAAGGGCTTCGTGCTCTCGAAGTGAACTGCAGACAGAGAACAAGCGAATAGAGAAGACAAATGGCCATCGTTGAAGTCAAGGTCCCGCAACTGTCGGAGTCGGTTGCCGAAGCGACCTTGTTGCAGTGGAAGAAGCAGCCCGGCGAAGCCGTGGAGATGGACGAGATCCTGATCGAGATCGAGACCGACAAGGTCGTGCTCGAGGTGCCGGCGCCTGCGGGCGGCGTGCTCGCCGAGCTCGTCGTTGCCAACGGCGGCAGCGTCGTCGGCGATCAGCTGATCGCGAGGATCGATACCGAGGGCAAGGCCGGCGCCGTGGCGGCTCCGGCGGCGGCGCCGGTTGCCGCCGCATCGGCAACTCCTGCCGCGGCGCCCGCGGCGGCCGCGAGCAAGGCCGGCGTGGCGATGCCTGCCGCTGCCAAGCTGATGGCCGACAGCAACCTGCCCGCGGGCAGCGTGGCCGGCACCGGCAAGGACGGCCGGGTCACCAAGGGCGACGTGCTCGGCGCCGTGGCTGGCGCGGCCGCCGCGCCGAAGGCCGCGCCCGCCGCTGCACCCGCTGCACCCGCAGCGCCTGCGGCGGCCAGGCCGCTGCCCGCGGTGGCCGCGCCGACGGGCATGAGCCTGGCGTCATTGGGTGAGCGCCCCGAGCAGCGCGTGCCGATGTCGCGCCTGCGCGCGCGCGTTGCCGAGCGCCTGCTGCAGAGCCAGTCGACGAACGCCATCCTCACCACCTTCAACGAGGTCAACATGGCCCCGTTGATGGAGATGCGCAAGCGCTTCCAGGAGAAGTTCGAGAAGGAGCACGCCACCAAGCTCGGCTTCATGAGCTTCTTCGTGAAGGCGGCGGTGGCGGCACTGAAGAAGTACCCGGTGCTCAACGCCAGCGTCGACGGCACCGACATCGTCTACCACGGCTACTTCGACATCGGCATCGCGGTCGGCTCGCCGCGCGGCCTCGTCGTGCCCATCCTGCGCAATGCCGACCAGATGAGCTTCGCCGACATCGAGAAGAAGATCGCCGAGTTCGGCAAGAAGGCGGGAGACGGCAAGCTCAGCATCGACGAGCTCTCCGGCGGCACGTTCTCGATCAGCAACGGCGGCGTCTTCGGCTCGATGCTCTCGACGCCGATCATCAACCCGCCGCAATCGGCCATCCTCGGCGTGCACGCGACCAAGGACCGCGCCGTCGTCGAGAACGGCCAGGTGGTCGTGCGGCCGATCAACTACCTCGCGATGAGCTACGACCACCGCATCATCGACGGACGCGAGGCCGTGCTCGGCCTCGTGACGATGAAGGAGGCGCTCGAAGACCCCGCCCGCCTGCTCTTCGACATCTGAAGGGAAGCACATGTCGAAGACTTTCGATGTCGTCGTCATCGGCGGCGGCCCCGGCGGCTACATCGCCGCCATCCGATGCGCGCAGCTCGGCTTCAACACCGCCTGCATCGACGAGTGGAAGAACGAGAAGGGCGGTCCGGCGCCGGGCGGCACCTGCACCAACGTCGGCTGCATCCCGAGCAAGGCGCTGCTGCAGTCCAGCGAGCACTTCGAGCACGCCGGCAAGCACTTTGCCGAGCACGGCATCGGCGTCAAGGAGCTGAGCCTCGACCTCGCGAAGATGCTGGGGCGCAAGGACGCCGTCGTGAAGCAGAACAACGACGGCATCCTCTACCTCTTCAAGAAGAACAAGGTCAGCTTCTTCCATGGCCGCGGTTCGTTCGTGAAGGCCGTTGACGCAAACCAGGGCGGCAAGGGCGGCTGGGAGATCGCCGTGGCCGGCGCCACCGCCGAGACGCTGGTCGGCAAGCAGGTGATCATCGCCACCGGCTCGAATGCGCGGGCGCTGCCCGGCGCACCGTTCGACGAGGAGAACATCCTCAGCAACGACGGCGCGCTGCGCATCGGCGGCGTGCCCAGGAAGCTCGGCCTCATCGGCAGCGGCGTCATCGGCCTCGAGATGGGCTCGGTGTGGCGCCGCCTCGGCGCCGAGGTCACGGTGCTGGAAGCGCTGCCGACCTTCCTCGGCGCGGTCGACGAGCAGATCGCCAAGGAGGCGCAGAAGGCCTTCGTCAAGCAGGGCCTGAAGATCGAGCTCGGCGTGCAGGTGGGCGACGTGAAGTCCGGCAAGAAGGGCCAGCCCTCCCAGGTGAGCATCGCCTACACCGACGCCAAGGGCGCCGCGCAGTCGCTCGTGGTCGACAAGCTCATCGTCAGCATCGGCCGCGTCCCCAACATCACCGGCCTCGAGGCCGCCGCCGTGGGCCTGAAGCTCGACGAGCGCGGCGCCATCGTCGTCGACGGCGAGTGCCGCACCAACCTGCCGGGCGTCTGGGCGGTGGGCGACGTCGTGCGCGGACCGATGCTCGCGCACAGGGCCGAGGAGGAGGGCGTGGCGGTGGCCGAGCGCATCGCCGGCCAGCATGGGCACGTCAACTTCAACACCATCCCCTGGGTCATCTACACGAGCCCGGAGATCGCCTGGGTCGGCGAGACCGAGCAGCAGCTAAAGGCGCGTGGCGCCGCCTACAAGGCGGGCACGTTCCCGTTCATGGCCAACGGCCGCGCGCGTGCGCTCGGCGACACCACCGGCATGGTCAAGTTCCTCGCCGACGCGAAGACCGACGAGATCCTCGGCGTGCACATCGTCGGACCGATGGCGAGCGAGCTGATCTCCGAGGCGGTGGTGGCGATGGAGTTCAAGGCGAGCAGCGAGGACATCGCCCGCATCTGCCACGCGCACCCCTCGCTCAGCGAGGCGACCAAGGAAGCCGCGCTCGCGGTGGACAAGCGCACCCTGAACTTCTGACCGCCGGCCAGGTGGGCTGATCGGGTGGGCGTGCGCCAGCTGTACGAGGCCACGCTCGCCGAGCGTGGTTATGCGAGCGACCCGGCGCAGCAACGTGCCGTCGCCGCGCTCGAGCGCTGCGAGGAAGAGTGGATCGCCTACAAGGCGCGGCGCAGCAACGCGGTGACGAAGCTGCTCGTGCGCCCGCCGATTCCGCGTGGCGTGTACATGTGGGGCGGCGTCGGGCGCGGCAAGAGCTTCCTCATGGACTGCTTCTTCCAGAGCGTGCCGCTGACGCGCAAGACGCGATTGCACTTCCACGAATTCATGCGCGAGGTGCACCGCGAGCTGCAGGAGCTGAAGGGCACCGTCAACCCGCTCGAGGAGCTCGGGCGGCGCATGGCGCGGCGCTTCCGCCTCATCTGCTTCGACGAGTTCCATGTCGCCGACGTCACCGACGCGATGATCCTGCACCGCCTGCTCGAAGCGCTGTACGCCAACCGGGTGAGCGTCGTCACGACCTCGAACTTCCACCCCGACGGCCTCTACCCGAACGGGCTGCACCGCGAGCGCATCCAGCCGGCCATCGAGCTGCTCAAGCGCAACCTCGAGGTCATCAACGTCGACGCCGGCACCGACTACCGGCAGATCGCGCTCGGGCATGTGCGCATGTACCACTGCCCGCTCGGCGCGGCCGCCGACGAGGCCTTCAGGCTCGCCTTCGACGAGCTCGCCGAGGCGCGCGACGAGGACCCGGTACTGCACATCGAGCACCGCGAGATCAAGAGCATCCGGCGCGCCGGCGGCGTGGTCTGGTTCAACTTCAAGGCGCTGTGCGGCGGGCCGCGCTCGCAGAACGACTACCTCGAGCTGGCGGCGCGTTTCCACACCGTGCTGCTTTCGGGCGTGCCGCAGATGAGCCCACGCCTGGCCAGCGAGGCGCGGCGCTTCACCTGGCTCGTCGACGTGCTCTACGACCGGCGTGTCAAGCTCGTCATCTCGGCCGAGGTGCCGCCGGAGGAGCTCTACACCGAAGGGCCGCTCGCACATGAATTCCCGCGCACGGTCTCGCGCCTGGCGGAGATGCAGTCGGCGCAGTTCCTTGCGCTCGCGCGCCGCGACGTGGACACTTCGCTCACTTGACCTCCGCCGAAGCGACCCTCGGTCGCCATCCCCAGAGCCCCCGAATCGGCTCGTTCGCGCCGTTCGCGCCAAGGGGGACACCGCGCGCGGACCGGCGAAGCCGGCTCCGTCGGGGCCACTTTGCTGCGATCGCCGTGCTTTTCGCCATCGGGCTTGGCGTGTCGAAGGCGCAGCTGGCCGGCGCTGCCGCGCCGGCCGCGAGCGTGCCGGCGGCCGCCGCCAGCGCGGTTCCGGACGAGCGCGCGGCGTTAGCCGAGCACCGCCGCCTGATGCAGAAGATCCTGGCCGACGAGGAGGCAGCCTGCCGCGAGCGCTTTGCGGTGAACGCCTGCCTGGACGACGTCCGGCGCCGTCGCCGCGAGGCGCTGGCGCCCCTGCGCGAGCGCGAGTTGCGCCTGGACGAGGCCGAGCGACGCGCGCGTGCCGACGAACGCCGCCGGCTGGTGGCGGCCAGGCAATCCGCGGCGGCGGCATCGACGGCGGCGGGCACGCGCGCGGCCGCCTCCGGCGCCGCGGCGGCGCCAGGGGCCATGCCTGCGGGTTCGGCATCAGCGGCTGCGCCGGCCGCGTCGGCCCCCGCCTCGCGGCCCGCGCCGGTGCTGCGCGTGCGCGGCAAGCCGGGTTCGGCGGCCTCGGCGGCGGCCACGGCCGCAGCCCGCGAGGCGGAGGCGACCGAGCGGGTGCGCGACGCCGAGCGCCGGCGCGAGCGGGCCGAGGCCGTGCGCGAGCGCATCGAGCGGCGCCAGGCCGAAAGGGAGGCGGCCGGGCGCCGCGGCGACCCTTTGCCGCCTTTGCCGCCTTCGCCGCCACGCCCCGGCGCCGCGAGCCAACCGCCGCGCTGAGGCAGCGCGCGGCTCGCCGCCGCCGTTCAGGTGGCGCGCATCGTGCCCAGCGCCGGCGCCGGCGGCCGCTCGGGCCGCAGGGGGTCGATGCGGGCCAGCGCCACCGAGAGGTTGTCGCCGCCGCCGCGCGCCCGCTGGCGCGCCTTGGTGACGAGCATCTCGCTCGCTTCACGCGGCGGCAGCGCGTGCACGATGGCGCCGATCTCCTTGGGCGTGAAGTAGTGCCACAGCCCGTCGGAGCAGGCGAGCAGGGTGTCGCCGAACTCGAGGCGGTCGATGTGCCACAGCGCCACCGGCGGGTCGGCCTGCGTTCCCAGGCAGCCCGTCAGCAGGTTGGCCTGCGGGTGCGTGTTCGCCGCCTCTTCGCTGATCTTGCCCTCGTCGATGAGGCGCTGCACGAAGCTGTGGTCGATGGTGCGCTTCATCATCTCCGCGCCGCGGAAGTGGTAGACACGCGAGTCGCCGGCATGCACCACGTCGCACGCGAGGTTGGGGCTGATGCAGAAGGCCGCGATCGTGCTGTGCGGCTCCTCCTCGGAGGTGATGGCGGTGAGCTTGATCATCAGGTGCGCCTCGAGCACGAGCTGCTTGAGCAGTTCGGCCGGGTCGTCGCTGCTCGGCACGAAGCGCTCGAACACCTGGTGGCCGGTGAGCAGCACCTGGTCGGCCGCCTTGCGCCCGCCGCTCTTGCCGCCCATGCCGTCGGCGACGATGGCCAGCACCGAACCCTGGATTTTCGGGTGCGCGATGACCTCCACCTGGTCCTGCTGGTAGGCGCGGTCGCCGCGGTGCAGACCGGTGGCCGCACTGAAGCGGAAATTCGCTACGGCATTGAGGGTGGCCATGCGGGCGAATATAAACTGCCGCCCGGGCTCCACCGAGGGCCCAGCGGGGCCTTCGCACCGCGGGCCCGCCGAGAAAGCGTGATGCCATGGACCAGAACCTGCACTCGCCGCAGCGCCGCCTCATCGAGCTGCGCATCGAGCACGCCGACCTCGACGAGTTGATCGACCGCAACGCCGCCGACGAGCGCCCGGGCGACGAGCTGGCCGTGCGCCGGCTCAAGAAGCGCCGCCTGCTGCTGCGCGACCAGATCGCCCGCCTCGAGGCCGAGCTCGACCCGCCGCAGCCGGCCTGAGAACTTCCGAACGGATGACTTCGCCCGAGGCGCCGCCTC
Organism: Burkholderiales bacterium; assembly: GCA_016223165.1. GTDB lineage: Bacteria > Pseudomonadota > Gammaproteobacteria > Burkholderiales > Burkholderiaceae_C > Rubrivivax. The sequence goes on from JACRPO010000005.1 coordinate 276,066, forward strand.
GTTCCCCTCGTTCCATGCGCCCGGCGGGTCCGCCGAGCTGCAACCGTCGCCGGCGCCGGTTCGGGGTACCCCACGAGGCCGCAGCCTCTTGACCGACTCGGCGCTGGCCACGGCGGTGGCGCGTGCCTTCGCGGCCGACGGGCCGCTGGCCGCCTCGGACGCCCAGTTCCTGCCCCGCCGGGCGCAGGACACGCTCGCGCTGGCCATCGCGCACGCCGTCGAGCAGCGCGAAGCCCTGGTGGCCGAGGCCGGCACCGGCGTCGGCAAGACCTACGCCTATCTCGTGCCGCTGCTGCTCTCGGGGCGGCGCGCGCTGGTCAGCACGGCCACCAAGAGCCTGCAGGACCAGCTCTTCCTGCGCGACCTGCCGCGGCTGATCGACCAGCTCGGCGTGCCCGTGCGGCGGGCGCTGCTCAAGGGGCGCGCCAGCTACCTGTGCCGGCACCGCCTGCGCCAGGCCGAGGCCGAAGGGCAGTTGCCCGATCGCTTCGCGGTGCGGGCGCTGCAGCGCGTCAGCGCCTGGGCGCAGGCGACGCGCACCGGCGACCTGGCCGAGGTGGAGGGGCTGGACGAGCGCTCGCCGGTGATCCCCATCGTCACCTCGACGCGCGACAACTGTCTCGGCATCGACTGCCCCGAGTACCGCAACTGCCACGTCGTGCAGGCGCGGCGCGAGGCGATGGCGGCCGACCTCGTGGTCGTGAACCACCACCTCTTCTTCGCCGACCTGGCGCTGCGCGACAGTGGCGTCGCCGAGCTGCTGCCGACGGTGGAGGTGGCGGTGTTCGACGAGGCTCACCAGCTCGTCGAAGCCGGCGTGCAGTTTCTCGGCACCACGTTCGCCACCGGACAAGCCCTCGATCTGGCGCGCGACGTGCTGGCGCAGGGCCTCAGGCACGCGCGCGGCCTCAAGCCCTGGGCCGAGCTGGCCGCGGCCATCGAGCGTGCGGCGCGCGAGCTGCGCCTCGCCTGCGCCGGGCCGCTGCGCGAGGTGCGCGGCATGCTCAAGCTGCGCTGGGACGAGCGCGCCGGTGGTGCCGATGAAGGGCGCCTGATCGCGCCGCTGCAGGCCCTGGCCGAGGCGGCCGAGGCCGCCGTGCCGGCGCTGGCCGGCGTGGCCGAGACCGCGCCCGACTTCGCCAAGCTCGTGCAGCGTTGCCAGGACCTGGCGACGCTGGCGCGGCGCTTCGAGGGCGAGCCCGAGCCCGGCCAGGTGCGCTGGATCGACCTCACGCCGCAGCAGGCCCGCCTGGTCGAGTCGCCGCTGGACATCCGCGACATGATGAGCGAGCAGCGGGCCGGCCCGCCCAAGTCGTGGATCTTCACCTCGGCCACGCTGGGGGCCGACGAGTCTTTGTCGTGGTTCACGGCGCAGACCGGTCTGGAAGACGCGCAGCGGCTCGTCGTCGGCAGCCCCTTCGACTACGCGGCGCACGCGCGCGTGTGGGTGCCGGCGCCGTTCCCGAAGCCGAACGAGGCTTCGCATCCCGCCGCCGTCGGTGCCCTCGCGGGCCGCTGTGCGCGGGCCCTGGGCGGCCGCACCTTCGTGCTCACCACCACGCTGCGCGTGCTGCCGCTGGTGGCCGAGGCCGTGCGCGCCGCGTCACCCGAGCTGACGGTGCTCGTGCAGGGCAGCGAGCCGCGCCGCGCGCTGCTGCAGCGCTACCGCGACGGCCGCGGTGCCGTGCTCGTGGGTTCGGCGTCGTTCTGGGAAGGCATCGACATGCCGGGCGACGCGCTGCAATGCGTGTTCATCGACAAGCTGCCGTTCCCGCCCCCGAACGACCCGCTCGTCGAAGCGCGCGTGCGCCAGCTGCGCGCCGGCGGCGGCAACCCCTTCGACGACTACTTCGTCGCCGAGGCGGCGGTATCGCTGAAGCAGGGGGCGGGACGCCTGATCCGCACCGAGACCGACCGCGGCCTGCTCGTGCTGTGCGACCCGCGCCTGCGCCAGATGGGTTACGGGCGCAAGCTGCTGGCGGCATTGCCGCCGATGGCCGTGCTCGGCGCCGAGGAGCAGGCCCTCGAGTGGCTGCACGCGCTGGCCGCGGCGCACTGAGCGCTTCGCCGCGGCGACGCGGTGCTCACCAGAGCTGCCACCACGGGCGTTCGTAGCCGTCGAGGCCGCGCGTCAGGAAGGCGCTCTGCGGATGGTTCTGGCGCAGCACGCGCTCGGCGGCGTCGCGCAAGGGCGCGAGCTGCAGCTTGTCGTAGCTCGCCATCATGAGGAACAGCGCTTCCTCGGTGGACGGCGCCTGCGGGTACTCGGACACGGCCTGCTGCGCGCGGTTGGCGGCCGCGACATAGGCGCCGCGGCGGAAGTAGTAGCGCGCCACGTGCACCTCGTACTCGGCGAGCGAGTTGAGGATGTAGTTCATGCGCAGCCTGGCGTCGGGCGTGTACTTCGACTGCGGGAACTGTTCGACGAGCTGCTTGAAGGACTGCCAGGCGTCGCGCGAGGCGCGCTGGTCGCGCTCGGAGAGCTTCTGCCCGGCCACGATGCCGAGCAGGCCGAGGTTGTCGTTGAAGTTGATGAGCCCGCGCAGGTACATCGCGTAGTCCAGCGCCGGGCTCGACGGGTTCAGCTTGATGAAGCGGTCGATGGTGGTGAGCGCGGCGGTCCGCTCGGTCGCCTTCCACTGCACGTAGGCGAGTTCGATCTGCGCCTGCTGCGCGAGCAACGTGCCCGCCGCGAGCCCCTCGACGCGTTCGAGCGACTTGGTGGCGCGGTCGTAGGCGCCGGCCTCGATGTCGTCGCGGGCCTCTCGATACAATCTTTCCGCGGTGACTTCGGGCGTCTCGTTGCGAGGCGGCGAACTGCAGCCGATCAACAGGGCCGCCAGGCCACACGAGGCGACGGCGGCGGCGCGCGACCCGCGCAACGCAGGCCGCGAAAGCGTCGCGAGCCGCACCACCACCACGCGCGGCAGCGCACCGAGGGAAACCGGGAAGACGCTCATCGAAGATGGTGGCGAGGGCTCGAAAGGCGGCGGATTATAGGGAGCGGCCTTCCGCACTCCCGGCGCGCGCGACCGCCGAGGAGGATGGGCTCGCCGCGCCCGATGCGCTCGAACTCGAGGCCGCCGCGAGCGAGCTCGCGTCGACGGACGAAGAGGCGATCGAGTGCCGCGCGGCCGTCGTTGCGGCCGGCCAGCATGGGCAGCGCCTGGACAAGGTGCTGGTGGCGTTGGCCCCCGAGTTCTCGCGCAGCCACATCCAGAAGCTCGTCGAAGACGGACATGCGCGCGTGCAGGGCGAGGCCGCGCGCGTGCCGGCCCGCCGCGTGCGCGCCGGTGATGCCGTGCAGCTCGACCTCGTGCCCACCGAGGAGAGCCGCGCCTTCCGGCCGGAGCCGGCGATGCTCGCATCGCTGGCCATCGTGCACGAGGACGAGCACCTGCTCGTGCTCGACAAGCCGGCGGGGCTGGTCGTGCACCCGGCGGCGGGGCATTGGTCCGGCACGCTGCTCAACGCGCTGCTCGCCCACCATGCCGGCGCGGCCGCGTTGCCGCGCGCCGGCATCGTGCACCGCCTGGACAAGGACACGTCGGGCCTGATGCTGGTGGGCAAGACCTTGCCGGCGGTGACCGCGCTCGTGCGTGACATCGCCGCGCGCGACGTGCAGCGCCGCTATCTCGCGCTCGCCTGGGGCGACGTGCCCGCATCGCTTTGCATCGAGGCGCCGATCGGCCGCGATCCGCGTTCGCGCCTGCGCATGGCCGTGCTGCCCGTGGCGCGCGGCGGGCGCGAGGCGCGCACCGATGTCGAGTGCCTGGCGCGGCACGAGGGCGTGAGCGCGTTGCGCTGCCGCCTGCATACCGGGCGCACGCACCAGATCCGCGTGCACCTGTCGTGCAAAGGCTGGCCGCTCGTCGCCGACGCGCTCTACGGCGGCCGCCCGGGCCTCGGACTCGCCCGGCAGGCGCTGCATGCCGTGCGGCTGCAGCTTCGGCACCCCGTGACGCGTGCCGCGCTGTCGTTGCACGCACCGCCGCCACCCGATTTCGCGCAGGCCTGGAGCCAGGTCGCAGGCGCTACAATGACACCCGACTGAGCATCCAGCCGCTGCGCGAACCGATCGCCGCAGCAGCCGCCAGAGCGCCCACCCCGAGGGTGGTACCGGCAGGGCCCGAACCTGTCACCCCGCACGGTCCCTTGGCTGCCACCCGCCCGCCGGCCGATCCACGCAGTTTGGCCAAGCGGGCCCGTTGACCCGAAACGCTTCAACGTCGTCGTCCAACCTGCCCGTGCGCACCGCCGGGCCCTGCACCCCGAGGTCATGAATACCCACGAGGCCAAGCGAGTCCTCGAAACCGCGCTCATCTGCGCCAATGCGCCGATGCCGCTGGCCGAGATGCGCGCGCTCTTCGAAGGCGAGATCGGTCCCGACACGCTGCGCCAGATGCTCGACGAACTGGTGCGCGATTGGGAGGACCGCGGCGTCGAACTGGTGGCGCTTGCCTCGGGCTGGAGGCTGCAGAGCCGCCCCGAGATGCGCCCCTATCTCGACCGCCTGCATCCGGAGAAGCCACCGAAGTACTCGCGCGCGGCGATGGAGACGCTGGCCATCGTGGCGTACCGGCAGCCGGTGACGCGCGGCGACATCGAGGACATCCGCGGCGTCACCGTGAGCAGCCAGATCGTCAAGCAACTCGAGGACCGCGGCTGGATCGAGGCCATCGGCTTCCGCGAAGCGCCCGGGCGGCCGGCGCTCTACGCGACGACGCGCCAGTTTCTCGATGACCTGGGCTTGGCCAGCCTCGACCAGTTGCCGCCGCTGACGGGCCCGCAGGGCGATGCCGTGGCTGCCATGGCCGCCCTCGAGCCGGCGCCGCTGCTCGACGAGCCGCAAGCGGCCCTGCCGCTGGAGGCCGTGCCGCCGGCAGCGAGAGATGACTCGACGGCACCGGTGGCCGAAGAGCCGGTCGAGGCGGCTCCTGGCGGGCCGGCCGCGGCCGCGCCCCCCTCCTCCGACCGCGATGCCAATTCACACCCCAGCGCCGATCCGGATTCCGATTCCGACGCTGGCTCCGACTCCGACTCCGCCGCCGCAGGTGCGACGGAGCCTGCCGATCCATCGAGCGAGCCGCTGTCCGAGACCGCTTCCGCGGTCGTACCCAGGCCCGGACCCGAGCCCGGGTCCGAGCCTCACTCACTGCCCCCGACCGACCACATCCGCGCATGAACCCAGACGACGCCAATTCACTGCCGCCCGCGCCGCCTGACGCGGCGGCAACCGCCACGCAGGAAGAGCGCGCCGGTGACAAGCCGCGCCGCCGGCGGGGCCCGCGCAAGCCGCGCGCCGAGGGAGCCGCCTCGGGCGAGGCCGGTGGCGGCCAGGCGCTCGATATCGACCTCGGTGGCACCGCGAACGGTGACGCACCGGGTGCGGGTCAGGCCGGCGCCGGCGAGGGCGTCGGTAGCGCGGGCGAGGGTGGCGACAGTGGTGACGGAGCACGCGATCGACCCGGTCGCCGAGGCCGCAACCGGCGCCGTGGACGCCGTGGCGGCGATCGGCGCGAAGGCGTTGGCGCGGTCGCCGACCCGGGCGCCGGCGTGGCCCCATCTGCCGAGCCGGGCGTGCTCGCGAGTGACGTTTTCGCCGAGGTGCTCTCCGGCGCCTTCGACTTGGCCGTTGACGGTGCCGGCGATACCGGTCCCGAGGGCGCGGCGCTGGCTGGAATGGGGGCGCCGGCCGCGGAATCGTTCGAAGGGCCGGCCGACGACAGGCCCGACGAGCCGAGCGCTCGCGCCGACAGCGGTCGCCTGGTCGACGACGCGAGGGGTCGGGCCGGCGATGCCGCGACCGAAGGCACCCCTGAACGCGCGTCCGGTGCGGCGAGTGGCGGCGCGACCGACAGCGCGGCCGACAGCGCGACCGACAGCGCGACCGACAGCGCAACCGACAGCGCGACCGATGTCGCGAGGGCCGTCGACCCTACCGAGCCGGCCACCGACGCCGGTACCGCGCTCGCCGGCGAGCAGGCCGGGGCCGACGGCCCATCGTCGCCTGCCGTGCCGCAGGCCGACGTCTCGGCGCCGGAGCCCGCCCTCGAAGCGGGCGAGCCCTCGCGCCGCGTGCTCCTGCCCGAGCGCGACGCACCCAAGCTGCACAAGGTGCTGGCCCAGGCCGGCGTCGGATCGCGGCGCGACCTCGAGCAGATGATTGCCGACGGGCGCGTGAGCGTGAACGGCGCACCGGCACACACGGGCCAGCGCATCTCGTTCGGCGACCGAATCGCCGTGGACGGCAAGCCGGTGCGCGTGCGCATCGCACCGCCGCCACCGCGCGTGCTGGCCTATCACAAGCCGGCCGGCGAGGTGGTGTCGCACGACGACCCGCAGCAGCGCCCGACCGTCTTCCGCCGCCTGCCGCGCCTGCCGCAAGGCAAGTGGCAATCGGTGGGCCGGCTGGACATCAACACCGAAGGGCTGCTGCTGTTCACCAACTCGGGCGAGCTGGCCAACCAGCTGATGCACCCGCGCTTCGGCGTCGAGCGCGAGTACGCCGTGCGCTCGCTCGGCATGCTCGGCGAGGAAGCCAAGGCGCGCCTGCTCGAAGGCGTCGAGATCGAGGGCCAGCGCGCCGCCTTCAAGAGCATCACCGACGGCGGCGGCGAGGGTGCCAACCACTGGTACCGCGTCGTCATCACCGAGGGCCGCAACCGCGAGGTGCGCCGGCTCTTCGAGGCGGCCGGGCACGCGGTGAGCCGGCTGATCCGCATCCGCTATGGCTCGGTGGTGCTGCCGCGCGGCCTCAGGCGCGGCGTCTGGGTCGACCTGCCGGAGCCGGATGTGCGCGCCCTGCGGCGGCTGGCCTTCAAGCCGCAGCAGGGTGGCCAGGCCGACGCCGCCGGCCCGGCCGGCCCGCGCCGAGCGCACGAGGGCGAACCGCGGCGCGGCAAAGGCCCCGGCAAGGACGCGGGCCGTGGCAAGCGCGGCGACACCGGACGCGACATGCCGCGTGGCGAGGCGCGCGGTGAAGCACGAGGTGTTGAAGCGCGCGGCGAACCCCGCGAAGCCGCCTTCGAGCATGGACCGCCGGCATCGTATTTCGAGCGCCAGGAACGCGCCCAGCGGCAGGAGCACCTGCTGGTCACCGAGCGGCCGGCCAAGGGGCGCCGAGGTCGTCGCGGCGATGCCGAGCGCGTGGGCGACCCGATGCGTGCGCCGCATCCCGAGGAGGGCGATTTCGGCGCCATCCCGAACCCTCTGCAGCAGACGTTCGACAAGCGCGCGTTGCAGCAGGACCGCGCGCTGCGTCACGACATGCCCGAAGACGCGCCGATTCCCAACCCGCTGCAGCAGACCTACGACAAGCGCGCGTTGCAGCGAGACCGCCAGCCCAAGCGCGAATACTCCGACGACGGCCCCATTCCGAATCCGCTGCAGCAGACCTTCGACAAGCGCTTCGCGCAGGGCGGGGGCCCCGGCTTCGGCGGTGGCAGGGGCGGGCCCGGCGGGCAAGGCCCCGGCGGCAACGGTCAGCGCCGGCGCGGCAAGCCCGGCGGCGCCCCGGGGGCCGGCGGCAAGGCCGGCGGACGCGGTGCCGGCAAAGGCGGCGCCAAGGGTGGCGGCGGCAAGGGCGCGGGCAAGGGCGGCGGCGCGGGCGCCCAGCCCGACCCGATGCGCACGTCGGTCGGCTATATCGGCGGCGATGCCTTCCTGCGCAAGGGCGCCGGCGGCCGCGGCGGCCGCGGTGGCGGCGGCGGTGGTCGTGGCCGCTAGGTCGCGAGGTCGTGCGGGTCGTGCCGGCTGCCTGCGCCGAGCGAGCCGCCTCGCCCGCGCCCCGGCAGCGGCACCGCGCTCGGTCGCTAGAATGGGAAGATTTGCAAGTTCTTGATTCAGGAGAGTTTTTTTCATGGCCACCGAACGCACCCTGTCGATCATCAAGCCCGATGCCGTGGCGAAGAATGTGATCGGCCAGATCTACGCCCGCTTCGAGGCGGCGGGTCTGAAGATCGTCGCGGCGAAGATGGTGCACCTGTCGCGCGGCGAGGCGGAGGCCTTCTACGCGGTGCACAAGGACCGTCCGTTCTTCAACGACCTCGTCAAGTTCATGATCTCCGGCCCGGTGATGATCCAGGCCCTCGAGGGTGAGGGCGCCATCGCCAAGAACCGCGAGCTGATGGGTGCCACCGATCCCAAGAAGGCTGCCAAGGGCACGATCCGCGCCGACTTTGCCGACAGCATCGACGCCAATGCCGTGCACGGCTCGGACGCCGCGGAGACGGCGGCGGCCGAGGTGGCCTTCTTCTTCCCCGGCATGAACGTCTACGCACGCTGAAAGCGCGCGCGGCGGAGAGTCCGATGGCCGTCAATCTGCTCGACTTCGATCTCGAGGGACTGGCGGCCTGGTGCGAGACGCTCGGCGAGAAGCGATTCCGCGCCGTCCAGCTCTTCCGCTGGATCCACCAGAAGGGCGCCTGCGACTTCGCCGCCATGAGCGACCTCGCGAAGTCGCTGCGCGCCAAGCTGCACGAGCGCGCCGAGGTGCGCGCGCTGCCGGTGCTCTCCGAGCAGCGCTCGGCCGACGGCACCGTGAAGTGGCTGTTCGACGTGGGCGACGGCAACGCCGTGGAGACCGTCTTCATCCCCGAGGACGACCGCGGCACGCTGTGCGTCTCGTCGCAGGCCGGCTGCGCGGTCGGCTGCCGTTTCTGCTCCACCGGGCACCAGGGGTTCAGCCGCAACCTGAGCACCGGCGAGATCGTCGCCCAGCTGTGGTACGCCGAGCACCGCTTGCGCGCGCAGCGCGGCTTGATGGCCGGCGCAGGCGGCCACCTCATGGGCACAGCGCCGGGCGCGCCGGGCACGCAAGCCCTCCGGGCCGTGGACAACGTCGTCATGATGGGCATGGGCGAGCCGCTGCAGAACTACGCCGCCCTCGTGCCGGCCCTGCGCACCTTTCTCGACGACCACGGCTACGGGCTCTCGCGCCGGCGCGTCACCGTGTCGACCTCGGGCGTGGTGCCGATGATCGACCGGCTGCGCGAGGACTGCCCGGTGGCGCTGGCGGTCTCGCTGCACGCGCCCGACGATGTACTGCGCGAGTCGCTCGTGCCGCTCAACCGCAAGTACCCGCTCGCCGAGCTGCTGGCCGCCTGCGCGCGCTACCTGCCGGCCGCGCCGCGCGACTTCATCACCTTCGAGTACTGCATGCTCGACGGCGTCAACGACAGCGTCGCGCATGCCGATGCGCTCGTGCGCCTGGCCGCGGGTCAGGGGCCGGAAGCTGAAAGGTGGCCGCGCGTGCCCTGCAAGTTCAACCTCATCCCCTTCAACCCGTTCCCGGCTTCGGGGCTGTGGCGCTCGCCGCGCGAGCGCGTGCTGGCCTTCGCCGGCATCCTGCAAAAGGCCGGCCTCGTGACGACCGTGCGCAAGACGCGCGGCGACGATATCGACGCCGCCTGCGGCCAACTTGCCGGCGAGGTGCTCGACCGCACGCAGGCGGCCGAGCGGCTGGCGCGGCGGCGCGCCGTGTTGCCGATCGTCGCGGCGCCGTCGGTGCCGGCGGCGCACCGCGTCTTCGGAGGCGGCGGGTGACCGGCGTGCCGATGCGGCCGTGGCGCGCAGCCGCCGCGCTGACGCTGGTGTTGGCGGCGGCGGGGTTGGCCGGCTGCGCCGCGCCGGCGGGCGGTGGGGCGGGCGCGGCGAACACGGCCTCCGGCAGCAGCTCCGGCGAGGGCGGCCTGCCGAGTGCCAACACGCCCGCGCCGAACGCCGCCGATGCCAGCAATGCCGACCGCCGCGCGCGCGTGCGCCTCGAGCTGGCGGCGCTGTACTTCGGCCGCGGGCAGAGCAACACCGCGCTCGACGAGCTGAAGCTCGCGATGGCCGCCAACCCCGACATGCCCGAGGTCCATGGCCTGCGCGCGCTCATCTATGCGAGCCTGGGTGACGCGGTCGTCGCCGAAGAGGCCTTCAAGCGCGCCCTCGATCTGAACCCGCGCGACGGCGACACGATGCACAACTACGGCTGGTTCCTGTGCCAGCAGCGCCGCTACGAAGAAGCCGAGGCGACCTTCCTGCGCGCCACCGCGCTGCCTAACTACGGTGAGGTCCACCGCACGCTGCTTTCGCGCGGTGTCTGCCAGGCCCGCGCCGGCCGCTGGGCGGAGGCCGAGCGCACGCTGTCGCGCTCGTATGAACTCGACCCGGCCAACCCGGTCACGGCCTACAACCTCAGCGACGTGCTGCTGCGCCGCGGCGAGCTCGAGCGGGCCCGCTTCTACGTGCGGCGCATCAACCAGGTGCCCGAGGCGGTGACGGCGCAGAGCCTGTGGCTGGCCGCGCGCATCGAGCGCCGGCTCGGCAACATGGAGGGCCTGCGCGATTTCGGCCGCCAGTTGCGCGATCGCTTTCCGCAGTCGCCCGAGACCTTGCAGTACGAGCGCGGCCGCTTCGAGGACTGAAAGCCGCCGGCGATGGTGCACCCGACCACGATGAACGACCCGGCCCGCACCGACACCGGCGACGGCAGGCGCGAAGAAGACACCGCCGGCGCCCTGCTGCGTGCCGCGCGCGAGCGGCAGGGCATGCACATCGCGACGCTCGCCGCGGCCATCAAGGTGGCGCCGCGCAAGCTCGAGGCGCTGGAGCAGGACCGCTGGGACGAGTTGCCCGGCCCCACCTTCACGCGTGCGCTGGCGCAGGCGGTGTGCCGGGCGCTCAAGACCGATCCGCAGCCGGTGATGGACCTGCTGCCGCCGGCCGACACCTCGATGCTGGACAGCACCTTCGGTTCGATCAACGAGCCCTTCTCCGGCCGCGCCGGGCGCGAGCCCGGGTTCCGCGGCTGGATTCCGCGCGGCCCCTGGCTCATTGCCGCCATCGTGCTGCTGCTGGCCGCGGCGCTGGTGATGTGGTTGCCGGCCGGATTCGTGAGCCGGCTGCTCTCGGGCGCCGCACCGGTCGGCGAAAGCAGTACCGCGATTGCGACGCCGTCGCCGATGGGGGCCACGGCCGTTGCGCCGACAACCGCCCCGGCCGCCGTGCCGCCGGCGGCCAACGCCGGCCCCGCCGCGCCGGCCGCACCGCCTGCGACAGTGCCGGCGGCGAAGGAATCGGCGGTGGCCGGCGCGCCTTCGGCCGCAGTGCCGCGGGCCGATGCACCCTCGGCAGCGCCGGCTTCGGCCACGGTCCCGACCGCCATGGCTGCACTGCCCGCCGGTGAGCTGATCTTCCAATGCAGCGGCCGCTCCTGGATCGAGGTCGTCGACGCCCGTGGCCGCGTGCTCGTCTCGCGCAACCTCGAGGCCGGCGAGTCGCTCGGGCTCGACGGGCCGGCGCCGCTGCAGGTGGTGGTCGGCAACGTCGGCGCCACGCGCGTCTCCTTCAAGGGCACGCCGGTCGACCTGGAGCCGCGTGCCCGCGACAACGTGGCCCGCTTCGACCTGAAGTGACGGTCTGGCAAACGACGCCACCTTTCGTCTCGCCCCCATGAACGCACCCGACGCCCCGGACCTCCTCGACCCGTTCGAGACCATCGCCGCCGCCAGCCCGGCTGCGCGCCGCTCGCGCCAGGCCCAGGTGCGCTGGGGCGGGCGCGTCGTCACGATCGGCGGCGACGCGCCGGTGCGCGTGCAGTCGATGACCAATACCGACACGGTGGACGTCATCGAGACCGCCATCCAGGTCAAGCAACTGGCGCAGGCGGGCTCCGAGCTCGTGCGCATCACCGTCAACACGCCCGAGGCGGCGGCGGCGGTGCCGCACATCCGCGAGCAGCTCGACCGCATGGGCATCGACGTGCCGCTGGTCGGCGACTTCCACTACAACGGCCACCGCCTGCTCAGCGAGTTCCCGGCCATGGCTGCGGCGCTCAGCAAGTACCGCATCAACCCGGGCAACGTCGGCAAGGGCGACAAGCGCGACCGCCAGTTCGCCATGATGGTCGAGGCGGCGGTGAAGCACGACAAGGCGGTGCGCATCGGCGTCAACTGGGGCAGCCTCGACCAGGAACTGCTTGCCGCCTTGATGGACGAGAACGCCAAGCGCCCGTTGCCGGCCGATGCGAAGCAGGTGATGTACCAGGCGCTCGTGCAGTCGGCGCTCGGCTCGGCGGCGTACGCGCGCGAGCTGGGGCTCGACCCCGACCAGATCATCATCAGCTGCAAGGTCAGCGGCGTGCAGGACCTGATCTCGGTCTACCGCGCGCTCGCCCGCCGCTGCGACTACGCGCTTCACCTCGGCCTCACCGAGGCCGGCATGGCCACCAAGGGCACGGTGGCGAGCGCCACGGCGCTCGGCGTGCTGCTGCAGGAGGGCATTGGCGACACCATCCGCGTCAGCCTGACGCCGCAGCCCGGCGAGGCGCGCACGCAGGAGGTGGTGGTGGCGCTCGAGATCCTGCAGTCGCTCGGCCTGCGCACGTTCAATCCGAGCGTCACCGCCTGCCCGGGCTGCGGGCGCACGACGAGCACGACGTTCCAGGAGCTCGCCAAGCAGATCGACGACTTCCTGCGCGCGCAGATGCCGGTGTGGAAGAGCCGCTACCCCGGCGTCGAGAACCTGCGCGTGGCGGTGATGGGCTGCATCGTCAACGGCCCCGGCGAGAGCAAGCATGCCGACATCGGCATCAGCCTGCCCGGCACCGGCGAGGCGCCGGCGGCGCCCGTCTTCATCGACGGCGAGAAGGCGATGACGCTGCGCGGCGAGGGCATCGCCGACGAGTTCCACAAGATCGTCGAGAACTACATCGAGCGGCGCTTCGGCGCCGCGGCGGGCGCCGGTTCCCCGGCCGCGACCGCTTCGCACTGACACCGAGCCCGGCGCTGCCGGGCACCACTCCAATGGCACAACCCTCAGATGCCGTGAAGGCAAGCGCTGCGTCGGACACATCGCAGACGGCGCGGACCGCGAAGGCGCCGCCGCCGCCGGCCGCGCTGCAGGCCGTCAAGGGCATGAACGACCTACTGCCCGACGAGGCCCACCGCTGGGAGTGGGTCGAGGGCGTCATGCGCGACGTGCTGGCGCGCTGGGGCTACCGCAACCTGCGCACGCCGCTCGTCGAGCCGACGGCTCTGTTCGTGCGCGGCCTCGGCGAGGTGACCGACATCGTCGAGAAGGAGATGTTCTCCTGGACCGACGCGATGAACGGCGACGCGCTGACGCTGCGCCCCGAGGCCACGGCCGGCATCGTGCGCGCCATCAACGAGCACAACGCGCTGTACAACGGGCCGCTGCGCATCTGGCAGATGGGGCCGATGTTCCGGCACGAGCGGCCGCAGAAGGGGCGCTCGCGCCAGTTCGACCAGCTCGACGTGGAGGCGCTCGGCCACCCGGGGCCCGATGTCGACGCCGAAGTCATCCTGATGCTGCGCTCGCTGTGGCGCGCCTTCGGCCTCGTCGAGGGGCGCGACATCACGCTCGAGCTCAACAGCCTCGGCCAGCCCGAGGAGCGGCGCGCGCACCGCGAGGCGCTGGTCGCGCACTTCGAGAAGCACGCCGAGCGGCTCGACGAGGACGCGCGGCGGAGGCTGCACAGCAACCCGCTGCGCATCCTCGACACCAAGAACCCGGCGATGGAGCCGGTCGTGGCCAGCGCGCCGCAGCTCATTCACTTCCTGGGGTCCGAGTCGCTCGCGCACTTCGGCGCCCTGCGTGCCGTGCTCGATGCCGCGGGCCTCGCGTACACCGTCAACCCGCGCCTCGTGCGCGGCATGGACTACTACACCCTCACCGTCTTCGAATGGAAGAGCGCGCACCTGGGCGCGCAGAGCACGGTGTGCGGCGGCGGCCGCTACGACCGCCTGATCGAGACGCTCGGCGGCAAGCCGGCGCCGGGCATCGGCTTCGGCCTGGGCACCGAGCGGCTGCTGCTGATGCTGGCCGCGGTCGGCGTGCAGGCGCCGCCGGCCGCGCCGGATGCCTACGCGGTGGTGCCCGACGCCGCGGCGCTGCCGCGTGTCATGCCGCTGCTCGCCGCGCTGCGCGGGCGCGGCCTGGCGGTCGTGATGCACGCCGCGGCGAAGGAAGGGCAGGGCAGCATGAAGAGCCAGTTCAAGAAGGCCGATGCGAGCGGCGCGCGCTACGCGCTCGTCTTCGGCGCCGATGAGCTCGCGCAGGGCCTGGTGGCGCTGAAGCCGCTGCGCGAAAGCGCTGCGGCGCAGCGCACGTTGCCGCTGGCCGATCTCGACGCGCTGCAGGCGGCTCTGCGCGGCCCCGCTGCCTGACCGTGGCCCGGCCTTCGGCCCGGCATGACCGCGAGACATAATCCGCCGCTTTGCGCGCACCGAATGACGGCCGCCATCGAGGCATCTCCCTCATCCAGGCACTGGCCGCCCTCTCCCCGCGACCTCCAACTCCCGCTCCATGGCCACCTCCCTCGACCTGCAAGAGCAGGAACAACTCGACGCCGTCAAGGCGTTCTGGAACAAGTACGGCGATCTCATCACCTGGGTGCTGGTGCTGGTGCTGGGCGGCTTCGGAGCCTGGAACGGCTGGCAGTGGTACCAGCGCGACCAGGGCAACAAGGCCGGGGCGCTGTTCGACGAGCTGGACCGCGCCGCCACCGCCGGCGATGCCGACAAGGCCGGCCAGGCCTTCGCCGATCTGCGCCAGCGCTATCCGGGCACGGCGTACGCGCAGCAGGGTGGCCTGCTGGCGGCCAAGGCGCAGTTCGAGAAGGGCAAGGCCGACGACGCGCGCGCTTCGCTCACCTGGGTCGCCGAGCAGGCCAAGGAGGCCGAGGCGCGCACGGTGGCCCGGCTGCGACTCGCCGCCCTGCAGGCCGAAGCCAAGCAGTACGACGAGGCGCTGAAGACGCTCGATGCGGCCAAGGCCGAGGGCTTCGAGGCGCTCGTTGCCGACCGGCGCGGCGACGTGCTGATGCTTCAGGGCAAGAAGGCCGAGGCGCGCAACGCCTGGACGGTGGCCTACGCGGCGATGAGCGAGAAGGTGGAGTACCGGCGCCTGATCGATGCCAAGCTGACGGCCCTGGGCGCGGCCCCCGGTGCGGCCTCCGCGCCCGCGGCCGGCGTCGCAGCGGCGGCCTCCGCGGCTGCTTCCATACCCGCTTCGCCGGCCGCCAGGCCCGCGGTGGCGGCTTCGGCGGCGGCTTCCAAGTGATGTCGCGCTTGCGGTCGAGGCGCGCCACGCTGGGCCGTCTGGTCGCGGCCGCGGTCGCGGTCGGGGCCGCGGTGGCGGTCGGCGGCGGGCTCGCCGGCTGCGCGGCCGACAAGCCCGAGCCCAAGCCGCTCGAGACCTTCGAGCCGAAGATCTCCGGCCGTCAGGTCTGGCTCGACCAGATCGGTACCGTTCGCTTCCCGCTCGTGCCGGCGGCGCGCGACGGCTCGTTCTTCCTCGCGCACTCCGACGGCACCGTGCGCGCGCTGGTGGCCGAGACCGGCCGCGAGGTCTGGCGCGCCGACGCCGGTGCGGAAATCTCGGCCGGCGTCGGCAGCGACGGCCGCTTCACGAGCGTGGTGACGCGCGGCAACGAGGTGGTGGCCTTCGACACCCAAGGCGCGACCTTGTGGCGCAAGCGCGTGCCCTCGGCGGTGGTGAGCCCGCCGCTCGTGGCCGGCGAGCGGATCTTCGTCATGACGGTCGACCGCGTCGTGCACGCCTTCGATGCGCTGGACGGCCGCCGGCTGTGGGTCTACCAGAAGGCCGGTGATCCGCTGACGCTCGCGCAGCCGGGCGTGCTGGCCACCTACCGCAACACGCTGCTGTCGGGGCAAGGCCCGCGCCTGGCCGCGCTCGACCCGACGGCCGGAACGCTCAGCTGGGACGTGGCGCTCGCCTCGCCGCGCGGCACCAACGAAGTGGAGCGGCTGGCCGACCTCGTGGGCCCGCCGGTGCGCCAGGGCAGCCGCTACTGCGCGCGTGCCTTCCAGTCGGCCGTCGCCTGCGTCGATGCCGAACGCGGCACCCTGCTGTGGACGCGCAATTTCGGCGGCTCGCGCGCGCTGGCCGGCGACGCCGAGCGGCTGTTCGGCGCCGATGCCAGCGACCGCATCACCGCTTGGCGCGCCGACACCGGCGACGTGCTCTGGACAAACGAGAAGTTCATGCACCGGGGCCTCTCGGGCATGCTGGCCGTGGGGCCGGTGGTGGTGTTCGGCGACCTCGACGGCTACGTGCACTTCGTCAGCACGACCACCGGCGAGACGCAGCTGCGCCTGGTGACCGACGGCACCCCGGTCGTGACGACGCCCATGGTAAGCGGCAGCACGGTGATGATGGTGACGCGCGACGGCGGCGTGTTCGCGTTCAGGCAGAACTGAAAGCCTGTGAACGAATCATCCACACCCACTCGCCACGCCGGAAGGTGCCGGCTCTTCGTTGCAAAGCTCGCCAAATCACCGGACATGGCTGCGCTTTGCGCCTCGATCCGACGACTTCTGGCGCGTCGCTCGGGCGCGGCTGATTCGTTCGCAGGCTCCGGGCGCTCGCAACGATGAAGCCGGTCATCGCCCTGGTCGGCCGCCCCAACGTCGGCAAGAGCACGCTCTTCAACCGCATCACGAAGAGCCGCGACGCCATCGTCGCCGACTTCCCCGGCCTCACGCGCGACCGCCACTACGGCGATGCCAGCCACGCCGGCATCGAGTTCATCGTCGTCGACACCGGCGGCTTCGAGCCCGAGCGGCCCACCGGCGTCGTCGCCGAGATGGCCAAGCAGACGCGTGCGGCGGTGGCCGAGGCCGACGTCGTGGTCTTCGTCGTCGACGTGCGGGCCGGGCTCTCGGCACAGGACCAGGACATCGCGCGCTATCTGCGCACGCAGGGCAAGCGGGTGCTGCTGGCCGTGAACAAGGCCGAGGGCATGGCCGAATCGCCCGCGCTGGGCGAGTTCCACGAGCTCGGCATGGGCGAGCCGCACCCGGTGTCGGCCGCGCACGGGCAGGGCGTGCGCAGCCTGCTCGATGCAGCGCTGGAGGGATTCGCCGCCGCGGAAGAAGCCCAGGTGGGCGGCGAAGGCGAAGCGGCCGAGCGACCGATCCGCCTGGCCGTGGCGGGCCGGCCCAACGCCGGCAAGAGCACGCTCATCAACGCCTGGCTCGGCGAGGAGCGGCTGATCGCCTTCGACCAGCCGGGCACGACGCGCGACGCGATCCACGTGCCGTTCGAGCGCGACGGCCGGCACTTCGAGCTCATCGACACCGCCGGCCTGCGCCGCAAGGGGCGGGTGTTCGAGGCGATCGAGAAGTTCTCGGTCGTCAAGACGCTGCAGGCCATTGCCGATGCCAACGTCGTCGTGCTGCTCATCGACGCCGTCGAAGGCGTGAGCGAGCAGGATGCGCACATCGCCGGCTACATCCTCGAGTCCGGCCGCGCCGTCGTCGTCGCGATCAACAAGTGGGACGCCACCGACGACTACCAGCGCCAGATGCTCGCGCGCTCGGTCGAGTCGCGCCTCGGGTTCTTGAGGTTCGCGCCGCTGCTCCACATCTCCGCGCTCAAGCGAAGCGGACTGAGCGCCCTGTGGAAAGCGCTGCTGCAAGCGCATGTCTCGGCGACGGTGAAGATGCCCACGCCGGTGCTGACGCGCGTGCTGCAGGAGGCGGTGGCGCACCAGCAGCCGCGGCGCGAGGGGCGCTTCCGCCCGAAGATGCGCTACGCGCACCAAGGCGGGATGAATCCGCCCATCGTGGTGATCCACGGCAACTCGCTGGAGCAGGTGCCGGCGTCCTACAAGCGCTATCTGGAGGGGCGCTTCCGCGAGCACTTCAAGCTCGTCGGCACGCCCTTGCGCATCGAGTTGCGATCGGGTCGCAATCCCTTCGACGACCGGGGCGGTTGAGCGCCGGGCGGGCCGAAAATGCGCGGCGCTGTGGTAAGGTGGCCGCCTCGTATCCACCAACACGGAGCATATCGTGAGCAACAAAGGCCAACTTTTGCAGGACCCCTTTCTGAACCTGCTGCGCAAGGAGCATGTGCCGGTGTCGATCTACCTCGTCAACGGCATCAAGCTCCAGGGCCACATCGAGTCGTTCGACCAATACGTCGTGCTGTTGAGAAACACGGTCACGCAGATGGTCTACAAGCACGCGATCTCCACCGTCGTGCCCAGCCGAGCGGTCAACTTCCACCCGAACGAGAACACGGGCGAGCAGGCTTGAACCCGATGCACGCGGTGCCCGCGGCACCGTGTCCGGCACCGGTGTCGTCCCGACCCGCCCCTCCCTCCACCCCTTGAGCCAAGGCGCAGAAACCGCCACCGCCCGCAGCACTGGGGGGGGTGCCGAATCGACACGCGCAGTGCCGACGAGGGCCGTGCTCGTCGGTGTGGACCTGGGCGCGGGCTCGCCGTTCGACGCCTCGCTCGAAGAGCTGGCCCTGCTGGCGGCCTCCGCCGGCGACGAGACGGTGGCCCGCATCACGGCCCGCCGCAAGACGCCGGATCCGGCGCTCTTCGTCGGCAGCGGCAAGGCCGACGAGATCAAGGCCATGGTGGCCGCCACCTCGGCGCACGGCGTCATCTTCGACCAGGCGCTGTCGCCGGCGCAGCAGCGCAATCTCGAGCGACACCTGGGCGTGCCGGTCGCCGACCGCACCTCGCTCATCCTCGACATCTTCGGCGAGCGCGCGCAGAGCCACGAGGGCAAGCTGCAGGTCGAGCTGGCACGGCTGCAGTACCTCTCCACGCGGCTCGTGCGGCGCTGGTCGCACCTCGAGCGCCAGCGCGGCGGTATCGGCACGCGCGGTGGCCCGGGTGAGGCGCAGATCGAACTGGACCGCCGCATGATCGGCGAGCGCATCAAGCGCGTGCTGGAGCGCCTGGAGCGCGTGAAGCGCCAGCGCGGCACGCAGCGGCGCGCGCGCGAGCGGCGCGGCACGGTGCGCATCTCGCTCGTCGGCTACACCAACGCCGGCAAGTCGACGCTGTTCAATGCCCTCACGAAGGCGCGCAGTTATGCCGCTGACCAGCTGTTCGCGACCCTGGACACGACGACGCGGCAGCTGTGGCTGCCCGAGGCGGCGCGCGCCGCGACCCTGTCCGACACCGTGGGCTTCATCCGCGATCTGCCGCACAAGCTGGTGGAGGCGTTCCAGGCGACGCTGCAGGAGGCCGCCGACGCCGACCTGCTGCTGCATGTCGTCGACGCGGCCAGCCCGGCCCTCGACGAGCAACTGGCCGAGGTCGAGCGCGTGCTCCAGGAGATCGGTGCGGCGGAC
Source organism: Burkholderiales bacterium (assembly GCA_016223165.1). Lineage (GTDB taxonomy): Bacteria > Pseudomonadota > Gammaproteobacteria > Burkholderiales > Burkholderiaceae_C > Rubrivivax. Next base: position 295,194 of record JACRPO010000005.1, read on the forward strand.
ATCCCGCAGTTGCTCGTCTACAACAAGTGCGACCGCCTGGAGCCCTCGCGTCAGCCGCGCGACGTGGAGGACTGGGTCGAGCTGCCCGGTGGCGTGCGGCGGCGGCGCGTGTTCGTGAGCGCTCTTGCCGGAACCGGGCTCGACGTGCTGCGCAAGGCACTGGCCGTCGAGGTGCTGTCGCGCGAGCGCTTCGGCCTCGCGCCGGCACAACCGTCAGAATCAGCGCCGGCAACATCAGATTCGGACGCGATGACAGAGACGACCCAGAACAGCGACGGGGCCGATGGCCACCCTCCGCACCACCATGCCTGATCACTCGACCCCTTCGTTGCCAGCCCGCCTTCGTGAGCTGGCTGCCGCCGCGTGGGCGCTGCTGCGCGCGGCCTTGCGCCGCGGCGCCGCCGCACCGGCCGCGGGTGCGGCAGACGGCCTGCCGGGCCGCACAGGCCCAGCCGGTGCCAGCGTCCTGCACAGCAACGGCCGCAACGACGGCCCGCCCGACCTCGACGAGCTCTGGCGCGACTTCAACAAGAAGCTCTCGGGCCTGTTCGGCGGCAAGGGCGGTCCCGGGCCGCAGCGCGGCAACGATGAGCGCCCACCGGGCGGCGGGGGCGGCGGCTTCCAGCCCGACATGCGCAGCGCCGGCATCGGCGCCGTGCTCATCGGCGTCGTGGCGCTGCTGGTCTGGCTGGGCAGCGGTTTCTTCATCGTGCAGGAAGGCCAGCAGGCGGTGGTCACCACCTTCGGTCGCTTCAGCCACACGGCCGACGCCGGCTTCCAGTGGCGGCTGCCGTACCCGGTGCAGGCGCACGAGGTGGTCTCGGTGACGCAGCTGCAATCGGTGGAGGTCGGCCGCAGCGCGGTCGTTCAGGCCACCGGGCTGCGCGACAGCTCGATGCTCTCGCAGGACGAGAACATCGTCGACATCCGCTTCACCGTGCAGTACCGTCGCGCCGACGCACGTGCCTATCTCTTCGAGAACCGCAATGCCGACGAGGCGGTGGTGATGGCGGCGGAGTCGGCGGTGCGCGAGATCGTCGGGCGCAGCAAGGTCGACTCCGTGCTCTACGAGCGGCGCGACGCCATTGCCGCCGACCTCGTGAAGAGCATCCAGGCCCAGCTCGATCGCCTGAAGGCGGGCATCGTGGTCTCCAACGTCAACGTGCAGAACGTGCAGGTGCCCGACCCCGTGACGGCGGCCTTCAACGATGCCGTGAAGGCCGGTGCCGACCGCGACCGCCTCGTCAACGAAGGCCGCGCCTACGCCAGCGACGTGATCCCCAAGGCGCGTGGCACGGCTTCGCGGCTGCTCGAGGAGGCCGAGGGCTACCGCGCGCGCGTGCAGGCGCAGGCCGAGGGCGACGCGCAGCGCTTCCGCTTCGTGCTTGCCGAGTACCAGAGGGCGCCGCAGGTGACGCGCGACCGCATGTACCTCGAGACCATGCAGCAGGTCTACTCCAACGTCTCCAAGGTGCTGGTCGACGTGCGCAGCGGCAGCAACCTGCTGTACCTGCCGCTGGACCGCCTGCTGCAACAGGCCGGCGTGGCGCCCGGCAACGCCGCCGCGCCGACGCAGGCACCCATCGAATCGGTGCCGGCCGCGCCCGGCACCGACATCCGCTCCCGCGACGGCGGCCGCACGCGCGACCGCGAAGGCCGCTGAAGGGAGCCGTGAAATGAATGCCCCCACGCTCACTTCGCTCGCTGCCCCCCGATGGGGCTGTCAGTCCCTTCGGGACGGCCGGGCGGCACTGACATGAACCGCATCGGACTATTCATCGTCGGCGCCCTGGTGGTGCTGATGCTGGCCACCAGCACGCTCTTCGTCGTCGACCAGCGGCAGGTGGCCGTGGTCTACGCGCTGGGCGAGATCAAGGAAGTCATCACCGCCCCCGGGCTGAAGCTCAAGCTGCCGCCGCCGTTTCAGAACGTGGTCTTCCTGGACAGGCGCATCCAGACCCTGGACAGCGCCGAGACCCGCCCGATCTTCACCGCCGAGAAGAAGAGCCTGATCATCGACTGGCTCGTGAAGTGGCGCATCACCGAGCCGCGCCAGTTCATCCGCAACAACGGCGTCGACTACCGCAACCTCGAGGCACGCCTGTCGCCGGTGGTGCAGGCGGCGTTCAACGAGGAGATCACCAAGCGCACCGTGCAGGGCGTGCTCTCCGGCGAGCGCGACAAGGTCATGGCCGACGTGCAGAAGCGCCTGCTCGACGACGCCAAGTCCTTCGGCATCGAGATCGTCGACGTGCGCATCAAGCGCGTGGACTTCGTCGCCGACATCACCGACTCGGTCTACCGGCGCATGGTGTCCGAGCGCACGCAGGTCGCCAACGAGCTGCGCTCCAAGGGCAACGCCGAGGGCGAGAAGATCCGCGCCGATGCCGACCGCCAGCGCGAAGTGATCGTCGCCGAGGCCTACCGCGACGCGCAGAAGATCAAGGGTGCCGGCGATGCCAAGGCCTCGGCGCTGTATGCAGAGGCGTTCGGCCGGGATCCGCAGTTCGCCCAGTTCTATCGCAGCCTCGAGGCCTACCGCGCGACGTTCCGAAGCCGCAACGACGTCATGGTGCTCGACCCGAACAACGACTTCTTCCGCGCCATGCAGGGGGGCGCAACCGCCCCGGCGCCGAGGCGCTGAGCGCGACCGCCGGGCGTCGCCTCGATGGACGACACGGCGAAGCGGCCCGGATCGCCTCATTCAGATCTTCTCGTTCGATGGGTGACCTGCTGCTCGGCGCGCTCGCCCTGATGCTCGTGTTCGAGGGGCTGATGCCCTTCCTGAGCCCGCGCGGCTGGCGCTCGCTGTTCGCGCGCGCGATGGCGATGACCGACGGACAGATCCGCTTTGTCGGCCTCATGAGCATCGTCATCGGCCTCGTGCTGCTCGCGATCTGGCGTTGAACCGGCGGCCCCTCGCCGCGACGCCCCGAGCCGCGGTGCCGCGTCAGGGCGGTGCAGGGCTGCACCCTACAATGCCGTTTTCAAGAAGCGGTGCGATTCCGATGCTCTCTGCCTGGTTGCTGCCCGAGCACATCGCCGATGTGCTGCCCGCACAGGCCCGGCAACTGGAGACGCTGCGCCGCCGGCTGGTGAATCGCGCTCAGGGCTACGGCTTCGAGCTCGTGATCCCGCCGCTGCTGGAGCACCTCGAGTCGCTGCTGTCGGGCACCGGCCGCGAGCTCGACCTGCGCACCTTCAAGCTCGTCGACCAGACCAGCGGGCGCACGCTCGGGCTGCGCGCCGACACGACGCCGCAGGCGGCGCGCATCGATGCGCATCTCCTCAACCGCGAAGGCGTGACGCGGTTGTGCTACTGCGGTCCGGTGCTGCATGCGCGCGCCACGAGCGTGGCCGCTTCGCGCGAACCGCTGCAGTTCGGCGCCGAGATCTTCGGCCATGCCGGGCTCGAGGCCGACCTCGAGGCCGCCGAGCTGGCGCTCGACTGCCTGCACGCCGCCGGGGTGCAGCCGCTGGTCATCGACTTCGCCGACGCACGCGTGCTGCGCGGCGTGCTCGCCGGCGTGGCGCTCGACGGCGCCGGCCTGCAAGACGTGGCACAGGCGCTGGCGGAAAAGGACGCCGCGGCACTCGAGGCGCTGGCCCAAGGCCTGGCCGAGGAGACCCGGCGCGCGCTGCGCCTGCTGCCGCGGCTGTACGGCGGCGACGAGGTGCTCGTGGCGGCGGCCCGCGAGCTGCCCGACCGCCCGCTGGTGCGCGCGGCTCTCGAGCAGCTGCGCTGGCTGGCCGCACACGTGCGCCAGTCGTTCCCCGCGCTGAAGGTCGGCTTCGACCTCGGCGACATGGGCGGCTACGGCTACTACAGCGGCACGCGCTTCGCCATCTACGGCGCCACGGCCACCGACGCCCTGGCGCGCGGCGGCCGCTACGACGAGGTCGGCGCGGTCTTCGGCCGCAACCGTCCGGCCGTGGGCTTCAGCCTCGACCTCAAGGCCCTGGCCGAGGTGGCGCCGTTGGAGCCGGCCGCCGGCGCCATCCGCGCTCCGTGGGGCGAAGACGCGGCGCTGCGCGCCACCGTCCGCCGGCTGCGCGAGGCGGGCGAAACCGTGCTCGCCGTCTTGCCGGGCGATCAGCCCGAGCCGCAGGCCTTCGACTTCGACCGCGAGCTCGTCGAGGTGAACGGCCGCTGGGCCCTGCGCGCCATCGAAGGCGTGGCCGGCGAGCGCGCGGCAGCCGGTGCCTCCGCACATTCACGATAGCTTCCAATCGCACGCAACACCGTACCTATGCAACCGGGCCTGATCCGCGGCAGCGGCCGCAACGTCGTCGTCGTCGGCACCCAGTGGGGCGACGAGGGCAAGGGCAAGATCGTCGACTGGCTGACCGATCACGCGCAGGGCGTGGTGCGCTTCCAGGGCGGCCACAACGCCGGCCACACGCTGGTGATCAACGGCCGCAAGACTGCCTTGCAGCTCGTCCCCTCGGGCGTAATGCGCGAGGGCGTCGCCTGCTACATCGGCAACGGCGTGGTGGTCGACCCGGCGCATCTGCTGGCCGAGATCGAGCGCCTCGAGGCGATCGGCGTCGATGTGCGCCCGCGCCTCTTCCTCAGCGAGTCGTGTCCGCTGATCCTGCCCTTCCACGTCGAGCTCGACCGCGCGCGCGAGGCGCAGCGCGAGACGACCAGCGCCGGTCGCATCGGGACCACCGGCAAGGGCATCGGCCCGGCGTACGAGGACAAGGTGGCGCGCCGCGCGTTGCGCGTGATGGACCTGAAGAATCCGGCGCACTTCGAGGCCAAGCTGCGCGAGCTGGTGGCGCTGCACAACGCCGAGCTGACCGGCGTGCTCGGGGCGCCCGCGCTCGAGGTGGCGCCCATGCTCGACGCCGCTCTGCGCGCCGCCGACCAGATCCGGCCCTTGATGGCCGATGTCGGCTATCGCCTCTTCAACGCCCACCGCGAAGGCGCCAACCTGCTCTTCGAGGGCGCGCAGGGCACGCTGCTCGACATCGACCACGGCACCTACCCCTTCGTCACCTCGAGCAACTGCGTCGCCGGCAACGCGGCGGCGGGTTCGGGGCTCGGGCCGGGGCTGCTGCACTACATCCTCGGCATCACCAAGGCCTACACGACGCGCGTGGGCGGCGGGCCGTTCCCGACCGAACTGCCGATCGACGCTGCCGGCACCGTGGGCCACCACCTGTCCACGGTCGGCCAGGAACGCGGCGTCGTGACCGGGCGCGCCCGCCGCTGCGGCTGGCTCGACGCGGCGGCGCTGAAGCGCTCGATGATCATCAACGGCATCTCCGGGCTGTGCATCACCAAGCTCGACGTGCTCGACGGGCTGAAGGAGATCAGGATCTGCACGGGCTACCGCCTGGGCGCCCGCACGCTGGACGTGCTGCCGCTCGATGCCGTCGAGATCGCCGCCTGCGAGCCGGTCTACGAAAGCTTGCCCGGCTGGAGCGAGACGACCGCGGGCCTCACGAACTGGGAGCAGCTGCCCGGCAACGCGCGGCGCTACCTCGAGCGCATGCAGGAGCTGATCGGCGCGCCGATCGACATGGTCTCCACCGGACCCGACCGCGTGCACACCATCCTGCTGCGCCATCCGTTCCGCGCATGAGCCGCCGGTCCGTTCCCAGGGCGAATCCCGTAGCGCTTCAGCGCGATGGCCGTCCAGGCAGCCTGCCGGCACCCGATCAAGACACGAGGAGAAGACCCCGATGCTCACCGACGACGGCAAGCACCTCTACGTTTCCTGGGACGAGTACCACCTGCTCATCGAGCGCCTGGCGTTGAAGGTGGCGCACTCGGGCTGGCAGTTCGACCAGATCCTTTGCCTGGCGCGCGGCGGCATGCGCCCGGGCGACGTGCTCTCGCGCGTGTTCGACAAGCCGCTGGCCATCATGTCGACGAGCTCCTATCGGGCCGAGGCCGGCACCATCCAGGGCCGTCTGGACATGGCCAAGTACATCACGATGCCCAAGGGCGAGCTGGCCGGGCGCGTGCTGCTCGTCGACGACCTCGCCGACACCGGCCACACCCTGCGCGCCGTGGTCGAGCGCCTGCGCGGCATGCCCGCCATCGCCGAGCTGCGCGCCGCCGTGATCTGGGTGAAGGGGGTGTCGACCTACACGCCGGACTACTACGTCGAACTGCTGCCCACGAGTCCGTGGATCCACCAGCCGTTCGAGGAGTACGACGCCATGCGCCCCGACGGCCTGGCGCGAAAGTTCCAGATCTGAAAAGCGAACAAGGCCGGCGGATCTTGCGATCGGCCGGCCTTGCCATCAATTGGTGCCCAGGAAGGGACTCGAACCCCCACGCCGTTAAGCGCTAGTACCTGAAACTAGTGCGTCTACCAATTCCGCCACCTGGGCAATGGCCCCGAGAAAGCTCCGGGCCGGTGACAAACGAGAATTCTATCAGCACAACAACACAATCCGCCCCCGCTCCCGCCTTGCTCGGTGAAGTCGAGGGCCGCGTCGAAGGCCACCGCGACGGCCACGGCTTCGTCGTGCCGGACGCCGGTGAACCGGTCATCTATCTCGCGCCGCAGGAGATGCGCTCGGTGCTGCACCGCGACCGCGTGCGTGTGCGCATCCAGCGCCTCGACCGCAAGGGCCGCCCCGAGGGGCGCGTGGTCGACATCGTCTCGCGCTCGAAGGCACCGATCATCGGCCGCCTGCTGCATGAAGGCGGCCAGTGGCTCGTGGCGCCCGAGGACCGTCGCTACGGCCAGGACATCCTGATCCCCAAGAACGCCACCGCCAGCGCCGCCGTGGGGCAGGTGGTGTCGGTCGAACTCACCGAGACGCCGTCGCTGCACGCGCAGCCTGTGGGCCGCGTCGCCGAGGTGCTGGGCGAGATCGACGACCCCGGCATGGAGATCGAGATCGCGGTGCGCAAGTACGAGGTGCCGCACCGTTTCAGCCCCGAGACGCTGGCGCAGGCGGCGGCGCTGCCCGAGAAGCTGCGCGCCGCCGATCGCAAGAACCGCGTCGACCTGACCGACGTGCCGCTCGTCACCATCGACGGCGAAGACGCGCGCGACTTCGACGATGCCGTCTTCTGCCAGCCGCACCACGCAGGCAAGGGCAAGAAGGCCTTCAGCGGCTGGCGCCTCGTGGTCGCCATCGCCGACGTCAGCCACTACGTCAAGCCCGAGGAGCCGCTCGACCGCGACGCCTACGAGCGCGCAACCTCGGTCTACTTCCCGCGCCGTGTCATCCCGATGCTGCCCGAGAAGCTCTCCAACGGCCTGTGCTCGCTGAACCCGGAGCAGGAGCGGCTGAGCATGGTCTGCGACATGCTGGTGGCCGACGACGGATCCATCACCGCGTACCAGTTCTACCCCGCTGTCATCTGCTCGCATGCGCGGCTCACCTACACCGAGGTGGCGGCGGTGCTCGCCAACACGCGCGGCCCCGAGGCGCAGCGCCGCGCCGAGCTCGTGCCGCACCTGCTGCACCTGCACGAGGTGTACCGCGCGCTGCTGAAGCAGCGGGCCAGCCGGGGCGCGGTGGACTTCGACACCACCGAGACGCAGATCGTCTGCGACGACAGCGGCCGCATCGAGCGCATCGTGCCGCGCGTGCGCACCGAGGCGCACCGGCTCATCGAGGAGGCGATGCTCGCCGCCAACGTCTGCGCCGCCGAGTTCATCTCCGGGCACGAGCACCCGGCGCTGTACCGAGTGCACGAGGGGCCGACGCCCGAGCGGCGCGCAACGCTGCAGGCCTATCTCAAGGCGCTGGGCATCGCGATGCCGCTGTCGGACGACCCGACGCCGGCCGAGATGCAGGCCATCTCGCAGGCCGTGCAGGAGCGCCCCGATGCGCAGCAGATCCACACCATGCTGCTGCGTTCGATGCAGCAGGCGATCTACACCGCCATCAACTCCGGCCACTTCGGCCTCGCCTACGAGGCCTACGCGCACTTCACGAGCCCGATCCGGCGCTACCCCGACCTGCTGATCCACCGCGTCATCAAGGCCTTGCTGGCCGGCCGGCGGTACCACCTCGCGACCAGCGACCTGACGCGCAAGCCCGAGGTGCGCAAGGGCGGCAAGCCGCGCCACGCCAAGCCGATGTCGCAGGAGATGGAAGTCTGGGACGCGGCCGGCGCGCACTGCAGCGCCAACGAGCGACGAGCCGACGAGGCCTCGCGCGATGTCGAGGCGTGGCTCAAGTGCCGCTTCATGCGTGAGCACCTCGGCGAGGAGTACAGCGGCACGGTGAGCGCGGCGGCCTCGTTCGGCCTCTTCGTCACGCTCGATGCGCTCTACGTCGACGGCCTCGTGCACATCACCGAGCTCGGCGGCGAGTATTTCCGCTTCGACGAGACGCGCCAGGAGCTGCGTGGCGAGCGCACCGGCGTGCGCTATGCCATCGGCACGCGCGTGCGCGTGCAGGTGAGCCGCGTCGACCTCGATGGCCGCAAGATCGACTTCCGGCTCGTGCGCGACGGCGAGGCCGAGGCGCTGCTGGCACGCGGCCGCAGCGGGCGCGTGCCGGCGCCCGCCCCCTCGGCGCAGGCCGAACTGGCCGAGGTGAAGGGTGCCGATCGTCGCACCAAGGCCGCGGCCCGCGAGCGAAAGAACAAGCCCGGTGTGGCACCGGGCAAGCGGGCGTCCAAGGCAAGCCCGGCGCGGCCGCGCAGTCGTCGCTAGCTGGCCAGCTGCTCGGCAGCGCAGGGCACAGCGTGCGTTCGCGGCGCGCGACCGCCGAGCGGCCGTTCAGGCCGACGATGCCAGCGCGGTGATCAGGTCGCCGGCGAGCAGCGGCGCGCCACGGTTCTCGGTGAACGGGCGTGCCACGTCAGCGGCGTGGCCATGCTGCCAGACGGCGGCGCAGGCCACCTCGAAGGCGTCGCTGCCGGGCGCCTGGGCCCACAGGCCTCCCAGCCAGCCGGCGAGCACGTCGCCGGTGCCGGCCGTGGCGAGCGCGGCGTTGCCGGTCGGGTTGATGCGCGGCAGGCCGGCCGGTGCCGCCACCACGGTGCCCGACCCCTTGAGCACGACGACAGCCGCGCTGTGCTGCGCTAGCGTCGTGGCCGCTGCCAGGCGGTCGGCCTGCACCGCCGCACTGCCGGTTCCGAGCATGCGTGCGGCCTCCAGCGGATGCGGCGTCAGCACGCTGGCCTGGCCACGCTCGGCGCGGCCGCGCAGCAGCCGCTGCAACTCCGGCGCGCCGGCGATGTGGTTCAGCGCATCGGCGTCGAGCACCAGCCGCGGTGCCTTGGCCAGCAGGCGCGGGAGGCACTCGCGCACGGCCTCGCCGCCGCCGCAGCCGACGATGGCCGTGCAGCCTTCGAGAAGCTGTGCACTCGCGGCTTCGAACGGGCGGTGCATCAGCTCGGGGCGAATCGGATCGAGGTCCGATCTCTCGTCGCGCGCGAGCAGGCTCACGTAGACGCGCCCGGCGCCCGCCGCGAGCGCTGCCCGCGCCGCCAGCGCCGCGGCACCGAGCATGCCGCCCGCGCCACCGACGACCCAGGCGTCGCCGCGACGGCCCTTGTGCGAGGCGTGCGGCAGGGCCGCTCGCCGTGACGGTCCCGCGAGCCAGGCCGTCGGGCGCGCTGCGTCACCGGGTACCCCGCCGCCTCGATGGCCGAGCCGGTCGAACCACACCGTGCCGGCAAGATCCCGCCCGTGCGCGGTGAAGAGCCCGGGCTTGAGCGACAGCAGCGCCAGCGTGTGGTCCGCTCGCACGACGGCGTCGCCCAGCGGCTGCCCGGTGTCCGGGTGCAGCCCGGAGGGCAGGTCGACGGCGAGAACGAGGGCGCCGCTGGCGCTGGCGGCGCCGATGCGGCCGATCGCGTCGGCGAGCACGCCCTCGGGCGCGCGCGTGGTGCCGAGCCCGAGCAGGGCGTCGACGACGAGGTCGGGTGGCACTGCGGCATCGCCCTGCGCCTGCGCCGGCGACCCGAGCGCGACGCCGGCGTCCTGCGCCCGGCGCCGCGCCTGCGCGGCATCGGCAGGCAGCCGCCCGGGCACGCCACACTCGCGCACGCGCACGGCCGTCCCGGCCTGGTGCAGGCGGCGCGCCGCCACGTACCCGTCGCCACCGTTGTTGCCCGGCCCGCACCAGATCTCGACGAGGCCGGCCGATGGCGCCAGCGCGCGCGCCAGGCGCGCGACGCCGAGGCCGGCGTGCTCCATCAGTTCACCGCCTGCGCGGCCGGCCAGAGCCAGCGCCTCCAGTGCCTTGGCCGCGGCAGAGCCGTGCAGCGGCCAGGGCCCGGATTCGGCGCAGATGCGCAGGGGCACGGCGGCGCGTTCGTTCTCGCGCAGGAGATCGCGCAGGGGCATGCGCGCATTGTCGGCGATGCAATTCCCCGGGCGCGCAGATGTAGGCGCTCAGGCGCGCGAGCGCGAGGCTCAGGTGCGCCGTGTGGGCCCCAGGCGCGCCAGCGTAAGCCTCAGGCGCGCCTGCGTGAGCTTCAGGCGCGCCACCGCGCGGGCGTGAGCCCGTGCATGTCGATCGCGGCAGCTCTGCCGAGCATCGTGTCAGCCAGCACGCGCGCCGATCCGCAGGAGAGCGCCCAGCCGCTGGAGCCGTGCCCGAGATTGAGCCAGATCCCCGGCAGCCGGCTGGCCCCGATGACCGGCGGCCCGTCGGGCAGCATCGGACGTGCACCCTTCCACTGCTGCACCTCGCGCATCGAGGCGGCGCCCGGGAACCACTCGTCGAGCACGCGGTACAGCGTGGCCAGGGGTGCGCGCCGGAGATCCGTGAGGGTGCCGCCGATCTCGGCGCTGCCGGCCACGCGCACGCGTTGCCCCAACCGCGAGATCGCGACCTTGTAGGTCTCGTCCATCAGCGCCGCACGCGGCCCCATGTCCGGGCCACCGTCGTGCTCGCGCAGCGGCGCCGTGATCGAGTAGCCGAAGACGGGCGCCAGCGGCAGTGCGAGCCCCCGCGGCGCCAGCAGCCGGTTGGCATCGGCGCCGGCGCAGACGACGATGTGCTCGAACGCCTGCACGTCGCCGCCGGCCAGCTGCAGCGCCGGCCGCGCGCCCGGCATGAGCCGTGCGACCTCGCTGTCGAAGGCGAACTGCGCCCCCTGGCGCTGGGCCTCGTTCTTGAGCAGGTGGGCGAACTGGCGGCAGTTGCCGACGCCGTCCTGCGGCAGGCGGATCGCGGCATGCACACGCGCGTCTGGCGAGAGGGCCGGCTCGAGTTGGCGGCAGCCTGCCTCGTCGAGCACCTCGTGCGCGACGCCGAGTTCGCCCAGCAGGCGCAAGCCGGTTCGCGCACGCTGCAGGTCGGCCGGCGCGCGCAGCAGCACCATGTAGCCGCTGCGCTGCTCGTAGTCGAGGTCCAGCCGCGCCGTCAGCTCCAGCAGCCGCTCGCGGCTGTAGTGCGCCAAGCGCTGCATCGCGCTGCGGTTGGCGACGTGCACGCGGTCGCGGCAGGCGAGGAGGAAGCGCCACATCCACGGCAGTTGGCGCAGCGCCGACAGACCGACGAATCGAACGGCGGCATCGCGCGCGAAGAGCTGCCCGAGCACCTTGAGCGGCATGCCCGGGGTGGCCCAGGGCGTGACATAGCCCGGCGCGACGACGCCGGCGTTGGCGAAGCTCGTCTCGGCGGCAACGCCGCCTCGGCGCTCGTAGACCGTGACCTGCTGACCTTGCGCCGCCAGCTCGTAGGCGGTGGTCACGCCGACGATGCCGGCGCCGATGATTGCGACGCGCATGTTAGAATTTTTCGGTTTTGCTTCTTGCGGTCGCCGTACTTCCCTGTCTGGTGGCGCCCGCGGGTGGCAGATCCGCCGGTGCGGACCATTCAGTCTTCGGCTTGTCGAAGTCGATCGACGACAAAAACGCACCGGCGAAATTCGCGAACCCGCTCCCTCCAGAGGTGCGCGTACTGTCTTGCGGTTCGGCGCCCCCATGCCTAGGCACGGGGATGCCGACAGAGTCGGAACGCGTTTCGGGCGCCGGGATTCTAGAAGCAACCTTTTGGAGTGTTACCTCATGACCGTGTCCATGCGCGAAATGCTGGAGGCGGGTGTCCATTTCGGACACCAGACCCGCTTCTGGGACCCGAAGATGGCGCCCTACATCTACGGGCACCGCAACAAGATCCACATCATCAACCTCGAGAAGACGCTGCCGCTCTTCAACGACGCGATGAAGTTCGTGCGCCAGCTGGCCAGCCGCCGCGGCACGATCCTGATGGTGGGCACCAAGCGCCAGGCGCGCGAGGTGATCGCGCTGGAAGCACAGCGCTGCGGCATGCCCTACGTCGACCAGCGCTGGCTCGGCGGCATGCTCACGAACTACAAGACGGTGAAGGGCTCGCTGAAGAAGCTCAAGGACATGCAGGCCACCAAGGAAACCGGCACCGAGCAGATGATCAAGAAGGAAGCGCTGCTGTTCGATCGCGAGCTGGCCAAGCTCGAGAAGGACATCGGCGGCATCCAGGACATGGGCGCGCTGCCCGACGCGATGTTCGTCATCGACGTCGGCTACCACAAGATCGCCGTGGCCGAGGCCAAGAAGCTCGGCATTCCGCTGATCGGCGTCGTGGACACCAACCACTCGCCGCTGGGCATCGACTACGTCATCCCCGGCAACGATGACTCGGCCAAGGCGGTGGCGCTGTACGCGCGCGCCGTGGCCGATGCCGTGCTCGAAGGCAAGGCCAACGCCACCTCCGACGTCGTGGCGGCCGTGGCCGGCGGCGACGAGTTCGTCGAAGTCCAAGAGAACTGAGGCACGCCGGGTCCGCGCCGACGCCGCGCGCCAGTGCGCGCCGCTGCGGCCCTGCCTGGCCCCGTGGCCGGCCCCGTGGCCGGCATGGGCCGGCCGATCCCGGCAATTGCTCGAAGGCCGCCATCGCGTGGCCGCCGATCCCCTGTACCTGGAGAAACCGATGCCCGCAATCACCGCAAGCATGGTCGCCGAACTGCGTGCCAAGACCGACGCACCGATGATGGAGTGCAAGAAGGCGCTCACCGAGGCCGATGGCGACATGGGCCGCGCCGAGGAGATCCTGCGCGTCAAGCTCGGCAACAAGGCCGGCAAGGCGGCCAGCCGCATCACAGCCGAGGGCGTCGTCGCCGCCAGCGTCAGCGGCAGCACCGGCGCGCTGGTCGAGGTCAACTGCGAGACCGACTTCGTCTCGAAGAACGACTCGTTCCTCGCCTTCGCCAAGGCGGCGGCGGCGCTGGTGGCCGAGAAGAACCCGGCCGACGTGGCCGCGCTGTCGATGCTGCCGTACAGCCAGGACGGCTTCGGGCCGGCGCTCGAGGACGTGCGCAAGGGGCTCATCGGCAAGATCGGCGAGAACATGTCGATCCGCCGCTTCAAGCGCTATGCCGGCGGCGGCAAGCTCGCGCACTACCTGCACGGCACGCGCATCGGCGTGCTCGTGGAGTTCGAGGGCAGCGACGTCGCGGCCAAGGACGTGGCCATGCACGTGGCAGCGATGAAGCCGGCGGCGCTGTCGCAGGCCGACGTGCCCGCCGACATCGTCGACAAGGAACGCAGGATCGCCGCCGAGAAGGCGGCCGAGGACTCGGCGGCCGCGGTCGCCGCGGGCAAGGCCGCGCAGTCGCCCGAGATCGTCGCCAAGCGCGTCGAAGGCGCGGTGCAGAAGTTCCTGAAGGAGGTCTCGCTGCTCAATCAGGTCTTCGTCAAGGCCGCCGACGGCAAGCAGACGGTGGAGCAGATGCTCAAGGCAACGGGCACGAAGGTGCAGGGCTTCACGCTGTACGTGGTGGGTGAAGGCATCGAGAAGAAGGCCGACGACTTCGCGGCCGAGGTGGCGGCGCAGGTCGCCGCAGCGAAGAAGGAAGAGGACAAACCGAGGTAACCGCCGCCTCGGCTTACAAGGGGCGCCCGCGGCGCCCCTTAAACTGTCGCATTGCTTCTTCCTCCGCGGAGTCCAACCTCGATGCCGGCCTACAAGCGCATCCTGCTCAAGCTGTCTGGCGAAGCCCTGATGGGCGATGATGCGTACGGCATCAACCGCGCCACGATCGTGCGCATGGTGCGCGAGGTGCAGGCGGTCACGCGGCACGGCTGCGAGGTGGCGGTCGTCATCGGCGGCGGCAACATCTTCCGCGGCGTGGCCGGCGGTTCCGTGGGCATGGACCGCGCCACGGCCGACTACATGGGCATGCTGGCTACCGTGATGAACGCGCTGGCGCTGGCCGACACCATGCGCCACGAGGGCATGACGGCGCGCGTGATGTCGGCCATCAACATCGAGCAGGTGGTCGAGCCCTACGTGCGGCCGAAGGCGCTGCAGTACCTCGAAGAGGGCAAGGTGGTGATCTTCGCCGCCGGCACCGGCAACCCCTTCTTCACGACCGACACCGCGGCGGCGCTGCGCGGCGCCGAGATCGGCGCCGAGATCGTGCTCAAGGCCACCAAGGTCGACGGCGTCTACACCGCCGACCCGAAGAAGGACGCCGAGGCGCGACGCTACTCGACCATCACCTTCGACGAAGCGATCGCCAAGAACCTGCAGGTGATGGACGCCACCGCCTTCGCGCTGTGCCGCGACCAGAAGCTGCCGATCAAGGTCTTCAGCATCTTCAAGCCCGGCGCCTTGCAGCGTGTCGTGCTGGGCGAGGACGAAGGCACGCTGGTGCATGTCTGAGTGCCCCTGAGGCGGCTCGGCGCAAGCACGAGCCCAGCGCCTGACCCGAGGAGAGACCCCCATGGACATCGCCGAGATCAAGAAGACCGCCGAGCACAAGATGGGCAAGTCGCTCGAGGCGTTGAAGGCCGACCTGCACAAGATCCGCACCGGCCGCGCCCACCCCGGCCTGCTCGACCAGGTGCATGTCGACTACTACGGCAATTCGGTGCCCATCAGCCAGGTGGCCAACGTCACCCTGCTCGACGCGCGCACGATCAGCGTGCAGCCCTGGGAGAAGGGCATGGGCCCGAAGATCGAGAAGGCCATCCGCGAGAGCGACCTCGGCCTGAACCCGAGCGCGCAGGGCGACCTGCTGCGCGTGCCGATGCCGGCGCTCACCGAAGAGCGCCGCAAGGAGCTGACGAAAGTCGTGCGCCACGCCGGCGAGGAGGCCAAGATCGCCGTGCGCGCCGTGCGCCGCGAGGCCAACGAGCATCTGAAGAAGCTGCTCAAGGACAAGCACGTGCCCGAGGACGAGGAGAAGCGCGCCCAGGACGAGGTGCAGCGCCTCACCGACCGCGTGGTGGCCGAGATCGACCGCCTCGTGCACGGCAAGGAAGCCGAAGTGCTGGCGGTCTGAACACGACGCCGGACGCCTTCATCGCCGCCCTCGCCGCCGCATGACTTCCGCTCTCGCACCCGAAGGCGACAAAGGCGAGCCGCGCAGCCAGGGCCTCGTCCCTCGCCACGTGGCGGTGGTGATGGACGGCAACGGCCGCTGGGCGCGCGCGCGCTACATGCCGCGTTTCTTCGGCCACAAGGCCGGTGTCGACGCGTTGGTGCGGGCGGTGAACCTGTTCGCCGACCGCGGCGTCGAGTACCTGAGCGTCTTCGCCTTCTCGTCCGAGAACTGGAAGCGGCCCTCCGAAGAGGTCTCCGGGTTGATGAGCCTCGTGCTGGTGGCGGTGTCGAAGTACCTCGGCAAGCTGGCCAAGGACGGCGTGCGCATCCGCATCGTCGGCGACCGCTCTGCCGTCTCCGACAAGCTGCGCGAGGCCTGGGAGCAGGCCGAGGCGCTGACGCGCGAGAACACGCGCATCACGCTGGCCGTGGCCTTCAACTACGGTGGCCGCTGGGACATGGTGCAGGCGGCGCGCCGTGCCGTCGCCGAGGGCCTGGCGCCCGAACAGATCGACGAGACCTGGCTGAGCCGGCACATGGCGCTCGCGTTCGCGCCCGACCCCGACCTCTTCATCCGCACCGGCGGCGAGATGCGCATCAGCAACTTCATGCTGTGGCAGTCGGCCTACGCTGAGTTCTACTTCACCGATTGCCTGTGGCCCGACTTCGGCGCCGAGGAGATCGACCGCGCCCTTGCCGCCTTCGCGCAGCGCGACCGGCGCTTCGGCATGATCCGGCCGCCCGTGGTGCAGGCCGCCGAGTAGATGAATCCCCCCCGAAGCGCCTTCGGCGCCTCCCCCCCGGGGGGGCAACGCCAGTGGCCCGGCAAAGCCGGATCCACGGCGTCCCCTTGGCGGTGCCTGTACGAGGTGCTGCACGCATGCTGCGCCAGCGGGTCATCACCGCGCTGATCCTCGTCGGGATCATGTTCGCCGCCCTGGCGGCGCCGAGCCCGTGGCCGTTTGCGCTCGTGACGCTCGGGCTGCTGGCGGCCGGGGCCTGGGAGTGGGGGCGGCTGAACGGCGCCGCCGCCGCGGTGTCGTGGGCGCTCGGAGCGCTGATGGGGCTGGCCGGGATCGTCGCCGTCGCGAGCGGGCTTGCCGGCGCCTCGCCGGGCGGTGGCTGGTGGATCGCCGTCGCCGTGTGGGCACTGGGCGGTGCGCTCGTGCTCAAGCGCGGCGTGCAGGCCTGGCCGCACACGCCGCGCGTGCTGCGCTGGCTGCTCGGGCTCGCGTTGCTGATGCTGGCGTGGGCGGCGCTGATCGGCGCGCGCGCCATCGGAATCAACTTCATGCTCTCGATGCTGTGCGTGGTGTGGATGGCCGACATCGCCGCCTACTTCGGCGGCAAGGCCTGGGGTCGCCACAAGCTGGCCCCGGCCATCAGCCCTGGCAAGAGCTGGGAGGGCGTATGGTCGGGCATGGCGGGGGTGTTGGTGCTCGCGGCGGTGTGGATGGTCCTGGACCGGCAGTTCGGCTTCGATGGCCCGAGCCTCTACACGCGGCTCGTGCAGGGGCACGGCTGGGTGGTCACGGTGCTCGCCTTGCTTGCGCTGTGCATGCTGAGCGTGGTCGGCGACCTCATCGAATCGCTCGTCAAGCGTGCCGCCGGCGCCAAGGACAGCAGCCGGTTGCTGCCCGGGCATGGCGGCGTGCTCGACCGTGTCGACGCGCTGCTGCCGGTGATGCCCGCCGTGCTGGCGCTGCTCAGCCTGACGCCACGATGAAGACCGACCAGGCACCCACCGGGCAACGGCGACGCGTCGCCATCCTCGGCTCCACGGGCTCGATCGGCGTGAGCACGCTCGACGTGGTCGCGCGCCATCCGGACCGCTTCGAGGTCTTCGGCCTCTCGAGCCACCAGCGCGTGGCCGAGCTGGTCGAGCAGTGCCTGCGCTTCCAGCCGCGCGTTGCCGTGCTGCCCGATCGTGCCCGCGCGCAGGAAGCGCGCCACCTGCTCGCCGAGCGCGGCAGCCGCACGGAGGTGCTCGAGGGCGCGCGGGCCCTGAGTCAGCTGGCGAGCGCCGGCGAGGTCGACACGGTCATGGCGGCCATCGTCGGCGCCGCCGGCCTGCCCGCCTGCATGGCGGCGGCGTCGGCCGGCAAGCGCCTGCTGCTGGCCAACAAGGAGGCGCTCGTCGTCGGCGGCGCGCTCTTCATGCGCGCGGTGGCCGAAGGCGGCGCGACGCTGTTGCCCATCGACAGCGAGCACTCGGCCATCTTCCAGTGCCTGCCCGAGGACCGCAGCGGCTGGGGCCGGCACATCGACCACATCGTGCTCACTGCCAGCGGTGGCCCGTTCCGCGGCCGCGACCCCGAGAGCCTGCACGGCGTCACGCCTGCGCAGGCGGTGGCGCATCCGAACTGGGTGATGGGGCGCAAGATCTCGGTCGACTCGGCGACGATGATGAACAAGGCGCTCGAGGTCATCGAGGCGCGCTGGCTCTTCGACCTCTCGCCCGCGCAGGTGCGCGTCGTCATCCACCCGCAGAGCATCGTGCACTCGATGGTCGTATGCCACGATGCCTCGGTGCTGGCGCAGATGGGCACGCCGGACATGCGCGTGCCCATCGCATACGGGTTGAGCTTCCCGGAACGCATCGCCTCCGGTGCACCCCGCCTCGACTTCCTGCAGCTGCAGGGGCTCACCTTCGAGGCGGTGGACGAGCGTCTCTTCCCCGGGCTCGGCCTCGCCTGGCAGGCGCTGGCCGCGCCGCCCGGCACGACGGCGGTGCTCAATGCCGCCAACGAAGTGGCCGTCGAGTGTTTCCTGCAGGGAACCATCCGCTTCACCGACATTCACACGGTGAATGCGCGCACCGTCGAGAGGCTGACGCCGGTGCTCGCAGCCTCGGCGACGCTCGACGACCTGCTCGAACTCGACCGGCGGGCGCGCGACGAGGCCGCGCGCACGGTGCGCGCCCTGGCCCTGTGAAGACGCCCCAGGCAGCCAGGTCGGCAACCCGCTCGGCAAGCAGGTCGCTACCCCAGCAAGAGCCGCGCGGACCACGCGCCCCACGAGGCACACCTCCATGACCTATCTCATCGGCCTCATCGTCACGCTCGGCCTGCTCATCGTCGTGCACGAGTACGGGCACTACCGCGTCGCGGTGGCCTGCGGCGTCAAGGTGCAGCGCTTCTCGGTCGGCTTCGGCCGCGTGCTGTGGCGCCGGCAACGCTCGCCCGACGCGACCGAGTTCGTGGTCTGCGCGCTGCCGCTGGGCGGCTACGTGCGCATGCTCGACGAACGCGAAGGCAGCGTGCCCGCCGAGCAACTCGGCCAGGCCTTCAACCGCAAGTCGCTCAGGCAGCGCAGCGCCATCGTCGCTGCCGGCCCGTTGGCCAACCTGGCGCTGGCGGTGCTGCTCTTCGCCGGCGCCTACTGGGTGGGCATGGAGGAGCCGAAGGCCGTGCTCGGCCCCTCGGTGCCGGGCAGCCTGGCCGAGCGCGCCGGCCTCAAGAGCGGCGACTGGGTGCGCGCGATGGCCGACGCCGGCAGCGGCGGCGACAGCGTCCAATGGCGCGACGTGCAGTCCATGAACGACCTCATGTGGCGCCTGACGCAGGCGGCGCTGCAGCGCGAACCCGTGCGCCTGCAGGTGAGTGACCGCGACGGACGTGGATCGCGCACGCTGCTGCTCGACCTCGCGACCTTCGAGCCGCGTGACGTGGACGGTGCGCTCGCGCGCAAGATCGGGCTCGGTGCCGCCTTCGGTGAGCCGGTGCTCGGCCGGCTCAAGGAGGCCGGCCCGGCCGTGCGTGCCGGCCTTGCCGAGGGCGACCGCGTGCTCAGCATCGACGGCCGGTCGGTGCCCGACGCGCAGAGCCTGCGCGAGCGCATCCGCGCCTCGGCCGCCGCGGCCGCGCCCGGTGCCAAGGACGCACCGGTGCAGCGCTGGCTCGTCGAGCGCGCCGGCCGCAGCCTCGAGATCCAGGTCGCGCCGCGCATCGACACTTCGGTGACCCCGCCCATCGGCCGCATCGAAGCCTATGTCGGCACGCCGCCGGCGATGGTGACGGTGCGGCACGGACCCTGGGACGGCATCGTCGGCGGCTTCGAGCGCATGTGGGACACGTCGCTCTTCACGCTCAAGATGCTCGGCCGCATGCTCATCGGCGAGGCCTCGATCAAGAACCTCTCGGGCCCGATCAGCATCGCCGACTACGCCGGGCAATCGGTGCAGCAGGGGCCGGCGCGCTTCCTCGAGTTCCTGGCCATCGTCAGCGTCAGCCTCGGCGTGCTCAACCTGCTGCCGCTGCCCATGCTCGATGGCGGCCATCTCATGGTTTACATTTTCGAAGGCGTCACCGGCCGCGCGGTGTCCGAGGAATGGCTCGCGCGGCTGCAGCGCGGCGGCATCGCGGTGCTGCTGATGATGATGTCGGTGGCGCTGTACAACGACGTGGCCCGGCTGCTCGGGCTGCACTGATCCTTCCCCCTCCCGATGGTTCCTGCCTTTTCGAGCGGCGCATCCCGCGCCGCCGTGACCCTGATCGTGGCCGTCGCCGCCGTGGCGGTCGCCCCGGCGGCGCGCGCCGTGGCCCCGTTCGTCATCAAGGACATCCGCGTCGAGGGCCTGCAGCGCACCGACCCCGGCAGCGTGTTCGCAGCGCTGCCCTTCCGCATCGGCGACACCTACACCGACGACAAGGGCTCGGCGGCGCTGCGGGCGCTGTTCGCCACGGGCCTGTTCAAGGACGTGCGCATCGACATCGAGGGCGAGGTCGCCGTCATCATCGTCGACGAGCGGGCCATCATCGCCAACGTCAACTTCGTCGGCCTGCGCGAGTTCGACAAGGACCCGCTGCTGAAGTCGCTCAAGGACAACGGCATCGGCGAGGGCCTGCCCTACGACCGCGCGCTCATCGACCGCGCCGAGCAGGAGATCAAGCGCCAGTACCTGAGCCGCAGCCTGTACGGTGCCGAGGTCGTGACGACGGTGACGCCGATCGAGCGCAACCGCGTCAACATCACCTTCACGATGAACGAGGGCGATGCGGCCAAGGTGTCGTCGGTGTCCATCGCCGGCATGAGCGCCTTCAGCGAGTCGACGCTGCTCGAGCAGATGGAGCTGTCGGCCACCGGCTGGTTCAGCTGGTACTCGAAGAACGACCGCTACGCGCGCAGCAAGCTCAATGCCGACCTCGAGCGGCTGCGCGCCTACTACATCAACCGCGGCTACCTCGAGTTCGCCATCGAGTCGACGCAGGTGACGATCTCGCCCGACAAGCAGAGCATCGCCATCGCCATCTCGGTGCGCGAGGGCCAGCCCTACACGGTGACGGCCGTCAAGCTCGAGGGCGACTACCTCGGCAAGGAGGCCGAGTTCCAGGCGCTCGTGCAGCTGCGCCCGGGCCAGCCGTATCGCGGCGAGGCGGTCACCGCCACCGCGAAGGCCTTCACCGAGCGCTTCGGCCAGTACGGCTACGCGTTCGCGCGCGTCGAGCAGCGGCCCGAGATCGACCGCGCCACCGGGCAGGTGGCGGTGGTGCTGATGGCCAGCCCCGAACGCCGCGTCTACGTGCGCCGCATCGACGTCGCCGGCAACACGCGCACGCGCGACGAGGTGATCCGGCGCGAGTTCCGCCAGCTCGAGGCGGCCTGGTACGACGCGACGCTGATCCGCCTGTCCAAGGAGCGGCTCAACCGCCTGAGCTTCTTCGCCGAGGTCGAGGTCGAGACCAGCGAGGTG
Organism: Burkholderiales bacterium; assembly: GCA_016223165.1. GTDB lineage: Bacteria > Pseudomonadota > Gammaproteobacteria > Burkholderiales > Burkholderiaceae_C > Rubrivivax. The sequence goes on from JACRPO010000005.1 coordinate 316,135, forward strand.
CCCGGCGCGCCCGACCAGGTCGATCTCGTCGTCACGGTGAAGGAAAAGCCCACCGGCAACCTCAACCTCGGCGCCGGCTACTCCAACGCCGAGAAGTTCACCTTCACCGCCGGCATCCGCCAGGACAACGCCTTCGGCACGGGCAACTCGATCGGCCTGGAGGTCAACACCAGCAAGACGCAGCGGGCGCTGGTGATCAACACCTACGATCCCTACTTCACCGTCGACGGCATCTCGCGCTCGATCGACCTGATCTACCGAAAGGGGCGGGCGCTCAACCAGCTCATCGACGAGTACGAGACCGGCAACCAACGGCTGGGCGTGACCTTCGGCGTGCCGTTCTCCGAGTACGACACGGTGTTCATGGGCATCGCCGCCGACCGCCAGGTGATCGGCACGGCGGTCGGCCTGCCGCTGGCTTACCTGAACTATCGCGTGCTCTTCGGCGAGAAGAGCATGGCCTACCCGCTGACGCTGGGCTGGGCGCGCGACGCCCGCGACAGCGTGCTCGTGCCGACGACGGGCCGCTACCAGCGCGTCAACTTCGAGTACAGCTTTGCTGGCGACGTGCGCTACACGCGCACCAACCTGCAGTACCAGGAGTACTTCCCGCTGCCGGCGCGGCTCGTGCTCGGCGTGAATGCCGAGCTCGGCTGGGGCAAGGGCCTCGGCGGCAAGCCGTTCCCGGTGTTCAAGAACTTCTACGGCGGCGGTCTCGGCACGGTGCGCGTGCTCGAGCAGGGTTCGCTCGGCATCATCGACCCCACCGGGGCCTACATCGGCGGCGCCAAGCGGCTCAACCTGAACTCCGAGCTGTACTTTCCGGTGCCCGGCACCGGCAACGACAAGTCGCTGCGCATCTTCGCCTTCACCGACGCCGGCAACGTGTGGCGCGAGGACGAGAAGGTCACCGAGTCGTCGCTGCGCGTCTCCGCCGGGGTGGGGCTTTCCTGGATCTCCCCGGTGGGGCCGCTGAAGCTCTCCTGGGGCTCGCCGGTGCGCGTGCAGCGCAACGATAGAATCCAGCGCTTCCAATTCCAGATCGGGACCGCGTTCTGATGATGCCCTCCGTTGCCATTCGCGCCCCTGGCGGATCGATCCGTTCGCGACTTCCCGCCCCGGCCCGCGCGCGTTCCGTTGCCCGTGTCCCTGCCTATGCCCGGGCCTGGGCCTCGGCCGCAGCCTTCGTCATTGCGGCGGCGGCCAGCGGTGCTGCCGTGGCGCAGGACGTGCTGAAGATCGGCTACGTCAACAGCGAGCGCGTGCTGCGCGAGGCCACGCCGGCCAAGGCAGCGCAGGCCAAGCTCGAGTCGGAGTTCAGCCGCCGCGAGTCGGAGCTCAAGGACGCGGCGGCGCGCCTGAAGGCGGCCGCCGACAAGCTCGACAAGGACGGCCCCACGCTCATCGAGTCCGAGCGAGTGCGCCGGCAGCGCGAGCTGGTCGATCAGGACCGCGAACTCACGCGCAAGCGGCGCGAATTCCAGGAAGACCTGAACCAGCGCCGTAACGAAGAGCTGGCCGCCGTGGTCGAGCGCGCCAACAAGGTGATCCGGCAGATCTTCGACGCCGAGAAGTTCGACCTCATCCTGCAGGAGGTCGTCTTCGCCGGGCCGCGCGTCGACATTACCGACAAGGTGATCAAGGCCCTCAACGCCCAGCCCGCCACGGGCGGCAAGTGAGCCGCGGCCGCGCCCCCGGCCCGTCCAGCCGATAGAGCCGGCAACATGGGCCACCGCGTCGGCGAGCTGGCCCGGTATCTCGGCGGCGAGCTGCTCGGCCCGGCCGCACTCGAGGTCACGAAGATCGCGCCGCTGGCCGAGGCCGGCGGCGACAGCATCACCTTCCTCGCGCAGGCGAAGTTCGTGCCGCAACTGGCGGGCAGCGCGGCCGGCTGCATCATCGTCGCGCAGGCCGAGCGCGCGGCGGCCGAAGCACGCGTGGCGGCCGGGCGCGGCGCGGTCATCCTCTGCGCCGATCCCTATCTCGCCTTCGCGCGCCTGACGCAGTGGTGGGCCGCGGCGACGCGCGTGCGCCCGGCGCCGGGCGTGCACCCCACGGCCATCGTCGAACCCGGCGTGCGCATGCATGCCTCGGTGCATGTCGGCGCCCTGGCCTACGTGGGCGCCGGTGCCGAGCTCGGCGAGGGCAGCGTCGTCGGTGTGCAGTCGCATGTCGGCGCCGGCGCCTCGCTCGGCGCGGGCACGGTGCTGATGCCGCGCGTGCTCTTCGCGCAAGGCTGCCGCATCGGCGCGCGCGGACTCGTGCACGGCGGCGCGGTCATCGGTGCCGACGGCTTCGGCTTCGCGCCGCACGAGGGCCGCTGGGAGAAGATCGAGCAGCTCGGCAGCGTCGCCATCGGCGACGATGTCGAGATCGGCGCCAACACCTGCATCGACCGCGGTGCGCTCGGCGACACCGTGCTCGAGGACGGCGTGAAGATCGACAACCTCGTGCAGATCGCGCACAACGTGCGCATCGGCGCGCACACCGCCTTCGCCGGCTGCGCCGCGGTGGCGGGCAGTGCGCGCATCGGCCGCCATTGCACGATCGGCGGTGCCGCGCGCATCCTCGGCCACCTCGAGATCGTCGACCACGTGCACATCACCGCGACCACACTCGTCAGCCGCTCCATCCTGAAGCCGGGCCAGTACAGCGGCGCCTTCCCGTTCGACGACAATGCCTCCTGGGAGAAGAATGCGGCGACACTGCGGCAGCTGCATTCGTTGCGGGACCGCCTGCGCGCGGTGGAAAAGGGTCTCGCGGGGGCCCTCGAGAAGTCGCTGGAGAAGAAGACCCCATCATGAGCACCGGCATGGACATCCAAGAGATCCTGAAGACGCTGCCGCACCGATTTCCCTTCGTCCTGGTCGACCGCGTGCTCCAGCTCGACAAGGGTCAATATGCCAAGGCCATCAAGAACGTCAGCATCAACGAGCCGTTCTTCCAGGGGCACTTCCCGGCCAGGCCGGTCATGCCCGGCGTGCTCGTCATCGAGGCGCTCGCGCAGGCCGCGGCCATGCTGGCCTTCGTCACCAAGGGCACCGAGGCGGGTGGCGACAAGGTGGTCTACCTGGTCGGCGTCGACGGCGCGCGCTTCAAGCGGCCTGTGGTGCCCGGCGACCAGCTCATGCTCGAGGTCTGGCAAGAGCGCGTGAAGGGCGGCATCCACAAGTACCGCACGCGTGCCAGCGTCGAGGGGCAGCTGGTGGCCGAGTGCGAGATCATGTGCACCGAGCGCGAGGTCTGAAGGCGCCGCCCTCGCCGCGGACCCCGCTGCAAGCCTCGCGCATCGCCGTGACGCAGATCCACCCCACGGCCCTCGTCGACCGGGGCGCGGAGCTCGATGCCGGTGTCAGCGTCGGCCCCTACGCCGTCATCGGTGCCGGCGTGCAGGTCGGCGCCGGCACGACGATCGGCGCGCATTGCGTCATCGAGGGGCCGACGAGCATCGGCCGCGACAACCGCATCTTCAGCCATGCGGCGCTCGGCGCGGCGCCGCAGGACAAGAAGTACGCCGGCGAGCCGACGCGCCTCGCGATCGGCGACCGCAACACGATCCGCGAGTTCTGCACCTTCAACCGCGGCACCGCGCAGGACGCCGGCGTCACGCGCGTGGGCGACGACAACTGGATCATGGCCTACGTGCACATCGCGCACGACTGCCAGATCGGCCACCAGACCATCCTGGCCAACAACGCCACACTGGCCGGCCACGTGCACGTGGGCGACTGGGTCATCGTCGGCGGCCTCACCGGCATCCACCAGTTCTGCCACGTCGGCGCGCACGCGATGACCGGCTTCCAGAGCCACGTCTCGCAAGACGTGCCGCCGTTCATGATGGTGTCGGGCAACCCACTGGGCGTGCACGGCTTCAACGCCGAGGGCCTGCGCCGGCGCGGCTTCTCGCGCGAGCGCATCGCGCTCGTCAAGCAGATGCACAAGCTGCTGTACCGCGACGGGCTGACGCTCGAGGCCGCGCGCGCGGCGATCGCGGCGCTCACCGGCACGGTCGAAGGCGGCGACGCCGACGTGGCACTGCTGCTCGACTTCCTCGCCGCCTCGACGCGCGGCATCGCGCGCTGAAGCGCCGGCAGGCAGAGCGACGATGCGGCTCGCGATGGTCGCCGGAGAAGCCTCGGGCGACCTGCTGGCGGGGTTGCTGCTCGGGGCGCTCAGGCAGCGCTGGCCAGCTCTGCAGGCGGCCGGCATCGGCGGCCCTCGCATGGGCGAGCAGGGCTTCGAGGCCTGGTGGCCGAGCGACCGGCTCGCCGTGCACGGCTATGCCGAGGCGCTGCGCCACTACCGCGAGATATCCGGCATCCGTGATGCGCTGGCCAGGCGGCTGCTGGCGTCCGAGGGCAGCGGGCGCGCCGATGCCTTCATCGGTGTCGATGCGCCCGACTTCAACCTCGGGCTCGAGCGGCGCCTGAAGGCGGCCGGCATGAAGACCGTGCACTTCATCTGCCCCTCCATCTGGGCCTGGCGCGGCGGCCGGGCGCAGAAGATGGCGGCCAGCTGCGACCACGTGCTCTGCCTGTTCCCGTTCGAGCCGGCGCTGCTGCAGCGGCACGGCGTTGCGGCCACCTTCGTCGGCCACCCGCTCGCCGACGCCATCCCGATGGTGCCGCCGCGCGCCGAGAGCCGCGCGGCGCTCGGGCTGGGCGCCGACGACGTCGTCGTGGCGCTGCTGCCGGGCAGCCGGCGGGCCGAGATCCGCTACATCGCGCCGCGTTTCCTGCAAGCCGCCGCGCTGCTGCACCGCCAGCGGCCGGCGCTGCGCTTCGTGCTGCCGGTGGCGCCGGGGCTCGCGCCGCTCGTCGAGCCGCTGCTCGCCGAACACGCCGCCGGCGTGCCCATCGAGCTCGTGCAGGGGCGGTCGCACGCCGTGCTCGCCGCCTGCGACGTGACGCTCATCGCGAGCGGCACGGCCACCCTCGAGGCGGCCCTCTTCAAGCGGCCGATGGTCATCGGCTATGCGATGCACCCGCTCAGCTGGGTGATCATGAAACGCATGCGCTACCAGCCCTGGGTGGGACTGCCCAACATCCTCAGTCGGGACTTCGTCGTGCCCGAACTCCTGCAGGACGACTGCCGCGCCGAGCCGATGGCCGCCGCCGCCGCGCGCTGGCTCGACGACGACACCGGCCGCGCTGCTCTCGTGGCACGCTTCGAGCAACTGCACCATGGGCTGCGCCGCGACACGGCGCGCTCGGCCACCGATGCGATCGCGCAGGTCCTTCAAGCTTGAGTCGCTCGGCGCGGGCTGGGACCGCCCGGGGCTCGTCGCCGGCGTCGACGAGGCCGGCCGCGGGCCGCTGGCCGGCCCGGTGATCGCCGCCGCCGTCATCCTCGACGAGCTGCGCCCGATCAAGGGCCTGGCCGACTCGAAGGTGCTGACGGCGCGCCGGCGCGAGCGCCTTTTCGACGAGGTGCGCGCGCGGGCGCTGTGCGTGTGCATCGCCGAAGCGAGCGTCGAGGAGATCGACCGCCTCAACATCCTCGGCGCCACGCTGCTCGCCATGCAGCGCGCGGTGGCCGGCCTGCGCCTGACGCCGCACCGCGTGGTGGTCGACGGCAACCGGCTGCCCACGCTGCCGATGCCGGCCGCGGGGGTGATCAAGGGCGACGCCAAGGTGCCGGCGATCTCGGCGGCGTCGATCCTCGCCAAGGTGCAGCGCGACCGGCTGTGCGAGGTGCTGCACGAGAGCTGGCCGGCCTACGGATTCGACGGCCACAAGGGCTACGCGACGCCCTCGCACCTGCAGGCGCTGCGCGAGCACGGTGCCTGCCCGGCGCACCGGCGCAGCTTCGCGCCCGTGCGCGCAGCCTGCGGCGGCGCAGCGGTCGAGCTGCCGTTCTGAAGAGACCGCCGACGACGATGGACGGCGCCGTTCAGGTCATCCGCTCGCGCAGCAACCCGCTGCTCGTGCAGCTGCGCCAGCTCACGCAGGATGCCGCTGCCTACCGCAAGGTAGGCGCGCTGTGGCTCGAGGGCGACCACCTGTGCCGCGCGGCGCTGGCGCACGGCGTCGTGCCGCAGCAGGTGATCTTCGACGAGCGCGCGCTCGGCGAGCCGGCGCTGCAGGTGCTGGCGCACGCCGCCGGGCGCGTCATCGTGCTGCCGAGCGCGCTCTTCGCGTCGATCTCGACGCTCGAGTCGCCGGCCGGCGTCGGCTGGCTCGTCGACCTGCCGGCGCCGGCCGAGATCGACCCGGTGGCCGCGACGCTCGTGCTCGACCGCGTGCAGGACGCCGGCAACGTGGGCAGCATGCTGCGCAGCGCCGCCGCCTTCGGCGTGCGCCAGGTGCTGGCGCTCAGGGGCACGGCGAGCCTGTGGTCGCCGAAGGTGCTGCGCGCCGGCATGGGCGCGCATTTCGGCCTCGCGCTGCGCGAAGGGCTCGACACCGAGGCGCTAAGAGGCCTGCGCGTGCCGCTCATCGCCACCGGCTCGCACGCCACCATCGCCTTGCCCGAGGCCCGGCTGCCCGACCCTTGCGCCTGGGTGCTCGGGCACGAGGGGCAAGGAGTCAGCGATGAACTTCTGGCGCTGTGCGCGCTCGAGCTGCGCATTCCGCAGCCCGGCGGCGAGGAGTCGCTCAACGCCGCCGCCGCGGCCGCGGTGTGCCTGTACGAATCGATGCGCCGACGCGCGCCGGCCTGAGCCGCCCGCGCAGACGGCGCCTTCAGTAGACGAGCCGGTCGGGCCGCAGGTCGCGCAGGATGGTCGTGGCGATCTCCTCGATCGACTTGTGCGTCGAGCTGAGCCAGCCGATGCTCTCGCGCCGCATCATCGCCTCGGCCTCGTTGACCTCGTAGCGGCAGTTGTCCAGCGCCGCATAGCGGCTGCCCGGGCGGCGCTCGTGGCGGATCTGTGAAAGGCGCTCGGGGTCGATGGTGAGGCCGAAGCACTTGCGCTTGTATGGCGCCAGCGCCGAGGGCAGGCGGCCGCGCTCGAAGTCCTCCGGGATCAGCGGGTAGTTGGCGGCCTTGATGCCGTGCTGCATGGCCAGGTACAGCGAGGTCGGCGTCTTGCCGCTGCGGCTGACGCCGACCAGCACCACGTCGGCCGATGCCAGGTTGCGCGCGCTCTGGCCGTCGTCGTGCGCGAGGCTGAAGTTGATGGCCTCGATGCGGTCGTGGTACTCGCGGCTGACGCTCACGTCGGAGAAGCGGCCGATGCGGTGGCTGCTCTTGACGCCGAACTCCACCTCGAGCGGCTCGACGAAGGTGCGGAACATGTCCATCACGAGCGCCTGCGTCTGGCCGCCGGTGACGATGTCGCGCACGGCGTCGTTGACGAGCGTGATGAAGACGATCGGCCGCTTGCCTTCGTGCTCGGCCACCTCGTTGATCTCGGCCACCACGGCCAGCGCCTTGTCGACGCTGTCGATGAACGGGCGGCGCACGTGCCGCGGCTTGGTCTCGAACTGCGCCAGGATGCTGTTGCCGAAGGTCTCGGCCGTGATGCCGGTGCCGTCCGAGACATAGAACACGGTTCGTTCGGGCATGGGTTCGGTCTCACCGCGGCGCGGGGATTGGGGCATCGGGTCATCATAGAAGCAATCTCCGTAGAATCCCTCGCATCCTCGCCGCAGCGCCCCCGACTCGTGAACCCGTCCGGTCCACAACTCCAATCAAGAGCCACCGGCACGCCAGTTCGCGTCGTGCAGGGTTCGGTCGCGCATGCGGAAGCACCGGTTTACCCTCATCACGGAGCTTTCCCATGTCCCATGCAGCACCACGGTCCGCCGCCGGACCGGTATCGGCCGCCCTGGTCGTCCCGTTCGAGCAACTGAGGATGACCGACGTCGAGGTGGTTGGCGGCAAGAACGCCAGCCTCGGCGAGATGATCAGCGAACTGGCCGCCAGCGACGTGCGCGTGCCCGGTGGCTTCGCCACCACGGCGCTGGCCTTCCGCCAGTTCCTCGAGCACGGCGGCCTGCGTGAACGCATCCAGCGCAAGCTCGACGCGCTGAACGTCGACGACGTGCGTGCGCTGGCCGAGGCGGGTGCGCAGATCCGGGCCTGGGTGATCGAGACGCCGTTCCCACCCGCACTGGAAAGCGAGATCCGCGCCCACTATGCGCGCCTGGCCGCCGATCACCCGCAGGCGAGCTTCGCCGTGCGCAGCTCGGCCACGGCCGAGGACCTGCCGGATGCGTCCTTCGCGGGCCAGCAGGAGACCTTCCTCAACGTGCACGGCATCGACGAGGTGCTGCTGCGCGTGAAGGAGGTCTTCGCGTCGCTGTACAACGACCGCGCCATCAGCTACCGCGTGCACAAGGGCTTCGCGCATGCCGACGTGGCGCTGTCGGCCGGCGTGCAGCGCATGGTGCGCTCCGACCTCGGCGCCGCCGGCGTGATGTTCACGATCGACACCGAATCGGGCTTCGACCAGGTCGTCTTCATCACCTCGAGCTACGGCCTGGGCGAGACGGTGGTGCAAGGTGCCGTCAACCCCGACGAGTTCTACGTGCACAAGCCGACGCTGGCCGCGGGGCGGCCGCCGATCATCCGGCGCTCGCTCGGCTCCAAGCTGCAGCGCATGGAGTTCGCCAGCGCCGCCGAGAAGGCCGCCAGCGGCCGTCTCGTCAAGGTCGTCGACACGCCGCCCGAGCAGCGCAACCGCTACTCGCTCAGCGACGCCGACGTCGTCGAGCTGGCGCGTTATGCGGTCGTCATCGAGAAGCACTACGGCCGGCCGATGGACATCGAGTGGGGCAAGGACGGCGAGGATGGCCTGCTCTACATCCTGCAGGCGCGCCCCGAGACGGTGAAGAGCCACAGCGCCGGGCGCGTCGAGCAGCGCTACAAGCTGAAGGGCGACCACAGCAAGACGCCGGTGCTGGCCGAGGGCCGCGCCATCGGCCAGAAGGTCGGCGCCGGCACCGTGCGCCTCGTGCGCAGCCCCTCCGAGATGGAGCGCGTGCAGCCCGGCGACATCCTCGTCACCGAGATGACCGACCCCAACTGGGAGCCGGTGATGAAGCGCGCCGCCGCCATCGTCACCAACCGCGGCGGGCGCACCTGCCACGCCGCCATCATCGCGCGCGAGCTCGGCATTCCGGCCGTGGTCGGCTGCGGCGACGCCACCGAGCGCATCAACGAGGGGGCGCTGGTCACCGTCTCCTGCGCCGAGGGCGACACCGGCTACGTCTACGACGGCCTGCTCGAGACCGAGATCACCGAGGTCAAGCGCGGCGAGATGCCCTACTGCCCGATCAAGATCATGATGAACGTCGGCAACCCGACGCTCGCCTTCGACTTCGCGCAGATCCCGAACTCGGGCGTCGGGCTGGCGCGGCTCGAATTCATCATCAACAACTACATCGGCGTGCACCCGAAGGCCATCCTCGACTACCCCAACGTCGACCCCGAGCTGAAGAAGGCGGTCGAGTCGGTGGCACGCGGGCACGCCTCGCCGCGTGCGTTCTACGTCGACAAGCTGGCCGAGGGCGTGGCCACCATCGCGGCCGCCTTCTGGCCGAAGCCGGTGATCGTGCGTCTCTCAGACTTCAAGAGCAACGAGTACCGCAAGCTCATCGGCGGCGCCCGCTACGAGCCCGACGAAGAGAACCCGATGCTCGGCTTCCGCGGTGCCAGCCGCTACATCAGCGGCGAGTTCGGCGATGCCTTCGCGATGGAGTGCGAGGCGCTCAGGCGCGTGCGCAGCGACATGGGCTTCACCAACGTCGAGATCATGGTGCCCTTCGTGCGCACCGTGAAGCAGGCCGAGGCCGTGGTGCGCATGCTCGCCGAGCGCGGGCTCAAGCGCGGCGCGAACGGTGAACCGGGGGGCCTGCGCCTGATCATGATGTGCGAGGTGCCGAGCAACGCCATCCTGGCCGAGCAGTTCCTCGAGCACTTCGACGGCATGTCCATCGGCTCCAACGACCTCACGCAGCTGACGCTCGGGCTCGACCGCGATTCGGGGCTCGAACAGCTGGCGCACGACTTCGACGAGCGCGACCCGGCCGTGAAGGCGCTCATCTCGCGCGCCATCACCGCCTGCCGCGCCACCGGCAAGTACGTGGGCATCTGCGGCCAGGGGCCGAGCGACCATGCCGATTTCGCCGACTGGCTGGCGAGCGAAGGCATCGTCTCGATCTCCCTCAACCCGGACTCCGTCGTCGAGACGTGGACGCGGCTGGCCGAGCGGCGCTGAAGCGAACCTCCTCGCGCCGGGCTAGGGGAAAGACCTAGCCCGGTGCCGGCGCCGCAGGGTCGCGAGGCGTCGGCGGCGTCGGACAATGAGGCCCGCCGCCCGAGATTGCGAGCCCCATGTTGACGTTCCTGAACATCGCCCAGCTCATCCTCTACGTCGCGCTGCTCGCGCTGGCGGGGCAGGGCGTGCTCTACGTGCTCGCCGGCGCCAAGCGCGAGCAGAACCTCTTCTACACGCTGCTGCGCGTGATCTCCAAGCCCTTCACGGTGCCGATGCGCAAGGTCACGCCGCGCCAGGTGGCCGACCGTCACGTGCCGGTGGTCACCTTCTTCCTCCTGCTCATCCTCTACGCCATCGTCACCTTCGAGCGCGCCGACCTCTGCATCACCTCGCAGATGGTCGGCCAGCCCGGGTGCCGCTGAGAGCCCATGAACCGGTTCCACTACCTCTGGCTCAAGCTGCGCGCGATGGCGCTGCTCGTCTTCGGGCGCACGGGCGCGGCGATGGCGGTGTTCGACACCATGATGCAACGCTGGCCCGTCGACCGCTACGTGCTGGCCAGCCGCGCGCACCTGCTGGGGCAGACCGACCGCGCGGGCGAGGCGCTGGCGGCCTCCGAGCTGCTGGTCCGCCACTTCGCGCAGGATGCGCCGGCGTGGTTCAACCATGGCTTCATGCTCGAGGCGGCCGGCCGCTACGACGAGGCACTGGAAGCCTTCCAGCGCGCGACGGCGATCGACCGGCAGCTGGACAGGGCCTGGTACGGCATGGGTCTCGTGCTGATCCGCCTGCAGCGCTTCGAAGAAGCCGTTGCGGCGCTGAAGCGCAACACCGAATTGCAGCCGATGAGCCCCTACGGCTGGTACCAGCTCGCTCGCGTGCACGTCGAGCGCGAGCAGCCCGACGAGGCGAAGAAGATCATCCGCCACCTCAAGGGCTTCGAGCCCAAGGTGGCCGCGCAGCTCGAGCGCGAGACCGGGCTGCAGGTCGGCGAGCCCGCGCGCTGAGGACCGAGCCGTGGGCCTGCGAGCCGACCAGTCGCAACGCCTCGTGGCCTTGTTCGTGCTCGGCGCGCTGCTGCTGACCTATCCGATGCTGGCGCTGTTCAACATCGGCGCGAGCGTGGCGGGCATTCCGGTCCTCTACGCCTACCTGTTCGGCGCCTGGGGGCTGTTGATCGGGCTGTTGAGCATGGCAGCACGGCTGCCGCCCGACGGCGACGGCCGGCGCGAGCCGCGCTAGCCGATCGAGTGGCGGCGCTGGCGAGGCCCGCATGCTGCTTGCGATCGTCCTCGCCTCCTTCGCCTACCTCGGGGTGCTGTTCGGCATCGCCTACATCGGCGACAAGCGCGCCGACGCCGGCCGCTCGATCATCGCCAACCCGACGATCTATGCGCTCTCGCTGGCCGTGTACGCCACCTCGTGGACCTTCTACGGCAGCGTCGGCCGCGCCGCCGCCAGCGGCCCCGGTTTCCTGCCCATCTACCTGGGGCCGACGCTGACCTTCGCGCTCGCCTGGGTGGTGCTGCGCAAGATGATCCGCATCAGCAAGGCGCAGCGCATCACCTCCATCGCCGACTTCGTGGCCGCGCGTTACGGCAAGAGCGCGCTGCTCGGCGGGCTCGTGACGCTCATCGCCGTCGTCGGCGTCATCCCCTACATCGCGCTGCAGCTGAAGGCGGTGTCGGTGAGCTTCGGCATCCTGCTGCAGTACCCGCAGGTGGTGATGCCGCCTTCCTCGCTCACCGGCCGGGCGGTGGACGTGTGGGTCGACAGCGCGTTCTACATCGCCTTGCTGCTGGCGGCGTTCACCATCGTCTTCGGCACGCGCCACCTCGACGCCACCGAGCGCCACGAGGGCATGGTGGCGGCGATCGCCTTCGAGTCGCTCGTCAAGCTGCTCGCCTTCGTTGCCGCCGGTGTCTTCGTCACCTTCGTCGTGCACGACGGCTTCGACGACCTCTTCAGGCGTGCCGCCGCCGACCCTCGCCTGGCCCGGCTGCTCACGCTCGACGCCAGCCGCGACGGCTACGGCTCCTGGGCCTCGCTCGTCTTCCTCTCGGCGCTGGCGGTGCTGTTCCTGCCGCGGCAGTTCCAGATCGGCGTCGTCGAGAACGTCAACGAGAACCATGTCGCCAAGGCGATCTGGCTGTTCCCGCTGTACATGCTGGTCATCAACATCTTCGTGCTGCCGATCACCGTGGCCGGGCTGCTGCACTTCCCGGCCGGCCAGGTGGACGCCGACACCTTCGTGCTGACGCTGCCGATGGCGCACGGGCAGGAGGCGCTGGCGCTGTTCGTCTTCCTCGGCGGCCTCTCCGCCGCCACCGGCATGGTGATCGTCGAGACGATCGCGCTGTCGACGATGATCTGCAACGATCTCGTGATGCCAGTGCTGTTGCGCTGGCAGGCGCTGGCGCTGTCGCGCCGCGCCGACCTCACCGGCCTGCTGCTCGCCATCCGGCGCGGTGCCATCGTGCTGCTGATGATGCTCGGCTACGCCTACTACCACGTGGCCGGCGAGGCCTACGCGCTGGTGTCGATCGGCCTCGTCTCCTTTGCCGCGGTGGCGCAGTTCGCGCCGGCCATGCTCGGCGGCATGTATTGGCGGCGCGGCACGCGCCAGGGGGCGCTGGCCGGGCTGACGCTAGGTTTCCTGGTCTGGGGCTACACGCTGCTGCTGCCCTCGTTCGCGCGCTCGGGCTGGCTGCCGCTCTCCTTCGTCGAGGCAGGGCCGTTCGGCGTCGCCCTCTTGAAGCCGCTCGCGCTGTTCGGCCTGTCCGGGCTGGACAACATCAGCCACGCGCTCTTCTGGAGCCTGTTCGCCAATGCCGGTGCGTATGTCGCCGTCTCCCTGCTCGGCACGCAGGGCGAGAGCGACCGGGCCCAGGCCGGCCACTTCGTCGAGGCCTTCCGCCGCGAGGGGCCGGCCGGAAGTGCCTGGCGCGGCAGTGCCTCGGTGCAGGAGGTTTCGGCCCTGCTGGCGCGCTTTCTCGGGCCGGCGCGCGCCCAGAGTGCGCTCGCCGACTATGCGCAGCAGCGCGCCCTGCCTTCGGCGCAGGACATCAGCCCGGACGCCGAGCTCGTGGGCTTCTCCGAGAAGCTGCTCGCGGGGGCGATCGGCGCGTCGTCGGCGCGCGTCATGGTCGCCTCGGTCGTGAAGGAAGAGCCGCTCGGCATGGACCAGGTGCTGCACATCCTCGACGAGGCCTCGCAGGTGATCGCCTACAGCCACCAGCTGGAGGCGAAGTCGCGCGCGCTCGAGGCGGCCAGCGCCGGCCTGCACGCGGCCAACCTGCGCCTGCAGGAGCTGGACCGGCTGAAGGACGACTTCATCTCCACCGTGACGCACGAGCTGCGCACGCCGCTCACTTCGATCCGCGCGATGGCCGAGATCCTGCAGACGCGGCCGGACCTGGACGCCGAGCGCCGCACGCACTTCGTCGCGGTGATCGTGAAGGAGAGCGAGCGCCTGACCCGGCTCATCAACCAGGTGCTCGATCTCGCCAAGCTCGAGAGCGGCCTGGCCGAGTGGCACCCGGGCGAGATCGACCTGCGCGCGCTGATCGAGGACGCGGCGGCGAGCACGGCGGCGCTGTTCCGCGAAAGAGGCGTGCGGCTGCAGCTGCGCCTGCCCGCCACCGTGCCGCGCCTGCGCTCGGACGGCGACCGCGTCACGCAGGTGCTGTGGAACCTGTTGTCCAACGCGGCCAAGTTCAGCCCCACCGAGACGGGAGAGGTGACGCTGACCTTGCGCGTGCTGCCCGAGGCGCTGCAGGTCGACGTCGCCGACAACGGCGGCGGCATCGACCCCGCACATCACGGCGAGATCTTCGAGAAGTTCCACCAGATCGGCGATACGCTCACGCACAAGCCGCAGGGCTCGGGCCTGGGCCTGTCGATCAGCCGCGAGATCATCCAGCGCCTGGGCGGGCGCCTGTGGGTGGACAGCGCGCTCGGCCGTGGCGCCACGTTCTCGTTCACGCTGCCACGCGCGACGGCGCCCAGGTTCGCGCGCACGGCGGCACGCGATCCGGGCGTCGTGCCCGAGTAGTGCCGGAAAGTGCCGGGAGCGCGACACCACCGTGCCGGCAGCATGCCTGAGTGAGGCCACCATGACCGCTTCGATCCTGATCGCCGACGACGAGCCGAACATCGTGCTGTCGCTCGAGTTCGTGCTGCAGGAGGAGGGCTACCGCGTGCGCGTGGCGCGCGACGGCCAGGAGGCGCTCGACGCCCTCGCGGCCGAGTTGCCCGACCTGCTGCTGCTGGACGTGATGCTGCCGCGCGTGAGCGGCTTCGAGGTTTGCGAGCGCATCCGCACCAATGCGCGCTGGCGCGGCCTGCGCGTCGTGATGCTGAGTGCGAAGGGGCGCGAGGTCGAGGTGCAGAAGGGCCTGGCGCTCGGTGCCGACGCCTACGTGACGAAGCCCTTCGCCATCAAGGAGCTGCTGGCCGAGGTGGCACGCCAGCTCGGGCGCAGCCGTGCCTGACTCGCCCGTGACGCCCATGGCCGCGCCGTCCGGCGTGGTCCGGCGCCGGGGGCCTGCCGCGGTCGCGCTGCTCACCGCGCTGGTACTGGCCTGGTGCGGCGCCTTCGTGGCGCTGATGTGGGTCGACCTGACGCCCGCCGAGCGCGAGGCATGGCGGCAGCTGCTGCGACCGCGCAGTGGCCTGCTGCTGCTGTTCGCGCTCGTGCTGCCGCTGGTGCTGTGGGCCGTGGTGCGGCCCTGGGTGGCCGCGTGGCCGCGCGCAGTGAGGCGCCTGCGTGAAGAGGTGGCAGTGGTCACGACGGCGAACGCCGGCCACCGCGTGAGCGTGGCCGGTGCCCCCGAGCTGCGGGAACTCGCACGAGCCATCGACGGGCTGGCGCAGGCGCACGCGGCCCTGCGGCACGACGTGGATGCGCGCGTCGCCGCCGCGCACGCCGAGCTCGAGGCCGAGACCCGCCGGCTGGCCGCGCTCATGTCCGAGCTGACGGTGGGCGTGCTCGTGTGCAACCGCGACGGGCGCGTGCTGCTGTACAACGCGCGCGCCACGACGCTGCTCGTCGGCGATGGCGACAGCGACGGCGGCGGGGGGGTGGGGGCGCCGCTCGGCCTCGGGCGGACCGTGGGCTCTGTGCTGGATGCCGGCGCCATCGACCACGCGTGGCGCAAGGTGCTGCGGCGCCACGAGCTCGGCGCGGCGCACGTGGCGGCGCATTTCGCCACCGCCTTGCGCGGCGGCGCGGCGGCGGGCACCCTGTTGCGGGTGCAGATGGTGCCGACGCTCGACGACCGCGGCGAGCCCGGCGGCTACGTGCTGCTGATCGACGACATCACGCACTCGGTGCAGGAGCATGGCCGCCGCGACGCCTTGCTGCAGCGCCTGACCGAGGGCACGCGCGCGGCGCTGGGCAACCTGCGCGCGGCGGCGCAGGCGCTGCACCAGTACCCGGCCATGGACGCCGCGCGCCGCGCCGGGCTCACCACGGTCGTGCACGACGAGGCCGAACGCCTGGCCCGGCAACTGGGTGACGCCCTGCGCGAGCCGGCCGGCCTGCCGACGAGCGCTTGGCCGCTGGAGGACGTGCAGGCCGGGGATCTGGTCTGGGCGCTGCGGCAGGCCCTGCGCGCCGGGCCCGGCGCGGTCGCGGAGTGCGCCTTCGAGGGGCGGGGCGCGGACCGCTGGCTGGTCGTCGACAGCCACGCGGTCGTGCAGATGCTCGTGCAACTCGCGCAGCGGCTGTGCGGCGAACTGGGTGCGCAGGAGCTCGCGATCGACGTGGCGGGTTCACCGTCCGCGCCGCGCCTGGACCTCACCTGGTGCGGCGCGCCGCTTGCGCCGGGCGCCTTGGACGAATGGGAAAGAACGGCTCTGCCCACCGCGGCACCATGGCATCCGCAAAGCGTGCGCGACGTGCTCGACCGGCACGGCGCGGAACTGTGGTCGCAGGCGGCCGCCGGATCCGGGGCGGCCGGCCTCGCGAGGCATCTCCTGTGCGTGCAGTTCGGCGCCGCGCCGCCGGCGCGCCGCATGGCGGACGCCGCATCGCCTGCGCGCACGGCGGGCCGCGGCAGCCGCCCGGTGGCCTACGACTTCGATCTCTTCCACCAGGCCGGCCAGAGCGCACGCCTGGACGAGACGCCGCTGGCGGCGCTCACCTACACCGTCTTCGACACCGAGACCACGGGCCTGCGGCCGACGGAGGGCGACGAGATCATCGCCATCGGTGCCGTGCGCATCGTCAACGCCCGCCTGCTCGAGCACGAATCGTTCGACCGGCGCGTGCGACCGCAGCGCGCCGTGCGCGCGAGCGCCGAGGCCGTGCATGGCATCTCCACCGCCAGCCTGGAGGGCGAACCGCCGCTGGAACAGGTGCTGCCGGCGCTGGCACGCTTCTGCGAGGACACGGTGCTGGTGGCGCACAACGCCGCCTTCGACATGCGCTTTCTCGAACTGGCGCGCGAGCGCACCGGCATTGGCTTCGACCAGCCGGTGCTCGACACGATGTTGTTGTCGGCCGCACTGCAGCCCGGGCATGGCGATGACGAGCACCACCTCGAACAGATCGCCGCGCGCCTGGGCGTGCCGGTGACCGGCCGCCACGAGGCGCTGGGCGACGCGCTCACCACCGCGCGCGTCTTCCTCAAGCTGTTGCCGCTGCTGGCCGAGCGCGGCATCCGCACGCTCGGGCAGGCGCGCATCGCGTCGCAAGGCGTGGCGCAGGCGCATGAGGCCTTCTGACGCACCGGGTGCAGGGCAGCCGGGCGCGACGCTCGGCCCGCTGCTCGCGCTGCACGGCGATATCGCCGCGGCACGCGGCGTCGACGAACTGGCTGCGGTGGCGGCGGTGATTCCCCGCACTGCGGTGAAGGTGCTGGGCGGCGTTGCCGCCGGCGGCGCCGGCGCGGGCACCGAGGCCGCGCATGCGGCGGATGAGCCGGATGGGCTCGGCGCCTCCCGTCCCGCCGATCCTCTCGATGTTGCCGGACCCATCGGCGTCGGTGAAGTCACGCGCGCCATCAGCGCCCTCAACGACGACGTCAGCGCGCGGGTCGTGCGTGCGGTGGCTGCCGAGATGCAGGTGGACCTGGGCCAGGCCTGCTGGCTCGCCTTCGGCTCGCAGGCGCGCGGCGAACAGACGCTGTACACCGACCAGGACAACGGCCTCGTCTTCGCGGCCGCCGGCGCCGACGAAGCGCAGGCGCGCCGGCCCGCGTGGCTGGCCTTCGGCCGCCAGGTCAACGAGGCACTGGCGCGCTGCGGCTATGCGCTGTGCGACGGTCGGGTGATGGCCGGCCAGCCGCTGTGCTGCCTGAGCCCCGAGGAGTGGTGCCGCCGCTTCGAGCACTGGATGGCGCATGGCGACGGCAACGACCTCTTCGCCGCGCGCATCTACTTCGATGTGCGGCCGCTGGCCGGCAACGTCGCGCTGGCGCGACCGCTCGCCGAGCTGCTGCGCTCGCCGGCCGCGGCGGTGCCGCGCTTCGTCAAGCAGATGGCCGACATCGTGCTGTGCAACCACGTGCCGCTGAACTGGCTGGGGCAGGTGGTGACCACCACGCACGCCGGGCAGCGGATGTTCGACCTCAAGATGAGCGGCACGGCGCTGTTCGTCGATGCCGGGCGCCTGTGGGCGCTGGCGCATCGCCTGGGCGAGGTCGGCACCGTGCCGCGCCTGCGCGCCGCCGCCCGTGCCATGCGCGTGCCCGAGCGCGAGACGGCGCAGTGGGTGGCCGGCTTCCAGGCGCTGCAGGCGCTGCGCCTGGGCGTGCAGCGCACGCGCGGCCTGCCCGCGGGCTCGCACGAGCGCGCCTGGGTCCCGTGGGGCGATCTCGATGCCGACGCGCGCCGCGAGCTCCGGCTGGCCCTTCGCGCCGCGCGCGTCGTGCAACAACGCATCGTGCTGGACTACTGCCGCTGACCTGCTGCAAGCGCCCTGCCGCATCAACTTGCGGGTTACCACGGGGTGGGTTATCCGCAGGACGATGCCGATCTGTCAGAAGGCCGTAAGGACGGAAAGCAACCCTGCGTTCCGGTCCGTCGCGACGGCGCGGGCCCTGGCGCGCGTGCATGCGCGCTGTGGGCTCGAAGCGGCGGACAGAGGCATCCCACGCGGCCCGTGACAGGGCCCACTCGAGAAGGAAAGGGGTACAGGCTATGCAGGTGAGCGAGAACCACCAGAGCTACTGGCGGAAGAACCTACGGATCACGTCGATCTTGATGGCCATCTGGTTTGTCGTGACCTACGTCGTCGGCTACTTCGCCCGCGACCTGAACTTCAACTTCTTCGGTTGGCCCTTCAGCTTCTGGGTCGGCGGGCAGGGTGCGCTGGTCGTGTACGTGGTCATCATCTGGTACTACGCGCGCTACATGAACAAGCTGGACCAAGAACACGGCGTGGCCGAGGAGCAATGACATGGCTGGCATGAGTTTCGAACACGGCAGCGGCTACTCGGCTGCCGATACCGCGGCGTTCAAGAAGCAGTTGAACAAGGTCTACGGCTGGTATGCCGGCGGCTTCATCGGCTTCGTCATCTTGATCGCGATCGCAGAGCAGATGGGCCTCGGGCGTGGTGCCATCGGCATCACCTTCCTGCTCGCCACGGTGGCGCTGTACGCCGGCATCGGCGTGATGAGCCGTACCAACGACGCCTCCGAGTACTACGTCGCCGGGCGCCGCGTGCCCGCCATCTACAACGGCATGGCCACCGGCGCCGACTGGATGAGCGCGGCCTCGTTCATCGGCATGGCCGGTACGCTGTACCTGACGGGCTACAGCGGCCTGGCCTTCATCATGGGCTGGACCGGCGGCTACTGCCTGGTGGCGCTGTTCCTGGCGCCGTACCTGCGCAAGTTCGGGCAGTTCACGATTCCCGACTTCCTCGGGGCGCGCTACGAGGGCAACTTCGTTCGTTTCCTGGGCATCATCGCGGCGATCCTGTGCTCGTTCACGTACGTGGTGGCGCAGATCTACGGCGTGGGCATCATCACGACGCGCCTGTCGGGCCTGGCGTTCGAGATCGGCATCTTCGTGGGCCTGGGCGGCATCCTGGTGTGCTCGTTCCTCGGCGGCATGCGCGCCGTCACCTGGACGCAGGTGGCCCAGTACATCATCCTCATCATTGCCTACCTCGTGCCCCTGGTGTGGCTGTCGGTGAAGCAGACCAACATCCCGCTGCCGCAGCTCGTCTACGGCATGCAGCTCGAGAAAGTGACGGCCAAGGAGAAGCTGCTCCTCGACGACCCGAAGGAGAAGGAAGTCATCGCGGTCTTCAAGGCCCAGTCCGACGCACTGGCCGCCAAGTTGAAGGACATCCCGACGGCGCTGGCCGCCGACCGCGCAGCGGCGCAGAAGAAGGTCGACGACCTGAAGGCCGCCAGCGGCCCGCTCGCCGAAGTGCAGGCCGCAGAGAAGGCGCTGGGGGCGCTGCCGAAGGACGAGGCCGCGGCGAAGGCGGCATGGACGGCGGCGAAGGCCGGCGCCGATGCGCGCACCAAGCCCCTGGGGGGCATGCCGCGCCACGCGGCGCAGTTCGCGGGCGACCCGAATGGCGACGCGGCGGCCAAGAAGACGTTCGATGAGTCCCGGCGCAACTTCCTCGCACTCACCTTCTGCCTGATGGTGGGCACGGCCGCGTTGCCCCACATCCTGATGCGCTACTACACGACGCCGTCGGTGAAGGAAGCGCGCGAGTCGGTGACCTGGTCGCTGTTCTTCATCTTCCTGCTCTACTTCTCGGCGCCGGCACTGGCGGTGCTCGTGAAGTACGAGATGTTCACGATGGTGGTGGGCACGCCGTTCGACAAGCTGCCGGAGTGGATATCGGCGTGGACTCGGGTCGACCCGGGGCTGCTGTCAGTCTCGGACGTCAACAAGGACGGCATCCTGCAGCTGGGCGAGATCCGCATCGGCGGCGACATCATCGTGCTGGCGACACCGGCGATCGGCGGGCTGCCCTATGTCATCTCGGGCATGGTGGCGGCCGGTGGTCTGGCGGCGGCGTTGTCGACGGCCGACGGCCTGCTGCTGACGATCGCCAACGCGCTTTCGCACGACCTGTACTACAAGATGATCGACCCGAACGCGCCCACCGCACGCCGCGTGATGATCTCCAAGATCCTGCTGCTGGTGGTGGCCTTGTGCGCGGCCTTGGTGGCGTCGCAGAAGCCGGCGGACATCCTGTTCCTGGTGTCGGCTGCGTTCTCGTTCGCGGCGGCGGCGTTCTTCCCTGCGCTGACGCTCGGCATCTTCTGGAAGCGGGCCAGCAAGTGGGGCGCCGCGCTCGGCATGATCGCGGGCCTGGGCATCACGTTCTACTACATGGCCACCACGCAGCCCTGGCTGCGGGGCGTGTTCGGCGTGACGAGCCCGATTGCCGACCACATCTGGTTC
Source organism: Burkholderiales bacterium (assembly GCA_016223165.1). Classification (GTDB taxonomy): domain Bacteria; phylum Pseudomonadota; class Gammaproteobacteria; order Burkholderiales; family Burkholderiaceae_C; genus Rubrivivax. The sequence goes on from JACRPO010000005.1 coordinate 336,681, forward strand.
GGCATCTTGCCGATCTCGGCTGGCGTGTTCGGCGTGCCGCTCGGGTTCGCGGTGATCATCCTGGTCAGTCTGGTGACCCCAGCGCCCAAGGCCGAGATCCAGGAGCTGATCGAGCACGTTCGCTACCCGAACATCCGGCCGGCTGCGGCGCGCTGATGCTCTGACCCGACCGCCCGCCGAGGCGGTCTGGCGACGGCCCCCGGGGTGACCCGGGGGCCGCTTTTCTTGCCTCGGCTATACTCCGCAGCTTTTCCACCTTGCCGCACCTGCTGATCCACGACGCGGCCGGCCACCTTCACAAGGTGGGCCATGCAGGGCGGCTTCCGAAGGTCTTCCTCCTCGAGGAGACCGGCGGAATCCTCAAGGAGAATCCATGCGTCATTACGAGATCGTGCTCCTGATCCACCCGGATCAGAGCGAGCAGGTTCCGGCCATGCTGGAACGCTACAAGACCAGCATCACCGCCGCCGGCGGCAAGGTGCACCGGATCGAAGATTGGGGCCGGCGTCAGCTGGCCTACATGATCCAGAAGCTCGCGAAGGCGCACTACCTGTGCCTGAACATCGAGTGCAGCAACGAGACGCTGACCGAGCTCGAGACTGGCTTCCGCTTCAACGACGCCGTGCTGCGCCACCTCACGGTGGCCAAGAGCAAGGCCGAGACGACGCCTTCGATCATGATGAAGGCCGTCGAGCGCGAGGAAGCCCGCAAGGAGCGGCAGCAGGAGGCTACTGCCGCCTGAGCGGCGGGGGCGCCCGTTTCACCGGTGCCCGCGGTTGAGCAGGGGATGGCGGCACGTGCCGCCTCATGAAGCGCCACAAGAAGCGCCAAGAAGCGCGGCATGAACCGCTTCCTGCTCTCCGCGACGCTGGTGCAACGTTCGGCGCTGCGCCACACCCCGGCCGGCCTGCCGGCCCTGGACTTGAGCCTCAAGCACGAGTCCACGGTCAGCGAGGACGGACAGCCCCGCAAGGTCTCGATGGAGATGCGTGCGGTGGCGATCGGGGCGGTGACGCAGTCGCTGGCGGCGCTGGGGCTGGGGCAGGGCGGCTCGTTCGCCGGCTTCATCACCGGCACCCGCAACGGGCGCGGCCTGCTGTTCCACATCACCTCGGTCGACGCCGACAGCGAAGCGCCAGCTGTGCCAACTGAAGCTGCCGACTGAACCCCGCAACGATCACGTACACCCGTTTTCCAGGAGCCGAACATGCCCCCACCCCGTGGTAAAGGCCGTGGTGCCAAGGACAAGCGCCCCAAGCGCAATTCGCAATCGCTGCTGTTCCGCCGCAAGCGCTTCTGCCGCTTCACGGTGGCCAAGGTCGAGGAGATCGACTACAAGGATGTCGACGTGCTGCGCGACTTCATCAACGAGAACGGCAGGATCACGCCGGCCCGCCTGACGGGCACGCGTGCCTTCTACCAGCGCCAGCTGACCACGGCGATCAAGCGCGCGCGCTACCTCGCCATGCTGCCGTACTCCGACCAGCACAAGGTCTGAACGCGGTCGCGGAGAACCCCATGCAAATCATTCTTCTGGACAAGGTCGGCAAGCTCGGCAACCTGGGCGATGTCGTCAAGGTCAAGGACGGCTTCGCGCGCAACTACCTGATCCCGAGCAAGCTGGCGCGCCGCGCCACCGAAGCCGCGATCAAGGAGTTCGAGACCAAGCGTGCCGACCTCGAACGTGCCGCGCAGGCCAAGCTCGATGCCGCCAAGTCGCTCGGCGAGCAGCTCTCGGGCAAGACCGTTCGCATCGTGCAGAAGGCCGGCGTCGACGGCCGCCTGTTCGGCTCGGTCACCAACTTCGACGTCGCCGAGGGCCTCACCAAGATGGGCCTGGCGGTGCAGAAGTCGCAGGTGCGCATGCCCAACGGGCCGCTCAAGACCGTCGGCGAGCACGTGGTCACAGTGGCGCCGCACGGTGACGTGGTGGCCGAGGTCACGGTGCAGGTGGTGGCGCAGGTCGACTGATCGCGGCACTGCGCACGCACGCCAGAGGGGCCGGTTCGACCGGCCCTTTTTTCATGCGCGCCCGAGTGGCGCCGAGTGGCGCCGGCCGGCGGACTGGGCCGTCCGACGACGGGATGATTTCCCAAGGCTTGCCACCGGTGCTCCACAGCTCTGTCCACAAGCGCGGACGGCCAACGGGGCTACGATGCCGCGCACGATGAGCACGCTGTACGAACAGAACCAGGTCCCTCCGGGCGCGCGCGGCGACGACACCACGCGCCTGCCACGCGATGAAGACATCGCGCGATTGCGAACCCCGCCGCATTCGGTGGAGGGCGAGCAGAGCGTGCTCGGCGGCCTGCTGCTCGAGAACCTGGCCTGGGACCGGGCCGCCGACCTGCTCACCGAGAGCGACTTCTATCGCTTCGAGCACCGGCTGATCTTCAGCGCCATCGCGGCACTCGTGCAGGCCGGCAAGCCGGCCGACGTCATCACCGTCTTCGAGCGCCTGCAGAGCCTCGGCAAGGCCGAGGATTGCGGCGGCCTCGCCTACCTGAACGCGCTCGCGCAGAGCGTGCCGAGTGCGGCCAACATGCGGCGTTACGCGGAGATCGTGCGCGAGCGCGCCATCCTGCGCAAGCTCATCGCCGCCAGCGACGAGATCGCCACTGCCGCCTTCAACCCGCAGGGGCGCGCCGTGCCCCAGGTGCTCGACGAGGCCGAGGCGAAGATCCTCAAGATCGGCGAGGAGGGTTCGCGCCAGCGCTCGGGCTTCCAGAGCATCGACAAGCTCGTCATCGCGCTGCTCGACCGCGTCAACGAGCTGCACGACAACGGCGCCGAGGACGTGACCGGCGTGCGCACCGGCTACTTCGACCTCGACCGCCTCACCGCCGGGCTGCAGAAGGGCGACCTCATCGTGCTGGCGGCGCGCCCTTCGATGGGCAAGACGGCGTTTGCGCTCAACATCGCCGAGCAGGTGGCGGTGAAGGAAGAGCTGCCGGTGCTCGTGTTCTCGATGGAGATGGGCGCCTCGCAGCTCGCGCTGCGCATGGTGGGCAGCATCGGCCGCATCAACCAGCAGAACCTGCGCACCGGGCGCCTCGCCGACGACGAGTGGGGCCGGCTCGCCGAGGCGGTGGACCGCCTGTCGAAGTCGCAGGTCTTCATCGACGAGACGCCGGCGCTCACGGTGGCCGAGCTGCGCGCGCGCGCCCGCCGCATGGCGCGCCAGTTCGGCGGCACGCTCGGCCTCATCTGCGTCGACTACCTGCAGCTGATGAGCGGCAACGGCGGCAGCGAGGAGAACCGCGCCACCGAGCTCGGCGAGATCTCTCGCGGCCTGAAAGCGCTGGCCAAGGAACTGCAGTGCCCGGTGATGGCGCTGTCGCAGCTCAACCGCAGCGTCGAGAGCCGCAACGACAAGCGCCCGATGATGAGCGACCTGCGCGAGTCCGGCGCCATCGAGCAGGATGCCGACGTCATCATGTTCATCTACCGCGACGAGTACTACACCAAGGACGCCTGCAAGGAGCCGGGCGTGGCCGAGATCATCATCGCCAAGCAGCGCAACGGCCCGGTCGACACCGTGCGGCTGACCTTCCTGAAGCCGCTGACGCGCTTCGAGAACCGCGCGCCCGAAGGCGCCGAGTACTGATCGGCGGCTCCTCTCGGCCCGGGCTCAGGCCCAGTGGCGGTAGGCCTGCGGCCCGACGCCGACGTGGCGGGCTTCGCGACGCGCCTCGGCCAGCCCATCGAGCCCGAGGTCGCGCAGCGTGCGTGCATCGAGGCTGCTCGCGAGCAGGCAGGCCACTTCGTGTTCGCGCTGCCGCTGCTGCCGCAGGCGCCGCCGCGCGAGCGCCTCGCCCAGCAACGCAGCCAGCCGACGCGACGCCACGCGCAGCCTGGCCCAGGGCCGCGCGAACGGGCGCGGCGCGGTGGCGATGATCGAGATCGTGGTGGACATGGTTCGGTGCTCCCTGAGGTGATCAGCGCGCCAGCGTCAGCGCATCAACGAGCGGCGCGTCGGCACCAGCCGGCGCAGGGTGAGGGTGGCGCCGGCGCCGCGCTGCAGCGCCGGCAAGGCGCGCCGCACCCAGGCCGGGTTGTCGGCCAGGCGCGCGGCCGCCTGCTCCCAGGCCCCGGCCTGCGGCACACGGGTCAGCCACACCAGGGCCTGCGCCTCGGTGCGCACGGGCAGGCGCGGGAAATCGTTGACGGCGTTCTCGGTGACGAAGACCGCGCACGGCGGCACGCCCGCGTCGCGCCAAGCCGGCAGCAGCTCGCGCTCGACGACGCGCAGCGCCGCGGCGTCGATGCTGTCCGGGCGCAGCAACGTGGCCAGCACGACCATGGCGGCGGGCGCGTGCGCAACCTCGTCGATGTCGTCGAAGTCGTCCGTGCGGCGGCGCGGCGACGCCGGCGTCACCGCAGCCCAGGCCGGGCGTGCCGGGCGCAGGAGCCGCACGTCGCTGCTGTCGACCATGGTCGCATTGGCCGCATCGCGGTGACGTTGCCACACCGGGCCGCCGTAGAAGGCCTCCAGCCCGCAGCGCCTCGCGGCCATGTCGGCAAAGCCGCGCAGCCAGACGAAGCGGTCGTCATCGTCGAGGTCGCGGAACTGCGCCATCACGCGCATGCCGCAGGCTTCCTGCGTTTCGACGAACTCTCGCTCGAAGAGGTCGACGAGTGTCTCGCGCTGCCCGGCGTGCAGCCGGTAGTCGCGCAACTCGACGACGGCGCAGTCCTCGAGAAACGGGGCCGCGGCGGTGGCGAAGCGCGGCTCAGGCAGGTCGGTGGTGGTGTTCATCGGCGGGCCCTTGCTCCCTGTTGCATTGCTTGTTGCCTGGACGGGATCGATGATTCACCATTCAACTGACATCGCATGTCAGCTTTTTCGACGACACTGCCGCCGGTCATGCTCGCGAGCCGCCTGCTGTCGATCCTGATGCTGCTGCAGACGCGCGGGCGCATGAGCGCGGCGGCGCTGGCCGAGGCGCACGAGGTGTCGCTGCGCACGATCTATCGCGACGTGGACAGCCTCAGCGCTGCGGGCGTGCCCGTGTATGGCGGCCGCGGCCGGCACGGCGGCTTCCAGCTGCGCGAGGGCTGGCGCACGCAGCTCACCGGGCTCACGGCCGAGGAGGCGCGGGCACTCTTCATGGCCGGCCTGCCCGGCCCGGCGAAAGCCCTCGGCCTGGGCGACGCGGCCGCCTCGGCGCACCTGAAGCTGCTCGCAGCCTTGCCCGACGACTGGCGCGCCGACGCCGAGCGGGTGGGAGCGCGGTTCCACCTCGACCCGGTGGACTGGTTTCGCGCCAGCGCGCCGGCCGACCACTTGCGCACCGTGGCCGAGGCCGTGTGGGCCGAGAAGCGGCTGCGCATGCGCTACGAGAGCTGGAACGGCGTCTCCGATCGCACCGTCGAGCCGCTGGGGCTGGTGCTCAAGGGCCGCGCCTGGTACCTCGTGGCGCGCACCGTGCGTGCCGAGCGCAGCGGGCCGCAGACCTACCGCGTCGGTGCGATCCAGTCCGCCCTGCTGACCGAGGCTGGCTTCCAGCGCCCGCCGCGCTTCGACCTCGCGGCCTATTGGACCGAGGCGACGCAGCGCTTCGAGGAAGGCGTCTATCGCGACATGGCGACGCTGCGCGTGTCGCCGCGCGGCTTCGATCGCCTGCGCCGCTTCGGGCCCATCGTCGCCGCCGCGGCCGAGCGAACGGCCGGAGCGCCGGGCAAGGACGGCTGGCGCGAGGTGACCGTGCCGATCGAGTCGCTCGAGTACGCGGTCACCGAGATGCTGCGCCTCGGCCCGGAGGCGGTGGTGCTCGAGCCGGCACCGCTGCGCGTCGCGATGGAGGACCTGGCCGCGCGCATGCTGGCCGGCTACCGCGGCCGCCGAGCGCGCAGCAAGAAGAGCTGACGACGTCACTTGCAAGGCGGGTGAGAACTGTATAAATTTACAGTATGCCAGCATCCGCCAAAGCCACAAAGGCACCCGCGGCCGCCCCCCTGGTGTTCGCGCCGCCCGGGGCGCACGGACCGCAGAAAGGCCGAGGCACCGTGTGGGCCATCGAGCACCGGTTCACGCAGGCCTCGCACGAGGCCTTCGACGACGGCTGGGGCACGCTCGAGCAGGCGGCCCGGGAAGAGTCACTGGGGCCGCAAACGCAGGTGCGCGAAGAGCAGGTCAAGTCCATCCTCGCCGGCAACGACTCGCCCGACATCGGCTTCGACCTCTCCATCAACCCCTACCGCGGCTGCGAGCACGGCTGCGTCTACTGCTACGCGCGGCCGACGCACAGCTACCTCAACCTCTCGCCCGGCATCGACTTCGAGACGCGCATCGTGGCCAAGGTCAATGCGGCCGAACGGCTGCGCGAGGCGCTGCGCGCGCCCGGCTACGCGCCGCTGCTGCTGAACATCGGCTCCGTCACCGACGCCTACCAGCCCGCCGAGCGGCGGCTGCTCATCACGCGCTCGGTGATCGAGGTGCTCGCCGAGGCGAACCACCCTTTCTCGCTCATCACCAAGTCGAGCCTTGTCGAGCGCGACCTCGACCTCATCGCGCCGATGGCCGAGCGGCGGCTGGCCGCCGTCTACGTCTCGATCACCACGCTCGATGCCGAGCTCGCGCGCAAGCTCGAGCCGCGCGCCGCGGCGCCGCACCGGCGCCTGCGCACGCTGCAGACGCTGGCGCGTGCCGGCGTGCCGGTGGGTGTGAGCGTCTCGCCGCTGATCCCCTTCGTCAACGAGCCCGAACTCGAGCGCGTGCTCGAGGCGGCGCGCGAAGCCGGTGCCAGCAACGCGTTCAGCATCGTGCTGCGCCTGCCGTGGGAGGTGAACCCGATCTTCCAGCAGTGGCTGCAGCAGCACCTGCCTGAGCGCGCCGCGCGCGTGATGGCGCGCATTCGCGAGATGCGCGGCGGCAAGGACAACGACGCTCGCTTCGGCTCGCGCATGACCGGGCAGGGCCTGTGGGCGCAGCTGGTGCGCCAGCGCTTCGAGAAGGCCTGCGCCAAGCTCGGCCTGAACAGGCAGCGCCACGAACTCGACCTGACCCAGTTCAGGCCGCCGGAGCAGGACCCGGCGCAGGGACGGCTGTTCTGATCTAGCTCCAGCAGAGCCCCGTCGAGCTCCCGCTGAGCGCCGGCTCCAGCCGGGACTTCGCGGGCTCTGGCCGGCTACTTGAACAGATCCTTGACGCGGTCGGTCCAGCTCTTCGCGTTGGGCGAGTGCCGCTCGCCCGCCTTGCGAAAACTCTCGTCGAGCTCCTTCAGCAGCTTCTTCTGGTGCTCGGTGAGCTTCACCGGCGTCTCCACCGTCACGTGGCAGTACAGGTCGCCGGGGTAGCTGGAACGCAGACCCTTGATGCCCTTGCCGCGCAGGCGGAAGGTCTTGCCGTGCTGCGTGCCTTCTGGCAGTTCGATCTCCGCCCGCGTGCCGCCGAGCACCGGCACCTCGATGCCGCCGCCCAGCGCCGCGGTCGTCAGGCCCACGGGCACGGTGCAGTGCAGGTCGTCGCCGTCGCGCTCGAAGATCTCGTGCTGCTTGACGCGGATCTCGATGTAGAGGTCACCCGGCGGTCCGCCGTTGGTGCCCGGCTCGCCGTTGCCGGCCGAGCGGATGCGCATGCCCTCGTTGATGCCGGCAGGGATCTTCACCTCCAGCGTCTTCTGCTTCTTGATCTTGCCGGCGCCGTGGCACGCCGGGCAGGGCTCCGGGATCACCTTGCCGCTACCGCGGCATTGCGGGCAAGTCTGCTGGATGCTGAAGAAGCCCTGGCGCAGGTGCACGGTGCCGCTGCCGGTGCAGGTGCCGCAGGTCTTGGCGCTGGTGCCCGGCTTGGCGCCGCTGCCTTTGCAGGTGTCGCAGTTCTCCCAGGTCGGCACGCGGATCTGCGTCTCCTTGCCGAAGGCCGCCTCCTCGAGTGAGATCTCCATCGCATAGGAGAGGTCGCCGCCTCGGTAGACCTGCTGTCCGCCGCCGCGCCGGCCGGCACCGCCGCCGCCGAAGATGTCGCCGAAGATGTCGCCGAAGGCCTCGGCAAAACCGCCGAAGCCTTCCGGCCCGGGCCCGCTGCGGCCCATGCCCATGTTCGGGTCGACGCCGGCGTGGCCGAACTGGTCATAAGCGGCGCGCTTCTGTGCGTCGGAGAGCATCTCGTAGGCTTCCTTCGCCTCCTTGAACTTCTCCTCGGACTTCTTGGCGTCGTCACCCTGGTTGCGGTCAGGGTGGTGCTTCATGGCCAGCTTGCGGTAGGCCTTCTTGATGTCCTCGTCGGTCGCGTTCTTCGGCAAGCCGAGGATGTCGTAGTAGTCGCGCTTTGCAGCCATGTAAGACCCGGTGCTCCATCTGCGGGAACGCCGCGATGAGAGGCGGGCGCAGGCCCGTCGTCCCTATCGCGGCGAGGTTCGGCCGGGCCGACCTTCAGGTCGGCCGGTCTAGCCCTTCTTCACTTCCTTGAAGTCGGCGTCGACCACGTTGTCGTCGGCCGGCTTGGCGGACCTCGGCGCCTCGGCGCCACCGCCGCCGGCCGCACCCGGCTCGGCACCGGCGCCCGCCGCGGCCTGCGCCGCCTGCGCATCGGCATACAGCTTCTCGCCGAGCTTCTGGCTGGCCTTCATCAACTCCTCGGTGCGGGCCTCGATGACGTCCTTGTCGTCGCTCTTGAGCGCCTCTTCGGCTTCCTTGAGCGCGGCCTGGATCTTCTCCTTCTCGCCGGCTTCGAGCTTGTCGCCATGCTCGCCGAGGCTCTTCTTGACCGAGTGCACGAGCGCGTCGGCCTGGTTGCGTGCCGTCACCAGCTCGAGCTTCTTCTTGTCCTCGGCGGCATTGGCTTCGGCGTCCTTCACCATCTTCTCGATCTCGGCTTCGCTCAAGCCCGAGTTGGCCTTGATGGTGATCTTGTTCTCCTTGCCGGTGCCCTTGTCCTTGGCGTTCACGTGCAGGATGCCGTTGGCGTCGATGTCGAACGTGACCTCGATCTGCGGCATGCCGCGCGGTGCCGGCGGGATGCCCTCGAGGTTGAACTCCCCGAGGCTCTTGTTGCCCGAGGCCATCTCGCGTTCGCCCTGGAAGACCTTGATCGTCACCGCCGGCTGGTTGTCGTCGGCGGTGCTGAACACCTGCGCGAACTTGGTCGGGATGGTGGTGTTCTTCTTGATCATCTTGGTCATCACGCCGCCCAGCGTCTCGATGCCGAGACTCAGCGGCGTCACGTCCAGCAGCAGCACGTCCTTGCGGTCGCCGGAGAGCACCTGGCCCTGGATGGCCGCGCCCACCGCCACCGCCTCGTCGGGGTTGACGTCCTTGCGCGGTTCACGCCCGAAGAACTCCTTGACCTTGTCCTGCACCTTGGGCATGCGCGTCATGCCGCCGACGAGGATGACGTCGTCGATCTCGGTGACCTTGACGCCGGCGTCCTTGATGGCGATGCGGCAGGGGTCCATCGTGCGCTCGATCAGGTCCTCGACCAGGGCCTCGAGCTTGGCGCGCGTGAGCTTGAGCGTCAGGTGCTTCGGGCCCGAGGCGTCGGCCGTGATGTAGGGCAGGTTGATGTCGGTCTGCGTCGAGTTCGACAGCTCGATCTTCGCCTTCTCGGCGGCTTCCTTCAGGCGCTGCAGCGCGAGCACGTCCTTGGAGAGGTCGACGCCCTGCTCCTTCTTGAACTCGGCAATGATGTAGTCGATGATGCGCTGGTCGAAGTCCTCGCCGCCGAGGAAGGTGTCGCCGTTGGTCGACAGCACCTCGAACTGCTTCTCGCCCTCGACGTCGGCGATCTCGATGATGGAAATGTCGAACGTGCCGCCGCCGAGGTCGAAGACGGCGATCTTGCGGTCACCCTTGCCGTGCTTGTCGAGGCCGAAGGCGAGCGCCGCCGCCGTGGGCTCGTTGATGATGCGCTTGACGTCCAGGCCCGCGATGCGGCCGGCGTCCTTGGTCGCCTGTCGCTGGCTGTCGTTGAAGTAGGCCGGCACCGTGATGACGGCCTCGGTCACTTCCTCGCCGAGGTAGTCTTCGGCGGTCTTCTTCATCTTGCGCAGCACCTCGGCGCTCACCTGCGGCGGCGCGATCTTCTTGCCGCGCACCTCCACCCAGGCGTCGCCGTTGTCGGCCGCGGCGATCTTGTAGGGCATCAGGTCGATGTCCTTCTGCACTTCCTTCTCGGTGAATTTGCGGCCGATCAGGCGCTTCACCGCATAGAGCGTGTTGCGCGGGTTGGTCACCGCCTGCCGCTTGGCCGAGGCGCCGACGAGGATCTCGCCGTCCTCCTGGTAGGCGACGATCGAGGGCGTGGTGCGCGCACCTTCGCTGTTCTCGATGACCTTGGTGGAGTTGCCCTCCATGATGGCCACGCACGAGTTCGTGGTGCCGAGGTCGATGCCGATGATCTTGGCCATGATTCGATGTGCTCCTGGGGATCCTGGACGAGGTTCCGGGTTGTCTTCGAGTTGTGGATGGCTTTGCCGCTTTCAAGGGGCGCGGCCGGGTCGATTTCGTGCCTTGCGCGGGCCCCGGCTACTTGGGAGCGGCGACGGTCACGAGGGCCGGGCGCAGCACGCGTTCGTTGATCAAGTAGCCTTTCTGCAGCACGGCGACGACGGTGTTCGGTTCCTGCTCGGCCGGCACCATGCTGATGGCCTGGTGCTGATGCGGGTCGAACTTCGTGCCGGCGGGCGGCGATACCGGCACGACCTTGTTGCGCTCGAGCGCGCCGGTGAGCTGGCGCAACGTGGCATGCACGCCTTCGAGCAGCTGCTCGTTGCTGGCGTTGGTCAGCGCGATGGCCGCCTCCAGGCTGTCCTTGACCGGCAGCAGGCTCTCGGCGAAGGCCTCGACGGCGAACTTGCGCGCCTTCGACATGTCCTCCTCGGCACGGCGGCGGATGTTCTCGGCCTCGGCCTTGGCGCGCAGGTAGGCGTCGGAGACCTCGGCGTGCCGGGCCTTTAGCTCGGCCAGTTCCTGCTCCAGGCCGACGATCGCCGCCGGGTCGATGGGTATGCCGGGGACGGCGGGGCCGGTGGAATAGGCGGAGAAGTCACCGTCGGGGACCGCCGTGCCGAAGGGCTCCTGAGGGGCGGCGGGTTCCTGCGGGGCGGCGGGGTCCTGAGGCTGTGCGGGCGGGAGGTCGTTGTCCTGGTTCATGGTGAGGTCAAGCGAGGCTCGCGCGCACTTGGGGCTGCGGGCGGCCGTTTCAAGGGGGCCAAAGCGGCACAAAGCGGCATTTTCCCCTGTCGGCCCAAGCGGGGCCCGGGCCCGCCGCCGCCGGCCGAAGGGGCACCTCACTCCGGCAGATCGTCGGCGCTGGCGCTCCAGCGCTGCCACTGTGCCAGCTGGCGGCGATCGCGCTTGGTGGGGCGGCCCTGTTCGATGCTGTGCGCCGGCTCGGCAGCCAGGCGCCGAGCCTCGGCCGCCGCGATGCGCGCTGCCAGGCTTTCCGGCGTCTCGGCGTAGAGGGCCTGCGCCACCGGCGCCGGGCCGCGCACGGCACTGAGCGCCACGATGTCGACGACGCGCTCGACCGGCCCCTGGCGCAGGCGCAGGCGGTCGCCGCACTTCAACTCGCGCGAGGGCTTGGCCGCTTGGCCGTTGACCTCCACGCGGCCGCGCTCCACCGCCTCGGCGGCGAGGGCGCGGGTCTTGAACAGGCGCGCGGCCCAGAGCCACTTGTCGAGGCGCACGCGCGCACCCGGTGCCGATGCCGCCGCTGCCGCCGCCGCCTTGGCCCGAGCCTGCGTCACGCGGCCACCCCGCCGAGCCGGGCCGTCGGCAGCCGCACCGTGGCGTCGAGCCCTTCGAGGCGCCCGTCGTGTTCGCGGTTGACGAGCGCGACGCTGCCGCCGAGCGTGGCGACGATCTCGCGGCAGATGGCCAGGCCGAGGCCCGAACCGGCCTGCGGGCCACCGGCCACGAAGGGCTCGAAGAGCCGCTGGCGCAGCTCGGCCGAGATGCCCGGGCCGCTGTCGGCGACGACGAGCCGCGCCTCCTGCCCTTCGACCTGCAGCCGCACCGACAGGCGGGCACCGCGCGGGCTTTGCTTGATGGCGTTGTGCAGCAGGTTGCGCGTCAGCTCGCGCAGCGCCCATTCGTGGCCGCGCACCGGCACCGCGACGTCGGCCATCTCGAGCTCGAAGTCCAGTTGCGCGGCGGCCACCAGCGCCGAGAGGTCGAGGGCCACGGCGCGCACCACGCCCGCCCAGTCCAGCACCGGCGCATCGCCTTGCTGGCGCAACTGCTCGACCTTGGCCAGTGCCAGCATCTGGTTGGCCAGCTCGGTGGCGCGGGTCACTGTGTGGTCGATCTCGGCGAGCGCGGTGCCGGCGTCGACGTCGCCGCGGCGCGCCGACTGCACCTGCGCCTTCAGCACCGCCAGCGGCGTGCGCAACTGATGCGAGGCATCGCGCACGAAGCGCTTCTGGTGCTCGAGCAGGTGCGCCAGGCGAGCCATGACGCCGTTGGTGGCCTCGACGAGCGGCAGCAGCTCACGCGGCGCCGCCGCGGCCATCGCTTCGGGCAGCGGCGACAGGTCGGTGTCGGCGCGCGCACGCACGTGTTCGCCGAGCTCGCGCACCGGGCGCGTGGCGCGTTGCACGACGAAGACCACGACGAAGGCGATCACCGCGATCAGCACCGCCTGCTGCGACAGCGTGCGCAGCAGCAGGCTGCGGGCGAGCGACTCGCGCAGCTCGAGCGTCTCGGCGACCTGGATGGTGGCCATGCCGTGGCCCTCGGGCCCGGCCACCGGCTGCAGCAGCACGGCCATGCGCACCGCCTCGCCGCGGAAACGCTCGTCGTAGAAGTGCACGAGCGCGGCGAAGGTGTTGGGTGCCTCGCCGGCCGGGCGCGGCGGCGGCAGGTCGGTGAAGCCCGAGACCATCTCGCCGCGAAAGCCGCTCACGCGGTAGTAGAGGCGGCTGCGGTTGTCGGCCTCGAAGGCTTCGAGCGCGCTGTAGGGCAGGGTCGCGGCGAGATGCGCCTGCGGGCCCTCGCCCTGCACGTGCAGCTGCTCGCCGATCGCCTTGGCCGAGGCGAGCAGCGTGCGGTCGTAGGCGGAATCCGCCGCCTCGAGCGCGAAGGCGTACAGCAGCGCCGCGCCGAGGGCGACGATGCCGAGCACCGGTGCCAGCAGGCCGAGCAGCAGGTGCCGGCGCAGCGAGACGCGTGGCGCCGGTTCACGCATCAGCTGGCGCATCGCTTCGCGCATCAGATCGCCTCGCGCATCAATTCGCGCATCAGGCCGGGCAGCAGCGCGCGCAGATGTACGCGCATCAGTTGGCGCATCCCTTCGCGCATCAGCGGGCGGGCGCGGCGGCGGCATCGTCGGCCGCAGCGCCGGGGTCGTCCTTGAGCAGGTAGCCCAATCCGCGCAGCGTGACGATGGTGGCGCCGCTGCCGGCGAGCTTCTTGCGCAACCGGTAGACCACGACCTCGATGGCGTCGGCCTGCACGCCCGGCTCGCCCGCCGAGCCCGCAGTGCCGGCGAAGACGAGGTCCGACAACCTCTCCTTGGCCACGGCGTGCCCCGGACGCGCCAGCAGCGCGCGCAGCAGCGCCGCCTCGCGCGTGCTCAGGTCCAGCGGTCGGCCCTGCTGGTAGATGGCGCCGCTCGCCGTGTCCACGGCCAGGCCGCAGAACTCCGCTGCCGCGTGGCCGGCCTCGGCGGTGCCGCCGCGGGCGCGCCGGGCCAGGGCACGCACGCGCGCCTCGAGTTCGTCGAGGTCGAAGGGCTTGGCCAGGTAGTCGTCGGCGCCGGTGTTGAGGCCGAGGATTCGGTCGCCCACGGTGCCGCGCGCAGTGAGGATGATCACGGGCGTCTGCAGCCCCGCCGCGCGCGCCGCGCTCAGCACCTGCAGGCCGTCCTGGCCGGGCAGGCTCAGGTCGAGCAGCACGACGTCGGGCACGCTGGACAGCCAGCGATCGAGCGCACGCGCGCCGTCGGCGCAGGGCACGACCTGCATGCCGCGACGCTCGAAGCTGCGCGCGAGCGTCGTCTGCATCGCGGCGTTGTCTTCGATCAGCAGCAGCTTCATCGGGGCGAGGCTTGATTATCGGCGGCGCCGCCGGCAGGGCCGGCAGGCGAACGCCGACCGAGGGAATCTCCGTAGCCCTTCGACAGCCAACTGACAGCGCCCTGCGCCACCATGCCGGCCTTCTCGGTCCGTACGGTCCGTGCCGTCCTTCCGGCGCCGAGCTTGGCATTCACCACTGCTGCAGGAGACAGATCATGCGTCGCGACACCTTCCTCAAGACCCTTGCCGCCCTGGCCGCGACCGGCGCACTGCCGATGTCGGCGCGTGCCGCGGCCAACCTGAAGATGATGATCCCCGCCAACCCGGGCGGCGGCTGGGACACCACTGGCCGCGCGCTCGGCAAGGCGTTGCAGGAAGCGGGCGTCGCCAGCGCTGTCACCTACGAGAACAAGGGCGGCGCCGCGGGCGCCATCGGCCTGGCGCAGTTCGTCAACGCGGCCAAGGGCGACCCGAACGCGCTCATCATGATGGGCCAGGTGATGATCGGCGGCATCATCACCGGCAAGCCGCCGGTGAGCATCACGGCGTGCACGCCGATCGCGCGCCTGACCAGCGAATACACGGCCTTCGTGCTGCCGGCGCAGAGCCCGCTGAAGACGATGAAGGACGTCGTCGACCAGATGAAGAAGGACCCGGGCAGCGTCAAGTGGGGCGGCGGCTCGCGCGGCTCCACCGAGCACGTGACGATCGCCATGATCGCGCGCGAGACCGGGGTCGACGCCACCAAGATCAACTACGTGCCCTTCCGCGGCGGCGGTGAGGCGGTGGCGGCGATCCTCGGCAATAACGTCACCGTCGGCGCCAGCGGCTACAGCGAGTTCCAGCAGTACATCGAGAGCGGCAAGATGCGCGCCGTGGCGATGGCCAGCCCGGCGCGCCAGAAGGGCATCGACGTGCCGACCTTGCGAGAGCTCGGCATCAACGTCGAGCTCGGCAACTGGCGCGGCGTGTATGGCGCGCCCGGCATCAACGACGCGCAGCGCAAGGCGCTCACCGAAGCCGTGCTGAAGGCGACGAAGACCAAGAGCTGGACCGAGGCGCTGGACAAGAACAACTGGACCCCGGCCGTGCTGGCGGGCAAGGAGTTCGACGAGTTCGTGGACCGCGAGTTCGCGACGCTGCGCGCGACGATGGTCAAGGCCGGCATGCTGTGAGCGGCGCGGCTGGACCGGCCCCATCGGACCCATCGGCCAGGCTGCACCAGACGCTGATCGGCCTCGCGGCCGCCGGCGTCGGTATCGCGCTGGCGATCGGCGCCGCGACGATTCCGGGGCAGGCAGGTTATGCCGGCGTCGGGCCGAATTTCCTGCCCTGGGTGGTGGCGGTGGTGCTCTTCGCCTGCGGTGCCTGGCTCACCGTCGACGCGCGCCGCGTGGACGGCTGGCGCGAGATGGACGAGCCCTCGGGCGCGCCGCGCGGCGACTGGCCCGCGCTCGCCTGGGTCGCCGCCGGCATCGTCGCCAACGCGCTGCTCATCACGACGATCGGCTTCGTGCTCGCCTGCACGGCGTGCTTCATGCTCGCCGTGCGCGGCCTGCGCGGTGCCGAGGGCAAGCCGCACGGTGGCGGGCGTGGCCTCGTGCTGGACTTCGTCACCGGCTTCCTGATCGCCGGCCCGGCCTACTGGGTGTTCACGAAGCTGCTGGGCATCAACCTGCCGGGGCTCACGGGCACCGGCTGGCTCTGAACCGGCGCAGGGGCCCGAGATGACGATGGAAATCTGGAGCCAGCTGCTTTCGGGCTTCGCGACCGCGGCGACGCCGATCAACCTGCTGTGGGCCTTCGTCGGCTGCGCGCTCGGCACGGCCATCGGCGTGCTGCCCGGCATCGGGCCGGCGGTGACGGTGGCGATGCTGCTGCCGATCACGGCGCAGGTGGAGCCCACCGCGAGCATGATCTTCTTCGCCGGCATCTACTACGGCGCGATGTACGGCGGCAGCACGACCTCGATCCTGCTCAACACGCCGGGCGAGACGGGCACGATGGTCACCGCGCTCGAGGGCTTCAAGATGGCCAAGAGCGGCCGCGCCGGCGCGGCGCTCGCCACCTCGGCCATCGGCTCGTTCGTGGCCGGCACCATCGCCACCGTGCTGGTGACGCTGTTCGCGCCCTTCGTCGCCACGCACGCGGTGAAGCTCGGGCCGCCCGAGTACTTCATGCTCATGCTGCTCGCCTTCACGACGGTGAGCGCGGTGCTGGGCAAGAGCACGCTGCGCGGCATCACGGCGCTCTTCATCGGGCTGGCCATCGGCCTCGTCGGGCTCGACCAGATCACCGGCCAGGTGCGCTACACCGGCGGCATCCCCGAGTTCATGGACGGCATCGAGGTCGTTCTCGTCGCCGTGGGCCTGTTCGCCGTCGGCGAGTGCCTCTACACGGCGCTGTACGAAGGCCGCACGACGGCGCAGATGAACGCGATGAACCGCGTGCACATGACGCGCGAGCAGTGGCGCCGCTCGTGGCCGGCATGGCTGCGCGGCACGGCGCTCGGCTTCCCGTTCGGCACCATCCCGGCCGGCGGCACCGAGATCCCGACCTTTCTCTCGTACGGCGTCGAACGCAAGCTGAGCAGGCACCCCGAGGAGTTCGGCACCACCGGCGCCATCGAAGGCGTGGCCGGGCCCGAGGCGGCCAACAACGCGGCGGTGACGGCGACGCTGGTGCCGCTGCTGACGCTCGGCATCCCGACCAGCGTCACGGCGGCCATCCTGCTCTCGGCGCTGCAGAACTACGGCATCAACGCCGGGCCGCAGCTGTTCCAGACGAGCTCGGCGCTGGTGTGGGCACTGATCGCCTCGCTGTACATCGGCAACGTCATGCTGCTGGTGCTCAACCTGCCGCTCGTGGGCCTGTGGGTGAAGCTCCTGAAGATCCCGAAGCCGCAGCTCTATGCCGGCATCCTGATCTTCGCCACCATCGGCGTCTACGGCATGCGGCAGAGCGGCTTCGACCTCTTCCTGATGCTGGCCATCGGCCTGCTCGGCGTGCTCATGCGGCGCTTCGACTTCCCGACCGCGCCGGTGATCGTCGGCATGATCCTCGGCCCGCTAGCCGAGGCGCAGATGCGCAACGCGTTGTCGATCGGCGAGGGGCGCTGGACGGTCTTCGTCGATCGGCCGGCTTCGCTGGTGCTGCTGCTCGTGGTGGTGGCGGTGCTGGCGCTGCCACGGGTGCTGAAGCTGCTGGGCCGCATCCGCGCCGCGGGCTGAGGCCGCTGCCGCGCAGCGGTCCGGTCGGTCGGTGGCGCCGCGGGTGAGGGCGCTTGTCGACTTCGGTCAGCGCTCGCCCTGCGGCGCGTGCGCCGCATCGGCGGCCGGCGCGAGCGCCGCACCGGCGGCCGGCGCGAGCGGCCAGCCCTGCAGGTGGCGCAGGGTGATCTCGGCCAGTGCCGAGATCCATCGCGGCCCGGCATTCAGGCACGGCACGTAGCGGAAGTCCTGCCCGCCGGCGGCGCTGAAGGCGGCACGCGCCTCGATGCCGATCTCCTCGAGCGTCTCGAGGCAGTCGGCGACGAAGCCCGGGCACATCACGTCGACGCTTTTCACGCCGGCGGTGGCGAGCTGCCGCAGCGTCGGCTCGGTGTAGGGCTCGAGCCAGCGTGCCTTGCCGAACCGGCTCTGGAAGGTGACCTGCACCTGCCGCGGGTCGAGCTGCAGCCGTTCGATCAGGAGGCGAGCCGTCTTCTGGCAATGGCAGAAGTAGGGGTCGCCGAGTTCCAGGGTGCGTGCGGGCATGCCGTGGAAGCTGAGCAGAAGTCGTTCGGCGCGCCCGTGCGCGCGCCAGTGCGCCTGCAGGTCCTCGGCGAGGGCCTCGACGTAGCCGGCATCGTCGTGGAAGGCGTCGACGAAGCGCAGCGCCGGCACGCGCCGCGTCTTGGCCGCCCACTGCATCACCTTGTCGAACGAGCTCGCGGTGGTGGCCGCCGAGTATTGCGGGTAGAGCGGCAGCACGAGCACGCGCGTGGCGCCGCTCTGCACGAGCCCGTCGAGCTGCCGCGGCAGCGCCGGTTCGCCGTAGCGCATGGCATGCGCGACCAGCACCTCGTGCCCGCGTTGCGCCATCGTTGCGTGCAGGGCCCGCGCCTGCCGCTCGGTCCACACGGCGAGCGGCGAGCCCTCGGGCATCCAGATGCCGGCGTACTTCGCCGCCGAGCGGCGCGGCCGCGTGCGCAGGATGACGCCGTGCAGCAGCGGCAGCCAGACGAGCCGCGGGATCTCGACGACGCGCGGGTCGGCGAGGAACTCGGCGAGATACCGGCGCGTGGCCGCCGGCGTCGGCGCCGCGGGCGTGCCGAGGTTGACGAGCAGCACGGCCGTGCGCGCCGGCTGGCCGTGCCGGTGCGGGCTCATTCCTTGCCCGACGGCCCGGCATGCCGGCGCAGGGCGGCCAGCACGAGCGGGACGTCGAGGGGCTTGCTCCAGCAGGCTTCGAAGCCGGCGGCGCGCGCCTGCACCTCGACCTGGGCGGGGTCGTCGGCCGAACAGAGATAGGCGGGCAGGCGGCGGCCGGCCTTCTGCCACAGGCGCGGCAGCAGGCTGAAGCCATCGCCGTCGGGCAGGTGCAGGTCGAGCACGAGCAGGTCGGCTTCGATGCGCTCGAGCAGCTCGAGCGCCTCGGCGGCGGTGCCGGCCGCCTCGACGCTCACGCCCGGCGCCATGCGGCACAGCTCGGCGAAGAGCAGGCTGTTGACGCGGTCGTCGTCGACGTAGAGCACGCGCATGGGCGAGGGGAGCGGTGGACCGCCGGTCTGGGCCGAGGATGCTGGGGCGGCTGCAGCCTGCGGGGCAGTGGTGCGGTGGGGATCGTCGCGTGCCGCGCCTGCTCAGCGCGGATCGACGCCGAGCGACGCCTGCGTGTCGACGAAGCGCAGCACGTCGAACTCCACGGCCGCCGCGCCGGGGTCGGAGGGCGGGCCGCCGAGGCCGATGGCCCCGCTGCCGTGCAGCGTGCAGGTGCCGCGGCGCAGGCTGACGATCTCGCCGTCGTTGAAGCGCACGAAGGTGCCGTTGTAGCTGAGGTCGGTGAGCTGGAAGGCGCCGCCGTGCCAGTCGACACGGGCATGCGAGCGCGAGACGCGCGAGTCATCGACGCAGAAGGTGGCCTGGGCGCTGCGCCCCAGCACCACCGGCATCTGCTGGCTGGCGAAGACGCGGTTCAGGTTCGTCCAGGTCAGGCGCAGCCCGTCGGGCTCGAAGTCCTGGGCGACGCCGCTGAACTGCGTCGGCTGCCCCTCGGCGGCGCGGCGCCGGCCGCCCATCACGAACACCTGCACGGGCTCGACGCGGCCGCGCAGCACGAGGCGGTCGAGGCTGCGAAAGCGCGCCCGCATCTCCAGCGACAGGTCCTGCATGACCTCCACGGTGACGAGCGTCTCGTTGTCGCCGGCGTGGTCGAGCAGGCGGGCGGCGACATTGACGGCGTCGCCGTAGCAGTCGCCGGCCATCTCGACCACCTCGCCGCGCGCCATCGCCACCTGCAGCCGCAGCGCACGCAGGCCCGACGAGGCGCCCCGTTCGCTGCCGCGCGTGACGATGGCGTCGAGCGTGTCGTGCATCTCGACGGCGCCCTCGAGCGCATCGCGCGGGTCGTCGAAGACGGCCATGAGGCCGTCGCCAAGCGTCTTGATGACGGTGCCGCCGTGCTCCTGCACCGACGTGCCGACCGCATTCACGCAATGCGTGACGACCGACGTGGCCTCGGCGTTGCCCAGGCTCTCGTACAGCGCCGTGCTGCCGCGCAGGTCGGCAAAGAGGACGGTACGTTCGGTGATCCGAGTCACGTGGGTGTCGGGTGGCGCAGGCTGGTGTAGCCGAGTTTAGCGGGCGCGCCCGGCACGCCCGACCCCCAAGAATCAGAGGTTGTCGAGGTAGGTCCGCAGCTTGTCGGAGCGGCTGGGGTGCTTGAGCTTGCGGATGGCCTTCGCCTCGATCTGGCGGATGCGTTCGCGCGTCACGTCGAACTGCTTGCCCACCTCTTCGAGCGTGTGGTCGGTGCTCATCTCGATGCCGAAGCGCATGCGCAGCACCTTGGCCTCGCGCGGGGTGAGCGAGTCGAGGATGTCCTTGACCACGTCGCGCAGGCCGGCCTGCATGGCGGCATCGACCGGGGCCACGTTGTTGGTGTCCTCGATGAAGTCACCGAGGTGGCTGTCGTCGTCGTCGCCGATCGGCGTCTCCATGGAGATCGGCTCCTTGGCGATCTTCATGATCTTGCGGATCTTGTCCTCGGGGATCTCCATCTTCTCGGCCAGCGTCGGCGCGTCGGGCTCGTAGCCGAACTCCTGCAGGTGCTGGCGGCTGATGCGGTTCATCTTGTTGATCGTCTCGATCATGTGCACCGGGATGCGGATGGTGCGCGCCTGGTCGGCGATCGAGCGCGTGATGGCCTGGCGGATCCACCACGTGGCATAGGTCGAGAACTTGTAGCCGCGCCGGTATTCGAACTTGTCGACCGCCTTCATGAGGCCGATGTTGCCCTCCTGGATGAGGTCGAGGAACTGCAGGCCGCGGTTGGTGTACTTCTTGGCGATCGAGATCACGAGGCGCAGGTTGGCCTCGATCATCTCCTTCTTCGCGTCGCGGCTGGCCTTCTCGCCCTCGTTCATGCGCTTGTTGATCTCCTTGAGATCCTCGAGCGGCACGACGGCGCGCGCCTGCAGGTCGACGAGCTTCTGCTGCAGCTCCTGCACGGCGGGAAGGTTGCGCGTGAGGATGATGGAGTAGGGCTTGCCGAGCGCGATCTCGCGCTCGGCCCACTTCAGGTTGAGCGTGTTGCCGGGGAAGGTGCGGATGAAGTGCTCCTGCGGCATGCCGCACTTGTCGACGACGATCTTGCGGATCTCGCGTTCGTAGCGGCGCACGTCGTCGACCTGGCTGCGCAGGATGTTGCACAGGCGTTCGATCGTCTTCACGGTGAAGCGGATCGTCATCAGGTCTTCGCTGATGGCGTGCTGCGCCTTGTTGTAGGCCGGCGTCTTGTAGCCCTCCTTCTCGAAGGCGCGGCGCATCTTGTCGAAGTGGCTGCGCAGCAGGTCGAACTTCACGAGCGCGGCGTTCTTGAGCTCCTCGAGCTTCTTCGTCAGCGCCTTGCTGCCGCCCTGGCCGTCGTCGTCGTCCTCCTCGTCGAACTCGTCGAAGTCCTCCTCGGCGACGTAGTCGTCGGCCTCGTCGTCGCTGACGAAGCCGTCCACCACCTCGGAGATCTGCATGTCGCCGGCGGCGATCTTGTCGGCATAGGTGAGGATCTCGGCGATCGTCGTCGGGCTGGCGCTGATGGCGAACATCATCGCCTGCAGGCCGCCCTCGATGCGCTTGGCGATCTCGATCTCGCCCTCGCGCGTGAGCAACTCGACCGTGCCCATCTCGCGCATGTACATGCGCACCGGGTCGGTCGTGCGGCCGAACTCGCTGTCGACCGTCGACAGCGCCGCCTCGGCGGCTTCCTCGGCCTCCTCGTCAGTGGCGGTGGCGGTGGTGCCGCCGGCCACGAGAAGCGTGGCGGCGTCGGGCGCCTGTTCGTACACCGCGATGCCCATGTCGTTGAGCATCGAGACGATGGCCTCGAGGATTTCCTCGTTGATGAGGCGCTCGGGCAGGTGGTCGTTAATTTCCTGGTGCGTCAGGAAGCCGCGCGTCTTGCCCATCTTGATGAGCGTCTTCAGCTCCTGGCGGCGCTTGCTTGCTTCCTCTTCGGTGAGCGTGGTCTCCTCGAGGCCGAATTCGCGCATCAGCGCGCGCTCCTTGGCGCGGCTGACCTTCATGCGCAGCGGCTTGGCCTTCTCGGCCTCGGCCACCTCGACCACCGCTTCGGGCTCGGCTTCGCCTTCGAGGTCGGCTTCGATGTCGGCCAGGTCGACGTCGTCGCCTGCACCCTTGGGCTCGGGGCCTTTCTTGGCGCCCTTGGCCGCCTTGGGGTCGGGCTTGGCCGCCGCCTTGCCGGTCTTGGCCGGCGCCTTGACCTCGGCCTTCACCGGCTTGGCGGCGGCCTTCTCATGCGCGTTGCCGGCGGGTGCCTTCTCGGGCTTGGTCGGCTTCGTGGCCGGCTTCTCGGCCGGCCTGGGCGGGTGGGCGGGCTTGGCGGCCGGCTTGACGGGCTGCGCCGGGGTCTTTGCCTTGCCGTCCTTGGCGTGGTCCTTGCCGTGATGATCCTTCGCGTCCTTGGACTTGGCGGCGGGCTTGGCGGGCTGGACGGCGGGCTTCTTGGCGATGGTCATGCGTTTCCTTCGGGCGGAGCTTCGGGTGGGTCTCTGTCAGCTCGTTCGAGTGCGTGGGGCGGGCCCGGGTTGCAGGTCGCGCCCGAAGGCACGGCCGAGCGCGCGCCCACGCCGACGGCCGGCGTGGTGCACGCCGACCCTGGACATCGGTTTACGCATGAGACCCGAGCCGGCAAGCTCGCGTGACTGTCTGGGGTTGCAGCCCTTGCGGGTGGGGGGTTGACCTGTGTGACCCTTGTCGAGGGTGGTCGGGGCCCGGAGGTGCTGCCGTCACTCTTGCCGCTGCGAAGAACGGCGGATTATACAGAAATGGAGGCGTCGGCCTGGCCCGTCAGCCTTGGTCCATCACCTGCCTGGCGACCTGCAGGGCCTGCTCCAGCGGCCCGCTGCGCCGAACCTGCGCCACCGCGGCCTTCAACTCGTCCAGCGCCGGCTCGGTGGGCAGTTCTGCGCCGTCGACGAGCGCCGTGGCCTGCGCGCCCCAGGCCTCGCCGCCAATGGCCTCGCGCAGCACCGGCCAGCCCTCCGCGCCATGGTCATGCACCCAGCGATCGATCCAGCGGAACAGCTCGCAGTGCCAGGTCGGCAGGGCGACAAGGAGCTCATGGTCATCGGCCGGCAGTTGGTCCCACCACTCGCAGCGCTGCAACAGATGCCGTGCCACCTGGTCCTGCGGCAGGCGTGCCGTCCGGCGCGGTGCGGTGGCTGCAGCGATGCCGCGCCTGCCGCCGGTCGGCGTCGAAGCGCGCCGCATCGGCCGGCCCCAGCGCAGGGCGAGATCGTCGCGCGGCAGACGCGCCACCTCGGCGACTTCGGCCAGGACCTGGTCGCGCAGCGTGCCGTCCGGGAGCGCTTGCCACAGCGGCTTGGCTTGTGCAACGAGACGTGCCCGGCCTTCGGCTGTCTCCAGATCCTGCCCCTCGGCAGCCTGCTCGATGAGCTGGCGCGACAGCGGCACCGCCGCCGCCACCGCCGCGCGGAAGGCCTCCGCCCCGAGCTCGCGCACGAAGCTGTCGGGGTCGTGCTCGGGCGGCAGGAACAGGAACTTGACGCTGCGCAGGTCCGTGGCATGCGGCAGCGCCGCCTCCAGTGCGCGCGCTGCGGCACGGCGGCCGGCGGCGTCGCCGTCGAAGCTGAAGACCACGGCGTCGGTGAAGCGGAAGAGCTTTTGCACGTGCTCGGCCGTGCAGGCGGTGCCGAGTGTCGCCACCGCGTTGGCGAAGCCGTTCTGCGCCAGTGCTACCACGTCCATGTAGCCCTCGACGACGAGCACGTAGCCGGCCTCGCGCAGCGCCTGGCGCGCCTCGAACAACCCGTACAGCTCGCGCCCCTTGCTGAACAGGGGTGTCTCGGGCGAGTTCATGTACTTCGGCTTGCTGTCGTCGAGCACGCGACCGCCGAAGCCGATGACATCGCCGCCGACGCCGCGGATGGGGAACATGATGCGGTTGCGGAACCAATCGTAGCGGCCGCGTTCGCCGCGCTCACCACTGTCGCCGGCGTGGCCCGCCTCGTCTTCCTCGCGCATGCGCACGAGGCCTGCCTCTTCGAGCCGCGGGTCGTCGTACCGGCCGAAGACGCCGGCCAGCGTGCGCGAGCCCGGGGGCGCGAAACCGAGGCCGAAGCGCGCCGCGATGGCGCCGGAAAGGCCGCGGCCCTTGAGGTAGTCGATGGCGCGCGGGCTCGCCTTGAGCTGGGCGCGGTAGAAGTCGCAAGCCTTCACGAGGAGCTCGCCGAGCGTCTGACGGCGCTGCCGCAACGTGGCCTGTCGCTCGCGTTCCTCGGGGCTCGCCTGCTCCTCGGGCACCGTCATGTTGACGGCCTGGGCGAGGTCGCGCACTGCCTCGACGAACGACAGGCCGAGGTGCTCGGTGAGGAAGCGGATGGCGTTGCCGCCGGCACCGCAACCGAAGCAGTAGTAGAAGCCCTTGCCCGGCGTCACCGAGAAGCTCGGGCTCTTCTCGGCATGGAAGGGGCACAACCCCATCAGGTTGCCGCCGCTCTTCTTCAGCTCGACGTGGCGGCCGATCACGGCACCGATGTCGGTGCGGGCGATGAGGTCGTCGATGAAGCCCTGCGGGATCACCGCGAGGATTTTAGGTTCCGGCGGGTTGCTGCACGCCCACGACACCACCATTGCCGCTCTGCGGCAATGCCGGCGCGAGCGCGAAGATGCCGCGGTACTCGCGCACCCAGTGCGCGACGCGGTCGACACGCATCGGCGCGGCGATGCCGTTGCCCTGGCCGATGTCGCAGCCCAGTTCCAGCAGCGCGCGCGCCTGCGCCGGCGACTCCACGCCCTCGGCGACGACGCTGCAGTTGAAGGTGCGCGCGAGGCCGATCACGCCTTCGACGATGGCGCGGTCGTGCGCGTCGTCGAGCATGTGGTGCACGAAGCTGCGGTCGATCTTCAGTACGTCCACCGGCAGCCGCTTGAGGTAGGTGAGGGTGGAGTAGCCGGTGCCGAAGTCGTCGAGCGCGAAGCGCACGCCAAGCGCGCGGCAGCGCGCCATGAGGGATGAGGTGACTTCGATGTCGGCATGGGCCGCCGTCTCCAGCATCTCGAGCTCGAGCCGCTCGGCCAGCGGCTCCGAGCGCCGCGCCAGCAGGGCCGCCAGGCGCATCGCGAAGTCGGGTTCCTGCAGGTGGCGCGCCGAGATGTTGACGCTGACCGAAAGATCGAGCCCCGCGCGCTGCCACTGCACGAGATGATCCAGCGCCTGTGCGAGCACCCAGTCGCCGACGCGCGCCGAGAGGCCCGTGTTCTCGATCAGCGGCAGGAACTGCATCGGCGCGATCAGGCCTTGCTGCGGGTGGTCCCAGCGCAGCAGCGCCTCGAGCCCGAGCACGCGGCCCGTGCGCATGTCGACCTTGGGCTGGTAGAAGAGCGCGAACTCGTGCAGGTCGAGCGCCTCCTGCACGCGGCCGATGGCCATCACCCGTTCCTCGGTGCGGCGGCGGTTCTCGGGGTCGAAGAACAGGTAGCCGTTGCGCCCGGCCTGCTTGGCGCCGTACATCGCGTGGTCGGCGTGGCGCAGCAACGTGTCGGCGTCGCTGCGGTCGACAGGGTAGATGGTGGCCCCCATGCTCGCGCTCACCTGCACCGGCTCGGCCTCGGCGTCGATGACGTACGGCTGCGCCACCACGCGCAGCACGCGCTCGACGGCGAGGCGGGCCTCCTCGATGGTGCCGGCGCGCAGCAGGAGCACGAACTCGTCGCCGCCCAGGCGGGCGGCGGCGTCGGCCCAGTTCTCGCGGCTGCGCAAGGCGCTGCGCAGGCGGCCGGCCAGGTCCACGAGCAGGCGGTCGCCGGCGGCGTGCCCGTGCCGGTCGTTGACGGGCTTGAAGTGGTCGATGTCCAGGTAGCACACGACGAGGAGGTAGCCGTCGCGGTCGGTGCTGCGCATGGCGTCGAGCAGCAGCTGCGACAGGCGGGCGCGGTTGGGCAGGCGCGTGAGCTCGTCGAAGTGCGCCTGGCGCTCGAGCTGCTCGCGCTGCACGCGCTGCTCGGTGATGTCGGCGATGACGACGACGTGATAGTCGGGCCGGCCCACCTCGCCGGATGCGCCCGGCACCGCGGAGATGGTTGTCTGCAGCGTCAGCGGCAGGCCGTCGCCGCGCTTCTCGAAGAGCTCGCCGCGCCAGCCGCCCTGGGCGCGCAGCGCCGCCCACATGGCCGCGCGCTGCTCGCGCGCCAGCGGATCGGCCGGGTCCGGGCGCAGCAGCGAGGGCACGCGGCCGAGCATCGACTCGCGCGTCGTGCCGAGGATCTCGCCGTAGGCCGGGTTGACGTCGAGCGTGCGCATCTCGGCGTCGGTGACGAGCAGCCCCTCGTGCAGGTGCTGGAAGAGGTTGAGCGACATGCGCTGGCGCTCGAGCGCCTCGTGCCGCTCGTGGATGTCGGCCAGCGTCACGAGCACGCGCGTCGGCTTGTCGGCCGCGTCACGCTCGGTGACGAGCAGCGTGGCTTCGAACCAGCGCCAGCCGCCGGCCTCGGGCAGGCGCAACTCCACCTGGCGGCGCCCGCTGGCGCCGGTCTTGACGGCTTCGAGAGCGGCGGCGAGCCGCGGCTGGTCGTCGCGGTGCAGCTGCGCGACCCAGGCCGCGGGATCCCAGCGGCGGGCGCGGAAATGCGTGAGGGCGCGCCAGGCGGCGGAGGCGAAGCCGGCACCGGTGGCGAGGTCCCAGTCGGCGACACCGAGGCGCGAGCCGTCGAGCGCCCATTCCCAGCGTTGCGCCTTGCCGGCCCAGGCCACCGCCGCGCCATGGGCGCCGAGCAGCGCGGCCACGCAGGCCGCGCCCCAGACGACGAGTGCAGCGCCGAACTCGGTGCGCAGCGTCTCGGTCATGGGCAGGTCGTTCAGCGCCGTGGCGGCCACCAGCATGCCCAGCATGGTGGCACCGGCGGCGAGGGTGAAGTGCCCTCGCAGCGCGAGCGCAGCGGCGAGCAGCGGCATGCCGAGCGCGGTGAGCAGCTGCAAGGCCGGGCCCATCTGCGGCAGCGCCCACAGCGCCGCCAGAGCGCCGACGACGGCGAGCAGCGCGAACAGTGTCTCGCGCCAGTCGGCCTGCGGCTGCAGCGCCTGCAGCACGCGCCGGTCGGTGGCCAGCCCGGCGGCGGTGGCCAGCAGCATGCCGAGGGCGAGGATGCTCCAGCCGGCCACCCCGCTCGGCCACCAGAGTTCGCCCTGCGCCGCCGCCACCCAGGCACTCAGCACGAGCGAGGGGACGGCCGCCGCGAGCGGCACGACGAGCACGAGCGCGCCGACATCGCGCGAGCGCTCCAGGCGTGGGTCGAAGGCGAGCAGGCGCAGCAGTCGCACCGAGATGATGACGGTGGCCGTCACGGCCAGCACCGCATAGGCGCCGAGCGAGACCCCGTAGGCACCGCCGGCCATCGCCGACACCAGGCCGGTCAACACCGCCACCAGCATGGCCCAGCCGAAGCGCAAGACCATTGCCAGCGCCAGCCCGGCCGGCAGGGCGACCCAGGTCCAGGGCTCCGCCGGCGGCCACGAGAGCGCGCCGGCATAGGCCAGGGCCACGGCGGCCAGCGCCACCGTGATCCAGCGCAGAGGCATCAGCGTGCCGGCCACCCAGGCCAGCGTGCGCTCGCGCAGCCCGCTGAATTGCCGCTGCTTGGTCAAGGGGGTGCCGGGTCGACGCTTGACGGACGCGTCAGGCCTCGGGCGGCACGTAGCCGGCCGGGCGCTCGGCTCCTTCACCGAAGAAGAACTGTTCCATCTGCCGCGCCAGGTACTGCCGGGCCCGCGCATCGGCCAGGTTCAGCCGGTTCTCGTTCACGAGCATGGTCTGGTGCTTCTTCCACATCTCGAACGCCTCCTTGCTGACGTTGTCGTAGATGCGCTTGCCCAGTTCGCCGGGGTAGGGCGCGAAGGAGAGGCCCTCGGCCTCCTTCTTCAGGTAGACGCAGTTCACCATGCGGGCCATCGGGCACCTCGTGATTCGGACATCTCAGACGAGCTTCTTGACCAGCACCTGCGAGCGCCGGTCCCAGTTGTATTTTCGCTTGCGCGCCTCGGGCAGCCAGTCGGGGTCGACCTGCGTGAAGCCACGTTTGATGAACCAATGCATGGTGCGCGTGGTCAGCACGAACAGGCTGTCGAGCCCGGCGGCGCGCGCGCGCTGCTCGACACGCTTGAGCAGGCGCTCGCCGTCGCCCTGGCTCTGCGACAGCGGGCTCACGGTGAGCGCGGCCATCTCGGCCGTGTGCGCCTCGGGGTAGGGGTGCAGCGCGGCGCAGCCGAAGATGATGCCGTCGTGCTCGATCACCGTGTAGTTGGCGATGTCGCGCTCGATCTCCGTGCGCTCGCGACGCACCAGCGTGCCGTCGCGCTCGAAGGGCTCGATCAGCTGCAGGATGCCGCCGACATCGTCGCTCGTCGCCTCGCGCAGGCTCTCGAGCTTCTCGTCGACGACCATGGTGCCGACGCCGTCGTGCGTGAACACCTCGAGCAGCACGGCGCCGTCGGTGGCGTAGGGCAGGATGTGCGAGCGCTCGACACCACCCTCGCAGGCGCGCACGCAATACCCGAGGTAGTGCGCGAGGTCGGTGGGTGCGGTGGCGGCCGGCAGCTGGGCGAGCAGGCGGCGCGCGTCGGCCAGGGCGAGCTCGGTGTCGATGGGGCTCTCCGGGTCGTCCAGGCGCTCGCGGATGCCGGGCACCTCGGTCAGGAAGAGCAGCTTGTCGGCCTGCAGGGCGACGGCGGTGGCCGTGGCCACGTCCTCCATCGTCAGGTTGAACGCCTCGCCGGTGGGCGAGAAGCCGAACGGCGACAGCAGCACGATCGCGCCGGTCTCGATGGCACGCTGGATCGCGGCGTGGTCGACACGGCGCACGAGGCCGCTGTGCTTCATGTCGACGCCGTCGACGATGCCCACCGGCCGCGCGGTGAGGAAGTTGCCCGAGACCACGCGCAGCGTCGAATTGGCCATCGGGGTGTTCGGCAGGCCCTGCGAGAACGCGGCCTCGATCTCGAAGCGCAGCTGGCCGGCCGCCTCCTGCGCGGCGTCCAGCGCCACCGGGTCGGTGATGCGCATGCCCTTGTGGTAGCGCGACACCTGCCCCTTGGCCGCGAGCTGCTCGCTCACCTGCGGGCGGAAACCGTGCACGATCACGATCTTCACTCCCATCGCGTGCAGGATGGCCAGGTCCTGCACGAAGACGTTGAGCTTGCCCGCCGCGATGGCCTCGCCGGCCAGCGCCACGACGAAGGTCTTGCCGCGGTACATGTGGATGTACGGCGCGACGGCGCGAAACCAGGGGACGAACGTGTGCGGAAAGACGAGGCTCATCGGCGGGGCGTGGCGGGCCGGCGGAAGGGGCCGGTCGGGGGATCGGTCGAGGGACGCGTCGAACGGGGACGGGTCGCGGGGCCGGCCTGCGGGCCGGCAACGAGCTGCCTTCTCGGTGCGCGCGCATTGTGCCGGAAGGGGTCGTCGCGGCCGCGGGGTCGGCCGCGCCGGTGCCGCGGCATGTGCGCCCTAATGGCGCTTCGTGACGCTTCGGGGCGCTTCGATGGCGCTTCGATGGCGCTTCGATGGCCCTTGACGCCGCAGCGTGCGCATTCGAGGATCGGCGCCCCCATCCACATGCAGGAGTTGCGATGAAGAGCTACGAGGATGTCTACAAGACCGTGGGCGCATTCAGCTGGACCGAGCTGATGACGAACAACCCGAAGGCGGCCACCGAGTTCTACGGCAGCCTGTTCGGCTGGAAGTTCGACGTCATGAACATGGGCCAGGGCGACTACCACGTCGTCAAGGCCGACGGCACCGCCGTGGGCGGCATCATGGCCATCCCGCCGGACGCGAAAGGCATGCCGGTCGCGTGGGGTGCCTACGTCACCGTGTCCGACGCCGATGCGGCGGTCGAGAAGTGCAAGGCGCTCGGCGGCAAGGTGTGCGCCGGGCCGACGGACATCCCGAACGTCGGCCGCTTTGCCGTCCTGCAGGACCCGCAGGGTGCGGTGTTCAACGTCATGGCGTACTCGCCACCCGCCAACTGACGCGCGGGGCCCCGGCCGGGGCCTCGCGCGGGCGCGCAGATAATCCGCGCCCCATGACGACCCCCCGGCCAGCGTATGGCTCTGGCGGCGGCGGCCGGGCGGCGCGGGCCGCCACCCCTGCGCGGCCCGTGGCAGCCGCCACGCCGCTGCCGCCCATCACCTACCCCGAAGCGCTGCCGGTCAGCGCCCGCCGCGCCGAGATCGCGCAGGCGATGCGCGACCATCCGGTGATCATCGTCAGCGGCGAGACGGGCTCGGGCAAGACGACGCAGCTGCCGAAGATCGCGCTCGAGCTCGGGCGCGGCCTCGCGAACCGGCACCGCGGCGGCCACGGCCTCATCGGCCACACGCAGCCGCGGCGCATCGCCGCCAGCAGCGTCGCCAAGCGCATCGCCGACGAGCTGCAGACGCCGCTGGGCGAGGTGGTCGGCTACAAGGTGCGCTTCCAGGACCGGCTGCTGCCAGGCGCCAGCATCAAGCTGATGACCGACGGCATCCTGCTCGCCGAGACGCAGGGCGACCCGCTGCTCGAGGCCTACGACACGCTCATCATCGACGAGGCGCACGAGCGCAGCCTCAACATCGATTTCCTGCTCGGCTACCTGCGCGAGATCCTGCCCAGGCGGCCCGACCTGAAGGTGGTGGTGACCTCGGCGACGATCGACGCCGAGCGCTTCGCGCAGCATTTCGCCTCGGCGCGCGGGCCGGCGCCCGTGATCGCGGTGAGCGGCCGGCTCTATCCGGTGGAGCAGCGCTGGCGGCCGTTCGAGGATAGCCGCGACTTCGGGCTCGACGACGCGGTGGCCGAGGCGGTGGACGAGCTCTGGCGCGGCCCGGGTGGCGGCGCCGGCGGCGGCGACATCCTCGTCTTCCTGCCGGGCGAGCGCGAGATCCGCGACTGCGCCGACCACCTGCGCCGGCACCTGGCGCAGGCCGCGCACACCCGGCCGGGTGGGCCAGGAACAGCGAGCGGCCCGCTGCGCGGGCCGGTGGAAATCCTGCCCCTCTTCGCGCGCCTCTCGCAAGCCGAGCAGGACCGCGTCTTCTCGCCCGGCAATGGCCGGCGCATCGTGCTCGCCACCAACGTCGCCGAGACCTCGCTCACCGTGCCCGGCATCCGCTATGTCGTCGACAGCGGCCTCGCGCGCGTCAAGCGCTACAGCTTCCGCAACAAGGTCGAGCAGCTGCTCTTGGAGCCGATCAGCCAGGCGGCGGCCAACCAGCGCGCCGGCCGCTGCGGGCGCGTCGCCGACGGCGTGTGCATCCGCCTCTACGAGGAGGGGGAGTTCGCGGCGCGGCCGCGCTTCACCGACCCGGAGATCCTGCGCAGTTCGCTGGCCGGCGTGATCCTGCGCATGAAGGCGCTGCACCTGGGGCGTGTCGAGGACTTCCCCTTTCTCGAGCCGCCGCCGCGCAAGGCCATCGCCGACGGCTATGCGCTGCTGGCCGAACTCGGCGCCGTCGACGACGACAACGAGCTCACGCCGATGGGCCAGGAGCTCGCCCGCCTGCCGCTCGACCCGCGCGTCGGCCGCATGATCCTCGAGGCGCGCGAGCGCCAGTCGCTGGCCGAGGTGCTGATCATCGCTTCGGCGCTGAGCGTGCAGGACGTGCGCGACCGCCCGCTCGAGCAGCAGCAGGCGGCCGACCAGAAGCACCGGCCCTTCGACGACGAGAAGAGCGAGTTCATGGGCACGCTGGCGCTGTGGCGGTGGATCGAGGCCGGGCGCGGCGTGCACGGCCATGCACCTGCCGGCGAACAGGCGCCGCAGGTCGACCGCCACAAGCTCAGCAACCGGCAGCAGGAGCAGCGCCTGCGCGAGCACTTCATCAACCCGCGGCGCGTGCGCGAGTGGCGCGACATCCACGCCCAGCTGCACACCGTGGTCGCCGAGCATGGCTGGCGGCTCAACGGCGCGCCTGCCACCTACGAGCAGGTGCACCTGGCGCTGCTGGCCGGGCTGCTGGGCAACATCGGCCTCAAGGCCGACGACGACGACTGGTACCTCGGCGCGCGCGGCATCAGGTTCTGGCGCCACCCGGGCGCGAATCTGGCGAAGAAGCCGGGGCGCTGGATCGTTGCCGCCGAGCTGGTGGAGACGACGCGCCTCTATGGCCGTGGCATCGCGGCGATCGAGCCGCAATGGATTCCTCCGCTGGCCGGGCACCTGCTCAAGAAGCAGCTGCTCGAGCCGCACTGGGAGAAGAAGGCTGCCGAGGTGGTGGCGCTGGAGCGCGCCACGCTCTACGGCATCGTCGTCTACAACAACCGGCGCGTGAGCTACGCGACTGTCGACCCGGCCGGCGCGCGCGAGATCTTCATCCGCGAGGCGCTGGTGGCCTCGCTGGCCGAGCCCGAGGCCTGGGAGGCGAAGTACCCCTTCCTCGCCCACAACCGCCGCCTGCTGCGCGAAGTGCAGGAGCTCGAGCACAAGGCGCGGCGCCAGGACGTGCTCGTCGACGAGGGCCTGATCCACGCCTTCTACGACGCCAAGCTGCCGGCCGACGTGAGTGGCGGCGCGAGTTTCGAGCGCTGGTACCGCGAGGCACTGCGCCGCGAGCCGAAGCTGCTGCAGCTCACGCGCGAGGAGCTGATGCGGCACGAGGCGGCCGGCATCACCACCGAGGCCTACCCGCGCCAGATCCGCCTCGGCGGCATCGACTGCGCGGCGAGCTACCTGCACGAGCCGGGCGATGCGCGCGACGGCCTCACGGTGACGGTGCCGATCTACGCGCTCAACCAGGTGAGCGAGGAGCGCTGCGAGTGGCTGGTGCCGGGCATGCTGGCGGCCAAGGTGCAGGCGCTGGCCAAGAGCCTGCACCAGCGGCCGCGCTCGCGCCTGGTGCCGCTGCCCGAGTTCGCGCAGGCCTTCTGCGACGACGTGCACTTTGCGCAGGGCAGCCTCGTCGAGGCGCTGCTGAAGGTCGTGCGCGAGCGCGCGCAGCTGCCGGTGCAGCGCGCCGACTTCAAGGCCGAGCAGCTGAGCCCGCACCTGTTCATGAACTTCGTCGTCGTCGACGAACATGGCCGCCAGCTCGGCATGGGGCGCGACCTCGCGGCGCTGAAGGCGCAATGGGGTTCGCAGGCGCGCAGCGCCTTCCAGGCACTCGCGGCGCTGAGGACGCCGGCGCCGCCGCCGGACGCCGAGGCAGGCCGGCGCCCCGCGGTGCCGGCAACCGACGCCGCCGCATCGGCCGCCATGAAGCCAGCGCACCGAGGCGTGCGCGCCGAGCTCGCCACCGTGTCCGCTCCGGCCGACCACGCGCCGCGCGAGGCCGAGCGCCATACGGCATGGACCTTTGGCGAGCTGCCCGAGTTGATGGAGGTGAAGCGCGGCAGCCAGGTGATGGTGGGGTTCCCGGCCCTTGTCGATCGGGGCGATGCGGTGTCGGTGGAGGTCTTCGACGAGCCCGAGGTCGCCGCGCGCCGCCATCGCAGCGGGTTGCGGCGGCTCTTCGCGCTGCAACTGCGCGAGCCGCTCAAGTACCTCGAGAAGAACATCCCCGGCCTGCCGGCGATGGCGGCGCAGTTCATGGCGCTCGGCACGCTTGAAGAACTGCGCGAGCAGATCCTCGAGGTGGCGCTCGAGCGCGCATTCCTCGGCGACCCGCTGCCCGCGGACCGGGCCGGCTTCGAGGCCCGCGTCGAGGAGGGGCGGGCACGGCTCAACCTGATCGCGCAGGAGGTGGCGCGGCAGGCCGGGACCGTGCTCGCCGAGCATGCGGCGGCGCTGCGCAAGCTGCGCGACAGCAAGCCGCCGCGCGAGGTGGCCGACGACGTGACCGCACAGTTGCAGCGCCTGGTAGGCAAGCGCTTTCTCGTCGACACGCCATGGGCGCAGCTGCAGCACCTGCCGCGCTACCTGCGCGCCGTGGTGCTGCGCCTGGACAAGCTGCGCGCCGACCCGGCGCGCGACCTCGCCCGCCTGGCCGAGCTGCGGCCGCTCGAGCAGCGCTGGCTGCGGCGCCAAGCCGAGTTGCGAGGCGCCGCGCATGCCCGCCTCGCCGAGTACCGCTGGCTGCTCGAGGAACTGCGCGTCAGTCTCTTCGCCCAGGAGCTGCGCACACCGCAGCCGGCGAGTGCCAAGCGGCTGGATAAGGTCTGGGCGCAGATCGACGCCTGAACGCGGTTTCGGCGCTGGCATCGCCCGGAACGTTGCACCTTGATCTGACGCAAATGACAATGATTCGCAATATCGCTATCATGGGCTGACTGGACCAACGCCGGCCCGCGTGCCGCATCTGCCATGAACGCCCCTGCCTTCGTGAAGCCCCTCCTGAAGCCCCTGCTCATCGCCGCGGCGTTCGCTGCGGCGGCCTTTCCCGCCGCCGCGCAGGAAAGGGTGCTGAACCTCTATTCGGCCCGTCACTACCAGACCGACGAGGCGCTGTACGCCAACTTCACGCGTGCCACCGGCATCCGCATCAACCGCGTCGAGGCCGACGATGCCGGCATCATGGCCCGCCTGAAAGCCGAGGGCACCGCCAGCCCGGCCGACGTGATCCTGCTCGTCGATGCCGCGCGACTGTGGCGAGGCGAGCAGGACGGGCTCTTCCAGCCGGTGAAGTCGGCCGTGCTCGACAAGCGCATCCCGCCGCAGCTGCGCGGCGCGGATGCCGGGCAGGGCCCGCAATGGGTGGCGGTGTCCACGCGCGCCCGCGTCATCGTCTACGACAAGGCGAGCATCAAGCCGGCCGACGTCGACAGCTACGACAAGCTCGCCGCTCCGGCGCTCAAGGGCAAGATCTGCGTGCGCTCGGGCTCGCACCCATACAACCTGAGCCTGTTCGGCTCCGTCCTCGAGCGCCAGGGGCCCGTGCGCACCGAGGCCTGGTTGAAGGGCGTCGCCGACAACCTCGCCCGCGCGCCCAAGGGTGGCGACACCGACCAGATCCGCTCGGTGGCCGCCGGCGAGTGCGCCGTGGCGCTGACCAACACCTACTACTTCGCGCGCCTGCTGCGCAGCACGGCCGCCGCCGACCGCGACCTCGTGGCCCGCGTCGGCGTGATGTTCCCCGACCAGGCCGGTGCCGGCACGCACGTCAACATCTCCGGCGCGGCGGTGGCGCGCAACGCGAAGAACCGCGACGCGGCCGTCGCCTTCCTCGAGTACCTGAGCAGCGACGAGGCGCAGCGCATGCTGGCCGACGGCAACAACGAATACCCCGCGGTGCCCGGGCTGCAGACGGACAACCCGGCCCTCATCGCGATGGGCCGGTTCAAGGCCGAGACGGTGCCGATCGCCAAGGTGGGCGCGAACACGCCGCAAGTGCAGCAGATGCTCGACCGCGTCGGGTTCAAGTAGCCAGCGCGGCGAGGGCACGCCCCGCCTGGGCCGGGGCGTGAATTCCTCGGCAGCCGGGCACCCGGCCGGGGCCGTGCGATGGCCCCGGCGCGACCCCATCACACGGGGGTCGACACCTAGAATCCGCCCCAATTCGTGGCGCGCCCGGCTGCGCTCGTCCCTCGGCTGACGAGCGGCCGCGCGCGAGAGGGCGGCAGCCCTCCGGGGGTGAGGTGTCGGGAGCGAGCGATCGTGGGGGTTGGGCATGGCTGCCGCTCGTGGCAGGTGTCCTTCCCATGGCCTGCTGGGCACAGGCGACACGCCCACCCGAAGTGCCGGCCAGCAGTGCCGCCAGGCCCGCCGCGGTGGCGAGCAGCGGCGCCGGCGCTCCCGCCGGGACGGCGATGGAGCGTGCGCAGCGCGCGGCCGACAGCCCCCTGCGCGCCATCCTCGAGGCCGCCAAGCTGCGCCGGCGCATCGAACCCAATGCGGCGGCCGAGACCGACGCCGCCGCGCGGCGCGCGCTGGCGTTGCGTCCTCCGGCGGCCGGAGCGGCCCGCGCCGAGCTGGCGCGCGCCGAGCCTAGGGCGGCCGTGGTGCCGGCCACGCCCGCCCCCGCGCCCACGCCTGCCAACGTAAGCGCGGTCGCTCCCAGGTCGGTGGCTGCTCCGGCGCTCGCTGCCCCCGCCGTTCCCGCGGCGGCGCCGTTGCTCGTGGCCGACAAGCCGGCGATCACGATCCGCACGCTGCCCGGCGAAGCGCTACCGGAGGTGCCGGCGCGCAGCACGGCCTTGCCGCCATCGACCGTCGCGCCGTTGCGCAACGCGCCGGCGTCGTCGCCGTCGGCCGACTTGCCGCGGCCATCGCTGCCCCTGGCACCTACGCCGGTGCCGGCCGCGGTTGCGGCTGCGGCAGCGGCTGCGCCCAAGCTCGTGCATATGGTCGAACCCGAGACGACGCCGCGGCACCTGGAATTGCTCGCGCGGCCCGAGGTGACGGTGGAACTCACCATCCGGCCTGATGGCAGCGTGAGCGACGTGCGCGTGTTGCCGCCGGTGCCGCGCACGCTGGTGCCGGCGATCACGGCGGCGGTCGAGCAGTGGCGATATGCACCCCTGCCCGCGCCGCGCCCGCATCGCGTCGTGCTGGTCTTCAAGAGCGGGGGCTAGGCAAGGGCTAGGCACGGCTAGGCAGGGACGCGGGCAGATATCCGGGGCCGCTGGCCTCGCGCGGCCTCGGATCCGGCGCAGCCAGGCGAGGACCGGCGCCCGGCGCGGGACGCTCAAGCGCCGAAGATGCGAAGCGCGCGGTCCATGCCGCCCGCGGTGATGGACAGCATGGCGCGGTCGCGCACGGCCGGCTTGGAGTGGTAGGCGATCGAGAGACCGGCCACGCTCATCATCGGCAGGTCGTTGGCGCCGTCGCCGACCGCAATGGCCTGTGCCGGCGAGATGCCCATCAGCTCGCACACCTCGAGCAGCACGCGCTTCTTCTCGGCGCCGTCGACGATCTCGCCCCAGGGCCGCTCGAGCAGCAGGCCGGTGAGGCGGCCGTCCACGACCTCCAGCATGTTGGCGCGCGCGAAGTCCAGCCCCAGGTGCGCGCGCACGCGTTCGCTGAAGTACGTGAAGCCGCCCGAGACCAGCAGCGTCTTCAGGCCGGCCGCCCGGCAGGCGCGCACGAAGGTCTCGACGCCCGGGTTGAGACGCAGCCGGCGCGTGTACACCTCCTCCAGCGCGCTGACCGGCACGTCGCGCAGCAGCGCCAGGCGGCGGCGCAGGCTGTGCTTGTAGTCGCTGATCTCGCCGCGCATCGTCGCTTCGGTGATGGCGGCGACCTCGGCCTTGCGGCCGGCGACATCGGCAATCTCGTCGACGCACTCGATGCTGATGAGCGTCGAGTCCATGTCGAAGGCGACGAGCTTGAAGTCGGCCAGGCGCAGCGGCGGCGAGATGCCGCGCGCGAAGAGGCCGGCCTCGACCTCGCGTTCACGCAGCGTCGTCATCGACGCGCCTTCACGCGAGGGCCTTCTGCGGCGTGCCCAGCGAGCGCAGCAGGTCGCGCATGAACAACGCGCGCTCGGCCGGCGCGGCGATCTCGCGCTCGATGCGCAGCTTCTCGTTGCCGGCCAGCTTGATGGCGCGGTTCTTCTGCACGAGCTCGATGATGCGCATCGCGTCGATCGGCGGGTTGGGGCGGAAGCTCACGCTCATCAGCCTGGGGCCGGCGTCGATCTTGGCGACACCGTAGGGCCTGGCCAGCACGCGCAGGCGGTGCGTGTCGAAGAGCGTCTGCCCTTGCGCCGGCAGGCGGCCGAAGCGGTCGGTGATCTCCTCGAGCAGCGCGTCGATGCGGTCGACGTGGTCGGCGGTGGCCAGGCGCTTGTACAGCGACAGGCGCTGGTGCACGTCGCCGCAGTAGGCGTCGGGCAGCAGCGCCGGCGCATGCAGGTTGACCTCGGTGGTGCCGGCCAGGCCGCCGAGCGGCGAGAGCAGGTCGGGTTCGCGGCCGGCCCTCAGCGCCCGCACGGCCTCGGCGAGCATGTCGTTGTAGAGCTGGAACCCGACCTCCATCATGTTGCCGCTCTGCTGCTCGCCCAGCACCTCGCCGGCGCCGCGGATCTCGAGGTCGTGCATGGCGAGGTAGAAGCCGCTGCCGAGCTCTTCCATCTGCTGGATGGCTTCGAGCCGCTGCGCGGCCTGCTTCGTCAGGCCCTCCTTGTCGGGCACGAGCAGGTAGGCATAGGCCTGGTGGTGGCTGCGCCCGACGCGCCCGCGCAGCTGGTGCAGCTGCGCAAGGCCGAACTTGTCGGCGCGGCTGATGACGATGGTGTTGGCGGTCGGCACGTCGATGCCGGTCTCGATGATGGTCGAGCACAGCAGCACGTTGTGGCGCTGGGCGACGAAGTCGCGCATCACAGCCTCCAGCTCGCGCTCGGGCATCTGGCCGTGCGCGATGGCGATGCGCGCCTCGGGCACGAGCTCGGCCAGCCGTTCGCGGCGGTTCTGGATGGTCTCGACCTCGTTGTGCAGGAAGTAGACCTGGCCGCCGCGCTTGAGCTCGCGCAGCACGGCCTCGCGCATGATGCTGTTGCCCTCGTTCTGCACGAAGGTCTTGATGGCCAGGCGCCGCTGCGGCGCCGTGGCGATGACCGAGAGGTCGCGCAGGCCCTCGAGCGCCATGCCCAGCGTGCGCGGGATCGGTGTCGCCGTCAGCGTCAGCACGTCGACCTCGGCGCGCAGTGCCTTCATCGCCTCCTTGTGGCGCACGCCGAAGCGGTGTTCCTCGTCGATGATCAGGAGGCCGAGCCGCGCGAACTTCACGTCGCTGGCGAGCAGCTTGTGCGTGCCGACGACGATGTCGACGCTGCCGGCAGCGATGCCTTCGAGCGCGGCCTTGACCTCCTTGCCGGTGCGAAATCGCGACAGCTCGGCCACCTTCACCGGCCACTTGCCGAAGCGGTCGACCAGCGTCTGGTAGTGCTGCTCGGCGAGCAGCGTCGTCGGCGCCAGGAAGGCCACCTGCTTGCCACCGTGCACCGCGACGAACGCGGCGCGCAGGGCCACCTCGGTCTTGCCGAAGCCGACGTCGCCGCAGACGAGGCGGTCCATCGGCTTGGGCGAAATCATGTCCTGGATGACGGCATGAATGGCGGCGCGCTGGTCGGCGGTTTCCTCGAAGCCGAAGCTGGCCGCGAAGGCCTCGTAGTCGTGCGGCGAGAAGCGATGCGCGAAGCCGTCGCGCGCGGCGCGCTGGGCGTAGAGGTTGAGCAGCTCGGCCGCAGTGTCCCGCACCTGCTCGGCGGCCCGCTTGCGTGCCTTCTCCCACTGGCCCGAGCCGAGCTTGTGCAGCGGTGCTTCCTCGGCGCTGACGCCGGTGTAGCGGCTGATCAGGTGCAGCTGCGACACCGGCACGTACAGCGTCGCCTTGTCCGCGTACTCGAGATGCAGGAACTCGCTCGTTCCCCCTCCGTCCTCGGACGCGAGGTCGATGCTCTTCAGTCCCCGGTAGCGACCGATGCCGTGGTTGGCGTGTACCACGGGGTCGCCGATCTTGAGCTCGGAGAGGTCCTTGATGAGCGCTTCGACGCTCGAGACCTGCTCCTGCTTGCGCCGCCGGCGCGCCTCTCGCGTGCTGGCGAAGAGCTCGGTCTCGGTGATGAACTGCAGCGAGCGCGGCGCCGCGCCGTCCGGCGTCTCGAGCATCTCGAGCCAATGGAAGCCCTGCGCGAGCGGCGCGGCGACGATGGCCACCTTCTCGTCGCCGGCCTCGAACTCGGCCAGGCTGGCGACGCTCGGCACATGGATGCGGTGATCGCGCAGCAGCTCGAGCAGGCTCTCGCGCCGGCCTTCGCTCTCGGCGACCAGCAGCACGCGGTGCGCGGTCTGATCGAGGTGATGTTCCAGCGCCGCCAGCGGTTCGGTGGCGCCGCGGTCGACGCTCACGTCGGGCAGCGGCCGGCACCACGGCAGAGGCTCCGTGCCGCGAAGCGCCAGCGTCGCGTGCGGCTGCGTGGCGGAGAAGAAGTCCTCGACGCGCAGGAAGAGGTCTTCCGGCGCCAGCAGCGGCCGCTCCTTGTCGTGCTGCAGGAAGCGATGGCGCTCGCGCGTATCGGTCCAGTAGCGCTGCAGCGCCGCGTCGACCTCGCCGTGCAGCACGAGCGGCGCCTGCGCGCCGACATAGTCGAAGAGCGTCGCCGTCTGGTCGAAGAAGAGCGGCAGGTAGTACTCGATGCCGCCGGTGGCCACGCCGCTGGCGATGTCCTTGTAGATGCGCGAGCGGGTCGGGTCGCCTTCCATGCGCTCGCGCCAGCGCGCGCGGAAGGCCGTGCGCGCCGCCTCGTCCATCGGGAACTCGCGCCCGGGCAGCAGGCGCACCTCGGGCACGGGGTACAGGCTGCGCTGCGTGTCGGGGTCGAAGGTGCGGATCGAGTCGACCTCGTCGCCGAAGAGGTCGACGCGGTAGGGCACCGGCGAGCCCATCGGGAAGAGGTCGATGAGGCCGCCGCGCACGGCGTATTCGCCCGGGCCGACGACCTGACTCACGTGCTGGTAGCCGGCGAGCGTGAGTTGCGCCTTCAGGCGCGCCTCGTCGAGGCGGCTCTTCTGCCGGAAGTGGAAGGTGGTGCCGGCGAGGAACGAGGGCGGCGCGAGTCGCGTCAACGCGGTCGTCGCCGGCACGAGCACGACGTCGACCTCGCGCTGCTGGATGCGCCACAGCGTCGCCAGGCGCTCGGAGATGAGGTCCTGGTGCGGGCTGAAGGTGTCGTAGGGCAGCGTCTCCCAGTCCGGGAACTGCGCGATCGCCAGCCCGGGCGCGAAGAAGGGCAGCTCGTCGGCCAGCCGCTGCGCGTCGGCGGCCTCGGCGGTGAAGACCGTGAGCGCGGCACCCCCTTGCGCGCGCGCGGCCGTCCGCGATCGGGCCAGCTCGGCCAACAGCAGGGCATCGGCCGAACCGAGGGGGCGAGCAAGCGTGAAGCGCCGGCCGGGCGCGAGCGGTGGGAGTTGCATCGGAAAACAAAAACCGCCCCGCCGCGAGACACGGCGGGGCGTGGTGATGGCGGATTCTAGAATCGCGCCCGATGCCCGAGCCCTCACGACGATGCTTTGCGCTGGTGCCCGCGGCGGGTGTCGGCGAGCGGGCGCAGGCGGGCGGGCCGAAGCAGTATGCGCCGCTCGGCGCCCGCAGCGTCGTGGCGCACACGCTGGCGGCGCTGGTGGCCGTGCGCACGCTGGAAGCCGTGCTGGTCGTGCTCGCACCGGAAGACCGAGAGTTCGAACGCCACGCGAGCGCCTTCGAAGGGCCACGCGCCTGGGTGGCACGCTGCGGCGGCGCCACCCGCGCGGATTCGGTCGCCAACGGGCTCGTCGAGTTGCAGCGGCGTGGCGCCACGGAGACCGACTGGGTGCTCGTGCACGACGCCGCGCGGTGCCTGCTGCGGCCGGCGTGGGTGGAGGCGCTCATGGCCGCCTGCCTCGATGACGACGTCGGCGGGCTGCTCGCCTTGCCGCTGGCCGATACGCTCAAGCAGGCGGCGCCTGGCGAGGGTGGCCCGCGCGTGGCCGCGACGGTGCCGCGTGCCGACAAGTGGCTTGCGCAGACGCCGCAGATGTTCCGGCTCGGCCTCCTGCGGCGTGCGCTCGCCGCCGCCGGGCCGCAGGTGAGCGACGAGTCGAGCGCCGTCGAGGCCCTCGGCCTGGCGCCCCGCCTCGTGCCCGGCGACGCCGAGAATCTCAAGCTGACCTGGCCGGCCGACTTCGCGCTCGCCGCACGGCTGCTGGAGACGCGCCGATGACGCACCCGTCCGATCCGTTCGAACCGCCTGGCGAAGTGCCGCCACTGCGCATCGGCGAAGGCTGGGACGTGCATGCCCTCGTGGCGGGGCGGCCGCTGGTGCTGGGCGGCGTGCCCGTGCCGCACACGCACGGGCTGCTCGGACACTCGGACGCCGACGCGCTGCTGCACGCCATCACCGATGCGCTGCTCGGCGCCGCCGGCCTCGGCGACATCGGGCGGCTGTTTCCCGACACCGATGCCGCCTACGCCGGCGCCGACTCGGCCGTGCTGCTCGCGCGCGCGCTCGAGCGTGTGCGTGGTGCCGGCTGGGAGCCCGTGAACGTCGACGCCACCATCGTTGCGCAGGCACCGAAGATGGCGCCGCACATCCCGGCCATGCGCGAGCGCATCGCCGCCGTGCTCGGCGTCGGTGCCGAGCGCGTCAACGTCAAGGCCAAGACGGCCGAGAAGATGGGGCCGGTGGGCGAGGGCCGCGCGATCGAGGCGCGCGCGGTGTGCCTGTTGTGGCGGCGGTCGAGACCCTCGCCGTAGGCCGGCCGGGCCTGGTCTGCGCGTCGGCAGCGCTCTCCGCGCAGCTCAGACCTTGCTCGCCGGGGACCCGGCGCGCGTGTCGGCCCAGGCGAAATTGCTGTCGCCCATGATCGTGCTCGGGGTGCCGCCGTTGCCGTTGCCGCGATCGCCGCGCCCGCCCTTGCCGGAGCCGCCGCTGCGCCCGGAGGGCACGCGCTTCAGGCGGATGTGGGCGATGAGCCCGCCCTCGGGTGCGTTGGCCAGCTCGAGGCTGCCGCCCATGCGCGCCACCGCCTTCTCGACGATGGCGAGGCCGAGGCCCGCGCCGGTGGCCGCGGTGCGCGCCGTGTCGCCGCGGAAGAACGGCGTCGTCAGCTGCGCGAGCTTCTCGGGCGCGACGCCGGGGCCGTGGTCGCGCACGCTCAGGATGAGCCAGGGGCCGGCCTTGACGTGCCACACGTCGACTTCGGCGACGCCGGTGTAGTTGCCCTTGCCGTAGCGGCGCGCGTTCTCGAAGAGGTTGAGGAAGACGCGCCCGAGCTCGGTCTCGTCGGCGATGACCTGCAGGTCGGGCGCGAGGCGCGACTGGATGCGGATCTGCGTCGGGTCGCGGAAGCGCGCCGCCTCGTCCTCGACGAGCTTGGCCACGTTCACCGGGACCATCTTCGTCTCGCCCGGGCGCGCGTAGTCCATGAACTTGTCGATGATCGCGTCGAGCTGGTCGATGTCGTCGGCCATGTTGCGCCGCGC
Organism: Burkholderiales bacterium; assembly: GCA_016223165.1. Classification (GTDB taxonomy): domain Bacteria; phylum Pseudomonadota; class Gammaproteobacteria; order Burkholderiales; family Burkholderiaceae_C; genus Rubrivivax. Next base: position 379,243 of record JACRPO010000005.1, read on the forward strand.
TTCCTCCTCGTTCACGCTCATCTCGGTTTCGAGTCGCAGGCGCGCCAGCGGCGTGCGCAGGTCGTGGCTGATGCCGGCCAGCATCACGGCGCGGTCTTCTTCCACGCGCGCCAGCTCTCGCGCCATGCGGTTGAAGCCGCGGTTGACCTCGCGGATCTCGCTCGTGAGCGTGTTCTCGTCCAGCCTCGAATCGAGGTCGCCCTCGCGGATGCGCGTGGCGGCGAACGACAGCTGCTTGAGCGGCCGGTTGATCAGGCTGGCGCTGGCCACCGAGCCCACCAGCGTGGCGAGGAAGGCGATGCCGAGCCAGGCGAACCAGGTGCTGCTCGCCACCGACGCGGGGTTGGTGGCGTCGGCCTGCAGCCAGTACTGGTCCTGCTCGATCGAGAAGCCGACCCACAGGCCGTTCTGGTTGTTGACGGCGCGTGCCACCACCGTGTCCGGGCCGAGCACGCGCTTGAGTTCCGAGGCCAGCCGGCGCGAGAAGCGGTCGGTCTCGAACGACAGCCACTTGTCGCCCGGCTCGCGCGGCGTGACGCGGATGGCCGTCGGGCTGGCCATGCTCTTGAGCAGCGTGACGCGGTTGATGCCGTCGGCGGGGATGAGCGCGGCGCGCGCCAGGCTCACGAGGCCGGCCGTCTGCTGGGCCTGCTGCACCGCGCGCGGCTCGAGCTCCATCGCGTGCAGCGTGTACACCCACGCATACACCCCCCCGGCCAGCAGCAGGGCCAGCAGGAAGAAGGTGCGCCAGAAGAGACTGAAGCCGACCGAGGGGTTCGCCACCGGGGCTCCCGGGGTTGTCAATCAGCGCCGCCGTGCGGCTCGAAGGGGACTCAGGGAAACGTCGCCGGGCCGTGGCCCGAACAGGCGTCAGTTTGCCCCATCGGGGACGAAGACGTAGCCCACGCCCCAGACCGTCTGGATGTAGCGCGGCTGCGCCGGGTCGGGCTCGATCATCTTGCGCAGGCGCGAGATCTGCACGTCGAGGCTGCGGTCGAAGGGCTCGAACTCGCGGCCGCGCGCCAGCTGCGCGAGCTTGTCGCGCGAGAGCGGCTGGCGCGGGTGGCGCACGAGCGCCTTGAGCATCGAGAACTCGCCGGTGGTGAGCGAGATCTGTTCGCCGTTCTTCGACAGGCGGCGCAGCGAGAGGTCGAACTCGAACGGGCCGAAGGTGACGACCTGCGCCTCCTTCGAGGGCGCGCCGGGCGCTTCGGGCGCGGGGCGGCGGCGCAGCACCGCGTGGATGCGCGCCAGCAACTCGCGTGGGTTGAACGGCTTGGGCAGGTAGTCGTCGGCACCGACCTCGAGGCCGACGATGCGATCGACATCCTCGACCTTGGCGGTGAGCATGATGATCGGCGTCTGGTCGTTGGCGGCACGCAGGCGGCGGCAGATCGACAGGCCGTCTTCGCCCGGCAGCATCAGGTCGAGCACGATGAGGTCGAGCGTCTCGCGCGTGAGCAGGCGGTTGAGCGCTTTCGCGTCCTCCGCGAGCAGCACGTCGAATCCTTCCTGCGACAGGTAGCGCCTGAGCAGGTCGCGGATGCGCGCATCATCGTCGACGACGACGATGCGGTCCGGGCGGGCGTTGGCTGGGGTGCTCATGGGCGACTCCGAATTTGTAACAGCGGCATTGTGCGGCGCGCTTTACCGGGGTTTCACGGGCCAACGACCAATGGTTACAAGTATTTCGCGCTCGCGCGGTGCTTCGAATGCACTCGCCGCGAAGAGGGCAAAGACACCATCGCGAGCGCCATTCGGGACGCAGGAACCATCAGAAATGAAGAAGGGATCGCAGGAGATGTCGAACACGCAGAATCGGAGCGCTCGCTCGCGCGCGTGGTGGCGTTGCTTCACTGCGGCCGCGTTCGTGGCCGCTGGCTGGATCGGCCTGGCTTCGGCGCAGCCCGTCCCGATGTTCGCGTCGCCGCTGGCCAACGTGGTGGCGCTCAGTGCGAGCGCGACGATCGAGCTGACCATGGACTGGCTGACGGTCGTCTTCAACACGACGCGTGAAGGCAGCGACCCGGCCGTCGTGCAGGGCCAGCTGCGTCAGGCGCTAGAGGCGGCGCTCGCCGAAGCGCGGCGCTCAGCCCGGCCCGGCGACGTGCTCGTGCGCACCGGCGGCTTCGCGCTGCAGCCCCGCTATGGCCAGAAGGGCGTCGTCACCGGTTGGCAGGGGCATGCCGAGCTGGTGATCGAAGGGCGCGACACGGCAGCCATTGCGCAGATGCTCGGCCGCATCCAGACCCTCACCGTGGGCCGCGTCGCCTGGTCGCTCTCGCGCGAGGCGCGCGAGAGAGTGGAGAGCGAGGTCGCGGCGCAGGCCATCGCACGCTTTCGCACCCGAGCCGACGAGGTGGCGCGGCAGTTCGGCATGAGCGGCTATGCGTTGCGCGAGGTGTCGGTGGGCGGCAACGAGCAGGGCGGTGCGCCGCCCGTCGTGATGATGCGTGCCCAGGCCGCGCGCGCAGCCGCCGACGAGTCCCTGCCGGTGGAAGCCGGCAAGGCGCAGGTCACCTCGACGGTGAGTGGCACCATCCAGCTGAAGTGAGAGCCTGTGAACGAATCATCTACACCCGCTCGCCACGCCAGAAGGCGCCGGCTCGTCGTTGCAAGTGCTCGCCATGTCACGCGACATGGCTGCGCTTTGCGCCTCGATCCGACACCTTCTGGCGCGCCGCTCGGGCGCGGCTGACTCATGCACAGGCTCTGGGCGGCGAGGGCGCACGCAGCTACTGCGCCGTCCAGCCGCCGTCCACCGCCCAGGCCACGCCGCGCACGTTGTCGGCTGCGGGCGAGCACAGGAACAGGCACAGGCCGGCCAGTTGCTCGGGCGTCGTGAACTGCAGCGAGGGCTGCTTCTCGGCCAGCAGGCGGCGCTTGGCCTCCTCGTTGTCCACGCCGTCCGCGGCGGCACGCGCGTCGACCTGCTTCTGCACGAGCGGCGTCAGCACCCAGCCCGGGCACACCGCGTTCACCGTCACGCCGGTGGTGGCGTTCTCCAGCGCCGCTGCCTTGGTGAGCCCGACGATGCCGTGCTTGGCAGCGACATAGGCGCTCTTGGCCGCCGAGGCCACGAGGCCGTGCGCCGAAGCGATGTTGAGGATGCGCCCCCAGTTGCGTGCCCGCATGCCCGGCAGCGCCACACGCATGGCGTGGAAGGCCGAACTGAGGTTGATGGCGATGATGGCGTCCCAGCGCTCGACCGGAAACTCGTGCACCGGCGCCACGTGCTGGATGCCGGCGTTGTTGACGAGGATGTCGACGCGGCCGAACTCGCGCTCGCAGGACTTGACCATGTCCTCGATCTCGGCGGGCTTGCTCATGTCGGCACCATGGTGGCGTGCGCCCGCGTCGTGCTTGCGCACCGCGGCCAGTGCACCCTCCACGTCGCCGAAGCCGTTCAGCATGACGCGCGCGCCCTGCTCGGCCATCGCGAGCGCGATGCCGAGGCCGATGCCGCTCGTGGACCCCGTGACGAGGGCGACCTTTCCCTTGACTCCCGTGGACATGCTGCAGCTCTCCTCTACGCGATGGGCTTGTTACGATGACTTCATTATTCACCGCCGACCCGGCGACGACGGACACGAGCCTCGTCGGGCGCAGACCCACCTCGCCGCCATGACCAACGCCACGCCCGCACAGCCCACGCTGCGCCATGTCCAATGCCTCGACAGCCGCGGCCTGCATCGCATGGCCTACTGGCAGTGGGAGCAGCAGGGTGACCTCGCGCACCCGCGCACGCTGGTCTGCGCGCACGGCCTGTCGCGGCAGGGGCGCGACTTCGACACGCTGGCGCGTGACCTCGCGAGCCACTATCGCGTCATCTGCCCCGACGTCGTCGGGCGCGGCAAGAGCGACCGCCTCGCCGACCCCATGGGCTACGCCATCCCGAGCTACGTGGCCGACATGGTGACGCTGGTGGCGCGCCTGGACGTTACCGAGCTCGACTGGGTCGGCACCTCCATGGGTGGACTCATCGGCCTGGGGCTGGCCAGCCTGCCGGGCTCGCCGGTGCGCAAGCTGGTGCTCAATGACGTCGGGCCGGCGATCGAGCCCTCGGCCATCGCGCGCATCGCGGGCTACCTGGGCCAGCCGGTGACCTGGCAGACGGTCGAAGAGGCGGCCGCGGCCCTGCGCAGCGTCTCGCTCGGCTTCGGCCCGCACACGGCCGAGCAGTGGCTGGAGCTCACTCGTCCGCAACTCGTGCCGTCGCCGGGCGGCGGCTTCATGTCGCACTACGACCCGGCCATCGCCGTGCCGGTGCGCGCGATGACGCCCGATATGGCGAAAGCCGGCGAAGCGCTGTTGTGGCAGAGCTACGAGCGCGTGCGCTGCCCGACGCTGCTGCTGCGCGGCGCCGACTCGGACCTGCTCTCGCCAACCACCGCCAAGGCGATGACCGAGCGTGGCCCGCATGCACACCTGGTGGAGTTCGCCGGTGTCGGTCATGCGCCCACGCTGGTGGCCGCCGACCAGCGCGCGGCGGTGCGCAGCTTCCTGCTCGATCCATGAAGGCCGGTCCGGCTGCGCCCGTCACACCGCTGACGGCGGCGGCCATCGTGCGCCTGGCCAGCGACGAGGCGGCCGCGGCCGGCGGCGCGGATGAGCGCGGCGGGCGCACCGCCGCCGCGCGGCCCGATCCGCTGGCCCGTGCGCGGGCCTTTGCCGAGCCTTTGCTCGCCGGCCAGCACCTGGACACCGGCGAGGACGTGCTCGCCCACGCCGACGGCGTGGCCGCCGTGCTCGCCTCGATCGGCGCGGCGCCGGCTCTGTGCGCCACGGCCTATCTCGTCTACGCGGGCGACTACTTGCAACGCCCCGAGGAGGTGCTGCGCAAGGCCTTCGGCGAGCACGCCGCGCGCCTGGGCACGCTGACGCGCCAGCTCGTGCAGATCCAGCGCGCGGCGCGCAGTGCCGTCGTGCCCGGCGAGCAGCGCGCGCTGCAGATCGAGCGCGTGCGCAAGATGCTGCTGGCGTTCTCGCGCGACCTGCGCGTGGTGCTGCTGCGCCTCGCCTCGCGCCTGCAGACGCTGCGCTGGTTCGCCGCCGCGCACCGGCCCTGCCCGGCGGAACTCGCGACGGAGTCGCTGCAGGTCTTCGCGCCGCTGGCCAACCGGCTCGGCATCTGGCAGATCAAGTGGGAGCTCGAGGACCTTGCCTTCCGCTTCCTGCAGCCCGACGAGTACCGCCGCGTCGCGCAGCTCGTGCAGGAGAAGCGGGCCGAGCGCGAGCAAGGTGTCGAGCGCTCGCGGCAGCAACTGGCCCGTCTGCTCGAGGAGGCAGCCATCCGCGCCGACGTCGTCGGCCGGCCCAAGCACCTGTACAGCATCTGGAAGAAGATGCAGGGCAAGGGCCTCGATTTCGCCGGCGTGCTCGATGCGCGCGCGCTGCGCGTCATCGTCGGCGATGCGGCCACCTGCTACTCGGTACTGGCGCGCGTGCACGAGCGCTGGCGCGCCGTCGTTGGCGAGTTCGACGACTACATCGCGCGGCCCAAGCCCAACGGCTACCAGTCGCTGCACACCGTCGTGCTGGCTGACGACGGGCGAGCGCTGGAGGTGCAGATCCGCACGCGCGCCATGCACGAACACGCCGAGCACGGCGTGGCCGCGCACTGGATGTACAAGGAGGCTGGCCCAAAGGGCTACGCCGGCGTCAGCGGGCTCAAGGCCGGCGGCGGTGCCGCCGCCGTGGGCGACTTCGAGGAGCGCGTGGCCGAGGCGCGCAAGGCGGTCCTGCGCGAACTGCTCGCCTGGCAGCGCGACGCGGCGGGCGGGGGCGACGCGGAGCAGGGCGCTGCCGGCGAGACGGCAGCCGCGACGGCGTTCGACGACCGCATCTACGTGTTCACGCCGCAGGCGACCATCATCGACCTGCCGGTGGACGGCACGCCGGTGGACTTCGCCTACGCCTTGCACACCGACCTCGGCCACCGCTGCCGCGGGGCGCGTGTCGACGGCGCGATGGTGCCGCTGCACACCGCTTTGCAGTCGGGCCAGACGGTGGAGGTGATCGCGGCCAAGGAGGGCGGGCCGTCGCTGGACTGGCTCAATCCGGAACTGGGCTACCTCAAGAGCCCGCGCGCGCGCGCCAAGGTGCGCGCCTGGTTCAACGCGCAGGCCCTGCAGGCGACCGCGGCGCGCGGCCGCGAACTCGTGGAGAAGCTGCTGCAGCGCGAGGGCCGCACCGCGGTCAAGCTGGACGGCCTGGCCGAAGAGCTCGGGTTCAAGAATGCCGAGGCGCTGTTCGAGGTGGTGGGCAAGGACGAGTTCTCGCTGCGCCACATCGAGAACCTGCTGCGTCCGCCGCCCGCGGCTCCCGAGGAAGAGCGGGTTGCGCTGCAGCGCTCGCGCAGCGGTGCCGCGCGCGGTGGCGTGCTGGTGGTGGGCGTCGACTCGCTGTTGACGACGCTGGCGCGCTGCTGCCGGCCGGCGCCGCCCGACGCCATCGGCGGCTTCGTCACGCGCGGCAAGGGTGTGGCCATCCACCGTGCCGATTGCAGCAACCTGCGCCACATGGCTGCGGCCAATCCCGGCCGCCTGATCGATGTCAGGTGGGGCGAGGCGACGGCGAGCGCCAAGAGCGGCGAGGCGCTCTACCCGATCGACGTGCTGATCGAGGCGGCCGACCGCAGCGGCCTGCTGCGCGACATCTCCGAGGTCTTCGCCAAGCAGAAGGTCAACGTCACCGCCGTGCACACGCAGAGCGCGCGCGACCGCAGCACGGCGTGGATGACCTTCACGGTGGAAGTGCCCGACGCGGCGCGCCTCGCGCCGGTGCTGGCCCAGGTGGCGCGCGTGGCGGGCGTTCGTCACGCGCGGCGCAAGTGATCCGTGGCCGCCGTGCTCAGGGCCACCGGATTCGCTGTTGTAGAATCTTCGGCGCAACAGGCGTGTAGCTCAGCTGGTTAGAGCACCACCTTGACATGGTGGGGGTCGGAGGTTCGAGTCCTCTCGCGCCTACCAACAAAACCAACGCCGACAAGCACATCGCTTGTCGGCGTTGTCGTTTCGGGGTCTCAAGAGCACCGCCTCGGTCCGAGTCAGAGCATCTCGACCCCGGGCAGCTTGCGCATTCGCCAAAGGCCATGCTTCCCGCGCAAGCCACGGCTGCGCCGCGTGCGACATGTGCGCGGCGTTCGCCACATGCGCCACGCACGGGGAAATCCCGCGCCGAGGGTGGCTGCGCCCCTCCTAGAATGAGTTCACCTTCTGTGTCCGGAGATCAGGTAACGCATGCCCGCCTCGCGCCGATCCTCTGCCGACCCTTCGACCACGCCCGAGGCCAAGGCCGGCACGTCGTTGCGGGTGCTGAAGAAGTACCCCAACCGCCGGCTCTACGACACGCAGACGAGCAGCTACATCACGCTCGCCGACGTCAAGCAGATGGTGCTGGCGGGCGAATCGTTCGAGGTGCGCGACGCCAAGACCGGCGAGGACCTGACACGCAGCATCCTGCTGCAGATCATCCTCGAGGAAGAATCGGGCGGTGTGCCGATGTTCAGCACGCAGTCGCTGGAGCAGATCATCCGCTTCTACGGCCACGCGATGCAGGGGATGATGGGCACGATGCTCGAGAAGAACCTGCAGGCTTTCGCCGAACTGCAGGGCCGGCTGCTCGAGCAGAGCCGCGGCCTCTACGACCCGAAGCACCTGACACCCGAGGTGTGGACGCAGTTCATGAGCGGCCAGACGCCGGTGCTGCAGAACCTGATGACCAGCTACCTCGAGCAAAGCCGCAGCCTCGTCGAGCAGTTGCAGCGCAACGCGGGCGGCCTGTTCCCGGGCATGCCGGGGTTCGGGTCGAACAAGAAGTAGCGGAGTTCGCCGGCGCCGGCTTGGTTCACCCAGCCGCCGGCTCGAACACGCCGTAGCCCGGCGCCAGAAGGTTCGCCGGATCGAACTCTTCCTTCGCCGCCCGCAGTGCCTCGAAGGACCCGCCGAAGTGGATGCGCCAGTCGTCGCGAGACATCGCAAACGCGCTGACCGGGTACAGCGTGCCCCCCGCGGCGCGTAGACGCTCGTAGGTCGCGCGGTTGGCTGCCACCAGGCGAGCTGCCGTCGTGGGGTCGTCACTGGCCGGAATCCGGACCAGGTTGAGCACGTGACAGAGCGGCTCCGGCGGCAGCCTGAGCAGCGGCGTCCGGAAGGCTTGCGTGCGAAACGCGGAGAGCAAGACCTGGCCGAAGGGACCCAGGTCGGGTGGCGTCAGTCTCGTCAGTTCACCCGGCACGATCGCCTCTGCCTGCGAGTCGCCGATGAACGTGGTCAGCCACGGGTGCGGGAAGGACCACTGGCCGTTGTCGCGCAAGGCCTGCTCGAGCGCGTCCAGGCGGCTCAGGTAGTCCAGGTATGGCAACGTTGCGATCTGAGCCCGGGGCCGGTCGTCCGCCAGGCCTGCGAGGAGCTCGCCGTCGTCGGGCGGTCTTCCGAAGATCTTCTTGATCGCGTCGAGGCGGAACGACCAGCCGTTCGGTGTCGGGACCGCCGCTCCTTGCGCGGCGTCGAAACGCTGGCCGGCGGCGAGCAGGCGCTGGTCCACGAGCAGGGCCTCGAGGCTCGCATAGCTGAGCACGAAGCGGCGCACCTCGGCAGGCGCCGGCACGAGCTTCAACGTCGCGCGCGTGATGACGCCTACCTGTCCGAGCCCGCCGCGCACGGCGTCGAACAACGCCGGGTTGCGGGCCCCGGAACAGGTCATCACCTCGCCGGCGCCGGTGACGACCTGCAGTTCGACCACGTTGTCGCTCACCGCGCCGAATTGCGATGCGGCGCTGCCCATGCCGCCCACGACGAGCGTGCCGCCCACCGACAGCCCCAGATAGTCCGGCAGCGCAGGCGGTGCGAGCCCGCGGGGCAGGGTCGCGGCAAGCACGTCGCGCCACGTGGCGCCGGCGTCGACGACGACGAGGTCGCCATCCGCGCCGTGCACCCGCCGCAGCGACGACATGTCCAGGGCGAGACCGCGTTCGACCTGGCAGCGGCCGAACACGGAGTGCTTGCGTCCCTGCGCGGCGACCTGGCACCGCGATTGCGCGGCCCAGGCGAGCGCCAAGCTCACGTCCCGTACGGACGCCGGCCGCACGATGGCCAGAGGCGCCCCGTGGACGATGTGACCGAAGTCGGTTGCAGCCACAACACGCGACTCGTCGTCGAGACAAGTCTCGCCATCGATGGGCGGCATGGTCGTCATCACGGAAGACAAGCTGGCACCTCCTTCGGCAATGGCCGCCGTACGCCTGGCCGGTCCGGCAACGGCGCTGGCGGGGCCAACCATCACACGGCTGAATCTGGACCGACGACGAGAGCGAAACGCCGATCGCTCAAGTCGCCATCCTGCCTGCCGGGCCGCGGAACAACGACGCGACGGGCGATAGACTGTTTCGAGGACCCGGAAATAGCGGAACCGTGACGACCGCGTCGTCGTCGAGGTGGTCCTGGCACCCGGTCTTGCGGAGAGCTCGGCGAGTGCCTGGTTGCCGATGGTGCCGACGCCCGATCGGCGAAAATCGCAGCGAATGACCCAAGACACCTCCACAGGCGTCGCCTCGAGCATCCCGCGCGTCGGCTTCGTCTCGCTCGGCTGCCCCAAGGCCCTCACCGACTCGGAACTCATCCTCACGCGCCTGCGTGCCGAAGGCTACGAGACAAGCAAGACCTTCGCCGGTGCCGACCTGGTGATCGTCAACACCTGCGGCTTCATCGACGAGGCGGTGCAGGAGAGCCTCTCGACCATCGGCGAGGCATTGGCCGAGAACGGCAAGGTCATCGTCACCGGCTGCCTCGGCGCCAAGGGCGGGGCCGACACGGGCGTGGGCGGCGGCAACCTCGTGCGGCAAGTGCACCCGAAGGTGCTGGCGGTGACCGGGCCGCACGCCACCGACGAGGTGATGGATGCGGTGCACCGGCACGTGCCGAAACCGCACGATCCCTTCGTCGACCTCGTGCCCGAGGCGCGCGCCGAGTTCCGTGGCGTGGCCGGCATCAAGCTGACGCCGCGCCACTACGCCTACCTGAAGATCAGCGAGGGGTGCAACCACGGCTGCACGTTCTGCATCATCCCCAGCATGCGCGGCGGCCTCGTCTCGCGGCCGATCGGCGAGCTGCTCAACGAGGCGCGGGCGCTGTTCGAGAGCGGCGTCAAGGAGCTGCTCGTCGTGAGCCAGGACACCTCGGCCTACGGCGTGGACGTCAGGTACCGCACCGGCTTCTGGGACGGCAAGCCCGTGAAGACGCGCCTCGTGGACCTGGCCGAGAAGCTCGCCGAGTTGGCCGCGCCGCACGGCGCCTGGGTGCGCTTGCACTACGTCTATCCGTACCCGCATGTCGACGAATTGCTGCCGCTGATGGCCGACGGCCGCGTTCTGCCCTACCTCGACGTGCCCTTCCAGCATGCGCACCCCGACGTGCTCAAGCGCATGAAGCGGCCCGCGAGCGGCGAACGCAACCTCGAGCGCCTGCTGCGCTGGCGTGCCGCTTGCCCGGAGATCGTCGTGCGCAGCACCTTCATCGCCGGCTTCCCCGGCGAGACCGAGCCGGAGTTCGAACACCTGCTCGAGTTCGTGCGCGAGGCCGGTATCGACCGCGCCGGCTGCTTCGCCTATTCACCCGTGGCGGGCGCGACGGCCAACGAGTTGCCCGACCCGTTGCCGCAGGCGCTGCGCGAGGAGCGCCGCGCCCGCTTCATGGCCGTCGCCGAGGAGGTTTCGGTGCGCAAGCTGCAGCGTCGCATCGGCGCCGAGATGCAGGTGCTTGTCGACCACGCGCCGGCGCTCGGCCGCAAGGGCGGGCGCGGACGCAGCTACGCCGATGCGCCGGAGATCGACGGTACCGTGCGACTGCTGCCGCCGCCGAAGGCCAGCCGCACGCTGAAGGCGGGCGAGTTCGTGCAGGCGCGCGTCTTGGCTTGCGAAGGCCACGATCTCGTTGCCATGCCGCTCTGACAGCCCGGCGCCACAGAAGAAGGACCCGACTTGAAGCCCGACGCCGCCAACGCGCTCATCCATCTCGATTACGAACCCCCGCCAGGCTTCGCCGCGCCGCAGGTGGGTGTGTTCAAGGCCTCCACGGTGCTGTTCAAGGACGTCGCGGCGATGCGTGCGCGCGACTGGCGCAGCAAGGCCGGCTACACGTACGGCTTGCACGGCACGCCCACCACCTTCACGCTCGAAGAGCGCATCGCGGCGCTCGAAGGCGGGCGCCACTGCCTGCTGGTGCCGAGCGGCCTGGCCGCCATCGCGCTCGTCGACCAGGCCTTGCTGGCACCGGGCGACGAGATCCTGCTGCCGGCCAACGTGTACGGCCCGAGCCGCGAGCTGGCGCGCACCGAGCTGGCACGCTTCGGCGTCACGCATCGCCTCTACGACCCGCTGGATGCGGCGACCTTCGCGGCCATGCTCGGCGAGCGCACGAAGCTCGTGTGGCTGGAAGCGGCCGGCTCGGTGACGATGGAGTTTCCGGACCTGCGCGGGCTCGTCGCCGCGGCGCAGCGGCGTGGTGTCACGACCGCCCTCGACAACACGTGGGGCGCCGGGCTGGCCTTCGATGCCTTCGCGCTCGCCATTCAAGTCGTCGTGCAGGCACTGACCAAGTTTCCGAGCGGCGGCGGCGATGTGCTCATGGGTTCGGTGACGACGCGCGACGACGCGCTGCACGAGCGCCTCAAGCTCGCGCACATGCACCTGGGCCTGGGCGTGGCGGGCAACGACGCCGAGGCCGTTCTGCGCTCGCTGCCTTCTCTGCCGCTGCGCTATCGGGCGCACGACCAGACGGCGCGCGAGCTGGCGCAGTGGCTGCAGGGGCGGCCGGAGGTGGCGCGCGTGCTGCATCCGGCCCTGCCGAGCTGCCCGGGGCACGAGCACTGGCGCGCGCTGTGCACCGATGCGGCCGGCCTCTTCTCCGTGCTCTTCGACGAGCGCTATGCGCAAGCGCAGGTCGACCGCTTCGTCGACGCCTTGCGCCTGTTCGGCATCGGCTACTCGTGGGCCGGGCCGCGCAGCCTGGCCGTGCCCTACGACCTCAAGGCGATGCGCCCCGGCGGGCCGTTGCGCGGCCACCTCGTGCGCTTCTCGATCGGCCTGGAGGAGGCGGTGGCGCTGCGTGCCGACATGGAGCAGGCGCTGCGCGCCGCCTTCACCTGAGGGCCGAGCGGCGCCGCTGCCGGCGCGCCAGGTTCTAGCTCTTGGCCGGCGCCGAGACCTTGTGCCGCATCAGCCGGCCGCGCTCGCGCTCCCAGTCGCGCTTCTTCTCGGTCTCGCGCTTGTCGTGCTGCGCCTTGCCCTTGGCGAGCGCGATGTCGACCTTCACGCGGCCGCCCTTGAAGTGCAGGTTCAGCGGCACCAGCGTGAAGCCGCGCTGCTCGACCTTGCCCACCAGGCGGCGGATCTCGTCCTTGTGCATCAGCAGCTTCTTGGTGCGGTCGGGCTCCGGGTGCACGTGCGTGGAGGCTGAGCGCAAGGCGTTGATGCGGCAGCCGATGAGGTAGAGCTCGCCGTCGCGGATGACGACGTAGCCGTCGGTGAGTTGCACCTGGCCGTCGCGGATGGCCTTGATCTCCCAGCCCTCGAGCACGATGCCGGCTTCGTGGGTCTCCTCGACCAGGTAGTCGTAGCGCGCGCGGCGGTTCTCGGCGATGGCAGCCATGTGCAGTTTCGGGCCTTGTGCAACGAGGTGCGCGGAGGGCCCGCACAACCACCCGCTCGCACACGCGCTCCTACAATGAACGCATTGTATGAAGCATGTCCGCCGCTCCGTGCTGCTGTGGTACTCGCCACGCGAGATGTACACCCTGGTCACCGACGTCGAGGCCTATCCGCAGTTCCTGCCCTGGTGCGATCGCGCCGAGGTGCTGGCCACCGATGCCGAGAGCGTCACCGCACGCCTGAACCTGGCCTACATGGGCGTGCGCCACGCGTTCACGACGCGCAACCAGCACGTCGCCGACCGCTCGGTGAACGTGAGCCTGGTCGACGGGCCCTTCTCGGTGCTCGAGGGCAGCTGGCTCTTCCAGCCGCTCGGCCGCCCGGGCGGCGAAGAGCAGGCCTGCAAGATCGAGTTCGACCTGCGCTATACGTTCGCGAACGGGGCGCTCGAGCGCGTCGTGAGCCCTGTGTTCGACCGCGTGGCCAATACGCTCGTCGATGCCTTCGTGCGTCGCGCCGAGGATGTGTACGGTGCACGGTGAGGCGCGGCCGGCGGGCAGGTGCTGATGGTGTCCGCGCCCCCCTTCGCCGCGCCTTCCGCGCCGCGTTCGCAGGCAGCGACGATCACGGTGGAGGTCGCCTACTCGCCCCGAGCCGGCGAGGTGGAGATCGTGTCGCTGCAACTGCCCATGGGCGCGACCGCGGCCGACGCGCTGCGGGCCAGTGGCCTCGCAAGCAAGCACGGCCTGGACGAGACGACGTTGCGCGTGGGCGTGTGGTGCAAGGCCAGGGAGGCGACGACGCTGCTGCGCGACCGCGACCGCGTCGAGGTCTACCGACCGTTGCGTGTCGATCCGAAGGAAGCGCGCCGGCAACGCTACAAGCGCCACCTGGAGAACGCGCGCGCGAAGGGACGGCCGGTGCCGCGCGACGAGGCTGCCGGTTAAAGCGGCCCCCTAGGTGACCCCTTAGGCGGCTACTCGAGCGGCCCCTGCGGCTGCCTCAGCGGCAATCGCTCGCGATCACCGCCCGCGCCGCGCGCAGCTCTTCGGCGCGGGCGCGGTCGTCGAGCACTTCGCGCTCGCCGCGTTCATTGACCCGGGCCATGCGCTGGCCGCTCTCGAGCCCCGCGGCATGGGCGCGCGCACGGCGGCAGTTCTCGGCCCGCTGCGCGGCGAGGCGCTCTTCGTCGGCCTTGGCGCGCGCGGCCTGTTCCTGCTCGGTGCGCTTGCGGCGGGCCTCGACCTCGGCCTGCAGCCCGCCGGGGGCCGAGGCGGCGAGCACGCCCGACGCTGCCACCGCGCCCGGGGCCGCTGCCGACGCGGCTTCGGCCGTCGCCGGGGCGCGCCGCGAGGCCGCTGTCGCGGGGCGACTCAGGATGTCCTTCTCGGGGATTTCCTTCGGCGGCGGCCGGTCGCTGGCGTTGACGCGGCCGCTGGCATCGCGCCAGCGCCACTGCGCTTCGGCCGGCGCCGTGAACGTGGCGGCGGCGAAGGCCACGAGGCAAGCGATGGCGGTGGCGATGCCGGCACGGCGCGAGGGCAGGGCGTTCAGCATGGCCCTGGAGTGTAGTGCTGCCGCGGGTGCTGCGCGCTTCTGCGCGCTTCGATGACGTTGCGAAGTGATGCGGCGAGACATCGATCGGCGGCCCGGATGGCCGTGCCGTGCAGGTCGTGCCCAGGTCATGCCCGGCACGGTCCGTATAATTTGCTTTTGCGTCCGGAGCTTCTCGCATGCGCCTGCTCGGCAAAGCGCTCACCTTCGACGACGTGCTGCTGGTACCGGCCTTCTCGCAGGTGCTGCCGCGCGACACCAGCCTCGCCACCCGCCTCACGCGCAACATCACGCTGCAGTTGCCGCTCGTCTCGGCGGCGATGGACACCGTGACCGAGGCCCGCCTGGCGATCGCCATCGCCCAGGAGGGCGGCATCGGCATCGTGCACAAGAACCTCACGCCCAGGCAGCAGGCGGCCGAGGTGGCGCGCGTCAAGCGCTACGAATCCGGCGTGCTGCGCGACCCGATCACCGTGACACCCGAGATGCCGGTGCGCGAGGTGATGGCCCTGTCGCGCCAGCACGGCGTCTCGGGCTTCCCGGTGCTCGAGGGCAAGCAGGTGGTGGGCATCGTCACCAACCGCGACCTGCGCTTCGAGACCCGCCTCGACGCGCCCGTGCGCGAGATCATGACGCCGCGCGAGCGGCTCGTCTCGGTGCGCGAGGGTGCCTCGCTCGAAGAGGGCAAGGCGCTCATGCATCGCCACAAGCTCGAGCGCGTGCTGGTGGTCAACGAGGACTTCGAGCTGCGCGGGCTGATGACGGTGAAGGACATCACCAAGCAGACCGACTTCCCCAGCGCCGCGCGCGACGGCCAGGGCAAGCTGCGCGTCGGTGCCGCCGTCGGCGTGGGCGAGGGCACGGAAGAGCGGGTCGAGCTGCTCACCAAGGCCGGCGTCGACGTGCTCGTCGTCGACACCGCGCATGGCCACAGCCAGGGCGTGATCGACCGCGTGCGCTGGGTGAAGCGGCACTATCCGCACATCGACGTCATCGGCGGCAACATCGCCAGCGGCGCGGCGGCGCTGGCGCTGTGCGAGGCCGGCGCGGATGCGGTGAAGGTGGGCATCGGCCCGGGTTCGATCTGCACCACGCGCATCGTCGCCGGCGTCGGCGTGCCGCAGATCACGGCCATCGACAACGTCGCCACGGCGCTGCGCGGCAGCGGCGTGCCGCTCATCGCCGACGGCGGCATCCGCTACAGCGGCGACATCGCCAAGGCCATCGCCGCCGGCGCCAGCACGGTGATGATGGGCGGCATGTTCGCCGGCACCGAAGAGGCGCCGGGCGAGACCATCCTCTACCAGGGCCGCACCTACAAGAGCTACCGCGGCATGGGCTCGCTGGGCGCCATGCAGCAGGGCAGCGCCGACCGCTACTTCCAGGAGGACGGCGGCAGCAACCCGAACACCGCCAAGCTGGTGCCCGAAGGCATCGAAGGCCAGGTGCCGTACAAGGGCTCGGTGGTGTCCATCCTCTTCCAGATGGCCGGCGGCCTGCGCGCCTCCATGCACTACTGCGGCTGCGCCAGCATCGCCGACATGCAGCAGCGCGCCGAGTTCGTCGAGATCTCCTCGGCCGGCATGCGCGAGAGCCACGTGCACGACGTGCAGATAACCAAGGAAGCGCCCAACTACCGGGCGGAGTGATGAGCGAAACGGAAGCGCCGGCCGCCGCGCCGGAGGGGCGCCCGAAAGCCACGGACGCGATCGAGGCGAAGGAAACGAGGGCGGCGGCGATGTCGTTCATCCTCGTCACCGTGCTGATCGACATGATCGCCATCGGCCTCATGGTGCCGGTGCTGCCGCACATGGTCGGCACTTTCACGAAGAGCAACGACGAGCAGGCGCTCGCGTTCCTCGTCGTGACCACCGCCTTCGGCGTCGCCAACTTCCTGGGCTCGCCGGTGCTCGGCGCCTTGTCCGACCGCTTCGGCCGCCGGCCAGTGCTGCTGCTGGGCTTCGCCGGGCTGGCGACGAGCTTCTTCGTCACTGCCGTCGCCACGGCACTGTGGATGCTGGTGCTGGTGCGCCTGTTCTCCGGCGCGATGCAGAGCAACATCTCGATCGCCAACGCCTACGTGGCCGACATCAGCGCGCCGCAAGACCGGGCGCGGCGCTTCGGCCTGCTCGGCGCAATGTTCGGCGTCGGCTTCATCCTCGGCCCGGTGATCGGCGGCGTGCTGGGCGACATCGACGTGCGCCTGCCCTTCGTCGTCGCCGGGTGCATGGCGCTGCTGAACGGCGTCTATGGCGTCTTCGTGCTGCCCGAGTCGCTGCCGCCCGAGCGGCGGCGCCCATTCGAGTGGCGGCGGGCCAATCCGGTGGCGGCACTGCGCGGGCTGGTGGCGTTGAAAGGCGTCGGAGCGCTGGTGTGGGTGATCGCGCTGGCGAGCCTCGCGCAGTTCATGCTGCACATGACCTGGGTGCTCTACACCAAGTTCCGCTTCGGCTGGGGGCCGGGCGAGGTCGGCTGGTCGCTCTTCGCGGTGGGGGTGGTGTCGGCGCTGTCGCAAGGCGTGCTGCTCAGGCCGGCGCTCAAGCGCCTGAGCCCGCAGCGGCTCGCCGTGCTCGCGATGTGCTCGGGTGCCGTGGCCTACGCGGCCTTCGGCTGGGCCACTTCGGGCTGGATGATCTACGTGATCATCGCCCTCAACCTGCTCGGCGGCATGGCCACGGCGGCGGTGCAGAGCATCGTCTCGAACGCCGCCGACGCGCGCACGCAGGGGCAGACGATGGGTGCGGTGTCGTCGCTGAACAGTCTGATGGCGGTGATCGCGCCGGTCATCAGCCTCGAGATGCTGCGCTGGGTGTCGCATCGCCCCGCCGACGACTGGCTGCTCGGCCTGCCGCTGTACACGTCCTCGGCGCTGATGGTGATGGCCACGGTCGTGGCCATCCGGTTCTTCCGCCGCCAGGGCGCGGCCACCGTGTCGGCAGCCGCTCCGGTGGTGGCGCCGTAGAACCCATGAAGCACGACAAGATCCTCATTCTCGACTTCGGCTCGCAGGTCACGCAGCTCATCGCGCGCCGCGTGCGCGAGGCGCACGTCTACTGCGAGATCCACCCGAACGACGTGTCGGCGCAGTTCATCCGCGACTTCGCGCCCATGGGCGTGATCCTCTCCGGCAGCCACGCCAGCACCTACGAGGAGCACGAGCTGCGCGCCCCGGCCGCGGTGTACGAGCTCGGCGTGCCGGTGCTCGGCATCTGCTACGGCATGTTCACGATGGCGGTGCAGCTCGGCGGGCAGGTCGAGGCCTCGACGCACCGCGAGTTCGGGTATGCGCAGGTGCGCGCGCGCGGGCACACGCGGCTCTTCGAGGGCATCCAGGACTTCGCCACGCCCGAAGGCCACGGCATGCTCGAGGTCTGGATGAGCCACGGCGACAAGGTCACCGAGCTGCCGCCGGGCTTCAAGCTCATGGCCAGCACGCCGAGCTGCCCGATCGCCGGCATGGCCGACGAGCAGCGGCGCTTCTACGGCGTGCAGTTCCATCCCGAGGTCACGCACACGAAGCAGGGGCGGGCGATGCTCGAGCGCTTCGTACTCGACATCTGCGGCGCGCGGCCCGACTGGGTGATGCGCGACCACGTCGCCGAGGCCGTGGCGAACATTCGAGCGCAGGTGGGCAGCGACGAGGTCATCCTCGGGCTCTCGGGCGGCGTCGATTCGAGCGTCGCCGCGGCGCTCATCCATCGCGCCATCGGCGAGCAGCTCACCTGCGTCTTCGTCGACCACGGCCTCCTGCGCCTGAACGAGGCGCAGGGTGTCATGGACATGTTCGCCGGGCGGCTGCACGCGAAGGTCGTGCATGTCGATGCGAGCGCCGAGTTCCTCGGGCAGCTCGCCGGCGTCGCCGACCCCGAGGCCAAGCGCAAGATCATCGGTCGCGAGTTCGTCGAGGTCTTCCAGCGCGAGGCGCAGAAGCTCGCCCAGGCCGCCGCAGGAACGAACACCCGGCCGGGCGTTCGGTGGCTGGCGCAAGGCACGATCTACCCCGATGTCATCGAATCGGGTGGTGCCCAGTCTTCGACCGGCAAGAAGAAGGCGACGACGATCAAGAGCCACCACAACGTCGGCGGCCTGCCCGAGACTCTGGGTCTCGCGCTGCTCGAGCCGCTGCGCGACCTCTTCAAGGACGAGGTGCGCGAGCTCGGCGTGGCGCTCGGCCTGCCGCCGGAGATGGTGTACCGCCACCCGTTCCCGGGCCCGGGCCTCGGCGTGCGCATCCTCGGCGAAGTGAAGCGCGAGTACGCCGACCTGCTGCGCCGGGCGGACGCCATCTTCATCGACGAGCTGCGCGCGACGGTCGACGCCGCCAGCGGCCAGAGCTGGTACGACCTCACGAGCCAGGCCTTCGCCGTCTTCCTGCCGGTGAAGAGCGTCGGCGTCATGGGCGACGGCCGCACCTACGAGCATGTGGTGGCCCTGCGCGCCGTGCAGACGAGCGACTTCATGACGGCCGACTGGGCCGAGCTGCCCTATGCGTTGCTGAAGAGAGTCTCGAGCCGCATCATCAACGAGGTGCGCGGCATCAACCGCGTCACCTACGACGTCTCGAGCAAGCCGCCGGCCACGATCGAGTGGGAATGACCGGGCTCAGGCGCGCGGCAGCCGCACGCTGAACACGCTGCCTTCGCCCGGCGCACTGCGCACGGTGATCGAGCCACCCATCGCGTCGAGCAGCTGGCGCGTGAGCGCCAGCCCGAGGCCGGTGCCCGGCACGGCACTGCGCTCGGCGCCCAGGCGATCGAAGGGGTTGAACAGGCGCGCCTGCTGCAGGGCGCTGAGGCCGGGCCCGCTGTCGGCGACGCTGAACTCGGTCATGCCGTCGACTTGACGGGCGCCGACGCGCACCCAGCCGCCCGACCGGTTGTACTTGATGGCGTTGGACAGCAGGTTGCTGACCACCTGCGTGAGCCGCTTGCCGTCGGCCAGCAACGCCGAGCGGTCGTCGATCTCGTCCTGGAGCGTGATGCCGCGCGCCTCGGCGTGGTGAGCGAGCATTCTCCAGGCCTTCTCGACCACGGGGCGCAGGGGCACCGGCTCCTGCTGCACCGCGAGCTGGCCGGTCTGTGCGCTGCTCAGGTCGAGCACGTCGTCGATCAGCTCGAGCAGGTGGCGGCCGCTCGTGGACACCTGCTGCACCCACGCCCGCTGGCGCTCGGGCATGCCGCCGGGGTCGAGCTCGAGCAGCTGCGCGAAGCCGAGGATCGCGTTCAGGGGCGTGCGCAGCTCGTGGCTCACGCGCGACAGGAACTGGCTCTTCGCGAGGTCGGCGGCGGCGGCGCGGTCGCGCTCGACGCGCAGCGCCTCGGCCTGCTTGGCGGGGGTGATGTCGGTGTGCGTGCCGACGACGCGCAGCGGCCGACCCTCGGCGTCGCGGCTGATGACGAGGCCGCGCGTCAGGATCCACTTCCAGCTGCCGTCCTTGCACAACACGCGGTGCTCGTTGATGTAGCGCTCGGCGCGGCCGCTGAAGTGCGCCTCGCGCGCGGCGAGCATCGCCGCCTTGTCGTCGGGGTGGGTGCGCGCGTCGATGGCGCCTGGCGTGTCGGGCAACTCGTCCGGCGCGAAGCCGTACAGCGCCTTGCACTGCGGCGAAAGCAGCCCCGTGCCTTCGGCAAGGTTCCAGTCCCACACGCCGTCGCCGCTGGCCTCGATGGCGCGCTTCCAGACCTCGGCCTGGGCCTGCAGCGCGAGCTCGGCGCGCTTGCGCTGCGTGATGTCGAGCAGCACGCCCACGCGCACCTGCGTGCCGCTCGCGTCCTCGGGCGGCGCCGGGCGGCTGTGCACCTCGACCCAGCGCTCGCTGCCGTCGGCGGCGACGATGCGCGTCTCGTAGTGCAGGTCCTCGCCGCGCAGCATGCCGGGCAGCGCAATCGCCTCGGTCGAGGCGGCCACTTCCGGGTGGCGCATGCGCAACAGCGCATCGCCGTCGGCGAGCACGGCCGCGGGCTCGATGCCGTACAGCGTGCGCACGTAGTCGCTGACGAAGCCGTAGCGGCGCCGGCCGTCGGGCTCGACGTACAGGTAGTAGACGACACCCGGCAGCAGCGACAGCAGCTGCTGCATGCGCGCCTCGCTGGCGCGCAGCGCCTGCTCGGCCTGCTTGCGCGCCGTGATGTCGAACACCATGCCCACCCGCACCGGCAGGCCCTGCTCGGCCGGTGCCGCGGCGCTGAGCACGTGCAACCACTTCACGCGGCCGTCGGGCAGCAGCACGCGGTGCTCCATCTCGGTGGCGGCGCCGGTGGCGTTGCGCGCGGCCGTCAGCGCCTCGATGCGCGCGCGGTCCTCGGGGTGGCGCAGCTTGTGCATCAGCAGCCCGTCGCGCAGGAAGTCGTCGGGCTCGAGGCCGAGCAGTGCGCGCACGCCCGAGCTGACGAAGGTGGCGCGGCGGCCGCCGTCGGGCAGCAGCAGCACGCGGTAGACCATGCCCGGCACGAGGTCCACGATCTGCTGCATCTCGCCGGCGCTGCGCCGCAGCGCCTCGCGGGCATTTACCTGCGGCGTGATGTCCTCGATCGTGCCCTCGTAGAACAGCACGGCGCCGCTCGCGTCGCGCACGGCATGGGCGTTCTCGCGCACCCAGATGCGCTCGCCGGTGGCGTAGCGGCGCACCTCCGACTCGAAGCCGGTGACGACGCCGTCGCGCGCCAGCAGTGCGCGGAACTGCGCCCGGCGCTCCGGGTCGACGTACCAGGGGTTGTTGGGCTGGGCGTCGGCCGCCAGGTGCTCGGCCTCGGTGGCAAAGGCGTTGAGCCGCACCAGCGCCGGGTTGGCGCGCCACTGGTGCCCGTCGGGGGCGTTGCGGTAGGCCCCGATGGGCAGGAACTCGAACAGCGACGACCAGTCGTGGTCGGTGCTCATCGGCCTGGCTTCGGGCTCACTGGAGTACCTTCGGGCTGCGCCCTTCGGTATGAGCCCTTCGGGCGGCCGGGCGGGCTCATGCGGTCGGGATCGTGGGCATGCTCGGCATGCTACCTGCCGGGCACGGCGGCGCCTCGGCGCCTCGGCGCCATGAGCCGTGGCGCCGCTTGGCTATAGTCCCGCCACGCCGATGGCGCCCCGCCTGCCATCCCCGGGCCCACCCCACCCCCGGGGCCGGCGCCCCGCGAACGACCACGAGAGTCCCCTTGCCCGACCCCGCAGATGAATACGGCATGCGCCTGGCCCTGGACCAGGCCCAGAACGCCTGGCTCGTGGGCGAGGTGCCGGTGGGGGCGGTGATCGTGCGCCCCTCGCCGGAGGGGCCGAAGGTCGTGGCCACCGGCTACAACCGGCCGATCACCACGCACGACCCGACGGCGCATGCGGAGATCGTCGCCCTGCGCCACGCCGCGACGCTGCTGGAGAACTACCGGCTGCCCGAATGCGAGCTCTACGTGACGCTCGAGCCCTGCCCGATGTGCGCGATGGCGCTCATGCACGCTCGCTTCAAGCGCGTGATCTTCGGCGCGCCCGACCCCAAGACCGGCGCCGCCGGTTCGGTGGTGGACCTGTTCGCCGAGCCGCGCCTGAACCACCACACCACCGTGCAGGGCGGCGTGCTCGCCGACGCCTGCGGCGCCGTGTTGCGCTCGTTCTTCGCCGAGCGGCGCGCGCGGCAGCGCGCGGCCGGCGAGACGGGCGACCTCGCGTTGCCCATGGCCGAGGAGATGGGCGAGCCGGAGGCGGGCGCAGGGCCCGATGCCGAAGGCGATGCCGACGACGCCGATGCAAGGGCCTCGGCGCCGATCCCCGCCGGCGAGGCGACCGAGTTGCCGCCGGACAGCCGCTGATGCGCCTCACCATCTTCAGCCCCTCGGGTGTCGTGCCGGACGGGCTCGCGCTGCAGCGCGCGCTGGCCCGCCTGCACGAGCTCGGATTCGACGCCCGACGCGACCGCGCGGCGCTGGCGCGTCGGCAGCGCTTTGCCGGCAGCGACGAAGAGCGGCTGGCGGCGATCCATCGTGTCGCCGACGACGCGCCCGACGTGGCGATGTCCACCCGTGGCGGCTACGGCCTGACGCGCCTGCTCGACGCCATCGCCTGGAAGAAGCTCGGCCGGAGCGTCGAGCGCGGCACGCGCTGGGTGGGCCTGTCGGACTTCACGGCGCTGCAACTCGGCCTGCTCGCCCACACCGGCGCGGGCAGCTGGGCCGGGCCCTGCGCGACTGAAGGCTTCGGCCGCACCGAGGCGGCGGGCGGCGTCGACGACGTCACCGCGGCCTGCTTCGCCGAGGCCATGCGCGGCGAGCTCGAGGCGGTGGGCTTCCGCACCGACAAGGGGTTCGACGGGCTCGAGGTGCGCGGCACGCTGTGGGGCAGCAACCTCGCGATGCTGTGCTCGCTGCTCGGCACGCCGCACCTGCCGGCCGTCCGCGGCGGCGTGCTCTTCCTCGAGGACGTGAACGAACACCCCTACCGCATCGAGCGCATGCTGCTGCAGTTGCTGCAGGCCGGTGTGCTCGGGGCGCAGAAGGCCGTGGTGCTCGGGCAGTTCGACGCCTGGACGCCTTCGCCGCTGGACCGCGGCTACGGCCTCAAGGCCATGGTGGCGCACCTGCGCAGCAAGACGCGGGTGCCGATCCTCACCGGCCTGCCTTTCGGCCACATCCCGACCAAGGTGACCCTGCCTGTCGGCAGGCGCGTCACCCTTGCCGTGCAGGGCCAGCAGGCGTTCATCGGATGGGCATGACGATGGGTCTCCTTGAACGCCTCGGACGTGCGGCCCTGCAGCACACGCCCGGCGCGAGCCTCCTGCCCGGCGCATTACTGGCCATGCTGCCGTTGCTGGCAGCGTGCGACAACAACCCCTACTGGAGCGGCGCGGCGCGCGAGAACACGCTCTTCTACGCCTTCGACGAGCGCTCGCCGCGATACCTGGACCCGGTGGCCTCGTATTCCAACCCCGAGTCGGCCTACACGCTGCAGATCTACGAGCCGCCCTACGGGTACCACTACCTCAAACGTCCGTATGCGCTGATCCCCAAGTCGGCGGCCGAGGTGGCCAAGCCCCGCTACCTGGGCAAGGACGGCCAGGAGCTGCCCGACGACGCGCCCGCCGAGGCGATTGCCGAGAGCATCTACGACGTGCGCATCCGACCCGGCGTGCGCTACCAGCCTCACCCCGCCTTCGCGAAAGACGAGCAGGGCCGCCTGCGCTACCACGCTCTGACTGCGGCACAACTGGGCGCACGGCGTTCACCCTGGGACTTCGAGCATCAGGGCACACGCGAGCTCACGGCCGAGGACTTTGTCTATGCGCTCAAGCGCCACGCGACCACGCGGATCGAGACGCCGGTGCTGGCCGTCTTCGCAGACCATGTCATCGGCCTGAAGGAGTATGTCGAGCTCATCAAGCGCGAAGACGCCAAACTCACCGCCGGCCTGCCGAACGACGCGCGCGACAAGCCCTTCCTCGACTTCCGCCGGTTCCCGCTCGCCGGTACCAGCGCGCCGGACAAGTACACCTGGCGCATCCGCCTGAACGGCAAGTATCCGCAGTGGGCCTACTGGATGGCCTTGCCGTTCCTGGCACCTGTGCCCTGGGAGGCCGAGGCCTTCTATGCGCAGCCGGGCATGAACGAGGCGGGCCTGTCCCTCAACCAGTGGCCGGTGGGTACGGGCCCGTACATGATGAAGGAGTTCGTGCGCGACCGCCGGCATGTGATGGTGCGCAACCCCAACTTCCGCGGCGAACCCTATCCCTGCGAGGGCATGCCCGGAGACGAGGCCGCGGGGCTGCTGGTCGACTGCGGCAAGACGATGCCCTTCATCGATACGCTGCATGTCGTGCTGGAGAAGGAGAAGGTGTCGCTGAAGGAGAAGTTCAAGCAGGGCTTCTTCGATGTACCCGAGATCGAGCGGCCCGAGTGGGGCGTGGACTTCCGCGCCGATGCCGAGGACTCGGCCGAGGTGCAGCAGTTCTTCCAGCGCCGCGGCTTCAAGTTTCCGCTGATGACCGACATCAGCAACTGGTATCTCGGCTTCAACATGCTCGATCCGGTGGTCGGCCACGGCGATACGCCAGCGCGGCGCGAGAAGAACCGCAAGCTGCGCCAGGCAATCGCCATCGCCATCGACTGGGAGGAGGGCTACGGCCGCATCTTCAAGCAAAAGGGCGGTGAGGTGGCACACGGCCCGGTGCCGCCGGGCCTCTTCGGCTCGCGCGAAGGGCAGCCCGGCCACCACAACCCGGTGACGCACCGCCTCGTCGCCGGCAAGGTGGTGCGCCGGCCGATCGAAGATGCGCGGCGCCTGCTCGCCGAAGCCGGCTATCCAGGTGGCCGCGAGGCGGCCAGCGGCAAGCCGCTGGTGCTCAACTACGACTTCCAGCGTGCATTGACGCCCGGCTTCAAGGCCGAGAACGACTGGATGATCAAGCAGTTCGCCAAGCTCGGCATCCAGCTCGAGGTGCGCGCCACCGACTTCAACCAGTACCAGGACAAGACGCTCAAGGGCAGGCACCAGATCTTCTGGGGTGGCTGGCTGGCCGACTACCCCGATGCGGAGAACTTTCTCTTCCTCTTGTACGGGCCGCTGGGGCGCTCGAAGAATCAGGGCGACAACTACGCCAACTACGACAACCCCGAATACGACAAGCTCTACGGCCAGCTGCAGACGCTGGACGAAGGGCCGCGCAAGCAGGCCGTGATCGACCAGATGATCGCCATCGCGCAGCAGGACTCGCCGTGGTGCTTCGGCTACTTCCCGTGGGGCGGCCTTGCCTTCCAGTCGTGGGTGCACAACGGCAAGCCGAGCATCATGATCCGCGACATGGCCAAGTACTACCGCCTCGATGTGGCCGAACGCGAGCGGCGGCAGGCGCAATGGAACCGACCGGTGTATTGGCCGCTGTGGCTGCTGGCGCTGGCGGCCCTGGCGCTGGCCTGGGCGGCGCGGCGCAGCTACCGCGCGCGCGAGCAGTCCACCGCACGCGGCAGCGCGGCTCATGCAGGCGCCGCGGGCGCTGTGGCCGGCGCGGACTGACCCCATGGGAGGCTTCATCCTGCGCCGCATCGGCTACGGCTTGCTGGTCCTTGTCGGCGTCAACCTGCTGACCTTCTTCCTCTTCTTCACCGTCAACACGCCGGACGACATGGCGCGTCTCAATATCGGCGGCAAGCGGGTGACGCAGGAGCAGATCGACAAGTGGAAGGCCGAGCGCGGCTACGACCGCCCGCTGTACTGGAACGCCAAGGAGGAGGGCGCCGCGAAGCTGACGCGCACGGTCATGTGGGAGCGCTCGGTATCACTGATGGCGTTGAACTTCGGCCGCAGCGACTCGGCTCGCTCGGTGGACATCGGCCACGAGGTGTCCACGCGCATGGGCGTGAGCCTGCAACTGGCGGTGCCGCTGTTCGTGCTGCAGCTCGTCGTGAGCGTGGGCTTTTCCGTGCTGCTGGTCTTCTTCAGGCATTCGCGCATCGACTTCTGGGGCGTCGTGCTGTGTGTGCTGCTGCTGTCGATCTCGAGCCTCTTCTACATCATCGTCGGGCAATACTGCTTCTCGCGTCTGCTGCGCCTGGCGCCGATCTCGGGCTATGCGCCGGGGCTCGACGCAGTGCGCTTCCTGCTGCTGCCTGTGCTGCTTTCGCTGCTGGCGCGGCTGGGGGGCGAGGCGCGTCTGTACCGCGCGATGTTCCTCGAGGAGATCGGCAAAGACTACGTGCGCACCGCGCGCGCCAAAGGAATCGCGGAGCATCTCGTGCTGCTGCGGCACGTGTTGCGCAACGCACTCATTCCCATCATCACCAGCGCCGGCGCCTATTTGCCTTATGTCTTTCTCGGCAGCCTGGTGTTCGAGAGCTTCTTCGGCATCCCGGGCCTGGGCGCTTTCGTCATCGAGGCGATCGCCGGGCAGGACTTCGCCATCGTTCGCACGATGGTCTTCCTCGGTTCGCTGCTGTACATCGCCACCAACCTGCTGCTGGACATGGCCTACGGCTGGATCGACCCGCGCGTGCGGCTGGCCTGATGGGCGGCCTGGCGCAGGGCTCACCTTCATGAGCTTTCAGTTCGTCTGGTTGTGGACCGACGTGGCGCTGTGGCTGCTCGCTGCGGCGCTGGCCGCCTATGGCCTGCGCGTGGCGCGTTCGCCGCAACTGCGCGCCACCTGGGGCGCGGTGCTGCGCGACCCGGCAGCGCTGAGCTCATCGCTGGTGCTGGTGCTGTTTCTCGGCGTGGCGGGGCTGGACAGCGTGCACTTCCGGCGCGCCGTGCCGTCGGCCGCCGGCCAGGCGGCGGGCTCGGTGTTCTACGACTCGCGAGTCGAGTCGCTGCTCGACCTGGCGCTGGCACGGCAACTCGCCATGCGGGAGAGCAGCTACTCGGCGCCGCTGGCCACCGTGGAGTTCAGCAAGCAGGCGATCGTCGTCGGCGGCCAGACCGTGCGCGACTATCCACGCCTCGTGCACGGTGGCGCGCACTTGAAGGACCCGGCGCGTGGCTGGGGTACCGAGTGGGCGGCCGACGTGGCGGCCCGAGCCGGCACGGGCGCGGTTGCCGGTGCGGCGCTGGCGCTGCTGGCAAGCGTACTCCTCGCCTGGTGCGTGCGCGGCCGCGGCGGTACCGCCGGGGCCTGGCGCGCCATCGCGCTGGACCGCACGCCGCTGCCGCTGCGCGCGCTGCTGCTGACCGGCGCGGCCGTCGCCATCGCGGGCGGTGCGGTCGGCGCACTCATGGATCACTACCACGTCTTCGGCACCGACCTCACCGGCAACGACGTGCTGGTGCGGCTTCTCAAGAGCGTGCGCACGGCGTTCGTCATCGGCACCCTGTCCACGCTGGCGATGTTGCCGCTGGCGGTGGCGCTGGGCATCCTCGGCGGCTACTTCCGCGGCTGGGTCGACGAAGCCGTGCAGTACCTGTACACGCTGCTGTCCTCGGTGCCGAGCGTGCTGCTGATTGCTGCCTGCGTGCTGATGGTGCAGGTAGGGCTGGACAAGCACCCGGAGTGGTTCGAGACCGGTGCCGAGCGTTCCGATCTGAAGCTGTTCATGCTGTGCGCCATCCTCGGCCTCACGGGCTGGTCGACGCTTTGCCGCCTGGTGCGCGCCGAGACACTGAAGCTGCGGGAGCTCGAATTCGTGCAGGCGGCCACCGCCTTTGGCGTGAGCCACGCACGCATCATGGGGCGGCACATCCTGCCCAACGTCGTGCATCTGGTGCTGATCTCCACCGTGCTCAGCTTCAGCGACCTCATCCTCTACGAGGCGGTGCTCACCTATGTCGGCGTCGGCGTCGACCCCTCGATGAACAGCTTCGGCGGCATGATCAACCTGGCGCGCAACGAGATGAGCCGCGACCCCGTGGTCTGGTGGAGCTTCGCGGCGGCCTTCGGCTTCATGGTGACGCTGGTGCTGGCGGCCAACCTGTTTGCCGACGGCGTGCGCGACGCCTTCGATCCACGCTCGCGCTCGATGCGACCGCGCCTGCACGGGCATCGGGCCGCCGGGGCCGCCGGCGGGGCGGCGGGGGGTGCGGCCGGTGGTGAAAAGCGCGCCGACGATGGCGGGCAAGGCGCAAAGGGCCGCGCATGATCGAGATTGATCGCCTCGCCGTCGAACTCGATGCCGACAGCGGCGTCGTGCGTGCCATCGACGGCCTCGCGCTGACGCTGACGCGTGGCGAGACGTTCGCGCTGGTGGGCGAGAGCGGCTGCGGCAAGAGCATGACGGCGCTGGCGCTGATGCGCCTTCTGCCCGAGAACGGCCTCGTCACCGCCGGCAGCGTGCGCCTGCGCGGGCGCAACGGCGACACAAGCCACCAAAGCGGCGCAAGCCACCAAGGCGGTGCAGGCAACGAAAGCGGCAGCACGATCGAACTGCTCGACCTGCCCGAGTCGGCCATGCGCCGCGTGCGCGGCGCGCGCATCGGCATGATCTTCCAGGAGCCGGCGACGAGCCTGAACCCGGTGATGCGCGTGGGCGACCAGATCGTCGAGGCGATCGAGGCGCATACGCCGCTGCGCGGGGCCGAGGCGCGCGCCAAGGCGCTGAAGTGGCTCGAGCGTGTCGGCATCCCCGAGCCGGCGCGGCGCATCGACGACTACCCCTTCCGCATGAGCGGCGGCCAGAAGCAGCGCGTGATGATCGCCGTCGCGCTGGCCGCCGAGCCCGACTTCCTCGTCGCCGACGAGCCGACGACGGCGCTGGACGTCACCATCCAGGCGCAGGTGCTCGAGCTGCTGCAGGACCTGCAGCGCGAGCGCCGCATGGGCCTCATGCTGATCACGCACGACCTCGCCGTCGTCGCCGGCATGGCGCAGCGCGTGGCGCTGATGTACGCCGGCCAGATCGTCGAGGTGGCGAGCGCCGAGGAGTTCTTCGCGCAACCGCGGCACCCCTACGCGCAGGCCCTGCTGCGGGCGCTGCCGCGGCGTGCCGCGCGCGGCGAGGCGCTGCTGGCGATCGGCGGCACGGTGCCGCCGCTGACGGCGGCCTTCACCGGTTGCCGTTTCGCGCCGCGCTGCGCTTACGCGCACGAGGCCTGCCTGGCCGCGCCGCCGCCGCTGCGCCCGCTCGGTGCGGGGCGGGAGGTGCGCTGCGTGCTGGAAGAGGCACCGCCCGCCATCCCCGCCGGCCCCATCGCCGCGGCAGGTGACACGGCAGGAGGTGCTGCCGCAGCCACCGCCGCCGAGGCCGCCGGCGTGGAAGCAAAGCCCACCACGCTGCTCGACGTGCAGTCGCTCGGCGTGCGCTTCGCTGTGCGTGGTGGCGCGCTGCAGCGCGTGCGCGGCCACTTCGACGCCGTGCGCGAGGTCTCGTTCACGATCGAGCGCGGCGAGACGCTTGCCCTGGTCGGCGAGAGCGGCTGCGGCAAGACGACCACCGGCAAGGCCATCGTGCAGCTGATGCGCGGTATCGCCGAGGTGCGCGGTCGCGCGCTGCTCGACGGCATCGACCTGCTGGCGATGCAGGGCGAGGCCCTGCACGCGGCAAGGCGGCGAGTGCAGATCATCTTCCAGGACCCGTTCGCTTCGCTCAACCCGCGCATGCGCGTGGCCGAACTGCTCGAAGAAGGCCTGGTCGCGCTGCGGCCCGGGCTCGACGCGGGCCAGCGCCGGCACCGCATCGCCGAGCTGACCGAACAGGTGGGCCTGCGCAGCGAGGCGCTGCAACGCCATCCGCACGAGTTCTCCGGCGGCCAACGCCAGCGCATCGCCATCGCGCGCGCGCTGGCGGTGCAGCCCGAACTGATCGTGTGCGACGAGCCGACCTCGGCGCTCGACGTTTCGGTGCAGGCGCAGATCCTCAACCTGCTGCGCGAGCTGCAGCGCACGCTCGGCGTGTCGTATCTCTTCATCACGCACAACATCGGCGTCGTCGAATTGATGGCCGACCGCGTGGCCGTGATGCAGGGCGGGCGCATCGTCGAGCAGGGGGCGTGCGCCGAGGTGCTCGAGCGGCCCGCCCACGCCTATACGCGGCAGCTGCTGGCGGCGGTGCCGCAACTGCCCGTGCGCGCCTGAGCCGGGCGAAGCCCGGCGCCGTTGGCCTGCCCGACCTCGCCGATGCGGGGTGTGTTGCGCGACCCCAACGGGGACATCGCCCTGGAGCTAGGGACTAGCCCTAGAGCCGGTCTGGAGCCGACCTGAAGCCGACAGCGGGCTGCCCGGCCTGGTGCGACTGGCCAGCAGGCTCCGGCCCGCAACTCGTTGAAATCAAAGCGTTTTGCGCCTCGGTTTGGGCGCGCGCGCCGGCGACGCCCGAAGCGCAACCCCGCGCGTGCGTGGTTTCCCGTCATGGATTCCCCTGGCGCCCGGCCTGATACATGCATTCAACAATTTGTTCACATGGCGCAATTTGCGCGGGCTTCGTTGCACGCGCGCAACGTTGCGTCAGACCCTACCGAAACCTTCCCTTCTGAGGAGTCTGGTTCAAATGTTCAAGAGGACTCAAGTCTGTACCGGCGTCCTGCTCGCCATGGGGGGCCTTCTCGTCTCGGCCCCCGCATGGTCGCAAGGCACCGAACGCATCGAGATCACGGGCTCGCGCATCCGCACCCTCGACACCATCTCCAACAGCCCGGTGTCCACGGTCTCGGCGGTCGAGCTCACATCGTCCGCGCCGGTGGCGGTCGAAGAAGTGGTGAAGACGCTGCCGGCTGCGGTGCCCTCGATCGGCCCGGGCACCAACAACGGCTCGACCGGCGGCGCGGTCATCGACCTGCGCGGGCTCGGCTCGGGCAGCGTCAGCGGCGCCAACCGCACGCTCGTGCTGATCAACGGCCGGCGGGTCGTGCCGTTCAGCCTGTTCGCCTTCGTCGACACCAACTCGGTGCCGTTGAACCTCGTCGACCGTGTCGAGATCGTCACCGGCGGCGCCTCGGCGGTGTACGGCGCCGACGCGGTCGCCGGCGTCGTGAACTTCATCCTGCGCAAGAGCTTCACCGGGTTCGAGGCGGGGGGCAGCTACGGCATCTCCGAGCAGGGCGATGCCAAGCGCTACACCTCGAACGTCACGCTCGGTGCCACGCTTGCCGACGGCAAGGGCAGCGTCATCCTCAGCCTCGGCAAGAGCAAGACCGACCCGCTGCTGCAGGGCTCGCGGCCCAGCGGGCAGGCGGCTCTCAGTTCCACGACCGGCAACCCGCAGGGCTCGGGCACCGACGTGCCGGCCCAGATCAGCGCCGCGCAGCTTGCCACCCTGCCCGGCGGCCTGAGCACGCTGCAGATCGATCCCGCGACGGGCGGCCTGGTGGCGCCCGGGCCCGGCTTCAACTTCCAGCCCGTGAACCTGTACCAGACGCCCAACGATCGCCAGCAGGTCACGGGCATCGCCAACTACCGCATCAACGACCACGTCGAGATGTACGGCGAGGTGCTGCACACGCGCAGCGACGTGACGCTCAACCTGGCCGGCAGCGGCACGTTCCTCAACACCTTCACCATCCCGATCGGCAACCCGTTCATCCCGGCCCTGATGCGTTCGCAGCTGTGCACCGCATTCGGCATCGCCGCCGGCAACTGCGTCGCCGGCGATCCGACGCCGATCACGCTGGCGATCGGCCGCCGCATCACCGAACTCGGCCCGCGCATCCGCGACCTCGAGAACAAGACCACGCAGTGGACGCTCGGCGCCAAGGGCAGCATCTGGGAGAGCTGGGGCTACGACGCCTACTTCTCGCACGGCGAGGCCGACCAGGTGCTGGTCGACCGCAACTGGGGCTCGCTGTCCAAGGTGCGGCAGGCGCTGAATGCGCTCACCCCCGCGGCCTGCGTGAACCCGGCCAACGGCTGCGTGCCGCTGAACGTGTTCGGTGCCGAGGGCACCATCACGCCGGCGATGATCGCCTTCTTCAACCTCGACTCGCTGCAGCTCCAGCGCGTCGAGCAGGAGGTGGCGGCCGTCTTCGTCAACGGCGATCTCGGCCCGCTGCGGAGCCCGTTCGCGAAGTCGCCGATCGGCGTGGCCTTCGGCGTCGAGCGGCAGGAGGTAGTTGCCGGCAACAAGAGCGACAGCGCGCGGCAGATCCAGAGCGAAGTGCTGGGCACGGGTGCGCCGACCCCGGACCGCAGCGGCTCGATCCTGCTGAAGGAAGGCTACGCGGAGATCACCGCACCGATCGTCGAGGGGCTGCCCGGGGTGCATGCCCTGACCTTCGAAGGTGCGCTGCGCGCGACCTCGTTCACCGCCGCGTCCACCAGCACCTACAACACCTACAAGATCGGCGGCAACTACTCGCCGATCCGCGGCCTGAAGTTCCGCGGCATGCAGCAGAAGGCGACCCGCGCGCCTTCGATCAACGAGCTGTATGCGCCGCAGGTGTCGGGCCTGTCGAACGTCGCCGTCGACCCGTGCCAGGGCGCGTCGATCAACCAGGCCGAGGCGAACACCCCGGGCACCTTGTCCAACCTGTGTCGCGTCACGGGCGTGCCCGTGGGCTCGATCGGCTCGCTGCCCGCCCCCTCGGCAGGCCAGATCAACAACCTCGCCGGCGGCAACCCGGCGCTCGAGCCCGAGGACGCCGATACCACCACCTTCGGCATCGTCTTCGAGCCCGACTTCGCCAAGGGCCTGACGATCTCGCTGGACTACTACAACATCGAGATCACGAAGGCGATCTCGAGTGCCAGCGTCACCGACATCCTGACGAACTGCTACAGCGCGGCCGCCAACCCCGCCTTCGCCTTCAACGACTTCTGCGCCCTCATCTTCCGCAACCCGCTCAACGGCACCTTCAACGGTGCCGAGGCGCGAGGCGTGTTCACGGCATCGTCCAACCTCGGCACGATCAAGACGCGCGGCTACGACCTGGCCGTGAACTACCGCCTGCCGCTGCGCGACGTCGGCCTCGACCCGAGCTGGGGCCGGCTCGACATCGGCCTGAACTACAACAAGGTCGACAAGCTCGAGTTCCAGGCCACGCCGGCGGCCGTCAACCGCAACTGCAACGGCTTCTACAGCGTGGCCTGCGGCAACGCCTTCGCGTCGCCCAACTTCAAGGAGAAGTGGATCCAGCGCACGACCTGGAACGTGGGCGACTTCTCGATCGGCTACGCGTGGCGGCACCTCGGCAAGTCCACCGAGGAGCCGGGCGGGACGAACTTCCTGGCGGCGTTTGCCGAGATCCCCGCCTACGACTACTTCGACCTCAATGCCGCCTGGCAGGCAACGAAGAACGTGCGCCTGAGCCTGGCGGTCAACAACGCCGGCGACAAGGGCCCGCCGATCGTGGGCAACACCATCGGCACGACGAGTGCCAACTCGGGCAACACCTTCCCGCAGACCTACGACACGGTCGGACGCTTCTACAACTTCGGCGTCAACGTCCGGTTCTGATCGGGCCCGGGCCGGCCGGCCGGGCCCGCCCGGTGGGTTTCAGCGCGCCGGCCCCGGCGCGCTGCGAGCGCCTTGTGAACAGCGAGGGCGGGCCGGGTACGGTTCGCCCTCGCGGTTTCTTCCACTCGATTCGCGGCGCCCTGCCGCGATGCGCGAACAGGCAGTTTCAGGTGCATGCGCGGCGTTGCTCCGAACCAACGAGACGCGCCACCGAGGGCTCCGATATCGCTTTCCCGAAGCGACCCGGTGAAACCCGCACTCCACAATCGGTTGCACGCTGGTTACGCGGATTGCGGGCGCATTCCTTGCGAGAGGGATGCGCGCGCTTCGGCCCACAGGCCGTTCCGCCTCTTCAGCCCGTTGCTGCCGATTCCATCCAATCGTAGGAGGTTCTCCATGTTCCAGAAGACCAAGGTCGGTGTGGCTGCTGCCATGCTGGTCGGTGGTGCAGGCCTGCTGGCCGGCACCGCGCAAGCGCAGTCCACCGACCAGCGCGTCGAGATCACCGGTTCGCGCATCCTGTCCATCGGCGCGCAGTCGCCGGCACCGGTGCAGGTGCTGACGAGCGAAGACATCGCCAAGTCGGGTGTCACCAACGTGCAGGAGCTGCTGCTCAAGCTGCCGTCGCTGGGCACGCCGGCCATCAGCCGCACCAACTCCAACTTCCAGACCTCGAGCTCCGGTGTGGCCACGGTCGACCTGCGAGACCTCGGGACCGATCGCACGCTGGTGCTGGTGAACGGCCGCCGCTTCGTCTCGGGTCTTCCGGGCAGCGCTGCCGTCGACCTGACGACCATCCCCACCGATTTCATTGAGCGGATCGAAATCCTGACCGGTGGCGCATCGGCCACCTACGGGTCCGACGCCATGGCCGGCGTGGTGAACATCATCCTGAAGAAGGCCTTCAGCGGCGTCATCATCGACGTGCGTTACGGCGAGAGCTCGAAGGGCGACGACAAGAAGGGCGTGCTGTCGTTGACCGGTGGCCT
The DNA here is from genome assembly GCA_016223165.1 of Burkholderiales bacterium. Lineage (GTDB taxonomy): Bacteria > Pseudomonadota > Gammaproteobacteria > Burkholderiales > Burkholderiaceae_C > Rubrivivax. Next base: position 413,208 of record JACRPO010000005.1, read on the forward strand.
CACGAGCGCCGACGGCCGCAGCAACATCATGGCCCACTTCGGCTACTCGAAGCAGGGCTCGGTGCCGGGCTGGACCCGCGAGCCGACCGACAACGTCGACAACGCCAACTTCACCGGCGATCCGGCCGACTTCTTCACCTTCACGACGCCGTTCTTCTCCAGCTTCGCGCCGCAGGGTCGCATCTTCTTCGACACCAACGGCGCCGCCGCGGGCGGCGGTGCCAACCGCACCTTCGACCGCGCAGGCAACATCATTCCGTTCTCGACCAACGGCCCGGCGGGTGACGGTGTCGGCGCCACCGGCTTCAACCGGCAGGCGTTCCGCTACCTGGCCGTGCCGACCGAGCGCTATCTCTTCGCCACCAAGGGCGAGCTGGCCATCGCCGAGAGCCACAGCGTCTTCTTCGAAGGCACGTATGCGGCAACGCAGGTGCGCAGCCAGCTCGAGCCCTTCCCGCTGGACTCGGCGGCCGAGACTGGCGGTCTCTATCCGGCGACCGGTGTCGGCCCCGCTGAGTTCAGCTATGCCGGGGCCATTCGCGCCAACCCGCTGATCCCCGCAGGGCTGCTCGCCCTGATGACGGACACCAACGGTGACGGCCTGCGTGACTACTCGTTCACACGCCGTCTCTCGGAGGTGGGCAACCGCGGCAGCACCGCCGACCGCGACACCTTCCGTGTGCTCGGCGGGTTCAAGGGCACGATCCTGAAGTCCTGGGACTACGAGGCCTTTGCGGGCTACGGTGCGACCAAGGAGTCGCAGGTTTCCAGTGGCCAGGTCAACGTCCTGAACTTCCGCAATGCGATGGAGGCGGTGCCCGACGTCACCGACGTCGATGGCGACGGTAACGTCACCGAGGCGATCTGCCGCGACGAGCAGGCCCGCGCCCAGGGCTGCGTGCCGGCCAACATCTTCGGCTTCAACAGCCTCTCGTCCGCCGCGGTCAACTACATCACCGCGCCCAGCCTGCTGGTGACGCTCACGTCGCAGAAGCTGGCCGGTGGCGTCGTGCGCGGCGAGCCGTTCGTGCTGCCTGCTGGCCCGGTCTCGCTGGCTGCGGGCTTCGAGTGGCGCGAGGAGTACTCGCGCAGCGAGTTCGACCCGCTGCAGCAGGCCGGCCTGAACGCCGGCAACGCGATCCCGCGCACCGAGGGCGAGTTCCACGTGAAGGAGTTGTTCGCCGAGGTGCGGGTGCCGCTGCTCAAGAACCTGCCGGCCGTGCGCGCGCTGACCTTCAACGGTGCCGTGCGTGGTGCCGACTACTCCACCGTGGGTAGCGTGTCCAGCTGGACCGCCGGCCTGGAATGGAGCCCGATGGCCGACCTGCGCTTCCGCGGCACGCAGGCGCGCTCGACGCGTGCGCCGAACATCAACGAGCTGTACTCGCCGCCGAGCCAGACCTTCCCGACCGGCATCGTCGACCCCTGCACCGGCGTGACCGCCGCGCAGACCGGTACGCTGGCCGACCGCTGCCGTGCCGCGCCTGGCGTTGCCGCGAACATTGCCGCCAACGGCGGCACGTTCACGCTCAACCAGGCCGACACGCAGGGCATCAGCGGCTTCGACCGTGGCAACCCCAACCTCAGTGAGGAAGTCGGCAAGTCCTGGACGCTGGGCATCGTCTACACGCCGTCGTTCCTGCGCAACCTGTCGGTCGAGCTCGACTTCTTCAAGATCGATATCGACGACGCGATCGTCTCGACGCCGCGCCAGTTCATCCTCAGCCAGTGCTACACGGGCGATGCGAGTTTCTGCCAGTTCATCACGCGTCGTTCGGCGGCGGTCGGTGCCAACAGCGCCGGCTCGTTGTCGTTCGTCGACTCGGCGGTGACGAACAGCGGCGGCCTCAGTACCGAGGGCTATGACCTCACACTGAACTACGCCGACCGCATCGGCCCGGGCCGCCTGAACTCGCGCTTCGCCTATACCCGCCTATCCAAGGGCAGCGTGGTTCCGGCAGCCGGCTCGGCGCCCGACGTCTACGCCGGCGAGATCGGCTCGGCCAAGGACAAGTTCGCGCTGTCCCTCGGCTACAGCATGGGCCCGTTCTCGGTCGCCACGACGACCACCTACATCGGCAAGTCGGCACTCGACGACCAGCTGCTGGTCGAGGGCTTCGGTCTGCCCGCGGGTTCGATCACCGTGCCGTCGAAGACCTACCTCGACCTGCAGCTCAACTACACGCTCGGCAAGTCGACGTTCTACTTCGGCATGGACAACGCACTCGGCACCAAGCCGCCGCGGTTCGACACCAACGGCACGCTCGTCGGCACGACCGGTGCCGGCACGGCTGCCGACGTGTACGACGCGATCGGCCGGCGCTACTATGTCGGTGTGCGCATGGCGCTGTGATCGCATGATCTAGCCGTCAACGCGAACAGGGGCCCGGCCAGCGCGAGGGCGCGGCCGGGCCCTTCTCATGGGCGAACCAGGATGAGGTTGACGATGAAGCAAAGGACCGCGTCGACGCGCCGTCTCCTGATGGCTGTGCTCGCCGCCACGCTGGTGGTGGTGGCGCCGGCGGCCGCCCTGGCCCAGGCCAAGCCGCGCGTCATCGGCGTCATGTCGCTGATTGCGGACGAGTTCGTCGTCGTCGGGCAAGAGGGCACCACCGGCACCAAGCTCGACCAGAACGTGCGCGAACGTGTTCCCATCGAGGGTGGCGCCATCGAGCGCGTGGTGCTCGGCACGGCGATGAAGGCGGTGGCAAGCGCCGACGCAGCGGCGAAGGTGATGCCGATGCTGGTCAACGAGCCGCGCTACTACCGCGGCCAGTCCGACTGGATCGACGGTGACCAGGCGACGCTTCCCACCGACTTGGCCGAGGCACTGCGCGGCGCGGGCATGACGCACCTCATCCTGGTGCAGAAGCTGCGCGCCGACGCGCGCATGAATACCGGCCGCGGTTCGCTCGGCTCCGGGCGGCTGGAGGGCGTGGGTTTCTACGTCGACCGCATCACCCGCCTTCGCCTCGAAGGCACGAGCGAGCTCACGGTCGGCTACCTCGCGCCGTACCTCTACGCGCGCGTCTTGCTTGTCGACCTCGCAGGCATGCGCGTGCTGGCCAAGCGCGAGGTGACACGCGGTGAAGTCGTCATTGCCTCGCAGACGGGAGCCCGCGGCGGTGACCCCTGGGACTGGCTCGACGCCAAGGGCAAGCTGCAGGCGATTGCATCGATGATCGAACGCGACCTGGGCGACGCGGTCGCGGTGCTGGCGAAGGGCCCATGAGAGCGAGGATGAAGTTGCGCGCGTTCTGGGCGAGCACGGTGCTTGCCGTGCTCGGCGCCGCCGGCCCGGCGGCGGCGCAATCGTCCAGCGTCGAAGCCGAGTTGCGGCGCTGCCGCGGCATCGCCGACAGTCCGGCGCGCATCGTGTGCTACGACGCGATCGTGCTGCCCAGGGCAGCGGCCGCGTCGACGCAAGGACCCACGGCGGCGCCGGTGCCTGCGGCAACGCAGAGCAGCGCGAGCGCGGCGTCCGCGGCGCCGCCTGCGGCCTCGGCGCCGGCGACACGCGACTTCGGCCTGCCCGAGCGACCGGCCGCGTTGCTGCCGCAGTACATCGAAAGCTCGATCGAAGGCGAGTTCGACGGCTGGACTGCCGGTGCACGGCTGCGCCTGGCCAATGGCCAGGTCTGGGAGATCGTCGACGGCAGCACGGCCAGCTATCGGCTGCGTGATCCGAAAGTGCGCATCAGCCGCGGCCTGTTCGGCAGTTTCTTCATGGACATCGAAGGCGTGGCGCAAAGCCCGCGCGTGCGCCGGGCGCAATAGGCACCGTCAAGAGCCTGCTCGGCGCCAGCGGCTGAAACATGCCGTTTCCGGCCCGCGCCGGTCGGGGGGAAGAATGCGTCGCAACGACAGCACTCGGCACCCCATGCATCAAGACCTCGAGGCGACCCGTCGCCTGTTTCTGCGAGCCGCGGCGTTGGGCATGGGCAGTGCCGCACTGGCAGCCTGCGGCGGCGCCGGCGAGTCCGACGCGACCACACCTGCGCCGACGGCTGCGCCCGCGCCGACACCGACCACCCCTCCCACGCCGGGACCGACGCCTTCGCCGACACCGGCACCGACGCCGGCCCCCACGCGGTCACCTGCGCCTGCGCCAGGGCCGTCACCGACGCCTGCGCCAACACCTACCCCAACACCTACCCCATCACCCGCCCCAACACCTGCACCCACGCCGGCGCCGACTCCAGCCCCCACCCCTGCACCGACTCCGGCGCCTACCCCGGCACCGACACCAACGCCCACCCCGGCGCCCACGCCGGCTCCGGGCGCCGTCATCAGCGCCGACCCCAGCAACTACCTTGTGCGCCTGGCGGCCTTGAAGCCCGGCGACACCCTGATGCTTGCTTCAGGCAACTACGGCATCACGGCCGGCGGCGCCGATACCGGCAGCGTGCCGGGCCTGCCGATCTTCAATCTCAACGGCACGGCCGCCGCGCCCATCACCATCACCGGTCCGGCCACCGGCCCCATGCCGGTGCTGATGGGCCGCAGCACGCACAACACGGTGCGCTTCAGCAACGCCAGCCATGTCGTCGTGCGCCGGCTCGAGGTGAACGGGCGCGACCTGGGCGGCGCCGGCGTCGCCGTGCAGGGGCCGTGCAACAACATCACCATCGAAGACTGCTATCTCCACGGCTTCGGCGACGACCAGCAGACCGTGGCCATCTCCACCACTGGCCAGCCGACCTGGGGCTGGATCGTTCGGCGCAACCTCATCGTCGGCGCCGGTACCGGCATGTACTTCGGCAACTCCACGGGCGACAGCCCGTTCGTGGCCGGCCTCGTCGAACACAACGTCGTGCGCGACACCATCGGCTATGGCATGCAGGTCAAGCGCCAAGCCGCCTGGGGCAGCGTGCCCGCGGGCATGCCGGCGGGGGCGACGACGACGATCATCCGCCACAACGTCTTCGCCAAGTCGGGCAACAGCTCCACCGGCGACCTGGCGCGGCCCAACCTGCTCGTCGGCGACTGCCCGCCGAGCGGTCCCGGCTCGAGCAACGGCTTCGCGATCTACGGCAACCTGCTGTTCGAGAACCCGAGCGAGGGTCTGTTCCAGTGCGAAGGCAATGTCGCCTTCTACGCCAACGTGCTGGTCACCAGCGGCAGCGCCCTGCGCGTGCAGACGCACGACGGGTCAGTGCGCAACATCCGCATCTTCCACAACACCGTGGTGGCCGGCGGCAGCGGCATCGTGGTGAGCGGGGGCGCGGCCGGCACCACGCAACGCGTCTTCGCCAACGCCGTCTTCGCAGGCGGCACGACCGTGTCGGTCACCAGTGCCGGCGGCAGCGCGGCCGACAACGTGACCGATGTGCGCGCCAATGCCCCCGGCTACCTCGGCAATCCGCTGGCAGCCATGCCGGGACTCGACTTGTTCCCCAAGGCAGGCATGCTGAAGAAGACTGCGCTCGACATGAGCAGCATCTCCGCTCATCCCGACTGGAACCGCGACTTCAACGGCGCCGCCTACGACAGCGCCTTCCGCGGCGCCTACAGCGGCGAGGGCGTCAACCCCGGCTGGACGCTGGCCATCTCGACGAAGCCGGCGGCCTGATCTCCGGTCGCCGCTCGGCTGACCCATGCGTTGGGCGCCGACCGGCGGCGCTCATGCTCATGTCACTTCGGCGCGAGCCGGATCGCGCCGTCGAGGCGGATCACCTCGCCGTTGAGCATCTCGTTCTCGCAGATGTGCACGGCGAGCTTGCCGTAGTCCTCGGGGGTGCCGAGGCGGCTGGGGAAGGGCACGCTGGCGGCGAGCGCCTCCTGCACCTCCTTGGGCATGCCGAAGAGCATCGGCGTGCCGAAGATGCCCGGCGCGATCGTCATCACGCGCACGCCGTTGCGCGCGAGGTCGCGCGCGATCGGCAGTGTCATGCCGACGACGCCGCCCTTGCTGGCGCTGTAGGCGGCCTGGCCGATCTGGCCGTCGTAGGCGGCGACGCTGGCGGTGTTGATGCACAGGCCGCGCTCGCCGGTGGCCTCGGGCTCGTTCCTGCACATGGCATCGGCCGCGAGGCGGATCATGTTGAAGGTGCCGATGAGGTTGATCTGGACAACCTTGGTGAACTGGGCCAGCGGGTGCGGCCCTTCCTTGCCGACGGTCTTCACGCCGATGGCGATGCCCGCGCAACTCACCAGCCCCATCAGCTTGCCCATCGAAGTGGCCTTGGCCACCACGGCCTGGCCGTCGGCCTCCTGCGTCACGTCGCACTTGACGAAGGCGCCGCCGATGGACGCCGCCACCGCCTCGCCCTTGTCGGCCTGCAGGTCGGCGATGACGACCTTGGCGCCCTTGGCCGCGAGCGCGCGCGCCGCGCCCTCGCCGAGGCCCGAGGCGCCGCCGGTGACGATGAAGACCTTGCCGGAGATGTCCATGTGTGCGTCCTGTGCGTGCTGTGCGTTGCGTCCTGTTCGCCCAGCGGCTGCGGCTGCGGCTGCGTGCCGGGCTTGGTGAGTGTCCGATGCGTGCGCCGGTCGCCGCCGATCAGGCGCCGAGCGCGGCGAGCACGCGGGCCGTGATCTCCTCGACCGTGCCCGTGCCCGCGACGCGTGCATACCTCGGCGCGCCGGGCTCGCCGCGCGCCGCCCACTGCGAGTAGTAGTCGACGAGCGGACGCGTCTGCTTCTGGTAGACCTCGAGCCGCTTGCGCACGGTTTCTTCCTTGTCGTCCTCGCGCTGCACGAGCGGCTCGCCGGTGATGTCGTCTCGCCCCTCGGCCTTCGGCGGGTTGAACTTGACGTGGTAGGTGCGGCCGCTCGGCAGGTGCGAGCGCCTGCCGCTCATGCGCTCGATGATCGCGGCGTCGGGCACGTCGATCTCGAGCACGCAGTCGAGCTTGACACCGGCGCTCTTCATCGCCTCGGCCTGCGGGATCGTGCGCGGGAAGCCGTCGAACAGGAAGCCCTTGGCGCAATCGGGCTGCTGCAACCGCTCCTGCACGAGGCCGATGATGATGTCGTCGCTGACGAGCGCGCCGCTGTCCATCACCTTCTTGGCCGCCAGGCCGAGCGGCGTGCCCGCCTTCACCGCGGCGCGCAACATGTCGCCGGTGGAGATCTGCGGGATGCCGAAGCGCTGGCAGATGAACGTGGCCTGTGTGCCCTTGCCGGCGCCGGGCGCGCCCAGAAGAATGAGTCTCATCGAGCGTCTCGTTGTAGGTGTGAGGGCCGAGTTCGCGGGCTGGCAGCGCGTAGAAGCAGGCGCAGTCACACACGCGCATGCTGCGCCAATGCCGATCGAGAATATCACGCGGTACCGTGCGTCAAGCTGACGCCGGCGCCGTGCGACGGACGGGTTTTCCTAGGAGCCCGCGCCCTCGCGAGCGGCCCCGGCCGCGGCTCGACTCTCCGCCGCCGGTGGGGCTCTCCCGGCGCCTGTCATCCCGCCGGCGCCGCGAACAGCGCGCGCACGCGTGCCAGGTCGGCCGGCGTATCGACGCCCGGCCCTGGGGCGACATCGGCCACGTGCACGGCGATGCGATGGCCATGCCAGAGCACGCGCAGTTGCTCGAGGGCTTCGACTTGCTCGATCGGCGCCGCCTCGAGCTGCGGAAAGCCGCGCAGGAAGCCGGCGCGATAACCATAGATGCCGATGTGCCGCAGCGGCTGCAGCGCCGGTGGGGGCAGGGCAGCGCCGCCGGCGTTGCCGTCGCGCCACCAGGGGATCGGCGCGCGCGAGAAGTAGAGGGCGAGGCCGGCGCGGTCGAGCACCACCTTCACGACGTTCGGGTTGCGCAGCTCCTCGGCGTTGTCGATGGCGTGCGCGGCGGTGCTCATGACGCAGTCGTGGCGCGCGTTCACGAGAAGGGCGGTCTCGCGCACGAGCGCCGGGTCGATGAGCGGCTCGTCGCCCTGCACGTTGACGACGATGTCGTCGCCGTGCAGGCCCAGGTGCTCGCAGGCTTCGGCCAGGCGGTCGCTGCCGCTCGCGTGGTCGGCGCGCGTGAGCACGCAGCGCACGCCATGCTCGCGGTAGGCGCGTTCGATGCGCGCGTCGTCTGCGGCGACGACCACGGCCGCCGCGCCGCTGGCGGCCGCGCGTTCGGCGACGCGCACCACCATCGGCCGGCCGGCGATGTCGGCGAGCGGCTTGTCGGGCAGCCGCGTCGAGGCCAGGCGCGCCGGGATGAGCACCGTGAACTTCATGTCGCCGCCGCCACGCTGCGCTCGCGCCTCAGCCTCTTCAGCGGCGAGCGGCTTCCTCGGCCGTCAGCGCGCGCGCTTCGTTCTCGAGCATCACGGGGATGCCGTCGCGCAGCGGAAAGCCGAGGCGGTCGGCCGGGCACACGAGCTCGGTCGGGCGCATCAGCTCGTCGCGGCGCATCTCCAGCGGCCCCTTGCACACCGGGCACACGAGCAGGTCGACAAGGCGGTGATCGATCATCGATGGGGTTCCTGGGGCCGGCCCTTCGCGGGTGGCAGCTGTGCGAGCAGGTCGTGCAGCAGGGCGGCGGGCAGTTCGCAGTCTAGCGGCACCACCCACACGGTGGCCCGGAGGTCGGGCAGGGCCGCGAGCTTGACGGCGTCCTTCTCCGTCGTCACGACCTCGGCCGTGCCGTCGGGCCAGGGCGCTCGGACGTAGTCGGCGTGATCGCGAGAGGGCAGGCGCTCGATCTCGAGGCCAGCGGCCTCGAGCATGCTGAAGAACTGCTCCGGCGCGCCGATGCCGGCCAGCGCGCTCAGCCTGCGCCCCCTCAGCGAGCCCAAGGGCAGCGAGCCTGTCGAAGTGCCGGCCCGCCAGGCTTGCAGCGGTACGGCCTGCCGCGCCGTGCGCGGCACGAATGTGCCGGTCAAGGCCGTCGATGCACGGCGGCCGCTGTAGACGACCTGCATGCCGCCCGGCAGCACGGCAGGCAGCGGCTGGCGCAAGGGTCCGGCGGGCAGCAGCAGGCCGTTGCCGGCGCCGCGATCGTCGAAGACGACGACTTCGGCTGCGCGCGCCAACGCGTGGTGCTGCAGGCCGTCGTCGGAGACGATCACATCGACGCTCGGATGGGCCGCGCAAAGCGCGGCCGCCACGTCGGCCCGCTTTCGTCCGACGAAGACCGGCACGCCGGTGCGGCGGTGCACGAGCAGGGGCTCGTCGCCGACCTCACGCGCCGTGCTGTCCGGGGTCACCCGTGCCACAGCGGCCCGGTGCGCCGCACGTGCCGGATGTGCTGCACGCGCACGCACCGCGCGCGCTCCCGCCTCACCCGCCTCATGTGCCGCGGGTTCTTCCCGGCCGTGGCCGCGCGCGATGACGCCCGGGCGCCATCCGGCAGCCTGCAGGGCTTGCACGAGGGCGATGACGATCGGCGTCTTGCCCGCGCCGCCGACCACGAGGTTGCCGACCACGATCACCGGCACGGGCGTGGGCACGGGCGCCCCGGCGAACCACCGGTGCAGTGCGGACAGGCCGCCGTACAGGCACGACAGTGGCCACAGCAGCCGCGCCGCGACCCCCGGCGCATCGCGCCACCAGAGACGGGCCAGCCAGCGCTCGATGCGGCCGCCGAAGCTCTGGCGCGGCCCCGGCTGTGCCGGGCGGGCTGCCCTCATCGCGCGGGCCGATCGCTGCCGGTCGACACCCGCGCGCCGGTGCCGTTCAGCGCCCGCCGCTGCCCGGGTTCTGCGCCGCGAACGTGAGCCGGGCCAGGCCGGCGCGGCGGGCCGCGTCGAGCACATTGACGACGCTCTGGTGCGCCGCCATCGCGTCGGCGGAGATGATGACCACCGTGTCGGGCCGGTTGGCCGCGGCGGCGGCGAGCTCGGCTGTCAGCAGCTCGACGCTGCGGCCGTCGACCGCCCTCTTGTTGACGACGTAGCGGCCGTCGCTCGAGACGGCGACGACCACCTCGTTGGGGCGCTCGCGCAGCCGCTCGGCGTCGGCGGCCGGCAGGTTGATCTGCAGCTCGGTGAAGCGCGAATAGCTCGTCGACAGCATCAGGAAGATCAGGATCACCAGCAGCACGTCGATGAACGGGATGAGGTTGATCTCCGGTTCCTCGGGGCGGTGGCGGCTGAACTTCATGGGCCGGTGTCGCGAGCGCGACTCAGGGGGTGGTGCCGCGCACGACGAAGCGCATCAGGTGCGGCACCAGGCGCTCGGCGGCCAGTTCCATCGTCAGCTGGAACTCGTCGACCTTGCCGCGGAAGTAGCGGTAGAACATCAAGGCCGGGATGGCGATGATGAGACCGAAGGCGGTGTTGTACAGGGCCACCGAGATGCCATGCGCCAGCATCTGCGGGTTGTTTCCCGTGCCCGGCGCCTGCGAGCCGAAGATCTCGATCATGCCGACGACGGTGCCGAAGAGCCCCAGCAACGGGGCCGCCGCCGCGATGGTGCCGAGCGTGTTGAGGTAGCGCTCGAGCCGGTGCACGGCCTTGCGGCCGGCGTTCTCGAACGCCTGTCGCAGCCCGGTCTCGGCGATGCGCGGGTCGGCGATGACGCTGCGCAGCCCGGCGGCGAGCACGCCACCGAGCACCGAGTTCTCCGCCAGCTTGTTGACCACGTCGGCGCCGGGCAGGTTGGCGCGCGTGACGGAGATGACTTCCTCGAGCAGCTTGGGCGGCGTCACCAGTGCATCACGCAGGTGGTACAGCCTCTCGATGACGAGCGCCAATGCGACGATGGAACACAACAGCAGGGGCCAGATCGGCCAACCGGCCGCTTGTATGATGGACAGCAAAGCTTGTTTGGGCCGGCCAGTTGGGGCACGCCGCGGGGCGCGATTATTGCCGAAGCCGCCGAGTGCCCCGGCACGACGCAATGGCCGCCGCAAGCTTGTCCACAGCTTGTGAAACGCAGCAAGCCGCTCCTGTGGACAAGACTGTGGGCAAAGCCGGGCGGCGCGGCGATTCGCGACCCCCGGGACAACCCTCAGTGCCCATTGCTGAAAATTTGGGCGCCGGAAAACCCATGAAGATCAACGGCTTGCACGGACTCGTCGTCCGCGCGCTCGGCACGACCCGGCGAAAAGCGAGCACCGGCGCGGCTGTGGAGTTCCGGGTGCTGCGCGGGCGCGGATCGCCGCATGGCTGACGCGGCTGCCGGCGGCGCCCAGCGCCCTGTCTGGGGGGTGGCGGCATTGCTGCAGGCCGGCAGCGACGCGCTGTGGTCGCGGTTCGGCCCGGTGGCCGTGCGCGGCGAGTTGTCGGGCTTCATGCGTGCGTCCAGTGGCCACTGTTACTTCGCGCTGAAGGACGACGCCGGCGCACCCGCGCTGCTGCGCTGTGCGATGTTCAGGCGCGCGGCCATGCTCGTGGACTTCCAGCCCGCCGACGGCCAGCGCGTCGAGCTGCGCGGCCGCCTCGACCTCTATGCGGCGCGCGGCGAGCTGCAACTCGTGGCCGAGGCGATGTTGCGCGTCGGGCAGGGCACGCTGTACGAGGAGTTCCTGCGCCTGCGTGCGCGCCTCGAGGCCCTTGGCCTCTTCGATGCGGCGCGCAAGCGTGCGCTGCCGTCGCATCCACGCCGGCTCGGCGTCATCACCTCGCCCGCTGCCGCGGCGCTGCAAGACGTGCTCACGGCGCTCGCGCGGCGTGCACCGCACGTCGAGGTGCTGCTCTATCCGTGCCCGGTGCAGGGGACCGAGGCGCCGCCCGCCATCGTGCAGGCGATCGGGCTGGCCAACGAGCGCCGAGAAGTCGATGCACTGCTGCTCGTGCGCGGCGGCGGCTCGCTGGAGGACCTGTGGGCATTCAACGACGAGCGCGTGGTGCGAGCGGTGGCCGCGAGTGCCTTGCCGCTCGTGTGCGGCGTCGGGCACGAGACCGACGTGACGCTGGCCGATCTGGCCGCCGACGTGCGCGCACCGACGCCCACCGCGGCGGCGGAGCTGGCCGCGCCGCCTCGCGACGACCTGCTCCTCGAGCTCGCGGCGCAGCAGGCACGCCTGCAGCGCGCCGCGGCGCGCCGGCTGCAGGCGCAGGCGCAGGGGCTGGACCAACGCGCGGCGCGGCTCGGGGCACCGGCGCGCGTGCTGCAGGGCCAGCAGCAGCGGCTGCAGGCGCTGGCCCATCGCCTGGTGCGGGCGCCGCGCCCGCTGCTGGAGCGCTGGCGGCACCGAGCGGCGCAGACGGCGGCGCGCTGGCTCGGCGCCGCCGCTTCGAGACGGCAAAGGACGCGTTCGGAACAGGAGGCGCTGGCGCAGCGCTTGAAGTCGCTCGACCCGCGCGAGGTGCTGCGTCGCGGCTATGCCTGGGTCGAGGACGACGCCGGTCGCGCCATCACGCAGGCCGCGCGGCTGGTGCTCGGGCAGCGCATCCGCGCCGTGTGGGCCGACGGCGCGGCGCGCGCCGAGATCAGCGAACTCGAACGCCCCGGCGACGCCGCGATCGGAACGCCGAGCGACACCCTTGGCGGCGCCGTGGACGACGAAGCCACACTGCGCAACCGGTCCGACCCGCCTGCCTAGAATCCCTCGCGCGCTCCAACAACACCCCAACCGATCAGGAGAGACGAAGATGGAACACACCCTGCCGCCACTGCCCTACACCCTCGACGCGCTGGCGCCGCACTACAGCAAGGAGACGCTGGAGTACCACCACGGCAAGCACCACAACGCCTACGTCGTGAACCTGAACAACCTGCAGAAGGGCACCGAATTCGAGCAGCTGCCGCTGGAAGAGATCGTCAAGAAGGCGAGCGGCGGCATCTACAACAACGCCGCGCAGATCTGGAACCACACGTTCTTCTGGAACTGCATGAAGCCGGCCGGCGGCGGCGAGCCCGGCGGCGCGCTCGCCGCGGCCATCAAGGCCAAGTGGGGCAGCTACGCGGCGTTCCGCGAGGCCTTCGTGAAGAGCGCCGTCGGCAACTTCGGCTCGGGCTGGACCTGGCTCGTGAAGAAGGGCGACGGCAGCGTGGACATCGTCAACATGGGCGCGGCCGGCACGCCGCTCACCACGGCCGACAAGGCGCTGCTGACGGTGGACGTGTGGGAACACGCCTACTACATCGACTACCGCAACCTGCGCCAGAAGTACGTCGAGACCTTCCTCGACAAGCTCGTGAACTGGTCCTTCGCCGAGAAGAACTTCGGCTGAAGGCACGCCTGAGCCCGCCCGGCCGCCCGGAGGGCTCATGCCGGCGTGCGAAGCGCGAAGGTGCTCCAGTGAACCTGCGGGCCTTCAGGCTCGCTTCGGCAATCAGTTCTTGAACGGCGGCCCGCTGAGCTTGAAGCCTGCCTTGATGCCGCGCTTTTCGAACCAGCCCTGACGCATCTCGAGCGCGAAGCGCACCGGCGCCTTTGCGCAGTGCGAGCGTTCGTCCAGCGGCTGCATGTCGGCGAGGTTGACGATGGTGCCGTCGTCGCCGATGAAGGCGATGGTCAGCGGCACGAGGGTGTTCTTCATCCAGAAGCAGCGTGAGCTCTTCTCTTCGTTGACGAAGAGCATGCCCTCGTTGCCGTTCATCTCCTTGCGGAACATCATGCCCGTCATCTGCTGCTCGGGCGTGGCCGCGAGCTCGGCCTTGATGGTGTGCATGCCGGCGCGCAGGTCCACCGTGGGCAGCCGGGGCTGCGGACCCTGCTGCGCGAAGAGCGTCGCAGGTGCGACGATGGCCGTGGACAACGCGAAGGCAAGGGCAGACGGCAGGAACCACTTGATATTCATCATGAGCGACGGTGCAATGAGAACCTAGATTATCGGGGGTCGGCTGTCGTACGAACGCGCACCGTCGCCACGCCGATGACCACCGCCTCCCCGACGACAGCCACGACCGCCATGAGCTCGCATCGGCCTGCCGCCGAGGTGCAGGCCGATGCCGCCGCAGTCCTCGACGACCCGCTCGAGCACGGCCGCTTCACCCGCTGGGTCACGGGCGAGCAGGGCGAGCGGCTCGCCGAGTCGTCGCTGCTGCTGTCGGGCCTGCATTGCGCGGCCTGCGCCGGCATCATCGAAGGCGCGCTGCGCGGCGTCGCCGGCGTGCGCACGGCGCACGTGGCGCCGTCCAGCCAATTGGCCACCGTGCGCTGGGACCCGCAGGCGACGCGGCCGTCTGCGCTCATCGCCGCCGTGCGTGCCGCCGGCTACGACGCCGTGCCCGATGCCGCCGCGCCGGCACGCACGCTGCGCCGGCGCGAGTTCCGCCAGGCCTTGTGGCGGCTCTTCGTCGCCGGCTTCTGCGCCATGCAGGTGATGATGATGGCGACGCCCGGCTACGTGGCGAGCGCCGGCGACCTGACCGACGACATGCGCATGCTGCTCAACTGGGGCAGCTGGATCCTCACGCTGCCCGTGCTCGCCTTCTCCGCCGGCCCGTTCTTCAAGGGTGCCTGGCGCAGCTTGCGCATGAGCCGCAGGGCCGCTCCCAAGGCGAATGCCGGAGCGCTTCGGCGCAAAGGCCTTCCAGTCATCCGCATCGGCATGGACGTGCCGGTGGCGCTCGGCATCGCCATCACCTTCGTCGCCAGCACCGGCGCTACGTTCGACCCGGCGGGGTCGTTCGGGCGCGAGGTGTACTTCGACTCGCTGACGATGTTCGTGAGCTTCCTGCTCGGCGCGCGCTTCATGGAGATGCGCGTGCGCCACCGCGCCGCCGAGGCGCTGGAGGCGAGCCTGGCGCGCCTGCCGGAGACCGCGCTGCGCGTCGGCGAAGACGGCGCGACGCAAAGCGTGAGCGTGCTGCGGCTCGTGCCGGGAGACCGCGTGCGCGTGCTCGCCGGGCAGGCCTTTCCGGCCGACGGCGTGCTGCTCGAGGGCCGCACGCAGGCCGACGAGGCGCTGCTCACCGGTGAATCGGTGCCGGTGCCGAAGGCCGAGGGCGGCGAGCTCGTCGCCGGCAGCGTCAACGTCGGGGCACCGGTGCTGATGCAGGTGCAGCGCGTGGGCAACGACACGCGCTTCGAGGCCATCGTCTCGATGATGCGCAGCGCCGCCACGCAGCGCCCGGCAGCGGTGCGCCTGGCCGATCGCTGGGCCGGTCCGTTCCTCTGGGCGGTGCTGGTGCTGGCGGCCGGTGCGGCAGCGGTATGGAGCGTCATCGATCCGCCGCGCGCCGTCTGGGTGGCGGTGTCGGTGCTCATCGTCACTTGCCCTTGTGCGCTGTCACTGGCCGCCCCGGCGGCGCTGGTGGCCGCGCTACGCGCCTTCGCGCGCCGCGGCGTGATGGTGCAGCGGCTCGACGCGATCGAGGGCCTGGCGCGTGTCGACCAGGTCTTCTTCGACAAGACAGGCACGCTCAGCAGCGACCGCCTGCGCCTGCACGACTGGCAGCTGACGCCGCAAGGTGAGCGGCAGCTCGCCGATCGCGACGCCGCGCTCGCCGCGGCGGCCTCGCTCGCGACGTGGTCCACGCATCCGGTGGCGCGCACGCTCGTCGAGGCGGCGACGGATCGCGAACTCGTGGCGCCCGAGCCGGCCTGGCACGGCATCGAGGAGGTGGCCGGCCGCGGCCTGCGGGCGCTCGATGCGAACGGGCAGGAGTGGCGCCTGGGCGCTCGCAGCTGGGTCGCCGATGAGGAGGGCGAGAAGGGTGAGAAGGGTGAGAAGGGTGAGAAGGGTGAGAAGGGTGAGAAGGGTGAGAAGGACGAGGAGGGCAGCAAGCACGGCGCCGCGGCAACCGGTGACGACGCCGCGGCAACCACCTGCCTCGGCGCGCACGGCAGCGTCCTCGCGAGCTTCATGCTCGAGGAAGAATTGCGCGAGGGTGCCCGTGAGGCCGTTGCCGCCCTGAAGCGCGACGGCGTCGCGGTGACCCTGCTGTCGGGCGATACGCCGGCGCGCGCGCGCAGGTTGGCCGAGCGTGTCGGCATCGGCGAAGTCATCGGCGGCGCGACGCCGGCCGACAAGCTGGCCGCCGTCGCTGCCGCACAGGCGCAGGGCCGGCGCGTCGCCATGGTCGGCGACGGCGTCAACGATGCGCCCGTGCTGGCACGCGCCGACGTCTCGTTGGCGATGGGCCAGGGGGCGCTCGTCGCGCGCAGCCAGGCCGATGCGGTGATCGCTTCGGGGCGCCTCGGCGATCTCGTCGCCGCGCGGGTGAGCGCGCGGCGCACGCTGGCCATCGTGCGCCAGAACATGGTGTGGGCCGCCGGCTACAACGCCGTGTGCATTCCGCTCGCGCTGGTGGGCTGGCTGCCGCCCTGGCTGGCCGGCCTCGGCATGGCGCTCAGTTCCCTGGCGGTCGTGCTCAACGCGTTGCGCGCCGCGCGCTGAACGCCGCAGAACACGAGAGAGAACGAGAGAGAACGAGAGAAGGCGCTTCCTTGGACATCCTCTACCTGCTCATTCCGCTGTCGGCGGTGCTGGTGCTGTTCATCGTCGCGGTCTTCGGCTGGGCGGTGCACAAGGGCCAGTTCGAGGATCTCGAGCGCGAAGCTGATCGGATCCTTACAGACGACGCCCCGGTGCTTGATGCCGATCAAGCCGGCGACCAGGGACCGGCGGAAGAATCCCGGCGTCGATCCAGTGCATCGTCGTGAGGAGAAGCTCAATGGCAGAAAATCGAGTCGGCGCCGCCAGCGCCGCGGCGCCCGACGGCGTCTACAGCGATACGGTCGTGCGGCTGTTCGCCCTGGCGGCGGTCCTGTGGGGCGTGGTGGGCATGCTGGTCGGCGTGATCATCGCCGCGCAGCTCACCTGGCCCGAACTGAACCTCGGCATCTCGTTCCTCAGCTACGGGCGGCTGCGTCCGCTGCACACGAACGCGGTCATCTTCGCGTTCGGCGGCAGCGTGCTCTTCGCCACCGCCTACCACGTGGTGCAGCGCACCTGTCAGACGCGGCTGTTCATGCCGGGGCTGGCGATGTTCACCTTCGTCGGCTGGCAGCTCATCATCCTCGCGGCAGCCATCACGCTGCCGCTCGGCATCACCAGCGGCAAGGAGTACGCCGAGCTCGAGTGGCCGATCGACATCGCGATCGCCGTCGTCTGGGTCGCCTACGCGGTGGTCTTCTTCGGCACCATCGGCACGCGCAAGGTCCGCCACATCTACGTTGCCAACTGGTTCTTCGGCGCCTTCATCATCGCCGTGGCGCTGCTGCACATCGTCAACAGCGCCGCGATTCCGGTGAGCCTGACGAAGAGCTACTCGGCCTACGCCGGCGTGCAGGACGCGATGGTGCAGTGGTGGTACGGCCACAACGCGGTCGGCTTCTTCCTCACCGCCGGCTTCCTGGGGATGATGTACTACTACATCCCCAAGCAGGCCGAGCGGCCGGTGTACAGCTACCGGCTCTCGATCGTGCACTTCTGGGCCCTGATCTTCACGTACATGTGGGCGGGCCCGCACCACCTGCACTACACGGCGCTGCCCGACTGGGCGCAGAGCATCGGCATGCTGTTCTCGCTGGTGCTGCTCGCGCCGAGCTGGGGCGGCATGATCAACGGCATCATGACGCTCTCGGGCGCGTGGCACAAGCTGCGCGACGACCCGGTGCTGAAGTTCCTCATCGTCAGCCTGTCGTTCTACGGCATGAGCACGTTCGAGGGCCCGATGATGTCGATCAAGACCGTCAACGCCCTCAGCCACTACACGGACTGGACGGTCGGCCACGTGCACAGCGGCGCGCTTGGCTGGGTGGGCCTCATCAGCATGGGGGCGCTGTACCACCTGATCCCGCGCCTGTACGGCCGCAAGAGCATGTACAGCGTGAAGGCGATCGAGACGCACTTCTGGATCGCCACGATCGGCATCGTGCTCTACATCGCCGCCATGTGGATCGCCGGCGTCATGCAGGGCCTGATGTGGCGCGCGGTCAACGCCGACGGCACGCTCGTCTACACCTTCGTCGAGAGCGTGAAGGCGACCTTCCCGTACTACGTGATCCGCCTGCTCGGTGGCCTGCTCTATCTGAGCGGCATGCTGATCATGGGCTGGAACGTGATCATGACCGTGCGCAGCAGCCCGGCCGCCCCGGCGCCGATCCCGCGCGTGGCCGTGGCGCACGCCTGACCCGCACCGCACAGGAGCAAACCACATGGCAACACATGCCCCAAGCGGTCACGAGAAGATCGAGACCAGCAACTTCCTGATGATCGTGTTCATCCTGCTCGCCGTGGCGGTGGGCGGGATCGTCGAGATCGTGCCGCTGTACTTCCAGCGTTCGACCACGCAGCCCGTGGAAGGCCTCAAGCCCTACACGGCGCTGCAGCTGGCCGGCCGCGACGTCTATATCCGCGAGGGCTGCTACAACTGCCACTCGCAGATGGTGCGTCCGTTCCGCGCCGAGGCCCTGCGCTACGGCGCGCTCTCGACGGCCGGCGAATTCGTCTACGACCACCCCTTCCAGTGGGGCAGCAAGCGCACCGGCCCGGACCTGCACCGCGTCGGCGGCCGCTACAGCGACGAATGGCATCGCGCGCACCTGAACAACCCGCGCGACCTGGTGCCCGAGTCGAACATGCCGGCCTATCCGTGGCTCGCCGGGTCCGCCGTCGACGCCGCCGGCATGGCGCCACGCATGAAGGCGCTGCGCATCGTCGGCGTGCCCTACACCGACGCCGAGATCACCAAGGCGGCCGAGGACGTGAAGGGCCGCACCGAGCTCGACGCGCTCGTGTCGTACCTGCAGGTGCTCGGCACCGCGCGCAAGTGAGGAAGGCGTGATGATGGACATCAACGACATGCGCGTCATGGTCACGGTGCTGAGCTTCGTGCTCTTCATCGCGCTGGCCGTGCACACCTGGAGCCGGCGCCGCCGAGGCGAGCACGAAGCCGCTGCGCGGCTGCCGTTCGCGGACGAGGGGCCGACCGGCCAGGCTGAACAAGGAACAAGGAGAGCGCCGTGAGTGATTTCGTCAACAGCGGCTGGGGGCTGTTCGTCGCCGCCACCACCATCATCGGCCTGGTGGCGTGCGTCGCCCTGCTGGTCATCGCCAGCCGCCGGCGCGTCATGGCCGACGACAACACCACCGGCCACATCTGGGACGAGGACCTGCGTGAGCTGAACAACCCGCTGCCGCGCTGGTGGATGTGGCTGTTCGTCATCACGGTGGTGTTCTCGGCCGTCTACCTCGCCTTCTATCCGGGCCTCGGCACCAACGCCGGCACGCTGAAGTGGACGAGCCAGAATCAGTTCGAGGCCGAGCAGGCACGTGCGCACGCCGCACTCGCACCGGTGTACGCGAAGTTCAAGGACATGACGCCGGAGCAGCTGGTGGCCGACACGCAGGCCATGGCCATCGGCGAGCGCCTGTTCCTGAACAACTGCGCGCAGTGCCACGGTTCCGATGCACGCGGCAGCAAGGGCTTCCCGAACCTGACGCTGCCCGTCGAGTCGCGCCTGGCCACCGAGACGCCCGACCAGATCAAGGCGGTCATCCTGCAGGGCCGCGCCGGCACGATGCCGCCGATGGCCGCCGCCGTCGGCAGCGCCGAGGACGTGCGCAACGTCGCCAACTACGTGCTGAGCCTGTCGGGCAGCGCGCACAACTCGATCGCCGCGCAGCTCGGCAAGGCCAAGTTCGCCGTCTGCGCCGCCTGCCATGGCCCCGAGGGCAAGGGCAACAAGGCACTCGGCGCCCCGAACCTCACCGACAAGGTGTGGCTCTACGGCTGGGGTGAACAGGCCGTCATCGAGGCCGTCAACAGCGGCCGCGCCGGCGTGATGCCGCCGCAGGGCAAGCTGCTGACGCCGGAGCAGGTGCACGTGCTCGCCGCCTACGCCTGGGGCCTGTCGCGGCCCACGAAGGTCGCGGCCAACTGAACGCGCCGACTGAACGCGCCGACTGAACGGGTGGGTGCCTCCTTGAGCGAAACCGAGGCCGGCGCTCCCATCTCGGCCGCAGGCACCTCCAGGGCTGCCAAGGCTGGCGCCGGCTCGACGCCGGTGCGTGGCGCCGCCACCGCCGCAGCGGATGGCGACGTCCGCGAGCAGGTGGTCTCGCTCTACAGGAGGCAGGAGAAGATCTATCCGCGCGCCGTGTCGGGCCGCTTCGCAGCCTGGCGCTGGAGCGTCGTCTGGGCCACGCAGCTGCTCTTCTACGGGCTGCCGTGGCTCGAGTGGAACGCACGCCAGGCGGTGCTGTTCGACCTCGGCGCGCGTCGCTTCTACATCTTCGGGCTCGTGCTCTACCCGCAGGACTTCATCTACCTGACGGGCCTGCTCATCATCTCGGCCTACGCGCTGTTCCTCTTCACCGCCGTGGCCGGGCGGCTGTGGTGCGGCTACGCGTGCCCGCAGACCGTCTACACCGAGATCTTCATGTGGGTCGAGCGCCACCTCGAGGGCGACCGCAACCGCCGCATGAAGCTCGACGCCGCGCCGTGGTCGCTCGAGAAGCTGGCACGCAAGGGCGGCAAGCAGCTGGCCTGGGTCGCGATCGGGCTGTGGACCGGCTTCACTTTCGTCGGCTACTTCACGCCGATCAAGCAGCTCGCGGCCTCGGTGCTCTCGTTCGGCCTCGGCCCGTGGGAGACCTTCTGGACGCTGTTCTACGGCTTCGCCACCTACGGCAACGCCGGCTACATGCGCGAGCAGGTGTGCAAGTACATGTGCCCGTACGCGCGCTTCCAGAGCGCGATGTTCGACCGCGACACGCTGATCATCAGCTACGACAGCGAGCGCGGCGAGCCACGCGGAACGCGCGGGCGCAAGACCGACCTCAAGGCGGCCAACCTCGGCCACTGCATCGACTGCGACCTGTGCGTCGAGGTGTGCCCCACCGGCATCGACATCCGCAAGGGCCTGCAGTACGAATGCATCGGCTGCGCCGCCTGCGTCGACGTCTGCAACGGCGTCATGGACAAGATGAACTACCCGCGCGGCCTCGTGCGCTACGACACGCTCAACGGCATGCAGCGACATCTCTCGCGCGGCCAGGAGCTGACGCGCGTGCTGCGCCCGCGCGTGCTGGTGTATGCCGCGATCCTCTCCCTCATCGTCGTGGCGCTGGGTGTCAGCATGACGCTGCGTTCGCCGTTCAAGGTCGACGTCGTGCGCGACCGCGGCGCGCTCGCGCGCATCGTCGAGGACGGCTGGGTCGAGAACGTCTACCGGCTGCAGGTCATGAACACCACCGAGTCGGTGCAGCGGTACCGCATCCGTGCCGCCGGCCTGCCGTCGATCGCCATCGACCTCAAGGCCGAGGTCGTGGTCGAGCCGGCGCAGGCGCGCTGGGTGCCGGTGGCCGTGCGCGTGCCGCCCGAGGTGGCGGCGCAGGCCGGCCCGGGCTCGCACCGGCTGGAGTTCGTCATCGAGCGAGTCGGCGCTGCCGCCGAGGCCCAGAGCAGCTACACGCTGATCGAGAAGTCCACTTTCATGGTTCCGCGCTGAACGCCGAGGAGAATCGAGACATGGCCGACGACAAGCAAACCCCCCGCGGCGCGCCGGCGCCCCAAGCCACCGAAACCACGCCGTGGTGGCGCATCCGCATGCTGTGGCTGGTGATCGGCGGGCCGCTGGCCGTGGTCATCGCCTCGTTCGCGACGCTGGGCCTGGCGCTGCGCCATCCCGACCCGGTGCTCGCGCCGCAGGCGGCGGCCAGCCCGGCCGAAGTGCCTGCCGTGCAGGCACGCAACCACGCGGCGACGCCGCAACGCTGAGCCCTGGAGCCCGGTGATGAACCGGTTCGCACGCCGCCTGGCTATCGTCGTCTGGCCGGCCTTCCTCGTGGCCGGCGTGCTGGAGATCGCCGTCTTCGCGTTCGTCGACCCGGGCGCCGTGCGTGCACCCGACGGGCGGCCGCTCGGACTTTCTGATACGGCGATCTACTCGCTCGCCTTCTTCGTCTTCTGGGCCGTGGTGTCGATGGGCTGCCTGCTGGCCCTGCGGCTGGCCTGCAGCGCCGAAGAGATCAACGCCGAGACGATCGTCGACACCTGACGAGGCGCGCCCGCAGCCCGGGCGCACGGCCGGTGCGGGTTCAGCAGGCGGCGCTGCCGATCAGCTTCTGCAGCTTGGTCGAGTCGAGCACGGTGATCTGGCGCTGCTTGACCTCGAGCACGCCGTCGTCCTGGAACTTGCTGAACGAGCGGCTCACGGTCTCGAGCTTGAGCCCGAGGTAGCTGCCGATCTCTTCGCGCGTCATGCGCAAGACGAGCGAGCTGGCCGAGAAGCCGCGCGCGCGCAGCCGCTGCGTCAGGTTGAGCAGGAAAGCGGCCAGCCGCTCCTCGGCGCGCATGCTGCCCAGCAGCAACATGACGCCGTGATCGCGCACGATCTCGCGGCTCATGATCTTGTGGAACTGGCGCTGCAGGTCGGAGAGCTCGCGGGTCAGGTCTTCGAGCTGGCCGTAGGGGATGACGCAAACCTGCGAATCCTCCAGTGCCACGGCGTCGCAGGTGTGACGGTCGGTGCCGATGCCGTCGAGCCCGATCACCTCGCCGGCCATCTGGAAGCCGGTGACCTGCTCGCGGCCGTCTTCGCTGGCCACGCAGGTCTTGAAGAACCCGGTGCGCACGGCGTAGAGCGACTGGAAGGCGTCGCCGGCGCGGAACAACGGTTCGCCGCGAGGCACCGAGCGCCGCTGGCCGACGAGCTGGTCGAGGCGCTCGAGCTGGTCGTTGCCCATGCCCACCGGCAGGCAGAGCTCGCGCAGATTGCAGCTGGAGCAGGCGACCTTGAAGGGCTCGATACGGATCGCGGCGAGAGCGGCAGGCATGGCGTGCAGGGGGACGGGCGGGAATGCAGGAGTATCGCCCATGCAGGCGCACGGGCAGGGTCGCGGGATGCCCGCGAGTCGGCGGTCCCGGGGGCGGTGTGGGCCCCGCGCGACGCATGGACCCCGTGGAGGTCAGGTGTCTGACATGGGGCTCGCGTGTGGCCCTCATAGGGCCGATGGGAGCCCGCCGATCTGCCGGGTGCTTGAGACGGATCAAGCCGGCGCCGCGGCATTCTCAGCACAGTTCGGCCATGAAAATGCCGGGTCATGCGCCAGAGCCGTTCGTCCTCACCGACGCGATGTTGCGGCGCCTGGACATGCCCGGGCCGCGCTACACGTCGTACCCCACGGCCGACCGCTTCGTCGAGGCGTTCGGCGCGGCCGAATACCGGCAGGCGCTGCGCCAGCGCGCCGAGGGGGCCGTGGTAGGCGGGGCGCCGCCGCTCTCGATCTACGTGCACATCCCGTTCTGCGAGTCGCTGTGCTACTACTGCGCCTGCAACAAGGTCATCACCAGGCACCATGAGCGCGCCCGGCCGTACCTCGACGACATGCGCACCGAGATCGCGCTGCACGTGGCCGAGCTCGGCCCGGCGCAGGGGGTCTCGCAACTGCACTTCGGGGGCGGCTCGCCCACCTTCCTGAGCGACGCCGAGCTCGATGAGCTGATGGCGCTGCTGCGCCGTTCGTTCCGCGTCGCGGCGGGCGCCGAGATCGGCATCGAGGTCGACCCGCGCACCGCCTCGCCCGAGCGACTCGGGCACCTCGCCGCGCTCGGCTTCAACCGCATCAGCTTCGGCGTGCAGGACTTCGACCCGGCGGTGCAGCAGGCCGTGCACCGCGTGCAGCCCTTCGAGATGGTGCGCGACCTCGTCGTGGCGGCGCGCGCCCGCGGGTTCGGGTCGATCAACACCGACCTCATCTACGGCCTGCCGAAGCAGACGCCGGAGTCCTTCGCGCGCACGGTGGCGCAGGTGAGCGAGCTGCGGCCCGACCGCATCGCGCTCTACTCGTACGCGCACCTGCCGCAGCGCTTCAAGCCGCAGCGGCGCATCCTGACGGTCGACCTGCCGCATCCCGAGAAGCGCATCCGCATGCTCGAGAGCGCCATCGCCGGCTTCCTGGCGCATGGCTACGTGTACATCGGCATGGACCACTTCGCGCTGCCCGACGACGCGCTGGCGGTGGCCAAGCGGCAGGGCAGGCTGCACCGCAACTTCCAGGGCTACAGCACGCAGCCCGAATGCGACCTCATCGGCCTGGGCGTCTCGTCGATCGGCCGCGTCGGCGCCACCTACAGCCAGAACGCGAAGACGCTGCAGGAGTACCACGACGCGCTTGCGCTCGGCGAGTTTCCCGTCGTGCGCGGCCTGGCGCTGACGCGCGACGACCTCGTGCGCCGCGCCATCATCATGGCCTTGATGTGCCAGGGCCGCGTCGAGTTCGAGTCGATCGACCTGGCCCATCTCGTGCGCATGCGCGAGGCCTTCGCGCCCGAGTTCGAACGCCTGCGCCCGCTCGAGGAGATGGGTCTGGTCGAGGTCGGCGACGAGGCCATCCAGGTGACGCCGCTCGGCTGGTACTTCGTGCGCGCGGTGGCGATGGTGTTCGACCGCCACCTGCAGGCGAGCCAGGTGCGCGAGCGCTTCTCGCGCATCATCTGAAGCGCGGCGCGCGCCGGCGCCTCACGAGCCCGCTGCCAGACCGATGGAAGCCACGATCGTCGTCAGTGCGTTGATGCTGGGCCTGGCCGGTGCGCCGCATTGCACCGCGATGTGCGCGGCGCCGTGCGCGGCGGTGGTCGGCCGCGGCGGCGGCAGGGCAGGCTCGATCGCCTTTCACGCCGCCCGCATCGCGGGCTATGCAGCGGCGGGTGCAGTGGCGGCTGGGGGCGTGGCGACGCTGGGCTTGCTGGCACAGGCCGCGCCGGCGCTGCGGCCGTTCTGGGCGCTCGTGCATGCCGGGCTGTTCGTGCTCGGGCTGTGGCTGCTCTGGCAAGGTCGGCAGCCGGCGCTGCTGGCGCAGTTCGGCCGCCAGGCGCTGCCGGCGGGGCCGACCCCGGCCTTCGCGGGCTGGCAGCCGGTGACTTCGCCGGCCACGGGGCGCGTCGGCTCCGGGCGGCCGAGCGCCGGGCATCCGAGTGGCGGGCGTCCGAGCGCTGGGCGCGCGCTGCGAGCCGCTCTCGCGGGTGCGCTGTGGTTTGCGTGGCCCTGCGGCCTGCTGCAGTCGGCGCTGCTCGTGGCCGCGCTGTCGAATTCCGCGCTCGGCGGGGCCGTGGCGATGGCGGCCTTCGCCACGGCCTCGTCGGCCGGCCTCGTGCTCGCGCCGCTCGTGTGGCAGCGGCTCGGCCGCGCCGGCAGCGGGCGCGCGGAGGCGTGGGCGCTGCGTGGCGCCGGGCTGCTGATGGCGGCGATGTCGGGCTGGGCGCTCACCGCGGGGCTGTGGCATCGCTTCGCCGAGTACTGCGCGACGCTGTAGGGCCGCGAGTGCCGCGAGCCTCTCCCCCTGCCGGCGTGCTTCGCATCGCGTCAGGCCATCGACAGGGCCTGCCCTAAAATCCTTTGTTGAGTTGCGCCTCTCGGCCGGCAACGAGACCCGCCCTTCCCACCGAAGCCCACCATCCGCCGCAATCCGGCGCCATCCGCCGCTGAACCGGCGAGGAGACCCGATTCATGACCCAGCACATCAAGGTGCCCGCCGCGGGCAAGAAGATCACCGTGAATGCGGACTTCTCGCTCAACGTGCCCGACAACCCCATCATTCCCTACATCGAGGGCGACGGCACGGGCCTCGACATCACGCCGGTGATGATCAAGGTCGTCGACGCCGCGGTGGCCAAGAGCTACGGCGGCAAGAAGAAGATCCACTGGATGGAGGTCTTCGCCGGCGAGAAGAGCACCAAGGTGTACGGGCCCGACGTCTGGCTGCCCGAGGAGACGCTGGCCGCCGTGCGCGAGTACGTGGTGTCGATCAAGGGGCCGCTCACCACGCCGGTGGGCGGCGGCATCCGCAGCCTGAACGTGGCGCTGCGCCAGGAGCTCGACCTCTACGTCTGCCTGCGCCCGATCCAGTACTTCAAGGGCGTGCCCAGCCCGGTGAAGGAACCCGAGAAGACCAACATGGTCATCTTCCGCGAGAACTCGGAAGACATCTATGCCGGCATCGAGTACGAGGCCGAGAGCGACAAGGCGAAGAAGCTGATCAAGTTCCTCATCGAGGAGCTGGGTGTCAAGAAGATCCGCTTCCCGGAGACCTCGGGCATCGGCATCAAGCCCGTCAGCCGCGAGGGCACCGAGCGCCTCGTGCGCAAGGCCCTCCAGTACACGATCGACAACGACAAGCCCAACCTGACGATCGTGCACAAGGGCAACATCATGAAGTTCACCGAGGGTGGCTTCCGCGACTGGGCCTACGCGCTGGCGCAGCGCGAGTTCGGCGCCGTGCCCATCGACGGCGGCCCGTGGTGCAAGTTCAAGAACCCGAAGACGGGCAAGGAGATCGTCGTCAAGGATGTCATCGCCGACGCCTTCCTGCAGCAGATCCTGCTGCGCCCGGCGGAGTACTCGGTGATCGCCACGCTCAACCTGAACGGCGACTACGTCTCCGACGCCCTGGCCGCGCAGGTGGGTGGCATCGGCATCGCCCCGGGCGCCAACCTGAGCGACTCGGTGGCCATGTTCGAGGCCACGCACGGCACGGCGCCCAAGTACGCCGGCAAGGACTACGTCAACCCCGGCTCCGAGATCCTCAGCGCCGAGATGATGTTGCGCCACATGGGCTGGACCGAGGCGGCCGACCTCATCATCGCCTCGATGGAGCGCTCTATCGCGAGCAAGAAGGTCACCTACGACTTCGCGCGGCTGATGGAGGGCGCGACGCAGGTGTCGTGCTCGGGCTTCGGGCAGGTAATGATCGACCACATGTAGCGTCATCTCGCCGCGTCGCCCGGCGCTGCGTGAGCCCCTGATCTGTCGAAGGATCAGGGGCTTTGCCTTTTCGGCGCTCGTGCTCGATCAACTCTGCCGATTGCCTTGCTGTGCGAAGCAGGCCAGCCGGTGGCCGGCCGATGCCGCGTTCACCACTTCATCTCGCCCTTGTTGACCTTG
Organism: Burkholderiales bacterium; assembly: GCA_016223165.1. Lineage (GTDB taxonomy): Bacteria > Pseudomonadota > Gammaproteobacteria > Burkholderiales > Burkholderiaceae_C > Rubrivivax. The sequence goes on from JACRPO010000005.1 coordinate 439,862, forward strand.
GCGCCGATGTCCAGCGCGATGCCGAGACCGGCCTTCGGGTAGGCCTTCTGCATCGTCGTGATCAGGTCCGCGCCGCTGCCGGCCTTCGGCAGCTCCGCCTCGAAGCGCTTCAGGTAGTCGCGCGTGTAGGTGATTGCGCTCGCCTCCAGCGCCGTGCCGGCCGCCATGTGACCGGGCACGACCAGGGCAGGCTTCAGCGCGAGCATCTCGTCGAGCTGGGCCAGCCAGGCCTGGCGCTCGCTCGGCTTCTGCGTGTCGGCGGTCCACACGTGCAGGTTGCCGAACACCGCGATGTTGCCGACGATCGCCTTGATCGACGGGATCCACACGTAGGGTCGGTGCGCCAGCTCGCCGCTCGTGCCGCGCACCTCGATGGTCTCGCCGTCGACGCTCAGCGTGGTGCCGCCGAGGAGCTCGGGCACGATCGGTTGCTTCGGTGCGTTGACGCCCATCTTCGGGCCCCAGAACGCGACCTTGCCGGCGAGCTTGGCCTGGATCTTCTCGCGCCCGGCCGGAGTGGTCAGCACCTGCGCCTGCGGGAACAGGGCCTTGAGCACCTCGGCGCCGAAGTAGAAGTCGGGCTCGGCGTTGCAGATGAAGATGATCTTCAGCGTCTTGCCGCTGTCCAGCACATTGGCCGCGACGCGCAGCGCATCGGCGCGCGTGAAGCCGCTGTCGACGACGATGGACTTGCTCTTGCCGCTGACGACGACGGCGTTGACGTGGAAGCTGCCGGCCTCGGCGTTGTAGGTCTTGACGGTCAGCGGCGCGGCGGCTGTCTGCGCGCCGGCGCCGGCCGCGGCCACCACGCCGAGGGCGAGCACGGGAAGAAGGCGGCGGACGAAGTTGAAGCGGTGAAGCATGCGATGTCTCCTGGTGCCTGACGCAAGCCGCCGATCGCCTGGACATGTCGACCGCGATGGTGAGCCGCTACCTGGCCGCGATGGAGTCCTGGCTCGGAGCGCGCCTGCTGCACGGCACGACGCGCCGCATCAGCCTCAGCGAGGCGGGACGGGCGGCGCTGGTGTCGTGCCGCCAGCTGCTCGACCTCGCGGAAGACGTGAAGCACCAGGCCGGCGAGATCAGCCGTGTGCCCTCGGGTCGCCTGCGCATCACCAGCTCGGCGTCGTTCGCGGAGTCGCAGCTCGCGCCCGCGCTGTCCGACTTCCAGCGCCTGCACCCTCAGGTGAGCTGCGCTGCTGGTGGCCGATCGCAGCATCGACCTCGCGGCCGAGCGCATCGACCTCGCGGTTCGCATCACGAATTCGCTCGAGCCGACGATGATTGCGCGGCCGCTGGCGACCTGTCGCTCGGTGCTGTGCGCTGCGCCCGATTACCTGCGCCTGCACGGCGAGCCGCGCACGCTGCAGGCGCTGCAATCGCACCACTGCCTCACGCACGCCATCGTCGGTGCGGCGCAGTTCCGCTTCCGCCGCAAGCGCCAGCTCATCGAGCTGCCGGTGACGGATCGGATGACGACGGACGACACGGCCGTGCTGCGCCGCGCGGTGCTCGAGGGCGGCGGCATCGCCATCCTGCCGACCTACCTGGTGGGCGACGACCTGCGGCAGGGCCGTCTCGTGCACGTGCTGCCCGAGTTCGAACCGGAGACGCTGGGCATCCACGCCATCTTCCTGTCGCGCCAGCACCAGCCGCTGGCGTTGCGGCTGCTGGTGGATTTCTTCGCCGAGCGGTTCGGCGGGCCGGCGCCGCCATGGGATCGCGCCCCTCCCGTCAAGGCGCGACGCAAGCCGTCTTGAAGGTGGTGCAGAACGTTCGGAGGTCGGGCCCTGGCCATGTCCCGGCGGCGCCGCCCGACCGCTGCGTCGCCCGACCCCGACCAAGGCCCAACCGTCGCGAAGCGCTAGAGTACGCGCCATGCGATCGTCGCATGGTCATCGTCGCTGGTTGTCAGGCTGGATGGTCGCGCTGCTGCTGTTCGTGCAGTGGACGACGGCGTCCTATGCGTGCCCGCAACTCTCGGGCGCGGCGAGCGAAAGCATGGGCGGCGCAGGGGCGTCGACGATAGCCTCGATGCCGGACTGCGGCGGCGACATGTCAGCCATGGACCCTGAACAGCCTCAGCTGTGCAAGGTCCACTGCGAAGCGGGGCAGCAGTCCGTCAACAGCGGCGCCGCGGTGCTCGGCGCGCCACCGGCAATGGCCCATGGCGGCGCCGTGGTGGGCGTGCTCGACATCGCCGAGGCGGCAGGGCTCGCTGCGGCGATGCCGCCCTCGGCATGGGGTGCCGGGCCACCGGCCGGCGTGCCGCCTCTCTACCTGACCCTGCAGGTCCTTCGGAACTAGATTGCCTTGCGCTCCGGCGCGTTGCGCGCTGGCGCATGGACGCGGCATCGCGTCCGGCCACGCTTGGCCGGGCTCTCGCACGATCCGAAGGAGTCTCAGGTGTCTCATCCCCTTTCCGGCGGCCGTTGGTCTACCCACGGGCGCACCATGGCGGCGGCGCGGTTGGGCGCGTTGGCCCTGTTCCTCCACGCGCCTTCGGCTCTCGCAGGGCTGAGCTACGCGCAGGCGCTCGATCTCGCGCGCCAGGCGGCACCCGCGCTGCGCGCCGGCGGGGCCACCGTGGCCGGCGCCGCGGCGGCGCGGCCGGCAGCGGGCACCTTGCCGGACCCGCGCCTCTCGGCGGGCCTCGAGAACCTGCCGATCGCGGGGCCGGACCGCTGGAGCTCGACACGCGACACCGGCACGATGCAGCGCCTCACGCTGATGCAGGAGGTGCCGAACCGCGCCAAGCGAGACGCGCGCCTGCGCGTTGCCGAAGCGCGCGTCGAACGCGAGCGTGCCACGCTCGCGCTGGCGGCGCTGGCGGTCCGCCGCGAGGCGGCGCTCGCCTGGATCGGCGTCTACCACGCCGAGCGCCGGCTCGCCTTGCTGGCCGATGCGCGGCGCGAGAACCAGGTGCTGCGCGAGACGCTGCCGGCACGCATCGCCGCCGGCACCGCGCAGCCTGCCGAGCTGACGATGGCCAGGCAGGAAGCGCTGGCGATCGACGACCGCGGCGATGACCTGGCGCGCGACGTGAAGCGGGCCCGGGCCGATCTGCGCCGCTGGGTTGGCGCGCGCGCCGACGAGCCGCTCGTCGGCGGGCCGGCCTTGCCCGAGGTGGCGGCGGACGAGGTGCGGGGCGCCTTGCACCGGCACGCGGAGCTCGTGCCCTTCGGCGCGATGCGCGAGATGGCGACGGCCGAGATGGCCGAGGCCGATGCCGAGAAGCGCGGCGACTGGGCCTGGGAGTTGGTCTACAGCCGGCGCCCGCGCTACGACGACATGGTCTCGTTCCAGCTCAGTTTCGACCTGCCCTGGCAGCGCGACCGCCGCCAGCAGCCGGCGGTGGAGGCCAAGCGGCAGGAGGCACAGCGCATCGACGCCGAGCGCGAGGACGTGCTGCGCCGCCACGCCGCCGAGTTGGAGGCGATGCTCGCCGAAGGCGCCGCGCTGGAGGCGCAGCTGGCGCGGCTGCAGGGCCCTGGCCTCGCACTCGCCGCCGAGCGCGTGGCGCTCGCGACGGCGAGCTACCAGGCCGGGCGCGCCGACCTCGGTGCCGTGCTCGCGGCACGCACGCAGGGGGTGGATGCGCGTTTGCGCGTCATCGACCTCGAGTGGCAGCGCGACGCGCTGCGCGTGCGCCTGACGACGCTGATCGCGGAATGAACAAGATGAGCAACTCGAAGACGGTCCTGGCCGGCGCCGTGATGCTGGCCCTGGGGCTGCTCGCCGGCTGGGGCGCCTCGCGCCTGTGGTCCGACGGCAGCCATGGCGGCAAGGCAGGCACGGCCGCCCCGGCCACCTCGGCCGCGGAACGCAAGGTGCTGTACTGGTACGACCCCATGGTGCCTTCGCAGAGGTTCGACAAGCCCGGCAAGTCGCCCTTCATGGACATGCAGCTCGTGCCCAAGTACGCCGACGAGGCCGACGCTGCAAGCAAGCCCGGGGTGGCCGTCTCGCCGCAGGCGCAGCAGTCGCTCGGCCTGCGCGTGGCGCGCGCCGAGCGGCAGCCCGTCTCGTCGAGCATCGATGCCGTGGGCACGGTGATGCTCAACGAGCGCGACGTGAGCATCCTGCAGTCGCGCGCCAGCGGCTTTGTCGAGCGTGTCTACGCGCGCGCGCCGGGCGACGTGGTGGCCGCCGGCGCGCCCATCGTCGACGTGCTGCTGCCCGAGTGGCTGGCGGCGCAGCAGGAGTTCCTCGCCGTGCGCGCCACCGGCGACGCCACGCTGGCGGCAGCCTCGCGCCAGCGCCTCGTGCTGCTGGGCATGCCGGCCGAGCTCATCGAGCAGGTGGAGTCGAGCGGCAAGCCGCAGGCGCTGCAGACGCTCGCCGCGCCCATCGGCGGCGTCATCACCGAGCTCATGGTGCGCCAGGGCATGACGGTGGGCATGAACATGACGCTGGCGCGCATCAACGGCCTGGCCACGGTGTGGGTGGAGGCCGCCGTGCCCGAGCTGATGGCCGCCGGCGTGGCCCCGGGGCAGGCGGCCGAGGTGCGGCTGCCGGCCACGCCGGGCCAGGTGATCCGCGGCCGCGTCGCCGCCGTGCTGCCCGAGGCCAACCGCGAGACGCGCACGCTGCGTGTTCGCGTCGAGCTGCCCAACCCCGGGCAGCGCCTGCGCGCCGGCATGTTTGCGCAGGTCGCGATCCAGGGCGCGCCGCAGGGCGATGCGGTGGTGGTGCCGATCGAATCGGTCGTGCGCACCGGCCGGCGCGCGCTCGTCTACGTCCTCGATGCGCCGGGCCGCTATCGGCCGGTGGAGGTGCAGCTGGGTCCGGAGCTCGGCGAGCGCATCGTCGTGAGGCGCGGCCTCGAGGCCGGGCAGCAGGTGGTGGCCTCGGGCCAGTTCCTCATCGACTCCGAGGCGAGCCTGCAGGGCATCACCGCAAGAGCCGCGCCGCCGGCGGGCGCGGCTTCGCAGGCGGCGCCATCACCGGCATCAGCACCTTCGGCGCGCACTGCGCCCACCGCACCCGCCGCCGCCGAGCATGAAGTGCGCGGCACCGTGGTCGAGGTCGAGCGCATGGCCATCACGCTCGACCACGAGGCGGTGCCGGCCATCAAGTGGCCGCGCATGACCATGCCCTTCCAGCTCGCCAGGCCCGACCTCGCCAAGGGTCTCAAGGCCGGCGACAAGGTGATCTTCAGGTTCAGGCAGCAGGGCGACGAGGCCGTCGTCACCGCGATCAACCCGGCGGGTGCGGCGGCGGGCGCTTCGACGCCGATGCCGCCGATGCCGCAGTCCTCAGCCGGGGCCAGGCGATGATCGCCGCCCTCATCCGCTGGTCGGTGGCCAACCGCTTCCTGGTGCTGCTGGCCACGGTCTTCCTCGCTGCCGCGGGCTTGTGGGGCCTGCGCACGACGCCCGTCGATGCGCTGCCCGACCTGTCCGACGTGCAGGTCATCATCCGCACCACGCTGCCCGGGCAGGCGCCGCAGATCGTCGAGAACCAGGTCACCTACCCGCTGGCCACGACGATGATGTCGGTGCCCGGCGCGAAGGTGGTGCGCGGCTTCTCGTTCTTCGGCGACAGCTTCGTCTACGTGCTGTTCGAAGACGGCACCGACCTGTACTGGGCGCGCTCGCGCGTCCTGGAGTACCTCAACCAGGTGCAGGGCCGCCTGCCCGCGGCGGCCAAGGCCTCGCTCGGGCCCGATGCCACGGGCGTGGGCTGGATCTACCAGTACGCGCTCGTCGACCGCAGCGGCCGCAACGACCTGGCGCAACTGCGCGCCTTGCAGGACTGGTTCCTGCGCTACGAGCTGAAGGCGCTGCCCAACGTCGCGGAAGTGGCCGCCGTCGGCGGCATGGTGCGCCAGGTGCAGGTGGTGATGGACCCGCTCAAGCTCGCTGCCTACGGCGTCACGCAGGCGCAGGTGAAGCAGGCGCTCGTCATGGGCAACCAGGAGACGGGCGGCTCGGTGCTGGAACTCGGCGAGACCGAGTACATGGTGCGCGCCAGCGGCTACCTCAAGACGCTCGACGACTTCCGGGCCGTGCCCCTGGCCGTCGGCACCGCCGGCCGCATGGGCGTACCCGTGCAGCTCGGCCAAGTGGCGAGCGTGCAATACGGCCCCGAGATGCGCCGCGGCATCGCCGAGCTCGACGGCGAGGGCGAGGTCGCCGGCGGCGTCGTCATCCTGCGCTCGGGCAAGAACGCGCAGGCCACCATCGCGGCGTTGAAGGCGCGCCTGGCCGAGCTGCAGAAGAGCCTGCCGCCCGGCGTGCAGATCGTCACCACCTACGACCGCAGCGCGCTCATCGAGCGCGCCATCCGCAACCTCTCCTTCAAGCTGCTGGAGGAGTTCGTCGTCGTCGCCGTGGTGTGCGCGCTGTTCCTGTGGCACCTGCGCAGCTCGGCGGTGGCGATCATCGCGCTGCCGCTCGGCGTGATGAGCGCCTTCCTCGTGATGCGCTGGCAGGGCATCAATGCCAACATCATGTCGCTGGGCGGCATCGCCATCGCCATCGGCGCCATGGTCGACGCGGCGGTGGTGATGATCGAGAACGCGCACAAGCGCATCGAGGCCTGGCAGCACGCGCACCCGGGCGAGAAGCTCACGGGCGACACGCACCGGGAAGTGGTCACCGAGGCCGCGGTGGAAGTCGGGCCGGCGCTCTTCTTCTCACTGCTCATCATCACGCTCAGCTTCATCCCGGTCTTCACGCTCGAAGCGCAGGAAGGGCGGCTCTTCGGCCCACTCGCCTACACCAAGACCTACGCGATGGCGGCGGCGGCGGGCCTGTCGGTGACGCTGATCCCGGTGCTGATGGTGGCGTGGATCCGCGGCCGCATTCCGGACGAGCTGCGCAACCCGATGACGCGCGGCCTGATCGTGTTCTACCGCCCGCTGCTCGACGCGGTGCTGAGGCGGCCGAAGACCACGCTCGTCGCCGCGGTGCTGGCTCTGGCCACCACGGCCTGGCCGCTCTCCAGGCTCGGCGGCGAGTTCCTGCCCATGCTCGACGAGGGCGACCTGCTCTACATGCCCTCGGCGCTGCCCGGGCTCTCGGCGGCAAAGGCAGCGGAACTGCTGCAGATCACCAACCGCATGATCAAGACCGTGCCCGAGGTCGAACGCGTCTTCGGCAAGGCCGGCCGCGCCGAGACGGCCACCGACCCGGCGCCGCTGGAGATGTTCGAGACGACGGTCAAGCTCAAGCCCATCGCGCAATGGCGGCCCGGCATGACGCCGGAGAAGCTGGTCGAGGAGCTCGACCGCACGGTGCAGGTGCCGGGCCTGGCGAACATCTGGATCCCGCCGATCCGCAACCGCATCGACATGCTGGCCACCGGCATCAAGAGCCCCATCGGCGTCAAGGTGAGCGGCGGCGACCTCGCCGCCATCGACCGCGTCGCCGCCGAGATCGAGCGCGTCGCGAAGGGGGTGCCCGGGGTCTCCTCGGCGCTGGCCGAACGCCTGACGGGCGGGCGCTATGTCGACGTGCAGATCGACCGCGCCGCCGCTGCGCGCTATGGCCTCAACATCGCCGACGTGCAGGACATCGTCGCCGGCGCCATCGGCGGCGAGAACGTCTCCGAGACGGTGGAGGGCCTGGCGCGCTTCCCGATCAACCTGCGCTACCCGCGCGAGTGGCGCGACACACCCGAGCGCCTCGCGAACCTGCCGATCTTCACGATGATGGGCCAGCAGATCACCTTGGGCACGGTCGCCAGCGTGAGCATCAGCGACGGCCCGCCGATGCTGAAGAGCGAGAACGCGCGCCCCTCGGGCTGGGTGTACGTGGACGTGCGCGGGCGCGACCTCGCCTCGGTGGCGGCCGAGCTGCGCGCGACCATCGCACGGGCGGTGCGGCTCGAGCCGGGCATGAGCCTCGCGCTGTCGGGCCAGTTCGAATACCTCGAGCGCGCCAATGCGCGCCTGAAGGTGGTGGTGCCGGCGACGCTCGGCATCATCTTCGTGCTGCTGTACCTGACCTTCCGCCGCATCGACGAGGCGGTGCTGATCATGGCCACGCTGCCGTTCGCGCTCATCGGCGGCATCTGGTTCCTCTACCTGATGGACTACCACCTCTCGGTGGCCACCGGCGTCGGCTTCATCGCGCTGGCCGGCGTGGCGGCCGAGTTCGGCGTCGTGATGCTGCTCTACCTGAAGCATGCGCTGCAGGCGCGCCTGGCGCGGCATGAGGCGGGGCAGGTGCCGTCCGCCGCGCTCGTGGACGACGCGATCCGCGAAGGCGCCGTGCTGCGCGTGCGCCCGAAGGCGATGACTGTGGCCGTCATCCTGGCCGGCCTCGTGCCCATCGTCTGGGGCAGCGGCACCGGCTCGGAGCTGATGAGCCGCATCGCGGCGCCGATGCTGGGCGGCATGGTGACGGCGCCGTTGCTGTCGCTGTTCATCGTGCCGGCGGTGTACGCGCTGCTGCGGCGCGGGCGCGGACCGGCGTGAGGCGCAGGCGCGCCAGCGAGGGCTGCGCCGCACATGCCCCGCGCGGGCGGCCGCTGCCGCCTCAGATCAGGTGAGGTCCTCGCCGATGACGATGCGCGTCTCGCCCACATAGCGGTGCGGCGGGATCTCGAGATTCGTCGGCGCCGGCTTGTTGCGGAAGACGCGCCCCGCGCCGTCGAACGTGGAGCCGTGGCAGGGGCAGAAGAAGCCGCCGGGCCAGTCCGCCGGCAGGCTCGGATTCGAGCTGCCTCTGGGCACCTCGGTGGGCGAGCAACCGAGGTGCGTGCAGATGCCGATCGCGACGAAGACCTCGGGCCTGATGGAGCGGGCCGCGTTCTTCGCCTCCTCGGGCTGCAGGCTGCGCTCCGAGCGTGGGTCGGCGAGATCGGCGTCGTGCCCTTGCAACGCGGCGAGCATCTGCGGCGTGCGCCGCACCACCCACACCGGCTTGCCGCGCCACTCCACTGTCTTGACGACGCCGGGCGCGATGTCGGCCAGGTCCACCTCCACCGCGCCGCCCGCGGCACGCGCACGTTCGCTCGGCATCAGCGAGGAGACGAAGGGGATGGCGGTCGCCGCTGCGGCGACGCCGCCGGCGGTGGCCGTGGTCATCAGCCAGAAGCGGCGCTCGGGGTCGCCGGCGGCGGCCGGGCCGCAGAGGCCGCCCGGACCGGGAAGGGTGTGGTCCATGTGTCGGGCCAGCCCTCAGCGCTTCGATGCGGCCGCGGCCTTGGCCGCGTCCTCGCGGATGTGCGTGAGGAAGTAGCGGATGAAGAACACGCCCATGCCGAGCATGAAGGCGATGCCGCCGATGCTCATCAAGCCCACGTCCGTGGTGAACAGATCCCTCAGTGCATGCATGACTGCCCTTTCGTGGTGGAGGTCGGAGGCATTGGGCGCGCGCCCGCGCGGCGTGTCGTTGCCCTGCGTCAAAGAAGGTTGCCTGGGAGACTCGAGGGGTGGTGCCGCCACGGCCGCCACAATGGTGCGCATGTCGCAGCGGACACCTGCGAAGCCGCGTGGCCACGGCCTGGCGGCCACGACTCTGGCACTCGCGTCGCTGGGCGGCTGCCTTGCCGCGCCGCCCGTGGCACCCGAGGCGCCGGCCGCCTCCGGCGCCGGCAGTGCTGCGGCCCCGGGCGCATCGGGCGCATCGGGCGCATCGAGCGAGTCGGCGCAGCAGCAGGCGTTCGCCCGCTGGCTCGAGGCCTTCGGCGCCTTCGCGCGCGCGCAGGGCATCCGCGAGGAGACGCTGCGCGTCGCGTTCGCCGATGTCCGCTACGTCCCGCGTGTCGTCGATCGGGACCGGGCGCAGCCCGAGCTCACGCGCACGGTCTGGGACTACCTCGACCGCACCGTGACGCCCCAGCGGGTCTCGGCGGGCCAGGAGAAGCTGCTGCAGGTGCGCGGTGAGGCCGACGGCGCCGCCGCGCGCTTCGGCGTGCCGCCGCACGTCGTGCTGGCGGTCTGGGCCATGGAGAGCAACTACGGCGGCAACGTCGGCGACGTGCCGACCGTCGATGCCCTCGCGACCCTGGGCTTCGAGGGCCGGCGCGAGGCCTGGGCGCGCGGCGAGCTGCTCGCCGCCTTGAAGATCGTGCAGGCCGGCGACATCGAGCCCGCGCGCATGACCGGCTCGTGGGCCGGCGCGATGGGCCAGACGCAGTTCCTGCCGTCGAGCTACCTGGCCTACGCCGTCGACGCCGATGGCGACGGCCGGCGCGACATCTGGGGCAGCGCCGCCGATGTGCTCGCCTCGATGGCGAACTTCCTCGCGCGTGCCGGGTGGCAGGCCGACCAGCCCTGGGGCGTCGAGGTTCGCCTGCCGCCCGCGTTCGACCACGCCCGTGCCGACCTGCAAGTGCGTCAACCGAGCGCCCGCTGGTCCGCCGAGGGCGTGCAGAGCACCGACGGCGCCGCGCTGCCGGAGTTCGGCGATGGGGCGATCCTGCTGCCGGCCGGTGCGCGCGGGCCGGCGTTCCTCGTCGGGCCCAACTTCCGCGCGTTCCTGCGCTACAACAACTCCAGCCACTACGCGCTCGCCGTCGGCCTGCTCGCCCAGCGCCTGGGCGGTGGCCCCGGCGTGACGGCGGCTTGGCCGCGCGACCTGGCGGCGCTCACGCGCACGCAGTTGATGGCGCTGCAGACGGCACTGAACGAGCGTGGCTTCGACAGCGGCACGCCCGACGGCATGGTCGGGACCGCCACGCGCAGCGCCATCCGCCGCTACCAGCGCAGCGTCGGCCTGCCGGCCGACGGGTATCCCACCCTGGAATTGCTGCAGCGCCTGCAGGCGCCGTAGGCGCTCGTGCAAGGCGCATGCGGGCTGCGGACCCAGCAGCGGCCGGCGGCGTTTCAGCGCTCGGCGCGCCCGCCAGTTGATTGACAGTTAAACAATTCAGACATAAATTATGGTCGCCCGATGAGGTTCGCTCGGCCATGCAGCGGAGAGGGGACACGGCGCAATGGGACACGGCGCATGAAGATCGTTTGCATCGGCGGCGGCCCGGCCGGCCTGTACTTCGGGCTGCTGATGAAGAAGCTCGACCCCGCGCACGACATCGTCGTCGTCGAGCGCAACCGCCCCTACGACACCTTCGGCTGGGGCGTGGTCTTCTCCGACGCTACGATGGACAACATGCGGCGCTGGGACGGCGAGACCGCCGAGCAGATCCAGCAGGCCTTCAACCACTGGGACGACATCGAGCTGCTCTTCAAGGGCCGCGTCATCCGTTCGGGCGGCCACGGCTTCGTCGGCATCGGCCGCAAGCGGCTGCTCAACATCCTGCAGGCGCGCTGCGAGGCGCTCGGCGTGAAGCTCGTCTTCGAGACGGAGGCCGACTCCGACGAAGACTACGCCGACGCCGACCTCGTGGTCGCGAGCGACGGCATCAACTCGAGGATCCGCGGCAGGTACGCCGAGGTCTTCAAGCCCGACATCGTGACGCGGCCCAACCGCTTCATCTGGCTGGGCACGAACAAGCTCTACGACGCCTTCACCTTCGACTTCCGCAAGACCGGGCACGGCTGGTTCCAGGCGCACATCTACAAGTTCGACGCCGAGACGACGACCTTCATCGTCGAGTGCCCCGAGCCGGTATGGCTGGCGCACGGGCTCGATCGCGCCGACCCGGAGCAGTCCATCGCCTTCTGCGAGCAGCTCTTCGCCGAGAACCTGCAAGGCGCCAAGCTGATGACCAACGCGCGCCACCTGCGCGGCTCCGCCTGGCTCAACTTCCAGCGCGTCGCGTGCGAGCAGTGGTGGCTCGAGAACGCGCGCGGCAGCCACGTCGTGCTGATGGGTGATGCCGTGCACACGGCGCACTTCGCCATCGGCTCGGGCACCAAGCTGGCGCTGGAGGACGCGATCGAGCTCGCGCGCCAGTTCCAGCTGCTGGGCCCGAGTGCCGGCGTGAGGCGCGCGCACATCCCCGGAGTGCTGGCCGCCTACCAGGAGGCCAGGCGCGTCGAGACGCTGCGCATCCAGAACGCGGCCTGGAACGCGATGGAATGGTTCGAGGTCTGCGGCGAACGCTATTGCGACCAGCTCGAGCCCGAGCAGTTCATGTACAGCATGCTGACGCGCAGCCAGCGCATCAGCCACGAGAACCTGCGCCTGCGCGACAAGGGCTGGCTCGAGGGCTACGAGCGCTGGTTCGCAGGCAGGAACGGCATGGACCGCGACCGTGCGTTGCCTGCGGTGCCGCCGATGTTCACGCCGTACCGCGTGCGCTCGGTGACGTTGAAGAACCGCGTCGTCGTCTCGCCGATGGCGCAGTACTCCTGTGTCGACGGCCTGCCCGCCGAGTACCACCTCGTGCATCTGGGCGCGCGCGCGATGGGCGGCGCCGGTCTCGTCGTGGCCGAGATGACCTGCACGAGCCCCGACGCGCGCATCACGCCCGGCTGCCCGGGCCTGTGGAACGACGAGCAGGGCGCGGCCTGGAAGCGCATCGTCGACTGGGTGCACCTCCACTCCGACGCGAAGATCGGCATGCAGATCGGCCACGCCGGCAGCAAGGGCTCGACCCATGCGCCGTGGGAAGGGGCGGGCGCCGACCGGCCGCTGGCCGCGGGCAACTGGCCACTGATCTCGGCCTCGGCCGTGCCCTACCTCGACGACGGCGCGGTGCCGCGGGCGATGACGCGCGCGGACATGGAGCGCGTCACCGCCGACTTCGTGGCCGCCGCGCGCCGCGCCGCGACCGCCGGCTTCGACTGGCTGGAGCTGCACTGCGCGCACGGCTACCTGCTCTCGGCCTTCATCTCGCCGCTCACCAACCTGCGCGCGGACGACTACGGAGGCACGCTCGCCAACCGGCTGCGCTACCCGCTCGAGGTGTTCCGCGCCGTGCGCGCCACGTGGCCGCAGCACCTGCCGATGTCGGTGCGCATCTCGGCGCACGACTGGGCCGAAGGCGGCATCACGCCGGGCGACGCGGTCGAGATCGCACGTGCGTTCAAGGAGGCCGGTGCCGACATGATCGACTGCTCCTCCGGCCAGGTGAGCGCGCACCAGAAGCCGACCTACGGCCGCATGTACCAGACGCCGTTCGCCGACCGCGTGCGCCAGGAGGCGGGTATCGCCACCATCGCCGTGGGCGCCATCAGCGAGGCCGACCATGTCAACTCCATCATCGCGGCCGGCCGCGCCGACCTCTGCGCGATCGCGCGGCCGCACCTGGCCAACCCGGCCTGGACGCTCACCGAGGCGGCGAAGATCGGCTTCACCGAGGTGACGTGGCCGCGCCAGTACCGCACCGCAAAGTCGCAGATGGAGAGCCTCTTTGCGCGCGAGAAGGCCGCGGCGCCCAAGTGAGCCGGAACTGAAGAGGACGACGGCAATGGCCTCCGTGCGCGACTTCAAGCTCCTGCGCGGCCTGGACGAGCAGCGCATCGGCCTGGAGGGGCGCGCCTCCTCCGACGACCACTCGGCCATCAAGCTGTGGCTGCGGCTGCTCGCCTGCAGCACGCAGATCGAGCAGGAGATCCGCAGCCGGCTGCGCCAGCGCTTCGCGACGACGCTGCCGCGCTTCGACTACCTCGCGCAGCTCGAGCGGCACGCCGGCGGCCTGCGCATGAACGCGCTCTCGCGCTACCTCATGGTGACCGGCGGCAACGTCACTGGCCTCACCGACCAGCTGGTGGCCGAGGGTCTGGTCGAGCGCCTGCCCGACCCCGAGGACCGGCGCTCGCTGATCGTGCGGCTCACCGCGGCCGGCCGCACGCGCTTTCTCGAGATGGCCAGCGAGCACGAAGCGTGGCTGGTCGAGCTCTTCGACGGCTTCGACCGCGACATGAAGGCGAGCCTGTACGCCGCACTCGGCCAGCTGCGCCTGCACTTGGCCGGCAAGCAGGCCGACGTGCGGGAGGCGCAGGCGGCGACGAAGCGCCGCACGAACGAGCGCGGAACGGAACGCGGAACGGAACGCGGAACCGGAGGCAAGGACCTATGAGCGCATCGATCGACCCGACGAAGCCGGCCGGCCCGGCCGACCCGGCTGCTCCGGCTGATCCGGCCCGTGCGGCGAACGCACCGAACGCCCCCGGCCCACAGGCGGCAGGCGGGCGCATCGACCCCACGCTGCTGGCCGGCAACCGGCAGGCACTGGCGGGTCATGCGGCAACGCACTTCCACTGGCAGTGCGAAGGCGGCGTCGCGACGATCACGCTGAACCGCCCCGAGCGCAAGAACCCGCTCACCTTTGCCAGCTACGCCGAGCTGCGCGACCTCTTCGGGCGCCTGAAGTACGCCACCGACGTGCACGCCGTGGTGCTGGCCGGCGCCGGCGGCAACTTCTGCTCCGGCGGCGACGTGCACGAGATCATCGGCCCGCTGGTGCGCCTGGCGGCGCCGGAGCTGCTGATGTTCACGCGCATGACCGGCGACCTCGTGAAGGCAATGCGCGGCTGCCCGCAGCCCATCGTGGCGGCCGTCGACGGCGTGTGTGCCGGCGCCGGCGCCATCATGGCGATGGCTTCCGACCTGCGCCTGGGCACGGCGCGCTGCAAGACGGCGTTCCTGTTCAACCGCGTCGGCCTTGCCGGGTGCGACATGGGCGCCTGCGCGATGCTGCCGCGCATCGTCGGGCAGGGGCGGGCGAGCGAGCTGCTCTACACCGGCCGCTCGCTCGGCGGCGAGGAGGGCGAGCGCTGGGGCTTCTTCAACCGCCTCGTCGCGCCCGAGCAGCTGCTGGCCGAGGCGCAGGCGCTGGCGCGCGAGCTCGCGGCCGGGCCGACGTTCGCCAACGGCATCACCAAGACCATGCTGCACCAGGAGTGGAGCATGACGATCGAGCAGGCCATCGAGGCCGAGGCGCAGGCGCAGGCGATCTGCATGATGACCGAGGACTTCAAGCGCGCGTACCACGCCTTCGTCGCCAGGCAGCGGCCGAAGTTCGAGGGCCGCTGAGACGAGCGAGACGAGCTGAGACGACGTGAGACGAGCCAGGAGATGACCATGCGCGACGACACCCAGGCCGCCGGCGCCGATGCGCTGCGCCACCTGGACTGGCCCTTCTTCGAGGCGCGACACCGGGACCTCGCGCGCGAGCTCGAGGCCTGGGCGCGAGCGAACGTGCCGCATGCGCACGGCCGCGACGTGGACAGCGAGTGCCGGGCGCTGGTCGCCTCGCTGGGGCGGGCGGGCTGGCTGGCGCATGCGGTGGGCGGGACGGCCTTCGGCGGCGCGGCCGAGGTCATCGACACGCGTGCCATCTGCCTGTTGCGCGAGACGTTGGCCCGGCACTCGGGCCTCGCCGACTTCGCCTTCGCGATGCAGGGCCTGGGCTCGGGGGCCATCAGCCTGGCCGGCACGCCGGCGCAGAAGGCACGCTACCTGCCGCGCGTCGCGCGCGGCGAGGCGATCGCCGCCTTCGCGCTCTCCGAGCCGGAGGCGGGCTCCGACGTGGCGGCGATGGCCTGCGCCGCGCGTGCCGAGGGCAGCGCCTGCGTGCTGGACGGCGAGAAGACGTGGATCTCGAACGGCGGCATCGCCGACTTCTACGTCGTCTTCGCGCGAGAGCGCGGCATGCAGTCCGCCGCGCAGGCCGCGCAGGCCGAGGAAAGGGCGCGCGGCTCGCGCGACATCTCGGCGTTCATCGTCGATGCCGGGACGCTGGGCCTGGAGATCGCCGAGCGCATCGACGTCATCGCGCCGCACCCGCTGGCAAGGCTGCGCTTCAGCGGCTGCCGCGTCGATGCGGCACAGCGCATCGGGGCGGCGGGCGAGGGCTTCAAGGTCGCGATGCGCACGCTCGATGTCTTCCGCACCTCGGTGGCGGCAGCGGCACTCGGCTTCGCGCGCCGCGCGCTCGCCGAGGCGCTGCAGCGCGCAACGACGCGGCGCATGTTCAACGGCGTGCTCGCGGACTTCCAGCTCACGCAGGCCAAGCTGGCGCAGATGGCGACGACCATCGACAGTGCCGCGCTACTGACCTACCGCGCCGCCTGGCAGCGCGACCAGGGCCGCCCGGTGACGCGCGAGGCGGCGATGGCGAAGATGGCGGCCACCGAAGGCGCGCAGCAGGTCATCGACAGCGCGGTGCAGATGTTCGGCGGCCTCGGCGTCGTGAGCGAGGTGCCGGTGGAGCGGCTGTACCGCGAGATCCGCGCGCTGCGCATCTACGAGGGCGCCACCGAGGTGCAGCAACTGATCATCGCGCGCGAGATGCTGCGCGAGGGCGGCGCGAGTTGATCCAGGTTGCGGCGCCGCGTCGGTTGCCGGGAGGACAATGAAGTGATGCAGGCCCTGCTTCCCGAAGGCTGGCGGCGCCCGAAGGGCTACGCCAACGGCGTCAGCGCGACCCTGTGCCCGAAAGGGCGCCAGATCTTCGTCGCCGGCATGATCGGCTGGGATGCCGACGAGGTCTTCCACACCGACGACTTCGCCGGCCAAGCGCGGCAGGCGCTGCACAATGCCGTGGCCGTGCTGGCCGCCGGTGGCGCCGAGCCGAGGCACATCGTGCGCATGACCTGGTACGTGACCGACAAGCGCGAGTACCTGGCGGCGCTGCCGGGCATCGGCCAGGCCTTTCGTGAGCTGATCGGCCACTACGACATCGCGATGTCCGCGGTGCAGGTGGCCGCGCTGATGGAAGACCGTGCCAAGGTCGAGATCGAGGTCACCGCGGTCGTGCCCGACCGCGACCCCGATCAGGCCTGAACCCGAATTCCCGTTCCGGAGCCCTTGCATCCATGGCCACGCCCGACATCAGCAAGACCACCAAGACCAAAGCCACCTTCGACTGGGCCGACCCGTTGCGGCTCGACGACCAGCTCAGTGACGACGAACGAGCCGTGCGCGAGGCCGCGCAGGCCTACTGCCAGGACAAGCTGCTGCCGCGGGTGCAGGAGGCGTTCCGCCACGAGAAGACCGACCCGCGCATCTTCCGCGAGATGGGCGAGCTCGGCCTGCTCGGCCCGACCATCCCCGAAGCCTACGGCGGCGCCGGCCTCAACTACGTCTGCTACGGCCTCATCGCGCGCGAGGTCGAGCGCGTCGATTCGGGCTACCGCTCGATGATGAGCGTGCAGAGCTCGCTCGTGATGGTGCCGATCCACGAGTTCGGCAACGAGGCGACGAAACGCAGGTACCTGCCCAGGCTCGCCACCGGCGAGTGGATCGGCTGCTTCGGGCTCACCGAGCCCAACCACGGCTCCGACCCCGGGAGCATGGTCACGCGCGCACGCAAGGTGGCCGGCGGCTACAGCCTCTCGGGCGCCAAGATGTGGATCAGCAACTCGCCGATCGCCGATGTCTTCCTCGTCTGGGCCAAGGACGACGAAGGCGCGATCCGCGGCTTCGTGCTCGACAAGGGCACGAAGGGGCTGTCCGCCCCGGCCATCCACGGCAAGGTCGGGCTGCGCGCCAGCATCACCGGCGAGATCGTGCTCGACCAGGCCTTCTGCCCGGAGGAGAACGCCTTCCCCGAGGTGCGCGGGCTGAAGGGCCCGTTCGCCTGCCTGAACAGCGCCCGCTACGGCATCGCCTGGGGCGCGCTCGGCGCCGCCGAGGACTGCTACCGGCGGGCGCGCCAGTACGTGCTCGACCGGCAGCAGTTCGGCCGCCCGCTGGCGGCCAATCAGCTGGTGCAGAAGAAGCTCGCCGACATGCTGAGCGAGATCACGCTCGGCCTGCAGGGCTGCCTGCGCCTGGGCCGCATGAAGGACGAGGGCACCGCGGCGGTGGAGATCACCAGCATCATGAAGCGCAACAGCTGCGGCAAGGCGCTCGATATCGCGCGCACGGCCCGCGACATGATGGGCGGCAACGGCATCAGCGACGAGTTCGGCGTCGCTCGCCACCTCGTCAACCTCGAGGTGGTCAACACCTACGAGGGCACGCACGACATCCACGCGCTGATCCTCGGCCGCGCCATCACGGGCCTGGCCGCGTTCAACAACTGACGCGGCCGCGCGCCGCGGTGGCGCCGGGAGCGCGCGCGGGGCAAAGCGCCGCCGGCGCGACAGCCCGCTCAGGGCGCGTGCGGGGCCCTGGTGGATTCGGACGAACCGGGCGAACCGGGCGAACTGGCCGCTGCCGCTTCCGGCCCGGAAAGCGGCCGGATGTTCTGCGCCGAGTCGCCTTTCGGGCCCTGCACCAGGTCGAAGCTGACCCGGCTGCCCTGGCGCAACGTGCGGAAACCGTCCATCTGCACGGCGGAGAAGTGGGCGAAGACGTCGCTGCCGCCACCCTCGGGTTCGATGAACCCGAACCCCTTGGCGTCGCTGAACCATTTGACGGTGCCTGTCGTCATGCGAGCCTCCGCGTCAACCGTGGCCCAAAAATTCTCGACCCGCGGGTTTTGCGCTGTCAATCGGCGGCCTCCGCCAGCGGAAGCAGGCTGATCGGGTGACGCGGAGTCGCGAGCGCCGGCGCGGATCGACGCGGGGCAGGGTGCCGGCAGGGCGCTCGGGTCGTTGTGGCGCGGGCCTGCCCGATCGGGCGGGTGCGGGCGCCTCGCAAGCAAGTTCACACTCGCAAAGGGGTGCCAATTCCGCCGGATGCAGGGGAGAACAGGCTCGATAGAATGAGTCATGCCCGAGGACAAGCCGCCGTCTCCGCCGCGCCTTCCAGGCCGGCCGGACCCGCTGCGTCCCGGTGGCCCGGGTGGCGGCGAGGGCGGGCAGGGTACGGTGGTCGCCGAGCGCCGCGTGGCGCGCACCAAGCCGCCGTCGCTCTACCAGGTGGTCATGCTCAACGACGACTACACGCCGATGGAGTTCGTCGTGATGGTCCTGCAGCAATATTTTCAACGTGACCTGGACACGGCGACCCAGATCATGCTCAAGATCCACCACGAAGGGCGTGGGGTGTGCGGCGTCTATCCGAAGGACATCGCCGCGACGAAAGTCGAACTGGTGCTCACCGCGGCGCGTCGCGACGGACACCCGCTTCAGTGCATTATGGAGGCCGCATGATCGCGCAAGAGCTCGAGGTCAGTCTGCACATGGCGTTTGTCGAGGCGCGCCAGCAGCGGCATGAATTCATCACCGTCGAGCACCTGCTGATGGCGCTGCTCGACAACCCCTCGGCGGCCGACGTGCTGCGCGCCTGCGCGGCCAACATCGACGACCTGCGCCGCAGCCTGGCCACGTTCATCAAGGAGAACACGCCCACGGTCGGCGGCAGCGAGGAGGTCGACACGCAGCCGACCCTCGGCTTCCAGCGCGTCATTCAGCGCGCCATCATGCACGTGCAGAGCACCGGCAACGGCAAGAAGGAAGTGACCGGCGCCAACGTGCTGGTGGCCATCTTCGGCGAGAAGGACTCGCACGCCGTGTACTACCTGCACCAGCAGGGCGTGACCCGGCTGGACGTGGTGAACTACATCGCGCACGGCATCAAGAAGAGCGACCCGCCGGAGCCGGCCAAGAGCAACGAGAACCAGGGCGGCAGCGAGGGCGAGAAGGAAGAGCCGGGCGAGGCCAAGGGCTCGCCGCTGGACCAGTTCACGCAGAACCTCAACCAGTTGGCGCGCGAGGGCAAGATCGATCCGCTCATCGGCCGCGAGCACGAGGTCGAACGCGTCATCCAGGTGCTGTGCCGCCGGCGCAAGAACAACCCGCTGCTCGTCGGCGAGGCGGGCGTGGGCAAGACGGCCATCGCCGAGGGCCTGGCCTGGCGCATCACCGAGAAGGACGTGCCCGAGGTGCTGGCCGAGTCCACGGTCTACGCGCTCGACATGGGCGCGCTGCTCGCCGGCACCAAGTACCGCGGCGACTTCGAGCAGCGCCTGAAGGGCGTGCTCAAGCAGCTGAAGGACCAGCCGCACGCCATCCTGTTCATCGACGAGATCCACACGCTCATCGGTGCCGGTGCGGCCAGCGGCGGCACGCTCGACGCCAGCAACCTGCTCAAGCCTGCGCTCGGCAGCGGGCAGCTCAAGTGCATCGGCGCCACCACGTTCACCGAGTACCGCGGCATCTTCGAGAAGGACGCGGCGCTGTCGCGGCGCTTCCAGAAGATCGACGTCGTCGAGCCCTCGGTGGAGCAGACGGTCGAGATCCTGAAGGGCCTGAAGACGCGCTTCGAGGACCACCACCAGGTGAAGTACGCGGTCGGCGCGCTGCAGGCGGCCGCCGAGCTGGCGGCCAAGTACATCAACGACCGCCACCTGCCCGACAAGGCCATCGACGTCATCGACGAGGCCGGTGCCGCGCAGCGCATCCTGCCGCAGACCAAGCGCAAGAAGACCATCACGCGCAGCGAGGTCGAGGAGATCGTCGCCAAGATCGCGCGCATCCCGCCGGCCTCGGTGTCGAGCGACGACCGCGACAAGCTGCGCACGCTCGAGCGCGACCTCAAGAGCGTCGTCTTCGGGCAGGACCCGGCCATCGAGGCACTCGCCGCGGCCATCAAGATGGCGCGTTCGGGCCTCGGCAAGCCCGAGAAGCCGATCGGCAGCTTCCTCTTCAGCGGCCCCACCGGTGTCGGCAAGACCGAGGTCGCCAAGCAGCTGGCCTACATCCTGGGCATCGACCTCATCCGCTTCGACATGAGCGAGTACATGGAGCGCCATGCCGTCAGTCGCCTCATCGGTGCGCCGCCGGGCTACGTGGGCTTCGACCAGGGTGGCCTGCTCACCGAGGCCGTCAGCAAGAAGCCGCACGCCGTGCTGCTGCTCGACGAGATCGAGAAGGCGCACCCGGACGTCTTCAACGTGCTGCTGCAGGTGATGGACCACGGCACGCTCACCG
This sequence comes from Burkholderiales bacterium, assembly GCA_016223165.1. Classification (GTDB taxonomy): domain Bacteria; phylum Pseudomonadota; class Gammaproteobacteria; order Burkholderiales; family Burkholderiaceae_C; genus Rubrivivax. Next base: position 460,488 of record JACRPO010000005.1, read on the forward strand.
ACAACAACGGGCGCAAGGCCGACTTCCGCAACGTGATCATCATCATGACCACGAACGCGGGCGCCGAGACGATGAACAAGGCCACCATCGGCTTCACCAACAAGCGCGAGCAGGGTGACGAGATGGCCGACATCAAGCGGCTGTTCACGCCCGAGTTCCGCAACCGGCTCGACGCCACGGTCAGCTTCAAGGCGCTGGACGAGGACATCATCCTGCGCGTGGTCGACAAGTTCCTGCTGCAGCTCGAGGGTCAGCTCGCCGAGAAGAAGGTCGAGGTCACCTTCACCGACACCCTGCGCAAGCACCTGGCGAAGAAGGGCTTCGACCCGCTGATGGGTGCGCGGCCGATGCAGCGGCTGATCCAGGACATGATCCGCCGCGCGCTCGCCGACGAGCTGCTCTTCGGCCGCCTCGTCGACGGCGGTCGCCTGACGGTGGATCTCGACGACAAGAACGAGGTCACCCTCGACATCCAGCCGCCGCGCAAGAGCGACAAGCCGCGCACCGAGGCCACGCCCGCGTAAGGCGCAGGGCGGAGCACGCCCTTCCGGCGACTGCAGCATCCTTGCCCGACCCTCTCCCGCATGCGGGAGAGGGGGCAGGGCTCCCGTATCACTACGGTGCGGGAGCGAGGGCGCGCGGGTCCTGCAGGTACAGGCGCGCCAGCATTTCGTACAGCGGCGCGTGCTCGGCGGCAAGGCCGTGCGGGTTGACAAAGAAGCTCTCGCTCGCCACCGCGAAGAACTCGTCGATGCCGCTTGCGCCGTAGGGGTCCAGCGCCGTCTCCTCCTCGGCGTCGACGCGCCTGGCGAAGGCGTCGTACTGCGCCTCGAGCACGGCGAGCCAGGCGGCGCGCGTGAGGCCTGCGGGCAGCCCTGGCACGCCGTCCGAGAGGCCGTCGGCCAGGTCGAGCACATGCGCGAACTCGTGCACCACGACGTTGTAGCCCGGTGAGCGAGGGCGGCCGGCCTCGCGCACGTCGCGCCACGACAGCATCACCGGCCCGCCTTGCACGGCCTCGCCGGCCAGCGTCTCGTCGTACTCGTGCACGAGGCCGTCGTCGCCCTGCACGTTGCGCCGCGCCACCACCTGGTCGGGGTGCACGACGATGCCGACGAAGCCGTCGTAGCGCGCCAGGCCGAGCTTGAGCACCGGCAGCACCGCCTGCGCGGCGATGCTGACGACGATGGCGTCGGTGAGGCGCAGGCCGCCGGCGGCGCTGAACTCCTTGCGGTCGAGGAAGAGGCTCGTCAGCCGGCGCAGTTCGAGCTGCTCCTCGGGCGAGCGCCAGCGCAGGAACGGAAAGCGCACCAGCGTGCGCTTCCACAGGTCATCGGGGATGGCGCGCCGGCGCAGCGCCGCCGCCTCGCGCGAGCGCTGCCAGCTGCGCCACAGCGAGCTCAGCATGTGCGCGCCGGCGGCACGCGGCTGAAGCCGGCCGGCGTGAGGCGCAGCACCTCGGCGCGCGTGCCGGCATCGAGGTCCCAGTCGGTCAGCACGTGCCGCACGAACCCGCCGGCCCAGGCCTCGGTGCCTGGCCGGTGCGTGTGGCCGTGCACCAGGGTCGGGGCGGCCGACTCGCGCAGCAGCGCCACGGCGGCGCTGGCGTCCACGTCGGCGGAGCCTTCGCCGTCGAACTGCCGCCGCGTATCGCTGGCCTTGCGGATCTCGCGCGCCAGCGCCAGCCGCTCGGCGAGCGGCCGGGCCAGGAAGGCGCGCAGCCACGCCGCCTGCCGCACTTGGCGGCGGAAGGCCTGGTAGGCATGATCAGCCAGGCAAAGCGCGTCGCCGTGCGTGAGCAGCACGCGCTGGCCGAAGGCCATGAGCAAGGTCGGGTCGGGCAGGGCGCGTGCGCCGCAATCGGCGAGCAGTTCGGCGCCCATCAGGAAGTCGCGGTTGCCGCCCATGATGGCGACGGACCGCTTCTGCGCCGCCTCGGCGAGGGCCCGCACGCAGCGCTGTGCGAAGGGCTCGCGCCGCGCGTCGTCACCCACCCACAGCTCGAACAGGTCGCCGAGGATGAACACCGCATCGGCCTCGGTGTGCTGCAGATGCGCCGCGAACGCCGCGAAGGTGGCCGGCATCAGCTCCGACAGGTGCAGGTCGGAGATGAAGTCGATGGCGCGCCATTCGCGTGGGGCTTGGAGCGGCACGGGCGCCGCCAGCTCGGCCGGATTGGCGCCGGCAGCGGCAGCGGCAGCCGCCGCCTCGCCGGCACGGGATAGGTCGCCGGCGCCGGAGGCGGCGCCGCCGGGCATCAGGACACCTCGGTGGCGCGCTCGATGCACACGTCCTCGACGGGCACGTTCTCGTGACCGCCCTTGCTGCCCGTGCTCACCGCCTCGATGCGGTCGACGACGTCGGACCCTTCGACGACGCGGCCGAACACCGCATAACCCCAGCCCTGCGCGTTCTCGGCCTTGAAGTCGAGGAAGGCGTTGTCGACGGTGTTGATGAAGAACTGCGCCGTCGCCGAGTGCGGGTCGCTGGTGCGTGCCATCGCCAGCGTGTAGCGCTTGTTCTTCACGCCGTTGTTGGCCTCGTTCCTGATCGGCGCCTTCGTCGGCTTCTGCTTCATGCCGGGCGCGAAGCCGCCGCCTTGCACCATGAAGCCCTTGATGACGCGGTGGAAGACGGTGCCGTCGTAGTGCCCGGCCTGCACGTAGGCCAGGAAGTTGGCCGCCGACTGCGGCGCGCGTTCGGTATCGAGCTCGATGGTCAGCGCGCCGGCGCTGGTCTCGAGGCGGACTCTCTTGGGGCTGGCCATCGCTATTTCTCCAGGCTTGCTTTGCGGATCAGCACCGGCTTCACCGGCACGTTCTGGTGCGGCCCGGCCGACTGCGTGGCCACGCCGCGGATCTTGTCGACGACGTCCATGCCGGCGACCACCTTGCCGAAGACGGCATAGCCGTTGCCGTCGCGCGCGTTGGGCTGGTCGAGGAAGACGTTGTCGGCGACGTTGATGAAGAACTGCGCCGAGGCCGAGTTGGGGTCCATCGTGCGTGCCATGGCGACCGAGCCGCGCACGTTGGACAGGCCGTTGCGGCTCTCGAGCGGGATCGGGGCGAGCGTCTTCTTCTCGCTCATGTCGGGCTTCATGCCGCCGCCCTGGATCATGAAGGTCGGGATGACGCGATGGAAGATCGTGCCGTCGTAGTGCCCGGCCTTCACGTAGCCGAGGAAGTTGTCGACGGTCTTCGGCGCCTTCTCCCGGTCGAGCTCGAGCACGATGTCGCCTTCGCTGGTGGCCAGGCGCACCTTCTGCTGCGCCCAGGCGGGGCCGGCGGCGAGCAGCAAGGCCAGCGCAGCGCTACAAATGAGTCGAATCAAAGCGGTCATCTCCATGCGGTGCGGCCGCGGGTGGCGGCCGGGGTCAGTCAATCGGTCGAACAGCGGGTCCGTCGGGAGTCTATTGCAGCCCTTCAACCCGAGGTCGCCGGGCCGCCCGCCGGTGGGGTCTCGTCGTAGGCCGTGGCCAGGTGCGTGAACGCCGCGTCGACGAAATTCGCGGGCCACGATTTGGCTTCGCCCATGCCCATGGAAGTCCACAACGCGCCGTAGGTGAGCCACACGCGCGCCGGGTCTTCCTTGCCCTGGGCGAGCTGCTCGAGCGTCGCCGGATCGAGCTGTTCGGCCAGGCGCTGGCAGGTGGTCTCGAAGGCGGCCAGGATGCGCTGCGTGTGCTGGCCGAGCTCAGCATGCGCGCGCACGAGCATGGCCTCGCCGTCGTGCCCGGAGGCGAGCAACGCACCCACGGCCTCCTGCGGCCCCGGCGCAAGACGCAGGCGCGCGGCGGGCGAGGCCGCGAGCGCCGCGGCCGCGCGGCTGCCGAGCTCGCGCATCTGCCGCGACTGCAGCGCCAGCTGGTGGTGCAGCGCGAACATCGCCACGCGCAGCAGGCGCCCCACGTGGTGCACGGTGTCGCCGGGCGGGCCGCTGCCGAGCGCCTCGGGGCCCACGCCGAGGCCGGCGGCGAGGCTGCGCAGCAGGTCGCCCGCGGGGTCGGAAAGCGACGCCACCTCCGAAGTGCCGGTGTCGTCGAAGCCGCTCGGCCGCACGTTCGGCACCGTGGCGAAGACCGACGACTGCGCTTCCGTCGAGGTGTCGAGCCAGGGCTTGGAGATGCGCGTGAAGCCGGAGTTCATCTCCAGGCTCGGCGTCGCGCTGCGGCCCTCGGCGTGCTGCCAGTCGGGCCCGACCATCGCCGCCGGGTCGCCGCCGCGCGGCGGCATGCGCGTGCGCGCCACGGTCGCCTGCGGTGCCTCGTCCGTGTCGGACACGTGCGTCACCTCGATGAGGTAGCTGCCGAGCCCGATGCGGTCGCCATGGCGCAGCACGTGATCGCCGGCGAGGCGCTTGCGCGAGCCGTTGACGAACGTGCCGTTGGTCGACAGGTCGCGCAGGACCTGCTGGCCGTTGACGAGCACCACCTCGCAGTGGCGAGCCGACAGCGCGAGCTCGCGGTCCGGGATCGGCCATTCGCACTTGGGATCGCGCCCGATCACGAAGCGCTTGTGCCGGGAGTGCACCTGCGCCAACGCCTGCACGCCCGTGGCGCGTTCGGCACCGCGAACCAGCTTCAGGAGGAACATGGCTGTCGAACGACCTCAGCGAGGGATCGATGCCGCCAGCAGCGCGCGTGCGCCCTCGAGGCGGCGCATCAGCTGCGGGTCCACCGGGCCGGCGGCGGCCACCTGCTCCCAGGCCTGCACGGCAAGCATGAGGTGCACGAGGCCGAGGTTGGCGCGCGCCACGCGGTACGAGGGGTCGTTGCGCAGCGCCGTTTCCAGCGCCTGCCGCGCCGGCTCCAGGCGCCCGGCGCGCGCGTGCAGCAACGCGATGTTGTTGTAGGGGTCGGGCAGCTCGGGCAGGTCCTGGGTCATGCGCTCGAACCAGGCGAGGGCCTCGGCGTTGCGCTGCAGGTCCATCAACGCCACGCCGCGCAGGAAGCGCAACTCGGCGTCGACGCCGGCGTCGCTGCCGGTCGCCGGCGCGGGTGCCTTGTCGCGCGCCGCGTCTTGCGCGAGAAGCCGCTGCAGCGCCGCCTCCGCCTGCCCGCGCGCGAGCAGCTCGCGCACGGCGCGCACATCGTCGCTTGCCGCATGGAGCGTGGCATGCAGGCCGCCCAGAAGGAGCAGCGCGATGCGCAGCGCGGACCGGGGCGATGGGCGTGGCATACTGACTTTCATTCTATCGACGCCTGTCGGGCGCCGTGCCAGCGGTGGCGGCCGGGCGTTCAATGCGCCTATCGCCTCGCGTGGCGGCGCCCACGCTGCAGTCATGGCGCTACGCATCCACAACACGCTGACCCGCCGGGTCGAGGAGTTCTCGCCTCTCGAGGAGGGCCACGTGCGCATGTACGTGTGCGGCATCACGGTCTACGACCTGTGCCACCTCGGCCATGCGCGCATGAACCTGGCCTTCGACGTCATCTACCGCTGGCTGCTGGCCAGCGGCTGGCGCGTCACCTACGTGCGCAACATCACCGACATCGAGGACAAGATCATCAAGCGCTCGCTCGAGCGCGGCATCACGATCCGCCAGCTCACCGACGAGATGATCGCCGCCATGCACCGCGACCTCGGCGCGCTGCACCTGCTCACGCCGACGCACGAGCCGCGTGCCACCGACTACGTGCCGCAGATGCTCGAGCTCATCTCGCGGCTCGAGGCCAGGGGCCTGGCCTACCGCGTGAATCGCGAGGGCGACGGCGACGTCAACTTCGCGGTGCGCCGCTTCCCCGGCTACGGCAAGCTCTCGGGCAAGAGCATCGACGAGTTGCGCGCCGGCGAGCGCGTCGCCGTGCTCGGCGACAAGGAAGATCCGCTCGACTTCGTGCTCTGGAAGTCGGCCAAGCCCGACGAGCCCGCCGATGCGAAGTGGCCCAGCCCCTTCGGGCCCGGCCGCCCGGGCTGGCACATCGAGTGCTCGGCGATGAGCTGCGCCCTGCTCGGCGAGCCCTTCGACATCCACGGCGGCGGCATGGACCTGACCTTCCCGCACCACGAGAACGAGATCGCGCAGAGCGAGGGTGCGAGCGGCAGGCCCTTCGTCAAGACCTGGGTGCACAACGGCTTCCTGAATATCGACGACGAGAAGATGTCGAAGTCGCTCGGCAACTTCTTCACCATCCAGGAGGTGCTGAAGAAGTTCGACGGCGAGGCGATCCGCTTCTTCATGCTGCGCACGCACTACCGCAGCCCGTTCAACTTCAGCGACACGCTGCTCGACGAGGCTCGCACGGCCCTGCGGCGCCTGTATACGGCGCTCGACGCCGCAGGCGACGTGCCGGCGGCAGCCATCGATTGGCGCGAGCCGCGTGCCGCGGCGTTCCGCGCTGCGATGGACGACGACTTCAACACGCCGGGGGCGCTGGCCGTGCTGTTCGAGCTCGCCGCCTGCGTCAACCGCGGCCAGCGCGCCGACGCGGTGGCGCTGAGGGCGCTCGGCGGCGTGCTCGGCATCCTGCAGCAGGCGCCGCGCGCCTATCTGCAGGGGTCGCAAGGCGAGGCCGCCGGCGCGCCAGACGAGGCCGCGATCCAGCAGCGTATCGCCGCGCGCGCGGCGGCGAAGAAGGCGCGCGACTTCGCGCTCGCCGACCGCATCCGCGACGAACTCGCCGCGCAGGGCATCGTGCTGAAGGATTCGCCGCAGGGCACGACCTGGGTGCGTGCCTGACCATGCCGGCAAGGAAGACTCAGGCCGCGACGGCGGCCAGGAGAGCGGTGCCGGCCGCCGGCAAGGCGAGCGTCGAGGCCCCCCCGAAGGCCGTTCCCAACACCATTCCCAAGGCTGCCGCCAAGGCCGCCTTCGAGGCCGCGTTCACCCCCGACTACTGGGACGAGGCCTGCCGGCACCTGGCCCGTCGCGACCGCGTGCTGAAGCGGCTGATCCCGAAGTTCGGCGAGGCGCGGCTCGCCAGCCGCGGTGACGCCTTCACGACACTCGCGCGCTCCATCGTCGGCCAGCAGATCTCGGTGAAGGCGGCGCAGTCGGTCTGGAACCGCTTTGCCGGCTGCATGGGCGGTGCCGGCACGCACCTGGCGCCCGGCAAGGTGCGCGCCATGCAGAACGCGTCGATGCGCGAAGCCGGTCTCTCGGCGCGCAAGTGCGAGTACCTGCTCGACCTCGCCGGCCACTTCGAGGAGGGCCGCGTGCACGTGGCCGAGTGGGCCGCCATGGACGACGAGGCCATCATCGCCGAGCTCGTCGCCATCCGCGGCATCGGGCGCTGGACGGCCGAGATGTTCCTCATCTTCCACCTCATGCGGCCCGACGTGCTGCCGCTGGACGACCTCGGGCTCCTGAAGGGCATCAGCGTCAACTACTTCAGTGGCGAGCCGGTCTCGCGCGCCGAGGCACGCGAGGTCGGCGAGGCCTGGTCGCCCTACCGCTCGGTGGCCACTTGGTATATTTGGCGCAGCCTCGATCCCCTGCCCGTGGAGTACTGAGAAGCACACCGATGCGGGCCCCCCGATGAGCAAACGCCACTTCCTCGAATTCGAGCAGTCGATCGCCGAGCTCGAGTCCAAGATCGACGAGCTGCGCTACGTGCAGAACGAGTCGGCCGTGGACATCTCGGAAGAGATCGAGCGGCTGTCGCAGAAGAGCCAGCAGCTCACCAAGGACGTCTATTCGAGCCTGTCGCCCTGGCAGGTGACGCAGATCGCCCGCCACCCGCAGCGGCCCTACACGCTCGACTACGTCAACCAGATCTTCACCGACTTCCAGGAACTGCACGGCGACCGCCATTTCTCCGACGACCTCTCCATCGTCGGCGGGCTGGCGCGCTTCAACGGCAGCGCCTGCATGGTGCTCGGCCACCAGAAGGGCCGCGACACGAAGGAGCGCACGCTGCGCAACTTCGGCATGAGCCGGCCCGAGGGCTATCGCAAGGCGCTCAGGCTCATGCAGCTGGCCGAGAAGTTCCGCCTGCCCGTGTTCACCTTCGTCGACACGCCCGGCGCCTATCCGGGCATCGGCGCCGAGGAGCGCGGGCAGAGCGAGGCGATCGGGCGCAACATCTTCGAGATGGCCAAGCTCGAGGTGCCGATCATCACCACCATCATCGGCGAGGGCGGCTCGGGCGGCGCACTGGCCATCAGCGTCGGCGACCAGTTGCTGATGCTGCAGTTCTCCGTGTACTCGGTGATCTCGCCCGAAGGCTGCGCATCCATCCTGTGGAAGACCGCCGAGCGCGCCAACGAAGCGGCCGAGGCGCTGGGCATCACCGCGCATCGCCTGAAGGCGCTGGGCGTCATCGACAAGATCGTCAACGAGCCCGTGGGCGGCGCGCACCGCGACATGCCCTGGATGGCCGCGCAGCTCAAGCGCGCGCTCGGCGACGCACTGCGCCAGGTGGCCGACCTGAAGACCAAGGACCTGCTGCAGCGCCGCTACGACCGGCTGCGCGCCTACGGGCGCTTCGCCGACAGCACGGAGCGCTGAGAGGCCGAGAGTCCCTCGACTCTCAGCCTCTGAGATGCCGGCCGCGATGCGGCCGAGGCAAGCGGTGGCCGTCGCGACCAGCGGCGGCCGTGACTCCACAGCGCTGCTGCACGCCACCGTGCGCCAGGCAGGAGCCCTCGGCCTCGACGTCGTGGCGCTGCACGTGCACCACGGGTTGATGCCCGAGGCCGACCGCTGGCTCGAGCACGTGCGCCGCCAGGCCATGCGGCTGGGCGCGCGGTTCGCGAGCGTTCGCCTGCAGGGGGCGCCCGAGCGTGGCGACAGCGTCGAGGCCTGGGCGCGCAAGCACCGCTACGAGGCTCTCGCCCGCATGGCGAAGGCGCATGGTTGCGATCTCGTCTTGCTGGCGCAGCATAGGCGCGACCAGGCCGAGACCTTCCTCATCCAGGCCCTGCGGGGTGGCGGCGCCGCCGGCCTGGCCGCCATGCCGCGGCTCGTGCAGCGCGATGGCATCACCTGGGCCCGGCCGTGGCTCGCGAGCCCGCGCGAGGCGATCGACGCCTATCTGCGCAGGCACCGGCTGCGCTTCATCGAGGATGCGAGCAATGCCGATCCGCGATATGCGCGCGCCCGCCTGCGCGCGCTCTGGCCGGCCCTGCACGAAGCCTTCGCCGATGCCGAGGGCACGTTGGCGCACGCCGCGCAGCGCGCAGCGGCCGACGCGGCGGTCGTGGCCGAGGTGGCCGAAGCCGACCTCGCGGCGCTCGGGGCGTTCGCCGGTGGCGGCAGGCCGCTGCCTGTCGAGCCCTGGTTGCGGCTCTCGGCGGCCCGCCGCACGTCGGCGCTGAGGCTCTGGCTCGCGACGTTGCTTGCGCAACCCGTTCCCGAAACGCTCGTGCGCCGCCTGCTCGACGAGCTGCCCGGCCGCCGGCACGCACGCTGGCATGCGGGGCCCTCGGACCTCGTGCTGCGGCGCGGGCTTCTCGCGCTCGAGGCCGCGGCGCCGCGCCGCGCTCAGCCGCGGACGTAGGCCGCGAGATGCTCGCCCGTGAGGGTGGAGCGGGCTTTGACGAGCTCGGCCGGCGAGCCCTCGAAGACGATGCGCCCGCCCTCGTGGCCGGCACCGGGACCGAGGTCGATGATCCAGTCGGCGTGCGCCATGACGGCCTGGTGGTGCTCGATGACGATGACCGACTTGCCGGCGTCGACGAGGCGGTCGAGCAGGCCGAGCAGCCGCTCGACGTCGGCGAGATGCAGGCCGCTGGTCGGCTCGTCGAGCACGTAGATGCCGCCCTTGTCGGCCATGTGCACGGCCAGCCTGAGCCGCTGCCGCTCGCCGCCGGACAGAGATGGAAGCGGCTGGCCCAGGCGGACGTAGCCCAGGCCCACGTCGGCGAGCCGCTCGAAGATGGCGAGCGCCGCCGGCGTGTGTGCCTTGCCGGCGCCGAAGAAGGCCTTCGCCTCGTCCACCGACATCTCGAGCACCTCGCTGATGTCGCGGCCGCCGAGGTGGTGCTTCAGCACCGAGGCCTGGAACCGCTTGCCCTCGCAGTCCTCGCAGGGGGTGGCGACGCCGGCCATCATCGCCAGGTCGGTGTAGATGACGCCGGCGCCGTTGCAGCTCGGGCAGGCGCCCTCGGAGTTGGCGCTGAACAGCCCCGGCTTGACGCCGTTGGCCTTCGCGAAGGCGTTGCGGATCGGGTCCAGCAGCCCGGTGTACGTGGCCGGGTTGCTGCGTCGCGAGCCGCGGATGGCGCCCTGGTCGACAGCCACCACAGCGGCGCCGGCAGGGACCGAGCCGTGAATGAGTGAGCTCTTGCCCGAGCCGGCGACGCCGGTGACCACGACCAGCACCCCGAGCGGGATGTCGACATCGACGTTGCGCAGGTTGTTCGCCTTCGCGCCGCGGATCGCGAGCTTGCCGGTGGGCTTGCGCACCGCGGGCTTGAGGGCGGCCCGGTCATCGAAGTGGCGGCCGGTGAGGGTGCCGCCGGCACGCAGGCCTTCGACGCTGCCCTCGTAGCAGACGGTTCCGCCCGCCGCGCCGGCGCCTGGGCCGAGGTCGACGACATGGTCGGCGATGGCGATCGTCTCCGGCTTGTGCTCGACGACAAGCACGGTGTTGCCCTTGTCGCGCAGCCGCAGCAGCAGGTCGTTCATGCGCCGGATGTCGTGCGGATGCAGGCCCACCGTGGGCTCGTCGAAGACGTAGGTGACGTCGGTGAGCGCGGAGCCGAGGTGGCGGATCATCTTGACGCGCTGCGCCTCGCCGCCCGAGAGCGTGCCCGACGACCTGTCGAGCGAGAGGTAGCCGAGCCCTACCTCGACGAACGAGGCCAGCGTCTGCGCCAGCGCGGCGAGCAGCGGCGCCACCGACGGCTCGTCGAGGCCGCGCACCCAGGCGGCCAGGTCGCTGATCTGCATCGCGCAGGCATCGGCGATGTTGAGCGATCCGATCCGGGAGGACCGGGCCGCCTCGTCGAGCCGCGTGCCGCCGCATTCGGGGCAGGTGCTGAACGTCACCACGCGCTCCACGAACGCGCGGATGTGCGGCTGCATCGAGTCGACGTCCTTGGACAGGAACGACTTCTGGATCTGCGGGATCACGCCCTGGTAGGTCAGGTTGATGCCGTCGACCTTGATCTTGGTCGGCTCCTTGTGCAGCAGGTCGTGCAGTTCCTTCCTGGTGAACTTGCGGATGGGCTTGTCGGCGTCGAAGAAGCCGCAGCCTCGGAAGATGCGGCCGTACCAGCCGTCCATGCTGTAGCCGGGGATGGTGAGCGCGCCCTCGTTGAGCGACTTGCTGTCGTCGTAAAGCTGGGTCAGGTCGAAATCGGTGACCGAGCCCATGCCCTCGCAGCGCGGGCACATGCCGCCGGCGCGGGTGTAGGTCTGCTTCACGGTCTGGGTCTTGTCGGCGCCGCGCTCGACCGTGATCGCACCGACCGCCCGCACCGAGGGCACATTGAACGCGAAGGCGTTCGGCGGGCCGATGTGCGGCTTGCCCAGCCGGCTGAACAGGATGCGCAGCATGGCGTTGGCATCGGTGGCCGTGCCGACCGTCGAGCGGGCGTTGGCGCCCATGCGCTCCTGGTCGACGATGATCGCCGTCGTCAGCCCCTCGAGCACGTCGACCTCGGGCCGTGCCAGCGTCGGCATGAAGCCCTGCAGGAAGGCGCTGTAGGTCTCGTTGATCAGCCGCTGCGACTCCGCGGCGATGGTGCCGAACACGAGCGAGCTCTTGCCCGAGCCGGAGACGCCGGTGAAGACCGTCAGCCGGCGCTTCGGGAGCTCGACGCTGATGTCCTTGAGGTTGTTGACGCGCGCGCCCTGCACGCGGATCACGTCGTGGCGGGCGGGGGCGGAGCGGGCCGGGCCGTCCGCCCTCGCTGGCACAATGACGCCCTGCCGCCGCAGGGGCGCGGAAGAGATTGACGGCGGAGTCGGCGGTGGGGTCGGTCCCGCTGCAGCCTTCGTCGCAGAACGATTTGACTTCATAGGCACATGGCTCTGATCGTCCACAAGTACGGCGGCACGTCGATGGGCTCCACCGAGCGCATCCGCAGCGTCGCGCAGCGTGTCGCCAAGTGGGTGCGCGCCGGCCACGAGCTCGTGGTGGTGCCTTCGGCGATGAGCGGCGAGACCAACCGCCTGCTCGGCCTGGCCAAGGAGCTGATGCCCAACGTCCACACGCCCGAGGCGATGCGCGAGCTCGATGCTATCGCCGCGACCGGCGAGCAGGTCTCGGTGGGCCTGCTCGCGCTGGCGCTGCAGGCGCAGGGCGTGCCGGCCGTGAGCTACGGCGGCTGGCAGGTCCCGGTCGAGACCGACTCGGCCTTCACGAAGGCGCGCATCTCGCGCATCGACGACAAACGCGTGCGTGCCGACCTCGACGCCGGCCGCGTCGTCATCGTCACGGGCTTCCAGGGCATCGACCCCGAGGGCCATGTCACGACGCTCGGGCGCGGCGGCAGCGACACCTCGGCGGTGGCGGTGGCGGCGGCGCTGAAGGCGGCCGAATGCCTCATCTACACCGATGTCGACGGCGTCTACACCACCGACCCGCGCATCGTGCCCGAGGCGCGCCGCCTCAAGAGCATCAGCTTCGAGGAGATGCTCGAGATGGCGAGCCTGGGCAGCAAGGTGCTGCAGATCCGCTCGGTGGAGTTCGCCGGCAAGTACCGCGTGCCCACGCGCGTGCTCTCGAGCTTCACGCCGCCGGACATTCCCATCGAGGAAGAGGCGGCATCGGGCACGCTCATCACTTTCGAGGAAGACGAGAAGATGGAACAAGCCGTCGTGGCCGGCATCGCGTTCAACCGCGACGAGGCGAAAATCAGCGTCATCGGCGTGCCCGACCGGCCGGGCATCGCCTACGCGCTGCTCGGCCCGGTGGCCGAGGCCAACATCGACGTCGACGTCATCATCCAGAACGTCAGCCACGACGGCCGCACCGACTTCAGCTTCACCGTGCACCGCAACGACTACCAGCGCACGATGGAGCTGCTGAAGACGAAGATCCTGCCCGCCGTCGGCGCCGCCGACGTGCTGGGGGACGCGCGCATCTGCAAGGTGAGCATCGTCGGCATCGGCATGAAGAGCCATGTCGGCGTGGCCGCGAAGATGTTCCAGACGCTGTCGTCCGAGGGCATCAACATCCAGATGATCACGACGAGCGAGATCAAGACCAGCGTCGTCATCGACGAGAAGTACATGGAGCTCGCCGTGCGGGCACTGCACAAGGCCTTCGGGCTGGACGAGCCGAAGGCCGCGGCGTGAGGACTCGGGGGCCTGGGCGCGCCGGGGCCGCTGCCGCGGCAAAGAGGGCAGGGCTGGGGGCAGGGCAGAGGGCAGGCTGATCGCGCGGACGAGCAGGCGGACGAGCAGGCCGACGAGCAGGCCGACGAGCAGGCCGACGAGCAGGCCGACAGGCGCGCGGTTGAACGCGGCTAGAATCGCCGCACTTCGCCGGAGACGTGACCGAGTGGCCGAAGGTGCTCCCCTGCTAAGGGAGTATGTGCCAAAAGCGCATCGAGGGTTCGAATCCCTCCGTCTCCGCCAAGAGCAATGCAGAACGGGCCTTCACGGCCCGTTTTTCGTTCTTCCGGCATGGCACCGCGATTCGCGCGAGCCGACCGTGCTCGGCGGCGAACTGGGCGCCCGTCGCCGCGTTTTTCCGGGCGTCGCCGGCCGCGGGCCGGCGCATGCTGCGAGTCCCGGTGCCCGCCGCGCGACGGTCGCGAGAGGGCCGCGCACCGGTTCGACGAGAACATCGTGGGCACTTCGCAGTTCCTGGCTACCCTCGCCGCCTACTGGTCGGCGGTGGAGGTGACGACGAACATCGTCGTCTTCATGAACCTGCTGGGCGCCCTGGTGCTCGGCAGCCTGGTGGGCTACGAGCGCGCCTACCACGGGCGCGCCGCGGGCATGCGCACCTATGGCCTGGTGTGCATGGCGTCGGCCGGGCTCACCATCGTCTGCGGCTATCCGGGCATGTGGTTCGGCGGCATGCACGCCGCGGCGTCGCTGCCCGACCCGACCCGCGTCATGCAGGGCATCGTCACCGGCATCGGCTTTCTCGGCGCGGGGGTCATCGTCAAGGAGGGGCTCAACATCAGCGGCCTCACCACAGCGGCCTCCATCTGGGCCGCCTCCTGCATCGGCGTGCTGATCGGTGTCGGCTTCTACGCCGCGGCCATCCTGCTGGCCATGCTGTGCGCGGCGACGATGATGTGGGGCGGCCGCGTCGAAGGTTGGCTGCCTTCGCACCCGGCCATTCACGTGCGCGTGCGCGTGCGCGCCGGCTCGACCCTGCGTGTGGCGGACCTGGGGGCCGCGCTGCGCCGTCTGGGCTACCAGGCGGCGCCGGGGTCGTTCGCGTTCGCCGGCGACGACGCCGGCAACGAGATCCGCTTCGTCGCGCTGGCCGTGTGCAAGCGCGAGGCCGCGCCGCTGGAAGAGCTCGGCCGCGCGCTCGGCGGGCACGCCGACGTGACCGACTGGACCCTCGGACATGCGCGCAACTGACGCCGTCGCGGCGCCGTGGCGGGCGCTGCAGGGTGGCGTCCACCGCGCCTGGCCGGTGGTGGTCCGCTGGTCGTTCGTCGTCGCGGCGGCCGTCGCGGCGGGCGCGGCGGCAGCCGCCGAGCCGGCGCTGGTGCCCTCGGCCGACGGCAGCGAGCTGGTCGATGCCGCCGCCGGCCTGACCTGGGCCCGCTGCGTCGAAGGCATGCAGTGGGACGGCCGCACCTGCGTCGGCGCACCGCTTCGCTTGACGCATGGCGAAGCGGCGGGCGCGGCAGCGGCGCGACGCCGTGCAGACGGCAAGCACTGGCGGCTGCCGCGCGTGCCCGAATCGCAGCGGCTCGCTCGCCTGGCGCGGCACGTGCCGGCCTCGTGCGCCTCCTGCCTGCCCGGCGCGCCGCTGGAGTGGCATTGGACGGCGACGAGCCAGGTCGACACCTCGCGCGTCAACCCCTACAACTACGGCAACATTCGCCGCGGCGTGAACGAGGAGAGCGTCAACCGCCTGGCCTTCCTGCATGGCTGGGCCGTGCACAGCGGCAGCGGCGAGGCCGATGCCGCCATGGCGAAGAAGACGCGCCTGGTGGTTCGCCTGGTGCGCACGCTCGAGCCCTGAGCGGGCGCTGCCGAAGCGGTGGGTGGCGGCGCCGCGGACCGCTACAGCTTGCTCGCGCCGCTCTTCGACTCGCGCGCACTCTGCGCGTCCCTTCGCGCCTGGGTCGCGAGATCGGACCAGTAGACGGTGAACTCGTCGGCGCGGCCGAAGGGGCTCGTCGCCTCGATGGTCACCCGATCGCCGCGCCAGCGCTTCGTCACGGTGGCGAACTCGGCGCCGTCGCCGAAGCGCGCCTTGCCGACGGCCGTCTCCGTCGCCGTGCCGTAGCGCGTCTCGAGCACGGCCAGCATCTTGTCGAAGCGAATCGCGTTGCCCGTGAGCAGGATGCCGGCGACATGGCCGAAGGCGACGTCGAGGACGACCCTCTGGCCGCCGGTGCCGAGGTCGGGCGAGTTGTGCACGGTGAAGAAGGTCCGGTCGGGTCGGCCCAACGCCGCACGCGGCTGGTAGCAGAAGACCGAGGTGCTGAGGCGCCCACGGTATTCGTTGCTCGCGTCGCAGGGCTGGATGCCTGCGCCATCGAGCGGCGCGCCCAGGCGGATGCCCATGACGTCGGTCGGCTGCTGGGGCCAGGCGCCCTGGGCCGTGGCGACGAGAGGCCAAAGCAGCGCAGCGGCGATAACGAATGCGGTCTTCATGGCGGTCGTCCTTGCTCCATCCAAGTCGAGTCTTCGATCTTCGCGGACGCCGACAGTCCCGAGCGACGGACGGGTCTTCCCGTCCCGCCTAAACTCCCGCCCCCTCCGAGCGCTCGCGGCCGAAAGCGGGTCGTTTGTCGATTCCGGCTGCGCCCGAACGTCGTGCCATCAACGGGCGCTTCTGCGCCCGCCGAATCGAGCCTTGCCCAAGAAATCCCCATCCATCCTCCTGCGTCAACGAGAACAGCAATGAACCTGCGCCGCCGGTTGCCCCGCTCCCTGCCTTTCGCCGCCAGCATGGCCGCGACCCTCCTGACCCTGCTGATTGCGGCCTGCGGCGGCAAGAGCCAACCCGGCGCCGGCGCGGGCCATGGCGGCCCTGGTGGCCCCGGTGGTCCGGGCGGTGCGATGCCGCCGATGCCCGTGTCGGTGCTGGTCGTGAAGCAGCAGGTCGTGCCGGTGCTCGTCGACGCCGTCGGCCAGGCCGAAGGGGCGAAGGAAGTCGAGGTCCGCGCGCGTGTGGGCGGTGTGCTGCAGCGCCAGGCCTATCGCGAAGGCGAGCCCATCCGGGCCGGCGCGCCGATGTTCACGATCGACCGCGCGCCCTTCGAGATCGCGCTGGCGCAGGCGCGCGCCGCGCTGGCGCAGGAGCAGGCGCGCGTCGAGCAGGCGCGGCGCGAGGCGGCACGCCTGAAGCCGCTGGCCGACATGCAGGCCGTCTCGCGGCGCGAAGCCGACGACGCGGCCAGCCAGCTGGCACTGGCCGAAGCGGCGCTCGGCGTGCAGCAGGCGCGCATCCGCGAGGCCGAGCTCAACCTCTCGTACACCTCGGTCGCAGCGCCGATCTCGGGCATCACCACGCGGGCCGAGAAGAGCCAGGGCAGCCTCGTCAGCGTCAGCGACGGGTTGCTCGCGCGCATCATGCAGACCGACCCGATCTGGGTGCGCTTCTCGCTGAGCGAGGCCGAGTACGCGCCGCTGAAGGGCCAGCGTGGCGCGATCGTGCGCCTGCTCGGGCCCGACGGCCGGCCGCTCGGGCCGACCGGCAAGCTCAACTACACCGGGGCGAGCGTCGATGCACGGCTGGGCACCATCGGACTGCGCGCCGAGTTCTCGAACCCCGGGCTCACGGTGCTGCCGGGGCAGTTCGTGCGCGCGCAGGTGCAGTCGGGCACCGAGCGCGCCTGGCTCGTGCCGCAGGCGGCCGTGCAGGCCGGCGAGCAGGGCAAGTTCGTCTGGGTGATCCGCGACGGCAAGGCCACGCCGGCGCCTGTCGAGGTCGGCGGCTGGGTCGGCGCCGACTGGGTGGTGCGCAAGGGCCTCGCCGACGGCGATGCGGTGATCACGAACAACCTCATCAAGATGCGCCCCGGTGCGCCGGTGCAGCCGATGGCGGCGCAGCCGGGTGCCGGCGCAGGCGGCGCGGCCTCGGCGCCTCAGGGTGCCGGCAGCGGTGCTGGCAGTGGCGCCACAGCGGCGCCCTCGGCCTCCGCACCGGCCCGGTCCTCCTCGGCGGGTTCGGCCGCCCCGGCCGCATCAAGCGCCTCCCGTTGAGCGCCGGGGACCACCGATGACTTCCCGCTTCTTCATCGAGCGGCCGGTGTTCGCGGCCGTCATGTCGATCGTGATCCTGCTGGCGGGCCTCATGGCGCTGCGCATCCTGCCGATCGCGCAGTACCCCGAGATCGCGCCGCCGACGGTGACGATCACCGCCACCTATCCCGGCGCCTCGGCCGAGACGCTGGCCACCACGGTGGCCGCGCCGATCGAGGAGCAGCTGTCGGGCGTCGAGAACCTGCTCTATTTCCAGAGCAGCAGCTCGTCGAACGGCCAGACGACGATCACCGCCACCTTCGAGGTCGGCACCGACATCGACAAGGCCACGTTCAACATCAACAACCGCGTGCAGCTGGCCACGCCGCGCCTTCCCGACGAGGTGCGGCGCAACGGTGTCGTCGTCGCCAAGCGCTCGATGAACTTCCTGCTCGTCGTCGCGCTCAATTCGCCCAAGGGCACTTACGACTCGCTGTACCTGAGCAACTACGCGACGCAGAACGTGCTCGACGAGTTGAAGCGCGTGCCCGGCGCCGGCGACGTGCAGATCTTCGGCGCGCGCGACTACTCGATGCGCCTGTGGCTGCAGCCGGACAAGATGGCGCGCCTGGGCGTCACCACCGGCGACATCGCGGCTGCGGTGAACGCGCAGAACGCGCAGTTCGCCGCCGGCAAGATCGGCGCCGACCCGGCACCCAAGGGCCAGCAGCTCGTCTACACGGTCACCGCACGCGGGCGCCTGGTCGAGCCCGAGCAGTTCGGCGACATCATCGTGCGCTCGGGCGGCACGAACGCGGGCGCCGTCGGCGGCAGCGGCGTGCTGCGCCTGAAGGACGTGGCGCGCATCGAACTCGGCGCGCAGAGCTACGACGCCACCAACAGCGTCAACGGCCAGCCGGCCATCGCGCTGGCGGTCTTCCTCGCCTCGGGCGCCAATGCGCTCGACGCGGGCGCCGCCGTCAAGCAGCGCATCGCCGAGCTGAAGAAGGAGCGCTTCCCGGCCGACATCGACTACCTGATCCCCTACGACACGACGCGCTTCGTCTCGGCCTCGATCAAGGAGGTCGTCACCACGGTGGTCGAGGCGGCGCTGATCGTGCTCGCCGTCGTCTTCATCTTCCTGCAGACCTGGCGCGCGACGCTGATCCCGATGCTGGCCGTGCCGGTGAGCCTGATCGGCACCTTCGCCGGGCTGTGGCTGGCCGGCTTCTCGATCAACACGCTGACGCTGTTCGCGATGGTGCTGGCCATCGGCATCGTCGTCGACGACGCCATCGTTGTGCTCGAGAACGTCGAGCGCCTCATCCGCGAGGAGAAGATGGCGCCGATGGAGGCCGCCATCGAGGCCATGCGCGAGGTCTCGGGCGCGGTCATCGGCATCGTGCTCGTGCTCGCGGCGGTGTTCATCCCGGTGGCCTTTCTCGGCGGCATCGCGGGCACGCTGTACCGGCAGTTCGCGGTGACGGTGACGATCGCGGTGCTCATTTCCGGCTTCATCGCGCTCACGTTGACGCCGGCGCTGTGCGCGCTGCTGCTCAAGCCCGAGCACGGTGGCTGGAGCGAGCGGGTGTTCGCGCCCTTCAACCGCTTCTTCGGCTGGATGACGGGGCGTTTCATACGCGGCGTGGACCTCGTGCTGCACCACCGGATCATCTCGCTCGTCGCCTTCGCGGCGTTGATCGGTGGCGCAGCGTGGCTCTTCGCGCGCGTGCCGGGCAGCTTCGTGCCGGCCGAGGACCAGGGCTACATCATCGCCGTGGCCGCGCTGCCCGACGGCGCCACGCTCGAGCGCACCGAGAAGAGCACCGAGCAGATGCGCAAGATGATGAAGGACAACGCCGCGGTCGAGAACTTCTTCATCGTCAACGGCTTCGACCTCATCGGCGGCGGCACCAAGCCCAACTCGGCGACGATGTTCCTGCCCATGAAGCCGTGGGAGCAGCGCCGGCAGAGCTCGCAGGAGCTGGCCGGCGAATTCAGCGGCAAGGGCTTCGCGCTGCCCGACGGCATCGCCTTCGCGTTCAACCCGCCGCCGATCCTCGGCCTGGGCCAGGCGGGCGGCTTCGAGTTCTACGTGCAGGGGCGCCTGTCCGGCGACACGGCAGCGCTGGCGCAGGTGACGAACGACTTCGTCGCTGCGCTGCAGGCGCGGCCCGAGCTCGACGGCCTGACCACCTTCTTCCGCCCCACCGTGCCGCAGCTGCGCGTCGAGGTAGACCGCGAGAAGGCGCTGGCGCTCGGCGTCAGCACGACCGATGTCTTCGCGGCGCTGCAGGCGCAGATGGGTTCGCTGTACGTCAACGACTTCAACAAGTCCGGCCGCACCTACCGCGTCACGATGCAGGCCGATGCCACCTACCGCAGCAGGCCCGAGGACATCGGCGCCATCCACGTGCGCAGCGCCAGCACCGGCCAGATGGTGCCGCTGAAGGCGCTGATCCGCGTCAACACGCTCATCGGCCCCGAGCAGATCGAGCGCTACAACAGCTATGTCGCGGCCAAGGTCATCGGTGGCACGAAGCCGGGCTTCAGCTCGGGCGAAGGCCTCGCGGCCGTGGAGGCGGTGGCGCGCGAGGTGCTGCCGCCCGGCTACAGCTTCGAGTGGACGGCGCAGGCTTTCCAGGAGAAGCGCACCGGCAGCGCCTCGGTCTTCGCGTTCGGCTTCGCGCTCGTCATGGTCTACCTCATCCTCTCGGCGCTCTACGAGCGCTGGGGCGTGCCGCTCGCTGTCGTGCTCGCCGTGCCCTTCGCGGTGACGGGCGCGCTGCTCGCCGTCTTCCTGCGCGCGATGAGCAACGACATCTACTTCCAGATCGGGCTGGTCGTGCTCATCGGCCTGGCGGCGAAGAACGCCATCCTGATCGCCGAGTTCGCGATGCAGGGCATGGAGGCGGGAAAGACCGCGATGCAGGCGGCGCAGGAGGCGGCGCGATTGCGCTTCCGGCCCATCCTCATGACCTCGCTCGCCTTCGTGATGGGCGTCGTGCCGCTGGTGCTGGCCACCGGTGCCGGCGCGGCGGCACGGCAGTCGATGGGCACCGGCGTCTTCGGCGGCATGATCGTCGCCACCTTCGTGGCGCCGCTCTTCGTGCCGCTCTTCTTCAGCCTGCTGGCGAGGAAGCCGCGACCGGTGCACACCCACCACGCGGGGGGCGAGGAATGAAGCGCGCGCGACAACTCATGGGCGATGCGGGGCGCGCGACGCTCTGTGCGGCCGTCCTGGCTTTCGTCGGCACGGGCTGCACGACGCTGGGCCCCGACTACCAGCGGCCCGCGGTCGCGCTGCCGGCCGACTTCGGCACGCCGGCCGAGGCGCCCGCGGGCGCCGTCGCCGCGCTGGCGCCCGACTGGTGGACGCTCTTCGGCGACCGCGCGCTCGACGCGCTCGTGACGAAGGCGCTCGCGGCCAATGCCGACGTGGTGCAGGCCGTGGCGCGTGTCGAGCAGGCCGATGCGCTGGCGCGCGAAGCGGCCGGCGCCTCGTGGCCGACGCTGAATGCCGGCGCCAACGCCGGCCGCGCGCGCACGAGCGCGCGCTCGCGCAACAGCCCCACCGGCATGGCGATCGAGGACAACAACTTCACCGCCTCGCTGTCCACCGCGTTCGAGCTCGACCTCTGGGGCCGCCTCGCGCGCGCCAACGAGGCGGCGCGTGCGCAGCTGCTGGCCGGGCAGGCGGCGCGCGACACGGTGCGCCTGACGGTGGCCGGCGCGGTGGCGCAGGGTTGGTTCGCGCTGCGCTCGCTGGACGAGCAGATCGCCACGCAGCGCGCCACGCTGCGCTCGCGCGAGGAGAGCGTGCGCGTCATCGGCCAGCGGCTCTCGGGCGGCGCGTCGAGCCGGCTCGACGCCGAGCAGGCCGAGGTGCAGCGGGCCGACGCGGCGCTCGTGCTGCGCGAGCTGCAGCGGCAGCGCCAGCTGGCGCAGTCGCAGATCGGGCTGCTGGTCGGCGAGCCGGGCTGGGCCCTGGCGGAGTCGCCGCTGGCCGCGCAGGCACCGCCGCCGCTGCCGCCGCCGGGGCTGCCTTCGGCGCTGCTCGAACGCCGGCCCGACATCCGGCGCGCCGAGGAACTGCTCGTGGCGGCCAACGCGCAGATCGGCATCGCGCGCGCGGCGATGTACCCGTCGTTGTCGCTGACCGGTGCCTTCGGCTTCGAAAGCACCGACCTCGGGCGCTTGTTCGAGGCGCCGGCGCGCTTCTGGTCGCTCGGCTTCGGGCTCGCCTTGCCCCTCTTCGACGGCGGGCGCAATGCGGCGCGCGTGGACGCGGCCGGCGCGCGCCAGCGCGAGGCGGTGGCCGCCTACCAGCAGGCGGTGTCCACGGCCTTCAAGGAAACGGCCGACGCCCTGGCCAGCCTGCGCGCGGCGCGCGAGTCGCAGGTCGACACCGAGGCGCGCAGCGCCGCCGCCGAACGCGCGCTGAAGCTCGCGCAGGCGCGCTTCGGCGCGGGCTACGCGGGCTCGCTCGAACGCCTCGAGGCCGAGCGCAGCGCCGCCGCCGCGGCGCTGGAGGTCGTGCGCAATCGCGAGCGGCAACTCGCCGCCTCGGTCGAGCTGATGAAGGCCCTGGGCGGCGGCTGGGCGGGGCTGCCCGAGCGCAGGTAGCGCGCTGTGCCAGCCGGCGGCGGCTCGCGGGCGCGCGCCGCCACAATCGTCACGCTCGACCGGCGGGCGTGACTGGCGGGCACACTGGCGGGCAATGAGAGGGTCGAACGAGCAGCGATGGCGAATACCGAGCGCCTGTACAAGATCGAGCGCCTCATCCGCGTGCGCGGCGTCGTCGGCTTCCAGGCGCTGCGCGATGAGCTCGAGGTGTCGCCCGCGACGCTGAAGCGCGACCTCGAGTACCTGCGCAGCCGTCTGGGCGCGCCCATCGAATACGACCGCGAGGCCAACGGCTACCGGCTCGGCGTGCAGGCGGCGGGCGCGCCGGGGCAGAGGTACGAGCTGCCGGGCCTGTGGTTCGACGAGAGCGAGCTCTACTCGCTGCTGATGGCGCATCAGCTGCTCGCCGGGCTCGACGAGGAGGGGCTGCTCGCGCGCCACCTGCAGCCCTTGCTCGAGCGCATCCACCAGCTGCTCGGCAGCGGCGACGGCAGCGCGGCCGGCGCGGCGCTGCAGCAACGCGTGCGCGTCGTCAGCGCGCTGAAGCGCCCGGTGCCCAGCCGCTTCTTCCAGCGCGTGGCCGAGGCGCTGCTGCAGCGCCGCCGCCTGCACCTGCGCTACCTGACGCGCGGCAGGCGCGAGAGTGGCGAGCGCGACGTCTCGCCGCAGCGCCTGGTGCACTACCGCAGCACCTGGTACCTCGACGCCTGGTGCCACCGCGTCGAGGGGCTGCGCCGCTTCGCGCTCGATGCCATCGAGGACGCCGTGGTGCTGGAGCAGAAGGCGCGCGAGCTGCCGCTGGCGGAAGTGGCGCGCAACATGGACGCCGGCTACGGCATCTACGCCGGGGGCGGAAGCGGCGCGAGCGGCAAGGACCGGCGCTGGGCGACGCTGCGCTTCGACCGCACCGCGGCGCAGTGGGCCGGCCGCGAGCAGTGGCACCCCGAGCAGCAGGGGCGCTGGCTCGGCGACGGCCGCTACGAGCTGCGCGTGCCCTATGTCGAGGAGACCGAGCTCGTGATGGACATCCTGCGCCAGGGCGAGCAGGTCGAGGTGTTGGAGCCGGCCGCGCTCAGGCGCTCCGTGCGGGCGCGGCTGGAGGCCGCCGTTGCGCTGTACCGGCCCTAGCGGCTCGGCTGCGGGTGCGGCCTACGGGTGCGGCCGCTCCACGCCGAGCCCCGCTTCACGCGCGAACACGATCGCCTGGCCGCGGTTTTCGACCCGCAGGCGGTCGAAGATGGCCGACACCTGGTTGCGCACGGTCTTGTCCGACAGGCCCAGCGCGGCCGCGATCTGCGCGTTGTCGCGGCCCTGCGCCAGCAACTCGAGCATTTCGCGCTGGCGCGCCGACAGCGACGCCAGCGCAGGATCGATGGCCTTGGCCGGCCCGGTCGAGAGGAAGGCCTGCACCGCCGAGAGCCAGCGCCGCCAGCCGGCCTCCTGCTCGAGCAGCAGGTGGTTGCGGCTGTCGATGGGCACGAACTGCGCGCCGGGGATGCCGGCGGCGATCAGGCGCCCCTCGGCGAAGGGCACGCGCACGTCTTCGGTGCTGTGCAGCACCAGCGTCGGGCAGCGCACCTGCGGCAGCAGGGCGGTCACGTCGATGGTGGCGAACTCGCGCATGAAGCGAGCCGCGTTGGCCGGTGAGGTCGAGATGCGCTCCATCTCGTTGAACCACTCGTGCTGTTCGTGCGTGCCGCAGGGGATGAACTGGGTGGTGAAGAACTGGCGGAACGCCTGGTCGTGCTTGCCCCAGCCCAGCTCGGCCAGGTGGCACATGGTCTCGGCCTCTTCGCGCAACTGCGGCGTATCGGCGCGCACCAGGCGGCCGCGTGCGTAGCCGCCATGCAGCACCAGGTGGGTGACGCGCTCGGGGTGGCGCACCGCGTAGGCGATGGCCACGGCGGCGCCCTGCGAGATGCCGAGCAGGGCGAAGCGGCGGGCGGCGAGCGCATCGACGACGGTTTCGAGGTCGCGCACCCAGCTCTCGAAGCTCAGGTCGCCCACCAGCCAGTCCGACAAGCCGCAGCCGCGCTCGTCGTAGCGCACGAAGGTGCCGTGGTTGGACATGGCACGCAGCAGGTGGCTCCACACCGGGCTGTCCCAGTCCACCTCGAGGTGCGACAACCAGGTCGCCGCCTTGACCACGAGCGGCGCGCCACGGCCGCTGCTGGCATAGGCCAGGCGCACACCGTCCGGGCTGTGGGCAAAGCGGATCTGCTGCTGGATCGCCGTCATCGGAGGCTGCGCGGGGTGGCCGGCTGGCTGCCCGCGAGCTTAGTGCATCGTGCCGGCGGCGCGACGCCGAACGAGCGCCGGCGGCACGCTGCCCGCCTCCCCACGGCACGCACGCGACCCGTCTCCCGACGGCTCCCCGTCCCCCCTCCCGAAGGGATGCCGCCGCCTCCTGACGGGACGCCGGTCCCGACCACGGCCGCGGCCGGCGCTGCCCGGATCCCGCGCACGGGACATCTGCCCGCAGACGAGCGTCAGTGGCCGGTGAACCATCGCGGCACTCCCACTGCCACACCGCCGCCATGAAGACCCGCTCGAAGATCGCTCGATCCACTTTCTGGGCCGGCGCGGCCGCCGCGCTGGCCTCGGCCACCGCCGCGGCCTTGCTCGCGGCCTGCGGTGCGCCGACCCTCGGCACGCCGCCGGCGGCCACGGTCGTGCAAGCCGCCTTCAACATCGATGCCGCGCTGGCCCGGTACCGCGCCCTGCTGGGCCCGGACAACGGCGGCGAGCCTGGCGGCAAGCCCGCCGGGCGGCGCGAGATCAACTGGGACGGCGTGCCCGACGCGGTGGCCGCGCCGAACTTCATGCCGGCTGACTTCTTCAACGCTGCGCAGGCGCCACGCGCGCGCGGTGCGCACTTCACGACGCCCGGCACCGGCGTGCAAGCCAGCGCGAAGAGCGGCAACCCCACCGGCACGGCGGTGCGCTTCGGCCACATCAACCCGTCGTATGCGGCGATCTTCAAGACTTCCAGCCCCGAGCGGCTGTTCTCGCCCGTCGGCAGCAATATCGTCGACCTCACCTTCTTCGTGCCCGGCACCCGGACCCCGGCGGCGGTGCGCGGCTTCGGCGCCGTGTACACCGATGTCGACCGGCCGCACACCTCGTTCGAGTACTTCGACCGCGACAACCGCTCGCTCGGGCGCTATGCCGTGCCGGTGGCCAACGAGGGGCTGTCGTTCCTGGGCGTGGTGTTCGAGCGCGCGGTGGTCGCGCGCGTGCGCATCGAGTACGGCTCGACCGCGCTCGGCCCCAACGACGGGCCCGATGCCGACGTCTCGGTGATGGACGACTTCATCTACGGCGAGCCGCAAGCGCTGGGGCCGAAGGCATCGAGCGGCTATTGAGCGCAGCGGCGACGCATCGCAGCCCCACATGAGCACGCCGCCGAGCGCCATGCCGCCAATCAGCATGCCACGCAGCGCCATGGCTTCCGGCACTTTCGTCGATGCGGCGGCCGCCGGCATGGGCGCCGCCTCGGCCCATGCGGCCACGGACACGGCCACCGCGGCCAACGCGAGCAGTGCGTCCGACTGGCGACAGCCGCTGTCGCCGCTGCACCGCGCCTACTTCGCCTTCGTCGCAGGATTTGCGGCGTGGGTGGGTTTGTGGGGCACGCTGCTGCCGCAGCGTGTCGCGATGGCGCTGCCGTGGCCGCTGCCGCCCCTGCACGCGCGCGTGATCGGGGCGATGTACCTCTCGGGCCTCGTACTGATGGCCGCCTGCTGGCGGCGCCAGTGGGTGCACGAGGTGGCGGTGGGCCTGCGCATGGCTACCGTGTGGACCGGCATGCTGCTGCTCGCCTCGCTGCTGCACCTGGGGCAGTTCGACGCGGCCAACCCGCGCGTCTGGTTCTGGTTCTTCGCCTACATCACGTTCCCGCTCGGCGGTGCCTGGCTGGCCTGGCGAGATCGCGCGGCCTTGGCCGCCGCGGCGGCGGCCTCTGCGGCCTCTGCGGCCTCTGCGGCCTCTGCGGCCGCAGGGGCGGCAGCGCCGGCGCCGCGCTGGATGAGCGCCTCGCTGCTCGTGCTCGGCGCGTCGTTCTGCGTGCTGGCGGCGCTGCTGTTCCTGGCGCCGCAGATGATGCAGGCGGCATGGCCCTGGAAGGCCTCGGTGCTGCTCATCCAGATCTACGCCGGGCCCTGCCTGTCGCTGGGCATCGGCGGCCTGCTGCTGGCGCGGCCGCGGCACGCGGTCGAGATCGGCAGCACGGCGGCCGGCATGGCGGCACTCGTCGAGCTGGTGCTCCTGATGTCGGTGCTGCACCGCGGCTTGTTCGACATGTCGGGCCTGGCCGCGCAGCTGTGGTTCACGCTGCTGGCCTTGGCCGGCGCAGCGTTGCTGGCCGTGCTGGCGAGCCGCCTGCGCGTTGCCCCGGGAGCAGCCACATGACGATCACGCGCACGCGTGTGTACACCTGGGTGGCCAGCCTCGGCCTGCTGGCGCAGGGCGCCGCCACGCTCGCCGCGCTCCTGGTGCCGGCCATCGACCGCGCGATGCCGGCGCTGCTGCAGGAGACGCAGATGGTGGCCTCGCATTCGCTGCTGCACATCGGCACCGGGATGCTCGGCCTGGCTGCGCTGGCCTGGCGCGGACGCGGCGGCACGGACTGGCCGCGCCGCTTTGCCATCGGCTTCGGCCTGTTCTACGTGGTGCTGGCCGTGGCCGGTGAGCGCAGCGGCGCGCCGCTGTGCCTGGGCCTGAAGCCCTTCGATCACTCGGTCCACGCCGTCCTGGGCGGCATCGGGCTGCTTGCAGCCGCCATCGACGACATCCGCTCCTACCTCGCCGCAAGGACATCGACATGACGACACAAGAACTCGGCAGCCACGCCGCGTTGAGTGACTTATCGGCTGCGGCGCCGGCGCGAATCCCCGGGCTGCCGCTCAGTCGGCCGCTGCGCGCCTGGCTCGGCATCGAGGTGATCTTCGGCCTGCTGTCGCTGGTCACCATCAGCCTCACGCCGGCCGATACGGCGCGCCACTTCGCCTGGCCGATCAAACCCGAGGTGACGGCGGCGCTGCTGGGCGGCTTCTACTTCGCCGCGGCCTTCATCTATGTGCTGGCGCTGTTCACGCGGCGCTGGGAGAACGTGCGCGTCTTCATCGTCGCGTCGATCCTGTTCAGCTCGATCGAATTCGCCGCCACGCTGCTGCACTGGGAGCGCATGTCGGTGGGCAGCACGCCGTTCAATGTCTGGTTCGTCAGCTACGTGCTGCCGCCGCCGCTGTTCATCGGCTTCTACCTCTGGCACGAGCGTCGCAACAGCGCCGCGCCCAAGGCGCAGGACGAGCCGCTGGCGCCCTGGCTGCGGGCCGGCCTCGTCGTGCTCGGCACGCCGCTCGTGCTGCTGGGCGCGGCGGTGTTCGTGCAGCCGGACCTGCTGTTCCCGCTGATGGCGTGGAAGTTCACGCCGCTCACGGCGCGCGCCTTCTCGGGCTGGATCCTCGCCACCGGCGTGATGATGCTGAGCGCGGTGCGCGAGAACGACCGCACGCGCAGCCGCATGGTCGGCGCGATGTTCGTGCCGCTGCTGCCGGCCGTGGTGCTGGAGGTGGCGCGCTACCCCGGGCAGGTCGACTGGTCGCATGCGGGTGTCTACGGCGGCCTCGCGGTTCTCGTGGCCATCTTCGTGCTCGGCCTGGGCCTGGCGCTCGGCGACTGGCGGCGGGTGCTTCGATGAGCGCAGTGATGGACACCGTGACGGGCAGGGTGATGGGCGCATCGGGCGCATCGGGCGCATCGGGTGCATCGGCAGGCGCGATGGTGGATGCGATGGCGGACTCGGTCGTGGATGATGTGGCCGGCGCGGCGGTGGGCGCCTGGCGTGCGCTGGAGGTGTCCTCCGGCATCGATCGTGCCGGCGTGCGGCGTGGCTTCGTGCTGATCCTGCTGTCGCTGCTCGGCGGCGTGGCAACGCCGTTCCTGGCCAATCCGCGCATGGGCGTCGGTGCGCACACGCTGGGCGTGCTCGGCGGCCTGGTGCTCATCGCGCTCGCGGCCACGGCGGCAGCGTTCCGGCTGAGCCCCGAACTGCGGCGCACGATGCGCCGTTGCTGGCTTGCCGCGACCTATCTCAACTGGTCCGGCACCCTGCTGGCCGGCATCACCGGCGCGAGCTTCCTCACACCGATCGCCGGCGCCGGCACCACCGGCAGCACCGCGGCCGAAGTGGCGGTCATCGTCGCCTACGTCACGGTGGGCATCACCTCGGTGGCCGGCACGCTGATCGCCATCGTCGGACTGCGCGACCGCGCCTAATGCAGTGTTTCGCAACGAACCGGTGCGCGATGGACGGACCAGGCGGTGAGCGCAGCGGCGCGGGCAGCGGTGGCGGCAGCGCACGGAGCGGCGCAGGGAATGAAGCAAGCGAGGGCGATCACCGAGCCGAGCTGTTCCTGCGCGGTGCGCAGGAGTACCGATGGCTGGCGGCGCAGGCGCGCGTCTGGGAGCCGGCGACGCGGCGGGCCTTGCAGGCGGCCGGGCTGGCCGCGGGGCAGTCGGTGCTGGACGCGGGCTGCGGCACCTGCGAGGTGCTGCCGCTGCTGGCCGAGCGGGTGGGGCCCGGGGGCAGGGTCACCGGGCTGGACATCGACGGCCCATTGGCCGAACAAGCCCTGCGGCAGTTGAGCCGTGGGCCGCCGCTGGCGGCGCTGCCCGGGGTTTGCCGAATCGTGGCCGGAGACCTTCTGGCGTTGCCGCAGGTGGCAGTCGGGCCGTTCGACTTCGTCTTCGCGCGCTCGCTGATCTTCGACACGGCCAGGCCGGCGATGCGGCCAACGCCGACGTCGAGGTCGGAGGCGAGGCGGTTGCAACCGCCGCCATCGGCGCACTCGCTGCCCTTGCCGCATCTGGCGCATGCGCTGCTGCGCCGCCTGTGGGCGCTCGTGCGCGCCGGGGGCACGCTCCTCGTGATCGAGCATGACGTGACGGCGATGCGGCCGCTCGCGCCGCAAGCTGCCTTCGAACGCGCCACGCGGCTGATCGGAGCCGCCACGCGTGCGCCGCCGCTTGACGCGGCCACTGGCACGCAGCTGCCGCGGCTGTTCGAGGCGGCCGGCATCGGCGCGGTCGACGGCTGCGATGTCAGCAGCGCGATCGAGCCGGCCGCACCGAGCGCGGCGCTCCTGCGCAGCCTGCTGGCCGACGCGCGCGACACGCTGATCGCGGTGGCACTCGCCGACGAAATCGAGCTGCACCGGCTGGACGGCGACCTCGCCGCTGCCGACGAGGCGTGCCTGCGCTGGCCCGACCTGGTGGCCGCGTGGAAGCGCAAGGCGGCGTAGACGGCCGCGCATCCGGCATCCGGCATCGGCCACCGGCCACCGGCCACCGGCCACCGCGCCGCGGCCGCCGGCGACCTCAGCGACTCACCTGCGCTCCAGGCGCATGACGTCGTTGTCGCGCCGCCACTGGAAGCGGTCGAGAAAGCTGTTGCCTAGCAGGATGAAGGGCATCGGCGCTTCGGTGACGAGCGCCATCACGTCGTAGACCTCGACCTCACCGACGCGCACGCGCTGCAGCGGCAGCATCTGCGCCACGGCCACGCCGCCGGCGGTCTGGGTACGCACGGTGCGTGCCGCGCTCAGGTCGAGCTTCAGGCGCGTGGCCTCGGCGCGCGACAGCGAGACGAGCGTTGCACCGGTGTCGACGATGAAGCGCACCGACTGGCCGTTGATGGCGCCTTCGGTCATGAAGTGGCCGCCCGGGCCGACGGGAATGACGATCGCGCGCGCGCCGCTCGGCGCTGCCGCCGCGCCGAGGCGGGACGGCCCGGCGCCGACACGCAGCCTGAGTTGGCTGCCACCGTGTTCGACCACCGCGGCGTCCAGCTCCCAGCGCAGCAGCCGGGTGCTGCCGCTGGCCTGGCCGACACCGAGCACGACCGAGCGGCCCTGCATGAGGAGGAGCGCCTTGTCGCCCATGCGGCCGGCCAGAGCGATGTCCTGCGCCGCGGCGGGGCCGGCCAGCAGGATGGCCAGCGCCAGGGCCGCGCGCGTCGGGGACGTCATGCGCGGAAGTTGTTGAAGCCGAGCGGCAGCTCGTCCAGCTCGCGCCTGAGCAACGCGATGGCGGACTGCAGATCGTCGCGCTTGGCGCCGCTCACGCGCACGCTGTCGCCCTGCACCGCGGCCTGCACCTTGAGCTTGCTCGACTTGAGCGCTTGCTGCACGCGTCGCGCGGTGTCGGCGTCGATGCCGTTCTTCACCGGCACCGGCAGGCGCAGGCGGTCGCCACCGAGCTTCAGCGGCGTGCCGCCGAGCTCGAGGTAGCGCACGTCGACACCTCGCTTGGCCAGGCGCGTGAGCATGACCTCGCGCACCTGGTCGAGCTGGAAGTCGCTGTCGGCAAGCAGCGAGAGCTCGCGTTGCTTCGCGCCTTGCTGCGTCAGCTCGACCTGCGCGCTCGAGCCCTTGAAATCGAAGCGCGTGCCGATCTCCTTGTTGGCCTGCTCGACGGCGTTGCGCAACTCGACGAGATCGGGCTCGAGAACGACGTCGAAACTGGGCATGGTCTCGTGGATGATCGACCCTAAAATTCTCGCATGCGCCCAGCTCCGCCGCAGCGTCTTTCGCCGCCTGATTCGTCACCGGTCCCGCAAGCCGGGGCGGGCCCTGCGCTGGAGGTCGAGAGCCGTGCCAGCCTGCGCGCCTTCAACACCTTCGGGCTGCCCGCCTTCGCGCAGACACTCGTGCACGTGCGCGGCGTCGGCGACTTGAAGCGCGTCGTCGACCACCCGAGCTATGGCCGAGCGGCCAAGTTCATCCTCGGCGGCGGCAGCAACGTCGTGCTCACGCGCGACGTGAACGCCGTCGTGCTGAAGGTCGAGATCATGCACCGCCACGTCGTCGAGGAGCGACCCGATGCCTGGATCGTCGAGGCCGGTGCGGGCGAGAACTGGCACGAGTTCGTCGCCTGGACGCTCGAGCAGGGCTGCCCCGGCCTCGAGAACCTGGCGCTGATCCCGGGCACCGTCGGCGCGGCGCCGGTGCAGAACATCGGCGCCTACGGCGTCGAGTTGAAGGATCGCTTCGAGTCGTTGGAGACGCTGGACCTGATCACCGGGCGCCAGGTGACGCTGGATGCGAGCGCCTGCCGCTTCGGCTACCGCGACAGCGTGTTCAAGCGGCACCTCGCGGGCAAGTCGGTCATCACGCGCGTGCGCTTCAGGCTGCCGCGGCCCTGGGCGCCGGTGCTCGGCTACCTGGAACTGGAGCGCAAGGTTGCCGAGACCGGCATCGCGCGGCCCGACGCACGCACGATCTTCGATTGGGTGTGCGCCATCCGGCGCGCCAAGCTGCCCGACCCGGTGGCCATCGGCAATGCCGGCAGCTTCTTCAAGAACCCGGTGGTCAGTGCCGAGCAGTGCCGCGACATCATCGGCCGCGATCCGGAGATCGTGCACTACCCGTTGCCCGACGGCACCGTGAAGCTCGCCGCCGGCTGGCTCATCGACGCCTGCGGCTGGAAGGGCAAGACGGTGGGTCGCGCCGGCGTCTACGAGAGGCACACGCTCGTGCTCGTCAACCGCGGCGGCGCGCATGGCTCGGAGGTGGTGACGCTTGCCCGCGCCATCCAGGAGAGCGTCTACGGCCGCTTCGGCATCCGCCTCGAGCCCGAGCCGGTGATCGTCTGACGCGTCCGAAGCCGACGCGGTGCGTCGGAGGTGCTCAGCCCACGAGCATCATCTGCTCGAGCTCGAGCCCCGTCAGGCGGCGCGCGGCGCGTGCGAGCCAGAGCATCAGCGCCATCATCATCACCATCGACGGCAGCGCGATGACCGGGTAGCTGAGCAGCGTGAGCCGCCCGAGCTCCTGGTTGAAGGCCTCGGTGCCGGCCGGGCTCGTGACGATCCAGCGCGCGAGCACGTAGTTGGCCACGGCCGAGAAGAAGAAGGTGCCGGCGAGCAGTACCGTGCCGCGGCGCAGCTGCGCCTCGAAGGTGGCCTCGGTGCCGCGGTCGGCGAGGGCCTGGTGCACCTTGTCG
This sequence comes from Burkholderiales bacterium, assembly GCA_016223165.1. Lineage (GTDB taxonomy): Bacteria > Pseudomonadota > Gammaproteobacteria > Burkholderiales > Burkholderiaceae_C > Rubrivivax. The sequence goes on from JACRPO010000005.1 coordinate 492,339, forward strand.
ACGTCGAAGAGGTCGGCGTTGAAGACGAGGATGCGGATGAGCGGCTGGCGCGTCCACGCCGAGCCGAGCACCGCCAGGCCGATGGCCAGCGGCACCGCCGCCTCCTTGACGGCGAGCCAGCGCGCCTCGAGCTGCAGCAGGCCGATGCCGCCGGTCAGCAGCGTGCTGGTCACGCCGAGCACCGACAACCAGTTCAGGCGCCTGCGACGCCAGCCGTCCCACAGGCCCCAGCCGAGCGGGAAGGCCAGCGCCAGCAGCAGCGCGCGCAGGGGCCCCAGGTTCTGCGCGCCGCTGAACTTCATCAGGATCACCGCCGGCACGACGATGGTGATGCCGATCTCCAGCAATGCGTTCGGCTTCTTCGGCTTGGACATGGGCATAGCCTAACGCGAGACCGGGCGAGGCCGGCGGCCTCGGGTGCTCACGCCGCGATCATTGCTGCCGTACTGCGCGCAGCCGTTCGAGCTTGGCGGCGTAGATGGCGCGCGCCTGGCGTGTGGGGCTGTTCTCCGCCGCCAGGCCGAGATGGCGCGTCGCGGCCGGCGCCTCGCCCAGTGCGGCGTAGGCCTGCGCGAGCAGGAAGTGCACTTCGTGCTGCTGCGGTTGCAGCCGCAACTCGCGCAGCAGCAACTCGCGAGCGCGGGCCGCATCGCCGCCTTGCAGGGCAATGCGTCCGAGTTCGTAGAAGTGGAAGGGCGGATGCGGTTCGAGCGCCGCCAGCCGCGCGGCGGCCACCTGCGCCTCGGCGTGCCGGCCCTGCGTGCGCAGCAGGCGGGTCAGGTTGGCCCAGGCGCTGGCGCTCTTCGGCTCGCGCTCGATGACGAAGCGCAGCGCCCGCTCGGCCGCCTCGAAGTGGCCGGCGCGCTGGTAGATCACGCCCAGCGTATTGGCGGGGGCCGCGAATTCCGGGTCGCGCTGCAGCGCGGTGCGGGCGTACCAGTAGGCCGTGCCGATCTCGCCGCGCGCCAGGGCCTCGGCGGCGCGGTTGTTCAGGAACATGGCCACCAGCGTGCGCTCGTCCAGCGCCACCGTGCGCTGGCCGCGCAGTTCCACCTGGGGCAGGAAGTCGATCGTCAGCCACTGTGCATCGTCGCCCTTCAGCGGCGGCCCGAAGCGGCCGACCATCACGTTGACGTGGCCGCTGACGAAGAAGAGGTCGCCGGCGCGGCTGAACTCGTCGTCGAGGAGCACCTGCTGGTAGTTCACCGGCAGGTCCAGGTGCTTGGCGAACGCCGCCGTCATCAGCACCAGCGACAGGCAGTTGCCGGCGCGTGCCTCGAAGGCCTCGGCGGCCGTGCGCGTCGCTTCGGCGTCGTAGGCGAGCTGCAGCGAGGTCTTCAGGTAGAGCGCGTCGATGAGGCTCTGGCGCCGGTCGCGCCAGGCACCGGGCTCCCGCAGCACGCGCTCGGCGTAGGCCCGCATCGACTCGGACATCGCGAAGAGCCCGTCGGCTTCGGCCTGTGCGCGCGCGGCGGTGGCTTCGCTGGTGGCCTGGAAGAGGTGGTCCTGCGGCAGTTGCTCGATCGCCACGAGCCGGGGCGCCTGCGCGCAGCCTGCCAGCACGAGCAGCAGCGCGGCGGCGAAGGCGGCGGCAAATGCGGGGGCAAACGCTGAGGCAAGGGCGGCGGCACGCGGCGCGGCCAGATGCATGCCGCGACGCGGTGAGCGGTTGGGCTTCATGGCAGGTTCCGGGGGCGATGCTTGCGAGTGCCTGCGCGGCACGCGCCGGAACATCGTACGCCGAAGGTCGCCTGCCGACGGCGCCCGTTCGCGTGCCTCAGGCCGCGTCGGCGCCGAGCAGCTTGCGCACGCGCAGGGCGACTTCGCGCAGCGCCGGGTTCTTCGACGCGGCGGCTGCGGCGAGCACGCCGCGCGCGTAGGCAGGGTCCTTCTGCAGCCGCTCGACGTGCAGATGCAGGCCTTCGCCGGCCAGCAGCCACTTGAGGTCGATGATCTCGACCAGGGCCAGAGCGTCGGTTTCGCGATGCGATAGTGCGTTCATGCGAGGATTGAGGCTGCGCTCAGACCACCTTAACGGTTGTTTCCAGCGCGAAGCTGACAGCGGCTTAGGGTGCATTCCCCAATGGCGCCGCATGGCCGGGTGCGGCTGGACAGGATGTTGGCGCCGCGCACGACCCATTCGCACCCCTCGACCCGATGTCTCCACCGCCCCCGCTCACTGCTGCAGCCGATCTCGCGCCGCAACTGGCCGCTGCCGGCTGGGCGGTGCTGGATGCGGCAGCCTTGCGTGCCGTGGCCGCCGCGACGGCGCAGCCCGGTGCGACAGGCCCGGCAGGTGCATCGCGCTCCTGGGCCGAATGGGCGCCGCTCTGGGACGACCTGCCGCCCGACCGCTACCTGCGCGACGGTGGCCGCTACCGCCGCCGCCGGCACGGCAGCTTCGTCGTCGAGGGCGAGAGCTGCCAGCCGGTGGCGCACCGCGCGCACTGGCAGCCCGTCGAATACAACGCCCTGCACGGCGGCATCGAGCGCTGGTTCGAGCCTTTGCCGGCCAGTCTCGTGGCCGACCCCGCGTGGGCGCAGCTGTTGCGCGCAGGCGCCGGCATTGCCGCGCTGCTGCGCGGGCCGGCGCGCTGGTTCGTCGAGGCACACATGTTTCGCATCGACACGACCGACGGCATCGGCCGCCCGACGCCCGAGGGGGCGCACCGCGACGGTGTCGACCTCGTCGCGGTGGTGCTGGTCGGCCGCCGCGGCGTGAAGGGCGGCGAGACGCGTGTCTTCGATGCCCGTGGACCGCAGGGCGTGCGCTTCACGCTGCACGAGCCGTGGAGCGTGCTGCTGCTCGACGACGAGCGCGTCATCCACGAGACGACGCCGATCCAGCCTGCCGAAGCGGTGGCGGCCGGCGCGGGCTCGCGCGACACGCTCGTGCTGACCTATCGACGCGGCGCCTTCCAGGGCCCGCAAATAGCGACACCCCAGACGACACCCTAGACGACGCCCAAGGAGCTCCCGCGATGAACGCCCCCGACCTGCCTTCTCTCGCCGGCCTGGCGATCGGGGCCGCCGACATCGATGCCGCCGCTTCGCGGCTGGCCGGGGTGGCGCACCGCACGCCCGTGCACACCTCGCGGCAGGCCGACGAGCGCGCGGGTGGAAGGGTGTTTTTCAAGTGCGAGAACTTCCAGCGCATGGGCGCCTTCAAGTTTCGGGGTGCCTACAACGCGCTGGCGCAGTTCAGTGCCGCGCAGCGCGAGCGCGGCGCGATCGCCTTCTCTTCGGGCAACCATGCCCAGGCCATCGCGCTGGCGGCGCGGCTGCTGGGCATGCCGAGCGTCATCGTCATGCCCACCGACTCGCCGGCGGCCAAGCTGGCGGCGACGCGCGAGTACCAGCGCGGGCAGCGCGGCAGCGAAGTCGTGCTCTACGACCGCTACCAGGAGGACCGCGAGGCCATCGGCCGCCGCCTCGCCGAGCAGCGTGGCATGACCCTCATCCCGCCGTTCGACCACCCGCACGTGATGGCCGGGCAGGGCACGGCCGCGGCCGAGCTCATCGACGAAGTCGGTCCGCTGGACAAGCTGCTCGTCTGCCTCGGCGGCGGGGGCCTGCTGTCGGGCTGCGCGGTCGCCGCGCATGTGCGGGCGCCGGGCATCGAGGTGATCGGCGTCGAGCCCGAGGCCGGCAACGACGTGCAGCAAAGCCTCGCTGCCGGGCGCATCGTCAAGATCGACACGCCGCGCACGATCGCCGACGGGGCGCAGACGCAGGCCGCCGGCGCGCTGACCTTCGCGGTCATCCAGCGCCTCGTGCGGCGCGTGGTCACGGTGTCCGACGCGCAGCTCGTGAGCACGATGCGCTTCTTCGCCGAGCGCATGAAGATGGTCGTCGAGCCCACCGGCTGCCTGGCGGCGGCGGCGCTGCTCGAAGGCGTGGTCGAGGCACGCGGCCAGCGCGTCGGCGTCATCGTCAGCGGCGGCAATGTCGACTTGCCGCGCTATGCCGAGCTGATCGGCGCCGCCGCCGCGGCCTGAGGCTCGGCTGGCTCGAGGCTCGGTTAACGTCCGCGCGACGTCGGCGAATCTCGTGCCTCGGCCCGGCGACGACTGTGGCGGCGACGTCGACGAGCCATTCCACGCGCCATACCGAGCCATACAACACGCCATACGTCGATCCATGACGACAAAGGAGACTCCGTGAGTGATGCCCCCGCCGCGGCCGCGGCTGCCGCCCCCGATGCCGAGGCCGCCAAGCGGCTGAAGGAGCATGTCGAGAAACTGCTGGCACGGCCCGCCGCCGAGAGCAGCGGCGCCGTGCAGATCGGCACGCACCGCCTGGACTACACCGTCTCGGCGGCTTTCCTGCCCGTCGGTGCCGACGGCATCGCCGGTGCCGGCGGCGAGCCGCAGGCCGCCGTGCTCGCCACGGCCTACCTGCTCAAGGGCGCGGCGGCGGCCGAGCGACCGGTGTGCTTCGCCTTCAACGGCGGGCCCGGATCGGCCTCGATCTGGCTGCACCTGGGCGCCCTCGGCCCCAAGCGCGTCGTCGTGCCCGACGACGGCTCGATGCCGTTGCCGCCCTACGGCGTCGAGGACAACCCGCTCAGCTGGTTCGAGCACTTCGACCTCGTCTTCATCGACCCGCCGCACACGGGCTGGTCGTGCACGGCCAACGAAGCGGCGCGCAAGAAGATGCTGTCGGTCGACGGCGACGTCGAGGCGCTCTCCGAGGTGGTGCGCGTGTGGCTGACGCGCCACAAGCGCTGGGGCTCGTCGGTCTATCTGGCCGGCGAGAGCTACGGCACGACGCGCGGCGCGGCCATCGCCGACAAGCTGCAGTCGCTCGGCGTGGCACTGTCGGGCCTGATCCTCGTCTCGTGCGCGATGGACCTGCAGAGCATCGTCTTCGCGCCGGCCAACGACCTGCCGTACGCGCTCTTCGTACCCGGTTTCGCCAACACCGCGCAGTTCCACGGCCTGCTGCGCGGCAGCCTCGCCGCCTCGCCGGCGGCGGCGCGTGCCGCCGCCGAGGCCTTCGTGCAGGAGGACTATGCCTCGGCGCTGCATGCCGGCTCTCGCCTCGGCGAGAAGGACCGCAGCCGCATCGCCAAGCGCCTGGCCGAGGTGACCGGCCTGCCGCGCGCGCTCGTCGAGGAGAAGAACCTGCGCATCAGCGACCAGACCTTCTTCTTCGAGGCGCTGCGCGAGCGCGGCCTCATCGTCGGCCGCCTCGAATCACGCGCCACCGGCCCGATGGCCGCCAGCCGCACGCGCGAGTGGGAGTTCGACCCCGGCATCGAGGCGATCAGCGCCCCGTACACGATGGCCGCGATGGCCTACTTCCGCGAGATCGGACTCGACCTCGAGGCGCGCTACCAGGTGCTGAACTACGAGGTCAACCGTGGCTGGAGCTGGGGCCGCGAAGGCGGCCAGGGCTTCGCCCGCATGGGCTTCGCGTCGACCAGCCCCGACCTCGCGCGCGCGCTGCGCCGCAATCCGCACCTGAAGGTGCTGGCCGCCAGCGGCCGCTACGACCTCGGCACGCCCTACAGTGCCAGCGACTGGTCTCTCGCGCAGCTCGACATCCCGGCCGACGTGCGCCAGCGCGTGACGCACCGCTACTACGATGCCGGGCACATGATGTACACACGCCAGGCCGACCTGACGCAGCTCAAGGCGGACCTGGCGGCCTGGCTGCGAACATCGCGCCATGCACGCCGCCCCGCACATCGCGATCCTCACCGGCGGGGGTGACTGCCCCGGCCTGAACGCCGTCATCCGCGCGGTGACGCTGGCCCTCGTGCGCGGCTGCGGCGCGCGCATCACCGGCATCGAGCGCGGCTTCCATGGGCTCGTGGCGCGGCGCGTGCGGCCGCTCGCCACGGCCGACGTGGCCGGCATCCTGGCCCAGGGCGGCACCATCCTCGGCACGCACAACCGCTGCGACCCCTTCCGCTGGGAAGGCGCCGATCATTCGGCGGCGGCGATGGACTACGTGCGCGAGCTCGGCATCGATGCCCTGGTGGCCATCGGTGGCGACGGCACGATGCAGATCGCCGAGCGCTTCCAGCAGCTCGGCCTGCCCGTGGTGGGCGTGCCCAAGACCATCGACAACGACCTGCCGGCCACCGACCGCTGCTTCGGCTTCGACAGCGCGGTGGCCGTGGTCGCCGAGGCCCTGGACCGGCTGGCGACGACGGCGCGCAGCCACGGCCGCGTGATGATCCTCGAGACGATGGGGCGCAACGCCGGCTGGATCGCGCTGGAGGGGGGGCTCGCCGGCGGCGCCGACGCCATCCTGATCCCGGAGCGGACGTTCTCGCTGCAGGCGCTGGCCGAGCGCGCTCGCGAGCGCGAGAGCGTGGGGTCGAGCCTGCTCGTCTGCATGGCCGAGGGCGTGCGCATCGACGGTGAGGCGGTGGTGCGCGAGCATGTCGCCGACCCGGCCGCGTCCGCGCGCCTGGGTGGCGTCGGCGCCGTGCTCCAGCAGCGCCTGCAGCCGCTCGTGGGCTGCGAGGTGCGCAGCACATTGCTCGGGCATGTGCAGCGCGGCGGCACGCCCACCGCCTTCGACCGCGTGCTCGCCACGCGCTACGGCGTGCACGCGGCCGAACTCGTGGCCGCCGGGCGCTTCGGCCGCATGGTGGCGCTGCAGGGCGACAGCGTCACGAGCGTGCCGCTCGTCGACGTGGCCGGGCGCTCGCGCCCGGTGCCGGCGGACCACGAACTGCTGCGCGCGGCGCTCGGCACCGGCGTGCTGCTCGGCTAGGAGCCTGTGAACGAATCGTTCACACCCGCTCGCCACGCCAGAAGGCGCCGGCTCGTCGTTGCAAGCTCGCGATATCGCCGGATATGGCTGCGCTTTGCGCCTCGATCCGACTCCTTCTGGCGCGTCGCTCGGGCGCGGCTGATTCGTTCACAGGCTCTCAAGGCCACCGGGTCTTGCCGCGCGCGCCGGCCACGCGTGCCTCGTGCCGCGGGCAGATTTCCAGAATCCGCCGGCCCGTGGTCAGAACGGAGGAGGGCTCTCGAAGACGCATGGCCGTCCGTCGTGCGGATGCTCGAAGGCGAGCCGGCAGGCATGCAGCAGCAGCCGCTCCTCGGTGGCGCCGTCATCGCCATAGAGCGCGTCGCCGACGATGGCGTGGCCGATGCTGCACAGGTGCACGCGTAACTGGTGCGCACGGCCGCTCACCGGCTCGAGCTCCAGCCGCGTGCGCCGCGCGGCGGCGTCGCGCCACAGCACGCGCCAGCGCGTGAGGGCGGGGCGGCCATGCTGCGCGTCGATGCGCTGGCGCGGCCGGTGTGGCCAGTCGACGATGAGCGGCGCATCGATCTCACCGGCGTCTTGCATGGCGAGCCCGTGCACGACCGCCACGTAGCGCTTGTCGACGCGCCGCTCGGCAAAGGCGGCATTGAGCCTGCGCTGCATCAGGGCACCGCGCGCGAAGAGCATCAGGCCCGAGGTCGCCATGTCGAGCCGGTGCACGACGCGTGCGTCGGGCCAGCGCACGGCGACGCGCGCACTCAGGCAGTCCTGCTTGTCCGCGCCACGGCCCGGCACGGCGAGCAGGCCGGCCGGCTTGTCCACGACGACCAGGTGATCGTCCTCATGCCACGCACGCCAGACCTGCCGCTCCTGCATGCGTCCAGCATAGCGAGCGCGGCGCCGCGCCTTCATCCCCGTGGGGGACGCACTGGCCCGTCAGCGCCCTGCGCCGCACGCAACACCCGCGCCTGGGCCTTGACGCGAGGCGGCCATGCGGGCACAGTCCGCGCCGCTGCGCACGCTCGCGGCCCTTCGACCCGGCGCCCGCCGGTTCCACACACCACCGCCACAGGAGGCTCTGCCATGCGAAACATTGACATTGCCCCTCTGTCGGCCCGTGGCGCCCGCGCATTGCGCGGCAGTTCCGAGCATTGAGTTCCACGCTCGCGTCCCTGCGCAAGCAGCGGACGCGTCGCTCAGGTTCGATGCCGACGTGACCTGAGGGTCACGGTCCGACAAGCCCACTCCCTCTGAGCGCCGAACGGCGCGGCCTCGTGCTGCGCATCGGCTTCGGGGCTGCCGCGCCGGCGCGGTTGCCCGGCTTGATCGAAGACGAACATCACCGATGTGGAATGAAGAATCCATGGCGCAGCTGCGTGCCATCGGGCTGGCGCCAACCATGGCCCAGCGGGCGCTGCTGCGCCTGCAGGCGGCGCAGACACCCGCCACGGCGGGCGGCGGCGCGGCTTCCGACCCGGCCCTGCTGCGCGTGGCCGAGGTGCAGCGCGAGGGCCTCGGCCTGCACGATGGCCGGCGCGAGCTGGCCGGGCGCCTGCTGCCGGCCCTGCGCAACGAGCTGGCGGCGAATGCCGATGCCATCGCCGTCGGCGACTGGGTGCTCGCCACCCGCAACGCCTTCGGCGAATGGTGGGTCGGCGAACGCCTGCCGCCGCTCAACCAGCTCGCGCGCCGCCTGCACGACGGCCGCGACAAGGTCGAGCGCGTCGTCATTGTGAGCAACGTCGACACGGCGATGCTCGTGATGGGCCTGGACCACGACTACAACCTGCGCCGCCTCGAGCGCTACGTGGCCCTCGTGCGCATGGCCGGCGTTGCGCCGCTCGTCGTGCTGACCAAGGCCGACCTGTGCGCGGACACCGACGCGAGGCGTGCCGCGGCGCAGGCGCTGTTGCCGGCGGGCGCGGTGGCGCTCGCGCTCAATGCGCTCGGCGACCAGCCGGCGCAACAACTCGAGCCGTGGCTCGGTGCCGGCCAGACCGTGGTCATGCTCGGCTCCAGCGGCGCGGGCAAGAGCACGCTCACCAATGCGCTCATCGGCCACGAGGTGCAGCTCACGCAGGCCAACCGGGCCGGCGACAACCGCGGCCGCCACACCACCACGGCGCGTGTGTTGCACCGAGCCGCCGCCGGCGGCTGCATCATCGACACGCCCGGCCTGCGCACGCTGCGCCTGGATGGCGATGCGCACGCGCTCCAGCAGGTGTTCGAAGACATCGCCGAGCGAGCCACGGCGTGCCGCTTCCGCGATTGCCGGCACGAAGGCGAGCCCGGCTGCGCCGTGCGGGGCGTGGTGCCCGAGGAGCGTCTGCGCAACTGGGCCAAGCTGCAGCGCGAGGCGCGCCGCGACACGCTCACCGCGCTCGAGCGCAAGGCGCAGGTCTCGGTGTGGAAGGCGCGCGCACGCGGCGCCCGCATCCGCATGCAGGCCAAGCGCGGCTGAGCGGCAGGAGCTGCGCCGATATGCCTGCTGCGAACCCTGCCTCCCGCCCGGCCCCCGTGCCACGCCCGCCGGTTACCGGCCCCGTGCCGCCGCGCCGCTGTGCTCCGCTGCCGAGTCGCTGCCCGCGACTTCGGCTGCCGGGCCCACCGCCGCGGCCGTGCCGGGCCGGACCAGGGCGTCGCGCCGGGCCAGGGCCGGAAACAGGCGCAGCCACAGCGCCGCCACGACGACCGTGCCGAGACCCCCCAGCACCACCGAGCCGACCGGCCCGAGCCAGGCAGCGGTGGCGCCGGACTCGAACTCGCCGAGCTGGTTGCTGGCGCCGATGAAGACCGAGTTGACGGCGCTGACGCGGCCGCGCATGGCGTCGGGCGTCTCCAGTTGCACGAGCGACTGCCGGATGACGACGCTGATCATGTCGGCCGCGCCGGTGACGGCCAGCGCCGCCATCGACAGCCAGAAGCGGGTCGAGAGGCCGAAGACGAGCGTGGCGAGGCCGAACACCGCCACCGCGGCGAGCAACGTGCGCCCGGCATGGCGGCGCACGGGCCAGCGGCTGAGCGCGAGCGACATCGCGAGAGCCCCGAATGCCGGCGCGCCGCGCAGCAGGCCGAGGCCGAGCGCATCGACGTGCAGGATGTCCTTGGCGAACATCGGCAGCAGCGCCGTCGCGCCGCCGAGCAGCACGGCGAAGAGGTCGAGCGAGATGGCGCCGAGTACCACCTTGTGCCCGGCCACGTAGCGCACGCCGGCGAGCAGGCGCGCCCAGCTCACCGGCTCCAGCTGCGGCGCATGCGCATAGCGGATCGTCAGGCACAGCGCCGCCGCGAGCGCGAAGAGCGTACCGCCGACGGCGTAGGTGGTGGCCGGGCCCGCCATGTAGACGAGCCCGCCGAGCGCCGGCCCGGCGACGATGGCCGCCTGCAGGCCGGCGGAACTGAAGGCGAGGGCGCGTGCGATCAGTGCCGGCGGCACCAGCAGCGGCGTCAACGCCTGCTGCGCCGGCATCTGGAAGGCACGCACGGCGCCCAGCGCCACCGAGGCCGCGAGCAGCACCTCGCGCGTGACCGAGCCGCTCGCCGCGGCCCATGCCAGTGCGACGGCCACCGCCACCTGCGCCGCCAGGCACAGCGCGAGGATGCGCGCGCGCTGGTGCCGGTCGACGACGTGGCCGGCCACGAGCACGAGCGCCAGCGCCGGCGCGAACTGCAGCAGGCCCACCAGCCCCAGGTCCCAGGCCGAGGCGGTGAGGTCGTACATCTGCCAGCCCACGGCCACCATCAGCATCTGGCTGGCGGCGGTGCCGGCCAGCCGCGCCAGCCACAGCCGCAGGAAGGCGCGGCACTCGCGCAGCAAGGCCGGCCGGGCCGGCCGGGCCGGCGGAGAGCGCGGTGCCGAAGGAGCCGGCGAAGCAGCCGTCAACGGAAGGCGGGCGGCAGCGGCATGCCGCGCCTGGTCATGGCGGCGCGCACGCGGTCGGGGTAGTCGCTGATGAGGCCGTCGACGCGCCAGTCGAGCAGGCGCTCGATGATCGCCGGGTCGTTGACCGTCCACGGCACGACCTTCAGGCCGAGCGCGTGCGCTTCGGCGAGCAGGGTCTCCGTGAGGTCGCCATGGAAGGGCGACCAGACGGCCGCACCCGCGGCCTTCACCATGCGCGGCAGCGAGCCACCATGCGCGGCCAGGCTCAAGCCCGCCGTCCAGCGGCCGTCGGTGATGTTGTCGAGGAACTTCTGCTGCGCGCTCAACGCCACGGTCGGAATCCCGGGCGCCAGCCGCTGCATCGCGGCCAGCGTGCGCCAGTCGAAGCTCTGCACCGTCACGCGTGCGGCCATGCCGTGCTTGTGCACGACGGCGAGAAGGGCCTTCACGAACGGCTCGGCCTCGGGCGTGAGTTCAGGCGTGGCCGGCGTCAGCTTGGTCTCGATGTTGAAGCGCACCGAGCCGGCGCCGCGCTTGCCGACCTCCTCGAACAGCGCCGCCAGCGTGGGCAACCGCTCGCCGTCGCTGCTGCGCTGTTCGGTCCACTGCTGCGCGTAGCGCGAGCCGGGCTTCGGCCGGCCGACATCGTGGCGCTGCAGCTCGGCCAGCGTCGACTCGATCACCGCCGGGCCCGGCTCGTCGATCCAGCGGCCTTGCGCGTCGCGCGTGAACGCCGGGTTCAGGCGCGGGTCGTGCGTGATCACGACCTCGCCGTCGCGCGTGACGTGCACGTCGAGCTCGAGCGTGTCCACGCCGATGGCGAGTGCGGCGCGGAAGGCCGCGAGCGTGTTCTCCGGCGCGTGCCCGCGCGTGCCGCGGTGCCCCTGCAGCTCGAACGCCGCGGCCGGGCCCGCCAGCAGCGCCGCCAGTGATGCGGCAGCGAGAAACCGCGGCAGGAAGGCCGCGACCCGAGCACAGTTCGCCGGCCTCGGCATCCCGCGGCCATGCGTCGCTTGTCTCGGGGATTGTTGCCATGTGCGCACAGAACCTCCCTGTTAAGCTCCCCGGCCACGTCCCTCGATGGCCATGTCCGACGCCGCGCGCGCTCTCCCCGAACACGTCAGCGCCTTGCCTCCGGGCACGAGACTGGGGGAGTTCGAAGTCCGCGGCCTGCTCGGTGTCGGCGGCTTCGGCATTGTGTACCTCGCCTTCGATCACGCGCTCGAGCGCGAGGTGGCGATCAAGGAGTACATGCCGGCCTCGATGGCCGGTCGCACCGAGACGCTGCACGTCTCGCTGCGCTCGCAGGGTGACGCCGAGGTGTTCGCGCTCGGCCTGCGTTCGTTCGTCAACGAGGCCAAGCTGCTGGCGCGCTTCGACCACCCCTCGTTGATCAAGGTGCACCGCTTCTGGGAGGCCAACGGCACGGCCTACATGGCGATGCCGGTGCTGCGCGGCAGCACGCTGAAGGACATCCGCCGCAGCACCGGCCGCGGGCCCGACGAAGCCTGGGTCCGCGCCATGCTGGCGCCGCTGCTCGGCGCGCTCGAGCAGTTGCACAACGAGGGCGTCTACCACCGCGACATCGCGCCCGACAACATCCACCTCGAGGGCGACGGCCGGCCGGTGCTGCTCGACTTCGGCGCCGCCCGTCGCGTCATCAGTGGCAAGACGCAGACGCTCACCGCCATCCTGAAGCCGGCCTACGCGCCCATCGAGCAATATGCCGAATCGGGGGCGGTCAAGCAGGGGCCCTGGACCGACATCTATGCGCTCGGCGCGACGCTGCACTACATGCTGCTCGGCCATCCGCCGGCCCCGGCCACGGCGCGCACCGTGGCCGACGAGGCGAGCGGGCTGATGCAGCAGACGCTGCCGGGCTGCTCGCCGCAGCTGCTGGCGGTGATCGACTGGATGCTCGCGCCGCGCCCGGCCGAACGGCCGCAGAGCGTGGCCGCGCTGCGCGCCGTGCTCGAGGGTCGCGCGCCGCTGCCGCAGAGGGCGGCGGCCGCGCCGCCTGCGGGCGCATGGGACAAGACCGCGATCTCGGCGCCGGCGGTGACGGTGCCGCTCGGCGAGATCGGGCACACCGATCTCGAGCTCGACATGAGCGCCGATCCTCCCGCCGTGCCGCGGCGCCCCGACAGCCGTGATGGCGAGCACACCCGCTCGCCGGCGCGTGGCCTCGCGCAGCGGGCCGAGTCGCTGCCGATGGCGGCGGACGATTCGCACCGCCTGCAGCCGCCGCCCTCGCGCGCGCGGCTGTTGCCGATGGCGTTGACGGGGTTGGTGCTGGCCGGCGTGCTGGGTTACGCCGGCTGGGCGCAGCTCGGGCCGGCCGACGGCGGGGTGGCACCGCCGGGCGCAGCGGCTGCTGCGGGGCCGGGCCCGACGACGGCGCCCGCCGCCGTGCCTCCCGCGACGGCCACGGCGCCAGCGAACACGACCGGTGCGACCGGCACGACCTCGAGTGCCGGGGCGCCGCCTGCGGTCATGCCCACTGCGACTTCCGGCCCGGCCGATGCTGGCGCGGCGGCGGCGCCTGGCACGCCGACGCCCCGCGCAGGCGCCGTTCCCGGCGCGCCGCCCGTTCCGACGGCGCTGCCGGCCACGCCTGCACCCCGGGCCGGGCGCGCCAGCGACGCCGGCTCTCGAACCGGCGCCGGCGCGCGCGCCGCACCGTCGAGCCCGCTCGAGCGCTCCGGCCCGCAGGCACCCGTTGGCCCGCGCGGCACCGGTGCCACCCCTTCCAACGCGCAGGGCGCGAGCCCCTCGGCGCAAGGCGCGACGAATGCGCCCGGCCCGGCCGGCACCGGCACGGCCCCGCCGGCCGCGACAGCGCCGGTAGCGCCGGCCGCTGCGCCACCCACCGCGACGGCGCCGCGCGTGGGCACGCCGCCGTCACCCGCGCCCAGCGCCGCCGAGCCTGCGGCCGGCGCCACGCCCGAGGGGCTGTGCAGCGGGCGCAATCCCTTGTCGCACTTCGTCTGCATGGAACGCGAATGCCTGCGCTCGCGGTTCAGGAACCACGCCGAGTGCCTGGCCTGGCGCCAGCAGGCGCGGCCCCGTGATGCCGCCGGGAACTGAGGCGCAGGCCCCGGCGCCGCCGGCGGGGCAGGAGGCAGGCCAGGCCGGGGAGGCAGGGCCGCCCCGGCAGCCGCGGCACGCCGCCATCTGGCCCAGGCGCCTGCCGCGCCGGCTGACGATCCCCGAGACCTCGCTGTGGTTCAACCTCGAGGTCAGCGCGCGCCGCTACCCCGGCAAGGCCGCCTACGTCTTCTTCGGGCGCGTGCTCACGTTCGGCGAGTTGCACGCCCAGGCCGAGGCGCTCGCCGGCTGGCTGCAGGCGCGGGGCCTGGCGCGCGGCGATCGCGTGCTGCTGTTCCTGCAGAACTGCCCGCAGTTCGTCATCGCCTTCTACGCCGTGCAGCGCGCCGACGCGGTGGTCGTGCCGGTCAACCCGATGAACCGCGCCGACGAGTTCGGCCACTACATCACCGACCCCGAGGCACGCTTCGCGATCACGAGCGTCGACCTCGCCGGCATCGTCGCCGAAGCCAACGCGCGTCTGCCCGAGAGCGCGCAGCTGCGGCACATCGTCGCCAGCCGCCTTTGCGAGGCGATGCCCGAGGTGCTCGACGAGGCCGAGCGGCCGGCGCCGGCGATCTTCGACTGGCTGCACGCCGACCCGCCGTTGCCCGCGCTTTGCACGCGCTGGGTCGATGCGCTGGCCGCCGGAGAACGCCCCGCCGGGCCGCCGCTCGCCGGGCCCGACGACCTCGCGCTGCTGCCCTACACCTCGGGCACGACGGGGCTGCCCAAGGGGTGCATGCACACGCACCGCACGCTGATGGCCAACGTCGTCGGCGGCGGGCCGTGGGGCTTCGGCACGGCCGAGTCGGTGTCGCTCGCGGTGGTGCCGATGTTCCACATCACCGGCATGATGTACAGCGTGCTCGCCTGCATCTACCAGGGCAGCACCTCGGTGCTGATGCCGCGCTGGGACCGCGAGCTCGCCGGCCGCCTGATCTCGCGCCACCGCGTCACGCACTGGACCTGCATCCCGACGATGGTCATCGACCTCTTCGGCAGCCCCAATGTCAAGAGCTTCGTTCTCTCCAGCCTGCGCTACATGAGCGGCGGCGGCGCGGCGATGCCGCATGCGGTGGCCGAGCGCCTGCGCGACGAGTTCGGCCTCACGTTCGCCGAGGGCTACGGCCTCACCGAGACGGCCGCGCCCAGCCACGCCAACCCACCCGAGCGTGCCAAGCTGCAGTGCCTGGGCATCCCGATCTTCGGCGTCGACAGCCGCATCGTCGACCCCGACACGCTGGCCGAGCTGCCACCGGGCGAAGCGGGCGAGATCGTCACGCACGGGCCGATGGTCTTCAAGGGCTACTGGCGCCATCCCGAGGCGACGAAGGCGGCGTTCATCGAGATCGACGGCAAACCCTTCTTCCGCACCGGCGACCTCGGCCGCATGGACGACGAAGGCTACTTCTTCATGACCGACCGCCTCAAGCGCATGATCAACGCGAGCGGCTTCAAGGTCTGGCCGAGCGAGGTGGAGCTGCTGCTCTTCAAGTGCCCGTGGGTGCAGGAGGCCTGCGTGATCTCCGCCAAGGACCCCTATCGCGGCGAGACCGTGAAGGCGGTGATCGTCGTGCGCGCCGACTCGGTGGGCAAGGTGCGCCCCGAGGACCTCGTCGCCTGGGCGCGTGAGCACATGGCCGCCTACAAGGTGCCGCGCGTCGTCGAATTCATGGATGCGCTGCCCAAGAGCGGCAGCGGCAAGGTGATGTGGCGGCTGCTGCAGGAGCGCGAAGGCGCCTGAGGCGCACGGCAGGAAGCTGCGTGCGCGGCCTGCGCCTCAGCGCATGCGGCGGCCCGGCCGCTGATCGAGCGCCTGCAGCGCCCGCTGCAGGGCCCGGGCGTCATTGCTGGCGCGGTGGCGGGTCACGGCGAGCTCGGTGAAGGCGGCCTTGTGCACCTCGTCGAGCTGGCCGAGCAGCGTCTCGCCGAAGAGGCTGGCGGCCGGCTCGAGCTTGAAGTGGCGCGGCAGCTCCGCTTCCTCGAAGAGGCGCGAGATCCACGCGTAGTCGTGCCCCCAGGCATCGGAATAGACCATCTCGCCGCCGAGCTCGGCGTTCAGCCGCCGCGCCACCTCGACCGGCTCGCGCCCATACTGATGCAGCGTCTCGCGGGTGATGCCGTGCACGCGCTCGGCGCCTTCGTCCCAGTGCGTCCAGTGCGGCGGCGGGCGCACGAGCAGGCAACCGGTGCGGCCATCGGCGAGCGCCCAGCCGACCTCGATCGGATAGCTCTGGCGGCCGAAGCCCGAGGCCTCGATGTCGATGACGCAGTGCAGCCTGCCGGGGTCGGTCATGTGCCGCGTATTCTGTGCGAGCGAGCGCCATGGAACACTCGGGGTCATGACGGAGTCGTTCGATGTCGTGATCGTCGGCGGCGCGGTAATCGGCAGCGCCGCCGCGTTCTTTCTCGCCGAGGCCCTGCCGCGCAGCGCGCGAGTCCTCGTGCTGGAGGCCGACACTGGTTACGCGCACTGCGCGACGACGCGCTCGCTGGCGTCGATCCGGCACCAGTTCAGCACGCCCGAGAACGTGCGGATGTCGATGTTCGGCACCGAGTTCCTGCGCCACGCCGGTGCGCGGCTCGAGGTGAATGGCGAGGCGCCGCTCATCGGCTTCGTCGAGGCGGGCTACCTCTTCCTCGCCACCGCGGCGGGTTGGGCGACGCTGCAGTGCAACCACGCCGTGCAGCGTGCCGAGGGCGCGCAGGTGGCCTTGCTCGGCGGCGAGGCGCTGGCCGCGCGTTTCCCCTGGCTCGCCACCGGCGACCTCGCCGGCGGTTCGCTCGGCCTGGCCGGCGAGGGCTGGCTCGACGCGCATGGCCTGATGCATGGCTTGCAGCGCAAGGCACGTTCGCTCGGCGTGCAGGTCCGTGCCGGCCGGGTGGAGGCACTGCTGCGCGAAGGCTCGCGCATCGGCGCGGTACGGCTGGCCGACGGCAGCACCATCGGCTGCGGCACCGTGATCAATGCCGCCGGCACCGGCGCCGCGGCGCTGGCGCGCACGGCCGGCATCGAGTTGCCCGTGCAGGCCCGCAAGCGCTGCGTCTTCCACTTCCGCAGCCCCGAGGCGGCCCCGGGCTGCCCGCTCGTCATCGACCCTTGCGGCCTGTACTTCCGGCCCGAGGGCGCGGGCTTCCTGTGCGGCATGGCGCCGCCCGAAGACGAGGACCCCGAGTGCAGCGACTTCGACGTGCCGCCCGGCTGGTTCGAAGACCGCCTGTGGCCGCTGCTGGCGCAGCGCGTGCCGGGGTTCGAGGCGGCGCGGCCGCTCTCGTCCTGGGCCGGGCACTACGACGTCAATGTGTTCGACCACAACGTGATCCTCGGCGCGCATCCGCAGATCGACAACCTGCTCTTCGCCAACGGCTTCAGCGGCCACGGCCTGCAGCAGTCGCCCGCGATCGGGCGGGCGCTGATGGAACTGGTGCTGCATGGCGGGTTCCGCAGCCTCGACCTCGGCGCGCTCGGATGGCAGCGCGTGCTGCAGAACCGCCCGCTGCGTGAAGTGAACGTGGTCTGAGAAAGCGCCGCTGCACGAACGGTTACCGGGTGCCCGGACCGCGCGCGTAGAACCGCGGCCATGGATGAAATCGTGCAGACGCAGGCGGACGGCGCCGAAGACGGCCAGCGACGAGACAGCGACGCGCCAGCGGACCCACGCGCCGAGCAGCTGGCGAGGACACGCCGCCTCTTCCTCGCGCACGTGAGTGCCACGATCGGCGCCACGGCCGTCGCCGCCTGCGGCGGCGGCAGCGACGCAGCGCCGACCCCGGCACCGACGCCCGCGCCCGCGAGCCCGACACCGTCGCCCGGGCCCACGCCCACGCCCGCGCCGGCGCCGGCACCGCCCGGACCGACGCCTGCCCCCACACCGACGCCTGCCCCGTCCCCCGGGCCGACTCCTGCGCCCACGCCCGCACCGACACCGGGCCCGACACCCGCGCCCACGCCCGCGCCGACACCGGGACCTACTCCATCGCCCACACCGGCGCCGACGCCCGCACCCACGCCTGCACCCACGCCTGCGCCGGTGGGTTCCCTGGCAGGGCTGGACTGGCGATTCGAACGTGCCACGCCGGAGCAGATCGGCCTGTACCTGCCCACCACCCGCGCCTTCTCCTATGCCACGACGGTGGCCGTTCGTTTCCGCCGCAACGGCGACACGGCGTGGAGCCAGGCGCATCCGCTGCTGCGCATCCGCCCGGACTACAGCATCGCCGGCCCCGTGCCCGTGGTCGACGCGTTCGCAGGCAGCATCTTCGACCTGCTGCCCGCAACGGCCTACAACATCGAACTCACCGTCAGCGAGCCGGGCCAGCCGGCGCAAGTGGCGAGCCAGAGTTTCTCGACGCGCGCGCTGCCGGCCTCGCCCGGTTCGGCCAACAAGACCGCGACCCCGGCCAACGTCGCGGCGCAGCTGGCGGCACTGAACCCGGGTGACGTGCTGCAACTGGCCGAGGGCCAGTACAACAACCTCAACCTCTTCCTCTCGCGCGCGGGCACGGTGGCCAGCCCCATCGTCATCCGCGGCGCCAGCCAGGCGGGCGTGGTCATCCGCGACAACGACACCTGCCTGCAGATCCGCAACGCCTCGCACGTGGTGGTCGAGAACCTCACGCTGCAGGGGTCGGGCGTCAACTCGGGCACGGCCGCGTCGTCGCGCGGCGTGCTCTTCCACGACGGCAACGCCGGCCAGACCAACGTCACCTTCCGCAACCTCGTGATCGCCGGCGTCGACATGGGCATCGTCGCCTACGACACGATCAACGGCGCGCTGGTCTACCACTGCCGCCTCACCGGCAACAACCCGTGGACGCAGGCCGAGATCGAGACCAACGCGACATGGAACGACGACGGCATCCGGCTGCCGGGCGAGGGCAATTGCGCCTGGAACAACACGCTCGAAGGCTTCGGTGACTGCTTCGCCGTCACGGCGGGCGTGCTCTCCGCCGCCGTGCACTACTGGCGCAACCTGGTCAGGATGACCGGTGACGACGCCTTCGAAGCCGACTACGGCACGCGCAACCTGAGCTTCTACGACAACCACGTCAGCAACTGCGGCACGCTGATGTCGGTCGACCCGGTGTACGGCGGGCCGCTGTACTGCTTCCGCAACGTCGCCATCAACACGATGCGCGGGCCGTACAAGCTGAACAACACCAACAGCGGCTTCATGATCTACAACAACACCGTCGTGCGCACCGAGGGCCGCACGAACTGGGGTTGGGTGCAGAACAACGACGGCGTGCTGCGCAGCTACAGCTACCGCAACAACATCGTCGTCTACCGCGGCACGAGCGGCCAGACGCTGGCCTTCGAGGCCGAGGGCAACAGCCCCATCGACTTCACGCACAACGCCTGGTACCCGAACGGGCAGGTGTGGTGGACGACCTCGGGCGCCAGCTACGGCAGCATCTCGCAAGCCATCGCGGGCGCCGGGCAGGCGGCGACGTCGCCGCTCTTCGGCAGCTCGACACGCCGCCACCAGTTCGACGTGCTGACGACGAGCGACCCCTTCGCGCCGTCGGTCACGCTCGGGCCCAGCCATCTCACGCGTGTCGCCGCGGCACAGGTGCCGGCGCTCGCCGCCGGCGCGGCGATGCGCAATGCCGGCGTGGCCATCGCGAACATCACCGACGGATTCAGCGGCGCCGCGCCGGACATGGGCGCCATCATCGGCGGCCGGCCGGCGGTGTCGTACGGGGCGCCGTAGCGCCACGCGCCCGGGCGGCCCTAGATGCCCATCGCCGTGCCCTAGATGAGGCCGGTGTAGGCGCCGCCGTCGAGCTGCAGGTTCTGGCCCGTCATGAAGCCGGAATGGGCGGCGCACAGGAAGGCGCACGCGGCGCCGAATTCCTCCGGCCTGCCCAGGCGCCGCGCGGGCAGCGCGTCGGCCAGTTGCTGGCGCGCCTGCTCGCGCGAGATGCCGTGCTCGGCCATCAGGCGCCGGGCCATGAACTCCTGGCGCGCGGTGTCGAAGCGCTCGGGCAGCAGGTTGTTGATGGTCACGTTGTCGACCACGGCGTCGCGCGCCAGCGCCTTGCTCACCGCGGTGAGGCCGGCGCATGCGGCCGTCGACAGGCCGAGCGCGCCACGCGGTGTCTTCACGGTGGCCGAGGTGATGTTGACGATGCGCCCGAAGCGCCGCGCGCGCATGCCCGGGAGCACGCCGCGGATCATCATGACGCCGGCGATGAGGTTGGATTCCAGCGCCGACATCCAGGCCGCGTGATCCCAGTCGCCCAGCTGGCCCGGCGGCGGGCCGGCGTTGTTGTTGACGAGGATGTCGGGCGTGGCGCAGGCCGAGAGCAGCGCCTCGCGCCCGGGTTCGGTGTTGATGTCGGCCTGCACGGTGTGCACGACGCCGTTGGTGGCGCGGCGGATCTGCTCGGCGGCGCTGGCCAGGCGGGCAGCGTTGCGGCCGTTGATCCAGACTTCACAGCCTTCATTGGCCAGCGCCTGGGCGCATGCGAAACCGAGCCCCTGGGTCGAGGCGCAGACGATGGCCTTGCGGCCGTTGATGCCCAGATCCATGCCCGATGCGCCTCCCCGCGCCCGCCTTCGATCGAACGATGATGCCTGCGAACCGCCGGCAAGGACGGCTCGCGCTCTCACCGCGGTGAAGCATTGCACGGTGCACGAACGCCGTGACCAGGCGGAAGTCGGTCGATGCGGGACGATCGTTCGCCGGCCGACGGCCCGGCCTGGACGCGGGTGTGTGGCACGATGCCGGCAGGTCGCTGCAACCACACCTCATGACCGTTCACCTCGAAGACAAGCCCCAACGCGCCAGCGTGCCGATCCACCTCACCTCGCCCGAGCAATGGCGCGAGCACGCACGCGCACTCGCGCCGCCAGTGCGGCGCTGGCTCGCCGCCACCGACTTCGCCGGCAAGGTGCACAGCCACGCGCTCGTGCCGGGCGCCGACGGCGCGCTCGCCGAGGTCTGGGCCGGCGTGCGCGACGCGGCCGATCCCTGGGCGCTGGCGGCGCTGCCGAAGGCGCTGCCGGCGGGGCGCTACCACCTCGGGAACGCGGGGCTCGAGGTCGATGCGGCCGCGGCGGCGATGTCGTGGGAACTCGGCGCCTACACGTTCGACCTGTACAAGCCGCGCCAGCGCGAGGCGGCGCAGCTGTCGCTGCCGCTGGATGCGCGCAGCCACCGCGGCCTCGTGCTGGCCGCGGCGATCGCGGCGACACGCGACCTCGTCAACACCCCGGCCGAGCACATGGGCCCGCCCGAGCTCGCCGAGGCGGTGCGGATGGTGGGCCGCCAGCACAAGGCCAAGGTGCGCGAGATCGTCGGCGACGAGCTGCTCGGGCAAGGCTTCCCTGCCGTGCATGCGGTGGGTCGCGCCTCGGCGCGCGCGCCGCGCCTGATCGAGCTCACCTGGGGCAAGGCGCGCGACCCGCTGCTCACGCTCGTCGGCAAGGGGGTGTGCTTCGACTCCGGTGGCCTGGACATCAAGTCGGCCGACGGCATGCGCCTGATGAAGAAGGACATGGGCGGCGCGGCCCATGCGCTCGGCCTGGCGCAGATGGTGATGGCGCTGGCGCTGCCGGTGCGCCTGCAATTGCTGATCCCGGCGGTGGAGAACTCGATCGCCGGCAACGCCTTCCGCCCGGGCGACATCTTCAAGACGCGCGCCGGCCTGCACATCGAGATCGGCAACACCGACGCCGAGGGCCGCGTGATCCTCTGCGACGCGCTCGCCTACGGCGCCGAAGGCAAGCCCGACCTGCTGATCGACCTCGCCACACTCACCGGTGCGGCGCGCACGGCGCTCGGGCCGGCGCTGCCGGCGCTCTTCTGCCGCGACTCGGGGCTGGCGCGCGAGCTCGTCGACCTCGGCCTCGAACTGCGCGACCCGCTGTGGCACCTGCCGCTCTGGCGCGACTACCACGGGCTCATCGAGAGCGACATCGCCGACATCGTCAACACCGGCAAGGGCGCGATGGCCGGAGCCATCACGGCGGCGCTGTTCCTCGAGGACTTCGTACCGGCCGAGCAGCCCTGGCTGCACATCGACCTGTTCGCCTGGAGCGACAGCGCCCGGCCGGGCCGGCCGGTGGGCGGCGAGGCGCAGACGCTGCGCACGCTGCTGGCGTGGCTGGAGCGGCGCTACCGGCGGGCCTGAGCTCGGGCCCGGCGCGGTCGCGGCGCTGGCCGAGGCGCGCCGGAGAAGCACCGTCGCTCGGGCCCTGTTCGGGCCTTCGCGACGTGCCGGCGCTGGCACAGTCCCTGGCGACGACAGGCGAGAACCGACCGCACAACTGGGCGGAGTACCGGAACCCGTGCCCGGCGCCTGCTCGCTCACCCCTTGCGGACTTCCGTCCGCTTCTTCCTCCCGGTTCTCCCCCGCCTCGACGCCTCAGCGCCGCAGTCCTTGGCGCAGGGCTGCCAGCATCGCCTCGTCCAGGCGTGCTTGTTCGCAGCGCTCGGTCTGCGGCTCGCAGGCGATGACCGCGCCGGGGAGCCAGATCAACCGGGCCTGCCGGCCGCCTGCATGCACCAGCGTCCAGGTCTCACCGGATGTCGCCGTGCGGGCTTCGACGGCCGTCCAGCGCCCGCGCGTCGCGGCAGCGAATTCGGTCAGCCAGCCGCGCGCCAGCGGCGCCTCCACGATGCCGGGCGCACGGCGGCGCCAAGCGGCCGGGTCGGGCAGGGTCGACCAGGCCTCCACCATCGCCGTGCGCGAGACCGAGCGCAGCTCGCGGCCACCGACTTCGAAACCTCTGGACGGCCTTGCCGGCCCAGCCGGGGAGGCGGGCGCCGCAGCGGTTACCCCGACGGCGCTCGGGGCCTGGACCGTCGGCGGCGACGCCGGCGCTGCCGGGGCGGCCGTGATCGAAGGCGGTGCGGCCGCCACGGGCGCGCTCGCCGGCACAGCCGCGCGTTCTCGGTGAAAGCGCGACCCGGAAGCATCGACCTCCTGCCGATCGCGCCGTGTGGGCGCCGCGGCCTCAGTCGCGGCTGGCGGCGGGGGCGGCGAGGCTGGCGCCGCGGTGGCAGGCGGTGCGGCAGGGGTCGCGTCGACGAACGGGGTCGGCCGCTCGCGCGGCGGCGCGGGCGACGGCGCGGCGGCAGGGGGGCTCGGCGATGCGGGCGCGGATCCTCGCGCCATCTCTGCGTGCCGCGCTACCTGTCGGGCACGCTCAGTCGCTGCGCCTTCGTCGCGCACGCGGGCATCGTTGGCGCTCTGCGCTTCTCGCTCGGCGGCAGCTTGCGGGGCGGCATCGGCCATGCGCGCCGCTTCGGCAACGCGTGGCGAGGGCGGCGCTGGTGGCGGCGGTGGCTGAGAGCGGCGTGCGGCCTCGCGAACGTCCGCGCCGCGTCGATCGGCGCGGGGCGCGTCCCTGGACGGGGTTGGCGCGGGGGGCGTGCCTGGTGCGGTCAGCGCGGTTGCTGCGCCCGGTGCGGCCGCTTCTGACGCTTGCGGCGCGGCAGGCGAAGAGAGGGCAGGTGCCGCGGGCGCGGGCGCGGGCCGGGGCGCCGTGGCGGGCGCGGTCACACCGGGCGACGCACTTCGCCGCTCGGCCGGCGACTGCGGCGCCGGCCGCAGGTCTGGCGCGGCCGGTTGCTCGTCACGCCCGACCCACAGCACCGTCGCGGCCAGCACGGCCGCCGCGGCGGTGCCGGCGCCACCCATGCGCCAAGGCGTCCACGCGGCATCGATCCGGCGCCACCAGGGCCGCTGTGCGCGCGCCATCTCGGTGCCGCGCCGCGCCTCGGCGAGGATGCGCGCGCGCAGCAGCGGCGGCACGCTCAGCTGTGCATCGGGCGCGTGCCGCAGCGCCGCCTCCAGGTGCGGGTCGCGCATCAGGTCCTTGCCGCGGCTCATCGGGGGCCTCGCGGCACCGTGTCGCGGCGTTGGTGGCCCATCGGGCGGCCGGGCGGGTTCACGTCTTCACCCCGGTGGGCAGGTAGGCGCCCATGCAGGTGCGCAACTTGGCCATGGCGTAGCGCAGCCGTGTCTTGGCCGTCTCGAACCCGACTTCGAGGGCGCGCGCCATCTCGTCGACGGCGAGGCCGTCGTCGTGGTGCAGCAGGAAGGCGGTCTTCTGCGGCAGGGGCAGCCCCTCCAGGCAGTCGAGCAGCTGCTGGCCGGCGCGGCGCCAGAAGAGGCGGTCGTCGGCATGGCCCTCGGTGCCGGCTGGCGCCTCGGGCCAGGCCGACCAGGGCGTCCCGGCCGGCTCGAAAGGCGCGCCGTTTCGGTCGTCCTCGTCGCAATCGAGCGAGACCTCACGGCCGCTCTTGCGCAGGCAATCGATGGCGCGATGGTGGGCGATCGTGAAGAGCCAGGTCCGGAAGGCCGCGCCCTGGGGTTGCCATGAGGCGCGGGCCTCGATCGCGCGCATCCAGGTGTCCTGGAAGACCTCGTCGGTCTGGTTGGCGGCGGCCCGGCCGAGCAGCCGCCGCACGAAGCGGTACAGCGCCTGCTCGTGGCGGGCGTAGAGGCGTTCGAAGGCGTGGCCGTCGCCGGCGGCGAAGGCGCGCATGAGCTGGTCGTCACTGGGGTCGTGCATCGGCGTCGGCAGTGTGCCATCGAGCTTCAACGGCGCTCGCGAGCTGACGGGGTGAGGCGGTGTGTCTTCCGCTCTCGTGCACGGTCTCCGCGCCCTGGCCGAGCGCGTCCCCGAGGCCCGTGCGACCGTGCCTCTTGAACCGCCTCGGCCTCGGCCCTTAGAATTCCCCGACCAACCGGTCGAAGAATGGCATCCCTGCGTGGCGACCCCGCCATCGCGCCGTCTTCGGGCGCCTTGGCGGGAGCGCTCCTTTGACGCAGACGACAGCTTCATTCGCCGCGGCCGAAGCGCCGCTCCTCGTCGCCCGCCAGGGTGCGGTGACGACGCTGACGCTCAACCGGCCGGCCTCGCTGAACAGCTTCACGGTGGCCATGCACGCGCTGCTGCTGCCGGCGCTGCAGGCTGCGGCGCACGACACCTCGGTGCGCGCGGTGATCATCACCGGCGCCGGCCGCGGCTTCTGCGCCGGGCAGGACCTGGCCGACCCGGCGATGGGAGCCGGCGCGGACGCGGACGTTGGTGCCGTCGTCGAGCGCTTCTACAAGCCGCTCGCCGAGCGCTTGCGCACGATGCCCGTGCCGGTGATCGCGGCGGTCAACGGCGTGGCCGCGGGGGCGGGCGCCAATTTCGCGCTGTGCTGCGACTTCGTCGTCGCGGCGCGCAGCGCCAGCTTCATCCAGGCCTTCAGCAAGATCGGCCTCGTCCCCGATTGCGGCGGCACCTGGCTGCTGCCGCGCCTCGTCGGCCGCGCGCGCGCCATCGGCCTGGCGATGACCGGCGACAAGCTGCCGGCCGAGGAGGCCGAGCGCATCGGCCTCATCTGGAAGTGCGTCGACGATGCGTCGTTGATGGAGCACGTGATGGCGCTGGCCCACCGGCTGGCGTTGATGTCGAGCAAGGCGCTCGCCGAGACTCGCCTGGCCATCGACACGGCGCTGCCGATGGACTTTGCCGGCGCCCTTGCCCGCGAGGCGGAGGTGCAGGGCCGCATGGGCCGCGGCGCCGATTTCGCCGAGGGCGTGGCCGCCTTCCTGGCCAAGCGGCCGGCCGTCTTCAAGGACCGCTGAGCGTGCGCGCACCCGGTTCACCGACCCGTGCGCCGGCGGCCATGACGCCGCAGCAGGTGGCCGAGGCCGCGCGCGAGGCGATGTGGAAGGACGACCGCGCCTCGCGCCTGCTCGGCATCGCGGTGCAGGCCATCGGCCCGGGCACCGCCACGCTGACGATGACCGTGCGCGACGACATGCTCAACGGCCACGACATCTGCCACGGCGGCCTCGTCGCGACGCTGGCCGACAGCGCCTTCGCGTTCGCCTGCAACGCCTACAACGAGTTCACGGTGGCGGCCGGCTTCGACGTCAACCTGATGGCGCCGGCGAGGCGCGGCGACGTGCTCACGGCGTGCGCCACCGAACTCTCGAAGACCGGGCGCACGGGCGTCTACGACATCGCCGTCACCAACCAGCGCGGCGAGGCCGTGGCGGCCTTTCGCGGCCGCAGCTACACGGTGAAGGGCAAGGCGCTCGTCGAGGGGGTGCCGGTCGGAAAGCAGACGGGCCGCGCCGGCGCGGACAGAGTCGCTTGAACACAAGGCCGCCTGAAGAACAGAACGACGACGGAGACGAGACATGCCCGTGAAGATGCCCCAGCCGGGCGAGCTCGAGCCCATCGAACGCGCCAGCCGAGACGAGCTGCAGGCGCTGCAACTGAAGCGCCTGCGCGCCGCGCTGCAGCACGCCTACGACCATGTGCCGCACTACCGGCGCGCCTTCGACGCCAAGGGCGTGCATCCGGCCGACTGCAAGGCGCTCGCCGACCTCGCGAAGTTTCCGTTCACCACCAAGGGCGACCTGCGTGCCAACTACCCGTTCGGCATGTTCGCCGTGCCGCGCGAGCAGGTGGTGCGCATCCACGCCAGCAGCGGCACCACCGGCAAGCCCACCGTCGTGGGCTACACGAAGGCCGATATCGACACCTGGGCGCACCTGGCGGCGCGCAGCATCCGCGCCGCCGGCGGCCGTGCGGGCGACATCGTGCATGTCGGCTACGGCTACGGCCTCTTCACCGGCGGCCTCGGCGCGCACTACGGGGCCGAGCGCCTCGGCTGCACCGTAGTGCCGATGGGCGGCGGCCAGACCGAGAAGCAGGTGCAGCTGATCGAGGACTTCCGCCCCGACATCATCATGTGCACGCCGAGCTACATGCAGGTCATCTGCGAGGAATTCCGCCGCCAGGGCAAGGAGCCGCGCGAGATGAGCGTGAGCGTCGGCATCTTCGGCGCCGAGCCGTGGACCGAGCAGATGCGCCGCGACATCGAGCGCAGCGCCGGCCTCGACGCCGTGGACATCTACGGCCTGTCGGAGGTCATGGGCCCGGGGGTGGCGAACGAGTGCATCGAGAGCAAGGACGGCCCCGCCATCTGGGAAGACCACTTCTACCCGGAGATCATCGACCCCGAGACGGGCGCGGTGCTGCCGTACGACGACGCCAAGGGCAGCGCCGAGGGCGAGCTCGTCTTCACGACGCTGACGAAGGAGGCGCTGCCCGTCATCCGCTACCGCACGCGCGACCTCACACGCCTGCTGCCGCCCACGGCGCGCAGCATGCGCCGCATGGGCAAGATCGTCGGCCGCAGCGACGACATGCTCATCATCCGCGGCGTCAATCTGTTCCCGACGCAGATCGAGGAGCTGGTGCTCTCGCAACCCGAGCTCTCGGGCCAGTACCAGCTCATCGTCACGCGCGAGGGCCTGCTCGACGAGGTGGAAGTGCTCGCCGAGGTCACGCCCGCGCATGCCGCGGCCGACCGTGCGGCGCTCGGCCGCGAGCTGCAGCACCGCATCAAGACGCTGATCGGCGTCAGCACGCGGGTCAGCGTCGGCCTGCCCGAATCGATCGAACGCACGCTGGTGGGCAAGGCGCGGCGCGTGATCGACAAGCGACCCAAGTAAGGAGCACCGCATGTACACGCAAGCGATGGATCTGGCGCCGAAGGAAGAGCGCAAGGCCGTGCGCAGCGCCGAGGAGGCCGCGCTCGAGGCGCGCTTCGAGGCCCGCATCGACGACGGTGCCTTCATCGAGGCCAAGGACTGGATGCCCGAGCACTACCGCAAGACACTCGTGCGGCAGATCAGCCAGCACGCGCACAGCGAGATCGTCGGCATGCTGCCCGAGGGCAACTGGATCACGCGCGCGCCCACGCTCAAGCGCAAGGCCATCCTGCTGGCCAAGGTGCAGGACGAGGGCGGGCACGGCCTGTACCTCTACGCCGCGGCGGAGACGCTGGGCACCAGCCGCGACCAGCTGTTCGACGCACTGCACAGCGGCAAGGCCAAGTACAGCAGCATCTTCAACTACCCCACGCTCAGCTGGGCCGACATCGGCACCATCGGCTGGCTGGTCGACGGCGCGGCGATCATGAACCAGGTGCCGCTCACCCGCTGCAGCTACGCGCCCTATGCGCGCGCCATGGTGCGCATCTGCCGCGAGGAGAGCTTCCACCAGCGCCAGGGCTTCGACAGCCTGCTCGTCATGATGCGCGAGGGCACCGAGGCGCAGCGCGAGATGGTGCAGGACGCCGTGAACCGCTGGTGGTGGCCGAGCCTGATGATGTTCGGCCCGCCCGACGGCGAGAGCGTGCACGGCGCCCAGAGCGCGCGCTGGGGCATCAAGCGCATCAGCAACGACGACCTGCGCCAGAAGTTCATCGACGCCACCGCCGAGCAGGCCAAGGTGCTGGGCGTGACGCTGCCCGACCCGCTGCTCAAGTGGAACGCCGAGCGCGGCCACCACGACTTCGGCCCCATCGACTGGGACGAGTTCTGGCGCGTCGTCGGCGGCCACGGGCCGTGCAACAAGGAGCGCCTGGCGGCGCGCGTGCAGGCCTGGGAAGACGGGCAGTGGGTCAGGGACGCAGCCATGGCGCACTCGCGCAAGCAGGCCGTGAAGGAGCAGGCAGCATGAGCAACCTGAAGAAGGACAGCCCGAACGACAGCCGCAACGACAGCCGCAACGAATGGCCGCTGTGGGAGGTCTTCGTGCGCGCCAAGTCGGGCCTCGATCACAAGCACTGCGGCAGCCTGCATGCACCCGACGCCAAGATGGCCGTGCAGCTGGCGCGCGAGGTCTACACGCGGCGCCAGGAGGGCACGAGCGTGTGGGTGGTGAAGAGCAGCGACATCACGGCCAGCGACCCAGCCGACAAGGGCGAGCTCTTCGACCCGATGGAGGACAAGGTGTACCGCCACCCGACCTTCTACGAGCTGCCCGAGTCCGTCAATCACATGT
Organism: Burkholderiales bacterium; assembly: GCA_016223165.1. Lineage (GTDB taxonomy): Bacteria > Pseudomonadota > Gammaproteobacteria > Burkholderiales > Burkholderiaceae_C > Rubrivivax. The sequence continues at coordinate 520,859 of JACRPO010000005.1, forward strand.
GAAGGCACGCAGATGGCAGCGACCGCGGACTCGATCCGCCTGAATCTCACGCCGCCGGTGCGCTACGTGCTGCGCCTGGCGGACACGGCGCTCATCCACGCGCAGCGCCTGGGCGAGTGGTGCGGCCACGGGCCGGTGCTCGAGGAGGACATCGCGCTCACGAACATGGCGCTCGACCTCGTCGGGCAGGCGCGGGCGCTGCTCACGCATGCGGGGCGGCTGGAAGGGCAGGGCCGGGCCGAGCCGTTCAGCGAGGACGAGCTCGCCTTCCTGCGCGACGAGGCGCAGTTCCTCAATCTCACCCTCGTCGAGCAGCCGATGCGCAGGAGCAGCGCGCATGCGCCGGGCGGCGACTTCGCCGATACGGTGCTGCGCAATTTTCTGCTCGCCACCTGGTTCAAGCAGGTCTGGCAGCGGCTCGCCGCCTCGTCCGATGCGGACCTCGCGGCCATCGCGGGCAAGGCCGTGAAGGAGGCGCGCTACCACCAGCAGCACGCCGGCGACTGGGTGGTGCGCCTCGGTGACGGCACCGACGAGTCGGCCCGGCGCCTGGCCGCCGCGCTGGAGCGGGCCTGGCCCTACACCAACGAGATGTTCGCTCGCGATGCGGTCGACGCCGAAGCGCAGGCCAGCGGCCTCGGCCCGGCGCGCGACGCGCTCGCCGCCGACTGGCGGCGCGAGGTGGCGGCGGTGTTCAGCGAAGCCGGTCTCACGCTGCCGCCGGCCACGCCGTTCGCCAGCACCGGAACGCTCGGCCGGCACAGCGAGCACATGGGCTTCATCCTGGCCGAGATGCAGTCGCTGCAGCGTGCGCATCCGGGAGGCCGCTGGTGACCGCCGCGGCTGCCGCTGGCGAGGTGCAGACCGTGCAGACCGTGAAGAAGGTGGCCACGCGCGCGGAGCGCGAGGCGGCGGCCTGGGCCGTGCTCGACACCGTGCCCGACCCGGAGGTGCCCGCGCTGTCGCTGCGCGACCTCGGCGTCGTGCGCGAGGTGATCGTTCGGCAAGGCGAGGGTGAGGGTGAAAGCGAGCGCGAGGGTGTGGCCGGCCTCGAAGTCGTGCTCACCCCCACCTACAGCGGCTGCCCCGCCACCGAGGTCATCGCCGCGAGCGTGAAGGCGGCGCTCGAGGAGGAGGGGTTGGGCCCGGTCAAGGTGACGCACCGCCTCGCCCCGGCCTGGACCACCGACTGGATCAGCGCGGCGGGCCGGCGCAAGCTGCGCGAGTACGGCATCGCGCCGCCGGAGCATCTCGGCGAAGGCGCCGCAGGCGCGCCGGCGGCGCAGCCCATCCGCCTGCGCCTGCGCGCCATCGCCTGCCCACGCTGCGGCAGCATGGACACCGAGCGCCTCTCTGCCTTCGGCTCCACGGCCTGCAAGGCGCTGCATCGATGCCTCGCCTGCCGCGAGCCCTTCGAGCACTTCAAACCGATCTGATGTTGGCGAGGCACCGATGACCGGCCTGCACTTCCATCCGCTGCGCGTGCGCCAGGTGCACGCCGACACCGACGATGCGCGCGTCGTCACCTTCGAGGTGCCGCCGGCGCTGGAAGGCAGCTTCCGCTTCGCGCCCGGCCAGTACCTCACGGTGCGGCGCCCGGGCGACGACGTGCGGCGCTCGTACTCGATCTGCGCCGCCCCGGGCGAGGCGCTGCGCGTGGGCGTTCGCCACGTCCCGGGTGGCACCTTCTCGAGCTGGTTGCATGCCGAGTTGAAGCCGGGCGACTGGCTCGAGGCGATGGAACCGCAGGGCCGCTTCGGCACCGCGCTCGACCGGCGGCCGCGCCATGTGCTGGCCATCGCCGGCGGCAGCGGCATCACGCCTATCCTCTCGATTGTCAAGACGGTGCTCGAAGCCGATGCGAGCGCGCGCGTGACGCTGCTCTACGGCAACCGGCAGGCCGCCTCGACGATGTTCAAGGAGGAACTCGAGGACCTGAAGAACCGCCATCTCACTCGCCTGGCCATGCATGCCGTCTTCTCGCGCGAGGCGATGGACGCGCCACTCTCGAGCGGCCGCCTCGATGCCGACAAGATCGCGCGCTTCCTGCGCCTGGCCGGCGGCGTGGCAGCGGTCGACGAGGTGTTCGTCTGTGGTCCGCATGCGATGAACGACGAGGTCGAGGCGGCGCTGCTTGCTGCGGGCCTGCCAGCCGAGCGCATCCACATCGAGCGCTTCGGCATCCCGCCCTCGGCGGCCGACGCCCAGCTGCATGCGCCCAAGGAGGGTGATGCGACGACGGCCCGGATCGCCATCGTGCGCGACGGACTCACGCGCGAGGTGGGTTTCCAGCCCACCGACGAGAGCATCCTCGCAGCCGCCTCGCGCGCCGGGCTCGACGTGCCCTACTCGTGCAGGAGCGGCGTGTGCGCCACCTGCCGCGCCAAGCTGATCGAAGGCCAGGTGCGCATGGACCGCAACTTCGCCCTCGAGAAGGCCGACCTCGAAGCCGGCTTCGTGCTCACCTGCCAGGCGCATCCGCTGAGCGAGCGCGTCGTCGTGAGCTTCGACGAGCGCTGAGGCCAGTTCTCGAGACCGCGAGATCGCCGTGGCCCGCCCGCGCTCTGCCGGCTACGACGACCACCGGGAGCGGATCCTGAGCGCAGCGGCGCGCCTGTTCGCGACGCGCGGCTACGCGGCGACGACGATGAACGATGTCGCCGCCGCCTGCGGGCTTTCCAAGGCGACGCTCTACCACTACGTGCGCGACAAGCACGACCTGCTGGCGCAGGTGTCGCGCGCGCACGTGCAGCGGCTCGAGGCCCTGGTGGCCGAGGTGCTGGCGCGCGGCCTCGCGCCGAAGGAGCGGTTGACGGCACTCGTCGAGTGCTTCATGGCCGCCTACGCCGGCGCGCAGCACGAGCACCGCGTGCTGACCGAGGACGTGAAGTTCCTGCAGCCGGGCCCGCAGGCCGAGGTGCTCGACGGCCAGCGGCGAGTGGTGGCGGCGTTCGCCGAGGCCATCGCGGCGGCGCGGCCTGAACTGGCCGCCAAGCCGATGGCCGGGGCGCTCGCGATGCTGCTCTTCGGCATGATGAACTGGACCTTCACCTGGCTGCGGGCCGCGGGCCCGCTGTCGCACGAGGCCGTGGCGCGAATGGTGTCCGAGCTGTTCTTCGGGGGCCTGGCGGCCGTACGGGATCCGCAGGGGGCGCGGCCGATGCCGGCGAGTCCGGCGAGCCCGGCTCTGTCGACGATCCGCTGAGCGTTGCCAGCGCCGCGCCGCCCGGCGACGCGGTGTCCGCGTCCGGAGCGAGCGGCACACCGGGGGCGGTCAGCGCCCAGCCGTCGAGGGCCTGGTCCCAGCGCAGCAGTTCGGTCGCGCGCCCGGGCAGCCTGTGCGCGGCGAGGCGTCGCATCAGCTGCTCGCACCCGGGCTCGCCGAGGGACAGCACGAAGTACTGCCAGCGACGCTGCACGCGCTCGCCGAGCCAGGCGTCTTCGAGCGCCCCTGCCAGCTCGCGGCCATGCGCCTGCGCCTCGAGCAGGCGCGGCGCGAGCGCACCGACCCAGAGGTTGAAGTCGGTGCGCAGGCCATGCTCCGGCAGCAGGGCGGCCACGGTACCGATGCGCGCACACCAGTCGGCATGGGCCAGCCGCAGCGTGAGCAGCACCTGCAGGGCCTGCACGGTGTTGAGCACGCGCACGCGGTTGGGCGGCAGCACCGCGAGCGGCAGCCGCGCGGCCTCGGCCGCGGGCAGCGGCGTGGCCAGGCTGCGCAACGTGGCCAGGCGCCACCAGGCGCGCGCGTCGAGCGTGGCCTCAGGTTCGTCGCTCGCACCTGCATCGGCCGTCGCCTCGCTGGCGTCGCCTGCTTCTGCTGCTTCTGCCACGCGCGCGCGCCGCACGAGTTCGCCCACGTCGAGGCCTTGCCACGCCTGCGCCGCGGCGCGGCTCAGCAGCACGAGGTTGCCCGCGGCGTAGGCGGCGCGCGGATTGAGGCGCGAGATCTGCGGGGCGTTCGGCAGGGTCGACGCGCCAGTGGCGCCACCCAGCGGCACGCGCCGCACGGGGCACCGGCGCACCTCGATCTGCGCGAGGTGGTTGGGCGTCACCGTGGCGAGGTCGAACGGCGCATCGGCACGCCAGGCCTCGATGCGAAGTGCGAGCCAGGCTCGTGCATGCCGGTTCGCCGGCCAGGGCTTCGAACGGCCGGCGAAGACGGCACGCCCGGCGCGCCAGCCCTGGCCGATGGGTGTGCCCTCGAGCAGCAGCTCGGGCGGCGGCACGAGACCGTGGTGGGCGTGATCCCAGCCGATGCGAAACCCGGTGCCGCCCGCCGGTTCGTGCGCGTCGGCGGGCAGTGCAAGTTCGACCTGATTCATCGTCGTCTCCGGCAGCGGCCCCGGACGGGACCCGATGCCAGGCAGTCTGAGGGCCTTGTAGCTCATGGCGTGAGCCAGTGCCGCTCCGTCCAGAGAAATCGGTATGTGATCCGGCGAGCGCCGCGCGGCGCGGCCCGGACACCCGACTGTTCCGCCGACCGCGCAACCGGCCGATCAGTGGTCAGGCGCCGATCGAGAACAGCCGCGCGTTGTTGACCGCATAGACGCGCCCGTCGGCGCCGATGGCCGTCGGCGTGTACGACTGCGCGTAGCCGTTGTTCAGCCCGATGCGCTCGGCCAGGGCGTTGCTCGGCAGGTGCCAGCGATAGAGCGACCCGTCTTCGCTGTTCATGAGCACCGAACTCGTGAGCGGGTCGACGGCGGCGGTATTGATGCACCACTCCTTGCGCCCGCCGGCGGTGTAGGGGTCGGGCGTGGGGCCGAGCACGGTGAGCACCTCGCGCATCACCGCGGCGCTCGAGAAGCGGTCGAGCTGTGCCCCGTGCGGGTCGACGACGGCCACGCGGTGCTGGCCATCGCCCAGGCCGATGCCCGCGTAGCTGTTGTACTTGAGTGCCAGCAGGTAGCTCGACGTGCCGGCGTATTGCGGCACCATCGCGCGCGGCACGATCGAGGCGGTGCTGTCCCAGCCGAAGCCGCCCGGCGTGCGCGCTTGCGCCAGCGCCGCGTCGAAGTGCAGCAGCCAGCCGCGAAAGCTATGCGCTGGGGCGCTGGCTTCGAGCACGCCGATGAACACGTCGCCGTCCGGGCCCACCGTCGGCGACGAGGTGGCGTTCTCGCTCACCCAGGCCGGCGTGCCGGACAGCGGATCGACGAGCAGGGCGCTGGCCTGCGTGGCGAGTGTCTGCGCGTCGAGCGCCAGCAGGCGACCGGCGGCACGTTGGCCGGCCGGCGCTTCGTTGACGACGACGTACAGCGTGCGCTCGTCGTTGGACAACGCCGGCGCGCTGTTGGTGGCGGCCTTGGCCATCGTCATGTCGCCGGCCGCAATGGCAGCGCTCACCCAACGCCGGCTGCCATCGGCGCCGAGGCGGGCGATGCCGCCGGCGAGCGCAAGCGGATTGGCCCCGGTGACCGTGAAGCCGAAGAAGACGTTGCCCTGGCTGTCGCTGGTCAGCGGCGTGTTGACGAAGACGGTTGCATCGAAGGTGGCCGTGGCGCTGTCGTAGGCGGCGTTGCCGTAGAACGCGAGGGTTCGCTCGCTGCTGGCGGCCACGTCGGCACCGGCACGCTCGATGATGCGGCCACCCGCGGCGGGCACGAACAGGCGGCCGTCGGGCGCGAGCGTGGGGTTCAGGCTCGGTACCCAGTTGTGCGGCTGCAGGCGATAGTCGGTGTCGAGCGTCCACAGGCGCTGACCGTTGATGCCGATGAAGGCGTCGACGCGGAAGCGTCCGGCGGCGTCCAGCTTCACCGGCACCACAACCGTGTTGTGGCGCGTGATCGCCGGCGTTCCGTAGTGCGCGAGCAGCGAGCCGCCGCCGCCGTAGGGTGGCGCGAGGTCCACCGGCGTGCTCCACCAGATCGTGCGCAGCGCCTGCGTCGCGATGGCGCCCAAGGCCGAGTGCTGCGCATCGCGCGCGAAGCCCAGCCAGGCGGGCCCATTCACCGGCACCACCGGCGGCGCCGGCGGTGGCGGCGGGGGCACGTCGGGGGGCGGCGTATCGCTGCCACTGCCGCCGCAGGCAGCGAGCGAGAACAGGGAGCCCACGAGCGCGGCGCGGCGCGTCAAGGCCGCGCCGCCGGCGACAGGCGGCCGTGCCGCATCGGCGGCGAGAGCGTGAGCGCAGCGTGGCGATTCCGTGGCGAGCGGCATGCAGGATCGAGGCGGAACGGGCCCCTATAATGCGCCGCTCTTTCGCGCCGGTGTAGCTCAGTTGGTAGAGCAGCGCATTCGTAATGCGAAGGTCGGCGGTTCGACTCCGTCCACCGGCACCAAGGCTCCCCGCCTTGGCCCATCCTGCGAAAGAACCTTGCCCGCCGTTCGTGCAACAGCCCTGCCGAGGCGAGCCTCAGCCGATGCCAGCGCCCGAACGCCTGGATGAAGTCTTCCTGGCGCACTTGCGCGCTCGCCTGGCGGAGTTCGACGTGCGTGCCTTGCCGGGCGTTGGACGTCGGCGCGCAGCGGTCACGCTGACTCTGGTCGAAGAAGGTACCGGCGCCGACATCCCCGGCCTGGCCTGCAGCGCCCCGCCGTGGAGCGAAGCACCGGCCCTGCTGCTGACGCGGCGCAGCGCCGGCATGCGCGCGCACGCCGGCCAATGGGCGCTGCCGGGTGGGCGCATCGACGAAGGCGAGGCGCCCGAGGAGGCGGCGCGCCGCGAACTGCAGGAGGAAGTGGGCCTCGAGGTCGGTGCCGACGCCGTTCTCGGCCGCCTGGACGACTACGCCACGCGCTCGGGCTACGTCATCACGCCGGTGCTCGTGTGGGCGCCGGCGGCGCGCGACCTCGTGGCCAATGCGGCCGAAGTGGCCAGCATGCACCGGTTGCCGTTGAGCGAGCTGCGGCGCGCCGATGCGCCGCTGCTCAACACCGTGCGCGGTGCCGAGCATCCGGTGCTGCGCATGCCGGTGGGCAGTGCCTGGATCGCGGCACCGACGGCCGCGTTCCTCTACCAGTTCCGCGAGTGGTGCCTGTTCGGCAGGCCGACGCGCGTGGCGCACTTCGACCAGCCGTTCTTCGCCTGGCAGTGATGCCGGCCTGAGCGCCGCGCCCGGCCGCCGTGACGTGGACCCATGATGTGGACCCGGGGCCGCTCCCTACAATCGCGCGCATGCGCATCCTCATCGCCAACGACGACGGTTACCTCGCCCCGGGCATCGCCGCCCTCGTGCAGGCCTGCCGCGGGCTCGGTCACATCGACGTCATCGCGCCCGAGCAGAATGCCAGCGGCACCTCGAACGCGCTGACGCTGAACCGGCCGCTTTCGATCTTCGAAGCGCGCGGCGAGGGCGTGGCAGGGTTTCGCGTCGTCAACGGCACGCCTTCGGACTGCGTGCACGTGGCGCTCACCGGCGCGATCGGCGACAAGCCCGACCTCGTGCTCTCGGGCATCAACAACGGCGCCAACATGGGCGACGACACCTTGTACTCGGGCACCGTGGCCGCGGCGATGGAGGGCTTTCTCTTCGGCGTGCCGGCCATCGCGTTCTCGCTCGCCGACAAGGGCTGGGCCCACCTCGACGCGGCGGCCGCCGTGGCGCGTGCCATCGTCGAGCAGGTGCTGCTGCTGCGCCCGCCCGGCGCCGCGGGTGCCGAGCCGTGGCTGCTGAACGTGAACATTCCCAATCGCGCCGACGCCGCCGAGCTGCCGCGGCTCGTCACGCGGCTGGGCCGGCGGCACGCGAGCGAGCCGGTGCAGCAGCAGCTGAACCCGCGCGGCGAGACGATCTACTGGATCGGTCCGGCCGGCGACGCGCGCGTGGCCGGGGAGGGCACCGACTTCCATGCCGTGGCCAACGGCGCGATCTCGATCACGCCGCTGCAGGTGGACCTCACGCACCACGCGGCGCTGGCGAACTGGCGCGAGCAGTTCGGCGGGCCGCCCGCTGTCGGGCCCCCGCGCTGAAGCGGCATCGAGGGCGTGACGTCGTCCAAGTCGCCGGCGCGGCGGCGCTTCCCGCTGCCGTTGGCCCGGGTGTGTGGCGTGGCGGGCACCGCCGTGCCGAGCGCCGCGCTGCAGCGGCCACAGCGCATGGTGCAGGGGGCGGCCGCCGACGCCGCGCGCGTGCGCGCGCCGGTCGGCCTCGGGCTCGACTCGGCCCGGGTGCGCGCGCGCATGGTCGAGCGGCTGCGCTCGCTCGGCATCACCGACGGGCGCATCCTCGCCGCCTTCGCCGCGGTCGAGCGGCATCTCTTCGTCGACTCGGCGCTCGCCAACCAGGCCTACGAAGACACGAGCCTTCCCATCGGCTTCGGGCAGACGATCTCCAAGCCTTCGATCGTGGGGCAGATGCTGCAGGCCCTGCTGCTGGATCGACCGCAGGACCGGCCACACGGTCGATGGCCGGCCTCTTCCGCAACGCCTGCTGCGCCGGCGCCGGTCCTGCGCCGCGTGCTCGAGATCGGCACCGGCTGCGGCTACCAGGCCGCACTGCTCGCGCGGCTCGCCGAGCACGTGGTGAGCGTCGAGCGTGTCGGTGCGCTCGCCGAGAAGGCACGCGCCAATCTGGCCGAGGGCATGGTACGCAACGTGCAGGTGATGCACGGCGACGGCCGGCTGGGCGCACCGGCGCTTGCACCCTTCGATGCCATCGTCAGCGCCGCCGGCGGCGACGAGCTGCCCGCGGCCTGGCTCGAGCAACTGGCCGTCGGGGGGCGGCTGGTCGCGCCGGGTGCGGAGTTGCGGCCCGGCGTGCAGGAGCTGCTCGTCGTCGAGCGCCATCCCTCGGGTGTCACCCGGCGTCTGGCGGGGGAGGTCTACTTCGTCCCTCTAAAATCCGGTGCTGAATGAGCAAGAACCTTCTTCGTCACATGACGCGCGGCCGATGTATCGAGCTGGTCTGCTTGATCGCTGCCTGTGCGGCCCTCGTCGGCTGCTCGACGCGCACGCACCTCGCGCCGGTGGAAGACCGCATGCCCAGGCCGCTCGGCGCCGCGCCTGCGGTGGCTGCCGCGGGGGCAGCATCCGCCGCCGCCGGTGCCACTGCGTCGCCGGGCTCCGGGGCTCTCGCCGCCGCCGGCGCGGCTTCGGCGCCCGCCGTGGCGGCGTCGGCAGCCGACGCCGCCACGCCGAGGCCCGGTGCCGAGAATGCCGGTCAGCCGGGTTTCTACACCGTGAGGGTGGGCGACACGCTGGTGCGCATCGGCCTCGAGACGGGCCAGAACTGGCGCGACATCGCGCGCTGGAACAACATCGACAACCCCAACGTGCTCGAAGTCGGACATGTGCTGAGGGTGGCGCCGCCCGCTGCCGAAGTGGGCGTGGCGATGACGCGGCCGGTGGCGCCGGCGCCGCGCATCGAGAGCCGTCCGCTCGATGCACGGCCGGCTGCCGCGGCGAGCGCGCCTTCCGCGGCCGCGGCGATGCCCGCTCCGGCCCCTGCGGCCCCGGCACCGGCCCCCGCGCCGATGGCGGCCACGCCACCGCCGGCACCGCGCGACAGCGACGGCGACATCAGCTGGTCCTGGCCCGCCAACGGCCCGGTGACGGCGCCCTTCGACGACGTGCGCAGCAAGGGCCTGTCGATCGCGGGCCGGGCCGGCGACCCGGTGCTCGCCGCCGCCGACGGCCGGGTCGTCTATGCCGGCTCGGGCCTGCGCGGCTACGGCAACCTCGTCATCGTCAAGCACAACGCCACCTACCTGACCGCCTACGCGCACAACCAGTCGCTGCTGGTCAAGGAGGACCAGGTGGTGCGCCGGGGCCAGAAGATCGCCGAGATGGGCTCGTCGGACACCGACCGCGTGCAGCTGCACTTCGAGGTGCGGCGCCTGGGCAAGCCGGTCGACCCGGCGCGCGTGCTGCCCGCACGCTGATCGCGCGCGGCTCCGATCTTCGCGTCCTGATTGCCCCCTGCGGGCGAGTGCCTGTCGCTCACGCGTCAGCGTTTCCCAGAGGGCGTTGCGAGGGCAAGCGCCGCTAGCATCCCGCGTCGCCGTACGAGGCGGTAGCGCGGAGGGCGGTGCTTGCAGATCCTGCAGTTGTTGATCAGTGGCGTGGCGCAGGGGTGCATCTACGGGCTCATCGCGCTCGGCTTCGTGCTGATCTACAAGGCCACCGAGACGGTGAGCTTCGCGCAGGGCGAGCTGATGATGCTCGGCTCCTTCCTCGCCCTGGCGCTGCTGTCGGCGCTCGGCATGCCGTTCTGGATTTCCGTCCCGGCGACGATGGCGGCGATGGGCGTCTTCGGGCTGGCCGTCGAACGTGCGGTCATCCGGCCGATCCTCGGCCAGCCGGCCTTCTCGATCGTCATGCTGACCATCGGCATCGGCTACGTGGCGCGCGGCGCGATCACGATGATCCCCGACGTCGGCACCGATACGCGCGTGCTGCCGGTGCCCTACAACGATGCCGTCACGCAGTTCGGCGGGCTCGTGCTCGACATCGAGCAGATGGTGGTCATCGGTGCCACGGCCGTGCTGTGCGGCGTGCTGGCCATGCTCTTCAGGCACACGAAGATCGGCATCGCGATGCAGGCGAGCTCGCAGAACCAGCTCGCCGCCTACTACATGGGCATCCCGGTGCAGCGGTTGAACGGACTCGTGTGGGCGCTGGCGGCGGCGGTGGCCGCGATCGCCGGCATCCTGCTCGCGCCGATCACCTTCGTGCACGCGAACATGGGCTTCATCGGCCTCAAGGCCTTTCCGGCGGCGGTGGTGGGCGGCTTCGGCAGCCTGCCCGGCGCCATCGTCGGCGGGCTCATCATCGGCATCGTCGAGTCGATGTCCGGCTTCTTCCTGCCCGAGGGCTTCAAGGACATCGCCGCCTACGTCGTCGTGCTCGTCATGCTGATGGTCAAGCCCAACGGCCTCTTCGGCGAGAAGCTCGCGAAGAAGGTGTGAAGGCATAGAGAGGTATCGGCCCGGGCCACGTCATGCGCTTCATCTTCAAGACCGCCTACGACCAGGACCTGCGCCTGGCCAAGCATGGCGGGCACGTGTTCTGGTACGGCGTGCTCATGCTCGTGCTGCTGGCCTCGCCGTGGCTGCTCGACGAGTACCTGCTCGCGCAGCTGACGCTCGTGCTCATCTACTCCGTCGTGGGTCTCGGGCTCATGCTGCTGGCCGGGTTCACGGGCCTGTTCTCGATCGGCCACGCGGCCTTTCTCGGCGTCGGCGCCTATACGCAGGCGGTGATGGCGGCCGCCGGCATGCCCTTTCCGCTGGCGCTGCTGGCCGCCGCGGCCTTGTCGGCGGTGGTGGGCGTGGTCGTCGGCCTGCCGGCGCTGCGCGTGAAGGGCATCTACCTCGGCATCGCGACGCTCGCCTTCGGCTTCATCGTCGAGGAGGTGTTCGCGCGCTGGGAGAGCGTGACCGGCGGCAACGCCGGCATGCACGTGAAGGCGCCGAGCCTGGGCGCGTGGAAGCTCGACACGGCCACCGAGTTCTACTTCATGTGCCTGGGCGTCACCGTGGTGGCGACCTTCGCCATCCTCAACCTGCTGCGCTCGCCCACCGGGCGTGCCTTCGTCGCCATCCGCGACTCCGAGATCTCGGCGCAGAGCATGGGCATCCACCTCGCGGCCTACAAGACGCTCAGCTTCGCCATCTCGGCGGCGCTGGCGGGGCTGGGCGGTGCGCTCTACGCGCACATGATCAAGTTCCTGAGCCCCGACCAGTTCAACATCATCCAGTCGATCGACCTCCTGCTGATGGTCGTGATCGGCGGCCTCGGCTCGGTGCACGGCGCCTTTCTCGGCGCCATCTTCCTGATCGTCATGCCGCAGGCCATCGGGGCGGTGAAGGACCTGCTGCCGGCCTTCATCGGCCAGGCGCCGGGCCTGAAGGCGGTGGTGTACGGCGTCGTGCTGATCGCCTTCGTGCTCTTCGAGCCGATGGGGCTGTATGGCCGCTGGCTCAAGGTCCGCACCTACTTCTCGATCTTCCCCTTCTACCGCCGGGGCATGTTCAAGCGGCAGAAGTCGTTCCAGAAGTCCGACCGCCTGCGGTGAACCAGCGCATGAGCGACATCCTGCTTGCGGCCGAGGACCTGAGCGTGCGCTTCGGCGGCGTGCTCGCCGTCAACAAGGTCAGCTTCGAGGTGAAGAAGGGCGAGGTCTTCACGCTCATCGGGCCCAACGGCGCGGGCAAGACGACGGTGTTCAACCTCATCAGCCGCATCTACACCCCGACCACCGGGCGCATCACCTTCGAGGGGCTCGACCTCACGGGCCAGCCGGCGCATGCGGTGGCGGCGCTCGGCATCGCGCGCACGTTCCAGAACATCGAGCTCTTCGAGCACGCGACGGTGCTGCAGAACCTGCTCATCGGCCGCCACACGCACCGCGGCACGAACCTGGTCGACGACTTGTTCTTCACCGCCAAGGCGCGGCGCGCGGCGCTGCACGCGCGCGAGAAGGTGGAGGAGGTGATCGACTTCCTCGACCTGCAGCACCACCGCGACACGATGATCGCCGGCCTGCCGTACGGCGTGCGCAAGGTCGTCGAGCTGGCCCGGGCGCTCGCCTCCGAGCCGAAGCTGCTGCTGCTGGACGAGCCCTCCTCGGGCCTCAATGTCGAGGAGACCGAGGACATGGTGTTCTGGATCGACGACATCCGGCGCGAGTTCGGCATCACCGTGCTGATGGTCGAGCACGACATGTCGCTCGTCAGCAAGGTGAGCGACCGCGTGCTCGCCATGAACCAGGGCGAGGTGCTGGCCATGGGCAGCCCGGCCGAGGTGCAGGCGCATCCGGGCGTCATCGAGGCCTACCTTGGCTCATCGGACGACATGTCATCGCTGCGGCGGGCGGCCTGAGATGAGCACCATGAGCATGACGAGCATGAGTCCGGGCGGCCGGCCCGGCGGTGGCGACGAGGTCCTGGTGCTCTCCAACGTCGAGAGCGCCTACGGACCGATCCGTGCCATCCGCGGCGTGAGCCTCAAGGTGAGAAAGGGCGAGATCGCCACCGTGCTCGGCAGCAACGGCGCCGGCAAGACGACCATCCTCAAGACCATCTCCGGCATCATCGACCCGCGCCGCGGCACCGTGCACTTCAAGGGCCGCGACATCACCGCCAACGACCCGGCAGCCATCGTGCGCCTGGGCCTGATGCACGTGCCCGAGGGGCGCGAGGTGTTCGCGCTGCTCTCGGTGCACGACAACCTGCTGATGGGTGCGTACACCAGGGCCGACCGGGACGGCGTGGCGCGCGACATGGAGATGGCCCTCGCCTATTTCCCGATCCTCAAGGAGCGCGCGCGCCAGCCGGCCGGGCTGCTCTCGGGCGGGCAGCAGCAGATGCTGGCCATCGCGCGCGCGCTGGTGGCGGCGCCGGAAATGATCCTGCTCGACGAGCCGAGCCTCGGCCTCAGCCCCAAGCTCACGCGCGAGATCTTCGAGATCGTCGTGCGCATCAACCGCGAGCGCGGCACCACCATCCTGCTCGTCGAGCAGAACGCCAACATGGCGCTCAACGTGGCCGACTACGGCTACGTGCTCGAGAACGGGCGCATCGTCATGGAAGACCGCTGTGCCGTGCTGCGCGAGAAAGAGGACGTGAAGGAGTTCTACCTCGGCATGAAGGACGTCGGCGTGCGCGGCGAGCGACGCTGGAAGAAGAAGAAGACCTGGCGCTGAGCCTTCGAGCGCCCGCCACGTACCCCATCACCGATCGAATCCAGCGCCGACCGCGGAGCCGAACATGCCGAAGCTTTGGGACCTTGCGATGAGCCCGCCGAGCCAGGCGGTGCGCGTGCCTGGCGAGACCATCCCCGCCGTCTTCTGGAATGCCGTGCGCATGCGCGGCGAGCAGGTCTGGATGCGCGAGAAGGCACTCGGCATCTGGCGCAGCTGGAGCTGGATTCGCACCGCCGAGGCCGTGCGCGAGGTGGCGCACGGGCTGATGGCGCTGGGCGTGGTGCCCGGCGAGCGCATCTCCATCCTCAGCAACACCATCGTCGAGTGGGTCCTGGCCGACCTCGGGGCGCTCAGCGCCGGTGCCGTCTCGAACGGCATCTACCCCACTGACGCCGCCGCGCAGGTGCACTACCTGTGCGAAGACTCGGGCTCGGTGGTGCTGTTCGTCGAGGACGACGAGCAGCTGGACAAGGCGCTGGAGGTGCGGCCGCGGCTGCCCGGCCTCAGGCGCATCGTCGTCTTCGACATGGAGGGCCTGCACGACCTCGATGACCCGCAGGTGCTCTCGTTCGACAAGCTGCGCGAGATGGGCCGCGAGCATCGACGCGCGCATCCCGACGAGATGGACCAGCGCATCGCAGCGCTGGCCCCCGAGTCGCTGGCCATCCTCATCTACACCTCGGGCACCACGGGCAAGCCCAAGGGCGTGATGCACAGCCACCGCACGCTCGTCACCGAGATGCGCGGCCTCGAGACCCTCTGGGGGCCGGGCAGCGAGGAAGACGAGCGCATGTGCTTCCTGCCGCTGTGCCACATCGCCGAGCGCATGGGCGGCGAGTACCAGGCGATGTACAACGGCGCCAAGCTCAACTTCGTCGAGAACCCCGACACGGTGCCCGAGAACGTGCGCGAGATCTCGCCCACGCTCGTGACCGCGGTGCCGCGCGTGTGGGAGAAGTTCTACTCCGGCGTCACCATCGCCGTGAAGGAAGCGGGTCGGCTGCAGCAGCTGGCCTATGCCTGGTCGCTCGGCGCCGGCATGGAGGTCGCCGGGCGCGTGCTCGCGGGCCAGCCCGTCTCCGCATGGCTGAAGCTGAAGTTCCGCATCGCCGAGTGGCTCGCGCTCGCCAACGTGCGCAAGATGATCGGCATCGACCGCGCGCGTCTGTGCGTCACCGGCGCGGCGCCGATCTCGCCCGACCTCGTGAAGTGGTACCTCGCGCTCGGCGTGCCGATGCTCGAGGTGTGGGGGATGTCCGAGAGCTGCGGCGCCTCCACGTACATGCCGCACGGCCGCATCAAGCCCGGCTCCATCGGCGTGGCCTGCCCGTGGAACGAGGTGAGGATCGAGCCCGCCACCGGCGAGATCCTGGTGCGCGGGCGCAACGTCTTCATGGGCTACCTCAACCAGCCGGAGAAGACCGGCGAGACGATCGACGCCGAGGGCTGGTTGCACACGGGCGACGTCGGCAGCGTCGACGCGGACGGGTACTTCAAGATCACCGACCGCATGAAGGACATCATCATCACCGCCGGCGGCAAGAACGTCACGCCGAGCGAGTGGGAGAACGAACTCAAGTTCTCGCCCTACGTGACCGACGCGGTCGTCATCGGCGACCGCCGCGCCTACCTCACGGCGCTGGTCATGATCGACCAGGAAAACGTCGAGAAGTTCGCGCAGGACCACGACGTGCCGTTCAGCAACTACACCAGCCTCACACGCGCCCCCGAGGTGCGCGCGCTCATCCAGGGCGAGATCGACAAGGTCAACACGAAGTTCGCGCGCGTCGAGCAGATCAAGAAGTTCCACCTGCTCGAGACCCAGCTCACCGCCGAGGACGAGGAGCTCACGCCGACGATGAAGCTCAAGCGCAAGCTCGTGCAGCAGAAGTACGCCCCGCAGATCGAGGCCATGTACAGGTAAACCCGGTCCCGGCCCCTGGGGCTCGTACCGTTGTCCGTCGAGTGAAGCTGTTTTCCAATCGCGGTTGAAAGGAGACCCACGATGAAGAACCTGACCCTCTATACCGCTGCGGCGGCCAGTGCTCTGACCCTGGCGCTGGCCGGTGGCGCCGCGCTGGCGCAATCCCAGGGCGTGAGCAAGGCGGAGATCGTGCTCGGCTCGATCCAGGACCTCTCGGGGCCGATCGCCGGGTTCGGCAAGCAGACGCGCAACGGCCTTCTGCTGCGCGTGGACGAGATCAACGAGCAAGGCGGCATCAACGGCCGCAAGATCAAGCTCATCGTCGAGGACTCGGCCTACGACCCCAAGAAGGCGGTGCTGGCGGCACAGAAGCTCGTGAACCAGGACAAGATCTTCGCCATGGTCGCCCACATCGGCACGGCGCAGAACAACGCCGCCATGCCGGTGCAGTTCGAGAAGAACGTGCTCAACTTCTTCCCGCTCACGGCCGCGCGCGAGATGTACGAGCCGTTCCACCGCCTGAAGTACTCGTTCGCCGTGCCCTATTACGAGCAGATGCGCATCATGGCGCCCAAGCTGGCCAAGGAGAAGGGCGCCAAGAAGGTCTGCACGATCTACCAGGACGACGAGTTCGGCCTCGAGGTCGTGCGCGGCGCCGAGGCGGGGCTGAAGACCATCGGCATGGAGCTCGCCGAGAAGACCAGCTACAAGCGCGGCGCCACCGACTTCAGCTCGCAGGTGGCGCGCATGAAGGCCGCCGGCTGCGAGATGGTCGTGCTCGGCACCATCATCCGCGAGACCATCGGCACCATCGCCGAGTCGCGCAAGACGGCGTTCTCGCCGCTCTTCCTCGGCTCCAGCGCCTCCTACACCGACCTCATCCACAAGCTCGGCGGACCGGCGATGAACGGCCTGTACGCGGCGATGGGCACGCAGCATCCGTACCTCGACGAGGCCTCGCAACCGCTGCGCTTCTGGGCCAACAAGTACAAGACGAAGTTCAACGAGGATCCGACCGTCTTCTCGGCCTACGGCTATCTCATCATGGACGCCTTCGCGCAGGCCGCGGCCAAGACCGGCGCCAACCTCAGCACCGACAGCTTCATCAAGGTCATGGACAGCATGAGCTACCCGGCCGACATGTTCGGCTCGGCGCCGTCGACCTTCGGCCCGAAGAAGCGGCTCGGCAGCGACGCCTCGCGCCTTTCGCAGATCGTCGACGGGCGCTGGAAGGTGATCTCCGATTACGTCTCGCCGGCCAACTGATCGGCCAACGCCTTTCGCGTTTGACGAGCGGCCGCCTTCGGGCGGCCGCTGCGCTGGGGCCGGGATAATCCGCGCGATGAGCGATGGGTACGAATGGCTCGAGGTCGAATCGCTCGATCTCGAAGCGCAGGGCGTGGCGCACCGCGCGATCGCCGATAGAGCCGCAAGGACCGGAACGGCCGAAGGGGCCGAAGGGGCCGAAGGCAAGGGCAAGGTCGTCTTCATCGAGGGCGCCTTGCCCGGCGAGCGCGTGCAGGTGCAGGTCTCGCGCAAGAAGAACAACTGGGAGCAGGGCACCGTCACGGCCATCGCGCGCGAGAGCGCGCAGCGCGTGCGCCCGGCCTGCCCGCACTTCGGGCTGCACGCCGGTGCCTGCGGCGGCTGCAAGATGCAGCACCTGCACCCGCTCGCGCAGGTGGCCGTGAAGCAGCGCGTGCTCGAAGACAACCTGTGGCACCTGGCGAAGGTGCGTCCGGCGCAGATGCTGCCGCCGATCGCCGGGCCGGCCTGGGGCTACCGCTACCGCGCGCGGCTCTCGGTGCGGCACGTGATGAAGAAGGGCCAGGTGCTGGTCGGCTTCCACGAGCGCAAGTCGCGCTACGTCGCCGACATGACCACCTGCCCGGTGCTGCCGCCCAAGGTGAGCGGCCTGCTGCCCGCCCTGCGCGACCTGATCGGCGGGATGGTGCAGCGCGACCGGCTGCCGCAGATCGAGCTGGCCGCCGGCGACGAGGTGGTGGTGCTGGTGCTGCGCCACCTCGAGCCGCTGGTCGATGAAGACCGGCAGCGGCTGCGCGCGTTCGGCCACCGGCACGGCGTGGTCTGGTGGCTGCAGCCGGGCGGTCCGGACACGGCCGCGCCGATGGATGCGGGCAGCCCGCCGCTGAGCTACGCCCTGCCCGAGTTCGGCGTCACGATGCCGTTCAGGCCCACCGACTTCACGCAGGTCAACCCGTTCATCAACCGCGTGCTCGTCGAGCGCGCGGTCCGGCTGCTCGACGTGCAGCCCGGTGAGCGCGCCATCGACTGGTTCTGCGGCCTCGCCAACTTCAGCCTGCCGCTGGCCACCCGGGCCGCCACGGTGCTGGGCGTGGAGGGCAGTGAGTCGCTTGTGGCGCGCGCACGCGAGAACGCCGCGCTGAACGGGCTCGCCGCCCGCACGACTTTCGCGGCGGCCAACCTCTTCGAGATCGACGCCACCCGCCTCGCGGCCCTCGGCCGTGCCGAGCGCTGGCTGGTCGATCCGCCGCGCGAAGGCGCCTTCGCGCTCGCCAAGGCGCTGGCCGAGCTGCACCAGTCGGGAGGGGCGGGCGACGTGGCGCCGCGACGCATCGTCTACGTCAGCTGCAACCCGGCGACGCTGGCGCGCGATGCCGGATTGCTCGTGCACCAGGCCGGCTACCGCTGCAGTCTCGCCGGGGTGATCAACATGTTCCCGCACACGGCGCATGTGGAGAGCATGGCGGTCTTCGATCGTGCCGAGGGCGCCCCGCCGCCGCCGCAGACGGCGTAGCCCTCAGGCCTTGCCGCGCGCGCTCTCGGCCACCTGCTCGATCCTGCTCACGAGGCCGGCGTGCGTGCCGACCTTCCAGCGCGCGTAGATGCGCCGCGTGGCGATCTGCCAGGCCTGCTGCTCGGCGGCGCTGGGCACGTGCACGTCGACGCCGAGCGCACGCACGCGCTGCACGTCCTCGGCGAAGAGCTTGCGCACGATGGCGATCTGCTGCCTGGCCGCATCCTGCGCCGCCTCGCGGACGACCTGCCGGTCGACCGGCGTCCACTGCTGCCAGATCGGCTGCGCGATGGCGAAGAGCAGGATGTCGTTGGAGTAGTTCCACTTCGTCACGTACTTCTGGCCGAGCGTATGGATCTTGGCGGCGAGGAAGACCTCGAGCGGGTTCTCCTGCGCGTCCACCGCGCCCGAGGCGAGGGCAGGCTGCGCATCGGCCCAGCTCATGAAGGTGGGGTTGGCGCCCATGCCCGACATGATCTCGCCGTACATCGGGCTGCCGACGACGCGCACCTTGATGCCCTTCAGGTCGTCCGGGGCCTTGATCGGGCGCTTGCTGTTGCTGATCTGCCGGTAGCCTGTCTCGCCGACGGCCAGCGGCTCGGCGCCGGCCTTGCGCACGAGCTCGAAATAGTCGTCCATGACGGCCGGGCTCGCCGTCGCCGCGTCCCAGGCCTTGTGGTCGGGCAGGATGAAGGGCAGCGTGAAGACACCGAGCTCGCGCACCGTGCCGCTCCAGTTGATCGGCGCGCCGCAGAGCACGTCGATGATGCCCTGGCGCATGGCCGCGAACTCGCGGTCCTGCTGGCCCTGCACGAGGCTGGCGCCGGGGTACTGCTTGATGTTGATGCGCCCGCCGGTGCGCTCGCGCACGAGGGTGGCGAAGATCTCGCCACCCTTGCCCCAGGCGAAGGCCGGCGGCACCACCGTGCTCATCTTGTACTCGGCCTTGTAGGCGGCCTGCGCATGGGCAGGGCGGGGCAGGCCCAGGCTGGCCGCGGCAGTGCCGGTAGCCAGGATCAGCTGTCGACGACGCAGCATGTGTGTCTCCGTGCTCGAACGAACCCTCAATAGCCCAGCACCCTGGGCAACCACAACGCCACCTGCGGGAACAGCGCCACCGCGGCTGTGGCGAGAACGAAGCTGAGCACGAGCCAGCCGACGTGCGGCAGTGTCTGCTCGATGCGCACGGCGGCGAGCCGGCACGCCACGAGCAGGTTGACGGCCATCGGCGGCGTGAACTGGCCGACCGCCACCACCATCGTCAGCAGCACGCCGAACCACACGACGTCCCAGCCGAAGGCCAGCATCAGCGGGTACAGGAGCGGCAGGAAGACGAGGAAGATGGAGACGCCGTCGAGGAACATGCCCACCACGAGCAGCAGCGCCAGCACGAGCGTCAGCGCGCCCGCGGAGCCGATGCCCGCGGCCTGCACGGCGCCGACCAGCGGGTCGGCGAGGCCGAGCGTATTGACCGAGTAGGCGAAGATGCTCGCGAGCGCCATGACGACCATGATGACCGCCGACACCTCCGTGGCGTCGCGCAGGATGGGATAGAGGTCGCGCGGGCCGATGGTGCGGTGGACGAACAGGCCGACCCCGAGGCCGTAGACGGCCGCGACGACGGCCGCCTCGGTCGGCGTGAACCAGCCGGCACGCATGCCGCCGAGGATGAGCACCGGCGCGGCCAGCCCCCAGGCGGCGCGGCCGAGGCTGGGCCAGAAGGGCGGCCGCGGCAGTTCGCGCTCGAGCGCGCCGTAGCCGTGCCGGCGCGAGAGCCACACGGCCGGCACGATGAGGGCGAGACCGGCGAGGACGCCCGGCAGCAGGCCGGCGGCAAAGAGCGCCGGCACCGAGGCGCCGGGCACCGAGACGCTGTAGACGACGAAGGCGATCGAGGGCGGGATCAGGATGTCGGTGGCGGCGGCCGCGCCGACGATGCTGGCCGAGAACGGCCGCGGATAACCTGCGCGGGCCATCGCCGCGATCATGACCGCACCCACCGCGGCGGCGTTGGCCGGACCCGAGCCCGAGATGCCGCCCAGCACCATGGCCACGACGATGGCGACGAGCGGCAGCATGCCTGCCGAGCGGCCGACACAGGCCACCGCGAAGTCCACCAGCCGCTGCGCCACGCCCGAGCGGTCGAACACCGAGCCGACGAGCACGAACATGGGCAGCGCCAGCAGGGGGTACTTGGCGATGCCGGCCTGCATGTTCTGGGGCGCCGCGAGCAGCCCCAGCCACTGCGCTTCGGCGTTGGCCCAGCCGATGGCCACGAGGCCGCCGAGCGCGAGCGACGCGCCGATCGGCACGCCCGCGAGCATCAGCAGCGCGAACAGCGCGAAGAGGGTGAAGCCGATCATCGCGCCGGTCCGTGCGCACCTTCTGCGGCTGTGGCGGGCGCGTCGGGCCCGTCGGGCAGGTCGGCCGAGGCAAAGCCCCAGGCGACGCCGAACGAACGCAGCGCGATCGCCGCGCACAGCAGTGGCGAGAAGACCGTGAACCACCAGCGCGGCACGCCCAGGCCCATCGAGGTCTCGCCGTAGCGGAACTCGTCAGCGACGACGCGTGCGAACAGCACGGCGAGCACCGCGAACAGCAGCCCGGCGACGCAGGCGCCGGCGACGCGCAGGAAGCGACGGTGCGGCGCGCTGCCTCGCACGTAGAAGAATTCGATGCGGATGTGGCGGTCGCGCGCCGCGGCGGCCGAGGTGCCGGCCAGCGTCATCACGACCATCAGGAAGACCGAGATCTCCTCGGTCCAGGCGAAGGACTCGAGGACGACGTGGCGCGTGAGCACGTTGCCGAGCGTGATCAGCACGAGAAGCGCCATGCAGGCCACGGCCAACCCCTCTTCGAGTGCCACCGGAATGCGCCTCATCCGCGATCGCCTCCGCCGAGTAACGCCGGGCAGAGCTGGCGCCTGCATGGCGAAGGAAATGGTATCGAACCGCGACGGTCGCGGTGCTGAAGGCTTACCCGGAGCGTGCACCGCGCACGCCACGAAGCGGAACGGGGCCAGCAGGCCCCGTTCTTCACGATGCGTCGCAGTCGTGGCGGTTCAGTCATCTCCGCCGGCGATGCCGAGGATGGCAAGCAGGCTCTGGAAGACGTTGTAGATGCTCAGGTAGACGCCGAGCGTGGCGGTGATGTAGTTCGTCTCCTCGCCGTCGGCGACACGCTTGAGGTCGTAGAGGATGAAGAACGAGAACACCGCGATCGCCACGACGGCGATGGTGATCATCAGCGCGCCGCTTTGCAGGAAGACGTTCGCGATGGCGGCCACGAAGATGAGCATGGCGCCGATGAACATGAACTTGGCCATGCTCGAGAGGTCGCGCTTGACCATGCTGGACAGCACCGCCATGCCGAAGAAGATGACGCCGGTGCCCGCGAAGGCCGTCATGACGAGGCTGGCGCCGTTGCTCATGCCGAGCACCACGCCCAGCAGGCGCGACAGCATCACGCCCATGAAGAACGTGAAGCCGAGCAGGATGGGCACGCCGGCGGCCGAGTTCTTGAACTTCTCGATCGCGAACATGAAGCCGAACGCGCCGGCCAGGAAGACGATGAGGCCGATGCCGGGGCTCATCGCGCGCGCGATGCCGGTCTGCACGCCCAGCCATGCGCCGAGCACCGTCGGGATCATCGACAGCGCCAGCAGCCAGTAGGTGTTGCGCAGGACGCGATTGCGCTCGGCAGCGCTGCTGACCGCTGTGCCGCCGTAGCTTTGTTGCAGGCTCTGATCCATAACACCTCCGTGAGGGATGACGAGGGGCCGCATTCGATGCGCGGCATGGGAGGATTCTAGGCGCCATGCGCGGCGAGACGATGCCCCCGATGCGATTGGCGGCATGCCGGGCGGTTGTTATCGTCGGACCCCATGAAGAACAAGCCCATGTTGACGCTCGAGGACTGCCGGCGCATCGCCGCCGCCGCCGAGGCGGAAGCCCAGCGCCACGGCTGGGCGGTGTCGATCGCCATTGCCGACGACGGCGGCCACCTGCTGTGGCTGCAGCGGCTGGACGGCGCGCCGCCGGTCTCGGCGCACATCGCGCCGGCCAAGGCACGCACGGCGGCCATCGGGCGGCGCGAGAGCAAGGCCTACGAGGACATGATCAACCAGGGCCGCCAGGCCTTCCTGAGCGCGCCGACGCTGGAGGGCATGCTCGAGGGCGGCGTGCCGATCGTGCACGAGGAGCAATGCCTCGGTGCGGTGGGCGTGAGCGGCGTGAAGTCGTCCGAGGACGTGCAGATCGCGCGCGCGGGCATCGCCGCGCTGGCCGTGCCGGCGCAACAGCAATAGTCCAGGCCGCGACTCGGCCGAGAAGCCACCGCGCGCCGCGTGGCGCGGCCGCCGTCAGCGCCTGAGCAGCAGCAGGCAGCCGGCGACGATGAACACCGCCGAGGCGGCCGTGTTGGGCGACGGGACCTCGCCGAAGGCAAGGTAGCCGATCAGCGCTGCCCAGAGGAAGCCGGTGTACTCCACCGGCGCCAGCCGGCTGGCCTCCATGTGTCGCAGCGCCCAGGTGATGGCGCAGAGCCCGACACTGGCCAGCGCGCCCACGATGGCGATGGCCGGCAGGTCGGAGGCGGGCACCGGTTGCCACAGCGTCGCCGCCGGCAGCGCCAGCATCGCCAGCGGCAGCACGTTCTGCAGCAGCAGGAAGGTGGGGAGCGAATCGTGCTGCGCCTGCCGGCGCGTCAGCACCATCACGAAGGCGAAGGTCACCGCCGACAGGCCGGCGTAGAGCAGCCCGGCCAGGCGCGGCCGGCCCGTTTGCTGCAGTTCCGGCCACATCGCAATACCGGCGCCGGCCAGCCCGAGCGCCAGTGCCGCCCACACCCAGCGCGACGGGCGCTCACGCAGCACGAGCATCGCCAGCAGCGAGATGAAGATGGGCGCCGTGTAGCCCATTGCCACCGCCTGTGCCAGGTCGAGCACCGAGAGGGCATGGAAGTACAGCCCCAGCGTCACCATCAGCAGGGCACTGCGCAGCAGGTGCATGCGCCACTGCGGCGCCGAGGGCATCGGCGTGCGCCACAGGGCCCAGATGAACACGGCGAACACGGCGCCGCTGCCGAAGCGGAAGACGGTGAGCTGCATCGCGTCGTAGCGCGAGGCGAGCCCCTTGATCGTCGCGTCCATCGAGATGAACGCCGCGGCGGCCAGCACGGCGGCCCACACCGGTGCGGCCGCCCAGCGGGGTGCGAGCCATCGCCGGCCGGTCGCGGGAGGAACCATGGGAGGAGTCTACGTCGGCGGCCGACTCCACGCGGCCGAGACGGGTGCAGCCGCTATACTTCACAGGTTTACCCGCCCACAGCGCAGCGCTCACGACACTCCGGCACCGGAATCCCCTCGGACCCACCCCTGCGGCATCGCACCTGTACAGGCCTCTGACGAGGTCTCTGACAGGCGCGACGTGGCAGCCCAGGTGGCGGCGAGCGCGCGACACCCGGAGTCTTTCTTGTCGAGCGATCCTGTCCCCACGGTCTCCACGCTGCGCCCGAGCCTGCCGCCGGCCCTGCTCGCCCTTGCCGACGGCACCAGCTTCATCGGCATCTCCATCGGCGCGGCTGGGCAGGCAGCCACCAGCACGGTGGGAGAGGTGGTCTTCAACACCGCGCTCACCGGCTACCAGGAAATCCTCACCGATCCGAGCTACTGCCGGCAGATCGTCACGCTGACCTATCCGCACATCGGCAACACAGGCGTCAACACAGAGGACAGCGAGTCGGCGCGCGTGCAGGCGGCCGGACTGGTGATCAAGGACCTGCCGCTTCGCATGTCCAACTTCCGCGCTGCGGCGACGCTCTCCGAATACCTGCAGCACGAGGGCACGGTGGCCATCGCCGGCATCGACACGCGCCGGCTGACACGCGTGTTGCGCAGCCGTGGCGCGCAGAACGGCTGCATCGTCGCCTTCCCGGCCGGCACCGCGGTCACCCCGGTCCATGTCGCCGAGGCAGTAGCCGCCGCGCGCGCCGCCCCCTCGATGGCCGGGCAGGACCTGGCGCGCGTCGTCAGCACCGCCGCTGCCTACGAGTGGACCGAGACCGAGTGGCAGCTCGGCAGCGGCTTCGGCCGGCTGCACGAGCCGCGACACCATGTCGTTGCCTATGACTTCGGCGTCAAGCGCAACATCCTGCGCATGCTCGCCGGCCGCGGCTGCCGCGTCACCGTGGTGCCGGCGCAGACGCCGGCGGCCGAGGTGCTGAAGCTCGCGCCCGCCGGCGTCTTCCTCAGCAACGGCCCCGGCGACCCCGAGCCCTG
The DNA here is from genome assembly GCA_016223165.1 of Burkholderiales bacterium. GTDB lineage: Bacteria > Pseudomonadota > Gammaproteobacteria > Burkholderiales > Burkholderiaceae_C > Rubrivivax. Next base: position 545,428 of record JACRPO010000005.1, read on the forward strand.
CGACTATGCGATCGAGGCGACGCGCGAGCTCGTCGCCACCGGCACGCCGGTGTTCGGCATCTGCCTGGGCCACCAGATCCTGGCGCTCGCCTCGGGCGCGAAGACCTTCAAGATGAAGTTCGGCCACCACGGCGCCAACCACCCGGTGAAGGACCTCGACAGCGGCCGCGTCAGCATCACGAGCCAGAACCACGGCTTCGCGGTCGACGAGAAGACACTCGGCGCCCACCTGCGGCCCACGCACGTGAGCCTCTTCGACGGCACCCTGCAGGGCCTGGCGCGCACCGACAAGCCGGCCTTCTGCTTCCAGGGGCATCCCGAGGCGAGCCCGGGGCCGCACGACATCGGCCACCTGTTCGACCGCTTCGTCACCCTCATGGAGCAACGCTGATGGCGAAGCGCACCGACATCCACAGCGTCCTGATCATCGGCGCCGGCCCCATCGTCATCGGCCAGGCCTGCGAGTTCGACTACTCCGGTGCGCAGGCCTGCAAGGCGCTGCGCGAGGAGGGCTACAAGGTCATCCTCGTCAACAGCAACCCGGCGACCATCATGACCGACCCGGAGATGGCCGATGTGACCTACATCGAACCCATCACCTGGCAGGTGGTCGAACGCATCATCGAGAAGGAGAAGCCGCGCGCGGGCAAGATGGCGCTGCTGCCCACCATGGGCGGCCAGACGGCGCTCAACTGCGCGCTCGACCTGCACAAGCACGGCGTGCTGGCCAGGCACGGCGTCGAGATGATCGGCGCCAACGAGCGCGCCATCGAGAAGGCCGAGGACCGGCTGAAGTTCAAGGATGCGATGACCGCCATCGGCCTCGACTCGGCAAAGAGCGGCATCGCGCACTCCTGGGAGGAGGCGCAGGCGGTGCGCGAGCGCATCGCGCGCCTCACCGGCGGCGTGGGCTTCCCGGCGGTCATCCGCCCGAGCTTCACGCTCGGCGGCACCGGCGGCGGCATCGCCTACAACCCCGAGGAGTTCGAGGAGATCTGCAAGCGCGGGCTCGACCTCTCGCCGACCAACGAGCTGCTCATCGAGGAGAGCCTGATCGGCTGGAAGGAGTTCGAGATGGAGGTGGTGCGCGACCGCGCGGACAACTGCATCATCGTCTGCTCGATCGAGAACCTCGACCCGATGGGCATCCACACCGGCGACAGCATCACCGTGGCGCCGGCGCAGACGCTCACCGACCGCGAGTACCAGCTGATGCGCAACGCCAGCATCGCCATCCTGCGCGAGATCGGCGTCGACACCGGCGGCAGCAACGTGCAGTTCGCGGTCGACCCGAAGACGGGCCGCATGATCGTCATCGAGATGAACCCGCGCGTCAGCCGCAGCTCGGCGCTGGCGTCCAAGGCCACGGGTTTCCCGATCGCCAAGGTGGCGGCCAAGCTCGCCGTGGGCTACACGCTCGACGAGCTGAGGAACGACATCACCGGCGGAGCCACGCCGGCGAGCTTCGAGCCGAGCATCGACTACGTGGTGACGAAGATCCCGCGCTTCGCCTTCGAGAAGTTCCCCGCCGCCGATCCGCACCTGACGACGCAGATGAAGAGCGTGGGCGAGGTGATGGCGATCGGCCGCACCTTCCAGGAGAGCTTCCAGAAGGCGCTGCGCGGCCTCGAGACCGGCATCGACGGACTCTCCGAGCGCAGCGGCGAGCGCGACGAGATCGTCGACGAGATCGGCAATGCCGGGCCCGAGCGCGTGCTCTACGTGGCCGACGCCTTCCGCATCGGCATGACGCTGGCGGAGATCTTCGACGAGACGGCCATCGACCCCTGGTTCCTGGCGCAGATCGAGGATCTGATCGTCACCGAGAAGCGGCTGGCCGGCCGCGCCCTCGCTTCGATCGACGCCGCCGACCTGCGCTGGCTCAAGGGCAAGGGCTTTTCCGACCGGCGCCTTGCCAAGCTGCTGCGCACGAACCAGCACGAGGTGCGCGCGCGCCGGCGTGCGCTGGGCGTGCGCCCGGTCTACAAGCGCGTCGACACCTGCGCAGCCGAGTTCGCGACGCAGACGGCGTACATGTACAGCACCTACGACGAGGAGTGCGAGGCCGAGCCGACGACGAGGAAGAAGATCATGGTGCTCGGCGGCGGCCCCAACCGCATCGGCCAGGGCATCGAGTTCGACTACTGCTGCGTGCACGCCGCGCTCGCGATGCGCGAGGATGGTTACGAGACCATCATGGTCAACTGCAACCCGGAGACGGTGTCGACCGACTACGACACCAGCGACCGCCTCTACTTCGAGCCGGTGACGCTGGAGGACGTGCTCGAGATCGTCGACAAGGAAAGGCCGGCCGGCGTCATCGTGCAATACGGCGGCCAGACGCCGCTGAAGCTGGCGCTCGACCTCGAGCGCGCCGGCGTGCCCATCATCGGCACCAGCCCCGACAGCATCGACATCGCCGAGGACCGCGAGCGCTTCCAGAAGCTGCTGCACGAACTCGGCCTCAGGCAGCCACCCAACCGCACCGCACGTACCGAGGAGGCGGCGCTGGCGATGGCGCACGAGATCGGCTATCCGCTCGTCGTGCGCCCGAGCTACGTGCTCGGCGGCCGCGCGATGGAGATCGTGCACGGGGACAAGGATCTCGAGCGCTACATGCGCGAGGCCGTGCGCGTGAGCGAGAAGAGCCCGGTGCTGCTCGACCGCTTCCTCGACGACGCGATCGAGGTCGACGTCGACTGCCTCTCCGACGGGGAGCAGGTCATCATCGGCGCCATCATGGAACACGTGGAGGCCGCGGGCATCCACAGCGGCGACTCCGCCTGCTCGCTGCCGCCGTACACGCTGCCGGCGGCGCTGCAGGACGAGATGCGCCGCCAGTCGGCGCTGATGGCGAAGGCCCTGAACGTCATCGGGCTCATGAACGTGCAGTTCGCGATCCAGGGTGAGGGTGCCGCGGCCGTCGTCTACGTGCTCGAGGTGAACCCGCGCGCCAGCCGCACCGTGCCCTACGTGAGCAAGGCCACCGGCCAGCCGCTGGCCAAGATCGCGGCGCGCTGCATGGCCGGCACCCGGCTCGCCGACCAGAAGGACGCGAAAGGGCGCACGCCGGCCGAGGTGGTGCCGCCGTACTTCAGCGTCAAGGAGGCCGTGTTTCCGTTCAACAAGTTCGCGGGCGTCGACCCCATCCTCGGGCCCGAGATGCGCTCGACGGGCGAGGTCATGGGTGTCGGCCGCACCTTCGGCGAGGCGATGCTGAAGAGCCAGCTCGGCGCCGGCTCGCGCCTGCCCGAGAAGGGCACGGTCGTGATCACGGTGAAGGGCGACGACAAGTCGCGTGCCGTGGCCGTGGCACGCGACCTCATCGGCATGGGCTACCAGGTCGTCGCCACCCGGGGCACGGCGGCGGCCATCGGCGCGGCGGGCCTGCCCGTCAAGGTCGTGAACAAGGTCAAGGAGGGCCGTCCCCATATTGCCGACATGGTGAAGGCGGGCGAGATCCAGCTCGTCTTCACGACGGTGGACGAGACGCGCCAGGCGATCGCCGACTCGCGCCACATCCGCACCGTGTCGCTCGCCAACCGCATCACCTACTACACGACGATGGCCGGCAGCGAGGCCGCGACCGAGGCCATCAAGCACCAGCAGGGCAGCGGCAGCGCGCTGTCGGTGATGTCCCTGCAGGACCTGCACGCCGAACTGCACTAAAATTTGCGTCCGCGCTCCGCCGCAGTCCGCCCCGAAGGTACCCAGGTACCGGGGTGCTGCGGCGGATTCACTTTGGCGGCCGTTTACACCGGCCAGGCCGATCAAGCCGATCAAGCCGATCAGGCCGACCACGCCGACCACGCATCGCCAGCCCGACGACCATGTCCACCATTCCTCTCACGCGCCGCGGCGCCGACAAGCTCAAGACCGAACTGCACCGCCTGAAGACGGTGGACAGGCACGCCGTCATCCAGGCCATCGCCGAGGCGCGCGCGCAGGGCGACCTGTCGGAGAACGCCGAGTACGACGCGGCCAAGGACAAGCAGGGCTTCATCGAGGGCCGCATCAAGGAGCTCGAGAACAAGCTCGCCGCCGCCAACGTCATCGACCCGGCCGAGGTGGACGCCGGCGGCAAGGTGGTGTTCGGCGCCACCGTCGACCTCGAGGAAGAGGACAGCGGCGCCAAGGCCACCTACCAGATCGTCGGCGACGACGAGGCCGACCTCAAGCTCGGCCTGATTTCGATCTCCAGCCCCATCGCACGTGCGCTCATCGGCAAGGAGGCCGGCGACGTCGCCGAGGTGCAGGCCCCGGGCGGGCTGAAGCACTGGGAGATCGTCGAGGTGCGCTACGTCTGAGGCGGCCGGGGCTCGGCTGGCCCGGCGCAATCACCGCACGGTCCCTATGGCCTTGATGGCTCGAGCCACCGTGACGACGCTGGACTGCTGGCGCACGCTGCTGCCGGCGTTCTGGGCCGGCGGCCTGGTCGCCGTGGCCGCGATCGCGACCCCTGCGCCTTTCGCGACGCTGGCCGTGGCCGACGCCGGCCGCGTCGTCGCGCGCGTCCTCGCGCAGGAGGCGCATGCGAGCCTCGTGCTCGGCGTCGCGCTGCTGCTGCTCGAGCGCCAGGCCGCGAAGCGTGGCGCCGGCGGTGGCGCCGGCACGCAGTTCAGCGGCGGCATGGTGCTGGCGCTGGCCGCCATCTTCTGCACCGTGCTCGGCTACTTCGCGCTGCAGCCGCTGATGCCGGCGGCGAGGGCCGGGCAGGGCGCGTTCAGCTTCGCGCAGCTGCACATGGCCAGCGCCCTGTGCTACGGCTTGAAGACGCTGGCCGTGCTGGCGCTGGCGTGGCGAAATGTGGCCGCCGCGGTCGTCGGGGCACGCGAGGCATCGGCCGGCGCCCCGACACCGCCGCCCGTCACGCCAGCTTCTTCTTGACGCTGCTCGTGCGTGCCTTGAGGCGCTTGATCTTGCCCCCGGGCGTGACGCGTTCATTGCCGAAGACCTTGACCTTGCGCACCGTGGCGCGGTGGTTGCCGCTCTTGGAGAAGGACACCACCTTCACCGTGCGCGGCCCGGCACCACGACCATCGCGGTCATCGCGAACGGCCTTCTCCGCAGGCGGCAGCGGCCGCCACAGTACCAGCAGGCGGCCGATGTGCTGCACCGGTGCCGCGCCGAGGCGATCGGCCAGCGCAGCCAGCATCGCCTCGCGCGCCTCGCGGTCAGGATCGGCGGCCCGCACCTTGACCAGGCCATGCGCCTTCAGGGCCGCATCGACGGCCTGCACGACCCCGTCGCTCAGGCCTTCGGCGCCGATCATGACCACCGGGTCGAGATGATGCGCAGCGGCGCGGTGCTCGCGGCGGTCGGCGGCGTTCAGGGCGAGAGCAGTCATTTCTCCATTATCGACGCCGGACACCCAGGGCCATGAAGGTTCGAACCAAGAGCAAGAAGGTCAACAAGGCGTGGCTGAACGACCACGTCAACGACCCGTACGTGAAGCGCGCGCAGCAGGAGGGTTACCGCGCGCGCGCCGCCTACAAGCTGGCCGAGATCGACGACGCGCTCGGCCTCATCAGGCCCGGCCAGGTGGTCGTCGACCTGGGGGCGGTGCCCGGCGCCTGGAGCCAGGTCGTCCGTCGCCGGCTGGCCCCCGCCGGCGCGGCGGCGGGCGCCTTGCCCGGCACCCTCATCGCGCTGGACCTGCTGGCGTTCGAGCCCATCGAGGGCGTCACCTTCATCCAGGGCGACTTCCGCGAGGAGGAGGTGGTGCACCGCCTGGAGGCCGAGCTCGGCGGCCGCCCGGTGGACCTGGTGCTCTCCGACATGGCGCCCAACCTCTCGGGCATCGAGTCCTCGGACGCCGCTCGCATCTCGCACCTGGTGGAACTGGCCGTCGAGTTCGCCTGCGCCCACCTCAAGCCGCAGGGCGCCCTGGTCGCCAAGTCCTTCCACGGCAGCGGCTACAGCCAGCAGGTCAAGCTCTTCAAGGAGCGGTTCCGGGTGGTCAAGCCCATCAAGCCCAAGGCCTCTCGCGACAAGTCGGCTGAAACCTTTCTGGTCGGCATCGGTCCGAAGAAGACGCCGCCGGTCCCGGCGGGCTGAGGCGCGGCCTGTGGGCCGCCGTTCGCGGCTGGCATTTGGCACGCAAACGCACCTCGTTTCCAAAGGTGCGCGCGGGGAGGCGAAGACCTTGCGTGACCTAGAATGGTCCCCATCTAGGGTTCGGATCCCGCCCCCGGCGCCGGGCGAGGCAGGGTCGGATTCCCCGGACCACTCCATCAAGGAGCCGCATTGAACAACCAATGGTTCTCCAAAGTCGCTGTCTGGCTGGTGATCGCGCTCGTGCTGTTCACCGTGTTCAAGCAGTTCGACCGCGGGGCTACGGCCGGCAACCACGTTGCCTACTCCGACTTCCTCGAGGAAGTGCGCAACAAGCGCATCAAGCAGGTGACGCTGCAGGAGAGCTCGGGCGGCGGCACCGAGATCATCGCCGTCACCACCGACGACAAGCGCATCCGCAGCACCGCCACCTACCTCGACCGCGGCCTCGTCGGTGACCTCATCAACAACGGCGTCAAGTTCGACGTGCGGGCGCGCGAGGAGCAGTCCATCCTGATGAGCATCCTCATCGGCTGGGGGCCGATGCTCTTGCTGATCGGGGTCTGGATCTACTTCATGCGCCAGATGCAAGGCGGCGGCAAGGGCGGCGCCTTCAGCTTCGGCAAGAGCAAGGCGCGCATGCTCGATGAGAGCAACAACACCACCACCTTCGCCGACGTCGCCGGCTGCGACGAGGCCAAGGAGGAGGTGAAGGAACTCGTCGACTTCCTGAAAGACCCGCAGAAGTTCCAGAAGCTCGGCGGCCGCATCCCGCGCGGCGTGCTGCTCGTCGGCCCGCCGGGCACCGGCAAGACGCTGCTGGCCAAGGCCATCGCCGGCGAGGCCAAGGTGCCGTTCTTCAGCATCAGCGGCTCCGATTTCGTCGAGATGTTCGTCGGCGTCGGCGCGGCGCGCGTGCGCGACATGTTCGAACAGGCGAAGAAGAGCGCGCCCTGCATCATCTTCGTCGACGAGATCGACGCCGTCGGCCGCCACCGCGGTGCGGGCCTGGGCGGCGGCAACGACGAGCGCGAGCAGACGCTGAACCAGATGCTCGTCGAGATGGACGGCTTCGAGACCAATCTCGGCGTCATCGTCATGGCGGCCACCAACCGGCCCGACATCCTCGACCCGGCGCTCTTGCGCCCGGGCCGCTTCGACCGCCAGGTCTACGTGACGCTGCCCGACGTGCGCGGCCGCGAGCAGATCCTCAACGTGCACATGCGCAAGGTGCCGGTCGGGCAGGACGTCAAGCCCGACATCATCGCTCGCGGCACGCCCGGCTTCAGCGGCGCCGACCTCGCCAACCTCGTCAACGAGTCGGCACTCTTCGCCGCGCGTCGCAACGCGCGCGTCGTCGAGATGGTCGACTTCGAGAAGGCCAAGGACAAGATCCTGATGGGCCCCGAGCGCAAGAGCATGGTCATGCCCGAGGAGGAGCGGCGCAACACCGCCTACCACGAGGCTGGCCACGCGCTGGTGGCGCGCCTGTTGCCCAAGACCGACCCGGTGCACAAGGTCACCGTGATTCCCCGTGGACGTGCGCTGGGGGTCACGATGCAGCTGCCCGAGGGCGACCGCTACAGCATGGACAAGGAGCGCATGCTGTCGACCATCAGCGTGCTCTTCGGCGGCCGCATCGCCGAAGAGGTGTTCATGAACCAGATGACCACCGGCGCCAGCAACGACTTCGAGCGAGCCACGGCGCTGGCGCGCGACATGGTCATGCGCTACGGCATGAGCGACGAGCTCGGCCCCATGGTCTACGCCGAGAACGAGGGCGAGGTCTTCCTCGGCCGCAGCATCACGAAGACGGTCAACATGTCCGAGGCGACGATGGTGAAGGTGGACCGGGAAGTCCGCCGCATCATCGACGAGCAGTACGGCGTGGCGCGCCGCCTGATCGAGAGCCACAAGGACAAGATGCACGCGATGGCCAGCGCCCTGCTCGAGTGGGAGACGATCGACGCCGAGCAGATCGACGACATCATGTCCGGCAAGCCGCCGCGTGCGCCAAAGGACTGGGCGCCAGCGGCCAGCAAGACGCCCGGTGGTCCGACGCCGCCGGTGGGGCCGGACGGCGCGCCGGCCACGGCCTAGTTGACCGACAGGCGGCTGCCGTCCAAGCCCGCGGGCTTGGTCGGCTTCGATGCGGGGCGCGACCCCGCATCGTCGTTTCTGAGGGGGCGGCACCGCGGCCGGGGGCCGACCCCCCAAACAAATGCGCGAACGGCGTGACCGGAGTGGGGCGCCCGCACGCAGCCGGCGCCGAGAATCCGTGCGCGGAGGCAACTGACAATGACGAGAAGGTACTTCGGCACCGACGGCATTCGCGGCACCGTGGGCAAGCCGCCCATCACGCCCGACTTCATGCTGCGTCTCGGCCATGCGGTCGGGCGCGTGCTCAAGCGCGCCATTGCCGAGCCTCAGGTACTCATCGGCAAGGACACGCGCATCTCCGGCTACATGCTCGAGTCCTCGCTCGAGGCGGGCTTCGCGTCGGCCGGCGTCGACGTGCTGCTGTCCGGCCCGCTGCCCACGCCCGGTGTCGCCTACCTGACGCGGGCGCAACGCCTCGATCTCGGCGTCGTCATCAGCGCCTCGCACAACCCGTTCCAGGACAACGGCGTCAAGTTCTTCTCCGCCGCCGGCGAGAAGTTGCCCGACGAATGGGAGCTGGCGGTCGAGGCCGCCCTCGAGGAGCCGCCGCAGTGGGTGGACTCGGCCACGCTCGGCAAGGCGCGCCGCCTCGAGGATGCGCGCGGCCGGTACATCGAGTTCTGCAAGAGCACCGTGCCGCACACGCTGTCGCTGCGCGGCACCAAGCTCGTGATCGACGCCGCCCACGGCGCCGCGTATCACGTGGCACCCGATGTCTTCCACGAGCTCGGCGCCGCCGTCGTGCCCATCGGCTGCAGCCCCGACGGCCTGAACATCAACGCTGGCGTCGGCGCCACCGCCCCCGAGGCGCTGTGCCGTGCCGTCGCCGAGCACCGCGCCGACTACGGCATCGCGCTGGACGGTGATGCCGACCGGCTGCAGATCGCCGATGCCGCCGGGCGCCTGTACAACGGCGACGAGCTGCTCTACGTGATGGCCGCCGACCGCCTGGCGCGCCGGGACGCCGTGCCCGGCGTCGTCGGCACGCTGATGACCAACATGGCCGTCGAGCAGGCGCTCAAGCAGATCGGGGTGCCGCTCGTGCGCGCCAAGGTCGGCGACCGCTACGTGCTCGAGGAGCTGATCGCGCGCGGCTGGCAGCTCGGCGGCGAGAGCTCCGGCCACCTGCTGGCGCTGGATCGCCACACGACGGGCGACGGCATCGTCAGCGCCTTGCAGATCATGCAGGCCATCAAGCGCCAGGGGCGGCCGCTGGCCGCGCTGCTCGAGGGCGTGCAGCTCTTCCCGCAGACGCTGCTCAACGTGCGCCTGCGCGACGGCAGCGACTGGAAGCACAACACCGCGCTGGACGGCGAGCGCGCACGCGTCGAGCGCGAACTGGCCGGTGACGGCCGCGTGTTGATCCGTGCCTCCGGCACCGAGCCGGTGTTGCGCGTGATGGTCGAGGCGCGCGATGCCGAGCGTGGCCGCCGCGCCGCCGAGCGGCTGGCCGCCGCGGCCACGGCCGGTTGACCCCCGCCCATCGGCGGTCGGCCCAGGGGCCCGCGGCCTGCGCGTGCCTTGCTGCCTGATGTCACGGCTCTGACACCGTCGCGCACTAGAGTGCCTGTCTCCGCAAGGCCAACGCGGTGCGGCGATGTCGCCTGCGCCACAAAATCAATCGTGGACCTGATTCTCTGGCGCCACGCCGAAGCCGTGGAGTCGCACGAGGGCGACGACGACCTGACCCGACCGCTCACCGCCAAAGGCGAGCGGCAGGCCGACCGCATGGCCGGCTGGCTCGGACGCCAGCTGGCCGCGACGACACGCGTGCTCGTCAGCCCCGCCATACGCGCGCAGCAGACCGCCCGCGCCCTGGAGCGCAAGTTCAAGACGCTCGATGAGCTCGCCCCCGAGCAGACGGCCCAGGCCCTCTTGCACGCGGCGCGCTGGCCCGACGCGCGCGAGCCGGTGCTCGTGGTCGGACACCAGCCGGCGCTCGGCATGACCGTCGGCTACCTGATGACCGGCGAAACGAAGCCCTGGTCCATCCGCAAGGGTGGTGTGATCTGGCTGCGTGGGCGCGAGCGTGACGGCGTGCTGCAGGTCGTGCTGCACGCGGCGCTGACGCCCGAGCTGGTCTAGGCTCTCTTTGCGGAGGCGCCCCGTATCGGGGGCGACGGGCGGCGGCGTTGTGCTGCGAGCTGCCGTTCAGCGCGGTGCGGCCAGTTTCGCCGCAGCACCGCGGGCAAGGCCCGCTTCCGCCAGCGTGCCGCCGCGCGAGCTGCCGGCGTGGCCAGCGCCCGCGCCGATCGCGCGCCGCAACACCGCCTCGAACGAACCGAGCACGGTGTCCCAGCCGTACGCTGTCGCGCGCCGGCGCGCTTGCCGGCCCAACGCCTCGCGCGTCGCGCGGCTGCCGGCCAGCGCGATGGCGCTGCGCTCGAACTGCGCCTCGTTGTCGCAGGCGACGAGCTCGCCGCTGCGGCCGGGCTCGATCAGCTGCGCGGCGGCGGCGCAGTCGAAGGCGACGACGGCCAGGCCGCTGGCCATCGCCTCGACGACGACGTTGCCGAAGGTCTCGGTGAGGCTCGGGAACAGGAACAGGTCGGCGCTCGCATAGTGCGCCGCCAGTTCCGCGCCGTGGCGTTGGCCGGCGAACACCGCCTGCGGCAACTGCGCCTGCAGCGCCTCGCGCAGCGGACCGTCGCCGACAAGCACGAGGCGCGCGCGTGGATGCGCGGCCCGGATCGCCTGCATGCTGCGCACGAGCAGGTCGAGGTTCTTCTCCGCCGCGAGGCGGCCGACGTAGAGCACAACCGGGTCCGTGGCCTCGGCCTGCCACCGACGGCGCAGCTCCAGGCTGCGCAGCGCCGGGTCGAAGTGGCCGACATCGACACCGCGCGAGACGACCGCGAGGTTGTGGAAGCCGTCACCCTGCAGCTGCCGGCGCAGCGCCTCGGTGGGCACGGTGGTCGCAGCCGTGCGGTTGTGGAAGGCCCGCAGGTAGCCGAGCATCGGCCGCCGCAGCCAGGCCGCGCCGTAGTGCCCCGCATAGGCGTGGAAATTGGTGCGGAAGTCCGAGGTGACCGGAATCGCCAGCCGCCGCGCCGCGCGCACGGCCGACCAGCCGAGCGGCCCTTCGGTGGCCACGTGCACGACATCCGGCCGCCTTGTCGTCCACAGGCGCTGCAGCAGGGCGCCGGCCGGCAGGCCCATGCGCAGGTGCGGGTAGCGGGGAATCGGCAGCCCGCTCACCAGGTGCTGCGCGAGATGCGCGTCGACGACGAAGTCGCGTTCAGCGTCCCCCGCCTGGCGCGGGCGCACGAGCGTCACCTCGTGCCCGCGGGCGGCGAGGCTTCGCACGACACGCGCCAGCGTCAGCGCCACGCCGTTGACCTCGGGCGGATAGGTTTCGGTGACCACGGCGATGCGCAGCGCGCCATCGTCGTGCTCGGGCTGGCGGGCACGGTCGCGCGCCTCGCTCGGCAGCTGCGTCCTGATCATGGGGTGCGATGCTGCGCGCCGACGGCGACGGTTTGGTGACAGCGCGCGCATGTTCAGCGCGCATGTCACTGCGCGTTTCGGCGCGTGTGTCGGCGCGCGTGTCACGCGGCGTTCATGACCCGCACGCATCATCGCGCCGCGCCGGCGCGGCCCATGACGAGCGCATGCACGGTGCATGACATCCTGATCACACAACTCCTGCGAGGTCCCCTCATGAACGGTTTCCTGCGCGAACTGGCCGAGCAGCGGTGGGACGACCACCGCTACTACCACCAAAGCCGTATCAACCAATGCCTGCACCTGATCAGCGCCTTCAGCTTCCTGGTGGCGTATGCGTTGCTCTTCATCGATCCGGCGATGGCGGCCATCGTCGGCTGGTGCATCTCGATGGTGACGCGCCAGAGCGGCCACTTCTTCTTCGAGCCGCGCGGCTTCGACCGCGTCAATCGCGTCAGCGACGAATACAAGGAGGAGGTGAAGGTCGGCTACAACATCCGGCGCAAGATCGTGCTGATGGCGGTGTGGGCCGGCGCGCCGTTCGTGCTGTGGCTGCAGCCCACGCTCTTCGGCCTCATCCAGCCGGCCGTCGGCCTCGAGGGCTATCTCCACGATGTCGGCATCGCCTGGCTGGCGCTGGGCGCCGGCGGCCTGCTCTTTCGCGTGCTGCAACTCGTGTGGCTGAAGGGCCCGCTGAGCGCGACCACCTGGATGATCAAGATCCTCACCGACCCCTTCCACGACATCGCGCTGTACTGGCGCTCGCCGCTCGCGCTGATGCGCGGCGAACGGCTGGACCCGATGGCCCATGTCGGCCACGGGCCCGCGGGTTCCGGGCCCGAGGCACCTGGCCTCACACGTTGAGCACGTCGGGGTCCGGCTGCGGCACCGGGCTCGGGTCCGGCGCCGCCGGCCGGCCCCGCAGCGCGCGCGGCAGCCGCTCTCGCAGCATCTCCAGCAGCAGCGCCCGGTGCACGGTGCGCTCGCTGCTGGCGGGGTGAAACCACCACCAGCCGTCGGCGCGCATCTGCAGCGCGGCGGCCACGAAGCGCTCGCAGACCTCCTCGAAGTCGGCGTCCTCGAAGTGCAGACCGAAGATCAGGCGGCCCGTGCCCACCCAGCTCAGGGCCAGGCCCTGCGCGCGCAGGTAGAACTGCAGCATCCAGTGGTAGCGCGAGGGCTGCGAGTACATCACGGTCCAGATCGTGCCGAGCTGCGCCACGCGCACCGGCAGGCCGGCCTCGGCGAGGCGGGCGTTCATGCGTGCCGCGCGCGCCTCCCAGGTGGCGTCGAGGTCCTGATAGAGCGAGCGCACCTGCGGGGTCTCGAGGCGGCGCAGGAAGACGTTCATCGCCGCCATCACGTAGGGGTGGGCGTTGAAGGTGCCGCGCGCGAAGCACAGGTCGGCCGGCCTGTCTTCGCGGTAGCGCTGCATCAGCCGATGCGGGCCGCAGGTCACGCCCACCGGCAGGCCGCCGCCGAGTGTCTTGCCGTAGGTGACGAGGTCGGCGCGCACGCCGAAATACTCCTGCGCACCGCCGGGCGCGAGGCGGAAGCCGACGAACACCTCGTCGAGGATGAGCACGATGCCGCGCTCGCTGCACACCTCGCGCAGGCGCTGCAGCCAGCCCTTGTAGGCGGCGCGGTCGAAGGCGGCGCCCGAGCGCGAGGCGACCAGCGCCGAGTCGCCCGGCGCGTTGCGGTTCGGGTGCAGGGCCTGGATCGGATTGACGAGCACGCAGGCGATGTCGTCGCGCGTGCGCAGCACGTGCAGCGTGCGCTCGTCCATGTCGCGCAGCGTGTACGTCTCGCGCGGCGGCATCGGGTTGCCGGGGCCGGGCTGCACGTCCTCCCACCAGCCGTGGTAGGCGCCGGAGAAGCGCACGACGTAGCGTCGGCCGGTGTGGTAGCGCGCCAGGCGAACGGCCTGCATCACGGCCTCGGTGCCGGACATGTGGAACGACACCGCCTCCTGGCCCGAGAGGCGCTGCAGGCGCCGCACGTTGTCGAGCACGCAGGGGTGGTAGGCGCCGAGCACCGGGCCGAGCGGCTGCGCGATCTGCTGCGCCTCGGCGATGCACGACTTGTAGAAGTCGACACCGAACAGGTTGACGCCGTACGAGCCCGTGAGATCGATGAGCCGGTTGCCGTCGAGGTCCTCGACCTCGGTGCCGTCGGCCGCGCGCAGGAAGGCGCCCACGCTCAGCTGCTGGCGCAGGTAGGGGCTGAACTGGAACGGCACGCGGTAGCTGCCGGTGAAGGCGAGGTCGGGCAGGGCGGCGCGCGCCTCGCGCGTCATCGCCGTCGTGCTCGCGTAGCGCTCGGCGTAGAGCGCGGCCAGCGCCTTCAGGCCGGCGCGCCGCGCGGCCTGCACCGGCGCCGGCGCGCCGTCGCAGGCGAAGAACTGGCCCTCGTCGTAGGCGTAGCCCGGCACCTGGGCCGCGAACCACTTGGCGATGCGCGAGTGCCCGGCGAGCGAGCGGTGCTTCGCGCGCGAGAGTGCGAGCCGCCGGCGCGCCGCGGTCCAGCCGAAACCCAGCAGCGTGGCGGCGGCCACGGCTGTCAATGTGGATGTGATCTGCATGCCCCGAGGTCTAGCCGCGAGCGATGACAAGCCAATGAAACCGAGACGCTTCCCCAGTTTCCGCAATCCCTTTCGACACCTGCCCCTCGCGGGCCGGCTGCTCTCCCCGCTGCGGCGCCTCGCACGGCCCAGGCGGCTGCCCAATCCCTTGCGCCGCATCGCGGCGATCGAGTCGCTCAACTTCCTCGTCACCAACCGCATCCCGCGCGTCGCGCTGACGCGTGGCATGGGCTGGTACAGCGCGATCCGCAGCCCGACGCTGACGCGCGCCTCGCTGGCGGTGTGGCGGCTGTTCTCGGAGGTGGACCTGAGCGACGCCGAGCCGCGGCGCTACCGCAGCCTGCAGGAGGTCTTCACGCGGCGGCTCGTGCCAGGTGCGCGCATCGTCGATCCGCACCCGGAAGTGCTCGCGAGCCCATCGGACGCCATCGTCGGCGCCTGCGGCCGCGTCGTCGACGGCCTGCTGCTGCAGGCCAAGGGCTCGGCCTACCGGCTCGAGGACCTGCTGCGCTCGCGCGAGGCGGCGCAGGAGTTCGCGAACGGCGTGTACGTGACGCTGCGCCTGACCTCGGCGATGTACCACCGCTTCCATGCCCCGCACGACCTGACCGTGGACCGGGTCACCTACGTGAGCGGCGACGCCTACAACGTCAACCCGCCGGCGCTGGCCCGCCTGCCCGGGCTCTTCTGCCGCAACGAGCGCGCGGTGCTGCGCGCCACGCTCGAGCGCGGCGGCCACCGCATCGCGCTCGTGCCGGTGGCGGCCATCCTCGTGGCCAGCATCCGCCTGCACTGCATCGACGTGCTGCTGCGCCTGCGCCACCGCGGGCCCGACGCATGGGAGTGCAACGCGCGGCATGGCAAGGGCGAGGAGATGGGCTGGTTCGAGCACGGCTCGACCATCATCGTCTTCGCCCCGGCGGGCTTCACGCTGGCGCCCGGCATCGCGCCGGGCCGGCGGCTGCGCATGGGGCAGGCATTGATGCAGTGGCCTGCGTGACCGCCCCCGCCGGCAGCCCGGGCCTGTCATCGATCCGGCACGGGACCATCACACCTTCGTCATCGGCGCGCCCGAGCATGCGTCGCCGATGACGCCGAAGATCGATCTCGTCTACTTCAATGCCGGGGGGGGCCACCGCGCCGCCGCGCTGGCCCTCGAGGCCGCCATCCGCACCCAGGGCTGGCCCTGGCAGGTGCGGCGCGTCAACCTCGCCGAAGTGCTCGACCCGAACGAGCGCTTCCGCAGCGTCACCGGCATCGCGCCCGAGGACCTCTACAACCTCCGCCTCGCGCGCGGCTGGACCCTCGGCCTGCGGCAGGAGCTGCGCATGCTGCAAGCGGCGATCCGCGCCGCGCACGGGCCGCTCGTGCGCCGCCTCTCGCGCCACTGGGCCGAGAGCGAGCCCGACCTCGTCGTCTCGCTGATCCCGAACTTCAACCGCGCACTCGCCGAATCGCTGGCGCTCGCCTGTCCGGGCGTGCCCTTCGTGACGGTGCTGACCGATCTCGCGGACCTGCCGCCGCACTTCTGGATCGAGCCCGGGTTGCAGCAGCGCATCGTCTGCGGCACCGACGAAGCCGTGGCGCAGGCCAGGCGGGCCGGCTACGGCCGCGGCGCGGTCTGGCGCGTCTCGGGCATGTTGCTGCGCCCCGCCTTCCATGAACCGCCGGCGGCCGGCAAGGCCCAGCGTCGTGCCGCCATCGGCCTGCAGCCGGCGCGGCCGACGGCGCTGGTGATGTACGGCGCCTACGGCTCGGCCGAGATGCTCGAGATCGCGGCCGCGCTGCCCGAGATGCAACTGATCCTGATGTGCGGCCGCAACGCGCGCCTGGCGCGGCGGCTGCGCGCCTTGCCCGGCCCCGGTGGGCGCCACGCGGTCGTCGAGTTCACCGAGGATGTGCCGGCCTACATGGCGGCGGCCGACTTCTTCATCGGCAAGCCGGGCCCCGGCTGCCTCAGCGAGGCGCTGCAGCTCGGGCTGCCGGTCATCACCTTCGGCAACGCCTGGACGATGCCACAGGAGCGCTTCAACGTGCGCTGGGTGTGCGAGCAGGGTTACGGCCTCGCGGTGCGCTCGGTGCGCGAGTTGCCGGCCGCGGTGAATGCGCTGCTCGCCGACCTGCCCGCCTACGCGGCTCGCGTGCCGGTGCTGCGCAATCGCGCCGCCTTCGAGGTGCCGCAGATCCTCGCGCGGCTGCTGCGGCAGTCCGGCCCCACGGTGCGCGAGCTGCACGTGCTGCGCGCGCCGGCGCGGCGCGCATTCGATCCCCCGGTTCCTCAGGAGGCTTTGCAGTGAAGATCAGCGTCATCGGCGCCGGCTATGTCGGCCTCGTCACCTCGGCGTGCCTCGCCGACATGGGCAACAGCGTCGTCTGCCTCGACGTCGACCCGGCGCGCCTGCGCGTGCTGCGCGAGGGCGGCGTGCCGATCCACGAGCCGGGCCTCGAGGCGCTGCTGCGGCACAACGTCGCGGCGCGGCGCCTCGCCTTCACCGACGATGCGGCGCACGCGGTCGGGCACGGCACCATCGTCTTCATCGCCGTGGGCACGCCGGCGGCCGAGGACGGCTCGGCCGATCTCGAGCACGTGCTCGCCGCTGCGACCACGATCGGCCGGCACATGGTCGACTACAAGGTCGTCGTCGACAAGAGCACCGTGCCGGTGGGCACCGCCGACCGCGTGCGCGAGGTCATCGCTGCGCAGCTGCACGAGCGTTGCGCGCTGCTGCCGTTCGCCGTCGTCTCCAACCCGGAGTTCCTGAAGGAGGGCGCGGCGATCGAGGACTTCATGCGTCCCGACCGCGTCATCGTCGGCAGCGACGACGAGCGCGCGACGCTGCTGATGCGCGCGCTCTATGCCCCCTTCCTGCGCAATCGCGACCGCCTGCTGGTGATGGACGTGCGCAGCGCCGAACTGACGAAGTACGCCGCCAACGCGATGCTGGCCACGCGCATCAGCTTCATGAACGAGCTGGCCGGCGTGGCCGAGCGAGTCGGCGCCGATGTCGAGCAAGTGCGCCTGGGGCTGGGCAGCGACCCGCGCATCGGCACGCACTTCCTCTATGCCGGCTGCGGCTGGGGCGGCTCGTGCCTGCCCAAGGACGTGAAGGCGCTCAGGCGCACGGCCGCCGACCTGGGCATGGACATGCAGATCCTCGGCGCCGTGCAGGCCGTGAACGAGCGGCAGCGGCGCCTGCTCGTCGAGCGCGCCCAGCGGCGCTTCGGGCCCTCGCTGCGCGGGCGCCGGTTCGCGCTCTGGGGCCTGGCCTTCAAGCCGGGCACCGACGACCTGCGCGAGGCGCCGGCGCTGGAGATCATCGAGGCCCTTCTGCAGGCCGGCGCGACGGTGCAGGCCTACGACCCGGCCGTCGGCGCCACGCCGACGCGGCTGCTCACGCGCCGCGAGGGCTTCTCGTTCGCCGACGATCCGCTGGCCGCCGCCGACGACGCCGACGCGCTGATGATCGTCACCGAGTGGCGCGAATTCCGCAGCCCCGACTTCGAGGCGCTGCGCGCGCGGCTGCGCGAGCCGGTGATCTTCGATGGCCGCAACATCTTCGAGCCGCAGCAGATGGCGGCTCTCGGTTTCGAGTACCACGGTATCGGGCGCGGCCAGGCCGGCTATCCCGGGGCAAGGACACCGGCGGCGCCACTTGCGCTGATCGCCTGAGCCGACGCCCGACGCGGCCGGCCTTTACCGCGTGGTGCGCGACGGCCCCCTCGAGGACGACTGCTCCATCGTCGCTGTCACGCTCCTCCAGGCCGGCTCGGTCAGCGTGCCGCGGCCGGGCCGCGCAGATCGATCAGGGCAAGCAAGGTGGTGCCGGTTCGCCGACGCGTGCGCGCCGATGCGTCAAGCCGCGGCGCGAGCCGGCGCATGCATTCATCGTGTCAGTCCACCATGGCGGGCTCGCGCGCCTGCGGGCGGCGCTCCGGGGCCGCCGGTGCGGCCGCGTACACCGGCGGCGCGTGGATGCCGCGGTCGATGATCTCCAGCCGCCCGTCGTGATGCTCGACGATGGCCGTCAGGCTCTCGACCCAGTCGCCGTCGTTGCAGTAGAGCACGCCTTCGACGAGGCGGATCTCCGCGTGGTGGATGTGCCCGCAGACGACGCCGTCGGCGCCGCGCTTGCCCGCCTCGCGCGCCACCGCGACCTCGAAGTCGTTGACATAGCTGACCGCTCGCTTGACCTTGAACTTCAGGTAGCGCGAGAGGCTCCAGTAGGGCAGGCCCAGGCGGCCGCGGGCCAGGTTCAGGAAACGGTTGACCTTGAGGGTGAACTCGTAGGCCGCATCGCCGACATAGGCGAGCCAGCGCGCGTGCTGGATGACGCCGTCGAAGTAGTCGCCGTGCGTCACCCACAGCCGCCGGCCGTCGGCGGTGACGTGCATGCAGTCCTCGACGACATCGATGCCGCCGAAGTTGTGCGTCACGTAGCGGCGCGCGAACTCGTCGTGGTTGCCCGGCACGAAGACGACGCGGGTACCTTTGCGCGCCTTGCGCATGAGCTTCTGCACGACGTCGTTGTGTGTCTGCGGCCAGTACCACGAGCGCCGCAGCTGCCAGCCGTCGACGATGTCGCCGACGAGGAAGAGCGTCTCGCACTCGACCTCGCGCAGGAAGTCGAGCAGCGGGCCCGCCTGGCAACCGGGCGTGCCCAGGTGCAGGTCGGAGATGAAGACCGTGCGCACGCGCAGCCGCGGCGGGGCTTCGGCTGCCTCCGCGGCCTCGGGGACACCCGGGCGAACGGGCCGGCCCGAGTCGGCGAGCAGGGAGTCGGCATGCATGGACGCGCATGATCGGTCGCACGCATGACGCTCACGTGAAGGTCGGCCGGGCATGAGCCGGCATGTGCACATGCATGTGCATGCGGTGGCGGCCGTCGCCGCGCCGTCGCGGCGCTGTCATCGACCTGTCATCGGCCGGGCGAAGACTGCCTGCCGGCCCATGCCTGTCCTCGCCGCAACGCGGCTGCCCAACTGGCCCATGGCGGGGCGCTGCCGCGCAAGGCGGCTGCCTTGGGACTGTCATGGAAAGCGAGCCGATGTCACCCTCCTGTCACATGACAACCCTAGAGTGACCTTCAGCACGAATCACGAAACCACCCAGACCCAGGAGTCCACGATGCGAAAGATCGCAGCATCCCTCTTCACCGTCGCGGCGCTGGCCGCCGCCGCCGGCGCTTCGGCGCAAGTCGTCAAGATCGACGGCTCGTCCACCGTCTACCCCATCACCGAGGGCGTGGCCGAGGACTTCCAGAAGATGAAGAAGAACGCCGTCAAGGTGACGGTGGGCATCAGCGGCACCGGCGGCGGCTTCAAGAAGTTCTGCCGCGGCGAGACCGACATCAGCAATGCCTCGCGCCCGATCCTGCAAAAGGAGATGGACGACTGCAAGGCCGCCGGTGTCGAGTACATCGAGCTGCCGGTGGCGTTCGACGCCCTCACCGTCGTCATCAACCCGAAGAACAGCTGGCTCAAGCAGGCCACGGTCGAAGAGCTGAAGAAGCTCTGGGAGCCGGGTGCCCAGGGCAAGATCACGCGCTGGAACCAGGTGAACCCGGCCTGGCCCGATGCGCCCGTGAAGCTCTTCGGCGCCGGCGCCGACTCGGGCACCTTCGACTACTTCACCGAGGCCATCGTGGGAAAGAGCAAGAGCAGCCGCGGCGACTTCACCGCCAGCGAGGACGACAACGTGCTCGTGCAGGGCGTGTCGCAGGACGTCAACGCGCTCGGCTTCTTCGGCTATGCCTACTATGCCGAGAACCAGAGCCGCCTGAAGGCGCTGCCGATCGTCGAGAAGGTCGGCAAGCCGGCCGTGCTGCCGAGCGAGGCCAGCGTGCTCGACGGCACCTACCAGCCACTGTCGCGCCCGATCTTCATCTACGTGAACGTGAAGTCGCTCGCCAAGCCCGAGGTGCGCGAGTTTGCCGAGTACATGATGAAGTCGGCCGCCAAGATCGCCAAGGAAGTGAAGTACGTGCCGCTGCCGGCCAAGGCCTACACCGTCGGCATCGAGCACATCGCCAAGGGCAAGAAGGGCACCGTGTTCGGCGGCAAGAACGAGGTCGGCGTGCGCATCGATGACCTGCTGGCGCGCGAAGCGAAGCTCTGAGCGCCGACCGCGTCATCACGCGCGGCCCCGCAGCCTTGCCGGCGCGGGGCCGTTTTTCGGGGCCGTCCCGCGCCGGCGTTCGGCGTCTCGGCGGGGCGAACGGCGTAGGTTCCTAGAATGAGCAGCAGCACCACAACAACGCGAGGCGCCGCCGTGCCGGAGATGCCGCTGACGGGTGAGGCGCGCCTGGCGCAGCTGGCCCTCGCCAAGGCGGCGCGCAAGCGCCGCGAGAAGGCGATCGAGTTCGTCCTGCTGCTGGCGGCCTGCGTCTCCGTGGTCACGACGCTGGGCATCGTCTACATCCTGCTGAAGGAGTCGTTCTCCTTTTTCACCCATGTGTCGCTGTGGGACTTCCTCACCGACACGCAGTGGACGCCGCTGTTCGACGATGCGCACTTCGGCATCATGGTGCTGCTGTCGGGCACGCTCACGAGCTCGGTGGTGGCGCTCCTCGTCGCGATCCCGCTGGGTACGATCATCGCGATCTACCTGTCCGAATTTGCCGGACACAGGACGCGCGAGACGCTGAAGCCGCTGCTCGAGTTGTTGTCGGCCGTGCCGACGATCATCTACGGCTACTTCGCGCTGCTCTTCGTCACGCCGCTCCTGCAGAAGGTCTTCCCCGAGCTGCCCGGCTTCAACGTGCTCTCGGCCGGCCTGGTGATGGGCATCATGATCATCCCGTACGTGGCCTCGCTGTCCGAGGACGCCATGCGCGCCGTGCCAATGGGCCTGCGCGAGGGTTCGTACGCGATGGGTGCGACGCGCTACCAGACGGCGGTGCGCGTGGTCGTGCCGGCGGCGGTTTCGGGCATCGCCTCGGCCTACATCCTCGGCATCTCGCGCGCGGTCGGCGAGACCATGATCCTCGCCGTGGCCGCGGGCATGCAGCCCAGTCTCACCTTCAACCCGATGGAGCCGGCGGCCACCATCACGAGCTACATCGTGCAGGTGGCGCTCGGGGACCTGCCGCACGGCTCGGTGGGCTACCAGACCATCTTCGCTGCCGGCCTGATGCTGCTGCTGCTGACGCTGGCCTTCAACATGCTCGGCTACTGGGTGCGGCGTCGCTACCGCGAGGCCTACTGAGCGGCTCGAGAGCACAAGAGCGCACACGAGTGACATGAGCGAAGGCATGCACATGAACGACACGAACTCCTCGGCACGGTCCACGTTCGGCGACAGCGTGATCGCCAGCCCGGCCGTGCGCACCGAGCAGATCCGCGCCCTCATCCGCCTGGCCAAGCGCTGGGACCGGTTCTTCGCGCTCCTCGGGCTGTTGGCGATGATGGTGGGCATCCTGACGCTGGTGGCTCTGTTCACCGAGATGGTGATCGACGGCCTGCCGCGCCTGAACCTCGACTTCTTCACCAGCTTCCCCTCGCGCCGCGCCGGGCAGGCGGGCATCCTCTCGGCCTGGGTCGGCTCGATCCTGGTGATGATGGTGACGGCGCTCTTCGCGGTGCCGGTGGGCATCGCCGGCGCGATCTACCTCGAGGAGTACGCGAAGAAGAACTGGTTCACCGACATCATCGAGATCAACATCGCCAACCTCGCCGGCGTGCCCTCGATCGTCTACGGCCTGCTCGCCCTCGGCCTGTTCGTCTACACCTTCGGCTTCGGCCAGAGCATCCTGTCGGCGGGCCTGACGCTGGCACTGCTCATCCTGCCCATCGTCATCGTCGCCACGCGCGAGGCGCTGCGTTCGATCCCGCGCCACATCCGCGAGGCCGCCTACGGCTGCGGCGCCTCGCAGTGGCAGGTGGTGCAGGACCACCTGCTGCCCTATAGCACGCCGGGCATCCTCACCGGCGTCATCATCGGCATGGCGCGTGCCATCGGCGAGACGGCGCCGATCATCACCATCGGCGCGCTCACCTTCATCGCCTTCCTGCCACCGGTGCCCGGCACTGGCGAGCCGGCGGCGGGCCTGTTCGACTGGCTGTTCTCGCCGTTCACGGTGATGCCGATCCAGATCTTCAACTGGACTTCACGCCCGGACCCCGCCTTCCACCAGAACGCCGCCGCCGCCAGCCTGGTGCTGGTGGTCATGACGCTGGGCATGAACGGCATGGCCATCTGGCTGCGCTACCGGCTGCGCAAGAAGATCAAGTGGTGAGACTGCACCGCGCGCACACCGAGCCCGACAAGAAAGCCCGCAACCATGTCGACCATCACGCTGCCTGACAATCCGCCGCCGCTGAAGGCGCAGAGCAAGAACCTCGACTTCTACTACGGCGACTTCAAGGCGCTGAAGTCGGTGTCGATGCCGGTGTACGAGCACAAGGTGACGGCGCTCATCGGCCCTTCGGGCTGCGGCAAGAGCACCTACCTGCGCTGCTACAACCGCATGCACGACCTCTACCCCGGCAACCGCTATGTCGGCGAGATCTCGCTGCTGCCCGATGCCGTGAACGTGCTCGCGCCGCAGGTCGACCCGATCGAGGTACGCATGCGCATCTCGATGGTGTTCCAGAAGCCCAACCCGTTCCCGAAGTCGATCTTCGAGAACGTCGCCTACGGCCTGCGCGTGCGCAACGAGCGCTCGCGCAGCTTCCTCGAGGACAAGGTCGAGGCGGCGCTGCGCGGCGCGGCACTGTGGGAAGAAGTGCGTGACCGGCTCGACCAGGCCGGCTCCAACCTCTCCGGCGGCCAGCAGCAGCGCCTGTGCATCGCGCGTGCGCTCGCCACCGACCCGGAGATCATCCTCTTCGACGAGCCGACCTCGGCGCTCGACCCCATCGCCACCGGCGCCATCGAGGAGCTGATCGGCGAGTTGAAGCAGAAGGTCTCGATCCTCATCGTCACGCACAACATGCAGCAGGCGGCTCGCGTCTCCGACTACACCGCCTACATGTACCTCGGCGAGCTGATCGAATACGGCGACACGAAGGACATCTTCATGAAGCCGCGCCGCAAGGAGACCGAGGACTACATTACCGGGCGCTTCGGCTGAGCCTCCGGTACGCCGCAAGGAGATGCCACCATGAGCGACAAGCACCTGTCCACCCAGTTCGATGCCGAGCTCTCGGGCATTTCCAACCGCGTGCTCGAGATGGGCGGCCTGGTCGAGAGCCAGGTCGCGCAGGGCATCTACGCGCTCAGGCACCTGAGCGTGGAGACGGCCGAGCAGGTTCTCAAGCAGGAGGAGCGTGTCAACCAGATGGAGGTGGAGATCGACCGCGACCTCACCGCCATCATCGCCCGGCGCCAGCCGACGGCGCGCGACCTGCGCCTGCTCATCGCCGTGCACAAGACGATCGCCAACCTCGAGCGCGTGGGTGACGAGGCGGCACGCATCGCGCGCATCGTGCAGCGCCTCGTGAGCAACGGCGTCTCGACGCGTCTGCCGACCTCCGATCTCGGCGTCGAGGCCGACCTCGCCATCGCACAGCTGCGCAAGGCGCTGGATGCGTTCGCGCGGCTCGACACCGGCAAGGCGCTGGAGGTGCTCAAGCAGGACGACCAGATCGACCGCGAGTTCGAGGGCCTGCTGCGCAAGCTGATCACCTACATGATGGAAGACCCGCGCACGATCTCGGCCAGCATCGATCTCGTGTTCGTGGCCAAGGCCATCGAGCGCGTCGGCGACCATGCCAAGAACCTTGCCGAGGCCATCATCTACGTCGTCAAGGGCACCGACGTGCGGCACGCCTCGCTCGAGGCCGTCGAGGACGCGGTGCGCTGAATGACGACAGTGACGACGAGAGCGATGAACGGAGCGAAGCGATGAGCCTGGTGCTGGTCGTCGAGGACGAGTCGGCGATCGCCGAGCTGATCGCGATCCATCTGCGCCATGCCGGGCACGAGGCGGTGCTGGTGGCCGATGCGCCGGCGGCGCAGGCGCGCGTCGACGAGCGCCTGCCCGACCTCGTGCTGCTCGACTGGATGCTGCCCGGCCAGAGCGGCGTGCAACTGGCGCGTCACTGGCGCGGCGAGGCGCGCACGCGTGAGCTGCCCATCATCATGCTCACGGCACGCGCCGACGAGGCCGACAAGGTGGCCGGCCTCGACGCCGGCGCCGACGACTACCTGAGCAAGCCCTTCTCGCCGCGCGAGCTGATGGCGCGCATCCGCGCCGTGTTGCGCCGCAAGGCGCCGCAGACGCTCGACGCGGCGGTGGAGCTCGCCGGCCTGACCCTCGACCCCGCGACGCGGCGGGTCAGCCGCCGGCTCGGCGAACAGGCCGTCGAGCTGAAGCTCGGGCCCACCGAGTTCCGCCTGCTGCACTTCTTCATGACCCACCCCGAGCGCGTGCACAGCCGCGCGCAGCTGCTCGACCGCGTCTGGGGCGACCATGTCTTCATCGAGGAGCGCACGGTCGACGTGCATGTGAAGCGCCTGCGCGAAGCCTTGGCGCCGGCGCAGGGCTCCGGCCTGATCGACACCGTGCGCGGTGCCGGCTACCGCTTCACGGCGCAGGGCGCGGGAGTGTCCGTACAGAGAGAGCAGATGGCGACGGCGGGCAAGGCCACGGCCTGAAGCCTTGGGCGGGCAGCGGGCATGTCGCGCTTCGAGGGTTGGCTCGTCGGTCATGTCGCAGGCAGAGTGACGCGCCTGGTGCTGGGCATGGCGGCAGGAGCCGCCGCCGGCCGGGTTGTCGGCTGGCCGGTGGTGGGCACGGTGGTCGGGGGCCTGCTCGCCGGCGCGTGGGTGACGCTGCGCGATGCCCGCCGGGCGGCACGCCTGGCCGACTGGCTGCATGGCCCGACCGACCGGCCGGCGCCACGCGAGCGCGGCTTCTGGGGCGAGCTCGCCTACCGGGCCGAGCGGCTCCTGCGCCGCCGCGAGCGGGCCATCGAGGCCGAGCGCGAGCGGCTGCGGCAGTTCCTCTCCGGCATCGAGGCCTCGCCCAACGGCGTGCTGCTGCTCGATGCCGAAGGGCACATCGAATGGTGCAACGGCGTCGCTGCCCAGCACTTCGGCCTCGACCCGCAGCGCGACCTGCAGCAGCGCGCCACCAACCTGATCCGTGCGCCGGCCTTCGTGAGCGCCCTGCAGGAAGGAGCATTCGACGAGCCGGTGACGCTGCCGGGCGCGGCCGACCGCGGCACGCTGCACGTGCTGATCCGCTCCTACGGCGCGGGCATGAAGCTCGTGCTCTCGCAGGACATCACCGAGCGCGAACGGGCCGAGGCGATGCGGCGCGACTTCGTGGCCAACGTGTCGCACGAGATCCGCACGCCGCTCACCGTGCTGGCCGGTTTCATCGAGACGCTGGCCCACTTGCCGCTCAGCGAGACCGAGCGCCACCGCGTGCTGGCGCTGATGCAGCAGCAGACCACGCGCATGCAGGCGCTGGTGGCCGACCTGCTGACGCTGGCCCAGCTCGAAGGCAGCCCGCGCCCGGCCGGCGACCACTGGCTGGCCGTGCGCGGCCTGCTCGATACCGTGCGCGCCGATGCACTGGCGCTTTCCGGCGGGCGCCATCGCATCGAGTTCACGGGCGGCGCCGATGCCGAGGTGGCCGGCAACGAGCACGAGCTGTTGAGCGCTTTCGGCAACCTGCTGACGAACGCCATCCGCTACACGCCCGAAGGCGGCCGCATCATCGCTTCGTGGTCCTGGCGCGACGACGGCAGCGCCTGCTTCGAGGTCGAGGACACCGGCATCGGCATCGCCCGCGAGCACATCGCGCGCATCACCGAGCGCTTCTATCGCGTCGACGGCAGCCGCTCGCGCGAGACGGGCGGCACGGGCCTGGGCCTGGCGATCGTCAAGCACGTGCTGCAGCGGCACGGCGGCGAGGTGCTCGTCGAGAGCGAACTGGGCAAGGGGTCGACCTTCCGCCTCGTGCTGCCCGCGCTGCGGGTGCGGCGGCGGGCCGCCTCGAACGAGCCGCTGGCCGCCTGAGCAGGCCGCGTGGCCGCGCCGGTCGGGCGACGCCGCAGCGGACCCGAGCAGGCTGGTGCGGCTCCGGCCGAACCGGGCTTCAGCGTGCGTCCAGGCGCCGAAAGAGCAACGTGCGCTCTTCGCGTTCGGCCGGCCGCTGGACTTCGGCGATCCGTTCGTAGCCTGGCGGCGCCTCGGGCAAGGGCCGCACACGCGTGATCAACACGAGATAGGGACAGGCGGCAGGGGCCGCATCGCGACGCGCTTCGACGCGCCAGCCGCCGAAGTATTCGAGGGCGGCCACCGTGGCCGTCGTCGCACCCGGAGCGGCGATGCAAGCCCCGGCCGGCAGATCCGTCGGCAGATGGGCGGCGAGGCGTTGGATCCACAAACGCGGGCTGCGCGCGAAGTCGAGCACGGGCAGCCACAGCGTCATGGTCAGCAACCAGCACAGGGCCACGCCCCCGGCTGGCAGCACGAGGCTCTTCCAGAGCGCCTCACGGTGTCGCCCGGTGCGCCAGCGCACGAGCCAGATCCAGGCCGCCGTGCCGACAAGCGCCAGTGCAGCTGCGAGCGGCGAGAACGTCGGCACGAACCCCGCTGCCAGCTTGGCGACGTTGGCCGCCGGCTTGGCCGGCACGCCCGTCTGCATGGCCACGTACATGAGCCAGATGAAGGCGGCCGCCGCGGTGAAGAGCAGCATCGAGAACCAGTCCACCGCGGCGGCCGTGCTACGCCTGAACGTCGGCAGCGCCAACGCCGCCAGCACCGCGAGGCCGGGCAGGCCGAGCATCAGCGCGCGGTCCGAGCCGCCCATCGCGAGGTTCGCGCCGAGCGCCACCACGAGCACGACCAGCGGCACCGACAAGTGTCGATGCAGCAGGTGCAGGCGCCAGCGCCACAGGGTCCACAGCGCGAACAGCCAGCCGGGCCACATGAACCAGGCCCACTGGCGGGCGATGCCTGGCAGCTGCGCGAGCTCGAGACCGGGCGAGCGCCAGCGCCAAGCCCCGAGCGCCTGCGCGACGAGCGCGGCCAGCAGCGCCCCGCCGGCGATCCAGGAGGCGTAGCGGCGCACCTGCGGGTAGCTCGAGAAGATGCAGACGATGGTGCCGCCGATGCCCATCGCCATCGCCATGCTCGGCGCGCCGCTGCCGGCCAGCGCCGGCAGCGCCGCCAGCACCGCGATTCGCGAGCGCGCCGGTCGAAAGGGCGCCGAGGCGAGGGCGTAGAGGAAGAGGGCGGTGGCCGCCAGCTGCGCGAGTTCGGGCGTCGTCTCGTGCCCCAGCTGCAGCAGGCCGAGCGAGGCCATCAGCGCGAGCACCGCGCCGTCGGAGATGGCGCGTGCATAGGCCACCGGGTCGGCTTCGCCGCCGAAGGCGAACGGCAGCGGCAATGCCGCGTCGGTGCGCGCGAGGTGGAAGGTCGTGTACCAGGTCAGCGCCAGCGCCGCGGCGAGCAGCAGCGCGAACGGGATGCGGGCGGCGAACGCCGGGTCGACCGCCGGCGACAGCAAGGCGATGACGCCCGCCCCGAGCCAATGCGGCAGCAGCCCGGTGTCGCCGGCGACGCCGCCGAGCGTGGGCGTCCACCAGGAGGTGCGGCCGCTCGCCATGGCGGCCATCTGGCCGAACGCTGCCAGGTCGGCATTGCGCCAGGGGTCGCGGCCGATCACGCCCGGCAGCACGTAGGCCGCGCACAGCAGCAGCAGCACCGGGCGCGGCAGCGCACGCGCGCCGCGTTCGGTGACCAGGGCCGGATTGGGAGTGTTCACGCCGCAGCGATGCTAGCGGCCGAAATGACGAAGGGCGGTCGCGCCGCCCTTCGTGTTGCAGTGATGCAGCGCGGCGCGTCGCCGCCACCGCACACCGGTCACTTCTTGATGCCGACGCGGGCGAACTTGTTGCGGAACTTCTCGACGCGACCACCCAGGCTGTCCACGCTCTTCTGCGTGCCCGTGTAGAACGGATGCGTCTCGCTCGTCACTTCGACCTTCACCAGCGGCAGCTGGCGACCGTCGTCCAGCGTCACGGTCTCCTTGGTCTGCACGCACGAGCGCGTGACGAACTTGTGGCCGTTGGCGAGGTCCTGGAAACAGACCTCGCGGTACACGGGGTGGATGCCTTCTTTCATTGCGGTGCCTCGGTGGTTGCAGCAGCCACGCCACACGGATCGCGGGCGCACTTGCCAGGGGGCGGAACGGCGGATTCTAGCGGGACGGACGGTCGAAGCGGCCTCAGCCGCCCCTTCGCATCATGTCGAAGAAGTCCAGGTTGCCCTTGGTCGCCTTCATCTTCTCGAGCACGAACTCCATCGACTCGATCTCGTCCATCGGGTAGAGAAGCTTGCGCAGGATCCAGGTCTTCTGCAGGATCTCGGGCTTGAGCAGCAACTCCTCGCGCCGCGTGCCGCTCTTGTTGATGAGGATCGAGGGGTAGACGCGCTTCTCGGCCATGCGGCGGTCGAGATGGATCTCGCAGTTGCCGGTGCCCTTGAACTCCTCGTAGATGACCTCGTCCATCTTCGAGCCGGTGTCGATGAGCGCGGTGCCGATGATGGTGAGCGTGCCGCCTTCCTCGGTGTTGCGCGCGGCGCCGAAGAAGCGCTTGGGGCGCTGCAGCGCGTTGGCGTCGACGCCACCGGTCAGCACCTTGCCCGAGCTCGGCAGCACGTTGTTGTAGGCGCGTGCCAGGCGGGTGATGCTGTCGAGCAGGATCACCACGTCCTTCTTCATCTCGACCAGGCGCTTGGCGCGCTCGATCACCATCTCGGCCACCTGCACGTGGCGCGCGGCCGGCTCGTCGAAGGTGGAGCTGATGACCTCGCCGCGCACGGTGCGCAGCATCTCGGTCACTTCCTCGGGCCGCTCGTCGACGAGCAGCACGATGAGGTGGATCTCGGGGTGGTTGGCGACCAGCGCATGCGCCAGCTGCTGCATCATCACCGTCTTGCCGGTCTTCGGCTGCGCGACGAGCAGCGCGCGCTGGCCTTTGCCGATCGGCGCGACGAGATCGATGATGCGGCAGGTGATGTTCTCGTCGCTCTTGATGTCGCGTTCGAGCTTGAACTGCACCGTCGGGAACAACGGCGTCAGGTTCTCGAACATGATCTTGTGCTTGCTCTCCTCGGGCGTGAGGCCGTTGACGCGGTCGACCTTGACGAGGGCGAAATAGCGTTCGCCGTCCTTGGGCACGCGCACCTCGCCTTCGACCATGTCGCCGGTGTGCAGGTTGAAGCGGCGGATCTGGCTGGGCGACAGGTAGATGTCGTCCGTGCTCGCCATGTAGCTGCTGTCGATGCTGCGCAGGAAGCCGAAGCCGTCGGGCAGGACCTCGAGCACGCCGTCGCCGAAGACCTGCTCGCCTGCCTTGGCGCGCTTCTTCATGATCGCGAACATCAACTCCTGCTTGCGCAGGCGACTGACGTTCTCGATCTCCAGCGCCTCGCCCATCTCGATGAGTTGGGCAATCAGCATGGTCTTCAGTTCGGACAGATGCATCTCGGGGGCACCCTCGGGCCCGGTGTCGGCGCAGCGCACCGGTGAAGTCGGTGCGTGCCGCAGCCGCGGTAGCTGGGGAAACTGGGAGCGGAACGGGGAGAGCTCGGGAGCCGGGTGCCCGCGTATGGCCACCGGGATGGCCGCTGTCGAGCCGGACAACCCCTCGTGGCGGGGCCGGCGATCGCGGTGCGGGTGGGCTCTCTGGGCCCCTCGTGACGATCGACCCCGGCGGTCAAGCCGAGGCCGATGCCGGGGGATTATAGATGACCGTCGAGGAATGCGGTGAGCTGCGCCTTGCTCAGCGCGCCGACCTTCGTGGCGGCGAGGTCGCCGCCCTTGAACAGCATCAGCGTCGGGATGCCGCGGATGCCGAACTTGGCCGGGATGTCGCGGTTCTCGTCGACATTCATCTTCACGATCTGCACCTTGCCGTCGTAGGCCTTGGCGGCATCTTCGAGGATGGGCGCGATCATCTTGCACGGCCCGCACCACTCGGCCCAGAAGTCGATGAGCACGGGCTTGTCGGACTTGGCCACGTCGTCGCCGAAGGAGTCGTCGGTGATGTGCTTGATCAGTTCACTGCTCATGGGTGGGTTCTCCGGTCCCGGGGCATGGCGCGAGATGCATGGGCGAGGTCATTCTGACACAGCGGGCCTTTCCGCGTTCCGCGCGAGCGGGGGAAGCCGCCAATGGTCGCCATAGGCGAAATCTGCTTGCCTGCCGGGGGTAATGTGCCCTCGACGTGCCTGCCGTGGCCGAGGGCCTGCGCGCCTGGCGGCTGCGCCGTGGACACCGCTGGCCGCCGTCCTTGAACAGGGCGGCGAGTGCCAGCCTGTTCCGGGCTTCACCGCCATCGTCCCCGCGGTGCAATGCGCAGATCATGTCCGCCTCGGCCTCCGATTCCCCGCCACGTGCCGGAGCGCCTCGGTACTTCGGCCGCCTGCAACTGCTGCGCTTGCTCGGCAAGAGCCAGCACACGATGAGCTGGCTCGTCGCCGAGCGCGACGGCCACGAGCTGATGCTCGTGCTGCCGCGCGTGGCTCCGCAGGCCGGGCCCGCGCTCGAGCGGTGGCACCAGGCCGTGCGCCGCGCGGCCCGCCTGGCGCACCCGCAGCTGGCGCCGGCCGTCGACACCGGCGTGCAGGATGGCTGGCCCTACGTCGCCTACGACATGACCGGCCGCGCGACGCTCGCCGACCGCCTCACGAAGAAGGGCCTGCCCGGACCCGAAGCCGCGGCGCTGGTCGCGCAGATGCTGCAGGGCCTGGCCTACGCCCACGACGCCGGCGTCGTGCACGGCGACCTGCAGCTGTCGATGTGCCTCGTCGACGAACAAGGGCAGGCGCGCCTGGCCGGCCTCGAGGTGGCCTGCGAGAGCCCCGCCGCGCAGGCGCTGGCCGCCAGCGCGGCCGGTCATGCCGCCGGCTCCCAGCTCAGCACCCAGCGTGCGGCCGCCGAACGCGACGTGCTGGCGCTCGGCCTGCTGCTGCACAGCCTGATCGCCGGCACTCCGGCGCTGGAGGAGGCGGACATCGGCCGCGCCCTCGTGCGGCTGCCGCCGCTTGGCCGCGAGATCGTCCGCCTGCCCTGGGCCGGCATGCATCCGGTGGCCGAGCCGCTGCGGGCCATCGTCAATCGCGCCACCGACCGCCAGGAGCGGCAGCGCTATCGCAACGCGCGCACCTTGCTGCTGGCGCTGGAAGGCTGGCTCAAGACCGAGTCGGCCACCGACGGTGGCGTGCTCGGCCTGCTCGCCGACAAGCTGCGCGCCGCCGGCGTGCTGCCCGCCTTGCCCGGTGCCGGCGCACGCGCCGCCCGCCTGGCCCTGATGGAGCGCGAGCGCACCAACGAGCTGGCCGAAGTCGTGCTCGAGGACCTGGCGCTGTCTTTCGAATTGCTGCGCGCCGTGAACACCGCGCAGGTGCGCGGCGCCCAGGTCTCAGGCAGCGGCCCGGTGCTCACCGTCCGCCGCGCCATTGCCATGATCGGCCTGGACGGCGTGCGCCGCGCCGCGCTCGGCCTGCGCAGCTGGCCCGGGCCGCTGGATGAGACCGGTGCCGCCGAACTCGAGCGCCTCGCCGAGCGCTGCAAGCGTGCCGGCCGCATCGCGATGGCGCTGCGCCTGCCGGTGTACGACGGCGAGGTGGTGTACCTGATCACCTTGCTGCAGAACCTCGGGCGGCTGGTGGTGCAGTACCACTTCGCCGACGAGGCCGTGCAGATCCGCCGCCTCATGCAGCCGGGCGCGCCGGCGCGCGACGGCGAGCCGCCCGAGCCCGGCATGAGCGAGGAGGGCGCCGCCTACGCCGTGCTCGGCGCCGACATCGACGCCCTCGGCCAGGCCGTGGCGCGCTGGTGGGGTCTCGAAGAGAGCGTGCTCGGCATGATCCGCCGCCTGCCGCCGACCGCCACCGTGCACACGCCCGAGTCGGACGACGACACGCTGCGCCTGATCGCCAGCTGCGCCAACGAAGTGGTCGATGCGACGGCCCTGCCGGCGGCCAAGGTGCTGCCGGCATTGCAGCGGGTCGTGCAGCGCTATGGCCGCCTGCTCGACCTCACGCTGCGTGGCCTGCAGGAGGCCTTGCACGAGCCCAGCCAGGCCCGCATCGCGCAGACGGCGCCGATGCCGCTGGATATCGGCGGCGGCAGCCCCGTCACCCGATCGGCATCGCCCGGCAGCCTGCGTGCTGCGGCGGCGCTGCGCAGCACACGCACGCCGGGTGCGCCCGGCGCTTCGCGTTGACGCGCCGCGCGGGCACACCTGTCGCCGCGCCGCGTGCCGGCGAGCGCCTCGGCCGGTTCGAACTGAAGCGCGAGCTCGGCCGCGGCGCGCAGGCGAGCGTCTGGCTGGCCCACGACCCGCTGCTGCAGCGCGACGTGGCGCTGAAGCTGCTCGACACCTCGCAGCACGACGCCGCCGAGCTGGACCAGTGGCTGCACGAGGCGCGCGCGGTGAGCGCGCTCAGCCACCCGAATGTCGTGCCCGTGTTCGAGGCCGTGGGCGCCGAGGCGGGCGAGGGCCGGCCTTACCTCGTGTTCGAATATGTCGAGGGACCCACGCTCGCACAGGCGCGGCGCGGCCGCGGCGCATGGGCGGCGCCGCAAGCCGTGACGCTGATGCTGGGTGTGCTCGATGCACTGGCCGCCGCACATGCGGTGGGGCTCGTGCACCGCGACCTGAAGCCGAGCAACGTGCTCCTGGGCACCGACGGCCGGGCACGCGTGATGGACTTCGGCATCGCGGCCCGTGTGCCGGTGCTGCCGCCGGGGACAGGCCGCGGGCTCGGGGGCCCGGTTCCGCTCGACGACGGCGCCATCGTCGGCAGCCCCGGCTACATCTCGCCGGAGGCGGCGCGCGGCGAGGCGCCGGCGCCGACGATGGATGTCTTCGCTGCCGGCGTGATGCTCGGCGAGCTGCTGTGCGGAAAGCCGCTGCTCGAGGAACGCGATCCCTGGCGGGCGCTCGAGCGCGTGCAGTGCGAGGATCTGCAGTTGCCCGCGTCACTGCGCATCGACGAGACGCTGCGCGGCATCGTCATGCGCGCCCTGGCGCGCGAGGCGGCCGGCCGCTACGACGGCGCGCGGGCATTGCACGCGGCGTTGTCGGCGTGGCTCGCGCCCGAGGCGGCGCCGGTCGTGGCCGGCGAGCCGGGGCACGCGACGCTGGAGTTCCTGCTGCGTCGCATGCGGCACAAGACGGACTTCCCGGCGCTCTCGGACTCGGTGCTGCGCATCCAGCGCCTGGCCGCGTCCGAGACGGCGCGGCTCGCGAACCTCGCCGACGAGGTGCTGACCGACGTGGCGCTGACGAACAAGCTGCTGCGCATGGTGAACTCCGTCCACTTCAACTCGGCGGGCTCGGGGCAGATCACCACCGTCTCGCGCGCCGTGGCGCTGGTGGGCTTTGCCGGCATCCGCAACATGGCGATGGCCGTGCTGCTGCTCGAGCACATGAAGGACAAGGGCCAGGCCGAACTGCTGCGGCAGGAGTTCCTGCGCGCCCTCACGGCCGGTGCGCTGGCCGCCGAGCTCGAGCCGCGCCAGCGCGACAGCGAGGAGGCTTTCCTCGGCTCGATGCTGCAGAACCTCGGCGGCCTGCTCGCCGAGTTCTATTTCCCCGAGGAAGCCGAGCGCATCCGCCAGCTGGCGGCGAGGCGCGCGACCGGCAACTCGGTCGGCAGCCCGGCCGGCGGCGCAAGCTCGCGCCAGGCCGGGCACGACGCGGCGGCTGCCCAGGTGCTCGGCCTGACCCTGGACGAACTGGGCGCCGGCGTGGCGCGCGCCTGGGGTCTGCCCGAGGGCCTGCAGAAGGCCATGCGGCGCCCCGACGGCGACGTGCCGGCGCGCGCCATCACCGATCGCACCGACCGCTTGCGCTGGGTCGGGCATGCGGCCAACGCGCTCGCCTCGACGCTCATGGAACAGGGATCGGAAGCGCTGAACGAAGCGCTGGAGCAGGTGGCCGGCCGCTATGCGCAGGCACTCGACATCACCCCGCAGGCGGCGCGCCAGGCCACGCACGTGGCCCGCGACAAGGTGGCCGCCTTGGCACGGGCCATGGGCATCGCGGTGCCCAAGCGGGGACCGGCGCGGCGACTGCTGATGGCCGACGGGGCCGGACCGGCCGAACCGGGCGAAGGGGCCGCAGTGGCTGAAGGGGCCGTGCGGGGCGCCCGGCCACGCGCCGCAGCCGGTGTCGAGCGTCCTGCCTTCGCGCGCGAGGCGGGCATCGCGCGCACGCCCGCGCTTATGGGGGCAGAGGCCGACGATCGCACGATGCCCATCGGGGCCATTGGGGCCATCGGCTCCAGCGTTGCCAACGGTGCCAACGGTGCCAGTGTCCCCGCTGCCGACATCGCCGCAGGCGTGGCCATGGCCGCGGCCAGCGCCGGCGTGGCCACGCTCCGCGATGGGCGCACACGCATCGAGCGTGGGCTTGCCGAGGGGCGCCTGCGCCTCAACGAAGTGCTGCACCTCGGACTCACGGCGCTGCAGCTGGGCCTGGCGTGTCGCAGCGTCGTGCTCTGCCTGCGCGAAGCGGGCGAGGCACATCGTGGGCCTGTACGGCGCGAGGGACGCAGCGTCGCAACGGAGCCGATGCAGCGGCTGCGCGGCCGCCTCGCGCTCGGGCCGCTACCGGCCGGCGTCTTCGACGTGCAGCCCGCGACCAGCGGTGATCTGCTCGCCGTGGTAAGCGCACGCGCTGTCGACACCCTGATCGCCGATGCCAGCACCGTGGCCGCGCGCATGCCGGCCTGGTGGCGTCAGCACGTCAACGCGGGCACCTTCCTGTTGCTGCCGCTGGCGATGAAGGGGAAGACGCTCGGCCTCATCTACGCCGACAAGAGCGAGGCCAGCAGTCTGGCCCCGAGCCAGGCCGAGCTGGCCGAGGCGCGCTCGCTGCGCGACGTGATGACGGGCGCGTTCATGAGCGGATTGCGCTGACCGCGGTGCACGGCCGGACGCCGTGGCGGCGGTGGCGCGCAGTCTGCCTGGAAGAAGGTGACGAGCCTGACCCCGGCACTGGTGGCAACGCTTAGGGCTGCTTGGTTCCCCACCTGACCCGTTTGGGCGCGCTCCCATGCGAGGAGGCCCGTCACCGGCGATTGTAGGTGACCGGCCGCCCGGAAGCCCGGAAGGCCACAGCCCGGAAGGGCGCAGGGGCCGCCGCCTCGTCAGCGCCGGTACATGTAGTCGCGCTTGAACGGATAAGCGCACTGCGTGCCGCGCAGCGTGCCTTCGTCGATGCGGCCGCTGGGCCGCGAAGCCAGCGTCTGGTGCAGCGCCATCCAGCCGCGCTCGAAGCCCATGGCGCTGCCGGCCAGGTAGAGGCGATAGGCGCGCACCGTGCGCTCGTCGGTGGCGCGGCGCGCCGCGTCGAGCCGCGCTTCGAGGCCGTCGGACCAGGCCCACAGCGTGCGCGCGTAGTGCGGACGCAGGTTCTCCGTGTCGAGTCCCTCGAGGCCCTGCTCGGCCATCACTTCGAGCACATGCGCGATGTGCAGCAACTCGCCGCCGGGGAAGATCCAGCGCTCGACGAAGTCGCCGATGCCGCTGCCAAGCTGCACGTTGCGCGTGCCACCGGCGGTGATGCCGTGGTTGAGCAGCAGGCCGCCCGGCGCGAGCAGGCGGCGGATCTTCGCGAAGTAGGTCGGCAGGCGGGCGCGGCCGACATGCTCGAACATGCCGATCGAGGCGACCTTGTCGTAGGGCTCGTCCTCGGGCAGGTCGCGGTAGTCGAGCAACAGCATGCGCACACGGTCGGCGAGGCCGCGCTCGGCGATGAGGCGGTTGACATGCGCGTGCTGGTTCTTCGAGAGCGTGATGCCGGTGGCACGCACGCCGTAGTGCTCGGCCGCCCACAGCAGCAGGCCGCCCCAGCCGGCGCCGATGTCGAGAAAGCGCTCGCCGGGCTTGAGCATCAGCTTGCGGCACACGTGCTCGAGCTTGGCTTCCTGTGCCGCGGCCAGCGTCATGCCCGGGTCGGGCCAGTACGCGCACGAGTAGACGCGGCGCGCGTCGAGCCACAGGGCATAGAAGTCGTCGGAGACGTCGTAGTGGTGCTGCACCTGCCGCGCATCGGCGGCCTTGCGATGCCGCCAGCGCGAGAAGAGCGTGCGGCGCAGCGGCTTCACCGGCGCCTTGATCGTGGGGTCACCTGGCATCAGGCTGGCAGCGACGGCGGCGACGCGTCGCATCGGCCCCTCGATGTCGAGCAGGCCCTCGACACAGTCGTTGGCCAGGCCGCCGACGTTGCCGGTCACGAAGTGACGCAGCGGCAACAGGCTGGTCAGGCGCAACACCACGTCGGCGTCGGCGCGGCCGATGCGCCGGCCGCCCGGCAGCACGAGCGCCAGCGCCTGGGCGGCCTGGCCCTCCAGGCGGCTGATCCGATCCTCGACAAGCGATTCGATCATGACGTCCTGCCTCCGCGGCTCCCATGTGCCGCGCGGTCTCCAGGCAGGCAATGTATGGAGCGCGCCTGCCCTGTCAAGTGCGGGGAATCAATCGTGTCGCGAATTCGCGGCGGCACGGCGACAGCGTGCCAGGGCTGAACCGGGGCTCGGCCCAGCTTGGCCGAGTCAGCGCAGCACGAGCGCGTCGGCGTCGAACTGCAGGCCGAGGGGCTCGACGACGAGGCGCTTGGGCCCTGCCTCGACCGCGCCGGCCACCCAGGCGGCGACACCGCAGCGCTCGGCGACCTTCGCCGCTTCGGCCGCCTGCGCCGCGGGCACGAACAGCGCGAAGCCCGCACCCATGTTGAGCGTGCCGTAGGCTTCGGCGGCGTCGTGCCCGGCCTCGCGTGCGATGAACTGCAGCACCGGCGGCACCGGCGGCACGGTGTGCACGCGATAGGTGAAGCAGCCCGGGTGCCGCAGCAGCTTGCGCCAGCCGTGCCCCGTGATGTTGGCCGCGTAGTGCACGCGGATGCCCGCCGCCCACAGCGCCTCGGTCACCGGCGAGTACAGCGTCGTCGGCGCCAGCAGGGCCTCGCCGTAGCCGAGCCCCGGC
Source organism: Burkholderiales bacterium (assembly GCA_016223165.1). Lineage (GTDB taxonomy): Bacteria > Pseudomonadota > Gammaproteobacteria > Burkholderiales > Burkholderiaceae_C > Rubrivivax. Next base: position 582,631 of record JACRPO010000005.1, read on the forward strand.
GCCACTTCGGTGAGATAGCCGCGCGGCAGCCGCTCGGCGAGCTTGCGCGCCAGGCTCAGGCCGTTGGCGTGGATGCCGCTGGAGGCGAGCAGCACGATCGCATCGCCCGGCCCGAGCTTCTCGCCCAGGCTCAGCCGATCCTTGGGTTGCACGATGCCGGTGCAGGCCGCCGCGAGGTCGATGCGGCCGCCCTCGACGATGCCGGCCAATGCCGGCGTCTCGCCGCCGCCCCAGGCGACGCGGCAATGGTCGCACGCGGCCTTCCAGCCGGCGACCAGCGCTTCGGCGCGCTCGCGGTCCTCGAACCATTCGCTGCCGCCGGCGGCCCAGTAGGCCTGCACGACGAGCGGCGTGGCCCCGACGGTGACGAGGTCGTTGATGGCCATCGCGATCGTGTCCTGCGCGATCGCGGCGTAGTGGCAGCGGCCGGTGAGCGCCTTCATCGCATCGGCGACGAGGACCTTGCTGCCCAGGCACTCGACGATGCTCGCGAGGTGGAAGGGGCCGACGTCGACGACGTAGGCCGACTCGCCGCGCGAGGCCGCGACCTCCGCGAAGCCGTGCCCGGCCAGGTGTGCGCCGGTGGCGGCGGCGGCGCGTTGCGCGGCCACCTTCAGCGGGTCGATGAGCTCGTAGCGCACGCCGGCCTGCTCGTAGCTGAGCGAGCCGGTGGCGATCGCTGCCGATGCCGAAGTGGACGATGACGAGGGCGCGGACATGGTCCGGCATTATCCCCGGGCCCTCGGCCGCGCCCCGCTCGCGGCGGCGGCGCCATGAACGAGGCACGAGCTCGCAGTGCACGCGCCACGAGCTCGCGGCGAGCCCGCGAGTGACCGCATCATGACCCCGCCATGACCCCGCCATGGCCCCGCGGCGGGCGCGCCGTGACCTCGCCACGCGCGCCGGTGCGTCACGGGGCGCCGCCTAGAATGCCCCGCATGAGCACCGTCGTCCTCGCCCGCAAGTACCGCCCGCGCAACTTCGCGCAGATGGTCGGGCAGGAGCATGTCGTGACGGCGCTCACGCACGCGTTGACGCAGAACCGCTTGCACCACGCCTACCTCTTCACCGGCACGCGCGGCATCGGCAAGACCACCGTCTCGCGCATCCTCGCCAAGAGCCTGAATTGCACCGGCCCCGACGGCAGCGGCGGCATCACCGCCACGCCCTGCGGCGAATGCCAGGCCTGCCGCGAGATCGACGCCGACCGCTACATCGACTACATCGAGCTCGATGCGGCCAGCAATCGCAGCATCGACGAGATCCGCGACCTCATCGAGCGCGCGGCCTACAAGCCGGGCATCGGCCGCTTCAAGGTCTTCATGATCGACGAGGCGCATCAGCTCACGAAGGACGCGTTCAACGCGCTGCTGAAGACGCTCGAGGAGCCACCCGAGTACCTCAAGTTCGTGCTCGCGACCACCGACCCCGAGAAGATGCTGCCGACAGTGCTCAGCCGCTGCCTGCAGTTCAACCTGCGCCCGATGGCGCCCGACACCGTGCGCGGCTATCTCGCGCAGGTACTGGCGGCCGAGGGCGTGGCGCACGACGAGGCCTCGCTCAGGCTGCTCGGGCGTGCGGCGCGGGGCTCGATGCGTGACGGCCTCTCGCTCACCGACCAGGCCATCGCCTACGGTGGCGGCAAGCTGGAGGAGAGTGTCGTGCGCAGCATGCTCGGCAGCGTCGAGCGTGGCCGCGCACGCGAGCTCGTGACGGCGCTCGCGGCGCGCGACGGCGCGGCCGTGCTGGCGCTCGTCGACGCCCTGCGCCAGCGCGGCCAGTCGGCCAGCGGCACGCTCGACGAACTGGCCGGCCTGTTGCAGCAGGCGGCGGTGGAGCAGGTGGCGCCGGGCACGCTGGAGGCCGGCGACCCCGAAGCCGACGAGGCGCGCGCGGTGGCGCCACTGCTGGCACCCGACGAGACGCAGCTGCTGTACAGCATGGCGCTGCACGGCCGCGCCGAGCTGGCGTTGATGCCCGACGAACATGCGGCGCTGGCCATGGTGTTGCTGCGCTTTCTTGCTTTCCCGAGCGAGGCGGCGGCGCACGAAGGGCGCAGCGCGCCGCTGCGCGCGCCGGCGCCGCCGACGAGCCGCAGCGTCGTGGCGCCGATCAGGCCGGCCGCGCCTTCGCCATCTCCTGCGGCGCCGGCGAACGGCGGTGGGCTCGTGGGCGCCGGGTCGGCGGCGGCGATCGTGACCGCCGCCGTCTCCGTGCCGTCGGCCGCGGCAGCCCCGACCCCGACACCGCCTTCTGCCGCGGGCGTGCCGCGCGCGCTCGGCGACCGCTGGTGTGCGCTCGTGCTCTCGCTCATCGAACGCGGCGGCGTGACGGCCCTCGTGCGCGAGCTCGCCTGGTCTTCCGCGCTCGTGGCCATCGACGAAGGCAGCACGCCGCCGACCTGGCGCCTGGTGGTCGAACGCGAGGCGTTGCGCCAGGGCGCGTTGTCCGACCGGTTGGCGGCGGCCATGGCGGCCGTCGTCGGCGGCGCCGTCAGGCTCGAGCTGGTGCCCGGCACGCCCGAGGACTCGCCGGCGCGGCGCGATGCCGCCGAGCGCGCGCGCCGGCAGGCCGAAGCCGAGGCGACGATCCAGGGCGACCCCGTGGTGCGCGAACTGCTCGCCACGTTCAAGGGCGCGCGCATCGTGCCGGGCTCGATCAAGCCGATCTGAAACGCGCGCTTTGCGCCCAACGATCCGTCGAACGTTCCGTCGAACATCCCATCCAACATTCCATCCAGACTCGAGGACCACACCATGATGAAGGGTCAGCTGGCCGGCCTGATGAAGCAGGCGCAGGCGATGCAGGAGAACATGAAGAAGGCGCAGGAGGAGCTCGCCAGCATCGAGGTCGAGGGCACGTCCGGCGCCGGCCTCGTGAAGGTGACGATGACCTGCCGCCACGACGTGAAGCGTGTCGCCATCGATCCGAGCCTGCTCGCCGACGACAAGGACATGCTCGAGGACCTCGTCGCCGCCGCCTTCAACGACGCCGTGCGCCGTGCCGAGGCGGTGAGCACCGAGCGCATGGGCAAGCTCACGGCCGGCCTGCCGATGCCACCCGGCATGAAGTTCCCGTTCTGAGCCGGGCGGCGGATTCCCTCGCGTGGCCACCGGGTCGGCGAAGCACGACGCGCTCGAGGAGCTGATCGAGGCGCTGCGGCGCCTGCCCGGCGTGGGCGTGAAGTCGGCGCAGCGCATGACCTACCACCTGCTGCAGCACGACCGGCCGGCCGCGCAGGCGCTGGCTGGTGCGCTGACGCACGCGGTGCAGTCGGTGCGGCACTGCACGCGCTGCCACACCTTCACCGAAGGCGAGCTGTGCGGCACCTGCGCCGACCCGCGGCGCGACGCGCGGCTGCTGGCGGTGGTCGAGACGCCAGCCGACCAGGCGGCGCTGGAGCGCAGCGGCAGCTACAAGGGCCTGTACTTCGTGCTGATGGGCCGCCTGAGCCCGCTCGACGGCGTCGGCACGGTCGAGATCGGTGCCGAGCGGCTGCTCGCGCGCGCCGCCGACGGCGTCGTCGAGGAGGTGGTGCTGGCCACTGGCTTCACCGCCGAGGGCGAGCTCACCGCGCAGGCGCTGGCGGCGGCGTTGAAGGCGCGCGGCCTCAAGGTGACGCGGCTGGCGCGCGGCGTGCCGGCGGGCAGTGATCTCGAGTACGTCGACCTGAGCACGATCGCCTACGCGCTGCACGACCGGCGCTGATGTTGCGGCCATGAAGCGAGCAGCCTCTGCCCGCGCTGCCAGCGGCGGCGGCCAGGTGAACGTTCGGCCTGAGCGGCGCGCTCTCGGTCGTCAGGCAGCCACCGCCGCGCGGTAGGCGTGCCACGAGGCGTGCCCGATCACCGGGGCCACGACCACGAGCCCGATGAACCACGGGGCCATGGCCGCGAAGGTGATGGCAGCGATCAACACGCCCCAGAAGAGCATCACCGGCGTCTGCGTGAACACCAGGCGCAGGCTGGTCAGCGCAGCGGTGATGGCATCGGTGGAGCGGTCCAGCAGCATCGGCATGCTGACCACGCTGACCGAGAAGATCAGCGTCGCGAAGATCGCGCCGACGATCGCCCAGGCAACGATGAAGGTGATGTTCTCGGGATTGAACAGCGCCGAGATCGAGCCCTTGAAGTCCGGCATGCCGTCGAAGGTGACGGCGAAGATCACCAGCGTCGAGCGCGCCCAGAGCATCTCCAGCACCAGCAGAACGAAGGCGAAGATGCCCAGTTGACCCAGGCGCGAGTCCCATGCCAACAGCGAGGCGCCGAAGTCGGGCCGCCGGCCGGCCTGCAACTCGCGGCTGACGTGGTACAGGCCCAGGCACAGGAACGGCGCCACCAGCAGGAAGCCGGCCGAGAGCGCCAGCACGTAGGCCGGCGCGTGCTCGTAGACCTTCATCAGCGCCCAGCCCATCACCGTGAAGCAGCCGCCGTAGAAGATGCCGATGGCCGGCGCGCGCCTGAAGTCGGCCCACCCGAGGGCCAGCCAGTGCAGCGGATCGGCGAAGTGAAGCGGGCGCAGCACGATCGGCGGGCGCGGCACGGCCTCGGCGGGCGCGGGCATGCCGGGCAGCGGCGTGGGAGAGGGCGGTGGCGGGGCTTCGTCGGCGGTCACTGTGCGCAGCCTAGGCAACGCGCCGCGTCGCGTCCACTGGGGTCGGCCCGGGGGCATGGGACGGCGACCGCCGACGAGGCGAGCCTCGATGTGGTGCAATGTCTCGCCTGCCACCCTGCGATCCCTGCCGAGCCTCGCGATGCCGCGCCCCCTGACTCTGCTGCTCAACGTGGCCCACGCGCTGGACCACCTGTTCCTGCTCATCTTCGCCACCGCGGTGGCCACCATCGCGCTCGAGTTCGGGTTTGCGCGCTGGGAAGACCTCATGCCCTACGGCGTCGGCGCCTTCGTGATGTTCGGCCTCGGCTCGCTGCCGGCCGGCCGCCTGGGCGACCTGTGGGGGCGGCGGCGCATGATGCTGGTCTTCTACTTCGGCATCGGCGCTGCCTCTCTCGCGGTGGCGCTGACGCGCAACGCCTGGCAGATGGCGGCGGCGCTGACGCTGCTGGGCACCTTCTCGGCGATCTACCACCCGGTGGGCATCCCGATGCTGGTGCAGCGCGCGAAGAGCCCCGGCGCGACGATCGGCGTCAACGGCCTGGCAGGCAACCTCGGCATCGCCGCGGCGGCCATCGCCACCGGCTTCCTGGTGCAGTGGATCGGCTGGCGCGCCGCCTTCGTCGTGCCCGGCCTCGTCTCGATCGCCTGCGGCTTCGCCTTCATGGTGCTCGCACCGCACGAGACCGAGCCGCCGGCCGCTTGCGCACGCAAGGCCGGTGTCGACCTACCGGCGCCGCTGCTGGCGCGCGTCTTCGCGGTGATGACGGCGGCAGCCGCCTCCGGCGGACTGCTGTTCAACATGACCACCAACGGCAACAGCCAGCTGCTGGCCGAGCGCATGCGCGGCGTCGTCGAGGACCCCGCCACACTCGGCACGCTGCTGGCCGTGGTGTACGCGGTGGCGTCGCTGGCGCAGGTGGTGGTCGGCCGCCTCATCGACCGCATGCCGCTCAAGCGCCTGTACCTCTCGGTGGCGCTGATGCAGGTGCCGCTGCTGCTGCTGGCGGCGCAGGCGCAGGGGTGGTGGCTCTATGCGGCGCTGATCGGCGTCATGGTGCTGGTGTTCGGCGCCATCCCGTTCACCGACGCGATGATCGTGCGCTACGTCGACGACCGCATGCGCTCGCGCGTGGCCGGCATGCGGCTCACGGTCTCGATCGGCATCAGCTCGCTGGCGGTGTGGCTGCTCGGCCCGGCCGTCAAGGCGGCGGGTTTCTCGACGCTGATGCTGGCACTGGCCGGCGTGGCGCTGCTGACGAGCGCGATCGTCTCGTGGCTGCCCGGGGAAGCAGCGGTGGCCGAGGCGCGCGCCTCGGCCGCGCGCGCGCCGGTCGGCGCTGATTGATGGGCCACCGAGAAGGGCCGAGACGGGTGGCGGCGCGACTGTCGAGGGCCCGCGCAGCACGCGCAGGCCGGCGCCCAGCTACGGCGAGCGGCGCACCCGCAGCAACTCGTCCAGGATGAGGCAGGCCGCGCCCAGCGTGATCGCGCTGTCGGCGAGGTTGAAGCTCGGGAAGAAGCCGCCGTGGAAGACCGGCTCCAGGAAGCCGAAGCGGAACTGCAGGAAGTCGACCACGTAGCCGTGCAGCAGCCGGTCGACGACGTTGCCGAGCGCGCCGCCCATGATCATCGTCACCGCGAAGCAGAAGAGCCTTTGCTGCGGGTGGGCGCGGATCATCCAGATGATGAAGCCCGAGACGACGACGCCGAGGACGACGAAGAACCAGCGCTGCCAGCCCGCGGCGTCGGCGAGGAAGTTGAACGCCGCGCCGGTGTTGTGCACGCGCACGAGGTTGAAGAACGGCGCCAGCGGGCGCACCTCGCCATGATGGAACTGCTGCAGCACGAGCGTCTTCGTCACCTGGTCGGCGACGATGACGAGCACCGCCAGCGCGAGCCACAACGCGAGCCCCGGCGCACCGCCGCGGCGGACGAACCAGGCCATCAGGCGACCCGCCTCGTCTCGCCTGGCCCGAACAGGTTGCTCGTGCAGCGGCCGCACAGGCCGGCGTGTGCCGGGTCGTGCCCGACATCGTCGCGCCAGTGCCAGCAACGCTCGCACTTGCGCGCCTGGCTCGGCTGCACCTCGACGGCCACCTCGCCGCCTTCCTTCAGGCCCGCCGCCGACGTGATGAGCACGAACTTGAGGTCGTCGCCCAGGCTCGCCAGCAGCGCATGGTCGGCCGGCGGCAGCGTCAGCGTCGCGTTGGCCTGCAGCGACGAGCCCACCGTGCCGGCGACGCGCAGCGCCTCGATCTCCTTGTTGACGAGGTCGCGCAGCTCGCGGATGCGCGACCACTTGGCGAGCAGGGGGTCGTCAGGTCCGCCGGCGGACGGGAACTTCCAGTAGGTCTCACAGAAGATCGACTCGCCGCGCGTCTCGGCCGGACCGAACACCTGCCAGGCTTCCTCGGCGGTGAAGCTGAGGAAGGGCGCCATCCAGCGCAGCATCGCGTGCGTGATGTGCCAAAGCGCCGTCTGTGCCGAGCGGCGCGCGAGCGACCCCGCCGCCGTGGTGTAGAGGCGGTCCTTCAGCACGTCGAGGTAGAAGGCGCCGAGGTCCTCGGCGCAGAACACCTGCAGCTTGGCCACCACGGGGTGGAATTCGTAGACCTCGTAGTGCTTCAGGATCTCGGCCTGCAGCTCGGCCGTGCGCGCCAGCGCCCAGCGGTCGATCTCGAGCATCTCGGCCGGCGGCACGGCATGCCGGCCGGCGTCGAAGTCCGACGTGTTGGCGAGCAGGAAGCGCAGCGTGTTGCGGATGCGTCGGTAGCTGTCGACGACGCGCGCGAGCACCTTGTCGTCGACGCTGAGGTCGCCAGAGTAGTCGGTGGCGGCGGTCCACAGGCGGATGATCTCCGCCCCCATCTGCTTGGTCACCTCGCGCATCTCGACGAAGTTGCCCAAGCTCTTGCTCATCTTGCGGCCCTGGCTGTCGACCGTGAAGCCGTGCGTGAGCAACGCCCGGTACGGCGCGCGGCCTTCGAGCGCGCAGCCGATCAGCAGCGAGCTGTGGAACCAGCCGCGATGCTGGTCGTGGCCCTCGAGGTAGAGGTCGGCTTCGGGGCCGGAGGTGTGGTAGCCGGGGTCGCCCGGCGGGCCCTTGTGCGAGCCGCGCAACACGTGGTTGAAGGTGGAGCCGGAGTCGAACCAGACGTCGAGGATGTCGTTGCTCTTGGCGTACTCCTCCGCCTCGGCGCCGAGCCACTCGCTGGCTTCGAGCTGGCTCCAGGCCTCGACGCCGCCTTGCTCGACGAGGGCTGCGGCGCGCTCCATGAACTCGAGCGTCGACGGGTGCGGCTCGCCGTTCACCTTGTGCATGAACAGCGGCAGCGGCACGCCCCAGTTGCGCTGGCGGCTGATGCACCAGTCGGGCCGGTTGGCGATCATGTCGCGCAGGCGCGCGCGGCCGTTCTCAGGGTAGAAGGCGGTCTGCTCGATGGCTTCGAGGGCCATTCGGCGCAGCGTCTTCGGAGCCTTGTCGACGGTGAACACGCCCTCGCCCTCGTCCATGCGCACGAACCACTGCGCCGCGGCGCGGTAGATGACCGGCGTCTTGTGCCGCCAGCAATGCGGGTAGCTGTGCGTGAGGGGGCCGCTGGCGAGCAGGCGGTTGCTCTGCGCCAGCACCTCGACGATGCGGTCGTTGGCCTTCCAGATGTTGAGGCCACCGAAGAGCGGCAGGGCCGCCTCGTAGCGACCGTCACCCTGCACGGGGTTGAGGATGTCGTCGTGCTTCAGGCCGTGCGCGATGCACGAGTTGAAGTCGTCGACGCCGTAGGCGGGCGAGCTGTGCACGATGCCGGTGCCGTCTTCGGCCGTGGCGTAGTCGGCCAGGTACACGGGCGCCGTGCGCCGGTAGCCGGCGTCGGCCTGCGCGAGCGGGTGCTCGAAGGGCAGGCCGGCGAGTTTCGCGCCACGCGTGGTCGCGAGCACCTTGCCTTCGAGGCCCCAGCGCGCCAGGCACTTTTCGACCAGCGCCGCGGCGATCAGCATGAGGCCGCGGGGCGTCTGCACGAGCGCGTACTCGAGCGCCGGGTTGAGGTTGAGCGCCTGGTTCGCGGGCAGCGTCCACGGCGTCGTCGTCCAGATCACCGCGAAGGCCGGGCCGGGCAACGACGCGAGGCCGAAGGCCCCGGCGAGCGCGGCCGGGTCGGCCGACGGAAACGCGACATCGACGGCCGTGCTCTTCTTGTCGGCGTACTCGATCTCGAACTCGGCGAGCGAACTGCCGCAGTCGAAGCACCAGTACACCGGCTTGCTGCCGCGGTAGACGAAGCCACGCTCGAACAGGCGCTTGAGCACGCGGATCTCGCCCGCCTCGTTGGCGAAGTTCATCGTGAGGTAGCGGTGCTCCCAGTCGCCGAGCACGCCGACGCGCTGGAAGTCGGCCATCTGCTGGCCGATCTGCTCGGCGGCGTAGGCGCGAGAGAGCGCCTGCACCTTTGCGCGAGGCAGGCCGCGGCCGTGCGTCTTCTCGATCTGGTTCTCGATCGGCAGGCCGTGGCAGTCCCAGCCGGGGATGTAGCGCGCGTCGAAGCCGGCCAGCTGCCGGCTCTTGACGATCATGTCCTTCAGGATCTTGTTGCTCGCGTGGCCGATGTGCAGCGTGCCGTTCGCGTAGGGCGGGCCGTCGTGCAGCACGAAGAGCGGCGCGCCCTTGCGCGCCGCTCGCAGTCGCTGGTAGACCCCCTTGTCCTGCCAGTCCTTGATCCAGCCGGGCTCGCGCTTGCCCAGGTCGCCGCGCATCGGGAACGGCGTGTCGGGCAGGTTCAGCGTCGTCTTCGGGTCGGAGGGCTTGCTCATCGTGCAACTCGCGGGAGCCGGCTCGAGGCGCGTAGGCGCGCGCGAGTGGCGGGGGGTGAAGGAGCTGCGGCCGGCGGAAGGCGTTCGGGCCAGAGGCGGAGGGGCCGATGCGCCGGCGGCGCCGCAGTCGTGAAGCCGGTCACCCCGAGGTGGCGGGGTGCATCGGAGACTCAGCGAGGCGCGCGAATAATTCGGTCGCGCGTCGATTGCCGGCGCGTAGTAGCGTGCCAGCGCAGACAAACGGCGGTCGGGCTGCTGCGTTGCATGGGCTCGCATTCTATCGGGGCAGCCGGGCGATGAAGTTCTGGTGCACGGCATGGCTCGTCGTCCTCGCCTCGTGGCAGGCCGAGGTACGTGCCGCAGAGCCATCGCAGGTGCCGCGTGAAGAAGCGGCGGTCGATGCGCGGCCGGCGCCGAGATCGTGGGACGCGGTCCTCGGCTTCGTCACCAGCTACGCCCCCGAATATGCGGGCGCAAGCCGCTGGCGCCTCGGGCTCACGCCCGGCGGCTGGGTGCGCTGGGGCCGTGTCAGCATCGCCTCGCGCAGCACCTTCGTCGCCCGCAGCGGCGACCCGGTGAGCGGTGGCGGCCTGCGCATCGACCTCTCGCCGAACGAACGGCTGCGCATCGGCCTGGGTCTCAGGCACGACAGCGGGCGGGAGGAATCGGACAGCGCCGATCTGCGCGGCCTGGGCGACGTGCGCTCCACGCTGCGCGTGCGCCTGGCGGGCTCGTATCCGCTCGAAGACGGCTGGCGCATGGGCGCGGCCTTGAGCATCGACGCGCTGGGCCACGGTGGTGGCACGATCAGCGAGTTCAACGTGAGCCGCGGCATCCCGCTGGCGAGGCACACGCGGGCGAGCTTCGGCGCGGCCGTCAGCTTCGGCAACCGTCGTCACCTGCGTGCGTACTACGGCGTGTCCGCCGAGCAGTCGGCACGCTCCGGCTACCCCGTCTACGAGCCGGACGCAGGCGCCCGCGACGTGGCTGTCTCGGCCGGCTTGCGCCATGAGTTGAACGATCGGTGGTTCACCTTCGGCGGCATCAGTGCCACCCGCCTCGTCGGGCCCGCGGCGGCCAGCCCGATCGTGCGCGAGCCCAACACCTGGGCTGTCAGCGCCGGGCTCGCCTACCGATTCTGACAATCGTGGCCGCCCCCTTCAGGGGGACTTCAGGCCCTTGGGCGATGCTTCGACAGCGCGCCGCGAGGCGACCCGCGACATGCGGGACCACCCGCCCGGCGGACCTGACCCGATGAACTCCCTCCTCGTCCTGGCCCGATGCCTTCTTGCTGCGGCCTTCGTCGTGGCCGGCACGGCCGTGCACGCGGGCGAATACAAGCCCGTTTCGCCGGTGAGAGCCAACGGCGAGACCGCCGAGGCAACGTCCTCGGGCGTCAAGCGGGACTGGGACGCCGCCGTCGGCGGCGTCCTCGTCTACGGGCCCGACTACGCCGGCTCCGACAATCAGCGCCTGCACCTGGGCCCGGGCTTCTACCTGCGCTATGGACGGGTCAGCATCGCCACGAGAAGCGGCTTTCGCACCGCCGGCGACCCGGGCGAACGGGCCGGCCTGCGCATCGATCTCTCACCGAGCGATCGCCTGCGCTTTGCCGTCGGGCTGCGCTACGACGCCGGCCGACAGGAGTCGAGCGGCGACGGGCTGAAGGGCATGGGTGACGTGCCGAGCACGGTACGCGTGCGCATGATGGGTTCGTACCGGCTGGACGAAGGCTGGTCGGCCGGCAGCGCGGTGCTGCTGGATGCATTGGGTCGCGGCGGCGGCTGGCAGGCCGACGTGAGCTTCGGGCGCCAGATGCGCTTCGATGCCGACACCACCTGGAGCTTCGGCACCGCGCTCTCCCTTGCCGGTGACCGCCACATGCAGACCTACTTCGGTGTCACCGAGGAGCAGGCCGCGCGCACCGGATACCCCGTGTACGAGCCGCGCTCGGGCTTGCGCGACGTGTCCGCCTTTGTCAATGCCCGCACCAACCTCGGTGGCAGCTGGCACACGTTCTACGGCGGCAGCGTGTCGCGCCTGCTCGGCCCGGCGGCCGACAGCCCGCTCACCAAACAGCCTAGCAGCTGGGGCCTCAACGTGGGTCTGGTGTACCGCTTCTGACGAACCATGCGCGCGCCGCCTGCGTGTCGGCAGCGATGCCGGTGCGCAGCGCCTCCAGCGACTCGTACTTGAGCTCGTCGTGCAGCTTGTGCAGCAACTGCACATGCACGACGCGACCGTAGCCGCCTTCGGGGCCGAGCGTGGCCGGCCAATCGAAGACATGCCCTTCGAGCAGCACGCGGCCGCCATCCTCGATGCTCGGGCGCACACCCAGGCTCGCGACGGCGGGCAGCGGCGCCTCGCCCAGACCCTGCACGCAGGCCACGAAGATGCCGCTGGCGGCCGGGCGGGCGTGGCCGAAATGCAGGTTCAGCGTCGGAAAGCCCAGTTCGCGGCCGAGCTTGCGCCCGTGCCGCACATGACCGCTGATCGCGTAGGGCCGCCCGAGCAGCGTCTCGGCACCGGCCAGGTCGCCGGCCGCGAGGGCCTCGCGCACGGCCGAGCTGCTGACGCGCTGGCCATGCACCTCGTAGCTCAGCATGCGCGCGACATCGAAGCCCGCCGTGCGGCCGGCAACGTCGAGGGTCTCGTAAGTGCCGGCGCGGCGAGCGCCGAAGGTGAAGTCGTCGCCGACCAGCACGTAGCGCACGCCGAGCCCTGATCGCAGGACGCCATCGATGAAGGCCTGCGGCGGCAGCGAGGCCAGGGCGTCGTCGAATCGCATGACGACGACACGGTCGACGCCGCAGCGTTCGATCTCGGCGAGCTTGTCGCGCAGGGTGCTGATGCGCCGCGGCGCCGCCTCGGGCTTGCCGGCGCGGGCGGCGAAGAAGTCGCGCGGATGCGGCTCGAAGGTCAGCACGCACGAGGGCAGGCCGCGGTGGCGCGCCTCGTTCTGCAGCAGGGCCAGCATGGCCTGGTGGCCGCGGTGCACGCCGTCGAAATTGCCGATCGTCAGCGCGTGGCCGGTGCCGGGGTGCGCCAGCGCGCGGTGGCCGATGCCTCGGAAGACCTGCATGCGGCCGATTATCCCGGCGCGCCGGCGATGGCCCGTTCGGGCGCGCCGGCGGGCGCCTGGGCCGGCCCCAGGCCCAGCAGTCTCGTGTACAGCGCGAGGTACGCCGCGGCCGCCTGGTCCCAATCGAAGCGGGCGGCGTGCCGGCGGATCGCGTCCGCGTGGCCCGGCTCGCGCGCGCGGGCCAGGCCGGCTTCGACGACGCGGCGCATCGCCATGCCGTCGAAGCTGTCGAAGTAATCGGCGACGTCGCCGCCGATCTCGGGCAGGCTGGTGCGCCGGGCGAGGAAGACCGGCTTGCCGAAGTGCATGGCCTCGATCGGCGGCAGGCCGAAGCCCTCGGCCAGCGACGGAAAGAGGAAGCCGGCGCAATGGGCGTAGGCCCAGGCCTTCTGCGCGTCGTCGATGCCGAGGTGGAACTGCACGTTGGGCAGGTCGACGGCTTCGCGCAGCCGCCGCGAGTCGTGCCCCGGCGGCCCGCACAGCACGAACAGCATCTCCGGCCAGGCGCGCGCGAGCGCGACGATGGCCTGCGGGTTCTTCGACGGCGACATGCGGCTCAGGTGAAAGAGGAAGGGTCGCGGTGCGATGGTTCCGGGACCGGGACCGGGCTCTGCCGGCCAGCCCGGCAGCGGCCTGCGCTCGGACGCGACGAAGGACCGCGCGCCGTTGAGCACGACGTCGAGCGGCCCGCTCCAGCCCAGGTGCCGGCGCACGTCGGCCGCGGTGTACTCGCTGATGGCCACCACGTGGTCGGCGTGGGCGAGCAGCGCTCGCGTGCGCCGATGGTGCCGCCAGGTCGAGAACGCATTGCGCCCGTAGAGGTAGTTCAGATCGTGCACCGTCACGACGCGCGGCCCGCAGCCAGCCGGCGGCAGGGTCTTGTTCAGCTGGTGCAGCGAATGCCACAGCGCATAACGCACGGGTTGCACGTGGCGCATGCGTTGCCAGCGCGTCACCGGCAGGTAGTCGACCTCGTTGCCGAAAAGGCCGTAGAGCTTCTCGCGCAGGTGGAAGTGAAAGCGCGCGCTGTAGCGCTCGCGCCAGGCCGGCGCGGCGCGCGCGATGCGGCTGCCGATCTGCAGGGCGAACTCGCCCAGGCCGTCCTGCAGGCCGGCGACCCCCCCCAGGCTGATGCCCACGTGCAAGTCGATCACGCTCATCGTCGATCAGTGTAGCGATCGAGGCGAGGGTCTTCGGGGGCACTGGCACAATCGAGGCATGACGCGCTTGGCCCTTCCTCAGGTGACCTTGGTTGCCGTGGACACGCGGGCGCCGCTGCTCGCCACGCAGGCCCTGCTGCGCTCGATGGCCGGCATCGACTTCGCACGTGCGATCCTGTTCACGCACGCATGGACGCCGAGGCGGCCGCTGCCCGGCATCGAGATCGTCGACATCGATCCCATCACGTCCTCGGCGGAGTACTCGCACTTCATCCTGCGCCTGATGCCCGGCTGGGTGCGCACCTCGCATGTCCTGGTGACGCAGTGGGACGGCTTCGTCGTCGAGCCGTGGGCGTGGACCAACAGCTTCCTCGCCTACGACTATGTCGGCGCGCCCTGGCCCGACCAGCCCGAGTCGCGCGCCGTGGGCAACGGCGGCTTCTCGCTGCGCTCGCGCCGCCTGCTCGCCGCCGGCATGGACCTGCGCATCGACGACGAGCACCCCGAAGACGTGGCGCTGTGCCGCACCTACCGCAACCTGCTCGAGCGCGAGCACGGCGTCAATTTCGCGCCGCTGGCGCTGGCCCGTCGCTTCGCCTACGAGAACGACGATTCGCAGGGCGCGACCTTCGGCTTCCACGGTGCCTACAACCTGCCGCGCGTGCTCGACGAGCCGACGCTGACGACCTGGCTCGACATCCTGCCCGACGACTTCTTCCGCAGCCGCGATGCGCGGCGCCTGGCGCGCACGCTGGTGTCGCGCATGCCGCAACTGGCCCGGCGCGTCATCGACCGCCGCATGCGCGTGGGTCGCGACGAGCCGAGCACGCGCATCCTCGATGCCGCCGCGAGCGTGATGGGCCTGCTCGGCCCACGATCCGACCGGCCGCGGCCGGCCTGAACGTCGAGCCGGGCCCCCGCGGGGCCCGGTGTGCGCGGCGCCTCGCGGTGCCCCTTGTGACGGCAGCGCGGACGCCGCGCGACAATCGAGGCTGTTCGCAAGCGGCGCCCCGCGTCTTTCCCCATGAAGGCAGTGATCCTCGCCGGCGGCCTCGGCAGCCGGTTGTCCGAAGAGACAAGCCTGCGGCCCAAGCCGATGATCGAGATCGGCGGCCGGCCGATCCTCTGGCACATCATGAAGATCTACTCCGCCAACGGGGTGCACGACTTCCTGATCTGCTGCGGCTACAAGGGCTACCTGATCAAGGAGTACTTCGCCAACTACTTCCTGCACATGTCGGACGTCACCTTCGACATGGAGCACAACACCATGCAGGTCCATCAGAAGAAGGCCGAGCCCTGGCGGGTGACGCTGGTGGACACCGGCGAGAACTCGATGACCGGTGGCCGCCTCAAGCGCGTGGCGCCGTATCTGCGGGACGAGGAGGCGTTCTGCTGCACCTACGGCGACGGCGTCGCCGATGTCGACGTGGCGGCCAGCATCGCCTTCCACCGCAGCCACGGCAAGCTGGCCACCGTGACCGCGGTGCAGCCGCCCGGCCGCTACGGCGCGCTGGCACTCGAGGGCACGCAGGTCAAGGGCTTCGCCGAGAAGCCGCGCGGTGACGGCGGCCTCATCAACGGCGGCTTCTTCGTGCTCTCGCCGCGCTGCCTGGATCGCATCGCCGGCGACGCGACGCCCTGGGAGGCCGAGCCGCTGACCGGCCTGGCCGCGGAGGGCGAGCTGATGGCGTTTGCGCACACCGGCTTCTGGCAGCCGATGGACACGCTGCGCGAGAAGAACCTGCTCGAGGAGCTGTGGCAGTCGGGCCGCGCGCCATGGAAGAAGTGGTGAGTCCCGTGGCAGGCGAGGGCGGCGCGAGGTTCTGGCGCGGCAAGCGGGTTCTGCTCACCGGCCATACCGGCTTCAAGGGTGCCTGGCTGGCGTTGTGGCTGCACCACCTGGGCGCCGAGGTCACCGGCCTGGCCTTGCCGCCGGCCACCGATCCGTGCCTGTTCGAGTTGGCCCGCATCGGCGAGAGGATCGACAGCCGTTTCGTGGACGTGCGCGACACCGAAGCAGTGCGCGCCATCGTGCACGAGGTGCGGCCGCAGGTCACGCTGCATCTTGCCGCCCAGGCCCTGGTGCGGGCGGGCTATCGCGAGCCGCTGGCAACGCTGGCCACGAACGTCATGGGCACGGCGCACGTGCTCGACGCCCTGCGTGGCGTCGAAGACGCGCGCGTGGCCGTCGTGGTGACCACCGACAAGGTGTACTGCAATCGCGAGTGGAGCTATCCCTATCGCGAGGACGACGCGCTCGGCGGCCACGACCCGTACAGCGCCAGCAAGGCGGCCGCCGAGCTCGTGGGGGCGTGCTGGCGCGACGCCTTCCTGCGCGGCGAGGGTGTGGCCGTGGCCACTGCGCGGGCCGGCAATGTCATCGGCGGCGGCGACTGGTCGGAAGACCGGCTGCTGCCCGATGCCATCCGCGCCTGGCAGTCGGGGCAGTTGTTGACGCTGCGGCATCCGCGCTCGACCCGGCCCTGGCAGCATGTGCTCGACCCGCTCGCCGCCTACCTGCGGCTGGCCGAGCGCCTGTGGGCCGACGGCGCGCTCGCCGGTGCCTACAACTTCGGGCCGCTGCCGCACGAGGCGGCCACAGTGCAGGACGTCGTCGCGCTGGCGCAGCGGGCCTACGGTGGTGGCGACTGGGCGGCCGCCGACAAGGCCGAAGGCCCGCACGAGGCCGGCTGGTTGGCGCTCGAGGTGGCACTGGCGCGCGACCGCCTGGACGTGAAGCCGCGGTGGCCACTGGCCGAGGCAGTGCAGCGCACGATGCGCTGGTACCGCCAGCTCGCCGCCGGCGCCGATGCGGGTGCGCTGTGCGAGGCCGACATCGCCGACCACGAGGCTGCCGCCACGGCGGTCGCCTCGTCATGAAGCGCCTGCACACCAGCGACACGCCGCTGGCCGGCCTCGTGCGAATCCAGCGGCAGCCGATCGGCGATGCGCGCGGGAGCTTTGTGCGCCTGTTCTGCGCCGACGAGCTGCGCGAGGCCGGCTGGGACGTGCCGATCTCGCAGATCAACCTCACCCGCACTGCGCTCGCGGGTACCGTGCGCGGCATGCATTTCCAGCATCCGCCGCATGCCGAGATCAAGCTCGTGAGCTGTCTGCGCGGCGAGGTGTGGGATGTGGCGGTGGACCTGCGGCGCGGGTCGCCGACCTTCCTTCGCTGGCATGCCGAGCGGCTGTCGGCCGCCAACGGTGCGGCGCTGCTGATCCCGCGCGGCTTCGCGCATGGCTTCCAGAGCCTGGCCGACGATGTCGAGATGCTGTACTGCCACAGCGCTCCCTATACTGCGCACGCCGAGGGCGGGCTGCGCCCGCTGGACCCGCGGCTGGCGTTGCCCTGGCCGCTGCCCGTGGGCGAAATGTCGGCGCGCGATGCCGGCCACCCGCTGATCGCCGCGCACTTCGAGGGAGTCGACGTTTGAACTGCCGCCATTGCGGGACCGCGCTGCGGCTGCCGTTTCTCGATCTCGGGAGCGCGCCCCCGTCCAATGCCTACCTGGATGCGGCCGGGCTGCGCCAGCCCGAGATCTGGTACCCGCTGCGCCTGCTGGTGTGCGAGTCGTGCTGGCTCGTGCAGACCGAGGACCATGCCGGCCGCGAGGCGCTGTTCAACGACGACTACGCGTACTTCAGCTCCATCTCGTCGTCGTGGCTGGCCCATTCACGAGCCTACGTGCAGGCGATGGTGCACCGGCTGGCGCTCGGGCCCGGGAGCCTCGTGGCCGAGATCGCGGCCAACGACGGCTACTTGCTTCAGTACGTGCAGAAGGCCGGCGTGCCCTGCTACGGTGTCGAGCCGACCGCCAGCACGGCGGCGGCGGCGCGCGCCAAGGGCATCGACATCGTGGCGTCGTTCTTCGGTGTCGCGCTGGCGCGTGAACTGGCGGCGGCCGGCCGGCAGGTGGACCTCGTCGCCGCCAACAACGTGCTGGCGCACGTGCCCGACATCAACGACTTCGTGGCCGGGTTCGCACAGCTGCTCAAGCCCGCGGGCGTGGCGACCTTCGAGTTCCCGCACCTGCTGCGCATGGTGGCCGAGCACCAGTTCGACACCGCTTACCACGAGCACTACTCGTACCTCTCGCTCGGTGCCGTGCAGCGCGTGTTCGCGGCCAACGGCCTGGTGGTGTTCGATGTCGAGCAGCACGCCACGCATGGCGGCAGCCTGCGCGTCTTCGCGCAGCGTGCCGACAGCGGCCGGCAGCCGGTGGGCCCCGCGGTGGCCGAGCTGCTGGCACGCGAGGCCGCGGCCGGCATGAACGGCGCCGCCTTCTACAGCGGCTTCCAGGCGCTGGCCGATCGCGTGAAGAACGAGTTCGCGGCCTTCCTGCTCGACGCCTGGCGCCAGGGCCGCCGCGTCGCCGCCTACGGTGCGGCGGCCAAGGGCAACACGCTGCTCAACTATGCCGGCGTGCGGCCCGACCTGCTACCTTTCGTCGTCGACCGCAATCCGGCCAAGCAAGGCCGCTTCCTGCCGGGCAGCCGCATCCCGATCGTCGACGAGGCCGCGCTCGACCGCGTACGCCCTGATTTCGTCGTGCTGCTGCCATGGAACCTGCGCGACGAGCTGACGCAGCAGCTCGCGCGCGTGCGCGACTGGGGTGGGCGCTTCGTCACGGCCGTCCCGTCGTTGCAGGTCGGCGCATGAAGGTGGCGGTCACCGGCGCCGGTGGATTCGTCGGGCGTCATGTCGTGGCGGAACTCGAACGGCGCGGGCTGGGCGCGACCCTGCTCGCGCGCCGGCCGCCGGCGACAGGGCCGGTGAACGGACCGGCGAATGGGCCGGTGAACGGGCCGGCGTCGGCGCACCGTTTCGTCCCCTTCGATCTTCTCGAGGATCCATCCGGTTTGTACGAGCGTGCGGGCCGGCCCGATGTCGTGCTGCACCTGGCCTGGGGCGGCCTGCCGAACTATCGCTCACCGCATCACGTGGAGCAGGAGCGGCCCGCGCACCTGCGCCTGCTGGCGACGCTGGTGCGCGAGGGACTGCGGCACGTGGTCGTGGCCGGCACCTGCTTCGAGTACGGCATGTGCTCGGGCGCGCTGGCCGAAACGCTCGCGTGCACGCCGATCACCGCGTACGGACAGGCGAAAGACGCACTGCGCCGCGAACTCGAGCTGCTGCGCGGTGTGCAGCCCTTCGAGCTGACCTGGGCGCGCCTGTTCTACCTGTGGGGCGAGGGGCAGGCCGAGAATTCGCTTTGGCCGTCGCTGCGGCGCGCCGTGGCGCGCGGGGACCCGGGGTTTCCGATGTCCGGCGGCGAGCAGCTGCGTGACTACCTGCCGGTGCGAGTGGCGGCGGCCCACCTGGTCGAGCTGGCGCTCGGCGGCCGCGGGCACGGCGTCGTCAATGTCTGCGACGGCAAGCCGACGTCGGTGCGCTCGCTCGTCGAAGGCTGGATCCGCGAACAAGGCTGGTCGATCGAACCCGAACTGGGGCGCTTTCCGTACCCCGAACACGAACCGATGGCCTTCTGGGGCGACGCGACGAAGTTGCGCGCCTGCTTGCAGTCGACATGAGCGGCACGGCCGCGCACAGGTGACCCAATGACTCCATTCGAACTCGAAGTCCGGCAGCGGCTGGAGGCCAACGGCCGCGACGGCGAGCTGCAGGCCACGGCAGCAGCGTTCATGAAGGCGTCGACGGCGCCAAAGTACTCGTACAACTTCGCCTGGCTCGGCCGGCCGATCATCCAGTACCCGCAGGACATCGTCGCGATGCAGGAGCTGATCTGGACGGTGCAGCCCGACCTGATCATCGAGACCGGCATCGCGCATGGAGGCTCGTTGATCTTCTCGGCTTCGATGCTCGAGCTGAATGCCGCCTGCGGCGGCCCGGTCGATGCGCGAGTGCTGGGCGTGGACATCGACATCCGGGCGCACAACCGCGCCGCGATCGAGGCGCACGCGATGTCCAGGCGCATCTCGATGATCCAGGGCTCGAGCCTCGACGCGGCGGTGGTGGCGCAGGTCAAGGCCGCGGCCGCCGGCCGCCGCCGCATCCTGGTGTGCCTGGATAGCAACCACACGCATGAACACGCGCTGGCCGAGCTCGAGGCCTACGCGCCCCTCACGACCCCAGGCAGCTACTGCGTCGTCTTCGACACCATCATCGAACAGCTGCCCGAAGGCATGTACCCCGACCGGCCCTGGGGCCCGGGAAACAACCCGAAGACCGCCGTGCGCGAGTACCTGAAGTCGCATCCGGAGTTCGTGGTCGACGACGGCATCGACCACAAGCTGCTGATCAGCGTCGCGCCGGGCGGCTACCTGAAGCGGGTCCGCTGATGCCGCCAGCCGCGGCCGTCCTGTACGGTTGCATCACCCATGTCGAACCCTGGTTCGAACTTCCCGACGATGTCGCGCTGATCCGCCTGGGCGCGGCACAGGACGGCGCGGTCGCCGGACACACGCTGCGCGAATTGGCGCCGCAATGGGAGCCGTTCCATCCGGTCATCGGTGGCGCGGCCGGCAGCTTTGCGCTCAAGGCGCTCCTGCTGCGCCAGGCCGTGCGGCCTGCGTTCGTGGGCGTCTGCCAGTACCGCAAGTTCGTTTCGCCGGGTCGGGTGAGCGAGACCAGGGCGCGCGGCTACAAGGTGATGGATGCCGTGCCGCGCGAGCAGGTGACGCGCGCCGCCCTCGAAGGCTGGTTGCAGCAACCGGGGCCGCACGGCTTCCTGGTCTGCCCGCCGTTCAGCATGCATCGCGAGGCCGGTTACCTCGGTCAATACGGCACGCACCACCACGCCGAAGACCTCCTGCGCTTCACGGCCGAAGCCGTCGTGCAGGGCGCGCTGTCCGGGCGTGAGGCTGCCGAGTTCATGCGCGAGCCGGTCTTCTTTCCGGGCGGCATCGAGCTGGGCGTATACCCGGCCGACTTCTGGCTCGAAGGCATCGACGCGATCGAAAGGGTGATCGAAGCCTGCGTGCGCCGCTACCCGACCGCGCGCACCGGCACGCAGGGCCGCGTCTGGGCCTACTGCGCCGAACGCCTGGGCAGCTGGCAGCTGGTGCGCGAGTTCCGCCGCCGGCAACCCTGCGCCGGCATCCGGCGGCTCGAGATCGCGCGCTGGCGGCAGCGCTTCGCCGGACGCATGAACCTGGTCGTCGAAGCGGGCGAGAGCCGGTATCAGGTCGGGCAGTAGGCCGCCAGCGATCGGGCCGCCAGCGCGCCGTGGCGGGAGGCCGATGCCGGCCCCGGCCTCCCGTTTGCCGGGGCTCAGCGCGGGTGCAGGTCGCGCGCGGCCGGCAACGGCGGCGAAGCCAGTGCCTCGGCGGCGCGCACGCCATTGCGGATGGCCCGCGCCACGACCTCGGCGGCGAGCACGCCCAGCGTGCTCAGGTCGCCGGCGATGCCAGCACCGCCGGTGGCGAGCGCAAAGAGCGTGTCGCCGTCGTTGACGGTGATCGGGCTCACGGTGCGGGCCAGGCCATGGTGGGCGAGGGCGGCCAGTTGCGTCGCGGCGGCCTTGTCGAGCCGCGCGTCGGTGGCGACGATGCCGATCGTCGTCGCCGTGCCGGCCATGCGCTCCATCACCTGCAGCGGCGCCGCCCCCTGCAGCAGCGCGCGCTGCGCGCCGACGAGGCGCTGGCCGTCCTCGCTGCGAGCACCGGCGAGGACCTCGCCCTCTTCGTCGAGTACGTCGCCGATGGCGTTCACGGCCACGAGCGCGGCCACCGTCACCGCACCCAGGCGCAAAGAGGCGGTGCCGATGCCGCCGCGGCAGGCGCGCGCCACACCGAAGAGCTTGCCCACCGTGGCGCCGAGGCCGGCACCGTGACTGCCTTGCGCCGGCGCCGCCGCACTGGCCGCGCGGCAGGCGGCATAGCCGGTGTCGGCAGCGGGGCGGATGCGCGCATCGCCGATCCACAGGTCGAACAGCACGGCCGCCGGCACGATGGGCACGCGGATCGCCGCCCGCGGCGACTCGTCGCTGCTCGCCGGACCGACCAACAGGCCGCGCCCTTGCTCCTCGAGCCAGCGCATGACGCCGCCGGCGGCATCGAGCCCGAAGGCGCTGCCGCCGGTGAGCAGCACCGCGTGCACGCGGTTCACCGTGTTCTCGGGGCGCAGCAGGTCGGTCTCGCGCGTGCCGGGGGCGCCGCCGCGCACGGCCACGCCGCAGGTGGTGCCGTGCGGCGTGTCGGGGCACAGCACGACGGTGCAGCCGCTGGCGCGGCCGGCGACAGCGGCATGGCCCACCTCGATGCCGGCGACATCGGTGAGGGCGCCCGGCGCGAGCGCCGGCGCGCCGGTCGGGTCAGCCTGGGCGCTGCTCACCGGCGCGGCGGCTAGGCGAACACGCCGGCCGAGTCCTGCATGCGCGCGGCGACCTCGCCCAGGTGATGCTGGGTGTCGCCGAACACCATCTCCAGCACGGTGAGGCGCTTGAAGTAGTGGCTGCCCTGGTATTCGTCGGTGACACCGACGCCGCCGTGCAGCTGCACGCATTGCTGGCCGACGAAGCGCATGCTCTGGCCGAGCTGCACGCGCGCCTGCGAGACGGCACGCCGCCGCTGCGGCCCCGGCTCGCCGAGCTTGAGGGTGGCGAAGTAGCTCATCGAGCGGCCGAGCTCGAGCTGCATCTTCACGTCGGCGATGCGGTGGCGCAGCGCCTGGAAGGTGGCGATCGGCACGCCGAACTGCTTGCGCGTGTTCATGTACTCGACCGTCAGCTCGACGAGGCGGTCCATGACCCCCACCGCCTCGGCGCACAGGGCGGCGATGCCGATGTCGACGGCGCCCTCGAGCGCCGCGTGGCCGTCCAGGGCGATGAGGGCGGCCGGCGTGCCGGCGAGCCTGATCTCGGCCGCCCGGGAGCCGTCCTGCGTCGGGTAGCCCCGCAGCTGGCGGGCCGCGAGCGCAGCGCGCTCGACGAGGAAGAGGCCGATGCCGGCGCGGTCGTCCACCGCACCCGACAGGCGTGCCGGCACGATGTAGGCATCAGCCTCGTCCCCCGCCGGCACGATGCTCTTGGCGCCTTCGAGCGCCCAGCCCACATGTTGCCGATCACCTTGCCGATCGCCTTGCCGATCACCCTGCCGCATGGCACGCGTGCTCACGTGCTCGAGGCGGTAGCGTGCCGCGCGCTCCTGGTGGGCCAGCACCACCAGGGCCTCGGCCGAGGCCATGCGCGGCAGCCACGCCGATTGCAGCGCCGCCGGTGCGGACGCGAGCAGCGCCGGCGCGACGAGGGCGGCGTGCGCATAGGGGGCGTTGACGAGGCCGCGGCCGAGCTCTTCGTTGACCACCATCGCCTCGACGGCGCCGAAGCCCATGCCGCCGTGGGCCTCGGGGATGGCGAGGCCGGTGAGCCCGAGCTCGGCCAGCTCGCCGTAGACCGCTCGGGTCGCGCCGCCGGCCTTGGCCAGTGCGTGCCGGCGCCCGAAGGGGAAGCCCTTGTCCACCCAGCGGCGCACGGCGTCGCGCAGCGACTGCTGGTCGTCGGAGAAGTCGAAGTCCATGTCAGCTCCCGAGAACCGTCTGCGCCACGATGTTGCGCTGCACCTCGTTGCTGCCGCCGTAGATCGTGGTCTTGCGGTAGTTGAGGTAGCCGGCGGTGGCCGTGGCGCAGTGCGCCGCGCCGACATGGTCGCCCTGCCAGCCGGCCTCCATGGCCTCCTGGATGAAGGGCACGCCGAAGGGCCCGCAGGCCAGCATCATCAGCTCCGTGTAGCGCTGCTGGATCTCGCTGCCCTTGATCTTCAGCAGGCCGGCGATGTCCAGGCTCTGCTTGCCGCTCTTGCCGGCGCCGCTCTCGGCCGACAGCACGCGCAGCACCAGCATCTCGAGGGCCACGATGTCCACCTCGAGCAGCGCGATCTGGTCGCGGAAACGCAGGTCGTCGTAGACGCCTTCGGCGCGGGCCATGCGCTTGAGCCGCTCGAGCTCGCGCTTGGCGCGGTTGACGTCGGCGATGTTGGTGCGCTCGTGCGCGAGCAGGTGCTTGGCGTAGGTCCAGCCCTTGTTCTCCTCGCCGACGAGGTTCTCGGCGGGGACCTCGACGTTGTCGAAGAAGACCTCGTTGACCTCGGCTCCGCCGTCCATCATGACGATCGGGCGCACCTTCACGCCGGGGCTCTTCATGTCGACGAGCAGGAAGCTGATGCCCGTCTGCGGCTTGCCTTCGTTGCTGGTGCGCACGAGGCAGAAGATCCATTCGCCGTACTGGCCGAGCGTGGTCCAGGTCTTCTGGCCGTTGACGATGTACTTGTCGCCCGCACTCGTGCGCACACGTTCGGCGCGCGTCTTCAGCGACGCGAGGTCGCTGCCCGCGCCGGGCTCGCTGTAGCCCTGGCTCCACCAGACCTCGCCGCTGGCGATGCCGGGCAGGAAGCGCTTCTGCTGCTCGGGGCTGCCGAAGGCCATGATGACCGGCGCCACCATGATGGGCCCGAACGGCGGCACGCGCGGCGCGCCTGCGCGGGCGCACTCCTCCTCGAAGAGGTGCTTCTGCACCGCGCTCCAGCCGGGTCCGCCGAACTGCTTGGGCCAGCCCCAGCCCAGCCAGCCCTGCTTGCCCAGGATCCTGGCCCAGCGCTGCATGTCGTCGCGCGTGAGGTTCTGGGCGAGCATCACCTTCTGGCTGATGTCGCGCGGCAGGTTCTCGGCCACCCAGTCGCGGATGCGGGCTCGGAAGGCCAGTTCCTCGGCGGTGAAGTTCAGGTCCATGGCGGGTGTCGGGGCGTGCGCGCCCCGCGTTGCTGCGGCGGGATCGGCACGGTTTTAGCACGGCCGTTCGCTGATGCTTCGTGGCGGTCGGCACAGCGCCGCACCGAAGGGGCGCATGAACAGCGGCGGTGGTGCGCTCACGCGGGCACCGCGCCGTGCAGGCACGAGCGGCATCCATGCCACGCTGGCATCGATAGGGATGGACAGCCACGCGGCCGGCGGCATCATGAGCGCATGCTCAGCTTGAAGCTCGTCAGGGGTGCCGAGAACGCCGACGCCGTGCGCCCCGCGGTCCATGTCCCGCCCGACCAGGCGAAGTTCGTGATCGGCCGCGACCCGGCCTGCGATTGGCCGATCGCCGACAAGCAGCTCGCGTTGTCGGCGCGGCATTGCGAGATCGTTCGCATCGAAGGGCGCCAGGTGCTGCGGGATACCTCCACCAACGGTACCTTCGTGAACGGCTCGCGCGAGCGCCTGCCGGCCGACCATGTGCTGCGGCACGGCGACCGCATCCAGCTCGGCAGCTACCTGGTCGAGGTGGCCGTCGTGCCCGACGCGGCCGCCGCCCCGGTGAAGGCACCGGTGTCGGCCGGCCCGCCGGCGCCGCGCCGCGGCGGCGACCCCGCCGCGATGGTCGGCGCCGATTGGGAGCGGGTGGCCGTCCGCGCGGCCACGGCCTCGACGGCCGATGCCAAGACCGGGTTCACACGCATCTCGAAACCGCCACCGAAAGAGGTGCTGCAGGAGCTGTTGGCCACGATGCCGCGCGCCGACGCGCCCCTCGCCGCCGGCCCGGCAAGCAGCTCGACGAACGGCCCGGCGAACGTCCCGGCGAACGGCTCGGCAGAAAGCCCGGCCCCGCGCGAGGCCATGCACCGCGCCGCGCCGGGCACGACCGACGTCCTGCAGAGGCTGGCCGGCGGCTTGAACGTCCCGGTTGAAGCGCTGGGCACGACGGACCCGGCGCTCGCGGCGCACCGCGTGGCCACGCTGCTGCGCGTGGCGGTGTGGGCGTTGCACAAGCAGCTCACCGAGCAGGCGCAGCAGCTGAACGCGATGGGCAGCCGGGCACCGCTGTCGCTCGGGCGCTCCGAAGCGGCGCCGCTGCGCATGGCACCCGGTCGCGATGCCGCCGTCGCGGCGCTGCTGGCCGCCGGCACCGGCGCCGATGCGATGCTGCTCATGGCGGTCAAGGAGCTCGGGCAGCACTCGCAGCGGCTGCTGAACGCATTCGGCGGCGCCGGTGAGCGCCTGGGCGAGCAGCTCTCGCCGGCCGCGCTGGAGCGCGCCGCCGAGGGTGCGGGCGATGCCGAGCGGCTCTGGAAGATCTACTCGAGCCTGTGGACGGCGCTCGGCATCGGCGTCGGCAAGAGCTGGACCGCCGGCTATGCCGAAGCGGCCGCCGCCTACCTCGCGGCGGCTTACGATGACCCGGCATCGGCCGACCGGGCAACGCCCGAGAGAGCCGCCCGGTAGCAGCCCCCGGGAGCAGCCGATAGCGCGCGCGTACGCCCACGTGGCCTCGTGTTCGCGTGCGGGCTACAGTGCTGCTGGCGCGACAGGCACCACGGTCGTCACAAGTGCGAGGAGGCACCCGATGGGCAACGACTTCTTCCAGTACGGCCCGACGCCCTCGGCGCCACCGGCATCGGCACCGTCGCGCGAGCCCGCTCCCGAAGGCGGCCGCGCCATCCTGGCCGAGCTCAGCGACGAGGACTGGGAGAAGTTCATCGGCTTCGCCACGCGCCGGCGCTACCCTGCGGGCGCGCTGATCCTCGAGGTCGGGCAGGCGGGTGGTGCGCTCGGCTTCGTCGCCAGCGGCGCGGTCGAGGTGGCTGCCGCCGCCATGCCGGGTGCCGCGGTGCCTCGACCCGAATTGCGTGAAGACGGCGATGTCTTCGGCATGCTCGGCTTCCTCGATGGCGCGCCGGCGACGGTGAGCGTGCGCGCGCGTGGCAGCACCGAGGTGCTGCTGCTCACGCGCGAGGCCTTGCTGCAACTCGCCGCCTGGCAGCCGCGCATCGCGGTGGCGCTGCTGCGCGACCTCGGCGCGACGGTGGCGATGCGCCTTCGCCGCGTGCAGGGCGGCGATTGAAGAGATGGCGAACAAGACCATTCCGATCAAGCCGGCCGCCACTGCGGCAACCGTCACCACCGCCGCCACCGTCATCACCGGCCCCGCCGGCGCTCCTGCCGCGACCGTCATATCGGGGCCCAAGCCCAGGCCGCGCGCGGCGAGCGCCGTGCCGCGCAACGCTGCCGATGGCGAGCGGGCAGGGGGGGCAGGGCGAGAGGGGCAGGGCGGCCGGGAGGGCCGGGAGACACGCGAACGTGAGTCGCGCGAGGCGCGCCTCGCCGAGGCCGCGGCGCGCTATTTCCGCAACTACACGCAGATGCCTGCCCAGGGGCCGGCGTGGGTGTGGGTGGCGCTGCGCGGCGTGACGCTGGGGGTGACGCTGGCACTGGCAGCCATCCTGATCGCCGAGCCCGGGCTCGGCCTGCTGCTCTTCTGGGGGCTCGCGATTCCGGTCGTGCCGGCCTTGCTCGTCGTCGCTCCGGGCCTGTGGCGGCAGGTCTGTCCGATGGCGGCGCTGAACCAGTTGCCGCGCGCATTGAACAAGGGCCGCGCGCTCGATCTGCCGGCCGGGCTCAAGAACGCCGCCTTCGCGATCGCTCTCGCGATCTTCATCGGCGCGGTGGCCCTGCGCCAGCCCTGGCTGAATCGGCACGGGCCGACGGTGGGCGTGCTCGTGCTCGCGATGCTGGTGGCGGCGCTGGCCGGCGGCTGGTTCTTCAAGGGGCGTAGCGGCTGGTGCGGCACGTTCTGCCCGCTCGGCCCGATCCAGCGCACCTACGGCCAGGCACCGCTGGTGGTGGTGCGCAACGGCTACTGCGAGCCCTGCGTCGGCTGCCAGAAGAACTGCTACGACTTCAATCCGCGTGCCGCGGTCTTCAGCGATGTCTACGACGACGATGCGCGCTACGCCTCGCAACGCCGCCTGTTCATGGGCCTGCTGCCGGGGTTGCTGCTCGGCTACTTCCTCGCGCAGCCCCTCGGCCTTCAGCACCCTGCCGCCGGGCTGGCGCTGCTGCTGGGCGCGGCGGCCACGTCGGCGGGGGTGTACGGCCTCGCGCTCGCCTTCGTGCCGGCAAACCCCTATCGCGTCTCGCTCGCCTTCGGGGCGGCGGCCATCACGATCTTCTATTTCTTCGCCGGGCCGGTGATCGTGTCGAGCGTGGGGCGCCTGGCGGGCGTCGCCCTGCCGGAGTGGTTGAGCCTCGCCACCCGCGGTGTCGGCCTGGTGCTGGCCGTCGCCCTGGGCGCCGCCGGGTTGCGTGCCGAGCGCCGCTACGCGCGCGTGGCCGCTGCTTCCAAGGCCGCCAAGGCGCAGCCCATGGCGCAACCCGCCGCCGAAGCCGGGGAGGCGAAGGCGCGCTTCGGCGGCGGCCGCAGCCTGAAGGACCGGCTGGCCCGCGTCGACGCGGCCGAGGTGACCGACCGCGAGACCGGCATCACCTTCCAGGCCGCCAGCGACGGCACGCTGCTCGAAGCCATCGAGAAGGCCGGGCTCAAGATCAACTACGGCTGCCGCGCCGGCGTGTGCGGGGCGGATGCCATCGCCATCTGCGACGGTGCCGAGCACCTCTCGCCGATGAATGCCGACGAGCGCGCCACCTTGCGGCGCATGGGCCTGGACGGCAGCGTCCGCCTGGCCTGCATGTGCGTGGTGGCCGGCCCGGTGACCATCGACCGCGACGCCCGCTCGGCGGCGCCGCGTGCCGACCCCGCCACCGTGGCCGCGAAGGCCCGCGTCGACCGCGCGCGCGGCACCGACCTCAAACGCGTCGTCATCGTCGGCAACGGCGTCGCGGGCATGAGCGTCGCCGAGGGCGTGCGGCGCAACAGCCCGACGGTGCACATCACCATCGTCGCCAACGAGCCGCACCGCTTCTACAACCGCATGGGCATCGGGCGGCTCGTCTACGACCCCGAGGGCATGGACGCGCTGCACCTGGTGCCGACGGACTGGGCGCAATCCAACGGCATCCAGGCGATGCATGGCCGAATCGCGGCGCGCATCGACCGCGAGCAGAAGCGCCTGGGCCTCACCGGAGGGGATTGGCTGCCCTACGACCGGCTCGTGCTCACGACGGGGGCGCGGGCGAGCGTGCCCGACGCGACCTTCATGGAGCATCCGAACGCCTTCGTCCTGCGCGCAGCCGAGGACGCGGAGTCGATCCGCGAGTACGTGCGCTCGAGCCGGGCGCGGCGGGCCGTGGTGGTCGGCGGCGGCGTGCTCGGCGTGGAAGCCGCCGACGCCTTGCACAAGCTCGGCCTCAAGGTGGCGCTGCTGCACCGCGCCGATCGGCTCATGAACGCGCAGCTCGACGAGCGCGGCGCCGGCGTGCTGGCGTCGTACCTCGAGAGCATCGGCGTGCAGGTGGTGACGGGCGTGCAGGTGACGCGCTACGACGGCACGCCCGAGATCGGCGCGGCCTGGCTGGCGCATGGGCCGCGGGTGCGCGCCGACCTCTTCGTCGCCTGCCTCGGCATCCAGCCCAACGTGCACCTGGCCGAGACGGCCGGGCTCGACGTCGGCAGCGGCATACGCGTCGATGCCGGTATGCGCACGAGCGACCCGAACATCCTCGCCGCGGGAGACTGCGCCGAGATGGCGGGCTCGGCGCGGGGCCTGTGGCCGATCGGCGCGGCGCAGGCTGCCGTGGTGGTGGAAAGCATCTTCGGCGAGGTCGGCGTCATGCCACCGAGCCGGCAGATCGTCCAGCTCAAGTGCGACGGCATCGACGTGCGCAGCTTCGGCACCGTGACCGCGGCGGCCGGTGACGAGACGCTGCAGGCGGCGAGCGGGGCGGATGCCTGCTGGCGCTTCATCGTGCGCGACGGCGAACTCGTGGGCGGGCTGACCGTGGGCCCACCTGGATCGGCCAAGCCGTTCATGCGCATCGTTCAGGACCCGGTGCTCTTCGCCAAGGCGAGGCCGGCGCTGGCGCGTGGCGAGCTGCCGGTAATGGCAGCGGAACTTGCCTGAGCGTGTGCCGTTGCCGTTTCGGTGCTTGCCGCTTGACCTACCTTCGACAGTATACATAATATACATTGTCATCTATCAATACCCAGTGAAGAGGGGCCTCAGATTGGGCCCCGTGTCTTCATCGGAGATGCGAACTCACTTCAATAAACGCACCCAAACCATTGTCAGAAATACCAGCCAAGCTCTCACTGGGGCGTCGTCACCACGTCCGACAGGTCATCGTCAGCCTCGTCTTCGCCGGAGGCCGCCGGAGCCGTCTGCGGGCCGACCGGCCGATCGAGCGGACGGCACAGGTGCCGGTTGAGGCGACCGAGTCGCTCCGACTTCTCCATCGCGGCGAACACCGCTTCCGGGTGAACCAGCAGCATGAACGGGTTGTGCTCAGGGGTCGAATGCGGCATCTCGGATCTCCAGGAAGTGAATCGACGACTCAGTGCAAACGACTCTACGCGCCGCATTTCGACCCGTACACCGCAAATAGAGGGAAAACACCCGGCAGATGACATCCACCACGAAGCGCGACCCGCACGCCGTGATCAACGCACGGGCACCTCGAGGCGCTGCGCCAGCGCGTCCCTGCCGGCCCGCCGTGCGAAGTCGGCCGCGCTCAGCCCGCGCTCGTTGCGCCGTCGAGCGTCGGCGCCGCGGGCCAGCAGCAGATCGGCGGCGTCCATCGCACCGTAGCCGGCGGCCATCATCAGCGCCGTGGTGCCGTTGGCCGAGGTCGCCTCGAGTTGCGCGCCGCGCTCCAGCAGCAGGCTCACCAGCTTGGGGTCGGGTCCGCTCGCGGCATAGTGCAGCGGCGTCCAGCCGCTGCGGTTGATCGCCGCGCCGCGGTCGAGCAGCCGCCCGACCCAGTCCGCATGCCCGCGCAACGCGGCCATCATGAGCGCCGTCTCGCCGAGCGAATTGGCCTTGTCGACCTGGATCCGCCTGGCCGAGAGCAGCAGTTCCGCCACCTCGAACGAGCCGTCCCGCACGGCGACGAGCAGGCCCGGATTGCCGCGCTCGTCGGTGGTGTTGGGATCGAGGCCGCCTTCCAGCAGCGGGCGCAGCAGCTGCACGTTGTCCAGCTCGATGGACTTGAAGAAGTCCTCGCGCTCGCCGCCGCGCACGGCCCGAGCACTCAGCAGGAGCGCGGGACTCATGGCCATGCGCAGCGACGCGAGCAGCCAGTGCCTGCGGCGCGTCGGACCGCTGCGATGAACGCTCATGCGCTGGTGCTCCCGCTCCCTTCAAGCGGCAACGCCGGCACCGAGAAGAGGCGCTCGAAGTTGCGCCGGGTCGCCGTGGCCACCTCCTCCACCGTGAGCCCCTTGGCCGCGGCGAGCGCTTCGGCCACGTGCGGCACCCAGGCGGGCGTGTTGAGCTTGCCGCGGTGCGGCACCGGGGCGAGGTAGGGGCTGTCGGTCTCGATCAGGCAGCGCTCCAGCGGCACCTCGCGCGCCACGTCGCGCAGCGCCTGCGCGTTGCGAAAGCTCAGGATGCCCGAGAACGAGATGTGAAAGCCCATCGCCAGCGCCGCCAGCGCGACCTCGCGCGTCTCGGTGAAACAGTGGAAGACGCCCCGCAGCGAGCCGCCCGCGCCGCCGTACCCGCGCAGCAGGGCCACGGTGTCTTCGCTGGCGCTGCGCGTGTGCACGACGAGCGGCAAGCCGGTGATGCGCGCGGCCTCGATGTGCACGACGAAGCGGTCGCGCTGCCACTGCATCTCGGCGATGCTGCGGCCGTTCAGGCGGTAGTAGTCGAGACCCGTCTCGCCGATGCCGACGACACGCGGGCGGCGTGCCAGCGCGACGAGTTCGTCGACGCTCGGCTCGCGCACGCCCTCGTTGTCCGGGTGCACGCCCACGGTGGCGAAGAGCCGCTCGTCGCGTTGCGCCAGCGCCAGCACCGTCTCGCTCTCTTCGAGCGTCGTGCAGATGCACAGGGCGCGCTCGACGCGCGCCGCCGCCATCGCGCTCAGGATCTCGTCCACGCGCGGCAGCAGCTCCGGAAAGCTCAGGTGGCAGTGCGAATCGACGAACATCTATGCGGGACTGCGCGTACCGCGCAGGCAAGGCAGCACGCGCCCGGTGAACCCCGGCCGGCCCTCAGATGGTCTGCGTCGGCTTGGCCGATTGCAGGGTCGTGCCGAGGATGTCCTCGATCTTCTGCTTCAGCTGCCGCGTCTTCTCGTCGTTCGGGAAACGCACGCCCACGCCTTGCGTGCGCCCGCCCGAGGCGTTGGCCGGCGTGATCCAGGCCACCTTGCCTGCCACCGGAAAACGCTGCGGGTCGTCGGGCAGCGAGAGCAGCAGATAGATGTCCTCGCCGAGGCGGTAGTCGCGCGTCGTGGGCACGAACAGCCCGCCGTCGGACAGCAAAGGGATGTAGGCCGCGTACAAGGCGCCCTTCTCGCGAAAGACCAGCTGGATCACGCTGGGTCGGGCCGCGGCGCTGGGCACCGCGGGCGCCAGGCCGGCCGAACGGGAGGTCAAGCGGTCGTTCATGGATTCGAGTGTATCGAAGGGGGTTGGCATGCAGGCGCCAATTCAGGCCCGGGCGGCCACGTGAATCGACGCCGGCCGGCTTCAGGTGGACCGCCGGCGGCACTCAGGCTGCTCTCGGGCTGCTCCCGGGCGCACCTCAGTCGGCTCTCGAACGCGCTCAGCCCGACGGTCGACTCGACAGGGCCCGCCGTGCCCCGCTGACCAGGGTGTCGATGGCGAGCCCCTCGTGCCACGGGTGTTCGGCCGCCTCGGCCAGGCGCTGCAACTCGCGTTGCCACCGGCACAGCGCCGGCAGCACCAAGCCGGCCGGCAGGCTGCCCGGGCCGAAGTAGCGCCCAGGGCCGCCAACGGCCACTGCCATCGCGTCGTGGCACACCTTGAGCAGCAGCTCCAGGGCCTGCGGCACGCTGGTGCCCGCCAGCACGCCCGCGCGGCCGGCGCAGAGCTGTTTGGGCAAGGCCGCCCAGCGCTCGGAATCGATGCCGCGCTGCTGCCACGCCAGCACCTCCAGCGGCCGGCCGTCGCAGGCGGCCAGCAGCACCTCGGCCTGCGCCACGCCATGGCCGGCGAGCCAGGCCACGGCCGTGGCTGCGTCCGGGGCCGCCATGGCGAGTTGCTGGCAGCGGCTGCGCACGGTGGGCATGACGTGCATCGGATCGCTGCAGGTGAGCACCAGGCGCGTGCCGGCAGGCGGCTCCTCCACGGTCTTCAGCAGCGCGCTGGCGGCGTGGTGATTCAGTGCTTCGGCCGGGTGCAGGACGACGATCTTGCCGCGCCCGCGCGAGCCGGTCTTCGTCACCCAATCGAGCAGTCCGCGCACGTCGTCGATGCGGATCTGCCGGCTCGCCTTGCGCTTGCCCTCCTCGCCCTCGGGCTTGTCGTCGGCGATGAGCCAGCCGGTCTCGCGCCGGTCCGTCTCGGGCAGCAGCACGAAGAGATCCGGGTGACCCTGGGCACGCACGAGCCGGCAGCTGCCGCAACCGCCGCAGGCCAGGCCGCCGGCGCGCGGCGCCTCGCACAAGCGCGACTGCGCCAGCGACAACGCCAGAGCCAGCGCGCCGGCGCCCGGCGCCGCGCACAGCAGCAAGGCATGGCTGCGCTCGGTGGCGAGGGCTCGCCGCAGCGGCGCCTCGATCCAAGGCAGCGGCAACGTGCCTTCGACATCGACGATGTGGCTTGCCACGCCGCTCACCACCAGCCACGCGCCTCGGCGGCAGCCACCACCTGCTGCCACACCGCGGCGGGGGGGCCCTCGGCATCGATGCGCACGAAGCGCGCCGCATGTTCGCGTTGCCGCGCCGCATAGCCGGCGCGCACGCGGGCGAAGAAGGCTTCGTCCTGCTGCTCGAAGCGGTCTGGTGCGCGGGCCGCCGTCCGGCGCTGCGCGGCCACCTGCGCCGGCAGGTCGAACCAGAGGGTGAGGTCGGGCTGCCGCCCCTCCTGGACCCATTGCTCGAGATGGCCGATCAGCGCCGGCGCCAGCCCGCGGCCGGCGCCTTGGTAGGCGAAGCTGGCATCGGTGAAGCGGTCGCACAGCACCGTCGCGCCGCGTGCCAGCGCCGGCACGATCTGTCCGGCAAGGTGGTCGCGCCGCGCCGCGAAGACCAGCAGTAGCTCGGTCAGCGTGTCCATCGGCTCGGCCAGCACCATCTCGCGCAGCCGCTCGGCGAGCGGCGTGCCGCCGGGCTCGCGCGTCACGATCACCTCGTGCCCGCGCGCGCGCATCCAGTGTGCAAGGGCCTCGATGTGCGAGCTCTTGCCGGCGCCGTCGATGCCTTCGAAGGTGACGAAGCGGCCCGTCATGCGAGTGCTTCTCGCGGTTCTCGTGCTTCTCGTGCTTTCGCGACGAAGCGCCCCGGCGCGAGCGTCGCCCACCGCGCGCCGCTCACCGGCCGCCCTTCTGGAAGCGCTCGACGGCGCGGCTGTGCTCGGCGAGCGTTTCGCTGAAGACGCTGCTGCCGTCGCCGCGCGCGACGAAGTAGAGCGCGCCCGTCGCCTGCGGCCGCACCGCGGCGCGCAGCGAGGCCAGGCCCGGCAGGGCGATCGGTGTCGGCGGCAGGCCGGCGCGCGTGTAGGTGTTGTAGGGCGTGTCGGCGAGCAGGTCGCGCTTGCGCAGGTTGCCGTCGAAGGCCTGGCCCAGGCCGTAGATCACCGCCGGGTCGGTCTGCAGCAGCATGCCTTGGCGCAGCCGATTGGCGAAGACGCCGGCCACGATCGGCCGGTCGGACTCGATGCCCGTCTCCTTCTCGACGATGGAGGCGAGCACGAGCGCCTCGTCGGCGCTCTTCAACGGCGAGTCGGCGGCGCGCTCGGCCCAGGCCGCGGCGAGCCGCTCGTGCATCGCCGCGTACGCGCGCTTGAGCACCACGAGGTCGGCAACGTCGCGACCGTAGGCGTAGGTGTCGGGGAAGAAGCGCCCTTCCGGGTGCTGGCCCGGCGCGCCGATGGCCGCCATCAGCTGGGCATCGCTCATGTCGCGTGTCTCGGGCCGCAGGCGAGGCGCGCGCGCGAGCTCGGCGCGCAACTGCCGGAAGGTCCAGCCTTCGATGAAGCGAACGCGTTCGAGCGCGACCTCGCCGTTGACCATCATCGTCAACAGGCGGCGCGGCGTCGTGGCCTGCGTGAGCTCATAGGTGCCGGCGCGGATGCTGCGTGCCTGGCCCGACCAGCGGAACCACTCGTAGAGCAGTCGCGGGTGCGTCTGCAGCCCCGCATCCACCCACGATTGCGCCACCGCGCGCGCCGTCGCACCCGCCTGGACGTTGACCTCCGCGCGAGGCGCCGAGAGTGGCAAGGGTTCGTCGATCCAGCGGTTGGCCCACCATGACGCAGCGGCTGCGCAAAGCAGCATGAAGGCGACCGCGGCCCACACCAGGCCCAGCCACCGGCGAGACCCCTTGGACCTTGCTGACATGGTCGGAAATGATAATCGTCGCCATGCAGCCCTCCACCTCCAGCGCCGCGGCCAACGCCTCGGGCGCCGATGCACCGGTGCCGCAAGGCGCCCTTCGCCTCGACGATTGGGGCGTCATCCGCGCGCGCGGTGAAGACGCCGCGACGTTCCTGCAGGGCCAGTTGACGAACGACGTGCTGGGCCTCGGCGCGGGCGAGGCACGCCTGGCCGGCTATTGCTCGGCCAAGGGGCGGCTGCTGGCGACCTTCGTGGTCTGGCGTGACGCGGCGGGCGATTTCCTGCTCGCTTGCAGCGCCGACCTGCTCGCGCCGACGCTGAAGCGGCTCTCGATGTTCGTGCTGCGCGCCAAGTGCAAGCTCAGCGACGCGAGCACGGAGGTGCCGTTGTGGGGCCTGGCCGGCGAGGCAGGCCTCGCCGCGCTGGGCCAGGCAGCGCCGCCGCGGGCCTGGGCCGTCGTTTCGCTGACCGCAGCTGGCCAGGCCGCGCAGGCCGTTCGTTTGCCCGATGCCCCGGTCGGTGGCATCGCGGTGCCGCGCGTGTTGTTCGCGGGCCTTGCCCTGCCCTCGCCGGCGCCGGCGCTCGAGGCCTGCGCCTGGCAGTGGCTCGAGGCCAAGAGCGGCACGGCGCGCATCGTCGCGGCCACGGTCGAGCAGTTCGTGCCGCAGATGGTGAACCTCGAGCTCGTCGGCGGCGTCAACTTCCAGAAGGGCTGCTACCCGGGGCAGGAGGTGGTGGCACGCAGCCAGTATCGCGGCACGCTCAAGCGCCGCGCCTTCGTGGTGAGCGGCAGCGAGGGGCTGCGGCCGGGCCAGGAGGTCTTCCATGAGGCCGACCCCGGGCAACCGGCGGGCATGGTGGTGCTGGCCGGCGCGCACGCGGGCGCCTTTGCGGGTCTCGTCGAGCTCAAGCTTGCCGCCGCCGAGGGTGGGACGTTGCATCTGGGTCGCGCCGACGGGACGCCCCTGGCCCTCGGCACCCTGCCCTATTCGATGCCGATGCAGGAGGCGTGAGTGGCGTGAGCGCCATGGGCGCCACGTACGCTCTGCGCGCCGTCGTGGCGTACTAGGCGACGCACCAGCAGTGAGCGATGCACCGGCGGCGAGAGACGCACACGCGGTGCGCGAGCTGTTCATCTACTGGCGCACGGCGAGCGCCGATGCCGAACGCGCCGAGCGCGAGGTGCGGCGTTGGCAGGCCGAGCTGTGTCGCGAGTTCGCGGGCCTGCATCCCGCGCTGTACCGTCGTGCGGAAGAGACAGGCTCGCCGGCATCGGCATCGACCACGCTCATGGAAACCTATGCCGGCGCGCCGCTGAACGCCGCGCTCGAGCAGCGCATCACGAGCGAAGGAGACGCGCTCCTGCGCCGCTGGCTCCTCGGGCCCCGCCAGGTGGAGGTCTTCGTGCGCTGCTCGCCCGTTGCTCCGGACGACAGGTCGGCAGCCGACCGATGACGGCTGTCGGCCCGCGCGCGGCCGCAGCGGCCCGCAGCTACAGGCCCAGCACCATCTCCTGGTGCCCGCGCCCGGCCTCCTCGAAAGCCGGCCCGCGCGGCACGTAGCCCAGGCGCTCGTAGAAGCGCAGCGCGCTCGTCTGGGCCGCGAGGGCCACCTCGCGGTCGCCGCGTGCGCGTGCTTCGGCGACCAGCGTGCGCATGAGGGTGGCGCCGACGCCCGAGCCGCGCAGCGCCGCGTGCACCGCGACGCGGCCGATGCGGGCGCATCCCGGCGCCTCCTGCCGCAACCTGCCGGTGCCCACGGGCAGGCCGAAGCGGTTGTAGGCCACGACGTGCAGCGCGTCGGCATCCGACGCGTCACCGCCCATCGCCATCGGCACGCCCTGCTCGGCCTCGAACACCGCCTGCCGCAGCGGCCCGGCGTCGCGGCCGAGCGCATCCCAGGTACCGGTGCGGCAATCGAGCATCGGCTGCCCGGCCTCGAAGCCCTCGAGCACCTCGCGCAGCGCCGTCGGCACGGGCCTGCTGGTCTGCGTCGCCGGGTCGGCGAAGACATAGACGAGTTCGCCTGTCACGAGCCGCGTCTCGCCGCGGAACAGCGCCAGCGCGAAGATCATCGACGACTTGCCGATGCGCGCACAGCGCACGCCCAGGTCGCACAGGTCGTCGTAGCGCGCCGAGCTCTCGTACTCGACCGTGGCCTTGCGCGCGAACATGTCGCCGGCGAGCGCCGCCATCGTCTCGTGGTAGGGCATCGCCAGTGCGCGCCAGTAGCCGGCGATGGCGGTGTCGAAGTACATCAGGTAGTGGCCGTTGAAGACGATCTTCTGCATGTCCACCTCGGCCCAGCGCACGCGCAGGCGGTCGAGGAAGCGGAAGTCGGTGCGGTTGGGCAAGGCGGTCGCGGTCATCGTCGTCATTGCTCGGTCGGTTGGTCCGTCGGGTCACGTGCGTCGAATCCAAGGCGGGGCGGAGCATACTGTTGCCCATGGCCCGCATCCTCTACCTCACCCAGATCGACATCGACCCCGGCGTCGTGCGCATGCTGCCCGCCGAGTGCGAGCGCGTCGGCATGCGCCGGCCGCTCATCGTCACCGACACCGGCGTGCGCGCCGCGGGCGTGCTGGCGCAGGCCGTGCAGGCTCTCGGCGCGCTGCCGCACGCGGTGTTCGACGGCACGCCCTCCAACCCCACCGAGGCGGCCGTGCGCGCCGCCGTCGAGGTGTTGAAGCGCGAAGGATGCGACGGCCTCGTCGCGGTGGGCGGCGGCTCGAGCATCGACCTTGCCAAGGGTGCGGCCATCGCCGCCACGCACGAGGGGCCGCTCGCGACCTACGCCACCATCGAAGGCGGCAGCCCGAAGATCACCGAGCGCGTGCTGCCGCTCATCGCCGTGCCCACCACCGCCGGCACCGGCAGCGAGGTGGCGCGCGGTGCGATCGTCATCGTCGACGACGGGCGCAAGCTCGGCTTCCACAGCTGGCACCTGATGCCCAAGGCGGCGCTGCTCGACCCCGAGCTCACGCGCGGCCTGCCGCCGCTGCTGACCGCCGCCACGGGCATGGATGCCATCGCGCATTGCATGGAGACCTTCATGGCGCCGGCGGTCAATCCACCGGCCGACGGCATCGCGCTCGACGGCTTGAGCCGCGGCTGGGCGCACATCGAGCGCGCCACGCGCGACGGCGGCGACATGGTCGCGCGCTGGAACATGATGAGCGCCAGCATGCAAGGCGCGATGGCCTTCCAGAAGGGCCTGGGCTGCGTGCATTCGCTCAGCCACAGCCTGGGCGGCGTCAACCCGCGCCTGCACCACGGCACGCTGAACGCGATGTTCCTGCCGGCGGTGGTGCGCTTCAACGCGAGCGCCGATTCGATGCGCGGCGAGCGGCGCCTGCAGCGCATGGCCGAAGCGATCGGACTGCCCGGCTGCGACGCCGCCGGCACCGAACTGGCCGCCGCGCT
The DNA here is from genome assembly GCA_016223165.1 of Burkholderiales bacterium. GTDB lineage: Bacteria > Pseudomonadota > Gammaproteobacteria > Burkholderiales > Burkholderiaceae_C > Rubrivivax. Next base: position 620,859 of record JACRPO010000005.1, read on the forward strand.
GCGCGCGATGAACGTGCGCCTCAGCCTGCCGGCGGGGCTCGGTGCGATGGGCGTGACGCCCGACCTCTTCGATCGCGTCATCGATGGCGCGCTGGCCGACCACTGCCACAAGACCAACCCGCGGCTGGCCAGCCGCGACGACTACCGGCGCATGCTCGAAGAGAGCCTCTGAGCCGCGCCGGGATCACCGGCACCGAGAAGCGCCCGTCCCGCGACACGCCTGCTCGCAGCCTGTCGGCCCATGCCGCAGTCTGTCGCGCCCGGCTTGGGGGTCGACCCGCCCGCCGTTATGGTGTGCTATGTCAGCAACACACCCGGCTCGAGGGGCTCATGCCATGCAGACCTGGGACCCGCAACTCCCGATCTACCAGCAGCTCGCCGACCTGCTGGCCGCGCAGCTGCTCGACGGTGATCCGCCCGAGGGGCAGGCGATGCCTTCGGTGCGCACGCTCGCCGGCCGCTACCTGCTCAACCCGCTCACGGTGACGCGGGCGCTGCAGACGCTGTCGGACAACGGGCTGCTCGAGAACCGCCGCGGCCTCGGCCTCTTCGTCAACCCCGGCGCCCGCCAGCGGCTGCTGTCGGCCGAGCGGCAGCGTTTCCTCGAACTCGAGTGGCCGCGCCTGCGCGAGCGGCTGCGGCGGCTGGGCATCGGCCCCGACGCGCTGCGCTGGGAGGAGCAGACGCAATGAACGACACGAGCGTGAACCCGACCATGAAGGCCAACGACAGCGAGCCGCTCGTGCGCGCCTCCTCGATCACCGTCAGCTACGGCGCCAAGAGGGCGCTGGACGACGTGAGCTTCACCATCCCCAAGGGCCGCGTCGTCGGCCTGCTCGGCCACAACGGTGCCGGCAAAACGACGCTGATGAAGGCGATGGTCGGCCTGCTGCCGGCGACGGGCGAGCTCACGGTCCTCGGCCGCCGGCCGGTGCGCGAGCGGGTCGAGCTGCTGGAGCAGGTCTGCTACATCCCGGACGTGGCCATTCTGCCGCGCTGGGCGCGCGTCGGCGAGTTGGTGACGCTGATGAGCGGCCTGCACCCGCGCTTCTCGGCCGAGCGCGCCCGCGCCCTGCTCAAGCGCACGAGCGTGGGCCTGGACGACAAGGTGAAGTCGCTGTCCAAGGGCATGGTGGTGCAGGCGCACCTGGCGCTCACCGCCGCCATCGATGCGCGGCTGATGATCCTCGACGAGCCGACGCTCGGCCTCGACGTGCTCTCGCGCAAGGCGTTCTACGAGATGCTCATCGACGAGTGGTGCGACGGCGAGCGCAGCGTGCTCGTCTCGACGCACCAGGTCGAGGAGATCGAGACGCTGCTGTCGGACGTGCTGATGCTCAACGAGGGCAAGCTCGTGCTCTCGACGAGCCTCGCGGACATCGAGGAGCGCTTTGTCGCGCTCGCGCATGCGCCGGCCGTCGCCGAGCAGGTGGCGGCGGCGCACCCGCTGCTGCGTTACCGCCTCGGGCCGGGCGGCCCCGCGGCGCTCTTCGACGGTGCACCGCCGCCGGCCGTGATGTCGCTCGGTCAGCGCGTGCGGCCGAGCCTCGTGGACCTGTTCGTGGCGCTGACGCGGCGCCCCGAGCTCGACCGCACGCAGTTCTGAACCGATGCGCCCGGAGAGACGAGCCATGTGGACCCGCACCTTCTTCCCCCTGATGCAGCGCGAGTGGCTGCAGTACCGTTTCGGCTGGACGCTGCTGGCGCTCATTCCGCTCGGCCTGGCCTTGCTCCTGGTGGGCGTCGGCCGGTTCGAGTTCGACGAGGGCGTCGCCGCCCGGCCCGATGTGCTGCCCGTGATGCTGGCGCTGATCCCGGGCGCGATCGGCGCCGTGCTCATGCTCCTGGTGGCGCTCGTCACGGGAATCATCAGCGCGACCGGACTGCCGCGCCGGGACCACGGAGATCGCTCGCAGGAGTTCTGGCTGTCGCTGCCCGTGTCGCACACGGCCGCCTTCGGCGTGCCTCTTCTCGCACACCTGCTGTTGCTGCCGGCCGCCGCGGTGGCACTCGGCGGCGTCGCGGGGCAGCTGATCGGCTCGCTGCTGGTGGGCCGCGTGGCCGGGCTCTCGGCGCTCGCCGAGGTACCCTGGGGCGCGACGCTGGCCGCGACTGCGACACTGGTCCTGCGGCTGCTCGCCGGGCTGCCGCTGGCGGTGCTGTGGGTGCTGCCGCTCGTGCTGCTCGTCATGCTCCTCAACGCCTGGTTCAAGCGCTGGGGCTGGGTCGTGCTGGTCGTCGGCCTGGGGCTCATGAGCCTGGTCGACCAGCTCACGCTCGGCCAGCGCTGGCTGCTCGAAACGATGGGCCGGATGCTGCGCCGCGCGGCGCAGTCGCTGATGGGCGCAGGCGGCGCGGGCATCACCATCGACCGGGGTGCCGGCGTCGACACCCTGCTCGGGCTGCCGGCCGTCGCGGCGCGGGACTTCGGCGCTGCCGTGGCAGCCCTCGGCTCGCCTCTCTTCGCGGGCGGGCTGCTGTTCGCGGCCGGCTGCTTCGCGCTGCTCACGCGCTGGCGCCAGAATTCTTCGGGGCGAGGCGACTGAGACCAGCCGCCGGGTCAACGTCGCTCGAACGACAAAGGGCGCCCACGGGCGCCCCTCTTGCATTCAGCCGCGTTCGGCCGCGGCCGGCTCGGCAGCTCAGTGATGCGTGCCGTCGAAGAACTGCTCGTCCTCGGTGCTGCCCTTGAGTGCCGCGGTCGAGGCCTGCTTCTCGATCGTCGTGGTGACGGCGTCGAAGTAGCCCGTCCCCACCTCGCGCTGGTGCTTCACGGCGGTGAAGCCACGTTCGGCGGCGGCGAACTCCTTCTCCTGCAGCTCGACGAAGGCGCTCATGTTGTTGCGCGCATAGCCGTAGGCGAGGTCGAACATGCCGTAGTTCAGGCTGTGGAAGCCGGCCAGCGTGATGAACTGGAACTTGTAGCCCATGGCGCCCAGCTCGCGCTGGAACTTGGCGATGGTGGCGTCGTCGAGGTTCTTCTTCCAGTTGAAGCTCGGGCTGCAGTTGTAGGCCAGCAGCTTGCCCGGGAACTTGGCGTGGATCGCATCGGCGAAGGCCTTCGCGAACGCCAGGTCGGGCTTGCCCGTCTCGCACCAGATCAGGTCGGCATAGGGGGCGTAGGCGAGGCCGCGGCTGATCGACTGGTCCAGGCCGTTGCGGGTGCGGAAGAAGCCCTCGACCGTGCGTTCGCCGGTGAGGAAGGGCTTGTCGTTGTCGTCGACGTCGCTCGTCACGAGGTCGGCCGCTTCGGCGTCGGTGCGCGCGAGCAGGATGGTCGGCGTGCCCATGGTGTCGGCCGCGAGGCGCGCCGCCACCAGCTTGGCCACCGCTTCACGCGTCGGCACGAGCACCTTGCCGCCCATGTGGCCGCACTTCTTGACGCTGGCGAGTTGGTCCTCGAAGTGCACGCCGGCGGCACCGGCGTCGATCATCGCCTTCATCAGCTCGAAGGCGTTGAGCACGCCGCCGAACCCCGCTTCGGCGTCGGCGACGATGGGCGCGAAGAAGTCGGTGTCGTTCTTGCCTTCGCTCCACTGGATCTCGTCGGCGCGCTTGAAGGTGCTGTTGATGCGCTTGACCACCTTGGGCACCGAGTCCACGGCGTACAGGCTCTGGTCGGGGTACATCTCGCCGCCGCTGTTGGCGTCGCCGGCGACCTGCCAGCCCGAGAGGTAGATGGCCTTCAGGCCGGCCTTCACCTGCTGCATGGCCTGGTTGCCCGTGAGGGCGCCGAGCGTGTTGACGAACGGTTCGGTGTTGAGCAGGTTCCACAGCTTCTCGGCGCCACGCTTGGCGAGCGTGTGCTCGATGGGCAGGCTGCCACGCAGGCGAACCACGTCTTCGGCCGTGTAGCCGCGCGTGATGCCTTTCCAGCGCGGGTTCTCGGCCCACTCCTTCTGCAGGGCGGCGACTTGTTGCTGGCGAGTCGGTGCGGTCATGAGCTACTCCTATTGGCGGGGTTGAGATTCGACGAGGAATCGTTGGACGCCGTCAGGATAGCCGCGGCGAGTCGACGAGACGTGCTCGCGTCTTATATAAGACATGAAAAAGAATCTCAACGAATCAATGACTTACGAACGCATTCCGTATAGTGGACATCTATTCTTCCATATGGCGGACTTTTGCTGCTTTGCAGCGCTGCCCGTTTTGCATCCCGAAATGGCGATGCAGCGATGCGGTAGCTTCAGCGCTGCCCGGCCGCAGCAAGCCAGCGCCCGTAGATGCGGGCCGCGAGCGCCTCGTGGTCGGGCAGCAGCACCGCGGCATCGCGCCGCATGCGCTCGCCCTCGTGCACCGTGGCCGGATGGCGGGCCAGCGCCTCGCGGTAGCGCTGCCCCTCGTCGCGCGACCACCGCCCGAGCTTCTCGGCGTCGAGCTCGATGTGAAACTGCATCGCCAGGTGCGGGCCGAGCGCGAAGGCCTGGTGGGGGCAGGCCGGGCTCGTGGCCAGCCACTCGGCCCCGGCAGGCAGGTCGAAGGCCTCGAAATGCCACTGGAAGACACGCATGGCGGTACGCGGCCCGAACCACGACTCGCCTTGCGCGCCCGGACGCAGCTGTACCTCGTTGAACCCGACTTCGGGCGCCGGCGACGCACCGATGCGGGCGCCGAGCGCGCGCGCCATCAGCTGCCCGCCCAGGCAATGCCCGAGCGTCGGGATGCCTTCGCGCAGCGCCTCGAGGAACAGCGCCTCGGCCCGGCGCAGCGAGGGCAGTGCGTCGTTGGCGCTCATCTCGCCGCCGAGGATGGCGAGCGCGCCGTGCGCGGCCAGCGTCTGCGGATAGGCGTCGCCCGCCTCGGTGTTGCGCACGTCCACCGGCACGCCCCGCGCGGCGAGCCAGCGGCCGAGCGTCGCCGGACCGTCACCGTTCAGGTGTTGCAGCACGAGGACCGGTTTCATCACTGCCTCATCGACATCGCACGCATCCCGGCATCCCATGTACCTCGCCGAAGCGACCCTCGGCGGGCTTCGTTCCGTCACGCCGCGGCTCGATGCCGCCCAGGCGCACCGAGTGTGCCGCACCCGGTGCGCACGGTGCGGATGGTGCAGACGATGCAGACGATGCAGACGATGCAGAAGGCCGGCCGCCAGCGCGAGTTGATCCCGCGCAAGCCACGGCGGGCACTGCGGCGGAACACTTCGCCTCACGCCCCCGTAGGAGCCAAAGCGATGAATGCCGTTGCCGTCAAGGTGTCCCGCCCCGCCCGACCCGCCGCGCCACCGATGCCCGGATTCGAGAGCCTGGATCGCGACCACCGCGAGATGCTGAAGGTCCTGGACGACTTCGAGAGCCTGCTCGCCCATGTGGGCGAGAACGGGCCCGACAGCGTGGCGAAGGCCAGCGCCAAGCACATCCAGCAGTTCTTCAGCGGCGCGGCGCGCCAGCACCACGCCGAGGAAGAGCGCCTCATCTTCCCCGGCCTGCTCGCCAGCGGCGACGCCGAGCTCGTGCAGCACGTCAAGCGCCTGCAGCAGGACCACGGCTGGCTCGAGGAGGACTGGATCGAGCTGTCGACGCAGATCGAGGCCATCGCCAACGGCTACAGCTGGTACGACCTGAACTCGCTGCAGCACGCGCTGCCCGTGTTCTCGGCCCTGTACCGCGAGCACATCGCGCTCGAGGAGTCGATCGTCTACCCGGCGGCACGGCGGCAGGTGCGGGCGGCCTGAACGTGGTCGGCGCTGGCGGTGCGCGGTGCGCCTACAACGCCAGCGCCGTCGTCCGCTTCACGGTGCGCAGCACGAGCATCGAGTTGCTGCGCATCACGCCCGGCAGGCGCGGCAGCACCTCGGCGTGGAAGCGCTCGAGGTCCTCGGCGTCCTTGTAGGTGAAGCGCACGAGGTAGTCGTTGGCACCGGCGACATAGAAGCAGTCGAGGATCTGCGGCGAGTCGCGCACCGCCTGCTCGAAGGCCTCGAGCTTGCCCGGTTGCGTGCCGTCGAGATTGATGATCGTGAAGCTGGTGCCGGGCTGCCCCACCGCCTTCGGGTTGAGCAGGGCCACGTAGCCGGCGATGACGCCTGCCTCCTCCAGCGCCTTGACGCGGCGCAGGCAGGCCGAAGGCGACAGATGCACCCGTTGCGCGAGTTCCTGGTTCGAGATCCGGCCCTGCTGCTGCAGCACCTCGAGAATCGAGCGATCGATCGAATCCAGTTGCATCGAAAGGTCCTCGGCTCGCAGAAGGTTGTGCGGCGGAGCATCCGGGCAGCACTCGATTGCGCGGATTGGGGGTAACCCGCATCCGCTTGGCAAGCACATTGCGCGCCGCCCTGCCTAGACTCGCCTCCGATTCCTCTAATTTGCCGGAGCCCTCATGAACAAGGCCATCGACCCCGCTCTGATGCATGCCGCCGAGGTGACCGGCAGCCAAGTGGCGATGGATGCGCACTGGATGCCGTTCACGGCCAACCGCCAGTTCAAGAAGGCGCCGCGCCTGCTCGTCAAGGCGCAGGGCATGCACTACTGGGACGTCGACGGCCGCCAGGTGCTCGACGCCGCGGCGGGCCTGTGGTGCGTGAATGCCGGGCACTCGCGCCCGCGCATCGTCAAGGCCATCCAGGACCAGGCCGCGGAGATGGACTTCGCGCCCGCCTTCCAGATGGGGCACCCGAAGGCCTTCGAGCTCGCCGAGCGCGTGGCCGCCATCGCGCCCGCCGGCATGAACCGCGTCTTCTTCACCAACAGCGGCAGCGAGGCGGTGGAGACGGCGCTGAAGATGGCCATCGCCTACCACCGCGTGCGCGGCGAGGGCTCGCGCACCCGCCTCATCGGCCGCGAGCGCGGCTACCACGGCGTCAACTTCGGCGGCATCTCGGTCGGCGGCATCGTCGCCAACCGCAAGCACTTCGGCTCGCTGCTCACCGGCGTCGACCACATCCGCCACACGCACGACCCGGCGCGCAACGCGTTCACGCGCGGTCTGCCGGCGCATGGCGCCGAGCTCGCCGACGACCTCGAGCGCCTGGTGGCGCTGCACGACGCGAGCACCATCGCCGCCGTCATCGTCGAACCGGTGGCCGGCTCCACCGGCGTGCTGATGCCGCCGCAGGGCTACCTGAAGCGCCTGCGCGAGATCTGCGACAAGCACGGCATCCTGCTCATCTTCGACGAGGTCATCACCGGCTTCGGCCGCACCGGCAGCGCCTTCGCGGCGCAGACCTTCGACGTCATGCCCGACCTCATGACCTGCGCCAAGGGCATCACCAGCGGCACCGTGCCGATGGGCGCGGTGATCGCCAGACAGCCGATCCACGATGTCTTCATGAACGGGCCCGAGCACCTGATCGAGTTCTTCCACGGCTACACCTACTCGGCGCACCCCCTGGCCTGCGCCGCCGGCATCGCGACGCTCGACGTCTACGCCGAAGAAGGCCTGCTGACGCGCGCCAAGGAGCTCGACGGCTACTTCGCCGACGCCGTGCACTCGCTGAAGGGCGAGCCCAACGTCATCGACATCCGCAACCTCGGCCTCATCGGCGGCATCGAGCTCGCGCCGATGGTCGGCGAGCCGACCAAGCGCGCCTTCAACATCTTCCTGGACTGCTGGGCCCAGGGCGTGCTCGTGCGCACGACGGGCGACATCGTCGCGCTGTCGCCGCCGCTCATCGTCGAGAAGAGCCAGATCGACCAGATCGTCGACACGCTGCGCGCCGCCATCCGGCGCGCGGCCTGAGGCGCCGCCCGGCGCGCCACGACAGCGCCGCGGCGAGTCCGCTGCCGCCTCGCGCACGCCATCGGGGTGGCGCCGGGCGCGCGGGCGCGTGCCGGATGCCGTGCGCGCAGCGCCGATCCTCGGGATGGCCGCGTCACGCGCACGCGATATGCTTGCGCGAGGTGGACGGACCTTGAAAACGATCACCCACTCCAGCGCCGACAGGCCCGCCCTGCCGGTGCCCGTGCGCGAGTGCCGCGAGCGCGCCGCCAGCCGGCCGCGCGAGCCGCTGCCGCATCCGCCCCTGGCCCCTGAGCCATCGTCCTGAGCCATCGCCCGATCCGGCGCCTGTCGGCGCCTGTCGGCGCCTGAGCCGCCGGCGGCCCGCGGCAGTTCCGGGCCCCATGCATCAGGCACGTCAGGCACGGCGAGCCCTCGGCGCCAGGTTCGGGGGCGCGACCCATCGATCCGGGACGCCTGCGCGTCGAACCACCCGATCCCCGTTTCCCCAGTTCCCAGCCCATGAGCGCGAGCCCCATGAACACCAAAGCCCACTTCACTTTCAGCGAGCTCGAGAGCTGGCTCAACGAGCACCGTGTTACCGAGATCGAATGCCTGGTGCCTGACCTCACCGGCGTGGCGCGCGGCAAGATCCTGCCGCGCGAGAAGTTCACCGAGGACCGCGGCATGCGCCTGCCCGAAGTGGTGGTGGCGATGGGCGTCACCGGCGAGTTCCCCGAGGAGGGGCCGTACTACGACGTCATCAACCCCACCGACCGCGACATGCACCTGCGCCCCGACCCGAGCACGGTGCGCATCGTGCCCTGGGCCGCCGATCCGACGGCGCAGGTCATCCACGACTGCTACGACCGTGACGGCACGCTCGTGCCCTACGCGCCGCGCTCGGTGCTGCGGCGGGTCTGCGAGCTCTACGAGGCCAAGGGCTGGAGCCCGATCGTCGCGCCCGAGCTCGAGTTCTATCTTGTCGCCCGCAACACCGACCCCGACGTGCCGCTGAAGCCGCCGGTCGGCCGCAGCGGCCGCAGCGAGACGAGCCGGCAGGCCTATTCGATCGACGCGGTGAACGAGTTCGACCCTCTCTTCGAGGACGTCTACGACTACTGCGAGAAGATGGAGCTCAACGTCGACACGCTGATCCACGAGATCGGCGCCGGCCAGATGGAGATCAACTTCTTCCACGACCACCCGCTCGGCCTCGCCGACGAGGTGTTCCTGTTCAAGCGCACGGTGCGCGAGGCGGCACTCAGGCACGACATGTTCGCCACCTTCATGGCCAAGCCGATCGCCGGCGAGCCGGGCAGCGCCATGCACGTGCACCAGAGCGTCGTCTCCAAGGAAGACGGCCGCAACATCTTCAGCAACGAGGACGGCTCGCCGAGCCGCGAGTTCTACTGGTACATCGGCGGCTTGCAGAAGTACATCCCGGCCGCGATGGCGCTCTTCGCGCCCTACGTCAACAGCTACCGTCGGCTGGCGCGCTTCACGGCCGCGCCCATCAACATCCAGTGGGGCACCGACAACCGCACGGTGGGCATCCGCAGCCCGGTGGCGGCGCCGGCGGCACGCCGCATCGAGAATCGCGTCATCGGCGCCGACGCCAACCCCTACGTCGCGCTGGCCGCGACGCTGGCCTGCGGCTACCTCGGCCTCGTCAACCGCATCGAGCCCACCGCCGAGTGCCGCGGCGACGCCTACCTCGGCGACTACCAGCTGCCGCGCAGCTTGGGCGAGGCGCTGCAGCTGCTGCGCGAGGAGGCGGCGCTCGCCGAGGTGCTGGGCCAGGGCTTCGTCACCGTGTACTCCGAGATCAAGGAGATCGAGTACGCCGAGTTCATGAAGGTCATCTCGCCCTGGGAACGCGAGCACCTGTTGCTGCACGTCTGATCCGCCTCTTCATCGCTCCAGCACGCCCGAGGACTCCGCCATGAGCAGCACCCCCGCAACACGCGACACCCAGGTGTGGCAGGCCGCCGACGCGCGCCATTTCCTGCATCCCTTCACCGACTTCCGATCGCTGGCGCAGAAGGGCTCGCGCATCATCACGCGCGCCGACAACATCTACCTCTGGGACAGCGACGGCCACAAGATCCTCGACGCGATGAGCGGCCTGTGGTGCGTCAACGTCGGCTACGGGCAGCAGGCATTGATCGACGCGGCCACGCGCCAGCTGCGCGAGCTGCCCTTCTACAACGCCTTCTTCCAGACGGCGACGCCGCCGGCCATCGAGCTCGCCGAGCTGCTGGCCGAAGTGAGCCCGGCGGGCTTCGAGCATGTCTTCTTCAGCGGCTCGGGCAGCGAGGGCAACGACACCGTCGTGCGCATGGTGCGCCGCTACTGGGACGTGTGCGGCGAGCCCGGGCGCGACATCATCATCAGCCGCCACAACGCCTACCACGGCAGCACGATGGCCGGCGCCTCGCTCGGCGGCATGGCCGGCATGCACGCGCAGGGCGGGCTGCCGATCCCGGGCATCGTGCACATCCCGCAGCCCTACTGGTGGGACCACGGCCGCCCGCAGGGGCTCTCGCGCGACCAGTTCGGCCTCTTCGCCGCCAGCTGGCTCGAAGACCGCATCCTCGAGCTCGGCCCGCATCGCGTGGCCGCCTTCATCGGCGAGCCGGTGCAGGGCGCCGGCGGTGTCATCGTGCCGCCCGCCACCTACTGGCCGGAAGTGCAGCGCATCTGCGGCAAGTACGGCGTGCTGCTCGCCAGCGACGAGGTCATCTGCGGCTTCGGCCGCACCGGCCAATGGTTCGGCTGCGAGACCTTCGACGCCCGGCCCGACCTGATGACCTTCGCCAAGGGCGTGACGAGCGGCTACGTGCCGCTCGGCGGCGTGCTGGTGGGCGAACGCGTCGCCAAGGCGCTGATCGAACGCGGCGGCGAGTTCGCGCACGGCTACACCTACTCGGGGCACCCGGTGGCCTGCGCCGTCGGCCTGGCCAACGTGCGCCTGATCCGCGAGCTCGGCCTCGTCGAGCGCGTGCGCACCGACCTCGGGCCGTATCTCGCCGCGGCCTATCGTGAGCTGGCCGCGCACCCGCTCGTCGGTGACGCCGAGACCTGCGGCCTCATGGGCGCCCTGCTGCTCGTGGCCGACAAGGCCCGCGGCACCGCCTTCGCGCCCGAGCTCGAGGTCGGCATGGCCTGCCGGGCGCACTGCTTCCGCGAGGGCCTGATCATGCGCGCCGTCGGTGACCGCATGATCATCGCGCCACCGCTGGTGATCACGCGGGCGCAGATCGACGAGATGGTCGGCCTCATCCGCCGCTGCCTCGACCTGACGCTGGCCGATGCCGTGCGCGAAGGCTGGATGAAGCGGGCCTGACGGCGCTTGGCCAAGACCACGCCGTACTGGGCCTGGATGGCGCTCGCTGCCAGCACCACGCTGGTAGGCAGCTACGTCGGCCTGTCCAAGCTGCTGGTGGCGGCGCTGCCCGTCTTCCTGCTCGCCTGGCTGCGCTTCGGCATCGCCGCCATGGCCATGCTGCACTGGCTCAGGCGCGCCCCCGGCGAAGCACCGCTGTCGCCGCGCGACCGCCGCCTGCTCTTCTGGGAGAGCTTCCTCGGCAACTTCCTCTTCTCGATCTGCATGCTCTACGGCGTCAAGCTGAGTGGTGTGGTGGCCGCGGGTGTCGTGATGGCCGGCATCCCGGCCGCCGTGGCGCTCGGCTCCTGGTGGCTGCTGCGCGAGCGCGTGGGCCTGCGCATCTGGGCCGCGGTGGCCTGCGCCGTGGCCGGCGTGGTGCTGCTCGCCCTCGTGCGCTCGCCCGCGGCACCCGGCAGCGGCGGCGCCCCGGCCGCGCCGGCGTCGCCCTGGGGCTTCGTGTTGCTGCTCGGTGCAGTGCTCTGCGAGGCCAGCTACGTGGTCATCGGCAAGCGGCTCACGGCGCAGGTGTCGCCGCGGCGCATCAGCGCGCTCATCAACCTGTGGGGCTTGGCCCTCGTGACGCCATTCGGCCTGTGGCAGGCGAGCCGCTTCGACTTCGGCGCTGTGAGCACGCCGACCTGGGCCCTGCTCGTCTTCTATGCGCTGGCGGCGAGCATGGTCACGGTGTGGCTGTGGATGGCCGGCCTCGCCCACGTCCCGGCGGCGCAGTCGGGTGTCTTCATGGTCATGGTGCCGGTGAGTGCGGCGCTCGTCGGCGTGCTCCTGCTCGGCGAACCGTTCGGCGCCGGCCACGCCGCGGCCTTCGCGTTCGCACTGCTCGGGGTGCTGCTGGCGACCTGGCCGGCGCGCCGCCCCGAGGGCGGTGCTGCGCGCGAAGGGGTGCCGTCTCCCACCGTCATGTAGGGCGTGCCGGCGTCAGGGCCCGTTCCCTGCCGCCGGCTGCCCGTAGTGCCTGAACTTCTCCAGCACCTCGGCCATCTCGGCGGCGCTGAGCTGCACGGGCTCGCCGACGGCCAGCGCCTTCAGGTAGACCTCGGCCAGCGACTCGACCTCGAGCGCCACCTTCATTGCCTTGGCCAGCGTCGACCCTGCTGCAACGAGGCCATGGTTGGCGAGCAGGCAGGCGTCGCGGTCGGCGAGCGCCTGCGCCACCGCGCGCGACAGGGCCGCGGTGCCGAAGAGGTGGTACGGCACGCAGGGCACCGAATCGCCGCCCGCCACCGCCACCATGTAGTGGAAGGCCGGCAGCCCGCGGCGCAGGCACGCGAGCGCGGTGGCGTTGACCGAGTGGCAATGCACGACGGCATTGAGGTCGGGCCGCGCGGCGTAGATCGCCTGGTGGAACGGCGCCTCGGACGAGGGCTTCCAGCGCCCGCGCGTGCTGCCGTCGAAGCCGAGCCGGACGAGGTCGTCGGCGCCGATCTCGTCGGCGCCCATGCCGGTGGGCGTGATCCACAGGCCCGTGCCGTCGAGGCAGCGATGGCTCAGGTTGCCGGTGCTGCCGCGGTTGAGCCCGAGCGCATCGAGGCGCCGCAGCGCCGCCGCCAGGGCCTCGCGCAGCGGGCGCTCGCCGGGCGTCATGCGACCTCGCCGGGGCGTGCGGCCTGGCCGGGGCGTACGGCCTCGTCGGGACGTGCGGCCTCGCCGGGGCGTGCGGCCTCGTCGGAGCGCGCCGCCGCTGCCCGGCGGCCGAGTTCACGCAGCGCCGCGCCGTCGGCAGGCACGACGCCGCGCTCGGTGATGAGACCGCTCACCAGCCTCGCCGGCGTCACGTCGAAGGCCGGGTTGGCGGCCGGCGTACCCTCGGGCACGAGGCAGACCTCGACCACCTCGCCGCCGGCGCTGCGGCCGGCGATGTGCGTGAGCTCGCGCGCGCTGCGCTCCTCGATCGGGATGGCGTCGCCGTCGGCCAGCGCGAGGTCGAGCGTCGAGAGCGGCATCGCGACGTAGAACGGCACGCCGTTGTCGTGCGCCGCCAGCGCCTTCAGGTAGGTGCCGATCTTGTTGCACACGTCGCCGTTGGCGGCCACGCGGTCGCAGCCGACGATGACGAGGTCGACCTCGCCGCGGCGCATCAGCAGGCCGCCGGCGTTGTCGGCGATGACGCGGTGCGCAACACCGGCGCGGCCGAGCTCCCAGGCCGTTAGGCTCGCGCCCTGGTTGCGCGGGCGCGTCTCGTCGACCCACACCATGAGCGGCAGGCCGGCGGCCTGCGCCTTGTAGATCGGCGCCGTCGCCGTGCCCCAGCCGAGCGTGGCCAGCCAGCCGGCATTGCAGTGCGTCAGCACGCGCACGGGGCCGCCGCGGCGCGCCGCGATGTCGCGCAGCAACGCGAGCCCGTGCTCGCCGATGGCGGCGTTGGCGGCCACGTCTTCGGCGGCGATGCGCCCGGCCTCGCGCCAGGCAGCGGCGGCGCGCCGCGCCGGCTGCAGCGGCTGCACCTGCCGGCGCACGCGCTGCAGCGCCCAGGCGAGGTTGACGGCAGTGGGCCGCGTCGCGGCCAGGCAGTCGACCGCGGCAGCGAGGCCGGCGTCACCCGCATCTCGCCGCAGCGCCAGCGCCAGGCCGAAGGCCGCGGCGGCGCCGATGAGCGGCGCGCCGCGCAGCCACATCTCGCCGATGGCCGCGGCCACCGCTTCGACATCGCACAGCGCCACCCAGGCCAGCCGGTGCGGCAGCAGGCGCTGGTCGACGATCTCGATGCCCGTGCCGTCGGCCAGCACGCGCAGCGGGCGGGGTCCGTCGGTGCCGCTGGAACTTTCGCGTCCTTCGCCGGCTTCGCGCCTTTCGCGTCCGTCACCCTGCACTTCCCTGCCTCCTTCGCCCGCCCCTTTGCGCGCCGGCCGGAACGCTCCGGTCCGATCGCCGTCAGGCTGCGACGGCTTCATTCTGCAGCGCCGGCCCTTGCAGCGCGGCGCGGGCCAGCGCCATCACCCGCACGGGGTTCTCGTGGCGCAGGCGGGCGTCGGACCAGACCTGCCGCCAGCGGCGCGCGCCCGGCTGGCCGTTGCGCAGGCCCATCATGTGCCGCGTCGCGGCCAGCCAGCTGGCGCCGGCGGGCCAGGGTTGGCGCGCCACGTAGTCGACGAAGTGCGCCTCGACCTCGTCGCTCGTGTGCGCCACCGGCTCGTCGGCGCCGAGGAAGCGCTGGTCCCACGCCGCCATCGCCCACGGCTCGTGGTAAGCGTGGCGGCCGAGCATGACACCGTCTACGTGCGCGAGGTGCGCGGCGATCTGCTCATCGGACGTGACACCGCCGTTGAGCACGATCGTGAGCTGCGGGAAGTCGGCCTTCAGGCGATAGACGAAGTCGTAGCGCAGCGGCGGCACCTCGCGGTTCTGCTTCGGCGACAGGCCCTTCAGCCAGGCATTGCGCGCATGCACGACGAAGACCTCGCAGCCGCCGCGCTGCGCCACGGTGCCGACGAAATCGCGCACGAAGCCGTAGCTCTCGCCGCGGTCCATGCCGATGCGGTGCTTCACAGTCACCGGCACCGCAACCGCGTCGCGCATCGCCGCCACGCAGTCGGCGACGAGCGCCGGCTCGGCCATCAGGCAGGCGCCGAAGGAGCCGCGCTGCACGCGCTCGCTCGGGCAGCCGCAGTTCAGGTTGATCTCATCGTAGCCCCAGCGCTCGGCCAGCCGCGCGCAATGCGCCAGCTCAGCCCGATCGCTGCCGCCGAGCTGCAGCGCCAGCGGATGCTCCTCGGCGCTGAAATCGAGATGGCGGGCGACATCGCCGTGCAGCAGCGCGCCGGTGGTCACCATTTCGGTGTACAGGCGCGTGCGCCGCGTGACCAGGCGGTGCAGCACGCGGCAGTGGCGATCGGTCCAGTCCATCATCGGGGCGACGGACAGGCGCCAGGGGCCAGGTGTTTGAGTTGATTGCACCGATCTTCTCTTTGTCGGTCCCACGGGCCGAACAGGCTCAGGTTCAGCGCCGCGCGAACAGCCGCGTATCCCAGACGACCGGTTCCGGGCTCCCGGCAACGATCTTCTTGAAATCCGCGTGCTGCGGGTTCAGGAGCACGTTCCCTTCCCTGCGCGCAACGACCGAAGGAACCACCAGCACGGCCGTTCGCCGCGCACGAAGCCAAGCATCGCCGAAGGCGCGCGGCACGCGCAGGTCCGCATGATCCCACCCGACGGGCAGGCTGCTCTCGTCATGATGCTCGACGCTGACCGACGCGGCGACGGTGATCTCGATCGCCACGTGCGTCGTCGGCATTCGCCCGATGCCGGCGTGGGCCAGGCGCTCCAGCATGGCGCCTGCGTAGGTCCGGCTGGCACAAATGACGCCGAGGCCCACCGAGTTCCACCGCCCGCCCACCAGCGAAGCGCCGACAGGGCTGAACACATCGAACCGTCCGTCGGCGATGCGCCAGGCCTGCCAGGCTTGCGACGGTGCTTGTCGGGTGGCGGTGGTCTTCGCTCGCGCCTCAGGCGGCGACGCCATGGAACAGCGACCAGAGCAGGTTCTCCACCCGGCGTGCTCCCAACTCCGTCAAGGCCACCTCGATCGGCCGCTTTCCGCCCAGCATGGCGTGGCCGGTGGACAGAAAGATGCGTGCGTCGTCGGCGCTGCCCCACACATGCTCTGCAGTCGCGATCACCCGCGCCAGGCGTTCGACCCGCTCGCCCTCCTGCGGTTTCAATTCCTCGCCCCGGCGGTGGAAAGTGGCCGCCGGAATGACTCGCTGCATCAAGGCCACCGCATCGGGCGAGCTGCCGTAGACGTAGCGCGCCACGGCGCCGAGCGAGGCCTTGGGCAGCCCGGCCTCCACCTGTTGCTCGAGCTGTTCGACCGAGGTGACCCGTCGACGAAGACCCAGAACCTGGGCGATCTTGCCCGGCTCAACCACGGCGGCATACATGCGGATGACTCCCAATTGATCGGGCGAATTCTATCGTCTGGAGAGGGCCCGTAGCGGGTCGCTTTGCAGGCGGGAAACTTCGGGCCGCGTGCCGACAGCCGGACGAGCGCCGGGTCAGGCCGTGGCCTTGGCTGCAGCGCGCGCCGCGTTCTCGGCCACGCCCTCGGCAAAGCGCGGCAGCAGTTCCTGCGGCAGGTCGTGCCCCATGCCGGGCACGATGTCGAGCACCGCACCGCGAATGCGCGCCGCGAGCTCGTGCCCTGCCTCCACCGGCACGAGCGGGTCGGCTTCGCCGTGGATGACGCGCGTCGGCGCGCGGATGCCCTGCACGAGAGTGCTGCGGTCGCCGTCGCCGGCGATCGCCGCCAGCTGGCGCACGGTGCCGGCGGGCCGCCAGGCTCGCCGCACCGATGCCGAAAGCCGCTGCCGCAGTTGCTCCGGCGATGGCGGGAAGCCCGGGCTGCCGATGAGCTCCATGACGCGCGCCAGGTGCGCGACGATGGCGTCCTCGTCGGCGCTGGCCGGTCGCGCCAGCAGTGCCCGCCGCACATGGGCGCGCGCCTGCGGCAGGCGGCGCGCACCGGTGGTCGTCATCATCAGCGTCAGGCTCTTCACGCGAGCGGGATGCGTGGCGGCGAGGTGCTGCGAGATCATGCCGCCCATCGAGGCGCCGCAGACATGCACCGCGGGCACCCCGAGCGCGTCGAGCACGCCGACGGCGTCGGCGGCCATGTCGGCGATGCCATACGGCGCGTGCACGGGCAGGTGCATCGCATAGCGCAGCGCCGCCCAGGCCAGGTTGGGCACGCCGAGGTGGTCGAGCTGCGTCGACAGGCCGGCATCGCGGTTGTCGATGCGCAGCACGCGGAAGCCCCGTGCGACGAGTTGCTGCACGAGCTCGTCGGGCCAGGCGATGAGCTGCATGCCCAGGCCCATGATCAGCAGCAGCGGCTCGCCGCCGGGCGGGCCCTGGTCGTCGATCTCAATCTCGATGCCGTTGCTCGGGATGCGCATGGACGTGGTCGCCGCGGAGTGCACGGCAGTGGTTGGGAGTGCCCGGAAGGGGCCGGAAGGGGCCGGAAGGGGAAATGCTCAGACCGAGAGCGCGGCCTGGATCGGCGCGTGCCCGGTGACCTTGTAGAACCAGCGGCGGGCGCCGCGTAGGTCGAAGCGCTTCCAGCGTGCCGGGTCCTGCACCAGGCGGTCGGCGATGGCGTACAGCGCCAGCGGGTTCATGCCCATGCCGATGTGGCTGGCGTGCACCTCGATGTTCTCGGTGTTCGGATGCTCGGGGTTGATGCTGCACTGCCAGGCGACGACGCCGTCGCTCTTGCTGTACAGCGAGGTGGTCGGGCACGCCGGCGGCACCTTGATCTGCTCGATGAGCGCGGGGTCGTGCACCGACTGCCCGCTCACCATCTCGTAGAAGCGCCAGGCATTGGTGGCGCGCGGATGGCCCGCGAACGGCGTGCCGAGCGTGATGACGCAGCGGGCATGCTCGGGCTGCTCCTTGGCGAGCTCGCGCGCGTAGATGCCGCCCAGGCTCCAGCCGACCAGGCTCACGCGCTCGCGGTGGCGCGCCGCCACCTGCGCCAGCTGGGCGCGGCAGCCCTCGAGCACGCCGCCGCGCGGGCCGAAGTTGAAGCCCTGCTTCCAGGCATAGGCGGTGTAGCCGCGGTCGCGCAGGAAGTTGCGCAGCGCGGCGGTGCTGAAGTCGGAGGCGCCGAGCCCCGGGTAGACGATGACCGGATGGCCGTCGCCCACGGGAAGGCGCGACAGCCACGGGCTGGCGGCGAGCAGCGCCGCATACTCCCAGGGCGCGCGCGCCTCCAGCAGCATGAGCAACGGATGCGGCGGCTGCAACTCGGCGCCGTGCTCGGCGCCGCGATCCATCTCGAGGGGCGCGCGGCGGCGCCGGTACTGCGAGGTCATGCCGTCATTTTCGAGTGCGGCCGGAAGTGCGGCCTTGGGAGCTTGCCCCAGGTCGGCGTGTCCCGGCCGCGACAGCCGAAGCCCGCTTGGCGGGCTTTGCGGGCTTGGCGGACTTCGCCTTGCCGGAATCCTTGGCCCTTGCGGCCTTCGCCGGCGCGGGCGCCTTCACGGCCGCCACCGCCTTCAGGGCGCGCCGCGCCGAGCCGCTCATCGCCGTCCCGGCCGCGGCGGCGGCACTGGCGGCGCTGGCGACATTGGCGAACGCCTCGCGCGCCACCTTTGCCGTCATCTGCGTGGTCACCGTCGAAGCCGCGTGCACGGCGGCGCGACCGAGCGCACCGTCCACCGCCTCGCGCAGCCGCCGCGTCGTGCGGCCGACGAGGCCGGGTGCGGCCGCCGCGGCGGCGGCGAGATCGGCATCGAGCGAGCCGACGAGCACGCGCAGGTCGTCCAGCGCCACGCGCAGCGCCTCGGCCAGTGCGGCCAAGTCGGGCGCGGCCGCGGCGTCGGCGATGAGGCCGAAGTCGAGCGACTGGTCGTAGCTCTGCACGGTGATGTTGAGCGCGATGCCGTGCACGACGATGGAGGTCGGGTAGTTGGTGAGCATGTGCGCGCCGGCCAGGTACAGCGGCACCGGCGGCCCGGGCACGTTGCTGATGACGACGTTGGCCACCTGCGGGATGCGCTCGGCCACCTTGGCCTTGCCGTAGAGCGCCGTCGCCGCCTCGAGCAGCCAGGGCACGCCGAGCGAAGGAAAGTCGGTGGGCAGGATGCTCTTCAGGCTGCCCATGGTCGACTTCATCGCCGCGGTGGCCGCCTTCACGTGCGCCAGGCGCCGCCGCGGGTCGGCGATATTGGTGCCGAGGTTCACCAGGCTCATCGAGGCCTGGTTGTCCGAGCTCGTGTCGCCCTTCTCGCGCAGCGAGATCGGCACCGCGGCGATCAAGCTCTTGCGCGGCAGCGCCTGCCGCTTGGCGAGGTAGCGGCGCAGCGCCGTGCTGGCGAGCCACAGCACGATGTCGTTGATGGTGCCCTCGCTGGCGCGGCCGAGCGCCTTCACCTCGGCCAGCGGCAAGGTGACGGCAGCGAAGGCGCGTGCCTCGGTGACCGAGGCGTTGAAGGGGGTGCGCGGTGCGAGTGCAATGTTGGCGACGCTCCCCTTGCCGCGGCCCGCGCCGAGCAGCGGCAGCGCGCCGCGGCTCACCGCCTGGCCGGCGGCGCTGCCGAGCGTGCCCACGGTGCCGGGCAGCTCGCGGATGATCTGCGCCACCTTCTGCGCCTGGCTGCCGAGCACGCCGCGCAGCATCTCGGTCATGCTGATCTCGAAGGTCTTCTCGCGCCGGCTCGGCCGCGCCTCGACGGCACGCGGCTGCGCTGTCGTGTCCAGGATCGCATTGGCCAGCGCCACCGCCGCCTGGCCGTCCACCGCGGCATGGTGCAGCTGCGTGTACATGGCGACGCGCCGGCGGCCCGAGGCGCCGGGGGCGAGGCCCTCGAAGACGTGGAACTTCCACAGCGGCCGGCGGCGGTCGAGCAGCACCGGATGCAGCCGGCCGACCTCGGCCTGAAGCTCGGCCATGCCGTCGCCGAGCTTCGCCGAGGCGGGCAGGCGGGTCTCGACGATGTGCGCCGCGAGGTCGGGCTCGGCGTCGACCCAGGCCGGGTTGGCCATGTTCAGCGGCATCCACCACAGCCGCCGCCGCAGCACCGGCGTCACCGGCAGCCGCGCCGCCATGTGCCTGCGCAACGCCGTGACGAAGCGGCCCTTGAAGCCCGCGGGCAGCTCGAAGACATGCAGCGCGCCCACGTGCATGGGCATCTGCGGCGTCTCGAGGTAGAGGAAAGTGGCGTCGAGCCCCGACAGCTGCTTCATCGTCATGTCTCCGATCCTTGTTCTTGCGGCTTCTTCGCGTTGCTCAAGCGTTGGCCATCGGCCGGGCTCGGCGCCGCACCAGCGCGGGCAGTTCGTTGCCGGCCAGCGCCGCGAGCACGAGTGCGCCGCCGGCGAGCACGGGGGTGGCCGGCGCCTCGCCGGCACCGATCCAGGCCCAGGCGACGCCGAACAGCACCTCGAGCAGCGCGAGCAGCGAAGCCTCGGGCGCGCTCAGCGATCGGGCGGCCACCACGGCCATCAGGCACGGGATGGCCAGCTGCACCACCCCCAGCAGCGCCAGCCAGCCGAGGTCGTGCGCCGAGGCCGCGAGCGGCCAGGCGAGCGGCAGCGCGAGAGCCGCCGACAGCACGGCGCCGAGCAGCACGGCGGCGAGCATGTCGGCCGCGGCATCGTGGCCCGCCGGATCCACGCCTGCCTGCTGCCCGCTGTTGCGCGCCGAGCCGTGCGCGGCCGATCGATGGAGGTGCTGCAGCAGCGTCCAGTTCGTCGCTGCCGCGAGTGGCACCGCCAGCGCCACCACCGTGCCGAGCAGGTGGCGCGCCTCGCCGGCGCTGAACTGCGCCCCGTACATCCAGGCGATGCCGAGCCCCGCTGCCGCGATCGCCACCCAGGTGCGCAGGGCCAGCCTGTGCCCGAGCAGCCCCCGCGCGAGGAGGGCCGTGAACAGCGGCGCCAGCGCCATCGTCACCAGCACGTTGGCCACCGTGGTGAGCGTCAGCGCCACCATGAAGGCGGTGTACATGACGCACCAGCACAGGCCCGACAGCCAAAACGCGCGCCCGCCGCGTGCGAAGGTGCGCCACAGCGGCACGGGACCGCGCCAGGCGACCAGCAGCGCGGCCAGGGCGATGGCATTGAAGGCGCTGCGCCAGAAGGTGAGCTCGAAGCCGCGGGCGCTTTCGAGCTGGCGCGTCACGACGCCGGCGATGCTCCACAGCAGCGCCGCGCAGATCATGGTCAGTACGGCGCGGCGGTGAGTGAGGGTCGGCATGAGGGGCGTGAGACAGGTGGCGAGGCCTGCGTCGCAGGGCCGTTGGCCGCTTCCCCGGCGACTGTACCGGGCCGAGCCGCTACCATTGCCGGTGATTCGCCTGTCGTGATCGACGTGCAGGTCAGGACAAACGTGAACAACGAAGAAGCAGTGCTGGTGAGGAGTGCCGTGGTTCGCCGTGCCGGGGCGGGGCTGCGCGTGCGGGCGCAGGCGCTGGCGATCGCGCTCGCTGCGTTTGCGGCCGCCCAGGCGCAGGCGCAGGACTGGGTCATCAGCGTGCTCGAGGGCGAGGCGGTCGTCGTCGACGGCCTGCGCCGCGTGACGGCCACGGCGGGGCAGCGGCTGGAGCCCGGTGCCATCGTCGAGACGAGCCCCAAGACCCTGCTGCTGCGCATCGAAGGCGCCGACCAGAGCACCTACGACCTCGGCCCCGAGGCGCGCGCGATGCTGGCGCCTGCGGGTTTCCCCGCAAAGAACGAGCGAGCACCCCAGATCTACTTGCTGCATGGCTGGCTCAAGGGCACGGCGCGCGGCCCGCGCGAGGCCGCCGGCATCGTCACGCCGGCGCTCGAGGTGCTTCCGTTCAAGGGCTCGGTGGTGCTGCACCAGATGAAGCGCGAGCACGTCGCCTTCGTCGAGAGCGGGCGCGTCGATCTCGTCGAGCGCCGCCTCGGCAGCGGCTCCATCGCCGTCAACGCTGGCGAGTTCTACGGTGGCGAAGGCGCGCGCCGCGGCAGCGTGGCGGCGCGCCCGGCACCGAGCTGGCTGCAGACGGTGCCACGCTCGTTCCGCGACCCCATTCCGCTGCGCGCCGCGGCCTTCCGCGACAAGCGCATCGAGCCCGTGCCGCTGCCGGGCCCCACGTACGCGCAGCTCGCCGACTGGCTGACGGCGGAGATGACCCTGCGCGTGCAAATGCCCGCGCGCTTCGCGCCGCTGGTGCGCGACGCCGCCTTCCGCGCCGAGATCGCCTCGCATCTGCCGGTGCACCCCGAGTGGGGGCCCATCATCAACCCCCCCGAGCCCCGCCCGCGCAGGACGACAACTGGAGCAAGTCGATGAAGCTGCTGGTCAAGTTCAACCTGCTGTTCCTGCTCGTGATGCTGCTCGGCCTCGGCGTGAGCGGCGTCATCACGAAGAACCTGCTCGAGGCCAACGCCAAGGACGAGGTGCTGAAGCAGGCCACGCTGCTGATGGAGAAGGCACTGGCCGTGCGCGGCTACACCACGGGCCAGATCACCAAGCTGCTGCAGACGCAGCTGAAGTACGAGTTCCTGCCGCAGGCCATCCCGAGCTACTCCGCAACCGAGGTGCTCGGCGCGCTGCGCTCCAAGTACCCGGACTTCCTCTACAAGGAGGCGACGCTCAATCCGACCAACCCGCGCGACCGCGCCGCCGGCTGGGAGGTCGACGTGGTGAACCAGTTCCGCAACGACGCCGGCATGGGCGAGGCGTCGGGCACGCGCGACACGCCCGCGGGCCCGAGCCTGTGGATCGCGCGGCCGCTGCGCATCACCAACCCGGCTTGCCTGGAATGCCACAGCAGCGTCGAAGCGGCGCCGAGAACGATGATCGACAAGTACGGCCCGGCCAACGGCTTCGGCTGGCAGCTCAACGAAGTCATCGGGGCGCAGATGGTCTCGGTGCCCCTGTCGGTGCCGATGGCGCGCGCCGATCGCTCCTTCCGTGTCTTCATGGGTGCGCAGATCGGCGTCTTCGTGGCGCTGGGCATCGTGCTCAACCTGATGGTCTGGCTGCTCATCGTGCGCCCGGTGCTCAAGCTCGCGGCGCTGGCCGACCGCGTCAGCCAGGGGGACCTCGATGCGCCCGAGTTCTCGGCCGGCAAGGACGAGATCGGCATCCTGGCCTCCTCGTTCTCGCGCATGCGCGCGAGCGTCGTGCAGGCCATGAAGATGCTGGAGAGCTGACGGTGGATCGCCGGCGCGTCCCCCCGTTTGCGGTGCCCCGAGTGACCCTGCGGTAGCCGCGGGACAGCCGCCCTGCGACACTGCGCCCACCCTGCCCCATGAGCCTCCCCCAGCAACTCGGCAAGTACCGCATCGTCTCGGTGCTCGGCGAGGGCGCCATGGGCGTCGTCTACAAGGGCTTCGACCCCGGCATCCAGCGCACCGTGGCGCTGAAGACGATCCGCCGCGACCTCGCCATCTCCGACGGCAGCGGCGCTTCGGCGCAGCAGCGCTTCCGCGTCGAGGCGCAGGCCGCCGGCCGGCTCTCGCATCCGGGCATCGTCTCGGTCTACGACTTCGGCGACGAAGGCGACCTGTCGTACATCGCGATGGAGTTCATCGAGGGCAGTTCGCTCTCGCGCTACAACGCCAAGGGCAAGATCTTCAGCGACGACGACGTCGCCAGCATCACCGTGCAGCTGCTCGATGCGCTCGACCACTCGCACTCGCACGGCGTCTGGCACCGCGACATCAAGCCGGCCAACGTGCTCATCACGCACGATGGCAAGGTCAAAGTCGCCGACTTCGGCGTCGCGCGCATCGAGCACAACGACCTCACGGTGGCCGGCAGCGTCATCGGCACGCCGGGCTACATGGCGCCCGAGCAGTTCCTCGGCGAGCCGATCGACTCGCGCGTCGACATCTACGCCACCGGCGTGCTGCTGTACCAGCTGCTCGTCGGGCGGCCGCCGTTCACGGGCAACACCGAGTCGCTGCTGTACCGCGTCGTGCACGAGCCGCCGGTGCTGCCTTCGCTGACCCCGGGCTATGCCCGCGGCGCCAACTTCGACGAGGTGGTGGCAAAGGCGCTGGCCAAGGACCGGCGCAACCGGCACGCGAGCCCGGCCGCCTTCAAGCAGGAGCTGCTCGAGGCCTTCGCGCGGCCGGTGGCGCCGCGCGTCGCGCCGGGGGCGCTGTTCGCCCCGAGCGACGCGCCCACCGAGATCGTGCCGACGGTGCCTTCGCGCACCTCGAGCGCGCAGCCGCCGGCACATTGGGACCCGGCGCTGCTGCAGCAGGTGGAGGCCAAGCTCGCCCGCCACGTGGGGCCGCTCGCGGCCGTGCTCGTGCGGCGCAGCGCGCGAGCCTGCCACGACCTGCCCACGCTGTACGAGCGGCTGGCCGAACAGGTGACCAATGCCGACGCGCGCACGGCTTTCCTGAGCGAGGCACGCAGCCTGAAGACGCATCCCTCGCAGGGCAGCGGCGGCGGGGGCGGCACCGTTTCCGCTTTCGGCGGCCTCACCGGCACCAGCCTCGGCCTCATCCCCGATTCGCTGATCAACGCCTGCGCCAAGGTGCTGGCACAGTATCTCGGGCCCATCGCGCCCGTGGTGGCGCGCCGCTCGGCGGCCAAGGCGCCGAGCCGCGCGGCCTACTTCGACACGCTGGAGGCGGCGATCGCCAACCCCGCGCAGCGCAAGGCCGCGCGCGCGCTGCTCGACCGCCTGCCCTGATCAGTCGGCGCGTGCGCCGACGCGCGCCCCCGCCGCCCGCGGGAGGGCGGCGTGATCAGGCGGCCATGAGAGGGCCATGAGGCGGCCATCAGGCGGCCATCAGGCGGCCTCCCGGCTCGCGCGTTTGCGATCGTGCTCCTTCAGCCAGCGCTTGCGCAGGCGGATGCTCTTGGGCGTGATCTCGACGAGCTCGTCGTCGGCGATGAACTCCACCGCGTACTCCAGGTTCAGCTCGATCGGCGGCGTGATCTTGATCGCGTCCTCCTTGCCGCTGACGCGGAAGTTGGTGAGCTGCTTCTGGCGCACGGCGTTGACGACGAGGTCGTTGTCGCGGCTGTGGATGCCGACGATCATGCCCTCGTAGACGGGGTCGCCGGGCTTCACGAACATGCGGCCGCGGTCGTCGAGCTTGCCGAGCGCGTAGGTGACGATCTCGCCGTCGTCCATGCTGATCAGCACGCCGTTCTTGCGGCCCTCGATCTCGCCCTTGTAGGCCTCGTAGCCGTCGAAGATGTTGCTGATGAGGCCGGTGCCGCGCGTGAGGTTCATGAACTCGTTGGAGAAGCCGATGAGCCCGCGCGCCGGGATGCGGTATTCCAGCCGCACGCGCCCGCGCCCGTCCATCTCCATGTTCACGAGCTCGGCCTTGCGCTCGCCGAGCGCCTGCATCACGGCGCCCTGGTGCTGGTCCTCGACGTCGACGGTGACGAGCTCGATCGGCTCGTGGCGTTCGCCGTCGACCTCCTTGAGCACGACGCGCGGCTTGCCTACGGCCATCTCGTAGCCCTCGCGGCGCATGTTCTCGAGCAGGATGGTCAGGTGCAGCTCGCCGCGGCCGCTGACCTCGAAGATGCCGTCCTCACCGCTTTCCTTGACACGCAGCGCGACGTTGCTCTGCAGTTCCTTCTGCAGCCGGTCCCAGAGCTGCCGGCTGGTGACGAACTTGCCTTCGCGCCCGGCGAGCGGGCTCGTGTTGACGCAGAAGTTCATCGTCAGCGTCGGCTCGTCGACCTTGAGCATCGGCAGCGGCTGCGGGTTGAGCGGGTCGGTCACGGTGACGCCGATGCCGATGCCCTCGATGCCGTTGATGAGCACGATCTCGCCCGGGCCGGCAGAGTCCGTCGGCACGCGCTCCAGGCCCTCGAAGGTGAGCACCTGGTTGATGCGGCCCTTGATGCTCGGGCCGTCCGGGCCCTCGGCCACCAGCACCTCCATGGCCGGCTTCAACGTGCCGCTGTTGATGCGGCCCACGCCGATGCGGCCGACGTAGGTGGAGTAGTCGAGCGACGAGATCTGCAGCTGCAGCGGCGCCGCCGGGTCGCCCTCGTGCGCCGGCACCTGCGTCAGGATGGTTTCGAACAGCGGCGCCAGGTCGCTGCCCCAGGCCTCGCCGGCCTTGCCCTCCTTCAGCGAGGCCCAGCCGTTCAGGCCGGAGGCGTAGACGACCGGGAAGTCGAGCTGGTCCTCGCTCGCGCCGAGCTTGTCGAAGAGCTCGAAGGCGGCGTTGATGACGTAGTCGGGCCGCGAGCCGGGCTTGTCGACCTTGTTGACGACGACGATGGGCTTCAAGCCGAGCGCCAGCGCCTTCCGGGTGACGAAGCGCGTCTGCGGCATCGGGCCCTCCTGGGCGTCGATGAGCAGCACGACGCCGTCGACCATCGACAGCGCCCGTTCGACCTCGCCGCCGAAGTCGGCGTGGCCCGGGGTGTCGACGATGTTGATGTGCGTGCCCTGCCACTGCACGGCGCAGTTCTTGGCCAGGATGGTGATGCCGCGCTCGCGCTCGATGTCGTTGCTGTCCATCACGCGCTCGGCGACCTGCTGGTTCTCGCGGAAGGTGCCGCTCTGGCGCAGCAGCTGGTCCACGAGCGTGGTCTTGCCATGGTCGACGTGGGCGATGATGGCGATGTTGCGGATCGGTTGGGTCATGGAGGGCGCACTGCGGTGGCGAAAGGGGTCAGGCCTGCGGCATGGCCGCCTGCACCTCGAGGGGACTGAGGAGGCGGTCGGCGATCAGCTCGCCCGCGGTGATGTGGGCACTGCCGAGAAAGGCGCCCGCATGCGCATGGGCTGCACCCGCGGGCTGCGCCGGCGTCGAGGCATACACGCGCACATGCGCGGCATCGTCCAGGGCAACCCAGCGGCGCAGGCCGGTGAGGAAGCGGCCGGCCTCGTCGTCGGGCAGGCGCACGGCGGGCCAGTCGGCAAGCAGCGTGTCGGCGGGCCACAGCCGGGCCTCGCGTTCGGGCTCGGACATGGCCTGCAGTTGCGCCAGCGTGACGGCGTCATCGAGCGTGACCGGGCCGCTGGCCGTGCGCCTGAGGGCGGCCAGCGTCGCGCCACAGCCCAGTGCCGCGCCGATGTCTTCGGCGAGCGTGCGGATGTAGGTGCCCTTGGAGCAGGCGACGTCGATGATCAGCGTCGGAGCCTGCCAGCTCACGATGTGAATGCGATGGATACACACGGCGCGCGCCGCGCGCTCCACCTCGATGCCGGCGCGCGCGTACTCGTACAACGCCCGTCCTTCGTGCTTCAGCGCGGAGTGCATCGGCGGCATCTGCGCGATGGCACCGACGAAGCGCGCGCAGGCCGCCTCGACGGCGGCGAGGTCGCAGCCGACCTCGCGGCGCTCGATCACCTCGCCCTCGCCGTCGCCGGTGCTGGTGCGCTCGCCCAGGCGCAGCGTGGCCAGGTAGCGCTTGTCGGCGTCGAGGTTGGCCTGCGAGAACTTGGTCGCCGCGCCGAAGCACAGCGGCAGCAAGCCGGTGGCGAGCGGATCGAGCGTGCCGGTGTGGCCCACCTTCTCGGCGCGCAGCAGCCCCTTCACCTTCTGCACGGCGTCGTTGCTCGTCCAGCCGAGCGGCTTGTCGAGCAGCAGCACGCCGTGCAGGGCGCGGCGCGGTTGCCTGGGCGGGCGGGGGCCGGGCGTGTTCATTCGTCCTTGGCGCGCACGGCGTTGGCCTTGGCGATGAGCACGGAGAGGTCGGCTGCGCGCTCGGTGGTGCGGTCGAAGTGGAAGTGCAGCGTCGGCACGGTGTGGATGGCCAGGCGCTTGAACAGGCCGTTGCGCAGGTAGCCGGCGGCCTCGTTGAGCGCCGCCTCGCTCTCGGCGGCATCGCCGACGAGGACCGAGAAGTAGATCTGCGCGTGCGCGTAGTCGGGCGAGACGTTCACGCTGTTGACCGTGACCATGCCGACGCGCGGGTCCTTCAGCTCGCGGATGAGCTCGGCCACGTCGCGCTGGATCTGGTCGGCGACGCGGAAGCTGCGGTTGGGCACGTTCGACTTCTTGTGGCGCATGGTGAGGACTCCGGGACTGGATCGCGCTGGGGCGTCCCAAACAACGAGGCCCCGTCTTCCGACGGGGCCTCGCCAGTTGCGAGCAGCGCCGTCAGAGGGTTCGGGCGACTTCCTTGACTTCGAAGAACTCCAGCTGGTCGCCTTCCTTGATGTCGTTGAAGTTCTTGAGCTTGATACCGCACTCGAAGCCTTCCTTGACCTCGCGCACGTCGTCCTTCATCCGCTTGAGCGACTCCAACTCGCCCGTATAGACCACCACGTTGTCGCGCAGCAGGCGGAAACGCGCGTTGCGGGTGACCTGCCCCGCGGTGACCATGCAACCTGCCACCGTGCCGATCTTGCTGGCCACGAAGACGGTGCGGATCTCGGCCGTGCCGATGACT
Source organism: Burkholderiales bacterium (assembly GCA_016223165.1). GTDB lineage: Bacteria > Pseudomonadota > Gammaproteobacteria > Burkholderiales > Burkholderiaceae_C > Rubrivivax. The sequence continues at coordinate 648,725 of JACRPO010000005.1, forward strand.
TCTTCCTTCTGCTCGGGCGCCAGCATGCCGCCCATCGCCGCCTTGATCTCGTCGACGGCGTCGTAGATGATGTTGTAGTATTTGACGTCGACGCCGTTGCCCTCGGCGAGCTTGCGCGCCCCCGCATCGGCACGCACGTTGAAGCCGATGATGACGGCCTTGCTCGCGATGGCGAGGTTGACGTCGCTCTCGCTGATGCCGCCCACCGCGGCGTGCACGACCTGCACCTTGACCTCGGGCGTGGAGAGCTTGAGCAGGCTTTGCGCCAGCGCTTCCTGCGAGCCCTGCACGTCGGCCTTGATGATGAGCGACAGGGTCTGCGTGCCCTCGCCCAGCTGCTCGAACATGTTCTCGAGCTTGGCCGCCTGTTGCTTGGCCAGCTTGACGTCGCGGTACTTGCCCTGGCGGAAGGTGGCGATCTCGCGCGCCCGGCGTTCGTCGGTCAGTACCATGAACTCGTCGCCGGCGGCGGGTACCTCGGTCAGGCCCTGGATCTCCACCGGCATGCTCGGCCCCGCTTCCTCGGTGGCCTCGCCGTCCTCGTCGAGCATGGCGCGCACGCGGCCGAAGCTCGAGCCGGCGAGCACCACGTCGCCCTTCTTCAGCATGCCGCTCTGCACGAGCACGGTGGCCACCGGGCCGCGGCCCTTGTCGAGGCGGGCTTCGATGACGAGGCCCTTGGCGGCGGCTTCGGTCGGCGCTGTGAGCTCCAGCACCTCGGCCTGCAGCAGCACCTGCTCGAGCAGCGCATCGACGCCCTGGCCGGTCTTGGCCGACACGGGCACGAACGGCGAGTCGCCGCCGAAGTCCTCGGGCACCACGCCTTCGGCGACGAGCTCGCTCTTGACGCGCTCGACGTTGGCCTCGGGCTTGTCGATCTTGTTCATCGCCACGACGATGGGCACCTTGGCCGCCTTGGCGTGGTGGATGGCCTCCTTGGTCTGCGGCATCACGCCGTCGTCGGCGGCGACGACCAGGATGACGATGTCGGTGGCCTTGGCGCCACGCGCACGCATCGCCGTGAAGGCCTCGTGGCCCGGCGTATCGAGGAAGGTGATGGTGCCGCGCGGCGTGTCGACGTGGTAGGCGCCGATGTGCTGCGTGATGCCGCCGGCCTCGCCGGCGGCGACGCGCGCCCGGCGGATGAAGTCGAGCAGCGAGGTCTTGCCGTGGTCGACGTGGCCCATGACGGTGACCACCGGCGGCCGCGGCAGCGCCTCGGCGGCGTCGGCCGCCGCGGTCTCCTCCTCGGTGAAGGCCTCGGGATCGTCGAGCTTGGCGGCCAGCGCCTTGTGGCCCATCTCCTCGACGAGGATCATGGCCGTCTCCTGGTCGAGCTGCTGGTTGATGGTGACCATCTGGCCGAGCTTCATCAGCCGCTTGATCACCTCGCTCGCCTTGACGCTCATCTTGTGCGCGAGGTCGGCCACCGAGATGGTCTCGGGCACGTGCACCTCCTGCACCTGCATCTCCGCCGGGGCCACGAAGCCGCCCTGCCCGGCGTCGCCGCGGTCGCCGCCGCGGCGCGAGCTGCCGCGCGGGGCGCGCCAGCCGGCGCGGCCGCCGCTCGTGTCGCCGCGCGTCTTGAGGGCGGCGCGCTTCTTGGCCGCGTCGTCGGCCCAGCTCGAGCTGAGCTTCTCGCTCTTGACCTGCTTCTTGTCGCCGGGCTTGGCGGCAGCGCCGGCCGACGCGGGCGCGCCGGGGGCGGACTTGGGCTTGTGGATCGTGCCCTTGATCGCTTCCTTGCCCGCCGTCGCCGACTCGGGCTTGGCCTCCTCGGCCTTCTTGGCCACGAGGGTCTTCTTCGGCGCGTTCATCATCGCGCGGATGGCCGCCGCCTCGGCCTCGGAGGCCTTGCGCCGGCGCTCGAGGTCGGCCTGCTTGGCCTGCTCCTCGGCGGCCTTGTCGGCCGCCTTCACGACGCGCAGCACGGGTTTGGGAGCCTCGGTGGGCGCGGGCGCCGGTGCGGGTTCGGCGGCCTTCCTGGCCGCTTCGGCCTCGGCCGCCGCCGCAGCGGCTGCCGCCGCGGCCTTGCTGCCCTTGGCGGTCTTGGCGGCCTTGGGCGCCGGCGCGGCGGCCGCAGCCTCGGCGGCGGCCTTGGCCGCGGCCTGCGCCGCTTCGGCCTCGGCGGCGGCGCGCGCGGCGGCCTCGGCGGCGGCCTTCTCGGCCGCTTCGCGCGTGGCGCGCTCGGCCTCCTCGCGTTCCTCCCGCACACGGCGCTGCTCGGCGAGCTCTTCCTCCTGGCGGCGGATGGCGTCGGCCTCGATGCGCGCCTCTTCCTGGCGGCGCTGCAGGTCGAGCTCCTCGGCGCTCGGGCCCGTCGGCTCTTCGACGGCGGGGGCATCGTCGCGCTTGACGAAGACGCGCTTCTTGCGCACCTCGACCTGGATGGTGCGGGCGCGGCCGCTCGAATCGGCCTGCTTGATATCGGTGCTGGTCTTGCGCGTCAGCGTGATCTTCTTGCGCTCGGCGGCCGCGGCCGTGCCGTGCGAGCTGCGCAGGTACTCGAGCAGGCGCTCCTTGTCGGCTTCGGTGAGCGCGTCGTCGGGCGAGTTCTTGCCCACGCCGGCCGACTGCAGCTGTTCGAGCAGCGCGGTAGGCTGCCGATTGAGCTGCGCGGCAAGCTGGGCGACGGTGGTCACAGCCATGGGTCAGGGTTTCCTGCGGTGGGCTATCGGGCTTCTTCGGATCGGGGCGGGCGGCGCTTCGGCGTCTCGGACGAGTCGGTCAGGGCTGGGTCGGGCTCAGGCGGTGAACCAGTGCTCGCGCGCCTTCATGATGAGCGTCTTCGCGCGCTCGTCGTCCATGCCGGTCATCTCGGTCAGTTCGTCGACGGCGAGGTCGGCGAGGTCGTCGCGCTTGTGCACGCCGGCGCCGGCCAGCCTGGCGATGAGGTCGGGCGTCAGGCCCTTGCCGTCGACCTCCAGGTCGCGCAGGTCCTGCGAGACCTCCTCGACCTTCTCTTCCTTCTCGATCTCCATCGTCAGCAGTGCGTCCTTGGCGCGCGTGCGCAGCTCCTGCACGGTGTCCTCGTCGAACGACTCGATCTCGAGCATCTCGGTGAGCGGCACGTAGGCCACCTCCTCGAGGCTCGTGAAGCCCTCGGCGATGAGGATGTCGGCGACTTCCTCGTCGACGTCGAGCTTGTCGACGAAGAGCTTGCGTACCGACTCGCTCTCGTTGGCCTGCTTGGCCTGCGATTCCTCGGCCGTCATGATGTTGATGCGCCAGCCGGTCAGGTCGGAGGCCAGGCGCACGTTCTGGCCGCCGCGGCCGATGGCGATGGCGAGGTTCTCCTCGTCGACCACGACGTCCATCGCGTGCCGCTCCTCGTCGACGACGATCGAGGCGACGTTGGCCGGCGCCAGCGCACCGATGACGAACTGCGCCGGGTCCTCGGACCACAGCACGATGTCGACGCGCTCGCCGGCGAGCTCGTTGGTGACGGCGTTGACGCGCGAGCCGCGCACGCCGACACAGGTGCCGATCGGGTCGACGCGGCGGTCGTGCGAGACGACCGCGATCTTGGCGCGGCTGCCGGGGTCGCGCGCGCAGCTCTTGATCTCGAGCAGCCCCTGCTCGATCTCGGGTACCTCCTGCGCGAACAGCTCGACCATGAAGGGCGGCGCGCTGCGCGAGAGCATGATCTGCGCGCCGCGCTGCGTCGGGTCGATGCCGGTGATGACGGCACGCACGCGGTCGCCGCTGCGCAGGTTCTCCTTCGGGATCATCTCGCTGCGCTTCAGGCGCCCTTCGACGCGGCCGCTCTCGACGATGATGTCGCCCTTGTCCAGGCGCTTGACCGTGCCGACGAAGATCTTCTCGCCGCGCGAGAGGAAATCGGAGAGCAACTGCTCGCGCTCGGCGTCACGGATCTTCTGCAGGATCACCTGCTTGGCCGCCTGCGCGCCGATGCGGCCGATCGGCACCGACTCGACGGCCTCCTCGATGTAGTCGCCCTCCTCGATGTCGGCGATGCGGTCCCGGGCGTCGGAAAGCATCTCCTCGGCATCCGCGTTCTGCAGGCCGGCGGCGTCGGGCACGACGAGCCAGCGGCGGAAGGTCTCGTAGTTGCCGGTGTCGCGGTCGACGGCGACGCGGATGTCGACCTCGCCGCCGTGCAGCTTCTTGGTCGCCTGGGCGAGCGCCGCCTCGACGGCGCCGAAGACGACGTCGCGATCGACCGTCTTCTCGCGCGAGATCGCATCCACCAGCATCAGCATTTCGCGATTCATCGATTTCTGCCTTCTTCGTTCTCTTGGGTCGATGTGGCCGGGCCACCTGACTCCACCTCCCCGGCGGGCGACGGCGGCATGGCCATCGCCTGGGGACCTTGCTGCCCAGGGCTCTTCGAGCCCGGGTCGGTTCTGCCCTTCCTGCCCTTGAAGTCCAGCACCGGCACCAACCGTGCCTCGCGCACTTCGTCGAGCGCGAACGAAAGCACCTGGGCGGTCTTGCCGTCCTCGAAGGTAATCTGCCAGCCCGCCCGCCCATGGCCCAGCGGGCCCTGGTAATGCTTGCGTCCCTGGAAGGGCTGCTTCAGCGTCAGGCTGACGGCCTGGCCGGCGAAGCGCTGGTAGTCGGCTTCGCTGCGCAGCGGGCGGTCCAGTCCGGGCGACGAGACCTCGAGGCGCGCGTAGTCGACGCCGTCGACTTCGAGCGCGTATTGCAGCTGGCGCGTCACGGCCTCGCAATCCTCGACGGTGACCGCTTCGCCGGGCGCACCGTAGACGTGGCCGGGGCGGCGGTCGATGGTGACGCGCAGGAGGCCCCGCAACGCCCGCTCGACCTCGACGAGCTCGTAGTGCAGGCCCTCGACCGTGGCACGCACGGCGGCACGCCAGTCGCCGGTGCCCTCGAAAGGCGAAGCGGCTGGCGCGCGCACATGGGCCGGCTCGGCACGGGCGGGCGCAGGCAGGCGCCGGCCGGCCGGCTTGCCGCCGCCCGCACTCATGCGCCTGGCGCCCGCGGTGCCCGCGCCGCCCGCAGCACCGCCAGCGCGCTTCTTCCGCGCTCCGCCCGTGGCCTTCAAGCCCATCAAATTCGTTGCCCGTCCTGGCTTTGCCCGTCGTTCCGGGCCCCCGGCACGTCTGTGCCGGGGCCCCGGGGTAACCCCCGGGTCTGCGCCGCTGCGCGGCGGTGTCGCGCAGCGTCTCGGAAGCGGGCCCGCCCTGCCAGGCAGTGACGAACCCGTCAGTGCCCACAAGGATCCCAGCGCCCGTGCAACGAAAGCTGCGCAAACCGGTCGAGCAAAAAAAATGGGCTGGAAGATCCCGCCCACGCAGCACAACCCGGAAAAGGGGCATTATAGCCCTCCCCCGGAGGCCGGGCAATATCCAGGCAACGTGCGTGCCAGAATCGCGCCCTCACTGAAACCTACGAGGGGACTTCGGCCATGGGCTTTCTCGCCGGCAAGCGGCTGCTGATCACGGGCGTGCTCTCCAACCGCTCCATCGCCTACGGCATTGCCCGGGCCTGCCGCCGCGAGGGCGCCGAACTCGCCTTCAGCTACGTCGGCGAGCGCTTCAGGGACCGCATCACCGACTTCGCGCGCGAGTTCGACTCGGCGCTGGTCTTCGACTGCGATGTGGGCGACGACGCGCAGATCGCCCGCCTGTTCGAGGACCTCGGCCGCGCCTGGCCGCAGTTCGACGGCTTCGTGCACTCGATCGGCTTCGCGCCGCGCGAGGCGATCGCCGGCGACTTCCTCGACGGGTTCACGCGCGAGAACTTCCGCATCGCGCACGACATCTCGGCCTACAGCTTCCCGGCGCTGGCCAAGGCGGCCCTGCCGCTGCTGCGCCCCGGCGCGGCGCTGCTGACCCTGACCTACTTGGGCGCGCTGCGTGCCGTGCCGAACTACAACACGATGGGCCTGGCCAAGGCCTCGCTGGAGGCGAGCGTGCGCTACCTGGCCGCCGCGCTCGGCAAGAAGGGCGTGCGCGTGAACGGCATCTCCGCCGGCCCCATCAAGACGCTGGCGGCCTCGGGCATCAAGGACTTCGGCAAGCTGCTGAGCGGCGTCGCCCAGGCCTCGCCCCTGCAGCGCAACGTCACGATCGACGACGTCGGCAACGTCGCCGCCTTCCTGCTGTCGGACCTCGCCGCCGGCGTCACCGCCGAGATCACCTACGTCGACGGCGGCTACAGCCAGGCGGTGGGCGGCGTCGACCTCGGCGAGGTCGGCTGAGGGCCTCGCGACCCTTGCCCCCCTCGCGGACGCGCGCGAGCCCTCGTGGCCTCGTGCGGGCCGGCGCGCAGGCCGCCGGCCGCGCGCGCCTCGCAGCCCGCCCGCTCAGGCGCCCCTGACGCAGTCGACGTAGTAGCGGCGCGGCCCGGCGTCGGCCGCATCGTCCTCGACGAGCCCGTGCACGTCGGTGTCGAAGCCCGGGAATGCGGCGTTGAACTCGCGCGTGAAGCGCAGGTAGTCGACGATCTTGCGGTTGAAGCGCTCGCCCGGGATCAGCAGCGGGATGCCCGGCGGATAGGGCGTCAGCAGCGCTGTCGTCACCCGCCCCTCGAGCTGGTCGATGCTGACGCGCTCGGTTTCGCGGTGCGCGATGCGCGCGTAGGCGTCGCTCGGCTTCATCGCCGGATGCAGGTCGGACAGGTACATGTCGGTGACGAGCCGCGCCACGTCGCCCTTCGCGTAGGTCTCGTGGATGCCCTGGCAGAGGTCGCGCAGCCCCTTGCGCTCGTAGCGCGGGTGCTTGGCGCAGAACTCGGGCAGGATGCGCCACATCGGCGCATTGCGGTCGTAGTCGTCCTTGAACTGCTGCAGCGCCGTGAGCAGCGTGTTCCAGCGGCCCTTGGTGATGCCGATCGTGAACATGATGAAGAACGAGTAGAGCCCGGTCTTCTCCACCACCACCCCGTGCTCGGCGAGGAACTTGGTCACCACGCTGGCCGGAATGCCGGTCTTCGCGAAACGGCCCGAGAGGTCCAGGCCCGGCGTCACGATCGTGCACTTGATCGGGTCGAGCATGTTGAAACCGTCGGCGAGCGCACCGAAGCCGTGCCACTTGTCGCCCGCCTTCAGCATCCAGTCCGACTGGCGGCCGATGCCTTCGGCGGTGAGCCCCGAAGGCCCCCAGACGGTGAACCACCAGTCGCGGCCGAAGTCCTTGTCCACCTTGCGCATGGCGCGGCGGAAGTCCATCGACTCCTGGATGCTCTCCTCCACCAGCGCCTTGCCGCCCGGTGCTTCCATCATCGCCGCGGCGACGTCGCAGCTGGCGATGATCGCGTACTGCGGCGACGTGCTCGTGTGCATCAGGTAGGCCTCGTTGAAGAGGTGCCTGTCGAGCTTGCGGTTCTGCGGGTCCTGCACCAGCACCTGGCTCGCCTGGCTCAAGCCCGCGAGCAGCTTGTGCGTGCTCTGCGTCGCCCACACCATCTGGTCCTTCGGCCGCGGGCGCTTCCTGCCCATGGCGTGGAACTGGCCGTAGAACTCGTGGAACGCGGCGTGCGGCAGCCACGCTTCGTCGAAGTGCAGGTTGTCGATGTAGCCGTCGAGGCCGTGCTTGATGGTCTCGGTGTTGTAGAGCACGCCGTCGTAGGTGCTCTGCGTCAGCGTCAGGACGCGCGGCCGGACCTTCTTCGCATCGACGCCGGCCAGCAGCGGGTTGGCGGCGATCTTGCGCTGGATGCTCTCGACCGAGAACTCGCCCAGCGGGATCGGGCCGATGATGCCGTGGTGGTTGCGCGTCGGCGTCAGGAAGACCGGCACGGCGCCGGTCATGATGATGCTGTGCAGGATGCTCTTGTGGCAGTTGCGGTCGACCACCACCACGTCGCCCGGCGCCACCGTGTGGTGCCAGACCATCTTGTTGCTGGTGCTGGTGCCGTTGGTGACGAAGAAGCAGTGGTCGGCGTTGAAGATGCGCGCCGCGTTGCGCTCGCTCTGCGCCACCGGCCCGGTGTGGTCGAGCAGCTGGCCGAGTTCCTCGACCGCATTGCACACGTCGGCGCGCAGCATGTTCTCGCCGAAGAACTGATGGAACATCTGCCCCACCGGGCTCTTGAGGAATGCCACGCCGCCGCTGTGCCCGGGGCAGTGCCAGGAGTACGAGCCGTCCTGCGCATAGTCCATCAGCGCCTTGAAGAACGGCGGCGCGAGGCCGTCGAGGTAGCTCTTGGCCTCGCGGATGATGTGCCGGGCCACGAACTCCGGCGTGTCCTCGAACATGTGGATGAAGCCGTGCAACTCGCGCAGCACGTCGTTGGGCAGGTGCTGGCTGGTGCGCGTCTCGCCGTAGATGTAGATGGGGATGTCGGCGTTCTTCCGGCGGATCTCCTCGATGAACTTGCGCAGGTTCACCACCGCCGGGTCGATCTCGGGGCCCGGGGTGAACTCGTTGTCGTCGATGCTCAGGATGAAGGCGCCGGCACGGCTTTGCTGCTGCGCGAACTGCGAGAGGTCGCCGTAGCTGGTGGCACCCACGACCTCGAAGCCTTCCTTCTCGATCGCCGCGGCGAGAGCCCGGATGCCGAAGCCCGAGGCGTTCTCGGAGCGGAAATCCTCGTCGATGATGACGATCGGAAAGTGGAAGCGAAGCATGACGGCGGCGGCCTGGCGGTGGTCGAAGCCGCGCAGTGTAGGACCTCGCCGTGGCGTGCCCCTTGGCGCTCCCCATGCCGCGTCGATGTCGATCGAGCCCGCCCGGAATCGGGGCATGCCGCGCGCATGACGGGCGGCCTACACTGCCATGCCCCGGACGGCGGGGCGCATCGCCCCTGACGATCATGGATCTGTCGAGCTCGACCCTCTGGTGGCTGCTGGCCGGCGCGCTCATCGCCGCCGAACTCGCCACCGGCACGTTCTACCTGCTGATGCTGGCGCTCGGGTGTGCCGCCGGGGCGCTGGCTGCGCACACCGGGCTCGGCTCGACGGCGCAGATCGTCGTGGGTGCGCTCGTCGGCATGGCCGCCACGGCGCTGTGGCACCTCAAGCGCGCGCGGCAGCCACGCAGCGCACCCGCCGAGAGCAACCGCGACGTCAACCTCGACATCGGGCAGACGGTGATCGTGCGTGCCTGGGGCGAGGACGGCTCGGCCCAGGTCAGCTACCGCGGTGCCAGCTGGTCGGCCGCCTTCGACGGCGTCGGTACGCCGGCGCCCGGGCCGCATGCCATCGTCGCCGTGCGCGGCAGCCAGCTCGTGCTGGCGCCGGCGCCGCCGCGCTGAACGATCCCCGACCTGCCCACCCAGAGACTGGAAAACATGGAACTCGCGCTCATCCTGCTCGTCATCGCCGTCATCTTCATCGTTCGCACGTTCAAGATCGTGCCTCAGCAGAACGCCTGGGTCGTCGAGCGCCTGGGCAAGTACGACCGTACGCTGACGCCGGGCCTGAAGTTCGTCATCCCCTTCGTCGAACGTGTCGCCTACAAGCACTCGCTGAAGGAGGTGCCGCTCGACGTGCCGAGCCAGGTCTGCATCACGCGCGACAACACGCAGCTGCAGGTGGACGGCATCCTCTACTTCCAGGTCACCGACCCGATGCGCGCCAGCTACGGCAGCAGCAACTACATCGTCGCGATCACACAGCTCGCGCAGACCACCCTGCGCAGCGTCATCGGCAAGATGGAGCTGGACAAGACCTTCGAGGAGCGCGCCGTCATCAATGCTTCGGTGGTGAGCGCGCTCGACGAGGCGGCGCTGAACTGGGGCGTAAAGGTGCTGCGCTACGAGATCAAGGACCTCACGCCGCCGGCACCGATCCTGCACGCCATGCAGGCCCAGATCACCGCCGAGCGCGAGAAGCGCGCGCTGATCGCGGCCAGCGAAGGCCGGCGCCAGGAGCAGATCAATATCGCCACCGGTGAGCGCGAGGCCTTCATCGCGCGCAGCGAGGGCGAGAAGCAGGCCGAGATCAACAACGCCCAAGGCGAGGCCGCCGCCATCACCGCCGTGGCCGATGCCACGGCCGACGCCATCCGCAAGATCGCCGCCGCCATCCAGAGCCCCGGCGGCGAGCAGGCCGTGCAGCTGAAGGTGGCCGAGAAGGCCGTCGACGCCTACGCCAACCTGGCGCGCGTCAACAACACCATGATCGTGCCCGGCCACATGGGCGAGGTGGCGGGCCTCATCGGCACGGCGATGGCCCTGTTGAAGAAGCCGGCGCCCGGCACCCCCGGCACGAGCGGCGGCACGGTTCCCGCCCGCTGAAGCCTCGAGGCTCGTCCACTGCACACTCCGGCGATCCCGCTCCAGACCATGGCCAGCGTCGCGCTCAACGTGCTCGGCACGCCGCTCGTGGCCTGCTCCTACGACCCGCTCACCGGCTGGCGGCGCGACGGCTGCTGCCACACCGACGAGCAGGACCTCGGCAGCCACGTCATCTGTGTGCGCATGACGGTGGAGTTTCTCAACCGGCAGATGGAGGGTGGCAACGACCTCATCACGCCGCGGCCCGAAGTGCGCTTCCCCGGCCTCAAGCCCGGCGACCGCTGGTGCGTCTGCGCGCTGCGCTGGCGCGAGGCCTACGAGGCCGGCCACGCGCCCCCGGTGGTGCTGGAGAGCACGCACGCCAAGGCGCTGGAGTACGTGTTGATGGAGTGGCTGCGCAAGAGCGCGGTGGCGCCGTCGGGAGCTGCATAGAATCGCTGCCGGCCCAGGAGGGGTGGATGAGCGGTTTAAGTCGCACGCCTGGAAAGCGTGTGGGGGTTAACAGCCCCCCGCGGGTTCGAATCCCGCCCCCTCCGCCAGCCTGAGCTCTCTTCTCTTGCCGCCGGCCTTTCCGCAAGGCCGGCGGCGCCGGGTTCAACGCGCCCCGCCCGCCCCACCCGCCCCACCCCCGGTGAGCGATGTGCCCGGGCGCCCTGCCGCGTCGCGGTACAGCTGCAGATACTGCCTCGCCGCACCCGCCCACGCCTGGTCGGCGGCCATGCCGCGCTGCTGCAACGTCTGCCACGCGGCCGGGTCCTGCGCGCGAAGCCGGGCGGCGCGCAACACCGCGGCGGCCAGTGCCATCGGCGTCGCCTCGTCGAAAACGAATCCGTTGCCGAGGGTCGTCGCCGCGTCGCGCACGGTGTCGGCGAGGCCGCCGACGCGCCGCGCGATGGGCAGGGTGCCGTAGCGCAGGCCGTACATCTGCGTCAGCCCGCAGGGCTCGAAGCGCGAGGGGATGGCGATGGCGTCCGCGCCGGCGATGGTGCGATGCGCGCGCGCCTCGTCGTAGCCGATGTGCACGTGCACGCGCCCTGGGTGCGCCTCCTGCGCCATGCGGAAGGCGGCCTCGAGCGAGGCGTCGCCGCCGCCCTGCACGACGAGCTGCACGCCCGCGGCCACGAGCTGCGGCAGCGCCGCCAGCAGCAGGTCGAGCCCCTTCTGCGCGCTGAGCCGGCTGATGACGGCCAGCAGCAGCGAGCGCTCGTCGGCGGCCAGGCCCAGCTCGGCCTGCAGCGCGCGGCGACAGGCGTGCTTGCCCTGCGGGCGCGCGAGGTCGTAGCGCTCGGCGATGGCGGCGTCGGTGGCCGGGTTCCAGATCTCGGCATCGATGCCGTTCAGGATGCCCGTCACGTCGGCACCGCGGCTGCGCACGGCGCCGTCGAGGCCGAAGCCGAACTCGGGCGTGGCGATCTCGCGCGCATAGGTCGGGCTCACCGTGGTGACGCGATGCGCGTACTGCAGGCCGGCCTTCATGAAGCTGAGCTGGCCGTGGAACTCGAGCCCGGCCGGCGACATGTGCCGCGAAGCCAGCCCGAGCAGCGGCCAGTCGTGCAGCGGGAAGAGGCCCTGGAAGGCCATGTTGTGGATGGTGAAGACGCTGCGCACCTCGCTCGCCGGGTGGTCGGCGACATGGGCGCAGGCGAGCGCGGCATGCCAGTCGTGGGCGTGCACGACCTCGGCGTGCCAGCGCAGGTCGGCATCGTCGGCGGCCAGGTGCGCGGCCACCCAGCCGAGCAGCGCAAAGCGCTGCAGGTTGTCCGGCCACTCCTCGCCGGCGTGGTTGCCGTAGGGGCTGCCGCTGCGTCGATAGAGGTAGGGCGCGTCGAGCACGTACACCGGCAGCGCGCTGCCGGGCATGCGCGCCAGCAGCAGGCGCACGCGCAGGGCGCCGAAGCAACTGCCGATATCGATGACCGGGCGCGCGTGCTGCACGCCGTCCATGACGCTCGGCAGGCCGGGCAGGAGCAGGCGCACATCGGCCCCCTGCTGCGCCTGCGCCACGGGCAGCGCCGCCACGACATCGGCGAGGCCGCCGGTCTTGGCAAGCGGGAAGACCTCGGCGGCGACGTGCAGCACCCTCATCGCGTGCCGCCCGCGCGCTGCGGCGCCGTGCCCTCCACGCTCATTGCAGCTTGCGCAGCATCGCCCGCGTGACGAGGGTGATGCCGCTTTCGGTGCGGTAGAAGCGCTCCGCGTCGGCGACCGCGTCTTCGCCGATCACCATGCCGTCGGGGATGTGGCAGTCGCGGTCGAGCACGGCGCGGTGCACGCGTGCGCCGCGCCCGATCTGCACGCCGGGCAGCAGCACGGACCAGTCCACCGACGAATACGAGTGCACGCGCACCGTCGAGAAGAGCACCGAGCGGAAGACGCGCCCCGAAACGATGCAGCCGCCCGAGACCAGCGACTCGATGGCCATGCCGCGGCGGTCGTCCTGGTTGTGCACGAATTTTGCTGGCGGCAGCTGCGGCTGGTAGGTCCAGATCGGCCAGGAGGTGTCATACAGGTTCAACAGCGGGTCGGTGGCCGTGAGGTCGATGTTGGCGTCCCAATAGGCATCGATCGTGCCCACATCGCGCCAGTACGGCGGCTGCCCGGCCTTGCCGCCCACGCAGCTGAGGTCGAACGGGTGCGCGGCGGCGACGCCTGCCTTCACCATCTTGGGAATGATGTCCTTGCCGAAGTCGTGGCTCGAGGCCGCGTCGGCCATGTCGTGCTCGAGCTCGCGGAACAGGTGGCGGGCGTTGAAGATGTAGATGCCCATGCTGGCCAGCGCGCGGTCGGGCTTGCCGGGCATCGCCGGCGGGTCGGCCGGCTTCTCGACGAAGTCGAGGATCCGCCTGCGCTCGTCGATGGCCATCACGCCGAAGGCCGAGGCCTCGTGGCGCGGCACCTCGATGCAGGCGACCGTGCACTCGCAACCCAGGCGCACGTGGTCGGCCAGCATCAGCGCATAGTTCATCGTGTAGATGTGGTCGCCGGCCAGCACGACGACGTACTCCGGCCGATACGAGGCGATGATGTCCTGGTTCTGGTAGACGGCGTCGGCGGTGCCGCGGTACCAGTGCTCTTCGTCCACGCGCTGCTGCGCCGGCAGCAGGTCGACGAACTCGTTCATCTCCGACTTCAGGAAGGCCCAGCCGCGCTGCAGGTGCCTGAGCAGGCTGTGGCTCTTGTACTGCGTGATGACGCCGATGCGGCGGATGCCCGAGTTGAGGCAGTTGGATAGAGCGAAGTCGACGATGCGAAACTTGCCGCCGAAGTACACCGACGGCTTGGCACGCGTGTCCGTGAGGTTCTTCAGGCGCGTGCCTCGGCCACCCGCCAGCACGAGTGCCACCGCCTTGCGCGGAAGTTCAAAGCTGCTGGCGACATCGATCGGGGGCATCTCGTCTCCCATCACCCGTTTGTTGAACAAAGGAGTCGCGCGTTGACGCTCTTTCGCGGCATCCGCGACACTCTGGAACCATGAACTCTGCGACGACGACCCCCGACTCGACCATCGAGACGACCATCGAGACGACCATCGAGACGACCGCCGGCGCGGTCGACCGGCACCTGCTGGCCACCGTCGGCACCGAGCCCGGCCAGGCCACGCCCGTGGACATGATGCACGCGATCGCGCAGGTCGCGAGAGAGCACTTGTCCCGACGCTGGGTGGCCACCGAAGCCGCCGACCGCGAAGCCAAGGCGCGGCGCGTGTACTACCTCTCGATGGAGTTCCTGATCGGGCGCACGCTCGGCAACGCGATCGCCGCGCTCGGGCTCGAAGGCGAGCTCTCCGCGAAGGTGCGGGCGCGCGCCACGCGCCTGGAGGACGTCGCCGCCACCGAGGCCGATGCGGCGCTCGGCAACGGCGGCCTCGGCCGCCTGGCCGCGTGCTTTCTCGACTCGATGGCCACGCTCGAGCTGCCCTCCTACGGCTACGGCATCCGCTACGAGTTCGGCATGTTCGCGCAGAGCATCCATGAAGGGCGGCAGGTCGAGCACCCCGACCCCTGGCTCGTGGACGGCTCGCCCTGGGAGTTCCCGCGCTCCGGCGTCAGCCACACCGTGCGCTTCGGCGGTTGGATCGAGCACACAGACGGGCCGCAGTCGCGCGCCCTCTGGAGCGCCGCCGGCCAGGTGAGCGCCAAGGCCTACGACATGGTGATCCCGGGCCACGGCACGGGCCGCGTCAGCACGCTCAGGCTGTGGAAGGCGGTGGCGCCCGCGCACATCGACCTGCACGCCTTCAACAGCGGCGACTACCAGCGCGCCGCCGAGTTCAAGAACGAGTACGAGAACATCTCCTGGGTGCTGTACCCGAACGACAGCACGCCGGCCGGCCGCGAGCTGCGGCTGCGGCAGGAGTACTTCTTCACGAGCGCCTCGCTGCAGGACATCCTGGCCCGCCACCTGCGCGAGCACGGCCAGCTCGGGAACCTCGCCGACAAGGTGGCCGTGCACTTGAACGACACGCACCCGGCCATCGGCGTGGCCGAGCTGATGCGCCTGCTCGTCGACGAGCACGGCCTCGCCTGGCACGCGGCCTGGGACATCACGCGCAAGGTCTTCAGCTACACCAACCACACGCTGATGCCGGAGGCGCTGGAGACGTGGCCGGTGGCGCTGATGCAGCAGGTGCTGCCGCGCCACCTCGACATCATCCTGCGCATCAACGCCGACTTCCTGGCCCATGCGGCCAACACGCGCCCGGGCGACCACGACTTCCTGCGCCGCCTGTCGCTCATCGACGAGCATGGCGAGCGGCGCGTGCGCATGGCGCACCTGTCCATCGTCGGCAGCCACAAGGTGAACGGCGTCTCCGCCCTGCATTCCGACCTCCTCGTGAAGACGATCTTCGCCGACTTCGCGGTCATCTGGCCCGAGCGCTTCACCAATGTCACCAACGGCGTCACGCCCAGGCGCTGGCTGGCGCAGGCCAACGGCGGCCTCGCGGCGCTGCTCGACGAACGGCTGGGCACGAGCTGGCGCCTGCACCTCTCGCAGCTCGAAAGGGTCGGTGCCCTCGCCGGCGATGCCGCCTTCCGCCGCTCGTTCATGCAGGTCAAGCGCGCAAACAAGGTGCGCATGGCCGCGCACGTGCTGGCCGTCACCGGCATCAGCGTCGACCCCGACAGCCTCTTCGACGTTCACGTCAAGCGCATCCACGAGTACAAGCGGCAGCTGCTCAACCTGATGCACGTGGTGGCGCGCTACCAGGCCATGCTCGCCGAGCCGCAGCGCGACTGGCTGCCGCGCACGGTGCTCTTCGCCGGCAAGGCGGCCTCCAGCTACGCGACCGCCAAGTCGGTGATCCGCCTCATCCACGACGTCGGCACGGTGATCAACGCCGACGCGCGCCTGCGCGGGCGGCTGAAGGTGGCGTTCGTGCCGAACTACGGCGTCTCCGTGGCCGAGGTGGTGATGCCGGGTGCCGACCTCTCCGAGCAGATCTCCACCGCCGGCACCGAGGCCAGCGGCACCGGCAACATGAAGCTGGCGCTGAACGGCGCGCTCACCATCGGCACCGACGACGGCGCCAACATCGAGATCCGCCAGCACGTGGGCGACGACAACATCTTCATCTTCGGCCTCTCGGCCGAGGAGGTGGCCGCGCAGCGCAAGGCGGGCTACCAGCCGGTGCAGCTCTACGAGGGCAATCCGCGCCTGAAGGCGGTGCTCGACGCCATCGGCGGCGGCGGCTTCTCGCCCGGCGAGCCGGGCCGCTACCGTGGGCTCGTCGACTCGCTGCTGTGGGGCGGCGACCACTACCTGCTGCTGGCCGACTTCGAGAGCTACCTCGCCGCGCAGGCGCGCGTCGACGCACTCGCGCGCGACGCCGACGCCTGGGCCGCGAAGGCGATCGCGAACGTCGCCGGCATGGGCTTCTTCTCGTCGGACCGCACGATCGCCGAGTACGCGCGCCTCGTCTGGGGCCTGACGCCACGGGCTTGAGCTTGTCCCTTTCACGGACTTCAAACGGCTCCGTCGCCGCCGAACTGCCGGGCGAGCCCGTGGCCGGCCACGGCCGTGCGCCGCCGATCGTGCTTCCTGCGCCGCCGCTGGCCACGGCCTTCCTGCAATGGACCGCTTGACGCGAACGCCGCCTCGGGTGGCCGATGCCGCCGCGGGCATGGCGGCCGTCACCGCGCCGCGACGGCTGCAGCTCGAAGGCGGCCGGCCCTGGCCGCTCGGGGCCACGGTGGACGCCGCCGGCGTCAACTTCGCGGTCTTCTCGGCGCACGCCAGCCGCATCGAGCTGTGTCTGTTCGACGAGCACGGCGAGCAGGAGCTGGCGCGCCTGCCGCTGCCCGCGCGCAGCGGCGACGTCTGGCACGGTCACCTGCGCGGCGCCGGTGCCGGGCTCGTCTACGGCCTGCGCGCCAACGGCCACTGGCGGCCCGAGCATGGGCACCGCTTCAATTCGCACAAGCTGCTGCTCGACCCCTGGGCGCGCGAGATCGTCGCGCCGCCCGGCGGCTTCGACTGGCATCGCCCGCACCTGGGCGCCGACGCGCGCCACCCGACCTCACGCGACGAGCGCGACAACGCGCGCTGGGCGCACAAGGCGCGCGTCGCCGGCGACGGTGACGTGCAGGCCTGGCAACGCCCGGCGCATGCGCTCGCCGATCTCGTGCTGTACGAGGTGCACGTGCGCGCCTTCACGCGAGCGCTGCCCGGCGTGCCCGAGGCCGAGCGCGGCACCTATGCGGGCCTGGCCAGCGACGCGGCGCTGGCGCACCTGCAACGACTGGGCGTGACGGCGGTCAGCCTGCTGCCGGTGCAGCACAAGCTCGACGAAGCGCGGCTGGCCGCGATGGGCCTCGTCAACCACTGGGGCTACAACACGCTCGCCTACTTCGCGCCCGAGCCGCGCTATGCGGCGACGCCGCGGCCGCGCGAGGAGTTCCGCGCCATGGTGCGGCGGCTGCACGCCGCCGGCATCGAGGTGGTGATCGACGTCGTCTTCAACCACACCGCCGAGGGCGACGAGCACGGCCCCACGCTCTCCTGGCGCGGCCTCGACAACGCGAGCTGGTATCGCCTGCCGCCCAACCACCGCGCCGGCTACGAGAACTGGAGCGGCTGCGGCAACACGCTCGCGATGCAGCATCCGCGCGTACTGCAATTCGTGATGGACAGCCTGCGCTACTGGGTGCAGCAGATGGGCGTGGACGGCTTCCGCTTCGACCTCGCGCCGGTGCTCGGCCGCGAGGCCGGCGCGTTCGATCGCGGCGCGGCCTTCTTCAAGGCCGTGGCGCAGGACCCGGTGCTGCAGGGCGTGAAGATGATCGCCGAGCCCTGGGACCTCGGCCCCGGCGGCTACCAGCTCGGCCACTTCCCGGACGGCTGGCTGGAGTGGAACGACCGCTTCCGCGACACCGCGCGCGCCTTCTGGCTCGGCGGCGACTGCACGCGCGGCGAGTTCGCGCGGCGCCTGGCCGGCTCGGCCGACCTGTACCAGGCGCGCCAGCGCCCGCCGCTGGAATCGGTGAACTACGTCGTCTCGCACGACGGCTTCTCTCTCGCCGACCTCGTCAGCTACGACCTGCGCCACAACGAGGCCAACGGCGAGGGCAACCGCGACGGCCATCCGCACAACTTGAGCTGGAACTGCGGCTTCGAGGGCCCGACCACCGATCCCGAGGTGCTCGAGCGGCGCGCGCGCCTGCAGCGCGCATTGCTGGCAGTGACGCTGCTCGCCCAGGGTACGCCGATGCTCGCCGCCGGCTGCGAAATGGGCCACACGCAGCAGGGCAACAACAACCCCTACTGCCAGGACAACGCCCTCACCTGGCTCGACTGGTCGCGCGCCGACGACGAGCTCGTCGACTACGTGGCGCACCTCGTCGCGCTGCGCAAACGCTTCCTGCCGCTCGGGCCGCGCTGGTACACCGGGCTCGTCGACGCGCGCGGTCGCCACGACCTCACCTGGATCCGGCGCACCGGAGAAGCCATGACGCCCGAGCACTGGAACAACCGCACCTCGCGCATCCTCGGCGCGCACATCGGCGCGCCGGGCCGCGGCAGCGCCGCGCTGCTCCTGCTGTTGAACGGGCGCGACATGGACATCGAGTTCGTGCTGCCGGCCGGCCGCTGGGTGGCGGAACTGGACAGCACCGACGCGCGCGGCCGCGTGGCGTGGCAAGGCCTGGGCGACGCGGCGCACGAGCACGAACACGAGCGGCACGCCGCCACGCCCTACCCCCTTCGTGCACGCAGCGTCGTGCTGCTGCGCGAAGCCCCTGCCGACGAAACCGACGAAGCCGTTGGAGGGCCACGGCCATGAGATTGCCCCGCGCCAGTGGTGTCCTGCTTCATCCCACCTCGCTGCCCGGCCCGCACGGCTCGGGCGATCTCGGGCGCGAGGCCTATCACTTCGTCGACTGGCTCGTCGCGGCCGGGCAGCGGCTGTGGCAGGTGCTGCCGCTCACCGGCATCGGGCCCGGCCACTCGCCGTACATGAGCCATTCGGCGTTCGCCGGCAACCCGCTGCTCATCGACCTCGTCGACCTGCAGCACGAAGGCTGGCTGGACGAAGCCGACCTCGCGCCGGACTCCGCCTTCGAGGCCGGCCTCGAAGCGCGGCGGGTCAACTTCGCCGCCGTCGTGCCCTGGCGCATGCAGCGGCTGGCCCGCGCGGCCGAGCGCTTCGCGCAGCACGGCAGCGCCGAGCAGCGTGCCGCCTTCGAGCGCTTCCGCGCCGAGCACGCCGGCTGGCTCCCCGACCATTCGCTCTTCATGGCGCTAGGCGAGCGCCCGGGGTCGGACGGCGGACCCGACTGGCCGCGCTGGAAACCCGCGCTCGCCCGCCGCGAACCCGCGGCGATGGCCGCGGCGCGCGAGCGCCACGCCGCGCGCATCGCCTTCTGGGAGTTCTGCCAGTGGCGCTTCTTCCACCAATGGGCGGCGTTGAAGGCCTACGCCAACGGCAAGGGCGTGCGCATCTTCGGCGACGCGCCGATCTTCGTCGCCCACTCGAGCGCCGACGTCTGGGCGCATCCGCAGCTGTTCGAGCTCGACGCGAAGGGGCAGCCGACGGTCGTGGCCGGCGTTCCGCCCGACTACTTCAGCGCCACCGGGCAGCGCTGGGGCAACCCGCTGTACCGCTGGAGCGAGCACTCGAAGGACGGCTACGCGTGGTGGGTAGAGCGCGTGCGTTGCCTCTTCGAGCTCGTCGACATCGTGCGCATCGACCACTTCCGCGGCTTCGCCGGCTACTGGGAGATCCCGGCCGGCGAGCCGACGGCCATGCACGGGCGCTGGCTGCCGGGGCCAGGTGCCGCGCTCTTCGACGCCGTGTCCGCGGCGCTCGGGCCGCTGCCCATCGTCGCCGAGGACCTGGGCGTCATCACGCCGGACGTGCACGAGCTGCGCCGGCGCTTCGGCTTCCCGGGCATGTGCATCCTGCAGTTCGCCTTCGATTCCGACGCCGCCAACCCGTACCTGCCGCATCACCACGAGCGCGACCGCGTCGTCTACACCGGCACGCACGACAACAACACCACCGCGGGCTGGTGGGCCGAGGTGACCGATGCCGAGCGCCGCTTCGCGCGTGGCTACCTCAACACCGACGGGCACGACATGCCCTGGTCGCTGATCCGCGCCGCCATGGCGAGCGTCGCCGACACCTGCGTGCACCCGATGCAGGACGTGCTCAGCCTGCCGGCCTCGTGCCGCATGAACTACCCCGGTCGGTCGGAGGGCTGGTGGGAGTGGCGGCTGCAGTGGGAGCAGGTGCAGCCCTGGCATGCGCAGCGGCTGGCGGAGTTGGCGCGGCTCTACGGTCGCGTCTAGGCGCGTCCAGGCACGTCTCCGCGCTGCCCCGGGCGCCGGTCGATGGCCACCGCAGTGCCCTGAACCGCGGCGCCTGCCGGTGACGCCCGCCGCCTCACCACGGATCGCCAGGCCCTACACCCTGCCCCTGCACCGCGCGCTGCACGGCACGTCGCGCGAGCAGAAAGGTCGCTGCATTCCAGCTCTGCCCGGCCATGCCCATGGGCTCGAGCGTGCGGCCGTGGAACCACTCGGTGAAGCGCCAGTCGCCCGCCGCATTGGCCTCGGCCAGGGCGGCCAGGCCGGCCTGCGCTTGCGCCTGCAGCCCCAGGCGCGCCAGCACGAGCACCCAGAAGCCGCCGACGAACGGCCACAGGCCGCCGTTGTGGTACTGGTGAACGCGGTTCTGGCGATGGCGAGCCATGTACGGCCGCCACAATTCGTGCTGGCGCGACAGCGGGTGCAGCACGACGCGCACCGGCCAGGGCTCGTGCGCCTCGGCCGCGGCGATGCGGTGCACGATGCGCCGCCCCGCGGTGTCCGAGGCCAGCCCGCACAGCACGGCGAGCAGGTTGCCGAAGACATCGCCTTCGTCGCCGGCAACCGCGAAGTTGATGAAGCTCAGATAGAGCCCCGGGTCGCGCCGGCCGCGCCGCGCATAGTGCTGCAGCAGGCGCGCGCGGTGGTACTCGGGCAGGTCGCGCTGGAACGGATTGAACAGGTGATTGAAGTGGTGCTGCGTCACCTCGGCACCCTCGAGCGCGAAGCGCCGCTTGACGTCGAACCACAGCGCATTGCTGTACAGCACGTAGCCCGAGCGCGGCATGATGTCGGCCCAGTCGCTCGCCTCGTTCTGCTGCAGCAGGCCGAAGTGCGGGTGTTCCTGCGCATGCAGCCAGCCGAGCGCGCGCGTCACCGGGGCCTGCCATCGGTCCGGCGGCACGCGACCCTGCCGGCGCAGGTGGTGCACGGCGATCAGCCACCACAGCGTCGCGTCGATGCAGCCGAGGTACCAGAAGTCGGCGTCGCGCCGCTCGGGGTCGACGTACTTCGGGATCTGGCCGTTGGCCGCCTGCTGCTCGGCCAGCGAGTCCAGGCTCGCGATGGCGCCGCGCTCGAGCAGCGCGTCGCCGCTGTCGCACATGGCGAGCGCGCAGATGGCCGCGTCGCGCCCGAAGATGCGCGTGTAGCGCCGCGCCATCGCGGCTTCGGTCGGGCGGGCCGCGAGGATGCCCCCGGGCACGAGGTTGGCGCGCAGCAACTCGTGCGCCGCCACAGCGCAGGCCTCGACGAGGTCCGGCGCCGGCGTGGCGCCCTGGGGTGCGGTCATCGTCTGTCGGCGACAGCGCGACAGAGCGCCGCGGCCGGAGATTCTCGCAGCAACGTCGCCGGCGGCAGCACGCACCTGCGTCGGCGCGGCCCCATGGCACCTCATGCCACCTCATGCCGCTTCGACTGACCAATGCACGGACCAGGGCGGCAACCTGTCGGCCGCGCCCGCGCTGCTGAAGACGACCCGCCCGGGCAGCGCCGACCGATGCGAAGGTGTGCCGGGATCGGGCGCCAGGCGCGCCAGCAAATGCCAGCGGCACCGCCCGCCGAGCGGCCAGGTCACCCGCAATGTGCCCGGCTCGGGGGTCGACCAGGTGCCACTGGCCGCCCCTGCCAGCCGCGGCACCAGCTCGCTGGCCCGGCAACGAAGCAGCGCGCGGCAGCGGGCCAGCGCGTGCGCGTGGGCGCCGCGCTCGCACTCGCTCCAGTCGAGCCGGCTGCGCGCGAACGTGCCCGGCGCATTGGGATCGGGAATGCGTTCGCGCAGCGCCGGGTCGGCGAATGGCGCGAAGCGGCCGAACTCGCCACGCCGGCCGGCGGTGACGGCGCGCCCGAGTTCGTCGTCGAAGTCGCAGAAGTAGAGGAAAGGCGACGAGGCCGCGAACTCCTCGCCCATGAACAACATGGGCGGCGCGGGCGCGAGCAGCACGATCGCCTGCAAGGCGCGCAAGGCGGCGCCGCGGCCGGCCTCGTCGGCCAGCGTGCCGAGGCGCTCGCCGAAGGCACGATTGCCGACTTGGTCGTGCGTCTGCAGTGCGTTGACGAAGGCCAGCGGCGGCAACTGCGCCGAGGGCGTGCCGCGCGCGCGGCCGCCACTGAAGCGGGAGGCCTCGCCCTGGTAGGCGAAGCCCTCGGCGAGCGCACGGCCGAGGTGGGCCAGGGCCGCCTCGGCGACGTGTGCAGCGCCTGCGTCGCCGCAGGCACCCTCGTCACGGCGCGACACGGGGCGGCTCGAGGGGCGGCTCGTGGTGCTTGCGCCATCGGCCACGCCGTGAGGGTGCGCGTAGTCCGCGTAGTAGCCGTCCGTCTCGCCCGTCACGAGCACATGCGCGGCGTGGTGCAGGTCGTCGTTCCACTGCGCGTCGGCCAGCCGCGCGCGGCCGTCGCCTGCGCGTTGCAGCCGTGCCGCATCGTTGGCGTGGTTCTCCAGCACGAGATGCACCTCGCGCATTTGCCACCCCTTGCGCCCCGGCCCGGCGCGCAGGCGCAGCGCCAGTTCGTCGGCGAAGTGCAGCGCCGATCGGTCGTGCATCGCGTGCACCGCATCGACGCGCAGGCCGTCGAGGTGGAATTCCTCGACCCAGTAGAGCGCGTTGTGCACGAAGAAGTCGCGCACGGCGCGGCTGCCGTCGCCGTCGAAGTTGATCGCCGGCCCCCAGGGCGTGGCGAGCGACGGATGGAAGAACGGCCGCGCATAGGCGTGCAGGTAGTTGCCGTCCGGTCCGAAGTGGTTGTACACGACATCGAGCAGCACCATCAGCCCACGTGCATGCGCCGCGGCGACGAGCCCCTTCAGGTCCTCGGGCGCGCCGTAGGCCGCATGCGGCGCATAGAGCAGCACGCCGTCGTAGCCCCAGCCGCGCCGGCCGGAGAACGCGGCCACGGGCATGAGCTCGATCGCCGTCACGCCGAGCGCCACCAGGTCGTCCAGCCGCCCGATGGCCGCGGCGAAGGTCCCCTCGCGCGTGAAGCAGCCCACGTGCAGCTCGTACAGCACGGCCTCGTGCCACGGCCTTCCGCACCAGGCGCCGTCGGTCCAGTGAAACGCCCGCGGGTCCACGAGCGCGCTCGCCGCGTGCACGCCTTCGGGGTTGCAGCGCGAAGCCGGGTCCGGAACCACGAGCGCGCCATCGATGCGGAAGGCATAGCGCAGGCCCGCCGCCGCGTGCGCGAGATCGCACACGAACCAGCCGTCGCCGGCTTCGCCGACCTCGCGGGAACGCTGCATCGGGTGCGCACCGCCCACGGCGGGGCACAGCAACTCCACGCACGCCGCGCCCGGCGCGTAGAGGCGGAACCGGGCGCCGCCTCCGGGCTGGACGTCCGCGCCGAAAGGCATGTCGTGCGCGCGCCTCAAGCGGGCCGCCTCGTGTGCGCGAAAGGCACTGGGAATCGGATCCTGGATCCCGGATCCCGGACCCCGTCAGCGCGGCCGGTCGGACGGTGCGTCGTCGCCTTCGCGCGGGAACCAACGCTCGATCAGCGCCGCGGCGCGGTCGCGCCCCCCGAGCCCGAACGACAGCGCGAGGCCGACCACGACGCCGCCGAGCAGGATGAGGAAGGTCTTCTGGATGAGCCCGCCGCCGATCTCGAGGTGGTCGATCGCCAGCAGCACGACGAAGGCCATGATGCCGTACTGCATCAGGCGGCCGAGCAGCTCGCCGTCGGAGATGCCGGCGCTGCGGCAGTAGCCGGCCACCGCGTTGCCGGCGAATCCGGCGAAGTAGCTGCCGAAGACGAGCACCAGCATCGCCACGAGCAGCTTGGGCACGAACAGCAGCACCTTGCCGAGCAGGTCGGTCACCTGCACGAGGCCCAGGCTGTTGAAGGCGATGATCAGCGACGCCAGGATGACGAGCAGGTAGGCCACCGAGCCGAAGACGTCGGTCCCGTCCTTCTCCGTGCCGCCTTGCTGCAGGAAGGCATCGATGCCCGCGCGTTCGGTGAGCACGTGGAAGTTCAGCGCCCGCAGCGACTTGACGACGCTGAAGCGGAAGGCCTTGGCCACCAGCCAGCCGACCACCAGCACGACCAGGGCCATGCCCAGGCGCGGCAGGAAGGCGCCGACCTGGTTCATCAGCGCGCGCAGCGAGTCGAGCACGACGTCGAGTTCTTGCATGTCAGTCTCCCAGGCGGATCAGGCGGCGGCGAACGCGGCCAGGCCGGCGAGCGGCACGCCGATCCAGTCGGGCCGGTTGTCCATCTCGTAGCGCAGTTCGTACAGCGCCTTCTCGATCTCGAACAGGTCGATCAGGGCCAGCGCGGAATCGAACGCCGCCGCGCTGTACAGCCCGCCTTCGACCGCCACGTCGCGATAGGTTTCGACGAAAGCCTCGCGTACGCCCTGCTGCCACCGGCGGGCGACGGCGACCAGGCGCTCATGCTCGGCGCCTGCCGGCACGGCATCCTTGAGCGCCGTCTCGCGCGCGTAGTCGAACGAGCGCAGCATGCCGGCCACGTCGCGCAGCGCGCTGTGCTTGGCGCGGCGTTCGGCGAGCGGGCGTGCGGGCTCGCCCTCGAAGTCGATGATCATGAAGTCGTCCTGGCACACCAGCACCTGCTGCAGGTGCAGGTCGCCGTGATGCCGCGTCTTCAGCCCGACCGGCGTCGTGTCGCCGGCGCGGTCGATGCGGGCCAGCAGCGCCTCCTGCGCGGCCAGCACGGTGGCGGCGAGGGCGGCGGCCGGCTCCGGCCAGCTGCCGCTGCGCTGCGCAACCCGGCCGAGCGTGGCCAGGCACTCCTCGCGCACGCCGGCGGCCCAGTGCAGCAGGTCCAACGCCGTCACGGGCTCGGGGTCGAAGGCGGCATCGCCGGTGCGCCGCGCCAGCGCGATGTGCAGCTCGGCGACCCGGCGCGCCAGCACGCGCATGCGCCCGGCGGAAACGGAGACGCCGTCGACCGCGGCCGGCGAATCGGCCACCGCGGCGGCCGCGGGCTCGGGCGTCGCCACGGACGCCACCGAGGGCGCCACCGAAGGCGCCTCCAGCGAGCGCGCGAGCTGGTCGACCGTCGTCTCCCAGGCGTCGCCCTGGTTCGTGACCTGCCCTTGCAGCAGCGCGAGCGTGCTCACGGTGCCGTCGCTCTCCTGCCACTCGAGGCTGCCGATGACCGGCACGCAATTGGCGTAGCCGACGACGTCGGTGAGGTGGCGGCCCATCTCGAGCTCGATGCTGACGCCGGCGCGCAGCCGCCGGTAGGCCTTGAGGAACAGCCGATCGCCGAGCAGGCTCACCGAGTTGCTGCTGGTGGTGAGCCGCCGCAGCGGCAGCGGCCCCCTGAGCGCCTCGCCGGCGAGCGCGGCGAAGCCGGCGCCGGGCACGCCGCGCAGCACGCCCCCCTCGCCCTCGATGAACTTGCCGGCGCCGATGGCCTCGACGAGCGCGCGGCAGAAGTGCTCGTCGCCCATCGCGTCGGCGAGCAGGCCCATCCTGGCCTGCTGGCGCACCTTGCTCGCCGCCACCGCGGCCAGCGCGCGCACGCGTTCCTCGTCGTCTTCCTCGAAGGCCATGACGAGCGGCACGAAGTAGCGCACGGGCCCGTCCGCACCCCCGGCGCCGGCCTCGGCGCCCTGCGTCTCCGCGATGGCGACCAGCCACTCCTCGCGGCCGGCAGCGAGCATGGCGTGCGCCGCGAGCGCCGCGCTCTGCGGCGCCGCGCCCTTGCTCGCGTACCAGCGCTGGTGGGACATGAAGCGCGGCAGGGTCTCGCGCTCGAGCACCTGGCGCGTCTTCTGGGCCTGCGCGATCCGCCACGGCACCACGCGCTGGCGGAAGAAGGTGTTCCAGCCGTCGAACAGCACCAGCACCGGCAGGTCCTCTGCGGCCAGCCGCTCGGTGTGCCACTGCGGCGGCTGCGCATCCAGCGACAGGCGGAACCAGAAGAAGCCGTAGCTCGGCAGCGTCAGCAGGTAAGGCAGCTCGCCGATCGGCGGGAAGGCGTTGCGGCCCATCATCTCCACCGGCACGCGCCCTTTCCATGGCGCCAGCTCGAGCTCGACCGGCTGGGCGACGCGGCTGACGTTGGAGACGCACAGGACGACGTCGTCCTCGTGCTCGCGGACGTAGGCCAGCACCTTGCGGTTGCCGGGGTGCAGCATCGTGAAGCGCCCGCGCCCGAAGGCGTGGCTGCCGGCGCGCACGGCGAGCAGCCGCCGCGTCCACGCCAGCAGCGACGAAGGCTCGCGGCCCTGCGCCTCGACGTTCACGGCCTCGAAGCCGTAGATCGGGTCCTGGATCGGCGGCAGGTACAGGCGCTGCGGGTCGGCGCGGCTGAAGCCGCCGTTGCGGTCGCTCGTCCACTGCATCGGCGTGCGCACGCCGTCGCGGTCGCCGAGGAAGATGTTGTCGCCCATGCCGATCTCGTCGCCGTAGTACAGCACCGGCGTGCCCGGCATCGACAGCAGCAGGCTGTTCATCAGCTTGATGCGGTCCATGTCGTTCTCGAGCAGCGGCGCCAGCCGGCGGCGAATGCCCAGGTTGATGCGGGCGCGCGCGTCGGCGGCGTACATGCTGTACATGTAGTCGCGCTCCTTGCTCGTCACCATCTCGAGCGTCAGCTCGTCGTGGTTGCGCAGGAAGACCGCCCACTGACAGTTTGCCGGGATGTCGGGCGTCTGCGCGAAGATCTCCACCACCGGGTGCCGGTCTTCCTGCGCGATGGCCATGTACATGCGCGGCATCAGCGGGAAGTGGTAGCACATGTGGCACTCGTCGCCGTCGCCGAAATATTCGCGCACGTCCTCGGGCCACATGTTGGCTTCGGCGAGCAGCAGGCAGCCGGGGTACCTGGCGTCGATGCGCCGGCGCAACTCCTTGATGACCTCGTGCGTCTCGCGCAGGTTCTCGTTGGGGGTGCCGTCGCGCTCGATCAGGTAGGGGATGGCGTCGAGCCGGAAGCCGTCCACGCCCATCTCGAGCCAGTACGTCATGATCTCGAGCACGGCGTCGCGCACGGCGGGGTTGTCGAAGTTGAGGTCGGGCTGGTGGCTGAAGAAGCGGTGCCAGAAGTACTGGCCGGCGAGCGCGTCCCAGGTCCAGTTGCTCTTCTCGGTGTCGCTGAAGATGATGCGCGTGCCGGCGTACTTGTCGGGGTCGTCGCTCCAGACGTAGAAGTCGCGCTCGGGCGAGCCCTTGGGCGCGCGGCGCGCGGCCTGGAACCAGGGGTGCTGGTCCGAGGTGTGGTTGACCACCAGCTCGGTGATCACGCGCAGGCCGCGCCGGTGCGCCTCGGCGACGAAGGCGCGGAAGTCGTCGAGCGTTCCGTACGAGGGATGCACCGAGCGGTAGTCGGCGACGTCGTAGCCGTCGTCGCGCAGCGGCGAGGGGTAGAACGGCAGCAGCCAGATCGTGTTGACGCCCAGCGACTGCACGTGGTCGAGCTTTTCGGTGAGGCCGCGGAAGTCGCCGATGCCGTCGCCGTTGCCGTCGGCGTAGGCCTTGATGTGCAGCTCGTAGATGACCGCGTCGCGGTACCAGTGCGGGTCACTGGCGGCCGCGGCCTGTGGTGCTCCGGCGGCGAGATCGGTCGGGGCATCGGCTTTCACGCGGCTCTTTCGGAAGGTTCGGAAGGTGGGTGCACCGAGGGATCAGCGGGGGAAGCCGGGGGAGTCAGAGGAAGTAGTCGAAGTCGCTCTCGCGGCGCAGGCGCGAGCGCAGCTGCATCACGTGCGCGGGGCTGCGCTGCGGATCCAGGCTGACGTAGTTGCGCGCACCTTGCCACAGGAAGTGCGAGCCGGTGAGCAGGTCGTGCATCTGGTAGGCCTGGTTCGCCTCGAGGCCGAGGGCGGCGAGGTCCAGCGTCAGCCAGCCGCTTTGCAGGTGGTGCGGGTCGAGGTTGACGACGCAGACGACGATGTTCGAGCGGTCCGGCGTCGACTTGGCGTAGGCGATCATCTGGTCGTTGTCGATGTCGATGAAGCGCAGGCCGGCATCGCTTTGCAGCGCGGCGTTGTCGCGGCGCGCGCGGTTGAGCACGCCGATGTAGGCGGCCAGCGACGCCGGGTCGTCGCGGTTCCAGGCCCGCAGCTCGTACTTCTCGCTGTCCTGGTACTCCTCGCCGCCGGCGCGCAGCGCGCGCGCCTCGAGCAGCTCGAAGGCGGGGCCGTAGATGCCGTAGTTGGCCGCCAGCGTGGCCGCGAGCGCGACCCGCGACATGAAGACCGCGCGCCCGCCCCACTGCAGCGCCGCGGGCAGGATGTCCGGCGTGTTCGGCCAGGCGTTCGGCCGGAAGTACTCGCGCCCCGGGCCGCGCGTGAGCTCGGTGAAGTAGTCGGTGAGCTCCTGCTTGGTGTTGCGCCAGGTGAAGTAGGTGTACGACTGGCTGAAGCCGACCTTGGCCAGGCGGTGCATCACCTTCGGCCGCGTGAAGGCCTCGGAAAGGAAGATCACCTCCGGGTGCTTCTCGCGCACCTGCGCGATCACCCATTCCCAGAAGCCGAAGGCCTTCGTGTGCGGGTTGTCGACGCGGAACATGCTCACGCCCTGCGCGATCCAGAACTCGAAGATGCCGGCCAGCGCCCGCCAGAGGTTGGGCCAGTCGTTGCTCTCGAAGTCGAAGGGGTAGATGTCCTCGTACTTCTTGGGCGGGTTTTCGGCGTACTGGATGCTGCCGTCGACGCGCCGCCTGAACCACTCCGGGTGCTCGCGCACCCAGGGGTGGTCGGGCGCGCACTGGAAGGCAATGTCCATCGCGATCTCGATGCCGTGCTCGTCGGCGCGCCGCACGAGGCGGCGGAATTCCTCGAGCGTGCCGAGCTGCGGCAGCAGCGCATCGTGGCCGCCCTCTTCGGCGCCGATGGCCCAGGGGCTGCCGTGGTCGGCCGGGCCGGGGTCGCGCGTGTTGTTGCGCCCCTTGCGCTGCACGCGCCCGATCGGGTGGATGGGCGGGAAGTAGAGCACGTCGAAGCCCATGCGCTGCACGTAGGGCAGCCAGGCCTCGCAATCGGCGAAGGTGCCGTGGCGCACGCCGTCACCGGCGGCAGAGCGCGGGAAGAACTCGTACCAGCTCGAGAACTGCGCCCGCCGGCGCTCCACCGTCACCTTGGCCGTGATGCCGAAGGTGAGCGAATGGCGCAGGTCGGGCTGGCGGCGGGCGATGGCGGCGCGCGCCTCGTCCAGGCCGATGCGGCGCAGCTCGTCGGGCGCCGCGCCGGCGCTGGCCGCGCCCGCGAGGTCCTGCGCCCAGGCGCGCAGCAGCGCCGCGTCGCCGCCGAGCTCGGCGCGCTGCGCCGCCTCCTCGATGAGGAGCGCGCCGGTGCGTGCCGCGACGCGCAGGTCCTCGGCCTCGAGGCGGCGCTGGAAGTCGTGCCGCCAGGACAGGAACGGGTCGACCCAGGCGCGCACGGTGTACTGCCAGGTGCCCAGCGCGTCGATGACGAAGGCGGCGCTCCAGCGGTCG
Source organism: Burkholderiales bacterium (assembly GCA_016223165.1). GTDB lineage: Bacteria > Pseudomonadota > Gammaproteobacteria > Burkholderiales > Burkholderiaceae_C > Rubrivivax. Next base: position 678,107 of record JACRPO010000005.1, read on the forward strand.
TTGCCGAGCGGCTGCATCGGCGCGCTCTGCCAGCCGGCGCTGCGCGCGTGGCGCCACAGCAGGCTGCAGGCAACGACGTCGTGTCCGTCGCCGAAGCAGTCGGCCTGGACCTCGATGCTGTCGCCCAGCACGCGCTTGATCGGGAAGCGCCCGCCGTCGACGAGCGGTGTGACGTGCTCGATGACGACCCGGATGCGGCCGTCGGCCAGCTCGACCGGCGCCACCTCGGGCGCGGCACTCACGGCTCGCCTCCGGCCGGCTCGAGCACCAGCACGCCCAGCGGCGGCAGGCGCAGGTTCAGCGCCTGGAAGCGGCCATGCGCGGCCACCGGCACGGCCACGGCGCCACCCTGGTTGCCCACGCCGCTGCCGCCGTACCAGGTGGCGTCGCTGTTCAGGCGCTCGCGCCAGGCGCCGGCGAGCGGCACGCCGACGAGATGGTTCTCGCGCGGCACCGGCGTGAAGTTGGCCACGACGAGCAGCACCCTGCCCTCGCGCGACTTGCGCAGGAAGCTGAGCACGCTCTGCTCGGCGTCGTTGGCATCGATCCACTCGAAGCCCGCGGGCTCGAAATCGAGCTCATGCAGCGCCGGGTGCTCGCGCAGCAGGCGGTTCAGGTCCTGCACCCAGCGCTGCACGCCGTGGTGCGCGGGCTGCGCCGCCAGGTGCCATTCGAGCTCGCCTTCGTGCGCCCACTCGCGGCGCTGGCCGAACTCGCCACCCATGAACAGCAGCTTCTTGCCCGGATGCAGCCACATGTGCCCGAGCAGCAGGCGCAGATTGGCGAACTTCTGCCAGTCGTCGCCGGGCATCTTGCCGAGCAGGGAACCCTTGCCATGCACGACCTCGTCGTGCGAGAGCGGCAGCACGAAGTTCTCGTTGAAGGCGTAAACCATCGAGAAGGTCAGCGAGCCGTGGTGCCAGCGCCGGTGCACCGGGTCCTCGTGCATGTAGGCGAGCGTGTCGTGCATCCAGCCCATGTTCCACTTCATGCCGAAGCCCAGGCCGCCGACGTAGGTGGGCCGCGACACCATCGGCCAGGCGGTGGACTCCTCGGCGATCGTCTGCGCACCGGGGTGATCGCGGTAGACGGACTCGTTGAGCAGGCGCAGGAACGAGATCGCCTCGAGGTTCTCGCGCCCGCCGAAGGGATTGGGGATCCACTCGCCCTCCTTGCGCGAGTAGTCCAGGTACAGCATCGAGGCCACCGCGTCGACGCGCAGCGCGTCGATGTGGAACTCGTCGAGCCAGAACATCGCGCTCGAGAGCAGGAAGGCGCGCACCTCGTTGCGCCCGTAGTTGAAGATCGACGAGTTCCACTCGGGGTGGAAGCCCTGGCGCGGGTCGGCGTGTTCGTACAGGTAGGTGCCGTCGAAGCGCGCCAGGCCGTGCGCGTCGGCCGGGAAGTGCGAGGGCACCCAGTCGAGGATGACGCCGATGCCGGCCTGGTGCAGCGTGTCGACGAGCGCCTTGAAGTCCTGCGGCGTGCCGTAGCGCGCCGTCGGCGCGAAGTAGCCGGTGGTCTGGTAGCCCCAGGAGCCGTAGAACGGATGCTCGGTCACCGGCATCAGCTCGACATGGGTGAAGCCCAGGCGCGACACGTAGTCGACGAGCTGCGCCGCCACCTCGCGGTAGCCGAGCATGCGGCCCTCGGCGCCGCGGCGCCACGAGCCGAGGTGCACCTCGTACACCGACGTCGGCGCGGCCAGCGCGTTCTTCGCCGCGCGCGCGGCCATCCATTCGGCGTCGGCCCAGGCGTGCGCTTCGGGGCCCGCCACCACGGAGCCGGTCATCGGCGGCAGTTCGGCGCGGCGCGCGAACGGGTCGGCCTTCTCGAGCCAGTGCCCCGCGCGCGTGCGGATCGCGTACTTGTAGACGTGCCCGGGGCCGGCGCCGGCGACCTCGGCCTCCCAGATGCCCGAGCCGTCGTCGCGCACACGCGCCTCGTTCGCGCCGACACGCCAGCCGTTGAAGTCGCCGATGACCGACACCGCTGCGGCATTGGGCGCCCAGACGGCAAAGCGGGCGCCGCCCTCGCCCAGGATGCAGCCGAACTTGTGGTACAGGCGTGCATGCGTGCCTTCGCGGAACAGGTGCAGGTCCTGCTCGCCCAGGCGCGACTCGGCCGGCATGTGGATGGAAGTCATCGTGCGTCTCGCCTGGCTGGGCACGGGCGGAGCAAGGATGCGCAGCGCGGCGCGGCCATCTTGCCCCGATGGCCAGGCGCCGGCAAGACCGCGGGCTGCAATCCCCTGCGCGCCCGTGGTCGTGGCGGGTCTCAGCGCTTCTGCGGCGGCAGGTCCGTGCAGGTGCCGTGCGCCACTTCGGCGGCCATGCCGATGCTCTCGCCGAGCGTCGGGTGCGGGTGGATGGTCTTGCCGATGTCCACCTCGTCGGCGCCCATCTCGATGGCCAGCGCCACCTCGCTGATCAGGTCGCCGGCATGCGTGCCGACGATGCCGCCGCCGACGATGCGATGTGTCTCGGTGTCGAAGAGCAGCTTGGTGACGCCCTCGTCGCGGCCGTTGGCGATGGCGCGCCCGCTCGCCGTCCACGGGAAGAGGCCCTTCTTGATCTTGACGCCGCGCGCCTTCGCCTCGTCTTCGGTGAGGCCGACCCAGGCGACCTCGGGGTCGGTGTAGGCGACGCTCGGGATGACACGCGCGTCGAACTGCGCCCGTCGCAGGCTGGCGTCGCCGAGGAGATCGCCCGCCGCCACCTCGGCGGCCACATGCGCCTCGTGCACCGCCTTGTGCGCCAGCATCGGCTGGCCGACGACGTCGCCGATGGCGAAGATGTGCGGCACGTTGGTGCGCATCTGCACGTCCACCGGAATGAAGCCGCGCTCGCCGACGACGATGCCGGCCTTCTCGGCGGCGATCTTCCGGCCGTTCGGGCTGCGCCCGACGGCCTGCAGCACGAGGTCGTAGACGCCTTCGCTCTTCGTGCCGTCCAGGCCCTCGAATTGCACGCGGATGCCCTCGGCGGTGGCCTGCGCGCCCACGGTCCTGGTCTTGAGCCAGATGTTGTCGAAGCGCGGCGCATTCATCTTCTGCCACACGCGCACGAGGTCGCGGTCGGCGCCCTGCATGAGACCGTCGAGCATCTCGACCACGTCCAGGCGCGCCCCGAGCGCGCCGTACACCGTGCCCATCTCGAGGCCGATGATGCCCCCGCCGATGACGAGCATCCTGCGTGGCAGCGCGCGCATCTGCAGCGCGCCGGTGCTGTCGACGATGCGCGGATCGTCGGGCAGGAAGGGCAGCCGCACCGCCTGCGAGCCGGCCGCGATGATGCAGTGCTTGAAGCGGATCGTCTGCGTCCTGCCCGTCTTCTCCTGGCCCTCACCGGTGGTCTCTTCCACCGTCACGTGGTGCGGGTCGGCGAAGGCCCCGTAGCCGCGCACCACCGTCACCTTGCGCATCTTGGCCATCGCCGTGAGACCGCCGGTGAGCTTGCCGACGACCTTGTTCTTGTGCGCCAGCAGCTTGCCCGGCTCGAGCACCGGCGAACCGTAGGTGACGCCGAGGTCGGCGAAGTGCTTCACCTCGTCCATCACCGCGGCCACGTGCAGCAGCGCCTTGCTCGGGATGCAGCCGACATTGAGGCAGACGCCGCCGAGCGCGCCATAGCGCTCGACGAGCACGGTCTTCATGCCGAGGTCGGCGGCGCGGAAGGCGGCCGAATACCCGCCCGGACCGGCACCGAGCACGAGCATGTCGCACTCGAGGTCGGCGCCGCCGGCATGGCTGGCGGCGGCCGGGGCCGGTGCAGCGGCTGCGGCCGCCCTCGGCGGGACCGGGCCCGGCGCCGCAGCGGCCGACGGTGGCGCAGCGGCGGCGGCAGGCGCGCCCGCCGCCTCCAGCAGCAGCAGCACCGTGCCCTCGTTGACCTTGTCGCCGAGCGCCACCTTCAGCTCCTTGACGACGCCGGCGTGCGACGACGGGATCTCCATCGAGGCCTTGTCGCTCTCCACCGTGACGAGGCTCTGCTCGGCCTGGATGGCATCGCCGGGCTTGACGAGCAGCTCGATGACGGCCACGTCCTTGAAGTCGCCGATGTCGGGCACCTTGATTTCGATGAGGGCCATGTCGTCCTTGTCTTTCCTTCAGAGCCTGTGAATGAATCAGCCGCGCCCGAGCGACGCGCCAGAAGGTGTCGGATCGAGGCGCAAAGCGCAGACGTAGCCCGGGCTACGTCGAGCACTTGCAACGACGAGCCGGCGCCTTATGGCGTGGCGAGCGGGTGTGGATGACTCGTTCACAGGCTCTCAGGCTTTCATCTTCAGCGTGTGCAGCCGCACGGGTGCGGCCGAGCTGGTGTCGAACTCGCAGCCGGCGCGCACGCCGGCATCGGCCACCTCGCGGGCGCTCTTGGCGCGCGCCCAGGTCGCGTACATGGACCCGAGCGCATAGCGCCGGCCCGAGCCGATGGCCCAGAAGCGCTCGAACTCGAAGACCTCGCGGTAACTCTCGACGCCGAAGATGCCGTTGGCATTGGCGACGAGGATCGAGATCTGGCTGCTCTCGTAGGGGTCGGAGTCATGCTCCTTCGTGTTCAGGAAGAAGCGCTCCTTCAGCAGCGGGTGCAGCACGCGGAAGGTCTCGAAGATCTCGCTGCGCGACGTGAGCCGCAGCTGCTCCTTCGGCATTGCCGCCAGCGCCTGCTGCAGCACCGGGATGTGCGCGGTGCTGCCGACAGCGCCGATCCAGTGCCCGCGCAGGTTGAACAGCTTCGTGTTCGCTTCGTAGCCCGGCGGCAGGCGCATCTCGCCGAAGGTGATCAGCGAATCCGATGCGATGGCGAGCGACGCGCCCTTGCGGGCGACGACGACGGTGCTCATGCCAGGCCCGGGTTCAGAGCATCACCCGGCGGAAGTCCGCGAGGATCTGTGCGAAATACGCGTTGAAGCGTGCCGCCGCGGCGCCGTCGATGACGCGGTGGTCCCAGCTCAGCGACAAGGGCAGGATCAGGCGCGGCGCGAACTGCTTGCCGTCCCAGCGCGGCTCGGTGCTGCTGCGGCACACGCCCATGATCGACACTTCAGGCGCGTTGATGATGGGCGTGAAGTAGCGCCCGCCGATGCCGCCGAGCGAGCTGATGCTGAAGCAGCCGCCGCTCATGTCGGCGGGGCCGAGCTTGCCGTCGCGCGCCTTCTTGGCCAGCTCGCCCATCTCCTGGCTGATCTGGAAGATGCCCTTCCTGTCGGCGTCCTTGATCACGGGCACGACGAGACCGTTGGGCGTATCGGCGGCGAAGCCGATGTGGAAGTACTTCTTGTAGACGAGCTGCTCGCCGTCCAGGCTGGCATTGAACTCCGGGAACTTCTTCAGCGCCGCGACGCTGGCCTTGATCAGGAAGGCGAGCATCGTGACCTTGACGCCGCTCTTCTCGTTCTCCTTGTTGAGCTGGACGCGGAAGGCCTCGAGGTCGGTGATATCGGCGTCGTCGTGGTTGGTGACGTGCGGGATCAGCACCCAGTTGCGATGCAGGTTGGCGCCGCTGATCTTCTTGATGCGCGAGAGGTCCTTGCGCTCGACCTCGCCGAACTTGGCGTAGTCCACCTGCGGCCAGGGCAGCAGGCCCGGGAAGGCGCCGCCGGCGGCCGCGGCTTGCGCGGGGGCGCGCGCCTTCTGTGCCGCCGTCTGCAGGCCGCCCGACATCACGCCCTTGACGAAGGCCTGCACATCGGCTTCGGTGATGCGGCCCTTGGGGCCCGTGCCGGCGACTTCGGCCAAGGGCACGCCGAGTTCGCGCGCCAGCTTGCGGATCGAGGGCGAGGCATGCGGCAACGCGCCCTTGGCGGTGGTGGGATCGTGCGCCGGCAGGGCCGCGGACGCTGCCGCAGAAGGTGCGGCGGCAGGCGCCGGCGCAGCGGCAGCAGCGGCTGCCGCCGGCGACGGGCCGGCCGCGGGCACGGCGGGGCCGGTGGCGCCGCTGGCGCCCTCGAGCATGAGCACCGGCGAGCCCTTGTTGACCTTGTCACCGATCTTGACGAGGACCTCCTTCACCACGCCGGCATGCGACGACGGAATCTCCATCGAGGCCTTGTCGCTCTCGACGGTGACGAGGCTCTGCTCGACCTTCACCGTGTCGCCGGGCTTGACCAAGAGCTCGATGACCGCGACGTCGGCGAAGTCGCCGATGTCGGGCACGACCACGGTGACCGGGCCGGCGGCCGGCGCGGCCGCGGGTGCTGCTGCCGGACCAGTGGCCGGAGCACTGGCCGGCGCCGCGGCCGCGGCGCTCACGGGCGCCGCCGGCGCCGCGGCCTGGGGCGCGGGCGGCGCGGCGGCACCGCCCTCGGCCTCGAGCCGCAGCAGCAGCGTGCCGTCGTTGACCTTGTCGCCGAGCTTCACGACGAGCTCGCGCACGACGCCGGCGTGCGAACTCGGGATCTCCATCGAGGCTTTGTCGCTCTCGACCGTGACGAGCGACTGCTCGGCGGCGACCCTGTCGCCGGGCTTCACCAGCAACTCGATCACCGCGACATCCTTGAAGTCCCCGATGTCGGGCACCACCACATCGACCAGAGCCATGGGTCCGTCTCCGTCCTTCTTGGTTTGATTCTTGGGGCCCGGCCCCGGTCAGGCGTACAGCGGGTTGATCTTCTCGGCGTCGATGCCGTATTTCGTGATCGCCTCGGCCACCTTCTGCAGCGGCAGCGTGCCCTCTTCGGCGAGTGCCCTGAGCGCGGCGACGACGATGTAGTGACGGTTGACCTCGAAGTGCTCGCGCAGGCGGCTGCGGAAATCGCTGCGCCCGAAGCCGTCGGTGCCGAGCACCTTGTAGATGCGCCCCCTGGGCATGAAGGCGCGGATCTGCTCGGCGTAGTTCTTCATGTAGTCGGTGCTGGCGACCACCGGGCCGGCATGGGCGCCCAGCTGCTGCGCGACGAAGGGCGTGCGCGGCTCGGCGAGCGGGTGCAGCAGGTTCCAGCGCTCGGCCTCCTGCCCGTCTCGTGCCAGCTCGTTGAAGCTCGGGCAGCTCCACACATTGGCGGAGATGCCCCAATCCTTGTCGAGCAGCTCGCGCGCGAACTGGCTCTCGCGCAGGATGGTGCCGCTGCCCATCAGGTTGACGCGCGGTCCCTTGGTCGGTGGCCCCTCCTCGAGCAGGTACATGCCCTTGATGATGCCGGCCTCGGTGCCGGGCTTGAGGCCGGGCATCGGGTAGTTCTCGTTGAGCAGCGTCAGGTAGTAGTAGACGTTCTCCTGCCGCTCGACCATGCGCATGAGGCCGTGGTGGAGGATCACCGCCACCTCGTGCGCGAAGGTGGGGTCGTAGCTGACGCAGTTCGGGATGGTGCCGGCCAGGATGTGGCTGTGCCCGTCTTCGTGCTGCAGGCCCTCGCCGTTGAGCGTCGTGCGCCCGCTCGTGCCGCCGAGCAGGAAGCCGCGCGCCTGCATGTCGCCCGCCGCCCAGGCGAGGTCGCCGATGCGCTGGAAGCCGAACATGGAGTAGTAGATGTAGAACGGCACCATGATGCGGTTGTTCGTCGAGTACGACGTCGCCGCGGCGATCCAGCTGGCCATGCCGCCGGCCTCGTTGATGCCCTCCTGCAGGATCTGGCCGTTCTGCGCCTCGCGGTAGTACATGACCTGGTCCTTGTCGACCGGCGTGTACTTCTGGCCCTCGGGGTTGTAGATGCCGATCTGGCGGAACAGGCCCTCCATGCCGAACGTGCGCGCCTCGTCCACGAGGATGGGCACGACGCGCGGCCCCAGCGCCTGGTCGCGCAGCAGCTGCGTCAGGAAGCGCACGTAGGCCTGCGTGGTGCTGATCTCGCGCCCCGCCGCCGTGGGCTCGAGAACGGCCTTGAAGGCGTCGAGCGCCGGCACGGTGAAGCTCTCATCGGCTCGCGTGCGGCGGTGCGGCAGGTAGCCGCCGAGCGCCTTGCGCCGCTCGTGCAGGTAGCGCATCTCCGGCGTGTCGTCGGCCGGCTTGTAGAACGGGATCTTCGGCAGCTCCGCGTCCGGGATCGGGATGTTGAAGCGGTCGCGGATGAAGCAGATGTCGTCGTCGGTGAGCTTCTTCGTCTGGTGCGCGGTGTTCTTGCCCTCGCCGGCCTTGCCCATGCCCCAGCCCTTGACGGTCTTGACGAGCAGCACGGTCGGCTGGCCCGTGTGGCCGTTGGCGCGGTGGAAGGCGGCGTAGACCTTGTTCGCGTCGTGGCCGCCGCGGCGCAGCGCCCAGATGTCGTCGTCGCTCATCTTGGCCACGAGCTCCAGCGTGCGCGGGTCGCGGCCGAAGAAGTTCTTGCGCACGAAGGCGCCGTCGTTGGCCTTGAAGGCCTGGTAGTCGCCGTCGAGCGTGTCGAGCATGATCTTGCGCAGCGCACCGTCCTTGTCGCGCTTGAGCAGCGGGTCCCAGTTGCTGCCCCAGATGAGCTTGAGCACGTTCCAGCCGGCGCCGCGGAACTCGCCCTCGAGCTCCTGGATGATCTTGCCGTTGCCGCGCACCGGGCCGTCCAGGCGCTGCAGGTTGCAGTTGATGACGAAGATGAGGTTGTCGAGCTTCTCGCGCGCGGCCAGGCCGATGGCGCCCAGGCTCTCCGGCTCGTCCATCTCGCCGTCGCCGCAGAAGACCCAGACCTTGCGGTTGGCGGTGTCGGCGATGCCGCGCGCGTGCAGGTACTTGAGGAAGCGCGCCTGGTAGATGGCCATCAGCGGCCCGAGGCCCATCGAGACGGTGGGGAACTGCCAGAAGTCGGGCATCAGCTTGGGGTGCGGGTAGCTCGACAGCCCCTTGCCGCCGACCTCCTGGCGGAAGTTGAGCATCTGCTCCTCGCTGATGCGGCCTTCCATGAAGGCGCGGGCGTAGATGCCGGGCGCGCTGTGGCCCTGGATGTAGAGCAGGTCGCCGCCGTGCCCCTCGCTCTCGGCATGCCAGAAGTGGTTGAACCCGGCGGCGAACATGTGCGCCAGGCTCGCGAAGCTCGAGATGTGGCCGCCGAGGTCGCCGCCGTCTGCCGGGTCGAGCCGGTTGGCCTTGACGACCACCGCCATCGCATTCCAGCGCATGTAGGCGCGCAGCCGCCCTTCGAGGTCGAGGTTGCCGGGGCTGCGCTCTTCCTCTGCCGGCTCGATCGTGTTGACGTAGCCCGTATTGGCCGAGAACGGCATGTCGATGCTGCTCTGGCGCGCGTGCTCGAGCAGTTGCTCGAGCAGGTAGTGGGCGCGCTCGGTGCCCTCGGCGCCGATGACGGCGGACAGCGCATCGAGCCACTCGCGGGTCTCCTGGGCATCCGGATCGTTGGCAGCGATGCCGCGCACGGGCTCGGGCAGAGCGGACATTCGGGTGTCTCCTCGGGGTGTTGTAGGGTCGAAATTGAACGGGCGAGAGTGTCGCACAGCTCCAGGTGAATTTCAAATAGTGCTTTCCGAAACCACGATGCGAAACGATGGCCGGTCCCGCGGGCGCCTCCCGATAATCAAGGCCAAATGCCCGTCGACGCGCAGGACTCCACTTTGCAGCCCGTGGTCGGCCGCACCACGACGCAGCGGCTGTTCGGGCGCTGGTGGCGCCGCCAGTCGCCGACGCGCCAGGACCGCTTCGCCACCTTCGGCCCGCTGCTGTCGGTGCTGCTCTTCCTCGCGGCCATCATCTCGGCCTTCTGGTACCTGCGCAACGAGGAAATCGAGCGGGAGACCGACTCGGTCAAGCGCGACGCCGAGTTGACGCAGCAGCAGATCAGCCTGCGCCTGCTGCAGAACCAGGAGACGCTCGTGCGCATCTCGCGCGAGGTGATCTCGCACACCATCGATGCCGAGGAGTTCGTCGGCCAGGCCACGACCTTCCTGCGCCAGCGGCCCGAAGTCACCTACCTCGCCTGGCTCGACCCGGCGCGGCGGCCGCGCGCGGCGCAGTCGGCACTGCCCTTCGACATCGGCGTCGACAACCTGGGGCCGCGATTGATCCTGCCCGCCGAGGGGTCGAACACGGCCAGCGAGGCGGCTTTCAAGCGCGCGCGCGACCTGCGCACGCCGGTGTACTCGCGCGCCTTCCAGGACACGCAGGGCGGAGCCGTCTTCCAGCTGCACATCCCGCTCGTCGAGCGCGGCGGCTTCGCCGGCGTGCTGATGGCCGAGTACTCGATCACCGACATCATCCGCCAGCAGGTGCCCTCCGACGTGGCGCGCCGCCACGTCGTCGCCATCGTCGATGAAGAGCAGCGCACGCTGGCGGCCACGGTCACGAGCTTCCCCAATCGCGAGGCGCCGCGCAACCTCATCGTCAGCGAAGCGCCGCTGACGCCGGCGGCCAATGGCCTGGCGCTGCGCGCGCAGGGCTACCGCACGAGCATCGGCCTCATCAGCAACACGCTGTTCTGGATGGTGGTGGCTCTATCGGGCCTGACGGTGTGGATGCTGCTCGGCACCTGGCGCCACATGCGCCGGCGTGCGCAGATCCAGGTCGCGCTCGTGCAGGAGACGAACTTCCGGCGCGCGATGGAGAACTCCATGCCCACCGGCATGCGCGCGATGGACCTCGACGGGCGCATCACCTACGTCAACGCCGCCTTCTGCCAGATGACCGGCTTTCCCACCGCCGAGCTCGTCGGCCGCCTGCCGCCTTACCCCTACTGGCCGCCCGAGCGAATCGAGGAGAACGGCCGCCTGCTGCAGCAGGAGCTGGCCGGCCGCAGCCCCGCCGGCGGCATCGAGGTGAAGGTGATGCGCAAGGACGGCACGCTCTTCGACGCGCGCATGTACGTCTCGCCGCTCATCGACCCCAAGGGCCAGCAGACGGGCTGGATGACCAGCGTCACCAACATCACCGAGGCCAAGCGCATCCGCGACCAGCTCTCGGCCAGCCACGAGCGCTTCACGACCGTGCTCGAGGGGCTGGATGCCTCGGTGTCGGTGCTCTCGGTGCAGCAGGGTGAACTGCTCTTCGTCAACCGCAGCTACCGGCTCTGGTTCGGCGCCGACGCGCGCGGACACCTGCGCCTGGCCGGCGGCATCACGCCCTCGGGCTTCGGCGCACTCGACGACGACGAGGTCGACCCGTTGTCGGGCCTCCCGACGCAGGAGCTCACCGACATGGGCGCCGATCCGCGCGAGGTCTTCGTCGAGAGCCTGCAGAAGTGGTTCGACGTGCGCGCGCGCTACCTGCAGTGGACCGACGGCCGCCTGGCGCAGATGCTGATCGCCACCGACATCACGGCCCGCCTGCGCGCCGAGGAGCAGGCGTCGATGCAGGCCGAGAAGGCGCAGGTGACGAGCCGCCTGGTGACGATGGGCGAGATGGCGAGCTCGGTGGCGCACGAGCTCAACCAGCCGCTCACGGCCATCGTCAACTACTGCAACGGCATGGTCTCGCGTGTCGCCACCGACAGCATCGCCAAGGGCGATCTCGTGGCGGCGTTGCAGAAGACCTCCCGTCAGGCCGAGCGCGCCGGGCAGATCATCCACCGCATCCGCAGCTTCGTGCGCCGCAGCGAGCCGCAGCGCCAGGCCGCCGATGCGCGCCAGATCGTCGACGACGCCGTCGACCTCGCCGGCATCGAACTGCGCCGGCGCAACGTGTCGATCCACACCTACGTCGCGCAGCGGCTGCCGACGCTGATGGTCGACCCCATCCTCATCGAGCAGGTGGTGCTGAACCTGCTCAAGAACTCGGCCGAAGCCATCGACAACGCGGGCCTGCCGCCGGCGCGCCGGCACATCGAGATGCGCGTCGTGCCGCGCCACACCCCCGAGGACGGGGGGATGATCGAGTTCAGCGTCACCGACATGGGGCCGGGGCTGAAGAACGAGGTCATCGCGCGCCTCTACGAGGCCTTCTTCTCCACGAAGGCGGAGGGCCTGGGGATCGGCCTGAGCCTGTGCCGCACCATCGTCGAGAGCCACCGCGGCAGGATGAGGGCACAGAACCTCTACAATGGCGAGGCCGTGGTCGGGTGCCGTTTCTCGTTCACTCTGCCGGTGGAATTGCGCGAGCGCAGCGACGTCACGGTGCCGGGCGGGCTGGGCGTGCTGGCCGAACTTCCGGCGCCGGCCGGGCCCGAAGCGGGCGCGACACCCTGATGGCACCGCCGCTCCCGACCGCGTCCTCCACAACTTCTCTCGCGAGCCCGCTGCGCATGAGCCTGATCCCCAAGAAGGGCACCGTCTACGTCGTCGACGACGACGAGGCCGTGCGCGATTCGCTGCAGTGGCTGCTCGAGGGCAAGGACTACCGCGTCAAGTGCTTCGACTCCAGCGAGTCGTTCCTGTCGCGCTTCGATCCGCGCGAGGTGGCCTGCCTGATCGCCGACATGCGCATGGAAGGCATGAGCGGCCTCGAGTTGCAGGACCGCCTGATCGAGCGCAAGAGCCCGCTGCCCATCGTCTTCATCACCGGCCACGGCGACGTGCCGATGGCCGTGACGACGATGAAGAAGGGTGCGATGGACTTCATCGAGAAGCCCTTCAAGGAAGAAGAACTGCTGAGCCTGGTGGAGCGCATGCTCGACCAGGCGCGCACCGCCTTCAGCCAGCACCAGGAGCAGGCCAGCCGCGACGCGCTGCTGTCGCGCCTGACGACGCGCGAGGCGCAGGTGCTCGAGCGCATCGTTGCCGGCCGCCTGAACAAGCAGATCGCCGACGACCTGGGCATCAGCATCAAGACGGTGGAGGCGCACCGCGCCAACATCATGGAAAAGCTCAACGCCAACACGGTGGCCGACCTGCTGAAGATCGCGCTGGGCGCGCAGAGCAAGGTCTGAACAGGAAAGCCGCACTCGGGCGGCGCGTCGAACCGGAGGCCGCAGCGATGCGGCCTCGTCCGTTTGGGAAGCACGCATGACCGCACAGCTCATCGACGGCAAGGCGCTGTCGCAGAAGATCCGGGCCGAAGTGGCAGCGCGCGCCGCCGCGCTGGCCGCGCGCGGCCGCCGGCCCGGCCTGGCCGTCATCCTGGTCGGCGACGATCCGGCCAGTGCCGTCTACGTGCGCAACAAGGTCCGGGCCTGCGCCGAGAGCGGCCTGCACTCGGTGATGGAGAAGTACGACACCGCGCTGCCCGAGGCGGCCCTGCTCGAACGCCTCGCCGCCCTCAACGCCGACCCGGCCATCCACGGCATCCTCGTGCAGATGCCGGTGCCGCGGCACATCGACCCGCACCGCGTCATCGAGGCGATCGATCCGCTGAAGGATGTCGACGGCTTCTCCGTGCGCTCGGCCGGCGAGCTCATGAGCGGCCTGCCCGGCCTGCGTCCGGCCACGCCCTGGGGCTGCATGAAGATGATCGAGAGCACCGGCGTGCCCGTGCGCGGCCGGCACGCGGTGGTCATCGGGCGCAGCAACACCGTCGGCAAGCCGATGGCGCTGCTGCTGCTGCAGGCGAGCGCCACCGTCACCGTCTGCCACAGCGCCACGCCCGAGCTGAAGCGGCACGTGCAGATGGCCGACATCGTGGTGGCCGCGGTCGGCAGGCGCCATACCGTCACCGCCGACATGGTGAAGCGCGGCGCCACGGTCATCGACGTCGGCACCAACCACGACGAGGCCGGCAAGCTCTGCGGCGATGTCGACTTCGCCGCCGTGCGCGAGGCGCTCGGCCCACAGGGCTGGATCAGTCCGGTGCCGGGCGGCGTGGGGCCGATGACGATCACGATGCTGCTCGCCAACACCGTCCAGGCGGCGGAGGCTTGCGCATGACGCCCGCGAACCCCCTGCTCGCGCCCGGCGACCTGCCGGACTTCGCGGCCGTGCGGCCCGAGCACGTGACGCCGGCGCTCGACGAGTTGCTCGCCGCTGCCGAGGCCGCGCTCGAGCTGGCGGTGCAGGCGCAGGTGCCGGCCGACTACGACGCCCTCGCGCGCGTGCTCGACGTGCCGGTGGAGCGGTTGCGTCGCGTCTGGGGGCATGTGTGTCACCTGCAGTCGGTGGCCGACACGCCGGCCCTGCGCGCCGCACATGCCGAGAACCTGCCGCGCATCACCGACTTCTCGACGCGGCTCGCCTCCGACCAGCGGCTGTACGCCAAGTACAAGGCGCTCGCCGCGAGCCCGGCCGCAGCCTCGCTGAGCCCGGCGCGGCGCAAGGTGCTCGACGATGCGCTGCGCGATTTCGTCCTCGGCGGCGCCGAGTTGCAGGGCGCCGCGCGCGCGCGCTTCGCGGCCATCCAGGAGCGCCTCGCCGAGCTCTCCAAACGCTTCGGCGACAACGTGCTCGACGCCGTCGACGCCTGGGCGCTCTTCGTCGACGGGCAGCGCCTGGCCGGCGTGCCGGCCGATGTCGTGCGCAGGGCACGCGAGGCCGCTGCCGGCGAAGGCCGCGACGGCTGCAAGCTGACGCTGCAACTGCCCTGCTACCTGCCGGTGATGCAGCACGCCGAGGACCGCACTCTGCGCGAGGAGATCTACGGCGCCTGGGCGCGCCGCGCCAGCGAGCTCGGCGATGCCCGCTTCGACAATGCGCCGCTGATGCGCGAGATCGTCGAGCTGCGCCAGGAGGAGGCGGCGCTGCTCGGCCACCCGAGCTATGCACATCTGTCGCTGGTGCCGAAGATGGCGCGTTCGCCCGAGGAGGTGCTCGGCTTCGTGCAGGACCTGGCCCGGCGCGCGCGCCCGTTCGCCGAGCGCGAGCTGGCCGAGCTGCGCGACTTCGCGAGCCGCGAGCTCGGCATCGCCGAGCTGCAGCCCTGGGATCGCAGCTTCGCGGCCGAGCGCCTGAAGCAGCAGCGTTATGCCTTCGGCAGCGAGGAGGTGCGGCCGTACTTCACCCTGCCGCGCGTGCTGGAGGGTCTGTTCGAGCTGGTCGGCCGCCTGTTCGGCGCCAGCATCGAGGAAGAAGCCGCCCCGGCCTGGCACGACAGCGTGCGCTTCTTCCGCGTCCGCCGCGTCGCCCCCGACGGCGCCCCGGTGGCCGGCTTCTACCTCGACCTGCATGCGCGCGCGGGCAAGCAGGGCGGCGCCTGGATGGACAACGCGCGCCAGCGCTGGCGGCGTCCCGAGGGGGACTTGCAGCTGCCTCTGGCCAACCTCGTGTGCAACTTCGCCGCGCCCGTGGGCGACCAACCGGCGCTGCTGACGCACGACGACCTCATCACCCTCTTCCACGAGTTCGGGCACGGCCTGCACCACATGCTGACGCAGGTGGACGAAGTGGCCGCCGCCGGCATCGCCGGGGTCGAGTGGGACGCCTGCGAGCTGCCCAGCCAGTTCATGGAGAACTTCTGCTGGGAGTGGCCGGTGCTGCAGCGCCTGTCGTCGCATGTTGACACCGGCGAGGCGCTGCCGCGGGCACTCTTCGATCGCATGCTCGCGGCACGCAACTTCCACAACGGCCTGGCGATGCTGCGGAACTGCGAGTACGGCCTCTTCGACATGCGCCTGCACCTCGAGCCCGGGCAGGCCGGGCGTGAAACGGCGCTCGCCTTCGAGGTCGCCGCGCAGGTCTCGCCGGCGGTGCCGGCGCCGTTCCTGCGCTACCCGCACAGCTTCACGCACCTCTTCGACGGCGGCTATGCGGCGGGCTACTACGGCTACGCCTGGGCCGAGGTGCTGTCGGCCGATGCCTTCTCGGCCTTCGAGGAGGCGGGGCTGTTCGACGCCGCCACCGGCCACCGCTTCCGCGAGGCGGTGCTCGAGAGCGGCGGTAGCCGCGCGGCGATGGAGAGCTTCAAGGCCTTTCGCGGCCGCGAGCCGCGACTCGAGGCGCTGCTGCGCCACCAGGGCCTGTTACCGGATGCAACGGCAGCCGGCACGGCGGCCAACGTCGGCTGACCTGCCACCAGCCCTGTTGAGATGCGCGGCTTTCGCGGCTAGATTCGGGGCTGGTACTTTCGCGGCGCAAGAGCCGCAACACGGGCTCGGGGAGAAATGAGATGAGGGTGTGGTGCAAACGTTTCGCCGGCCATGCGACGGTGCTCGCGCTGGCCGCCCTCGGTGCGATGCCGGCGCAGGCGCTGTTCAAGGTCGTCAACCCCGACGGCACCGTGACCTACACCGACCGGCCGCCGCAGCTCGTCGTCAACGCGCGCGTCACGAACCTCGCGCGCCCCGGCTCGCCGACGTTGACCGAGCCCGATCTGTCGCTGCCGGCCGAGCTGCGCCAGCCGGTGCTGCGGCACCCGGTGACGCTCTACACGACGAGCGAATGCTCGCCGTGCGAGACCGGCCGCCAGCTGCTCGTCTCGCGCGGCGTGCCCTACAACGAGCGGCGCGTCGGCAACGAAGAGGACGCGCAGGCGTTCGAGCGCCTCTTCGGAACGCGCACCCTACCCTTGCTCACCGTGGGCGCGCAGCCGCTCAAGGGCCTGTCCGACGTCGAGTGGACGGCCTATCTCGACGCCGCCGGCTACCCGAAGCAGGCGCGCCTGCCGCGCGGCTGGCAGGCGCGGACGGCGCCGATGGTCGAGCGGGCCGCGCCCGCGGCCACGGCGCGCGCCGAGCCGGTGGTGGCGCCGAACGCGCCGCAGATTATCGAGACCGAGACGGTGTCGACCGGGACTCGCCTGCGCTTCTGAGCCCGCGGCGGCCGGGCCGGGCCCGCCGCCCTCTCGAAAGGGCCGATCGGCTCAGCGTGGCGCGGCCAGGCGCCGCGGCAGGCGCGAGCCGGCAAGCACCGCCGCGCCGACGGCCCAGAACAACGCCGCGGTGCCCACCAGCGCCCCGCTGGCGCCGAAGACCAACGGCATCACCGTGCTCGTGGCATTGATCGCCATCGAACGCAGCGCCAACGCCTCGCCATGCCGCTCGCCCGGCGTGAGCTGGTGCAGCACCGTCATGATCATCGGCTGCACGCAGCCGAGCGTGATCCCGAGCGCGGCGGCCAGCGCCCCCATCGCCCAGGCATTGGGCGCCAGCGGATAGGCGGCGAACACGAGTGCCGTGCCGACCATCGCGGCGCGCATCACCGTCACCTCCTGCAGGCGGTGCGCGAGCACCGGGATGAGCAGGCGCACGCCCGAGACCGAGAGCGTGAACAGCCCGAGGATGAGGCCAACCGTCGAGGCGTTGAAGCCGCGCTCGTGACCCAGCAGCGGCACGGCGAACGAGTGCACGTCCCACGACATCGAGAACAGCCAGTTGACGGTGAGCAGGCGGCGCATGCCCGGCGCATTGAGCAGCGACCACGCCGTGCCCGCGGCCGGGCGCTCGGCCGCCGGTGACGGAACGGCGCGCGGCACGCGCCGCGCCGCCAGCGCCGTCGCCACGGGCAAGGCGGCCATCAGCGCATAGCCGGCCGCGAAGCCGTAGCCGTCGATCATCAGCCCCACCGCGACCGGTCCGATGACGTTTGAGAACGACGGCGCAACACCGAGCCAGCTGAAGACGCGCATGCGTTCGGTGGCATTGCGGGCGGCGAGCCCGGCCGTGCGCTGGATCGACAGCATGCCGACGTTCGCCGCCGTGCCGGTCAACATGGCCGCCAGGCTCAGCAGGCCCAGGTGCAGCGCGCCGTGCACGAAGGTCGATGCGAGCGCCGCCGCGCCGCCGGCCATCGACAGCGCGACCGCACCGTGCACCAGCGGGTGGTAGCCGTGGCGGTCGGCGAGGCGGCCGGCCTGCCAGGCCGTGAGCACTGGGGCCGCGGCGAAAAGCGCGAGCAGTAGGCCCACGGCCCAGGCGTCGTGCCCTTCGCGCAGCACCTGCAGCGAGGCGGCCATGCGCACGCCGGCCATCGTGGCATGCAGGCCGAGCTGCCCGATCACGAGCGCGAGCACGAGGCGACCGAACCCCTCGGGAGCCGGCGGCAGCGGTGGCGCGGACGGCACCGCTGGCGCCGACGCCGCGCCCGGGGGCGGTGTCGGCTCAGGCGACGTCATCGTCCTCGTCGGCCGGCTCGTTGCCCGAGAGCAGCGGGCTCGCCAGATGCTCGGGCAGCGCCTCCACGTCCTTGAGTTGCCGCGTCATCGCACGCGTGCGCACCTCGGCTTGCTCGATGCTGCTGGCCGCCTCGTCGAGCTTCTTGCGCGTCTTGGCCAGCACGACGCCGAACTTGCCGAACTCGGTCTTCACCGCGCCGAGCACCTCCCACACCTCGGCCGAGCGCTTCTCGAGGGCGAGCGTGCGAAAGCCCATCTGCAGGCTCGACAGGGTCGCCAGCAAGGTGGTCGGGCCGGCGAGCATGACGCGGTGGTCGCGCTGCAGCGCCTCGACGAGGCCGGGGCGGCGCAGGGCCTCGGCATAGAGCCCCTCGGTGGGCACGAAGAGGATCGCGAAGTCGGTGGTGTGCGGCGGCGCCACGTACTTCTCGCGCATGCTGCGCGCCTCCAGCCGCAGGCGCGCCTCGAGCGCCTTGGCCGCCACCTCCATGCCGGGCGCGTCGGCACGTTCGTGCGCCTCGAGCAGGCGCTCGTAGTCCTCGCGCGGGAACTTCGCATCGATGGGCAACCACAGCGGCGGGCTGCCCGGCGCGCTGTCGCGCCCGGGCATGCGGATGGCGAACTCCACGCGCTCGTTGCTGCCGGGCACGGTGGCCACGTTGGTGGCGTACTGCTCGGGCGTGAAGACCTGCTCGAGCAGGCCGGCGAGCTGCACCTCGCCGAAGATGCCGCGCGTCTTGACGTTCGTGAGCACGCGGTTGAGCGAGCCGACATCGCGCGCCAGCGACTGCATCTCGCCCAGGCCCTTGTGCACCTGCTCCAGGCGGTCGGCCACCTGCTTGAAGCTCTCGCCCAGGCGCTGCTCGAGCGTGGCATGCAGCTTCTCGTCGACGGTGGCGCGCATCTGCTCGAGCTTCTTCTCGTTGCCCTCCTGCAAGGCCGCGAGACGCGTGTCGACCACCTGGCGCACCTCGGCAAAGCGGCGCTCGTTGGCCTCGGCCAGGCGCGTCAGCTGCTCGGCCAGCGTGTCGTTGACGCGCCTGAGCAGCCCCTCGCTCGCCTGCTGCATGGCGGCGAGCTGGGTGCGGAAGGAGTCGATCTGCTCGTTCTGCGTGCGCGCCACGTCGCCGCCCTGCGTGAGCAGCATCTGCTGGAAGTTGGCGAGATCGGCGCGCGTGCCCTGGCCCTGGCGGCCGAGCTCGTCGCGCAGCTCACGCTCCAGGCGCTCGATCTCGCGCTGTGCGCCAGGGCTCTGCGGGCGCAGGGCCAACCACAGCAGGAGCAGCAGGTTCAGCGCGAGGGCGAGCGCAACGACGAGGACGATCCACTGCGGCACAGAGACCATTGTCTCAGGCGCCCGCTGCCCTCCGGGCGGATGCGCACTGCGCGTTGGCGCTGTTCACGCGCTCAGCGCACCGGCAACCGCCCGCCGGCCAGCACCTCGGGATTGACCGGCGTCGGCGGCTGACCACCGGTGAGCGCGGCGATCAGGTTGTCGGCCGCCAGATCGGCCATCGCGCGCCGCGTCGCCACGGTGGCGCTGGCGATGTGCGGCGTGAGCACGACGCTGGGCACGGTGAGCAGGTCCGGATGCACCTTCGGCTCGCCCTCGAAGACATCGAGCGCGGCGGCGGCGATGCGCCGCTCGCGCAGCGCCGCGGCCAGCGCGGCGTCGTCGACGATGCCGCCGCGCGCCACGTTGGTGAGCGTGGCGCTCGGCTTCATCTGCGCCAGCTCGGCGGTGCCGATCGTGTGATGGCTGGCCGCCGAGTACGGCAGCACGAGCACCAGGTGGTCGGCCTGGCGCAGCAGGGTCAACTTGTCGACGTAGCGGGCACCGATCGGCGCCTCCTGCTCGCTCGTGAGGCGGCTGCGGTTGTGATAGATCACCTTCATGCCGAAGCCGAGCGCGCCGCGCCTTGCGATGGCTTGGCCGATGCGGCCCATGCCGAGGATGCCGAGCGTCGCGCCATGCACGTCGCTGCCGGTGAACATGTCGTAGGCCCAGCGCGTCCACTCGCCGCGGCGCAGGAAATGTTCGCTCTCGGCCACGCGGCGGGCGGCGGCCATCATGAGCGCGAAGCCGAAGTCGGCCGTCGTTTCGGTGAGCACGTCGGGGGTGTTGGTGGCGAGCACGCCGCGCGCCGTGCAGGCCGCGATGTCGAAGTTGTTGTAGCCCACCGCCATGTTCGCCACGACGCGCAGCTGCGGGTTCGCGTCCAGCACCTCGGCGTCGATGCGCTCGCTGCCGGTGGTGAAGGCGCCGGCCTTGCCGGCCAGGTGCGCGATCAACTCGGCCTTGGCGAAGATGCGGTCGGCCGGGTTGTCCTCGACCTCGAAAAGCCGGCGCAGCCGCTGCACCACCTCGGGGAAGACGGCGCGGGCGACGAGGACACTCGGCAGGCGGGCCATGGCTGCCACCCTCACTCGTGGAACTGCGCGAAGGTCGAAGGCGGCACGCGCTCGGTGACGAGGCTGTTCTCGACCGCCGTGGGGTCGGCATGGCCGAGCGACATGCCGCAGACGACCATCTCTTCGGCAGGGAGGTTCAGGTGCCGCTCGATGAGGCGGTGGAAAGGCGTGAACGCCGCCTGCGGGCAGGTGTCGAGGCCGCGCGCGCGCGCGGCGATCATGATGCTCTGCAGAAACATGCCGTAGTCCAGCCAGCTGCCCTGCTGCAGGATGCGGTCGATCGTGAAGATCAGCCCCACCGGCGCACCGAAGAACTCGTAGTTGCGCCGATGCTGCACGTGCATGCGCCCCTTGTCGGCCTTGGCGATGCCGAGCAGCCCGTACAGGTCCCAGCCGACCTTGCGCCGGCGCTCGATGTAGGGCGAGACCCATTGCGTGGGGTAGTACGCGTACTCCTCGGTGTGCTGCTTCACTTGCTCGGGGTCGTCGTAGGCGGTGCAGAGGACGGCCGACAGAGCCTTGCGCGAATCGCCGGTCAGCACATGCACCTTCCACGGCTGCGTATTGGTGCCCGACGGCGCGCGCGAGGCCACGGCGAGGATCTGCTCGATCACCTCGCGCGGCACCGGGGTGGGCAGGAAGGCGCGGATCGAGTGGCGCGAGGTGATGGCAGCGTCGACCGCCGCGGCCATCTGCGCCGCGGTCGTTTGGGCCGCGGTCGTTTGCGCTGCGGTCGTTTGCGCCGCGGTCTTGTCGCCGCCGGGTGCGCCGGACGCGCCAGGTCCGGCGCCAGCGGCCGAGGAGCGGATGGAAGCGTTGGCGAGGGCGGCGTCGGCGGGGGGCGTCATGGGCCCCATTCTTCCATCCGCGCGTCCATCGACCCTTCCATCGGCTCTTCCATCGGCTCCGCTGCCGCCCGCTCGGAGCTCTGCTGCCTGGGTTGCCATTGGCGCCAAGCCGCGAAGGCCAGTTCGACGGTGCGGCGCTGCAGCGCCACCGTGGTGCCGATGTCGCGGCCGTAGCCGCCGGCCATGCTCAGCGCGACGGGGATGCCACGGCGCGCCAGTTCGGTGAAGACGCGCCGGTCGCGCGCGGCAAGCCCTTCGGCGCTGAGCTTCAGCCGGCCGAGCCGGTCGTCTTCATGTGGGTCGGCACCGGCCAGGTAGAAGGCCAGGCCGGGCGGATGCGCGGCGCAGCGTTCGAAGGCCGTTGCCAAGGCCGCGTCGAGGGCGTCCAGGTAGGGGCCGTCGGTGCAGCCGTCGGGCAACTCGACGTCGAGGTCGCTCGCTTCCTTGCGAAACGGGAAATTGCGCGCGCCGTGCAACGACAACGTGAAGATGCTCGGGTCGTCGCGGAAGATGGCCGCCGTGCCGTTGCCCTGGTGCACGTCGAGGTCGATGACGATGACGCGCAAGCCCCGCTGCGGCCAGCGCAAGGCGTGCCGGTGGTGCTCGGCCTGCATCAGGCGCGCCGCCACGGCCACGTCGTTGAAGACGCAATAGCCCGAGCCCTTGTGCGCATAGGCGTGGTGCGTGCCGCCGGCCAGGTTCGCGGCCACGCCTTCGCCGGCCAGCGCCGCACGCGCGGCCTCGATGGTGGCGCCGACCGACCGGCGCGCCCGCTGCACCATGCGCTCGGACCACGGGAAGCCGATCTCGCGTTGCTGCGCCGTGCTGGTCGTGCCTTCCGCCACCGCGCTGATCCAGGCCGGCTCGTGCGCAAGCGCCAGTTCACCGTCCGTGGCGGGCTCGGACTCATGCAGCCGCACGCCGGGCAACGTCGCCCGCACGCTCTCGCGCAGCAGGTGGTAGCGCCCCATCGGAAACGGGTGCCCCGCCGGCAGCGGCAGAACGAAGTGGTCCGAGTGGAAAGCCAGCACGGCGGGGGATTCTAGAAACCCCGTCCGCCACGTGGAGAAGCTAGGCAATGCCCCCTAGTTTGTTGCGGCGCAGCAAATAGGTCTTGCATTGGACCGGGGGAACCCTATACTTGAACCCATGTTGCAGCGCAGCAAACCGAGGTCAGGAGCCCCGGAGCCGACGGTGCAACCGGTAGCACTGCCCTCTCTTCCGTCCCCGTCCCCATACTCAGGAGCCCCCATGACCTACACCGCTGACCAGTTCGTCGCCTTCCAGAAGGCCAATGTCGAGACCCTCTTCGGCCTGTCCAACAAGGCGTTCGAAGGCGTCGAGAAGATCGTGGCGCTGAATCTGCAAGTCGCCAAGACTTCGCTGGCCGAGGCCGCCGAGACCGCCCAGGCCACGCTGGCCGTGAAGGACCCGCAAGAGTTCTTCGCGCTGCAGGCCAGCCTGCTGCAGCCGAGCGCCGAGAAGGCCGCCGCCTATAGCCGCCACTTCTACGAGATCGTCGCCGGCACGAACGCCGAAGTCGGCCGCGTCGCCGAGGCGACCGTCGCCGACAGCCAGAAGAAGGTGCTTGCGCTTGTCGACAACGCGGTCAAGAACGCACCCGCCGGCAGCGAGAACGCCGTGGCGCTGGTGAAGTCGGCCGTCGCCGCCGCCAACAACGCCTACGAAAGCGTGGCCAAGGCCGCCAAGCAGGCCGGTGAAGTCGCCGAAGCCAACTTCCAGGCGATGACCGCGACCGCCGTGCGTGCCGCGCAGACCGCCCCCAAGGGCAAGCGCGCCGCCTGATTCCCGAACAGCAACGGGGCGGCAGCCGCGCAAGCGGCGCGGCCCCGGTTGACGAGATCAGGAGATCAGTAGAGCTGCGGGGCCGGAACTTTTCCGCCCCCGCCGCCTCAATGAGAAGCGCGTGGCCTGAAAGCACGCGTCTCTCGTGTGGAAGGTTGTCTCCTCGGCACCTCTGAATCCCGTATTCGGTGCCATTGCAAGCCCGGTCTTCGGACCGGGCTTTTTTTCGTCCCGCCGCCGCGACGCCGCGCGGCTACCGGCTGAGGGCCGCGATCCTGGCCCTCAGCTCGCCCAGCATCTGCGCGGCGACCTCGCGCCCTGCCCGGATGGCGCGCACGCGGCTGTTGAAATCGGCGCTCGCCACGCCCACGAGGGTCGGCCGCAGCACGATGTCGGCCTCGCGCAGCTCGAGGCGATTGATGCTTCGCATCATGATGGCCACCGTCTGCATGAGCAGCTTGAACGAATCTCCCGTGGGGTTGCCGTCCGGCGGCGAGGAGATGTCGATCGCGATGACCATCTCCGCGCCCATCTGGCGCGCATAGCGCACCGGCACCGGCGAGACGAGGCCGCCGTCGACGTATTCACGCTCGCCGATCTTCACCGGCTGGAACACCGCCGGCACGGCGCTCGAAGCGCGCACCGCGATGCCGGCGTCACCACGCTGGAACAGCATCGGCGCGCCGCTGTCGAGGTCGGTGGCGACGATGCCGAGCGGCATCTTCATCTGTTCGATCGTGCGCCCGCCGGTCTGCTCGCGCACGTAGCGCGCCAGCGCCTCGCCGCGGATGACGCCGCGCGAGGGAAAGGCCCAATCGGTGAGAGCCCCTTCGTCCATGGTCAGGGCGGTGGCCGCGAGTTCCTGACCCGAGCGCCCGCTGGCATAGAGCGCCGCGACCAGGCTGCCGGCGGAGGTGCCGACCACCAGGTCGGGCTTGATGCCGGCCTCCTCGAGGACCTGGATGACGCCGATGTGCGCAAAACCGCGCGCCGCCCCGCCGCCCAGGGCGAGGCCGATGCGGGGCGGCCGCAGCGGCGCGCGCGCGGCGGGCGCTGTTGACTCGGCGGATGCGCCGGGCACCCCGGGCACGCCGGGCGCCCGGCCGGAGGGTGGCGTTGCCGGCGGCACTGGCGGCAGCGGCACCGCCGGCGGCACGGACGGTTCGGTGGGGGATTGCCGGGTGGGCGGCGCCGTCTGGCAGCCCGCGAGCAAACCGCCAAGCGCCGCAATCAGCGCGGTGCGCCGGGTTGCGTCGGGGGAACAACGGTGACCACGCATCGGCCGATTCTAGGTGGCCGCTCGCCACCTCCCGACCAAATCGTTAATGTCTACTAGGCATATAAAACCAACAACAAAGTTGTTCCGGAAGTGAACGGTGGTTCCTAGAGTGCGGCTCTTCGCGTTCCAACCACAGCCTCTCCCCCTCCCACCGTGGACCTTCTCGCCATCTTCAGCGGCTTCCTCGTCGGCACCATCGTCGGGCTCACCGGCGTGGGCGGCGGCTCGCTGATGACGCCGTTGCTGATCGGTGTGTTCAAGCTGCACCCAGCCACGGCGATCGGCACGGACCTCTGGTTTGCCGCGCTCACCAAGGCCGGCGGCAGCGTCACGCACCATCGCCTCGGCCACGTCGATGCGCGCGTCACCGGGCTGCTGCTCGCCGGCAGCCTGCCGGCCACCTTGTTGATGATCGCCTGGATGCACGGCAGCGGCAGCCGCCCCGTCTGGGGCTCGGCGCTGACGCTGGCGCTGGGTGTCGCGCTGCTGCTGACCGCCGTCTCGGTCGCCTACCGGCGCGCCTGGGCGCAAGTCGGTCTGCGCCTGGAGCGCTGGCTGCCGCCGCGGCGCCGCGACCGCCTGACGGTGGCTGCCGGGGCGGCACTCGGCGTGCTGGTTTCGCTGAGCTCGGTCGGCGCGGGCGCGCTCGGTGCCACGCTGCTGCTGCTGCTCTACCCCCGCTTCGAGCCGCAGCGCATCGTCGGCACCGACATCGCGCACGCGGTACCGCTGACCCTGGTGGCCGGTATCGGCCACGCCACGCTCGGGCATGTCGACTGGTCACTGCTTGGCACGCTCCTGCTCGGCTCGCTGCCCGGCATCTGGCTGGGCGCCCGACTCACCCGAGCGCTGCCCGAGATCTGGGTGCGCTCGGCCCTGTGCCTGTCGCTCACGGCCGCAGGCCTCAAGGTGCTGGCCTGAGTCGCGCGGGCCGGAAGAAATCAACGCACCGCTCACGCCCACCACGACGATGTACCGCTACACCGCCTTCGACCGCCGCCAGGTGCGTCAGCGCGCCGCGCAATACCGCGACCAGCTCGAGCGCCACCTCGCCGGCGAGCTCTCGGCCGACGACTTCCGTGCGCTGCGCCTGCAGAACGGCTGGTACGTGCAGCGGCACGCACCGATGCTGCGTGTCGCCATCCCCTACGGCGAGGTGTCGTCGCGCCAGCTGCGCGCACTGGCGCGCATCGCGCGTGACTTCGACCTGCAGGACGCGGGCCAGGCGACGGAGCGCGGCGGCTTCGGCCACTTCAGCACGCGCCAGAACATCCAGTTCAACTGGATCCCGCTCGATCGCAGCGCCGACGTGATGGACCTGCTGGCCGAAGTCGACATGCACGGCATCCAGACGAGCGGCAACTGCATCCGCAACATCACTACCGACGCGCTCGCCGGCATCGCCCCGGACGAGGTCGTCGATCCGCGCCCCTACTGCGAGATCCTGCGCCAGTGGAGCGCGCTGCACCCTGAGTTCGCCTTCCTGCCGCGCAAGTTCAAGATCGCCGTGAACGGCGCGCGCGAAGACCGTGCCGCCACCGGCTGGCACGACATCGGCCTCACGCTCGCGAAGGATGCTGCCGGCGCGGTCGGCTTCAAGGTGGCGGTGGGCGGCGGCATGGGCCGCACGCCGATCGTCGCCACGCCGGTGGCCGAGTTCGTGCCCTGGGCGCAGATCCTCGTCTTCATCGAGGCCATCGTGCGCGTCTACAACCTCTACGGCCGGCGCGACAACCTCTACAAGGCGCGCATCAAGATCCTCGTCAAGGCCGAGGGCGAGCGCTTCGGGCAGGCGGTGCAGGACGAGTTCGCGGCGTTGCTGGCCGATCCGGCGACGGCGACGATCACCGCGTCCGAGCTGGAACGCGTGGCTGCCAGCTTCGCCGACCCGGTGCCGGCCCTGCCCGCCGGCGGCGCCGCGCCGCTCGGCGAAACCGACCAGCCGCCCGCCTTCCAGCGCTGGCTCGAGCGCAACGTGCACGGCCACCGCCTGCCCGGCTACCGCGCCGTCACCCTCTCGCTCAAGCGCGCCGGCCTGCCACCGGGCGACGCCACGGCCCTGCAGCTCGAGCGCGCCGCGGCGCTGGCCGATCGCTTCAGCGCCGGCGAGGCGCGCGTCACGCACGAGCAGAACCTGGTCCTGCCCTGGGTGCGCGAGGCCGAGCTGCCGGCGCTCTGGGCGGCTGTCCGCGAGGCCGGCTTCGCGACGCCCAACATCGGCTTCCTCACCGACATGATCGCCTGCCCCGGCGGCGACCTCTGCGCGCTGGCCAACGCGCGCTCGATCCCGGTGGCCGCGGCGATCACCGAGCGCTTCGACGACCTCGACCTGCTGCACGACATCGGCGACATCGCGCTGCACATCAGCGGCTGCATCAACAGCTGCGGCCACCACCACAGCGGCCACATCGGCATCCTCGGCGTCGACAAGGACGGGTCCGAGTGGTACCAGGTGACGCTCGGCGGCAGCGACGGCAGCGCCCTCGCCGGCGCGGCCGTGCCCGGCAAGGTGATCGGGCCGTCGTTCGCCGCCGACGAAGTGCCCGACGTCCTCGAGGCCGTCATCGACACCTACCTGCGCGAGCGCAACCCCGGCGAGCCCTTCGTGCACGCCGCCCGGCGCCTGGGCATCGCGCCGTTCCGCGCCGCCGCCGACGCGGTGCGCCGCAGCACGGCGCGTGCCGAGGCAACGGCCTAGCCCCGTGCCCACCCCCATGAACCCCACGAACCTCGCCCCCCTCGACTCTCAAGGAGGCCCGCCGATGGACTTCCTCGCCGCCACCGACCCCCTGCCCGCCGGTGCCCTGGTGCTCGCCAACACCGACGACCTGGTCGCCCGCGCTGCCGAGATCCGCGGCCACGACGCCGTCGTGCTGCAGTTCCCGAAGTGGACCGACGGCCGCGCCTACTCGCAGGCCGTGCTGCTGCGCGGCCGCCTGCGCTACACCGGCCAGGTCATCGCCAGCGGCGACGTGATGGCCGACATGGCGCCGCTGCTGCGCCGCTGCGGCTTCGACCGCGTGCAGCTGCGCGCCGACCAGCGCCTGGAAACAGCTCAGCGCGCCCTCGGCCACTTCGACTCGCACTACCAGCGGACGCTGGCCGAACGATCACAGCGCACGCCGGCCAAGCGGCCCGCCGATGCGCCCGCCGTCGCGGCCTGAGCTCATATGAAACACGTGAACAACGCCGCCCTTTCCGCCGGCCTGCCCGCCGTGCGCCGCCACGCGCGCCTGACCGGCGGCCACGACGAGCGCGTGGCGGCCACGCTGACGCGCCTGCACCAGGCCGCCGCCACGCACGCGCCGCGCATCGTGCAAGCCTCGAGCCTGGGCGCCGAGGACATGGTCATCACCGACATGATCGCCCGCCACGGCCTGCCGATCGCCGTCGCCACGCTAGACACCGGCGCCCTGCACGAGGAGACCCTTGCCCTGCTGCCGCGCATCGAGTCGCACTACGGCCTCGCCGTGGAGCGCTGGGCGCCGCCGGCCGAGGCGGTGGTCGCCTTCGTGCGCCGGCATGGCGAGCGCTCGATGTTCGAGAGCGTCGAGCAGCGCAAGGCCTGCTGCGCGCTGCGCAAGCTCGAACCGCTGGCACGCATGCTGGCCGGCCGCGACGCCTGGGTGACGGGGCTGCGCCGCGAGCAGTCGGCCGCCCGCGCCGAGGTGCCGTTCGAGCAGGTCGACCAGGCCGACGATCGCGGCCGCATCAAGCTGAACCCGCTCGCCGACTGGAGCGAGGCCGACGTCTGGCACTACATCGGCCGCCACGGCGTGCCCTACAACGCGCTGCACGACCGCTTCTTCCCGAGCATCGGCTGCGCCCCGTGCACGCGCGCCGTCGCGCTGGGCGAAGACCCGCGCGCCGGCCGCTGGTGGTGGGAGCAGGAAGGTGCCAAGGAGTGCGGCCTGCACGTCGCCCAGCCCCTGCGCGCCGCCGCCGATCGACACGCCGAGCCCGAGAAGGTGCACGCATGAACACCCGCACCGACCCCGCGCACCTGCTGCCGGAGATCGACCACGGCCACCTCGACGCGCTCGAGGAGGAGTCGCTGTTCATCCTGCGCGAGGTGGCAGCGAGCTTCGAGCGCCCGGCGCTGCTGTTCTCGGCCGGCAAGGACTCGTGCGTCGTGCACCACCTGGCCTGCAAGGCCTTCAAGCACCACGAGGCGGGCGAAGGCGCCGGCCGATGGTCGGGGTCGCTGCCCTTCCCGCTGCTGCACGTGGACACCGGCCACAACTTCCCGGAGGTGATCGCCTTCCGCGACGAGCGTGTTGCGCAAAGCGGCGACCGCCTCGTCGTCGCGCACCTCGAGGACAGCATCGCCCGCGGCAGCGTGCGCCTGGCGCAGCCGCTCGAGTCGCGAAACGGCCACCAGAGCGTGACGCTGCTGGAAGCGATCGACGAGCACCGTTTCGACTGCCTCATCGGCGGCGCCCGCCGCGACGAGGAGAAGGCGCGCGCCAAGGAGCGCATCTTCAGCCACCGCGACAGCTTCGGCCAGTGGCAGCCGAAGGAGCAGCGCCCCGAACTGTGGACGCTGTTCAACACGCGGCTGAAGCCGGGCGAACACTTTCGCGCCTTCCCGATCAGCAACTGGACCGAGCTGGACGTGTGGCTGTACATCGCCCGCGAAGGCATCGCCCTGCCCTCCATCTACTACACGCACGAGCGTGAGGTGATGCGTCGCCGCGGCCTGCTCGTGCCGCGCACCGAGGTGACGCCGCCGGCGCCCGGCGAGACGGTCGAGCGCGTGCAGGTGCGCTTTCGCACGGTGGGCGACATGACCTGCACCTGCCCGGTGGAGAGCCTTGCGGCCAGCGCCGCCGACATCGTGACCGAGACGCTCGCCGTCACCGTCAGCGAGCGCGGTGCCACGCGCATGGACGACCGCAGCTCGGATGCCGCGATGGAGCGGCGCAAGAAGGAAGGGTACTTCTGACCATGGCTGCCGTGTCCCTCGTACAACCTGTCGGCCAGTCCGTCACCCAACCCGTCACCCAACCCGCCTTGCCGTTCGACGTGACACCCATCGACATGACGCTCGACACGACGCTCGACACGTCGCTCGACGTGACGGTCAACGTGACGGCCGACGACGAGCACTGCGCCGCCGCTGCGCCCGCACGCCGCGGCGCGCTGCGCTTCCTCACGGCCGGCAGCGTCGACGACGGCAAGAGCACGCTCATCGGCCGCCTGCTCTACGACAGCCGCGCCATCCTCGCCGACCAGCTCGACGCACTGCACGCACGCGGCGTCGGCGGCGCCGAGGGTACGCCGGACCTCTCGCTGCTCACCGACGGCCTGGAGGCCGAGCGCGAGCAGGGCATCACCATCGACGTCGCCTACCGCTACTTCGCGACGCGCCGGCGCAAGTTCATCATCGCCGACGCCCCGGGCCACGAGCAGTACACGCGCAACATGGTCACCGCGGCGGCGGGCAGCGATGCGGCGGTGGTGCTGGTCGACATCACCAAGCTCGACCTCGCCGCCGCGGAGGTGGACCTCCTGCCGCAGACGCGCCGCCATGCGCTGCTGGCGCGCCTGCTGCGTGTGCCGCACATCGTCTTCGCGGTCAACAAGCTCGACGCGCTCGCCGATCCGGCGCCCGGCTTCGCCGCCGTGCGGCGCGCGCTCGAGCGCTTCGCCGGCGAGGCCGGCATCCGGCCGGCCGGCATCGTGCCCGTCTCGGCGCTGCGCGGCGACAACGTCGCGATTCCGCTCGAGGCCGATTGGTATCGCGGCCCGACGCTGCTGCAACTGCTCGAACAGCTGCCCGACGCCGAAGAGGGCGAGGCGGACGGCGCGCAGCGTTCCCCCTTGATGCAGCCGGTGCAATACGTGGCGCGCGGCGCCGGCACGCAAGGCGCGGGCATCGGCGAGCAGCCGCGCACCTACTGGGGCCGCATCGCCCAGGGTCAGGCCCGCGTCGGCGACGCGGTGCAGGCCTTTCCCTCGGGGCAAGTGGCGCACGTCGTGGCGCTGCGCCAGGCGGGCCACGGCGTCGACCGGGTCGAGACCGGGCGCTCGGCCGGCGTCGTGCTCGACCGTCAGCTCGACATCTCGCGCGGCGACTGGCTCGGCACGCCCGGCCAGCTCGCGCCCGTGACGCATTTCGAGGCGACGCTGGCCTGGCTCGACACCGAGGCCGCGGTGCCCGGCCGGCGCTACTGGGTGCGGCACGCACACCGCTGGGTGCAGGCACGCATCGAGCGCATCGAGCATCGGCTGGACATCCGCACGCTGCAACCCGAGGCGGCCGACGCGCTCGGCGTCAACCAGATCGGCCGCGTCGTCGTGCACCTGCAGCAGCCGTTGCCGCTGATGCCCTATGCGCAGAGCCGCATCGGCGGCGCCCTCATCGTCGTCGACCCCGCCAACCACCGCACGAGCGGGGCCCTGCTCGTGGAGGCCCCGCGCAGCGAGCAGCCCTGACACGGAGCCGACGGCTCGTGGGGGGAGCATGCGGCGCGTGCTCATGACCTTCCCATTGACGTGCCGCAAGGCGTGGCACCGGCGCCCGGACCTTAGAATCCCTGTGGTTTACCCTGCCCGTTGCCCTTGCGATCGCGGGCCGCTGCCGGTCGCGATGATGCGCAGCGCAGCCTCAGCCCGCCTCTGCCACGCTCCGCCGCCATGACCCACGTCGTCCTCGAATCGTGCATCCGCTGCAAGTACACCGACTGTGTCGATGTCTGCCCCGTCGATTGCTTCCGCGAGGGCCCGAACATGCTCGTCATCGATCCCGATGAATGCATCGACTGCGCCGTGTGCATCCCGGAGTGCCCGGTGAACGCCATCCTGCCCGAGGAAGACGTGCCCGGCGACCAGCTCGCCTTCGTCAAGCTCAATGCCGACCTGGCCAGGAACTGGCCGAGCATCACCAAGCGCAAGCCGCCGCCGGCCGATGCCGACGAGTGGAAAGACAAGAAGAACAAGCTCGACCAACTGAAGCGCTGAAACACGCGCCCGGCGCACGAACGCGCCGCCGCGGCGCAGCCCCAACGAACCATGCAACGCGAACCCGAGCACGCGGTGGCGAGCACCACCCTGAACCACCCCGAAGGCCCGATCGAGACCGACGCCGTCATCGTCGGCGCCGGGCCGGTGGGCCTGTTCCAGGTCTTCGAGCTCGGCCTGCTCGAGATCAAGGCGCACATCGTCGACTCGCTCGCCTACCCCGGCGGCCAGTGCATCGAGCTCTACCCCGACAAGCCGATCTACGACATCCCGGCCGTGCCGGTGTGCACCGGCAAGGAACTCACCGACAACCTGCTCAAGCAGATCGAGCCGTTCGGCGCCACCTTCCACCTCGGCCAGGAAGTGACGGTGGTGCGCAAGGAGAGCAATGACGAAGGCGGCCGCTTCTTCGTCGAGACGAGCAAGGGCACGCGTTTCCTCGCCAAGACGGTGTTCATCGCCGGCGGCGTGGGCTCGTTCCAGCCGCGCCTGCTGAAGGTCGAGGGCCTCGAGAAGTTCGACGGCACGCAGCTCTTCTACCGCGTGCGCAACCCTGCGCAGTTCGCGGGCAAGAACCTCGTCATCGTCGGCGGCGGCGACTCGGCACTCGACTGGGCACTCAACTTCGTCCAGGAGGGCCCGAACAAGGCCGAGAGCGTGATCCTCATCCACCGCCGCGACGGCTTCCGCGCCGCGCCGGCGAGCGTGGCCAAGATGCGCGAGTTGTGCGAGGCGCTCGAGATGCAGTTCGTGGTCGGCCAGATCACCGGCTTCGACGAAGCCGACGGCCGCCTCACGGCCGTCAAGGTCACGGGCGGGGACGGTGTCACGCGCGTGATGCCGCTGGACATGCTGCTCGTCTTCTTCGGCCTCAGCCCCAAGCTCGGCCCCATCGCCGAGTGGGGTCTGGGCCTGGAGCGCAAGCAGATCGTCGTCGACACCGAGAAGTTCCAGACCAACGTGCCCGGCATCTTCGCCGTCGGCGACATCAACACCTACCCGGGCAAGAAGAAGCTCATCCTCTCGGGCTTCCACGAAGCGGCGCTGGCCGCGTTCGGCGCCTCGCCGATCGTCTTCCCGGACAAGCGCGTGCTGCTTCAGTACACCACCACGAGCCCGAAGCTGCACAAGGTGCTCGGCGTCGAGACGCCGGTTTTCGACTGACCTGCGGCTGAGCACGAGCACGCCACCAGCGCCGCGCACTTCTTGCGCCTGCGCCGCGTTGGCTTAACATCACGCCCGGCTGCAGCGCATGCAGCCATCCGCTAGGGGTGTTGACGGCTTCGGCAACGAGGCCGCCGACTGAGAAAGTCCCTTTGAACCTGATTGAGGTAATCCTCGCGCAGGGAAGCAGCGTCCTCCGGCCGACGCCCTCCACCGTCTTTCTCCGTGGGTGTACGGCCACCGCTACGCCGACCTGCCACGTGTCTTCTCGAAGGACCCGATGGCACATTCCGTTGATTCCTGTCCCGCGCGCCTGAGCCGGTGCGCCCTCGCCTGCCTGGCACTCGCCACCACAGCCGCCGCTGGTGTCGCCACCGCCCAGGTCAGCGTCGTCACCATCACCGGGCAACCGCTGCCGGCGATCGGCGGCTTCGGCGACCTGCCCGAGTCGAAGTCGCCGCTGGCGACGACGACGATCGGTGTCGAGCGCCTGGCCGAGATCGGCGCACGCTCACTCGGCGACCTGACGCGCCTCGATGCCTCGGTCGCCGATGCCTACAACTCCGAGGGTTACTGGACGGCCCTCACGGTACGCGGCTTCGTGCTCGACCCACGCAGCAACTATCGGCGCGACGGGCTACCCATCAGCGCCGAGACTTGGCTGCCGCTGGCCAACAAGGAGAGGCTCGAAGTGCTCAAGGGCACGAGCGGCATGCAGGCCGGCACCAGCGCCCCCGGCGGCCTGGCCAACCTGGTGGTCAAGCGCCCGATGCGCGAGCGCCGCGACGCCAGCCTCGAGTGGCGCGAGGAAGGCAGCGTCGCGGCGGCGGCCGATCTCGCGCAGCGCTTCGGCGGCCAAGGCGAGATCGGCGTGCGCGTCAACCTCGGCGCCGAGCGCCTGCGGCCCGCGACCCGCAACACCGATGGCCGCTCGCACGTGCTGGCCATTGCCGGTGACCTGCGCGCCACACCCGATACGCTGATCGAGGCCGAGTTCGAGCGGAGCCACCGCTCGCAGCCGAGCGTGCCGGGCTTCAGCCTGCTCGGCGGCCGCATCCCCGGGGCGCAAGAGATCGATCCGCGCATCAACCTCAACAACCAGCCCTGGAGCCTGCCGGTGGTCTTCGACGGCAGCACCGGGTCGCTGCGCCTGACGCAGCGGCTGCCGGCGAGCCTCGGCGAGGGCGACTGGCTCTTCGTCGCGCACGGCGCGCTGCAGCGGCTGCGCACCGACGACCGCGTCGCCTTTCCCTTCGGCTGCTTCGATGCCGGCTCCGGCACCTACTACCCCGACCGCTACTGCCCGGACGGCAGCTTCGACCTCTACGACTACCGCAGCGAGGGCGAGCGCCGCACCGTGGCGGCCTTCGAGGCCCGTGCCCAGGGCAGCGCCACGCTTGCGGGCCGCAAGCACCACCTCGTGCTCGGCGCGCTGGCGTCGCGCAGCCGCGACCGATTCAATCGCCAGGCCTTCAACTTTGCCGGCACCGGCTCGATCCGCGGCGACCTCGTCACGCCGGCCGCACCCGACCTGACGGGCGAGAGCACGCAGCGCGACGAAGAGAGCTTCGAGGCCTTCCTGCGCGACCGCATCGAGCTCGCGCCGCAGTGGCAGCTGTGGGCCGGCCTGCGCGCCACCCGGCTGCAGCGCGAGAGCGTGCGTACCGACGGAAGCGAGCCGACCGCCTACACGCAAAGCTTCGTCACGCCGTGGCTGGCCTTGAGCCACGCGCTCACGGCTTCGACCACGCTCTATGCCAGTGCCGGCCAGGGTGTCGAATCGGCGGTCGTGCCGAACCGGGCGCGCTACAGCAATGCCGGCCAGCCGCTGCCGGCGCTGAAGAGCCGGCAGCTCGAGGCCGGCGTCAAGCACGACACCACCGCATTCGATTGGCGCCTCACCGCCTTCGACATCGCGCGCCCGCTGCCGGTGGACCGCTGCGATGCCGCCGGCACGCTCTGTGCCAGCGAGGTGGGCCCGCGCCAGCGCCACCGCGGCGCCGAGGCCGCCGCCGGCTGGACCACGCCGGGCTGGTCGCTGCAGGCGAGCGCCATTTGGCTGCGCGCCCGCATCGATGGCGGCGGCGAACCGACCAACGTGCCCGAGCGCTCGGCGCGCCTGCAGGGCCGCGTCGATGTGGGCCCCGTGGCCCTGCTCGCGTTCGGCAGCTACGAGGGCCCCCGGCACATCACGCCGGCCGAAGATCTCGAGCTGCCCGGCTGGACGCGCTGGGACCTCGCGGCACGGTGGCGCGCGACCGTCGCCGAGGTGCCGCTCAGCGTGCGCGTCGGCGTCGACAACGTCGGCGACAAGCGTGCGTGGCGGGAGTCGCCCTACCAGTTCGGGCACAGCTACCTCTTCCCGCTCGCACCGCGCACCTGGCGCGCCTCGGTCGCGGGCAGCTTCTGATGTCTGGGCCGGTCGCGGGCCGGGCACGCGTGCACCGCTGGCTATAATGCTCGGCTGCATTCCCCGATAGCTCAGTCGGTAGAGCGCCGGACTGTTAATCCGTAGGTCCCTGGTTCGAGCCCAGGTCGGGGAGCCAAATATCCTAGCGTTGCCCGCAACACCCGTGGCGGTCAACACAACTCGATGGTCTGCCGCAGCAACCCGGTTGCCTCGGCGCTCGGGCCCACCAGGATCTCGACCTCGCCCGGCTCGAACAAGGGCTGCAGGTCCGGCCCGAGGTAGCGCAACTCGGCCGCCGGCAGCTCCAGCGTCACGGAGCCGGCAGCGCCAGGTTCCAATCGCAGCTTCGCGTAGCCCTTGAGCTCCAGCAGCGGCCGGGTGACGCGGCTGAGCTTGGCGTGGGCGAACAGGAAGACCGTCTCCTCGGCCGCACGTGCGCCGTCGTTGCGCAGGCCGACGCTGACTCTCAGCGTCTCGTGCTCGCGCACGCGCGGCGGATCGACCCGAAGCTCGTCGTACGAGAACCTGCCGTAGGTCAGGCCGTGGCCGAAGGCAAAGAGCGGCGTGTTCTCGACGTCCTGGTACTTGCTCGTGTAGTAGTCGGCCGGGTTCATCGGCCGGCCGGTAGGACGCGGGCCGTAGTGGATGGGGATCTGCCCGACGGCGCGCGGCCAGCTCATCGGCGTGCGACCGCCGGGCGACACCCGGCCGGTGAGCACATCGGCGATCGCGTGGCCCGCCTCGCGGCCGAGGAACCAGGCTGCCAGCAGCGCATCGGCGTGTTCGGCGAGCCAGGGGATGACCAGCGGGCGGCCCGAGAACAGGATCGCGATCACCGGGATGCCGAGCACGTGGGCGCGCGCCGTCACCGCTTCGGCCAACGCCTGCTGCCGGCCGGGAAGCGCGGGTGTGGCGCGGCTCGCCGCCTCGCCGCTCATCGTCGCGCGCTCGCCCAGGCACAGCAACACGGCGTCGGCGCCGTCGCACAGCGCAACGGCCTCGTCGATGCCGCTGTCGTCGGCGCTGTCGATGGCCACGCCGGGGGCATGACGCAACTCGGTCTTCTTCAGCGCGGCGCGCAGGCCGGCCAGCACGCTCGTGGCCGGCTCGTGTTCGCCGGCGCCCCACCAGGGGCCTTTCATCTCGGTGCTCGCGTCGGCCAGCGGGCCGATGACGGCCAGCGCCTTCGTCTCGGCAGGCAGCGGCAAGGTGTTGCGCTCGTTCTTCAGCAGCACGACGGCACGGCTCGCCACGTCGCGCGCCAGCCGGTGCCGCTCGGCGACAGCTGCCGCGGGCTCCGGCACCGCGCCGCGGCGGTAGGGGTCGTCGAAGAGGCCGAGCTGCTCCTTGAGCCGCAGCACGCGGCGCACGCTCGCGTCGATCTCGTCGATGCTCACGCGGCCTTGCTCGAGCGCCACCGGCAGGCCCTTGCGGTAGGCGTCGGCCATCATGTCGATGTCGACGCCGGCCTTCAGCGCCAGCACCGCCGCATCGACGAGATCGGCGGCGACCCCGTGCTTGATCAACTCCGCGATGGCGTTGTAGTCGCTGACGATGACACCGTCGAAACCCATCTCGCCGCGCAGCCAGCCGCGCAGCAGGGGGACGTGCGCGGTCATCGGCACGCCGTTGAGGTCGGTGAAGGCCGGCATCACCGTCGCGACGCCGGCACGGACGGCGGCGGCGAAGGCCGGCAGATGTACCTCGTGCAAGGTGCGCTCGGAGATGTCCACGGCGGCGTACTCCCGCCCCGCGGTGACCGGCCCATAGGCCACGAAGTGCTTCGCGCAGGCGGCCAGCGATTCGGCCGACGACAGGTCTGTGCCCTGGAACCCACGCACTTTGGCCCGCGCGATGCGCACGTTGAGCCAGGGGTCTTCGCCCGGGCCCTCCGCGGTGCGCCCCCAGCGCGGATCGCGCGACACGTCGAGCATCGGCGCGAACGTCATCGCCAGCCCCTCGGCGGCGCCCTCGCGCGCAGCCTCGCGCGCCGTGCGCTCCCAGAGAGCGTCGTCGAAGAGGCCCGCCTCCGCGAGCGGGATCGGAAAGAGCGTGCGGTGGCCGTGGACGATGTCCAGGCCGATGAGCAGCGGGATGCCCAGGCGCGACTTCTCGACGGCCAGCCGCTGCATCTCGTGCACGGGTCCTGCGCCGACCATGTTCAGCAGGTTGCCGATCGTGCCGTCGATGATGGCCTGCGTGGAGTCTCCCGCGATCACCGGGCCGGTCACCGCATAGCCGGAGGCCGTCATCGTCAGCTGCCCGAGCTTCTCGGGCAGCGTCATCCGGGCCATGATGGTGTCGATGCGATTCATCGCGGGTTCAGACCGGAACCAGAGGGAGCGTCATGAT
Organism: Burkholderiales bacterium; assembly: GCA_016223165.1. Taxonomy (GTDB): domain Bacteria; phylum Pseudomonadota; class Gammaproteobacteria; order Burkholderiales; family Burkholderiaceae_C; genus Rubrivivax. Next base: position 715,100 of record JACRPO010000005.1, read on the forward strand.
GGCATGCTGCCGCGGCGCCTCGGCAGCGCGGCGCCGACGACTCCATGAGACCCAAGGGGGCGTGCTTGATGAAGGACGAGAGGAACCCGAGAGCCTTGGCGGCCCTGGCCGACGAGGCCTTGATCGACGCCGTGCAGCGCCAGACCTTCCGCTATTTCTGGGATGGCGCGGATGCGGCCAGCGGCCTGGCGCTCGACCGCCGCTCGCTGGTGGGCGACACCGACGACCACAAGGTGGCGATCGGCGGCTCGGGCTTCGGCATCATGGCCCTGATCGTCGCGAGCAAGCGCGGCTGGGTGACGCCGGACGCGGCCTTCGACCGGCTGCGGCGCATGCTCGACACACTGCTGCGCGCCACGCGCTACCACGGCACGTTCCCGCACTTCATCGACGGCGCGAGCGGCGCGACGATCCCGATGACCCCCACGGACGACGCGGGCGACCTCGTCGAGACCTCGTTTCTCGTCATGGGCCTGCTGTGTGCGCGCCAGTACTTCGCCCAGGACACGGCCGCGGCGCGCCGCCTGCGTGGCGACATCGACGCCCTGTGGCACAGCGTCGAGTGGGACTGGTTCACCCGCGGCGGACGCGAAGTCCTGTACTGGCACTGGAGCCCGAACCACGGCTGGGCCATGAACCATGAAGTGCGCGGCTGGAACGAATGCCTCGTCACCTACGTGCTGGCCGCGGCCGCGCCGCGCCATGCGGTCGATGCGCGCGTCTACCACCGCGGCTTCGCGGCGGGCGACGGCTTCGTCAACGGGCGCTCGTACCACGGCATCGAGCTGCCGCTGGGCATGCCCTACGGCGGCCCGTTGTTCTTCACGCACTACTCGTTCTGCGGCCTCGATCCGCGTGGCCTCGCGGATCGCTACGCCGACTACTGGGACCTCAACTGCCGCCACGTGCGCATCAACCGCGCGCACTGCATCGCCAATCCGCAGGGCCACCCGGGTTACGGTGAGTCGTGCTGGGGCCTGACCGCCAGCGACGACCCCGACGGCTACCTGGCGCACGCGCCGGACACCGACAACGGCACGATCTCGCCGACGGCCGCGTTGGCCAGCCTGCCGTACGTGCCCGCCGAGGTGATGCAGGTGCTGCGGCACTTCCTCACCGTGCATGGCACGCGCTTGTGGAAGGACTACGGCTTCGTCGATGCGTTCTGCGCGCGTCGCGGCTGGTTCGCGGACACCTTTCTCGCCATCGACCAGGGGCCGATCGTCGTGATGATGGAGAATCATCGCAGCGGACTGCTGTGGAAGCTGTTCATGAGCGCGCCCGAAGTGCAGGCCGGGCTGCGCCGCCTCGATTTCAGCAGCCCGCATCTCGCGGCGTCGGGCCTGTGACGAGCCAGCCCGACCCGGCGTTCGAAGCCTGGCTCGAAGGGCAGCTGGGCCACTCGGCGCGGGCGATGCTGGCCAGCATCTCGCCGCTGGCGATCGTCAAGCACCGCCCGGGCTTCGGCCAGACCGTGCGGCCGATCGCCGGCGCCATCGTCGCCTCGCCCGTGCTGGGCGCCTACGACCCGGACCCGGATTACTTCTTCCACTGGTTCCGCGACTCCGCCGTCGTCATCGATGCGCTGCGCCTGCTCTACGTCGAGCGGCGCGTCGGCGACGAGGCCCTGCAGCATCTGCGCGACTTCACCCGCTTCAGCCTCGAGCTGAACCGGCTCGACGGCGCGGCCGTCGCCATGCCCGAGCGCAGAACGCGCGTGGCCCGCGATTTCCTGCAGTACCTGCGCGAGGACCACGAACTCGCGCGCGTGCGCGGCGATGCCGTCGCCGCCGAGACGCGCGTCAACCCCGACGGCACGCTCGATGTCTCCCGATGGGCACGGCCCCAGCACGACGGGCCCCCGCTGCGCGCGCTGGCACTGCTGCGCTGGGTGGCCGGCGTGCACCTCGATGCGCCCCTGCTGGAACAGGTCACTGCCCTGATCCGCTTCGACCTCGACTTCACGCTGCGGCACTGGCGCGAACCGTCGTACGACATCTGGGAAGAGGAAAGCGGCCACCACTACTACACGCTGCGCGTCTCGGCGGCTGCGCTGCGCGAAGGCTCGGCGTGGCTGCTCCACTCGGGCGACACGACGCGGGCGCGGCGCTGTGCTGAAGCCGCGCAGGCCGTGCTGAGCCTGCTCGACGGCTACTGGGTCGACGAGCCCGACGCGAAGACGCCCGGCTACTACCGTTCGCGCGTGCTGGCCGACGGCCGCCCAGGCGCGAAGGCGCTGGACATCGCGGTGATCCTGTCGGCGATCCATGGCGATGGACCGGATGCCAGGCATGGCGTGGCCGATCCGCGCATGCAGGCCACGCTGGCACGCCTCGAAGCGCTGTTCGTTGCGGCCTATCCGATCAACCAAGCGATCAACCGAGCGATCAACCAAGCGATCAACCAGGCGATCAACCACGGCCGTGCCGCAGCGCGTGGCCCGGCGATGGGCCGCTACGCCGGCGACGTGTACTACTCGGGCGGCGCGTACTACTTCTCGACGCTCGGCGCCGCCGAGTTCTGCTTCCGCGCCGCGGCGCTGGGCGGCGACGGATGCCACTGGTTCGAGCGCGGCGAAGCCTACCTCGCCACCGTGCGTGCCTACACGCCCGCCAGTGGTGACCTCTCGGAGCAGTTCGACCAGCGTAGCGGCGCGCAGACCTCGGCGAAGCACCTTGCCTGGAGCTACGCGGCGTTCATTTCGTGTGCTTCGGCGCGCCGCGTCGCGGCCGCCGCCTGCCGGACGCCGCGGCCGCGATGACCGCAGCCTCGCCCCACTCGGCCGAGGCAGCGGTGAACACCGGTGTCGTGCGCCAGGTGCGCGAGCTGCTCGGTGCCTTGCGGGTTTCCGCGGCGCGCAAGCGGCTGGCCGTGCTGGCCGGCGGCATCGTCGTGGCCATCGGGCTCACCGCGTATGCGCAGGTCCGGCTCAACAGCTGGAATCAGCCGTTCTACGACGCGATCTCGCGCCGCGACGTGCGCGACTTCCTGTGGCAGCTCGGCATCTTCGGCGTGATCGCGGGCGTGCTGCTGGTCCTCAACGTCGCGCAGCGGTGGCTGGTCGAAACCCTGCTGTGGCGGCTGCGCGAGGCCCTGGTCACCGACATCGTGGGGTTGTGGCTGCAGCCGCGCCGTGCGTTCTGGCTGCAAGGCAGCGGCCCCATCGGCGCCCATCCGGACCAGCGCATGCACGACGACATGCTCAAGCTGTGCGAGCTGTCGGTCGGCCTCGGCGTCGGTCTGCTGCAGGCGTCGATCCTGCTCGGCTCCTTCGCGAGCGTGCTGTGGGTCATCTCCAAGGACTTCAGCATCTTCTTCAACGGCCGCGATCACGCCCTGCCGGGCTTCATGCTGTGGGTCGCGATCCTGTACGCGGCCGCCGGCTCGCTGTTGAGCTACTGGGTCGGCAAGAGCCTGATCACGCGCAACGCCGAGCGCTACCAGCGCGAAGGTGAACTGCGCTTCTCGCTCACCCGCATCAACGAGCACCTCGACGGCATCTCGCTGGCCGGCGGCGAGGCCGACGAGAAGCGCCGCGTCGCCATCCATCTCGGCGACGTCCTGCACGCCACCTCGCGCGTGGTGCTCGCGTCGACCAACCTGACCTGGGTGACCGCGGGCTTCGGCTGGGTCACCGTCGTCGCGCCGACGCTGGTGGCCGCGCCGCTGTACTTCTCGGGCAAGGTGTCGTTCGGCGGCCTGATGATGGCCGCCGCCGCCTTCACGCAAGCGCAGTCGTCGCTGCGCTGGTTCGTCGACAACTTCGGCGGCATCGCCGACTGGCGCGCCACGCTGCTGCGCGTGGCCGGCCTGCGCCAGATGCTCGCGTCCGATCTCGAGGCGAAACAGCGTGACAGCCGCATCACCTATGTCGACGGCGAACCCGGAACGCTCGCGATCGAAGCGCTCGTGGTGCACGCCTGGAGCGGCCATGACCGCCTCGATGCCGAGCGCCTGGTCGTGCACGCCGGACAGAGAGCGCTGATCCTCGGCACGCCGGGCACCGAGAAGACCTTGCTGTTCCGGGCTCTCGCCGGCCTGTGGCCCTGGGGCTCGGGCACCGTGCGCCGGCCCGGCGGCGAGACGATCCACTACATGCCGCGCGGCACGCCGTACCTGCCCCGCGGCACGCTGGCCGAGGCGCTGACGTATGCCATGGAGCCGTCGAACCCCTCGCGCGCAGCGATGGTGGCCGCGCTGTCGAGCGTGGGGCTGCAGCGGCTCGCGCCCCTGCTGGACAAGAGCGGGCGCTGGGAGCGCGAGCTCAGCGTCGACGAGCAGCTGCTGCTCGCCTTCGCCCGCGTGGTGCTGCAGGCGCCGCCCTGGCTGGTGATGGACGAGGCCTTCGGCGCGTTCGACGACGACACGCTCGAACGCATCATCGACGTGCTGACCGGCCCGCTCGCGCACACGGGCGTCGTCCACATCGGCTCGGCCGGAGAGGCGCACGACCGCCTGTTCACGCAGGTGGTGCATCTGGTCAAGGCGCCGGGAGCCGCGCCGGAAGGCTTGCCGGCATGAGCGGGGGCCAGGTGAGCCAGGTGAGCCACGTGAGCCGGTTGAGCCGCGTGTGCCTGGGTCTGCGTGCGCGCTGCGCGCTCATGTTCCTGCTGCTGCTCGCGCTGCCGGCCCCCTGGGTCTGGGCGCAGGAGCTCGGCTTCCGCCCGCCGCGCGACCCCGACGACGTGGCCGCCGTGGACGTGATGCGCGACCTGGCGCAGCGCATCCTGCCCGTCTACCAGTTTGCCGACACCGACTTGTACCTGGCCAACGTGACCGCGCTGCAGATCGTCAGCGGCGCCCACGGTGCGGCCTACGACAGCAGCCGGGCGCTGCGCCGCCTCGTGCGCGGCGGGGCGCCGGAGGGCCTCTTCGGCCGTGCGGTGATCGACGGCATCTATGCCCGGGCACGCGGCATCGAAGCGAAGGAGCGCGTCGCGTTCGCCCGCGCCTACGCACGCGCCTTCCAGGAGCTGGTGCCGCCGCTCGACAACGCGCCGGCCGCGGCCGTCATGGCGCGCCTCGAGATGCCGCTCGCAACGGTGCGCGAGCCGGTCCGGGAGGCCTTCGATCGCTGGCGCGCACGCGGCAGCGTCCCGCTCGCCGACGCCGTGGCGCTCGTGCGCACCTGGCTCGAGTACGAGTCGCGCCGCAGCTTCGCCGTGTTGCTGCCGGCGTTGATCGCAGCCGAGGACCGCGCCCGCTACGAGGCGCAGGCCGACGTCCGGATCCCCGTGCGCGCGGGTGTCGTCATCCACGCCAGCCTGGTCCGGCCCGGCCGTGCAAAAGGTCCCTTGCCGACGCTGCTGCGCTTCACGCCCGACCCGGTCGAGGACGACGCGCGGCGCAGCGCCTTCAAGGGCTACGTCGGCATCACGGCGTACGTGCGCGGACGCACGCCCGACGGCCGCGGCGCCGTGTGGCCGTTCGTGCGCGACGGCGAAGACGCCGCGGCCGTGATCGACTGGATCGCCCGGCAGCCGTGGAGCGACGGCCGCGTCGCCATGCTCGGCGACGGCTACTCCGGCTACGCGGCCTGGGCGGCGGCGCGCAGCCGGCCGGCGGCGCTCAAGGCCATCGCCACGATCGCGCCGATGGCGCCGGGCATCGACTTCCCGATGGCCGGGCAGATCTATCGCAACGCCATGGTCCGCTGGGCGCAGGCGCACGCGCAGGCCGGGCGCGTGCGCGCCGGCGATGACGCGGGCGCGGACGCGGACGCGCGATGGCAGGCGCGCGACGCGGCCTGGTACCGCGAGGACCATCCGTACCGGCACGTGGACATCGCCTTGCTGGATCGCACCAGCAGGCTGATCCAGACCTGGCTCGCGCACCCCAGCCACGACCGCTACTGGGCCAAGTTCCTGCCGACGCCGCAGCAGTTCGGGCAGATCGACATCCCGGTGCTGGCCATCGCCGGCTACTACGGCGCCGAGGCCGGCGCCCTCTACTACCACGAGGAGCATCGTCGCCACCGGCCCAACGCCGACACGACGCTGCTGCTCGGCCCCTACGACCCGGCCTCGATCCGGCAGGGCACGGCGGCGACGCTGCGCGGCCACACGCTCGATGCCGTCGCGCGCGTCGACCTGCCCGAGCTGCGCTACCAGTGGCTCGACCATGTCTTCAAGGGTGCGAAGAAGCCCGCGCTGCTGCAGGATCGCGTCAACGTGCAGGTGATGGGCGCTGACCAGTGGCGCCACTTGCCTGCACTGCCGGCGCTGCCGGCACTGCCGGCGCCGGAAGCGGCGCAACGCACGGCGCTGCGCCTGTACCTCGACACCCGCCAGGCGGGCGGCGCGCACCGCCTGCTGCCGTCGCCGGCCGAAAGCGGCGGCCGCACGAGCCTCTCGGTCGACCTCGCCGATCGCGGCGACGCGGACATGCCGTGGCCGGACTCGCTGCGCCCGAAGCAGCTGCCGACGCGCAACAGCATCCGCTTCGTCAGCGACCCGCTGCCGAAGGACACCGAGATCCTCGGCAGCCTGCGCGGGGAGTTCGACATCACGCCCTCGCGCCAGGACGTGGACCTCAGCGTCTCGCTGTACGAGCAGACGGCGAGCGGCGAGGTCCTGCTGCTGTCCGAACCCTACGACTTCCGCGCCAGCTACGCCGGCCATCGCACCTACCGCCGGCTGCTGCGGGCCGGCGAGCGCCAGTCGCTCGCCTTCACCGCCGAGCGCGTCACCGCGCGGCGGCTGCCGGCCGGCAGCCGCCTCGTGCTGCTGATCGGCATCAACAAGCGCCGCGACCGGCAGATCAACTTCGGCAGCGGCAAGGACGTGAACTCGGAGACCAATGCCGACGCGCAAGGGCTGCCTTTGCGCGTGCGCTGGCACGCGCGCAGCCACGTCGAGATCCCGGTCGCCGGGCCGTGAGGATGCACCCGGGCCGTCATCCCTGCGGCCTTCGATCACGATCACCGGCGTGGCGGGCCCGCGTCGAAGCCCAGGTGCCGGGCCGCGGCCGTCATACTCGGCCTCCATCGAACCCCGGAAGAGACCATGACAGTCGCGAGCAAGGATGAACTGGAACTCATCGAAACGGCCGATGAGGTCGTCCAGCTCCTGATCGAGCGCGCCATCGCGATCTCGAAGAGCTCGACCTTCACGCCGAGCTACAAGTCCGACCCGCTCGTGATCGCGCAGCTCACTGCCGCGCTGGCCACGACGCATGCCGCCCTGCTGAACCACCGCAAGGCTTAGCTCAACAGCGCGGCGGCGCGGGGCGCTGCGCCGTCGACGCGCCGCCATATTCGCGGTGCGCACTGACGCACTGAGTGCGCGACGCCTGCGCTTCGTTCACCTGCCGTTCCCGGCGCGGCGGTCCACCCTTCATGGCGCCGCCTTCTCGCCGGGCCACTCGCGACGGTTGATGGCATAGCCGTCGGCGGCGCCCTTGAACGGCATCCGCAGCATGCCCTCCAGGTGCGCCACCTCGCGCGGGTCGGCGTGCCCACGGATGCCGATGGTGATCGCGTCATGGCCGGCACGCGGCTGGGCACGGTAGGTGCCGAACAGGCGGTCCCACCAGGGCAGGTTGAAGCCGAAGTTGGAGTTGGTCTCGTCGTCTTCGACCGAGTGGTGCACGCGGTGCATGTCGGGCGTGACCACGAACCAGCGCAGCACGCGGTCGAGCGCCGCGGGCAATCGGATGTTGCCGTGGTTGAACATCGCCGTCGCGTTGAGCAGCACCTCGAAGATCACCACCGCCAGCACCGGCGGGCCGAGCACGGTGATGGTGGCGTACTTGATCAGCATCGACAGCGCGATCTCGATCGGATGGAAGCGCGCCCCGGTCGTCAGGTCGTAGTCCAGGTCGGCGTGGTGCACCCGGTGCAGCCGCCACAGCGCCGGCACGGCATGCACCATCACGTGCTGCAGCCAGATCACGAAGTCCATCGCGATCACCGCCACCGGAACCGCCAGCCAGAACGGCACCTGGAAGCGGTTGAGCAGGCCCCAGCCGTTGGCCGCGCCGAGGGCCGCCACGCCCACCGCTGCCAGCGGGAACAGCAGGCGCACAAGCACGGTGTCAAGGATCACCAGGCCGAGGTTGCCGGTCCAGCGCAAGGCCCTGGAAACGGTCAGCCCACGGCGCGGCGCAAGCTGTTCCCAGAGCGCAACGATGGCGAAGACGCCCACGAAGAGGCCCAGCCGGATCGCCGGCTCGTGACCGAGGACGAACTGCTCGAAGCCCATGGCTCTCTCCCGTACGCCCGGCGTTGCGGAATCACGACGGCCGCCGCGGCATTCATACCAACGACCGTTAGAATGTACACCACGGGCCGAGCCCGAGCAACACCGAGGAGTCACGAATGGCCTCCACCTTGTTCATCCTCAACGAAGCGCCGTATGGCAGCGAGCGCGCCTACAACACGCTGCGCCTGGCCGCTGCGCTGGCTGGCAAGGACGACCAGCGGGTGAGGCTCTTCCTGATGGCCGACGCCGTGGCCTGCGCCAAGAGCGGGCAGAAGGTGCCCGAGGGCTACTACAACGTGCAGCTGATGCTGGGCAAGGTGCTGCGCAAGGGCGAGGTGGCGTTGTGCGGCACCTGCATGGACGCACGCGGCCTGCGCGACGACGAGCTGCTCGAAGGCGCGCGCCGCGGCACGCTGGCACAGCTGGCCGACTGGACCGTCGAGGCCGACAAGGTGCTCGTGTTCTGACCCGTCGCCGCCCTTCGAATCATCCCGGCCGCGCCGCCTGGCCGGCCCGAAGGTGCATCAGGCGCTCTCGTACAGGCGTGTCATCACGAACTCGCGGTGCCCGAGCACCTCGGCCGCGGTGAGCCGGCCGTTGACGGTGCGCAGCATGCACTCGAGCAGCATGTCGCCGGCTTGGTCGAGCGTGATCTCGCGCTGCAGCAGCCCAGTGACATCGACGTCGATGTGCTCGCTCATCGTGCGCACCGTGCGAGGGTTGGCGCACAGCTTGATGACCGGCAGGATCGGGTTGCCGATCACGTTGCCCTGCCCCGTCGGGAAGAAGTGCACCGCAAAGCCCGAGGCGGCGCACAGCGTCACCATCTCGGCCGCCGCGGACGAGGAGTCCATGAACCACAGGCCCGGGTGGGTCGGCACCTCGGCCTTGTCGATGACGCCGTCGACCGTGCACCGCTTGCCGATCTTCTGGATGTTGCCCAGCGCCTTCTCCTCGATCGTCGTCAGGCCGCCGGCGATGTTGCCCTTGGTCGGCTGGCTGTCGGCGAGGTCGCTGGTCTTGTGGCGGTTGATCACGTCCTGGTAGCGGTTGAACATGAACATGAAGCGCTCGCGCACCTCGTCGCTGGCGCAACGCGCGGCGACGATCTGCTCGCCGCCCGTCAGTTCGGTGGTTTCGCCGAAGCACAGGGTGTTTCCCAGCGGGTGCAGCTTGTCGAAGGCATTTCCGACCGCCGGGTTGGCGCCGCAGCCGCTGGTGGTGTCGCTCTCGCCGCACTTGGTACTGACCCACAGCTCGTGGATCGGACAGGCCTCCCGCTGCTTCTCGCTCGCCCACTGCACGTATTCGCGGGCAGCCTTGCTGGCGCGCAGGATGGTGTCGTGGTCGCCGTGCAGCTCGATGCCGAAGCCGGTGACCGGCTTGCCGGTGGTCCGGATGCCGTCGACGACCTTCTGCGTCCAGCTGTCCTCGATGCCGACGACGATGACCGCGGCCACGTTCGGGTTGCAGCCGGCACCGATCAGCGTGCGGAAGTGCAACTCGAGGTCGGCGCCGAACTGCAGGCGGCCGTACGGGTGCGGGATCGCGAGCGCGCCCTTGATGTTGTGGGCGACCGCCTCGGCGGCGGCATTGGACAGGTCGTCCAGCGGCAGGACGATGACGTGGTTGCGAACCCCGACGCGGCCGTTCTCGCGCCGGTAGCCGAGGAACGTGGTGTCTCTGGAGACGACGGACATGGGAGGGGTTCCTTCGTGGTGCTCGTGAGCTCGCAGCGCGGCCAGCTCACCAGCGCTTGGTCTTGATGTTGTGGACGTGGGCGTGCTCGCCGGCCTTGATCGGCGCGACCACCTTGCCCATGTCGGTGCCGTACTTCCACACCGTGTCGCCTGGCGCCATGTCCGCGAGCGCCACCTTGTGGCCGATCGGGATGTCCTGCCTGGCGATCACGCTGGCCGACTTGTCTTCGTCCATGATCCAGCCTTCGAGCTTCATGCCCGCCTTCACGCCTTCGACGACCACGACCGCCACGGTGTCCTTGGTGTCGTGCAATACGAAGTGAATCATCTGCCTGCCTCCTGTGCCACCGGAACTGCGATGGGGCAGTGTGTTCGCGACAGCGCCCGAGCGTCAATCGCGTCATCCACGAGGCCGGCCCAGGCGCAGGCTACGGCTCGGGCCGGGCAGCCGGCGCGCGCGCCATCGACACGCGCCATGCACCTTCGGCGCCCGCCGGCGGGGGTTCGTAGGCCCGTATCGGCGGCAGCTCGCCGTCGTAGCGCTCGACCTGCACCGCAGCAAGCTGGCCGCTGCAGCCCTGCGCCAGCGACGAAGTGCCGGCGTCACGGGTCAGCACGTTCGGGTTGCCGTGCACGCACAGGGGCCGGTCGGCCGCCGGGTCGTGCGGGTCGTACCACGCGCCGGTGGGCAGTTGCACCACGCCTGCCATCACTTCCTCCGTCACGCGGGCAGCGGCCAGGCAGGCGCCACGTTGGTTGAAGAGCCGCACGACGTCGCCGTCGGTGATGCCTCTGGCCGCCGCGTCGCCGGGATGCAGACGACAGACTTCCCGCCCTCGAATCTTCCCGGCCGCGCTGTGGCCGCCGAAGTCGAGCTGGCTGTGCAGCCGCGTGGCGGGCTGGTTGGCGACCAGGAACAGGGGATGCCGCGAGTCGGGCGCTTCCTGCTTGGGCAACCAGGCGGGATGGCCCGGGCAGTCGGCATAGCCGAAGCCGGCCAGCACGGGCGAGCTGATCTGCACCTTGCCGCTGGGTGTCGGCAGCGGGTGGCCGACCGGGTCGTCACGGAAGGCGCGCAGGATGCCGCCGTCGTCCGCGCTCTGGGGCAGGCTCAGTTCACCGCGGGACCAGAAGGCATCGAAGTCCGGCGCTTCGTCGCCGCGCGCCTGCAGCGCTGCGCGTGTCTTGTCGTACAGGTGACGCAGCCATGCGCGCGCATCGCGGCCTTCGGTGAAGGCCTCGCGCCGGCCCAGGCGCTCTGCCAGGTCGGCGAAGATGTCGTAGTCGTCCCGGGCCAGGCCCACCGGCTCGGCGATGCGGTGCATCGCCACCATCAGCGGGTCGGTCGGCGCGGCGCCGATGTCCTCGCGCTCCAGCGTCATCGTGCACGGCAGCACGATGTCGGCATGCCGGGCCGTGGCCGTCCAGGCGGCCTCGTGCACGACCAGCGTGTCGAGCCGGCGGAAGGCCTCGCGCAGCCGGTTGATGTCCTGGTGATGGTGAAACGGGTTGCCGCCGGCCCAGTAGGCCAGGCGCACATGTGGATAGGCTAGGCGCTGGCCGTCGTAGTTGAACGCCTCGCCGGGGTGCAGCAGCATGTCGGCGATGCGCGCCACGGGAATGGACGCCTTCACGCCGTTGCTGCCCTGCGGCAACGCGGCGCCGGGCACGGCGTTCAGGCGCTTGCCGTAGTGCGCCAGGGTCCCCAGCGCGTAGGCGTAGCCGCCGCCGGGCAGCCCGATCTGCCCCAGCGCAGCGGCGAGCACCGCGCCCATCCAGACCGGCTGTTCGCCGTGCTCGGCTCGCTGCAGCGAATGCGACACGACGACCAGCACGCGCCTGCCGTGCAACGAGCGCGCGAGGGTCACGATCTGCTTTGGCGCCAGGCCGCAGATGCCGGCGGCCCACGCAGCCGTTTTCGGCTGGCCGTCGGCGCGGCCCATCAGGTAGTCCTCGAAGGTCGGCCAGCCGTCGCAGAACTCGGCCAAGAAGGCGCGGTCGTGCAGCCCCTCGTCGACCAGCGTGTGCACCAGGCCCAGCATCAGCGCCGTGTCGGTGCCCGGCCGCGCGGGGAGCCATTCCGGATTCGCCTCGGGCGGCAGGTCGGGCAGCAGCGGGCTCACGTTGACGAAGCGGCAGCCGCGCTCGGCCGCGCGGCGCATCGCATCGCGCTCGACATGGCGGCTGATGCCACCCGAAGCCACGCGCGAGTTGCGCAGCGCCATGCCACCGAAAGCCAGCACGACCCCGGTGTGCCCGACGATCCGCTCCCAGGTCACGTTGCGTCGGGCCACCTCGTCCATGGGGCCGAGGACGTGCGGCAAGATCACCGCCGACGCGCCCGCGCTGTAGCTGTTGACCGAGCGCACGTAGCCGCCGAGCGCGATGTTCAGGAAGCGGTGCACCTGGCTTTGCGCGTGGTGGAAGCGCCCCGCGCTCGACCAGCCGTAGGAGCCGCCGAAGATCGCCTCGGCACCATGGGCCCGCTGCACGCGCTGCAGCTCGGCGGCCAGGCGGTCGAGCACCTCGGCCCAGGGCAGCGCGACGAAGGTGTCGCAACCGCGTTGCGCATCCGGCCCCGGGCCGCGCTCCAGCCAGCCCCGCCGCACCATCGGCGTCGTGACGCGGGCGCGGTGGCGCAGCGCCGCCGGAAAGTTCTGCAGCAGCAGGTTCGGGTCAGGGTCGCCGGGGTGCGGGCGCACCGTCAGCGTCTCGCCGTTCCAGGCGGCCGAGAACACACCCCAGTGCGCGCTGTGCGGACGGAATTTGCCAAGGTCGGTGCTCATCGCGAAGGGGTGGATGTCGAGCGCCGGCTAATCGCCGGCTTTCCGTTCGGGGCGTTCCGTTCGGGTTTGCGGACGGCTTTCCCTTCGGCGTCCTATTCCGCCTTCAGGTTACCGCGCTCGACAGCGCGCCGGTAGTTGGCGATGTCTTTGACGATGAAGTCGCCGAAGGCCTGGCCCGTGCGGTGCGATTCCTGCGCACCGTCGGCACGGTACACCTTCAGCAACTCGGCGTCCTGCATCGACGCCTGCACGGCGCGCACCAGCGTCTCGATCACGTCCTTCGGCGTTCCTTTGGGCGCCGCCAGGCCGTACCACTGCGTCATCACGACATCGATGCCGGACTCCTTCAGCGTCGGGACGTCGGACAACGCGGCCAGGCGCTTGTCGGTGGTGACAGCCAGGAGCCGCAGCTTGCCGGCGCTGATCTGCCCCATCAGCGGCGTGTAGGGCGCGAAGAAGCTGTCGACCTGGCCGCCGTAGAGGTCGGTCAGCGCCGGGCCCGAGCCCTTGTAGGGGATGTGCAGGATGTCGAGTGCCGCCTGCTGCTTGATCATCTCCATCACCACCTGCGAGGCGCCGCCGGTGCCTGTGGAGGCATAGGTGAGCTTGCCGCCCTTGGCGGCCTGCACGTACTGCTGGATGTTGGCGATCTTCGACTTGCCGCTCACCATCAGCCCGTAGGGCGTCTCGACCAGCTGCGCGATCGGCGCGAAGTCGTCCGGCACCTTGTACGCGAGCTTGGGCTGGATGGCCACGGCGCTGGCCATGTTGCCGCTCATCGCCAGGATCAGCGTGTAGCCGTCGGGCTTGGCGTTGGCGACGGCCTCGGCGGCGATGTTGCCGCCGGCGCCGGCCTTGTTGTCGACGAACACCGTCTTGCCCAGCTGCTTGCCCAATGCGGTGGCGATGGCGCGGCCGTACAGGTCGCCACCGCCACCGGGCGGAAACCCGACGACGAGCTTGATGGGCTGCTCGGGATAGGCGGCGCGCGCGGGTGCGCCGGCGGCGAGCAGGCCAATGAGGCCAGCGGCCGCGAGCGGCGCGCAGAGCCGGTGCAACAGTCGATGAGCGGGCATGAAGGAGTCTCCTCGTGGTCGTGGATTTCCCGTGATCAGCGCCACGATGGCGTTGATCACGACGTGGATCTCGTGGGTCGCAGGGATCTCGTGGGTCTCGCGCATCGAGCCGCGGCTGGCGCTCAGGCCTGGGCGCCGGTGGCGATGGCTGCGCCCGGCTGCGCGCACCACTCGCTCCAGGAGCCGGGATACAGCGCCGCCCCGTGCAGGCCGGCCACTTCCATCGCGAGCAGGTTGTGGCAGGCGGTGACGCCGGAGCCGCACTGGCTGATGACGGCGGCCCCCGATCGCCCACCCAGCAAGCGCTCGAACTCGGCGCGCAATTGCGCCGCCGGCTTGAAGTGGCCGTCGGCGCCGAGGTTGTCGCGGAAGAGCCGGTTGACAGCACCGGGGATGTGGCCCCCGATCGGGTCCAGCGTTTCGTTCTCGCCGCGGAAGCGATCGGGCGCGCGCGCGTCGAGCACCAGCCGCTCGCCACTGTCGACGTTGGCCTTCACCGCGGCGTAGTCGGCGATCGGCGCGAGGCTCGCGCGCAGGCTGAAGCCACCGCGCCGGTGCGCGCCGGGCTCGGCCACGACCAGCGGCCCGCCTTCGGCCTTCCAAGCCGCGACACCACCGTCGAGCACCGCCGCGGCGCCGTGGCCGACCCAGCGCAGCATCCACCACAGGCGCGCCGCATACATGCCGCCGGCGTTGTCGTAGCCGACCACCAGCGTGTCGTCGTCGGCACCCCATGCCGCCATCGCAGCCGCGAACTGCGCACGCTTGGGCAGCGGGTGGCGGCCGTTGCGACCGGTCTTGGCGGCCGACAGCTGCTCTTCGAGGTGCACGTAGACGGCGCCCGGCACGTGGCCGGCGTCGTAGGCACGGCGGCCTGCCGCGGGGTCGGCGAGCTCGAAACTGCAGTCGGCGACGAGCGTCTTGGCGGCCGGGTCGGCCAAGCGATCGCGGAGCTCCGACGCGGAGATCAGCGGGAAGTGCGTCATGCCCTCATTGGTCGGCGTTGCGAGTGCGGGTGCGGCCTTGCGCAGGCTCATTGCATGACCTGCCTGATCAACTCCGGCGGCACGCCGCTGCGGTAGCGCGCCATGTCGTCGACGATGTAGCGCTCGAAGGCGGCGCCCGGCAGGTCACGCTCGATCGCCGCGTCCTTGCGGATCGCCTCGCGCACCTCGGGTGAGGCCAGCACCTTGGACAGATGCTCCGACAGAGTCTCGACGATGGCCGCCGGCGTGCCCTTGGGCGCCGCCAGGCCATACCACTGCGTCACGACGACATCGATGCCGACCTCCTTGAACGTCGGCACGTCGGGCACTGCCGGGTTGCGCTTGTCGCCGGTGAGTGCGAGCAGCCGCAACGCGCCCTGCCGGACCTGGCCCATGATGGGCGGGGCGGTGGCGAAGAACAGGTCCACCTGCCCGGCGATGAGGTCGGTGATGGCCGGGCCGCTGCCCCGGTACGGGATGTGCAGGATCTCGACGCCGGCGCGCTGCTTGACCATCTCCATGCCGATGTGCGCCGCGCCGCCGGCGCCGGTGGAGGCGAAGGTGAGCTTGCCGGCCTTGGCCTCGCGCAGCACGTCCTGCACGGTGCGCATGCGCGAGGCGGCGGCCACGAACAGGCCGTGCGGCGCCTCGAGAATGAGGCCGATCGGCGCGAAGTCTTCGGGCACTTTGTACGTCACCGCCTTCGGTCGCAGCGCCGGCGTGACGGCGAAGTTGCCGCTCATGGCGAGGATGAGCGTCAGGCCGTCGGGCGGCGCCTTGGCCGCGAGGTCGGCGGCGATGTTGCCGCCCGCGCCGGCGCGGTTCTCGACGATGACGGTCTGCTCCAGCGACTTCTGCAGCCCGCGCGCGATGAGCCGGCCGTACAGGTCGCCGCCGCCCCCGGGCGGAAAGCCGACGAGCAACTTGATCGGCTGGTCCGAGTAGCGCGCCCGGGCCGGCACCACGGCCATGCCGGCCAGGGCGAGCGCCGCCTGCCGGCGGTTGATGCGCGGGTGAATCGTCATCGACATGTCTCCTGCTTCGTCGTGTCCGTGCGGCGAAGGTTCAACGTTCGAGCCAGCCCTGCTGCCGGGCCAGCACACGGTCCACCGAAGGCTCGCACTGGCCGAGGTAGCCCGCCGGGTCGGTCAGGCGCTGGATCTCGTCGGCACCCAGCAGCGTGGCGAGGCCGGGGTGCTGGCGCATCGCCTCGGCGAAGCCAAGCTTGTGCGTGAGGCCGTGCATCGAGGCCTCGTAGATCCACTCGTGCGCGGTCTGCTTGCCCACGCGCTCCGAGAGCTCCAGCATCACCCGCTCGGAGAGCAGGTAGCCGCGCATCATGTCGAGGTTGCCGGCCATGCGGGCGGCGTCGACACGCAGGCCGGCGAGCAGGTTCTTCGCCTGGAACAGCATGGCGCCGGCGATCAGGCAGCACTCGGGCAACGCCTTCCATTCCATCTTCCAGGCGATGCCGTCGCGCTCGCCCTCCTGCACCATGCCCTCGAGCATCAACGCGGCGTTGTAGCGCAGCGGTCGCGACAGGCCGGCCAGGTTCTCGGCCGAGGTCGGGTTGCGCTTGTGCGGCATCGTCGAGGAGCCGAGCTTGCCTTCGGAGAAGGCCTCCTCGACTTCGGCGAACTCGTTGCGCTGCATGTTGAACAACTCGTTGCCGATCTTCGACAGCGTCGCGCCCAGCATCGCCAGCAGCAGCGCGTATTCGGTGAAGCGGTCGCGCGCCGGCGCCCAGCTGATGTCGGGCGCACCCAGGCCCAGCCGGGCGAGCGTGCGGCGCTCCACCTCCACGGCCTGCGGGCCCAGCGATGCCTGGCTGCCGACCGCGCCGGCCACCATGCCCACCAGCACGCGCGGCTCGCAGGCCTGCAGCCGCGCCTGGTGGCGGCCGAGCTCGTCGAGCCAGAGCGCACATTTGTGGCCGAAGGTGATGGGCAGCGCCTGCACGCCATGCGTGCGGCCGGCCATTGGCGTCGCCCGGTGCTCGGCGGCCAGGCGCGCCAGCTCGCGGCCCACGGCGCGCAGGTCGCGCATCGCCACGGCGTGGAACTCCTTCAACTGCATCGCGACACCGGTGTCCACCACGTCCTGCGTCGTCGCGCCGTAGTGGACCCACTCGCCGTGCTCCTTCGCGCAGGCCGCCTGCAGCTGCTTGAGCGCCGGCACCAGCGAGTGCTTGATGCGGCGGATCTCGGCCGACATCTTCGCGATGTCGATGGCGCCGACCTTCGCCTTGTCCGCGATCTCCGCCGCCGCCGCCGCCGGAACGATGCCGAGCTCGGCTTGCGCCGCGGCCAGCGCGGCCTCGAAGTCGAGCCACTTCTGCACGCGGTTCTCTTCCGAGAAGATGGCGCGCAGCTCGTCGGTGCCCCACAGGTGCTGGAGCGACTGCATGTCGAAGACGGACACGGGCATGGGAGGGCTCTCGTTCGTTATCGGGCAGATCGTTCGAGCAGCGCGCGCGGCAGCAGGCGGCCCGGATTGAAGGTGCCGGCCGGGTCGAGCGCACGCTTGATGCGGGCCATCGCTTCCAGCGCCACCGGGTGCTTGTAGCGGACGAAGGCGTCCTGCTTGAGGCGGCCGATGCCGTGCTCGGCCGAGATCGAACCCTGCAGGCGCGCGGCGGTGTCGTGCACGATGGCGTGCACCTCTCCTTCACGGGCCAGGAACTCAGCCTTGCCCATGCCCGCGGGCATGCTCTGGTTGTAGTGGAGATTGCCGTCGCCGACGTGGCCGAAGCAGACGATGCGCACGCCCGGCATGAGCGCCTGCAAGGCCGCATCGGCCTCGGCGACGAAGGCGGGAATGCGCGAGACGGCCACCGAGATGTCGTGCTTGATCGATGGCCCCTCGCGGCGCTGGGCCTCGGGCAGGTAGTCACGCAGCGACCAGAAGTCCTGCGCCTGCCGTTGCGAGGTCGCCAACGCGGCGTCGAGGACGAGGCCTCGTGCCATCGCTTCGGCCAGCGTCTCCTCGAGCGCCGGCGTCGGGTCCAGGTGCGCGCAGACCTCCGAGACGTCGAACAGCACCGACCACGCGTGCGTGCCGCCCAGGGGCGGGCGCATGCCGGGCGCCGCATGCCGGAGCACGAGGCCGAGTGCGCCCTCGCCCATCAGCTCGAAGGCCGTGACACGCTCTCCCACGGCTTCGGTGAGTTGCGCCAGCAGTTGCACCGCCGCGTGCGGATCGCGCACCGCCGCCCAGGCCGTGACCACGTGGCGCGGGCGCTGGAAGAGCTTGACGGTCGCGGCCGTGACGATGCCCAGCGTGCCTTCAGCGCCGATGAACAGCTGCTTCAGGTCGTAGCCGGTGTTGTCCTTGCGCAGCGCGCCGAGCAGATCGAGGACGCGGCCGTCGGCGAGGACCACCTCCAGGCCCAGGGCCAGATCACGCGCGTTGCCGTAGCGCAGCACCTGCTCGCCGCCGGCGTTGGTCGAGAGCACGCCACCGATCGTCGCGCTGCCCTCCGACGCCAGCGAAAGCGGGAACAGCCGCCCCGCCTCGGCCGCGGCCTCTTGTGCCGCGAGAACGGTGCAGCCCGCTTCGAGCGTCATGGCGTTGTCCAGCGCATCGATGCGCCGCACGGCGCGCATGCGCTCCAGGCTGAGAACCACCTCGGTCCGCGAATCGTCGGGGGTCGAGCCGCCGACCAGCCCCGTGTTGCCACCCTGTGGCACGACCGCCACCCCGGCTGCGGCGCAGGCCGCGACGACACGCGAGACCTCGTCGGTCGCGCGCGGCCGGACCACCGCGAAGCAGTGGCCGGGGAAGACGCCGCGCCAGTCTGCCTCGTAGCGTGCCGTGTCCGGGCCCGCGGTGAGCACGTTCGCGCCACCGACGATGGCCGCGAGGCGTTCGGGCAGGTTCGCGGCGGTGGCCGCGGCTGCGGCAGCGGGCTGGAAGACCACGGCAGTCATGCGTCGTTGCCCATTGTCTCGACGTGTTTTATTCAATGAAATGCATTTCAATAGCCAAAACTCTATCCGGAACGCCCGCCCCCTGTCAATGACCACGCCGGCGCAATGCCGTAGCCTCGCTCCATGACCACCACCCGGCCCCGCGCGGCGGCAAAGTCCGTCCCCCGCGCTGCGAAGTCCAAGGCGCCGCCCGCCCCCGCGCCCGCCGCGACCCTCGCATCCCCGACGCCGCCCTCGGGCGTGCTGGAGCGCGGCATCTCGGTCCTCGAGTGCTTCACGGAAGACCGCCTGCGCCTGCCCTTGCGCGATCTGGCCCAGCTCACGGGGCTGGACAAGGCGACGGTGCTGCGCCTGGCCGGCGTGCTGGTGCGTTCGCGCCTGCTGCACCGCTTCGACAACGGCAGCTACGCGCCCGGCCCGGCCCTGCTGCACATGGGCATGCTCTACCGCCGCACCTTCGACGTCGGCTCGCGGCTGCAGCCGGTGCTGCACCGGGTGATGGAACAGACCGGCGAGACGGTCGCCCTCTTCGTGCGCAGCGGCGACGAGCGCGTCTGCCTGTACCGGGAGAACAGCGCCCAGGAACTGCGGCACCACGTCGAGGTCGGGGCGCGGGTGAAGCTCGCCGACGGCGGCTCCTCCGCGCACGTGCTGAAGGCCTTCACCGGCGGCACCACGCCACAGGCCGAGCACATCCTGCGCGAAGGCTTTGCGATCACCCGCGAAGAGCGTTTGCCGCAGATGGCCTCGGTCGCGCTGCCGGTGTTCGACAGCGACGGCGGCTTCGTCGGCGCGCTGGTGGTCATCGGGCTCGCACCGCGCCAGAGCCCGGCGGCGCAGCGCAAGGCCGTGCAGGTGGCGCGGCACGAGCTGGCCCAGGCGGGCTTCGCCAGTCGCCCGCCCAGAGACTGGAAGAGATGACCTTCACGAAGGCCCGCGCGCACCGAACAGCGCCGGCGCCATGGCACAGGGCTGGTCGTCGCGCCGGGGGTCCATGAAGCGCTCGCACCACCGCACCAGTGCCGCGGCCTGCGCGTCGCCGAGCGCCGGCGCGAAACTGCGCAACCGCGCCTGCAACGCAGCCCAGGTGAAGGGGTCCTCCGGGTCGCCGCGGCGCAGCTCGCGGTAGGCCTGAAGGCGTTGTCCGTCGTGCAGCGTCAGCGTCACGCGGCTCGGCCGCTTGTTCGGAAAGCCTTCCTGGAACGCGTCGTTCGTGCGCACGACGATTCGATCGGCCAGCGCCTGCAGCGCGGCCGATTCCAGGTCCGGCGCCTCGGTGTCGGCGATGGTGATGCGCCCCTTCTGCAGCAGCGTCGCGACGAGATAGCGCGGGCAGAAACTCGCCTCGGCGGGCCTCGCCGGCCAGTGGACGCCGGCGATCTTCAGGGCGTGCGGGAAGATCTCGATGTCGACCGCGGCCACCTGCGGCGGCGCAATGCGGTGCTGCTCGATCAGCGAGAGCGTGGCATCGAGCGCCGTGAACAACATCGCGCACGCCGGCCAGGCCTTGATGGTCGCGCTGTGCAGGCGGGGCGGCGCCTGCAGGTCGCCGTCGAGGGCTGCGAGGGGCCCGTCTCCCGAGAGCGCCGCATGCAGGCCGCGGCGGCCGGTGGCGAATGCGCGTGCGCCGGGCAGGCCTGCCCTGGCGGCGACTGCGGCGGTGAGACCGTTGCGTACCGCGAAGGCCGGGTGGAGCGCCTTGGCGTCGTGCGCATCGTCGTCCACGAATTGCCACAAGCCTGCGGCCTGCGTCGCAGCGATGCCGAGCGCGTGGTGCAGGGCGTCGGGCCGCAGGCCCATGGCGACGGCCGACGCGGCAGCGGCGCCGACGCTGCCCGCCGTCGCGGTGGCATGGAAGAGCGCCGCGTGCCGCGCACCCATCGCCTCGCCGAGGCGCAGCGCCACCTCGTAGCCGGCAAGCACGGCCTGCGCCACGCGCCGTTGCGTCAGGCCCAGGCCGGGAGCCAGGGCGATGACCGGGGAGATCGCGACGACGCCGGGATGCAGCATGGCGGCGCGATGCGCATCGTCGATCTCGCGCAAGTGCGTGATGCCGGCGTTGGCGAACGCGGCACCGAGCGGCGTGGCGACCCGCCCACCGAAGACGGCGGCGGCGCCGACGCCCGCGAACAGGTCGTCCGCAAGGCCACGCAGGCGGACCGCTGCGGGCAGCTCGAGCGCGGACCACCCGGCGGTGAACCAGTCCAGCAACGCCTGGGCAAGGCGCTCACGCGTGGGCAGGGTCAAGGGCGCCTGGGCCTGCGTGACGATGTGGGCCACGAGCCTGGCCTCAGGCAGGGCGGCGGATGCGTCGGCGTCGGCGTCGGCGTCGCGCGTGGGCAGGGGCAGGGGCAGGGGCAGAGGCATCGAGGGTGTTTCACTCAATGAAAGTCGGTTCATTCTATAAAACCACGACAATCGCGTGCCATGAAGATCGCCATCGTCGGCGCCGGCCTCGCAGGCCTGTGCGCAGCCCGCAGCCTGCTCGATGCCGGCGAGGGCGAACTCACGGTGTTCGAGTCGCGCGCCGGCCCGGGGCTGGAGACGAGCCACGCCAACGGTGCGCTGCTGCACCCGAGCGCGGTGGAGCCGTGGAACTCGCCGGGCATCCTGCGCTTCGTGCTCGCCAACCTGGGCAATCCGCGCTCGCCGGTGCTGCTGCGCCCGCGCGCCCTGCCCTCGCTGCTGGGCTGGGGTGCGCGCTTCGTGCACGAGTCGGCGCCCGCGCGGCACCGCGCGCACACGCTCGCCAACGTCGCGCTGGCGCTGCGCAGCGTGCAGCTGATGCAGGGCCTGCGCGACGAAGGCATCGAGTACGGCGCCGCGCAGCGCGGCTCGCTCGCCATCCACCGCGACGCCGCCGCTTTCGCCGAGGCGCAGGAGCGCGCGCGCTGGCTGCGCGAGCATGGCGTGCCTTCGCGCGTGCTGTCGCGCGACGAGGCGCTGGCGCTGGAGCCGGCGCTCGCGCCTATCGCCGGCACGCTCGTCGGCGCGCTGCACAACACGGGCGACGAATGCGGGGACGCCTACCGGTTCTGCCTGGCGGTCGGCGCGCGACTGGAGTCGCGCGGCGTCGCCTTCCGCTGGAGCACGAGCGTCCAGGCGCTGCGCGCGGAGCGAGGCGTGCTGGCGGGCCTGTGCCTCGCCGACGGCCGCGAAGAGCCGTTCGACGCTGTCGTGCTCGCCGCGGCCTGGTGGAGCGTGGCGCTGGCGTCTCGGCTCGGCCTGAAGCTGCCCGTGCGGCCGGTGAAGGGCTACTCGCTCACGCTGCCGCAGCCCGACGACGCGAATGACGGCACGGATGCCGCCGCCGGCCCGCCGCCACGCACGCCGATCGTCGACCACGACCTGCACATCGCCGTCGTGCCCGTCGTCGGCGATCGCCTGCGCGTCGCCGGCACGGCCGAGTTCTGCGGCGAGGACCGGCGGCTCGATCCGGCACGCATCGGCAACCTGATGCAGCTGCTGCTGCAGCTGTACCCCGCGCTCGCCGGGCACGCGAAGCGCGCGCCGCGCCAGGAGTGGACCGGCCTGCGGCCGATGTGCGCCGACGGCAAGCCGCTGATCGGTGCCACGCGCGTGCCCGGCCTGTACCTGAACACGGGGCACGGCCAGCTCGGCTGGACGACGGCGGCCGCCTCGGGCGAGTTGCTGGCCGCGGCGGTGACGAGGCGCGCGCCGCCGATCGATGCCGCACCCTTCCTACCCTCGCGCTTCGGGCTTTGACGTGCCCACATCGGCGCCCTTAACGGCGCCGGCCACGGCATCCGCTTCGCCGAGCCAGCGGCGCGCGTTGGCTCCGCGCAGCAGGGTGCGCAGCTCGGGGTCGAGCACGGCCACGGCGGCGAGCTCGTCGATGCTGCCGGCGGGATCGTCGTCCATGATCGCGAACGGGTAGTCGCTGCCGGCCAGCACGCGTTCGCTGCCGAACACCTCGATCAGGTGCGCCAGCGTCGGCGCGTCGTAGACGAGATCGTCGATGTACAAGCGGCGTGCTTCTTCGGCAGGATCGGCGGGCAGGAGATCGCGCACGGACCCGAGCTTGCGCCAGGCGTGGTGCAGGCGCGGCAGCAGCGCGGCCAGCGTGCCGCCACCGTGGCTGAGCGCGACACGCAGGCTCGGCACCGCAGCCAGCGTGCCGCCGGTGATCAGCGAGGCGCCCGCCAGGCCCACCTCGCCCGGGAAGGCGAGCACCTGCTCGAAGATGGCCGGCCCGACCAGCCGCTCGAGGCCGCAGGGCCGCAGCGCGTGCACGAAGACGGCGAGGTCCAGCGCCGCGGCGGCCTCGAAGAAGGGGCGCAATCGCGCATCGCCGATCGGCGTGCCGTTGACGTTGCCGCCGATCTCCACACCGACGAGGCCGTGCCGTGGCCGCAGGTCCTGCAGCATCTCGATCGCCAGCGCCACGTCCTGCAGCGGCACGGCGCCGAGGCCGGCGAAGCGCGCCGGCGCCTCGGCCACCATGCCGGCGATCGTCTCGTTGAGGAAGCGGCACATCGCCACGCCGTCCTCCGGCGCCATCCAGTACGACAGCAGCTCGGGCATCGGCGAGAGAACCTGCCGCGCCACGCCCTGGCGGTCCATGTCGGCCAGGCGCACGCTGCAGCTCCAGCACTGCCGCGAGACCGTGCGGTAGACCTTGCCGGAGATCATCACGTGCGCGTGGCAGGCATGCGCCGGGGCCATCGAAGGCCAGGGCGCATCGGCATGCCGTCCGAGGTAGCGCGGGAACGACTCCGGCACCACGTGCGTGTGCACGTCGATCAGCTCGTCTTCACGCAGCGCGCCCATGACACATCCTCTGGCTCTGACTCGACGGCATTGTGCGGCGTCGCGGCGAGGCCGCGGCCCGGCCGTGGCACGATCGCGCCATGCTCGACCACGACCACCCCCAGGTGCGCGCGCTGCGCGCCGACCTCGCGCTGGCACTGCGCGCCGCCGCCCACCACGGCCTGGCCGAGGGCGTGTGCAACCATTTCAGCGCCGAGCTGCCCGACGGCAGCGGCCGCTTCCTGCTCAACCCGCGCGGCCTCCTGTGGGCCGAGGTGCAGGCCGACGACATCGTGCTCGTCGATGGCTCCGGCAAGCACCTCGCCG
The DNA here is from genome assembly GCA_016223165.1 of Burkholderiales bacterium. Classification (GTDB taxonomy): domain Bacteria; phylum Pseudomonadota; class Gammaproteobacteria; order Burkholderiales; family Burkholderiaceae_C; genus Rubrivivax. Next base: position 738,875 of record JACRPO010000005.1, read on the forward strand.
GCCGCCACGAGGTGGAGCCGACGGCGATGTTCATCCACGCCGCCATCCACCGCATCGGCCGGCACGCCGTGGTGCTGCACACGCACATGCCTTACGCGACGGCGCTCACGCTGACCACCGACCGCGCACTGGACGTGAACCTGAGCCAGAACGCGATGCGCTTTGCCGGCCGCGTGGCCGTCGACGCGCACTACAACGGCCTGGCGCTCGATGCCGGCGAGGGCGAGCGCATCGCGCATGCGATGGCCGGCGCCGACGTGGCCTTGCTCGGCAACCATGGCGTCGTCGTCTGCGGCGAGCGCATCGCCTGGGCCTACGACGACCTCTACTACCTCGAGCGTGCCTGCCTCGTGCAGGTGCTGGCGCAGTCGACCGGCCGGCCGCTGGCGCCGGTGGATGCGGCCCTCGCCCACCGGGTTGGCGAGCAGGCGCGCGGCGAGCGCCTGCAGTCCGACCTGTTCTTCGAGGCGCTCAGGCGCAGCCTGTAGCGCCGGCCGACGGATGGCCGGCGGAAAGCTGGCGGCAGAGGGCTCAGCCCCGGCGGCGCTTCGCGGCGGCCTTCTTCGCCGGCGCCGACTTCGCGGAGGCACCCTTCGCCGCTGCCTTCTTGACCACGGCGTTGGCCGGTGCGGCCTTCTTGGCGGCCTTCCTGGCGGCCTTCCTGGCGGCCTTCCTGGCGACCTTCTTCGCCGCCGCCTTCTTCACCGGCACCACCGGCTGGGCCACACCCGGCTGCGCGAAGACCAGCCGCACCGAGAAGGTGGCCAGCGTGCCGCTGTCCTGCGCCGCCGCGTCCTTGATCTTCAAGGCCCAGCGGCCATTGCACGCCTTGCCGGCCAGGCCGCTCAGCTTGGGCGTCGTTGCCTTGTCGTAGATCTTCTTCAGGCTGTTGCGCGTGCCCCCGGTGCGGTTGTGCAGCACCACCGGCGCCACGCCGGTGGCGGCCGGCGGCTCCACCGTCAGCACGAGGTCGCCGATGTAGGTGTGCGCCAGGTCGACGGCCACGCTCACCGCGTCGACCACCTCGACGTCGGGCACGTCGAGCGCGAAGCTCACCGTCTGCAGGTCGGGGATCGGTGCGTCGAAGCGCCGGCTCACCGTGACCTCGTTGCGCGGCTGCGGCTTGGCGAGATCGACCGCCGCCTTGGCGTTGAGCCGGCCCCAGCCGTAGAACTTGCTGCGCCCGGCCGCGCTGTACTGGCCGCCCTGCGGGTCGATGCGCTCGCCGGCGCGCTTGAGGATGTCCTTCACCTCTTCGCGCTTCAGCGCCGGGTTCACCGAGAGCACGAGCGCGGCCACGCCGGCCGCGCCCGGGCAGGCGCTGGAGGTGCCGCCGAAGCTGTTGGTGAAGAGCCCGGCGGCGTCGCCGTCCTGCACGCGGCCGGGGTTGTAGCCCTGCGTGCCGGCGCGGTCGGTGGTCCAGATGCCGGTGGTCAGCGGCGCCGGGTGGTTCTCGTCCGGATGTTCGAAGTCGCTGCTCGGGAAGCTGCACCACACGGCATTGCCGAAGTCGCTGTAGATCGAGCGCTTGCCGCGGTCGTTGCAGGCGGCGACTGCCAGCACCATCGGGTGGCTGGCGTAGCCGTCGTTGTCGACGCTCTCGTTGCCGTTGCCGGCGGCGAAGAGCACGACGCAGCCCTTGCCGCCGCGCCCCTGCGTGGCCGCGTAGTCGATGGCCAGGCGCGTGTGCGCCGGCGGCTGGTCGACGGCGTTGTGCTGCGGGTCGTTCGGATTCCACCACTCGCCGTCGGGCGGGCCCCAGCTGCAGCTGATGACGTCGGCGCCCTGGTCGGCGGCCCAGCGGAAGGCCTCGGCCTCGGCGTGCGAGCCCAGGCCCGCGGCCAGCCGCATCGGCATCAGGCGCGCCGCCGGCGCCACGCCGCTCGCGCCGACGCCGCCGTTGGCGCAGGCCACGCCGGCGCAGGCGGTGCCGTGGTTCTCGCCGCTGTTGCGCGGGCGCGGGTTGTCGCCGCCGGCGAGCACGTCGCGCGGCGCGACGATCTTGCCGCTGCCGCCGAACTCGGCATGGTCGATGTCGACGCCGTCGTCGATGATGGCGATGGTGATGCCCTCGCCGCGCGTCAGCGCATGCGCCGCCTCGACGCTGGCGCTCTGGTCGATGGTGACACCGCCGACGCTCGTCTTCTTCAGGTGCCATTGCGGCGGGAAGATCAGCTTGGCGCGCCGCTCGCGCACGAGCTCGGGGTGGCAGTACTCGACATCGTCGCGCGCGCGCAACGTCTCGGCGAGCTCGAACACCTTGCGCCCGATGCCCTCGGGCGCCTCGACGAAGAAGGCGTTGGTCGCATAGCCCGGCTCGGACTTGATCTTCAGCGCGAGCTCGCGCAGCACGGCGCGGCAGGCGTCGGTGTCGGCGCTGTCGGCGAATTTGACGAAGAGGTTCTCGGTATAGAGCACCGGCGCGCGCGTCGCCGGGTCGACGAGCACGCCACCGGCGAAGCGCACGTCGGGTTGCATGCGCAACTCGGCCTTGCGCGCCTCGAGCGAGCGGCCGCCGCGCGTCACCGGCACCCGGTAGACCTCGACACCCGCATCGGGGAACGACAGCACGAGCTGCCCGTCGGCCAGCATGGCCGAGGCCGGCGTGGCCACCGGCCCGCCCGAGCGCGCCACCGAGCGGCCGCTGCGTGTGCGCACGGCGATGAGGTCACTGCTCGGTTCGAGGTCGAAGCCGGGTTCGCCTTTGCGGCCGAAATACACCTTGGGCATGTTGTGTTTCCTTCAGTGGGTCATGCAGGCCATGCAGCGCCATGCAGTGCCCGGCGCACGGCCGGGGTCCGGTGGGCGTGACGAGGCGGCGATGGTGCAAGGGCGGGCCGCACGAGGCAACCCCCGAAGTCATCAAATGCGCAGATGTGCAGATGCGCAGGCCGCGTGGCCATGACCATGGCCATGGCCATGGCCGTGGCCGCATGGCCGCATAGCCGCTTTTACGCGGCCCCCTCCACCTGCAGCACCACGTTGCCGACCGCGCGCCCCTGCTCCACCGCCTCGTGCGCTTCGACGATCTTTGAAAGCGGCAGCCTGAGCGCGACGTTGTGCTGCAACTCGCCGCGCGCCAGCAGGCGCTGCAAGGCGGCCGTGGCGCGCGCCCGGTCGGCGTCGTCGAGGTGGTAGACCATGAAGAACCTCAGCTGGACGTTCTTCGCCAGCAGCACCGGAAACGGCAGGTTCAGCGGCAGCGGGCTGCTGCCGTAGGCCACCACCTCGCCGCCGGTGCGCAGCACCTCCATGTCGAGCGCGGCATTGACGGCGAGGTCGAGTTCGATGATGCGGTCCACACCGCGGCCGCCGGTGATCTCCTTCAGGCGCTCGGCCACCGGCTCGGTCTTGTAGTTGACGACGATGTCGGCTCCGGCGGCGCGTGCGAGCGCCGCCTTCTCGTCGTTGCTCACCGTGGTGATCAAGCGGCCGACACCCATGCGGCTGGCGATCTGCAGCGCGTAGTGGCTCACCGCCCCGGCGCCGCCGGCGACGAGCACGGTCCTGCCCGCCACGCCACCGCCCGCCAGCACCGCGTGCATGGCCGTGAGGCCCGGGATGCCCATGCAGGCGCCGGCCTCCCCCGGCACGCCCTCGGGCAAGGGCACCGCCTGCCGCGCCGGCAGGCAGACGAACTCGGCGGCGCTGCCGAAGGGCCGGCCCCAGGCGGCATTCCACAGCCACACGCGCTCGCCGACCCGGCGTGCATCGACGCCCTCGCCGACGCGGTCGACCACGCCCATGCCGTCGCTGTGCGGGATGATGCGCGGGAACGGCAGCGTGCGGCTGCGCAGCCCGCCGCGCGACTTCACGTCCGAAGGATTGACGCCCGACCATTGCACGCGCACGCGCACCTCGCCGGCAGCGGGTTGCGGATCGGGCAGGTCGGCCAACTGCAGCACCTCGGCTGCGGCTCCGACACGTTCGTAATAGACGGCGTGCATCTTGCGGTTCTCCTCGTGCGGCGTGGCAGTGGCGGCAGTACGGGCTCAGACCCGCTGCCATTGCAGCAGTGAATACGGGATCCCGGCTTCGCGATGATGCTCGAAGACCCCCGCAGGCGCAGCGAACCTGCCTCTCATGGACATCTCCATAAAATGCCGCGCATGGGCGGGGCCCGTTCATGATCGTCGCCACCGCCGGCCATGTCGACCACGGCAAGTCGACGCTCGTGGCCGCGCTGACCGGGCAACGCACCGACCGCCTGCCCGAAGAGCAGCGGCGCGGCATGACCATCGAGGCGGGCTACGCCCATGCCGACTTCGGCGACGGCGCGGTGCTGGACTTCGTCGACCTGCCCGGGCACGAGCGCTACCTGCGCCACCTGCTGGCCGGCATCGCCGCGGCCGACGTGGCGCTGCTCGTGGTGGCCGCCGACGACGGGCCGATGCCGCAGACCCTCGAACACCTGGCGCTGCTGCGGGCGCTCGGCATCGCGCGCGTGCTGCCGGTGCTGAGCAAGATCGACCGCGTCGATGCGGCGCGCGTGGCGCAGGTGCGCGATGCGATGCAGCAGCTGCTGCATGAACCGGGCCTGGAGCCGGCCGCGGTGCTCGAGGTCTGCGCAACCCGCGGCCAGGGTCTGGAGGCCGTGCGCAGCACATTGCGCGACCTGCATCGCGCCCTGCCGCAACGCGACGACCGTGGCGGCTTCCGGCTGGCCGTCGACCGCGTCTTCACACGCAGCGGCGCCGGGCTCGTCGTCACCGGCACGGTACTGGCCGGCCGTGTCGCCACGGCCGACGAGTTGCGCACGGTGCCGGGCAACGGCGCGGCGCGGGTGCGCGGTTTGCAGGTGCATGGCCAACCCGTGATCGCGGCGCGCGCCGGGCAACGCTGCGCCCTGAACCTGGCGCCGCTGGCCGGCGAACGCCTGCAGGTTGATCGCGGCGACTGGATGATGGCGCCGCCGCTGTTGGCGCCGACGCGCAGGCTCGATGTGCGCTGGCGCCGCCCGCACGAACGCGCGCTGCCTGCGCAACTGCACCTGCATCTGGGCAACGCCACGCGCATCGCCCGCCACATCGCGCTCGGGGATACGGCGCATGCACAGCTGCTGCTCGATCGGCCGGTGAGCGCCCTGCGCGGCGACCGCTTCGTGCTGCGCGATCCGGCCGCGCGGCAGCTCCTCGGTGGTGGCACGGTGCTCGATGCCTTCGCGCCGGCGCGCGGCCGCGCGCGCCCGCAACGCCTCGCCGAGCTGCAGGCCCTCTCGGAGCCGATGCCCGATCGGGCGCTGGCCGCCATGCTCGGGCTGCGCCGCGAGGGCGTCGAGTGGTCCTCCTTTGCGCTCAACTGGAACCTGCCCGCTGACGCGCGCGATGTGATGGCCGCGGCCGCCGGGGCGCTCTGCCTGCCGCACCCGGGCGGCATGCGCCTGCTGGGCACCGGGGCATGGCCGGCCTTGCTCACCGCTGTGCAGCGAACGCTCGCGGCCTCGCACGAGCGCGAGCCTGCGAGCCGCGGGATGACCGAGGCAGCGCTGCACGTCGCGCTGTCGGATCATGGCGACGTGCCGCTGCGCCACGCCGCACTGGCGCAACTCCAGCGGAACGGCGCCATCGAGCGCGACGGCTTCGTCTGGCGGATTCCCGGCCATGCCGCGCAGCTGCCCGAAGCCGACGCCGTGTTGCTGCAACGCACGCACGCCGTCATGCAGCCGCACGGCCTGCGGCCGCCGCCGCTGGGTGAACTCGCCGTCCTGCTCGATCTGCCGCTGCTCGAGGCGGCGGCCTTCCTGCAACGCGCCGCCGCGCTCGGCCACCTGGTGCAGGTCGCGAGGAACCGCTTCTTCCTGCCCGCCACGCTGCAGGCGCTCGTGCAGGTGGCGCGCGAGACGGCCGCGGCCTCGCCGGACGGACGCTTCGAAGTCATCCCCTTCCGCGACCGCTCGGGCCTCGGACGCAACCTGTCGATCCAGGTGCTCGAATACTTCGACCGCATGCACATCACGCGCTTCGCGAAGCGCGGCCGCGTGATGACCGTGCCACCCTGAGGCACCGTCCGATTCAGCCGGTTTCAGCGCAGCCGCGGCCCACCGGCCATGCGCGCGTTCTTCGGGCGCGCGTTCTCCGGCCGAGTGCGCTTCAGCGGCCGGCCACGGGCGCGGCGACCTTGGCGTGCCGCATCAGGCCATAGACCGTCGCCGCCAGCGCCAACCCCGCCGCCGCCGTGGCCGCCGGCATCGCCGGCAGGAACAGCGTCGCCAGCGCGAGTGCCCCGAGCCCGATGCGCAGCGCGAGATCGACAGGCACGCGGCGCGTGAAGCGCCCGAACATCGCGAACGCGCTGGCGCAGGTGCCTGTCGTCACGAGCAGCGTCCCGGCCACCTGCATCCAGCCCGGTTGGATCACCATCTCAGAGCGCACGAAGATGGCGAAGGTCATCAGCGTGATCGGCAGGCAGATCCGCAGCGCCTCCCACATCGTGCGCATGAAGGGCGCCTCGGCGATGCGTGCCGAGATCGCTGCGGTGAGCGAGGTGGGCGGCGACAGCTCGCCCCAGACCGACAGCAGGAAGACGAAGAAATGCGCTACCCAGGGGTTGATGCCCAGCTTGGTGAGCGGCCCCACGATGACCACGGCGCCGATGATGTAGGTGGCGGTGGGCGGCAGCCCCATGCCCACCAGCCAGCCGAAGACGAAGGACATGAAGATCATCGCCGCCACGTTCCATGCGCCGAGCTCCAGCAGCATGCCGCCCATGCGGTTGATGAAGCCCGTCACCGTGAACAGGCCGATCATGATCCCGAGCGTGGCCAGCAGCAGCGTCAGGTAGGAGGTCATGTCGGCATGCGTCTCGATGCTCAGGCGCAGGTTGCCGAGGAAGGTTTCCTGGTCCACGGCCGCGTCGGCGAGGCGGTACTTGAAGTACAGGAAGTTGGCCAGCAGCAGCACGAACAGGAACGCCGCCGTGTAGAGCGCCGCCAGCAACTCGCCCACGCCGAGCCCGCCCATCATCGCCAGCAGGAACAGCACCGCGAGGAAGAAGATCGAGGTCTTCACCTGCTCGTAGGCAGCGACGCCCGGTGCCTCGACCGCCTCGCGCGGCAGCAGGCGCACGCAGATCAGGTAGACGGCCAGCGCCAGCGAGACGTAATAGACGAAGGCGAGCGCGAAGCCGCGCGTCACCACGTCCCAGTACGGCACGCCGAGGAACTCGGACATCAGGAAGGCGCCCACGCCCATCATCGGCGGCATGATCAGGCCGCCCATCGAGGCCGCCGTCTCGGTGGCGGCGGCGAAGTGGCCCGGCACGCCGTAGCGCTTCATCAGCGGGATGGTGATGCTGCCCACCACCACCGCGTTGGCCGAGCCGCTGCCGCTGACCATGCCGATCGACAGCGATCCCAGCACCGCCGCCTGCGGCACCATCTGCCGCGAGCGCCCGGCGATGCGCTGCATGACGCGGATCATCGCGCTCTGCGCCCCGAAGCCGTTGGCCACCGCGGCCAGCAGCAGGAAGGCCGCCACCAGCGTGAGCGCGATCTGGCCGTAGATGCCGTAGATGCCGTTGGACATCTCCACCGTGCTGGAAGTGACGACGCGATAGAAGCTCGTGCCCGGGTGCCAGAAGAAGTCGAGCGGGCTCAGGTGCCCGAACATCGTGTAGAGCACCAGCACCACGTTGACCCAGAAGAGCGTCGGGTGCGCCAGCCGCGACAGCTCCATCACCAGGGCGAACATGAGCAGGCCGACCACGAAGTCCTGCTTCGTGTACGAGCCCTGGCGGTAGATCGCGATGTCCTCGTAGTGGACGAGGAAGTAGCCGAAGGCGTAGGCGCAGATGGCCAGGAACAAGGCCACCAGCGCGTGATTGGCCGGCGCAGGCAGCCGCGCATAGATGGGCCCCTTCTGGGCCATGAACAGCACCTGCAGCGCCAGGGCAATCGGCAGCAGGCGCGAGACCAGTTCCTGCGCGCCGCCGAAGCCGGTGAAGCAATACCAGATCACCCAGACGAACAGCACCACGGAGAGCGCAAAGCTCAGGTTCCGCAGGCTGGCGTGCCGCCTCCACCCATCGGCGGTCATCGGGACGCTCACGCCCTCAGCGGGCGATCGTCCACTTGTCGTTCCAGGCCTTGTGCTCCTTCAGGAACCTGGCCAGCCCGGCGTGCACGGGGATCTGCGGGTTGGCGCTGATGCCCTGCACCTGCATGCCCACGAAGTCCTTGGCCAGGGGCGTGAAGCCGGCGTCGGCCTGGGCCAGGCTGTCGCGCTGCTTGTAGAAGGCCGACAGCAGCTTGTAGACCACCTCTTCGGGCATGTCCGCGCGCATGTTGTAGCCGAACAGGATCGGCACGCCGCGGATGCCCTTCACCCCCACGTCCTTGCTGAAGGCCTCCTTGGGGTCCACGTCCACCACCGCCAGGCCCGCCGCCTTGAGCTTGGCCACCTCTTCCGGGCAGGGGTTGATGACCTGCAGGTCCATGCGGACCTCGGTCTCCTTCCAGTAGCTGGCCAGCGAGCGGCCAGCCGTGGTGTAGGCCACGGCGCCGGCGATGGTGCCCGCCTGCAGCGCGTCGCTCTGTGTCTTGGCGTCGATCTGCACATGCTTGAACTGGTAGCCCAGTGTCTTGTAGATGCGCTGGAAGTTGAGCCAGTTCATGAAGCCCGCGGTGGTGAAGAACACGGGCTTGCCGCTGAAGTCGCCCCAGCACTTGTACTTGCCTGCCTCCTTGGCCGAGGTGGCCATGAACGACTCCATCGGGTACGAGTACCAGGAATGCACCAGCCGGCCCTTGGCCGGCGTGTAGTCCTTGAAGCCGCCCTCGGCGGCATAGATCTGCGACATGCCGATGTCGGCCGTGTAGCCGATCTCGCCGGTGCCATCCATCGCCGCCTTCATCGCGCCGGTGGTGGAGGGGTAGGGGTTGACGGTGATGGTGTACTGGCCGCCCAGCGCCTCCTCGGCGATCTTGACCATCGCCGCGGCCACCTTGTAGCCGTAGGAATCGACGCTGGACGTGGCCCAGCGGATCGACTTGCGCTCCTGCGCCTGCGCCGGCGCCGACGCAGCCGCCAGCACGGCGGCGGCCAGCGCCGCCGCGAAAGGCCTCGATCCGAAGCCCGAAACGATCGTGGTCATGCGAATGGCTCCTGTGGTTGGCAGCCGCCCCAACTGCCTGCAGGTCAGGGTAGTCCGACCGCCGCGGCGCGGTCAATGGCAGGAATCCCGGGGCTACCCGCCGGCGAAAGCGGCGATGAGGCCGTTTCGAGGACTTGCGTTGCAGGCAGCTTGCCCACGCCCGGAGTCCGTGTCCACAATGCCCGTTCAACTCAGGCACCCCGCGCCGCGTCGACGATCCGATGGCCACCGACTCACAGCAAGCAGCGCCGGCGTCTGAACCGCAGCGGCTGGCCCTGACTGCGGCCGTGATGGAAATCCGCCAGGCCTGCGACGAACTCGGCCACGAGGCGCACCGCTCGCCCTTCTTCTTCATCACCGGGGCCGGCATCTCGTATCCGCCGGTGCCGCTGGCGGCCAGCGTCATCGAGCACTGCAAGTCGGTGGCGCAGCGCTACAAACGCATCGGCACACCCTCCGGCTCGCAAACCCTGGACGCCTATTCGCACTGGTTCGGGTGCGCCTATCCCGGCGCGCGACAGCGCCAGCAGTACCTGCGCTCGCTGATCGAAGGCAAACCGCTCTCGCTGGCCAGCCTGCGCCTGGCTCACCTGCTGTCGGCGCGCCGCCTCAGCAACCTGGTGGTGACGACGAACTTCGACGACTTCGTCGCGCGGGCCTTGCGCCTGTTCGGCACCGAGCCGGCTGTCTGCGACCACCCGAGGACCGTGGGCCGCATCGACCGCGAACGCGACGACGTGCAGATCGTGCACGTGCACGGCAGTTACCTCTTCTATGACTGCGCCAACCTGCGCGGCGAGGTCACCGGCCGGGCGCGTGCCGACGAGGAGAGCAGCTTCACGATGGTGGGTCTGCTCGACAGCCTGCTGTGGACACGCTCGCCGCTGGTCATCGGCTACTCGGGCTGGGAAGGCGACGTGGTCATGAGTGCGCTGCGGCGCCGGCTGCGCGGCGGCAATCCGCTGGCCCAGAGCGTGTACTGGTTCTGCTACCGACGAGCCGCCATCGACGACCTCCCGGGCTGGCTGCGGTCCAGCCCCGACGTGCGCTTCGTCGTGCCCGACGAGGTGCCGGCGGCCGAGGCCACCGCACAACCCGCCGCGCGCGGAGGCGCCGGCCAGAGCGCCACGGCGGCGCGCCGTGCCACGGCCGACCCGACGGCCCAGCCCGCACCCGAGGCCACGCTGCCGGCCTTCACGGTCTTCGACCAGCTGAACCGCGTCTTCGATGTCGGCACGCCGGCGCTGTTCGAGAATCCGATCGAGTCCTTCGCCAACAGCCTTCAAGGCGCCCTGCCCGGCGCCGATGGCGCGGCCGGCGACCCCTACGCTTTCAAGGCGCTGATCGAGCGCCTGCACGACGCGGCCCGTGAGTTCGCGAGCAAGCGGGCGCTGCGCGGCATCGATGCGGACCTCGATCGCCTGCGCACGCTGATGCGGGAGTCCAACTACGCGCAGGCGCTGCCGCTGCTCGCGACCATCGTGCCCGCGCGCTACGCCAAGCTGGCGCCGGCCGAGCGCACGGATGTGGTGGCAGCGGCGCAGCTCGTGGCGCGCTCGCTCCTGGACAAGCCGGGCTACGCCCAACTGGCCGCGGAAACGGCGCAGGCCCTGGTGTTCGACACCCGGCTGCAGCGCAGCCTGGGTCCGTCGTTGCCGCCGGGCACGAGCTGGGTGATGGCCTCGCACAGCGGCCAGCACGCCATAGAGACCAGGACGCACGGCAAGACCTACGGCGCGTTCTCGTACCACTTCATCGATGCGCTGCGCGACGCTGGCGCCGACGTCGACCGCGACGGGCGCATCTCGCTGCTGGAGGCGGCGGTTGCCTGCGCACGACGCCTGCTCGACATGAGCGCAGGTCACTTGCCGGCCTTGGCCGGCGATGTGGGGAGCACGGTGCTGTTCGAGGCCGAGCGCCGGCCCGCTGCGCCGCGGCCGGCCGGCCGCCTGCACGCGGTGCTGGTGGGCATGGAGCGCTTTCCCTGGGGCAACCAGCTCGCCGGCCCGTCCAACGACCTGGCGCGCTGGAGCAAGCTGCTGGGCTCGCTCGAGCGCAGCGTGCACGGTGCGGCACAGGTGCACGTGCTGCTCAACGAGCAGGCCACGCTGGCCCAGCTGGGCAAGCAGATGCTCAGCGTGTGCAAGCAGGCGCAGCCCGAGGACACGGTGCTCTTCTACTACACGGGCATGGGCATGCGGCGCGACCCGCCACCCGGCGAGTCCGGCGGCCAGGAGATCGCCGTCGTGCTGCACGACTACGACGAGAAGACCGGCGCCGGCGTGCTGACGCACGTGCAGCTGCTCGCGGCGATGAGCAGCACGGCCGCCGGCCGGAAGATCGTGATACTCGACTTCTAGCGTTCCTCGCCGAGCGCGAGCGCAAGCCCGTCAGCGCCAAGTCATCGCCAGTCGTCCACCTTCACCATCTTCGCGCGCGCGAAGTTGCCCCCCACCATCTTCCAGGCCGACTGCGTCTCGCCTCCGAGCACCACCACGCTGATGTCTTCGGCGCGGTACTTGCGCACCATTACGTCGGGCGCGGCCTTCCACATCGACGCCCACGGCTCGACGCCCGCCACCGCGTGCGGCTTGATCAGCGTCTGCGTCCACGGGTCGTCCCAGTACTCGCGCGCCGTCACCTGCGCGTTCTCGGCGAGCCAATCGATGAGCTGCTGCTTCTTCGCGAAGCCCTTGTCGACGAAGCCGCGCGCCACGCTCGGGTCGAGCAGCACGATGGGCGGGCTGTACGGCTCGCAGGCCGCCAGCGCATGGCGGAAGCGCTGCTCCCAGGTCTCGCGCGGGCCGTAGCCGCTGATCGTGTACCAGCCCCCGAGGAAGACCGTGACGACGCTGTCCCCGCGCTTGAAGCCATGCTGCACATGCAGCGGCTCCCACGGGCTCTTCTCCTCGTTCTCGGCCCAGGTGCAGGCGACGTTGTAGGCGTTGCCGATGCTGCCCATGTAGGTGTCGCCGACCACCGAGCCGCCCTGCAGGTTCTGGCTGAGCAGCGCGTGCGCGCGGCCGATGGCCACGTTGGCGTGGCTGTAGGGCCCCATCGCGCCGATGCCGCAGTGCATGCCGATCTCGGCGCGGATCGGCCCGTTGACGATGGCCGGCGCCGCCCAGCTCGTCGTGCTGCTCTGGCGCGCGGTCATGCCGCTGGCGGCCATGGCGAGGATGACCGGGAAGTACGCCGGCCGCGCCCCCGCCATCACCGCGTTCACCGCCACTTTCTCCACCGTGTACTCCCAGAACTCGCGGTAGTTGGTGGGGCGCATGCGGCCCACCAACTCGTCGGGCTTGCGGCTCGTGCCCGCCAGCATGGCGGCCACGCGCTCCTCGGTGGGCAGCACGATCGGCAGGTAGTCGGTCCAGCGTTCCTCCTCGAAGCGCCGGCGCAGATCCTCTTCGGTGCCCGGCTCCAGCAGCCGCGGCGTGTTGCGCTCGAACGAGACGCCGGCGAGATCTTCTTCGCTGAGCGGCCGCGTCAGCCCCTCGAGCAACTCCTGCACGAAGGGGCGCTGGTTGACCGGGTCGATGCCCTCGATGTACGCACGCAGCTGCGCCGGCGACCGCCCGACCACCGGCTGCGGCACGAAGGCCTGGCGCAGCGTGGGCGTGCCGTTCACGCGCGCGGCGTTGCGCGCGAGGCGAGCGAAGACATGCGTGTGGATGGCGACGGTCGGAACTCCGTCGGCCTCTACTGCCATTGCGAGCCCGGCGACCGTCGGGCAGCAAGTGCTTCAGAGACCGACGGCGAAGAGCGCGGCGTCCGCTTCCTTGACGACCTTGGCGCGCATCGCCGGGTCGTCGACCCAGCTCTCGCGCGGCTTGACGATCTCGGTGCGCACCTGCGGCATGTGCTCGGCGAGCCAGCCCTGCAGCTGCTGCATGAACACCTCCGAGTTGTCGAACAGGCAATCGACGAGGTGGATCAGCTTGCCGTCGAGCGATTCGAGCCTGGGCGCGAGCCGCTTGGCCGTCACCTTGGGCGGATAACCGCGCGGGTCGTGCACGGTGAGCAAGGCACTCATGAAGGTGTCCTTTCTGCGGTGGTGGATGCGGTCGTGGATGCGGTGGTGGGTGCGGTGGTCGATGCGCTGGCGGATGCGGTGGCGGATGCGCTGGAGGATGTGGCGGACGATGCGGTGAAGGGCGGCGCCTCGGGCCAGTCCGCTGCGGCGCCGGATTGCAGAAAACGATGCGCGGCTTCCGCTGCCGCGATGCCATCGGCGACGGCTTGCGCCGCCTGGCCGTCGTGGCCGGCGCGCAGCGTGCCGGCGGCGAAGGCGCCGCGCGCCGAGGCGCGCAGCGCGGCATCGACGAGCACGTGGCCGCCGCCCTCGAGTGCCACGAGATCATCCGCGCCGGCTTCACCGGCCGGAGCCCGCAGCAGCGCCGACGACGGCACGAGCCCGGCGTAGACGAAGACGGCAGGCACGGGCAGCGTCTCGCCGCCGCGCAGGCGCAGGCCGCTCACGGTGGCGTCGCCCAGGATCTCGTCGACGACGGCGCCCAAGCGCAGGGCGATCTTCGGCTGCGCGGCGATGCGTTCCTGCCAGGAGCGGCGCGCGCGCAGCGCATCGCCGCGCACGAGCAGGTGCACGGTGCCGGCGTAGCCGGCGAGCGTTAGCGCCTCCTGGCAGGCGGCGTCGCCACCGCCCACCACGGCCACGGCGCGGCCGCGCAACAGCGGGCCGTCGCAACTGGCGCAGTGGCTCACGCCCTTGCCGGCCAGGCGCTGCTCGCCCGGCAGGCCGAGCGCGCGCAGGTGGCAACCCATCGCCAACACGATGGCACGTGCCTGCACCGGCGTCGATTCGCCGTGCACGAGCCAGCCATCGCCGTGGCGCTCGATGCGCGTCGCCTCTTCGGGCAGGCAGGTGGCGCCGGCATCCATCGCCGCCTCCTGCGCCATCGGCCCGAGGTCGTAGCCGGCGATGCCTTCGGGACGGTCGGGCAGGCCCTGCACCGACTCGATGCTCAACAGCAGGCCACCAGGCGCCGCACCGGTGAGGGCCACGCAGTGCAGGCCGAGCTGCGCTGAACGCTGTGCCGCGTGCAACGCCGCGAGGCCACCGCCCACCACCACGATGTCGCAGGGTTGCATCGCCAACGGCTCCGATCAAGCCCCGATCAATCGAGCTTGATGCCGGCGCGCTTGACGACCCCGGCCCACTTCTCGATCTCGGCGCGGATGAGCCCGTCGTATGCGTCGGCACTCGACCCCACCGGCTCCATGCCGAGCGCGACCATGCGCTCGTTCAGCTCGGGCGACCTGACGCCGCGCGCGATGTCGGCGCCGATGCGCCGGCGCAACTCGGCCGGCACGCCCGAAGGTGCGATGACGCCGATCACGCTCATCGCCGAGAAGCCGGGCACCGCCTCGGCAATCAGCGGGATCTCGGGGTTGGCCGCGGCGCGCTTCGGGCTCGAGAGCGCCAGCACCTTCAGCCGCCCGTCCTTGACGAACGGCATCGACGAGAAGAGCACGTCGAAGAGCAGCGGCACGCGGCCGCCGATCACGTCCTGCTGCGCCGGTGCGCTGCCCTTGTAGGGCACGTGCACCATGTCGAGCCCGGCCATGTGGTTGAGCATCTCGCCCGCGAGGTGCGTGCCGGTGCCCACGCCCGGCGTCGCATAGCTCACCTTGCCCGGGTTCTTCTTCACGTAGGCCACGAGCTCGGCCACGTTGGCGGCCGGGAACGACGGGTGCGCGAAGAGACCGAAGTGCCCGAGCGCCAGCTGCGAGACGCCGGCCAGGTCGCGCACCGTGTCGTAGGGCAGCTTGGGCTGCAGCGCCGGGTTGATCATGTGCGCGGTGATGGCCATGCCGAGCGTGTAGCCGTCGGGCGGCGAGGTGGCGACGAATTGCGTGCCGACCATCGTGCCGCCGCCCGGCTTGTAGTCGATGAGCACCGGCTGCTTCCACAGCGCCTGCATGCGTTCGGCGAGCAGCCGCGCGACGATGTCGGTGGCTCCGCCAGGTGCAAAGGGCACGATCAGCTTCACCGGCCTCGTCGGCCAGTCCATCTGGGCCTGGGCCTGGGCCTGCGTCTGCGCCTGCGCCAGCGCACGCAGCGGTCCCGCGCCGGCAAGGCCGGCGGCCAGCGCAGCGGCCACCTCGCGGCGGCGAACATTCGTCATCGATGCTCTCCTCGTACGGCCCTGGCCGGCGGCACAGGCGCAGCCCGGTTCAAGTGGAGATGTCTGGAAATCGCTGCCACTCTAGCACTGCGGCCATGGCCGCGGACAGCCCGAGTTCCCCCGCGGTAGCGAGGCCTTGCCGCCCGTACTCCTGGCTCGCAGCGGTGCAGCACCGACTCGAAATCGCGCCGCTGCGCCGTTCTTTTCCTTTGCCGCAGGGCGCGCTTTGACACTCGTCAACGCCAGGACCGGCCTCGACACGACACTCGCATGGGTCATCGCGCCCGCTTCCGCACGGATGAATTCCTGTCGAGTCGAGGGCCGTCTCAACCGCCAGTGTTCATGACCGAAGTGGGGCCGTGATGGAGCGTGCACAAGCAGGGAGGTCGCCGTGAGCGGCGAGCTCGACGCCCTGGATCAGGTGCTGTCCCGCTATGGGCGTTCACCGCATGCGCTGGTCCAGATCCTGCGCGAGGTGCAGTTGCAGACGGGTTGGCTGCCTCGGGCTCAGCTCGGCGCGATCGCTCGCGAACTGAAGCTGCCCCTGGCCCACGTGGAGGGTGTGGTCGGCTTCTACCGCTTCTTTCACGCCCGGCCGGTGGGCCGCTACCGGGTGCTGTTCAGCGACAACATCACCGACCGCATGCTCGGCAGCGAGGCCTTGATGGCTGACCTGTGCGCCCGGCTCGGGGTTGCGCCCGGCCAGGTCAGCGCCGACGGCGGGGTGAGCGTGGACCGGACCTCCTGCACCGGCCTGTGCGACCAGGGGCCCGCCCTGCTGGTCAACCACCAGCATGTGATCACGCGGCTCGATGCGCCCCGGGTGGCGCAGATGGCCGAGCTCATCCGTGCCGAGACGCCGGTGCCCGCGTGGCCGCAGCCGTGGTTCGCCGTCGACGACAACATCCGCCGCGCCGATGTGCTGCTGGGCATGGCGCTGCCACCCGGCGCGGCCATCGCAGTGGGGCTGGCACGCGGCGCGCAGGCTCAACTCGACGAGATGAAGCGCTCCAACCTGCGCGGCCGCGGGGGCGCGGGCTTTGCCACCGGCTTGAAGTGGGAAATGTGTCGCGATGCACCCGGCGAATCCCGCGTCGTCGTGTGCAACGCCGACGAAGGCGAGCCGGGGACTTTCAAGGATCGCGTGCTGCTCACCCGCCACGCCGACGAGGTGTTCGAGGGCATGACCGTGGCTGCCTTCGCGATCGGCGCCGCGCACTGGCCGGTCCAGGGCCTCGTCTATCTGCGCGGGGAGTACAGCTACCTGCTGGAGCCGCTGCAGGCGGTGCTGCGGCGCAGGCGCGAACAACACCTGCTCGGGGCCGCCATCCAGGGCCGGGCGGGGTTCGACTTCGACATCGCCATCCATGTCGGTGCCGGCGCCTACGTGTGCGGCGAAGAATCGGCCCTCATCGAGTCGCTCGAAGGCAAGCGCGGCACGCCGCGCATCCGCCCGCCGTTTCCGGTGGAGCGCGGCTACCTCGACCAGCCGACCACGGTCAACAATGTCGAGACCTACTGCGCCGCCGCACAGATCGCCGTGCACGGCGGCGCGTGGTGGGCCGGCATCGGCACGCGCAAGTCCACCGGCACCAAGATCCATTCGGTCTCGGGCGACTGCGAGCGGCCCGGGATCTACGAGTACCCGTTCGGCACGCGCATCGGGCGCATCCTCGAAGACTGCGGCGCCCACGATACGCAGGCGGTGCAGGTCGGCGGGCCGTCGGGCGTGTGTCTGTCGGCCTTCGAGTTCGGCCGCCGCATCGCCTTCGAAGACGTGCCGACGGCGGGTGCCTTCATGGTCTTCGACCGCACGCGCGACATGTTCGAGGTGGCGCGCAACTTCGCGCACTTCTTCGCCCACGAGAGCTGCGGTTTCTGCACGCCGTGCCGCGTCGGCACCGAGCTGGTGGTGCGGCGCATGGACAAGCTCGCGAGTGCGTCTGCCGGTGGCCGCGGCTCGGCACACGACATCCAGGTGCTGTTCGAGCTCGACCGGCTGATGCACGCCACCACGCACTGCGGCCTCGGCGCCTCGGCGTGCAACCCGCTGCGCGACACGATCGCCAAGTTCCGCCCGGCCTACGAGCGCCACCTGCGATCGCTGCACTTCGAGCCCGGCTTCGACCTCGATGCCGAGCTCTCGATCGCGCGGCACATGACCGGCCGCGACGATCCGGGTGCGCATCTGGAGAAGCGGTGATGAGCACCACGGCCGGCGAGTCGCTGCCCACCTTCTCGCTCGACGGCGAGGACGTGCCGTTCCATGCCGGCGAAACCATCATCCAGGCGGCCACCCGCGCCGGCCGCTACATCCCGCACCTGTGCTGGCATCCCGACTTCGCGCCGCACGGCTCGTGCCGCCTGTGCACCGTCAGGGTCGGCGGCCGTGCCGGCGCTGCCTGCACGCTGCGCGCCGCCGCGGGGCTGGAGGTCGAGAGCGACACCGAGGAGTTGAACGCGCAGCGCAAGACGCTGCTGCAGATGCTGTTCGTCGAAGGCAACCACTTCTGCCCGAGTTGCGAGAAGAGCGGCCACTGCCTGCTACAGGCCACGGCCTACCAGATGGGCATGGAGGGCCCGCACTTCGAGGAGTTCTATCCCGACCGTCCGGTGGACGCGAGCCACCCCGACATCCTGCTCGACTTCAATCGCTGCATCCTGTGCGAGCTGTGCGTGCGCGCCAGCCATGACGTGGACCACAAGCATGTCTTCGCCATCGGCGGCCACGGCAGAGCCACGCACCTGCTCGTCGACAGCGAGAGCGGCAAGCTGGTCGACACCGACATGGCCCTCACCGATCGCGCCGCGAGCGTCTGCCCTGTCGGCGTGATCCTGCCCAAGCGGCGCGGCTTCGCGATCCCGATCGGGCAGCGCCGCTTCGACGCGACCTCGGTAACCGGGCAGGTGCCGGCGGACAGAGGCAGCGAATGACCCCGGCCGAGCCGCTGCCGCCCCTGCACGCACCGCGCAAGCTCAGGCTCGCCACCGTCTCGCTGGCCGGCTGCTTCGGCTGCCACATGTCCTTCCTCGACATCGACGAGCGGCTGTTCGAGTTGATCGAGCATGTGGAGTTCGACCGCTCACCCTTCACCGACATCAAGGAGGTCGGCCGTTGCGACATCGCCTTCATCGAAGGCGGCCTGTGCAACGCCGAGAACGTGACGGTATTGCGCGAGTTCCGGGCCCATTGCAAGACACTGGTGGCGGTGGGCGCGTGTGCCATCACCGGCGGGCTGCCGGCGCAGCGCAACCACCTCGATGTCGGCGTCATGCTGACCGAGATCTACCGCACGCGGCCGGGCCTGAGCGCGGCCAGCCGCATTCCCGACGATCCCGAGCTGCCGCTGCCGCTGAACAACGTGCACCCGATCCACGAAGTCGTGCACGTGGACTACTTCCTGCCCGGTTGCCCGCCGTCGGCCGAAGCGATCTGGACCTTCCTGAACGACCTGATGGCTGGACGAACCCCGCATCTGGGCCATGGCTTGATGCGCTACGACTGAGACGCAACTGAAGACGGAACCGAGACACAACCGAGACGTGATGACTTCCGACCTCGAAACCGCTGCCCGCCCGCAAGGCCTGCGCCGCGTGGCGATCGATCCGGTGTCGCGCGTCGAAGGCCACGGCAAGGTCACGATCCTGCTCGACGAACAGCAGCGCGTGCAGCAGGTGCGGCTGCACATCGTCGAGTTCCGTGGCTTCGAGAAGTTCATCGAGGGTCGGCCGTACTGGGAAGTGCCGGTGATGGTGCAGCGGCTGTGCGGCATCTGCCCGGTGTCGCATCACCTGGCGGCCTGCAAGGCGCTCGATCTCGTGGTCGGCGCGACACCGGTGACGCCGAGTGCCGACAAGATCCGCCGCCTGATGCACTACGGGCAGGTGATGCAGAGCAACGCGCTGCACTTCTTCCACCTGTCCAGCCCCGACCTGCTGTTCGGCTTCGACTCCGAGGTCAACCGGCGCAACATCGTCGGCGTGGCCGAAAAACACCCCGACATCGCCAGGAAGGGCGTGCTGCTGCGCAAGTTCGGCCAGGAGGTGATCCGGGCCACCGCCGGCAAGCGCGTGCATGGCACCGGCTCGGTACCGGGCGGCATGAACAAGCCCGTGAGTGCCGAAGACCGCGCGGTACTTGCCGGCGACGTGTCGCAGATGATTGCCTGGGCGCGCGACGCGGTGGACATCGCCAAGCTGCTGCACGCGCAGAACCCCGCGCTCTACGACAGCTTCGGCAGCGTCCCCTCCAACATGCTGTCGCTGGTGCGCGCCGACGGGGCGATGGACCTCTATGACGGCGTGCTGCGCGCGCGCGACGCCGCCGGCAACATCCTCGTCGACGGCGCCAGCGACCAGCACTACCTCGACCTGATCGAAGAGGAAGTGAAGCCCTGGACCTACATGAAGTTCCCCTACCTGCGACGCCTGGGTCCGCAGCTCGGCTCGTACCGCGTCGGGCCGCTGGCGCGCATGCAGAACTGCGACTTCATCCCCAGCCCGCTGGCCGAGGCGCAGCGGCGCGAGTTCCTGGACTGGGGCCGCGGCCAGCCCATCCACGCGCCGCTGGCCTACCACTGGGCGCGCATGATCGAGGTGCTGCACGCGATGGAGGTGATCGCCGAACTGCTCGACGATCCGGACATCCTGGCCGGCGAGCTGATGGCCTCGGGCCCGCGCCGGCGCGAGGGCATCGGTGTCATCGAAGCGCCGCGCGGCACCTTGATCCACCACTACGCGGTCGGCGACGACGACCTGGTGCAGATGTGCAATTTGATCGTCGCCACCACGCACAACAACCAGGCGATGAACGAGGCCGTGCGATCGGTCGCGCGCCGCTACCTCGACGGGCGCGAGATCACCGAAGGCCTGCTCAACCACATCGAAGTGGCGATCCGCGCCTACGACCCGTGCCTGTCGTGCGCCACGCACGCGCTGGGGCAGATGGCGCTGGAGGTGGCGCTGCTCGGGCCGCAGGGCGAGACGATCGACCGCGTGCTCAGGTCGCAGCGCGGCGACACGCAGCATCAGAGCCTGTCGCCATGACCACTCGGTCGGCAGCCGCGGCGCCCGTGCTGGTCTTCGGCTGGGGCAACCCGGGCCGCGGCGACGACGCGCTCGGACCGATGTTCGTCGAGCGCCTGCAGCAGCTCATCGGTGCCGTAGTGCCGGCAGCTGCCGACCTGCTCACCGACTTCCAGCTGCAGGTGGAGCATGCACTCGACCTGGCCGGTCGAAGGCGGGTGCTGTTCGTCGATGCCAGCCTGGGCTGCCAGGCGCCGTTCGAGGTGACAGCCCTGCAGCCCGGGTGCGACGCGAGCTATTCCACCCATGCCATGTCGCCGCAATCGGTGATGCAGGTGTTTCGTCAACTGCACGGCGCCGAGCCACCGCCTTGCCTGTTGCTGGCCATTCGCGGTGAGCGATTCGATCTCGGTGATGCGCCCAGCGAGGCGGCCCTGTCGAACCTCGCGCTTGCGCTGGCGTGGTGCCGGCGATGGCTGGCGTCGGAAGCGTCACCGGCCGCAGCGACTGGCCCATAGCCTGGCGCTCCTTCGGAAATTGACTCAGCGCAACGCCGCACACCTGCAGGCGTCCATATTCGAATCGTGTTTGACGGGGGCACGACGCTGCCGCAGCACGCCGTTTATTCATCAAGGAGACTCAGATGCAAGCGCAAACCACCGACGCCGTGCGTGGCACCGCCATCGTTGCGTCAAGCTCTGCAAGGCAGAACCCTGTCGAACCCGCGCCCGCGGCCGAAGCCGTTGCCGATGCGCAGCATCTGCAGAAGATTCGCGCGGCCGCTTACGCCCTGTACGAAGCGCGCGGCTGCGTCGAGGGGCATGAACTCGACGACTGGCTGCAGGCCGAGCAACAGGCTCGGCAGCCGCTCGCCGGTTCGGTCCAGGCGGCGGCGTCGGCCACCATGGCACATTGAGCGGGCCGGCCTGGCGCGGCGCGCCTCGGCGCCCGTCGCCGCGAGTCGACGACAGTCGAACCGCGGTGGCGCGACCGCTGGCCCACCCTGCATGTCCGAGATGGATCGTGGTGCCGCCGGGCGCCTGACCCAGGACAATCGGGCAACGCGCCGCTGTCGTCGAATCGAACGACACACCCGCGCAAAGAGCGGCCTGGCGTTGGCCCATGCTGAGTGACCCCGGCTTGGCAGAGCGCGGCGAGACGGCGCAACTCGATGCGCTGGCGCCGCGCCTGCTCGCGACCGTGCGCGCCGTGGCCGACGAGTTGCGGCCGCAAGCCGGCCAGGCCGCCGCCCTGAGCCTGGATCACTCGCTCGAGCGCGACTTCGGGCTCGACAGCCTGGCGCGCGTGGAGCTGATGACGCGCATCGGCCGCGATCTCGGCGTGTCCTTGAGCGAAGCCGCACTCACCGAGGCCGAGACGCCGCGCGACCTGCTGCGCTTCATCACGATCGCCGGCGTCGCCACGGGCGGCGCCGCGCGCGAAGCGTCGGCGGCCGCGGCCGCGCGCCGTCTGCAGCCCGGCGCGCACGAGGCACGACCGCTGGCGCCCGCGCCCCAGCCCTATCCGCCCGACACCCTCCAGACCCTGGTGGAGGTGTTCGACTGGCACCTGCAACACCAGCCGCATCGCGTGCTGATCACGCTGTATGGCGAGGGCGATGCCCGTACCGAGTTGAGTTACGCCGACCTGCACCGCGACGCCGTCGCACTGGCTGCCGGCCTGCACAGGCTCGGCCTGGCCAAGGGCGACAGCGTGGCGATCATGCTGCCCACCGGGCGCGAGTTCTTCGCGGCGTTCTTCGGTGCGCTGCTGGCCGGGTGCGCGCCGGTGCCGCTGTACCCGCCGGCGCGGCCTTCGCAGCTCGAAGACCACTTGCGGCGCATCGCCGGCATCCTGCGCAACGCGCAGGCCAGGGTGCTGGTGACCATCGAGCGCGCCAAGCCGCTGGCCCACCTGCTGCGGGCGCAGGCCGAAGCCCTGCAGATCGTCGGCACGGTGACCGACCTGTCGCGAGCCGGTGCGCACCATGTGCCCCCTGCGATCACCGCATCGGACGTGGCGTTCCTGCAATACACCTCGGGCAGCACCAGCGAACCGAAGGGCGTGGTGCTGACGCACGCCAACCTGCTGGCCAATCTGCGCGCGATGTGGCGGGCCTGCAAGGTCGGCCGCGACGACACCTTCGTCTCCTGGCTGCCCCTGTACCACGACATGGGCCTGATCGGTGCCTGCCTGGGTGCGCTGGTGCTGGGTTTCCACCTGGTGCTGATGTCGCCGCTGGCTTTCCTGGCCCGGCCGGCGCGCTGGCTGGAGGCGATCGACCGACACCGCGGCACGGTCTCGGCGGCGCCCAACTTCGCCTACGAGCTGTGCCTGGCCAAGCTCGGCGACGCCGAGCTCGACGGCCTGGATCTGTCGAGCTGGCGGCTTGCGTTCAACGGCGCCGAACCGGTGAGCTCCGAAACGCTGGACCGCTTCGCGGCACGCTTCGCGCGCTGCGGCTTCAAGCGCGAGGCCTTGACGCCGGTCTATGGGCTGGCCGAGAGCTCGGTCGGCCTGGCGTTTCCGCCGGTGGGCCGCGGGCCCTGGATCGACCGCATCGATCGCGGCGCGCTCAACCGCGAAGGCAAGGCGACACCGGCGCGGCCCGACGAGGCGCAGCCGCTGCGCATCGTCTCCTGCGGCCTCCCGCTGCCGGGCCACGAGCTGCGCGTGGTCGATGCCGGTTCACGCACCGGCTCACGCGAGTTGCCCGAGCGCGAACAGGGGCGTGTGCAATTCCGCGGCCCGTCCAGCACGCAGGGTTACCTGAACAACGCCGGCGCCAACGAACGCCTGTTCGATGGCGACTGGCTCAACACCGGCGACCTGGGCTACATCGCCGGCGGCGAGCTGTTCCTGACCGGGCGCGAGAAGGACATCATCATCCGCGGCGGCTTCAACCTCCATCCGCAGGAGCTCGAAGCCGCCGTGGCCGAACTGCCCGGCGTGCGCAAGGGCGGCGTGGCGGTGTTCCCGGCGAGCGACCCACGCAGCGGCACCGAACGGCTGGTGGTGCTGGCGGAAACCCGGCTCAGCGAGCCCGAGCAGCGCCGGCAACTGGTCCAGGCCATCACCGCTTTGTCGGCCATGCTGCTCGGCGCGCCGGCCGACGACGTCGTGCTGGCGCCGCCGCGCACGGTGCTGAAGACCTCCAGCGGCAAGACCCGCCGCGCCGCCTGTCGCGCGCTCTACGAGCAGGGCCGGCTCGGCATGACGCAGCGCGCGCCGTGGCAGCAGTGGCTGGCGCTCGCCGGTACGGCCGCGGCTGCAACGGCGCGCCGCGTGCTGCGCTCGGCAAGTCGCCGGGCCTGGGGCCTGTGGGCCTGGACCGTGTTCTGCGCGCTCAGCGCGCCGGCCTGGGTGGCCGTGATGGCACTGCCCGGCGTCGGCCGCCGCCAGCGCGCGATCCGCGCGCTGACGCGCCTGGGCGTGCGCCTGCTCGGACTGCCGCTGCAGGTCGAGGGCCTGGAGCACCTGCCCGCGAACGGAGCGCGCATCGTGGTCGCGAATCACGCCAGTTATGTGGACTCGATCCTGCTCGGTGCCGTGCTGCCGCCGGGCTTCTCGTTCGTCGGCAAGCGCGAACTGGCCGGGGTGCCGCTGCTCGGCATGGCGCTGCGACGGCTGGGCGTCGCCTTCGTCGAGCGCACCGACGCCGCCCAGGGCGTCGAGGACACCCATGCACTGCAGGCACGCGTGCGCGCGGGCGAGTCGTTCGTGGCTTTTCCCGAAGGCACGTTCGAGCGCGCCAGCGGCCTGCGTGCCTTCAAGCTGGGGGCGTTCGTCATCGCGGCCGAGACCGGCACGCCGCTGGTGCCGGTGGCGCTGGAGGGCACGCGCTCGCTGCTGCGCGCCCAATCGTGGCTACCGCAGCGCCACCCGGTGCGGGTGCGCATCGGCACGGCCATCACGCCGGGCGGCCCGGGTTGGGAACAGGCCCTGGCCCTGCGCGACACGGCGCGCGTGGCCATCTCGAACGGCATCTCGGAGCCCGTGCTCGAGGCCTGAGCCAGGGCCGTCACGATGAATCTGTTCCCGCAGGAGGCGCTCAATCCCGGCGTTCGCAAGCGCGAGGTCTTCGGCTGGGCGATGTACGACTTCGCCAACTCGGGCTACACCACGGTCGTCCTGACCGCGGTCTTCGGCGCCTACTTCGTGGCCGTGGTCGCGGGCGGCGCCGAGTGGGCCACGCTCGCCTGGACGCTGGCCATCTCCGCGGCGAGCCTGATCGTGATGCTGACCATGCCGGCCATCGGCGCCTTCGCTGACCTGCGGGCGGCCAAGAAACGCCTGCTCGCGTGGTCGACCTTCGGCTGCGTGCTCGCCACCGCCGCCCTGGCGCTCGCCGGGCGTGGCGATGTGGGGGTGGCCGCCGCGGCGGTGGTGATCTCGTACACCCTGTACTCGTACGGCGAGGCGCTGATCGCGGCGTTCCTGCCCGAACTCGCACGCGAGGACTCGATGGGGCGGGTGTCGGGCTGGGGCTGGAGCTTCGGCTACCTCGGCGGCATGCTCGCGCTGGGACTCGGCCTGGCCTACGTGGCGGCGGCGCAGTTGCGCGGTGAGCCGGCGACGGCCTTCGTGCCGGTGGTGATGTTGATCACCGCCGCAATCTACGGCCTGGCCTCCGTGGCCACCTTCACCTTGCTGCGCGAGCGGGCGACACCCGACGCGCAGGCCATCTCGGCGGCCGGCGCGGCCGGCGTGGCGGCATCGTTGCGCCGCCTGGCCCAGACCTGGCGAAACGCCGCACGCTACCGCGACCTGCGCTGGCTGCTCGTCTGCTGCGCCTGCTACCAGGCCGGCATCTCGGTCGTCATCACGCTGGCCGCCGTCTATGCCGAGCAGGTGCTCGGCTTCGAGCAGGCCGACACGATGCTGCTGGTGTTCCTGGTCAACATCGCCGCGGTCGCCGGTGCCTTCACGTTCGGTTATTGGCAGGACCGTGTCGGCCACAAACGAGCCCTCGGCGTCGCGCTCGTGGGCTGGATCCTGATGACGATGCTGGCAGCTTTCGCTGGCGGTCCGGCGCTGTTCTGGGCCGCCGCCGTGCTGGCCGGGCTGTGCATGGGGTCGAGCCAATCGGCCGGCCGGGCCATGGTGGGGCTGCTCACGCCGGCGGACCGCAAGGCGGAGTTCTTCGGGCTGTGGAGCTTCGCGATCCATCTGTCGAACGTGCTGGGCCCGCCGACCTACGGCCTGATCACGCTGCTCACCGGCGGCAACCACCGCGTGGCCATCGTGTCGACGGCCCTGTTCTTCGCCGTCGGCCTCGCGCTGCTCAGACCCGTGGACATGGCGCGCGGACAAAGGGCGGCGCGCGAAACCGACTGATCCGGTCGCCGATGTGGGTGATCAGCATCGGCACCGACGAGATCCGCAGGAGCCCGATGGCGCGGCGCGGGCTCGGGCTGCCGCGCTGAAACCTCAAAGCAAGCTCCCTCTCCCGCTCGCGGGAGAGCCCGCCACGCGCTCGCACCACAGCTCCCACGGGCGCGCCACCTGCCCCTCGTTGGTCTCGCGCGTCGCGTCGGCCTCGCCGGTGCTGAGCGGCTGCACCTCGCCGAGCGCCTGCGCCTGCAGCAGGAGCCGCGCGTTGACCTCGGCATAGATGGCGCGGTAGACGGCCACACGGAGCGTTGCGGCGACGACGGTGGCGCCATGCCCGCGCATCAGCACCACGCGCCCGGCGCCCAGTGTGCGCGCCAGCGCCGCGCCGAGCTCGCGGTTGCGCACGAGCAGGTCGCTGGCCTCGCCGGCGTGCTCGCGGATCTCGAACAGCGGCGGCCCCTCCTCATGCCCTGCCCCGCCGAGAAAGCCGGCCATGTGGCACACGGGCAGCAGTCGCGCCCCGCGCGCGACGGCAAACGGCAGCACGGCCGGCGAGTGGTGGTGCACCACGGCCATCACGTCCGGCCGTGCCTTGTAGATCTCGCTGTGGATGTGGCGCTCGAGATAGAGGCGCGGCGGATCGGGGCGCAGCGGCTCGCCGCTCTGCACGTCGAACTCGAGCAGATCGGCCGCCGTCACGCGCCCCGGCGCCAGGTTGCGCGCGAGCACGAAGCGGCCGGCATCGCCGTCGTGACGCGCGCTGACATGGCCGAAGGCGTCGAAGATGCCGTGGTCGGCAAGGATTCGGTTGGCATTCACCAGGTCTTCGACCAGGGCCGAGCTGGCGCCGAGGGCGGGGGCAGAACTCATGCCTTCAGCGTAATCGAACTCGCCGCGCCAGAATACCGGCTCCACGCCATCCTCTGAAGCGGGCGGCCCTCGCCTGCTTTTCGCCCATGGACAAGAGACCAGTGCCGAAGCCTCTCGACCGGCCGTTCATCCCGCGCGGCGCGCACATCCCGCACATCCCGCGCATCCCGCTCAGCGCGCTCACCCCTTTCGCGCCGCTCGCGCGGCTCACGCTTCTGACGCTCGCCTGCGCCCTGCCGGTCGCCGCCCGCGCGCAGGCGAGCGCCGCCGACTGGCCCACGCGCGCCGTGACGCTGGTCGTGCCCTCGTCGCCGGGCGGCGGCACCGATGTCTACGGCCGCATCCTCGCGCAGGCGCTCAGCGAGCAGCTCAAGCAGACCTTCGTCGTCGAGAACAAGCCGGGCGCCAGCGGTGCCATCGGCGCCACGCTCGTCGCCAAGGCCGAGGGCGACGGCTACACGGTCCTCGTCGCCTCGAACTCCTCGCTCGGCATCAACCCGGTGCTGCTGAAGAACCCGGGCTACGACGTGCAGCGCGATTTCGCGCCGGTGACGCGCGGCGTCATCGCGCCGATGGTGATGGTGGCGCACCCGGATGCGAAGGTGAAGACGCTCGCCGAGCTGCTCGAACGCGGCAAGCGCGAGCCGGGCAAGCTTTTCTATGGCACGGCCGGCGTCGGCAGCCCGCTCTATATCGGCATGCGCATGATCGAGGTCGCCGGAGGCGCGCAGTTCGGGCATGTGCCCTACAAGGGCGCCGGTGCGGCCTACACCGACCTGCTCGGCGGGCGGCTGCAATTCATGCTCACCGACCTGGCGAGCGTGCGCCAGTACATCGACGCCGGCAAGCTGCTGGCACTCGCCGTGACCGACAAGACCCGGCTGCTGCCGAACACGCCCACGCTCGCCGAAGCCGGCCTGCCCAACATCAACGCCTTCACGTCTTTCTCGGTGCTGCTGCCGGCGAAGGCACCGCCGGCATTGGTGCAGCGCGTGGCCGCCGCCGTGGCGCGCGCGATGAAGGAGCCGGCCGTGGCGGCGCGCCTGGAGCAGCAGGCGCTGCTGCCGGTGTTCGACACGCCCGAGGAATTTGCCGCTTCGTTGAAGCGCGAGCAGCAGAACTGGGGCAGCTTCATCCGCGCGCACAACATCACCGTAGATTGAGCATGAGACCGCCCGGCCGCCACGGACCCGAAGGGTCCACTCGCGTGGACGAGGGCGAATACCGCAGTGCGCAGCACGAAGGCACACCGTG
This sequence comes from Burkholderiales bacterium, assembly GCA_016223165.1. GTDB lineage: Bacteria > Pseudomonadota > Gammaproteobacteria > Burkholderiales > Burkholderiaceae_C > Rubrivivax. The sequence continues at coordinate 766,597 of JACRPO010000005.1, forward strand.
ACCAAGCTGCGCCTCTCGCTCGCGATGGGCGACTACGACCGCACGCGCGCGCTCATCGACGGCCGCATCGCCATCGACGGTGTCGATGCGGTCGTAATGGCGCTGTCGCCCGAGGAGATGTTCTTCCGCGCCATGCGCCACGAGGAGTTCGACATCAGCGAGCTCTCGCTGTCGAGCTGGCTCGTGCGTGCCGCGCGCGGCGACTCGCCCTACGTGGCGGTGCCGGTCTTCCTCTCGCGCGCTTTCCGCCACACCTCGATCTGGGTGCGCCGCGACCGCGTGCGCACACCGCAGGACCTGAAAGGCCGACGCGTCGGCGTGCCCGAATACCAGCTCACCGCCAACGTCTGGGCGCGCGCCATCCTGCAGGAAGACCACGGCGTATTTCCGCGCGACATCACCTGGGTGCGCGGTGGCATCGACATGCCCGGCCGGCCCGAGAAGATCGGCCTCGCGCTGCCGCCGGACGTGCGCATCGAAGAGGCGCCGCCCTGCCGCACGATCTCCGAGCTGCTCGATGCCGGCGAGATCGACGGCTTCATCGCGCCACGACCGCCCGCGCCTGCGGCGCGCGCCAACCCGCAGGTCGGCTGGCTCTTCGAGGACCCCACCGCGGCGGCCAAGGACTGGTACCGCCGCACCGGCATCTTCCCCATCATGCATGTCGTGGGCGTGCGGCGCACGCTCGCCGAGCAGCACCCCTGGCTGCCCGGCGCGGTGCTGAAGGCGTTTACGCAGGCCAAGGCACTGGCGCTGGAGGCGCTGGCCGATACGTCGGCGACGAAGGTGACGCTGCCCTTCGTCGAAGAGCAGCTGCAGGCCGCGCGCTCGACGCTCGGCGAAGACTTCTGGTCCTATGGCGTCGCCGCCAACCGTGCCACGCTCGAGGCCTTCGTGCGTGCCCATCATGGGCAGGGACTTTCGGCGCGCGCGCTGGCGCTCGAGGAGCTCTTCCATCCGGCGACCTACGAGAGCTATCGCATCTGATGGCGCACGCGGTGAAGGACTGATGGCCTGATGGCCGCGACCCATCCGGCCACGGCGCCGCCGCCGGCGGGCGCGCAACAACTGGCCCTGCTCGCCGGCCTGCTGACGATCGCCATCTGGGGCGCCAACTTCGCGGTGCAGAAGGCCTTGTTCGTCGTGCTGCCGCCGGCCGGCTTCCTGTTCGTGCGCTATCTCATCATGCCGGCCTGCGCGGCGGTGCTGCTGCTCGTGGTGACGCGCGGGCGCTGGCTGCACCTGCCGCGCGCCGACGCCTGGCGGCTCGCCGGCCTGGGCGTCATCGCGCACGGCATGCACGTGAGCCTCGTCACCTACGGCATCCACTGGTCCACCGCCTTCTCGAGCGCGCTCATCCTCGCCTGCGGGCCGGTCTTCACGCTGCTCATCCTGCACGTCGCGCGCATCGAGCGGCTGGCGCGCGGACAGGTGGCCGGCGTGGCGCTGGCCTGCGCCGGCGTGCTGCTCTTCCTCTCCGACAAGCTGCTCGGCCGGCAATGGGCGGCTACCGGTGGCGACCTCGTGCTGCTGTTCTCGGCCTCGCTCTTCTCGTACTACACGGTGATGACCAAGCCGCTCATCCAGCGCCACGGCGGCGTGGCGGTGATGGCCTATGCCACGCTGGCCGGCAGCGTGCCCGTGCTGCTGATGAGCGCCTGGCCGGCCGCACAGGCACCGTGGGCGCAGATGGGCGCGCTGCACTGGTTCCTGCTCTTGTGGGCTTCGTTTGTCTCGGCCTTCCTCGGCTGGCTGGTGTGGGGCTGGGTGAACGAGCGCCGCGGCGTCGGCCGCACGGCGCCGCTGATGTACCTGATGCCGCTGGTGGCCGGCATCGGCGGCTGGCTGTTCACCGGCGAGACCTTCGGCACGGTCAAGCTGATCGGCGCCGCCCTCACGCTCGCCGGCGTGGCGTGGGCGCAGTTCTCGACGGCGGGCGCGCCGCGCGAAGCGCCGGCGCAGGTGGACTGAGCGGCCGGAACCGCCCGCCTACGCCGCGCGCTGCGCCTTGGCGGCCTGCCAGCGCTCGAGCTTGGCCCGCGCCTCGTTGCGCACCGGGTCCATCGCCGCGTCGTGCCCCTCGCGCTTGCAGGTCAGCTCGATCACGTAGCCGTTGGGGTCGCGGAAGTAGATCGAGTCGATGAAGCCGTGGTTGGAGACGCCACGCGTCTCGATGCCGCTCGCCTTGCCCTTGGCGAACATGTCGTCGAGCGTCGGACGGTCGACCTCGAGCGCGATGTGCAGGTCGTAGTCGTGCTGCGCCTTGAACTCGAACGGCATGTCCGGCGCCTCGAAGAAGGCGAGGCACGAGCCGTCGTCCATGCGGTAGAAGGTGTGCAGCGTCTCCGTCTTGCGGCCGCTCTTGGTCTCGCGGATCTCGAGCGTGCTCGCGAGCGGCAGGCCGAGGAAACCTTCGTAGAAGCGGCGCGTCTCCTCGGAGTCGCGGCAGCGGTAGGCGTTGTGGTGCAGGCCCTTGATCATGGTGGCCTCCGGCGTGGGCGGACGTGCGCTAGACGGTGGCCAGCTGACCCTTCGGCAGCTGGCTCGCGAAGCCGTTGATGGCCTCGTACACCTTGTCCCAGGTCGAGCGCTTCTTCATGCGCCCGAGCCAGGCCTTCACGTTCGGGTAGGCCGAGAGGTCGGAGCCGATGACCTCGGTCAGGTGCACGAACGAGGCACCGTAGTAGTCGGCGATGGTGATCTCGCGCCCGCACAGGTAGGTCTTGTCCGCGCCGAGCAGCTTCTCGTCGAGCACCTTCATCCAAGTCTTCGCGCGCTCGCGGCCCCATTCGACGGTGACGCGCTGCGACTCCTCGGTCGGCCGCTTGTGGAAGGGGAAGATCTGCGAGTAGACGGTGAGGTAGGCGAGGTCGCGGCAGAGCTGGGTGTTGATCCAGTCCATCATCTCGTTGACGCGCGCGCGCTCGCGCAGGTCTTTCGGGTACGCCGGCGAATCGATCTTGTCGGCCAGGTACTTGAGGATGGCCGAGCTCTCGGTGAGGCGGAAGTCGCCCTCCTCGAGCACCGGCACGAGCCGGTTGGGGTTGATGGCCGTGTAGGCCTCGCCCATGTGCTCGCCGGTGAAGAGGTCGACGACCTGCATCTCGGCCGGGATGTTGTTGTCGGCGATGAACATCATCAGCGGGCGGCTGGTGGTGGAGGCGGGGTGGTAGTACAGCTTCATGCCTTCGGTCTCCAGGGAAGTGGGTGCGCGACGAGAGCCACGTCAACGATGAGCATGCACCAGCGCCGCGCCTGCGTAAAGTGGCGGCTCCCCGCAGCCGATCCCATCCCGGCAGGCAGGGCAAGGTGCCCCGCCCGGGCGCGCGCCCAAGCGGCTGCTACCCTTTCCGCTTCCCACACACGAACGAGAGCCTCCGATGCAGTTCACCCGCCTCGGCCGCAGTGGCCTTTCCGTCTCGCGCATCTGCCTGGGCTGCATGACCTACGGCATGCCCGAGCGCGGCAATCACCCCTGGACGATCGGCGAGGAGGCGAGCCGGCCGCTGATCCGCCAGGCCGTCGAGGCCGGCATCAACTTCTTCGACACCGCCAACATCTACTCCGACGGCACCTCCGAAGAGATCGTCGGCCGCGCCCTGCGCGAGTTCGCCAGGCGCGACGAGATCGTCGTTGCCACCAAGGGCCGGTTCGCCAACCGGCGCGGGCCCAACCTGGGCGGGCTGTCGCGCAAGGCGCTGTTCCAGCAGATCGACGACAGCCTCGCGCGCCTGGGCATGGACCATGTCGACCTCTACCAGATCCACCGCGCCGACCCCGCGACGCCGATCGAGGAGACGATGGAGGCGCTGCACGACATCGTCAAGGCCGGCAAGGCGCGCTACATCGGCGCCTCCTCGATGTTCGCCTGGCAGTTCGTGAAGGCGCAGCACGTGGCCGAGCGCAACGGCTGGACGCGCTTCGTCAGCATGCAGCCCGAGTGGAGCCTGCTCTACCGCGAGGAGGAGCGCGAGATGGTGCCGCTGTGCCTCGACCAGGGCGTCGGCGTGATCCCGTGGAGCCCACTGGCGCGCGGCCGCCTCGCGCGCCCCTGGGGCGAGGCGACGCCGCGCATCGCCACCGATACCTTCGGCGCCGAGCTCTTCAAGCGCACCGAGGAGGCCGATCGCCGCGTCGCCGAGGCGCTGGCGACGGTGAGTGCGGCGCGCGATGCGCCGCGGGCGCAGGTGGCGCTCGCCTGGTTGCTGGCCCAGCCGGGGGTCACGGCGCCGATCGTCGGCGCTTCGAAGCCCGGGCAGCTGGATGACGCGATTGCCGCGCTGGCGTTGACGCTGACCGACGACGAGATCAAGGCGCTCGAGGCGCCCTACGTGCCGCACGCCGTGGTCGGCTTCGAGTAGCGAGGCCAGGGAGGTGCGATGCGGCGGCGGTGGAGGCGCCACGCAAGCGAACGTCTTCGGGCGTTGGTGAAGGTTCGGTGCCGAGCGCGCACTCGGCAGAGCAACTGCCGCAGGTCGGGCGCGCCTATCGCCTCAGAAGCCGATGCGCACCCCAAGGCCCGCGGCCCACAGCCGCGTGCGCGGCACCGCCGCGTCCGGGCGCGGCCAGAAGTGCCCGATCACCACTTCGCCGACCAGCCAATCGCGCAGGAAGGGCTGCTCCCACTTGAGCAGCAGGCCGGCATCGTCGATAGCCGCGCCGCTGCCCTGCACCGTGTTGACCAGGGCTTCGAGCGAGAGCAGCCGCCGCTCCTCGAACGCGCGGTAGGCACCCAGCACGCTCGAGACTTCGTAGCGCCGCGTGCGTTGCGTGATCGTGGCCGCATTGAGCCAGCGCAGCGTCAGCGTCGGCGTCGAGGCGTGTGCGAGGGACAGCGCCGTCGTCGAGCCGAGCTGGTCTTCCTTGCTGAGGAAGAAGGTCTGGCGGAACTCGATGAGGTGAATCTCGTCGGGTTGCCACTGCTCGTGGTAGCGGGCCTGCAGGTAGGGCTTGAGGCCTCCGCGCAAGCCCAGGCGCACGTCGAAGCTCTCGCGCAGCGCCACGCCGATGCCAGCCAGGAACTCGCGGTCGTTGCGCGTCTCGCGCTGCAAGCGTTCCTGGCGCGCCACCGCACCGGGCGTGTCGGTGATCACCTCGCGCGGGTTGTCGCGGCCGAGGAAGGCGAAGCCGCTTTCGCCGAGGTTGGGCAGGCGCAGCCGGGCATGCAGCCGCACGTTCACGTCGGCGCGCTCGCCTTCGCGCTGGAACAGGCCGATGTTCAGCTGGCCGTCACTGACCTTGCCGCCGGCCTCGAAAGGCCGGTCGCCGAACCAGCTGTCGATGCCGCGTGCCAGCCAGACGGTGGTGGCGCGCACCGCCTCGCGCGCCGACTCGAGCGTCGGCTCGCTCGCCGGGTCGCCCGGCGTGGCGGCGGGTGTCGCGGGGGGCATGCCTTCCGCCGGCTCCTGCGCGAAGGCCGCCGCGGCCGCGGCCAGCGCCAGGCACGCGAGAAGGCACCCGCGGGCCGGGGCCGCGCGACCGCGCCGACGCCGGGGGCCTTCCGCGCTCATATCGCCCCTTGCGCGATCAATGCTTCGATGTCGGCGCTGCCGTAGCCCAGCTCGCCGAGGATCGCCTTCGTGTGCTCGCCCAGCCGCGGCGGCGGCGTGTCGACCGCAGGCGCCTCGCCGTTGAGCTTGAAGCCGGTGCGCACGACGCGGATGTCGCGGCCGACACCCGGCGCATTCTCGAACGTCGCGATCATGCCGCGCCCGGCGACCTGCGGATGCGCCAGCGCCTGCGGCACCGAGTACACCGGCCCCGCGGGCACGCCGGCCTCGGTGAGCAGGTGCCACCATTCGTCGGCCGGCCTCGCCGCCATGGCCGGCTCCATCAGCGCGCGCAGCTCGTCGCGATGGCGCAGCCGCGCGTGGCGGTCCGCGAAGCGCGCGTCGCGCGCCCACTCGGCATGCCCGAGCACGCCGCACAGGGCCTCGAACTGCTCCTGCTTGTTGGCCGCGATGTTGAGCAGGCCGCAGCCGGTCTTGAACGTGCCGGACGGGCTCGCGGTGACGTTGTCGTTGCCGAGCGGCCTCGGTTCGCGGCCGGCAATCAGGTGGTTCGACACCGCCCAGCCCATCGTCGCCATCGCGGCCTCGAGCATCGACACGTCGATGAAGACGCCCTCGGTGCGCCTGGGGTCGGCCAGCGCCGCGGCGACGGCGAAGGCCGCGGTCATGCCGCCGATCGTGTCGGCGACCGGGTAGCCGACACGGTACGGCGCGTTCTCGGGCGCCCCGGTGATGCTCATCATCCCCGACATGCCCTGCACGATCTGGTCGTAGGCCGGCAGGTCGCGCAGCGGCCCGTCCTGGCCGAAGCCGGAGATCGCGCAATAGACGAGCTTCGGGTTCTCCTTCATCAATGCAGCATGACCGAGCCCGAGGCGATCCATCACGCCGGGGCGGAAGTTCTCCATCACCACGTCCGCCGTGCGCACGAGGCGCCGGAAGACCTCCTTGCCCTTCGGGCTCTTGAGGTCGATCGTGATCGAGCGCTTGCCCGCGTTCTGGGCCAGGAACGACACGCCCATGTGAGCCTGGTTCAGGGCGTGGTCGGCGCCCAGCTGGCGGGCCAGGTCGCCGCTGCCGCGCGCTTCGACCTTGATGACGTCGGCACCCATGTGCGCGAGCTGATGGCAGGCGAAGGGCCCTGCGAGCACGTTGGTCAGGTCCAGCACGCGGATGCCGTGCAGCGGCTTGATGACCATGGCGGTACGCCCTGTGTCCCTCCGCGATCGGCGACGGGGCGCTCGGCCTCTCAGGCCGCCTGCGCGAAGTCGATCAGCACCTTCATCGCCCGCTGGCGGTCGCCGGCCATCTGGAAGGCGCGCACGGCGTCGCTCATCGGGAAGGTCTGCGTCACCACGGGCGAGAAGTCCATGCGAGCCTCGTTGAGGATGCGCACCGCCACCGCGAACTCGCTGTGGAAGCGGAACGAACCGGTGATCGAGAGCTCCTTGGCCACCACCACGTTCTGCGGCACGCTCACGTCGCCGCCGAGGCCGAGCTGCACGATCACGCCGCGCGGCCGCATCACCTCCAGGCCGTCGCGCAGCGCGCGCTGGTTGCCCGAGCACTCGAGCATGACGTCGAAGCTGCCCTTGTCGGCCGAGTTGCGCGCCACCCAGCCCGCGTCCTTGGCGGCATTGATCGTCTCGTGCGCGCCCATGCGCGCGGCGATGGCCAGGGGCTCGTCGACGATGTCGGTGGCGACGATCTCGGCCGCGCCGTGCAGCCGCGCCGCGGCGATGGCGAGCACGCCGATGGGCCCGCAGCCGGCCACCAGCACGCGCTTGCCGAGCAGCGGGCCGGCGCGCGAGACGCCGTGCAGCCCCACCGAGAACGGCTCGGCCAGCGCGGCCACGGAAAGCGGCACGCCCTCGGCCACCTTGAAGCACTGCGTGGCCTCGCACACGAGCAGGTTGCGGAAGGCGCCCTGCACGTGCGGCATGCGCATGGCGCTGCCGTAGTAGCGCATTTCCAGGCACTGGTTGGGCAGGCCCTCCCAGCAGTAGCGGCAGGCGCCGCAGGGGCGGCTCGGGTTGATGGCGACGCGGTCACCGACCTTCAGCCCGGTGACATCGGCCGCCACCGCCTCCACCGTGCCAGCCACCTCGTGCCCGAGCGCCATCGGCTCCTTGATGCGCACGGTGCCGAAGCCGCCATGGTTGAAGTAGTGCAGGTCCGAGCCGCAGATGCCGCCCATGCCGACGCGCACCAGCACCTGGCCCGGGCCCACCTCGTCGACTTCGCGCTCTTCCAGGCGCAGGTCCTCGGGCGCGTGGATCACCAGGCACATGCAGCGCATTCGCATCGTTCGCTCCGTTGTTCGTCGTCTCGGGGGGGTCATGGGCGGTGCGAGGCGGCCCGGCCCTGTGGGCCCCGGTGGGCCCCTGTGGGCCCTGTGGGCATTCACCCGGCCGCATTCTCGTCAAGCCGCGGCCGGTGCCGCCGGGATCAGCAGGCCGCGCGCGACGGCCGGTCGCGCGACGAAGGCCGCGAGGGCTCGCGTCACCTCGCGAAAGTCACCGATGCCCACGAGCTCGCCAGCGCCGTAGAAGCCGACGAGGTTGCGCACCCAGGGCAAGGTGGCGATGTCGGCGATCGTGTAGTCGTCGCCCATGATCCAGGCGCGGCCGGCGAGGCGCTCGTCCAGCACCTTCAGCAGGCGGCGCGCTTCGGCGACGTAGCGGTCGCGCGGGCGCTTGTCCTCGTAGTCCTTGCCGGCGAACTTGTGGAAGAAGCCGACCTGGCCGAACATGGGGCCCACACCTCCCATCTGCCACATCAGCCACTGCAGCGCCTCGTAGCGCGCGGCCATGTCTTGCGGCATCAGCCGGCCGGTCTTGCCGGCCAGGTAGACGAGGATGGCGCCCGACTCCCACAACGCCAGCGGCTTGCCGCCCGGACCCTCCGGGTCGAGGATGGCCGGGATCTTGTTGTTCGGGTTCAGCGAGAGGAACTCGGGCGAGAGCTGGTCGTTGCGGTCGAACGCCACGCGGTGCGGCTCGTACGGCAGGCCGGTCTCCTCGAGCATGATCGACACCTTCACGCCGTTGGGCGTGGGCAGCGAGTAGAGCTGAAGCCGCTCGGGGTGGCGGGCGGGCCACTTGCGGGTGATCGGAAAGGCGGAGGGGTCGGTCGGGGCAGTCGGTCTGTCGCGTGCGGTCACCGGCGGTCCTTGTCGGGCTGATGCGGCCTTGATTGCGGCCTTGATTGCGGCGTTGATGCGGCGTTGATGCGCCACTGATGCGGGATGGCCGCGACCCGCATTCTGATCGACGGCGTTCAGCCTTCGGCAGCGCCCGACATCTGCGCGAACAGCGGCCGCGGCGAGTGCTTGAGGTCGATCTCGACCTCGGCGCGCATGGCGCCCAGCAGCGCTGCCTCGGCGGCAGCGAGTGCCGCGGCGTCGACACCCGGCGGCGCTTCGGCCAGCCAGGCGAGCAGGCGGCCGATGAGCAGGTTGCCCTGGTCGCGCGCGGCGCGCAGGTCGTCCGCCGAGGGGATGTGCGGCACCGGGTCCGGCACCTCGGTGGGCAGCGCAGCTTCGCCGCGCAGGGCCTCGGCGGCGGTGGCCAGGGCCTTGCGCTGCGCCTCGAGTTGCTGCAGCAGCGGGCCGGCCGACCAGTCGGCGCGCATCTTCAGCGTGTTCAGCAGGTTGATGACGCCCCACACCTGGCTGCGCGCGTATTCGTCGTCAATGCGCGGCAGCACCTCCGCTCGCAGGGTGGCGGCGGTGCCGTCGACGAGACGGGCAAAGCTGTTGTTCATGGCGCTCTCACCTCGCGAGGCCATTGTCCACCGCCGGGCCCGGGCCCTTGCGGATCTCGCGCTCCATCTGCCGCAGGCAGGTGGCGACCTGGCTGCCCATGGCCGGCAAGCGCATGTCGTTGCTGCGGCCCTCCTCGAAGCAGCGAGCGGCGGCCATGTGCATGGCCGCGAGCTTGAGCAGCGAAAAGACCAGGTAGTAGTGCATCGCTTCCATCGAGACCGCGTGGCCGGCCTTCTCGGCATAGCGGGCGTGGAACTGCGCCGGTTCCAGCAAGCGGCAAAGGTAGGGGCTGCCGCCCATGTGCATCGGCAGGCTCACCCAGGCGAGGTCTTCGTGCGGGTCGCCCAGGTGCACGAACTCCCAGTCGAGGATGGCGGTGATGCGCCCGCCCTCCTCCAGGAAGTTGCCGGTGCGGTAGTCGCCGTGCACCACGGCCAGGCGCGGCGCTGCGGGAGCGTTGCGCTCCAGCCAGCGCAGGCCCCATTGCGCCAGCGGATAGGGGCGCATCGCAAAGCGCTCGATGAGCGCACCCCAGTCGGCGACGACGCGCCGCGCGGCATTGGCCGGCGTCACGGCGTCGGCGGGCGTGCCCGACCTGGCCAGCCTGGCGACCGGCCGGCTCGTCCAGTCGAGCCGGTGCAGCGCCGCCAGCGCATCGGTGAACTGGTCGCCCAGGCCGATGCGGTAGGCCTCGGGCAGCGGCGGTTCGCTCGGCGAGACCCACGGCGCCATGGCGGCACCGGTCACCTTCTCGCACAACATGAAAGGCGCACCGAGGATGTTGGTGTCGTCGCTCGCCCAATGGACGCGCGGCACCGGCACGCCCGACCCATCGAGCGACTGCAAGGCCCACACCTGCGGCCAGGGGCTGTAGGGCGCGAAGGGGCCGGCGTCGGTGCCCAGGCGCAGGATGAGTTCCCGCGTGGCCGCGGCGCCCGGCAACCCGCGCGCCACGAGCCCGCAGGTGAGCCACGACAAGCCGGCCGGGCAGCGCCTGAGCCCGCTCACCTCGACCTTGGCCCCGACCTCGGCCGAGAGGTACTGCTCGACGTTGCAAGCGAGCGCCTCGTCATCCCCGATGGCCGCGAGGCCCGCGACGGGTTGCACCACCACGTTCATGGGCCGAGCCTCCCGGAATGCGCGGCTGTGGCGGCGGCCGGGTCGAGGCGCAAGCCCTCCTCGAACCAGCGCTCCAGGGGTGCGACGGTGCTCATCGCCTGCATCATCTCATCGCACCCGGCGCTTCAGCAATTCATCTTGATCCAGGGCAGGACCGGGCGCATCGGCCCGTGCGAGCCTGCGGCCCGGCCGTCGGTCGGCCGGCGGGGGGTGCATCGGCGATGGACTTCGAGGTCAGCGAGTCGTGCGGCGTCATGCAGGAGTGCCTGCGCAACTTCATGAAGCACCACGTGCTGCCCGCCAACGCCGAGTGGCACCGCGTGGCCGAGAGCGGTGCCTACCCGCTGGCGCTGATAGACCGGCTGAAGCGGCAGGCGCGCGAGGAGGCGTTGTGGAACCTCTTCCTGCCCGGCCTGCGTGAAGACGAGCCGGGCACGCGCCTGTCGACCCTCGACTACGCACCGCTGGCCGAGATGATGGGCCGCGTGCCCTGGTCGGCCGAGGTCTTCAACTGCAGCGCGCCGGACAGCGGCAACATCGAACTGCTGCACCTCTTCGCCACGCCGGAGCAGCGGGCGCGCTGGCTGGTGCCGCTGCTCGAGGGCGAGATCCGCTCGTGCTTCGCGATGAGCGAACCCGACGTGGCCTCGTCCGACGCCACCAACATCCGCACCAGCATCCGCCGCGAGGGCGACCACTACACGATCAACGGCCGCAAGTGGTTCATCACCGGCGCCAGCCACCCGAACTGCCGGCTGGCCGTGGTGATGGGCGTCACCGACGAACAGGCGCAAGGGCATGCGCGCCACTCGATCGTGCTGGTGCCGATGGCCACGCCCGGCCTGGAGGTCGTGCGCAACGTGCCGATCATGCAGCACGCGTTCCCCGAGGGACACTGCGAGTTGCTGTTCCGTGACGTGAGGGTGCCGCTGTCCAACCTCGTCGGCGCCGAGGGCCGGGGCTTCGCGCTCGCGCAGGCGCGTCTCGGCCCGGGCCGCGTGCACCACTGCATGCGCACGATCGGCCAGTGCGAGCTGGCGCTCGACCTGATGTGCGAGCGTGCCTTGTCGCGGCGCACATTCGGCAAGGCACTGTGCGAGCACGCCAACGTGCAGGACTGGATCGCGCACTCGCGCGTCGAGATCGACCAGGCGCGCCTGCTCGTGCTGCGCGCCGCCTGGTTGATGGACCGCCGGGGCAACGCCGCGGCGCGCGTCGACGTGTCCGCGATCAAGCTCGTGGCGGCGCAACTGCAGACGCGCGTCGTCGACCGCGCCATGCAGATCTTCGGCGCCATGGGGTTGACACCCGACACGCCGCTGGCCTGGCTGTGGACCTGGGGCCGCGCGATGCGCTTCCTCGACGGGCCCGACGAGGTGCACCTGCGCACCGTGGCGCGAGACGAATTGGCCCGCGCGCGCGAGCATCTGGGCGAGACCGCCGTCTACTACCGCTGAAGCGCCCGGTCGATGCCGCGCCGGGCCGACCGGCTCATGTCGACGCTCATGTCGACCCACCCTGCGTTGCCGGCGCCTGGCCAGCCGCGGCGGCATGCTGCTCGGCGTACCGCGCGTACCAGTCGAAGGCCTGCGGGTTGGCGCAGGCATCCTTGTTCACGACCTCGGCGAGCGCGCGGCCGAGCATCAGCTTCTTCACCGGCAGCTCCTGCTTCTTGCCGGTGAGCGTGCGCGGCACCTCGGCGACCTGCACGATCTGGTCGGGCACGAAGCGCGGCGAGAGCTGCTCGCGGATGCGCTGGCGCAGCGCCTCGCGCAGCCGCTCGTCGAGCGTGTGCCCCTCGCGCAGCACGACGAAGAGCGGCATGAAGCTCGGCCGGCCGAGATATTCGATGTCGACGACGAGGCTGTCGAGCACCTCGGGCAGCCCTTCGACGACGCGGTAGAGCTCGCTCGTGCCGAGGCGGTGGCCGTGCCGGTTGAGGGTGGCATCGCTGCGGCCATAGACGATGGTGCCGCCGCTTTGGGTGATGCGCAACCAGTCGCCATGCCGCCACACCGCAGGTTTGCCGTTCCCGCCCGGGTACATGTCGAAGTAGCTGTCGCGATAGCGCCGGCCGCCGGCATCGCCCCAGAAGTAGAGGGGCATCGAGGGCATCGGCTGCGTGCAGACGAGCTCGCCCACCTCGCCCTCCAGCGGCCGCCCCTGCTCGTCCCAGGCGTGCACGTCGGCGCCGAGGGCGCGCGCCTGCATCTCACCGGGCACGGTGGGCAACTCGGGCGTGCCGGCGAGGAAGGCGCCGGCGATATCGGTGCCGCCCGAGATCACCGCCCACCAGAGGTCGGGCCGCACCTCGCGCGTGCCCCACTCGTAGGCCTCGGGCGGCAGCGGCGAGCCGGTGGAGCCGAGCGTGCGGATCCGGGACACGTCGATCAGCGAGCGCGGCGACACGCCCGCCTTCATGCAGCCGGTGTAGTAGGACGCGCCGGCACCGAACAGGCTCGTCTGCGTGGCCTCGGCGAAGCGCCACAGCGCATCGGCGCCCGGGTGGCCCGGGTGGCCCTCGTAGACGCAGGACGTGGTGCCGCGCAAGAGCACCGAGACCGCCAGGTTCCACATCACCCAGCCGGTGCTGCTGTACCAGTGATGGCGCTCGCCGGTGGCGCGGCCGTCGACGACGCCCGGCTGCAGATTCAGATGGAAGGCCTGGTTCTTGACCATCTCGAGCACGACGCCGCCATGGCCGTGCACGATGGGCTTGGGCAGGCCGGTGGTGCCGCTGCTGTAGACGATCCACAGAGGATGGTCGAACGGCACCGGCTCGGGCTCGACGCGCGCCGTGGTGGCCAGCAGTTCCCGCCATCCCTTCACCCGTACACGCAGGCCGGCGCCATCGAAGCCCCCCGCCACCGCAGCGCCGGCGCGCTCCAGGTAGGGCACGGGCACGAGGGTCTCGACGCTCGGCAACTCGCCGAGCAACTCCCGCACCAGCGCACGCCGGTCGACGACCTTGCCGCCATAGACCGTGCCGTCGCAGGCGATGAGCACCTTGGGCTCGATCTGGCGGAAGCGGTCGCGCACCGTGCCCACGCCCATGTCGGGCGCGGTCAGGCTCCAGATGGCGCCGAGCGTGGCGCAGGCGAGGAAGGCGACCATCGCCTCGGGGATGTTGGGCAAGTAGGCGGCAACACGGTCCCCGCGCTGCACGCCGAGCTCACGCAGTGCCGCGGCCAGCGCCGCAGCCTGGTCGACGAGTTCGCTCCAGCCGATCTCGAGCGTGCGCCCCTCGGCCATCAGCCGCTCGTTGCGGAAGACGACGGCCGGCACGCCCGCCGCTTCGCCCACGGCGGCGTGGCGCAGCACCTGCGATGCGTAGTTGAGCTTCGCCCCCTCGAACCAGCGCGCACCGGGCATCGAGGCACTCGAGAGCACGCGCGTGAACGGTGTCGGCGAGCGCAGGTCGAAGTAGTCCCAGATCGCCTGCCAGAACACGCCCACGTCGGCCACCGACCAGCGGCGCAAGGCCTCGTAGTCGGCGAGCTTCACGCCGCGCTCGCGCTCGAGCCAGTGCCTGAAGACGACGGTGTTGATCGGCGCTTGAGCGCTGCCGATGCTCGTCCCGCCCGCGCTCGATGTGGGTCCTGTCATCGCACCGAATCTCCCCGCTCCTGCCCCCGCGCCAACCCACGCTGCTACCCCGCGCGCCGGCGCTGCGGGGCAAACCACGGCGCGGCTGGCCGTGCGGCGACGACTGGCTCGTCGTTCAGTAGCGTATCGTGCGTCACGTCATGAATGTGGCCAATCCGCGCGCCGGCGGCAGTGGTTGAAACCCGCAGAGCTCTGAGCCGGCCGGGGCCGCGTTCGTCGACAGGGTGTCCACATGAAGCAACTGACCGAGCTGCTCGCCCCCGGCCAGCGCGTCTTCGTGTCGACGATGTCGGGCGAGTCGGCACTGCTCGCAGAGGAGCTCGCCGCCGACCCCGAGCGCGCGCGCGAGGTCACCTTCTGCGGCGGCATGTTTCCCGGCATCGACCGCACCGACTACCTCACGCTGCACCCGGCGGCGCGCGTCGAGGCGTTCTTCATGTCGCCCGGCCTGCGCCGCGGCATCGCCGAGGGCCGCGCCCACCTGCTGGCGCTCGACTACCGCGGCCTCGCCCGCCACCTGCTCGAAGGCCCGCCGCCGCACCTCGCCATCGCGCAGCTCACGCCGCCCGATGCCGACGGCTGGTGCAGCGCCGGCCTCGCGGCGGACTTCATGCCGCTGGCCTGGCCGCGCGCGCGCCGGCGCGTGGCGCACCTCAACCCGTGCCTGCCGCGCACCGCGGGCAGCTTCCGCGTGCATGCCTCGGAGATTGACCTCGCCATCGAGGCAGCCCGAGCGCCGCTGAGCTGGAACGAACCGACGGGCGGCGACACCGAATCGCGCATCGGCGCCCGGGTCGCGGAGCTCGTGCGCGACGGCGATACGCTGCAGTTCGGCATCGGTTCGGTGCCGGTGGCGCTGGCCGGCGCGCTCGCGTCGCACCGGCGGCTGCGCATCCACGGCGGCATGGTCTCGGGTTCGCTGCGCACGCTGTGGGAGGCAGGCGCGCTCGACCGCGATGCGCGCATCACCTCCGGCGTCGTGCTCGGCGACGCGGCGTTGCATGCCTTCGTGGGTGGGCTGCCCACGCTGTGGCTCACCGACGTGCGCCACACGCACGACCCGGCGGCGATCGGCGCCATCCCGCGCTTCGTGGCCATCAACAGCGCCGTCGAGGTCGACCTCTTCGGCCAGGTGAACGCCGAGCGCGCCGGCGGCGTGTTGCAGGCCGGCGCCGGCGGCCTGCCCGCCTTCGCGCAGGGCGCCCTCGCCTCGCCCGGCGGCCGGCTGCTCATCTGCCTGCCCGCCACGGCCCGCGGCGGCGGCGTCTCGCGCATCGTGGCGGCACTCGGTGCGCAGTCGCTGTGCACGGTGCCGCGCCATCTCGCCGACGCGGTGATCACCGAGTTCGGTGTCGCCGAGCTGCGCGGCCTCGACGTGGAGGGGCGCGCGCAGGCGCTGATCGCCGTGGCGGCGCCGGACCACCGCAGCGCGCTCGCGCAGGCGTGGCAGGCGATGCGCAGGTCCCTGTGAGCCCGCCGCTCGCGCCATGACGGCAGGGTCTTCGAGCACCAAACCCGGCGCACGGTGACCGAGGCCGACAACCTGCGGTTCATCGGCGCTGCCACCTGCAACCAGGAGGGCTCGGTGGCCGAGGCGCGCAAGCCACAGGTGCCTTGTCCCGCCCGCGCGCCCGGCGCGAAGCGGCCCGCGGTCAGACGCGCCAGCGCACGCCGCCGCGCGCGAACATCTCGCGCAGCGCGCCGCCGGCCGCGAGCCCGTTCATGGCCGCCTGCACGGCCTGCGCGAGGTCGACCGCCTCCTTCTTCACCGCACAGCCCACGGCCCAGCCGTTGCGCGCCTGCGGCAGCGGCATCACCTCGATCGCGAAGCGCTCGTCGCGGCCCAGCACCGCCTCGAGCTCCGACGTGTGCCCGGCGGCCGCCGCCACCTCGCCACGCTGCAGCGCGGCCGCGGCCTCGGTGCCGTCGCGCCACTTCGTGCGCAGCTGTTCGCGGAAGCGCCCGCCCTCGGCGCCGATGAGCAGCCAGCCGGCGAGCGAGAGGCCGTTGACGGCGACCGGCGCGCCCTGGAGCGCGTCGAGCGAGGGCAGCTCGGGCAGGCGCGTCCTGTCGCGCGCGATGCTCACCTGCTCGCGGTAGTAGGGCGCGAAGATCTGCACGCGCGGGTTGCCGGCCATCAGCGGCCGGTCGACCGGCACGTGCAGCATCACGTCGGCCGGGCCGTGGCCCAGGTAGTGGCCGCGCCAGACCATGTTGCGCAGGTCGTCGTCCATGCTTTCGCCGGCATGGAAGGGCAGCGGCGCGAGCTCCACGCCGAGTGCCTTGGCCAGCGCCTGCGCGAGCTCGACATCGATGCCGCGGCCGTCCTGATGGAACGGCGGCAGCGCGTGATAGAGGGCCACGCTCAGGCGCCCGCGTGCCCTGATGCGCGCCAGCGCACCCTCGCTGGCGCTGGCGCTGGCGCTTGCGCCTGTGCCTGCACCTGAAGGCGCGGCCGCGCTCGCCGAGCCTGCCGGCTGTGCCAGCGCCGTGCCGGCCAGCAGCGCCGCGGCGCCGCCGATCAACGCCCGGCGCTTCATAGCGGCTTCTCGCGCCGGGTTTCGAGGTAGGCCTTGATCGCCCACACCGCCTCCTGGTTGAGCGTGCCCTCGAAGGGCGGCATGTACACCGCGCCGTTGCGCGTGCGCCCGCGCCGCACCGTGGTGGCGAAGAACTCGTCCACCTCCTTGACGCAGACGTTCTTCCTGGCCGCGTCGCGCAGCGACACGCAGTCGTTGTCGAGGCGGCGCAGGTCGGGCGCGATGCCGCCCGACACTGCCTCGAGGCCGTGGCAGCGCGCGCAGTTCTGGTTGTAGGCCGACGTGCCGATCTTGATGGCCGCGGCGTGCTGCCGGTACGGGTTCTCGGCGCGCCAGTCCTTGCCCAGTGGCGGCAGCGCCTTCGTGTCGACGGCCTGCGGCGTGACGTCGCCATGCGCAGCCACGAGGCCCGCGCAGACGGCCAGGCCGAGGGCCAGCAGGCGGGCCAGCGGCAGCGGGCGTGATCGCGACAACGATCGGGCGAGGGTCGGGCAGTGCGGGGTCATGCGGATGTCTCCAGAAGTTGCGGCGGGATGGATGCGGCGCGGCGATCGTCGTCCGATGGGCCGCCCTATCGCAATCGCCGTGCCACCACCCCGACGACGCCGGTGCATCGTGCTGCGGGCCCCGAAGCGTCGCCAACACGGCCAGGGTTTCCCGTCGGTCGGCGCTTGATCTGTCTCAAGCTGGAACGATTTTCCCGGGCTCAGGGTTCCCAGGAAGTAGCAACCGACTATCGTTCCGTAGACGATGCGGCACAGCATCGAGCCAGGCCCCCCAGTGCGTCTCCATCCGGCGCGTCCGGGTGGCCGGGGCGGCAGACCTCAAGGAGACAAACGACATGCGTTCGACCAGCGCCGGCAGGCCGCCGACACGCCTCTCCAGGGCCGACCGCACGGGGGGCCTGCCGGCCGCGGCGGCGCACCCGCTCGTCGCCGATCCCGACCACGTCGAGTCCATCTCGCGCTCGCACGAGCGTTGCCAGGCGCTCGGGGTCTCACGCATCGACGACCCCGACCACAGCCCGATCGCGCGCCCCGACCTGCAGATCTCGCTCGAGCGCAACCGCCGCCTGTACGACCATGCGGCGCCGGTCATGTCGCTGCTGCGCGACCAGATCGCGCGTACCGAGAGCATGGTGCTGCTCACCGACGCGGTGGGCACCATCATCCATTCGGTCGGCGACGACGATTTTCTCGGCCGTGCCAGCAAGGTGGCGCTGCGCACCGGCGCCAACTGGAGCGAGGGCGCCAAGGGCACCAACGCCATCGGCACCGCGCTCATCAACGAGACGCCGACGCTAGTGCACGCCGACGAGCACTTCCTGCACGCCAACCAGTTCCTCACCTGTTCGGCGGCACCCATCCTCGATCCGCGCGGCAACATCCTCGGCGTGCTCGACGTCTCGGGCGACTTCCGCAGCTACCACAAGCACACGCTGGCCCTGGTGCGCATGAGCGCGCGCATGATCGAGAACCGCTGGCTGACCGAGGACTTCGGCCACGCGATGCGGCTGCACTTCCACAGCCGGCCCGAGTTCATCGGCACGCTGATGGAGGGCATCCTCGCCGTTGCCGAAGACGGCCGCATCGTCGGCGCCAACCGCGGCGCGCTCGAGCACCTGGGCATGAGCGGAGCGACGGTGCGCATGCACACGCTGGAGACGCTGTTCGGCGCCTCGCTGGCCGAGGTTGCCGACCACTGCCGCGCCCGTGTGACCTCGCCGCTGTCGCTCAACACGGCCAATGGCCACCAGTTCGCCGCGTTCGCGCGCTGCAACTGGCTGATGTGGAGCCCGGTGCCCGGGGCGGAAGATGCCGCGTCGCGCCCAGCGGCGGCCGAGCTGATCGATGGCGACGGCACCGCCCTGCCCGGCGTCGCCCACGCCGGCGGCGCGCTGGCCTGCCCGCCCGGCGCCGCGCTCGCGCAGCTGCGCACCGGTGACGCCCAGGTCGAGGCGCTGGTCGAGAAGATCCGGCGCGTGCTCGACCGCGACATCCCCATCCTCGTCCTCGGCGAGACAGGTACCGGCAAGGAGCTGCTGGCGCGCGCCATCCACGCCGATTCGGCGCGTGCCCGCCAGCCCTTCGTGGCCGTGAACTGCGCCTCGATCCCCGAGACGCTGATCGAGGCCGAGCTCTTCGGCTACGACGAGGGCGCCTTCACCGGCGCACGGCGCAAGGGCGCGCCGGGCAAGATCGTGCAGGCCAACGGCGGCACGCTCTTCCTCGACGAGATCGGCGACATGCCGCTGCCGCTGCAGGCGCACCTGCTGCGCGTGCTGCAGGAGCGGCAGGTCACGCCGCTGGGCAGCACGAAGTCGGTCGCGGTCGACCTGGCCATCATCTGCGCCACGCACCGCAACCTGCGCCACATGATCGACCGCCAGGCCTTCCGCGAGGACCTGTACTACCGGCTCAACGGCCTGGCGGTGAGACTGCCGGCGCTGCGCGAACGCACCGACCTGCTGGCGCTCGTGCGGCGCCTGGTCGATGCCCAGGGCGGACCACGCCGGCACCAGCTCGCGCCCGAGGTGCAGGGCCTGTTCGAACGCTACAAGTGGCCGGGCAACGTGCGCCAGCTCTTCCACGTGCTGCGCACGGCCTGCGTGATGGCCGGGCGCGAGCCGCTGATCACGCGCGCGCACCTGCCCGACGACTTCCTGGAGGAAGCCGAGGCGGACGCGCGGGCAGCCGGCGGCGACGCGACGGCCGCGGGTCCACAGGGCGCGGCGGCGCCGCCGCAGCCGCAGCCCGTGGCCGGGCTCGCGGCCGATGGGGCTTCGTCGGGCGTGGCCGCCGCGGCAGCGTCGCCGAGCAGCGAGAGGAGCGTGGGCGCCGCCGCTTTCGCCAACATCGCGAGCGCCGCGAACAGCGCGAGTGGCACCGGCGTCGCCAGCGTCGGGAACGCCGCGATGGCCACGGGCACCACGAGCGTTGCGATCGGCGCCGGCGGCAGCGCCGGGCCCGTCGACCCCGAAGCGGTCTCGCTGCCCGTCGGCCGCCTCGAGGACCTCGAACTCGACATGATCCGCCGCACCCTCGACGCCGTGGGCGGCAACATCTCCGAGGCCTCCAAGCGCCTGGGCATCAGCCGCAACACGATCTATCGCAAGTTGCGCTGGAACCAGCCGGCCTGAAGAGGTTGAGAGCCCTTCTCCCGGCCTTTGAACTTGCCGGTGACGTGGGCCGCCCCGGTGGCTCCGGGCCCTGGTGATCGCGCCGCATCAACGCGGCGCCGGCGCCGCGAACAAGGCGTCCTCGGCGAGCCGCCAGGCGCGCTGCCAGTTCAGCCGATGGCGCTCGTGATCGCGCCAGCCGTCGGCCCCCTCGACCGCCTCGGCCACTTCGGCCGCCGGTTCACCGGCCTGCGTCGCGCCCGCCGCCACGCCCTGCTGCGCCGCCCGCCACAGCGTGCGCCAGTAGTCGAGTTGCCGCTGCGCCGCGCCGCGATCTGCGGGGGGCCCGGTGTCGCCGATGAAGCGCTCGCCGGCCGGCGCCGCCGCGAGCAGCGAGGCGAGGGCGCGCACGAGATGCGCGGGCTCGGTGTCGCGGCCGTCCGGCGGCCCGTCGAACCACAGCAGGCCGAAGGCGGCCGTGACACCGGCATCGGCATGCCGCCAGGCGCTCGTCCACGAGCGATCGGCACGCCGCACGAGATGCCATTCGAACGGACCCCAGCGCTGCGGGTCGTCCATGGCCCTGGCCCTTCCCCTCGGCGTCGGCAGCGCGCGCGGCAGGCGCACCGGTGCGGCCTGCAGGTCGATGGCGGCCTCGCCCAGGCGCTCGCGCAGGCGCTGCACGCATTGCGGGCACTGCGCGCGCATGGCCTCGCGCACCGGTGCCGGCGCCACCACGCGAGCACCCGCCAGGCCGGCGTTGCCGAGCACGAACTCGGCCCGGGCATGAGGATTTGCCACGGCGCGGATGTCGAGGCCGAACCGGCGCCACGCGGCGCAGCGCAAGGCACGCGCGAAGGCGGGGCTCGGGCCGCTGCCCAGCAGCCACAGGCGGCCACGGTGGCGCGCGAGCACGAGGTTGACCACCTGGCCCCGGTTGCCCGCATTGGCTTCGCCGGCCTGCGCGGGCACCCACCACAGGTCGTCTGCCAGCGGCTCGAAGCGGATGGCGAATGCGGGCAACGCCGGCCCGGGTGCAGGAGTTCCTGGCCCGGGCGTTCCTGGCCTGGGAGTCCCGACCGAGGAAGTCCCGGCCGAGGAACCTTCGGCCGCCGGTTCGCCGACCACGGTGTCACACGGTGGCGGCGGCACAACACCCGCGCTGCTCGCGCCGCCGAGAGCCAGCCCGCACGCGAGGAGCAGCACACCCGCCCAGCCGCGCGGGATCGGGTTCACCCTGTACCAATGTGGCACGTCACGCCGCCAAGCTGTTGCTCGCCGGCCCACCGGCGCCGCGGGCCTGCGGGTCGGCACGGGCGCCCGGGGCCCGCACGGCGCGGCGATGCCGCATTGCCGCGGCGGCATACGACTTGCTCATTCCCTCATCGAACGCCGGCCTCCGACCCGGGGCCGCCCTCGCAGTGTTTCCCAGGTTCATGTCCTTTCGCTTCGATCCTCACGGGCCGCCGCCTCCCGCGCCGGCCGACAGGCAAGCAGCATGCATGCCGCCGCGTGCCCACGGGAGGCGCGCATGAAGCTGATGATTCTGCGCGGCGGCCGCGACGGCGAAGGCCCGGCGATAGCGCGCCCCGGCGGGCGCGCCGACACCGCCGACGGCGGCGTGCCCGCCTTCGGCGACGGGCAGCACTGGGCGCTGGTCAACATCTCGGCCGCGGTGGCGCAGCAGATCGGCGACGACGAGCTGCCGGCCGGCGCCGCCGGCCTCGCCGAACCCGACGTGCGCGCCGTCATCCTCACCGATGCGCAGCTCGAACATGTCGGCGGCCTGCTCGCGCTGCGCGGCGGCGCGCCGATCGACCTCTACGCCACGCCGGCGGTGTTCGAGGAACTGAGCTGCAACCTGCCGGTGCTGCCGGCGCTGCAGCACTATTGCGGCGTGCACTGGCGCGTCATCCCGGTGGCCGGCGACCGCCCGAGCGCCAGCTTCAGCGTCGAGGGCCTGCCGACGCTCGAGTTCACCGCCATCGCCACGCAGTCGCGGCCGCTGCCGCATGCGGCCCAGCATCGCTCGGTCGTCGGCGACCACATCGCGATCGCCGTGCGCGACCTGGCGAGCGGCTGCCAGGTCTTCTGCGCGCCGGGCCTCGTGCGCCCCGGGCCGCTGGAGCTGGAATGGATGCGCAACAGCGACTGCGTGCTGCTCGGATCCACGCCGCTCGAAACCGGCCGCGGCACGGCCGGCCTCGAGTGGGTGGAGCAACTGCCGGCGCGCCTGAAGGTGATGCTCACCGGCGCCGACGCACCACGGCGGCAGATGCTGGCGCGGCGCGGCATCGCGGTGGCCAGCGACGGCATGGAGATCGAGCTTTGAGCGCCTCGGCGACACCGGCAACGCCTGCCCTGCCGCCTGCGGTCGCGAGACCACCCACCGCGCCATCCGCGGTGGCGCCGCTGCGCGCCAACGGGCTGGTGAAGCGCTACGGCGCGCGTCTCGCGCTCGACCATGTCGGGCTCGAGCTGCGCGCCGGCGAGTGGACGGCGCTGCTCGGCCCCAACGGCGCCGGCAAGAGCACGCTCTTCGCGCTGCTCACGGGCCTCTTCGCCGCCGACGAGGGCGCCATCGAGATCGGCGGCCACGATCTCGCGCACGCGCCGGCGCGCGCGCTGCGCGAGATCGGCGTCGTCTACCAGCAGCAGGCGCTGGACCTCGACCTCTCCGTGGAGCGCAACCTGCGCTTCCACGCCGCGCTGCACGGGCTGCCCGGCGCCTGGGCCGCCGCGCGCATCGACGCCGCGCTCGCTGCGCACGGCCTCGCCACCGAACGCCGGCGCGCGGTGCGCGAGCTCTCCGGGGGCAACCGGCGCAAGGTCGAGCTGGCGCGCGCGTTGCTGCATGCACCGCGCGTGCTGCTGATGGACGAACCGACCGTCGGCCTCGACCCGCGCTCGCGCCACGACCTGCTGCAGGCGATTGCCGCCGACGTGCGCGAGCGCGGCAGCGCCGTGCTCTGGGCCACCCACCTCGTCGAGGAGGCGGCGCAGGCCGATCGTGTGCTCGTGCTCCATCAGGGCCGCCTGCTCGCCGACGGCGCGCCCGCCGCCGTGGCCGGCGCGCTCGGCGGCGGCTCGCTCGAGCAGGCCTTCCTGCGCGCCACGGCGGCGCGGCCGACCAAAGACCCGAGCCAGAAGGAGGCCGCTTGAAGAAGACCCGCCACGCCCCTGCCGCTTGCGCCGTCGCCTTCGCTCTCGCCGCGCTCGCCTTGCTGGCCACGGGGGCGGCGCCGGCCGCCGCCCAGGGCGTGGCCTGGATCTCGAGCGAGAAGGATCACGCGCTGACCCTGCTCGACCTCAAGACGCGGGCCGTGATCGCCACCGTGCCCACCTGCAAGCGCCCGCGCCACATGCAGCTCACGCCCGACGGCAAGCAGCTCGCCGTGGCCTGCGGCGAATCGGCGCAGGCCGACTTCATCGACATCGCGACGAAGAAGAGCGTGCGCAGGGTGGCGCTCGGCGACGACCCCGAGGCCTTCGACTTCAGCGCCGACGGCAAGACGCTCTACGTCAGCAACGAGGAGGACGCGACACTGAGCATCATCGAACTCGCCGGCGGCAAGCGCACCGGCGCGGTCAAGGTCGGCGGCGAACCCGAGGGTGTGAAGGTTTCGGCCGACGGCAAGCTGGTCTATGTCACGAGCGAGGTCGCCGGCACCGTGTACGCCGTCGAGGTGGCGAGCGGCAAGGTCGCGCACCACATCAAGGTGGGCAAGCGGCCGCGCCGCTTTGCGCTCAGCCCCGACGGTGCCCAACTCTGGGTGAGCAACGAGCTCGACGCCAGCGTCAGCATCATCGACACCCGGACGCACACCGTCGGCGCCACCCTCGCCTTCGAGGTCAAGGGGGCGCGCAAGGCCGACATCACGCCGGTGGGCCTGGCCTTCACGCGCGACGGCAAGCGCGCCTTCGTCGGCCTCGGACGCGCCAACCATGTCGCCTTCGTCGACGTCGGTGCGCGCAAGGTGACCGACCTCGTGCTCGTCGGCAAGCGCGCCTGGAGCGTGGCGCTCGACCGGGCCGAGAAGATGCTCGTCGTCGTCAACGGCCTGTCCGACGACGTGACCCTCGTCGACGTCGCGGCGGCCAAGGCGGTCAAGAGCATCCCGGTCGGGCGCGTGCCCTACATGGCCGTGATCATCGAGTAGGCCCGCGGCGATGCCCTCGATGCCTGGCGTTTGCGTTTGCGTTCGCGTTGCCGTCCGCACACGCTCACGCCCACACCCGAGGCCGTGCCCCCACTCGCGGCAGCGTCGGGACCGCTGCAGCGCCGGGCGCAGCACCGGCGTCGCGGCGCTGCTGGCCGCGGCACTCGGCTGCGGGGCCGCCGCGGCGCACAAGGTGACGCTGCTGCTGCCGGCCGACGACCCTCGCCTGGCGCGCGCCGCCATCGAGCGCGCCGCGCCCGGCCACCCGCAAGGCAAGGTGCAGGATGCGCTGCGCATCGCGCTCGCCGAAGCGCAGCCGGAGCTCGCCGCCGCCGGCACGAAGCTCGACCTCGCCGTGCTCGAGGTGGCCGATGCCACGGCCGCGCGCGCGGCCGCCGTCGCCGCCGAGAAGGCCGGCGCGTCGGCGCTGGTGACCGACCTGCCCGCCGCGTGGACGCTGGCCGCGGCCGAGGCGGTGCAGGTGATCGTGCTCAACGCCGGCCAGGCGGCCGATGCGCTGCGCGAGGCGCAATGCCGGCGCAACCTGCTGCACCTGGCGCCGAGCGAGCGCATGAAGGCCGACGCGCTGTCGCAGTTCCTCGTCGCACGCCGCTGGAGCAATGTGCTGCTGCTCACCGGCGCGGCCGAGGCCGACGCGGCGCGCAGCGCCGCCGTGCTCGCCTCGATCAGGCGCTACGGGCTCAAGCTCGTCGCCCACAAGCGGTTCTTGCTCTCGGCCGACCCGCGCGAGCGCGACCTCGCCAACCCGCTGCTGCTCACCGGCGCGGCGGCCGGCACCTACGACGTGGTGTGGGTGGTCGACAGCGACGGCGAGTTCGCGATGAGCCTGCCCTTTCGCACGGCGTTGCCGCGGCCGGTGGTCGGCGATGCCGGCCTGGCGGCGCTGGCCTGGAGCGCGAAGTTCGAGCGCTACGGTGCGCCGCAGGTCACGCGGCGGCTGAGCAAGGCGGTCGGCCGCCCGATGAGCGCGCACGACTGGCCGGCCTGGATGGCCGGCAAGGCGCTCGCGGCGGCGGCGATCGCCACCCCCAAGGGGCCGCCGGCCACTTTCGCGAAGGCGCTGGCCGAGCTCGAGCTCGACGGCAGCAAGGGCGTGCTGATGAGCTTTCGCCCCTGGGACGGGCAGCTGCGCCAGCCGCTGCTGCTGAGCGACGGCCACGGCGTCGCCGCGCTGGCGCCGCTGGAGGGCGTGCTGCACCCGAAGAACAACCTCGACGCGCTCGGCGCCGACGCGCCGGAGAAGCTGTGCAAGGCGCGGACTTGAACGAAGCGGGCCCGGCACCGCCCCGGCGCCGCGGCGTGGCGCACGCGCTGCAGGCGCTCGCCGCCATCGTCGCGCGCGAGATGTTCAAGTTCTCGCGCCAGTACGGGCGGCTCGCCTCGGCGGTGGTACGGCCGCTCCTGTGGCTGGCCGTCTTCGCGGCGGGTTTCCGCAACGTCTTCGGCGTGGCCATCACCGAGCCCTACGACACCTACGTGCCCTACGACGTCTACATCGCGCCCGGGCTCGTCGGCATGGTGCTGCTCTTCAACGGCATGCAGGGCAGCCTGGCGATGGTCTACGACCGCGAGATGGGCCTGATGCGCCTCCTGCTCACCGCGCCGCTGCCGAGGGCGTGGGTGCTGTTCTGCAAGCTCGTCGCCACCGCCGCATTGAGCCTCGTGCAGGCGGCCGCCTTCGTCGCCGTGGCGGCGCTGCTCGGCACCGTGCTGCCGGTGTGGGGCGCGCACACGCCGCTGCTGCTCGCCGCGGCGGTGACCTCGGCGCTGATGCTGGCCGCACTCGGCCTGCTGCTCTCGGTGCACATCAAGCAGCTCGAGAACTTCGCGGGGACGATGAACTTCGTCATCTTCCCGGTGTACTTCATCTCCACGGCCCTGTACCCGCTGTGGAAGCTCGAGGAGTCGGGCGCGCAATGGGTGTGGCGCGTGGCGCAGTTCAACCCCTTCACGCACGCCGTGGAGTGGATGCGCTTCGCGCTGCACGGCAAGGACGCCGGCCTCGCACCCTGGGTAGTGCTGGGCACGCTGGTGCTGTGCTTCGGCCTCGCCGCCTGGGGCTACGACCCGCAGCGCGGCTTCGGCCAGCTCACGAAGCGGGGGGGCGGATGACCGGCTTGCTGATGCGCTGGATGCGGCCGGCGCCGCGCGAAGGCGCGCCGCGGCCGCAGGCCGACGCCACCGTCGCGCAGCGAGCCGAGCGCCTCTTCTGGCAATGGGCGGTGCACGCCGGCGTCGTCTTCTTCATCGCGGCGTGGCTGCAGCACCGCGGCCTGTGGCGCGCGCTCGTCGAGGGCGACCCGAGCGGCATCAGCTTGGGCATCGCTGCGCTGTCGACGCTCGTCACGTTGTGGTGCGGGCAGCGCGCGCGTGTGCTGGCGCGCGAGGCGGCACCGGGCGGCGACTGGCGGCGCCGCCACGCGGCCGAGCGCGCCCACGACGCGGCGCTGGCGCCGCAGCTCCTGGCCGACCGCACGCACGGCCCGCACGAGACGGCGTGGTGGTTCTGCGGCGCCACGCTCAAGCTCGGCCTCCTGGGCACCGTGGTCGGCTTCATCGTCATGGCCAGCCAGATCGGCGCGACGGCGAGCTTCGAGCTCGACCAGATCCAGGTCCTGCTCAAGCAGATGACCACCGGCATGGCGATCGCGCTCTACACGACGCTGGTCGGGCTCATCGGCAACCTGTGGCTCGGCCTGCAGCTGATGCTGCTCGACCGGCTGGCCGACCGGCTGGCCGCCGACATCCTCGCGGCGCCGGGCGCCGGCGCCTGAGCCCTGCACGACGTACACGACCATGGCCCTGCTCCGCAAGCGCCGTCTCGACGAGCTCGATCCGTTCTCGGACCTGCTCTTCAACACGCTGCTCGCCTTCGTGCTGCTGTTCGCCGTCGCGCTGATCGCCATGAACCCGAAGGCCAAGACTGGCGTCATCGACGCCAAGGCCGAGTTCATCATCACCGTCACCTGGCCCGACCTCGACCCCAACGACATCGACACCTGGGTGCAGGACCCGGGCGGCAACCTGGTGTGGTTCCGTGCCCGCGAGAGCGGCATGATGCATCTCGACCGCGACGACCGCGGCCTCGCCAACGACACCATCGTCATCAACGGCCAGCAGGTGGTGAACCCGCTGAACCAGGAGGTGGTGACGATCCGCGGCTTCGCGCCCGGCGAGTACACGGTCAACGTGCACTACTACGACACCAAGAACGGCCAGCCGGTCAACGCCAGCGTCTCGGTGGTGAAGGTGAACCCGCGCGCCGAGGTCTTCTACTACGGCACCGTGGCGCTGGCGCGCAAGGGCGACGAGGCCACGGCCGTGCGCTTCAGCGTCGATCGGCTCGGCGCCGTCACCGGCGTCAACACGCTGGCCAAGAAGATCGTCGAGCGGCCTTGAACACGCGCGCCCCGGCCCCTCCCCTCGAATCTCCCGATGAGCAACGGCACCGACCTCCTCCTGTGGGCCTACGTGGCGCTGGCCGCGCTGGCCGGCCTGGCGCTCGTCGCCTCGCGCTGGCCGGCCTGGGGCAAGGGGCTGCTGGTGCTCGCCGTCACCACGCTGTACTTCGTCGCCGACCGTGCCCTCGACGAGAGCGGCGGCTGGCCGAGCCAGCGCGGGCTGCCCGAACGCTTCGTGCTGCTGGCCGCCATGATCGAGGAGCCGACGAAACACGACCCCGGCGCGCTCTACGTCTGGGTGCACGCGCTGCAGGACGGCAAGCCCGTGCGCCGGCCGCGTGCGTACAGGCTGCCCTACGCCAAGGACGTGCACGCGCTGCTCGACGAGGCGATGAAGAAGGTGCGCCAGGGCGTCACGCAGCTGGGCAGCGCCGAGCCCAAGCGCGGGCGCAGCGGCTTCAGCTGGCTGCGACCCGGCAGCGACGAGACGCAGGTGAAGATCCGCGACATGCCGGTGCCGCAACTGCCCGAGAAGTAGGCGCATCAACGATGCAACGGCGACGAGCCTCCTCCCTGCCCTGGCGCGCGCGGCCACGTGCCACGTACGCCGCCGCGCTGGCGGCCTGCGTTCTCGCCGCCTGCGACGGCGTCGGCCGCGCCGAGGGCTACTTCCCGCTCGCCGCCGGCCACCGCTGGGAGTACGACCAGCGCATCGAGTGGGAGAACCACGTCGTCGAGCACGAGACGCTCGTGCTCAGCACCGAGGGCCGCGAGTCCGCCCCGGGTCTCGACGGCGGCCCGGCCTGGCGCCGCCGCAGCGCCAGCGGCGTCGACTACTGGCTGCGCAGCGACGAGACGGGTACCTACCGCGTGGCGATGAAGAGCGACCTCGAGGCGCAGGCGCGGCCCGACCCGGCGCGGCGCTACGTGCTGAAGGCGCCGTTCGCCGTCGGCACGCAGTGGCAGGCGACGACCACTGCCTACCTCCTGCGCCGGCGACAGGAATTCCCGCGCGAGATCAGGCACACGCATCCCGCGGTGCCGATGGCCTACGTGATCGAGGCGGTCGGCGAGCACGTGGCCACGCGCGCCGGCCGCTTCGACGAATGCCTGCGCGTGCGCGGCGAGGCGAAGCTGCGCCTCTTCGCCGACCCGGTGCAGGGCTGGCGCGACCTGCCGCTGACCACGCTCGAGTGGTACTGCAAGGGCGTCGGCCTCGTGCGGCTGGAGCGCGACGAGCCGGCGACCTCCACCTTTCTGTCCGGCGGCAAGCTGGTCCTGGAGTTGATGTCATGGCGTTGAATCGAACCGCCGCCTGCGTGCATGGCACGCAGGCCGTGCCGGCCGCCGCACCCGACCGCCGCCGGCGGCGCCTCGTCGGCGCTTTCGCCGCGGCCACCTGCGGCCCGGCCTTCGGCGCCGCGCTGGCGCAGCCGCCCGAGAAGTTTCCGAGCCGCCCGATCACGCTGTGGGTGCCCTGGCCCGCGGGCGGCGCCACCGATGCGCAGATGCGCCTGCTCGCCGAGCTGGCCGGCCGCCTGCTCGGGCAGAAGGTGGTGGTGGAGAACCGCGCCGGCGCCGGCGGCACGCTCGTGATGCCGGTGCTGCAGATGGCCGCGCCCGACGGCTACACGATCGCGCAGATGCCGCAGCCGGTGTTCCGGGCGCCGTGGATCGGCAAGCGCGGCTGGGACCCGATCCGCGACACGACGCCCATCGTGCAGGTGAGCGGCGTCACCTTCGGCATCGTCGTCGCGCAGGCCAGCCCGTGGAAGACGCTGGACGACATCTTCGCCTGGGCGCGCGAGCACCCGGGCCTGCTCACCGTGGCCACCAACGGCGTCGGCACGACGCCGCACGTGGTGCTCGACGAGCTCGCCGACCGCCTGCGCTTCACCTACACGCATGTGCCGTACAAGGGCACGGCCGAGCAAATGCTGGCCGTGAGCAGCGGCCAGGTGATGGTGGGCGTCAACTCGAACGGCTTCGCGCCCTTCGTCGACGGCGGGCAGCTGCGCCTCATCGTCACCTTCGGCGACCAGCGCACGAAGCGCTGGCCGCAGGTGCCCACGCTGCGCGAGCTCGGGCACGGCATCGTCGCCATGTCGCCCTACGGCATCGCCGGCCCGCGCGGCCTGCCGCGCGAGGTGGTGCAGGTGCTGCACGAGGCCTTCCGCCAGGCCATGGGCGACCCCGCCCACCTGGCCGAGCTGGCGCGCTACGACCAGGAGCTCACCTACCTCGGCCCAGAGGACTACGGCCGCGCCATGCGCCAGGCCTTCGAGACCGAGCGCCGCACGGTCGAGCGGCTGGGGCTGGCGCGTCAGCCCGGGTGAAGGCCACCCACACAGAATCGCGCCATGCCTGAACGTGTCGATGCGGCCCGCACCGCGGCCCCGAACTCTCCTGCCGCGACACCCGAGTCGCCCTCGGCCGTGGCGCCCGCTTCGGCATCGGTGTCGGCGGTGTCGGTGTCTGCGGGCCTGCCCGGCCCGACGCGCCTGCGTGCGCTGCTCGCCGCACTCGGCGCCGACCTGCTCGAGCGCGACGAGGCCGTGCACCTGGCGCTGCTCGCCGCCCTGGCCGGCGAGCATGTGCTGCTCATCGGCCCGCCGGGCACGGCCAAGAGCGCGCTCGCCAGGCGCCTGCACGGCGCGTTCGCCGGCGTGCGCTACTTCGAGCGTTTGCTGACGCGCTTCTCCACGCCCGAGGAACTGTTCGGTCCGCTGTCGCTGAAGGCGCTCGAGCACGACCGCTACGAACGCCTCACCGAAGGCTTCCTGCCGACGGCCGGCATCGCCTTTCTCGACGAGGTCTTCAAGGCCAACTCGGCGATCCTCAACGCCCTCCTGACCTTGCTCAACGAGCGCCTGTTCGACAACGGCACCGAGCGTGCGCCGGTGCCGCTGGTGGCCGTGGTGGCGGCGAGCAACGAGGTGCCGGACGACGAGGCGCTGCACGCCTTCTACGACCGCTTCCTCGTGCGTGTGCCTGTTTCCCCGGTGGGCGACGCGGCCTTCGGCGCGCTGCTCGCGCTGCCCGAGGGCGCGAACGGATGTGAGAGCGGGTGCGAGTGCATGGCGCAGCCGCTGACGGCCGCCGAGCGCGCCGCCGTCGGCGAGGCGGCCGCGGGGGTGGCGCTCACCGAAGACTTCGTCGCCGCGTGCACTTCGCTGCGCGCCTGGCTGGCGGCGCGCATGAGCCGGCCGCCCGGCCGCCCCGGACCCGAAGGGTCCACCCGCGTGGACCGGGGCGAATACCGGAGTGCGCAGCACGAAGGTGCTCCGGTGAACATGCTCTCCGACCGGCGCTGGCGGCAGATCGTCGGCCTCGCGCGTGTCGCTGCCGCCAGCGAGGGCCGCGCGGCGCTCGATGCCATCGACCTCTGGCTCGCCCCCTACGTGGCGAGCGCCGCGCCGGCCGACGTGCCGGCGCTGATGGGCTGGTTCGAAGACCACGTGCTCGCCGCGCCGCCGGCCGCTGCGGCCTGGCTCGAGCGCGCCGTGGCGGCCTTCGAGAAGCAGCTCGGCATCGAGCAGCAGATGCCCGCCGAAGACGACGGCGCGGGAGGGCCGGGCGGCGACGCCGCCGGCAAGCTCGCGCTGGCACGCGCCATCGGCCTCTCTCAGTCGCCGCAGGCGCCCGCGCCGGGCGAAGCGGGCGGCGGCATACAGCGCATCGTCTCGCAGCGGCTCGAGGAGCGCCTGGAGGCGCGCCTGCACAAGCGCTGGGGCGCGCTGCACGTGCAGGCTCGAGTCGCCCAGGTCGCCGAGATCGAGGCGCAGGTGGCGCAGGCCGAAGCAGAAGTGCGGTCGGCCCGGGGCGCGCTCGCCGCGGCCACCGCCACGCGCCTGTGGATGCCGCCGGTGCTGCTGCAGCGATGGCTAGGTCGCTACGACGCGGTGCTGGCGCTGCTCGCCCACTTCGCGGCGCGGTTGCGCGACGCCCGCCAGGGCTTCGCGGCGCTGCCGGTCGACGAGGCCGCGGCCGACGAGGCCCCAGCGCCCGTCGCCTTCGAGCCCGCCGAGGCCTCTGCCGCCTGAGATCCGAGTCCTGGGAAGAGTGGGCGAAGCCGCCGTGACCGAACCAGCGCAGGAGCGCGCAGGGCCGTTCGACCGCCCCTACGAGCGCCTCGCCCGGCTGCCGCGCGGCGTGTGGCTGCCGACGCTGGTCACTGCCGCCGGCACGCGCGAGCAGCGCCTGGCGCAGGTCGCGGCCTGGCTCGGCGCCCTCGTCGCCGGTGCCCTGCCAGACCCGTCGCTGGACTTCGGCGAGCCCGATGCCACGGCACCCCTGCGCGCCGTCGTCGGCGAGCTCGGCCTGCCGGCGCTGGCGCGCGGCGTGCCCTCGCTCGCCGAACAGGTGCTGCGCACGCTGCTGTGGCACCTCGACCGCGTCAACGACCTGCAGCCGCGCCTGAGCCGCGACCGCGCCATCGCGCAAATCGGCACCGAGTTCCGCGAGGCCTGGCGCATTCACACCGCCGGCCTCGACGAGGAGCTCGCGCTGCTGCGTGAGCTGGCCGATGGCGCGCATCTGCAATGGGACCGCATGGCCGGCCAATTGCGCAGCCGCGAGTGGCAGACCGCCCGCCGCGCCGCCGAGCGCCTGCAGCGGCTACCGGCGCTGGCCGAGCTCTTGCAGCGCGTCGGCCGCAGCGAGCCGCGGCCGGGCATCGCGCCGCGCCACGCACCGCGCGCCGGCGGCACACCGCAGCGCGTGCCGCTCAAACCGGTGGAGACGCGCATCGCCGGCGCGCCCGGCGAGCTCACCGGCATCCGCTTCGCCGCCAGCCTCGAGCGCATGCTGGCGGCCGAGGCGACGCTGCTGTGCCACCCGATCGGCCGCCGCCTCTGGCGCGCCCGCCATGCCGAAGGGCGGCTGCTGGCCCACGACACCGAGGCCCGCCTCGTCGACTGGCGCCCCGACCCCACGGCGGCGCAGGGCGCGCGCGCGGACGTTGCCCCGCCCGAGCCGCTCGCGCGCGGGCCGATGGTGCTGTGCCTCGACACCTCGGGCTCGATGCGCGGCGCGCCGGAGAACATCGCCAAGGCGGTGGCCATCGCGGCGCTGCGCGCGGCGCGTGCGGCCGGGCGCGGCTGCCGCCTCGTCGCCTTCGGCGGCCCCGGCGAGCTGCTCGAGCGCGACCTCGCCGGCCCCGGCGGCCTCGAGGCGCTGCTCGAGCTGATGGGCCAGGCCTTCGACGGCGGCACCGACATCCAGACGCCGATCGAGCGCGCGCTCGACCTCGTGCGCGAAGCCCCCTGGGCCAGCGCCGACCTCGTCGTCGTCAGCGACGGCGAGTTCGGCTGCGTGCCGGCGACGCTGGCCCGCCTGGACGAGGCGCGCAGCGCGCTCGGCCTGGCCGTGCACGGCGTGCTCGTCGGCGACCGCGAGACGATGGGCATGATGGAGATCTGCGACGAGATCCACTGGGTGCGCGACTGGCGCCGCCACCTCGACGAGGGCGATGCCGCCGGCGCGCGCGTCGAGACGCGGCTCGCCGTGCCGGTGCACAGCAAGAGCCTGACGGCGATGTACTTTCCGAACGCGCTGTCGCCGCGCGCCGCGCGCCACCATGGCGGCGGCAGCAACACCCACAAGGGAGATCCTGGATGAGCACCGTCGGCGGCGAGATCCTCGCCATCCTGCACGAGCTGGCGCCCGCGCTCGGCCAGCCGCGCGTGCGCGCGCTGCACGTACCGCCGCCGCCGGCCGACGGCTCGCGGCGCGGCGAGTTCGCGGCGCTCGAGCTCGACGACGGCTCGGTCGGCCTCGCCTACGTGCTGCTCGGCGACACGCTGGCCCGTCTGCGCTCGGGCGAGGCGCCGGCCCTGGCCGGCCTCACGGCGCTGGACGTGGCCGGTGCCATGGCCGGGCCGGCCGGCGTGCCGCGCACACTCGCCTGGGCGGCGGCGCAGGCGCTGGCCGCCAGCCTGACGCGGCGCGCAGGCTGGGCGCCGCCGGCCGCGGGCGATTCGCTGGGCGACCTCGCGCCCGGCCCGGGCGACCACATCGGCCTCGTCGGCCTCTTCGGCCCGCTGATGGCGCGCCTGATCGCCAGCGGCGCACGCATCACGGTCGTCGAACTGCGCCCCGAGCTCGCCGGCCGGCACGAAGGCTACGAAGTCACCCTCGACACCGCGGCGCTGCGCCGCTGCAACAAGGTGCTCGCCACCGGCGCGCTGCTCATCAACGACACGCTCGATGCGGTGCTCGCGCACACGCGCAACGCCGAGCGCGTGGCGCTGCTCGGGCCCAGTGTCGGCGGCCTGCCCGACGCGCTCTTCGGGCGCGGCGTGCACGTGCTCGGCGGCACCTGGGTCGAGGACCCCGGCACGTTCGTGCAGGCGCTCGCCGCGGGCCAGGAGCGCGGCGGCGCGGCGCGCAAGTTCACGCTCGCGCGCGAGCAGTGGCCGGGCTGGCGGGCGCTGCTGGCGCGTGTGTAGCACGCGCGCGCCGCGCCGGCCAAGCCGCCCGTCATCGGCGCCGCGGTGCCCAATGCCGCCAGCGCTTGGGGGCGTGCGACGACAGCGACGACAGCACGAGCAGCACCCAGAACACGGCGAGCGCGTGATCGGCCGCCGGGCGCGACCAGGCCACCCAGGCGACGAGCGCGAGCTTGACCAGCACCACGGCGCCGGCCACCTCTGTGAGCGCGATGCGCCTTGCGCGCAGGTCCTGCGCAAGCAGCACGATGCCGGTGGCGAACACGGCGAGACCGGGTCCGGCAGCGCCGAGCGGCGCGCCCAGCAGCGCCGCGCCCAGCGCCACGACCGCGGCGAGGTGAACCGTGCGCAGCGCCAGCGCCCACCAGCGCTCGACCTCGCCGCCACGGCGCCCCTTACCCTTCGTGGGCTCGACATCCGGATTCGTCATCGGCGGCGGGTTCTGCGGGGTCTGCGGGGTCGTGCTGGGGGACGTGCTGGGGTTGCTGCCGCGGCTCTCGCGGCAGGCCGCGCTGCTTGTCATCAAGTCGGGGGACGACGCAGCGCATCCGGGCGGCGCGCGCTCGCCTCGTGGGATGGATTGTCCCGCACGCCGGTGCCAGACTCGCGCCCCGCTGCGAGAGCCGTGTCGCCTGCCCCGCCGGCGAAGGCGAACACGACGGCCCGGCTGCAGGCGCACAGACCATGGTTTCCGCCGAACTCGACCGCCCCGCCCTCACCGGGCTGCGTGCCGTCGCCTTGCTGGAGGGGCTCGGCGACGACGTGCTCGCCGAGGTGGCGCAGGCCTGCCGTTTTCACCTCGTGCGAGCTCGCCAGACGGTGATGTCGCGCGCCGATGTCGAGCACGACTGCTGCTTCGTACTTTCCGGCCGCCTGCGCGTGGTGGCGCTCTCCCCCGGCGGGCGCGAGGTGAGCTTTCGCGACGCCGTCGCCGGCGAGACGATCGGCGAGATGGCCGCCCTCGACGGCCGGCCGCGTTCGGCGACCGTGGTCGCGCTGCAGGAGTCGGTGCTGGCGCGCATGCGCGCCGCCGACCTCAAGCTGCTGCTGCGCCGGCACTGGCCCATCTGCGAACGCATGCTGCAGCACCTGGCGCGCACGGCGCGCACGCTCACCGAGCGGGTCTACGAGCTCTCGACGCTGAACGTGCAGCAGCGCCTGTGCGCCGAGCTGCTGCGCCTGGCGACGAGCGGCGAGGCGGCGGCCAACGGGCGCGTCGTGCTGCACCCCACCCCGAGCCACAACGATCTCGCCACGCGCATCAGCAGCGGTCGCGAGCAGGTGGCGCGCGAGATGGCCGAACTCGCCCGCCAAGGCGTGATCCACCGCGAGCGCGAGCACGACCCCGAGCGTCATCGCGAACGCGAGGTCGTCGTCATCGAAGACCTGCGACGCCTGGCCGAGCGCATCGAGGGCGCATCGGCCGGCCCCTGACGTCGCCCGCCGCGCCATCGACGACGCCCTGTGCGCTGGCGCACAGGGCGTCCTCCCTCCTTCTGCCTAGACTGCGCCGGCCCGATGCGAAGCCGCGCAACGACTTCGGGTTCCAGGGGGAAACGATGCAAGGCATGTTCACGATGGCAACGCACGCCGCCGCCGATGCGGCGCCGATCCAGGTCAGCGTCTGGCGCCAGCCCCAGCCGCTGGTCGGCCGGGCAGGCACGGAACTGCCGGCAGCCGCGCCGGCACTGCGCCACGCGGCGCCGCTGGCACCCGAGCTGACCGTCAGGATGCTCGACGGCTTTCGCGTCTGGCAAGGCACCGAACAGATTGCCGCGCTGCCGCGCGGCCGCGTGCGTGCGCTGCTCAAGCTGCTGCTGCTGCAGCGCCGCCGCCCGATCTCGCGGGCACGCCTGGCGGCGCTCTTCTGGCCCGAAGCGGATGCCGACGCCGCGCGCAACAACCTGCACGTCGCGTTGCACCGGCTGCGTCGGGCACTCGGCAAGGCCGCGCGGCTGCACCTGGGCGACGAGGGCTACCAGTTGCTCGCGCCGGGCGAAGCCTGGCTCGACACCGAGCAGTTCGTGCGGCATGCCGACGCCGGGCTGCGCGAGGAGCGTCTCGGCCACGCGGCCGAGGCCGTCGCCCAGTACGACGCGGCGCTGGCGCTGTACCAGCGCGATCTGCTCGAGGAGGGCGAGCGGGAGTCTTCGCTCGTCGCCGATGCGCAGGCGCTGCGCGACCGGCTGAACCAGGTGCTCGAGCATCTTGCCGCGCTGCGCGAGCAGCGTGCGGAGTGGCACGCCTGCCTGCAGCACGCCCACCGCCAGCTCGAGATCGACGCCTGCAGCGAGCCGGTGCACCGGCGCATGATGCGCTGCTATGCGCAGCTGGGGCAGATGCAGCTGGCCGAGCGGCAGTACCGCCAGTGCGTGCAGTCGCTGCGCGAGCAGTTCGGCATCGGCCCGAGCGCCGAGACCACGGCGCTGTACCGCCGCATCGCCTGCCGGCTCGCAGCCTGAGAGCCTCAGCAGCAGCGCGCCGCTCAGTGCAGCATGGGCGGCGGCGGGGCCAGGTCGGGCTCGAGCTCGAGTGCCAGCGCCGTGAGGCTGCCGCCCTGGTGAACCGCTTCCGGGTCGCCGCGGCTCAGGATCCGCAGGCCGTCCGGGCCGTCCTCGACGCAGCGCTCGCAGGCGGTGCAGGTGTAGCGCATGGTCTGCCGCTCTTCGTCCAGCACGGCACGCATGACATGAAGCTCGCGGTGGCCCATCGTGAAGCTCCTGCTCGAATGCGAGAGTGTCGCGCCATCGCCGGCGCGTCCGGGCGAAGACGCCGAAGACACTGAAGGCGGCAGGATCGTGCCGGTGGCGGGAGCCGGACCGCTGCCGGGCAGGCAGGGGTCCGGCCGTACCAGCCGTGGATGCGCTGCCGGTCAGGGCGCGCGGAACATGACGTGGCGCGTGTACTCGCCGAAGCCGGAGATGCGCGTGGCGACGCCGTTCATCAGCTGCAGCACGCAGGCGATCTTGTACAGGCCCGAGACCGGCTGGCCGCTGGCGTCGTTCTGGCCTTCGCCGAGCAGCGTGCCGCCGGCCACGTTCATCGCGTGGCTGTAGCTCGTCTGCCCGGGAACGCCGGCAACGAAGTCCGTGCCGCCGATCTGCTTCTCCTGCCCCGGGCCGACGCTCTCGGCGTAGGAACGCAGCCGGAACTGATGCCCCGCGTTGATGAGGGCCGCGATCGCCGGCGGAACGTCCCACTGCACGTCGATGCGGCAGGGTTGGCTGGCCACCAGCACGTCGGCCGGCGGTTGCCCCACGTCCACCACGGTGGCGGTCATGTTGCTGGTGAAAGGAAAACCACCCCATTCGATACTCATGATGAAGAACCTCCGTGATCATGATGGTGCGCGACACACGCCTTGGCCCGGACACCGGTGCCGCGGCAGTTGAGGGCAACAGGGAGACCCCTGTGCTGCGCAGTCTCGCGGGCCCGACTTAGCGCGCGCTTGGCGCGCGCTTAACGCCGGCGGCCCGGTTCACAGGTCGCAGGCGCTGAGGTTGATGACCCAGGCGGTGACCGCGCCTTCGCCCTCGGGCCGGCGGCGCAGCGCCGAGAGGTCGAGCGCGAAGCGCTCGCGCTTGATCCACCAGCGCACGCCGGCATGAGCCAGGCGCTCGTCGCCGCCGCGGGCGAGCTCTGCGAAGGCCAGCCAACGCCGCGCGAGCGGCGCCTCCAGGCCGGCCGAGGCCAGCGCCTCGCGCCGCGCGCCGCGCTCGCGCGCGACGCCGGCGTTCAGGTGCAGCAGGCCGCCCGCATCGCTCCACTGCCAGCTGAAGGGCACGGCGACCTGCCGGTGGCCGGCGCGCCAGCCCGCATCGCCGTCCTTGCCGGCGCCGATGCCGATGCTCACGCCGATGCCCCAACCGTCGCGCGCGATGCTGTTGTAGAGCCACTTGAGCTCGGCCTCGGCCTCGAGGGCGGCCTCGCTCCCGGGCGAGCGCGGCTTGGCGCGCGCGAGCGTGAATTCGGTCGATAGGCGCGGCTCGAAGGCGTACTCCGCCGCCAGGCCCGTTTCCGAGGACCGCCGGTCGCGATGCACCCAGGTGGACGTGGACCACACGCGGTCGTCGTCCTCTTCCGCGGCGGCGCTGGTGGTGGCGACGAAAGGGCGGTCGGCGAGCGCCGCGTCCGCGCCCAAGCCCAACAGCACGGCGCCGGCCACGGCCTGCCATCGCTTCATCTCGGGTCTCCTCCACGAATGCAAAAAAAGAGGGGCCGCCACGAATGGCGGCCCCGATCCCCAAAGAGGAACTTCAGCGTCTTCGCGCGCCGATCACTTCATCAGCTTGAACACCCACACCGAGCCGCCCTGTTCGAGGAAGGCCACCTTCTTCGCCACGTCGCCGCCCCACAGCGGCACCGCGCCACCCCAGCCGCTGGCCACGGCGACGTACTGCTCGCCGTCCTGCTGCCAGGTGATCGGGGGCGCGACGATGCCCGAGCCGGTCTGGAACTTCCAGACGATCTTGCCCGTCTTCGCATCGGCGGCCTGCAGGAAGCCTTCGGGCGTGCCCCA
Organism: Burkholderiales bacterium; assembly: GCA_016223165.1. Lineage (GTDB taxonomy): Bacteria > Pseudomonadota > Gammaproteobacteria > Burkholderiales > Burkholderiaceae_C > Rubrivivax. Next base: position 804,806 of record JACRPO010000005.1, read on the forward strand.
GAACACGAGGTTGCCGCCGGTCGTGAGCACGCCACCCCACAGCGGCGCGTTGTTCGTCGCTTCCCAGACGATCTTGCCGGTCTTCGGGTCGACGGCGCGCAGCGCGCCGATCGGGCCGTCGCTGAGCGTCTTGATCGTGAAGCCGGCGCCAAGGTAGGCCGCGCCCTTCTTGTAGGTGACGGGCTCGTTCCAGATCTCCATGCCCCACTCGTTGCTCGGCACGTAGAACAGCTTCGTGTCGGGCGAGTAGGCCATCGGCATCTGGTTCTTGCCGCCGAGGAAGCTGGGCGCCGAGAAGACCGACTTGCCCTTGTTGTCGGCGCCGCCGGTTGGGTCGCCGGGCCGGTTCTCGGGCACGTAGTTCGGCCGCCCCGTCTTCAGGTCGATGCCCGTGGCCCAGGTGATCTTCTTGACGAAGGGGAAGGCGTTGACCAGCTGGCCGGTCTTCGCGTCGTTGACGTAGAAGAAGCCGTTGCGGTCGGCCTTGCCGCCGAGGATGCGGCCGCCTTCCTCGTAGGTGACGAACTCGTTGACGCCGTCAAAGTCCCAGCCGTCGTTGGGCGTGTTCTGGTAGTGCCAGACGATCTTGCCCGTCTTCGCGTCGATGGCCACCGTGCTGCACGAATACAGGTTGTCGCCCTTGCGCAGGTGGCTGTTCCACGGCGCCGGGTTGCCGGTGCCGAAGTAGATGAGGCCGGTCTTGGCGTTGTAGGTGCCGCCCAGCCACGTGGCCGCGCCGCCGGTCTTCCACAGGTCGCCCGGCCAGCTCTTGCCGGTGGTGCCGGAGACCCCGTTCTCGCTCGCCTTGCCGTCCTTGTCGTAGGTGTAGCCCATGTGGCCTTCGACCGTCGGGCGCATCCACACCAGGCGGCCGGTCTTGGCGTCGCGCGCCTCGACGCGGCCGACGACGCCGAACTCGCCGCCGGAGACGCCGGTCATCACCAGGCCGTTGGCGATGATGGGCGCGGCGGTGTTGCTGTAGCCGTCGGCGTAGTTGTCGATCTTCTCCTTCCACACCACCTCGCCGGTGGCGGCGTTGAGCGCGACGAGCTGCGCATCGAGCGTGCCGAAGATGACGAGGTTGTCGTAGATGGCGGCGCCGCGGTTGATGACGTCGCAGCAGGGCATGATGCCCTCGGGCAGGCGGTGCTCGTACTTCCAGAGCTTGGCGCCGGTCTTGACGTCGAGCGCGAAGATGCGCGAGTACGACGCCGTCACGTACATCTTGCCCTCGTGGATGAGCGGCTGGCTCTGCTGGCCGCGCTGCTTCTCGCCGCCGAAGCTGAAGCTCCACGCCGGCACCAGCTTGCCGATCGTCGAGGCGTTGATCTGCTTGAGCGGCGAGTAGCGCTGGCCCTGCGTGCCCAGGCCCCAGCTCAGGATGTCGCCCGGCGTGGCGGCGTCGTTCTCGATCATCTGGTCGGTGACAGGCTTCTGGGCCAGCACCGGTGAGGCCATGGCCGCGACGGCGGCGGCAACGAGCAACGAAGAAAGTCTGATCTGCATGTGAAGGTCTCCTCCGGGGGATGGCCGCCGGCACCGGCGCGGGCGGGTTCGGGCACTGCCGTTGCAACCGCCATGCCATACCCCTGCCGGGCCTTGCGCCGGGCCGATCCGCGGCTGCGCGCGAGGGTTAACCCGCCGGCGGTGCTACAGCGTCGAACAGCGGCCGGCACAGCACCGCCAGGCGCCGCCGGCATCGGTGGCGCATCCCGGTCTCTGCGGCCCGATATGCAACACGGGACATATCGCCAGCAAGAACGGGGCTCACCACAATCCGCCGCCACTCGCTGTCACACGCCACCGCATGGCGCTCTTGCTTCCTCGCGACCCGATGCCCGCCTTCGCCGAAAGCCTCGCCACCGCCGCAACCCTCGTCGCCGATGCCGAGCCGCGCCTCGTGCAGACGGTGGCGCTCTCGCTGCAGGTCAGCGGCGCCGCCACGCTCGTCGGCACCGGCCTCGGCTTGGCGCTCGGCGCGCTGCTCGCGGTGACGCGCTTCCCCGGCCAGCCCTTGCTGGTCGGCCTCGTCAACACGCTGCTCGCGATGCCTTCGGTGGTGGTCGGGCTGCTCGTCTACCTGCTGCTCTCGCGCGCCGGGCCGCTCGGCCACTGGGGCATCCTGTTCACGCCGGCGGCGATGGTCATCGCGCAGAGCCTGCTCGTCGTGCCGCTGGTGGCGGCGCTGTCGCGCCGGCTCGTGCTCTCGGCGCTCGCCGAGGGCGGCGACCAGCTGCGCTCGCTCGGCGCGGGCGCGGCGGCCAGCGCGCTGCTGCTGCTCGTGCACGAGCGCTACGGCGTCCTCACCGTCGTGCTCACCGCCTTCGGCCGCGCCATCGCCGAGGTGGGCGCGGTGATGATCGTGGGCGGCAACATCGACGGCATCACGCGCGTGATGACGACGACCATCGCGCTCGAGACGAGCAAGGGCGACCTGCCGCTGGCGCTCGCGCTCGGCCTCGTGCTGCTGGCGGTGGTGGGCACGCTCAACGCGGTGATCGGGCTCGTGCAGCTGCGCCAGCAGCGGCACGGCGCACCGCTCGAGGCGTGGGCTTGACGCGGGCTTGACGTGGGCCTGACGTGGACATCCGCATGAAGGCACCACTCCCCGCCGCCGACGTCGCCCTGAGCAGCCTGCGCCCGCCGCTCGTGACACTGCGCGGCGCCGGTGTCTGCTATGGGCCGACGCGGGCCCTGCAGGCGGTGAATCTCGTGCTGCGTCGCGGCGACCGGCTGGCGCTCGTGGGCGCCAACGGCTCGGGCAAGACGACGCTGCTGCGGCTGCTGCACGGCCCGAGCGGCCTGACCGCTGCGGCGCAGGTGCAGGGCGAGCGCACCGGGCACGCCCTGCTGCCCGAGCAGCGCCCCTGCCGCGCGGCGATGCTGCACCAGCGCCCCTTCCTGCTCAACCTCGGCGTGCGCTGGAACGTGCTCGTCGGGCTGTGGCTGCAGCGCGTGCCGGCCGCCGAGCGCCAGGGGCGCTGCCAGCGCGCGCTCGAGCGCGTCGGCCTGGCGAGCCTGGCCGGCCGCCGCGCGCGCGAGCTCTCCGGCGGCCAGCAGCAGCGCCTGGCGCTGGCGCGCGCCTGGGCGCTGACGCCGGACATCCTCTTCCTCGACGAGCCCACCGCCAGCCTCGACCCCGGCGCCAAGCGCGAGGTCGAAGCGCTCATCGGCGAATTCGCCGCCGACGGCGTCACCGTCGTCATGAGCACGCACAACCTCGGCCAGGCCAAGCGCCTGGCGACGCGGGTCGCCTACCTCGAGGCCGGCCGGCTGCTCGCCGACCTGCCCGCGGACCGCTTCTTCCGCGGCGACGAGCTGCCCGAACAGGCACGCCAGTTCCTCAAAGGAGAACTGCCCTGGACCACTTGAACACCCTCGGCGATCGAAACCCGCTTCGAAGCTCGCTCCGCCAGTGCCGGCGGGCACTGGCCGCCTCGTTGGCCACATCCATCACCTTCGCCGCCGGCCTCGTGGTGCTGGGCGCGATGGCGGCCTCGCCGGCCGCGGCGCAGGAGCGCTTCATCGTCATGGCCAGCACCACCAGCACCGAGCAGTCGGGCCTCTTCGGCCACCTGCTGCCGGCCTTCAAGCAGGCAAGCGGCATCGATGTGCGCGTCGTCGCCGTGGGCACCGGGCAGGCACTGGACACCGGCCGGCGCGGCGACGCCGACATCGTCTTCGTGCACGACACCGCCGCCGAGGAGAAGTTCGTCGCCGAGGGCTTTGCCGCCGCGCGGTGCAACGTCATGTACAACGACTTCGTGCTCATCGGACCGAAGGCCGACCCGGCCGCCGCGCGCGGCACCGACATTGCCGCGGCGCTGAAGAAGCTGGCCGCGGGCGGCCGGGTCTTCATCTCGCGCGGTGACAAGAGCGGCACCCACGCCGCCGAGCTGCGGCTGTGGAAGGCGGCCGGCCACGACGTGGCCGCCGCCAGGCCCGCCGGTTATCGCGAGTGCGGCTGCGGCATGGGCCCGGCGCTGAACATGGCCTCGGCGAGCAACGCCTACGTGCTGGCCGACCGCGGCACCTGGCTCGCCTTCAAGAACCGCGGCGACCTCGCCGTGCTGGTCGAGGGCGACCGCAGCCTCTTCAACCAGTACGGCGTGATGGTGGTCAACCCCGCGAAGCACCCGCACACGAAAGCGGCGCTGGCGCAACAGTTCGCCGACTGGGTGGTATCGCCCGCCGGGCAGGCGGCGATCGCGGCCTACAAGGTCGGCGGCGAGACGCTCTTCTTTCCCAACGCCAGCCACTGATCCACGACGCGACCCAGCGGCCCGGACCATTGCGCGCGGGCTACCGCCCGCCCTGAGGCAGGATCAGGGAAACCTCCGCCAGGCCGGCGCAAGGGCGTCCCACCGTGGAACAGACGGACGCGACCCGACCCCGACCTGCGGGTTATGCCTAGGTATATGCAAGGCTCCGGTATGAACATCATTTCCTAACCCCCGCCGACGGCTTCGCGCGTGTCGGCGGTCCCTGCCACCGACATTCATACGCGGAGACCTCCCGTCATGCAGAAGAGCCTGCATATCAACGCCGAGAAGTGCACCGGCTGCCTCCAGTGCGAGATGGCCTGTTCCTTCGAGAACTACGGCGTCATGGCACCGGCGAAGTCGCGCATCAAGGTGTTCGATTTCCACGCCACCGGCAAGAAGGTGCCCTACACCTGCACCCAATGCGACGAGGCCTGGTGCCTGCACGCCTGCCCGGTGCAGGCGATCACCGTCGACAAGACGAACGGCGCCAAGATCGTCGACGACGCCACCTGCGTCGGCTGCAAGGTGTGCACGATCAGCTGCCCGTTCGGCACCATCAACTACGTGCAGGAAACCGGCAAGGTGCAGAAGTGCGACCTGTGCGGCGGCGACCCCGCCTGCGCCACCGCCTGCCCCACCGGCGCCATCACCTACGTCGACGCCAACTGGACCGGGCTCGGCAAGATGAAGGCCTGGGCCGACAAGCTCGGCAACCAGGCCGCCGCCTGAGCGCCCCCCGCCGACCGAACCAAGGAGACCCAAGATGTCCTGGGCTGGAAAGATCCTGCGTGTGAACCTCACCGCCGGCACCGTCAAGTCGGAGCCGCTGAACATGAAGTGGGCCAAGGAGTACCTCGGCTCGCGCGGCCTCGCCACCAAGTACCTGGTGAGCGAGATCGACCCCAAGGTCGACCCGCTGTCGCCCGAGAACAAGCTGATCTGGGCCACCGGCCCGCTCACCGGCACGATGGCCAGCACGGGCGGCCGCTACACCGTGGTGACCAAGGGGCCGCTCACCGGCGCCGTGGCCTGCAGCAACTCCGGCGGCTACTGGGGCGCCGAGCTGAAGATGGCCGGCTGGGACATGATCATCTTCGAGGGCAAGTCGCCGAAGCCGGTGTACCTGTCCGTCAGCGACGACGTCGCCGAGCTGCGTGACGCCAGCCACCTGTGGGGCAAGAGCGTCTGGCAGACCGAGGAAGAGCTGAAGAAGGCGCACCAGGACCCGCAGCTGCGCATCAGCAGCATCGGCCGTGCCGGCGAGGAGAAGGTGCTCTTCGCCTGCATCGTCAACGACCTGCACCGCGCCGCCGGGCGCAGCGGCGTCGGCGCGGTGGCCGGCAGCAAGAACCTGAAGGCCGTGGCCGTGCGCGGCACCAAGGGCGTGGGCAACTTCGCTGACGCCAAGGCCTTCATGAAGGTCACCTACGAGAAGAAGAAGATCCTGGCCGAGAACGGTGTCACCGGCCAGGGCCTGCCGACCTACGGCACCCAGGTGCTGATGAACGTCATCAACGAGATCGGCGCTTTGCCCACGCGCAACCACCGCGACATCCAGTTCGAAGGTGCCAAGGACATCTCGGCCGAAGCGATGGCCACGCCGCGCGCCACCGACGGCAAGAAGCCGCTGGTCACCAACCAGGCCTGCTTCGGCTGCACCATCGCCTGCGGCCGCATCCAGAAGATGGACCAGGGCCACTTCTCGGTGCAGAACAAGCCCGAGTACTGGGGCGCCAGCGGCGGCCTCGAGTACGAGGCGGCCTGGGCGCTCGGCGCGGCCAACGGCGTCAACGACCTCGACGCGCTGCAGTACGCCAACATGATGTGCAACGAGCAGGGCTACGACCCCATCAGCTTCGGCGCCACCATCGGTGCCGTCATGGAGCTGTACGAGATGGGCGTGCTGAAGAAGGAGCAGCTCGGCATCGAGGCGCCCTTCGGCAGCGCCAAGGCCTTGTGCTACTTCGCCGAGATCACCGGCAAGGCCGAGGGCTTCGGCAAGGAGATCGGCCAGGGCAGCAAGCGGCTCACCGCCAAGTACGGCCACCCCGACCTCTCGATGACCGTCAAGGGCCAGGAATTCCCGGCCTACGACAGCCGCGGCATCCAGGGCATGGGCCTCACCTACGCCACCAGCAACCGCGGCGCCTGCCACCTGCGCAGCTACACGGTCGCCTCCGAAGTGCTCGGCATCCCGGTGAAGACCGACCCGCTCACCGCCGAGGGCAAGCCCGACCTCGTGAAGGCCTTCCAGGACGCCACCGCCGCCTTCGACGCGGCCGGCATCTGCATCTTCACGAGCTTCGCCTGGACGCTCGCCGACGTGGCGCCGCAGGTGGCCGCCGCCTGCGGCCCCGAGTACACGATGGAGAAGCTGGGCGAGATCGGCGAGCGCATCTGGAACATGGAGCGCGACTTCAACAACAAGGCCGGCTTCACGGCCAAGGACGACTCGCTGCCCAAGCGCCTGCTCACCGAACCGGCCAAGACCGGCCCGGCCAAGGGGCTCGTGAGCAAGCTGCCGGAGATGCTGCCCAAGTACTACGAGATCCGCGGCTGGAATGCCGACGGCACGCTGAAACCCGAGACGCGCCAGCGCCTCGGCCTGTAAGTCCGGGAGACGCGGCAGCGCCTCGGCCTGTGAGCGCATGAGACGCGACGGGGCCCGCCACCGGTAGGCGCGCCCGGCATCAGGCTCGGAAGGCGGTCATGGCACCGCCTTCCTCGTTTCTGCAAGGAGAGCTTTCATCATGACCCGACACCTGATCCTCGGCGCCGGCCCGGCCGGCGTGATCGCCGCCGAGACCATCCGCAAGCACGCACCGGGCGACTCGATCGTCATCGTCGGCGACGAAGCCGAGACGCCCTACTCGCGCATGGCCATTCCCTACCTGCTGATGGGCGACGTGCCGGAGAGCGGCACGCACCTGCGCCGCGCGGCCGACCACTACGCCAGCCTGGGCATCGAGCTGCGCCGCGGCCGCGCCGCGAGCGTGGACACCGCCGCGCGCGAAGTGAAGCTCGAAGACGGCGCGAAGCTGCCCTACGACAAGCTGCTCATCGCCACCGGCTCCTCGCCGATCCAGCCGCCGATCCCCGGCGCCGACGGCCCCGGCGTGCATCCGTGCTGGACGCTCGCCGACGCGCGCGCGATCATGAAGCTCGCCAGGCCCGGCGCGCGCGTGCTGCAGATGGGCGCTGGCTTCATCGGCTGCATCATCATGGAGGCGCTGGCGGCGCGGAAAGTCAAGCTCGCCGTCGTCGAGATGGGCGACCGCATGGTGCCGCGCATGATGGGCCCCACCGCCGGCCTGATGATCAAGCTGTGGTGCGAGAAGCGCGGTGTGGCCGTGCACACCGGCGCCAAGGTCGAGTCGATCGAGCGGCCGGCGGCGGCTGCCGCATCCGGCGGCAGCGGCAGCGGCAACGGCGGCGGCCTGCTCAGCAAGATCGCCTCGGCCGTGGGCCTCGGCGGCAAGGACGCCGAGGCTGCACCACAGGGCGCCGAGGCCGCGCCGATGCTCGTCAAGCTCTCCAACGGCCGCACGGTGCCGGCCGACCTCGTCATCAGCGCCGTCGGCGTGCGGCCCAACATCGGCTTCCTCGAGAACTCGGCCATCCGCTGCCTCGTCGGCGTGCTCACCGACGAGCATCTCGAGACCACCGTCAAGGGCGTCTACGCCGCCGGCGACTGCGCCGAGGCCTTCGACAAGGTGAGCGGCAAGACCATCGTCAGCGCCATCCAGCCCAACGCCGCCGAGCAGGCGCGCGTGGCGGCGCTGAACATGGTCGGCCACGTCACGCAGCTGCGCGGCGTGACGCAGATCAACGTGCTCGACACGCTCGGCCTCGTCTCGGCGAGCTTCGGCAACTGGGAAGGCGTCAAGGGCGGCCAGCATGTCGAGCTCACGCAGCCCGACGCGGCCAGCGGCGGCAGGCACCTCAGCCTGCAGTTCGACGGCGACAAGCTGGTCGGCTGCAACAGCGTCGGCTGGACGCAGCACGTGGGCGTGATGCGCGGCCTCGTCGAGGGCGAAGTCTCGCTCGGCGACTGGAAGAACCGGCTGCTCGAGGATCCGACGCTGCTGATGGAGGCCTATCTCGCGCGCGCGCAGGCGCAGGCGGAGCACGCGCACGTGAGGTGACGGCGGCGTCGCCCCCAGCCGCCTCGCCCTCCCCCTCCCGGATCCCCTCGAACACAGAGCGCCTCGCGCCGGCGTGGCAGCATCGCAGCCATGCAGATCACCTTCAAGCTCTACGCCAGCCTCGGCGAGTACCTGCCGGCCGACCGGCGCCGCGGCAACGAGCTGTCGCTCGAGGTGAGCGAGGGCGCCACCATCGCCGAGGTGATGGCGCCGTTCGCGTTGCCCGCCAAGCTCGTGCACCTGGTGCTCGTCAACGGCCATTTCGTTCCGCCGGCCGAGCGCGCGACGCGGCCGCTCGCCGGGGGCGACGTGCTGGCGATCTGGCCGCCGATCGCCGGTGGCTGAGTGCCGACCGCTCCATGCAGGCGGTTGATCACCGGCAGCTGACCCCGTGATCGTCGAGGAACGCGAACGCTTCGAACGCGAATACGGCTGCACCGAGGCCGAGTGGCGCGGCTGGATGCCCGCGGCCACCGGCGGGCACGAATGCGTCGAAGACGGCCCTCAGGCGCTGCGCGTGCTCATCGGCGCGGCGGGCTGCATCGGCGCCGGCGATCCTCCCGGACATCTCCGCCTGCAATGGCGGGTGCTGCCACCGCGCGTCATCGCCCTCGTGCGGGTGCCGAGGCTGGCGGTGAGCTTCGCCTTCGAGGGCGTGCCGCTGGCCGAGCGGCGCGAGTTCCTGCGCCGCCTCGACCTGCACCTGCAGCGCGGCGGTGGATAAGTCAGGAACGCCCGCGTCGTGAAGGAGCGCGGCGTGCAGCTGCAGTACCGCTTCGGCGCCGGCGACGCCCAGCGCGGCGCGGCCATCGACAACCCGCTGTTCGACCTGCTGTCGGCGCTCGCCGAAGCCGGTTCGATCCAGCGCGCCGCGCTGCGCCTCGGGCAGAGCTACCGGCACCTGTGGGGGTCGCTGAAGAACTGGGAAGCGACGCTCGGCGAGCCACTCGTGCACTGGGTGCGAGGGCAGCCGGCGCGGCTGACGCCGTTCGCCGAGCGGCTGCTGTGGGCCGAGCGGCGCGCCCGCGCCCGCCTGGCGCCGCACATCGAGGCGCTGCGCGGCGAACTGCAGCTCGTGCTCGACGAGGCGATGGACGGCTCGCGGCAGGTGCTGCGCGTGCACGCCAGCCACGACCTGGCGCTGCCGGCGCTGCAGGCGCTGGCCGGCAGCGGGCAGGGCCTGCACATCGAGCTGCGCTTTGCCGGCAGCCTCGATGCGCTGCGCGCGCTCGCCGAGGGCCGCTGCCTCGTCGCCGGCTTCCACGTGCCGCTGCTCGTGGAACGCGTGCAGCACTACGCGCGCGCCCTCAAGCCGCTGCTCGTGCCCGGGCGCCACAAGCTCATCGCGTGCATGCGCCGGCGCCAGGGGCTCATCGTGGCGGCAGGCAACCCGCTGCACCTGTCGGGCTGGGCGGACCTGCGGCGTGGCGAAGCCGGCGCGCGCCCGCGCTTCGCCAGCCGCGAAGAAGGCTCGGGCACCGAGCTGCTCGCTCGCCACCTCGCCGATGCCGCCGGCGTGGACATCGCCGCGCTGCACGTGGTGGCGCAGGAGAACAGCCACCTCGCGGTGGCGCACGCGGTGGCCGAGGGGCGCGCCGATGCGGCGCTCGGGCTCGAGGCCGCGGCCGCATCGCTCGGCCTCGGCTTCGTGCCGCTGGTGGAGGAGGACTATTTCCTCGTCTGCCTCGCCGATGCCCTCGAACAGCCCGCCGTGCGCGCGCTGCGTGCCGCGCTCGCCGCGCCGGCCTGGGCCGAGGCCCTGCGCGCATTGCCCGGCTATGCGCCGAGCGAGCAGGCCGGCGCGGTGCTCTCGCTGACGCGCGCCCTGCCCTGGTGGCGCTTTCGCAGCGGGCCGCACGTCGCGCGCGACCCGGGCCCGCACGGCGCGGCAGGGAGCTGAACGCACGCCCGCCGAGCCACACGCGCCACCGGCGCGGCCCCAGCGCACGGGGCGCGGCGCGACGCGAGCGCGCCACCGCAGCGCGGGCTCAGCGGCGCGGCGCCCCGAGCGCCTTCTGCTCGTACGTCGGGTACAGGTGCGCCACGTTGCGCACGTACTCGCTCGCGAAGGCCGCCCAGCCGCGGAACTCGTCCGGCACGGGTGCGCGCAGCACCTCGTTCATCTCCAGCCCCTGCCCGGCGTGGCGGGTGAAGGCGGTGTCGAGCCATTGCAGGAACCGGCGCGTCTCCAGGAGTCCCGCCGTGCCCTCGTGCACCGGGCCGTGGCTCGGCACCACGGTGCGCAGGTTCATGCGCTCCAGGCGCGCGAGGCTGGCGAGCCAGGCGTCCACCCTGGCATGCGGTGTCGTCGGCACGCGGCGGTGGAAGATCAGCCCGCCGACGAAGGCCACGCCGCTCGTGCGGTCGACGAGCACGAGGTCGCTCGCGGTGTGCCCGGCGAGCACGTGCCACTCGAAAGGCCGTGTGCCGATCTCGAACCGGCCCGATGCACTGGCGCCCGCGCCGTCGCTGCCCGCCGGCAGCTCGAGCGTGCCGTCGGGCGCCACGGTGGTCGTGCCCTTCATCCAGTCGCCGCAGAGTCGGTACAGGTTGCTCTCGTAGGCGGCGGCCTCGCGCGCGATGCCGGCGCGCGTCGCGGCGGTGGCGATGCGCGGCACATCGATGAAGCCCTGGTTGCCGAGGAAGTAGTCGGGGTGCAGGTTCAGGTGCAGCACCCGCACCACCGGCTCGCGCGTCGTGCGCGCGATGAGCGCGCGCAGCTGCTCGCCGTAGCGGCGGTTGGGGCCGGTGTTGACGACGAGCACGCCGGCGCCGGTGGCGATGAAGCCGGTGTTGATGATGTTGCAGCCGTTGCGCGGCGTGAAGTCGTCGTTGTCGCCCTCGACCACCCAGACGCCGGGCGCCAGCGCGCGCGCCTGCAGCCGGTAGTCGAACGTCGCGAGGTCGGCGCGTGCCGCCACCTGGGCCTGGGCCTGGGCCTGGGCGTGCGCGAGGCCGCAGCCGCCGGCCGCGATCGCCGCGAAGAGCCAGCCCACGGGCCGCATAGGCCGCGCATGCCCTTTCACTGCACGCGGCTCCGGATGCGGTTGCCGTTGTTGTCGGTGCCGACGATGTGCACGCCGCCGCGCGGCGGCGTCGCGAAGTCGAACGAGAACACCGGGTTCTCCGACAGCGGCTCGAAGCCCTGCAGCCGCGCCAGCTCGCGGTCGTCGCCGTCGCGCAGCGTGAGCCGGTTCAGATAGAAGGCGGGAATGCCGGCGACGAGGCCGGTGTCCATCGGGTGCATGATCTTCACGCGCAGGCGCGAGGCCCCGGGCGCGGTTGTGAAGAGCTTGCCGCTCACCTCGCCCAGCGTGCGCGACCAGGTGCCGTCGTTGCGCGAGGCGCCGGCCACGGTGCAACCGCCGCCGGCCGAATCGACCCAGGTGCCACCCACCACCCAGCGCCCGTCGGCCAGCCGCGCCGCGGCGCGCACCGGCGAGGCCTGCTCGAGCTTGAAGCGGAAGGCGAGTGCCGGCAGCGCCAGCACCGGCTCGTAGCTCAGCACCTTGCGGATCGGATTGCGGTCGACGAGCACGACGATCTCGGCGACGCGGCCAAGCGTTGGGTCGACGCGCACGCTGATCGGCACGTTCATCGGGTCCTCGGCGAAGGCCGGCCCCAAGACGCCGACGCGGGCATCGAAGGCCACGCGCGCACGGCGGCCGAGGAACTCACGCCGCATGTCGGGCCACGGGTGCGACTTGAACGGATCGCCCTCGAAGGCATCGGCGGCGAAGGCATCGGCGGCGAATACGAGCGAAGACGCCGGCGCGATCGCCACGCAGAGCGCGAGCCGGGCGAGGGCCGCGCGCCGCCGAACCTCGCCAGCTTCGGCAGGGTCGGCAGGGCCGGCAGGACCCCGCCGGCTCGCAGCGACCGCGAACCTCCTCGGACGGCGGCGAGCGTGGATGTTGTTCAGCTCAGGGCCCCACCAGCCGCAGCGAGACGCCGAAGGCCCGCGGCGCGCCGGTCTCGAAGTAGCGCGCATTGGCCTCGTTGACGATGACGCTGCCGGCATAACGCTTGTCCTGCACGTTGTCGACGCGCACCAGCCACTCGGCCGACCAGCCGCCGCCGAGCAGCGCGGCGGCCGACACGCGATGGCTCCAGCGCAGCCCGAGCAGCGTGTAGGGCGCGGCCGCCTCGGTGTTGCGGTCGTTGGCCATGAGCGCACGCGCGTGGCGCAGCTCGGCGCCGAACTCGCCGAGCGCCGCGTTGCGCCAGGCCAGCTCGGCAAAGGCGGTGCCGCGCTGCGTGCCGGCGATGCGGTTGCCGGCCGGCACCGGCACCGTGGGCGCCGTGCAGGGAATGCCGGCGCAGGCGAGGAAGTCGTCGCGGTAGCGTGCATCGAGCGCCGTCGCCGCGAGGCCGGCGCTCCACGCCGGCAGCGGCGTCCAGCGCGCCGCGATCTCGACGCCGCGGCGCGTCGTGCGGCCGACGTTCTGGAACGCGGAGCGGCCGCCGGCGTTGGTGGCGACGCCGATCTCGTCTTCGACGCGCACGTCGAACACCGCCGCGTCGACCTGCCACGCCTCGGCGCGCCACTTCGCACCGAGCTCGAGCTGCTCGCTGCGCTGCGGCAGCAGCGCGGTGTTGAAGCCGCCGCTGCCGTCGGCGCGATAGGCCAGTTCGCCCAGCGTCGGCGACTCGAAGCCGCGCGCCGCCGAGGCGTGCAGCCTGAGCCCCGGCGCGGCCGCGAAGCGCAGGCCGAGCACCGGGTTCGTGTAGCTGAAGCGGCGGCTGCCGGAGTCGTCGCCGTTGCTCAGGTAGGCGTCGCTCGCCGACAGCGTGACGCGGCCGCTGCGCACGCCGGCGCCGAGCGCCCAGGCCGGCGCGAAGGCCCACTCGGCCTGCACGAAGACGTCGTCGCTGGCGCCGCGGTTCACTTCGTCGCGGCGCAGCGCGCCCTGCACGCCGAGCACCTGCGCGGCGCCGGTGCCGCTGTAGTTCTCGTAGCCCTTGCGCTCGTCGCGCTGGCGGTCGGCGGCGAGACCGGCGACGACGTCGAGATCGCCGAGCGCCAGCCGCAGCCGCGCCTCGGCGCCGTGGAAGTCGCGCGAGAAGTCGATGATGCCGCCGCCGTGGCGGCAGTTGGCCGGCGGTGGCACCACCGTCGCGCAGGTGGCGGCGCTGCCCTGCGTGCCCGGCGCGATGGCCAGGAACTGCACGACGTCGCGCTGGCCGGCATAGAGCGCGAACTGCGCCTCGCGCAGCACGCCGCTGTCGTAGCGGTGCTGCCAGCGGCTGCCGAGCTGCGTCTGCCGGGTGGTCTTGCGGGTGTCGAACTGCGTCGCCTGCGGCGTCGTCTGCCGCGCATCGGCGTCGAACTGCGCCCGCGTCAGGCCGAGCGGGTCCTGGGCCGGCTGGTCGAGGTGATTGACGGTGACGAGCAGCGAATCGTTCCTCGAGGCCTGCCAGCCCAGCCGCAGGTTGGCCAGGCGCCGCTCGGCCTCGCTGTGCGGGCGGAAGCCTTCGGTCTCCAGGGCCGCCGCGCCGGCACGCAGGTCGAGCGAGGGCGAGAGTTGCGTCTCGCCTTGCGCGCGCAACTGGCGCAGCCCGAACGAACCGGCGTCGAGCGAGCCCTCGACGCGCGTGCCCTTCACCGGCGCGCTGACGAGCGAGATGACGCCGCCCGAGCTGTTGCCGTAGAGCACCGAGAACGGGCCGCGCAGCACCTCCACGCGCTCGGCGCCGGCAAGGTCGAAGTGCGACACCTGGCCCTGGCCGTCGGGGCCGCTGGCGGGAATGCCGTCGCTGTACAGGCGCAGGCCGCGCACGCCGAAGCCGGCGCGCGCGCCGAAGCCGCGCGAGCTGATCTGCAGGTCTTGTGCGTAGTTCCAGCGGTTGGCCGCCGAGAGCCCCGGCACGCGCGCCAGGCTCTCGGACAGGTGCACGAGTGGCCCGGCACTGCGCAGCTCCTCGCGACCGACGGTGCCGATGGCGTAAGGCGCATCGGCGAGCGCGCGCTCGAGCACGGAGCCGGTGATCACGACCTGCGCCACCTGCACGGGCTGCGGGCCCTGCGCGCCGCTGTCGGAGGCCGCCGTCTGCGCGAGGGCGGCGCCGGCCGGCGCGAGGGCGAGCAGCACGGCGGCGTACACGGTGGCAGAAACGGCGGCAGGCACGGCGCCAGACACGGCGCCATGTGCGCCCGCAGGCAGGGCCTGACCGCGCGCCGGCGCGCTTCGCGGGGACAGGTGCGCGTGGTGCGCGTGGTGCGCGCCGTGCGGACCGACCGGTCGGCACTCGCGGCGGGGGGAGGCCGAGGTTTGCATGGTGCCAATGTCGGAGATGCCGCCGCCCTCGCCAAGCTAGGACAACCCCGCCGCACCTGCGCCATCGTGGAACAGCCCTCGCCGGCACCGAGCAGCGGCGTGACAATGGCCGCGATGAACGACGACCAGTTGCTCCGTTACTCGCGTCATGTGCTGCTCGACGAGATCGGCATCGAGGGCCAGCAGCGCCTGCTCGCCGCGCACGCGCTCGTCATCGGCGCCGGTGGGCTCGGCTCGCCGGTGGCGCTGTACCTGGGCACGGCGGGCGTCGGGCGGCTCACGCTCGTCGATCACGACACCGTCGACCTCACCAACCTGCAGCGGCAGATCGCGCACAACCTGTCGCGCGTCGGCCAGCCGAAGGCCGACTCGGCGCGCCAGACCATCGCCGCCATCAACCCCGACGTGCAGGTGCGCGCGCTGCGCCGGCGCGCCGACGCCATGCTGCTGGCGCAGTGGGTGGCCGAGGCGGATGTCGTGCTCGACTGCAGCGACAACTTCGCGACCCGGCACGCCGTGAACGAGGCCTGTGTGCGCGCCGGCAAGCCGCTCGTCAGCGGCGCGGCGATCGGCTTCGACGGCCAGATCTCCGTCTACGACAGCCGCAGCGGGAGCGGGAGTGGCAGCGGAAATGAGGGCGGGCCCTGCTACGCCTGCCTGTTCCCGCCCGGCGCCGCCTTCGAGGAGACGGCCTGCGCGACGATGGGCGTCTTCGCGCCGCTGGTGGGCATCATCGGCACCATGCAGGCGGCCGAGGCGCTGAAGCTGCTCGCCGGGGTCGGCACTTCGCTGGCCGGCCGGCTGCTCATGCTCGACGCGCGTTCGATGCACTGGGACGAGGTGCACATCGCGCGCCAGCCGGAGTGCCCCGTCTGCGGCGCCGCCTCCGGGCGCGCGGCGCAAGAAGCGCAAGAGGCGCAAGAGGCGAGCGGCCGCGGCTCCGCGGACTAGCCTTCGGTGGCCGCGTCAGGCTGCCGGCGCTGAGCTCGGCGCGGACGTGCCCGCGGCCGCGGCGGCCGGCGCCGCTGCCTGCGGCGCATTGCGCTGGACGTGCCAGTCCATCAGGCGGCGCATCAGCGGCAGCGAAGCCCAGTGCAGCTGGATGAGGCCGAGCATGCCGTTGCGATGCAGCTCGCCGAGCACGTTGTCGGGCAGCACCTGCGCCTTCTCCTGGTCGACGGTGAGAAAGCCGTCGACGCTGTGCTGCCGCCCGCCGGGCAGCGTGGCGTCGAAGCGCATGTCGCGCAGCAGGTCGAGCTCGAGCAGGCGCTGGCCGAAGGTGCGCGTGGCCTGGATGGCGCCTTCCAGCAGTTCGAGGTGCTGCTTCATCGCGGTCAGCAGCTCGGCGGGCTGGCCCTCGGCGGTGAAGAGCGGCTGGCCGGCCTCGGTGTTCGCACCGGGCCACGACATGTCGACGCAGATCGCGAAGCGCTGCTCGTCGACGCGGCCGATGCAGAACGGATACGACTGCAGCACGGCCGGCTTGTAGGCCGCGCGCCAGGCGCGCGGCCGGCCCGCCGCCTCGGGCTCGGTGAGGTAGAGGTTCTGCTCGGCGCTCACGCCGAGCACGGCGATCGGCGCGATCTGGTCGCGGCCGTCGGCCTCGCGGCCGGCGCGCACGAAGACGATCGGGAACTCCTTGCACACGTCGGAGAACTCGGTGGCGGCGACGAAGACGGCATTCAGGCGCGACGCCACCGACCAGTCGGTGACTGGAAAGGCGATCTTCAGCTGGCGGTGCTGCTGGGGGTCCAGCGGCACGGGCTGGCGGTGCAGGTGCGGGTTGATCAAGAAGTCTCTCCGGCGATGCTGGGAATGGACGAGGGGTGGCTTTCGAGCGGCGAGACGAGCACCTTGTCGACGCGCTTGCCGTCGAGGTCGACGACCTCGAAGCGCCAGCCGCTCCACTGCACGGCGTCGGTGGTGTGCGGCAGCCGCCCGAGCAGGAGCATGATCATGCCAGCGAGCGTGTTGTAGCGGCCGCGGTCCTCCTCGGGCAGTTCCCTGATCTCGAGCCGGTCCTTCAGCTCGGGCACCGGGATCAGGCCGTCCATCAGCCAGCTGCCGTCGGCGCGCCGCACCGCCCAGGCATCGTCGTCGGCGGGCGTCGCGAACTCGCCGGCGATGGCTTCGAGCAGGTCGCGCTCGGTGATCACGCCCTGCACGGCGCCGTACTCGTCGACGACGAAGACGAGGTCGGTGCGGCTGCGCCGGAAGTGGTCGAGCAGCTCCATGCCCGAGAGCGTCTCGGGCACGAAGATCGGCGCCTCGATGAGCGCGGCCAGGTCGGGCTGCTCGCCACGCGCCAGCGGCGGCAGCAGGTGGTGCAGGCCGAGCACGCCGACGACGTCGTCGAGCGAGCCGCGGCACACCGGCAGGCGCGTGTGGCCGCTCTCGGTGGCGCGCTGCACGATGGTCTCGAGCGGTGCCTCGAGATCGAGCCACTGGATCTCGGCGCGCGGGATCATCATCGAGCCGATCTGGCGATCGTCGAGCCGGAAGACGTTGCGCACCATCTGGTGCTCCTGGCGCTCGATGATGCCGGCATCGACGCCCTCTTCGAGGCTGGCCGCGATCTCCTCGTGCGTGACGGCGCGCGCCGTGTCGGAGCGGATGCCGATGAGGCGCAGCACGCCTTCGGTGGCCAGGCTCAGGAATCCGACCAGCGGCCGCGTCGCCGCCGACAGCGCCATCATCGGCGGGGCCACGAGGCGCGCCACCGTCTCGGGATAGAGCTGCCCGAGCCGCTTGGGCACGAGCTCGCCGAAGATGATGGTGAGCACGGTGATGAGCACGACGACCAGGCCCGTCGCGATGTAGCCGGCGGTCTTGGTGCCGATGTCGAACCGCCCGCTCAGCCAGCTGGCCAGCGGCTCCGCGAACGCTGCCTCGCCGACGATGCCGTTCAGGACGCCGATCGAGGTGATGCCGATCTGCACCGTGGACAGGAACTTCGTCGGGTGATCGTGCAGGTCCATCGCCGCCTGCGCGCCGCCCTCTCCCGCCTCGACCATCACCTGCAGGCGCGCCTTGCGGCTCGCGGACAGGGCCATCTCCGACATGGCGAACACGCCATTGAGCAGGATCAGCAGGACGAGCAGCGTGGGTTCCATGCGCACCGCACGGCCGGTTCGACGACGAGCAATCGTTCCGGGGCGGAGAGATAACCGGGGAGTGGCAGCGTAGCAGAATCCGTGCATGAAGCGCCCCCACGCCCACTTCGTTCACTGCCCCCCGGCGGGGCGTTCAGCGCCCTTCAGGCGGCCGGGCGAGCGCTGAAGATGCTCTACCTCGTGGGCGACCTTCAGGGCTGCGACGACGCCCTCGAGCGGCTGCTGGCGCTGATCGACTTTTCCCCTTCGCGCGCACGCCTCGTCGTGCTCGGCGACCTCGTCAACCGCGGCCCGGGCTCGCTGGCCGTGCTGCGGCGGCTGCGCGGCTTCGGCGACGCGGCCACCTGCCTGCTCGGCAACCACGACCTGCACCTGCTCGCGGTGGCGCACGGCGCACGCGCAGTGCACGGCGGCGACACGTTCGGCGAGGTGCTCGACGACGCGGAGCGCCACGCACACCTCGACTGGCTGCGCGCCCGGCCGCTGGCCTGCGAGGCGGCGGGGTGGCTGTGCGTGCACGCCGGCGTCGTCCCGCAATGGAACACACGCGAGACGCTGGCGTTGGCCGACGAGGTGAGCGCGGTGCTGCGCGGGCCGGGGCTCGCGACCTTCCTGCGCGCGATGTACGGCGACACGCCGAAACGCTGGGCGCCCGAGCTGCACGACGCCGAGCGCTGGCGCTTCGTCGTCAACGTGCTCACGCGCATCCGCTTCTGCACGGCCGACGGCGAGCTCGACCTCGAGACCAAGGAAACGGCCACGGCCGTGCGCGCCGGCCTGCTGCCCTGGTTCGACGTGCCCGGGCGCCGCAGCGCCGGGCAACCCATCGCCTGCGGTCACTGGAGCGCGCTCGGCCTCGTCGTGCGCCCCGACCTGCTCGCCATCGACACCGGTTGCGTGTGGGGCGGCGCCCTGACGGCGGTGCGCGTGGATGGCGGGAGACGAGAGCTGGTGCAGGTGCCCTGCACGGGGCACCGGCGACCCGGCGCATAGGTCACTCCCGGGTGCCGAGGCGGCGGGTAACAGTGCCTGGCCTCGGCACTGCTGCTGCGAGGGCGGTGCTAGAGTTTTGGCCGGCCCCCCGCTGCGCCGGACCCCTCGTCCACCCACCTCTCAAGCGTCATGCGCGAAGCGCAGCAGTTCCGGTGGGGTGATCTGGTCGGTGTGGCCTTGCCGCTGGCCACCGGGCTCATGGGCGCGGCGGTGGTGCTGCTCGAACGTGGCCCGCACACCTTCGTGTTCGGTGCCGTGCTGCTGGTGCTGTGCGGACTGGCCGTGCGCGCCGGCCTGGGCCGGCGCAAGGCGGCGGCCGAAACCGATCGGCTCGCGGCCGAACACCGCATGCTGCGCGAGAGCATCGAGAACAACCCGATGCCGTTCGCGGTGTACGACGAACGCGACCAGCTGATCGCCTGGAACAAGGCCTACGAAGCCACGCACGCCGAGGCCTTCCGACGCCTGCAGCCGCGCCTGGCGCAGGGCCGGGTGAACTATGCCGACCTCATTCGCATCACCGCCGAGGCCACCTTGCCGCCCGAGGCCGTGGCCGGGCACATCGCCGAGCGCGTGCGCCAGCAGCGCGAGGCCAACGGCGTCGGCGTCGACCGCGAGTACCCGGGGCTCGGCTGGCTGCGCGTGTGCAAGTTCGCCACGCCCAGCGGCGCGGTCGCCGGCTTCGCCGTCGACATCAACGAGCTCAAGCAGCGCGAGGCGGCACTGCGCTCGCAGATCGGCCTCAGCGAAGCGCTGGCGCGCCAATTGCGCGAGCTGGCCGACACCGATGCCCTCACCGGCACACAAAGCCGCCGCGCCTTCCTCGAACGCGGCACCGAGGAGTTCCAGCGCGCACGCCGCTACGGGCACTCGCTGTGCGTGGCGATGCTCGACATCGACGCCTTCAAGGCCGTCAACGACAGCCATGGCCACGGGGCAGGCGACCAGGTGCTGGCCCGCGTCGCCGCCATGTGCATGGCGCAGCTGCGCGACGGCATCGACATCTGCGGGCGCCTGGGCGGCGAGGAGTTCGGCATCCTGCTGCCCGAGACCGAGCTCGCCGGCGCGCAGGTGAGCGCCGAGCGGCTGCGCGCCGCGATCCACGACTTGCTGTTCGAGGCCTCGGGCAAGACCTTCGCCGTCAGCGCCAGCATCGGCGTGGCGGCGCTCACCCCGAGCGACGACGGTGTGGCGGCCCTGATCGCGCGCGCCGACGCGGCGCTGTACCGGGCCAAGGCCGAAGGTCGCGACCGCGTCGTCCTGGCGGCGGCCTGAGCGCCGCGGACGGGGCAGAATCGCCGTTGCCGTTCACCGGAAGCGTGGCCGAGCGGTTTAAGGCACCGGTCTTGAAAACCGGCGACGGGCAACCGTCCGTGAGTTCGAATCTCACCGCTTCCGCCAACCACCCTCCCTGGCCGCGGGAGCGTGTGGGGCGACGGCCGCCGTCACCTCGAACTGCAACGAAGCGACCCCGATGCGCCGGATCGCCCGGCGCCGGCCCAGCCTCGAGGCGACCTCCTGGCGACCTCTAGCCGCCGAAGATGTCCTTGTACGAGACGTACACGGTGAGCAGGAGCACCGGCGCGAGCACGATCCAGCCGAGGCCGAAGGGGATCGAGGCGGCGATCGCCGCGACGATGTAGATCAGCCCCCACAGCAGGAAGGGCACGACGTTCTTCAGGCTCGCCGCAAAGCTGGCCTTGATCGCATCGACCGGCGCGCGGTTGCCGAACACCACCAGCGGTGGCGCGAACCAGGTCGCCATCGACACCAGCACGCCGAGCAGGAAGCCGACGAGCAACGCCATGAGCCCGGCGCCGAGCGCCGCGAAGATGCCCCCGGCGCTGCCCGCCGCGCCCCCGGCGGCGACGCCGAAGAGCGCACCCAGGCCGAGCGCACCCACCACAAGGCTGATGACGATGACGCAGGCCAGCAGCAGCCCGCCCACCACCAGCAGCGGCGTGAGCTTGTCGTCTTTGAAGCAGGTGAAGAGGTCACCGACTTCGAGCGAACCGCCGCCCTCGACCTTGCGCGCGGCGAGCATCAGGCTGCCGATGAAGACCGGCATGAGCAGCGCCAGCGCCAGCCCACCCAGGAGCGGGATGAAGGAGAGCACCACGGCGATGACGATGAGCAGGATCGTCAGCACGATCCACAGCCCCGCGGCCTTGGTGAACAGCGCCCAGGCCTCGCCCCACCAGGCCACGCCGCGTCCGGCGTCGACCGTGCGCGGTTCGCCGGCCGCTGCCGACCCAGTCAATGTTCCGTCCATGGATCCCTCCGTCTTGTGGCCGCGGCGCGGCGAAACTGCTCTTGAGCTTAGCGCAGCCATATCGCGGCAGCAACGGAGAGTTCCTCGCTGTGCGAGGCAGCGCCCTAGAACTTGCGCACCTCGATCCGGTTCTTCTGCAGCGCGTAGCCGAGCTGGCGCGGCGTGATGTGCAGCAGACGCGCGGCCTTGGCCTGCACCCAGCCGCATTGCTCCATGGCCCAGATCAGGCGCTCGCGCTCGCCGGCGGGCGGCGCCACGGCCTCGTCGCGCGAGGGGCTCGCCGGCAGCGCGTGCGTGGGGCCGATGCGCGTCACCTCGCCGGGCGCGATGGATGCTGCCGATGATGCGGCAGGCGCGGGCAGCGGGCGCGCCGGCGCGGGCGCCAGCGACGAGACGGCCGCCACGGCATCCGCCTTGTCCAGGAAATGCAGCGTCTGCGTCAGGCAGCGGTTCTGCCGGCACGGGAAGGCGAGATCGCGGATGGTGTCACCCTGCACCATCGTCGCCGTGCGTTCGACGCAGTTCTCGAGCTCGCGCACGTTGCCCGGCCAGTAGCAGCTCGTCAGCACCTTCATCGCCTCGGGCGTCACCCGCAACTCGCGCCGGTTCTCCTTGTTGTAGCGGTCGATGAAGTGCGCCACGAGCGGCGGGATGTCGTCGCGGCGCTCGCGCAGAGGCGGCAGCGTGATCGAGACGACGTTGATGCGGTAGTAGAGGTCGGCGCGGTACTCGCCGCGCTGCACCATCTTCTCGAGGTCGCGGTTGGTCGCGCAGATGAGGCGCACGTCCACCTTCACCGCCCGGCTGCCGCCGACGCGCTCGAACTCTCGCTCCTGCAGCACGCGCAGCAGCTTGGCCTGGAAGGCGGGCGAAACGTCGCCGATCTCGTCGAGGAAGAGCGTGCCGCCGTGCGCCAGCTCGAAGCGGCCCTTGCGCTCGCCGGCGGCACCGGTGAAGGCGCCCTTCTCGTGCCCGAAGAGCTCGCTCTCGAGCAGGCTCTCGGTGAGCGCGGCGCAGTTGACCTTGACGAACGGCGCCTCCTTGCGCGGCGAAAGGTAGTGGATGGCGCGCGCCACCGCCTCCTTGCCGGTGCCGCTCTCGCCGCGCAGCAGCACGGTCGAGCGCGAAGGCGCGGCCTGGTGCACCTCGCGGAACACCTCGCGCATCGGGCGCGACTCGCCGATCACGTTGTCCAGCGCATAGCGGCCGCTCGGCGCTCGCTGCAGCGCATTCTGCAGGCGCGTCGCCTCCAGCTGCAGCCGCCGGTGGTCGTCGCTCACCGCATCGTGCAGCGACACCGCCTGCGCCAGCAGCGTCGCCACCATGGTCAACAGGCGCTGGTCGTCGGAGAGGCGGGCGCCGCCCTGCACCTCGCGCTGCGCGGCCAGCACGCCGGCCACCGCCCTGTCTGTCTTCAGCGGCACGACGACGAAGGCCATCATGCGGCCGTCGTGCGGCCCGAAGGCGCCGGTGCGGTCGATGAACTCCGGCGCCTGCGAGACGTCGGGCACGACCACCGGCA
Organism: Burkholderiales bacterium; assembly: GCA_016223165.1. Lineage (GTDB taxonomy): Bacteria > Pseudomonadota > Gammaproteobacteria > Burkholderiales > Burkholderiaceae_C > Rubrivivax. The sequence goes on from JACRPO010000005.1 coordinate 827,394, forward strand.
TGCCCGAGGCGAAGACATGCCCGATCACGCCCTCGCCGTGTTGCCAGGTGCCACGCTGCTCTTCGGCGCGCGACAGGCCCACGGAGCTGTGCACGCCGAGCCGGCCTTCGTCGGGCACCGGCAGCACGATCATCGCGCGCGCCAGCCCCAGGTGCGCGGCAAGCACGTTGAGTACGCCGCGGAAGGTGCGGCCGATATCCAGCGAGGCGCCGAGCAGCCGGCAGGCCTCGTAGACGGTGATCAGCTCCAGGTGGGAGCGCTGGTCGTGGACTGTCCTGCTGAGCATGGTCGCACCTCCTGGTCCGGTGCGACCGTCCTCGCAAGGTGCATCGGCGCGCCAAGTCGAGTCGCCGTGCCTTGCCTCAGCTCATGCCATGGGCCGTGCCGCACACGCACCTGTCTTTGCAAGTTCCGAGCCGGCGGCGCGCGCCTCACCCGAACTTGAACAGGATGCCGTGGCCGCCGCGCGGGTACTCCCAGGCGACGTTGGCATGCTCGGTACAGATGACGCGGCAGCTGCCGCACTCCAGGCAACCGTCGGTGATCAGCATGACCGTGCGGTTGCCCTCGCTCTTGTAGCAGGCGGCCGGGCAGACGAAGGTGCAGCTCTGCTCGCGGCAATCGTTGCTGCACACGGCGGCGTCTTTGATGCGGATGTGCGGCCGCCCGTGGTCGACCTTGTAGCGGTTCTGGAACAGCTTGTCTTCGACGTTGACGTGCATCGCGGCGTTCATCGGCACCTCTCCCTGTGATTCATTGCCTGCACGGCCCTGCGGGCCCGGCGGCCGACACGAGCGGCTTCACCGGAAGGCCCGCCAGAGCTTGAAGGCGTCGCCGACGAGCCCGCTCAGCCGGCGCGCGGCGCGGAAGCTGCCGAGGACCTCGCGCTCCTTGGCGCGCTTGTCGACACCGTCCACGGTGACCAGCTTGTGCGCGGCGCGGTTCACGAGCTGCGGGTAGGTGGTGAAGAACTGCGGGCTCGCGTGCAGCACCTTGGGCATGTCGCGGTACTTGTGCAGGTCCTTCATGACGAAGCTCTCGTCCAGGCGCTCCTTGTAGGCCCTGAGCGTCTTCGCCGTCATCGGCAGCCCGGCGGCGCGCGCCGCGATCACCGTCTCGGCGGCCAGGCGGCCGGTGGTCATCGCGAGGTTGCTGCCTTCGCGGTGCACGGCGTTCACGAAGCCGCCCGAGTCGCCGACGATCATCCAGCCCTCGCCCCACACCTTGGGCACGGCGTGGAAGCCGCCCTCGGGAATCAGGTGCGCGGCGTACTCCTTCATCTCGCCGCCGGCGATGAGCGGCGCGATCGAAGGGTGCCGCTTCAGCTTGTCCAGCAGCTGGTAAGGCGAGGTGCGCTTCGGGTTGGCCTTGAAGTCGCTCAGCATGCAGCCGACGCCGATGGTCAGCGAGTCCTTGTTCGTATAGAGGAAGCCGGTGCCGACCATGCCCTCGGTGACGGTGCCCATCATCTCGATGACGACACCCTCGTCCTCGCCGACGTTGAAGCGCTGCTGGATCACCTCCTCGGGCAGGAAGAGGATCTCCTTGACGGCCAGCGCCACGTTCTCGCCCTTGATCTCGCCGTGGAAGCCGGCCTTGCGCGCCAGCGTGCTGTTGACGCCGTCGGCGAGGATCACGACGTCGGCATGGACCTCGCCGCCCTTGCGGTCGCAGCGCACGCCGATGCAGCGCTGGCCGTCCATCAGCAGCTCCTCGACCGTGGTCTCGCAGATGAGCAGCGCGCCGGCCTCGCGCACCTTGGAGGAGAACCACTTGTCGAACTGCGCCCGGATGATGGTGTAGCGGTTGTGCGGCGGCTTGTTGCAGTCCTCGCTGCGGTAGTGCGTGCCGACGAAGCTGTTGTCGTCGAGCACCCAGACGCGCTGCTCGATGACATGCCGCTCGAGCGGCGCGTCGTCGCGGAAGTCGGGGATCACCCGCTCCAGCGCGTCGGCATACAGGATCGCGCCCTGCACGTTCTTGCTGCCCGGGTACTCGCCGCGCTCGATCTGCAGCACCTTCAGGCCGGCCTTGGCCATCGTGTAGGCCGCCGTGTTGCCCGAGGGCCCCGCGCCGACGACGATCGCATCGAACTTCTCTGCCATCACGGTTCTCCTCGGAGCCTGTGAATTTCGGGCTCTCACGCCACCTTGCGGATGCGCTTGTCCAGGTGCGCGCGGAAAGCCTGCGTCAGCACCGGCAGCACCTGCATCGCGTTGCCGACGATGCCGTAGTGCGCGAAGTCGAAGATCGGCGCGTTCGCGTCGGTGTTGATGGCGACGATCACGTCCGAGCCCTCCATGCCGACGCGGTGCTGGATGGCGCCGCTCACCCCGGCCGCGATATAGAGCTTGGGCCGCACCGTCTTGCCCGTCTGCCCGACCTGCCGCTCGGCCTCGGCCCAGCCGGCCTGCGTGACGGCGCGCGTCGCGCCGACCTCGGCGCCGAGCACGCGCGCCAGCTCCCACACGAGGCGGAAGTTGTCGGCGTTCTTCAGGCCCTTGCCGCCGGTGACGATGATGTCGGCGTAGGCCAGGTTGACCGTGTTGCGCGTCGCGTCGGGGATGAACTCGAGCAGCTTGGTGACGATGTCGGCCTCGACCATGCCGAGCGGCATCTCGACGATGTCGCCGCTGCGGGCGGCGTCGCGGCGCGGCATGGCCAGCACGCGCGGCCGCACGGTGGCCATCTGCGGGCGGTAGGCCAGCGTCATGATCGTGCACAGCAGCGAGCCGCCGAAGGTGGGCCGCGTCGCCGCGAGCGCGCGGCCGTCGATGTTGAGCTCGGTGCAGTCGGCGGTGAGCCCGGTGCCCAGCGTCGTCGCCACCGAGCCGGCGAGGTCGCGGCCCATGGTCGTGGCGCCCAGCAGCATGATCTCGGGCTGGTGCGTGTTGACGAGATCGGTGAGGCCCTTGGTGAACGGCTCGTTGCGATAGCCCTTGAGGACCGGGTCGCGCACGAGGTAGCAGCGGTCGGCGCCGAAGGCATGCGCCTCGCGGGCAAAGGCGTCCAGCGGCTCGTCGGGCCCGCCGAGCAGCACGCCGCTGACGGGCACGCCCAGCTTGTCGGCGAGCTTGCGCGCCTCGCCCATCAGCTCCCAGCTCACCGGGTGCACGTGGCCGCGGTCGTGCTCGACGAACACCCACACGCCCTTGTAGGCCTTCAGGTGCTCGGGCAGTTCGGTGTTGCGCCCGGCACGCCCGGCGGCGCGCGGGGCGGCTGGTTTGGCGGCTTCCGTCATGCGGCTCTCCTTCAGGCGTTCAGGCGCTCAGGCGCTCGACGGTCTCTTGCTCGAGCGTCGGGTGCGTGGTGAAGATCTTCTGCAGCAGGTTCAGGCAGACATCGTTGACGCTGCTGTCGGAGACCGTCTCGACATCGGCCTTCTGCGTGCGCGGTGTCGGCCCGAAGACCTTGCTGACGATGGTGGGCGAGCCCTTGAGGCCGATGCGCGCCAGGTCTTCGATCCCGGCGTCTTCCTTGTTCCACTTGCGCACCGGCACGCGGCCGGCGCGCAGCATGTCGGCCATCGACGCGAAGCGCATCTCGTTCGTGCCCTCGAGCATCGTGATCAGCGAGGGCAGCGTCGTCTCGAGCAGCTGCACGCCACCTTCGGCGCGCCGCTCGACCTTCAGCCGCCGCGCGTCGAGGTCGAGCTCGACGATGCGGCTGACGTAGGTGAGCAGGTTGAGGCCGAGCCGGCGTGCGACGCCGGGGCCGACCTGCGCCGTGTCGCCGTCGATCGTCTGCTTGCCGGTGAAGACGAGGTCCACCGCCTGCTCGCTGCCGATCTTGCGGATGGCAGCGGCGAGCGCATAGGAGGTGGCCAGCGTATCGGCGCCGGCGAAGGCGCGGTCGGTGACGAGGATGGCGTCGCTGGCGCCGAAGCTCACGCACTTGCGCAGCGCGTCCTCGGCCTGCGGCGGGCCCATGCAGAGCATGGTGACGCGGCCGCCGAAGCGGTCCTTCAGGCGCAGCGCCTCTTCCAGCGCGAAGAGGTCATAGGGGTTGACGATGGCCGGCACGCCCTGCCGCATGATGGTGTTGGTGACCGGGTGGACGCGGATCTGCGCCGAGTCCGGAACCTGCTTGATGCAGACGACGATGTGCACTTGCTGCTCCTGTGCGCGGCCCGCTTAGGCGGCGCGCCGTCGGTCCACGAGGCTTTCGCGCAGCGCGTCCAGCGCCACGTGCTGTCGCCCCTCGGTCTCCTGGAAGACCTTGAAGACCTTCTCGCGCTGCGCGCTCGAGCCGACGAAGTCCAGGTAGGCCCGCGCGAGCAGTTCGCGGTAGCGCCGGAACAGCTCGACGTCGTCGAGCTCGGCCAACCCGTCGGCGCGGTGCAGGTACTGGTGGAAGCGCTTGAGGATGTGCAGCCGGTTCACGTGCACGACACGCTCGGCGAACGGCACGCCGAAGAAGCGAAGGAACTCCTCGGCACTGGACAGCGCCTTGAGCCGGGTGATCAGGTCTTGCATCGCGGTCTCCAACGGGTCAGGAGCTGGCAAGCGCCGCCGCCGGCAACGCCTCGTCATGGAAGCGCAGGAGGTCGGCGTCGTCGGGCGTGCGCTTGGTGAGCGCGACATGCTCGCGGATGCGCGCCAGCAGCGCCTGCACCATCGCCTCGCCCGCCTGCAGGCCGAGCCGCGCGCAGGCCGCGCGCACGCCGTGCGAGCCCGAGTGCTTGCCGAGCACGAGGCGGTGCGCGCTGCCGACCTCCTCGGGCCGGAAGGTCTCGTAGTTGCGCCGGTCCTTCAGCAGGCCGTCGACGTGAATGCCCGACTCGTGCGTGAAGACGGCCGCACCGACGATGCTCTTGCCCGCTGCGACAGGCCGGCCGGAAGCGCGCGCGACGAGCTGCGAGATGGCCGGCAGCGCCGTCGTGTCGACGCCGCACTCGCGGCCGTAGAGATGGCGGGCGGCCATCACCACCTCCTCCAGCGGCGCGTTGCCGGCACGTTCGCCCAGGCCATTGACGGTTGTGCTGGCATGCGTGGCGCCGGCCCGCAGCGCGGCCAGCGTGTTGGCGGTGGCCAGCCCGAGGTCGTCGTGGGCGTGCATCTCGATATCGATGTCGCTTTCGCGGCGCAGCGCGGCGATCAGCGCGTGCGTCTGGAACGGGTCGAGCAGGCCGAGCGTGTCGGCCACGCGCACGCGCACCGCGCCGCGCCCCTGGGCCAGCGCCGCCGCCTGCGCCAGGAAGGCCGGGTCGGCGCGCGAGGCATCCTCGAAGCCCACGCTCACCGTGGCGCCGGCATCGGCCGCACGGTCGACGAAGCGGCCGATGGCCGCCAGCACCCAGGTGCGGTCGCGCCGCAGCTTGCGCTCGATCTGCAGGTCCGACACCGGCACCGCGAGGTGCACGAGGTCGGCGCCGCAACGCAGCGCGGCCGCGAGGTCGGGCTCGGCCATGCGCGCCCAGACCATCGTGCGCGCGCGCTTCACCGAGCTGGTGATGGCGCGGATGAGTTCCATCTCGTGCACACCCATCGCCGGGATGCCGACCTCCATCTCGGGCACGCCGGCAGCGTCGAGCGCATGCGCGATCGCGACCTTCTCGTCGTCGGTGAAGGCCACGCCCGCGGTCTGCTCGCCGTCGCGCAGCGTGGTGTCGTTGATCGTGAACGGTGTGCGGTCGGTGATGGAGGTCATGACGGCGTTCCTGTGCGGATGCCCGCCTGGAACGCAAGCGCCGTGCCACTGCGCGCCGCGCTGCCGAGTGCCTGGGGCGGCAGGCATGGCGGCGTCCTGCGCTCGCCGCCGCCGGCTGTGGCCTTTGTATCGTTCATGACAGGGCCTTCGCGCCATCACGCCATCACGCACGCGGGCTCAGTGCTCGCGCGCATGGTTCTTCGAGTGGCGCGGCAGCTCGACCACCAGCAGCGGGCCACGCACGCGCACGCAGCACGACAGGCGCGACTGCGCGTCCAGGCCCCAGGCGTTGTCGAGCTCGTCCTGCTCTTCGTCGTCGGCCGCCGCCAGGTGCTCGGCGCCGACGCGCAGGTGGACGTGGCAGGTGGCGCAGGCGCCCACCTTCTCGCAGGCATGCTCGATGGCGATGCCGTGGCGCAGCAGTTCGTCGACCAGCTTGCGGCCCGGCCGCGCGTCGAACTCGATGCCCGCGGGGCAGAGCGTGGCATGCGGCAGCACGCGGATGCGCGTCGGCGGGCGGGCGTCGTCGTCGGACATCGCTTGTCCTTCCTGCCCGCGGCGCGCCGGTTCAGGCCGCCAGCTGGTCGAGCCGCCGGCCGGCGAGCGCCTCGCGCACACGCGCATCCATGCGGCGCGCGGCAAAGGGCGTGGTGGTCTCGTTCAGCGCCTCGGTGGCGCGGCGCAGGGCATCGCGCAGGCCCTTGTGCTCGGCGAGCGAGCTGCCTTCACCGGCCGCGCATTGCTCGAGCAGGTCGGCCACGTCCTGCATGACCTTCAGGATCTCGAACTGCTCGCGCGGCTGCAGCAGGCGGTTGCCGTCGGCGGCCAGCGCGCTCTCGGTGGCATCGAGCAGGCGGCGCGCTTCGAGCTCAGCTTCACGCAGCATGCGCGTGGCCGCGTCGCTCTCGGCACCGCCGAGCGCGGCCTGCAGCATCGCGGCCACCGCTTCGGTGCCGAGGCCGTAGCTCGGCCGCACCTCCACCTGCGCGTGCACGCCGCTGCTCTGCTCGACCGCACTCACCGAGAGCATCCCGTCGGCGTCGACCTGGAAGCTGACGCGGATCCGCGCCGCCCCGGCCACCATCGGCGGGATGCCGCGCAGCGTGAAGCGCGCCAGCGAGCGGCACTCGCTGACCAGTTCGCGCTCGCCCTGCACGACATGCAGCGCCATCGCCGTCTGGCCGTCCTTGAAGGTGGTGAAATCCTGCGCGCGTGCCACCGGCACGGTGCTGTTGCGCGGCACGATCTTCTCGACCAGGCCACCCATCGTCTCGATGCCGAGCGAGAGCGGATTGACGTCGAGCAGCAGCAGGCTCTCGCCTCCTTGCCCATACGCGCGGTTGCCGATCAGCTGGTCGGCCTGGATCGCCGCCCCCAGCGCCACGGCCTCGTCGGGGTCGATGTTCGTCAGCGGCTCGCGACCGAAGCGCCGGGCCACCGCGGCGCGCACGGCCGGCATGCGCGTCGAGCCGCCGACCAGCAGCACGCCGTCCACCTCGTGCGGCTTCAGCTTCGCATCGACGAGCGCGCGGCGCAGCGGCGCCATCGTGCGCTCGACGAGGTCGCGCGTCAGGTCGTCGAAGAGCGCGCGGTTCACCGTGCGGCTCTCGCCGGTGCCGTCACTGCGCGCGCAGTTCATCGTCGTCGCCTCGGTGTCGGTCAGCGCCTCCTTGGTGGCGCGCGCCGCCGCGTGCAGCGCTGCGAGGTCGGCGGCCGTCCAGCCGCCGCCCGTCTCGGCGGCGAACCAGCCGGCGAGCCGGTGGTCGAAGTCGTCGCCGCCGAGTCGTGCATCACCGCCGGTGGCGATGACCTCGAAGACGCCGCGCGTCAGCTGCAGCACCGAGACGTCGAAGGTGCCCCCGCCGAGGTCGTAGACGACGTACACACCCTCGCTGGCCGAGTCGAGGCCGTAGGCCACGGCCGCGGCCGTGGGTTCGTTGAGCAGGCGCAGCACGTGCAGGCCGGCGAGCGCCGCCGCATCCTTGGTGGCCTGGCGCTGTGCGTCGTCGAAGTAGGCCGGCACCGTGACGACAGCGCCGACGAGCGGCCCGCCGAGCGCGGCCTCGGCGCGTGCCTTCAGAGCCCGCAGCACCTCCGCGCCGACCTCCACCGGACTGACCAGGCCCTGGCAGGTACGCACGCCGACGGCGGTCTCCGACAGGGCCTCGACGGCGTAAGGGAGGCTGCCGGCCGTGATGTCGCCCGGCGCGCGCCCGATCAGCCGCTTGGCCGAGGCGATGGTGTTCTGCGGGTCGGCCGCAGCGCGCGCCCGTGCGGCCGCGCCGACCGTGCGCGTGCCGTCGGCCGCCAGGTGCAGCACCGAGGGCAGCAGCCGCTGCCCGGCCGCGTCGGCCAGCACCACCGGCACGCCGCTGCGCACGGTGGCCACCAGCGAGTTGGTGGTGCCGAGGTCGATGCCGACGGCCAGGCGGTGCTGGTGCGGCGCCGCGGCGCGGCCGGGTTCGGCGATCTGCAGCAACGCCATCGCACTACCTCGCTTGCTTCGAACCCGCTAGACCCGCTAGACCGCGAACGACTCGCCGCAGCCGCAAGTGGCGCTGGCGTTGGGGTTGGAGAACTTGAAGCCTTCGTTCAAGCCCTCGCGCACCCAGTCGAGCTGCGTGCCCGCGACGAGCGGCAGGCTCTTCGCATCGACGAGCAGCGCCACACCTTCGCTCTCGAAGCGCTGGTCTTCGGCGGTGGCGGCATCGGCAAACTCCAGCGCATAGGCATAGCCCGAGCAGCCGCTCGTCTTGACGGCGACGCGCAAGCCGACGCCACCGCCGCGCTTGGCGAGCGCCTTGCGGATCTGGTTGGCGGCCTTCGGGGTGACGGAGATCGACATCGTGGCCCCTCGATCTCAGACGCTGAACGACGAGCCGCAGCCGCAGGTGCTGGCGGCATTGGGGTTGCGGATGACGAAGCGCGCGCCTTCGAGCTTGTCTTCGTAGTCGATCTCGGCACCGACAAGGTATTGCAGGCTCATCGCGTCGACGACCACGTTGACCTGCCCGCGCGTGATGCGCAGGTCGTCCTCCTTGGCCTCGTCGTCGAAGGCGAAGCCGTACTGGAAGCCCGAGCAGCCGCCGCCGGTGACGAAGATGCGCAACTGGAGCGAAGCGTCGCCCTCCTCGGCCAGCAGCTCGGCGACCTTGTCGACGACGGCGGCGCTGATGGCGATGGGCTCGGCCCCTTCGGGCAGCGTGAACGTGCGTGCGGGCAGCTCGGTGCTCGAGCAGGCGCTGGCACCCTGGGACTGGCAGGCGGACATGGGCGGTTTCTCCTTCAGGTCTCGGCGGGCGGATGGGTGGTCGGCGGGCGATCAGCCGGCGCGCGGCGCGCAGGCCGGCTGCTCGATCTGCGCGCCGTGGCGCGAGCGGTAGTCGGACACCGCGGCCTTGATCGCGTCTTCGGCCAGGATGGAGCAGTGGATCTTCACCGGCGGCAGCGCCAGCTCCTCGGCGATGGCGGTGTTCTTGATGGCCAGCGCCTGGTCGAGCGTCTTGCCCTTCACCCACTCGGTGACGAGCGAGCTCGAGGCGATCGCCGAGCCGCAGCCGTAGGTCTTGAAGCGCGCGTCCTCGATGACGCCGGTGGCCGGGTTGACCTTGATCTGCAGCTTCATCACGTCGCCGCAGGCCGGCGCGCCCACCATGCCGGTGGCGACGCTGCCGTCGGCGGCGTCGAGCGAGCCGACGTTGCGCGGGTTCTCGTAGTGGTCGATGACCTTGTCGCTGTAAGCCATGTCGATGCTCTCTCGTGGTTGCCGGGCCTTCAGTGCGCCGCCCACCGGATGGTGGCGAGGTCGATGCCGGCGCGGTGCATGTCCCACAGCGGGCTCAGGTCGCGCAGGCGTTCGACGGTGGTCTTGACCTGCGCCAGCGCGCGGTCGATCTCCTCGGCGGTGGTGAAGCGGCCGATCGAGAAGCGGATCGAGCTGTGCGCCACCTCGTCGGGCAGGCCGAGCGCGCGCAGCACGTAGCTCGGCTCCAGGCTCGCCGAGGTGCAGGCCGAGCCCGACGAGACGGCGACGCCCTTCATGCCCATCAGCAGCGACTCGCCCTCGACGAACTGGAAGCTCACGTTCAGGTTGTGCGGCACGCGCTGCTCGAGGTGGCCGTTGACGCGCACCTCGGGGATGCCCTGCACGCCGGCCAGCAGCCGGTCGCGCAGCACGCGCACGCGCTCGTTCTCGCTGCCCATGCTCTCGCGTGCCAACCGGAAGGCGGCGCCCATGCCGACGATCTGGTGCGTGGGCAACGTGCCCGAGCGCAGCCCGCGCTCGTGGCCGCCGCCGTGCATCTGCGCCTCGATGCGCACGCGTGGCTTGCGCCGCACGTAGAGCGCGCCGATGCCCTTGGGGCCGTAGGCCTTGTGCGCCGAAAGGCTCATCAGGTCCACGGGCAGCGTCGCGAGGTCGATCTCGACCTTGCCGGCGGCCTGCGCCGCATCGACGTGGAACAGCACGCCGCGTGCGCGGCACAACGCGCCGATGGCCGGGATGTCCTGGATCACGCCGATCTCGTTGTTCACGAACATCACCGAGACGAGGATGGTGTCGGGCCGCAGCGCCGCCTTCAGCACCTCCAGGTCGAGGCGGCCGTCGGCCATGACGTCGAGCGTGCTGACCTCGAAGCCGGCGCGTTCGAGCTCGCGCATGGTGTCGAGCACGGCCTTGTGCTCGGTCTTCAGCGTGATCAGGTGCCGGCCCTTGCCGCGATGGAACTGCGCCGCGCCCTTGAGGGCGAGGTTGTTCGACTCGGTGGCGCCCGATGTCCAGGCGATCTCGCGCGGGTCGGCGCCGATCAGCTGCGCGACGTTCTCGCGCGCGATCTCCACCGCCTCGTCGGCCGCCCAGCCATAAGCGTGGCTGCGCGAAGCAGGGTTGCCGAAGCGCTCGTACAGGTAGGGCAGCATCTGCTGCACCACGCGCGGGTCGACCGGGGTGGTGGCGGCATAGTCCAGATAGATCGGCTTGCTCTCGCGCGGGTCCATCGTCGGCGCTCCATGGCATTGGCTGCGCACGAGACAACGCACGGAGCGTGCCAGCCGGCGCCGGCGCCGTTTGGCTCGACGAATCAGCCACTTGCGGCTTGCCGGGAGGTCACCGCTCGCGGGTACCGACCTCGATGATGCGCGCCGGCTTGTCGGTTTTGTCGCAACGCCGACAGCCGCGCGGCCACGCCCCTCAGGGCTGCGCCGCCACCATCACCGCATAGGCCTTGAAGACCGCCGTCGCCGGCGTACCGACCTCGAGGCCGAGCGCCTCCACCCCCTCGTTGGTGACGGTCGCGGTGATCGCCGCGCCACCGGGCAGGGTGAGCACGACCAGCGACGAGACCGCACCGCGTTCGACCCGCGAGACGCTGCCGGCGAGCTGGTTACGCGCCGAGAGCTGCCAGCCGGCGAAGTCGGTGACGAGCACGATGGCCGAGGCCTTGATCAGCGCCAGCGCCTCCTTGCCCTTCTTCAGCTTCAGCCGCCTGGCGGCCGCGCTGGTCATGGTGGCGGTGATCTCGCCGCCGGCCTTCAGCGCGATCGTGACCTGGGCCGAGACCGGCCCGACGTGAACCTCGGTCACGGTGCCGGCGAACTGGTTGCGCGCGCTGGTCTTCATGGACATCCTTCGCAGCAGCCCGTGCAGGGCCGGCAGTTGAGCCAGGCGCGTCTCCTGCGCCCGGACGAATTCGAGGTGTTCGGCCTCAATCTGCTGCCAGGCCCGCAGCAGGCCGAGCGCGGCCTCGGTGAGGCGCGTGCCGCCGCCGCCAGCACCGCCGGTGGCCGTTTCGAGCAGGGGCTCGTTGGCGAGGTTGCAGGCCGTCTCGAGCAGCAGCCACGCCCCCTTGTAGCTGAGGCCGGCCGTGCGGGCGGCACGGTTGATCGAGCCCGTCTGCTGCAACGCCTCCAGCAGCGCGAAGAAGCGCGCGTCGAGGCGGCCGGCGATCTTCAACTGGGCGCTGAGCAGGGAGCCGTCGGCCACGGTGCGTTCCTGCGCCCTACTCCATCAGCGCCACGGTCTTGACCTGCGCCCACACCGGCAGGCCGGGCGCGAGCTCGAGCACGTGCGCCGAGCGGCGCGTGAGGCGCGCGAGGACCGGGCTGGCACCGACGCGCACGCGCACCAGCGCCAGCGCCGGGTGCTCGTCGTCGGCGACCTCTTCCACCGTGCCGCGCAGCTGGTTGCCGATGCTGGTGCCGGTCTGCGGCGCACGCGTCAGGCTCACGTCGCGCGCCAGCAGGCGCACGCGCACGGCGCGGCCGACCGGCAGGCCATGGTCGCGTGCCCAGACGCTGAAGTCGCCGCCGCGCGCCCGAGGGCCCTCGCCACCGTCGCCGCCCTCGCCGCCTTGGCCCACCTGCAGCCGGGCCAGCTGCCACGCGCCGTCGCGCTCCGCGACGATGCCGTCGAGCACGACGCCGGCACTCTCGCCGCGCGCCGTGGGCAGGTCCAGGCGAGCCATCACGTCGGCCAGCGCGCCGGCGGCGACGATGCGGCCCTGCTCCATCAGCACGAGGTGGTGGGCGAGCCGCGCCACCTCCTCGATGGCGTGGCTGACGTAGACGATCGGGATCGCCAGTTCGGCATGCAGCCGGTCGAGGTAGGGCAGCACCTCGGCCTTGCGCGCGGCGTCCAGCGCCGCCAGCGGCTCGTCCATCAGCAGCAGGCGCGGGCCGGTGGCCAACGCGCGCGCGATCGCCACGCGCTGGCGCTCGCCGCCGGAGAGCGTCTCGGGCCGGCGCTCCATGAGGGGGCCGATGCCGAGCAGCTCGATCAGCGGCGCCAGGGCCACGCGCGCACCGCCGGCGCTGCGCCGGCGGCCGTAGTCGAGATTGCCGCGCACCGAGAGGTGCGGAAAGAGCGCCGCCTCCTGGATGACGTAGCCGAGCGCACGCCGGTGCGTGGGCACGAAGAGGCCGCGCGCATCGTCCTGCCAGAGCGCGCCGCCCAGGGCCACGCGGCCAGCCGCGCGCTCCAGGCCGGCGAGCGCGCGCAGCACCGTCGTCTTGCCGCAGCCCGAGGGGCCGAAGAGCGCGCTGACGCCGCGCCCGGGCAGCGACAGCGCCACGTCGAGCGTGAAGCCGCCGCGCGGCAGGCGCAGCACGGCCTCGATCATGGCTGCCGCCCGGCGGCGGCCTCGGCCGCGCGGCCCGTGGGCCGGTTGAGCACGTACAGCGCCACCAGCACGAGCATCGCGAAGGCCACCATGCCGGCGGCCAGGCGGTGCGCCGCGTCGAACTCCAGCGCCTCGACGTGGCCGTAGACCGCCACCGACAGCACGCGCGTCTGCCCGGGGATGTTGCCGCCCATCATCAGCACCACGCCGAACTCGCCCACCGTGTGCGCGAAGCCGAGCACGCAGGCCGTGAGCAGCCCGGGCCGCGCCAGCGGCAGCGCCACGGAGAAGAAGCGGTCGAGCGGCCCGGCGCGCAGCGTCGACGACGCCTCCAGCACGCGCTCGGGGATGGCCTCGAAAGCCTGCTGCAGCGGCTGCACGACGAAGGGCATCGAATACAGCACCGAGGCGACGACGAGCCCGGCGAACGTGAACGGCAACCGTCCGAGCCCGAGCGCCTGCGTCAGCTGCCCCACCGGCCCCTGCGGCCCCATCAGCAGCAGCAGGTAGAAGCCGAGCACCGAGGGCGGCAGCACGAGCGGCATCGCCACCACCGCGGCCACCACGGGCTTCCAGGCCGAGCGCGTGCGCGCCAGCCACCACGCCACCGGCGTGCCGGCCACGAGCAGCAGCAGCGTGGTGAGCGTGGCGAGCTCGGCGGTCAGCCGGACGGCGGTCCAGTCGTCGGGGGTCATGGCTGCGAGGTCTGCGGCGCGCCGACCGTGGTCCGTCAGGAGCCGTAGCCGAAGGACTTGATCACGTCCTTCGCCGCGGCGCCCTTGAGGTAGGCCAGCAGCGCGGCGGCCGCCGGGTTCTTCTCGCCCGCCTTCAGCAGCACGGCGCCCTGCCGGATCTCGCCGTAGAGGTTCTTCGGCACGACCCAAGACGAGCCCGTCGCCGGCTTGCCCGGCACCGCCACCTGGGACAGTGCGACGAAGCCGAGCTCGGCATTGCCGGTGCTGACGAACTGGAAGGCCTGCGCGATGCTCTCGGCGGTGACGAGCCTGGGCTTCACCGCCTCGGTGAGCCCGCGCGCCTCGAGCACCGCGAGCGCCGCCGCGCCATAGGGCGCGGTCTTCGGGTTGGCGATGGCGAGCCGCGCGAACCGGCCCGACGCGAGCACGGCGCCGCGGTCGTCGACAAAGCCCGGCTGCGCGCTCCACAGCACGAGGCGGCCGATGGCATAGGTGAACAGGCTTGCGGCCACGGCGTGGCCTTCGGCGACCAGCCTTCGGGGTGTCTCGTCGTCGGCGGCCAGCAGCACCTCGAACGGCGCGCCGGCGACGATCTGTGAATGGAACTTGCCGGTGGCGCCGGCCGACACCTTGAGCGTGTGGCCGGTGGCGGCGGTGAAACCGGCGCCGATGCGCTGCAGCGGCACGGCGAAGTTGGCCGCCACGGCGACCGCGACCTCGCCGGCGTGCGCAGGAAGCGCGGCGAGCGCGGCGGCGGATGCGGCGGCAAGTGCGAGGAGGGCGGCAGGCGGGCGGAAGAGACGTTGCGACATGCAGGGCTCCGGGTTGTGTACGTTACTACACAACGCGGCGCATGCAAGGCGCCGGCTAGGGTGTCGGCGGGACGGGAGCCGGTCCGCGCGAGACTTCTTCTGGTCGGGGGTGGGGAACAAGAAACGCCGTCGGCAACGACCCATCTGCGACATTCGCCCGCCGATTATCAGCACCCGACTGCAGACGTTGACGTTTGATGCAGGCGTGCAGCGGGCCACCGCGTGCGCGTACTCGCTCACGTTGCGGCTGCCCCGCCGCATCGCAGACTTGCGGTGGGAGAGGAATTCGGAATGGAGCGCGCAGGACTACCATGAGGCTAATCGCCATGCCACGTTCTCGGCACAGCGAAGGAAGGATGACCATGGCAGAGCAACAAGGGCAGCCACAAGCACCCGACAACGGCGGCGGACCAGCACGGTCCATCAGTGTTCGCAATTCGGGCGAGCCACTTCGATTCTCCAACGTCGAGATCTTGAGCGGATTCTGTACTGAATCGGCGAAGCCTGGCCAGACGGTCAAGGTCTGTACGCGGCTGGCCCTGACCTCCGACGAACCCCTTTTTCACCGGCTCGTCGAGAACCTCGCAGGCGTCGTCAATCACATGGCCCAGCAGGCAAACACCGGCGTCCGCCTTAGTCGGGCCGATACGGTACTGCTGGTCTACAAGGTGGACAATACGGCAGAGTTGTGGTTAGACACAGCCGCAGTTTGTGTCCGCTGTGCTGTCAAGCGCAATATCACTGCTGGAACAGCCGTGCTCGAGAGCGACATCACCGACGTGACCGGCATGGGCTTCCCGTGCGTCAACCTCGAAGCAACCGACAAGGTCGTGTGCATCTTCCGGCGGGACTCGCGCTTTGCACTCGCCTTCGACTTCAACCCGGACGGCAAGCTGGATGTCGAAGCCTTCACAACCGCGCTCGGCACGCTGTACCGGGAACTGCGCTATCGCCATCTCTACGAAGCCCTTGGCGACCCCGTTCTGTTCGACCGACTGATCGCGTCCGGCTGGTTCCCATTTGCGGAGATCATCACGGCGGAGTTCAAGGACCTGCTGCGTCACTGCGAGGCTGGCTTCGATGTAGCCGAAATCGAAGACACCATTCTTGCCAAGTTCGATGAGGCACGCCTGCAGCGCATCCACGAGCGCTGGATCGCCAAGCCCCATTTCGCGGCGAAGGCGTCGTTGCTGAAGGCAGCGATCGACGCCTTCGCACAAAAGGAGCCTGTGGCCGTCATCAAGATCCTGCTCACCGAAATTGAAGGGGTCCTCAACGATGCGCACCGGGCGGCCAATGGCGGCCAGGGCGCGAAGCTGAAGGCCCTGCTCGCCTTTGCCAAGGCATCCGCCGAACAGAAAGCCGGCGGGCCAAACACACTACTGTTCCCTGCGGCGTTTGCGCAGTACCTTGAGGGCCACACGTTCGTGAACTTCGACCCGGTGGCCCAGACCGGCACGGCGGGCTCCCGGCATGCGGTCGGCCATGGAGCAGCGGCACAGGACACCTACACCATGCCGAGGGCCCTTCAGGCGATTCTGACGCTCGATCAGCTCGCCTTCTATACCTGACCATCGGCGCGTCTTCCCGCCGACCGCGAGGAAGTCGTAGATAACGGGGAAGACCTTCATCGCACCGGCATGCGACCCGTTCTTGACCTACACCCCGCCAGACTGGACTCCGGAAGCAGACCTTCGCGGCGCGGCTGGGATCGCAACTTTCGATCCCAGCCGCGCGATGAGTTCGTTGAGCCTAGTACCTCTTCGCCGTAAATGTCGGGTTTCACGCCGGCGTTCCGTTCTACTTCTAAGGGAAGCCTCTCGGTTGATCGGCTGTAGCCATCGGTACGATGCACGGCAAAGATCCAAGCTTCAGGAGTAGCGGCCACCGAATCGATGCGCTACGCGAAACCCGTGACGGGCTGGCCGACGTAGCCTCGAGTTCTCGGGCAAACAAGGAGAGTCGGGCGAACGGGAGACGCAAGTGGCATCAACGAAGGACAAGTTCGCGGCTGGAGAACAGGGACTGGGGTACATCTACCAGGTTCGGTTCGCGCTTGCGCATCTGATGAAGCAGGATGAGAGCCGAACGCTACTCATCGAGGCGGATGACGATGTCCAGGTCGTCGATCTAAACGGTGAGAACGTTCTGATCTCCCTGAAGCATAAGAAGCTGGGCGAGACTGTTGGCACGCTCTCGGTCGACTTCTGGAAGTCGGTGCGAATCTGGCTCGCTCGATACATTCGCGACGGCAAACTGGCGTGCGAGCACTCCTATTGCATGGCAACGACTGCGCGCGTTGGCCCGACTTCCGAACTACGGTACTTCCTTGCTGATGCCACTTCGAAGCCAGCAAATTTCGACCAGCTACTTCTCGCGGAACTTGCTGGATCCGAGTCTGAGCTTAGCGCCGACATCAAAGCAACATTCGGGGGGATGTCCGCAAACGAATGTCAGGACTTCATATCGCGCATCGTTGTCGTCGATGAGTCTCCGAGAATCCTGGACCTTGAATCCGAGATCTCGAAGCAACTGAGACCCGTCCGTCAGAAGCACCGCAACGACATCCGTGAAAGGCTGGAGGGCTGGTGGATGGGTCAGGCGATCGCACAAATTGATGGTAAGCGCGACGCGATTTCGGGCCACGAATTGTGGGAAAAGGTCGCCGGCTTCAGCGACGAATACCGCGACGACAACCTGCCGATAACCTTCGGGAACAGCGCCCCGCCAAATGGCATCGATGCCGACAACGACCCCCGGCAGTTCGTGCGACAGCTTCGTGCGATCGGGATGCCGACCGATAGTCTCGAGGCGGCCATACTCGATTTCCACCGCGCCTTCGCACAACGCTCGCACTGGGCCCGCACCAATGTGCTTGTGACGGACGAGATGGAGATATTCGAGGGCCGACTGATAAGCGAGTGGAAGCGCATGCGCGCGCACATGAAGGTCAGCGCAACGTCGTCTGAGGACGACCTCAAAGAAGCCGGGCGGGTGCTCTACGAATGGGCGGAACTGAAGTCTTCTCACATTCAGATTCGGGCTCGGGTCACCGAAGAGTACGTGCGACGCGGGACCTTCCACTATCTGGCCAATCGGGAACCGACACCGGGAGTCTATTGGCACCCGAACTTCCTTGAGCATCTCAAGGCGACGCTGAAGGATGACCAATGATCGACTGGGAGAGTCGCCCCTTCGAAATCCGAAACCTCTTCAATCCGGCGTTCTGTGCGGTAGTACTAGCTTCGGCTCTCCAGGCCTACGAGAAGCGGGCACGCAAGCCTATGCCCTATTCCCTGTCGCTGCTTGTTCTTCCGCTTTGCTTGCACAAAGAGACGCGCGACGAGATGGTTGCCAGCCCAAAGACATCGATTCTGCGAATCATCGCGCGGCGACCTGACCTGTTGATCGACTTCGCTCGCCGTGCTCAGGGCCTGATACACCCGGCCATGGAAGCCTTTGCCCTGTTGGCAATCCGCAATTGCATTGAAGTGCGCGAATCCGGTGGACTCCGATTGCTCCCCAAGAAGGTATCCCTGGAGCCGTTGAGCACCGATGATGCTGAGGCGTGCAGGGCCACCGCTGCGCTCCTCGGCCGCCAATTCGCCCAGATCAACGACCGCGTGACCATCTACACGACGCTCGGCATCCGCCCATGAAGATCGCATCTATCCACATCTACAGCAACGACGGCCGCCGGCGCGACCTTACGTTGAGGACCAACGGGCTCAATATCGTCACGGGTCTGGCGTCCACCGGTAAATCGTCGCTCTCTGACATCGTCGAATACTGTATGGGCGAGGCCGACTGCAAGATCGCAGAGGGCTTCATCCGCGAAAAGGTATCCTGGTTCGCGGTGATCTTTGAGTTCCCCAGTGAGCAGGTTTTCGTTGCAAAGCCCAATCCGAAGCCTGGCAAGGTCTCCTGCTCCCTTGCGATGGTTCGACGGGGGGTGAAGCTGAAACCACCGCCCTATTCCGAGCTCAAGCATGACGGTGGCGACGAACTCGTGCAGAGCGTTCTCTCAACTCTTTTGGGCATCTCGCAAACGAAGACGGCCTCCCCTGACATGGGCTCCCGGGAGGGCTACACCGTCAACGTCAAGCACACGGTCTACTACCTGTTCCAAAAACAGGGCTTGGTAGCAAACAAGGACCTCCTCTTCTATCGACAGGCCGAGGAGTGGATGCCGGCGACGATTCGCGACACGTTCGCCGTGCTCTTTGGTGTCTCTCACGCCGGCCAAGTCGAGGCCGAGGCAAATCGCCGCGCCGCGCAGCGCGAGCTGCGGATCGCTCAAAGGGAGCTCCGTGCGGCAGAGGATGCGGAGAGCGCCCATGACACACGGGGCATCAGTCTCCTCGCTGAGGCTCGCGCTGCTGGCATCGTGCTTCAAGCAGATCCAGTTCCAAGAGACGGGGACACCCAGATGGTTAGCCGACTCAGGCAAGTCCTGACTTGGCGACCGGGTACACGACTCGTACAGAGTGATGGGTCGGTTGCCAACCTGCAAACTCAGCGCGTGGCGCTGCGGTCCGAACGCCGTCAACTTTCGGACCAGATCGTCGCGGCGCGACGCTACTCGGACGGAGCGTCTGACTTCGAAGTCGAGGCAAACGAGCAGCGCTCGCGTCTGGAATCCATCAAGGCCCTGCCACACGATCCGGACGGCAAGTGGCAATGGCCCTTTCTCAACGAATCCGACGCTCGCCTGGAAGGCGTTGCAGAGGCGCTGCTGGGTGAACTGAGGAGCCTCGATGGGGATCTCGCTCAAGTGATGGGCACTCGGCCACGCCTGGAAGAACATCTGGCGACGCTGACCAGTCGCGCAGCGGAGGTAACGGAGCGGGTTCGTAGTGTTGAGAGCGCCCTGACCGCGACCATTCTGGCGGACGAGAGAGCGGCGGCGCAGGAGGACGCGAACACTCGAGCGGCACGTGTACAGGGCCGCGTGAGCTTCTACCTCGATGGGCTCGAAACCAGCAACACGCTTCCTGCACTGCGAGAGAGGGTTGATCGGCTACAGGCAAAGCTCGACTACTGGATCGAGCGCGCCGGCTCCAATGAGGACACCGACGCACGAATGGAATCAATCATCACGAACGTGTCGGTCACGCTCACCGAACTCGTACGCGAGTTCAAAGCGTTCTTCCATGAACACCAGTTCCGCCTCGACCCAAACAAGCTGACAGTCGTCGTCGAGCGTCCCGGCGACCCGGTTCCGATGGCGCGAACGGGTGGCGGAGCTAACTGGCTGGCGTATCACATTTCCGCCCTGCTCGCCTTGCACTACTACGCAGCGAAGAACAACCGGCCCATCCCACGCTTCCTCATGCTCGATCAGCCGACACAGGTCTACTTTCCGTCGCAGATGGTGTATGAGGCGGCCGCGGGCGACACCAAGCGCACGCGTGCCGATGCGGACTCGGAAGCTGCCAAACGACTGTTCGAGACACTGCTTCGCTTCACGAAAGAGCGGGTGCCCGGCTTCCAACTGATCGTGACCGAGCACGCAAACTTCGCTGACCCGTGGTTCCAGGAGGCACTGGTCGAGCCGCCCTGGGTCAATCCGCCTGCGCTTGTTCCCTTGGACTGGCCTGATCAGCGGCGTTAGAAGGCCCGAGAACCTACTCGAAAGCAGACTGTCGCGGCCGTCTACTTTTGGCCGCAAGCAGCCGGAGGGACTCACCACGAGCCACTACGGCCTCAATCCTCCGCCCCGAAGCATTCCCCCCGGTCGCTGCACACCGCGCAGCTCGGCGACTTGCAGATCAGGATCTCCTCGCGCTCGCACAGCAGCCGGTAGAGGAACTTCTTCCACTTCATGTCGCCGTGGTTCCTGGCGACGAGGGCGGGGAACCAGCGGCGCATCAGCGCCGAGAGCTCGGCGCGCGAGGCCAGCCGCAGGTCCTGCCAGAGGTGGTTGTCGCCCAGGCTCGCCACGGCGATGGTGAGCGCCACGCGCCGGGTCTCGCCCCGCGGCCCGGCGGCCGGGTCGGCATGCTCGAGCAGCAGCGCCACGAGGTCGGCCACCTCGTCGTCGCGCGTCGCGCGGCGCGCGCGCACAGCCGGGTGAAGGTCGAGGACCAGCTCGCGGGTGCCCATCGTGTTCCTCTCAGCCGCCTCAGCCGCCTCAGCCGCCTCAGCCATCTCAGCCGTCCCGGCCCGCTTCAGGCCGGCTCCGACAACGCCACCGGTGCGTGCGTGTAGCACTTCTTCGGGCAGATCTTCGAGCACGCGGTGCAGCCGATGCACAGCTCGCGGCGCGCGATCGTCATCACCTTCTTCTCGTACTCCTCTTCCTCGTCGCCGTCGGGGTCGAGCGCGATGCGCTCGCCTTCGTCGTCCAGCCCCACCAGCGCGAGCACGCCGCGCGGGCAGACGCGGAAGCAACGCCCGCAGCCGATGCACTTGTCCTCGTTGATGGCCTGCACGAAGGCCGGCGTCCAGCGGGCGCCGGAGGGCAGCGTGACGCTGAAGGTCGTGCTCATGCGCCGGCCTGCGCGAGTTGGCTGCGCGCCGCCATCAGCGCCGCATGCGCGTCGTGGGCCACCTTGGCCACTTCGGGGATGCGCTCCCAGTTCGTCGGCAGCTCTTCGCTCAGGTCGTGCAGGTCCATCTTGGCCTGCGTGGCCCGGGCGTTGAGCTTCCTGATCTTGGCCTTCAGGGCCTCGACGTCGGTCATGGCAGGGCTCGTGGCGTGGCTCATCGTTCGTTCACCCGTAGTGGGCGACCTCCGGATACTTCTCGATCAGGTCCACGCCTTCCCTGACCAGCTTGTTGCCGGCCTCGGCCAGCTTGGCCACGCTCGGGTAGCCGAAGCGGTGCACGTCGCGCAGGTAGCGGTTGACGACGATGAGCCGGCCGGTGGTGAGCACGGCGCGGCCGAAGCCTTCGTGGCTCATCTTCATCATCGGCGAGACCATGCACTTCGTGGCCCGCTCGATCGCCAGGCCGACGGCGTTGTGGAAGAGGTCCAGCCGCCACAGCGTCTCGGGGTCGGGGTCGCCCATGATCGGCATCGCGCGCCGCTGCTCGGTGCTGACGATGAAGGGCTCGAGCAGCAGCGCGTCGCTCTTGCCGTCCCAGGTGCCGTGCGTATCCTGGGCGCGGATCTGCTTGATCAGCTCCCGGACGAACGCGTCCTGCATCGGCGCCTCCTCCGGCGCGGCAGCGTTGGCAGCGGCGGAAGCGCCGGGGGCGTCAGGGCTGACGACGGCGCTCATCGCGGCACCTCGTCGTCTTCCTCGAAGTCGTGGGTTCGCTCCTGCCCTTTCAGCATCGCCTTGCGCAGCCAGGGCGGCGGCGTGCCGGCGAGCGTGGCCTGCAGCCTGTCGAGCATGTCGAGGATGGGCTCGGGCTGCGTCACCTTGACCGGGTGGATCTTGCTGGCCACGACGCGCGCCGCAGCCGAGCCGCCGATGGCGGCCACGTAGACGATGGCGCAGTCGGCGATGGCGGCCAGCTTGGGCGCCAGCTTGTCCTCGTCGCCGTCCTCGGCGAGGTCCTCGCCGAAGCCAAAGTCCTGCACGAAGCTGTAGCCAGCGGGCGAGACCTCGTACACCGCGAGGTGCCGGGCCCAGCCGAAATGCGCATCGATGCGCTGCTGGTCCTGGGTGGCGAAGGCGACTTTCATGGCACTCCTCGAGTGACGGTGGTTCGGTGTCGCGACGGCGTTCAGGCGCTCGCCGCCGCGGGGGTTGCGTCCGGCCGGGGCAGGCGCATTTCAGACGACAGGGCGGCCGGCACAGCGGACGACATGGCGGCCGACACTGGCGCGGCGGCCGCTGCGCGAGAGGCGGCCGGCAGCGGCCAGTCACCCGGGCCGTGGTGCGAGGGATGCTCGAGCATCACGTTGGCCACGTCGCACACGAAGCGCCGCGTGCCGCGGTAGCCGACATGGCAGATGTGCGCATTGCCGACGCGGTCGAACATGGGGATGCCGAGTCGGAAGAGCGGCTTGCCCAGCCGCTCGGCGGCCTGGCGGCCGTGCGAGTGCGTCATCAGCAGCTCGCAGCTGGCGGCCGCGGCGGAACGCTCGAAGTCCTCGAGGTCGCCGATCAGCACCTCGGCCGCGGGCAGGCGCTCGAGCAGCGGCGACTTCGTCGTCGTCACGCACACCGCGAGCTCTGCGCCCAGCTCGGCGAGAAGGTTGCCGGCGGCCCACAGCAGGTCGGGCTCGGCGGCCAGCGCCACGCGCACGCCGCCGGTGTGGAAGTGCGCGTCGAGCATCGCGTCGACGAGCTGGCTGCGCTGGCGGCGGATGCGCGCCGGCACCTCGCGCCCGGAGAGCTCGGCCAGCCGGGCGACGAAGGCGTCGGTGGCCGTGAGACCGGTGAGGCGGTCGAAGAGCGTGAACGGCACTCCGGTACGCGCTTGCAGGGCCTCGCCCGCCGGGCGCATCTGCTCGCCGATGGCCAGCGTGTGCACGGCGCCACCCAGCCCGCGCAGATCGGCCAGCGGCGTGCCGCCGATCGTCGTGCCGTGCCACTGGTCGGGGATGTGGCCGTCGAGCGAGCCCGAGACGTCGGGCACGAAGACGGGCTCGAGCCCGAAGGCCTCGATCAGCTCGCGCAGCTCGTCGATGTCGCCGGGGCTCAGATGGCTGCCGGGCAGCACGTTGACCTGCGGGATCGCGGATTCGCGCCGCGGCAGCGCAGGCTCGGGCAGCTGCGAGACGAGCATGGTGACCGCCTTGGCCCAGCCGTCCTGGAACGCGCCCAGGTAGTCGGGCGTCGAGACGTGGACCACCACCGTGTCCGCAAGCTCGGGGTGGCGCTGGCGGATCAGCGCGAGGTGGCCCTCGACATCGTCGCCGCGCGTCTCGGTGAGGCCCGTGGAGCAGATGGCGATGATCGCCGGCTTGGCGCGCTGGCGGATGTTGAGGATCGCCTTCTCGATGTTGTCGAGGCCGCCCATCACCGTGGCGGCCTCGTTCATGGCCGTCGTCTGCAGCGGGATCGCCTCCTTGAAGTGGCGCACCAGCAGCACCACGCCGAACGAGGTGCAGCCCTGCGAGCCGTGCATCACCGGCATGCAGGCGCCCAGCCCCATGAAGGCGTAGGCCGCGCCCAGCGGCTGGCTCATCTTCAGCGGGTTGACCGCCGCGGCCTTCTTCGATTCGGTGACCAGCGCCATCTCAGTCGCCCATTCAGGCCTGCGCGAGCAACGCGTCGTGCGCTTCCCGCACTTCACGCACTTCCCGAACCTCCCACGGGGCCGGCGCGCGCACCTGCTGCCACACCGGGTTGAACAGCGCCTTGTCAATCTGCTCGACCATCGTCACCATGCCCTCGTAGCCGGCGAAGGCGTGGTGGCGCTCCTGGTTGATGTCCATCCACGGCATGCGCGCCTTCAGCGCCACGAACTGGCTGCGGCCGCCGCTGAGCATGATGTCGGCGCGCGCATCGCGCAGCATGGCGTACATCTCGCGCGGGCTGAGCTCGTCGATCATGTGCGCGTCGGCGCCCTCGCCCATGATCTCCAGGATCTTCTGCTTGTCTTCCTTCGTGCTCTTCTTGACGCTGGTGCCGACGACCTCCAGGCCCGCCTCCTGCAGCGCCGAGACGACCGACCAGCTCTTCACGCCGCCGGTGATGAGCAGCACCTTCTTGCCCGCGAGCCGCTCGCGGTAGGCGCGGATGCGCTGCCAGGCGCGCGCCTCCTCGGCGGCGATCAGCGCCTCGGCGCGCTCGATCAGGTCGGCCCCGGCGCCGCGCTCGACGAGCAGCCGCGCGATCTCGCGCAGCGTCGTGCTCATGTCGCCGATGCCGTAGAACGAACCCTCGAAGTACGGGATGCCCCAGCGCTCGCGCATGCGCGTGGCGACGTTGATCATCGACTTGCTGCACACCATCATGTTGGCGCGCGCGCGGTGCGCCGAGGCGATGTCGCGGTAGCGCCCGTCGCCGCTGATGCACGAGAGCACGCGCACGCCGAGCGCGTCGAGCAGCGGCTTCACCTGCCAGAGCTCGCCGCTGAGGTTGTATTCGCCGATGATGTTGATGTCGGTGGGCGTCGTCAGCTCGGGCTCGACGGTGCCGATGACATGGTCGAGCAGCGCCTCGGCGCCGAGCTTGTTGCCCAGGTTCTTGGGCCCGGCGAAGCCCGGCGCGTTGACCGGGATCACCGGCCGGCCGAAGCGCTCGGCGGCGCGCTTGCACACGGCCTCGATATCGTCGCCGATCATGCCGGTGACGCAGGTCTGGTAGACGAAGACTGCGGCCGGGTCCTGGCGCTCGATGACCTCGCGGATGGCGCGGAAGAGGCGCTTCTCGGCGCCGTGGATCACGTCGAGCTCGTTGATGTCGGTGGTGAAGCCGGTGCGGTAGATCTGCGCGCCCGAGCTGGCGCTGTGCCGGTTGTCCCACGAGTTGCCCTCGCAGGCGATGGGCCCGTGCACGAGGTGCGCCACGTCGACGATCGGCTGCAGCGCGATCTTGGCGCCATCGAATGCGCAGCCACCGGCCGCCGCGCCTGGCGTCAGCTGTTTGGTGCAGCCCTTCTTCCGCTCCTTGGCGCCCTTGGCCTGGTTGATGTCGCAACCGGGCTCGTCGAAGACCTGGGCGATCTTGGCGGTGAGCGATGGCGACACGGCGAGACCCTCAGCGGATGATGTCGTAGCTGTAGTCGGTCTTGCCCGGGACGATGGTGTTGGCGTCCAGCGTCTCGAAGAACTCGTCCAGCAGCATCGTGAACAGCCACAGCGCGCCGTTGTAGCCCCAGGTCGGGAAGCGGTGGTAGTGGTGGCGGTCGAAGATCGGGAACACGAGCCGGATGAGCGGCGTGCCTACATCGCGCTCGAGGTACTTGCCGTAGGTGTTGCCGATCAGGAAGTCCACCGGCTCGGTGAAGAGCAGGCTGCGCAGATGCCACAGGTCGCGCTTGGGGTAGACCTTGCAGCCCTTGCCATAGGGCGAGGTGTCGAACAGCGCCTGCACCTTCTTGCCCCACTCCTCGCCGCCGTTGGTGGCCAGCACATGCGCCGGCTCGGCGCCGAGCTCGAGCAGGAACTCGGCATAACCGAGCATCTGGTCGGGGTCGCCGTACAGCGCGTAGCGCTTGCCGTGCAGGTGGCTCTGGCTGTCGGCCATCGCATCGACGAGTTGGCCGCGCTCGCGCTCGAGCTCCTTGGGCACGGGCCGGCCGGTGAGGCGGCTGATGGCCATCAGGAAGCGGTCGGTGCCGGCCACGCCCACCGGCGCGTTGAGCACGACCACCTCCTGGCCCTTGCCGGCGATGTACTTCGCCGTCTTCTCGCAGCAGAACTCCTGGAAGACGATGGTGGCCTTGGCATGCAGTGCCGCCTCCACCGTCTCTTTGGTGGTGCCGCCTTCGTACATGCGGAACTCGCCGTCGGTGGGCGTATTCCAGACTTCGCTGGGGTCGCACAGCACGTTCACGGTCACGCCGAAGAGGCCGAAGATGCGCTTGATCTCCTTCATGTTGCCGACGACGAAGCCGTCGAAGCCGCCGATGAAGTTGATGCTCTCGTCGGGCTGGCGCTCGAGCGCCGGCGCGGTGCCGCTCTTGCCGTCCCAGAAGTGCTGCAGCACGCCCAGCAGCGCGTTGTCGTAGCCGGTGACGTGGCTGCCGACGAAGGCCGGCGTGTGCGCGAACGGCACGTCGAAGGCGGCCGGCACGCTGCCCTTCTCCTTGGCCGTCTTGATGAAGGCGTTGAGATCGTCGCCGATCACCTCGGCCATGCAGGTGGTGCTGACGGCGATCATCTCAGGCTTGTACAGGCTGTAGGCGTTGGCCAGGCCGTCGACCATGTTGTTCAGGCCGCCGAACACCGCCGCGTCTTCCGTCATCGACGAGCTGACGCAGGAGGTGGGCTCCTTGAAGTGGCGGCTGAAGTGGCTGCGGTAGTAGGCGACACAGCCCTGCGAGCCGTGCACGAAGCTGAGCGTCTTGTTGAAGCCGTTGGCGACGAACACCGCGCCCAGCGGCTGGCAGGCCTTGGCCGGGTTGACCGTCAGCGCCTCGCGCGAGAAGTTCTTCTCCTTGTATTCCGGCGTCTTGGTCCAGTTGCGGATCTCCTCGATGCGCACCTCCGAGTGGTTGAACTCGAACTGCTGCTTCTTGCTGGCGAAGAGCTTCTGGTACTCGGGCTCGCGAAAGAGCATCTCGTGGTCGAGCACCTTCTCGGCGGTCTGGGGCATGGGGTTCTCCTGGCGGGGATGTCGTTGAGGCGTTCGGGTCGCTCGCGAGCCGCGATCAGGCCGCGTTCTTCCAGGGCGCGGACTTGGCGAGCTTCCAGATCGGCGAGCTGATCGCCATGTCCATGTCGCGCGCGAAGATCGCGAAGCCGTCGTAGCCGTGGTAGGGGCCCGAGTAGTCCCAGCTGTGCATCTGGCGGAAGGGCACGCCCATCTTCTGGAAGACGTACTTCTCCTTGATGCCGCTGCCGATGAGGTCGGGCTGTATCTTCTCGACGAACTTCTCGAACTCGTAGCCGGTGACGTCGTCGTAGATCAGCGTCGCGTCGCCGATGTAGTGCGTGGTGCGCTGGTAGTCGTCGCCGTGGCCGAACTCGTAGCCGGTACCGACCACCTTCATGCCCAGGTCCTCGTAGGCGCCGATGACGTGCCGCGGGCGCAGGCCGCCGACGTACAGCATCACCGTCTTGCCTTCGAGGCGCGGCTTGTACCTGGCGATGACCGCGTCCACCAGCGGCTGGTACCTGGCGATCACCGCCTCGGCCTTGGCCTTGATGATGTCGTCGAAGTGGCTGGCGATCTCGCGCAGGCTCTCGGCGATCTTGGTCGGGCCGAAGAAGTTGTATTCGACCCAGGGGATGCCGTACTTCTCCTCCATGTGCCGGCTGATGTAGTTCATCGAGCGGTAGCAGTGGATGAGGTTGAGCTTGGCCTTGGGCGTGTTCTCCAGTTCGGCAATCGTGCCGTCGCCCGACCACTGCGCGATGACGCGCAGGCCGATCTCCTCGAGCAGGATGCGGCTGCTCCACGCGTCGCCGCCGATGTTGTAGTCGCCGATGATGGTGACGTCGTAGGGCGTCGACTCGAAGGCGTGCTCCTTCTTCGTCGTGCCGTCGAACACCCAGTCGCGGATGGCGTCGTTGGCCAGGTGGTGGCCGAGGCTCTGGCTGACGCCGCGGAAGCCCTCGCAGCGCACCGGCACGATGGTGTGGCCGCCGAGCTCCTTGCTCTTCTTCTTGCTCACCGCCTCGATGTCGTCGCCGATGAGGCCGATCGGGCATTCGCTCTGGATGCTGATGCCCTTGTTGAGCGGGAACAGATCCTGGATCTCGTCGATGATCTTGTCGAGCTTCTTGTCGCCGCCGAAGACGATGTCCTTCTCCTGGAAGTCGGAGGTGAACTGCATCGTCACGAAGGTGTCGACGCCGGTGACGCCGATGTAGTAGTTGCGCCGCGCGGCCCAGCTGTACTGGCCGCAGCCCACCGGGCCGTGGCTGATGTGCACCATGTCCTTGATGGGGCCCCACACCACGCCCTTGCTGCCGGCGTAGGCACAGCCGCGGATCGTCATCACGCCGGGCAGGCTCTTGATGTTGCTCTTGACGCCGCAGTCGGGCTTGCCTTCCTCGTACTGCCCGAGGTGCTTGGCGCGGCGCTTGGCCATCTTGTCGGGATAGGCCTTCAGCACCTCTTCGATCAAGGCCTTGTTGGCGGCCTTGCGCTCTTCAACCGTCATGGACATGGGGGCTCTCCTCTTGAGCGGGTGTGGGCGGGTGTGGGCGGTGCGGTGCGCGGGCGGCATGTCCTCGTGGGACCACCGCCCGCCGGTCGCTTCGGATTCAGGCCACGGCGAGCTCGGCGGCGGTCTTGCCGACCTGGCTCTCGTCGACGGACTTCATGATCCCGTGCTCCATCAGCAGGTCTTCGAGCTGGTCCATCGTGATGGGCGTCGGGATGGTGCCGTTGCCGGCGTTGGCGTGGATCTTCTGCGCCAGCGTGCGGTACTCCTGCGCCTGCTTGGACTCGGAGGCGTACTCCAGCACCGTCATGCGCCGCAGCTCGGCGTGCTGCACGATGTTGTCGCGCGGCACGAAGTGGATGAGCTTGCTGCCGAGCATCTTGGCCAGGCTCTCGGCGAGCTCGAGCTCCTTGTCGGTCTGGCGCTCGTTGCACACCAGGCCGCCCAGGCGCACGCCGCCCGAGTTGGCGTATTTCAGGATGCCCTTGGAGATGTTGTTGGCCGCGTACATGGCCATCATCTCGCCCGACATGACGATGTAGATCTCCTGCGCCTTGTTCTCGCGGATGGGCATCGCGAAGCCGCCGCAGACCACGTCGCCCAACACGTCGTAGGAGACATAGTCCACGCCGTCGTAGGCGCCGTTCTCCTCGAGGAAGTTGATCGAGGTGATGACGCCGCGGCCGGCGCAGCCCACGCCCGGCTCGGGGCCGCCGCTCTCGACGCAGCGGATATCGCGGTAGCCGATCTTCATCACGTCTTCCAGCTCGAGGTCCTCCACCGAGCCGGCCTCGGCGGCGAGCGAGAGGATGGTGTCCTGCGCCTTGGCATGCAGGATCAGGCGCGTCGAGTCGGCCTTCGGGTCGCAGCCGACGATGAGGATCTTCTGCCCCATCTCGGCCAGCGCCGCGAGGGTGTTCTGGCTGGTGGTGGACTTGCCGATGCCGCCCTTGCCGTAGAAGGCGATCTGACGCAGTTTGGCCATGTGGTGCTCCAGTGGTTCGATGAGAAGTTGACGATGCTGTGAACGGTCGTCGCGATCTCTTCCGCCGCCTTCGGTGCCTTGGATAGGTCTTCTTCTGAAGGTCCCGCCAGGTTCGACATCGGGTGTCGCGCCAGCCTTCCTTCGCAATGCGCGTGCCACCCCACGGGTTCGAATCCAAGTGCTTGTTTCTGGGAGGGAAACGCGCGCCGCCGCCACTGGCGCGCGAGCGATCGGCGGATGTCGGGAACCCGACAAAGCGAGCCGCCTGTCGCATCACTGGTTGTCGTGCGACGCGGCCATCTGCGCGCAGCGGGCCGCTGGTACGCGCATTGCTCAGGCAGGTCATGAGCCCCTCGAACCTCTCTTGAGTCCCTTGAGCCACCAACCACCCCACCGGAGCCCCCGATGACCACCACCCTCGCCGAACCCGGCCTCGCCTCGACGGCCTTCGCCCGCCTGGAGGCCGAGGGCCGCCTGCTCAATGCGGTGCTGAAGGGGCCGACACACCGGCCCGGCCGCTTCGGCTTCCGCGGCGAGCTGGCGCTGCGCTTCGCGGCCAGGCTTGCCGACGAAGCGCGCCCGCCCGAGCTGAGCTGCGACCAGGTCATCGCCGTCGCGCGCGCCGGCGAGCCCAAGCTCGCCTTCTTCGCCGGCTACCTGCTCAGCTTCGAGCACCTGTTGGACGTGGCCGAGACGCTGGGCGACACGTTGGGCGCCGGCGGCAAGTACTTCGTCTTCTGCAACAACATCGACCTCAGCCGCAGGTACCAGGTTGCGCTGAAGGGCGCCCTCTTCTACGTGCTGCCGATCGACGAGGCCACGGTCTACAACGAACTGCTCGAGCTGCTCTACCTCGACAAAGGCGAGCTGAAGAAGCTCGACACCGCCGGCAAGATCGACCGAGTCGCCGACGCGGCACTGAAGTTCGACGTCACCTTCGACACCCTCACCTACGAGGAAGGCCTGGCGCTGATGGGGCCGGTACGCAACCCCAACGAGAACCGGCCGGTGTGAACTGCGCGTGAACCGTTGCGAACCGCGTGAGCCGCGTGAGCCGCGTCAACCGTGAGTGCGAACCCGCGCGCTGGTATGCGACCAACCTGGTCGGCTTGCCCACGCGCGTGCTCGCGAGCACGGCCTTCAACGCCCACCCGGTGCCGCTGCACATCGCCGGCGCGCGCGAGGCGAACCCCGGCTTGTTCGCGCTGCTCGCTCGCTGCGCCGGCGAGGCCGAGGCGCGCGCCGTGTTCGAGCACTACATGAGCCTCGCTTTCGGCCTCGCGCGGCCCGCGGCCGATGAGCCGGCGATCGAGGCGCGCCGCTGGCGCGCCAGCTACCTGAAGCTGCTGCAGGGCTGGGGGCTGGATGCCAACGGCGCCGCCGGCGCCGTGCTGAAGGGCTGGGTCGAGAGCCGCTTCGGCCTCGTGCCCGTCTTCCACCAGGCGCCGCTGGCGCGTTTTCCTTCGCCGGCCTGGGTGGCCTACATCGAGCAGAAGGCGACGAGCCGGTTCCACAGCAACAACGTTTTGCAGCAGCTGGACCTGCTCTTCGAGTTCAGCCAATGGATGCTGGCGCGATTCGCACCGCTCGGCCCCGGCCCGAGCGCCGAGCTGTGGCGCGGCAGCACGCGCTGCGAAGAGCAGGTGGTCGCGGGCTCGTTGCGCGAGCGCCGCTGCACGGTGCGCCTGAACAACGTG
Source organism: Burkholderiales bacterium (assembly GCA_016223165.1). Taxonomy (GTDB): domain Bacteria; phylum Pseudomonadota; class Gammaproteobacteria; order Burkholderiales; family Burkholderiaceae_C; genus Rubrivivax. The sequence goes on from JACRPO010000005.1 coordinate 858,027, forward strand.
GTCTCGTTCAGCCGCACGCGCGAGCAGGCGGGCTGCTTCGGCGACTGGCTGCTGCGCGCGCAGGTGCCGCTGGCCAAGCTGCTGCTGTGGCCAGGGCTGCTGGCCACCGCTTTGCTCGACGGCGAATCCGAGGTGCTGGCGATCGGTGGCGACTACGAGGTCGAGGCGAGCTATGCGTGAGCCGGCCGCCGGCGCGGGTGCAGCGTTGCGGGCATCGCCCGCATCACCCGCACCACTCTCATCACTCGCATCAACGGCATCAACGGCATCACCCGCATCACCTGCATCACCGGGGTGGCCGGCATGGCCCCAGCTGTGGGACCGGGCGCTCGGCGCCTACCTCGGCCTGGCGATCGGCGACGCCCTCGGCGCGACGGTGGAGTTCATGACGCCGCGCGAGATCGCGCATGCCTTCGCGGCGCAAGGCGGCGTGCACCGGCACATCGTCGGCGGCGGTTGGCTGCGGCTGGCGCCCGGCCAGGTCACCGATGACACGACGATGTGCTTGGCGCTCGGCGATGCGCTGCTGCGCGGCCAGGCCTGCGGTCGGCCGTTCGATACCGCCCTCATCGCCGACGGCTTCGTCGCCTGGTGGCGCGGCAAGCCGGTGGACTGCGGCAACACCTGCCGCCGCGGCATCGCACGCTACCTGCGCGAGGGCACGCTCGAAGGTCCGCCGAATGAAGGCGACGGCGGCAACGGCGCCGCGATGCGCAACCTCCCGGTCGTGCTGGCGACGCTCGGCGACGAAGCCGCCTTCGAGAGGGTCTCGATCGCGCAGGCCCGCATCACGCACCACCACCCCGAGAGCGATGCCGCGACGCTGGGCCTCGGCCGCCTGCTGCGCCTGCTGCTGGCCGGCGCGGGCCATGGCGCGACGCGGGCCTGGGCCGACGCCTGGGTGGCCGCGCATCCGGCCTTCGCCTTCGACCCTTACCCGGGCCGCGCCAGCGCCTATGTCGTCGACACGGTCCAGACCGTCCTGCACTTCCTGTTCGCGCACGAGGGTTTCGAGCCGGCGCTGATCGCCACCGTGAACCGCGGCGAAGACGCCGACACCACCGGGGCGCTGCTGGGCATGCTGGCCGGCGCGCGCTGCGGCGCCCGCGCACTGCCGAGGCGCTGGCTCACGCGCCTCGATCGCACGCAGCTGCGCGCCATCACCGACCAGGCCGGCGCGCTGCTGGCGCTGGGCCACGCCACAACCGTACCTTCAACCTGACGAGGCCCCCATGCCCATCCACGACTATCGCTGCAACGCCTGCGGGCGAGCCTTCGAACTGCTGGTGCGCAGCAGCGACGTGCCGGCCTGCCCGCACTGCGCCGGCACGGCGCTCGAGCGCCAGGTGTCGCTCACCGCGCCGCGAGGGCACAGCCAGGCGATCGTCACGCGCGCGCGGCGGGCCGCGGCGCGCGAAGGGCACTTCGGCCACTATTCGAGAACCGAGCGCGCCAAGCTGCCGCGCTGAGGGGCGGCGGCGCGCGTTGCGCCGAGCGCCTCACCCTTCAGCCCGACAGCGCGCCCAGCAGTTCGACCGTCACCGGCTCGCTGCCGGAGAGCGTCGCCTGGCAGGCCAGGCGCGACTTGCTGCCGACACCGACCATCGTGTCGAGGCGGGCGTTCTCGGCGCTCGTGAGCCGGCTCAAGCCCTTGCGGCCTTCGGTGACGAAGACATGGCAGGCGCCGCACTGCGCCTCGCCGCCGCACTTGCCGGCAAGCGCGCCGCCGGCGCTGCGGATGGCGTCGAGGAGGGAGGTGCCCGGGGGCACATCGGCGGTGTGGCCGCCGGGCTGCAGAGTCAACAGGGTCATCGCGGAACTCGAGAGGAGGGATGAAGGAAGGGAGACGTCGGGAGGGAAGGAGTCGACGGGGCGGATTCAGGCCGGCACGGCCGCGCCGCAAAGCTGCTCGGCCACCGCCTCCAGCGGCAGCGCGAGGCGCGTGATGCCCTGCTCGGCCAGGAAGCGTGCTTCCATGCGCGTCGGCTCGTCGGGCAGCACGGCGAAGTGCGGCCCGGCAGAGCGCTTCATCACCTGGCGCGCGAAGGCGCGCGGCAGCTGGTCATCGAAGCGGCAACCGAGGAAGACGAAGCCGAGCTTGCGTCGCCGCTGCTGCACCGAGGCCGGAATCGGCGTCTGGATGTCGATCTCGGTCAGTACCTCGACGAAGTCGCTGTCCGAGACGAGGAAGTTCGCCGCCGGCGCATGGCCGCCCCAGGGCTTGTAGAACAGCGTCGGCGCCTCGATCGGATCGGGCTGGTGCTGGCCGCGCGCGTCGTACCAGCCGACCCAGGTGCCGAAGTGTTCGCTCTGCGACAGGCCCTGCACCTCGGCCCAATCGACCCGCTCGCTCGCCGCGGCGAGCGCCGTGCGCAGCGTGTCGTCGTACCACATGTCCACGATGAGCGGCGAGCGCAGCCCGGCCAGCCAGTGGTGCAGCGGCGACGGCGCGGGCGTCGCGGCAAAGGCCTCGGTCATCGCCTTCACCAGCGTCTTGCGATGCTTGAAGTTCTCGATGAACTGCGCCGCCGCGGTCAGGCGGTTCCTGATCTTGCCCGGCACCGACACCTTGCTCACCAGCACGGCGGCCAGCGCCGGCGGGTCGGCCGGCGGCGTGGGCCCTTCCCCTTCGCACAGGCGCAGCAGCCCGGGCCCGGTGTAGGGCACCAGGGTGCCGGCGCGCAGGCCGTCGGCGACGGCGTCGGGTAGCGTGTGCAGGGTGTCGAAGGTGCTCATCGCGGGGTCCTCGCTCAGGGCTCTCAGTAGATCGCCGCACCGGCGCCGACATTGATGGACGAGTCCTTCAAGGTCTGCACGATGAAGCGCACATGGTCGGCTTGCAGCCCGCCGTGCAGCGGCAGCGCCAGCGCCCGGTCGGCAATGCGCTCGGCCAGCGGCAGCTGGCCGCGCCGCCAGCCTTGCTGCGCGTAGGCGTGCTGCTGGTGCAGCGGGCGGCTGTACAGAGCCGCTTCGATGCACTCGGTGCGCAAGTCGTCGACGATCTGCGCGCAGGCGCTGGCCGTGAAGCGCTTGCCCAGGTGGATGACGTAGAGCATCCAGTGCACCTCGTCGACCCCCGGCGCCACGTAGGGCGGCTTGATGCCTTCGAAGCTGAGGATGTGCTCGTGGTAGGCGGCGGCGACCTCCTGCCGCCGCGCGAGGATGTCGTCCAGGCGCGCGAGCTGCGCCAGGCCGAGCGCGGCACTGATCTCGCTCAGCCGCGCCTGCAGCGGCACGCGCGCGCCCACCGACACCGAGCGCCGCTCTTCGAGGCCGTGCGCGCGCAGGCCGCGCAGCTCGTGCGCCAGCGCGTCGTCGTCGGTGAGCAGCATCGCGCCCTCGCCGCAGCACAGTGCCGATGGCGCCGAGAAGTCGAACACCGACATGTCGCCGAAGCTGCCGACCGGCCGACCCGCGTAGCGCGAGCCCAGCGCCTCGGTGGAATCCTCGATCAACGCCAGGCCGCGCGCCTGCGCAAGGGCGCGCAGGCCGCTCCACGCCGCCGGATGGCCGTTGATGTTGCCCGCGATGAGGGCCCGCGTGGCCGGCGTCACCTGCGCCGCGGCGCGCGCCGGGTCGATGCAGCCGGACCAGTAGTCGATGTCGGCGAACACCACGCGCGCGCCGGCCAGCGTGACGGCGTGCGCCACCGGCTGCCACGCGTAGGCCGAGGCGATCACCTCGTCGCCGGCACCGATGCCGAGGGCGCGCAGCGCGAGCCAGGCCGCCACCGTGCCGCTGGTGACGGCCACGCCGTGCGCGCGCCCGTGCCGCTGCGCGAAGGCGCGCTCGAAACGCTCGGTCATAGGCCCGGCCGACCAGCGCGGCGCGCGCAGCGCAACCTGCACGAACTCGCTCTCCAGCGGGCCGTGGTCGGGCTCGCTGAGCAGCAGCCACTCGTCGGGGGCGGTGGCCTCGCGCTCGGCGATGGCCGGGGCCTCGGCCAGGTCCGGCGCCGCCATCTCAATCGCCTGCGAGGCGCCGCGCTTCGACGGTGATGGGCAGGGTCGTGCCGTCGGCCATCTCGGGCAGCGCCAGCGTCCAGCCGTTGGCGAGCGTGACGGTGCCGCCCCACAGCCCGGCGCGCTCCTGGGCGACGATCGGCTCCTCGAGATCCTTCTTCGGCACGTAGGCCGAGAGGCCGCCGGCGGCGGTCTTGCGGATCATCACTTTCATGCGCAGGTCCTCAGGAAGGTTGAATCGCGGGGCATCGGGTCAGGCGGGCATGGCGGCAGCTTCGGCAACTGCGGCCGCGGCGGTCGCTGCGGACGGTGCGTTCGCCTGGCCCGCGGCGTTCGCTGCGGACGGTGCGACCGTGGCGTTCGCATCGGCGCGCAGAAGAGGCGCGAGCGCCGCCGTGGCAGCGGCCACGGTGCGCTCGATGTCCGCGGCGCTCGTGTCGCGGCCGAGCGAGAAGCGCACGCCGCTGCGCGCCTCGGCTTCATCCAGCCCCATGGCGAGCAGCACATGCGAAGGCTGTGTGCCGCCGGCGCTGCATGCCGCCCCTGACGAGGCGACGATGCCCGCGCGCTCCAGCCGCGCGAGCACGAGCTCGGCCGCGAGCGTGCCGAAGCTGAGGCAGCTGGTGTTGGGCAGGCGGTTCGCGCCGGCGCCGAGCACGCGCACGGCCGGCAGCGCCGCGGCCAGACCCTGTTCGAGGCGATGGCGCAGCGCGGCCATCGCGGCCATGTCTCGTTCCAGCGTCGCCGCGGTGCGCTCGCAGGCGGCGGCGAAACCCGCGATGCCGGGCAGGTTCTCGGTGCCGCCGCGACGGTGCCGCTCCTGGCGGCCGGCGATCAGCGGCGTGATCGCAACGCCCTTGCGCACGAGCAGCGCACCGACCCCCTTGGGCCCGCCGATCTTGTGCGCCGATACCGACATCAGGTCCGCCCCGCTGGCGGCGAAGGAGAGTTGCGCCTTGCCCGCGAGCTGCGTCGCGTCCACGTGCAGCAGCGCGCCCTGCGCGTGCGCCAGCGCCGCCACCTCGGCCAGCGGCATGCACACGCCGGTCTCGTTGTTGGCGCCCATCAGGCTGACAAGCGCGACATCGCTGTCGATCGAGGCGCGTGCAGCGGCGAGATCCAACCGGCCTTCGCGGTCGACCGGTACGCGGTGAACCGGTGTGCCTTCAGCGGCGAGCCGATCGGCAAGCGCCAGCAGCCCCGGGTGCTCGACCGCCGAGAGCACGAGCCGGCGGCGGACGCGACCCGCGGCGCCGTGCGCGGCGGCCAGGCCGTGCATTCCCTCGATGCCGCCACGGCCACTCGCCGAGGCCAACGCACCCAGCACGGCCAGGTGGTTGGCTTCGGTCGCGCCGCTCGTGAAGACGAGCTCCGCCGGCCGCGCGCCGAGGAAGGAAGCCACCCTGAGCCGCGCATCGGCCAGCACGCGCCGCGCCGCCTGCCCCGGCGCGTGTGTCGACGAGGGGTTGGCCCAGGCATGCTGCATCGCGTCGAGCATCTCGGCCATGGCTTCGGCGCACACCGGCGTGGTGGCGTTCCAGTCGAGGTAGACCGGGGCGGCGGCGGCGATCGAGGCGCTCATGGGCTTCTCAGGGCGCGGCGGTCATGGCCAGAAGACGCGCTCGGGGTCTTCGCAGACGAGCGTGAGCGCGGCGTCGATCGGCATTGCCGCCGCGCACGGCCGCCAGCAGCCTTGCGCGTGGTCACGCGCATGCAGCAGCCACAAGCCCTCGTGGGCTGGCACAAACCAGGCGATGTGAATCTCGCCGCCGTGCGGGTCGATGTTGCGCGAGCAGTTCGGGCTGACGATCTTCCAGCCTGCCCCCTCGCGCTCGACGCGCGGGTGCACGTACTTGTAGCGCTCCCGGCGCGGCAGCGCGCGCTCGATGCGCACCCGTGCAAGGTCGACCAGCGGGCCGCGGGTCGGCGCAGGCATGAGAGGCCGGCCGTGGCGGCGCCGTGCGGGCGCACCGATCGGCCTGCCGCTCACGGTGCCGCCTCCGTTGCCGGCGCGATCTCCTCCTCGAGGCAGCCGAGCACGGCGACGCCGAAGTCCACCATGTACACGGGCACGTTGGCCTCGGCGTGGTGGCCCACCTGAACGATCTCGCCCGGGCCGCCGGCGGCAACGAGCAGCGTGTCCTCGGGCGCTTCGGGCAGGCTGCCGTCGTTGTACAGGTGCTCGGCCGCCACCACGCTCTGGCCCCAGCGGTACTTCGGTTCGCGCGCATCGATCATCGGCCGGGTCCTCTTGTTCGCTTCGTTCGCGGCGGTTCAACGAAGCTCGCCGAGCAGCGCGGCACGCTCGCCGAGCTGCGCCAGCACCTCGGCAGGCAGATGGTCCAGCGTGCACAGCTCCTTGGCGCGCATGCCGACCTGGTGGCCGCTCTCGATGAACTCGACGGCGTAGATGTAGAACTGCTGCAGGAAGGTGTCGATCGAGCGCACGTAGCCGACATCGCCCTTCTTCACGAGCACGTCGCCGATATCGCGGCCGTTGTAGGTGCCGTCGTTGCGGATCACGCTGCGGCTGGCGACGCGCTCGCCCATCTCGAAGCGCGGCGGCGAGGCGATCTCGACGGTGTCGTCGTCGCGCGCGATATCAGCCATGGGCGGCCTCTGCGAAGGGCGCGCCGAGGCTGGCCCAGGCCGCGGCGCCGGTGGCCTGCACATAGGTGGCGCATTCGCCGGCGTCGGGCTCGGCGCCGTCATCGCCGGCATCAAGCCCGCGCCGCGCGGCTGCGGCGCGCCGCCGCGCCCCTTCGAGCAATGCAGCACCGACCGCATCTTCAGGATCGAGCGTGCGCAGCAGCGCGAGCGCGTCGCGCGCGTCGACATCGTCGGCCAGCCGCAGGCTCAGGTAGGCATAGCCCTTGAGCGCGAACAGGTAGAAGCGTGTTCGCGCGTCGTGGCGTGCTCCCGGCAACGCGGCAGCCTTCACCTCGCGCCAGACGCGCGGCAGGCCGAGCGCGGCGGCGCCGACAACGAGGGCGCGCCGCGCCACGTCGCGCGCGAGGGCCAGGCGGTGGCCGTAGAAATGGTGGCGGTACAGCGCGATCAGCACCGCCGGATGCTCCGGCGCCAGGGCCTGCGCGCGCATCAGCGCCGCCATCGCGCGTGGGGCATCGCCGCGGTGCGCGCCGGCGTCGCGCAGCGCCGCCTCCACGCCGGCCGGCAAGGCCAGGCCGAGTACGGCGTCGTCGAAGGCGGCATCCATGGCGGGCTCGGGCAGGTGGAGGTCGTGAGCGTCGATGCGGCGATCGAGGCGGCTGGTATGGCTGATGCGGGTGGGGCGGCTGGGGCGGCGAGCCGCCCTACGCCGACAGGCGCCGCTTGAGCGACGCCAGCGACACCGTCGCCTGTGCCGGGGGCGACGCACCTTCCGAGCTCGAGCAGCCACAGGCCGCGGCGTTCGGGTTGATGAAGCTGAGGCCCGATTGCGTCGGCGAATCGGCGAAGTCCACCGTCACGCCGTCGAGCAGCAGGCGGCTCTCGGCCGGCAGGAACAGGCGCAGGCCGTTGACGCCCAGCTCGGCGTCGCCCGGCCGCGGCACCGCCTCGACGCTGAACTCGCTGGCATAGCCCGAGCAGCCGCCCGGGCTGACCGTGAGGCGGAAGCCGCCGGCCGGATGCTCCGAGAAACGCACCATGCGGCGCATGAACTTCTCGGCCGCGGGCGTGAGCGCGATCCGTGGTGTGAGCTGCGGTTGCGGCATCGCCGTCACACCTTCTTGATGCAGCCGTCGACGGGGCACACCGCCACGCACTGCGGCGCGTCGAAGTGGCCTTCGCACTCGGTGCACTTGGCCGGGTCGATGATGAAGGTGCCGCCCTTCTCGCGGATGGCGACATTCGGGCACTCGGGCTCGCAGGCCGAGCAGGCGGTGCACATGGAAGCGATGATCTTGAGGGCCATGGCGGGTCTCCTGGGGAGCGGGGTCGGGTCGGGTCGGGTCGGGTCGGTTCGGGTTCGGGCTTTCAGGCGGCAGCGATGTAGGCACCTTGCCGGATCTGCGCATCGCCGCGCGGCTGGTGCGTGACCTCGCCGCGCGCGATGCGCTCGCGGTAGCTTGTGAACCAGGCCAGCGCCGCCTTCTCGATGAACTCGTGCGCGTAGGCATCCACCGGCTCGATGCCGGCCGCCTTCAACTCGTCGCGCGGGCACGCGCCGATCTTGGACACCAGCACCGCGTGGCAGTCGTTGATGGCGCCCAGGATCGAGGGCAGTTGCTCGTCCTCGCCGTAGCCGCCCTGGCAGTAGAGGTCGACGCGCCGATGGCCGACGAAGGTGGCCTGGCCGCGGCTCAGCTCGTAGATCTGGAACTCGGTGGCGTGGCCGAAGTGCTGGTTGACCTTGCCGTGGCCTTCGGTGGCCACCGCCACCAGCACCTTGATGCCCGGGTCGACATCGTCGGTGCGGGCGCCGCCGCCATCTTCCAGTGCCGCGACCTGCGCCTCGACCTTGGCCACGTGCTGCTGTTGGCGCTCCGCCTCGACCTGCTGCTGGTAGCTGCGCCTCTTGTCGAGGTCGTAGACGACCTCCATCGCCGCGATCTTGTCGAGCGTGAACTCCTCGCTGCGGTCTTCGCCGAGCAGGCCGACGGCGTCGGCGCGGCACTGGCGGCAGTGGCGCATCAGGTTGGCGCCGCCCATGCAGGCGTCCTGCACAGCCTTCAGCTCCCGCGCCGTGGGGCCGCGCTGGCCGATGAGGCCGAAATGCGTGCCGTGCTCGGCCTCGCTGATGAGCGGCATGATGTTGTGCAGGAAGGCGCCGCGCTTCTTGACCTCGCGGTTCACCTCGATCAGGTGCTCGTCGTTGACGCCGGGGATCAGCACCGAGTTGATCTTCGTGAGCACGCCGCGCGCGCTGAGCATCTCGAGGCCCCGCATCTGCTGGCGGTGCAGGATCTCGGCCGCCTCGCGCCCCGTCACGCGCCGGTGGTCCCAGAAGATCCACGGGTAGATCTTCTCGCCCACCGCCGGGTCGACCATGTTGATGGTGATGGTGACGTGGTCGATGTTGTAGCGGCAGATCTCGTCCACCATCTGCGGCAGCGCGAGGCCGTTGGTCGAGAGGCACAGCTTGATGTCCGGCGCCTGCGCCTGCAGGCGGCGGAAGGTCTCGAAGGTCTTCGCCGGGTTGGCCAGCGCATCACCGGGGCCGGCGATGCCGAGCACGGTCATCTGCGGGATCTCGCTCGCCACCGCGAGCACCTTCTTCACCGCCTGGTCGGGCGTGAGCTTCTGGCTGACGACGCCCGGGCGGCTCTCGTTGCTGCAGTCGTACTTGCGATTGCAGTAGTTGCACTGGATGTTGCACGCCGGCGCCACGGCCACGTGCATGCGCGCGTAGTGGTGATGCGCCTCCTCCGAGTAGCAGGGGTGGTTCTTGACCTTCTCCCAGATCTCGGCCGGCATGTCGTCGGGGCCGTCCGACGAGCCGCAACTCGCCTTGCCCGCCCCGGCGCTGGTCGAGCAGCCGCCCGAGGCGACGGTCTGCAACACGGCGCTCACGGCCTGCCGGCCCTTGCGGAGGTCGCCGATCGAAACGAAGGCCGTGCTGCTCATGTCCGGAGTCCCGCTCGTGTGGCAGATGTCCACCACGCATTGCGAGAGCCGTGCCAGCGGCTCGGGATCGGCAGATCAGGCCCGGCGGATCAATCACTTAGCGCGCCCGGCGGCGCCGCCCGCCGCCGCGGCCGTGACTGTGCCCTTTGCGACAAAGGCCGCGCAAAGCCGACAAAGCGGCGGCGGTCCTGCGGATGATCCAGGCGGTCTGCCGTCGGTGCGTGCCGGGGGCGCCGGCCTCATCGCTCCAGACCCGGCGGCAGGGCCCCGAGTTGACCGAGGAGGGTGGCGCTGTCGTAGAAGAAGCGTTCGCCCGCCATGAGGCCATCGCGAAAGCCGACCACCACCACGAAGCGGAAGTTCACCTCGCGGCCGGTGGCGGCCAGGCTCAGGAACTCGCCCACGTGGCGGCCTTGGAAACGGCCTTCCGCGATGAAGGCACCGTCGCGGGTGAAGTGGCCGGCGCCTTCGTCGCCGCGCGCGAAGCGCAGGCCGAAGGCGTCCCACCAGCTGCGGTAGTAGGCCTCGGCGCCGGCGTGGCCGCGATAGGTGCGGCCCAGGGCCACGTCCTCGAAGACGCAGTCCGGGTGCAGCGTGGCGAGCGTCGCACCCATGTCGTGGGCGTTCTCGGCCTCGACGTGGGCGGCGAGCAGGTCGCGGATGGCTTCGGGCGTCATGGGTGGCTCCTCGTTTCGGGCGACGCGCTGCATTACGCCCTACCATTGGCCCTGCGAACAGTGCCAATCTGCGTCAATGTCATTGGTCCACTTGGCCACCCCCCGGCGCGCTGCCGATGGCCGCGCGTGGCCTGTGCTGCTCGGCGAACGCGCGCTGGGCGAGTCGTTGCAGCGCTGGCTCCACCGGTCGCTGCGGCTGGCCATCGCCAGCGGCAAGCTGGCGCCGGGGTCGACCCTGCCGGCAAGCCGCGCGCTCGCCGCGCAGCTGCAGCTGTCCCGCGGCACCATCACCGCGGTCTACGACCAGTTGCTCGCCGAGGGCTGCGTGGTGGCCCGTCGCGGCAGCGGCACGGTCGTGAATCCGAAGCTGCCGGACGACTGGCGCGTCTCGCCGCGCCGGAACCGATCCGGCGACGGCGGCGAGCGCGGGTCGACCTTCGAGCCGAGAACCTCGCTGGCGCGGTCCGTCGCGCAGTGGGGAACGCCGTTCCCCTTGCTGACGAACGCCGGCGAGCAGGCTCCGCTGACGCCGCACCTGTGCGACTTCCGCTCGTTCCCGATCGACGTGTGGCGGCGGCTGCATGCGCGCCAGCTGCGGCCGTCCCGTCTCGGCCTGCTCGGAGATGCCCCGGCGCAGGGCATTCCTGCGCTTCGCAAGGCGATCGCCGAGCACCTCGCCATGGCGCGCGGCGTATCGGTCGCCGCCGAGCGGGTGGTCGTCGTGGCCAGCGTGCAGCAGGCCCTCGACATCGCCGCACGCCTGGTTCTCGCGCCGGCGGACCTCGCGTGGATGGAGGATCCGGGCTACCCGGGCGCCCGGCGGGTGATCGAGGCCATGGGCGCGGCGATCGCTGACGTGCCCATCGATGTCCAGGGCATCGACGTCGAGCAAGGCATGTCGATCGCTCCCGCTGCGCGCTTCGCGTACGTGACACCGTCGCGCCAGGCGCCGCTCGGCGTCGCCCTCGCCCCGCAGCGCCGGCAGCGCCTGCTGGCGTGGGCGTCGAGCGTCTCGGCGTACGTCTTCGAGGACGACTACGACAGCGAATTCCGCTTCAATGCCCGTCCGGTGCCGGCGCTGAAGGCCGCGGACGCCGCCGATCGCGTCTTTCTCGCCGGCAGCTTCGGCAAGCTGATGTTCCCCGGGCTGCGGCTGTCCTACGTCGTTCCACCGGCCGCATTGCTGCCGACCTTCGTGGCCGCGCTGTCGATCACGGCGCGGCACCCCAACGCCGTGCTGCAGGCCGTGCTCGCGGAGTTCATCGACAGCGGTGAACTCGACCGGCACGTCCGCCGCATGCGCCGCCTCTACGCCGCGCGCGCCGAGGCGCTGGCGGACGCCGCGCGCAGGCACTGGCAAGGCCAGCTCGCGTTGCCTGCGGCGCAGGCGGGCCTGGACATCACCGCGGCCCTCGTCGACGGCACGGGCGACGTCGACGCGGCGCGCCGGCTGCGCGCTGCGGGCCTCGGCCCACGCGCGCTGCGCGCGTATACCTCGACGCGGTGGATGCCGTGCGCGCTCGTCATGGGGTTCGCGGCGTTCAGCGAAGCCACCATCGAATCGGCGGTTCGCAAGGTGGCGCAGGTCCTTCGATGACCGGCGGCCCAGAGGAACACGATGTCCGGAAATGTCCGCCTCCGGTCCGGCGCCGGCCCACCCGCGCGGCGCGGCGGTGGCACGATGGCGGCCTTCGCCACTCACCGAAGGACCCGCGCCATGCAGACCGCCCTCGTGCTCATCGACGTCCAGCAGTCGTTCGCCCACCGCCCCTACTGGGACACCCGCGAGGTGCCGGCGTTCCTGGAACGCACGAACGCGCTCGTCGCCGGCGCCGCCGGGCGCGGAGTGCCGGTGCTGCGCATCTTCCACGTCGACGGGCCGCGCAGCGCCGACAACCCGTTCGCGGTCGAGAGCGGCCTCGTGCGCCCGCTCGACGGGCTGGCGCCGTTCGACGCCGCGGCCACGTTCGAGAAACACCGCCACAGCGCGCTCGTCGGCACCGGGCTCACGGTGTGGTTGCACCAGCACGGCATCCGGCGCCTCGTGATCGCCGGCATCCGCACCGAGCAATGCTGCGAAACGACGGCGCGCCACGCCAGCGACGAAGGCTTCGAGGTCGACTACGTCACCGAGGCGACGCTCACCTTCGCGATGCGCACGCCCACCGGCGCCACGCTCAGCCCCGAGCAGCTGCGCGAGCGCACCGACACCGTGCTGGCCGGCCGCTTCGCGACGATCTGCACCGTCGAGCAGGCGCTCCAGCGCGCCGCATGACTGCGCAGGCGTTGCCGGGAGGTCGGCCGCCGCCCGGCCGGACCGGCTGGACGCCGCGGGGTGCCCGATGATCGACATCGTCTTCGTCGTCCTGCCCGACACGCTGCTGCTCGACCTGGCCGGTCCGGCCGAGACCTTCCGCATCGCCAACCAGCAGCTCACGCGGCGCGGCCGGTCGCCGGCGTTCCGGCTTCGCTACGCCGGGCCGCAGCCCGAGGCCGCGACCTCGGTCGGCGCGACGCTGGCCGCGATCGAACCGCTGCCCCTGACCTTCGAGCATCCGAGCTGGATCGTGCTGCTCGGGCAACCGAGCGGGCGCGAGAGCGCGTTGCGGCGCCCGTTGCCGCGCGCCTGGTCCGACACGCGGCGCTGGCTCGCCGATCGCGTCGCGCCGCAGCTGGGCGACGGGCTGCGGCTCGTCACCGTCTGCGCCGGCGCGCTGCTCGCCGCCGATGCCGGGCTGCTGGCGGGCCGCGCCTGCACGACGCACCACGAGATGCTGGCGCGGCTGGGCGAGATCGCACCCGCAGCGCAGGTGCAGGCGAACCGCGTCTTCGTCGTCGACGGGCCGGTCGCGACGAGCGCCGGCATCACCGCCGGCATCGACCTCGCGCTCGCGCTCGTCGCCCAGACCTGCGGCGACGCCCTCGCGAGCGCGGTCGCGCAGACGATGGTGGTGTTCCAGCGTCGCGGGCCGGACGATCCCGAGTTGTCGCCGCTGCTCGCCGGGCGCAGCCACCTGCACCCGGCGGTGCACCGGGTGCAGGACGCGGTCTGCGAGCGACCCGCCGGCGCCTGGTCGCTGCCCGCGCTGGCTGCGGTCGCGCACGTCTCGACGCGCCACCTGGCGCGCCTGTTCCGCGAGCACGTCGGGCGCTCGCCGCGCGAGTACGTCCAGAGCGTGCGCATCGCACTCGCCGAACGCGCGCTGCGCGAGGGCCAGCCGACGAAACGCGCGATCGCCGCCGCCGGCATCGGCGGCGACCGGCAGTGGCGCCGCCTGCGCGCACGCCGCGCCGGCGCGCCGCCCGGACCGTAGCGGCACGCCTGCTCCCCCCGCGCGCCGCATCGTGTGACGGGTGAGGTCATGCCGGCGGTGGGATTGCATCCGTTCCGACACAGGGCGGCGACACGCCCGAAACACCTGTCCGCTGCAATGGGCTCCGTCAAGACACGCGCTCTCGGAGCTTTGCATGGACCACCACGATCTCGGACTCGAACACGACCTGCGCCGCCTGCTCGCCACGGCCCAGAGCCGCCGTCGCTCGTTGCGCTGGCTCGCCGGTGCCGGCGCCCTCGCCCTGCTCGGCTGCGGGGGTGACGGCGACGACGACACCACCGGCACCACCACCACCACGTCGTCGGGCAGCAGCGGTTCCGGCAGCAGCGGCGGCGGCAGCACCAGCACCACCTGCTCCGTCGTTCCCGAGGAGACCGCCGGCCCCTACCCCGGCGACGGCTCCAACACCTCGGGCGGCAGCATCGCCAATGCGCTGGCGCTTTCGGGCATCGTGCGCAGCGACATCCGCAGCAGCGTCGCCGGCGCCAGCGGCACGGCGCAGGGTGTGCCGATGACGGTGGTCATCGACCTCGTCAACACCGGCGCCAGCTGCGCCGACCTCGCGGGCTACGCCATCTACCTGTGGCACTGCGACGCCGCCGGGCGCTACTCGATGTATTCGTCGGGCGTCACGGCCGAGAACTACCTGCGCGGCGTGCAGGCCACCGGCAGCGACGGCACGGCGACCTTCACGACCATCGTGCCCGGCTGCTACAGCGGGCGCATGCCGCACATGCACTTCGAGGTCTACCGCAGCACCGGCACGGCGACGCAATACACGAACAAGCTGCGCACCTCGCAGATCGCCTTCCCGACCGATGTCTGCAGCGCGGTCTACAACGGCTCGTCGCTGTACAGCGCGAGCATCACCAACCTGGCGCGGATCAGCTTCGCCACCGACAACATCTTCAGCGATGGCTACAGCACGCAGCTCGCCACCGTGACGGGCGACCTCACGAACGGCTACGTCGCCCGGCTGCAGGTGGGCATCGCCGCTTGACGGGAGCCCGGCCGGGTCGGGGCCGGGACCGGATGGGGTCTCGGTGCCGCCCGGCTGGGTTACCTTCCGGCTGCGGCGCAATCGTGATGCCGCGGAGGAAGCCATGACACGCTGCCTGCTCGTCGACGACGACGCGGACATTCGCCAGACGCTTGGCCAGTACCTGCGCGGCTTCGGCCTGGAGTGCGACAGCGCCGCCGACGGCGAGCAGATGCGCCACACCTTGAAGGCCGGGCGCTTCGACCTCGTCGTGCTCGACCTCATGCTGCCGGGCGAGGACGGCCTCACGCTGCTGCGCTGGCTGCGCCAGAACACGAGCCTGCCGGTGATCATGCTCACCGCGCGCGGCGACCCGGTGAGCCGCGTCGTCGGGCTCGAGATGGGTGCCGACGACTACGTGGCCAAGCCGTTCGAGCCGCGCGAGCTGGTGGCGCGCATCCAGGCCGTCGTGCGCCGCGGCACGCGTGTGGCCGAAGAGACGCAGCGTTTGGTGACGTTCGCCGGCTGGCGCTTTGACCGCATCGCGCGCCAGCTGCTGACGGCCGACGGCGTCGCGGTGGCCTTGTCGAGCGCCGAGTTCCGCCTGCTCGGCGCCTTCGTCGACCAGGCCGGGCGCGTGCTCAGCCGCGAGCGGCTGCTCGACCTGACGCGCGCCCCCGGCACCGAGGTGAACGACCGCAGCATCGACCTCGCCGTCTCGCGCCTGCGCACCAAGCTCGGCGATTCGCCCAGGGAGCCGAAGCTCATCCGCACCATCCGCGGCGAGGGCTATCTCTTCGACACCGAGGTGCAGCGGTGAGCGCGCCGGCAGCGGCCCCGGGGGGCGCCAGCACCACCGGGCCGTTGGCCTTCCTGCGCCGCTTCGACACGCTGGCGCTGCGGCTCTTCGTGCTCATGTGGGTGACGCTCGTGCTCAGCCATGCCGTCGCCCTGCTCGCCGTGCATGGCGTGCAGGCGCCACCCTCCCCACCCGGCGAAGGCATCGGTGTGCTGCCGCAGCGCTGGCCCGATGATCGCCGGCCCGGGTCGCCGGAAGATCGCCGGCCCGGAATGCCGGACGACGGCGCGCCGGGATTGCCGGACGCTCGCCCGCCCGGGATGCCGGACGATCGCCGGCCCACGCTGCCGGGAGACTGGCGCCTCGGCCCGCCGCCCGGCGCCGGCGGCCCGCCGCTGCCGACCCTGGGCTCGTTGCCGCCGACCCCCGGCCTGCATTCGGACGCGGGCGCACGGGGTGCGCCGCAGCCCCTGCCCGCACGCGCGCTGGCGCTGGACTACGGCGTGCGGCTCATCGTCATCGCGCTCGCCGCCTGGTGGGGCGCGCGCTGGCTGGCGCGACCGGTGGCGTATCTCGTGACGGCCGCCGAGTCGCTCGGCGCCGGGTTGGCGCACGGGCAAGCCCCTGCGGCACTGGACGAGGAGGACGGCACGCGCGAGGTGCGCGCCGCGGCATCGGTGTTCAACCGCATGGCGGCGCAGATCCGGCAGCTGTTCGAGAGCCGCGGGCTGATGATGGCCTCGATCTCGCACGACCTGCGCACGCCGCTCACGCGCATGCGCATGCGCCTCGAAACGACCGACGTGCCTGCCACGCTGCGCGAGCGCTGCATTGCCGACCTCGGCGAGATGAACACGCTCATCGACGCCGTGCTCGACATCTTTCGCGCCGCCACCGGGCCGGCGCGCGATGGGCAGCGCGTCGACATCGCGGCGCTGCTGCAGGCGCTCGTCGACGATCATGCCGAACAGGGCCATCCGGTGCGCGCCGCGATCCCGAGCGCGCCGCTGGTGCTGCGCAGCGATGCGCTGGCGCTGCGCCGCATCGTCGACAACCTCGTGGTCAATGCGCTGCGCTATGCCGGCAGCGCCGAGGTTTCGCTGGCGCAGGTGCGCGAGGGCGTGCGCATCACCGTCGACGATCGCGGCCCGGGCATCGCCCCTGAGCGGCTCGCCGACGTGCTGCAGCCTTTCGTGCGGCTGGAGTCCTCGCGCAACCGCGCCACCGGTGGCGCCGGCCTGGGCCTGGCCATCGCGCACGAGCTGACGCAGGGCCTCGGCGGCACGCTGTCGCTGAACAATCGGGTGGGGGGTGGGCTCAGTGCCCAGGTGCTGCTGCCGGGGGCACGCGCCGCCGCCTGATGCGCGCAGCGGCGCAGGCTCCGATCGAACCCGCGAAGATCGTCGAAGCCGCGGCGCCGCGAAAGAGGCCGATGCGGCCCGAGCCCGCTCAGGGCTGCAGCACGCGCACGCTGATCTCGGTCGGCTCGCTGTCGTAGGCGCGGCTTTGCGGCCTGAGCAGCGCGCGCGCCGAGACGGAACCCAGTTCGCCCTGCATCTCCACCGTGGCGGGAACGAAGCCGTCCGCCAGATCGCCCGCGTTGGGCGCCAGGTTGCCCAGCGCCGCGTAGGCGGCTGCCAGCGCCGCGTCGTCGTCGCGCGGCGGCGCCTCTTCCAGAGGCAGCCGGGGCATGGCCTCGTCGCCGCCATCGAGCACCGCCGCCGTGCGGTAGGCATCGGCTTCGGCGTCGGGGTCCATGTGCTCGCGGTCGATGATGGCCACGGCCATCTTCGATCGCAGGTTCGCCAGCCCCGCCGCCGACCAGTTGATGACCAGGTTCTCCAGCTGGTCGTGGGCGCGCCGCAGCACGTCCAGCGGAACCTTGTGCAGCACCTTCAGGCCCTTCTTCGCGATGGCCTGCTCGACGAAGACGAGATGGCGCATGGTCGTGCGCGTCTCGGGCAGCTCGTTCAGCAGCGCGGCGAGCTCGGTGCGCACGAGCATCGTTTCCTCGTGCCGCCGGCGCTTGTCGCCTTCGGCGCGGTCGGCCTTGCCGGCGGTGCCGGGCCGGGGCGCCGCGGTGCGCTCGGCCAGCACGACGTGCAGCGCGCCGCCCTGCTCGCGCTTGAGCGTGACCTCATGCCGGAAGAAGGCGGCGGCGAGCTGGCGCACGGGCGCCAGCCATCGGGTGAACGTCGACATCGGGGGTTCGGTCGTCGGCGGCCGGTCCAAATGCCGGCCCTCGCCAAGGTTTCGGCCGACTCTAGGCAGCGCTTGAGCCCGCCCGCGCGATCAGGTGTTTCCGCGCGCATCTGCGCGGGGCCCGCTGTGGCAGCTGCTTACACCTGCCGCCCAAGCGGCTAGACCGCGCAGGTGCGGTTCTTGCCGGAGCGCTTGGCCTCGTACAGGCCGCCGTCGGCGCGCTCGACGGCGGCCTCGAGCGTCTCGCCCGGGCGCCACGCGGTGACGCCGGCGGAGAAGGTGACGAAGACCTCTTCGCCCTCGTGCAGAAACAGGCTCGCCGAGAGGCTGCGCTGCAGCCGCGTCAGCGCCTGCTGCGCCTGCGCCACGGGCTGGCCGGGCAGCAGCACGACGAACTCCTCGCCGCCGAACCGCGCCACCAGGTCCTCGGGGCGCAACCGCTTGCGCACTTCGGCGGCCAGCGCCTTCAGCGCCGTGTCGCCGGCGGCATGGCCGAGGCGGTCGTTGAGCTTCTTGAAGTTGTCGATGTCGAGCAGGCCCACGGCCAGCGGCCGCCCCGCCGCCGAGGCCCTGGCGCTCGCCTCGCCGAAGTTCTGCTCGAGGCCGCGGCGGTTGGCCACCTGCGTCAATGCGTCGGTGCTGGCCTCGTCGGAAAGGCGGCGCAGTTCGGCCTCGAGGTCACGCACACGCGCCTCCAGGGCCGTGGCGCGCGCGCTGTCGTGCTGCAAGCGCTCGTGCGAGGCGCCGATGGCGCTGCGCAACTGGCGGCTGTCGGCGAGCATCGACTGCACCACCGTGGCCAGCCCTTCGAGACTGTCGGCCGCCTCGACGGCGGAGGCATGGCGCGCGATGGCCGATTCGAATCCACCGGCCTGCTGCTGCAGCGCGCCCACTTCACCGATCATGCCGGCGAGCAATTGCTTGAGTGCAGTGCGTGCCGCCTCGCGCTCGCGCTTGGCGCTGGCCTGGCGCACGCGCGTGTCGGCGAGCATGGCGCTGGCTGCGCGCACGGCACGCACGTCCACGGCTTCGCTGAGCTGCAGCCGCAGCGCCTCGCACTGGCCGCGCGACCAGCTCTCGTCCTCGCTCAGCTCGACCAGCCCTTGCGACATCTCGGCGCACAGCGCCTTGACCTGGCGCAGGAGCTCGTGGCGCTGGCCGAACCATTGCCCCGCCTCGCCGCAGGCCTCGGCGAGCGCCGGGGCCGAGTCGGCGGTCGGCGCCGGCGAGACACACTCGTCGGCGAGCCCCCTCAGCCGCTGCGCCAGCGCGACCGCGCGCGCGTCGGCATCGCCGAGGCCGGCGCACACCGCATCGTTGAGCGCACGCACCGCCACGCCGGGCGCTGCGTCGCGAACGGCCGCCCGCGGCGATTCGTGCACCGGGTCATGGGCCGGGGCATGGGCCAGGTCATGGGCTCGGTCATGCGCGGACGCATGCACCGCTTCATGCGCCGGTTCACGCACCCCTTCATGCCCCACTTCATGCCCCGCTTCATGCGCCGTGGCATGCGCCGCCTCATGCGCTGTTCTTTCATGCGCCGTCCCTCGGGCCGTTTCACGCGCTTCGTCATGCACCGCCTGCGGCTCCGCGGTCGCTGCCGGCTCGACCGGCTCGAGTCCGTCCTGCGCGCGGTCGCTCTCCCAGGCCTGCAGCAGCGAGCGCAGGCGCTGCGCGAGCCTCTCCTCGTCGCTGCGGCTGCTGTCGAGCACCCGATAGAGGCTTTCCTTGCGCCGTGCCGCCGTCCACTGCCGGCCGCCACGTTCGAGATTGCGCACCAGCCGCTCGACGATTGCCGGCCAGCCGGCGGTCGACGGCGCCGGCTTCGGGCGCGGGTTGGCCGCGCCCGCCTCTTCGGCGAAGGCGCGCGCATAGTTCTCGGGCGTCGGCTCCAGGTGTGCCTGCGCAAGGCGGCGCAGCGCACCCTTGGCCAGCACGGCCACGGCGGGTTGCGTGCTCGGGTCGGCAGGCATGTCGCGAGGGCGCCGGGCAGCCCGGCGTCAGCGGTAGCGGCGCACCGAGCCGGACAACTCGGTGACGGTGCCACCCTCGCCTTCCAGCGCCGCGCCGATCCAGGGCGCCTTGCGCGGCAGCACCGTCTGCTCGAGCCAGCGCGCGAGCTCGTCGGGCACGACGGCACGGCTGAAGAGGAAGCCCTGCATGATGGTGCAGCCCAGGCGGTGCAGCACCTCCATCTGGCGCAGCGTCTCCACGCCCTCGGCCACCACGCGCAGGCCGAGCGCACGCGCCAGCGCGATGATCGCCGACACCACGGCCGAGCTCTGCGGCGTGATGCCGAGGTCGCGCACGAAGCTGCGGTCGATCTTCAGCTCGGAGATCGGCAGCGTCGTCAGGTAGGCGAGCGACGAGTAGCCGGTGCCGAAGTCGTCGATCGCGATCTCGACGCCGATCTCGTTGAGGCGGTGCAGCGAGGGAATGACGTTCTGCAGTTCCTTCATCAGGTTGTCTTCGGTGATCTCGAGCCGGATCGCCCGGTGCGGCACGTTGACCGCGGTGACGCACTGATGGATGTGCTCGACGAGGTCGCTGCGCTCGAACATGTGCGTCGGCAGGTTGACCGCGATCGAATCGTTGAAGCCGAACTGCTGCTGCCAGGCACGCGCCTGGCGTGCCGCCTCGCGCAGCGCCCACTCCGACAGCGGCACGATGAGGCCGGTGTCCTCGGCGAGCGGGATGAACTCGCCCGGCGGCACCAGCTTGCCGCCACGCTGCCAGCGCATCAGCGCCTCGGCGCCGACCATGCGCGAGGCGCGCACGTCGATCTTGGGCTGGTAGTGCAGCACGAGTTCGTTGCGCTCGATGGCGCGGAACAGCGCCGACTCGAGCTCGAGCTTCTCGCGCCCGCGCCCGGCGAGATGCGGGCTGTAGATGGCGGTGGCGTTCTTGCCCTGCGCCTTCACGGAATACATCGCGACGTCGGCGTTGCGCAGCAGGTCGACGACCGTCTGGCCGTCGCGCGGGAAGATCGACACGCCGACGCTGGCGGTGACGAAACACTCCTGGCCGCCGAGGAAGATGGGGTCGCGCAGGGCCTCGAGCATGCGCCGCGCCACGGCCTCGGCATCGAGGTCCTCGGCGACTTCCGGCAGCAGGGCCACGAACTCGTCGCCGCCGAGGCGGCCGACGGCCTCCAGTGCGCGGTGCGAGCGGCCGCCGACGCTGTCGATGGCCCCTTCCATCATCTGGTCGCTGTGGCGCACGCAGGCACGCAGGCGACGCGCCACCTCGACGAGCAGGTCGTCGCCGGCGCTGTGGCCGAGCGTGTCGTTGATGTTCTTGAAGCGGTCGAGGTCGATCAGCAGGAGCGCGCACTGGTGCTGCATGCGCCGCGCCACCTCGAGCGCGCGTTCGGCGCGCCAGATCAGCTGGCGGCGGTTGGGCAGGCCGGTGAGCGAGTCGAAGTTGGCCAGGTGCCGGATCTTGTCCTCGGCCTGGCGGCGGTCGGTCACGTCCTGCACGATGCCGGTGTAGCCGGCGCCGTGGCCGTGCTCGTTGAACTCGGGCTCGGCCTCGACGCGCACGACGCGCTGGCGGCCGTCGCGCAGCGTCAACGGCACGTCGACCGCCACCACCGTGCTCTGGCGCAGGCAGGCGTGCAGCGTGCGCAGCAGCGCGCGGCGCTCGTCGGCCGGCACCATGCGCAGCATCTTGCGCAGGCTCACTTCTTCGTGCGGACCGAAGCCGCACACGCGCAGCGCCTCCTGCGACAGCAGCACGCCGCGCTTCTCGTGGCGGTGCCACTCGAAGCTGCCCATGCGTGCCAGGTCCTGCGCGCGCGCGAGCTCGGACTTGCGGCGCTCGAGCTCCAGGCGCGTGCGCGCGCTGCGCAGCAGGTAGCGCAGGCGGCCGGCCAGCAGGCTCCACTGCGCCGCTTTGACGAAGAAGTCGGTAGCCCCGACCTCGTAGGCGCGGGCGATGGAGGCGTCGTCGTCCAGGCCGGTGAGCATCAGCACCGGCACGTTCTCGCAGCCCGGCATCTTGCGCAAGGCGCGGCAGGTCTCGAAGCCGTCGAGCCCGGGCATCATCGCGTCGAGAACGACGACGTCGAGCGCGCGTTCGACGAGCACGGCCAGCGCGCGCTCGCCGCTCGCCGCCTCGATGATCTCGAAGCCGCGCTCGCGCAGCGCAATGGCCGTCAGCAGCAGATTGACCTCGTCGTCGTCGACGAGCAGCACCAGCGGGCGCTCGGGCAGGCCGTCGAAGGCCGAGATGGGCGGGGTCGTCATCACTGGCGGCCGATCATCCGCGCAGGATAGTGCGCACCGCAACCAGCGCGGCTTCGCCGAGGGCGATCAATTCCGCCACATCGTGGGTTTGTGCCTGCGCCCCCTGGCGCATGCGTTGTTCGAGCGCCTCGCAGGCGCGCGAAAGGGCCAGCGCACCGACACTCGCCGACGAGGACTTCAGCGTGTGCGCCAGGTCGCCGAGCACCTTGGCGCGTGGCGCATCGAGCTCGGCGCGCATCTGGCCGAGCTGGCGCACGAGCGAGGTCTCGTAGGTCGCGAGGACGCGCACCACGACGCCGTGCTGGCCGGCCGGGTCGAGCTCGCGCAGGCGGGCGAGCGCCGCTTCGTCCAGCACCGTACCGGGCGTGGCGGCGGGGTCGGGTGGCGGGCTGCTCATGCGCGGAGGATCGGTGGTCTCGGAGGGCGGGATCGCGGGGGTCGGCGGCGGGCGGGTTCGGTTGCCCTTGGCGGGCCGGCACATTGTCGTGCCGCGTCGACGACAGGCGCCGCCTGTCCCTGTTTCGGCCCTGGTCGTGCGAACTTGAGGTGGCGCGGTCAGGGGCCGAGCCAAACCGCTCCGTACAATTTCCCGCATGTCGCGCTTCCACCCGCTGCACGGGGCCCGCCAGACGCGACGCGCCGCCGCTGCGACGGCGGCGGCCTGCAGCGCGTGCAGCCTGGTCGCCTGCGCGGCCGATCCGCCTGGCGCGGCAGCAGGCGTCCCCTGGCTCTTCGTCACCGTCGCCTTCGTGGCGTGCGCGGCGGCCTTCTTCGCCTGGGGCCATCTGCTGGCGCGTACCAGGCACGACAGGCGCGACGGGCACGACGCGAACGACACGCACGACCCGCACAACCCGCGTGACGCGCCCGCGGCGGGCCGGCCGCGGCTCGCCGAGCAGCCGACGCCGCCGACGACCGTCGATGCCACCGGCCTCGTCGAGGCGCTCGCCGGCGCCGCGCTGCTCGCCGCGCGGCAGCCGCAGGGGCTGGCCGTGCTGTACCTGAACGCACCGGCACGCGCGCTGTGGCCGCATGCCGGTGCCGGGTCGGCGCTCGAGACGCTGGCCGGCCTGAGCCCCGCGGCACGCACTGCGCTCGAGTCGCTGCAGCCTGGGCAGGCCACCAGCTTCGACGGCTGGCGGCTGGCGCGGCTGCCGGACAACGGCATGCCGCAAGCGCGATACCTGCTGACGCAGCTGCCCGGCGCCTCGGCCGAGGGCGACCTCTTCGGCTCGACGCTGTCGCACGACCTGCGCGCGCCGATCCGCGTCGTCGAGGGCTTCACGCGCATCGTCAAGGAGGACTACGGCACGGTGCTCGATCGGGTGGGCAACGACCATCTCGACCGCGTGCTCGGCGCCGCGACGCGCATGAACCTGATGATCGACGCGCTGCTCACGATGGCGCGGCTGTCGGCGCAGCCGCTGGCCCGGCAGCCGGTGGACCTGTCGCAGCTGGCTTCCTTCGTCGTCGACGACCTGCGCCGCAGCGGCGGCGCGCGCGCCGTCGACGTCGAGATTGAGTCCGGGCTGCGCGCCAGCGGCGACCCGACGCTGCTGCGCCTGGTGCTCGAGAACCTGCTCGGCAACGCCTGGAAGTACACCGCCCGCACCGAGGGCGCGCGCATCGCCGTACGCTCGGCCATCCACCGCGGCGAGCGCGCCGTGGCCGTCAGCGACAACGGCGCCGGCTTCGACATGCGCTCGGCCGATCGCCTGTTCGGCCTCTTCCAGCGCCTGCACAGCGCCAACGACTTTCCGGGCCACGGTGTCGGCCTCGCATCGGTGCGGCGCATCGTGCGCCGGCATGGCGGCGACATCTGGGCCGAGGGCCGCCCCGGCCACGGCGCGACCTTCACGTTCACGCTCGGCTGACGCTCCGGTCCTGGTCGAGGCAGTGCGCGCGACAGTGCGCGCGACAGTGCGCGCGACAGTCAGCGCGACAGTCACCGAGTGAGCGGCACGCCGCCTTCGCCGGTCGCTCGGCCATCGCGCCGGCCGGCCGCGCGGAACCGGCCCCGGGGCTACTCCGAGCTGCGCGCCAGCTCCTCGACTGCGCCGAGCAGCCGATCGGCCTGCGCGGCGGCGCTGATGCCCAGCTCGGTGGCCAGCCGTTGCAGGCGCGCGAAGGCCTGCGTGCGCGTGAGCGAATGGCGATGCATCAGGATGCCCACGGCCAGCGGCACCGGGTCCGAGAGGCCGTCGCGTGCCGCCGGTCCGCTCGGCGCCGCCAGCGCCGGCTCGGCCTTGATGCGCGCGAAGGCGGCCTCGACGCCGGGCACGATCTGCCCGACGTCGAGCGGCTTCACGAGATAGGCGAGCGCCCCCAGGCGCTGCACCTCGGCCACGGTGGCCTCGTCGGAGAAGGCCGACAGGAACATGAAGGGGATGCGGTAGGCGTCGCGCAGCGTCGCCGCGACGTCGAAGCCGCTCTTGCCTTCCATGCGGATGTCCAGCAGCGCCAGCTGCGGCCGATGCTCGCGCGCGAGGAGGATGGCGTCGTCGCCGTTGTCGGCGTCGATGACTTCGTAGCCGGCCTGTGCCAGGCCATGCGCCACGGTGGCCAGCACGAGCCGGTCGTCGTCGACGACGAGGATGCGGCCCTTGGAGGCCGGGCTCGCCGCGGTGCCCGCCGCGCCGCCTGCGGGATCGCTGGCGTGACCACCCGCGTGGCCACTCGCGAAGCCGCCTGGCGAAGGGCTTGGCGCGGAAGACATGGCCGGCATTGTCACCCAGGCGTGGTCGCCGCGACGCCGCCGGCCGCGGCCATGGCCGGCGCCGTCGCCGCCTCGGCCAGGCGCACGCTCGGTGGCTGCAGGCGCAGCGTCGCCACCACGTCGCCGCCCTCGGCGGCGAGCGTCAGCTGCGCGCCGCGGCGCGGCAGCAGCGCACGCACGAGGCCGAGCCCGGACACGCCGGCCGGCACGCGCTCGAGCGCGAAGCCCTCCTTCAGCCGCCCGGCGGCAGCGATGCGGATGCACACCTGCGCGCCAACGTCCTGCACCTGGCAGCGAACGACCCGGCCCTCGCCGTGCTTCACCGCGTTGGTGAGCAGTTCGTTGACGATGAGTGCCAGCGGGATGGCCTCGGCCTCGGGCAGCAGGTGCGCCGCCGTGCCGGGCAGCACCTCGATCGTGCGGCCGAAGGTGCGCTGCACCGCCTGCGCGATCGAGCCGACGAGCCGGGCCACCGCGAGCGGCCCGCCCTGGGCCGTCTGGCCCAGCGGGCCACCCACCTGCAGGCCGTACACCTGTGCGATCGCCTGCACCTGGCTCACCGCCTCGATGAGCACACCGGCCACCTCCGGGCGCCGGTCGGCGTTCTGTTTCAAGAGGCCGGCCACGCCCTGCAGGTTGTTCTTGATGCGGTGGTGCACCTCGCGCACCAGCACCTCGCGCTGCGCGATGGCCTCGCGCAGGCGGGCCTCGTTGGCGGCGCGCTGCTCGGTGACGTCGCTGGCGAGCAGCATCACCTGCCCGACCTCGCCCGAAGGATCGTCGGCCGAGCCGAGCGCCGCCACGCGGCAGTCCCACACGCGCAGCGCCGCGGCCGCGCCGGCGGCTCCGCCACCGGCGGCGCGCGCGCCCGCCTGCTCGTCGCGCCCCTCGTCGCGCCATTCATCGCGCCACTCGTGGGACGTGGCCTCGCCCGGCGCCACCGACCCGAGCCACCCGGCCAGCGCCTCGCCCAGCGCGCGGTTGGGCAGGTTCGGCAACGCCAGCACGGCGCGCTCGTTGCCGGCGCCGCCGTCGTCGATGCCGAACAGCGCTGCCGCGGTGCGGTTGATCTGCAGCAGCTGCCCGCGGCGCGCATCGAACAGCGCGATCGCCAGCGGCGCCGTCTCGATCAGGCGCTGCAGCGAAGCCTGAGTGCGCGCGATGCTCACCTCGGCCTGGCGGCGGCGCTCGATGTCGAGGAAGGCGAAGGTGAGCTGCGTCGAGCCGGTGTCGAGCGTGCTCGCCACCGCATTGCCGACGACCCAGAACTCGCGCCCGTCGCGGCCGCGCAGGCGGCACTCGAAGGTGTCGATGCGCCCTTCGCGCGCGCGCTGCCACCAGTCGTTGCGGCGCAGCGGGTGGTCGGTCTCGGGCGTGGCCACCGTGCTGATCGGCTCGCCGACGAAATCGGCGAGTTCACCCGCGAACATGCGCCGCGCCGAGCGGTTCATCCACTCGATGCCTTCCGCGCCGACCGTGACGATGCCCACGAGCACCGAGTTGAGCACGGCGCGCGTGCGCTCGGCCTGCGCCGCCAGCGCCTCGCGCGCACGGTGCCGCTCGTCGACATCGACGAACGAGCAGATGCTGGCCAGCCCCGGCTCGGCCGCCGGCGCGTCGGCGAGGTCGTCGGCATCGAGCGCGCGCACGGCCACCTGCACCCAGCGCAGGCTGCCGTCGCGGTGGCGCAGCAGCCGCTCGTCGGCGAAGCGGCCCGACTGGCGCAACCCGGTCGCCACGCGCGCTTCGAAGTCGACGCAGGCGCGCGCGTCCTCGTAGAGCTCGGCCGGGTCGAGCGTGCCGAGCTCGGGCACGGCATAGCCGGTGAGCTGCGCCATCGCCTGGTTGGCACGCACGAAGCGCGACCCGCGCTGCACGACCATGCCGACGTCGGAGAGGTTGAAGACGAGCTCGCGGTCGGACAGCGCGCGCTCGAGCTCGGCCTGCTGCGCCTTCAGGCGCGTGATGTCGGTGAGCACGGCCACGGCCTCGCCGCTGTCGGCACCGCTGTCGGCGCCCCGGTCGGCGCGACGCACGGACAGCGCCACCCAGCGCGCCGGCGGCGGCGCCGGCCGGCCGGAAGAAGGGCTCGTCTCCGCGGCAGCACCGGCGGCGAGCTCGAATTCGACGTCGTAGCGCCTCTCGCTCTGCAGTGCCCCCAGCGCCTCGGCCACCACGGCCTCGGGCACACCCTGGCGGCCGAGGATCTCGGCCAGCGAGGCCCCTGCGGCCGCGCCGGGCTCGAAGCCGAGCAGGCGCTCGAACGGCCGGTTGCAGCGCACCAGCGCCGGCCCGCGCAGGTAGGCGATGCCGGCCGTAGAGCTCTCGAGGATGGTGGTCAGCTCGCGCAGCAGCTGTGCGTTGCGCCGCTGCGCCAGCTCCTGCTCGGTGACGTCGAGCGTCACCACCGAAGTCGTCGTGCGGCCGGCGGCGAGCACGCCCGGCTCGACTCGCGTGAGCAGCCAGCGCACGCCGAGCTCGGCATGGCGCACGGCATAGCGCACCTCGATGCGACGGCCCTCGCGCAATGCGCGTTGCAGCCGCTCGTACTCGGGCAGCGACTCGGCCACCACGAGCTCGCGGCTGATGTGGTGCAAGGCGCTGCGCGCCGCCGGTGCCGATGAAGCCGCCGCGGACATCGCCAAGGCCTCCCCCGCGCCCGCGCCCGCGGCCGCCGCGGCTTGCGCCGGCGCATGGCGCGAATCGAGCCAGCCGCGCGCCGGGTCGAAGGTCGCCACGCCGATGCTGGCCGTGCTCATCAGCATGCCCTTCTCGAGCTGGGCGAGGTCGCGTTCGTCCTCGGCGCTGCGGTCCTCGACGACCGCCATGACGCGCCCGCTGGAGGGTTCACCGGCGCCCAGGGCAAGCAGGCCGGTCGGCGCGGCCATGCGTGCGAGGCGCGCCACCAGGCGCCGGCTGCGCCCGCCCCCCAGCGGCACGAGCGCCTGGCGCACCAGCGCCGGCGCGCCGGGCACGAGCGCGGGATGCGCACGCCCGCCGCCGGCGCCGGCGCCGTCCTCCCAGCCGAGCAGCTGGCGCAGCTCGGGGCCGGCGTCGGGCAGCACCTCGGGCACGCGCTCGACCAGCATCTCGAAGGCGGCGTTGGAGCGCACGATGAGACCGTCGTCGTCGTAGACGAGCATGCCGGCGCCGGCGAGCTCGAACCACTGGTCGAGCTCGTCCTCGCCGCGCCGCACCTGCTCGCGCGCGCGGCTCTCGAAGCTCAGGTCCTGCATCAGCGCCAGCCAGCGTGGCGCGGCCGCACCGTGTTCGCCCGCCTCGCCGTCCAGCGGCTGCAGGGCGAGCGAGAGCCAGTTCTCGCGCCCGCGCGCGTCGGTCAGGCGCAGCGACAACAGCGGCGCCGGCGCGCCGCCGCCCGGCGCGCGCAGCGCCCGCACCGCCTCGCGCCGCTCGGCCTCGTGTGCAGCCCGTTCGGCCGGCGGCAGCAGCGAAGCGAGGCTCTGGCCGCGCGCCTTCTGCGCGGCACCGGCGCCGAGCAGTTGCTCGAAGCAGGGGTTGAGCGCCAGCAGGCGGAACTCGGCATCGAGCAGCGCGCCTGCGAAGGGCATGCGCCACACCGCCTGCAGGCCGGCCGCCACGGGCGTGGCCGCGACGGGGCCCAGTGACGTCGCGCCAGCGGCCACGACATCGAACGGGCCGGCAGGGCTGGCGGGCATCGTGGTCGCGGTCGCGGTGGTCGCGATGGTCGAGACGACTGCGGCGGCGGCTGCGGCGGCAGGCCCGTCAGTCGACCTGGCGCGCGTTCTTCAACGCCGCCAGCAGCGCCGCGTTCACCTCGAGCGGCTGCAGCATCAGCCGCTCGGCCGCCTCGCGGATGTCGAACACCGCTTCCTGCTCCACCGCCTGCACGAGCTGCAGGTAGGGGTGGTAGGGCCCGCTTTCGCCGAGCAGCGCCAGGCGCACGCGCTCGGGCACGGGCACGCCTTCGAGCAGCTGCGCCACCGGTTGGCGCAGCAGGCGGTCGAGCAGCGAGAAGATGCCGCAGATGAACATCTCGCCCATCATCTCGGTGTCGCCGTGCGGGCGCGCGAGCTCTTCCATGAAGAGGCCGCGGCGCACGGCGGCATGCATCGTGACGCGCGCACCGGGGTCGTTCGACGAGCTCGCCAGCAGCAGCGCCAGCCAGCGCTTGAGGCGCTGGTGGCCGAGCAGCATCACCGCGTGCGCGAAGGAGTTGACCTCGACCGACAAGCCGAAGGCGGGCGAATTGAGATAACGCAGCAGGCGGAAGGCGATGGTCGGCTCGCGCTTGAGCATCGCCTCGAGCTTGTTGACCGGCTCCTCGCGGTCGACGCCGCGGATGAGGTCCATGACCACGGTGACGTCGGCCGGCACCGGGCGCTTGGGGTCGCCCTTGACCACCCCCTCGTCGAGCGTCCAGCCGAGGACTGCGACGGCGCCGCGCTGGAAGGCCTGCTCGGCCTCGGCCGCCGTGCGCACGCCCGTCTGCACCGTCGTCACCTTGCGCACGCCGGCGCCCGGGCCGGCATCGGCGCGGCGGTCCTCGCCGCTATCGACGAGCGAGTGGCTGAAGCAGGCCAGCACCTCGGGCGCCAGCGGCTTCGTCGGGCGGCCCTTGATGAGCAGCACGCTGCCGGCGCCGTGCAGCGCCTTCAGCGCCTCGGCCTGCGCCGGGTCGCCGGCCATGAAGGCCGGCACCTCGATGAGGAACTGCCCCGGCGGGCGCGCCGCGAGCACGGCCTGCAGCAGCCCCTCGCCGGCGATGTTGAGCGCCACCGGCCGCTCGGTGCCGGGCGTCTTGGTGCTGCCGGTCGTGCCGGCCACAGGATCGAGCGGGCGCACCGGCCGGCCGCTCGGAGTGGTCTGCGGTCGCGGCCACACGTCCTCGAGCGCGGCGATCAGCGCTGCCGCATCGGCGGCGCCGGAGAGTGCGTCGGGCTTGTCCGGGAACAGCGTCAGGCGCGTGGCCACCACGTCGCGGCGGCGGTCGACCATCGGGCTGTAGCCCAGGGCCACCTGGCCCAGCACGGAGTGTTCTCGCATGTTCTCGCGCCCCCTGGCCTCTCTCGCGCCCCCTCAGCGCAGATAGTCGAACAGCGACATCTTCTGCACGATGGAGTACGACTGGAGCGCGGCATCGTAGCCGCTCTGGCGGGCCTGGAAGTCGGAGATGGCGGCAACCATGTCCAAATCCTCACTGGCCGAGCGCTCCTCCTGGGCGTCGAGCTTGCCCTGCGCCAGCCGCTGCTCGATGTCGTCGGCGCGGCGCAACGATTCGCCGGTGCGCGAGCGCCAGCGCGAGAGGTTCTCCGACAGCGCGTCGATGTCGCCGAGGCCGTCGCGCACGCCTTGCGCGATGACGGTGGTGTCGCGGCCGGGCGTGGCCAGCTCGCCGGCGATGCGGTCGAGCACGTCGAAGACTGAAAGCGTGGCGCCGGGCGTGCCCGGGTCGGGCGCCTGCAGCCAGGCGGCGCGGCCGTCGACCGTCAGCGGCGTGGCCTCGCCCGAGGCGGTGTAGAGCTCGCCCGCGGCGGCGACGTAGCTGACGCCGCCGATACCGTCGACGAGCGGCGGCTGGTCCGCGCCCTGGCCGCCGAACAGGTAGCGGCCGGCGCCGTCGTCGCGGTTGGCCAGCGCCAGCAGGTCGTTGCGCAGGCCGCGGATCGAGTCGGCCAGGTTGGCCCGCTCGGCGTCGCTGAAGGAGCCGTTGCCGGCCTGCATGACGCGCTCGCGCACCTGCTGCAGCAGCTCGCCGGCGTCGCCCAGCGCCGACTCGGCCTGCTGCATCGCGCTGCGGCTGGTGTCGAGCGCACGCTGGTCGGCTTCGGCGCGGTTGATGGCGGCCATCGCGCGCTCGGCGCGCGCGGCCGCGGCGGGGTCGTCGCTGGAGCGGATCACGCGCTTGCCGCTCGTCAGCCGCTCCTGCGCCTCGGTCATCTCCTGCTGCCGGCGCTGCAGGTTGCGGATGCTGGTGTCGAAGGCGTTGGCGGCAGTGATGCGCAGGGACATGGAAGGCTCCGGGGAACGGACGGTCGATCAGGGCTTGCGGGATGCGGGTGCGCGGTGGCGTTCAGGCAGACCGGGAGGAGATCGAGCGAGGGTCAGGACGATCAGCGGGCGCCCGCGGTCTGCAGCAGCGTCTCGAAGATCGCCTGCGCCACCTGCAGCACCTTGGCCGCCGCCTGGTAGCTCTGCTGGTAGGCGATGAGGCGCGCCGCCTCCTCGTCGAGGTTGACGCCAGTGCGGCCGGCCAGGGCCTGCTCGCTCTGCGCCGACACGGCCGAGCTGAGGTCCACCGCCGAACGCGTGCCCTGCACGCGCACGCCGATGCGCGACATCGCCTGCGCATAGGCATCGACGGCATTGAGGCCGTCCACGAGGGGCTCGTCGCGCAGCGCGAGCAGCGCGAGCGCGTTGCCGTTGTTGGTGGTGATGGCGCCGGCCGGCGTCGGCTGGATGTCGATGACGTCGCCGTTGCGCGGCGCGCCGGCCAGCTTGAGGCTGAAGCCGTTGATGTCGGTGGGCGGCTGCGGCACCGGCGTACCGGCGCTCCAGGTGCCCGAGCCGGAAGCGACGAGCGTGTTGGTGCTGTCGTAGAGCTCCCAGTCGTAGCCTCCGACGTCGTCGGTGAAAGTGACGCGCGCCGTCGCGCCGGGCACCGGCAGCGGCGAGCTCGTCACCTGCAGCGACGCCACGGTGGCGGTGCCGACGTTGGCCGGGTTGGCCACCGCGATCAACGACGCCGCCGCGGCGAGGTCGCGCGGATCGTCGAGCAGCGCCCTGAAGTTGTTGGCCGCGCGCGCCACCGGCTGCAGCAGGAAGCGGTCGCCGGGCGAGGCGGCCGGCGGGCCGACATCGATGCGCATGCCGTCGACGGTGTCGCCGCTGGCGATGCTGCGCACGAGGCCGTCGGACAAGCGCGTGAGCTGGTAGTTGCCGGGCGTGGCCAGGTCGGGCACGAGGTCGTAGTCGCTCGCCTCCAGCGCCGAGGCGTCGGTGATGGTGAGCGTGACGGCGGTGAGCGGCACGCCAGCGCCGTCGCGCGCGTTCGAAGCGTGCGCGATGGCCATCGGCGCGCCGACGGCGAACATCGGCGGGCCGGCGGTGCTGCCCAGCGGCGGCTGCAGCGTCAGGCCGAGCGCCTGCTGCTCGTTGATGGCATGGCCGATCGCGGCGGCCATCTGGCCGACGAGGTTGCGCGCCTCGACCAGGTCTTCGTTCTGGAAGCGCAGCACGCCGGCGATGCTGCCGCCGCCGAGCAGTTGCGCGGAGAGCGGACGCACGGCGCCGTTCTCGACGAGTCCGACGGACATGCGCATCGGGTCGCTCGGATCGGCCGCGACGGCGAGCTCGGCCGCATCGGCACCGAGCACGAGGCGCTGGCCGCCGCCGATGAAGATGCCCATCGAGCCGTCTTCGGCCTCGATGCGTGTGACGCTGATCTTCTCGCTCAGTTGCGCGATCAGGCGGTCGCGCTCGTCGAGCAGGTCGTTGGCCGGCTGGCCGAGACCCTTCATCGCCGCAACGCGCTCGTTCGCCTCGGCGATGGCCTTGGCCAGCGAATTGACCTCGCTCGCGGCGGCACGCAGTTCGGCATTGACGCCCTGCTGACGGTCGTCGAGGGCGGCGCCGGCCGCCGAGAAGCGCGAGGCCAGGTCGCCGGCGCGCGCCAGCACCACCTGCCGCGTGCTGGCGTCGTAGGGCCGGTTCGAGAGATCGAGCATCGAGTTGAGCAGGTTCGAGGCGGCATAGCCCAGGCCCTGCTCGCCGGGCGGGAAGACGTCTTCCAGGCGCTCGAGCTGCGTCAGCCGGGCCGCGTCCATGGAGGCCAGCGCGCGCGCGCTCGCCGCTTCGCGCGTGAGGAAGGCGTCGTGGGCGCGCACGACGCCGGTCACGTCGACGCCCTTGCCGAAGAAGCCGGCGCCGGTGAACTGCCCGCCGGCCGTCTCCAGCACCACCGACTGGCGCGAGTAGCCGTCGACGTTGGCGTTGGCGATGTTGTGGCCGGTGGCCTGCAGCGCCGCGTAGCTGGCGGTCAGGGCACGCATGCCCAGGGACATCAAGGCACCGGCGCTCATGCGCGTCTCTCCTTTGCGATCACGCGCTCAGGCCGCGTTGCAGCCTGAGCGTGGTGTTGATGACGCGCGTCAGCTTGTCGGCGTACGCGGGGTCGGTGGCATAACCCGCACGTTGCAGGCCCTGCGCAAAGGCGACGGCACCGCCCTGCCCCTGCAGCGTGCCCTTGGCGGCGCGCGAGGCGATGCCGGCATAGCGCGGGCTGTCCTGCATCAGGCGGCCGTAGTCGGCGAACGACTCGGCATAGCTCGAGTAGGCGCGGAAGCGCGCCACCACCTTCTGCGCCTTGCCGTTCACGTATTCGGTGGTCGTGATCTCGGCGACCGGCCCCGTCCAGCCCGCGCCGGCCTTGACGCCGAACAGGTTGTACGAGGGGCTGCCGTCGGCGTGGCGGATCTCCTTGCGGCCCCAGCCCGTCTCGAGCGCGGCCTGGGAGATCATGAATGCGGCGGGGATGCCGGTCTTCGCCTCGGCGGCGCGGGCCGCGTCCTGGTGCTGATCGACGAAGCCGGCGGCGCCCTTCTGCGGCACGCGCGTCGCGCGGCCGTCGATCGGCGCCACGCTGTTGTTGGCGCTGCCGGTGGCCGGGATCGGTCCCGGTGTCAGCCCCATCTGGCGCTCGAGGTGGCGCGTGATGGCCTCGTGCAGCCCGCCGGGCAGGCCGGCCAGCTGCTGCGCGTATTGCTGGTCGAGCATCTCGGTGCCCATGCCGCCGGAAGCACCGGCGCCGCCGAGGCTCTCCGGGCTGGCCATGGTGGTGGCGCGCATGCTCTTCATGAGCTCGTTCATGAAGAGCGCCTCGAACTGCTTGGCCGCCTGCCGCACGGCCGCCTTCGGGTCGGCCGCCGCCCTGCTGCGCAGCGCCTCGAGGCCACGCACGTCGGTGGCCAGCGTCGAAGGCAACGCTGCTGCGGCTCCGTAGACGCCGGGCATGTCAGTCCCGCCCGGCCGTTCCGATGGGACTGACCGCCCCACGGGCCATGCAATGGCCCCTCGGGGGGCCGGGGGGCAGCGAGCGAAGCGAGCGTGGGGGTCTCATCTCTAGATCACCTCGATCTCGGCGTTGAGCGCGCCGGCCGTCTTCATCGCCTGGAGAATGGCCAGCAGGTCCAGCGGCGTCGCGCCGAGCGCCGAGAGCGCCTTCACCACGTCGGCGAGCTTGGCGCCGGCGGCCATCTGGATCAGCGAGCCGGGCTGCTGCGTCACCGAGATGTCGGTGCGCTCACGCGAGACGGTCTGCCCGCCGGAGAGCGGCGCCGGCTGGCTCACCACCGGCGTGCTGATGATCGTGACCGAGAGGTTGCCGTGCGCCACGGCGCAGGCGGCGAGCGTCACCGCCTCGTTCATGACGATGGAGCCCGTGCGCGCATTGAGCACCACGCGCGCCGCGGGTCGTGCCAGGGAGATTGGCAGGTTCTCGATGTCGGCGAGGAAGCCCACGCGCTCGTCGCCGCGCGGCGCCTTCACGCGCACGGTGCGGCCGTCCAGCGCGCTCGCCGTGCCGGCACCCTTGGCCGCGTTGATGGCCTGCGCCACGGCGCGCGCGGTGGCGAAGTCGCTCGCATTGAGGCCGAGCTGCACGCTGTCGCCGTCCATCAGCGGCGTCGGTACCGAGCGCTCGACGGTGGCGCCCTCGGGCACGCGGCCGGCCGAGAGATGGTTGATCTGCACCTTGCTGCCGCCGGCCGAGGCGCCGGCGCCGCCGACGATGAGGCTGCCCTGCGCGAGCGCATAGATCTGCCCGTCGGCGCCCTTCAGCGGCGTGGCGATCAGCGTGCCGCCGCGCAGGCTCTTGGCGTTGCCCACCGAGGCGACGCTCACGTCGATGGTCTGGCCGGGCTGCGCGAAGGGCGGCAGCTGCGCCGTCACGAGCACGGCGGCGACGTTGCGCAGCTGCATGCTGGTGCCGGCCGGCACGGTGATGCCGAGCTGCTGCAGCATCGCCTGCAGGCTCTGCGTCGTGAACGGGGTCTGCGTCGTCTGGTCGCCGGTGCCGTCGAGGCCGACGACGAGGCCGTAGCCGACCAGCTGGTTGCTGCGCACGCCCTGCACGGCCGCCACTTCCTTGATGCGCCGCGCACCGCCGGACGAAGACAGCGCGGCCGCCTGGGCCGTGGCCTGGCCCTGGGGCGGCACGGCCATCGCCACCGCCTGAGCGCGCGCGTCGGCCGGCCACCACAGGGCCGCCGTCGCCGCGAGGAAGGTGATCAGCAGCAGCAGCCGCAGCCAGCGCTCGGCGAGCGCCTGCCAGGCACTCCACAGTTCCACGTCGGCGCCCGTGGCGGCGTTGTCCAGCAGGCTGTCGCCGAGGCTGTCGGCGCCGAAGTCGATTTCTCTCGCTGCGCTGCTCATGGGGCATGCTCCTCAGAACGGCAACAGCGAGAGGAAGACGCGGCCGAGCCAGCCGATCGCCTGCGCCTCGGCCTGGGCACCGCGGCCGCGCTGCTCCAGGCGAACGTTGGCGATCTGCGCGCTCTGCACCTGGTTGCCGGGCAGGATGGCGCGCGGGTCGACCTGGCCCGAGAAGCGCAGCACGTCGACGTTCTGGTTGACGCCGATCTGCTTCTCGCCGGAGATGAGCAGGTGGCCGTTGGGCAGCACCTGGCGCACGACGACGGTGATGGTGCCGCTGAAGTCGTTGCTGTTCTCGACCGCGCCCTTGCCGGCGAAGCTGTTGCTCGAGTTGGCCTCGGCGCCGGCGCGGCCGAACGAGTTCGGTGCGATGCCGGGCAGCGCGCTGATGCCGGCCGAGACGCTGCCGCTCTTGTCGATGCTGCTCGTGCTCTTCTGCACCGCGGTGACCTTCTCGACGATCTGCACGACGAGCGTGTCGCCGACGAGGCGGGCCCGGTGGTCCTCGAACAGCGGCCGGTAGTTGGTGGCCTTGAAGATGGAACCGCCGGCGGCGCTCGCCGGCGGCGGCGGCTCGGGCATCGGCGGCGCCGTCTCGGCCACCTCGACGCGCGGGCCGAGGAAGGCACAGCCCTGCAGCGCCAGCGCCAGGAAGGCGCCAGTGAAGGCGGTGAACGTGGTGAGCATGAAGCGGGTCATCGCGGCGGGCACTTTCAACGCATTGACTTGCGCGCGCACGACGCTCAGACCTGGCTCAGACGCTGAAGCATCTGGTCGCTCGTCTGGATGGCCTTGGAGTTGAGCTCGTAGGCGCGCTGCGTGGCGATCATCGTCACCAGCTCCTCGACGACGTTGACGTTGCTGCCCTCGAGGAAGCCCTGCTGCACGGCGCCCAGGCCGTTGCTGTTGGCCGCCCCCGCGGTGGCGGTGCCCGAGGCGGCGGTCTCGACGAAGAGGTTGCCGCCGCGCGGGTCGAGGCCGGCCGGGTTGATGAAGCTGGCGAGCTGGATCTGGCCGATCGCCTGCGGCTGCACCTGGCCGGGGATGGTGGCGGCGACGGTGCCGTCGGCGCTGATGGTCATCGCGGTCGCGGTGGCCGGCACGGTCAGACCCGGCTGCAGCGCGTAGCCGGCGTTGGTGACGATCTGCCCGCTGGCGTCGACCTGGAAGGCGCCGTCGCGCGTGTAGCCGGTGGTGCCGTCGGGCAGCTGCACCTGGAAGAAGCCCGCGCCCTTGATCGCGAGGTCGAGGTTGTTGCCGGTGCCGTTGAGCGCACCCTGGCTGAAGTTGCGCGTGCTCGCCGCGGCGCGCACGCCGAGGCCGACCTGCAGGCCCGTGGGCAGCTGGCTCTGCTCGCTGGTGGCCGAACCCGCGGGGCGCAGGTTCTGGTACATCAGGTCTTCGAAGACGATGCCGCCGCGCTTGAAGCCGTTCGTGCCGACGTTGGCGAGGTTGTGCGCCACGGAGTCCAGCTTGGTCTGCTGGCCTTCCATGCCGGTCTTGGCGATCCAGAGGGAGCGGAGCATCGAGAGGCCTTCTTTCGCGTGGCGCTGATGACAGCGGTGGTGCGGTCATCTTGAGGCGAAGGGCCCTCGGGGAAGCTCTCGAATAGCGCCGCTTGCATGGCGCTTTACCGTGGCGGTGGACGCCTGGTCGGTGCCTGGTGGGCGCCTGTGGCCGCTACTGCGGCGCCAGCAGCTTGGTCGCGCCCTGCTCGCGCTGCTCGGCGCCCTGCAGCACCTTCATCTGCTGCTCGAACTGGCGCGCCGCGGCGATCATGGCGACCATCGTCTCCACGGCGCTGACATTGCTGCCTTCGAGGGCGCCGCTTTGCAGGCGCGCAGCGGGGTCGGCGGGCAGGTCGCCGGCATCGGCCCCGGCGCGGAAGAGACCGTCTTCGCCGCGCACGAGCGGCGCTTCGGGGGTCACGAGCTTCAGCCGCCCCACGGGCTGCGGCTTGCCGCCGCCTCTGCTGGCGCTGATGGTGCCGTCGCTGGCCACTTCGAGCGTGGCACCGGCGGGCACGGCGATCGGCCCGCCGTCGCCGAGCACTGGCAGGCCCGAGGGCGTGACGAGCTGGCCCTCGGCGCTCACCTGCAGCGCGCCGGCGCGGGTGTAGGCCTCGGTGCCGTCGAGCGACTGCACCGCGAGCCAGGCCTTGCCTTGCGGGGCCACGTCGAGCGCGCGGCCGGTGGTCTGCATCGGCCCGGCGCGGTCGTCGTAGCCGATCGTGGATTCGAGCGCATAGACGCGCGTGCTGGCACCGTCGCCGCGCACCGGCACGGCGCGGAAGGCCTGCATCTCGGCGCGAAAGCCGTTCGTCGATGCATTGGCCAGGTTGTGCGCGAGCACGTCCTGGCGCTGCATGGTCGCCTTGGCTCCCGCCATGGCCAGGTAGATGAGCCGGTCCATGGGCTAGCGCCTCGGTGCCTCGTCGACTGTCGTGCCTGGGTGCGCGACGCGCTCAGCGCAGGTTGACCAGCGTCTGCAGCACCTGGTCCTCGGTCTTGATCGTCTGCGCATTCGCCTGGTAGATGCGCTGCGCGGTGATCATGTTCACGAGCTCCGAGGTGAGGTCGATGTTGGCCTCTTCCAGCGCGCCGGCCTGCAGCACGCCGATGTTGCCGTCGCCGGGCACGCCGCCCACCGGGTCGCCCGAGGCGAAGCTGCGCGTCCAGCCGTTGTCGCCGATGGGCTGCAGGCCCTGCGGGTTGCGGAAGTTCGCGAGCTCCACCTGGCCGGCCGGCCGCGACTGCCCGTTCGAGTAGCGGGCCATGACGATGCCGTTCGCCTCCACCGAGATGGCCGTGAGCTGGCCGGCCGAGAAGCCGTCCTGCGCGAGGTCGGTGACGCCGAAGGGCGAGCCGAACTGCGTCGACGAGGTGACGTCGAAGAGCACGCCGGCGATGGGCTGCGTCACCGCGCCGGCGCTGTTGGTGGTGCTCGGCACGTCGAAGGCGACGGGCGCGGCCGGCGTCGTGGGCGCGGTGCCGTCGGCCGGGAAGGTGATGGTCGTGATCGGTGCCGGCGCACCGGGGGTGCCGGCCACCGTGGTGCCGTTGGCGGTGGCGTAGACGTCCCACACGCCGTCGGCCGTCTTCTGGAAGAAGTAGGTCAGCGAGACCGGGTTGCCGAGCGTGTCGTACACGGCCAGCGAGGTGGCGCTGTTGTAGGTATCGGCATCGTTGAAGTCGATGAACGGCGCCGCCGCGGGCTGCGTGACGCCCTGGCGCGCGTCGAGGTTCATCTCGAGGTCGATCTCGGTCGTCGGCTGCGGCGCCACGCCGGCGGTGGGCAGCTGCAGCGGCACCGCCTGCCCGGGCTGGATGGCGCCGAGCGCGTTGGCGGCATAGCCCATCAGGCGCAGGCCGGAGTTGTTGACGACGTAGCCGTCGCGGTCGAGCTTGAACTGGCCGTTGCGCGAGTAGGTGATGGGGCTCACGCCGTCGGTGAGCTGGAAGAAGCCGGCGCCGTTGATGGCCAGGTCCATCGGGTTCTCGGTGGTGCGGATGTTGCCCTGCGTGAACTGCTGCGACACCGCGGCCAGGTTGGTGCCGATGCCGATGGCGCTGCTGCCGGCGCCGTTGAGCGACATCGCGAACATGTCGCTGAATTCCGCCCGCGCGACCTTGGAGCCGAAGGTGTTGGCGTTGGCGATGTTGTTGCCGATCACGCTCAGGTTCTTGCTGGTCGCGTTCAGTCCGGAGAGGCCTTGCTGGAAGCTCATGAGGATCCTTGGATGTCGGGCGGGTGGAGCGGGGTCGATGGGGTCGGTGAAGTCGGTGGACCCGGGTCGGCGTGGGTCAGTTGATCGCGCGCACGGCGCTGTAGTCGATGGCCCCCGACCAGCGCGTGTCCAGGCGCAGCGTGTCGCCCGAGAGGCTGACGGCCTGCACCTCGTCGCGCATGAGCGCGGTCGCCTGCACGGCCGCGGCGCCCGAGGTGGCGATGACGCGGAAGCTGAATTCGCTGCCTTCGGTGGTGCCGGCCGGTGCCTGCCACTCGAAGCCTTGCCGGCCCGCGGTCTGCGCGCCGAGATCGAGCGTGTCGATGACGCGGCCGGCGCCGTTGAGCACCTCGACGCGCACACGGTCGGCCGGGGCGGCGAGCTCGAAGCCGCCGGCGGCGGCCCTTTCCTCTCCCTGCACGTGCATCAGGTTGCCCTGCAGCGTGACGGCGCGGCCGACCAGCGAGGCGCCCTGCAGTGCCTGCATCTGCAGGAACTGGCGGTTCAGGCCGGCCACCGTTTCGTTGAGCTTCTCGACACCGGAGACGGTGTTGATCTGCGCCATCTGGCTCGTCACCTGCGCGTTGTCGAGCGGGTTGAGCGGGTCCTGGTTCTGCATCTGCGTCACGAGCAGCTTCAGGAAGCGGTCGGCGCTGCCGGCGGCGTTGGCCGTCGTGGCCGTGTTGCCGGTGCTGGCGCTGTTGAGCGCGGTGAAGGCATCGATGGTGGCCATGGCG
Source organism: Burkholderiales bacterium (assembly GCA_016223165.1). GTDB lineage: Bacteria > Pseudomonadota > Gammaproteobacteria > Burkholderiales > Burkholderiaceae_C > Rubrivivax. Next base: position 897,386 of record JACRPO010000005.1, read on the forward strand.
GTCCCGGGTCAGTGCAGGTCGGCGCGTCTGCGCATCACGGACGCGATCAGGCTCACGACTGCCCCATCTGCAGCGTCTTCAGCAGCAGGTTGCGCGCCGTGTTCATGACCTCGACGTTGTTCTGGTACGAGCGCGAGGCCGAGATCATGTTGACCATCTCCTCCACCGGGCTCACGTTGCTGTAGGTGACGTAGCCCTCGGCGTCGGCGCCCGGGTGCTTGGGGTCGTGCACGCGGCGGCCGGCGGCCTGCGACTCGGTGATGGTGGACACGCGCACGCCGGCGTTGGCGTCGCCCAACCGGCCAGATGCGCCCGGCGCGCCCATCAGCAGCGTCTGGAACATCACCTGGCGCGCCTTGTACGGGCTGCCGTCGGGGCCGGCCACGGTGTCGGCATTGGCCAGGTTGGAGGCGACGACGTTCAGGCGCTGGCTCTGCGCGCTGACCGCGCTGCCGGCGACGTCGAAGATGCGGGCGAGGCTCATGGACGTTCTCCGTGGATCGGCGGCGCGGACGCCGCCGCTGCGGCACTGCCGGCGCCGAAGGCGCCAAGGGGGTGGGCCATGTCCATCAGCCCTGCTGATGGCTCTTCATCGCGTCGAGCACGGTGCGCACGCTGCCGTTGATGAAGCGCAGCGTCGCCTCGTACTGCGTGGCGTTCTGCGCGAACGCGGCGCGCTCGCGGTCCATGTCGACCGAGTTGCTGTCGAGGTTGGTCTGCGCCGGCACCGCGTAGCGCAGGATCGGCGCCGGCTGCCCGCCCGGCTGCATCACGCCTTGCGCGATGCCTTCGCCCGGCGCCGTGGCGCCGGCCGAACTGGCGGCGCTCGCTGCACGCAAGGCACTCGCAAAGTCGAAGTCGCGCGCCTTGAAGCCCGGCGTGTCGGCGTTGGCGATGTTGCCGGCGATGAGGCGCTGTCGCTCCGCCCGCAGCAGCAGTGCCTGGCCGTGGAAGTCGAGACTGGCGGTGAGATTGGGAATCATGGATGCCCCGCGCCGGATGGCTATGTGGCTGCCCATTCTCATGAGCGACCCACGCTGCATGAGGGTGAAAAGCGCTTCATTCCCTGCGCATTTCCCGCCCTGGCGCGCGACACCCTGTAGGTACATTGGCGCTCGTGAAGAAGTGCCGCCACCGCCTCGAGGCCGGCGTCGGCGCCGGCAGGCGCGGCGCGGCGCGCGGCCGTTCACGTCCGCTCGCCGTGCCTGCCGTGCCTGCCGTGTTCGTCGCGCTCGCCTTCGTCGCCGCGTCGGCCAGCGTGCCGGCATCGGCGCAGACCGCCTTCGAGCCCGATGCCACCGTGCGGGAAGCCGCGCTCGCGCTCGTGCGGGACGCGGCCGCCGCCCTGGCCCCGGCCGGGGCGCGGGTCGTCGCGCAGGCCGGCGCCCTCGACCCCCGCCTGCGCCTGGCGCCCTGCGCGCGTGTCGAGCCGCATCTGGTGCCCGGCCTGCCGAGCTGGGGCGCCACGCGCGTCGGCCTGCGCTGCGTTGCCGGACCGGTGGCCTGGCGCACCACGCTGCCCGTGCAGGTGCAGGTGCTGGCGCCGGCATGGACGAGCAAGGCCGCCCTGCCGGCAGGCACGCTGGTGGCCGCCGATCAATGGGAGCTGACCGAGACCGACTGGGCGGCGCCGCCCGCGCAGCCCCTGGGCCCGTTGGCCACCATTGCCGGCCGGACGCTGGCGCGCGCCATCCACCCCGGCCAGGCGCTGCGCGAGCACGACCTGCTGGCGCGACGCTGGTTCGTCAACGGCCAGGCCGTGCGCGTCGTGACCTCCGGAGCGGGCTACAGCGTCCAGGCCGCCGGCCTCGCCCTCGGCCACGGCATCGAGGGCCAGCCCGTGCGCGTGCGCACCGAGGGCGGCCGCATCCTCGTCGGCCAGGCTGTCGGCGAGGCGCTCGTGGAGGTGCGGCCATGACGGCCGCCACCGGGGCCGGCTTCGGACGCTCGCCGCGCGGAGCATGGGCGAACAGCGGCGGCAAAGTTGCCGCTTCCGCCACCCCGCCGGGCACCCAGCCGGCCCATGAACGAGGGGGGTCGGCGAAAATTGTTGCCGAGACCACCCTCAAGTCCGGCGCCCGGCTTGCCGATAGTGCGTACATGTCAGCGGAGGCGCCCCAGTGGCCCCGGACAGGAGTTCACCATGAAGATCGGTTCGTTTGAATCCAAGCCCGTCTCGGCCACCCAGGTCAATGAGCGCAAAGGCGCTGCCGGCAGCACATCCGCCAAGGGTGTGGAGCCTGCGGCCGAGCCCAGCGCCCAGGTCGCGCTCTCGCCCGCAGCCTCGTTGCTGGTGAAGGTGGCCGACGATCCAGCGTTCGACACAGCGAAAGTCGAGCGCATCGCCGCTGCCATCCGCGAAGGCAAGTACGAGATCAACGCCGAGGCGATCGCCGACAAGCTGATCGTCAACGCCGAAGAGCTGCTTGGCCGCAAGATCGGCTGAGGGCTCGTTGTCCATGACCGCCACTCCGAAGGCGCAGGCGATGCTGCCCGCTGAAGCGAAGCAGGTCGCCGGCGCCGGCACGGCACCGCTGGCCACGACGCTGAACCTGCTCGACCTGCAACTCACCGCGCTCAGCAACGCCTTGCAGGGCCGCGACGCGCAGGCGCTGCAGGGCGCAGCCGATCACCTCGTGGCCGCCCTCGAGGCCGCCGGCCCCGTGCTGCGCGAGCCGGGTGCGCTGACGCCGGCGCTGCGCCGCCAGCTCGCCTATGCAGTGGGCCGCGTGGCCGCGCACCGCGAGGCGCTGGCGCGCGCCACCGCGTCGGTCGACCGCGCCATCGAGGTGCTGCTGCCGCCACCGGTGCCGGCCGCCGGCACCTACACGGCCAACGGCTACGCCGAACGCGCCGCCGCCACCGGCTCGGCCTGGGCCTGAGAGCCTGTGAACGAATCATCCACACCCGCTCGCCACGCCAGAAGGCGCCGGCTCGTCGTTGCAAAGCTCGCCATATCGCCGGATATGGCTGCGCTTTGCGCCTAGATCCGACACCTTCTGGCGCGTCGCTCGGGCGGCGGCTGATTCGTTCACAGGCTCTGATCTGAGTCGACCCGCCGGCCCGATCCTTCACCAAGACAAACGCCCGGCTCGCCGGGCGTTTTGCTTGCTGCGGCGATCGAAGCCGCCGCGCTGGAGGCGGTCGCCCGATCAGAACTTGAACGCGAGACGCATGCCGCCCCAGTGGCGGCCGGCAACGGTGATCGGCGCCGCGGCTTCCTTCAGGATGACGTAGTTGCCGCCGCCCATGTCGCGGCGGTAGGTCTGCAGCAGGAACGGCCGCTGGTTGCGCGCCGAGGCGAGCCCGGTGCGGTCGTTGAAGATGCGGCGGTTGCGGCAGTTGGCCGTGTTCCACACCACGTCGCCGGGCCGCTGCGCGTGGTTGTACTTCTGGTTGTGGCAGGCGATGTAGCCGTTGCGATCGACGGCGATGCAGAAGACCACCTTGTCGGACGACCCGAGCAGGCGCTCCTGCACCTGCGGGAAGAGGCGCTCGGCCAGCGTCACGAAGCGCGTCATGTGCTGCTGCGGCGCGCTGCCTTGCACCGCACGGTAGTCCTCGTCGAAGAGATCGGGCTGCGAGATGGCGCCGGTGCGCAGCGCGTCCTCGAGCAGCTGCGAGATCTGCGCGGCGGCCTGCTGCGCCGCCTCGACGAACGGGGTGTCGGGCGTGCGCACGCCGCACTCGGCCACCGCCTCGATGAGGTGCTCGGAGATGCGCAGGAATTTCTCGGTGCGCGCCAGCGTCGCCGACAGGCGCCCGGTGGTGCCGCGGATCTCGGATTCGATGCTGCCGACCTGGCTCTCGAGGCCTTCGCAGACGTCGCGGCTGCGGCCGCTCGCCTCGTGGATGCGGCGCACGCCCTCGCCGACCGTGGCGAGCGCGCGGTGCACGGCACTCTGCTGGCCGGCCTGCCCCTGCTCGTTGCGGCGCACCTCGCGCTCGAGCGTGCCGACGCGGCTGTCGAGCTGGCCGACGGTGCCCATGATCTGCTTGGACGAGGTCTCGACGCGCGCCGCGAGGTCCTTCACCGCGTCGGCCACGACCGAGAAGCCGCGGCCGGCCTCGCCGGCCCGCTTGGCCTCGACGGAGGCGTTGAAGGCGACGAGGCGCGTCTGCAGCGCGATCTGCGTGATCTCGCGCGCCGCCTGCGACACCTCGCGCAGCGTGGTGACGATGCCGCCCACTTCCTGGCCGACGCCGTGCACGGCGTCGCCGACCTGGGCCACCGCCTTCAGCGCCGCCTCGGTTTCGTCGGCGATATCGGTCTGCGACTGGCCCACCTGCTGCAGTTGCTGCGTCAGCGCCAGCACGGCCTGACCCTGCAGCTGCGCCGCCTGGCTGGCGTCCTCGATGGCGCCGCGCACTTCGGCCGCCTCCTGGCCGAGCGCCGAGGCCTGCGTGGCGAAGTCCTCGATGACGTTCGTCAGGTCAGGGCCGTGGGACGTGACCGGCGCCGGTGCGGCCTGCGCCGAGGGCGAAGGGTTGGAGGAACGACGCCTGAAGGCGAGCAACATGGCTTCTGTCTCCGCTATCGCGTTGGAGTATGGGCGGGGTATGTCCGAGGCGGCTCACCACTCGCGCAGGCGCGAGCGCAGGCGGGCGATCGACTGGCTGTGCAGCTGGCAGACGCGGCTCTCGGTGACGCCGAGCACGGCCGCGATCTCCTTGAGGTTCATGTCCTGCTCGTAGTACATGCTCATCACGTACTGCTCGCGCTCGGGCAGCTGCTTGATCGCCTCGACGAGAGCCTCGCGCATGCGCTGGTCCTGCAGGCGCGCCACGGGGTTGGCCTCTTCGTCGGCGACGTGGCGGTCGAGGTAGTCCTCGTCGCCGTCGTCGCCGCTCATGTCCTCGAGGTAGATGAGCTGCGTGCCGCGCACCTTGCCCAGCAGCTCCTGGTAGGCGACGAGCGTGAGGCCCATCTCGCGCGCGATCTCGCCCTCGTTGGGCGCGCGGCCGAAGCGCTGCTCGAGCTTGTGCACGGCCGCCTCGATGCTGCGCTGGTGGCGGCGGTCGCCGCGGCTCATCCAGTCGTTGCCGCGCAGCTCGTCGAGCATGGCGCCGCGGATGCGCTGGGTGGCGAAGGTCTCGAACTGCACGCCCTGGTTGACGTCGAAGCGCGACAGGGCGTCGCTCAAGCCGATCATGCCCACCTGGATCAGGTCGTCCAGCTCCACGTTGGCCGGCAGCTTGGCGATCATCTGGTGCGCCAGGCGGCGCACGAGCGGAGAGTACTGCTTGAGCAGCGCGCCAGCGTCGAGTGTTCCCTTGGCGGTGTACATGGCTTGATCAACCTCTATCGATCGGCGGGCAGCATCTGCCCAGGGTGCAGCGGGGTCGGGACCAGGGCCGCGGCGGACGGGGCCGGCGCGGCTTCGGGGGCGTCGTCGAGCACGAGTTGCGCGGCCAGGAGCTCGCCCAGGCGCTCGGCGCGCGCGAAGTCGTGCGCCTCGTCGTGTCGCCTGCCGTCGGGCTCGCCGGTCTCATGGCCGGACTCATGGCCGGACTCATAGCCGGGCTCTTCGCATCTCTCGTCGGCCAGGCCATCGACCCGCTCCCGGCGGATCTCTTCGCCCGCCGGCGGCGCCGGCAGGGCCGGGTCGACGAGGGCCCAGTCGTGCAGCACGGCGCCGAGGAAGCTGTCGGCGCAGCCGCGCAGGCTGGCGACGATGCTCAGGATGCGCGGCGAGCGGGCCGAGGCGGCGAGCAGCAGGTCGTAGGTGGCGAGGCCCGTGCGCTGCATCAGCAGCTTGCAGCTGGCGTAGGCGTGCTTCAGGCTCTCGGGGTGGTCGGCGGCCATCAGCAGCGGGCGCGCGGCGCGGCGCGACAGCATGCGCGCCAGATCGGCCGCCTCGGCGTGCAGCAGCACGACATCGGCACTGGGCACGGCATCGAAGAGCGCCTCGACGAAGCGGGCGGCCGAGCCGCGCGTATCGACGTGCTGCAGCGGCAGGCCGCGCGCCGGCAGGTAGGCGACGCCGGGCATCATCAGCTCGACACCGGCAGCGAGATCGAGGCGCGCCATTTCGTGCGGCGCCGGTGCCGAGAGCGCGGCATCGACGACGAGCACCTGGCGCCCCAGGCACGACAGCGTCGCCGCGGCGCGGTCCAGCACCGTGGCGTTGAAGGCCACGTGCGGGTTGGCGGCCAGCGCGATGACCTGGCGCGAGCGGCCCGCCCGGCCCGAGAAGAGCTGGCGCAGGCCTTCGGCCTGGTCGAGCGGTACCGATGCGGAGGTGGCGTAGAAGTCGCGCATGGCCGGTGTTCGGTGGGCTGGGTCCGCGTGCGAAAGGGTGTTCAGGCCAGCGCCGCGGGAGCGGTGCGGGTGGCATCGGCCGCGAAGGGCTGGCCGGCGAAGACGAGGTTCACCTCGGCCGGCTCCATGCGCCAGGCCGGCGCGCCCTGCGCGCGCAGGGCGCGCTGCACGAGCGCGTGCGCCGAAAGGCGATGCCAGTCCTCGGGCACGCGCTGGCCGTTGGCGACGGCCAGCACCTTCAGGCGCGCGCGGATCATGGCGTCGAGCGCCGGGGCCAGCTTCACGGCCTCGTCGACCTTGGACAGCACGACACCGCGGCAGCCGGGGCCGGCGTAGGCCGAGAGCTGGTCTTCGATGGTTTCGCCCTGCGCGGCGGCGCTGATGACGACGAGGCGGTTGATCGACGGCCGCTGCAGCATCTCGAGCAGCTCGCGCGTGCGCGTGTCGCGCTGCGCCATGCCGGCGGTGTCGATGAGCACCATGCGCTTGCCCGACAAGAGCTCGAGCAGGTCCTCGAGCGAGGCGCGGTCGTGCGCCGTATGCACCGGCACGCCGAGGATGCGGCCGTAGGTGCGCAACTGCTCGTGCGCGGCAACGCGGTAGGCGTCCAGCGTGACGAGGCCGAGATTGGTGGCGCCGTGCTTGGTGGCGAAGGCGGCGGCCAGCTTGGCCGTGCTCGTGGTCTTGCCGACACCGGTGGCGCCGATGAGGGCATACACGCCGCCGACATCCTCGAGCGCAGCTTCGCGCTCGCCGGTGGCGAGGTTGCGTTCCAGCACGCCGGCGGCCCAGGAGATCTCCTCGACCTCGGCGGGCAGGCATTCGGCCAGGCGCCGCGTCAGCGCCGGCGAGAAGCCGGCGTCGAGCAGGCGCTGCGTGAGCTGGGCCTGGCGCGGCTGGCGCTGCAGCTTCTCCATGAACGCGAGCGCGCCGAAACGCTGCTCGATGAGGCCGCGCATCGAACGCAGCTCGCTCATCATGGCTGTCTGGTCCTGGCGCGGCTCGGCCAGCGCCGTGGGCGCGGCAACGCCGCCCTGCGCGAGGGGCCGATGCAGCACCGGCGGCTCGGGCCGCTCGGGCCTCTTCACCGGGGCCACCTTGTGCAGCGCCGGCACGGGCTCGGCGGCTTGCGTCGGCTGTGTCAGCTGCGTCTGCTGCATTGACGCGGGACGCACGGGCGCGGCGGCGGGCCGGGCCACGCGCGGCGCGGCCGCCTGCGGCACCGGCTGCGCCGGCGACCGGGGCGTCGGCCTCGCCAGGGCCTCGGCCATGGCCGCGGCACGCGCCACGCCGGGGGCGCCGAAGGTCGAATCGGCAAAGCCGTGCGCAGGCATGGACGACTGGCGCGCCTCGACGCGCTCGGCATGCTGCGCCGCCAGGCGCGCACGCGCCTGGGCGATCGGCGAGACCACGGGCGGCACCGGCGGCTCGGGTTCATGCTGTGCTGCGCCGAGCTCGGCCTGGCGGCGCTTGAGCATGCGTTCGCGCACGTAGTCCTGGAACGACAGCGTGCTCATCTCGAGCTGGCGCACGTCCTCGCCGACCTCGGGGTCGGGCAGGCGGCTGTTGAGCGTCGGCTCGACGCGCTCGCGGCGCACGCCGCCACGTGCCGCCGGCTGCGGCCGGGCCGCTTCCGTGCCCAGCGCACCGAAGGTCGAGGGCCGCGGCTCCGCGCGGGCGGGGGCGGAGGCAGGTGCGGACGCAGTTGCGGACAAGCGGGCACCGACGCGCTCGAGGTGCTCCACGCTCTCGGGTGCCATCGCGAGCACCTCCACGCCTTCGGCGCAGGGCTTGGTGCTCATCACCACGGCGTCGTCGCCGAAGGCCTGGCGGACCAGGGCGAGAGCGTCGCGCGGCGTACGGCCGGTGAATCGCTTGAGGTTCATGCCGCCTCCGGCCGTGCCGTCTCAAGGGAGGCGAGCCCCACACGGGTCACGAAGTGGCCCGGCCTCTCCGTTCTGGGGCAGCGAACGCCGTTGAGCTTGGGGGTCATGCGGTTGCTCCGATGATCGAGCCGATGCGGATGGTGTGGGTCTCGGGAATCTCGCTGTGCGCCAGCACCTTCAGGCGCGGCGCAGCGCGCTTGAGCAGGCGGGCGACCGGCGCGCGGATCGGGTCGGGCACGAGCAGGCAGGCGGGGTGGCCCCGGTCCTCCTGCGAGCGCGCCGTGTCGGCGGCACTCTTGGCCAGCGTGTCGGCGATGCCGGGGTCCAGCGCCGCGCCGTGCGGCGAGTTCAGGGCTTGCGTCACCAGGCGCTCGAGGTCGGGGTCGAGCGCGATCACGTCGAGCTCGCGCACCGGGCCGTAGATCTGCTGCACGATGGCCGGCGCGAGGTGCGTGCGGATGCGCCGCGCCAGCTCGTGCGGGTCGCTCACCGTGCTGGCGTGCTCGGCCAGGCATTCGATGATCGAGCGCATGTCGCGGATGTGCACGCCCTCTTCCAGCAGCAACTGCAGTACACGCTGGAGAGTGGGAATGGCGACCATCTTGGGCACGACGTCTTCGATGAGCTTGGGGGCGAGCTTGGTGACGTGCTCGACGAGTTGCTGGGTCTCGACTCGGCCCAGCAGGCGGGCGGCATTCACCTGCATCAAGTGTGAGAGGTGGGTGGCGACGACGGTCGGGCAATCAACGACCGTAAACCCGGCCATCTGCGCCATCTCCTTGTGCCGCTCGTCGATCCAGACGGCGGGCAGGCCGAAGGCGGGGTCCACGGTGCGCGTGCCGGGCAGTTGCGCCATCACGGCGCCGCCGTTCGGGCCCGGGCCGCCGGGGTTGATGGCCAGCCACATGCCCGGCATCGCCTCGCCTTCGCCGGCCACGGCGCCGCGCAGCGTGACGCGGTACACGCTCGGCTTGAGCTCGACGAGGTTGTCGCGGATGTGCACCGGCGGCGGCAGGAAGCCCACGTCCTGCGCGAACTTCTTGCGCACGCCCTTGATGCGGGCGAGCAGGTCACCCGTTCTGGAACTGCCCGGGCCGCCGGACTTGTCGACGAGCGCGATGAGCCGGTAGCCGACCTCCAGGCCGAGCGTGTCCACCGGCGTCAGGTCGTCCCAGCTCGCCTCGGGGTTGGCCTCGCGCGACGCCACCACCTCGGTGCGCTCGGGCGCGGCGGCGGCGCGCCTCTTGGTCTGGTGCAACTGCCAGGCGAGCGCGGCCAGGCCGAGCGCGATGACGACGAAGACGACGTGCGGCATGCCCGGCACGACACCGAGGCCGCCGATGATGGCCGCCGTCAGCGCCAGCGAGCGCGGCGAGTCGAACACCTGGCCGCGGATCTGCGTGCCGATGTCCTCCTCCTTGCCGACGCGCGAGACGACCATCGCCGCCGCCACCGAGATGAGCAGGCCCGGGATCTGCGCCACCAGCGCATCGCCGACGGCCAGCACGACGTAGCTGCGCGCCGCCTCGCCGCCGCCCATGCCGTGCGTGGCCATGCCGATGACGAAGCCGCCGACGATGTTGATGAGCAGGATCAGGATGCCGGCCATCGCGTCGCCGCGCACGAACTTGCTCGCACCATCCATGGAGCCGAAGAAGTCCGCTTCCTCGCCGACCTCGGAGCGGCGGCGCCTGGCCTCCTTCTCGTCGATGAGGCCGGCATTGAGGTCGGCGTCGATCGCCATCTGCTTGCCGGGCATGGCGTCGAGCGCGAACCGGGCGCCGACCTCGGCGATGCGCTCGGCACCCTTGGTGACGACGACGAAGTTGATGACGACGAGGATGGCGAAGACGATCAGGCCGACGGCGAAGTTGCCGCCGATGAGGAAGTGGCCGAAGGCCTCGATCACCTTGCCGGCCGCGGCCGGCCCGGTGTGGCCCTCGGTGAGCACGACGCGCGTCGAGGCGACGTTGAGCGACAGGCGCAGCAGCGTCGTCACCAGCAGCACGCTCGGCAGCGCGGCGAAGTCGAGCGGGCGCACCATCTGCGCCGACACCATCACCACCATCAGCGCGAGCGCGATGTTGAAGGTGAAGAGCAGGTCGAGCACGAAGGCCGGCAGCGGCAGCACCATCATCGCCAGCATCAGCACGACGAAGACGGGCAGCACGAGCGCCTTCAGCGCAGCGCTGCGGGCGCCGCCGGCCTGGCGCGGGTCGAGCGCGGCGCGCAGCGAGGCGAAGAGCTCGTTCATCGCCCTTCCCTATGCGCTGCGGGCCGCGGCACGAGCGCTTCGCAGCGACCGTGCGCGTTCATGCGCCCGCCCCGTCAGCGGCCGGGGCCCCGCCGGCCAGCGGATCCATGTCTTCGGGCACTTCCGGCACCGGCGCCGTCGCGCCGAACGGGCGGCCGGCGGCGGCCGCGTCGCGCAGCTGGTACACCCAGGCCAGCACCTGGGCCACGGCGCCGAAGAGGCGCGCCGGCACCTCGTGGTCGACCTCGGTGTGCGCGTACAGCGCACGCGCCAGCGGCGGCGCCTGCAGCACGGGCACGCGCGCTTCCTTGGCGATGTCGCGGATGCGCAGCGCGAGCAGGTCGGCGCCCTTGGCGACGACGCGCGGCGCGCCCATCTTCGCCTCGTCGTACTTCAGCGCCACCGCGTAGTGCGTGGGGTTCATCACCACCAGGTCGGCACGCGGCACGGCGGCGAGCATGCGGCGGTTGACGAGCTCGCGCATGCGCGCGCGCATCCGGCCCTTGACCTCGGTGTTGCCCTCGGACTCGCGCATCTCGCGCTTGACCTCCTCGAGGCTCATGCGCAGGCGGCGCGCCAGCATGTGCCGCTGCAGCGGCACGTCGATGACGGCGAACAGCGCGAGGAGCGCACCGATGGCGAGCAGCCCGCGCTGCAGCAGCTCGCCGGCCGACACGAGCGCCTGCGGCAGCGGCATCGCCAGCAGGCCGAGCGCGCTCGGCCACAGCGCGTTCAACATCCAGCCGCCGGCCAGCACCAGCAGCAGCGACAGCCCGCAGGCCTTGGCGGCTTCGGTCACGTGGGCGCCCGAGAACAGGCGCACGAGGCCGGCCAGCGGGTCGAGCTTGCCGAACTGCGGCGCGAGCGGCTTGAGGGTGAAGTTCCAGCCGCCGCTCAGCAGGCCGGCGGCAAGCGCCAGCAGCACCGCAACGCCGCCGATCGGCAGCAGCACCGACAGCAGCGTGCGCGACAACGCCGCGAGCCGCTCCGACATCGCCCGCGGGCTCGCGACCTGCGCGAGATCGAAGCGCAGCGCGTCGGCCAGCGCCAGCGTCAGCCAGCGGGTCAGCTCCGGCGCGAAGGCGGCCAGCAGCGCGACGCCGGCGCCGAGCGCCAGGAAGTGGCCGAGATCGCGCGAACGCGCCACCTGGCCCTCGGCGCGCGCGCGCTCGATCTTGCGCGGCGTGGCGGGAAGGGTGCGGTTGGAGTGCTGCGCGTCGGCGGCCATGGCAGGTGTGCTTCGCCGTCACGGACGCGCGAGCCTTGCCATGGTGCCGGCCGTGGGGCCGGGCTTGAGGCCGATAAGAAGGACAAAACGCCGCGTGATCACGCGGCGTTGCGTCGAGGGGCGGGCCGGCCCGGGCCCGGAGCTTCAGAACCCGAGGCTGGCGAGCAGGTCGTCGACCGCGCCCTGGTTGCTGACCACGTCGGTGCGGCCTTCGGGGTTGACCACGGGACCGTTGAGCAGCCCGGGGTCGACGCGCTCGCGCTGGTCTTCGGGAACGACGGAGACGAGCAGCTTGACGAGGCTGTCCTCGAGCTCGGTGGCGAGCGTGATCACCTTCGTCACCACCTGGCCGGTGAGATCGTGGAAATCCTGCGCCAGCATGATGTCGGTGAGGTGGCTGTCGATCGAGCCGGTGCTGCGCTCGACATCCTCGACGAAGTTCATCACCGCGCCCGAAGCCACGGCTTTCACCGGGTCGGCGACGATGCGGCGGGCGATCTCGCGCGTCGCCGCCGAGATGCGGGCGTGGTCGACCTTGGCCTGGTCGACCGAGTTGAGCACCTTGTTCGCGGCGTCGGCGGTCTTGCCGGCGATGTACGACAGGCGGCTGCGCGCGTCGGGCAGGCCCTCGGTGGCGATCTGCAGCCGGGGCATGACGCCGAGCTGCTCGAGGGTGTCGTGCAGCAGGCGCGTGAGGTTGCCGATCTGCTGGAAGACCTCGGGCGGGACCGGGCCGGCGGCGCCGGCCTGGGCCGCAGGCGGGGCCAGCGTGGTGGCGGTGTCCATCTTCATGTTGTTCTCTCGTTGTCCGACCCGGGCGAGGCCGTGGACGTGGGCGTGAGCGTGGGGAGGCACATCGCGGGTCAGGCCGGCATCGCCAGCTTCTGCATGATCTTCAGCACCTTCTCCTCCAGCGTGGCCTTGGTGAAGGGCTTGACGATGTAGCCGGCGGCGCCGCTCTGGGCGGCGAGCACGATGTCCTCCTTGCGCGCCTCGGCGGTGACCATCAGCACGGGCAGGTGCTTCAGCGAATCATCGGCCTTGATCGCCTTCAGCAGGTCGAAGCCGTTCATGTTCGGCATGTTGATGTCCGAGACGACGAAGTCGTACTTCGCGTTCTTCAGCATGTTCAGGGCCACGACGCCATCCTCGGCCTCGTCGGCGTTGTTGCAACCCATCTCCTTCAGGAGGCCGCGCACGATGCGACGCATGGTCGAGAAGTCGTCGACGATGAGGAATTTGAGGTCCGTGGTGTTGCTCATGAAGGGGCTTCCTGGAACAGGCGAGGCGCCGCGGCGCCAACTGGACGAGTTACCTGACGATTTATCTGACGATTTATCGGATCGGTGCGGTCGGACTTGAACGCGCCGGCACGACCGGCGTGGCCGGCACCTCGGTGCCGGCCCCCGCCTCGGCGGCGGCCGGCTCGGCGGGCAACGCGCCGCCCCTGAGCGCGCGCTCCTCGGCCTCGCGGTTCATGACGATCAGGCTCATGCGCCGGTTGGCCGGCGCGCGTGGATCGGCGGGCACGAAGGGCACGCTCGCGGCGAGGCCGAGCACGCGCAGCACGTGCTCCTCGGGCAGGCCGCCGACGAGCAGCTCGCGCCGCGTGGCATTGGCGCGGTCGGACGAGAGCTCCCAGTTGCTGTAGCCGCGCTCGCCGCCGGGGAACGGCGTCGCGTCGGTATGGCCCTCGAGCGTCAGGCGATTGGGCACGCCGGCGAGCACGCCGCCGAGCTCGCGCAGCAACTCGCGCATGTAGGGCTGCAGGTCGGGGCTGCCGCTGGCGAACATCGGCCGCCCTTCCTCGTCGACGATCTGGATGCGCAGGCCGTCGGCGGTCATGTCGAGCAGGATCTGCGAGCGCATCATCGCCAGGCGCTCGTTGCCGGCGAGCTTGTTCTCGACCTTGCGCTTGAGCTCCTCGAGGCGCGCGATCTCGGCGCGCTGCTGCTCGGCCTTCAGCACGCGCAGGTTGATGGTGCTGCGGCGCGCATCGATCTCGCCGGCCTTGACCTGGCCGGTGGTGCGCGTGAGGTCCTGCCCGCCGCCCCTGACGACGTGCGAGGAGTCGCCCGAGCCCGAACCGCCCAGCATCGACACCTTCAGCGGCGAAGAGAAGTAGTCCGCGATGCCCTTCTTGTCGCCCTCGGTGGTGCTGCCGAGCAGCCACATGAGCAGGAAGAAGGCCATCATGGCGGTCACGAAGTCGGCGTAGGCGATCTTCCACGCGCCGCCATGGACGGCATGGCCGCCCTTCTTGACGCGCTTGATGATGATCGGCTGCAGCTTCTTGGCGTCTCCTGCCATCGCAGCCTCCTACTTCTTGCCCTTCACGTGCCCTTCGAGCTCGACGAAGGTGGGCCGGTCGCCCGAGTACAGCACCTTGCGGCCGAACTCGATGGCCACCTGCGGTGCGTAGCCCTGCATGCTGGCCAGCAGCGTGGTCTTGATGCACTGCAGTTCCTTGCCCGCGTCTTCGACCTTCTGCTCGAGCAGGCCACCCAGCGGCTCGACGAAGCCGTAGGCGAGCAGGATGCCGAGGAAGGTGCCGACCAGGGCCGAGCCGATCATGCCGCCGAGCACGGCCGGCGGCTGGCCCACCGAGCCCATGGTGTTGACCACGCCCAGCACGGCCGCGACGATGCCGAAGGCCGGCAGGCCGCCGGCCAGGCGCGCGATGGCGGCGACGGCGGCATGTTCTTCCTGGTGGTGCGTCTCGATCTCGCTGTCCATCAGGCTCTCGATCTCGTGCGCGTTCAGGTTGCCCGACACCATCATGCGCAGGTAGTCGGTGACGAACTCGGTCACGTGGTGGTCCTTGCCCACCGTGGCGTACTTCTGGAATATCGGCGAGCTGTGCGGGTCCTCGACGTCCTTCTCGATGGACATCAGGCCTTCCTTGCGCGCCTTCTGCAGGATGTCGAACAGCAGCGCCAGCAGTTCCATGTAGCGCGTCTTGCTGAACTTGCTGCCCTTGAAGCAGGCGCCCAGGCCCTTGAGCGAGGCCTTGACCACCTTCATCTGGTTGTTGGCCAGGAAGGCGCCGGTCGCGGCGCCGAAGATGGTGATCATCTCGAACGGCAACGCCTTCAGGATCACGCCGATGTTTCCACCGTGCACGATGTAGACCCCGAAGATGCAACCCAGGGCCAAGGCCCAGCCGACAATGACGAACATGATGCGTTTGCGTGGGGCTCCCGGCCGCGCCGCGGCGCGCCCGGTAGCGGAAGATGGTGGGGTTATCGGCCCGGCGGCCGGCCGGTTGAGCGGGGCTGCCGCGGCGCCACTGCGGCACCGGGCATGCGATAGACATGAACGGCGCGCCCGCCCTCGGCACCGAGCCGCGCGACCGGGGCGACGCCCGGTATCGGGAACTCGAGGCTGACGAGCCAGGCGCCCTCGCCCATCTCGGCCGTCGCCTTGGCCCAGGCACGCGCCATCGACTCCGGGCGCTGGAACAGGTAGACGAGGTCGAAGTCGGCCCAGCTGCGCGCCCACATGTCGGCCCGCGCCACCTGCGCCCCGGGCATCCGGCGCGCCGCCAGCCAGGCCATCGGCAGGCTCCACTCGAAGCCGTGCAGCCGCGCCCGCGGCCACAGCCGCTGCAGTGCCGCGAGGCCGTGCCCGAGGCCGCAGCCGGCATCGAGCAACGAGCGCGGCGCCGGCCGCACGACGGCATCGAGGCCGCGCAGCGCCTGCGCCGGGGTCGGAAAGAACGGTGCGTCGCGCCAGGCCCGCAGCGGGTAGATCAGCGCGAGCGGCAGCAACGCCGCCAGCCAGATCGAGGCCGAGAGGCCGCCGCCCGGCCCGGCGGCGACGAGCGCCGAGAGGGGAAAGCCGAGCGCGGCGATGGCGCGCCGCCGCAGGCCTGCGTTGACGAGGGCGAGCACCGCGGCGACGGTGGATCCGACGGCGAATGCCCAGCCCGCTCCTTCGAGGCCGGCAGGCCGGCAGGCTGCTGCCGCCGCCCAGCCACCGGCCCAGGCCAGCAGGGCGGGCATCGGCCAGGGCAGGAAGCGACGCCAGCGCGTGGGCACGGCTTGGGTGAGGACGTGGTGCGACATCTGCACCGAGTGTGCTGGCGCGGCCCCGCCGCCGCCGCGCGAGATGCGCCGGCACGCCGGTGCATTTCGGACGTTGCGCGCTGCGCGCAGGCGGCATGGCGGGAAGGCGCGCGGGCGAGCGCCATGGCGGGGGCAAGAAAAAAGCGGGCCCCGAAGGACCCGCTTGAAAGCACAGGGGACTGTGCCAGGAGGAGACGAGCAATGAACCGTTCGAGAACTTTCTGAATCGCGATGCTTGAAGCTTGATCGGATGATGCGCGCGAACCTTGAGCCGTGTGGGCCGTGGCTGCCGCCTTAATGTGCAGCAGTGCTCACGGGCGCATCGAAAGCACGGCTGGCGTCGGAGAGGGCGCCGGCGAGCTTGCCCTTGCCGGCTCGCGCCGGCGGGTTGCACAGGCCGCAGACGTAGTGGCGGGCGATCTCGTGCGGATGCGTGACGAAGTGGCCGCCGCACTTGCTGCAAGGCGTCATCGTCAGCATGCCGTTGTCGACGAACTTCACCAGGCGCCAGGCCCGCGTCACCGAGAGCTGCGGCGCGAGCCCCTGCGCGGCGATCTGCTCGGTGTAGAGCTGGTAGGCCTTGATGACGGTGTCGATCTCGTCGAGCGCCGCGACCTTGTTCAGGTATTCGTGGATGTTGAGGAAGAGGCTGGCATGGATGTTGGGCTGCCAGGTCATGAACCAGTCGGTCGAGAACGGCAGCTGGCCCTTGCTCGGGCTCTTGCCGGCCACTTCCTTGTACAGGCGCAGCAGTCGCTCGTAGCTGAGGTCGGTTTCGCTCTCCAGCACCTGCAGGCGCGCACCGAGCTTGATGAGCGTGACGGCGCGTTCGATCTGCCTGGCTTCGGTGAGGATGCTCTTGGTACGGGCCATGGTGGTCTCGGGGCTGCTGCGCTGCGCGGGGGGGGGGGGGGAAGGTCGGGCCGGGCGATTTGCGGCGGCCGCTCAGGCAGCTTCGCGGTGGCGGCCGGCGAGCAGGATCGAGGCGTGCAGGCGGGACATGCCGTCGTTGGCGGCGCCCTTGCCGTGGCTGGTGAGCAGGTTCCAGACGACGTCGTCGTCCATGCGGAAGCGGCACAGCAGCTGGTTGCCGGTGGCGATCTTCATCATCTGCGCCGGTGTCAGCGTGTTCAGCACCGTGGCCGTCTCCTCGTTGATGCCGAGGCGGAACTGGGCCTGTTCGCGGTCGTGGCGCACGAGGCTCTGCGCCAGCATCAGGTAGGACAGGTTGGCTTCGCGGATCTCGGCGAGGATCTGGTCAGAGGTCATGTTGCGTGGGCTCCAGGGTGCGGGGAATGACAGGCGACGGAATGCACTGTATCGACCCGAACTGGGCTGCAACATGGACTCACATCGGTTGCTTGAGTCCAGCTTCTTCGATCGGCCGCGTCAGGCAACTTCCTACACGGCGCGTAGGACGTGACGCGCGTCACGTGCCTCGGCGGCGGATGTCGATTCCTTCTCGGTCCGCTCGCGGCCTACATGCGTTCGATGCGGGCGTAGGCGCTGTGGTTGTGGATCGACTCGATGTTCTCGACATCCACGGCGTAGCGCCCGATGCGCGGCTCGCGCTCGAGGCGCAGCGCCACGTCGCGCACCAGGTCCTCGACGAACTTGGGGTTCTCATAGGCGCGCTCGGTGACCCACTTCTCGTCGGTGCGCTTGAGCATCGGCCAGATCTCGCTGCTCGCTTCGTCCTCGGCGAAGCGGGCGAGCTCGTGCCAGTCGATCGGCTGCAACAACTCGACACGGATCGTGACCACGGCGCGCTGGTTGTGCGCGCCGTAGTCGGAGATCTCCTTCGAGCAGGGGCACAGGCTCTTGACAGGCACGCCGACCTCGGCCCAGACCACCGTCTTGCCGGCACGCGTTTCGGCGATCCAGCGGCCGCGGTAGTCGAGCAGGCTCGCCAGGCCCGACACCGGTGCCCGCTTGCGCAGGAAGAACGAGAACTCGGCCTCGATGCGCCCCTCCTGCGCGCCCAGGCGCGCGAGCATGGCCAGGTGCCGCTCGCGCAGGGCCGGCGCGTCGAGCACGGCGCCGGTGGTCTGCAGCTCGTCGAGCCAGGCCACGAAGCGCGACATGTGCGTGCCCTTCTGCTCCGCCGGCAGCGCCACGTCGAGCGCCCAGGTCGCCGCACAGGGCTGGGCGGCGCCGCCCACGCGCAGCGTGAACGGGTAGCGCAGGTCCTTCACGCCGACGCGCTGGATCGCCAGGTGGCGGTGATCGCGCGCGCTTTGCGTATCGGGGATCTGCAGGGCGTCGGT
This sequence comes from Burkholderiales bacterium, assembly GCA_016223165.1. Taxonomy (GTDB): domain Bacteria; phylum Pseudomonadota; class Gammaproteobacteria; order Burkholderiales; family Burkholderiaceae_C; genus Rubrivivax. The sequence continues at coordinate 915,350 of JACRPO010000005.1, forward strand.
CAGGTTGTTCATCGGTCTCTACAGCATGACACCGTTGCGCCGGCACCGGCGTCACATGGATTACAGCGCCCGCAGCCGCCGCAGCGGGCCGCCGCCGCGCGCCGGGGGCGCACGGCGAGTCAGGAGTTCACCGCCGCCAGCGCCAGCCGCGCCATCTCGGAAGGCACGAAGCGCCGGCGGATGCTCTGCTCGATGCCGGCGGCATCGAGCCCGACGAGCGAGAGCAGCTTGGCCGGGTCGCCATGCTCGACGAAGTGGTCGGGCAGGCCGAGTTGCAGCACCGGCGTCTCGACGCCGGCGGCGGCCAGGCACTCGAGCACCGCCGAGCCGGCGCCGCCGCTCACGCAGCCTTCCTCCACGGTGACGAGGGCGCCATGCGTGCGCGCCAGCTCGAGCACGAGCGCCTCGTCCAGCGGCTTGGCGAAGCGCATGTCGGCCACGGTGGCGTCGAGCCTGGCCGCGGCCGCGAGGGCCGGATGCAGCAGCGTGCCGAACGCGAGGATGGCGAGGCGCTGCCCGCGCGCCTCCGGGCCGGGGCGCGCCGTGCCCTCGCGCCGCACGACGCCCTTGCCCCAGGCCCAGGCGGTGAGCTCGGGTCGGATCTCGGCACCGCAGCCGCTGCCGCGCGGATAACGCACCGCCACCGGATGGCTCTGCTGGAAGGCCGTGGTCAGCGCCATGCGGCACTCGTTCTCGTCGCTCGGCGTGAGCATGCTGCAGTTGGGGATGCAGCGCACGAAGGCGATGTCGAAGGCGCCGCAGTGCGTGGCGCCGTCGGCACCGACGATGCCGGCGCGGTCGAGTGCGAAGACCACCGGCAGGTTCTGGATGGCCACGTCGTGCACGAACTGGTCGTAGCCGCGCTGCAGGAAGGTGGAGTAGATCGCCACCACCGGCTTCAGCCCCTCGCAGGCGAGGCCGGCGGCGAAGGTGACGGCATGCTGCTCGGCGATGCCGACGTCGAAGTAGCGGCCCGGAAAGCGCTTGTGGAACTCGACCATGCCCGAGCCCTCGCGCATCGCCGGCGTGATGGCGACGAGGCGCTGGTCGGCCTCGGCCATGTCGCACAGCCACTGCCCGAAGACCTGCGTGAAGGTGGGCTTGCCGGGGGTCGCGGCCTTCGGAAAGCCCTCGGCCGGGTTGAACTTGCCGCTCGCCGCGTGGTATTTCACCGGGTCGGCCTCGGCGAGCTTGTAGCCGTAGCCCTTCTTCGTCACCACGTGCAGGAACTGCGGGCCCTTCTTGCCGCGCAGGTTCTCGAGCGTCGGGATGAGCGAGTCGAGGTCGTGGCCGTCGATCGGCCCGACATAGTTGAAGCCGAACTCCTCGAAGATGGTGCCGGGCACGACCATGCCCTTGGCGTGCTCCTCGAAGCGGCGCGCCAGCTCGAACAGCGGCGGCACCGGCTTCAGCACGGCCTTGGCGCCCTCGCGCGCGGCGGCGTAGAACTGGCCGCTCATCAGGCGCGCGAGGTAGCGATTGAGCGCACCGACCGGCGGGCTGATCGACATGTCGTTGTCGTTGAGGACGACGAGCATGTCGACCGAGTGGCCGTTGTGGCCGAAGCCGGCGTTGTTGAGCGCCTCGAAGGCCATGCCGGCGCTCATCGCACCGTCGCCGATGACGGCCACGGCGCGCCGGTCCTCGCCCTTCATCTGCGCGGCCACCGCCATGCCCAGCGCCGCCGAGATGGAGGTGGAGCTGTGCGCGGTGCCGAAGGTGTCGTACTCGCTCTCGTCGCGGCGCGGGAAGCCGCCGATGCCGCCGAGCTGGCGCAGCGTGTGCATGCGGTCGCGGCGGCCGGTGAGTACCTTGTGCGGGTAGGTCTGGTGGCCCACGTCCCAGACGATGCGGTCGTGCGGCGTGTTGAACACGTAGTGCAGCGCCACCGTCAGCTCCACCGTGCCGAGGTTGCTGCCGAGGTGGCCGCCGGTCTGGCTGACGGTGTCGAGCACGAACTGGCGCAGCTCGGCGGCGACCTGGGCGAGTTGCCCGCGGCCGATGCGGCGCAGGTCGGCCGGGCTGTTGATCGTCGGGAGGAGCTTGTTCATGGCGGTTTCAGTTCTCGCGCTCGACCACGCGGTCGGCCAGGAGGGCCAGTGTGGCGGTGGCGGCGTTGAGCCCGCTGCCGGCGAGCGCCTGGTGGGCCTGCGCGCACAGCTCCTGCGCGTGCAGGCGCGCCGCCTCGAGGCCCAGCACCGACACGTAGGTCGGCTTGTTGCCCTCGAGGTCCTTGCCCGCGGTCTTGCCCAGCGTCTCGGAGGCCTGGGTGACGTCGAGGATGTCGTCGACCACCTGGAAGGCCAGGCCGACGGCGGCACCGTAGTCCGACAGCGCCTGCCAGGCCCGCTCTGTCGTCGAACCGCAGGCCGCGCCCATCAGCACGCTCGCCTGCAGCAGCGCGCCGGTCTTGCGCCGGTGCATGTCGCGCAGCGCGCTTTCGCTGAGCGGCTTGCCGATGCTGGCGAGGTCGATGGCCTGCCCGCCGGCCATGCCCACGTGCCCGGCGGCGCGCGCGAGCAGCCCGGCCAGGCGCGCCTGCAGCGCCGGCGCCACGCCGGTCTCGGGCGTCAGCACCTCGAAGGCCAGGGCCTGCATCGCGTCACCGGCCAGCATGGCCTGCGCCTCGCCGAACTTGACGTGCACGGTAGGCTTGCCCCGGCGCAGCACGTCGTTGTCCATGCAAGGCATGTCGTCATGGATCAGCGAATAGGCGTGGATCAGCTCCACCGCCACGGCGGCGCGCAAGGCGGCCTCGCGCGCACCGCGCACGGCCTCGGCGGCGGACAGCACCAGCAGCGGACGCAGCCGCTTGCCGCCGTCGAGCACACCGTAGCGCATGGCTTCGCCGAGGCCGGCCGGGCTGTCGCCGGGCACCCAGCGCTCGAGCGCGTCCTCGACCGCACGCAGTTCCTGGCGCATCCAGCCATCGAGGTCGCGCGCGTTCATCGCCACGGCACCTCTCGGACCATGTGGTGGTGTGACAGCACGGGTTGTGCCTGGCCCCTCATGCGCCGCTCCAGGGCTTCAGGCGCCCTTCCTCGAGCAGTTTCACCTGGGCTTCGACGGACTCGAGCTTGCTGCGGCAATAGGCCAGCAGCTCGGCGCCGCGCTTGTAGTCGTCGAGCAAGCGGTCCAGCGGCAGCTGGCCCTGCTCCATCTGCTCGACCAGCCGGTCGAGCTCGGACAAGGCCTGCTCGTAACTGGCGGGTTCGCCAGCGCCTTCGTTGGGCGCTTCCTTGGATGCGGCGGAGGTGCTTCTGGCCATTCCGAGGGATGAAATGTGAGGCGCGGATTCTAGTCAATCGGGTCTTCGATCCCTCGCGCCTGTCGCGATGCGGCGCGGATGCCGCGGGAACCGGACAGGCGCCGATCGACCGAATCGATTCGGGGGCAAGGAAGGGCCTCATTAGAATCCGCCCCCGCCGCGATCCCCGCCCGTCGTTCGACTCGATGGCGCGGGCGGGCTCGCGGCGACATTGCCTGCCCTCGCGGACCGTCGCCGAGACGGCGCCGCGCCGCGGGCGGCCGGTTCGGTGCCACGGTTCTCTGTCCCTGGAGGATTGGTTCGGATCATGTCGGACCTCAGCATCCCTCTCGACGCGCGCGCCAAGGCGCAGCTCCCGGTCCACAGCTATTTCGATGAGGGCTTGTTCCGCCAGGAACAAGAGAAGATCTTTGACCTCGCCCCGGGCTACCTCGGGCACGAGCTGGCACTGCCCGAGGTCGGCGATCATCTGGCGCTGGTGCAGGAAGGTGAAGGGCGAGCGCTCGTGCGCTCGGCGTCCGGGGCCGAGGGCATCTCGCTGCTTTCGAACGTCTGCCGTCACCGCCAGGCCATCATGCTGCGCGGGCGCGGCCACGGCCCGAGCCGCGGCCACATCGTCTGCCCGCTGCACCGCTGGACCTACGACCTCCAGGGCCAGCTGGCCGGGGCGCCGCACTTCGAGCAGGATCCCTGCCTGAACCTGCGCAGCTTCCCGCTGCAGCGCTGGGGCGGGCTGCTCTTCGAAAGCGGCGGCCGCCGCAGCGTGACGCACGACCTCGCCGAGCTGAGCGCGGCGGCCGCCGGCATGCTCGACTTCAGCGGCTTCGTCTTCGATCGGGCCCACTTGCACGAGTGCGACTACAACTGGAAGACCTTCATCGAGGTCTACCTGGAGGACTACCACGTCGGCCCGTTCCACCCCGGGCTCGGCAGGTTCGTCACCTGCGACGACCTGCGCTGGGAGTTCGGCCGCCACCACTCGGTGCAGACGGTGGGCGTGCACCAGGCGCTGGGCAAGCCCGGCTCGAAGGTCTACGAGCGCTGGCACGCGGCGGTGATGAACTTCCGTCAGGGCACGCCGCCGGCGCATGGCGCGGTCTGGCTGACGCTGTACCCGACGACGATGGTCGAGTGGTATCCGCACGTGCTCGTGGTCTCGACGCTGTTCCCGCGCGGGCCGCGCAAGACGCTCAACCTGGTGGAGTTCTTCTACCCGGAGGAGATCGCGGCGTTCGAGCGCGAATTCGTCGAGGCCCAGCAGGCCGCCTATCTCGAGACCTGCGTCGAGGACGACGAGATCGCCCTGCGCATGGACGAGGGCCGCTCGGCGCTGATGGCGCGCGGCGAGAACGAGATCGGCCCGTACCAGAGCCCGATGGAGGACGGCATGCTGCACTTCCACGAGTGGTACCGGCGCGAGATGGGCCTGGCGGCCGAAGGCACGTTCTAGGCGCCTCCCACCGGGGCGCCTGCCGAGAGACGACGGACCGGGCTACCGGCCCGTCGCGCCACAACGGCCAAGTGTGTGAGCTGAGCCGGGAGACATCGGCAAACCGCTTGCTGGTGCGCTCGAGCGGTCAGGCCTAGGTCAGGCCTCCTTTCGGCTTGCCGATGCTGCACCTACACGGGCTCGAAGCCCGAAGCCGCGGGTGAGACGACAGAAACGAAGACCAGTGGCTCCTGCCCTGTGTTCCGTACGCCGTGAACTTGCCCGCGATGAGCGACCAGCACATCACCCTCGGCAATGGCGATGGACGCTCCCCGTGCATCGATGCCGTACTCACCGCAACCGGAGAGGATGGTCCACGTGTCCTGACCATCAGGATGCACGTGAGCCGATATCCGCTGCCCGGGCTTGACGTACCAGGCAACGACCGCAGCATCGGCCGATTCGGTGATGACCGAACGAATGGGCTCGCCATCGGCAGGTTGAAGGAACTCTGCAACCCTGAACAAGCGCTGCGGGATCATCGTGCGCCTCCAACGGAACGGGATTGAGCTCTAGCAAGAAGCGCGCCTCGACGCGATTTCGGAAGCCCAACCACACGACTGTCTCGGCGGCAGGGCGATGAATCGCTCGTCGCTTTTCGTCGCGCTCGCAGGCTCTTCGCTCAAGGTACCCTCGCCGCACCGCGGGGCCGGCCCGACGGCACACCGCGGGCCAAACAGGAACTGGAGCAACGATGAGCGAACCCACTCCCGCCACACCCAGTGCGGCACAAGACGCCCGCGCGCCGTTTCGCACGCTCATCGAGGCCGCCGACTTGCTGGCCCTGCGCGCCCGCGGCGGCGACCTCGTCGTCCTCGACTGTGGCTTCGACCTCGTTGACGTGGGTGCGGGCGAACGGGCGTACGCCGAGTCGCATCTGCCTGGGGCGCTGTATGCCCATCTCGACCGTGACCTCTCGGGCACGAAGACCGGCCGCAATGGGCGCCACCCGCTGCCGCCGCGCGCCGCCTTCGCCGAGCGCGCGGGCGCCTGGGGCATCGGCCGCACGACGCAGGTCGTGGCCTACGACGCCCAGGGCGGTGCCTACGCGGCGCGCGCCTGGTGGATGCTGCGCTGGCTCGGCCACGAGGCGGTGGCGGTGCTCGACGGCGGCCCCGCCGCCTGGCGTGCGGCCGGCGGCAGCATGCAGGTCGAACGGCCGACGCCGGGGCCTCGCCCTCCCTACCCGGCCGGCGACGCCACCATGCCCACCCTCGATGCCGACGCCGTGCTGTCGTCGCTCGGGCTCGGCAAGGTCCGCATCATCGACGCCCGCTCCGGTGAGCGCTTCCGCGGCGAGGCGGAACCGATCGATCCGGTGGCCGGTCGAATTCCGGGTGCCATCAACCGCTTCCACAAGGACAACTTAAGTGCCGACGGCCGCTTCAAACCCGCCGCAGAGCTGCGCGTGGAGTTCGAGCGGCTCGGCCTCGGCGCATCCGAAGCGCAGCCGGTGACCGTCGTGCACCAGTGCGGCTCCGGCGTCACGGCGTGCCACAACCTGCTCGCCATGGCCCACGCCGGCTTCGGGTCGACGGCGCTGTACCCCGGCTCGTGGAGCGAGTGGTGCGCCGACCCCACGCGGCCGGTGGCTCGCGGTTGATCGGCATCAAGCGCCGGCCTTCCGCGGCGCGACAAGCGGGCCCGGCTGCGTTCAAATAGCGGCCGCGACATCGACGGAGGTTCCATGTACAAGCGCATCCTGTTCCCCACCGACGGCTCGGAGATCACGCAGAAGGCGCTGGATTCGGCCATCGCGCTGGCCAAGCTGTCGGGCGCGGAGATCTACGCCCTGTCCGTCAAGGAGCCGTTCCCGTACAGCGCCATCTCCGAGATGCAGCCGGTGCCGCCGCAGGAGTTCTACGACGCGCAGGAGCGCATCGCCTCCGCGCGTGTGCAGGCGGCGGCCGAGTCGGCCCGCGCCGCCGGCGTCACCTGCCATGCGCACACCGTCGAGGCGATCCACCCGTGGGAAGCGATCATCGACCACGCCAAGACGCAGGGCTGCGACATCATCGTCATGGCCTCGCACGGGCGCCGCGGCGTGAGCGCGCTGCTGCTGGGCAGCGAAACTTCGCGCGTGCTGTTGCATACGACGCTGCCCGTGCTGGTGGTGCGCTGAGACGGTCGCCGTGCGCAGGCGCGGTTGGTGTCGCGCACCGCGCGAGCTCACGCGCTCAGTGCGCGCCAGGTGCGCACTCAGTGGCCCTCAGTGCGCGTGCTGATGCAGCAGTTCGCGCGCCAGCACCACCACCCCCAGGCCGGCCAGCAGCCAGGCCACCTGCCAGGCCGTCTCGCGCCATGACAGCCGCTGCTGCAGTTGAGGCAACAGGTCAGCCACGGCCACGTAGATGAAGCTGCTCGAGGCCGCCACGAGCAGGTAGGGCAGCAGGTTCTCGAACGGCCCGACCATGAAGTAGCCAAGCACGCCACCGGCCACGGCGGCGGCACCCGAGAGCAGGTTGAACGCGAGCGCCTTGGCGCGGCCGAAGCCGGCATTGAGCAGCACGATGAAGTCGCCCGCCTCCTGCGGGATCTCGTGCGCCGCCACCGCGAGCGTGGTCATGACACCCAGGGCGGGGTCGGTGAGGAAGGCGGCCGCGATGATCACGCCGTCGCAGAAGTTGTGCACGCCATCGCCCACCAGCACCGCGAGGCCGCCGCGGCCGGCCTGCTGCGCGTCGAAGTCATGGTGGTGGCCGTGACCGTCGCCCTCGTGATGGTGGAAGTGCCGGTACAGCTCTGCCTTCTCGAGCAGCCAGAAGAAGAGCAGGCCGGCCAGCAGCGTGGCAAATAGCGTGGTCGGGGTCGGCCGGTGCGGCCCCACTTCGCCCGCGTGCGCCGCGGCATGGCCGCCGTCGGTGCCAGCCGCGCCGGCGACGGGGGCGGCGCTGGCGACACTGGCAAAGGCTTCCGGCAGCACCTGCAGCAGCGCCGTGGCCAGCAGCACGCCCGCCGAGAGGCTGACGAGGTTCTTGACGACCCGCCCGAGCAGGCCGACCGTGAGCGTGGCGGCGATGACCACCGAGACGAGACCGCCGATGGCCGTGGCCAGGATGATGTAGAGCAGCGTCATGGGCCCGGCCGCGGGGCCGTCTCCGGTCACAGGATGAGGAAGGTTGCTGGCGCGCGATTCTGCCGCCTGCACGAGGCACCGCTCCGCGCGGCCTTCGCCCGCCGCCGGCGAGGCCTGCGCGTTCAGCCCATTCGACGGGATGCCTCGGGCGCGCCGGCGCTCAGCCGTAGCGCTGCATCAGTGCCTGCTGTGCGCTGAGGCCGGCCTCCGCCACGCGGTGGTAGCTGCCGTCGGCGTGCAGCACCCAGGCGTCGCGCTCGTCGCGCAGGTAAGGCACGAGTGCTTCGTCGATGAGGCGCTGGCGCAGGGCGGCATCGCGCACGGGCCAGGCGACCTCGATGCGGCGGAACATGTTGCGGCTCATCCAGTCGGCGCTCGAGAGATAGAGCACCTCGTCGGCCGCGTCGGCGCCCCAGCGGAAGTAGAAGATGCGCGAGTGCTCGAGGAAGCGCCCGACCACCGAGCGCACGCGGATGTTCGGCGTCATGCCGGGCACGCCCGGGGCCAGCATGCAGGCGCCGCGCACGATGAGGTCGATCGAGGCGCCGGCGCGCCCCGCTTCGGCCAGCGCGGCGATGAGCGCCGGATCGGTGAGCGCATTGACCTTGGCCACCACGCGCGCCGGCCTTCCCGCCCGCGCCGCCTCGGCCACGCGCTTCAGGTGGCTCGTCATGCGGCGGTGCAGCTGGAACGGCGCCGCCACCAGGTGCTGCGGCGAGCGCAGGCGCACCTGGCTGGCCAGCTGCAGGAAGACCGCTTCGATGTCGGCCGTGAGGCCGGCATCGGTGCTGAAGTAGCCGATGTCGGTGTACAGGCGCGCCGTGCGCGGGTTGTAGTTGCCGGTGGAAAGGTGGGCGTAGCGGCGCAGGCGCTCGCCGCTGCCGTGGCGCTCGCGCCGCGTCAGGAGCAGCAGCTTGGCGTGCGTCTTCAGCCCGACGATGCCGTATACCACCTGCGCGCCCACCGCCTCCAGGCGCTCGGCCCAGTTGATGTTGGCCTCCTCGTCGAAGCGGGCCTTCAGCTCGACGACGACGAGCACCTCCTTGCCGCGCCGCGCCGCCTCGATGAGCAGGTCCATCAGCACGCTTTCGCTGCCGGTGCGGTAGATCGTCTGGCGGATGGCCAGCACGTCGGGATCGAGCACCGCCTCCTGCAGGAAGCTGACCACTGGTTCGAAGCTCTCGAACGGATGGTGCAGCAGCACGTCGCGGCCACCGCCCTCGCGCAGCTGTTCGAGGATCGAGCGATCGGGCGACAGCGCCGCCGGCCATGCCGGCTCGAAGCGCGGGAAGCGCAAGCCGTCTGCCTCGGCCATGTCGATGAGCTGGTTCAGGCGAACCAGGTTCACCGGCCCGTTGACCTTGTACAGCGCCGCCGGCGGCAGCGCGAACTGCTCGAGCAGGAAGCCCGAGAGCTCGGCCGGGCACGACGACACCACCTCGAGCCGCAGGGCCTCGCCGAAGTGCCGGCGCGAGAGGTGGGTGCGCAGGGCCTGGCGCAGGTTGGTGACGTCGTCGCCGTCGACCTCGAGGTCGGAGTCGCGCGTGACGCGGAACTGCGAGAACGACAGCACCTCGCGCCCGGGAAACAGCTCGCCGAGGTGGGCGCGGATCACGCTTGTCAGGAGCACGAAGCCCTGCCGCTCGCCGCAAAGCTGCGGCGGCAGGCGGATGACACGCGGCAGCACGCGCGGCACCTTGACGATGGCGATCTGGTTCTCGCGCCCGAAGGCGTCGCGGCCATCGAGGCGGGCGATGAAGTTGAGCGACTTGTTGGCCACCATCGGGAACGGGTGGCTCGGGTCCAGGCTCAAGGGCACGAGCAGCGGCCGCACCTGGCGCTCGAAGAAGTCGGCCACCCAGGCACGCTGGGCGCCGCCGCGTTCGGCATGGTTGAGCACGACGATGCCGGCCTTCGCCAGCGCAGGCATCAGCACGTCGTTGAGCAGCGCGTACTGCTCGTCGATGAGCGCATGGGCCGCGCGCGACATCGCTTCGACATCCGCCGGCAGCACACCGCTGCCGGGCTCGCGCTGCGCCGCGAGCGTGTCGGCGACGCGGATCTCGAAGAACTCGTCGATGTTCGACGAGACGATCGTCAGGTAGCGCAGCCGCTCGAGCAGCGGCACGTCGTCGCGCCGCGCCTGCGTCAGGACGCGACGGTTGAATTCGAGGATGGAGGCCTCGCGGCTCAGCAGCCGCAACGCGGGCTGGTCGGGCGCTATGGCCGGCGCGACCTCGGCGCCCTGCTCGGCGTCGGTCATCGGGCGAGTCTATGCCGGCACTGCGGCGGTTTTGTGACAGTGCCGCGGTACCGGTGTCCGCCATGCCAGGCCGCAGGGCCGCGCGGCCGGCCGGGCGCCTCAGGTGTTCAGCAGGTGCTTGCGGTAGTGCAGCAGTTCGTCGATCGACTCGTGGATGTCGGCCATCGCCGTATGCGCCTGCGCCTTCTTGAAGCCGTCGAGCACGGCCGGCTTCCAGCGCCGCGCCAGCTCCTTCAGCGTGCTCACGTCCAGGTTGCGGTAGTGGAAGAAGGCCTCGAGCCGCGGCATGTGGATGGCCAGGAAGCGCCGGTCCTGGCAGATGCTGTTGCCGCACATCGGGCTCTTGCCGGCAGGCACGTAGGCGCGCAGGAACTCGATGACGCCGGCGCTCGCCGCCTCTTCGTCGACGGTGGAGGCGCGCACACGCTCGATGAGCCCGCTGCGGCCGTGCGTGCCCTTGTTCCAGGCATCCATGGCGTCGAGCACGGCGTCGCTCTGGTGCACCGCGAAGACGGGGCCCTCGACGCGCACGCTGACCTGCGGGTCGGTGACCACCACCGCGACTTCGATGACGCGGTCGCGCTCCGGAACCAGGCCGGTCATCTCGAGGTCGATCCAGATCAGGTTGTGTTCGCTGGAGGCCAGCGTGGCGGTGGGGGGGGTGCTCATGGCGGCGATTGTCGGGCATGGGTGGGTCCGTGCACCCCGATGGGACAGAGGCAACGAAGCCCGCCTCTACACTTGCGATCATGGATGCGTCGTCGGTCACCGCCCTCTTCGTCGCCGCCGTGCTGAGCTCGTTCGCGGCCCGGCTGTGGCTGGCCACGCGGCAACTGCGCCACGTGGCGCGGCACCGAGCGCAGGTGCCGCCGGCCTTCGCCGGTACCGTGACGACCGAGGCCCACCACAAGGCGGCCGACTACACGCTGGCACAGGTGCGCTTCGGCATGCTGAACACCGCCTTCGGCACCGCCGTGCTGCTCGGCTGGACGCTGCTCGGCGGGCTGGACCTGCTCAATGCCGGCGTGCGCGAGCTCGTGCAGCCGCGCCTGGGCACGATGGCCTACCAGCTGGCCCTGCTGAGCGCCTTTGCGGTCATCGGCGCCGCGATCGAACTGCCGTTGAACTGGTTCGAGACCTTCCGCATCGAGCAGCGATTCGGCTTCAACCGCATGTCGCTGGGCCTGTGGCTGGCCGATCTCGGCAAAGGCGCCCTGGTGAGCGCGGCGATCGGGCTGCCGCTGGCGGCGCTCATCCTGTGGATCATGGGGGCCTCGGGCGGCCTGTGGTGGGTCTGGGCCTGGGCGGCCTGGGTCGGCTTCAACCTCGTGCTGCTGGTGCTGTACCCGACCGTGATCGCGCCGCTGTTCAACAAGTTCGAGCCGCTCGCCGACGAGACGCTCTCCGAACGCGTGCGCGCGCTGATGCAACGCTGCGGCTTTGCCGCCAAGGGCCTGTTCGTGATGGACGGCAGCCGGCGCTCGGCGCATGCCAACGCCTATTTCACCGGCCTCGGCGCGGCCAAGCGGGTCGTCTTCTTCGATACGCTGCTGGCCCGCCTCACCCCGGGCGAGGTGGAGGCGGTGCTGGCGCACGAGCTCGGCCACTTCAAGCACCGCCACGTGACCAAGCGCATGGTCGGCATCTTCGCGATGAGCCTCGCCGGCCTCGCGCTGCTGGGCTGGCTGGCGACGCAGGCCGGCTTCTACGGCGGTCTCGGCGTCGCGCCCAACGCCGACGCGCCGAACGATGCCCTCGCGCTCGTGCTCTTCGCGCTGGCGCTGCCGCCGTTCACCTTCTTCATCACGCCGCTGATGGCGCAGCTCTCGCGCCGGCATGAATTCCAGGCCGACGCCTATGCCTGCGCGCAGGCCGACGGCCGCGACCTCGCGCGTGCATTGCTCAAGCTGCACGAGGACAATGCGTCCACTCTCACGCCCGACCCGGTGTACGTGCGCTTCTACTACTCGCATCCGCCGGCCTCGCAGCGCCTCGCGGCTCTGCCGGCGCCGGCCTGAACGGCAGTCGCCTCGAGCGACCGCAAGACGCCCGTCGAATGAGTCCGCCCCAGTGACCGCCGATGAACTGGTCGCCAGCCACTGCCGCCCCATTCACGGGCGGCCGCTCAGTGCCGACGAGGTGACGCAGCACGTGTCGCTGCTGCCCGGCTGGGCGGTGGTCGAGGGCGCGCTCGAGCGGCGGTTCGACTTCGGCGACTTCCACCGCACGATGGCCTTCGTCAACGCGGTGGCCTGGATCGCCCATCGCGAAGACCACCACCCCGACATGGTCGTCGGCTACGGCCACTGCACCCTTCGCTACCGCACGCACTCCGCCGGCGGCATCACGGTCAACGATTTCATTTGCGCCGCCAAGGTGGACGCAATGCTGCCTTGACCGCTGCCGCGACCACCGCCGACGCCACGGGGCTCGGCGAGGAGCCGGGGGTCGCGCGGGTCATCGCCACCTTCGGCCGCCAGGTGCTTGTGGAGACCGCCGCCGGCGAGCGCATCCGCTGCCAGACGCGCGGAAAGAAGAGCGAGCTCGTCGTCGGCGACCGCGTGCGCTGGCAGGCCACCGGCGACGGCGGCGTCGTCACCGCGATGCTCGAGCGCACGAGCCTCTTTTTCCGCCAGGACGAGTGGCGCACGAAGAGCTTCGCCGCCAATCTCGACCAGTTGCTCGTGCTGCTGGCCGTCGACCCGCCTTCGTCGGAAAGCCAGCTGGCGCGTGCCCTCATTGCGGCGCGCGCCGCCGACGTGCCGGCTTTCATCGGCCTGAACAAGATCGACCTGCCCGGCGTCGCGCAGGCACGGGCGCGGCTCGCCCCTTACGTGGCGATGGGCGTGCCGGTGCTCGAGTTCGCGCTCAAGGCCGACCCGGCCGGTGCGCGCGCCTGCCTGCTGCCGAGGCTGCGCGACAAGACCACGCTGGTGCTGGGCCCGAGCGGCATGGGCAAGAGCACGCTCATCAACCGCTTCGTGCCCGGCGCGGAGGCACAGGTGGGCGAAGTGTCGCGCGCCCTCAACGCCGGCCGGCACACGACCACGAGCACCACCTGGTACTGGCTCGACGCCGAGCGCCGCGGCGCCCTCATCGATTCACCCGGGTTCCAGGAGTTCGGCCTGCGGCAGGTGGAGCCCCGTCGCCTCGCCTCGCTGATGCCGGACCTCGCGGCGCACGCCGGCGACTGCCGCTTCAGCAACTGCACGCACCTGCAGGAGCCCGGCTGCAGCGTGCGCGCCGCCGCCGCGGCCGGCGGCATCAGTGCCAGCCGCATGCGCATCTACGCGCAGCTGTACGAAGAGCTCTCGCAGAAGAGCTGGTGATGAGCTGGTGATGAGCTGGCGATGAGCTGGTGAGCTCGGCCCCGCCGGACACGGCACGCAGCCGGCGCGGCCCGGCGATCACCCCAGCACGTTGGCCGCCGTCAGCAGCGCCACCAGCACGAGCCAGAGCACGACCGAGCGCCAGACCAGCCCGACGACGCTGGCGAGGTGCCCTGATTGCGCCGCCGCGCCGGGCGTGGACCCTTCGGCCGCTGCCAGGTCGGGCGCCGCGCCGCTCGTGAAGGTCTTGCGCCGGTCGGGGGTGACGCCGGGCGGTGCGGCGCCACCGAGCTGCACGCCCACCGCCCCGGCGGCCGCAGCCAGGATGATCCCTTCGTTGGGGTGCTGCCACAGCGTCGCATCGCGCCGCCAGCCGGCCACCGCCTCCTCGAAGTCGCCGACGACCGCGAAGCCGAACGCCGTCAGACGTGCGGGCACGTGGTCGATGAGCGCGAAGAGCCGCCGCGAGAGGCCGAGCAACGCCTCGTTCACCGGTGCGTCCAGCGCCCTCTGCCGGAAACCCCAGTAGCGGCTGCAGAACTCGGCCAGCCGGTAAAGCACCGCGCCGACCGGCCCGAGCCCCAGGGCCGACAGCGCGACGAACCAGAAGAACACGCCGAAGACATGCCGGTGCGCGGCCAGCAGCGCATGCTCGATCACGTGGCGCAGCACCTCGGTGCGCGGCAGCTCGCTCGTGTCCAGGTGGCGCCACTCGGCGAGCAGGCGCCGCACCTCGTTCTCGTCGCCGCGTTCGAGCGCGTCACGGATGTCGGTGAAGTAGTGGCTGAACTGGCGGAAGCCGAGCGTGGCGTAGAGCACCAGGATGTCGAAGGCCAGGCCGAGCAAGGCGTTGTGCCAGTGCAGCAACTGGTAGATCCCGACCACGGCCAGGGCCGGCACGCCGACAGCGGCGCACCATGCCACCCATGCGTGGTGCGGACGGCCGGCATCGAAGTTGCGGCCGCACCAGGCCACGTAGGCACGCAGAGCCTCGTGCAGGGAAGACTCCCGCGGCAGCGGCTTGATCTGCTCCAGCACCAGCGCCACGAAGACCGCGAGAAAACCCATCGGCGGCGATCATAGAGGGCGATGGAGGGCGGCCGAGCACGCACGGGCTCCCACGTCTGGCAGTACGGGTGGGATGCCGGCCGAGCCGGCCCGCTCAGTCCGCGAGGAAGCGGTAGAGATTGCGCAGCATCGCCGCCGTCGCACCCCAGATGAAGTACTCGCGCATCTGGCCGTCGGCGCCGGGCCCGTGCCACGGCATCGAGAAGAACTGGCGCTGTCCGCCATCGAAGGTGAAGACGTGGCGGCGGTGATGCTCCGGCGCCATCAGATAGGCCAGCGGCACCTCGAAGGCCTCGGCGACCTCGAAGCTGTCGAGCACGAGGTCGAACGGCGGCGTCACCAGGCCCACCACCGGCGTCACCGAGTAGCTCGTGACGGTGGTGTAGATCGGCAGTTCGCCGACCACCTCGACATGGCGGCGGGCCAGCCCCACCTCCTCCTCGGTCTCGCGCAGCGCCGTGTCGGCCGCGCTCGCGTCGCTCTCTTCGCTGCGCCCACCGGGAAAGCTGATCTGCCCGGCATGGTCGCGCAGGTGGTCGGTGCGGCGCGTGAGCAACACCGAAAGGCCCTCGGGCCGTTGCACGAGGGGTACCAGCACGGCCGCCGGCGCCAGCTCGCGCCCGAGGTCGAAGCGCCGCCCGTCGCCGGGCATCTCCGGCGTGAACGGCGCCCCGGCGGCGAAGCGCTGGCGAAGCCGGGAGACGCTCAGGCCTTCGGGCGTGATGCCGGGCAGGTGCCCGTCATGCCCGGCCACCGGCACCTGGCGCGGGTCGAGGATGCGGGGCGGGGCCAAACGGGGCGGCAGTGTTGGCGGCAGCGGCGACAGTGGCGGCACCGAGGCCGCGGACCGCCGCGATGCGAGGGTACCGACGGCCGCGCGGCGCGTGATCAGGCCAGCTTGGCCTTGATGCGCGCCGACTTGCCGCTGCGCTGGCGCAGGAAGTACAGCTTGGCACGGCGCACGTCGCCACGGCGCTTGACTTCGATGCCGGCGATCAGCGGGCTGTAGAGCTGGAACGTGCGCTCGACGCCCTCGCCGCTGCTCACCTTGCGCACGATAAAGCTGCTGTTCAGGCCGCGGTTGCGCTTGGCGATGACGACGCCTTCGTAGGCCTGCACGCGCCTGCGCGTGCCTTCGACGACATTGACGTTGACGATCACCGTGTCGCCCGGGGCGAAGGCGGGCAACTTGCGGTCCAGGCGGGCGATCTCTTCCCGCTCGAGCGTGGCGATGAGGTCCATGGTTCTCTCCATCGATCTTGCGGCGATACCGGCGCCTGAAGGGGGTTCAGGCGGGTTGCTCACGCCGGCACGGGTGTCGTCACTCGTGCTGGCATGACGGGCGGGTTGAGAGGGTGCGGTCCAGGCCCCGCAAGAACAAGAGGGACCCGGCGCGCTGTTGTGGCCCGGCAGAGGATCGAAAAGCTGCGGATTATAGGCTGCCGGAACCGCGCAGCCGGGCGAGGAAGTTCTCGTCCGCCGGCGAGAGCCGCCCGTTGCTGCGCGCCCGCTCGATGAGGTCGGGCCGGCGGCGGGCCGTGATATCCAGCGAGCACTCGCGGCGCCAGCGGGCGATCTCGGCATGGTGTCCCGACAGCAGCACCGGCGGCACGTCCAGGCGCACGCCCTCCACGACGAGCGATTCGGGCCGGCTGTAGTGCGGCCCTTCGAGCAGGCCGTCCACGCTGCGGTCGACGCCGCCGGGTGCGGCATCGTCGGAGAAGCTGTCCTGGCGGTGCGAGGCGGGCTTCAGCACGCCCTCCTGCAGGCGAGCCACCGCATCCAGCAGGGCCAGCGCGGGCAGCTCGCCGCCGGAGAGCACGAAGTCGCCGAGGCTCAACTCGTGCGTGACGCAGCGATCGATGAAGCGCTGATCGATGCCCTCGTATCGCCCGCACACCAGCACCGCGCCCGGCCCGTGGGCGAACTCGCGCACGACCGCCTGGTCGATGCGCCGCCCCGTGGGCGTGAAGTGCACCACCGGCAGGGACGCGTCGCCCTCCTCCGGCGCAGCGCGCTCGGCGCGGATGGCCGCCAGTGCGCGCAGCAGCGGCTCGGCAAGCATCACCATGCCCGGCCCGCCGCCGTAAGGGCGGTCGTCGATGCGCCGGTAGGCGTCGTCGGCAAAGTCGCGCAGCGGCCACAGGCGCACGTCGACCGCGTCGCTGCCGAAGGCACGCCGCGTGACCCCTTGCGTCAGGTGCGGCGCGAAGAGCTCCGGGAACAGGGTGACGATGTCGAAGCGCACGACGCTCGTTCGCCGCGGCTCAGAAGTCGGGCTGCCAGTCGACATGCACGCAGCGGCCCGCGAGATCGACACGGTCGACATAGGCCGAGACGAAGGGGATCAGGCGCTCCTCGTCCGCGTCGCCACCGGCCTTCTTCGGCGCGCTCTCGGCCGCCTCCTCTCGCGCCTCCTCCGGTACTTCGGCCGCACTCGCGCCAGGCGCCTGCACGCGCAGCACACAGGTGGGCCCGGTCTGCACGAGACCGACCACGGTGCCCAGATGGAGGCCGTCTCGGTTGCGCACCGCCAGGCCGATGAGGTCGATCCAGTAGAACTCGTCGTCCGCGGGGGTGGGGAAGCTGGCGCGCGAGACAAAGATGCGCGCGCCTGAAAGCGCCTCGGCCGCGTCGCGGTCGTCGAGGTCGTGGGCGGTGGCCACGATGTGCGCGCCCTGCTCGCGTGCCTGCACGATGCGCAGCAGCCGAGGCCAGGCGGGCGCGGCAAGCTTCGCCGCCGGCTTCGGGCCCGGGCCCGGGTGAGGGGCCGGCGGCTGCAGGAACCAGCGCTTGGTGCCGAACAGCGCCTGCGGATCGGCGGAGAAAGGCTTGACCTTCAAGCCCCCCTTCACGCCCCAGGCGCCGACGATGCGGCCGACCTCCACCGCGTCGTCCGGATAGACCGGTTCATCGCCGGCGGCGGCGAACACCCGGCCGGACACCTGGTATGCGGCCTCAGGCCGCGTGCTTGGCCTGGTCGACCAGGCGCTGCACGGTGGGCGACAGCTGCGCGCCGACACCCGACCAGTAGGTGACACGGTCGAGCGCCAGGCGCAGCGGCTGGTCGCCGCCGGCCGCCATCGGGTTGTAGAAGCCGACGCGCTCGATGAAGCGGCCGTCGCGGCGCTCGCGAGAATCGGCGACAACGATGTTGTAGAAGGGGCGCTTCTTCGCGCCGCCACGGGCCAGACGGATCACGACCATGCTGATGAACCTTGTTTGACTTGCGTGCTGTGCAGATCACCAAGCCACGGGAGACACACCGGGCTGGCCATCGAAAGACCGGAGATCCCGGGTTGCCCGGAGGCCGCCGGCCGGTACGGTTTGCCCCAGCCGCCGTAGATACGCCGCCCTTCCATCGGGTTGCCTCGGCGCAGTCGGCCTGGGCAGGGTGGAGAGGGGCCGTCGGTGGGAACCGGGCATTATAGTCGGCGCGCTCATGTCGTGAGTTCATCGTCGAGTTCATGTCGTCGAGTTCCGCCCCTCCCTACCGCTCCAAGACGCTTGCCGCCTGGCTCGCGCTGCTCTTCGGGTCGCTCGGCCTGCACCGCATCTATCTGCGCGGCGCCGGCGACAAGCTCGCGTGGGCGCATGTCCCCGTCACGACCCTCGGGCTCGTCGGTGCCGAGCGCATGTCGGCACTCGGCCAGGACGACCGCCTTGCCTGGGTGCTGGTGCCTCTGCTCGGCCTCATGCTTTCGCAGGCGGCGCTCTTCGCGATCGTCTTCGCGCTGACGCCCGACGAGCGCTGGGACGAGCGCCACAACCCCGGCCAGCCGGTGCACGCCACGCGCTGGGGCGCGGTGCTGGCGGCGATCGCCGCGCTGACCGTCGGCGGTGTCGTGCTCATCGGCACCATCGCGTTCTCGATCCAGAAGGTCTTCGAGACGCAACTCGAATCGGCACCGATCGAGCCGCGCCGCTGATTCCTCGCGGCCCGGCATCGGTCCCTCTCAGAATATCCAGACGCTCAAGCCGTAGAAGACCGCGGCGATGAAGGCCGTGACCGGAATGGTGAAGACCCATGCCAGCACGATGTTCGCCGCCAGCCCCCAGCGCACGGCCGACGCACTGCGCACCGACCCGACGCCGTAGATCGCACCGGTGATCGTGTGCGTGGTCGACACCGGCACGCCGAGCCCGGTGGCCAGGAAGAGCGTGATGGCCCCGCCCGTCTCGGCGCAGAAGCCGCCCACGGGCTTGAGCTTGGTGATGCGCTGGCCCATGGTCTTGACGATGCGCCAGCCGCCGAACAGCGTGCCCAGGCCGATGGCGATGTAGCAGCACCAGATCACCCAGGCCGGCGGCATCTTGTCGCCGGCGGCGCTGATGCCGGCGGCGATGAGCAGCAGCCAGATGATGCCGATCGTCTTCTGCGCGTCGTTGCCGCCGTGGCCGAGCGAGTACAGCCCCGCCGAGACGAGCTGCGCGCGCCGGAAGAACTTGTCCACTCTGAGCGGTGAGCTTCGCCGGAACGCCCACGAGGTGCCGACCATCAGCAGCGAGCCGAACAGGAACCCCAAGGCCGGCGAAACGAAGATGAACGCCACCGTGCGCAGCACGCCGCTGCCGATGAGTGGCCCGGCGCCGGCCTTGGCGAGGGTCGCGCCGACGATGCCGCCGATGAGCGCGTGCGAGCTCGACGACGGGATGCCGTACCACCAGGTGATCACGTTCCAGGCGATCGCCCCGACGAGCGCGCCGAAGACCACGTGCTGGTCGACGATGCCCGGCTCGACGATGCCCTTGCCGACGGTGGCCGCCACCTTGAGCTGGAAGAAGAAGATCGCCACCACGTTGAAGAAGGCGGCGAAGGCCACCGCCTGCGTCGGCTTGAGCACGCCGGTGGAGACGACCGTGGCGATGCTGTTGGCGGCGTCGTGGAAGCCGTTCATGAAGTCGAACAGCAGCGCCAGCACGACGAGCAACACCACCACCCAGAAGGCGATCTGCATGGAAGGCATGTGAAGGCGAGCCCGTGGGAGATCGGCCGTGTGGAGGGCCGTGCGAGCGCGCCGGCGCGCGCTCAGCTGTTCTCGAGGACGACGCCCTCGATCAGGTTGGCCACGTCCTCGCAGCGGTCTGAGATCGACTCCAGGTGCTCGTAGACGGCCTTGAGCTTGATCAGCTCGCGCGTGTCGGGCTCCTCGCGAAACAGGCGCGACATGGCCGAGCGCATGACGCGGTCGGCGTCCGACTCGAGCTGGTCGATCTCCTCGCAGTTCTTCAGCGCCGCCTCGGCCACCGCGGCGTCGCGCAGGCGCGGCAGCAGCGTCACCACGTGCTGCACGCGCTCGCAGCAGCGCACCGAGACCTCCGACAAGCGCAGCACGTCCTCGGGCAGCTTCTGCAGGTCGTACAGCTGCATCACCTCGGTCGAGTCCTGCAGCAAGTCGAGCACGTCGTCCATCGTGTTGATCAGGCTGTGGATCTGCTCGCGATCGAGCGGCGTGATGAACGTGCGGTGCAGGAGCCGGTGCACCTCGGCGGTGACGCGGTCGGCGGCGCGCTCGGCGTCGCCCACTTCGCGCGCGTGACGCTCGCGCGCATCGAGATCACCGTAGCTCTGCACCAGCCGCTGGAACGCCTTGGCGCCGTCGGCGATGTGCTGCCCGTGCTGGTTGAACAGCTCGAAGAAGTTGCCTTCGCGCGGGAGGAGCTTACGGAAGACCATGGGCCGCCTTGTGCTTGTTGCTCGGGCAGGCCGTCCTGCCGGGGACGGGTCCAGGCGCCCATGGCCTGTCACGTCCCTGTCACATTGTAGGCGGCGCCACACACGCGGCTTGTGGCGCGTGTGCTGCTCGTGCCACCCGAGCCGGCTCGTCGAGCCTCGGGCCCGACCGATCAAGACGAAGCCGGCGCGGCCTCGTCGGGCTTCGGCCCGCGCCGGCGGCGCCGGCGGCGGCGCCGGGCGGGTGCATCGCTGCCGTCGATGGGCAAGTCGACCTCGGCGGCCGGCGCGGGCGGCCCTGCGGCGGGCACGGCCGGCTCGGCGGCGGCGCGGCGCACGCGCGTGGTGCTGGCGGCACGCAGGTCCTGCAGCATCGCCTCGCGGTCCTCGTCGCTGCCGAGGTGGTAGTCCTCCCACCAGTCGGCCAGTTCGGCCGGCAGCTCGCCGGCATCGGCGCGCAGGCGCAGGAAGTCGTAGCCGGCGCGGAAGCGCGGCTGCCCGAGAAGCGCCGGCACGCTGGCTGCGGTGCGCCGCTCGAAGCGCGGCTGCATGAGCCAGATCTCGCGCATGTCGGCGGCCAGCTTGCCGCGGCCCGAGATGTCGCCGATGCGGGCATCGAACACCGCGTCCACGGCCTGCTGCAATGCCGGGAATGCGGCTTCGCCACCTTCGCGGTTGGCGCTCCAGCGCTGCAGCACGTCGTGCCACAGCAGGCAGGCGAGCAGGAAGCTCGGCACGACCGATCGGCCCTCGGCCACGCGGCGGTCGGTATCTTCGAGCGCCAGGCGAACGAAGGTCTCGCGCGCAGCGAGCGAGGCGCCGCCGCCACGGGTCGGCGCCAGCGCCGCCTCCAGCACGGGGAAGACGCCGCGCTCGAGGCCGCGCTTCTTGAGCTGCTCGATGCTCGCGAGCGCGTGGCCGGTCTGCAGGAGTTTCACCATCTCGTCGAACAGGCGCGAGATGGGCACGTTGGCGAGCAGCGCGGCCATCTTGCCGATCGGCGCTTCCGTGGCCGGTTCGAGTGCAAAACCCAGCTTGGCCGCGAAGCGCACGACGCGGATGATGCGCACCGGGTCTTCGCGGTAGCGCGTCTCGGGGTCGCCGATCATGCGGATGACGCGCGCCTTCGCGTCGGCGAGGCCGCCGTGGTAGTCGACCACCACCTGCGACACGGGGTCGTAGTACATCGCGTTGATCGTGAAGTCGCGCCGCGCCGCGTCCTCGATCTGCGGGCCCCAGACGTTGTCGCGCAGCACGCGCCCGCTCGCGTCGACGACATGGCCGCTGGTCTTCTCGGCCAACTGGCCCTTGGCCGTCTTCTCGTTGCCTTCGACCTGCTCGGCGGCACTTGCGTCCAGGTAGGCGCGGAAGGTCGAGACCTCGATCGTCTCGTGCTCGCGCCCGCGCCCGAACACCACGTGCACGAGACGGAAGCGGCGGCCGATGATGAAGGCGCGGCGGAAAAGCGCCTTCACCTGCTCGGGCGTGGCGTCGGTGGCGACGTCGAAGTCCTTCGGGCGTAGGCCGACGATGAGGTCGCGCACGGCGCCGCCGACGACATAGGCCTCGTAGCCCGCCTCCTTCAGCGTGCGCACGACGCGCACGGCATTGGCATCGAGGAGCGTGGGGTCGATGCCGTGCTCCTCGCGCGCGAACTCGCGCCGCGCGCCCAACGGGATGACGGCGGGCTCGGGCGCCGCCGGCGGGGCACTGCCGCGGCCGAGCAGCCGGTGGATGAACTTCTTGATCATTCGAACAGTTTCAGCACGGGCCAGCCGCGCTCACGCGCCAGGCGCTCGAGCGCCGGGCCGGGGTTGGTGGCCACCGGGTCGCTGACGCGTTCGAGCAGCGGCAGATCGTTGGTGGAGTCGCTGTAGAAGATGCTCTTCTCGCAGCCTTCGAGCGAGGCGCCCAGGCCCGCCAGCCAGGCCTGCACGCGCTCGACCTTGCCCTCGCGAAACGAGGGCACGCCGCGGATGGCGCCGGTGGCGCGGCCCGCGGCGTCGCGCTCCAGCTCGGTGGCGATGAGGTCGGGCACGCCCAGCAGTTCGGCGATCGGCCGCGTCACGAAGTCGTTGGTCGCGGTGACGATGGCAAGGCGCTCGCCGGCGCGGCGATGGCGCTCGATCAGGTCCAGCGCCGCCGGCCGCAGCATCGGACGGATGATCTCGGCGATGAAGAGCCGCGAAGCCGCTTCGGCCTCGGCCAGCGGCCGCAAGCGCCAGGGCTCGGTGATGAAGTGGATGTAGTCGGCGATGTCGAGGCGCCCGCGCTGGTAGTCGGCATAGTAGCCGTCGTTGCGGCGCGCGAACTCCGTGCCGTCAGCCCAGCCCAGGTGCACGAGGAACTCGCCGAAGGCATGGTCGGAGTCGCCGGGCAGCAGCGTGCCGTCGAGGTCGAACAGGGTCAGCCGCATGGCGGTCATCCCTCCCCGGCCGCGGCGCCGGTGCCCGCGGGGCTCGTGCGTGCCTCGGAGCCGGTTCGCGGATCGTTCGCGCCGCCCGTCACCCGCTGCTCACCGGCCTCGCTGCCCTCTTCGGCCAGCATCTGGCGCAGCAGCGGCACGGTCACGTACCGGTGCTTCGAGAGCGAGAAGCGGTCGAGTCGCTCGATCACCTGCATCAGCGATGCGAGGTCGCGCGGGCAATGCGTCAGCAGGTGGCTCATCACCTCGTCGCCGAGGAAGAGGTGGCGCCGGTCGGCCTCGCGCCGCAGCGCCGCGCGCGTCTCGGGCTCGCTCAGCGACGCCAGGGCGAAGACATGGCCCCAGCCCAGGCGCGTGCGCAGGTCGTCGCGCAGCGCCAGGTCCACCGGCGGCAGGCGCCCGGCCGCCGCGAAGGCCACGCCCTCGGCCGCGGCATCCTCGAAGAGCGCGAAGGTCGCGCGCTGCGCCTCCTCGGAGAGTTCGTCGCAGCGGTCGACGATGGCGAGGCTCCAGCCGGCACCCAGCACCCACGGCAGGCCCATGCCCGCCTCGAAGCTGCCGACCACGCCACCCGCGCCCTGCACGCGCGCGGCGAGCGCGCGCAGCAGGTGCGTCTTGCCGCTGCCGCTCGGCCCCCACAGGTACACCGGCGCCGCCGAGGCCCCCAGCGTGCGCAGGTGCTGCAGCGCCGCCGCGTTGGCGCCCGGGAGAAAACTGTCGAAGGTGCAGTCCGGCGCGGGGCCGAGGGCGAGGGGAAGCTGCCTCATCGTCTCGTCGCGCGCTTCACCGCGAGCGTGCGCTGCCGCGTCGGCGCCAGGCCTCGAGCAGCGAGCGCAGTCCGGGCGCGTCGTGCGCGTCCGGGCGGTGTTGCAGGTAGGTCACCGCGTCCGTAGCCGCGGCTTCGAGCCGGCCGAGTTCGGCCAGCACCAGGGCCCGATCGCGCCGCTCTTCCCAGTCGTCGGGCAGCAGCACGACGAGCCGGTCGAGCACGGCCAGCAGGCGCTGCCAGTCGCGCGCGCCGCGATGGATCTCCTTCAGGTTTCGCAGCAAGCGCGCCACGACCGCGCGCGGCTCGGCCTTCTGCAGGTACAGGCCGAGCGGCACATCGTCGTCGCCCTGAGCGCCGCGCCGGCGCCGGCGGTAGGGCAGCAGCCGCTCCTCCAGCGCCTCGCGCGAGAGCGAGCGGCCGTCGAAGGGGTCGATCACTACCTCGCCGCCGGGCAGGTGCAGCTTGACGAGGAAGTGGCCCGGGAACGACACGCCGCTCGCCTTCAGCCCGATCTGCTGCGCCAGCTCGACGAAGAGCAGCGCCAGCGTGATCGGGATACCCCGGCGCGTGCGCAGCACCTCCGGCAGGTAGCTGTTGCGCCGGTCGTAGTAGTTGTTGACGTTGCCGGCGAAGCCCAGCTCCTGGAAGAAGTAGCGGTTGAGCAGGCGCAGCTTCTGCACCGGCGCCGCATCGGCGGGCAGGCGCCGGCGCAGGCGCTCGGCCAGCGCGTCCACCTCGGCGAGCACGGCCTGCGGGTCCAGGCCCGGCAGGTCCTCCTGCGCGACCGCGACCGCGGCTTCGAGCACGGACAGGCTGGCGTCGTCGGCCACCAGGGTGGCGAAGTATTCCAGCGCGGTCGGGGTCTCGAAGTGGAGGGGCGAACCCATGGCGGATGGCAGTGTAGTGGCCCGTGAAGCTCAGCTTCGACGTACGAACTCGCGCGGCCGCATGCCGCAGGCCCCGAGCACCGCGAAGTAGAGCAGCGCCACGCCGCCGAGCACCATAGCCACCTCGCCCGCGCGCTGCCAGGGGCGGGCCTGCAGGCCGATCCAGTCGATGTGCTCGGCCGCCAGCGCCAGCGCCCCGCCGAGGGCCACGTTGGCCGCCAGCACCTTCAAGGCGAAGGCCGACCAGCCCGTGGCCGGCCGATACGTGCCGCGCCGCAGCAGGCCGCCGAGCAGCAGCGAGGAGTTGACGAGGGCTCCGAGGCCGATCGAGAGCGCCAGTCCGGCATGCCCGAGCCACGGCACGAGAACGAGGTTCAGCGCCTGCGTCGCCACGAGCACGCCGATGGCGATCTTCACCGGCGTGCGCACGTCGCCGCGCGCATAGAAGGCCGGTGCCAGCACCTTGATGGCGATGATGCCGAGCAGGCCGACACCGTAGCCGCGCAGCGCCCACACGGTGGCCGCGACGTCCTCCGGCGAGAAGCGCCCGTAGTGGTAGAGCACGCTCACGAGCCCCACCGGGAAGATGAGCAGCGCCAGCGCGCAGGGCAGTGCCAGCAGCAGCACGAGGCGCAGACCCCAATCGAGCAACTCGCTGTAGCGCCCGGCGTCGGCCTGCGCATCGGCGGCGCTCAGCTGCGGCAGCAGGACCACGCCGAGCGCCACGCCCAGCAGCGCCGTCGGGAACTCCATCAGCCGGTCGGCATAGCTCAGCCACGACACGGCACCCACGGCCACGTGCGAGGCGATCTGCGTATTGATGACGAGCGACAGCTGCGCCACCGAGACGCCGAGCAGCGCCGGCGCCATCCGCCTGAGCACCTGCCGCGTGCCCGCATGGCGCCAGGCCGCGGCCAGCTGCGCGGGCGCGAGGCCGACGCGCGGCAGCTTGCCGATGGCGCGCAGCGCCGGCACCTGCACCGCCGCTTGCAGCAGGCCGCCGAGCATGACGCCGAAGCCCAGTGCCAGGATCGGCTGCACGCCATGCGCCTCGAACCACGGTGCACCGAGCCAGGCGGCGGCGATGACGGCCACGTTCAGCAGCACCGGGGTCACCGCCGGCACGGCAAAGCGCCTCCAGGTGTTGAGGATGCCGGCGGCCAGCGCGACGAGCGACATGAGGCCGATGTAGGGGAACATCAGCCGCGTCAGCAGAACCGCGGTGTCGAACTGCGCCAGCCCGGCGCCGATCACCCACACGAGCACGGGCGCGCCGACCACGCCGGCCAGGCAGGTGGCGAGCAGAGCCCAGCTGAGCATCGTGGCCACCGCGTCGATCAGCGTCTGCGTGGCCGCGTCACCCTCGCGCTCGCGCGTGGCGCCGATCATCGGCACGAAGGCCTGCGAGAACGCGCCTTCAGCGAACAGGCGCCTGAACAGGTTGGGGATGCGGAAGGCGACGTTGAACGCGTCGGTGGCCGCACTCGCGCCGAACATCGCGGCGATGAGCTGTTCCCGCACCAGGCCCGTGATGCGCGAGACAAGCGTGAGGAGCGAGACGGTGGAGGCGGCCTTGAGCAGGTTCACGGGCGGCGCGGATTATAGGCAGCCGCCCCAGGCGCGGCAGGTTGGCGCGGCACTCGGTGCTATACTTGAAAGTCTTTGCTCCCAGGCACCTTCATACGTCGACCATGGCCACTTCGTCCAAAGCCAAGAAGAAGACCGTTCGCCTCGCCTCCGGCCGCAAGCGTGCGCGCCAGGACGTCGAGTTGAATGCCGGCAACAGCGCATTGCGCTCGCACTTCCGCACCGTCGTCAAGAACGTGCAGAAGGCCGTCGCCGCCGGCGACAAGGTGAAGGCGGGCGAGGTCTTCAAGGCCGCGCAACGCGTCATCGACTCGGTGGCCGACAAGGGCATCTTCCACAAGAACAAGGCCGCGCGCACGAAGAGCCGCCTGGCCGCCCGCGTGAAGGCGCTGGCCACCGCGGCCTGAAGCGCAGCCCCCCGAAGCAGCGAAGCCCGCCGATGGCGGGCTTCTTCATTTGGGGCACAGGCCGCCACTGCGGGGTGCGTGTTGGCGCAGCCGCAGACGTCGCGCGAACTCAAGCCTTCGGCGGTGTCTCGGCCGGCAGCACGCAGACCTCGGCCACCGGCAGGTCGTTGTCGCGCGCGAAGTTCATGACGAAGTCCCAGGCCATCGGCTCGATGTCGCGCAGCGCCTCGTTGACGAGCACGCAGCGCACTTCGTCGACCACCTGCGGCACGCAGTAGGGTGAGTAGCCGATGAAGGCACCGATGCCGCCTGCCCCACCACGGCCGCCGGGCCGGAACGAGGACATCGCCCCGGCCAGGCGCTCGGCCCAGTCGCTGGGCCGGAAGACCTTGCCGGCATTCGTGATGCCATGGATGTAGAACTGGCGTGGCTTGTTGCTGCTTGTCATTAGGTGCCCACGCGGCACCCCCCTGAGCGACGGCACCGGCTGCAGCCACGGCAGGGTGACCCCGCCGCGTGCAGACCGCATTGTGCCAAGGTGTTGCTGCGTCGCAGCATGCATGATGGAATCCGTTTCGCCGAGGCGTCGATTCACGTCGATTCGACCCGAGGAACTTCGGCCACGCCGCGCCGGCCTGAAGGGCAGAAGGGAACGGCGCTCGCCGAATAGAATCGATTCCGCGCCGGACCGTGACCCATGTGTCGCCGCCCGGCGCTTTTCATCTGGGCAAGCGACGTGGCCGGTGCCGCGGCGGGCGCCCCAACGAAGGAGCCTGCGTCGATGAACGCCACCGCCACCGCGACGATGCCGCACGTGATGAACACCTACGGCCGCCTGCCGCTGGCGCTGGCCTACGGCAAGGGCGCCTGGCTGTGGGACACGCAGGGCCGCAAGTACCTTGACGGCCTCGGCGGCATCGCCGTCAACACGCTCGGCCACGGCCACCCCAAGCTCGTGCCGGCGCTGCAGGAGCAGGTGGCGCGCATGATCCACTGCTCCAACTACTACGAGGTGCCGCTGCAGGAGCAGCTGGCCGCCAAGCTGTGCGAGCTCTCGGGGCTCTCGGCCGCGTTCTTCTGCAACAGCGGCCTCGAAGCCAACGAGGGCGCGATCAAGATCGCGCGCAAGTTCGGCCACGACAAGGGCATCGACCGTCCCGAGATCATCGTCTACGAGAAGGCCTTCCATGGCCGCAGCATCGCCACGCTCTCGGCCACCGGCAACGTCAAGGTGCAGAAGGGCTTCGAGCCGCTCGTCGAGGGCTTCGTGCGCGTGCCGCTGAACGACTTCGCCGCTGTCGAGCAGGTGGCGCGCACGAACCCGAACGTCGTGGCCGTCTTCCTCGAGGTCATTCAGGGCGAAGGCGGCATCAACCCCACGCGTGCCGACTACCTGCGCCAGTTGCGCACGCTGTGCGACAAGCAGGGCTGGCTCATGATGCTCGACGAGGTGCAGTGCGGCCTCGGCCGCACCGGCAAGTGGTTCGCGCACCAATGGGCCGGCATCGTGCCCGACGTGATGCCGCTCGCCAAGGGCCTCGGCTCGGGCGTGCCGGTCGGTGCCATCGTCGTCGGCCCGAAGGCCAAGGACGTGCTCGGCCCCGGCAACCACGGCACCACCTTCGGCGGCAACCCGCTCGCCATGCGCGCCGGCGTCGAGACGCTGCGCATCATGGAGGAGGACGGCCTGCTCGCCAACGCCGCCGCGGTGGGCGAGGTGCTGCACGGGGCGCTGAAGGCCGGCCTCGCCGGGGAGCGTGGCGTCGTCGAGTTCCGCGGCCAGGGCCTGATGGTGGGCATCGAGCTCGACCGCCCCTGCGGCGCCCTGCTGCAGCGCGCTGCCGACGCCGGGCTGATGATCAGCGTCACCGCCGACCGAGTCGTGCGCCTGCTGCCGCCGCTCATCCTGAATGCCGACGAGGCACGGCAGATCGCGGCCATCCTGTGCCCGCTGATCAAGGCCTTCCTCGCCGAGCCGGCCCAGCCGTGAAGCCATGAAACCCGGTGCCGCCCTGATGAAGCACTTCCTGCAGATCAAGGACCTGCGCGCCGAGGAGTACGCCTACCTCTTCGAGCGCACGCGCGTCATCAAGACGCGCTTCAAGAACTACGAGCGCTACACGCCGCTGGTCGACCGCACGCTGGCCATGATCTTCGAGAAGGCCAGCACGCGCACGCGCGTCAGCTTCGAGGCCGGCATGTACCAGATGGGCGGCTCGGTGGTGCACCTGACCACCGGCGACACGCACCTCGGCCGTGCCGAGCCGCTCGAGGACACGGCGCGCGTCATCAGCCGCATGGTCGACCTGGTGATGATCCGCACCTACGAGCAGGAGAAGATCGAACGCTTCGCAGCACATTCGCGCGTGCCGGTCATCAACGGCCTCACGAACGAATACCACCCGTGCCAGATCCTGGCCGACATCTTCACCTTCATCGAGCACCGCGGCAGCATCCAAGGCAAGACCGTGGCCTGGGTCGGCGACGGCAACAACATGGCCAACACCTGGCTGCAGGCGGCCGAGGTGATGGGCTTCAAGCTGCACCTGTCCACGCCCAGCGGCTACGAGGTCGACCACGCCGTGGCCGGCGTCGGCGACCGCTCCTGCTTCGAGGTCTTCGACCACCCGATGCGCGCCTGCGAAGGCGCCCACCTCGTCACCACCGACGTGTGGACGAGCATGGGCTACGAAGCCGAGAACGAAGAGCGCCTCAAGGCTTTCGTCGACTGGTGCGTCGACGAAGAGATGATGGCCGTGGCGCAGCCCGACGCACTCTTCATGCACTGCCTGCCCGCGCATCGCGGCGAGGAAGTCACCGCCGAGGTCATCGACGGCCCGCAGTCGGTGGTGTGGGACGAGGCCGAGAACCGCATGCACGTGCAGAAGGCGCTGATGGAGTACCTGCTGCTCGGCCGCATCGGGTGAACGGCGGATGAGCATCGGATGACCGACAGCGAACTCCTCGCCCTCGCGCGCGACACCGCGCACGACATCGCCGACGAGGCGGCGTTGCGTCGCATCTATGCCAACGGCCCCGGTGAGACTTCGCTCGCCAAGGTGGCCGACCATGTGCACGCGCTGTACCGGCCCTACATCGAAGCGGCACCGTTCGCCGTGCTCGCCACCGTGGGCGAGCACGGCCTCGACACCTCGCCACGCGGCGACGCACCGGGCTTCGTCGTCGTCGCCGACGAGAAGACGCTGCTGCTGCCCGACCGCCGCGGCAACCAGCGCATCGACAGCCTGCGCAACATCGCGCGCGATCCGCGCATCGCGCTGCTGTTCCTGATTCCAGGCTGCGGCGAGGCACTGCGCGTCAACGGCACGGCGCGCATCAGCGCCTCGCCGTCGCTCGCCGCGCGCTTCACGGTGCAGGGCCAGCTGCCGGCCACGGTGCTCGTGATTTCGGTGGCGAGCGTGTTCTTCCAGTGCGCGCGCGCCGTGAAGCGCTCGCGGCTGTGGCAGGCGGCCGCGCAGTTCGTGCCCGGCGCCCTGCCGAGCCCCGGCGCCATCCTGCAGACGCTCGGACGCGGCAGCGTCGACGGCGTGCAGTACGACGCCGAGCTCCAAGGCCGGCAGGCCCGCACGTTGTACTGAACCGGTGCCCGGCCGCAGCGGCCGCGCACGATCCGTTGCGGCCACGGGGGGCGAAGCGGCCCGCGCCCGCGGTGGTGGTGCCGGAGCTGCACGATCCACGCCGTCAGGAGCAACGCCGCAGCCTCGGCATGTGCGGCCATGTGCCGCGAGTTCAAGGGCGCTGGCAAAGATGCGCCGCCCGACGATGGCGTCCTCTTGAAGCCTCGCCCGGCCACCCTATCTCGTGATGCATCGGCGAGGGCATGCGCCTGTGCCGACGGGCCTGTCGCCTGCCCGGGTGGCCGGCCCGCGACGCGACATCCGACCTGCGACCCGATTGGAGGAACTCATGTACCGAACCCTGTTCCCGCGCGACCTGTTCGCCGACTTCGACCGCCTCCAGCGCGAGATGTCGGGCCTCTTCGATGCCAGCCCCAGCATCCGTGGCTTGGGCCGCGGCGGCTATCCGGCGCTCAACGTCGGGCTCTCGCCAGCATCGGTGCAGGTGTACGCCTTTGCCCCGGGCCTCGATCCGGCATCGATCGAGATCAACCTCGACCGCGCCGTGCTGACGCTGGCCGGCGAACGCAAGAACACCGTACCCGCACCCGACGCCAAGACCAGCGTGCACATGCAGGAGCGCTTCGCCGGCCGCTTCCGCCGCGTCGTCAGCCTGCCCGAAGACATCGACCCCGACAGCGTCTCGGCCAGCTACACCGACGGCGTGCTGAACGTGACCGTCAAGCGCCGCGAGGCCGCGCAGCCTCGGCGCATCGCCGTGCAGTGAACCCGCAACGCACACCCGACAGGAGTGACGCATGAACACCGTGACGCAAACCCGTGACACCCTTCCCGCCGAAGGCTCGCAAACCGAGCGCACCGACCGCACCGAGCGCACCCAGCGCAGCGAG
Source organism: Burkholderiales bacterium (assembly GCA_016223165.1). Lineage (GTDB taxonomy): Bacteria > Pseudomonadota > Gammaproteobacteria > Burkholderiales > Burkholderiaceae_C > Rubrivivax. Next base: position 946,081 of record JACRPO010000005.1, read on the forward strand.
GGCGCCCTGCTGCCGCCCGTGGATGTGATCGAAGATGCCAGCGGCATCACGCTCTATGCCGACATGCCCGGCGTCGCCAAGGACCGCGTGCACCTGCGCGTCGAGGGCGAACGCCTCACGCTCGAGGGCGAGATGGCGCTCGCCGTGCCGCAAGGCATGGAGCCCACGCACGCCGAGGTGCAGCGCTCGCGCTATCACCGCGCCTTCACGCTCAGCAAGGAGCTCGATGCCGACAAGGTGAGCGCGGAGATGAGCCACGGCGTGCTGCGCGTGCGCATCCCGAAGGCCGCGCACGCTCAGCCGCGCCGCGTGCAGGTGCAGGTGGCCTGAGGGGCTGATTCGGGGGGCCTGGGTGGCGCAGGGGGCCTGCCGGCGCCGTCACGCCGACGTCACGTCCCACACGCCCTTCGCGTCCCCTTCAGGTGGCCGGCCACCCGCGAACGCGGGTCAGGCCGGCCACGACGAGCAGCCCGACGAGCGCGAACGTCAGTGCCGGCAGGCCGGCCCAGCCGACGAGCTGGGCCGCTGTCGGCGCGATCCACACCACTACCATCAGCCGCGACAGCGCCGCCACGGCGAGCAGCGACTGCAGCGAGCCGTTGTAGAAACCCTCGCGCCCGGTGTGCCCAAACCCGAGCGCACCGACGAAGGCGCTGCACAGCATCACCGCCCAGGCGGCACCGGCCACGAGCTGCGCCGCCACCAGCCACGGCAGCGCCGGCGCCGCATGCGCCGCCGCCACGCCCATCGCCCCGAGCACCGCGCCCTGCGCCAGCGCCAGCGGCGCCCCCGTGCGCCGCACCCAGCGTGAGGCCGGCCAGAGGGCGAGGTTGAAGCCGATCCAGAACACGGGCATCAGATTGGCCATCTGCTCGGCGCCGCCGGCCGCGCGGTACAGCGGCGCGCTGGCCAGGAACACATGCACCTGGAAGCTGGCCGCCGCCACCAGCACCGCGACCAGGAAGAGGCCACCGGCCGGCGGCAGCCCAGGGAGAGCCGGCGCGTCCATCGCGGCCGCCGACCCGGCCAACGCGCGCTGGCGCGCCAGGGCCTTCTCGGCCGCCACCATGCCGAGCGTCACCGCGGCCAGCGAGAGCGCGGAAAGCAGGAACGGCAGCCGCGCATCCACCCCCTTCAACACCAGCCCGACATAGGGCGACGCCGCATTCGCGAGCCCGAGGCCGAGCGCCGTGAAGGCCACCATCGCCGGCTGCAGCGGCTTGGCCACGTAGCGGCCGAGCAGCGTGAGCGGCGGCGCGCGCAGCGCCGAAGACGTCACCGCCCAGCACAGGGTCACGAGCATGAAGAGCCACCCCGGGCCCTGCGGCGCCAGCCAGGGCAGGAGCAGGAAGGCCAGCGACGAGACCAGCGTGGCGGCCAGCACCGCCTTCGCGATGCGCCCTTGCACGGCAGCCGCCTTGTCGCTCCAGACGCCGACCACGAGGTCGGTGACCAGGAAGATCAACTGGTCGAGCGCCAGGATCCAGGGCACCCAGCGCCGCTCGAGCCCGGCCTGCTGCGCCAGCTCGGGCAGGTAGATCGCGTAGGTGATCCAGCCGAGCGCGAACAGCAGTTGCACGGCGGCCAGGTACAGCCCGACACCGCGCGGCACGGCCACGGCCGGTGCCGCAACGGGGGCAGTGGACAGGCTGGCGCTGCGCACGGCTGCCGACCTGCAGGCTCAGTAGGTCGAGCGACCGCCGGTGATGTCGAAGACCGCGCCGGTGGAGAACGAGCAATCCTCGCTCGCCAGCCACGCGGCCATCGCGGCCACCTCGCTCACCTCGACGAAGCGGCCCATCGGGATCTTCGAGAGCATGTAGTCGATGTGCTCGGGCTTCATCTGCGCGAACATGGCCGTGCGCGCCGCCGCCGGCGCGATGGCGTTGACGAGGACGCCCTGGGCGGCGAGCTCCTTGCCGAGCGACTTGGTGAGCGCGATCAGCCCCGCCTTGCTGGCGCTGTAGTGGCTGGCGTTCGGGTTGCCTTCCTTGCCGGCCACCGAGGCGATGTTGACGATGCGCCCATAGCCTGGGCCGTCGCCCTTGCCACTCGCGCCCTTCAGCATCACCGGCACCACGTGTCGACAGGTGAGGTACGGGCCGATCAGGTTGACCTCCACCGTGCGGCGCCAGATGGCCGGGTCCAGCTCCCAGGTGGTGCCGTTGCCGCCTGTGATGCCGGCGTTGTTGACGAGGATGTCAATGCGGCCGGCGCCGGCCACCGTGCGCGCCGTCGCCGCCGCCACCGAGCCGTCGTCGGTCAGCTCGACCACCTGGCCGCTGACGCGCCCCACGTGGGTCTTCGCGAAACCGGAGAGGGTCTCGTCGAGCTTGGCCTTGTCCACGTCCCACAGCACCACCTTCGCGCCGGAGGCGAGAAAGCGCTCGGTGATGGCGAGACCGATGCCCTGCGCGCCGCCGGTCACCACGGCGACGCGGCCCTCGAGGTCGATGCGGTTCACCGGCGCCCCCCGAGTTCACGCAGTCCCTTGAGCGCGGTCGGGTGGCCCTCGTTGTCGGCGATGTACTGCCGGATGATGTCCTCGAAGTTCGACTCGGCGCGGATGCCGAGCGCCCCGGCACGCCTGGCGGTCACGCCGCGCGGCCAGTTGGCGACGATGCCGGCGATGCGCTCGTCGCGCTGCGGCTTCACGAGCGCCCTCACCTTCGGCCCGGCCACCTTCTCCAGCGCGTCGAGCATCTGCTGCACGGTGACGTTGAGCCCCGGCATGTTGAGCGCGCTGCGGCCGACGAAAGCCTCGCGGCTCGCCTCGTAGACCTTGACGAGCCCGTCGACCATGCTCTGCGGCGAAGCCATCGCGTGAGCCACGCTCGCATCCACCGGCAGCAGCGCCTCCTCGCCCGCCAGCGGCTCGCGGATGATGCCGCTGAAGAACGAACTGGCCGCGCCGTTGGGCCGCCCCGGCCGCACCGTCACCGTCACCAGGCGCGCGGCACGGCCGTCGATGAAGCCCTTGCGCGTGTAGTCGGCGATCAGGTGCTCGCAGATGTGCTTCTGCGCGCCGTAGCTCGTCTGCGGCGTGGGCAGCGTGTCGTCGCCCACCAGCGGCGGGAACGGATAGGCCGGGTCGGGCCCGAAGACGGCGATCGAGCTCGAGAACACGAGCCGGGTCGGCCTGGCACCCTTCTGCTGGCGATGGCGCAGCGCGTCGAGCAGCGCGCGCGTGCTGTCGAGGTTGGAGCTCATGCCGAGGTCGAAGTCGGCCTCGCATTCACCCGACACCGCCGAGGCGAGGTGGAAGATGCCGTCGAACTCCTCGTCACGCAGCCCGTGCGCGTGCTCGTGGAGCTTGCCGACACGGCCCTGCACGCGCGCGTCGGCCAGCAGGTCGGCCGGCGCGGTGGCCTGGTCGGCGAGCACGATCTGCTCGATGCGCCGTCCGTCGAGCCGCCCGTCGCCTTCGCGCGCGAGCAGCGTGCGCGCCAGGCGCGCGCCGATGAATCCGGCACCGCCGGTGATCAGCAGTCTCATCGTGGTCTCCTTGCCGTCCTGTTTGCCTGGCTGCGGCGCGCTCACCAGCGGGCGCCGAAGTGCTGTCGCAGTTCCTGCAGTTGCGCCTCGCCGAGAGGCTGCGGCCGCTGTGCCAGCGGGAGTGTCGAACACATCAGCCACAGGCGCGCGGTCTCTTCCAATTCTTCCAATGTCGCCATCGCCTCGGCGGGGCTGGCGTGCCACACGTTGGGCCCCAGGCGGTCGAGCATCGCCGCGCGCAGCGGCGTGCCGCGCGCCGCCGCGGCGGTGATGGCGGCGGCCACGCGCTCGGCCGCCGCCGGGTCGCCGGGCCGGTGGTACGGGATCAGCGGCACGTGGCCCACCTTCATCACGTAGTAGGGCGTGATCGGCGGCAGGATGTCGGCTTCGCTCCAGACGCCGGCCAGCGTGAGTGCCACCAGGTGCGTGCTGTGCGTGTGGATGACGCAATGGGCCTCGGGCGCACTGTCGTAGATGCGGCGATGCAGCGCCAGCGTCTTGCTCGCGCGCTCGCCCGACACCTGCGTGCCCGCGAGGTCCACGTGCGCCAGGCGCTCGGGCTCGAGGAAGCCCAGGCAGGCATCGGTGGGCGTGATCAGGAATCCGGCCGCGCCGGGCAGCCGCACGCTCACGTTGCCCGCCGTGGCATGCACGTAGCCGCGCGCGAAGAGCGAGCGGCCGACGCGGCAGACCTCTTCGCGCAGCGCTTCATGGGACAGGTGTGGCATGGCGGCTCAGGTCATTCCCAGCGCCGTGCTGAAGAAGTCCGGCGCACCGAAGTTGCCCGACTTCAATGCCAGCCACACCGGTTCGGCGGGTCGCCCCGGTGCGGCCGCCCGCTGCGCCTGCGTCCACGGCACCCCGGGGCAGATGGCGTTGCCGATGCGCAGCGCGTGCACGCCGAGCGCCTGCACGACCGCGCCGCTCGTCTCGCCGCCGGCCACCACCCAGCGCCGCACGCCGGCCTGCGCGAGCGCGCTCGCAAGAGCGGCCAGCGCCTGCTCGACGCGCGCACCGGACGCGAGCGCACCGAGCTCGGCCTGCGTCGCCGCCAGTTCGCTGGGCGGCGCGGTCGAATAGATCAGCGGCACAGTGGCGTCCATCGGGCCACCTTGCGCGATCACCTGCTGCGCCCACGCGAGCACCGCCGCCTGCTCGGCCGCCGCCGCCGCGCCGCCCTGCAGCAACGCACGCACATCGAGCGCGCGCGCCGGCCGGCCGGCGGCGCGCCAGTGCGCCACCTGGGCATTCGTGGCCAGCGAGCACGAGCCCGACAGCACGACCGCGGGCCCGCGCATCGGCTCCAGCCCCGCGGCATCGGCACGGCGTTGCACCTCGCCCAGGCGCTCGTAGAGCTCGGGCAGGCCGAGCGCCAGACCGGAGCCGGCCGTCAGCAGCGGCAGTTCTCGGCAACCGTCGGCGAGCGTGCGCAGGTCGTCGTCGTGCAGCGCATCGGCGATGGCCACTTGCACGCCCTCCGCACGAAGGGCCGCCACGCGCGCCCGCACCGCCTCGGCACCCTTGGCCACGGTGTCGTAGCGCAGCAGCCCCACGCGCGTGCCGGCGCTGCACTGCGCCTGCAGCACGCGCACGAGGTTGGCGTCGCGCATCGGCGTCAGCGGGTGATCGCGCATGCCCGAGTCGCAGAGCAGCTGGTCACCGACGAAGAGGTGACCGCGGAAGATGGTGCGGCCGTTCTCGGGGAAGGCCGGGCAGGCGATCGTGAAGTCGGCGCCGAGCTCGCGCATCAGCGCCTCGGTGACGGGGCCGATGTTGCCCGCCGGCGTCGAGTCGAAGGTCGAGCAGTACTTGAAGTAGCAGCGCTTCGCACCCGCGGCGCGCAGCCAGCGCCACGCGGCGAGCGACTCGGCCACCGCGTCGTCCGCGGGCGTGGTGCGCGACTTCAGCGCCACCACCACCGCGTCGGCGCCGGCCGCTGCCGGATCGACGGGCTCGGCGCCGCCGGGCACGCCGATGAGCTGCACGGTGCGCAGGCCACCGCGCACGAGCATGCTCGCCACGTCGGTGGCACCGGTGAAGTCGTCGGCGATGACACCCAGCGCGAGCATCGAGCCCCCTTTCACGTTCTTCGAGTGGTCCTCAGAGCCTGTGAATGGATCAGCCGCGCCCGAGCGACACGTCAGAAGGTGTCGGATCGAGGCGCAAGGCGCAGACGTAGCCCGGGCTACGTCGAGCATTTGCAACGAAGAGCCGGCGCCTTCTGGCGTGGCGAGCGGGTGTGGATGATGCGTTCACAGGCTCTCAGCGCGCGGCGCGGCGCCGGCGCGGCAGCGCGCTGCCATCGGGCCGGATCAGCCCACCCTCCGCGAGGCGCTCCTGGCCGTTGAGCAGGTGCGCGACGGCGGCCGCCCGCGCAAGGGCCGGGTCGCGCGCCTCGATGGCGGCGACGATGGCCCGGTGCTCCTCGCGCACCTGGCGCATGAAGTCCTCGCGCCGCGCCTCGTTGCCCCTGGTCACCCGCATCGCATCGCGCAGGTACTGTTCGAGAAAGGCGAGCAGGCGACTGAACTGCGGGTTGCCCGTGGCCTCGCCGATGGCGCGATGAAAGGCCATGTCCTCGTCCACGCCTTCGTGGCCCGCGGCCATCGCGGTGTCGATGGCCTTCAGCGCGCGCCTGAGGCCGGCCTGCTGCGCACGCGTGCTGCGCTCTGCGGCCAGCACCGCGATCTCGCCTTCGAGCACGCGGCGCAGCTCCATCACCTGCACCACCGCCTCCATCGACTCCAGCACCTTGGGGTCGAAGGCGAGCGGCCGGTGCGCCGGCGCCGCCGCCACGAACACGCCCGAGCCCTGGCGCGAAATCAGCAGGCCGCGCGACTTGATGCGCTGCACCGCCTCGCGCACGACGGAACGCGAGACGCCGTGCCGCGCCGAAAGCTGCGCCTCGGTGGGCAGGCGGTCGCCGGGCCGCAGTGCGCCGCTGTCGATTTGCGCGATCAAGGCCGCGGCCAGGCGGTCGGAAAGCCGCTCCGGCACCCAGCCGGCGGCGGCCTGCCCGGCCCTTGTTCCGACCCCTGTCCCGGCGCTTGTTCCGGCGCTTGTTCCAGCACGTGGTTCGGCGGCCATATTCGTCAGGTTATCAGACAACTTTCGGGCTCGACAACGGGTTAGCCCTGACGCGAATTCCGGCCCCCAGGCTTATGGTTCGGCCCGTTCCGAGCCCGAACGAGCACACGCACGAGAGAGCGAAAGCGAAGACGATTGCCATGGCCAAGGTCTCCATCCGTTCGATGAAGAAGCGCTTCGGCGAGGTCGAGATCCTGCACGGCGTGAGCATCGAGATCCCCGACGCCTCGTTCACCGTGCTCGTCGGCCCGAGCGGATGCGGCAAGAGCACGCTGTTGCGCATGGTGGCCGGCCTGGAGAACATCTCCGAAGGCGAGCTCTTCATCGGCGACAAGCTCGTCAACCAGGTGCCGCCCAAGCAGCGCGACATCGCCATGGTGTTCCAGAACTACGCGCTCTATCCGCACATGACGGTGCGCGACAACATGGCCTTCTCGCTCACCTTGGCCAAGACGCCCAAGGCCACCGTCGACGAGCGGGTCGGCCAGGCAGCCGGCATCCTCGGCTTGACACCGCTGCTCGACCGCTTTCCGCGCCAGCTTTCCGGCGGCCAGCGCCAGCGCGTCGCGATGGGCCGCGCCATCGTGCGCAAGCCGCAGGTCTTCCTGTTCGACGAGCCGCTGTCCAACCTCGACGCCAAGCTGCGCGTGCAGATGCGCACCGAGATCAAGGAGCTGCACCAGCGCCTGAAGACGACGAGCGTCTACGTCACGCACGACCAGATCGAGGCCATGACGATGGCCGACCAGATCGTCGTCATGCACGACGGCATCGTCGAGCAGACCGGCGGCCCGCTTGAGCTCTACGACCGGCCGGCCAACCGCTTCGTCGCCGGCTTCATCGGCAGCCCGGCCATGAACTTCATCGATGGCCGGCTCGAGGGCGGCGTCGTCACGGTGGCCGGGGCGGCCAAGGTGGGCACGCCCGACGGCACATCGTCGCGCACATCCTCCCTCACCAATGGCGCGGCGCGCGACGTGATCTACGGCATCCGCCCCGAGCACCTCGACCTGTGCGAGCCGGGCGACCCCGGCGGCTTCGACGGCGACGTCATCGTCGTCGAGCCCACCGGCAGCGAGACGCAGGTCTTCGTGCGCCTGGGCGCGCAGGAGATCGTCGGCGTGTTCCGCGAGCGCCACGAGTTCAAGCCCGGCCAGCGCGTGCGCCTGCGCCCGCGCGCGGACAAGGCGCACCTGTTCGACCCGCAGAGCGGCCAACGGATCTGAGGCAGCTCGCCGCGTCTTGCTCCACGCACGATCCACGACCCCACGACCTCACGACCTCACGACCTCACGACCGCACCACCTCACCACCGGCCATCCACCCGGCCCAAGCCCGAAGCAGGAGACAGCGATGATCCAGAGTCCTCTGAAGAACCTCACCCGCCGCACCGCGCTGAAGGCCGGGGCCGCCCTCGCCGGCGCCAGCGCCGCCAACCTCGCACTGTGGGCGCAGGCCTGGGCGCAGAGCTCGCCCTTCAAGCCCGAGAAGGGCGCCAAGCTCTCGCTGATGCGCTGGAAGCGCTTCATCCAGGCCGAGGAAGACAGCTTCATGAAGCTGGTCGCCGCCTTCACCAAGGCCACCGGCGTGGACGTGAAGGTCACGCACGAGAGCCTCGACGACGTGCAGCCCAAGGCGAGCGTGTCGGCCAACACCGGCCAGGGCCCCGACCTCTTCTGGGGCCTGTACTCGCTGCCGCACCTCTTCCCGACCAAGGTCGTCGACGTGACCGATGTCGCCAACTACCTCGGCAAGAAGTACGGCGGCTGGGTGCCAACCGCCGAGACCTACGGCAAGAGCGGCGGCAAGTGGATCGCCATCCCGGTGGCCTACAACGGCAACGTCATCAACTACCGCCAGAGCATGATCGAGAAGGCGGGCTTCAAGGAAGTCCCGAAGGACACGGCCGGCTTCCTCGAGCTGATGAAGGCGCTGAAGGCGAAGAGCGTGCCGGGCGGCTTCGCGCTCGGCCGCGCCTCGGGGGACGGCAACGCCTGGGTGCACTGGGCGCTGTGGTCGCACGGCGGCAACCTCGTCGATGCCAAGGACAAGGTCGTGCTCGACTCGCCGGAGACGGTGAAGGCGCTCGAGTACGTGAAGACGATGTCGGAGTCGTTCGTCGGCGGCACGGCGTCGTGGAACGACGCCTTCAACAACAAGGCCTTCCTCACCGGCGAAGTGAGCCTCACGAACAACGGCGTGTCGATCTACGCCGCGGCCAAGGCCGGAGCGGCCAAGGGCGACGCGAAGATGAAGGAGGTGATGGACGACATGAACCACGCGCTGTGGCCCGTGGGTCCTGTCGGCAAGCCCACCGAGTTCCACATCGCCTACCCGCTGATGCTGATGAAGTACAGCAAGGTGCCCAACGCCGCCAAGGCCTTCATGGCCTTCATGCTCGAGGCCGAGAACTACAACCAGTGGCTCGAGGACTCGGTGGCCTACCTCACGCACCCGCTCAACGCCTACGACGCCAACAAGGTGTGGACGAGCGACCCCAAGCTGAGCCTGGTGCGCGACGTGGCCAAGCGCACGCTCACCGCCGGCGGCCTGGGCTCGGTGGGCGAGAAGGCCGCCTCGGCCCTGGCCGACTTCGTTGTGCTCGACATGTTCGCCTCGGTGGCGACGGGCCGCGCCTCGGTGAAGGAGGCCATCTCGGTGGCCGAGCGGCAGGCCAAGCGCATCTACCGCTGACGCGTTGAGGCACTGAAGCGTCGTGAAGCACCGGAAGGACGCCGGCCATGTGGTCTGAACGCCTCTCCGCCTGGGGCGCGAACCGCAACGTGCTCGGCATGCTGTTCATGCTGCCGGCGGCGGCCTTCCTGGTGCTGTTCCTGGTCTATCCGCTGGGCCTGGGCATCTGGCTCAGCTTCACCGATTCGAAGATCGGCCGCCCGGGCGACTTCGTCGGCCTCGAGAACTACCTCTGGATCATCGAGGACTCGAAGTTCCAGACGGCCGTCTTCTTCACTCTCTTCTACACGTTCTTCGCCAGCGTCGTGAAGTTCGGTCTCGGCCTGTACCTGGCGCTGCTGCTCAATCAGCACCTGCCGTTCAAGGCCATCGTGCGCGCCATCGTGCTGATCCCGTTCATCGTGCCCACGGTGCTCTCGGCGATCGCCTTCTGGTGGATCTTCGACCCGCAGTTCTCCATCATCAGCTGGAGCCTGCGCAAGGTCGGCTTCATCAGCGGCAACATCGATTTCCTCGGCGACACCTGGAACGCGCGCTGGAGCGTCATCTTCGCCAACGTCTGGCGCGGCGTGCCCTTCATCGCCATCTCGCTGCTGGCCGGCCTGCAGACGGTGCCGCCGTCTCTGTACGAGGCGGCCACGCTCGACGGCGCCACGCGCTGGCAGATGTTCGTGAAGATCACCTACCCGCTGCTCACGCCCATCATCGCCGTGGTGATGACCTTCTCGGTGCTCTTCACCTTCACCGACTTCCAGCTCATCAAGGTGCTCACCAACGGCGGACCGGCCGGTGCCACGGAGCTGATGGCGACGATGTCCTACAACACGGCCATCCTCGGTGGGCGCATCGGCGAAGGCGCCGCCGTGTCCACCGCGATGGTGCCTTTCCTGCTCGCGGCCATCATGGTCTCGTGGTTCGGGCTGCAGCGGCGCAAGTGGCAGCAGGGGGAGGACTGATGAGCGCCGTGCGGCCGTTCCGAAGGCGCTCGCTCCCCCTCGGGGGGACGGCCCGCAGGGCCAAGGGGGCCATATGAGCGCCGTCGTCAAGCCCGGTTCGGCCGCATCGGCCGCCACGGCCGACCACACCGAGGGCATGAGCTACCTCTCGACGGTGCCGCAGCGCGTCGTGTCGCTGTACGTGCCGCTCGCCATCATCGTCGTCGTGCTGCTCTTTCCCTTCTACTGGATGGTCATCACGGCCATCAAGCCGAAGGAACATCTGCTCGACCTCGAGACGCACAACCCGTTCTGGACCATCGCGCCGACGCTCGAGCACATCCAGGACCTGCTGTTCAAGACCGACTATCCGCAGTGGCTGTGGAACACGATGTTCATCGCCGTGTCGGCGACCATCCTGTCGCTCGTCGCGAGCGTGTTCGCCGCCTATGCCATCACACGCGTGCGCTACAAGGGCGCGCAGCTCGTCGGCGGCATGATCTTCCTGGCCTACCTGGTGCCGCCATCGATCCTGTTCATTCCGCTGTCGACGGTGGTCTACCAGTACGGCCTCTTCGACACGCCGTTCGCGCTCATCCTCACCTACCCGACGATCCTGATCCCGTTCTCCACCTGGCTCTTGATGGGCTACTTCAAGACCATCCCGTACGAGCTCGAGGAATGTGCGCTCATCGACGGCGCGAGCCGCTGGCAGATCCTCGTCAAGATCATCCTGCCGCTGGCGGTGCCGGGCCTCATCTCGGCCTCCATCTTCTGCCTCACGTTGTGCTGGAACGAGTTCATCTACGCGCTCACCTTCATCAACAGCGCCGAGAAGAAGACGGTGCCGGTGGCCATCCTGTCGGCCTTCACCGACGGTGACCAGTACCGCTGGGGCTCGCTGATGGCAGGCGCGCTCGTGGGCTCGCTGCCGCTCGTCATCCTGTACGCCTTCTTCGTCGAGCACTACGTGTCGGCGATGACGGGGGCGGTCAAGGAATGACCCGGGCCCTGCGGGCCTGCCCGGCACGGGACAACCCACCCAACACCTGAGGAGCGCGCGATGCGCATTGCATTCATCGGCCTGGGCGCGATGGGCTTCCCCATGGCCATCAACCTGGTCAAGGCCGGGCACGAAGTGACGGGCTTCGACGTGCGCGCCGGCGCCACGCAACCCCTCGTGGCCGCCGGAGGCAAGGCCGCCGCTTCAGCGGCCGAGGCGGCGCGCGCCGGCGGTGGCGCCGACCTGCTGTGGCTCATGGTCGTGACGGGCGAGCAGGCCGAGGCCGTGCTCTTCGAGCATGGCACCGCGGCGGCGCTGCCGAAAGGCAAGGACGGTGCGCTGGTCGTGGCCGCCTGCACGCAGCCGCCGGCACTGGCCCGCAAGACCTCGCAGCGCCTGGCCGAGATGGGCCTCGAGATGCTGGACGCGCCGGTCTCGGGCGGCGTCGCCGGCGCCAACGCCGGTGCGCTCACGATCATGGCCAGCGGCGCCGAGGCCGCGCTCGCGCGCGCCCGCCCGGTCTTCGAGGCCGTGGGCAAGCGCATCTTCGACGTCGGCCGCGAGGCCGGCATGGGCAGCACCGCCAAGATGATCAACCAGCTGCTGTGCGGCGTGCACATCGCCGCCGCCGCCGAGGCCATGCACGTGGCCGAGCGCGCCGGCGTCAGCAAGGCGACGATGCACGAGATCATCTCGGTCAGCGCCGGCAACAGCTGGATGTGGGGCGACCGCGGCCCGCGCATGATGATGGACGAGCCGCCGGTGACGAGCGCGGTCGACATCTTCGTCAAGGACCTCGGCATCGTGCTCGACCAGGGCAAGGCCATGCGCCAGGGCCTGCCGCTGGCGAGCGCGGCGATGCAGATGTTCCTCGCCGCATCGGGCCTCGGGCATGGCGCGGCCGACGACAGCCAGGTCATCCGCGCCTACCGCGCGCTGAACGGCGCCCAGGTGGGAGGGCCCAAGAAGTGAACGCGGCAAAGGCAGACAAGGCCACCATCGGCTTCATCGGCGTCGGCCTCATGGGCGCCGGCATGGCGAAGAACCTCGTCACCAAGGGCCACCCGCTGGTGGTGATGGGCCACCGCAACCGCGAGCCGGTCGAGCGGCTGAAGGCGCTGGGCGCACGCGAAGCCGCCTCGCCGAAGGCGCTGGCGGCGCAGTGCGACATCGTGCACCTGTGCGTCACCGGCTCGCCGCAGGTGGAAGCCAGCGTGCGCGGCGAGAGCGGCCTGCTGGCCGGCGCGAAGCCGGGGCTCGTCATCATCGACTGCTCCACTTCCAACCCGGTCTCCACGCTGGCCCTGGCCGCCGAATGCGAGGCGCATGGCGTGCACTTCGTCGACGCGCCGCTGTCGCGCACGCCCAAGGAGGCCGAGGCCGGCACGCTCGACACGATGGTCGGTGCCGCGTCCGAGGTCTTCGCGCGCATCGAGCCGGTGCTGCGCTGCTGGGCCGGCAACGTCGTGCACCTCGGCCCGGTGGGCCTGGGGCACAAGATGAAGCTCATCAACAACTTCGTCGCCATGGGCTATGCGGCGCTGTTCGCCGAGGCCCTGGCCATCGCGCGCAAGGCAGGCCTGTCGGTGCCGCAGTTCCACTCGGTGATCGGATCCGGCCGCATGCGCAGCCCCTTCTATGACACCTTCATGCAGTGGTCGCTGGCCGGCGACGACAAGGCGCACCTGTTCACGATCAGCAATGCGCACAAGGACATGCGCTACCTCGCCGCGATGGCCGGCGAGCTCGGTGCGGTCAATCCGATGCAGGCGAGCGTGAAGAACAGCTTCGCCGCCATGGAGGCCGCCGGCCAGGGCGAGCGCTTCGTGCCGATGCTGGCCGACTTCATCGCCGCGGTGAACGGTGTGCCGCCGGCGGCGGCGCAGCGCCAGGCGCAGCCCCGTGACTGAAACCGACGACAGGCTGAGCGCGCTCGAGGAGCGCGCCTACCGCGTCCGCCGTCACGCGCTGCGCATGGGCGAGGTGCAGGGCCAGGGCTACGTCGGCCAGGCGCTCGACATCGCCGACGTGCTGGCCGTGGCGTACTTCGGCGCCTTGCGCTACCGCGCCGACGATCCGACGTGGGAAGGGCGCGACCGCTTCCTGCTCAGCAACGGCCACTACGCCATCGCGCTCTACGCCGCGCTCATCGAGGCCGGCATCGTGCCCGAGAGCGAGCTCGAGACCTACGGCAGCGATCACAGCCGCCTGCCGATGTCGGGCATGAGAAGCTACACGCCGGGCATGGAGATGAGCGGCGGCTCGCTCGGCCAGGGGCTCGCCATCGCAGTGGGCCACGGCCTCGGGCTCAAGCGCAAGGGCTCCACCTCGCTCGTCTACACCCTCTTCTCCGACGGCGAGCTCGACGAAGGCGCGGTCTGGGAAGGCCTGATGAGCGCCGCGCATCACCGGCTCGACAACCTCATCGCCATCTGCGACATCAACAACCAGCAGGCCGACGGCCCTTCGAGCAAGGTCATGGCCTTCGAGCCGCTCGCGCAGAAGGTGGAGGCCTTCGGCTGGCACACCCAGCGCATCGACGGCAATGACCTCGCCGCCGTCGCCGCCGCCTTCGACACGGCGCGCGCGCTGCAGGAGCCGCGGCCGCGCATGATCCTCTGCGACACACGCATGGGCTGCGGCGTGCCCTTCCTCGAGGCGCGCGAGAAGAACCACTTCATCCGCGTCGAACCGCCCGAGTGGCAGCTGGCGCTGCAGGCGCTCGATGCAGCCTGGCAGGCGCGGCAGGAAGCGCGAAAGGCCACGGCATGAACGCGCCGCCAAAGACCGCTGCCGCTGCGCCGCAGCCCGGCACCGCCGCGGCGGCGAAGCCGCGGCTCACCACCTCCGCGATGATCGCCTCCATCGCCGCAGAGGGTCAGCGCACGAAGCCGGCGCCCTTCGGCCACGCGCTCGTCAAGCTCGCCGAAGAGCGGCCCGACATCGTCGGCATGACCGCCGACCTCTCGAAGTACACCGACCTGCACCTCTTCGCCAACGCCTACCCCGAGCGCTTCTACCAGATGGGCATGGCCGAGCAGCTGCTGCTCGGCGCCGCCGCCGGCATGGCGAAGGAGGGTGCGATGCCCTTCGTCACCACCTACGCGGTGTTCGCGTCGCGGCGCGCCTACGACTTCATCCACCAGGCCATCGCCGAAGACGATCTGAACGTGAAGATCGCCTGCGCCCTGCCCGGCCTCACCTCGGGCTACGGGCCCAGCCACCAGGCGACCGAAGACCTGGCGCTGATGCGCGCCATTCCCGGCCTCATGGTCATCGACCCCTGCGACGCGCTCGAGACCCTGCAGGTGGTGCCGGCCATCGCCGCGCACAAGGGCCCGGTGTACATGCGCCTGCTGCGCGGCCAGGTGCCGCTGGTGCTCGACGAATACGGCTACCGCTTCGAGCTCGGCCGCGCGCAGCTGCTGCGCGGCGGCAACGACGTGCTCGTCGTCGCCTCGGGCCTGCTGACGATGCGCGCGCTCGAGGTGGCCAAGACGCTGGCGGCCGACCGCATCGACGCCGCCGTGCTGCACGTGCCGACCATCAAGCCGCTCGACGTGAAGACGCTGCTGCACGAGTGCGCCAGGCCCGGGCGCCTGGTGGTGGTGGCCGAGAACCACAGCAGCGTCGGCGGCCTGGGCGAGGCACTCGCCGCCGAGCTGCTGCAGGCCGGCGTGACGCCGCGCTTCAGGCGCATCGCGCTGCCCGATGCCTTCCTCGACGCCGGCGCGCTGCCGACGCTGCACCAGCGCTACGGCATCTCGGCCGAAGCCATGGCGGCCACGATCAAGTCCTGGCTCGCCTGATGGCCAAGACAAGGGCGCCGCCTCGGCTCGAACAGAGCCCCCACCGCCCGCCACCACCATGCTGCTCAAAGACCGCACCGTCCTCATCACCGGCGCCGCCAGCCCGCGCGGTCTCGGCCTCGCCTGCGCCAGGCTCTTCGCCGAGCACGGCGCCCAGGTCCAGATCTCCGACCTCTCGGCCGAGGCCGCCGCCGCGGCGGTGGCCACCTTGCCCGGCACCGGCCACCTGAGCGCGCGCTGCGACGTGACCCAGCGCGCCGACTGCGACGCCATCGCCGCGCAGGCCATCGCCGCCTGGGGCCGCATCGACGTGCTCGTCAACATCGCCGGCATCACCAGCCCGCAGCGGCTGCTGGAGGTGGACGACGCCACCTACGAGCGCATCTTCGACATCAACATGCGCGGCACGCTGTACATGACGCAGGCCGTGGTGCCGCAGATGCGCAAGCAGCAACGCGGCGCCATCGTCAACCTCAGCAGCGTCAGCGCGCAACGCGGCGGCGGCGTCTTCGGCGGCAGCCACTACTCGGCGGCCAAGGCCGCCGTGCTCGGCTACACCAAGGCCGCGGCGCGCGAGCTCGGGCCCGACAACATCCGCGTCAACGCCATCTGCCCGAGCTACATCGACACCGACATCGCAGGCAGCCTGATGACACCCGAGCGCATGCAGCAGATCATCGCCAGCGTGCCGATGGGCCGCGTCGGCCACGCGCACGAGGTAGCGGGCTGCGCCCTCTTCCTCGCCTGCGATCTCTCGAGCTACGTCACCGGCAGCGAGATCGACATCAACGGCGGCAGCCACATCCACTGAGCCCCGCGATGACAGCTCCCACCACCATTGCCCTCTTCGGCGCCGGCGGCAAGATGGGTGCGCGCCTGGCGCGCAACCTGATGGGCAGCCGCTTCGCCGTGCGCCATGTCGAGCCCGGCGCCGGCGGGCGCGAACGCCTGAAGGCCGAACTCGGCATCGAGTGCCTGGAGCCCGAGGCGGCGGTGCGCGGCGCCGAGGTCGTGATCCTCGCCGTACCCGACACGCTCATCGGCAAGGTGGCGGCGCAGATCTCGCCGGGGCTCGCGGCCGGCACGATGGTCATCACGCTCGACGCGGCGGCGCCCTTCGCCGGCCACCTGCCCGGGCGGAGCGACCTCACCTACTTCGTCACACACCCCTGCCATCCTTCGATCTTCAATCCGCAGGTGCACATGGCGCCCGACTACTTCGGCGGTGTGAAGGCCGAGCAGGCCATCGTCAGCGCGCTGATGCAGGGGCCGGCCGAGTCCTTCGATCTCGGCGAGGAGATCGCGAGGCTCATCTACCGGCCCGTCTCGCGCGCGCATCGCGTGAGCGTGGAGCAGATGGCGCTGCTCGAGCCGGGCCTCTCGGAAACGGTGTGCGCCACGCTGCTAGACACCATGCGCGAGGCGCTCGACGAGGTGGTGGCGCGCGGCGTGCCGGAGGAAGCAGCGCGCGACTTCCTGCTCGGCCACATGACCATCCTCTCGGCCGTGATCTTCAAGCAGATCCCCGGCCAGTTCTCCGACGCCTGCAACAAGGCCATCACCTTCGGCAAGCCACGCCTGCTGCGCGAGGACTGGAAGCAGGTCTTCGACCGCGCCGAGATCGCCGAGAGCATCCGCCGCATCACCTGAAGACCGGCTGAAGAGCGCTCCGCTCCCCACCCTCCGCCCGCCCTCGCTCCACCCTTGCCCCAGGCCGGGCACCGGACTTGCCCCGGTGCCGTGCCGTGCGCGCGCGAGCTATGCTGCCGGCCCCGTGCCGCACACCGCCGGCACCATCGGAGGAGCAAGCATGAGTGCCACCAAGTTCCTGCTCGACGAGAGCAAGATGCCGAAGGCTTGGTACAACATCCAGGCCGACCTGCCCAGGCCCGCGCCGGCGGTGCTGCACCCGGGCACGATGCAGCCGGTGGGCCCCGACGACCTCGCGCCGCTCTTCCCGATGGAGCTCATCATGCAGGAGGTGAGCAGCGAGCGCGAGATCGCGATTCCCGAGCCGATCCGCGAGGTCTACCGCCTGTGGCGCCCGTCGCCGCTCTTCCGTGCCCATCGCCTCGAGAAGGCGCTCGGCACGCCGGCGCGGATCTACTACAAGTACGAGGGCGTCTCGCCGGCCGGCTCGCACAAGCCCAACACCGCCGTCGCGCAGGCCTGGTACAACGACCAGGCCGGCGTGAAGAAGATCGCCACCGAGACGGGAGCCGGCCAGTGGGGCTCGTCGCTCGCCTTCGCGGGCGCCCTCTTCGGCCTGCAGGTCACCGTCTACCAGGTGCGCGTGTCCTACGACCAGAAGCCCTACCGCCGCGCGCTGATGGAGACCTACGGTGCACGCTGCGTCGCCTCGCCTTCCAACGAGACGAACGCCGGCCGCGCCATCCTCGCGAAGAACCCCGAGCATCCGGGCTCGCTCGGCATCGCCATCAGCGAGGCGGTCGAGATCGCGGCCACGCACGACGACACGAAGTACGCGCTCGGCTCGGTGCTCAACCACGTGCTGATGCACCAGACCATCGTCGGCCAGGAGGCGATGCTGCAGATGGAGATGGCCGGCGACGACCCCGACGTGCTCGTCGGCTGCACCGGCGGGGGCAGCAATTTCGCCGGCCTCGTCTTCCCGTTCCTCGGTGCCCAGTTGCGCGGCGGGCCGAGGGCGAAGCAGCGGCGCATCGTCGCCGTCGAGCCGGCGGCCTGCCCCTCGCTCACGCGCGGCAAGTACGCCTACGACTTCGGCGACACGGCGCACATGACGCCGCTGGCCAAGATGCACACGCTCGGCTCCGCCTTCACGCCGCCGGGCTTCCATGCCGGCGGCCTGCGCTACCACGGCATGGCGCCACTCGTCTCGCACCTGTTGGAGCTCGATCTCATCGAGGCCACCGCCTACCACCAGAACGCCTGCTTCGAGGCCGGCGTGACCTTCGCGCGCTGCGAGGGCATCGTGCCCGCGCCCGAGGCCAACCATGCGGTGAAGGGCGCCATCGAGGAGGCGCTGCGCTGCAAGCGCGAGGGCAAGCGCGAGGTCATCCTCTTCAACCTCTGCGGGCACGGCCACTTCGACATGTCGGCCTACTCGGCCTACACGGCCGGCAAGCTCGTCGATCAGCCCTACGACGAGAAGGAGCTCGCGATGGCGCTCGCCGGGCTGCCCTCGGTGCCGGCCTGAGGCGGTTCGCGGCGCCGGGTGCGGTGGGTGCACCCGGTGCGCCGAGCGCATCCGGTGTCCGAGCGCATCCGGTGTCCGCATCCGGTGTCAGGTCTTTAACCTATAGTCCCCGCACCCTCGCGGCCAACCGAACCGTTGCGCAGAGCCAGAAGCCTTGACCCGCCCCTTGCGCATCGAGTTTCCGGATGCCCTGTACCACGGTGCTCGGCACGCGGCGGGCGAATCTGTCGCTGGTGACGAGCACCTCCAGCATCGCCTGCCTGTCCGCATCGTCCACGAAGATCGGCTCGCGCCTGTCGCCACGCGAGGTGACGAGCGGGCCTGCGAGACGTTCGATGCCTCCGTGTTCGCCTATTGCCTGATGGGCAACCACTACCACCTGGAAATTTCCGCGAATTTCCTCGACGACAAGGGTAAGAAGACGCAGGGGCAAGAGGCAAGACTTGACACCGGCGCCTGCGCTAATGGGTCAGGTCTTGGTCAGGTCTAGATCCGATCGTCGCTTTCCTTATTGCGGACCCAGCACCACGCGCGATCGATGAACCAAACCATTGCGACCGCCGCGGCGATATTGAGGGCCACGCTCAACCAGCCGAATCCTTCCAATGCTGACCCAAGGGCGAAGTGAGCAATGGTGTGCCAAATGGCCAGCCCATTCAGCGCCAGTGCGACCGCGGACGTCCCCATCGCGATGAGCCAACCTCTCGTCGCGGGCCACGCACCCTGACCGGAGTGCATCCGCTCCAGGATCCACGTCGCGAGCAACGCGCCTGGCACGTAGATCACCGAGGCAAACGTGTAGTTCGAGACGGCCCCCAGGCTGGTCAGACTTGCAAAGCTGACGTCCGCTGGTCCCGGCGCCGCAGGAAACGCAAGCATCGATAGCAATGTGCCGATCGCTGCACCGCAAATGCCACCGATCAACGCAGCGATTGCGTTGCGAAGCATTCTCCGAACCGTGTTCATGCCTACTCGCACCGACAGCGCCGGAACACTGGCGACTGTCCCGGTCGAAATCCCCAGTCGCTGACGGTAATCCGTCCCAGCCTGCTGTCAGCAGATGCCGTTCCAACGCCACCGTCCGGTGTTCGCACAAGAACCCCAGAGTGGCCTGTGTACCCCGGGCCCGCATTCGCTTCAGCGACAACGTCGCCTGGCCGGCGTGGCGAGTCAGCGATGGTCCAATTGCGAATGTGTAGGTTCGGATTGGCAAGCTCGCCAGCAGTAGCCTGCCGACCATGCACCATGGGTGGCGAAGAGCCCCCCTCTTCGTTTGCCACTCTCACGAACAGGTTGCACTTGTACTCGGTGTACCAACCCGGACCGCCTCTCCAACCAGGCCTACCCCAACCAGCTTGGCCTTCTCGAGCCGCCGCGGTATCGCTCGTTGAAAGAGGGCGGCATGAGCATACCCGTCCGTTTGCATCGAAGCCGTCGTAAGGACCCATTCTCGGGTTGTCCAAGCCGCGTGGGTCTACGAACGAGACGGGGTTCCCCCGACATAGCTGTAGGTATTGATCCCTCCGGCCAGCCCGATAGGATCGGACTGGGTGTATCGGCCCAACGTCGCGTCATAGTCCCTGAAGTAGTTGTAGTGCAGCCCCGACTCCCCGTCAAAGTACTGCCCCGGAAACCTCAGGTTCAGCGTGAACGTCCCCAGCCCGTACGGATCCTCGTACGGCGCCGAGGTCCCGAACACCCCATCGGGCAGCCACGCCCACCTCACCGCGTTGTTCACGTCCGTCACCACCTGCGGCGCGTCCAGGTGGTCGGTGTGCACGTGGTACGCCAGCGGCGGGTTGCTCGCGTTGGCCGGGTCGTTCGTGAAGATCGCCACCGGCGTGCTGCCCAGCCACACGTACTCCTTGATCGCCTCGCCCGTGCCCGTGTACTCGCCGATCAGCTGCCCCGCCTGCCCGTACACGAACAGCACCGTGCTCGCCGCGCCCGTGCCGTTGAACTTGCGCACCCGCCTGCCCAGGCCATCCACCGCGTAGCTCGTCGTCACGCCGCCCTTGGTCAGCGTGGCCATGCGGTTGGTGACATCGTAGGTGGCGCTGTACGCCCCAGCACCGTAGCCCGTGTCCGCAGTGGTGTTGCCCGCCGCGTCGTAGCTCAGGCTGCGCGTGGGGTTCGTCATCCCCAGCAGCCGGTTGCTGGTGCTCTCGGTCGTGTACTCGCTCGTGGTGCCGAACACCACGTGGTTCGTCCGGTTGCCGTTGGCGTCGTAGGCGATCGTGGCACTCATCGAGTAGGCGGTGCCGCCGGTCAGGCGCCCCAGCTCGTCGTAGGTCGCCGCGATGTCGTGGTACGGATACTCCGCCCCCGTGGCCGCCACATAGTGCTTGTAGCTCGTGATGCGCTCGGCCTCGTCGTAGCGCAGGTCCCGGTACAGCGGCCCCAGCCGGTAGCGCACCAGCCGGCCGAACTCGTCGTACACCCGCGTGTGCGCGTCCGTGCCGCCGTTGATGTGCCACAGCCAGCCGCTCACCGCGCCGAACGGCTCCCACTGGATCTGGCTGAGCAGCGTCTGCTCGGCCGCCGCGCCGTCCTTGGCCAGCGTCACGGCGCTGGGCAATCCTCCCGTGTACGTGATGCGCACCACCCGCCCGCTCGGGTACTGCATGCTCGTCACGTTGCC
>JACRPO010000010.1 GCA_016223165.1 Burkholderiales bacterium
GCTTGGACAGGGACTGCAACTCCCGATCAGTCGCGGCATCCAGTTCGATCTTCTCGGCAACTCGCATCGCTCCGCCCTCCTGGGCGATTGGAGTATGCCGGGGCCGATAAGTTCTATAACTTCACGCGCACTACACTAGCATCGTCCGGCTCGCCATGCTCTTGCCTTGGCTGCTGTCGCACCGACGGGAATCTCTCACGTTGATGAAAGGGCATTGGAGGCTTGCCATTGCGGTCGGCGTGCTCTCGCCGCTCTCGTACATTCTGGTTCTCCTGGCGCTGAAAACTGGCGCACCCCTCAGCGTCGTAGCGCCCATGCGAGAGATGTCTATGATGATTGGCGCGCTCTTCGGCCTGTTGATCTTGCGTGAGCGTGTTGGCCCATGGCGTTTGCTCGGCTGCCTGATCTTGATCGCTGGCGTTGTTCTTCTTTCGCGCTCATAGACGAACCAAGATGGCGCTGCGGCCTAACCCTTCGCTCCAGCCGACTCGCTACGGCTGGCTTCGCCAGCCTCCGCGAGCGGCTGAGCTCAAACGTTAGGCCGCACCCCGGTCTCAGAATTGAAGTGCAACGCCCCTGGCCAAAGAGGGCGCAGTTCCCGAGAGTGCGTGCACCTACCCCCCGAGCTCGATTTGATTTGCTGCGAGTTGGTGAAGTCGTTGCCGCGCGCATAGCACTCTTTCGTCCCGCCGGGCGCGCAGGTCGCTGCCGCACTTTGCGCTCACCAACACCAACGCCCCACACATGGCGCGCCGGAGCCAGCTATTGCGCGTGGTGGCGTGCCCTTGAGCGCTTTGGGCTGCGGGTGGACGATTGAGGTCCCGGCTGCGAGGCGGCGCCGGCACCCGCCACTGAGCTGCGGGGCAACCGCCGCGCTGCCGGTCGGCAGTGCATGTCTCGACGGCTACCATCCGCCCGTCGCATCGAGGTGGCCTCCGCCCATGAATACCCGGATGCGCCGTGCCGCGTTCATCGCCCGCCTGCACGCGTTGCTGTGGGGGTTGGCGCTGCTGGCCTCGAGCGGTTGTGGCGGTGGCGGCAGCGGCGCGCCGGCGCCGATGCAGGGCTCGACGGAGTCGCACGCGATTGCTTCGCGTGTCAACGGCCGCACCTATCCGCTGCGCGTCTACTTGCCGCCTGCCAGCGCCGGCGCGCGCTCCACGCTGCCGGTCATCTATGCACTCGACGGCGACTGGTGGTTCACACAGTTGGTCGACATCGCCGAGGCATCGAGCGCGCGTGATCATCGTGGGCATCGGCAACAACGCCGCCCGCGCAACCGACTATGTGCCGCCCAATTCCTGCACGCCGGAAGGCGGCGGGCATGCCGCCTATCTGGCGTTCATCCGCAGTGAGCTGATCCCCTACATCGAGCTCGCGGTGGGCGGCAGCCCGGCGCGGCGCGCCCTCCTGGGCCACTCGCACGGGGGCAGTTTCGTCTACTACGCGCTGTTTGCCGATGCGCCGGGCGCCCACCTCTTCAACGCCTACCTGGCGAGCGATTCGTCCATGGGCTGCATGCCCTCGGTGGTCGAGAGCTGGGAGGCGGCGTACGCCGCCTCGTTTGCCGCGTTGCCTGTGCGCCTGCACATGTCGCACACCGCGACCAACACCCTCGACGCCGCGTTTGCGCAACGCATTCGCGATCGTCGATATACCCAACTGTCGGCCCACGAGCAAGCCTATGGTGGCACGCATACCGGAATCATCCCGATGGCATTTGCCGACGCAGTGGCCTTTGCGATCGCGCCGTAGCATCGACCTCACCGTCCACCTCCTGCCTCCACCTCCTGCCTCCACCTTCTGCGTCCACCTTCTGCGTCCACCTTCTGCGTCCACCACGACCACCATGCCCCGCATCGCCATCGCCCAGATCCCCATGCACTGGGAGCTGGCGACCAACGTGCAGGCGATGAAGCAGGCGATGCAGCTGGCCCGCGCGCAGGGTGCCGGCCTGTGCGCCTTCGCGGAGCTGGCGCTCACCGGGTTTCACCGCCGCATCGTCGAGTGGGCCAAGCCCGAGCTGGTGGGCCCGGCCGTGGCGGAGGTGCAGGCGGCGGCCGCGTCGCTCGGCCTCACCGCGCCCGAGGCCACGTTCTTCGAGCCCGGGGTGGGCCGGCCTGTGCTGCGCGTTTCGTTGAGCCCAGGCGCGCTCGCCTGCACGGCGGTCATCTGCCGCGAGGTCGAAGACCACGATGCGGTGGTCGCCCAGCTCGCGAGCAGCGGCGTCGAGCTCATCCTCTGGCCCGGCCAGATGCGGCCCGACCCCGCCAAGCCCGCGCAGGATCCGCCGGCCCACGTCGTGCAGGCGCAGGCCCTCGCCCGCGCCACCGGCGCCTGGGTGGTGCAGACCAACTGGCCCAACGCGCTCAACCGGCCCGAGGAGAGCGAGCACTCCGGGCACAGCGCCTGCATCGCGCCCAGCGGCGAGCTGCTCTTCCGCCTGCCGCGGCAGGGCTTTGGCGTGGGGGTGTTTTCGCTGGCCGAGCGCAGCTTCGACTGGTGCCCGGTGTCGTTCGGGTCGACGGCCACGGCCGGCTCGCCATCTCCTTGAGGCAGGCTCGTAAGATGGCGGCCCCGCTTGCTTGGGAGTCTGCGTGGTCCCGTCTTCAGACCTGCTGCTTTTCTCCGGTGCCGCGCTGGTGATGGTGCTGACGCCGGGGCCGAACATGATCTACCTCGTCTCGCGCTCCATCTGCCAGGGCAAGAGGGCGGGCGTGTTGTCGCTCTTCGGCGTGGCCGCCGGGTTCCTCGTGCACATGCTGGCAGCGGCGGTGGGGCTCACGGCGCTGTTCATGGCCATCCCGGTGGCCTACGAGGCGCTCAAGTGGGCGGGCGCGCTGTACCTGCTATATCTCGCCTGGCAGGCCGTGAGGCCGGGTGCGCGATCGCCGTTCGAAGCGCGGGCGCTGCCGGTCGACCCACCGAGGAAGCTGTTCTTCATGGGCTTCCTCACCAACGCGCTGAACCCGAAGATCGCCGTCTTCTACCTGGCGATCTTTCCGCAGTTCGTCTCGCCGGAGCACGGGTCGGTGCTGGTGCAGAGCGTGCAACTCGGCTTCACGCAGATCGCCGTGAGCTTCAGCGTCAACCTCTGCATCGTGCTCTCGGCCGCCCGGCTGGCGGCCTGGTTCGCCCGCAGCCCGCGTTGGCTGGCGGCGCAGCGGTACCTGATGGGCACCGTGCTGGCCATGCTCGCGGTGCGCCTGGCGCTCGAGCCGCGCCGGGCCGCATAGACCGCCGCCCCGGCAGCACGTTCCTCGTACCGCAGGCCGCCCGGGCCGAACTGGGGCTGACAGGATGACCGAAGACCCCTGGCTGGACCGGTGGCTGCCCACGATCGAGGCGCGCGCCCGCACCGGGCGCGTGCTCGAAGTGGGGTGCGGTGCGGGCCACGACACCGAGACGCTGCTGCGTGCCGGCTTGCGCGTCGTCGCTTTCGACATCGCGGCCGAGCAGGTGCAGGCGGCCCGGCTGCGCGCACCCGGCGCCGAGATCCACTGCCAGAGCGTGCTCGATCGCTTTCCGCTGGAGGGCACCGGCGTGCCGGTCATCGTCGCCAGCCTGTCGCTGCACTACTTCCCGTGGGCGCAGACGATGCAGCTCTTCGACAGGCTGCGCCAGACGCTGGCCGCCGATGGCCTGTTGCTCTGCCGCTTGAACTCGACGGACGACCACCACTTCGGCGCGAGCGGGCACGCGGAGATCGAACGCCACTACTACCGGGTGCGCGGGCAGCCCAAGCGCTTCTTCGACCGCGAAGACCTCGACGCCCTCTTCGCGGCGGGGTGGCGCATCGTGTCCATCCAGCACGCGCACACCGGCAAGTACGTGGCTACGAAGGCGCTCTGGGAGGTGGCGGCCGAGAGGGCCGCCTGAATGACCCACATGAAAACAGCCATCAAGATGGTGGCGTCCTGGGCTGTGGTTGGTGCCGCGCTCGCCGCGCTGCCCGGGTGCGACCCGGCGGGCACGCTCGGGCCGCCCGTGCGCTACGGGCCGCCGGGCATGGTGCAAGGGGACGGCGAGGATTTCCTGTGGGCGCTGTTCAGGCTCGAGGAGACGCGGCGGTACACGTCCCAGATCCGCTATCACTTCGAGCTCCAGGTCTACGACACCCGCACGACGCAGCGCGCCTGGACGCGGCGCCTGCTCACCGTGCCCCATGACGAGGGCGGCCACAACGCGACGGCGCGTCTGCTCGGCGTGGATGGCGCGGTTGTCTGGCTGTTCCTGCACACGCAGCCCGCGGCGCTCTCCAGCGCCGATGGCACGGTGGTGGCCGATCGCGTGCGCATCGAAGCGGCCAACCCGGGCCTGCAGGGCCTCGTTCCCTCGGAACTGAACTTCTACGCCTTCGACGAAGGGCTGGTCATGACGACGGCGGACGCGCGCCGCTGGCGCATCAATGCGCCCGACTTCAAGGCCAGGCCCTACACGCCCGCCAGCGAAGCCAGGTTTCGTCACCTGAGCTACATGGCCACGCAATGGAACGGTGGCTATCAAACCAAGGACTTTCTCGTCCGCCAGGGCCGGCTGTGGGAGCGTTGGATCGGCCTGCACACCGACAAGGAGGCGGCCGATGTGGGCAATGACGCCTTCGGCGACAAACTGAAAAGCCCCATGGGCGCGGGCGACGATGGCGCCCTGGCGCGCCGCAGGTTGTGGACAGCGCGCATCGGCAAGACGCGCGAGTTCTCCGAGGGCAGGCACGACCGCCTGTTCGATCTGACGCCCCTGCCGGGAACGGCGGAATACATTCAAGGCGGGTTCCTGAATCAGCAGGGCACCAAGGCACCGTGGTTGCTGAGCCAGCCCGATGGCGCTCTCGTCCTGCACCGCACGCGCATCGATGCCCAAGGCCGCCTGGCGCTCGCGCGCCTGGACAACCAGTTGCGTGAGCAATGGAAGACGGTGCTGCCCTGCACCGAAATCAACAACCGCTGGCAGTGGCCCGACCGCTTGTTGCTGCTGGGCAAGGAGGAGGGCGCCGATGTGGACGCGCCCCGCCTCCCCGAGCGCCTGGTGGTGGTTGACCTGGCCACGGGCCAGCTGCAGCGCAACCCGCCCTGAGGGCGAGCAACGCCATCGAGCCTGCCCAGGCAGACACCAGGCAGACACCAGGCAGACCGGCGTCAGCCTGGAGATCGTTGGCGCGGGCCGACCGTGCATGATCTCGGCCGCCCGGGCGCCCGACCCTGGTGGCTATGATGGGCCGCCGCGCTTCTCATCTCGTCGGAGGCAGACGCCATGGCAACGGTACGTGAGGGCAACAGGCCCGTGATGGTGGTGGTGGACGTGCAGGTGGGCGTCATGAAAGAGGCCTGGGAGGCGCCGCGCGTCATCGGCAACGTCGCGCGCGCCGTCGAGCGGGCGCGCTCCGAGGCGGTGCCGGTGGTCTGGGTCCAGCACTCGAACCACGAGCTCCCCACGGGTTCGGCGCAATGGCAGTGGGTCCCCGAGCTCGTGCCGGCCGAAGGGGAGGCAGTCATCCACAAGAAGTACAACTCCGCGTTCGAGCAGACGTCCCTCGAGTCCGAGCTCGCCGATCTCGGCGCCACCCACATCGTGCTCGCCGGCGCCGCGACCAACTGGTGCATCCGGGCCACGGCGTACGGGGCATTGGATCGCGGCTACGACCTGACGCTCGTGAAGGATGCGCACACGACCGAGTCGATGCCTCTCGAAGGCGGGGTGACGATCGCGGCCGAGGCCGTGGTGCAGGAACTGAACATCGCCATGAAGTGGCTCGAATATCCCGGCCTGAAGAACGACGCGGCCAGCGCGAACGACGTGAAGTTCGCCGTGCCGGGTGGCAGCAGGTAGGCAGCAGCAAGCAGGCGTCCGGTCAGGTCGTCGCGAACGTGCGGCAACGCCGGGCCGAGCGATGAGCCGTGCACACCTGGCGTCGACCGACGAGTTTCCGCCCGGCCCTCGTCCACCGCTGCTGCCGGCGGCGGCGCGCGAGTTGGCGCTCGCCGCCAGGGCAAGGGCAGTGATCCTCGTCGAGGGCTGGAGCGACCAGGCGGCCGTCGACACCTTGGCGCGCCGGCGCGGCTGCGATCTCCGGGCCGAAGGCATCCTCACCGTACCCATCGGTGGCGTGACGAACCTCGGCGCGTTCGTCGAGATGTTCGGCCCGGTCGGCGCGTTCGGCTCGTCCGGCTCGTCCGGCTCGTCCGGCCCGTCCGGCCCGTCCGGCCCGTCCGGCTCCTCGGGGCTCGGCCTCGGTTTGTCGGGCCTGTGTGACGCCGCCGAAGAAGCGTATGCGAGGCGCACGCTCGAGCGGGCAGGGATGGGCACGCATCTCACCCGTGCCGGCCTGGAGGCCCTGGGCTTCTTCGTCTGCGAAGCCGACCTCGAGGACGAGTTGATCCGTGCCCTGGGCACGACGGCGGTGCTGGCGGTGCTCGAAGCGCAGCGCGAGCTCGAGGCGTTTCGCCGCTTCCAGGAGCAGCCGGCGCAGAAGGGGCGCAGCCTGCACGCGCAGCTGCATCGCTTCATGGGCACGCGCGCGCGGCGCAAGATCCGCTACGGCTCGCTGCTCACCGAGGCGATCGATCTCGCGCTGATGCCGCGAGCCCTCGAGCGCGTTCTCGCGCACGCGCGTGCGCAGGCGTCGGGCGGATCGCCTGAGGCGCCCACTCGGTGAGCTCGGTGACCCCGGTGACGGCCCACGCGGCCCGCACGATGACGGCCCACTGCTTGCGGTCGTACAGTCTGCGGCCTGTGCCACCGTGTCGGCACACCAGGAGGTCACCCATGCATGCTTTCCGCCCCGGGCCGCTGGCCGCGAGATGGGCCCCGATGGCCCTGCTTGCCCTGCTTGCCCTGTTGGGTTTGGCGGCCACCGCCCTGATGTCCGGGCCGGCCAGGTCACAGATCAACGCGAGCCCCAGCTGGGTTCCGATCGGCGTGTCGACGAGCGGCACGTCCAGCACGGTCTGGTTCCACGAGCCTTCGTCGCGGCAGGCCGTCGCCTGCCGCGCCATCGAATCGCAGGGCAACGCGCTGTCGGGCGTTCAATGCGTGGTGGGCAAGCTGCCCTGATGGGGGCGCAGACGAATGCGCGTCGCACTTCTCAGCGCCGATCATGTGCAGCCGTACCGGGTGCTCATGCTCGAGGCCTATGCCCTGTCGCCCGACGCGTTCACGTCGACGGCTGAGGAGCGCGCGGCCGAGCCGGATTCGTGGTGGGCCCGGCGGCTCGCCGATCCGTCGGGCCTGACGGCCGCGTTCGGCGCCTTCAGCGGCGAAGAACTCGTCGGCACCGTCGCGCTCGAGTTCTCGAACAAGCCGAAGACGCGGCACAAGGGGCAGCTCATCGGCATGTACGTCAAGCCGCAGGCCCGCGGAACGGGTGTGGGCCGGCTGCTCGTGCAAGCCGCGCTCTCCTACGCTGCGGCGCGGCCGGGCGTCGAGGTGCTGACGCTGACGGTGACGCAGGGCAACGTGCCGGCGGAATCGCTCTACAGCTCGCTCGGCTTCAAGTTGTTCGGCGTCGAGCCGATGGCCCTGCGGGTGGCGTCTGGCTACCTGGCCAAGGTGCACATGTGGGCGCTGCTGCGTGGCGGCGCCGAGACAGCGGCCTGACCTCGAGAAAATGCCTCGCGTGAACACACGCCGTACGCCGCCGCAATCGCCCAAGGGCAAGCCGGCAACCCAGGCCGCAAGCAAGCCGGCAACCCAGGCCGCAAGCAAGGTGGAAGCCGTGGCGCCGGCTGCCGCGCTGGCGCATGCCGCGGTCGTCGTCTACGCGAAAGACAAGGACAGGGTGGCCGAGTTCTATCGCCGGACGCTCGGGCTCACGGTCGCCGAGTGGGAAGACCGGTTCTCCATCCTCACCGGCAACGGCGTCGAAGTGAGCGTGATCCGGGCGCCCGAGGCGGTCGTTCACCAGCTCACCATCGCCACGCCGCCGGCGCTGCGCGAGGACACGCCGGTCAAGGCTTCTTTCCTCGTGGCAAGCTTCGAGAGCGTGCGCGAGGCGGCGGCGGCCACCGGCGGCGGCCTCAAGCCGCCCGAGGCCGCCTGGTCGTGGCGCGGCGCGGTGCACCTCGACGGCCATGACCCCGAGGGCAACGTCGTGCAGTTCCGGCGCCGTGTCGGCTGACGCCACCCGACCATCACCCGACCCGTCACGTCGCATCGAACCTACCCGAGGAGTGCCATGGCCAAGGAGTACACCGCCGCGCAACTCGACCTTCAACGTCGCTTCGAGACGGTACCGCTGGCCGAGACCCTGGCGCGGGTCAGCGTGCGCAGCGAATTCAACGAACGCGACGTCGAGTTCATCCGGGCCCGGGACATGTTCTTCCTGGCCACCGTCGACGCGAACGGCCAGCCCACCTGCTCGTATAAGGGCGGCGACCCCGGGTTCGTGCGCGTCGTCGACTCCCGGACGCTGCTCTTCCCCCTCTACGACGGCAACGGCATGTTCCTGTCGGCCGGCAACGTGACCGAGACCTCCTCGGTCGGCCTGCTCTTCATCGACTTCGAGACGCCTCGCCGCCTGAGAGTGGAGGGTCGCGCCGCGCTCGCGAGCGCGGCCACCGCCGGCGAACGCTTTCCCGAGGCCTGCGCCGTGGTGCGTGTCGACGTGCACTCCATCTTCGGCAACTGCCCGCGCTACATCCACACGTACCGGCGACTGCAAGCCTCCAGGTACGTGCCGCGCGAGGGACAGGCGACACCGTTCGCGCAGTGGAAGCGCATCGACGAGTACCAGGCGGCGCTGCCGCCGCGCGATGCCGGGCAGGCCGCACGCCACGGCGGAACGCTGACGCGCGAGGAGTACCTCGAGAAGCTGTCGCGCGGCGACGCCTGAAACCTCGCCCGGCACGCGCCCCAATCGCGGCCGCGGCATCGCCACGCGGTGGCACCGAAATGTCCGAACCATGGCCCACGGCGACACCGCTTCCGCGATCTTCATCACCATCCCGCTCAGCCACTACTGCGAGAAGGCACGCTGGGCGCTCGACCGCGTCGCGCTGCCGTACCGCGAGGAGCCGCACATCCCCCTGCTGCACCGCCTCTCGACGACACGCAACGAGGGCGGCACCGTGCCGGTGCTGGTGCACGAAGGCCGGCGTTTCATCGACTCCACCGACATCCTCGTGCATGCCGATGCGGCTTGCGGCGGCGACTTGCTGTACCCGCGCGACGCCGCGCTGCGAAGCGAGGTCGATGCGCTCGAAGAGCAGTTCGACACGCAGCTCGGTCCGCACGCGCGGCGCTGGGCCTACGCGCAGTTGCTGTCGCAGGCGAAGCTGCTTCGCTCGCTGTGGTCGCGCGGCGTGCCGTGGCACGAGGCGCTGCTGCTGCCGGCGATCACGCCGCTGGCGCGCCGCCTCGTGCGCACGGGCTACAGGATCACACCCGAAGGTGTGCAGCGCTCGCTCGAGCGCGTGTGGGGCGTCTTTCGGCAGGTGGACGAGCGCCTGAGGGGCGGACGCCAGTTCCTGGCCGGCGAGCGTTTCACCGCCGCCGACCTGACGTTTGCGGCGCTGGCGGCGCCGGTGCTCTTTCCCGCCGAGTGCCGCGCCGTTGCGCCGGCGCTGCAGGACGTGCCCGCCGCGATGCGCGAAGAGGTCCTGCGCCTGCGCGACACCGATGCCGGGCGCTTCGCGCTGCGCCTGTTCGCGCAGGAGCGCGGGCGTTCATCCGCGGCCCGAACGCAGGGGAGCGAACCGTGAGCACGAGCGACGACCCGGTACGACTGGTGGAGGTTGCGGACGACGAGACGCGTCGCGCCGCCGCGCGGCTGATCGACGAATCGGCCGGTTTCGTCGACATCGCGCCCTACGCCGCGAACAGCATGCGGCGCTACCAGGCGCAGGAAGAACTGGCGCGCGACCTGGACAGCGCGGTCTTCATGGCGCTCGACCTGCGAGCGGCACGGACGCCATGAACACGCCATGAACACCCTGCGCGCCGGTGCCCTGCAGCTCGAGCCCCTGCTCGCGAGCCACGCGGCGGCGATGTTCGCCGTCCTGAGCGACCCGGCCATCTACGAGTTCGAGAACGAACCGCCACGCTCGATCGCCTGGCTGCGCGAGCGCTACACGCAGCTGGAGTCCCGGGCCTCGCCCGACGGCTCGCAGACATGGCTGAACTGGGTCGTCAAGCTGCCCGGTGGAGGGTTCGCGGGCTATATGCAGGCCACCGTGCTGGCCGGCGGGCGTGCCTACGTGGCCTACGAGCTCGCGAGCCGGTTCTGGCGGCAGGGCATCGGCAGCGCTTCCGTCCAGGCCGTGCTGCAGGAGTTGGCCGCCCACTACTCGGTCCGCGACGCCTTCGCGGTGCTCAAGGCAGCCAACTACCGCTCGCGCGCGCTGCTGCACAAGCTCGAGTTCCGGGAGGTCGTGCCGCCGGCGCGCGCCCCCTGGCCGGCGGAGCCGGACGAATTGACTCTCGGCAAGGCGCTGGTCCAGCGCAAGAATGCGGCCTGATTTCCCTGGCTCCCATGCGCATCCGCACCGTCCATGTCGCCCTCGCGCTTGCCGTCGCCGTTGCCGCGGCGGCCTTGCTCAACCCCTCGCCCGAGCGGCATCGCGCCAGGATCAAGGAGGTGACGGCCGAGCGCAGCCAGCTGGCTGCCTTGTTTCGGCTGGGTGACCTCGCCGCTTTCGTGTCCAACTACCACTCGCTCGGCGTGGCTTCATACACCACGGCCGACGGCAGGGTGCTGTCGGTCGGCGCCTTCGGCATCGTCGTGGTCCTGGAACACTCCGAACGAAAGTGAGCCTGTGCAGCGCATCACTGCCCCGCGCATGGCAAGGCTGAGCATGCGAGGCGCGCGGCCGGCCTCATGCACGCTGCTGGCGCTGTGCTGCGTGGCGCCGGCCACGCCCGGCCTCGCCGCCGAGGAGCTGCGGAACTGGTTCAACGACCCGTTCTTCCAGGTGCGCGCCGCCATCGCCGGCTGTCCTGCGCCCGCCGGGCCGTTCACCGACCGCAAGGGCTTCCTGGCGCAATCGCACCGCCGCGCCGAGAAGGGGACGACCGCCTGGCTCGCGGGCGAGGCGCAGCGGCCCAAGGCCTACGCCTACGATGAGGAGATCGCCTCGGCCTTGAAGGCCGCCTTCCGCGATGCCACGGACTTCGGCCAAAGCACGCTCTGGGTCACCGTGCAGGGCCGCGTGGTGTACGTCGAGGGTTGCCTGCCCGCAGGCGCGCGGCCTGCGGACCTCGAGGCCTTCGTCCGGCGCACCGCGAACGTCCAGCAGGCGATCGCCGCGGTCCGGCTGGGGCCTGCCGGCCGCGTGCCCTACGCCCTCATGCCGCCGCCGGCGGCCGCGCCCGGCACTGCGAAGTGACGTCTGGAATCTCGCTCGACATGCGCCCCTTCCAGACCTTGCAGCTGCCGGCCGAGCGCACGCTTCAGGCGCCGGATGGATCGGACGTCCGGGTGTTGCTGGGCTTGTCCGGCGGCGGCATGGCGCACTTCAGTCTTCCGCCGCACGCCGTCTCGGCGGCCGTCGCGCACCGGACGGTCGAGGAGATCTGGTTCATCGTCGGCGGCTCGGGCCGCATGTGGCGTAAGCAAGGCGGCACCGAAGAGATCGCCGAGTTGTCGGAGGGCACCTGCCTGACCCTCCCGCTCGGCACGCACTTCCAGTTCCGCGCCTCGGGTGCCGGCCTTGCCGCGGTGGCGATCACGATGCCGCCGTGGCCGGGCGACGGCGAGGCCACCATCGTCGAAGGGCCGTGGCTTCCATCGACCGGGTAGGGTCGACACGCGGCCGTCGGCAGCGACGAACCTATGATCCCCCGCGCCGTCAGCAGGTCGCTGGCGTGCATCACGCCCCAACATCCATGGACAGACCGAAGCTGCGCGCAGGCCAGTCGATCACGCCCGAACAGTTCGAGGAGCTCTCGGACGAGCAGCTGTGCCGTCTCGTCCCCCGCGCCTACCGCGAGTACTTTCCGGGCAAGGACTTCTGCGCTGACGGCCACTTCTACCTCCATGACGGCACGGCCTGGAGCTTCTTCAAAGGTGGGTTCCTGGATGAGTGACGAGCCCATCATCGTGAGGCCCGTGCAGCGCGCGGACCACGCCGCGTGGAGGCCGCTCTGGGAAGGCTACAACGCCTTCTATGGCCGCGCGGGCGCGACCGCCTTGCCGGACCAGATCACCCAAAGCACCTGGGAGCGCTTCTTCAACCCGGCCGAGCCGGTGCATGCGTTCGTGGGCGAGCTCGGCGGCGAGGTCGTCGGCCTCGTCCACTATCTCTTTCATCGCAGCACGACTCGCCTGCACGACGTCTGCTATCTGCAGGACTTGTTCACCACCGGGCAGGTTCGCGGCCGCGGCGTCGGGCGCGCGCTGATCCTCGCCGTCTATGACGCGGCCCGCGCCGCCGGCTCCAGCCGCGTGTACTGGCAGACGCAGGTCACCAACGCGGCCGGACGCGCGCTGTACGACAAGGTGGCGCAACATGGCGGCTTCATCGTCTACAGCCATGAGCTCTAGCGCACCGGTGCTGCACCTCGCCGAAGGCCGCGATGCTTCGGCCATCGCGAGGCTTTCGAGAAGCGAGATCGAGCATGGGCTCGCCTGGAGCTGGACGCCGGCCCGCGTGGCGAGGGCCATCGCAGACGCGGAGACCAACGTCGTGGTCACCAGAGATGCCAAGGGGTTGCGCGGCTTCGGCATCATGATCTACAGGGAACAGAGTGCGCATCTGTGCCTCTTCGCCGTGCGCCCGGACTGCCGCCGCCAGGGTGTCGGCAGCGCTCTCCTCGCCTGGTTGGAGCGGGTGGCGCAGGTGGCCGGCGTGCAGAGGCTCGGCCTGGAGGCACGACAAGACAATGCGGCCGCCATCGCCTTCTACCAGGAGCACGGCTACCGCAGGTCCGGCGTCGTGGCCGGCATGTACCAGGGCATCGAGGACGGCGTGCGCCTCGAGAAGTGGCTCTCGTCGGCGGGCTCGTCGGGAGCGCAGTAGGCCCCCGGCCTGCGTTGGCCGAGGCGGGCCTCGACGGCGTCGTGCGCCGGCTTCGCGACCCGTCCCAGCTCCTACACTCGCCCCGTCCAGCTCCCGGGAGTGCGCCATGCCCAGCTATGTCGAAGGTTCCCTCGTCGGCGGCGAGCGACTCCTGCACACGGGCCGCCTCAGCCTCTGGTCGGTCTGGCATCTCATCCTCTTCGGGCTCCTGCTGCTGCCGGCCTTCGGGCTCGGGCTCATCCTCTGGGCCATCGCCTACGTCCGCATCAAGTCGACCGAGCTGGCCGTCACCAGCAAGCGCCTGATCGTCAAGCACGGCTTCATTCGCCGCAGCACCATCGAGATCAACATCAACAAGGTCGAGAGCATCCAGGTCGACCAGGAGATGCTCGGCCGGATGCTGAACTTCGGCACGCTCGTCATCTCGGGCACCGGCACTTCGCATGCGCCGATCACGGGCATCACCGATCCGATGGGCTTCCGCAAGGCCTTCATCGAGGCGCAGGACAGCGCGCGCAGCGAAGGCTGACACTGGCGCCCGAAGTGCGGCCCGGCCGCAAACCGTGAACCGGAGCGAACCATGAAACTCTTCGACAGCGCGTTCAGCCCCTTCGCCCGCAAGGTGCGCATGGTCATGGAGCACAAGGGGCTGGCCTTCGAGGCCGTCGACGCGCTTCGCAAGTCGCTTCACGCCGAGCTCGAGGCCGTCAACCGGCGCGTCGAGGTGCCCACGCTCGTGGACGGCGAGATCGTCGTCGTCAACTCGGCCGACATCATTGGCTATCTCGAGCATCGTCATCCGCAACGGCCGGTCTACCCGGAATCGCCCGCTGCCCGCGTGCACGCGCGGGCCTGGGAACGTTCGGCCGACACGCTGATCGATCCGATCCTCATCAACATCTCGTACTGGAAGTGGGCCGAGCGCCCGGACGCCATGCCGGCCGGCCTGCTCGAGGCGGCACGCGCCGATCTCGGCCTCGTCTACGACGCGCTGGAGGCCGAGCTCGCGCAGCGCGAGTACGTCAGCGGCCCGTTGAGCGTCGCGGACTTCGCGCTGTTCCCGCACATCGCCAGCGCCCGCGCCATGGAGGCGGACTTCTCGCGCGAGCGGCATCCGAGCCTGGCGCGCTGGTTCAAGCAGATGCGCTCGTTGCCGGTCTGCAGTGCCGACCTGCACCGCGCGCGCGACTACGTCGTGAACCTTCCCGGCAACGATGTCGAGAGGCAGAAGATCTTCTGGCGTGGCGACCGCATCGAGTGGATGCTGGCACGCGGCTTCCACGACTGGTTCTTCAACGAGATCCGCGAGCGCCGCGTCCTCTGGCCGGGCCCGGCGCTGCCGGCACCCTTGCAGCGAGCGGCGTGATGAGCCCTCGCGGCGCGCTCGGCGTCGGGGTGCGCCTTGCCTTGTGCGGCGTCGCCTTCGCCGCCGCCTGGTTCACGATGGGCCCGATCGGGCTCGCCGTGGCGAGCCCGCTCGCCGCGCTGGCTTTCGCGGGCCCGATCCTCGAGGCCCTGTCCGGCGGCGCGCGGCTGGCCCGCACGATCGCGTACCGCCCTGTCGAAGGCCGGTACTACGCCTACCACGGGCGCCCGATCGCCGTCTGGGAGGACGAGGACGAATCGCGCTGGCTTCGCGCCCAGGACGTGCGGCGGGTGCTGCCCCACCTGCCGCGCGACGAGGTTCTGTCCAGGGCCGCCGGTGCCGGCGCCTGCGTGCCTCCCGGCGGCGCGGGGCTGCACGTGCGCGCCGACTGCCTGCTCGAGATGCTGACGAAGGCCGAGAACGCGGAGTCGCTGCGCTTTCGAACCTGGGTGCTGCGCGACGTGCACCTGCCCTCCGGCCGCTCGCGGCGCAGCGGCGCCGGCCCCACGGCCCCGGCCAAGGGCGGCGACCCGGCCTGACCCGAAAGTCACGGCATTGCGCTTATCCTGCCTAGGCCCGATGCGCACTCAATACTCACTCGACGATGTCCGCCGGCGCGCCGGTGGCGCGCTGCACCGCCTTCTCGCGAAGCAGGCGCAGGCCGAGCGCGGCCGCCGCAAGCGGGCGGCGCTGGTGGCGGGTGCCCTGGTCGTCGCGGCGGGCGCAGGGTGGGGCTCATGGCGGGTGTGGCACCTGGCCTTCGCGCCCGCGGCCGTGCCGGCGGCGGCGGCGGCCAGCGCGCCGGCCCACCAGCAAAGCGGGCCACTGGCCAACCCCTGGGGCAGCGGCAAGCCGGTCACGGCCGCGCCGGCCGACGACGCGGCGGCTTCCGCGCCGGTGCCGGCGGCCGCAGCGAGCGGCCCGACCGGCACGCGGGGTCCAGGCACGCCGCCGGACGGCGCACCGGCCGGCGTGGGGGCTCTGCCGCCTGCGCGCGATGCATTGCGCCAGGCTCTCGCGCAGCTGCGCGCCGGGGGCAACGCCGCCGAGCGCGTGAACGCCGCCCTGCAAAGCGGCGATCCGGCCGCCCTGGCCATCGCCTGGATGACCGAGCGGCACTGCCGGCAGGTGACGCACTGGCGCCAGATCCACGAGTGGCGCCAGCGGGCGGCGCCGAAC
Organism: Burkholderiales bacterium; assembly: GCA_016223165.1. Lineage (GTDB taxonomy): Bacteria > Pseudomonadota > Gammaproteobacteria > Burkholderiales > Burkholderiaceae_C > Rubrivivax. Next base: position 15,496 of record JACRPO010000010.1, read on the forward strand.
CAGCCGGCGCGCAGCGGCCCGGCGCCGACGATGAAGTGCGACGCGATGCCCGAGGCCGGCCAGATCGAGGCCGCGTTGCAGGCGGCGGGATTCCCGGCCGATGTCGACAGCGCCAGCGAGCTGACGCGCCGCCCGCTCGACCTGGCGCTGGCCGTCTCGGTCGGCGACCCGCTGCTGCTCGCCGAAGTGCTGGAGGCCAGCGACGGCGAGCGCGTCGCCCAGCAACTGCAGGCCTGGGGCGCCGACCCGCGCGACCTGCAGACGCCCGAGATCCAGCGCGCCGCGATCTGGCTGGCCTCGTGTTTGCCGCTCGATGCCGCAGGCCGCCCCGCCAACTCGGCGCAGCTGCAGGCGCCGTGCCGGGAGCACCCGGCGTTGTGGCAGGCCTGCATGCACCAGGGCCTGTGCGATGTGCGCGACCTGCGCGACCTGCTGTTGCGCACCATGCCGGCCGACGCGCTGGGCGCGACGGAGCGGCTGGCGCGCTGGCTCGCGCCGCGCATGGGGCGCTAGGCTTCCTCTCTACTCCTGCAACGGCGGCATCAGCACCTCGCCGGCCGGCCCCCATTCCACGGCGGTGATGCCGGGCTCGATGGCCTCCAGGCGGCGGCGTTCCAGGCTCTGCGCATCCTCGGCATCGGCGGCGGCCGTTGCCGCGGCGCGGGCCTGCCGGCGAGCGGCGGCGACGATGGCGATCGCGGCGGCCAGGTGGCTGCGCAGTTCCGCTTCGGTCCACGGCTTGGTCAGGTAGCGGAAGACGCCGGCATCGTTGATGGCGCGCTGCGCGGTCCCGAAGTCCGCCGACCCGGTGAGCACGATGCGCACGCTCGCCGGCAGGATGGCCGAGACGAGGCTGAGGAACGACAAGCCGTCGATCTCCGGCATGCGCAGGTCCGACATGACGATGTCGAAGGCCTGCGCGCGCACGCGCGCCAGCGCCAGCGCCGGATCGGCGCAGGTCTCGATGACCAGCTCGTCGGCGAACTGGTGGCGCAGCTCGCGTCGCAGTGCCGCGAGCACCGAGGGTTCGTCGTCGACGATCAGCAATCGGATCATGTTCGCCCCGCAGGGTGGATGTAGATGTCCAGCGCACCCGTGCGCTGCTCGAACTCGCAGATGCGGCGGATCAGCGAGGGTGAGAGCCGGTGTCCGGCACTCAGCATCAGCAGGCCCGTCGGCGCGACGAGGTCGCGCGAGAGCACCATGTCGGCCTCGAGCGCCGCCGAACCCAGCTTCAGGTCGGTCGGCCGCCGCGGCGCCTCGGGCTCGGTGATGTGCAGGAAGACGTCGAGCACCTCGGGGTCGAACTGGGTGCCGCGCCCCTCGCGCATCAGCGTGCGCGCTTCGGCCGCGGTCATGCGCACGTCGACCAGCGCGCCCTGCTGCAGGTCGTCGAAGGCGTCGGCGATGGCGAGGATGCGCGCGCCCGGCGGGATCGCGGCGCCGGCGAGCTTGTCGGGGTAGCCCTGGCCGTCGTGCCGCTCGTGGTGGGCGCGGATCATCGGCAGCAGCGGCTGCATGTCGTCCAGCGCCATCAGCGACTGCTCGGCCTGCAGCGGGTGGGCGCGGTACAGCACCAGCTCCTCGGCGTCGAGGCGCTGCACCGGCCGCGCGAAGATCTTGTCGGGCAACCCGATGAGGCCGACGTCGTGCAGCAGGCCGGCGACGAAGACCTGCAGCACCTGCGCCTCGGGCATGCCCATCTTGCGCGCGATGTCGCGCGCCATCTCGGCGACGCGGCGGCAATGCCCGGCCGTCTGGCCGCCGCGCAGCTCGAGCAGGTTGGAGAAGACCTTGATGCTCTTCAGGTAGCTGCGCTGCACCTTCTCGTTGGCGACCTTCAGCTCGGCGGTGCGGGCCTCGACGCGGTGCTCGAGGTCCTGGTTGAGCGCGCGCAGCTGCTCGTTCTGCGAGCGCGTCAGCGCTTCCAGCCGCGTCTTCTCGCGCTCCAGTGCGATGCGCTCGGTCGCCTCGGTCAGCGCGCCGAGCAGCTCGTGCTGGTCCCAGGGCTTGTGCAGGTAGCGCAGGATGCGGCCGCGGTTGATCGCCGCCACCGTGGCGCCCATGTCGGCATGGCCGGTGAGCAGCACGCGGGCGACGCCCGGCCAGCGCTGGCGCACCTGCTCGAGCAGCTCGGCACCGTCCATGCCGGGCATGCGCATGTCCGAGATGACGATGTCGATGGGCATCTCGGCCAGCCGCAGCAGCGCCTGTGCGCCGTCGCCGGCCGTGACGACGCAGTAGCCGGCCGCACGCAGCACGCGCTTGAGCGCCGAGAGGATGTTGGCCTCGTCGTCGACGCACAGGACGGTCCAGATCGCCGTGCCCGCGCCTCCCGCCGGCGCGGCCGCCACGGCGTCGGCACCGGGCGGTGCGACTTGCGCCGATGCGTTCACGTCTGCTCCGGCAGGTCCCGATGCACTGGCAGCGTTACCCGGAAGCGCGTGCCGCGGCCGGGTTCGCTGTCGACGTCGATGCGGCCGTGGTGCTTCTTGACGATGCCGTACGACAACGAGAGGCCGAGGCCCGTGCCCTTGCCCACCGGCTTGGTGGTGAAGAAGGGGTCGAAGATGCGCGACAGGTTGTCGGGGGAGATGCCGCTGCCGTCGTCCTCGATCTCGACCCACACGTTCTCGCCGGCGGTGCCGGTGCGGACGTGGATGGTGCCGCGCGGCTTGTGGATCGCGTGCGCAGCGTTGACGAGCAGGTTCATGAACACCTGGTTCAGCTCGGAGGCCAGGCATTGCACTTCGGGCAGCGTGCCGTACTCGCGCACGATCTCGGCCTTGTACTTGATCTCGTTGTTGACGATGTTCAGCGTCGAGTCGAGGCCCTTGTGCAGGTCGGCCCACTCCCACTCCTTGCGCGCGTCGACGTGCGAGAAGTCCTTCAGGTCCTGCACGATCTTGCGCACGCGCGCGATGCCCTCGCGCGACTCGGCCATCAGCGTCGGCACATCCTCCTTGAGGTAGTCGAGCTCGATCTCCGCGCGCAGCGCGGCGATGCGCGCCGCATGCGGGCTGCCGGCCAGCTGCGCCTCGGCCGACTCGTACAGCGCGAGCATGCGGAAGAGGTCGCCGAGGTAGCGCTCGAGCGAGCTGAAGTTGGAGAAGACGTAGCCCACCGGGTTGTTGATCTCGTGCGCGACGCCGGCGGCCAGCTGGCCGATGGAGGCCAGCTTCTCCGACTGCACGAGCTGCTCCTGCGTGCGCTGCAGGGTCTCGTTGAGCTGCGTCAGGTCGTCGTTGGATCGCGTCAGCTCGGCCAGCCGGTCGGCGTGCGGGCAGCTCGCGCAGCGCGGCGTGGCCGTGGTCGTCGGGGTGGCCGGGGCGGCGGTCAGGGTGTCGTCGCTCATGTCTCGCTCACTCCTCGCTCGATGTCTGTCTCGATGTCTCGTTCGTGTCCTGCCCGGCGTTCCAGCGCGGGTTCACAGCGCCAGCGCCGCGCTGAGCGCGCGCACGCCCTCTTCGGTCTCTTCGAAGAGCACGCAGAAGGCCTCGTCCGCCAGGGCGACGCGTTGCCAGGCCGCGGCGTCGACGGCCGGCACCAGCTCGTGCTCGAGGTGCGCCACGTCGAGCGCATGGCCGATGGCGTCGGCCACGTGCACGCAGGCGGTGATGCCGGCCGTCGCGCCGGGTTCGGTTGCCGGCGCATGGTGGGCGGCGATGGCCCGCTCGACGCCGGCCGGAAAATGCCAGTGGGCGGCGATCCAGGCGCCGACCTCGGCGTGCGTGGTCAGCGCATGCTCGCGCTCGACGGCGCACAGCTCGGTGTCGGCACCGCGCGCATGCAGCAGCAAGGCGTCCAGTTCGGCCGGGAAGTACACGCTCATCGCGAGCAGCCCGACGTCGTGCAGCAGCCCGGCCACGAAGGCCTGGTCCTCGTCCAGCGCGGCGGCGCGCGCCAGCGCGCGGGCCGTGATCGCACAGGCGAGCGCGTGGCGCCAGAAGACCCCCGCGTCGAAGGCCTTGCTGCGCGGGCCCGAGAACTGGCCGGCCACGGCGGCCAGCGTGAGCACGGACTCGAGGGTGCGTCGGCCCAGCACCTGGGCGGCATCGCGCGCCGACGCCACGCGCCCGGGCACGCCGTAGAAGGGTGAGTTGGCCAGCCGCAGCACGCGCGCCGTCAGCGAGGCGTCGCAGCTCAGGTCGCTGGCCACGTCGGCGAGCGAGGCGTCCTCGCGGCGCAGCGTGCGCAGTGCGCGCTGCGCCGCCTGGGGCAGATGCGGCAGCTCGGCGACGCGGCGGCGCACCTGCTCCGGCGCCAGCGAGCGCGGCGCCGCGGTGCCGGCCGAAGGCGCCGCAGCTGGCGCGCTCGCGAAGGGGGAAGAAGTCGCGGGATGGGGAGCGGAAGCGGAAGCGGAAGCGGAAGCGGAAGCGGAAGCGGAAGCGGAAGCGGAAGCGGATGGCCGGCCGCGGTACTTCTGCATGACATGCAGCAGCGGGTGCACCCTGCTCGCGCGCAGGCTGGCGCGGAACAGGTGGTGCAGCCGCGCCACCGCCGCCGGCGGCGGCGTCGGCGCCGCCGCCGTGCCCGGCCGGCGGGCGCCGGCCGCGGGGGCGAGCGGGAGGGGAACGGTGGCGGAGTCCATGGCAGGCAGCATCGGGTCGGTCAGTGCTGCGGGTTGAAGAGCAGCAGCAGGCTCTGGGCACTCTCGCCGACCGGCAGCCGGCGCTTGGCAACCACGAAGCGGCGGCCTTCGAACTCGACATCGCCTTCGGTGGCCTGGTCGTCGAGCACGGTCGTCGCCAGTCGCGCCGGCCAGGCCTCGCGCACGTTGCGTCCGATCCAGGAGAGGGCGCCGGGCAGGCGTTCGACGGCCTCGCGGTTGACGAAGACGATCTGGCCTTCGGGATCGATGGCCGCCACCGCCGCCGGCAGCTCATCGACGAGCCGGCGCATGCTGCCGGCACTGGCGGCGAGCATGTCGGCATGTTCGCGCTGCTGCGACAGCAGCAGCTCGAGGCGCGCGTTGAGGTCGGCGAGGTCGGTGTTGGCGGTCTCGACCTGGCGGGCCAGGCGCCGGTTCTCGTCGGCCAGGTCCTTCTGCCGGAAGGCCTCGGCGACATGGCCGCGCAGGCGCTCGTCATCCCAGGGCTTGGTCAGGAACTTGTAGATCGCGCCTTCGTTGACGGCATCGATGATCGACTGCAGCTCGGTGTAGCCGGACAGCACCATGCGCACCGTGTCCGGGTACAGCGCCTTGGCGCGGTTGAGGAACTCGACGCCGGTCATGCCCGGCATGCGCTGGTCGGAGACGATGACGTCGACGTCGTGCTCGGCGAGGCGGAGCAGCCCCTCCTCGCCGCTGCAGGCGGTGACGATGCGATAGCCGTCGCGGCGCAGCAGCCGGCGCAGCGCCGAGACGATGTTGTCCTCGTCGTCGACGAGCAGCAGCGTGCGCGTCTTGCGGCTCTTCGTCAGGAAGCGCTCGGGCACGGTCTTGCGCGCGGCCAGCATGGCCTCGAACTCGGCCACCGGCACGGGGCGGCTGAACCAGTAGCCCTGCACGAGGTCGCAGCCGTTCGAGGCGAGCAGGCCGAGCTGGCCCTCGGTCTCCACGCCCTCGGCGAGCACGCGCATCTTCAGGCCGTGCGCCATGTTGATGATGGCGCGCGTCACCGACACCTCTTCCACCGGCGCGGTGACGTCGTGCACGAACGAGCGGTCGACCTTGACGACGTCGATCGGCAGGCGGCACAGGTAGCTCAGGCTCGAGAAGCCGGTGCCGAAGTCGTCGAGCGCGATCTCGACGCCGAGCGCCTTCAGGTCGCGCAGCACCTGGGCGGCGCGCTCGGCATCGGCCATCACCATGCCCTCGGTCAGCTCGAGCGAAAGGCTGCCGGGCTCGACGCCGCTTTCGACCAGCACGCGCTGCACATGCGCGGCGAGGTCGGGCCGCTGCAGCTCGGCGGGCGAGAGGTTGATGCCCACGCGCACCGGCGGCAGCGAGTTCGCGCGCCAGCGTGCGATGTCTCGGCAGGCGGTGCGCAGCACCCACTCGCCGATGGTGCCGACGAGGCCGCTGCGTTCGGCCACCGGAATGAACTCGGCCGGCGAGAGCGGCCCGAGCTCCGGCGAGTGCCAGCGCAGCAGCGCCTCGGCGCCGCGGATCTCGCCGCTCGCCAGGTCCACCTGCGGCTGGTAGTGCAGCTCGAATTCGTCGCCGCCGATGGCCCGCCGCAGCGCCGCCTCGATGTGCATCGAGCGCATGGCGCGCTGGTTGACCTCGGGGCGGAAGAAGGCGATCTGCTGCGCGGCGCTGGCGTCCAGCCGTGCCGCCTGCGCGGCCTCGAGCAGCGTGGCGGCGGCATCGGCGTCGCGCGGAAAGACGGCGGCGCCGGCCAGGCAATGCGGGAACAGCTCGGTCGCTCCGAGGCGCACCGGCGCGGCGAGCGCGCCGAGCACGGCTTCGGCGCGCGCGCGCAGCTTCGCATCGTCGCCGAGCGCGTCGCCCTCGAAGACCATCGCGAATTCGGCATCCGAGACCTGGGCGATGGACTCGTGCTCGTGGCAGGCATCACGCAGGCGTGCCGCCACGGCCATCGCCAGCGTGTCGCCGGCGCCGAAGCCCATGCTCGTCTTCACCGCGGCGATCTGCGGCACCTCGATGGCCAGCAGCGCCACGGCGCGGTTGTCCCAGCGCGCGGCATGCATGGCCGCATCCATCTGGTCGAGCAGGCTGGCGCGGTTGGGCAGGCCCGTGACCTCGTCCTGGCTGGCCAGTTCGTGGATGCGCTCCTCGGCTTGGCGCTGCGCCGTGATGTCCTGCAGCAGCGCGACGCCGATCTGTGCGCGCTCGCCGTCGGCGACGAGGACGCCGCGGTGCAGCACCGTCAGGCGCCGCCCGTCGGCGCAGCAGACGCGGTGCTGGAACTCGAAGGGCTCGCCGGCCACGGCGGCGCGCCAGATGCCGACCACGTAGTCGCGCTCGTCGGCGGGGATCCACTGAATGGTGTCCAGCGTCGCCGGCACTGCGGCCGCTTCGTCGAGCCCGAGCAGGGCGCGCAGGCCGCTGGACAGCCGGATGCCGCCGCCGGGCCATTCGACCTCCATCGATCCGGTGCGGGCGAGCGCCTCGGTGCGCGCCAGCATCTGCGCGTTCCACTCGGCGCGGCGCAGCGCGGCGCGCAGTTCCGACACGTCGAGCATCGAGACGAGCACGGCGGCACGGCCCTCGTGCTCGACGCGGCGCGCGAAGACGCGCACGTCGAAGATCGAGCCGTCGGCGTGCAGGCACTTCATGTCGCCCCAGCGGCCCTCCTTGCCGGCGAGGCGGCGGTCCATCACCGCCAGCACGTGCGGGCGGTGCTCGGGCGCGGTGAAGACGTCGTGCCCGGCGCCCATCAGCGCCGACACGCCATGACCCACCATGCGCGCCGTCGCCGGGTTGACATAGCGGATCTTCCAGTCCTGGACCAGGAACAGCCCGAGCTCGGCGCTCTCCAGCAAGTTCAGCGCAGCCGCCGGCCTGATGGCGTTGCACCCGGGCGGTGGAGCAGCAATGTCGGTATCGGTCGCGAACATGGCGCAGGTTGGGGCTGGGGTCTTCCGGTTCGAGGCGCGGGCGCCCCGGACCTCGGATTCGAGGCTAAGCGGCGCCGGCGCCGCGAGAGCTCCGATGAAGGCGGCGAGTCGGGCCCAATTCGTTGTTCTGCTGCGGCTGCTGTGGCTGCTGTGGCTGCTGCAGCCGCCGTCGGCGCGCCTGTCGGGGGCTTGTTCCAACGGCGGCGATCCTTCTCTATCGGCAGCGCGCCGCCGGACTCGTGCGCAACACTGCACGCCGGCTTCGCATCTAACCGTCAGAGAGGCGGCCGGGCGCAACGGCGCCGGGGCAAGCTGCCATGCGCGCCCGCCATCGGTGCAGAATGCGCTTCACAGGGAGTCATGCAGTGAAAGCAGCGTCCGGCCTGCCGCGCGTGCTCGTCGTCGATGACGAGCAGGCGCAGATGCAGGCGCTTTGCGACACGCTGGGCGCGCAGGGCTACGAAGTGCGCGGCTGCACCGACCCAGTGCAGGCCCTGCGCTCGCTGCGCGACTCGCCCGTCGACCTGTTGCTGGCCGACCTCACGATGCCGGGCATGAACGGCATCACCCTGCTGCGCGAGGCGCTGGCGATCGACCCCGACCTGGCCGGCATCATCATGACCGGCGACGGCACCATCTCCACCGCCGTGGAGGCCATGCGCACGGGTGCCTTCGACTACATCCTGAAGCCGTTCAAGCTCGGTGCCGTGCTGCCGGTGCTGGCGCGTGCGTTCGAGATGCGCCGGCTCAGGGTGGAGAACGCCGCCCTCGAGCGCAGCCTGCGCGAGCACGCCGCCGAGCTGGAGGCGGCGAACCGGGAGCTCGACGCCTTCACGCGCTCGGCCTCGCACGACCTGCGCGCGCCGCTGAACGGCGTGCTCGGCTTCGCCTCGCTGCTGGGCGGGCGCCTCGATGCACGCCTCGCCCCCGACGAGCGCACCTGGCTGCAGCACATCGAACGCTCGGCGCGACAGATGAACCAGCTGCTGGAAGATCTGATGCGCCTGTCGCGCCTGGGCCGCCAGAGCCTCGTCGTGCGGCCGGTGGACCTGGCGCAGCTCGTGCGGCAGGTGCTGGGCGAGATGCGGCAGGCCGACGAGCGGGCGCGTGCGGTGCAGGTCAGCATCGGCGAGCTGCCGGTGGTCGTTGCCGACGAGGGCCTGCTCTCGCAGGTCTTCGTCAACCTCCTGTCCAACGCCATCAAGTTCAGCCGCGACGCCGCCGCGCCGCAGGTGCAGGTGGGCAGCGAGCGACTGGCCGGCGAGTGGGTGCTGCACGTGCGCGACAACGGCGTGGGCTTCGACATGACGCAGGCGGAGAAGTTGTTCGACGCCTTCCACCGCCTGCCCGGTGCCCAGCGCTTCGAGGGCAGCGGCGTCGGCCTGTCGATCGTGCAGCGCATCGTCGGCCGCCACGGCGGGCGTGTCTGGGCCGAGTCGGCGCCGGGCGCCGGTGCCTGCTTCAAGTTCACGCTCGGCGCCCAGGCGCCCGCCGCGGGCCCGGCGTAGTGCGCCGGCCCCGCGCAGCGCACGAGAACCGGACCGGCCGGCGCCTGCCGATGCCTCGCTGGCTGCGGTTCCCCGACTGGCCGCTGCGCGCGAAGATGGCGGCGCTGCTGGTGGCGGCGTCGCTGCTGCCGCTGGCCTTCTGGGCCTGGGTCGACCTGCGCCAGGACCAGGCGCGCCAGCTCGAAGGCGTCAAGGACCTGCTCGAGGCGCGCGGCGACCAGATCGTGCGCGAGCTCGACAGCTTCCATCGCGGCTACCAGCGCGCCGTGAACCGGCTGGCGCGCTTCCCCGACACGCGCGCCTTCTGCACCGCGCCGCCGGCACAGCGCGCGCCGCGGCAGCAGGCGGCGTTGCTCGGCGTTCTCTCGGCCTACCCGGCCAGCGACGAGGGCATCCGCGGCGCCGCGATCATCGACGCCGGCGGGCGCGTCGCCGTGGCCACCGAGCCGTCCTTGATCGGCGTGGACCTCTCCGACCGCCCCCTCGCGCGCGAGGCCTTGTCGGGCCGGGCCGTGACCACCAACCTCTTCATCTCGTCGCCGGCGAGCGGCTCGGTGCCGACGATCGGCTACTTCGCGCCGGTGCTCGATGGCGAGCAGCGCGTCGTCTGCGTCGCCGTGCTGTGGCTGCGTGCCGCCGCGCTGTGGAAGGCCGTCAAGGCGTCCAACGCGCTCGCCGGGCCGGACAGCTTTGCCGTGCTCATCGACCGCGACGGCATCCGCGTCGCCCACACCTTCAGCGACGACATCGTCTTTCGCCCGGCGGGCCGGCTCGATCCGGCGCTGGTCGACCGGCTCGCCGCCGAGCGCCGCTTCGGGGCCAGGACGCGCGCCTGGCTCGAGGACGTGCGGCCCTTCCCCGAGCTGTTCGAGCGTGCGCGGGCGAGCTCGCCCGACCTCGCCGTGTTCCGCGGCGTGGCGCCCCTCACCGGCGCCTGGAGCTACGGCGTGGCGCGCCGCTTCGAGTCGCTGCCCTGGACGGTGTTCTACATGCTGCCTGAGGCGGTGATCGAAGCGCAGATGGCGCAGGCGACGCGCACAAGGGTGCTGGTCGCCGCCGCCGTGCTGGCCGCTGCCGGCTTCATCGGCCTGGCCTTCGCGGCGACGATCCTGCGGCCCATCCGGGCGCTCGACACCGCCGCAGCGTCGATCGCCGGCGGCGACCTCGCGGCCCGCGTCGAGGGCGTGCGTGGCGACGAGCTGGGCCGCTTCGGCGCCAGCTTCAATGCCATGGCCGGGCAGGTGCAGTCGCACGCGCTGGACCTGCGGCGTTCGCGCGATCAGCTCGAGCAGCGGGTGCGCGAGCGCACCGCGGAGCTCGAGCTCGAGATCACGCGGCGCGCGCAGGTCGAGAGCGTGCTGCGCGAACGGGACGCCGCCCTGCACCGCGCGCATGTGATGGCGAAGATCGCGCACGTCATCACCGGCCGCGACGGCGTGTTCGAGGCCTGGTCGGAGACGCTGCCGCCGATGATCGGCGTCCTGCCGGCGCAGATGCCCCACAGCACGCGCGAGTGGATGCAGCTGCTGCACGAGCAGGACCGCGAGACCTTCCGCAGCACGAGCATCGCCGCCGCCGTGAGCGGCACGCGCAAGGATGTCGAATACCGCCTGCGCCGCGCCGACGGCGCGTGGATCCACGTGCGCCAGGTGATCGAGCCCATACCGGACGCGGACGCGGACGCGCCCGACGCCGAGGGTCATGAGCCCGCCCGGCCGCCCGAAGGGCTCATACCGGAGCGCGCAGCGCGCAGGTACTCCAGTGAGCCCGCCGGGCCGCCCCAGGGGCGAATGGCGCAGGGGCCGGACGGCGCAGCCCGAAGGCCATCCCATGGGCGCTGGTTCAACACGCTGCAGGACGTGAGCGAACAGCAGCAGGCCGAGGAGGAGCGGCGCGCCGGCGAGGAGGGCACGCGCCTGATCGTCGAGACCGCGCTCGACGCGGTGGTGACGATGGACGCCGCGGGTTTGATCACCGGCTGGAGCCCGCAGGCCGAGCGCACCTTCGGCTGGACACGCGCCCAGGTGCTCGGGCGGCGGCTGGCCGAGACCATCATCCCCGCGCCGCAGCGCGAGGCGCACGAGCGCGGGCTGGCGCGCTACCTCGGCAGCGGCGAGGCCGTGGTGCTGAACCGGCGCCTGGAACTCACCGCGCTGCACCGCGACGGGCACGAATTCCCCGTCGAGATCGCCATCACGCCGCTGCGCACGGCCGGCACGGTGGCCTTCAGCGCCTTCGTGCGCGACATCAGCGAGCGCAAGCTGGCGCAGGCGCGCGTGCAGGCGCAGCTCGAGCGCCTGCAACTGCTCGACCAGATCACGCGCGCCATCGGCGAGCGGCAGGACCTGGAGAGCATCTACCAGGTGACCATCCGCAGCCTCGAGGAGCGGCTGCCGGTGGACTTCACCTGCGTGTGCCGCCACGACGGCGCCGACGAGGCGCTGACGATCGTGCGCGTCGGTGCGCACAGCCAGGGCCTGGCGATGGAGCTGGCGCTGGGCGAGCAGGCGCGCATCGGCATCGACCGCAACGGGCTCTCGCGCTGCCTGCAAGGCGAGCTCGTCCACGAACCGGACATCGAGGCGAGTGCCTTCCCGTTCCCGCAGCGGCTGGCCCGCGGCGGCTTGCGCTCGCTGGTCTTCGCGCCGCTGCAATCGGAGAGCCATGTCTTCGGCATCCTCGTGGCGGCGCGCCGGGCGCCGCACGCCTTCAGCAGCGGCGAGTGCGAGTTCCTGCGCCAGCTGAGCACGCATGTCGCGCTCGCCGCCCGGCATGCCGAGCTGCACGGCGCGCTGCAGCAGGCCTACGACGAGCTGCGCCAGAGCCAGCAGACGGTGATGCAGCAGGAGCGGCTGCGCGCCCTCGGGCAGATGGCCAGCGGCATCGCGCACGACATCAACAACGCCATCTCGCCGGTGGCGCTGTACACCGAGAACCTGCTCGAGCGCGAGGCATCCCTGAGCGAGCGCGGGCGCGGGCAGCTGGTGACGATCGCGCGGGCCGTCGACGACGTGGCCGCGACGGTGGCGCGCATGCGCGAGTTCTACCGCCAGCGCGAGCCGCAGATGCAGCCGGTGCCGGTGCCGCTGAACGCGCTCGTGCAGCAGGTGGTCGACCTGACGCGCGCGCGCTGGAGCGACATGCCGCAGCAGCGCGGCATCGTCGTCGCGCTCGAAACCGATCTCGACGGCGACCTGCCCGCCGTGCTGGGCGTGGAGAGCGAGCTGCGCGAGGCGCTCATCAACCTCGTCTTCAACGCCGTCGACGCGATGCCCGCCGGCGGCCGGCTGACGCTGCGCACGCGCGCCGTGCCGTCGGCGGCGGACGGCCCCGCAGCGCCGCCGCGACGCACCGTGCAACTCGACGTGTGCGACACCGGCGTCGGCATGGACGAAGACACGCGCCGGCGCTGCCTCGAACCCTTCTTCACCACCAAGGGCGAGCGCGGCACCGGCCTCGGCCTGGCCATGGTCTACGGCGTCGCGCAGCGGCACGGGGTCGAGGTCGAGATCGACAGCGTCGTCGGGCAGGGCACGACGGTGCGCCTCGATTTCCCGGTGCCCGAGCTGGCACCGGCGGCGGCCGTGGCGGCGCCCGCGCCGCAGGCGCCGGTCTCGCGCCTGCGCATCCTCATCGTCGACGACGATCCGCTGATGCTCAAGTCGCTCGGCGACACGCTCGAGTCCGACGGCCATGTCGTCGTCACCGCCAACGGCGGACAGGCCGGCATCGACGCCTTCACCGTCGCGCGCCGGCCCGGCGAGACCTTCGACGTCGTCATCACCGACCTGGGCATGCCCTACGTCGACGGGCGCAGCGTGGCGGCGGTGGTGAAGGCGAGTGCGTCGGCCACGCCGGTGATCCTGCTCACCGGCTGGGGGCAGCGCCTGCTCGCCGAAGGCGACGTGCCTGCGCAGGTCGACCAGGTGCTGAGCAAGCCGCCGAAGCTGCGCGAGCTGCGCGCGGCGCTGGCGCGCTTGACTGCTGGCGACGCCGCAGCTGGAACGAGCGCCTGAGGTGCGGGGGTGTGGCCGGGTGACGCGACGGGCAAACGCGGCGGGGCTGCGTTGGATATGGTGCTGAGGCCGGGGCGTGCGGAGGTGGTGGCGCGCCGAGGCCGCCGGGTGGTCGGCTCTGCTCGTGTCCTCTTCCGGCCCCCCGGCTCGCAAGCTCGCAGGGCGCCCGGATGCCCCCTTTACCTCGCTGAGCCGACCACCCGGCGTCCTCGGCGGGCACCAGCGTTTGCATGCGACGAGGGCGTGCTGCCGCTTGTGCCGGATCGGGCCGATGGGGCGCCCAGCTTGCGAGCCGGGCCGCCGGAAGAGGACACGAGCGGCGCGGGGTGCCCCGTCGGCCCGATCCCGCCACCGCACTTCAGTGCCCGCCGCTCCGCCGCAGCCACTGCTCGCGCAGCTCTCGCCTCAACACCTTGCCGATCGCACTGCGCGGCAGCTCGGCCACGACGCGCAGTGCCGAGATGCGCTGCGTCTTGCCCACCTGCGCATTCGCCCACTCCTGCAACACCTGCGCAATCCCGGCTTCAGCCGCTTCACGCAGCACCACCGCGGCCACCGGCGTCTCGCCCCACTGCTCGCTCGGCACGCCGAAGACGGCCACGTCGGCCACCGCGGGGTGCCGGCGCAGCACCGCCTCGAGGTCGCTCGGGTAGATGTTGAAGCCGCCGCTGATGACCATGTCCTTGCGGCGGTCAGTGAGCACGAGGAAGCCGTCGGCGTCGAAGTGACCGACGTCGCCGGTGCGGATGTAGCGCCGGCCCTCGGCGTCGAACCACTCGGCCTCGGCCGTCCTGCCGGGCTGGCGGTGGTAGCCGCTCATCATGCCGGGCGAGCGGCCGACGACCTCGCCGCTCGCGCCACGCCGCACGGCCTCGGGCGGCAGCTCGCACGCGTCCTCGTCGATGAGGCGGATGTCGTGCCCCTCGGCCGGCGGGCCCACGGTGTGCAGCTTCGTCGGGTGCTCGTGGCAGGCCAGGATGCAGGTGCCACCGCCCTCGGTCATGCCGTAGTACTCCGTGAGGCCGCCCGGCCAGCGCCGCAGCACCTCGGCCTTGAGCTCGGCATGGAAGGGCGCACTGGTGCAGAACTTGGCGACGAAGCTCCTGAGGTCGAAATCGCCGAAGCGCGGGTGCGCCATCAGCCGCTGGTACTGCACCGGCACCAGCATCGTGTGCGTGGCACGGTGGCGCTCGGCGAGCTGCAGGTAGGCGAGCGCGTCGAACTTCGCCATCAGCACCACAGCGCCGCCCCAGGCGAGCGACGGGATCACCGAGACGAGCGTGGTGTTGCTGTACAGCGGCGTCGCGGTCAGCGTCACCGAGCCCGGGCCGTAGCCTGTGGCTGATCCGCGGCGGATGTGCGCCCAGCGCATCGCGTGCGACTGCACGATGCCCTTGGGCGTGCCCGTCGTGCCCGACGAGTAGATGATGTTGAAGGGCCACGCGGGCTCGATGCGGACCGGGGCCGGCAACGTGCCGGGTGCGGCGAGCCAGGACTCGAAAGCGAGTGCGGGCTCGCCGGGCGTGCCGTGCAGAAGCACGACGCGCGTGCCCGCCGGCAGCGGTACCGTGCGCAAGGCCGTTGCCGCATCGGCGTCGACGAAGACGAAGTGCGCCTCGCAGTCGGCGAGCATGTCGGCCAACTGCGCCGGGGTCGACGAAGGGGCCAGCGGCGCTACCGCGAGGCGGGCACGCAGCGCGCCGAAGAAGACGATCAAGTACTCTGCGCAGGCCGCGGCGATGACGGCCACCGTGGCGCCGGCACCGAGCCCCTCGCGCTGCAGCGTGGCGGCGACGCGGGCGATGGCGGCGTCGAACTCGGCGAAGCTCAGGCGGCGCTCGGCGCCGGCCCGGGTGTCGATCAGCGCCGTCGATGCCGGGTTCGCGCGCGCGGCTTCGGCCAGCATGCCGGGCAGGTCCAGGAACTCGGCTTCGGCGCGTGCATCGGGGGTGGTCATGGTCGGGGGATCGGGGCCGGTGATCCGCCCTTGCGATCCGGCCGGGCGATCCAGCCAAGCAATTCTAGGAACCGGCACACTCGCGCCCCAGCATGGCCCCGCCGCACCCCCACCCGACGCACGCGCCGATCCTCGAACCGGCGCTCGTCGTCATCCTCGCCGGCGTTTGCGCGGCGCTGCACGTGGGCAAGCTGCCGCCGGCGGTGCCCGTGTTGCAGGAGGCGCTCGCGATCACGCTCGTGCAGGCGGGCTTCCTGCTCTCGATGGTGCAGCTCGCCGGCATGAGCGCCGGCGTCGCCTTCGGCGCGCTCGCCGACGGCCTCACGCCCCGGCGCAGCATGCTGCTCGGGCTTTCCGTGCTGGCGCTCGCCAGCGCCGCCGGCGGTGCCGCGCCCGGGGTGGCTTGGCTGATGCTGCTGCGCGCCTGCGAGGGCTTCGGCTTCCTGCTCGTGGTGCTGGCGGCGCCAGCGCTCATCCGCCGGCTCGTCGCGCCCGAACGGATGAGCCTGGTGATGGGCCTGTGGGGCGCCTACATGCCGCTGGCCACCACGCTGGCCCTGCTCGCCGGGCCGTGGGTGCTGGCGGGGCTCGGCTGGCGCGCCTGGTGGTGGCTGCTCGCAGCCGTGTGCGCGGCCATGGCGCTGTGGCTGTCGCGGGCGGTGCCGGCGAGCGCCGCGCGCGGTGCGTCCGTTGCGCCCGTTGCCCCCGCCGCCGATGCCGGCACTGCGGCCTCCGCGGCGATGCCCTCGCTCTGGAAGCGCCTCGCGCGCACGCTCGCGGCGCCGGGGCCCTGGCTGCTGGCGATGGCCTTCGCGGTCTATGCGGCGCAGTGGATGGCGGTGATCGGCTTCCTGCCCACCATCTATGCGCAGGGCGGCACCGCGCTGGCCGAGGCCGGCCTGCTGACGGCCGCTGCGGCGGCGGTCAACATGCTCGGCAACATCGGCGCCGGGCGCGCGCTGCACGCCGGCGTGTCGCCGGTGCGGCTGCTCGTGGTGGGCTTCGCGGCGATGGGCCTGGGCGCCTTGCTTGCCTTCGTGGCCTGGCCGGGCGCCGCGCCCGCGGCCGCCCCGCAACCGGTGCTGCCGGCGGCGCTGCGCTTTGCTGCGCTGCTGCTCTTCTCAGGTTTCGGCGGCCTGATCCCGGGCACGCTCTTCGCCCTCGCCGTGCGCCTGGCGCCGGGCGAGGGTACCTTGTCGACGACGGTGGGCTGGATGCAGCAGGGCTCGGCGTTCGGCCAGTTCACCGGCCCCCCGCTCGTTGCCTGGGTGGCGGCGCGCGTGGGCGGCTGGCACCTGAGCTGGCTGGCCACGGGGGTTTGCGCGCTGAGCGGCCTCGCCCTGGCCGGCCTCCTGGCCCGACACCTGCGCCTGCGCGCGAGCCCCTCGGCCGTGCCGACACGGTGAAGCCCGGCCCGGCGCGGCCGAACGCATCGCGAACGCGCCGCGCCGACATCAGCGCCGCAGCACGTCCTTCACCCGCTGCGCGAAGGTGGCCACGTCGAGCGGCTTGCTCAGGTAGGCGTCGCAGCCGGCGGCGCGCATGCGCTGCTCGTCGCCCTTCATGGCGTAGGCCGTCACGGCGATCACCGGGATGGCCGCGGTGGCGGGGTCGGCCTTGAGCTCGCGCGCGAGCTCGAGGCCGCTGCTGCCCGGCAGCTGCACGTCCATCAGAACAGCGTCGGGCCGGCGCGCGGCGAGCACGCGGCGGTACTCGGCCGCATCGCTCGCGGTGCCGACCTCGAAGCCGGCGACCTCGAGGGTGAAGACGGCGAGCTCGAGATTGGTCGGGTTGTCGTCGACCACGAGAACGTAGGGCTGGCGCTGCGGCACGCGCGCCGGGTCGGACTCATGCGCCATCGCCACGCTCCCCGCCGGGCGGCGAGCCATCCCGCGCGCCACTGCTGACGCGAGCACTCGCGCCACGGCCCTCGCCAATGCTGCCATCACTCGCACCGTTCACGCCATCACTGCCGCCGTGCGTCGCCCTCTGCGCCTCGAGCGGCGTGGCCGACGCCTCCAGGCTCGTGTGCAGCTGCATCCGCACGTGCTCGAGCACCTGCGCGATGCTGTTCGCGCCCTTGGACAGCACGGCATCGGCGCGCGCGTGCAGGTGGCGGCGGTCGTCGGCGTCGAGGTCGCGGCTCGTCCACACCAGCACCGGCAGGGTGCGCGCCTCGGGCATCTCGCGCAGGCGCTCGAGCATCGCAAAGCCGTCGAGGCCGGGCATCGAGAGGTCGACGATGGCCGCGGCCGGCCGCAGCGTGGGCAGCGCCTGCAGTGCGGCGGCCGCGCCCTCGAAGAGCGCGACCTCGTAGCCCGCCGACTCGAGCGCGCTGCCGATGAGCGCGCGCGCCGGCCCCTCGTCGTCGACGACCATGACGGCCTGCCGCGCGCCGGCTTCGCGCCCGCGCGGCGCGGCGACGCCGATGTGCGCCAGGGCCGCCAGCACGGCGGGGCCGCGCACCGGCTTGCTCAGCACGTCGGCCACCGCATAGGCCTCCAGCGGCAGCGGGTGGCCGCGCACGGTGACCACGAGCACCGGCGTCTCGCGGTTGGGCCCCGCCTCGCGGATGTCGGCGAGCAGCTCGAGCCCCGGGCGGTCGGGCAGCAGCAGGTCGAGCGTGATGGCGGCGAAGCGGCGCTCGCGGCTGAGCTGCAGCGCCGCGGCGGCCGAGGTGGCCCAGGCGACGGCGAAGCCGGCGCCGGACAGCGCCTCGGTGAGCGCGCCGCCGTCGAGCCGGCTGTCCTCGACGACGAGCACGGCCGGGCTGGCCGCCGGTGCCCCGCGTGAGGGCGCGGGCCTGGCGGCGTGGCCGGCGCCCGGCGCGCCTGCCGGCGGGCCGGCAGCCGCCGCGGCCGGGCTGGCTGCGGGGCCGCGCCAGGTCACTTCCGTCGTTTGCGCCAGGTCCGTCGAGTCTGCTGCACTCGCCGCTTCCGCCCCCGCCGCCACTGCCGCCACCCTGGGCAGCACGGCGTGGAAGACGCTGCCCTCGCCGAAGACGCTGCGCGCGCCCACCGTGCCACCCTGCGCCTCGACGAGGCGGCGCGTCAGCGCCAGGCCGAGGCCGGTGCCGGCATGGCGCTTGGCGAGGCTGCCGTCGAGCTGGTGGAACTCGGTGAACAGGCGCCCGATGTCCTCGGGCCGGATGCCGATGCCGGTGTCCTCCACCTCCAGCCGCCAGCGCGGCGTGCCGCCTTGCCCGGCGGTGTCCTCGGGCAGGGCGCGAACCGTCACGCACCCGCCTTCGGGCGTGAACTTCAGGGCATTGGACAGGTAGTTGTAGAGCACCTGCTTGAGCCGCCGCGGGTCGATGACGAGCTGCGCGACGGCGGGGTCGACCTGCACGCGGATGGTCAGCATCTTCGCCACCGCCTGCTCGTTGAGCAGGTTGACGACGTCGGCGGCCAGCGCCGGCAGCGCCACCGGCTCGGGCTCGAACTCGAGCTTGCCGGCTTCGATCTTCGAGAGGTCGAGGATGTCGTTGATGAGCTGCAGCAGGTGGCGCCCGCTGGCCCGGATGTGGTCGACGAAGACGCGGTGCTTGGGCGAGTCGGGCGCCACGCGGCCCGAGTGCATGAGGTCGGCGAAGCCGATGATGGCGTTCAGCGGCGTGCGCAGCTCGTGCGACATGTTGGCGAGGAACTCGCTCTTCAGCCGGCTGGCGGCCTGGATCTGCCGGTTCTCGGCCTGCAGCGACAGCGCGCGCATGCGGGCCTCCTCGGCGCGCCGCTTGCCGGAGATGTCGCGCATGATCTTCGAGGCGCCGACGATGGCGCCGCGCGAGTCGCGCACCGGCGAGGCGGTGATCGAGACGTCGAGCGGCGTGCCGTGGCGCGCCAGGCGCACGGTGTCGAACGGCGGCACGACCTCGCCGCGCGCGAGCGCTTCGAGCAGGCGGTCCTCCTCGCCGGCGCGCTCGGGCGGTTGCAGCTCCTGCACGGGGCGGCCGACGATCTCGTCGGCGCGGTAGCCGAACATCGCCTGCGCGGCCGCGTTCCAGCTCGAGATGCGGCCGTCGAGCGTGGTGCCGATGATGGCGTCGTGCGAGGAGGCGACGATGGCGGCGAGCTGGTTCGACTCGGCTTGCGCGCGCCGCTCGTCGGTGAGGTCGCGCATGACGACGGCCAGGCCGCGCACGGTGCCGTCGGGGGCCTGCAGCGTCGAGGCGCGCACCTCGACGCTCGTGCGTCGGCCGTCGCGGGCGATGCACACGAAGTGGTGCGCGAGCTCGGGCTGGGCGCCGAGCGCGAGGTCGACGTCGATCGGGCTCTTCTCGAGGTGCGTGTCCGGGCGGTTCTCGCGTTCGAAGACGTTCCAGTAGGGCTGTCCAAGCGCGTCGGCCTGCGTCCAGCCGGTGACCCGCTCGGCCACCGAGTTGATGCGCACGACCCGCCCGGTGCGGTCGGTGGCGATGAAGCCGGCGCCGATGCTGGCCAGCGTCGCCGCCAGCGTCTGCTCGACATCGGCCAGGCTCTCCTCGGCCGAGCGGCGCTGCCGCGCCTCGGCTTCGAGCCGCTCGACGGCAGAGCGCAGCTGCGCCGTGGAAGGAATGGCCAGCACGCGCGGCAGCAGCGGCCACAGCGCCACCGCGGCGACGATGGAGACGGCGGCGGTGAAGGTCTTGGCCAGCGCCTCCACGGCGTAGTCGGGCTGCCAGATGACCCAGATGGCCATCACGTGCGTGGTGCCGCAGGCGAAGATGAAGGCCGAGAAGAGCAGCAGCACCCAGTTGAACTGCACGTCCGGCCGCTTGCGCGCGACCTGCACCAGCACGAGCGGGATCGAGTAGTACGAGGCGGCGATCACCGCATCGGCCCCCACCATCGACCAGAGCACGCCGGGCGACCAGGTGAAGCAGTAGCCGTGCGGCAGGAAACCGCCTTGGCCGAGTACATCCGCGAGCCATTCACGCATCGCCGTTCTCCCAGCCGGCCCCCCACTCACGCACCGGCGGTTATGCGAGTGATTCTGGACCCACGGCGCGTTCGACGCGCGGCGGCAGAAATGACAGGGGAGGATGACTGCGCAGGCTCAGCGTCGCCGGCGAACGACGCGGGGCGCACCGGGCGAGGTGGATGCGCTCGACGCGCTCGACGTGCGCGACGTGCTCGACGTGCTCGACGTGCTCGACGTGCCTGGCGCGCCTGGCGCACGCGACGCGGCAGCGCTCGGCGTCGCGCCCTCCGGCGGCCCGAACAACTCGCCGTAGCGCAGCCCGATGTTGGCGTGCTCGCGCATCAGCGCCTCCACGCGCGCCGACTCGCGCTGCTCGAGCGCCTGCACGACGAGACGGTGCTGCATGTGCGCCAGCTGCAGCTTGCGCAGCTCGCGCTCGAGCTGATTCTTCTGCACCGTGATGCTGTCGGCGGAGGCGAAGGGCAGGTGGTCGTTGCGCGCGATGGCGTCGGCGATGACACGCGTGTGCCCGTTGCCGCGCACGATGGCGGCGTGGAAACGGCCGTTGAGCGCGCTCCAGCGCGCCAGGCCCGCCTCGGTGAGGCTGCCGCGCGGGGCCGCCTGCAGGACCTCGTCGCCCTCGGCGAGGCAGGCGTGCAGCGTGGCGCGCAAGGCCTCGCTCAGGCCCTGCTCGGCGAGGCGGCGCGCCGCCAGGCCCTCGAGCACGCCGCGCACCTCGACGGCGACGCGCACGTCCTCGGCCGAGAACTCGCGCACCACGTGGCCGCGCTTGCCGGCGCTCTGCAACAGACCCTCCTGCGCCAGCGTGCGGAAGGCCAGGCGCACCGGCGTGCGCGAGACGCCGAGCGTCGCCGCCACCGACTCCTCGGCCAGGCGCTCGCCGCTCGCGTAGTGGCCGTCGGCGATGAGCTGGCGCAGCCGCGCGACGGTGCCGGTGGGGGCCGCGGTGGCCTCGGCGTCGGCGCCGCGCCGGGCCGGCTTGCCGTTGATTGGATCCATTACGTCGACCGCTCCTCAGGGAAACACGGATGACAATAGCGCAGATTGGGCCATAATTGGATCCAATCGAACGCCGAGAGGACTTCCTTCATGACCTTCGCGCGCAACGCGTGGTACGTGGCCGCCACGCCCGACGAATTCGCCGACAAGCCGCTCGGCCGCCAGATCTGCGGCGAGCGCATCGTCTTCTATCGCGGTCCCGGCGACCAGGTCGCGGCGCTCGAAGACTGGTGCCCGCACCGCGGTGCGCCGCTGTCGCTGGGCCGTGTCGTCGAAGGCAAGCTCGTCTGCGGCTACCACGGCCTCGAGATGGGCTGCGACGGCAAGACCGTCGCCATGCCGGGCCAGCGCGTGCGCGGCTTCCCGCCGATCCGCAGCTACCCCGTGCTCGAGCGCCACGGCTTCGTGTGGGTGTGGCCCGGCGACGCGGCGCAGGCGAGCGCCGACAAGCTGCCCGCGCTGCCCTGGGCCGACAACCCGCAGTGGGCCTACGGCGGCGGCCTGTACCACATCGGCTGCGACTACCGGCTCATGGTCGACAACCTGATGGACCTCACGCACGAGACCTACGTGCACGCCACCAGCATCGGCCAGAAGGAGATCGACGAGACGCCCTGCCAGACGCGCACCGAGGGCGACGAGGTCGTCACCAGCCGCTTCATGAACGGCATCGGCGCGCCGCCGTTCTGGCAGATGGCGCTGCGCATGAACGGCCTGCCGACCGACCAGCCGGTGGACCGCTGGCAGATCTGCCACTTCACGCCGCCCAGCCACGTGATGATCGAGGTCGGCGTGGCGCTCGCCGGCCGCGGCGGGCATGCCGCGCCGCCGCAAGCCAAAGCCTCGGCGTGGGTGGTGGACTTCATCACGCCCGAGACAGAGCACAGCATCTGGTACTTCTGGGGCATGGCGCGGCACTTCAAGCCGCACGACCCGTCGCTGACGACGCAGATCCGCGACGGCCAGGGCCGCATCTTCGCGGAGGACCGCGAGATGCTCGAGCTGCAGCAGCGCAACCTGCTGAGCCACCCCGAGCGCAAGGTGCTGAGCCTGAACATCGACGCCGGCGGCGTCATGGCGCGGCGGATCATCGAGCGCATCGTCGCGGCCGAGCGCGCGGCCGCGCCGGCGGCGGCTTGATCGGCAGCGCGGGGGCACGCACGCGATGACCGCCTCGATGCTGCACGTGCGCGTGGCGGCGAAGACGCCGCTGGCCGAGGGCATCTGCGCCTTCGAGCTGCGCGCCGCCGACGGCCCCGAGTTGCCGCCCTTCACCGCCGGCGCGCACCTCGACGTGCTGATGCCGGGCGGCCTGACGCGCCAGTATTCGCTGTGCAACTCGCCCGCCGAGCGCCACCGCTACCTGATTGCGGTGCTGCGCGAGCCCGCTTCGCGCGGCGGCTCGGCGACGATGCACGAGCGCGTGCAGGTCGGCGACACGCTCACCGTCAGCGCGCCGAAGAACCACTTTCCGCTCGTCGCGCTGCCGGTGACGGCGCCCGCGGCTTCGGGCGCGGCGGGTGCCGCCCCGGGTGCGCGCAGCCTGCTGCTGGCCGGCGGCATCGGTGTCACGCCCACCCTCGCGATGGCCGAGGCGCTGGGCACGCAGGGTGCCGACTTCGAGTTCCACTACTGCACGCGCTCGCTGGCGCGCACGGCCTTCCTCGACCGCATCCGCGCCGCCCCCTGGGGCGGTCGCCTGCGCCTGCATCTGGACGACGGCCCGGCGGCGCAGCGGCTCGATCCCAAGGCGCTGCTCGGCACGCCGCAGCCGGGCACCCACCTGTACGTCTGCGGGCCGCGCGGCTTCATGGATGCCGTGCTCGGCGCGGCGCGCGCCGCCGGCTGGCCCGAGGCGCAGCTGCACTGGGAGTTCTTCGCCGGCGAGGCGGCCCCCGCGGCCGGCGACAGCGCCTTCGAGGTGCAGCTGGCCAAGAGCGGCCGCATCGTCGTCGTGCCGGCCGGGCAGACCGCCGTGCGCGCGCTCGAGGCCGCCGGCGTCAGCGTGCCCACCTCGTGCGAGCAGGGCGTGTGCGGCACCTGCATCACGCGCGTGCTCGAGGGCGTGCCCGACCACCGGGACAGCTACTTCACCCCCGAAGAGCAGGCGGCCAACGACCAGTTCACGCCCTGCTGCTCGCGCGCCCGGACACCGCGCCTGGTGATCGACCTCTGAAGAGGTCGGGAGTCTTCGCGCCCGGTGTCCGACGCGTTACGCTCGACCCCCGGCCACGTGCAGACCACCTGTCCAGCTACCTGTAGGCCACCAGCCACCTGCACGCCACCAGGGCCCCGAACCCCCATCCCACGGAGACACCGGCAATGACTGCCCGCACCACGCCCCCCTTCCGCGCCGACCATGTCGGCAGCTTCCTGCGCCCCGCCTACCTGCTGGAGGCGCGCGAGAAGAAGGCCAGGGGCGAGATCACGCCCGCGCAGCTGCGCGAAGTGGAAGACCGCGCCATCACCGAGATCGTCAAGTTCCAGCGCGACTGCGGCCTCTCGGCCATCACCGACGGCGAGTTCCGCCGCACCTACTTCCACATCGACTTCCTCGACCAGCTCGGCGGCGTCAAGACCGACATCCCGGTGACGGTGAAGAAGCCCGACGGCACCGAGGAGCTCGCACCGCCGACCATCCGCGTCGTCGGCAAGGTGCAGCACGTCAAGGACATCCAGCGCGCCGACTTCGAGTACCTGAAGCGCCAGGTCGCCGAACATGCGCCGGGCGCGACGCCGAAGGTGACGATCCCCTCGCCCACGATGCTGCACTTCCGTGGCGGCCGCGGCGGCATCAGCCGCGAGGCCTACCCCGAGCTCGACCCCGCCTTCTACGACGACACGGCGCGCGCCTACGGCGAGGAGCTGCTGAGCCTGTACAACGCCGGCTGCCGCTACGTGCAGATGGACGACACCAACATGGCCTACCTGTGCGACGAGAAGATGCGCGAGGCGGCGCGCCAGCGCGGCGACGATCCCAACGAGCTGCCGCACCGCTATGCCGGCTTTATCAACAAGGTCGTGGCGCTCAAGCCGCCCGGCATGACGCTGGCGATGCACCTGTGCCGCGGCAACTTCAAGAGCACCTTCGCCGCGCAGGGCAACTACGAGCCGGTGGCCGAGGCCCTGCTCTCCGAGATGAACCTCGACGCCATCTTCATGGAGTACGACGACGACCGCTCGGGCGACTTCCGCCCGCTGCGCTTTCTCAAGAAGGGCCGCATCGTCGTGCTCGGCCTCGTCACCACCAAGTTCGGCCAGCTCGAGAGCAAGGAGTCGCTGAAGCGGCGCATCGGCGAGGCGGCGCAGTACGCGCCGCTAGAGCAGCTTGCCTTGAGCCCGCAGTGCGGCTTCTCGAGCACGGTGCACGGCAACAACATCGCCGTCGAGGACCAGCGCAGGAAGCTGCAGCTCGTGGTCGAGACGGCGCAGGAGGTCTGGGGCTGACCGCGCTCATGGGGCCGATGGGACTGATGGGACTGATGGGCTGAGGGAACCGACGGGTCGCTGATCCCGGAGCTCCATGCCGAACCGGCATAGCAGCTAGCGCGAACATCGCCGCCGCGCGGGGCGGCGCGTGCCGACAATGGCTGCCGCACCCTTGCGTGTGCGCGGCCGCCTCAATCCAAGGAGACACCCCATGAACCGCTCGAAGCTGCAACGCGTCGGCCAGGCCTGCCTGGCGCTGGCCGCCCTGTTCACCGGCGCCGCCATGGCGCAGGACGTGAGCCTCAAGTTCCACCACATCTGGCCGCCGCAGGCGATGGCGCCGGTGCGCGTGATCGCGCCCTGGTGCGACAAGATCAAGGCCGAGTCCAAGGGTCGCATGCAGTGCCAGCTGCTGCCGGCGATGAGCGGAGGCGGCACGCCGCCGCAGCTGGTCGACCGCATCAAGGACGGCGTCGACGACCTCACGATCACGCTGCCCGGCTACACGGCCGGGCGCTTCCCGGCGATGGAGGTGTTCGAGCTGCCCTTCATGACCAACAGCGCCGAGGTCGCCGCCGCCGCCGCCTGGGACTACCTGCAGAAGTACGGCGTGAAGGAGTTCCCCGGCACCAAGGTCCTCGCCACCTGGGTGCACGACGAGGGCTACATCCACACCGCGAGCAAGCAGGTCAAGACGCTCGACGACTTCAAGGGCCTGAAGATGCGCGCGCCGACGCGCCAGACGAACAAGCTGCTGGCCAAGCTCGGCGCAACGCCCGTGGGCATGCCGGTGCCGGCGGTGGCCGACGCCATCAGCAAGGGCACCATCGACGGCTTCGCGCTGCCCTGGGAGGTGATCCCGGCGTTCAAGCTGCACGAGATGACCAAGTTCCACACGCAGACCGACCCGAGCCGCCCGGCGCTCTATTCGGCCGGCTTCGTCTTCGCGATGAACCAGGCGAAGTACGACGGCCTGCCCGCCGACCTGAAGAAGGTGATCGACGACAACAGCGGCGCGGCGCTGTCGCGCCAGATCGGCAAGATCTGGGACGAGAGCCAGGCGCCCGGCCGCAAGGCGGCGGCCGACCGCGGCAACACCATCATCACCCTCAGCGCCGCCGAAACCGACAAGTGGATCAAGGCGAGCGCGCCCATCTACGACGAGTGGGTGGCCGACATGGACAAGCGCGGCCTGCCCGGCAAGCAGATGCTGCAGGACGCGCGCGAGCTGCTGACCAAGTACCGCAAGTGATGCGGCAAGCGAGGCCGCAGGTGAGGCCGCAAGTGACGCCGCAAGTGACGCCGCAAGTGAGCCGCCAATGAGCGCGGTGCCAGGGGCGAAGCCGATGGACCCGCGCGCGGCCGGCCGTTCATGCAGCGGCTGCTGACGCGCCTGTCGCGGCTCGCCGAGGTCTTCGCCGTCGCCGGCGCGGCCATCGCGATGGCCGTGGCGCTGATGGTCGTCGTCAGCGTCGTCGGCCGCGCCGCCTTCTCGCTGCCGATCCAGGGCGATGTCGAGCTCGTGCAGTTCGGCATCGCGCTGGCCATCTCGCTCGGCCTGCCCTGGTGCCAGGCGCAGCGCGGCAACATCATCGTCGACTTCTTCACCCAGCGCGCGTCGCCGCGCACGCTGCGCGCCCTCGACGCCGCCGGCGCGCTGGCGCTCTCGCTCATGTGCGCCTTGCTCGCCTGGCGCAGCGCCGCCGGGGCACTGGCCGTGCACGCGGCGCAGGAAACCTCCATGAACCTCGAGCTGCCGATGTGGTGGACCTACGCCTCGCTCGCGCCGGGGCTGGCGCTGGCGGCGGCCGTGGCGCTCGTGCAGGCGTTCGTCGCCTCGCCCGCCGCGCCCGCCGCGCCGACCGCGGCGGAGAAGGCCGCGTCATGAGCGCGCCGGGCCGCCCCAAGGGCTCATGCCGGAGTGCGCAGCGCGAAGGTGCGCAGCACGCAGCGCGGAGTGCGGTCCAATGACTGTCAGCCCGACGCTCCTGGGCCTGGCGATGTTCGGCGTCATGCTGGTGCTGATGGCGCTGCGCACGCCGATCGCCGCGGCCATGTTCATCCCCGGCGCCGTAGGCTACGCCGTCATCGCCAACGGCGGCTCGCTCGTCAACCTGCTCAAGGGCAGCGCGGTGGCGCGGCTCACGGTGTACGACCTGTCGGTGATTCCGCTGTTCCTGCTGATGGGGCAGTTCGCGACGCAGGGCGGGCTGAGCCGCCGCCTCTTCCACGCCGCGGCGGCGTGGGTCGGCCATGTGCGCGGCGGCCTCGGCATGGCGAGCATCCTCTCGGCGGGGGCGTTCGGCGCCGTCTGCGGCAGCTCGGTGGCGACCTCGGCCACCATCACGCAGGTGGCCTACCCGGAGATGAAGCGCCACGGCTATGCCGGCGGCCTGGCGACGGCGACGCTGGCCGCCGGCGGCACGCTCGGCATCCTCATCCCGCCCTCGGTGCCGCTGGTGGTCTACGCCATCCTCACCGAGCAGAACATCGCCAAGCTCTTCGCCGCGGCGCTGGTGCCGGGCGTGCTGGCGATGCTCGGCTACCTCGCCGTGCTCTGGCTCGTCTGCCGCGCCCGCCCGCATCTCGCGCCGCCGAGCGAGGTGGCCGACTGGCCCGAGCGCTGGCGCGCGCTGCTGGGCGTGTGGCCGATCGTCGCCATCTTCGTCATCGTCTTCGGCGGCATCTACGGCGGCCTCTTTTCGCCCACCGAGGGCGCGGCGGTGGGCGCGGTGGCCACCTTCGTGGCCGGGTTCGCGCAGCGCGAGCTGACGCTCGCGGCGACGAAGGCGAGCCTCGCCGCCACCGCCGAGACGAGCGCGATGGTCTTCATGATCTTCCTCGGCGCCGACATGATGAACGCCACCCTCGCGCTCACCGGCATGCCGGCGGCGCTGGCCGGCTGGGTGAGCGGGCTGCAGGTGGCGCCGCTCCTCATCGTCGCCGCGGTGCTGCTCTTCTACGTCGCGCTCGGCTGCGTCATGGACGAGCTCTCGATGCTGCTGCTGACGATTCCGGTGCTCTTCCCGGCCATCATGGGCCTCGAGCTCTGGGGCCTGCAGGGGCAGGAGAAGGCCATCTGGTTCGGCATCCTCGTGCTGATGACGGTGGGCATCGGCCTCATCGCGCCGCCGGTGGGGCTGAACGTCTACGTCGTCAACAACCTCGCGCGCGACGTGCCGATGGGCGAGACGTACAAGGGGGTCTTCCCCTTCCTCGCCTGGGACGCGCTGCGCGTCGTGCTGCTGCTGTGCTTCCCGTTCGTCAGCCTGGCGCTGGTGCGGGCGCTGTTCGGCTGAACGTCCGCGCCGGCGTGTGCTTCGGCCCGTTGCGCGCCTGAGCGCCGCGCCGCGCCGCGCCGGCGCGCGGCGCCGGTGCCGCGCCCCGTGACATCGTTCGCGCAGCCCCTCATGCGCGGGGCCGTCCTCCCCGCGAGCCAGGGGGCGCGAACGGCGTCGGAACGACGCTCCGTTTAACGGTTGACTAGCGCTGCGTTCGCAGAGTGCGGCTCACGCCTCGCCCTGCAGTCGCGCGGCGCCAACGCAACCGTGCCCACGTGGCAAGAAAGGCTTCCCCATGTCGATCGTTCGTCGCCCGCGCCCCGCCTGCCCCGGCAGGGTCGCCGGCAGGGTCGGTGCCCTGCTGCTGCCCGCCGCCCTGCTGACCGCTCCTCTGTGGCCGATGGCCACGGCCGCGGCGGCGGCGATCACCGTCAACAACGGCGACCCCATGGCGGCGCAGTACTACCACTCGCAAGCCTACGGCGAGATCAAGGATGCGGCGGGCAACATACTCGCCCAGGGTGGCCGCTTCGCCAACGACAGCATCCCGGTAGGGCCGGCCGCCGAGAGCGGCAGCCTCGGCGCCGGCGGTTCGGGCCTGACCTACAACACGAGCGCGACGCTGGACGGCTTCGCCTCGGCGCGCACGTTCGCCTCCGCCGACGTGTCCAACGCGGGCGCGGGCTACGGCTACAACGTCGTGGGCTCGCAGGGCAGCCGCACGCAGGCGAGCTTCTCGAGCGCGGCGACACCCGGCCGGGTCGAGTTCAACTTCGACGTGAGCGGCACGCAGTCCACGCCCCCTTACGGCATCACGCTCGGTCGACTCGACTTCCTGGCCCGCAGCTTCACGCCCGGCGCGGGCTCGTTCTTCGACGTCTTCGGCACCGACGCGCTGCACGCCGTGGGCGCGGGCAGCTACACCTTCACCTACGTCGGCTCGACCGCCAGCCCGCTGGACATCCTCTTCTACGCCGCCGCCGGCGTGGTGCAGCAGTACGGCAGCGTGCCCGCCGGCGCGAGCTACAGCGGCTTCGCCGACTTCGCGAGCACGTTCAACCTGATGAGCATCAACCTGTTCACCGCCGACGGCCTGCGCATCGACGATTGGACGCTCACCGACCTGGCGACGAACCAGGTCGTGTTCGACGAGGACGGCCGCGTCACCGCGCAGGTGCCTGAACCCGCCACCTGGGCTCTGGTCCCGTTCGCCCTGCTGGCCCTGGCCGGCCGCGGCTGCACGCGGCGCAAGGCGGCGGCGAGGTAGGGCGCGGGCAACGCGCTCCCGAGGTAGGGCGCGCGCAACGCGCACCCGAGCTCACGATGCGTCGTCGCGGACCTTGACCCATCTGCCGAGCGCCTGCCGGCCTGCCGGTGTCCACTCCAGCGCCCGGTCGCCGGCGCGCTTGCGCAGCCAGCCGCGCAGGACGAAGTGCTGCATGAGCGCCACCGCGAAGGGGCCGGCAAGGTGCTCGCGCCGCTCCGACCAGTCGATGCAGCCGTAGGCCACGCGCGCCGCGTTCGCGCCGCCTTGCTGCGAACGCCGCTGCCAGGCCGCGCCGTCGAGGCCGAGTGCGGCGAGCGCCTCGCCCCCGGCAGCGGTGACGGCAAAGCCGCCTTGCGCGCGCGGCTGCAGCCAGCCCTGCTCGCGCAAGCCCTCGAAGACGGCGACACCGAACTGCCCGGCCATGTGGCCGTAGCAGCAGCGTGCAAAGCGCAGGCGCAGGCGCGACGGGCTCGCCCAGGTGCGCGCGTGGCTCGCCCGCTCGGCCACCATGGCCAGCGCCTCGAGCGCGTGCGCCACGTCGGCGTCGGCGAGGCGGTAGTAGCGGTGCCGCCCGCGCGGCTCGCAGGCGACGAGGCCGGCATCGAGCAGCTGCGCGAGGTGGGCGCTGGCGGTGGCGGCGCTCACCGAGGCCGCCTGCGCCAGCTCGCCGGCGCTGGCGAATTCGCCGCCGAGCAGGTAGCTCAGCATGCGCGAGCGGCTGGCATCGGCGACGAGCGCGGCCACGCGTGCCAGCCGGGGTTCGTGCGGCGCGTTGCGCGGCGAAGGCATGGGACGAGGTTCTACCGCTGATGCGCTGAAGGTGCTGAAGATGCTGGAAGCGCCGGGGATGCTCACGACGCGGGCCGCTCGAAGGCCTCCTGCACCACCTCGCAGAAGCGCCGCTCCTCCTTGAGGATGAAGCGCTCGCGGCGCGCGAACTCGAAGTTCCCGCGCGCCTCGGGGTCGGCCTTCAGGCGCATGCGGTAGGCCTCGTAGTCGGCGAGCGAGGCGAAGGCGATCAGGCCCCAGGCCTCGAAGTTGCTGCCTTCGTGCGGCAGGAAGTAGCCGACGAGATGGCCGCCGCAGCGCGGGATGACGCGGCCCCAGGCGCGCGCGTACTCGGCGAACGCGTCGCGCTGGAAGGGGTCGATCTCGTAGCGGATGAAGCAGGTGAGGGCGTTGGCGGTCGTGGTCGGAGCGGTCATCGTGCGGGCCCCTGCGGGAGTGGAGTCGATGCGGTGGAGTGTGGGCGTGCCGGCGGCGCCGACGTTTCGCCGGCGGCCGAAGCGTCGAAGCGTCGAAGCGTCGGCAGGGGCAACGCCAGCGAGTCGAGCGTCTACGATGCGCGCCATGCGTCGCCTGAGCATTGCCGTTCGTGCGTTGTCGCGGTCGCGGTCGCGCCTGTCGCCGTGCACGTTGGGGCTGGCGCTGCTGGCGGCCACGGCGCTCGCGCACGCCGATGCCGGCCTCGTGCTGCAGGCCGGCATGCGCGCCGGCAGCGGCTTCGAGTCGGCCAACGGCGGCAACGAGGAGTTGCACCTGCGCAGCGGCCCCGCCGCCTCGCTCGCGCTCGAGTGGGGCTACGACGACCACCGGCTGTGGCAGGTGGTCGTCGCGCACCAGCGCACGCGCCTCGCGCTCGGCCCGGCGGCGTCGCCGGCCACCGCGCAGCAGATGCCGCTGCGCCTGACGCACCTGCACATCGGCGGCGTCAACTACTTCGACGGCCCCGTCGGTTCGGGGCCCTACGTCGTCGGCGGGCTCGGCCTCACCCAGCTCACGCCGCGCCTGCCGGGCACGAGCACGCGGACGCGGGCGTCGATGAACATCGGCATCGGGCACGAGTGGCCGCTTGCGAAGTCGCTTGCCGTGCGGCTGGAGCTGCGCGCGCACATCGTGGCCATCGGCAGCGACGGCGCCTTCTTCTGCTCGGGCGGCTGCACGGTGGCCATCCGCGCCGACACGCTGACGCAGGCCGAGGCGGCCGTGGCGTTGCGGCTCGGCTTCTGAAGCGCTGTCGTCTCCGTGCCGGAATCGGCTACGCCGCGCGGCGGGGTTGATCGTCGGTGCGTATGTCGGTAGGCGTGTCGGTGCGCATGTCGGTGGGCGTGTCGGAGGGCGTGTCGGTGCGCGTGTCCGTGCGCACTTCGGTCCCCGCTTCGGCCTGCCCTTCGGCCCGCACTTCGGCCCGGACTTCAGTTCGCACTTCAGTCCGCGCTTCAGTCCGCAAGATGAGCGGCGCCTTGCCGCTGGCACCGCGCGGCAACCCCTCGACCCAGCGGACCTCGATGGCCGGGCAGGACGCGCCGCGGCCGGCGAGCAGCGCGGCGAGCTGGGCCTTCAGCAGTGCGCCGGCCTCGGCGTGCGTCGTGCCGGTGAGCAGCACCGCGAGCCGGCCATCGCCCTCCTGTCGCACCTGCCAGCCGGTGGCGGGCACGCGCTCCAGCAGCTCGTGGAAGAGGTTGGGGTGCAGCTCCACGCGCGCCGGGCCGCCGGCCCTGGCACCTGCGGCGGCAAAGGCCAGCGTCTCCTCGACCCGGCCCTCGATGCCCGCCAGCATCCTGAACGGCCGCCCGCAGGCGCAGCGCCCGGGCAGCTCGCGCACGCCGTCGCTGATCTCGTAGCGGATGAGCGGTTGCGTGCGCCGGTCGAGCACCGTCAGCAGCAGCCGCGCGCCGGCCTCGCCGGGCGGCACGGCCCGGCCGCGCTCGTCGACCACTTCGACGATGGCGCGGTCTTCGAGCAGGTGCAGGTGTCCCTCGCGGCATTCGGTGGCGATGGGCGCGTACTCGGTGGCGCCGTAGGTGTCGAAGACGCGGATGCCCCATGCGGCGTGCACGCGCCGCCGCGTGGCTTGCGGCAACCGTTCGGCGCTGGTGCCGATGTGGCGCAGCCGGATGCGCAGCCGCCCGGCCAGCTGCTCCTCGGCCAGCTGCAGCAGCACCGAGGGGTACACCGCCAGCGCCTGCGGCTGCCAGGCATTGAGCTTCTCGACGAGCTCGGCCAGCGGCGCGCCGGCATCGAGCCTGAGCGTGGGCAGCCAGCGCGAGGCGAGCGCGCTGCCGATGCGCGCCGAGTAGTGCCAGCCCGCGGCCGAGGCGATGATCGCCGAGCGCGGCCGCGTCCACGGCGGCGGCGCCCCGGCCCAGGCGAGCGGCCGCGCGATGGCGGCGAGCGCCTGGGTCCACTCGCGCTCGTCGAAGACGAAGACGCCGCGTAGGCCGGTGGAGCCCGAGGTCGAGAGCACCGTGTAGCGGCCGAGGTACGGCTCGTCGGCCTGCGCTCCCGCGAGGTGCGCCTCGAGGTCGCCGAGGCACAGCCGCGGGTCGGTGACGACGCGGTCGAAGTCGGCCATCAGCATGGCCTTGGTGACGATGGGCAGCGCCTCGAGCGGCTGGCCTTCGAGCCCGCGGTGCAACTCGCCGTAGAACGCGCTGTGTTCGGCGGCGAAGCGGCGCAGTGCGGCCAGCCCCTGCTGCTGGTGCCGATGCAGCCGCTCGGCTGTCCAGGAACCGCTGCGCTCCTGGCGCCAGGCGGCCAGGCCGACGCGAAGGAGCAGATTCGAGTTGCCCATGCCTGGGCCTACGGATGATCGGGCCACGCGGATGCGGGAGCGGGCGTTGCGCGGCCTGCGCTTGTCGCGCAGCAGCGCCAGCAGCCCGCGCGGGAAGGCGGCGCGGCGGCGGCGACCGCGCGATCAAGGCCTGATGACGAACGGCACCACGGCAAGCACGGCGCAGGCGGCGACCAGTGCGTAGACGTTGGAGAGGAGATAGGGGAGCACGATCAGCGCCGTGCCGCACAGCGCCGGCACCGGCGCGCGTTGCCTCACGCCGTACAGGCAGTAGCCGGCACCCAGGGAGCCGAACACGACACTCCAGATCAGTGCGGACGCGGTCACGGCCTGACGTGCGAGGCAAGGCGATCGCGGGGTCGCGACTCGACCCTAGACATCCACCGGATACCCGAGTTCGACATCACTCAGCGGCACGCCGCCGCGAACCCCGAAGTTCGCCGCCGGCAGCTCGTGCAACCTGATGAGCACGCAGGGGGCGGGCACCCCGAATTGCGCAAGTCCCTCGACGAGCAGCCGAAACAGCCTGCGCTTGGCGTCGATCGACCGGCCCGGCAGGACGTAGATGCTGATGTTGGTCAGATATTCGGGTGCAGGGCAATCGAGGCGGCCGAGGAAGCGATGCGGCCGGTGCACGGTGAGCGTAACGTTGCGATGCGTCGGCGACACCCGGAAGGCTTGCACGATGCACGCGTGCACCATCTCGAGGATGGCGCACTCCTGCTCGGGCGTGTACTCGCGTCGGACCTCCACGACAGCGCTTGGCATAGGGCGGCGGTAGGCGTTGCTGCAACGCCCGGGATTGTGCTCGTAGGCGAAGGCGCGGAAGGCGTGCAGGGCCACGCGAGGCGGGCGGGCTCGCGCCGCCGGCGCGTCCTGGCCGGCTATGCGGGCAGCGAGGCCCTGTGCGAGGGCGTCGAGGGCGTCGAGGGCGTCGCCCCGCCAAGCCGCGGTGCGCCGCACGGCACAGCGCCGGGCAAGGTGAAGCAAAGCACGGCACCTGGTGCGTCCTGGGTCGGCGGCTCGGCCCAGACCCGGCCACCCAGCGCCTGCACCGCGCGCCGCACGATGCTCAGGCCGAGGCCATGCCCTTCGTAGAGCTCGCCGTGCGCGCGGTAGAAGGGCTCGAAGATGTGTTGCGCCTGCGCCGCCGACAGGCCCACGCCGTTGTCGCGCACGCACAGCGTGAGGTCGCTGCCTGCGCTCCGCCCTTCGATCTCGATGCGGGGCTGTGCGGCCCGGCGGGAGAACTTGACCGCATTGCCGATCAGGTTCACCAGCACCGGCCTGAGCAGCCGCGGGTCGGTGTTCACCTCCGGCAATTCGGCGCAATGCAGTGCCGGCCGGGGCCCGGGGGGCGCCCCGAGCATCACCTCGTCGAAGGCCGATTGCACGAGCTCGGCCGGGCAAAGCGGCTGCGGCCGCAGCGGCAGGTCGCCCAGGCGCGCCAGCTCGAGCATCGTGCCGACGAAGCGCGCCGACGCCTCGCACTGCGTGGCGATGGCCGGCAGCGCGCGCTGCGCCATCGACGCATCGCCGCGTGCCAACGCCTCGTTGGCCAGGCGGGCCAGGTTCGACATGCCGCCGAGCGGCCCGCGCAGGTCGTGCGAGACGCTGCGGTTGAACGACTCCAGGCCCTGGATCAGCTCGCGCAGGTGGACGGTGCGCTCGTCCACGCGCGCCTCCAGGCGCGTGTTGGCCTCGCGCAGCTGCTCCTCGGCGGCGGCGCGGCGCAGCACCTCGGCATCGAGCGCGCGCTGGCGGCGCAGCAGGCTGATCACCAGCAACGCCAGGCCGAACAGCACCACGCACGCGCCGGCGAAGTACTTGAGCTGCGTGGGCGGCAGCCCCGCGGCGAGCAGGATGTAGGGGGTGAGCGGCGGCACGAGCAGCACGATGCCCAGCAGCAGATGCCGGTCGCCCGGGTACTGCACCGAGCGGCGGAACGCGAGCGCCGCGGCGCCGGCGTAGGGCAGCAGCACGCCGACGTGGAAGAGCCGCCGCGGCACTTCGGGTGTCAGCGCCACCGCGATCAGCGTCAGCACCGAAGGCAAGAGGAACGGCGCCAGCCACCAGCGCCGCCGCCCGCGCGGCACGCCGAGGTAGCGGATCACCCCCAGCGAGATCAGCAGCGCGGCCAACCCGATCAGGCTGCTCCACACGCGCTGCTGGTCGGAGTCGATGTTCGGCCCGACGTAGGCGATGCGGTCCCCGTTCAGGTACCACAGCGCGGTGAGGGCGAACCCCAGCGCGAGCAGCGGCGTGCCTTCCTCGCGGCTGCGCCGCCAGGTCGCCGCGAACATCACCGCGAGCGCGGCGATCACGACACCCTCGAACTGCAGCACGCTCAGCAGCGGCGGAGGCGAGGCGTCCATGCGGCCGATGCTAGGCGCGAACGCGGCCGCCGTGCAGCGGGAAAAGCAGGGTGTTTGGCCCGGATGTGACGGCGGTCTCGCCTGCGCTTGAGGGTCGTCAATCACGAACCCGCGTACGCCGCCGAGGATCTGCGGATCGTGGACCTGGAGAAGACGACGTGACCCGATCTCCCGCGCGACAGCCCGCAAGAGCCCGGCTGGCGCCTCTCGTGCTTGCCGCCCTGGCGGGGATGGTGCCGCTGCCCGGCCGGGCGGCGGATGCCGTCACCGATGCCATCCAGGCGGCCTACGCCCCCTACCGGGCGGCACTGTTCCGCACCAACAGCAAGGCGCAGGCCGAGTCCGAGCAGGCCATCGCGGCGGCGCGCGGCCAGTGGCGAACACTCGCCGAGCGCCACGGCACCCGGCCCGGGGCACCGTACGACCGCGACGCGGCTTTCGCGGCGACGCTGAAGCAGGTGGACGAGGTGTACGCGCGCGCCGAAGCGCAGATCGGGGCGCGCCAGCTGCCCGAGGCGCACGAGACGCTGGAGAAGGCGCGCGACCTGCTCTCGGAGCTGCGCCGCCGCAACAACGTGGTGGTGTTCAGCGACCACATGAACGCCTATCACGAGCAGATGGAGCATGTGCTGATCGACGGCGCCAAGGCGCTGGCGCAGCCGGGCGGTCTGCTCGAGGTGGCCGCGCTCGCCGGCACGCTCGACTACCTGGCCCGCCGCCTGCGAAGCGAAGCGCCGGCGGCGCTCGCGCAGGACGGCGAGTTCAAGCCGCTGAGCGATGCGGTGCTGGCCTCGGTGGGCGCGCTGCGCTCGGCCATCGCGCGGCAGGACGAGGCGGCGGTGCGCGAGGCGATCGGCAAGCTCAAGGCACCCTACAGCCGGCTCTTCCTCAAGTTCGGCTGACCTTCCGCGGCCGCTATTGCGCCGGCGCCTTCTTCCATCCCAGCACGTTGAGGTGCAGGTTCTGGATGTAGAGCCGCTCGGCGGTTTCAGTGACGCCGGTGGTCTGCGGGTAGGACCCCGACGGGTCCTGCAGGTCGGCGAGTACCTTGCCGTCTTCGCTGAACGCCATCACGTGGCCATGGCGCCTGGGCAGGGGCCACAGTGCGCGCGGCAGGCGCAGCGTCAGCTCGCGCAGGAACGGCTTGCCCGCCATCGCATCGACATCCGGGCTGCGCGGGCCGGAGAAGGCGAGCCAGATGCGGCCTTCCCGCCCGCGCATCAGGTTGTCGGGGTAGCCGGGCAGGTTGTCGAAGAGCACGCTGGCCTGCGCCGAAGCACCGCCCTGGCTCACATCGAGGTCGTTGGCCGCGACGCCGAGCTTCCACACGCGGTACTTGCCGGTCTCGGCGACGAAGAGGGTCTGCTCGTCACTGCTGAGCGCCACGCCGTTGGCGAAGCTGAAGCCTTTCGCGACGATGCGCGTGCGCCGGGTGGCCGGGTCGTACTCGAGGATGCGGCCGGTGCAGGCCTGCTCGATGATGTCGAGCACCGCAGCTTCGAACGTGCCGCCCCAGCGGGCGGGCGCGAAGCGGGCCGAGGCGTCGCTGAAGTAGATCTTGCCGCTCCTGGCGGCCACCACCACCGCGTCGGCATAGCGGATCGGGTCGCCATCCACGTTGTCGGTGAGCACGCTCACCTTGCGCTCGGGGCCGGTCGCGTCGACGGCGAGCAGGCCCTTCACCGCGTCGGCGGCGATCAGCCGGCCCGCACCATCGAAGTCGAAGCCGAGCACGCGGCCGCCGGTGTTGACGAACACCTCCTGCGCGCTGCCGTCGGGGTTCATGCGCACGATGTTGCCGCTGGCCATGGCCGCGTAGAGCCTGCCGTCGGGCGCCAGCACGACATGCTCGGGCCCCGCCTCGGCGCCCAGCGGGATGAGCGTGAGCCCGGCCAGCCTGTCGTTGGGCGCGTGCGCGCCGGTATAGCCCGGCGCGGGCGGCGCCTGCCACGCCACGGCGCGGATCGGCACGGGCCACAGCGACAGGTACGCCGCGAGGGCGAGCACCCCGGCCAGCAGGGTCCAGGCGATGCGCTTGGTCACGCTTGTCTCCTCGTTCCTTGTTCTCTTCTCTGCGCCCTCGAGGTCGACCGGTGTCACTCCGCAGCCTCGCGCCTCGGCGCATCTCCCGGCGCAGACCGCAGCGCAGGCTCAGCGCATGTGCTCCATGCCCGGCGGCAACGGCACCCAGCGATGCATGCGCTCTTCGTAGACGGAGAAGAGCGGCGCCGGGAAGTCGGGGTCGGCAAAGGCGCCCACGGGGATGGCGATGCTGGCCTCGTCGTAGCCTTCGACCGCGTAGTACACCGTGGCGCCGCAGACAGGGCAGAAGTGGAAAGCGACCCGGCTGCCTTCGTCGCCGACCCGCACCCATGTCGTCGACTCGCCGCTGATCGTGACGCGGTCGCGCGGGAACCGGGCCTGCGCCCCGAAGACGCTACCGGTGCGCCGCTGGCACGCGAGGCAATGGCAGATCGAGACGCGCCCGGGCTCGCCCAGGGTGAGCACCGAGAGCTGGCCGCAGCTGCACGAGGCGGTTCGGGATTTCATGGGTGATGGACCTGGTTGAATGGCTTTGATTGCCGCCGCTACAAACGCTCAGCCTTGATGATGAAGGGGGGGTGCGCTGCCCGCCGCGGCATGCGCCAGCGCCGAAGGCGCCCGGCAACTCACGATGGCCGGCGCCTGGTGGACGAGCGCGTCGTTCTCCAGCGCCGCCACCATGAAGAGCGCGAAGTCGATGCGCCGCGTGCGGTTGCTGGCGAGGATGGGGTCGCCCACATGCTCGCTCCACACCGGCAGCCCCTCGCTCGGGCCCTCTTCCAGGTCGCTGCCGCGCACCACCGTCCAGCGCGTGGGGCTGGCGAAGATGCGCCGGCACGCTTCCTCCTGATCGCCCAGGTCCGCGAAGCGAAGCCGCGGCGCCAGCCAGCGGAACACCTTGGCCTGCCACAGCAGCGAGCGCGGGTAGACATCCTTGCCGTCGCGCGTGATGTGCCAGCCGCAAGAGAACACCAGCCGCGCACCGGGGCGCGCGAAGTCGAGCACCGCCTGCGCCGTGCCCGTGGCGAGCCCGTGCACGCCGAACGGCACCAGCACCGTGAGTACGCCGTCGCACCCCGCCACCGCCTGGAGGATGACCTGCCGGTCATCGGTGGCGCCGGGCAGCACCGTGATGCGGCCCTTGAACGCATCGAGCTTGCCCACGCTCTTCGGGCGACAGACGCCCACGACCTCGTGGCCGCGGTCCAGCGCGTGCTGCACCATGTAGCGGCCGAGTTTGCCGGCGGCGCCGACGATGCGGAGTTTCATGGCACGTCCTGTGAATGGCGCCGAGATTCGCGGCCGTGGCCGCAAAGGCAAGGACGGTGCATCACCGCGCCGATTGTTTCTGCAGCTCGGCGCTCGCGAGCGAGTAGTCCACTCGATAGGTGGCGTGGGTCACGCCCGTGGCGCCCTGGCGCTCGAGTGGGCCGGCCCCGAGGCTCAGCGCGAGTTCGGCGACCGCCGCGCTGTCGTAGCCGGTGACGATGAGCGCCGAGTCGACCCCCGCATCGGCCGCGCCACGCATGCGCTGCTCGTGGGTCATGGCGGGCGTCGCCGCGCCTTCCAGCAGGTGGGCGCTGCCGAGGCCGGGGCGCGCGGGCAGGGCGGGGAGCACCTCCTGCAGCAGCCAGCGGTGCGGCGCCGCTTCAGCGCCGCGCGCCGGTGCCTTGAAGCGCAGCAGCGCGCCCGCGTGCCCCGTTCCGAAGCCGAAGCTTCCGAGCACCGCACAGAGGCCGCGGCGCATGCCGCGGTAGTGCGGCATGACGCGCGTGGTCCACGGCGTCGGGTTGTTCAGCCGCTGCAGGTAGGGCTCGGACGTGAGCGCGGCCAGGCTCGCCACCTCGTAGAGGACCATGTAGCGCGGCGTGCCCGGCCCTGGCCGCTCGGCCACCCAGCGCGTGCCGCGCAGGAAGCCGGGAATCGAGAGCCGCTCGGGCAGGTGCTCGTGCGTGTGCCAGCGGTCGTGCTCCGCCACCGCCTCTGCGGCGATGTCGAACGAGAGCAGCATGGCGGCGGATCCGAGCAGCGGCATGGGCGGGTACCGTGGGTGTGTGAACCTATGGTTGCCCTGGCCAACTACGACGCGCGCGTACACTTCGAAACCCGCGCGGCACGCGGCAACCCCAAGCGCGCGCTTTCCTTGTGGGGCGCGAGGTCGTAGCCGTACCGGCCTTGCGCGCTGAGCGGCTGGGGCCAGATGTCCGACAGCTCGTACTGGTAAAGCTCCAGCATCTGCTCCAGCGCAGGGAAATCCTCGAGCTGGGCCTTGCGGCACTCCGGCGTCATTCGGGTGCCCCGAGCAGAAAACTACTGACGCAACGCGAACTGGAATCGCGGATTCGAGGTCGCATTCGCGTCGTTGGGCCCGCCGCAGAAGAGCATCTGCCCCGTCCAGAACTCCGTGTCCTCCTTGACGGCGCCGCCTTGCTGGCGGTAGCGGCGGCCGGTGAAGTGCTTGAAGCCGAGGCACACGCTACCCTGCACCGCGGGCGTGCGCAGGCCGGTGAGCGCCATCGTCGCGGAAAGCGGCGCGTGGATCCAGCGTTGCCCATCGTTGCTGTCGTCGCAGGGGGCCATCGTGGCTTCTCCATTGGCGAACGTGCCTGAGAGGCACACGTCGAGCCCCGCCATCTGCGTGAGCAGGTTGCGCCACTGCCAGGTCGGGCCCACGCCGCCGATGTCCCGGCTGGGCACGATGTTCCAGTGTTGCCCCGGGGAGTCGTCGCAAGGCATCAGCTCGGGGCTGACTTTTCCCTTGTTGCCGTCCTCCAGAAACACCGCCTGCAGGCATTGGCTGGCGCTCCTGACGACGAAGTAGTCGCCCTGCTTCGCCCCCAGGCGCACGGACGTGATGGCCACGTGCTGCCGGCGCGAGGTGCTGCTCTTGAGCAGGTAGACCATCCTGTCCTTGGTGTTCAGCTCGAGCGCGACCTTGCGGGGCTCGTCGAGCAGGAACACGGCCTGTTCGGTGCGCCGCGTCTCGCGGAAGCGGAAGGCCACCTTGCCGTCGGCGCCGGACTCCGTCCACGCGCCGCCGCCCACGTCCTTGAAGAAGCCCTTGGAGTGCACGGCCACCTTCAAGTCGGTGCCGGCGGCGGTGGTCCGCGTGGGGCCGCGTTCGGCGCCAAGGTGGGCCGAGAGGCCGAGCAAGAGCGTCGCGACGAGTGCGCGGCGGGCCCTGGATGACGATGATGATGAAAGCCGAAC
Source organism: Burkholderiales bacterium (assembly GCA_016223165.1). Taxonomy (GTDB): domain Bacteria; phylum Pseudomonadota; class Gammaproteobacteria; order Burkholderiales; family Burkholderiaceae_C; genus Rubrivivax. The sequence goes on from JACRPO010000010.1 coordinate 55,602, forward strand.
CGGCTGAGTGGGAGCCACAGTCACCTTTCCGGCAGCGGGCCTGCATGTACCCGGGTACCGCCGCCTCTGCGGCGATCATCCATCGGCGACCGATGCGTTGTCCATCGAGTGTCGCCCGCAGGGGCTTCCCCTTGTGGAACCTGAACGCCTCGGTCAGGTCGTCGGCCGCGATCACCGCGCACGGATCCAGAAGTCACTCCGGAAACAGCGCAGCCACGGCCTTCATCGGCAGGAACAGACGTGCGGGCTGGCGCTGAAGTGCCATGAAGCCGTAGTGTCGATAGAAGGCCGCCGCCGGTGTGTCCTTGGCATCCACGACCACGGCCATGGCCGCGATCTCGGCGGCGGCGCCCAGGCTGCGATGCAGCGCGTCCAGGAGCAGGAACTCCCCCAGCCCCTTCCCTCTCCGGCTTTGGTCGACGGCGAGACGGCCCAGCAGGGTCACCGGCAACTGCGGGTAACGTGGCAGCTTCTTCGCGAGGTCGGCGGGCAGGGCGTCCGCAGTGATGATCGATGCCGACAGCGTGTAGTAGCCGAGCACCTGGCGCGAGGGCGGCTCGAGCAGCACGAAAGGGGCGGCGACGCGCTTCTCGGCGTCCTGGCGGGCCTGCTGTTGCAGGTAGCGGTCAAGCGGCTCGCTGCCGCAGGCGAAGTTGCCGCGGTCGTGGACCTTACCGAGCGGGGCGATGCGGTAGGGCGTGACCGGACTGGGCAATCACAGCCCCATCTGCTGCCGATACTTTGCCGCTGCCTTGCGCAGGCGCGCGTTGGGTGCGCGCGGCTTCAGCAGTGCGGTCACGAAGGCGATCTGCTCGGCCCGCGACAGCTGGATGGTCTCGTGTTCCTGGATGACCTTGGCGGCGGCTTCCTCTGCGCTGGCGACCACGAACTCGCTCAGCGTGCGCCCGGAAAGCGCGGCCGCATGCTGCAGCAGCGCCTTCTGCTGCGTCGTCATACGCGCTTCCAGGCGCGCTGCGCGGAGTTTGTCGTCAGTCTGGATCGTCTCGGTCAGCATGGCCGCCTCTCAAGGGCACGGTGTCTCCCGCCATCTGACGGGCCGCTCACTGTACGGCAGATGTCCGTACAGATCAAGATCGAGATCGACCGCCGGGCTCCCGCTACGCGCCGCGCGATGGAGCAACAGAGATGGCCAAGCCGTCGAGGTCCGACGTCAGGACGCTTCGCCGGCCGGCGCGGAGCGTTCGTACTCCGTGGCCGTGCCGCGAACGCTCGGCCGCCCGCTGAGCGAGCCAAGCCAGCGGGTGAGCGACGGATGCTCGGCGATGGCTGCCTGGCCCTCGGGCGCGAGGGCAACGTACCGCAGGAAGGGGTAGGCGTGGAGGTCGGCCAGCGTGAGCGTGGGCCCGGCGAGGAACGGCGACTCGCCGGCGAGCGAGGCGATCGCGGCGAGTGCCGTACGCGCCTGGCCGAGGGCCTTGGAGATCACCTCTTCGTCTGCGACCCCACCCCGAAGCGGAATGCCCACCCGCTGCACGAAGACTCCCCAGACCATGGGCCGATAGGCGTAGGCATCGAGCAGGCCGATCAGCTGCGTCATGCGCGCGCGTGCCTCGGGTGTCGCAGGCTGAAGAGGCGGGCCGGGGAAGGCCTCATCGATGTAGCGGCAGATGGCGTGCGTCTCGTACACGGAGAACGCGTCGTGAAGAAGAACGGGAATCCGACCGAAGGGATGGCGCTTCAGGTGATCTGCCGGCACGCCGCCAGGGCCGAAGATCTCCACTTCTTCGAGCAGGTACGGGACTGCCTTCTCCTCGAGCGCCAGGCGCGCGATTCGCGTGTAGACGCTGCGCGCAAGACCGAAGAGGGTCACAGACGGGCGCATGGGGGTTGGTCCAGTGGTGTGGCTGAGGTCGGGGCGCTGGCTCACGGCGCAGGCGTCATGCCCTTCGCCCGAATGGAGACGCCGACCGCATAGGAGGTGTAGTGCTGGATGCCCTCGGGCAGCATCCCGACCAGTTCCACGCCATGCACCGGCATGATCTCGCTGACCTGATGGATCAGGGCTTCATCGGGGCCCGCTGCGCCTTGGCGCCTGTCATGGCAGAAGCCTCAGCGTGCGGCCGCTGGCGCGCTCTGTCGGAGCAAGCTCTCCGCCGGAATGCCCAGGCCCAGGTGCAGCTTCTGGATCATCGCCAGGGTCAGGCCGCGTTTGCGGTTGAGCACCTCGTAGACGCGGTTGCTGCGGCCGATGAGCGGTTCCAGATCCTTGGCGGTCAAACCTTGTTGTTCCATGCGGAACTTGATCGCCTCCACGGCATCGGGCAGGTCCATCGGGAAGTGCTGCCGCTCGTAGGCCTCGATCAGCGTCACCAGCACGTCCAGCCGGTCGCCTTCGGGTGTGCGCGCCTTGGCCGTCATCAGCGACTCGACCGCCTTCAGTGCCGCCTTGTAGTCGGCCTTGGTCTTGATCGGCTTGATGTCCATCGTGTATTCCTTTGCCATTCAGATCGTTTGCGCGTCGATGGCGTTGTACTGCTTGTGCGTACCGATGAAGCGCACGTACACCACTCGGTACGGGTAGTTGATCCACACCACCAGGCGGTACTTGTTGCCGCCCAGGTTGAACACCACCCGCCCGTCCTTGAGCACGCTGGCCGTGCCGAACTGCGCCTTCACCGCAGCGGGACCGGCCCAGTCAGCCTTCAAGACGTCGCGGTACCAGGCCAACGCGGGCTCTTGCGCGTCTCGGTACTCCGGGCGGTCAGCCCAGAACGCCTTCAGCGTGGACAGCGCGATCACCCGCATCGGGCCATTCTAGTCCCATCTTGGGACTGGCGCCGCCGGCTGCTCGGTCGCGACGCTCGCGTGCGCTTCGAAGCGCGCGCAGCGCGCGGCAACCCCAAGCGCGCACTGGCTCTGCTCGGCAAGCTGGATCGGGCCGGCTGAGCCGGCGCGGGGGGAGAAACCGCTTCACGCGGGATCTGGAGGGCGTGGCTGTCCGCCGGCTGGCGCAGATGGAGTTCAGACTGCCCGCGGCTTCACGGCCGCGGCGGTAAGAGGCTGTGCGGGCAAGGCGCGGCGCTCAGCTGCGGCGGTCGGCCCCTGGGTCAACTCCTTTCCGCTGCTCGGCGCCGCTGCGCGCCGCGCCCCTCGACTTCGTCACAGCCCCGCCCACGGCATCACGTCCACCCCTTCACGCGTGAAGCGGGTTTCTCCCCCATAGACGAGGGCGCGGTGGATCGCGGCGAACTGGCCGCGTTCGGTGGCGTACCTGTGCCACTTGTCGAGGTTGCCGAACGCGTCCGCGGCGACCGTGATGCCGGACTTGATCTCGATGGCGGCGATGTCATTGCCGCGCTCCAGGATCACGTCGACCTCGGTGCCGATGTTGTCGCGCCAGAAGTACAGCGGCTCGCGCAGGCCGGCGTTGCAGCGGCTCTTCAGCAGCTCGTTGACCACCAGGGTCTCGAAAAGCGCGCCGCGCAGCGGGTGCGTCTCGGCCTGCGCTTCGGTCTGGATGCCGATGAGCGCGCAGGCCAGGCCGACGTCGGTCATGTACAGCTTGGGTGCCTTGATCAGCCGCTTGCCGAAGTGGGCGAAGTGCGGGCGCACGAAATGGATGAGGTAGCAGGTTTCCAGGATGGAGAGCCAGTGCTTCACCGTCTTGTCGGCCACGCCCGCGTCGCTGGCCAGCGACTGCATGTTGAGCAGCTGCCCGGTGCGCGCAGCGGTGAGCTTGAGGAAGCGCTGGAAAGCGCTCAGGTCCTGGATGGCGGCGAGCTGCCGTGCATCGCGCTCGGCGTACGTGACCAGGTAGCCCTGCAGCCACTCGTGCGGCTCCAGCGAGCGCGAGTAGATGGCGGGGAAGAAGCCCTTGACCAGGTGGCTGGCATAGCGCTCGTCCAGGAGCCGGGCTTCACGCAGTTCGGCCACCGACAGCGGCAGCAGCTCGACCAACGCCGTGCGCCCGGCCAGGCTTTGCGTGACGCCCGACAGCAGCGACAGGTTCTGTGAGCCCGTGAGCACGAACAGACCCATCTGCGCCGAGGCGTCGACCACCTCCTGCATCTGCGAGAACAGCTCGGGCGCGTTCTGCGCCTCGTCGATCACCGCGCCGGCAGGAAACTGGCGCAGGAAATCCGCCGGCTGCTGGCGCGCGAACTCGCGCTGCGCCGGCGCCTCGAGCGAGACATACGGCTTGTGGGGCAACAGCGCGCGCACCAGCGTCGTCTTGCCCGATTGGCGCGGCCCGGTCACGGTGACGACGGGGAAGCCTTCGAGCAGGCGCAGGATGCGGGCGGCGGCGTGCCTTGGGATCATTCTTTACAGATTCGTAGTCAGAGCTCGATATTGTAAGCAGCCCAGCGGACCTGTGCTGCGGCTCCCGTGGCCGTGAGCGGCTCTTGAAGGGGCGCGAGCCAGTCGCCAGGCGACATGGCAGGCCGATGTGCCGCTTGACATGCAGGTATTAGCCTGCATATCATTCCCTCACGCACAAACACTCAGCGGATGGACGCAGACAAGGTTTTCAAGGCACTGGGCGACCCGACACGCAGAAAGCTGCTCGACCTGCTGTGCGAGAACAACGGGCAGACGCTCGGCGAGCTCTGCGAGCACCTGGACATGGCGCGGCAATCGGCCACGCAGCACATCGGCGTCCTCGAGGCGGCCAATCTGGTGAGCACGGTCTGGCGTGGCCGGGAGAAGCTGCACTTCATCAACCCGGTGCCGCTGCACGAGGTCTACGAGCGGTGGGTGCGCAAGTTCGAACGTCAGCGGCTCAGTCTGCTGCACGACCTGAAGAAGGAACTCGAAGGAAAGTGACGATGAGCAAAGAGAAGACCCACTTCGTTTATGTGACCTACATCCGTTCGACGCCGGAGAAGGTGTTCGAGGCCATCACGAAGCCGGAGATCGCGCGGCGCTACTGGGGCCACGAGAACGTCTCCGACTGGAAGCCCGGGTCGACCTGGCAGCACGTGCGCGCCAACGAGCAGCGCACGGTCGAGCTGGTCGGCAAGGTGGTGGAGGTCTTGCCGCCGACGCGCCTGGTCATCACGTGGGCGAACGCCTCGCAGGCCGCCGACCCGGCCAGCACCAGCCGCGTGAGCTTCGACCTCGTGCCGTACGAGGAGATGGTGCGCCTCACCGTCACGCACGACGAACTCGAGGCCGGCAGCGGCATGGCCAAGGGCATCCAGCAGGGGTGGCCGGCCGTCCTTTCCAGCATGAAGTCGCTGCTCGAAACGGGGCAGGGCATCGATGTCTTCGCCAAGCCCAAAGTGGCAGCCTGATTTGTCGGCCCGAAACTGAAGTCGATCATGACCCAGCCCTACACCGGCGGATGCGCGTGCGGCGCGATCCGCTACGCAACGAAGCACGCGCCCGTCTTCCAGAACCACTGCCAGTGCCGCGACTGCCAGCGGCGAAGCGGCACAGGGCACGGCTCCTGGCTAACCTTTCCCGCGCGGGCCGAGATGGCAATCACCGGCGAGGCGGCGCACTGGCAGGTGGCGGGCGACAGCGGCAACATGAAGGTCCATGCCTTCTGCCCGGCATGCGGAACGCCGGTCTACCTGAGCTTCATCGCGATGCCGGACCTGATCGCGGTGCCCGCGGCCAGCCTCGACGAGCCGGCCCGCTTCGTGCCGCAGGTCCTCACCTACGGCGTGCGCGGGTTGGCGTGGGACACCATCGATCCTTCGTTGCAGGCCTTCGAGCGGATGCCATCCGGCTAGGCATACCGCCGCTCGAGTTCCGCCACCAATGCCAGGGCCGAGGTGCAGGATGGCCGGCCATGGATGAGTGCGCCGAGCACCACCCAGATTCCCTTGTGGCTCCCTGGCGGGTAGTCGCGGATGTTCGCGAAGTCCAAGCGCGGGCTCGACCCTCCTTGGAAGGTTCTCGTCGAGCTTGAACCGGATGCTCACGCCCGCGCCTACGCTGGCAACGGAACGATCCGTTCTCGCGCCAGGTCGGCAGCGTAGGCCATGGCCGCGGGAATGTGCTCAGGCTCGAGCGACGGGTACTCGTCGAGGATCGTTGCCGCGGTCTCCCCGGCGGCCAGGTTGTCCAGGACGACCGAGACAGGCACCCGCGTGCCACGGAAGCACACAGCGCCATGCATGATCTGAGGATCGGCGGTGATGTAGGGCTTCCAATCCATCGCGACCTCGGGAATTGCGCTGGGAAGACAAGTCTACCTGGGTAGGTCGCTCGTGGTTCCTCGCCGGTTCACGGCGCAAGCGTCATGCCCTTCGCTCGAATCACGTCCACGGCTTCGGGGCTCGTCAGCGCCTGCAGCAGCACCCGGGCCGCAGGGGCGAAGCGGCTCTTCGCGGAGACGCCGGCGGCGTAGGTCGTGTAGTTCTGGATGCCCTCGGGCAGCATCCCGACCAGTTCCACGCCACGCACCGGCAGGATCTCGCTGACCTGATGGATCGCCAGATCCGCTTCACCGGACACCAGGCGCTCGGCGACCAGGCCGCCCGGCACCAGAACGGCCTTGGCGCGAACCTGCCGCGATGCCGAGCCGCTCGAACAGGCCGCTCAGGTAGATGCCGCTGGAGCCGCCTGAGGCCGGGTCGATGTAGGCGACCTTGCGCGCCCGCAGCACGGCCTCCTTGAACTGTTCCACCGTTTCCAGCGCCGGGCGCGGGCTTCCCGCCTTCACGGCCACGCCGATGCCCACCCGTGCCACGGGCTTGATGCTGCCGGCATCGACCAGCCCCTCCTTGCCCAGCGAGGCCAGGCCGTTCGGCGGCAGCACGAGCACATCGAACGGCTCGCCGGCCTGCACCTTGCGCACCAACGCACCGGCCGTGTCGTTGTCGACCTCGACCTTCATGCCGGTCTTGGCTTCGAGGGCCGGCACGAGCGCCACGACGACCTGCTTGAAGGCGCCCGCCGTCAGCACCTTGAGGGTCTGGGCCGATGCGGGGGCGGCTATGCCGAGCCCCGCCAAGGCGATGAGGGCCCAGTGGAAGACGCGGGTTCGAAGAGTGATCGGTGCGTTCATGGGGCTGGTGCGTAGAAGCCTGGAAGCCGGGCTGTGGTCGGGCTCATCGTATTCGGTTGTGAGCGTTGGAGGCCGGCGCAGGGCCACCGAGGCGGGCAGGCGGGCCGCGCCGTCGCGCCGTCGGTTCGGTAGCCGGTGGTTCTCGCTTCGCCGCAGGATTCAATGCCCGCGTGCGAAGGCCGTGGCGGCAAAGGGCTGTGCGGGCAGGTCGCGTCGCTTAGCTGCGGTGGTCGGGCCCTGGGGGCCCGACTGCCTTCCGCTGCTCGGGGTCCTGGCCCGCGAACAACTCGCTTCACTCGCTGCGCTCGTTTCGCTCGGACAGTGTTCGCGAGTCAGATGTGGATGCGCGCGAGTACGCGCGCGGCCAGGACCCCTGCGCTGCTCAGCGCCGCAGATGCGCGCCGCGCCCTGCCCGCACAGCCCTTCGCGGAGGCGACGCGGTGTGCGGAAGGCAGGGTTTGTCGGCGGCTCTAGTCATCCTTCCACGCGCCCGTTGCTGCAAAACCAAAAAGTCGGGCGCGAGCCGCGTGAAGCCGAGGATTCGGCCCCTTCTTGAGGCGCCGTTCGAGACTGTCCACATACTCCTTGGCTTTCACTCTGGCGAGTGCGTCGCCGTCTAGCTTTCTGAGCGCCTTTACATGCCCTTCGGCGAGCGTGACGATTGGATAGGTGTCGTCACTCTCGAGTACTTGGTCAAGTGCGGTAAGCATCTTTATCGCGTCTACCACGTAGGAACGTGCCGTCTCGCTGGCCACCGACCCGTCACCAGCCAAAATCAGCTTCTGTTGCGCATAGGCATGGATCGTGTGGTCGTGCGGATACGCGTTGTAAGCCGTCTGCAGCAGTTCGTAGGCGTCGACATGTCTCCCAAAGCTTCGCATCGAAAGTCCGTACTGAAGCCAATACAGGCCGTCGCTCTCAAAGTACTTCTCGAACTGAATGTAAACGCCAAGTATCGCCGCGGGGTCACTTCGCAGAGCATCTGCAAGGAATCGATGGTTGATCAACGACTTAAAGAGCGTTGCGTCGTTTGAATCTAGGCTCTTGACGACCGGGTGTGGATAAACGGTAAAGGTCATCAGTAATGCGACAATTGCCTCCGATACCAATTTCCGATCTGCAATTGAATCAATTATCTTTCGCGCATATACAGGGTGTCGCGCGACAAATCTTTCGTGACGCTGGTCGACAATTCCCTGGAGCCGTGCAACCACCGCCTTTGGAGACTCGGACTTTGAAAGGTGCGAAAGTGCTCGGGCTGCCACGGATAGCGATAGATCGCTTCTATGAAGAGTGGCGATGCAGACAATGACAAAGAACAGGCGATCGGCGACTGCAATTGCAGCAAAGTCTCTGATGACGATTTCGTCAAAGCCGATTCCCGTCGTCGTCTCCATCAATCCAATGAGAAGCTGTCGCTTTGAGCGAACAAAGAGTTCTCGCTTGCGTTCCTTTGGACTCAGGTTGGCGAGTCGAGTCCATGGGCCGTACTGTTGCAGCTTGGCGAGAATGCCATTTGCATCGCTCTCTGCAATTTCCCGTAAGACCTCAACTCTCGTGCTCGGGCGGTCAAAGTACTCGGTGAGTCGATTGTGCCAAACATTCTGACTCTCGGCTCCAACTACAAATGCCTTCGTTAGCTTTCCGAGGGCAAATGTGAGGTCCGACTTGATGGGATCCAAACGCTCAATTACCACGAAGAAGCGGCCTGAGTTTGCTCGCTCCAATTCCAATAGGATGTCTGCTAGACGATCTGTGGCAGACTCCAAGAAGTAGACTCGTCTTCCTTCGTCAGCAAGAGCAAGTGCGAGCCACTTTAGCGCCGTTGACTTGCCGCTACCCGCGGGTCCTATTAGCGCAAGAAGCGATGCGTTTGCGGCGATAGCTGCGTGTACCGCTGTCGCGAGGCTTTGGTATTGCTCCAAGACGGCCGGGACGCCATCGAGGAGGTCGCGCCATCCGGGCTTAAAGCCCTTGTAGAAGGGTCTTGTCGTCCCAAGGCTATGGGTGGGTACTGCGGATGCAAGGCCTTGGCGCGAGACGACAGTGACATGAGCAAGTAGATCCGCGTAAGCCTGTTGGCTGTCCTTAGATGTCTTGTCGAGCAAGGCGCGAAGTTCAGGGAACCGATTCTGAGCAACCTCCACTGGTTGTGGTGGGGAAGGGACGCTAGTCTTCAACCAGGAGACAAAGTCTTGCAGGGTACCCGCCAGATACTGAAGGTTGGAACTGTCGAAGCCGGCGATTTCGATCTGCGTTGCGGACGGTAGGACAACGTAGCTTCTGGGGGAGCCGGTTCCCGCGCGAGATTTGTAGCGCTCTACGTGATGATGAAAAACGGGCTCATCAATGGTGGTTCCAATGAAGACGAACGTGCATTGAAGATAGTCGCTGGCCACTTCGTCGTACCACTTTGGTGACGCCGCACTCGCTCTCCCATACTCCTCCGGCGAAAATATGAAGCCTTGATCGGGCCTTCGAATGGAGCCGTTGAGGTAGATGTAATCGAGTTGCCCGAACATCTGGTCCTTGTCAGCAACCCGATCGTCGCGCCCCCTAACGTTCACCTTCTGTTTTGAGTGCTTCAGGAGGGCGTGCTCAAAGGCGTCGTCTATGTTGGTCGTATAGACTCTGGCCCAAGGATACTGGGCCAGAAAGATGTACTCCGGCGACGGTCGGCAGTGCTCGTAGAGTCGCGCGAGCAGGTCGTCAAGTTGCAGGGCAAGTTGTTTTCGCGCCGCGGCGTAGACGACGCTGAGACGCTCACCGCTGTACGCCCATCCACATCTCTCAGCGAGTACCTTGGCAAGTTCTCTACTGAGTGGCGGGCTTTGTGCCGTGGAATTAGATGATCCAAAGGAGGCGCCTGCACCAAGGAAGAGGATAAGCTTCCCCTCCAGAAAAGCGGCACGAATCTGCTCGTTCATTTCGCTCTCACTTGCTAGTCGGCAGGCGGTTCAGGCGCCGGATCGGGAATGGTACCTGACCAGTACCTGACCGCACAGGGCTCGCCTGAAGCAAAGTGCGAGCCGGGCATTTTGCAGACCTTCCCTAAGGTGATTTGGGCGCCGTCGACATGTCGATGTCTAGCCATGCCCAAGGATAGCCATCTGCAGGCCCCATTTGACATGCCGGTCCTGCAGATGTCCGTGTATGGAGATGTCGAATCGTGGAGGCAACGTTGGCGGAGGTACCGGGGCTGTCAGGGAGTGTGGGCCAGGCGTGCAGTTGTCAGCCAGCAAGGCCGCGGGCGGGAGCCCGGCGGGGCGCATTTGCGGCGCTGAGCAGCGCAGGCCTGGGGTCGGCGCGCGTACTCGCGCGCATCCACATCTGACTCGCGAACACTGTCTGAGCGAAACGAGCGCAGCGAGTGAAGCGAGTTGTTCGCGCGACCCCAGGCCGAGCAGCGGAAGGGAGTCGGGCCCCCAGGGCCCGACCGCCGCAACTAAGCCCCGACGGGTTCCCGCCCGCGGCCTTGCCGCCACGGTCGTCGAACGCGGGCCTTCCAGCGCTCGTGCGGACCGCTCAGAACGAGCAGAGCGAGCTCAGGACGAGCTCAGACCGAGCTCAGAACGGGTAGTGCCTCTCCCCCGTCTGCACCGTAATCCACCGCAGCTCAGTGAACTCCGCAATCCCCGCCCGGCCGCCAAAGCGCCCCATCCCCGAGCCCTTGACGCCGCCGAACGGCATCTGCGCCTCGTCGTGCACCGTCGGCCCGTTCACGTGGCAGATGCCGCTCTCGATGCGCCGCGCCACCGCGATCGCCCGCGCCGTGTCCTTGCCGAACACCGCCGCCGAGAGGCCGTATTCGTTGTCGTTGGCGCAATCCACCGCCTCGTCGACGCCGCTCACGCGCACGATGCACTTCACGGGGCCGAAGGTCTCCTCGTGGTAGATGCGCATCTTCGCCGTCACGTGGTCCAGCACGGTGGCCGGCATCAGCGTGTTGTCGGCCTTGCCGCCGCACAGCAGCTTGGCGCCCTTGGCCAGCGCGTCGTCGATGAGCGCGTTGCAGTGCTCCACCGTGCCCATGCCGATGACGCTGCCCAGCACCACGGGCTCCGGCTTGCGCGGGTCGCCGAGCGGCAGGCCCTTGGCCTTCTTCACGAACATCGTTGCGAAGTCGTCGGCGATCTTCTTGTCGACGATGATGCGCTCGGTGCTCATGCAGATCTGGCCGCTGTTGGCAAAAGCCCCGAAGGCGGCGCCGTTCACCGCCGCTTCGAGCTCGGCATCGTCCAGCACCACCAGCGGCGCCTTGCCGCCGAGCTCCAGCACCACGGGCTTGAGGTACTTGGCGCAGGTGAGCGCGATGAGCTTGCCCACGCGCGTGCTGCCGGTGAAGTTCACGCGTCGCACGGCCGGGTGCGCCACCATCGCCTCCACCACCGCGCCGGCGTCGGCCGGGGCGTTGGTGATGTAGTTGACGACGCCCGGCGGGAAGCCCGCTTCCTGGAACGCCTCGATGATGAGCTGGTGCGTGCGCGGGCAGTTCTCGCTGCCCTTCAGGATCACCGTGTTGCCGCACGCCAGCGGCGTGGCGATGGCGCGCACGCCGAGGATGATGGGCGCGTTCCAGGGCGCGATGCCGATCACCACCCCGGCCGGCTGGCGGATGCCCATGGCCAGCGAGCCGGGCACGTCGGAGGGGATGACCTCGCCGCCGATCTGCGTCGTGAGTGAAGCGGCCTCGCGGATCATGCCGGCGGCGAGCATCACGTTGAAGCCGGCCCACATGCCGGTGGCGCCGGTCTCGGCGGGCACGGCCTCGATGAACTTGGGCGTCTTCGCTTCCAGCGCTTCGGCGGCCTTGAGCAGCAACATGCGGCGCTCGCTCGGGCCGGTGTCCTTCCAGGTCTTGAAGGCTTCGGCGGCGGCGTCGCAGGCGGCGACCGCATCGGCCGGTGACGCGGCGGGCGCGCGTGTCGCGACGCTGCCGTCCAGCGGGTTGCGGCGGTCGAAGGTGGCGCCCTTCTCGGCGCTGACGGCGAGGCCGTTGATGAGCATGCTCAGGTCGGACATGGGGCTCTCCTTCATGGCGATGCCAGCGGCGCGGCTGGCGGATGTTCGTTCGTCCTGTTTGCCGAGGTACGCCTCGCGCACGACGCTGCTGCGCGAGAGCAGTGACGCGGGGCCGCTGGCGACGATGCGGCCCCGCTCGAGCACGTAGCCGCGGTCGGCCACGGCGAGCGCCTTGCGCACGTTCTGCTCCACCATCAGCACGGTGGTGCCGTGGTCGGCGATGCGCCGGGCCATGCCGAGCAGCTCGTCCACCATCTTCGGCGCCAGGCCGAGCGAGGGCTCGTCGAGCATCAGCAGGCGCGGCGCGCTCATCATCGCGCGGCCCACAGCCACCATCTGCTGCTCGCCGCCGCTCATGGTGCCGGCGCGCTGGCCGATGCGCTCGGCGAGCTTCGGAAAGTCGGCGAGCACACGTTCGAGCCGGCGTGCGCGCTCGGCCTTGTCCACCAGCCAGCCGCCGAGCTCGAGGTTCTCGCGCACCGTCATCTGCCCGAAGAGCTGGCGGCCCTCGGGCACGAGCGTGAGGCCGCGCTCGACGATCTCGCTCGTCTTCGCCTCGGGGTCGATCTCGGCGCCGTCGAACCACAGCTTGCCGGCGGCGCGCGGGATGAGGCCGGCGATGGCCTTGAGCAGCGTCGTCTTGCCGGCGCCGTTGGGGCCGAGGATGACGGTGAGGCCGGGCCGAGCCTCGATGCGGATGTCGCGCAGCACGAGGAAGGGGCCGTAGCCGGCCGAGAGGCCGATGACCTTGAGGTGGGCGAGGCGGCGGCCGAGGGCGTCTTCGAGGTCGTTCTTCATGCCGCCTCCACCATCTCGTCACCCAGATACGCCTCGATCACCTCGGCATTGCGCACCACCTCGGCCGGCGCGCCGTCGGCGATCTTGCGGCCCTGGTGGAGCACGATCACGCGCTCCACGTACTTGAGCAGTGTCGTCACTGCATGCTCGATCCAGATGACGGTGAGGTCGAGCTCGTCGCGCAGGCGGCGGATGAGCTGCGCCATCGAGTCGATCTCCGCCTCGGTGAGGCCGGCGGCCACTTCGTCGAGCAGCAGCAGCTTCGGCCGCGTCGCCAGCGCCATGCCGATCTCGAGCAGCCGCTGCTGGCTGGGCGTGATGGCCGCGGCCGGCAGGTCGCGCTGCTCGGCGAGGCCGACGACGTGCAGGATGCTGTCCTCGTCCTTCAAGAGCCAGGCGCCGGCGCGGTGGCGGCCGGCGAACTGCAGCCCGAAGTCGACATTGGCCGCCACGCTGAGCGCGCCGAAAATGCGCGGCGTCTGGAAGGTGCGCGCGATGCCGACGCCGGCGTACTTGTGCGGCTGGCTGCCGGTGAGGCGCCGGCCCATCGCATAGAGCTCGCCGCTGGTGGGCTGCTGCACGCCCGAGAGCGCGTTGAAGAAGGTGGTCTTGCCGGCGCCGTTGGGGCCGATGATGCCCACCAGCTCGCCGGCGGCGAAGGCGGCGCTCACCGCTTCGACGGCGACGAGGCCGTCGAAGCGCACGGTGACGTGCCGGGCTTCGAGCAGGGGGTGGCCGTTCATTGCCTCGCCTTCGTGCTGCGTCGTTCGGCGTTCGCCTCGGGAGCGGCCCGCCGCCTCATGACCCCACCCCGTAACGCCCTTCGCGCTCGCGGCGCGCGGTGCGCTTGTCCTTCTCCTCGCGCTCGCGCCACCAGCCGCGCAGGTCGTCGCGCCAGGCGGTGAAGCTGGCCCAGCGCATCGAAGCCAGGCCGCCGGGCAGGTAGAGCACGGAGAGGATGAGCAGCAGGCCGAGCGACATCAGGTAGGCCTGCGGCGCCTGCAGGCGCAGCGTCTCGGCGAGCAGGCTGAAGACGATGGCGGCGATGAGCGGCCCCCACAGCGTGGCGATGCCGCCGATGAGCGCGATGAGCACGGTCTGGAAGCCGATGAACGGGTTGAAGACGGTGGCCGGCTCGATGTAGGTCCAGCGCACGCTCATCGCCGCGCCCACCGCGCCGGCGAACGCCGCCGTGAGCGTGAAGCCCATGATCTTGATGAGGCGCGTGTTGACGCCGAGCGTCATGGCGCGCTGCTCGTCGGCGCCGATGCCGGCGAGCGCGAGGCCGAAGCGCGTGCGGCGCACGATCATGCTCACGAGCACCGAGAGCACCGCCAGGCCGAGCACGGTGAGGTAGACGGTGTCGCGCTCGGGCACCTCGGTGAGCACGCGGCCTACGGTGCCGGTGACCTGCTTCTCCCAGTAGGTGACGGCGTGGCGGATGAGCTCGGTCATGCCGAAGGTGAGCACCGCGAAGTACGTGCCGCGCAGGTGCAGCACGGCGCTGCCCATCACCAGCGCCACGCCGGCGGCGACGGCCGCGCCGACCGCGATGACGGTGCCCCACTGGTAGGCGTCGATGCTCAGCGCGCCGGCATAGGCGCCGATGCCGAAGAACGCCGAGGTGGCGAGCGAGAGGTAGCGCGTGCTGCCGCAAAAGAGCGTCCAGCTCGTCGCCAGCGCCACGTACATCAGGCAGGTGAGGGTGAGCGAGATCGCGAAGTCGCTGCCGTAGTGCGGGATGGCGAGCGCCCAGCCGGTCAGCGCGAACAGCACCCAGCAGTCGCGGCCGAGCCCGCGCGTGTCGAGCAGCCAGCCGAGCAGCTTCTCCTTCGTGTATTCCCAGCGGGTGGTGCCGGCGCTGCGCATGGGGGCCTTGTGTCTACTTCCTGCGGTTGAAGAGGCCGTTCGGCTTCCACAGCAGTGCGCCGATGAAGACGGCGTAGCTGAGCAGCGACTTCAGCGAGGGGTTCGTGAAGTGCATGCCCACCGCCTCGACGACGCCGAGCGCCAGGCCGCCGGCCAGCGCGCCGCCCATGTGGCCGAAGCCGCCGAGCGTGATGACGATGAGCGCCGTCACCGTGTAGGGCTCGCCCATCGAGGGCGAGATCGTGTAGGCGGTGGAGAGCAGGCAGCCGGCCACGCCCGAGAGGCCGAGGCCGGCGCCGAACATCAGCGGGTGCAGCCGCTCGGTGTCGATGCCCACCAGCTGCGCGCCGGCCGGGCTCTGCATCAGCGCACGCACGCCCTTGCCCCACAGCGTGAGGCGCAGCACGACGATGAGCGCGGCGCTGAAGGCAAGCGACAGCGCCAGCAGCACGAGCTTGTTGCCCGCGAACTGCGCGCCGCCCGGCAGGCGCACCGGGTCGGCGGCGAAGTCGTAGCCGCGCAGGTCGGCGCCCCACGCCACCTGCGCGAAGTTCTGCACCAGGAACATGAGCCCGAAGGCGACCATCAGCCCGCGCGCCTCGAACACGTCGAGGTCGGGGCTGGTGGCCGCGAGCCGCTTGAAGGTGAGGCGGTGGATGCCGATGCCGAGCGCCATCAGCAGGCCGAAGCTCACCGGGATCATCCACAGCGGGTTCCAGCCCCACACCGTGGCCGCCATCCAGGTGAGGAAGGCGCCGAGCATCAGGAACTCGCCGTGCGCGATGTTCAGGATTCGCATGAGCCCGTACTGCAGGTTCAGGCCGAGGCCGACGAGCGCATAGATGCCCCCGGTGATGAGACCGGAGGCGATGAGCTCGAACCAGGCGAGCGCCGTCATGGCGCCCTCAGGCGCACAGAGGTCATGAGGGCTTCGGGGTCAGACCCAGGCCGGCTTGCTCGGCACCAGCGGCGCCGTCGCCATCGCCTTCGGCCACACGACCTCGAACTCGCCCTTCTGCCACTGGCTCACCGAGCCCGGGATGCCCACGTTCTCGCTGCCCTGGAAGCGGATCTTGCCGACGATGGTGTCGTGCACGGTGCCCGCCACGTAGTCGCGAATGGCCTTGCGGTCCAGGCCCACCTTCGCCACGGCGTTGGTCATGATCTGCAGCCCGGCCCAGCAGTGGCCGCTCGCCCAGCGGTCGGGCTCCTTGGCGGCGCCGAACTTCTTCACGTGCGCCTCGAAGTAGGCCTTGGCGCCGGGGCTCGTCTTCTGGTTCCAGCTGCCCATGCCGAGCACGCCCTCGGCGCCGGCCTGCATGACGTTGCGGTAGAGCTGGAAGGCGGTGCCGACGCTGGCGTAGAAGAACTTCGGGTTGAAGCCGATCTCCTTGCTCTGCCGGCTGGCGAGGATGGTGTCGGGCGGGTAGGTCAGGCCGATGAAGGCGTCGGGGTTCTTGTCCTTGATGCTGCGCAGCACCGGACTGAGGTCCTTCACGCCGAGCGGGTAGCTCTTCTCCTCGACGATGCTGATGCCGGTGCCGCCGAGCGCCACCTTCAGCGCGGCGTAGTTCTCGAGGCCGAAGAGGTCGTCGATGTAGATCACGGCCACCGTCTTGGCGCCGTTGCTCTTCAGCATGTCCACCAGCGCGTCCATCATCGGCTTGGGCTGCTGCAGCAGCAGGAAGAAGTACGGCAGCTTCATCTCCACCAGGCGGCGCGAGAGCGCGGTGGGCGCGAGGAAGGGGTAGCCGAACTTGTTGGCCAGCGGCGCCACCGCGAAGTTGGCGTTGCTGCCCCAGGGCGGCAGGATCAGGTCGACCTTGTCGCTGCCCATCAGCTTTTCGTAGGTGCGCACGGCGGTCTCGATGTCGCTGCGCGTATCGCTGCTGACGAGCTCGATGGGGCGCTTCGTGCCCTTGACGTTGAGGCCGCCGGCGGCGTTCTGCTGCTCGGCCCAGAGCAGGAAGTTGGGCTCCTGGCTCACCTGCGCGCCGCCGGCCGCGGGGCCGGTGCGCGCGATGGCGTAGCCGACGCGCACGGGCCCCCCTTGCGCCTGCACGAGGCCGGGCACGCCGGCGCTGGCCGCGGCACCCGCGGCGAGGGCCTGCACGATGCGGCGGCGCTGCACGCCGGGCAGGGCAGCGGGGTCGGACGGGATGGACGGGTTGGACAAGTGGGAAGGGTCGGAAGGGGCGGGGCGCTTCGGGTCCATGGAGTCTCCTGTGGGTTTGGGGCTGGGCCTTCGAGCCCGAGCCTGGTCTTGGAGCCGGTGGCCATTCTGGACGCGCGGCGGCCGCGCGGCTTTGCCGGCCGTGCACGCCGCTTGCCGGCCCGTGCACCGGGGCCTGGGGCTTACCCGTGGTGTGCGGCGGTGCCGGCACCGGGCCCGCAGATTGGCGTGCATGGGCCGGCGTGCCGGCGCTAAGCTCGCGCCCCCAGCCGAGTTCATTCCAGGCCGATGCCATGTCGACGCACAAGCCGCAGCTGATGGACACCGCCGATGTCGCGCCGGGTGAGCGCCTGGCGTTCTGGCGCGGCTGGATCGCCACGCTCTTCCAGGGCCTGAAGGCCGACGAGTACGGCGACACCGACTTCAGCGGCCGCGCCAGCACCTGGCATGCCGGCGATGTGGTGCTCACGCATCTCGAGGCGGCGCGCCACCGCGTCATGCGCAGCAGTGCCATCGCACGCGCCACCGAGACGCCGTACCTGAAGATCGTCGCGCCCTGGGTCGGCTGCGCCGGTGTCGAGCAGAAGGGCCGCGAGACCTGGGTCACGCCCGGCCAGTGGAGCATCTACGACACCACCGACAGCTACGCGGTGGCCAACCCCGGGCAAGTCGAGCACCTGATCGTCATGCTGCCCAAGCGCGCCTTCGCCGAGCGCGGCCTGGCGCCGGCGACGCTGGAGCCGCTGATGGCGCGCCGGCTGGGCGGCAGCGGCGGCATCTCGCGCGTGGCGCTGGACACCATGCGCAATGCCTTCCGCGAGCTGCCGAGCATGCCCGAGGCCAGCGCGCGCGGCGTCGGCGAAGCCATCGTGCAGCTCGTGCACCTGTCGCTGCTCGACCTCGCCGGCCAGGCGACGGCGCAGACGCAGCGCGAGGCGCTGCGCGAGCGCATCAAGCAGCACGTGGCCGCGCACCTCGCCGACCCCGGGCTGACGGTGGACGCCATCGCGCGCGCGCTCAACGTCAGCCGGCGGCAGCTCTACAACGCCTTCGCCGAAGAGGCCGACGGCGTGGCCGGCTACATCCTCGCGCGCCGGCTCGAGGCCTGCCGCCAGGCCTTCGTCGACCGCGCCAGCATGCACCGCTCGATCACCGAGATCGCGCTGGCCGCCGGCTTCCAGAACATGGCCCACTTCAGCCGCGTCTTCCGCGCCCACCTGGGCGTGGCGCCGAGCGACTACCGGCGCGGTGCGGCGCCGGCGTGAGGGTGGCGGCCCGTGCGCCGGTGCGGCCTGCGCCGCTAGGGCGGGGGAAGTGAAACGACAGGCTCTTGGCGGCGCATTGCGGTCGTTCGCTTGGCACGGCGATGTGCACGCGCCGCGTGTGCGTAGGCCGTGGCGGGGCGTGGGGTGCGGGGAGCGCGGTCTCCGGTCGCCGCTCGCGGGGCACCGACTTCTGGCTGCGAGCGGCGCCTCTTCAACACCGCTTCGACTTGCCACCCGGGAGGCGACCGCGAATCCTCCCTGCGTCCGCGCCCCCCGCACCCCACGCCCTGCCACCACGGGGAGCATGCGACCGGGTGGCATGCCACCTTCGGTGCCGCAGGCCGATGCCGGTGCCCGCGGGCGCAGGCACTTGTTCGCGGTCGGACGGACGGTTGCAGGGCACGACGGTGTTGATGAGGAAGCGGTGGCAGCCTCGAGTCGGTCGCCCGCGATGGGCCTGCGAACGCGGGCACCGGCAGCGGCCTGCCGCCACCGTGGTGGCACGCAACATCGCCGCTCGCGAACGACCGCAACGCGCCGCGACCCGACGGTGCGTTTCATGTGTCGCGGGCCGCGCGAAGCGCGGTGGAGCAGCTGAGATGCAGCCGAGCCCATTGCGCTTGCTGCCTGGTGACCTGCCCAAGGCGAGGGCCCGGCGCAAGCGTCGCAAGGCCGACCTCGAGACGTTGGTGTGGCTGCCGCCCGGCGTGGCCGCAGTCGCCGGGGAGGGCCCGGCGCTGCTGACGCTGGGCTCGGGCTCGACGCCGGGGCGCGAGGTGGGCTCACCGCCGTCGCCGAAGACAGCGCCGACAGCATCGCCGACGGAGCCTGCGCGGGCTCGGCGATCGGCCGCCCCGATGCCGACGGCCGCCTGCTCTGGATGCACTCGCTGCAGGGCGCGCCCAAGGTCGAAGGCATCGCGGTCAACGTCGCCGGCGGCGGGGCGAACGTCTGCCTGGTCACCGATGCCGACGACCCGCGCATCGCCTTGTCGCTGCTGCTGCTTCGGCTTCAGCTTCGGCGGCCGCCGTCGTAGGGCCAAGGGCTTGCCGAGTCGACAAGCCCTGGCGTCTCAATTCAGCCAGCCCACCCGCAGCGGCCGCACGGTCGCAACCGCCTCGGGCCGGGCAGCCCACAAGGCGGGGTCGGCGTCCACGTAGACCTCGATCAGCAGGCCATCCGGATCATGCAGGTACAGCGATTGGCTGACCTCGTGGTCGCGGGAGTGGTGCAGTGCCACGCCCAGCTCGCGCAGGTGGGCATGAAAGGCGCGCAGGGTTTCGATGTTGTCGCCGATGCGCAGCGCGACATGGACCAGCCCGGCGCACAGCGGGTCGGCCGGCCCGGTGGGCCGGACTTGCGGCGACTCCAGCAGCGCCAGGTCGTGGTGGTTGCTGCCGAAGGACAGGAAGGCCAGCTCGCCGCCGACGATGTCGCGCTCCGGGCCATCCAGCCGGGCCACTTCGCGCAGGCCGAGCACCTGCGTGTAAAAGGGCACCGAGACAGCCAGCGAGCGCACGCGCAGCACCACGTGGCCCAGGCGTCTTTGAGGGCAGATCATGGCTCAGTCGACCCGGATGTTGTTCTCGGCGATCAGCGCTTGAAGCTGCGCGCGTTCGGTGCGAAGGTAGCGCCCGAAGTCGTCGGGCGTGCTGCCGACGGCGACGGCGCCGTACTTCTTCGTGAACTCGCGGAACTCGGGCCGCTGCGCCGCACGCGCGCTGGCATGCGCCAGGCGTTCGATCACGGATGCCGGCGTACCACCCGGCGCCACCAGGCCCGCCCAGGCCCGAGCGCGGTACTCCGGGTAGCCCGCTTCGGCAAAGGTCGGCACATCAGGGAGCATCGGCGTGCGGCTGGCGCTGGCCACCGCCAGGGCTCGCAGCTTGCCGCTCTTCACGTGGTCGGCGATCAGGAGCGGGTAGAAGACGGCGTCCACAGTGCCGGCCAGCAGGTCCGTCTGCCAGTGGGTGGCGCCGTACGGGACGTGATTGAGGCGGATGCCGGCCAGCTTCTGGAACCACTCCGAGGTCATGTGCAGGTGCGAGCCCACACCGGTGCTGGCGTAAGTGAACTTCCCTGGCGACGCCTTGGCCAGGGCGACGAATTCCGCCAGCGTGCGCGCCGGCACGTTGGCGTTGATGTACAGCAGCCAGGGGTGCTCGATGAACTGGCTGATGGGGGCGATGTCCTTGTCGACGTTGAACGGTGGCCGGTCGACCAGCCGCGGGTTGCCCGTCAGGTTGGTGGGTGTGGCCCCGCCCAGCGTGTAGCCATCGGGCGCCGCCTTGGCCACCGCATCCATCGCCAGCAGCCCGGAGAAGCCGGGCTTGTTCTCCACCAGCACGGGCTGTCCGAGCTCTTGCTGCAGCAAGGTGGCGAAGGCGCGGGCTTCCACGTCGGGGCCGGCTCCAGCGGGCGCGCCGAGCAGGATGCGCACCGGGCGATCGGGGTAACCCTGAGCACGTGCCGGGGTGGGTGCGACACCGGCGATGCCAAGGAGGCCCAGCGGGGCTGCCGCCAACTGATGCAATACATTGCGCCTGTTCATGGTCGTCCTATTGGTGGAGTGGATCGGGAGCACGGCACCTCCGTGCCGCTGGTCGCCATTGAAGTTCAGCCCGGATATCAACGCTTGAACTGCGCTTGAAAGTTGCTTGAATCTTGAAGTCGCCCTCGCCCTCGCCATCTGGCGGACGCCTGATCTTCGGCGACTTCGTGATCGACGCGGAGGCGGCGCGGCTGCTGTTGTTGGATCGCGAGATCGAACTCAGGCCCAAGTCGTTCGAGGTGCTGTGCCTGCTGGCCCAGAACGCCGAGCGCGTGGTGTCCAGGGATGAATTGGCAGCGGCGGTGTGGCGCGGCCGTGTGGCCACCGACGAATCCATCGCCCAGTGCATCAGCGACATTCGCCGCGCCTTGTCCGACGCCGACCAGCGCCTGCTGCAGACCGTGCCGCGGCGCGGCTATGTGCTGAAGGTGCCGGTGCACCAGGCGCCGGCCAGGCCGGTGGGGGAACACGTGGCAGGGGCCGTGACCGACCGCCCTTCCATCGTGGTACTGCCTTTCAACAACATCAGCGAAGGCGCCCGGCTGGACATGCTGGCGCGGGGCTTTACCGAAGACATCACGACCGGCCTGGCGCGCTATGCCCAGTTGTTTGTCATCGGGCGTGAATCGGCAATGGCCTTCGGTGAAGGCGCACGCGATGCACGTGCCATCGGTCAGGCAGCCGGCGTGCGCTTCGTGGTTCAAGGCAGCCTGCGCTGGAACGCGGGCCAGGTGCGCATCACCGCGAAGCTGATCCAGGCCGAAGACGAGGCGGTGGTCTGGGCCGACCACTTCGATGGCGCAGACGACCGGTTCTTCACCTTCCAGGACGAGATCGTCGGGCGGATCGTCGGCGCGCTGGTGGACTCCGTGGACCGCCAAAGCCAACGACGCTCGCGACGCAGCGGCACGGACAGCCTCGGCGCCTACGAGCTGTTTCTGCAGGGCCGAGAGCTGCGGCGCACGATCGTGCCGGCCCATTTCCCCGAGGCCGAGTTGCTGCTGGAACGTGCGACGGCGCTGGATCCGGACTTTGCGCCGGCCTACACGGAGCTGGCGTTTCTGCAGCACTACTACCTGGGCCTGCGCAGTGGCGTCCGCAGCCGGGCCGAACAGATTGAGCGCGGCCTGCGTATGGCCCGCCGGGCCTATGAACTGGCCCCAGATCTGCCTGCGGCCAGCCTGGTGCTGGGCAACCTGCATATGCGGGCGCATGACTACGTCGAGGCAGAGCGCTGGGCGCGCCGCGCCATCAGGCTCGGGCCCGGGGATGCCGAGAACTACGCCGGGCTGGCCAATGTGCTGTCCTTCGCGGGCCGCTCCGAAGAAGCCATCGATCTGATGCACACCGCCAACCGCTACGACCCCATCCGTCCGCCCATGCACGAGTTCTATCTCGCGCGTGCCCTGGCTTGGACAGGACGCTTCGAACAGGCCTTGCCGCTGGCCCAATCCTGCGTGGCTCGCGCACCGGGCTTCTGGGTTTGCAAGATGGTGCTGGTGGTGGTGCTGGCCCATCTGGGCCGAATCAAGGAGGCCGCGGCCGCCAGGGCCGAGTGGCAGCAGCAGTGTGGCATCGGCGCGCCCCAGGACTACCTGGACCACGGCGACACGGTTCCCGGCCCCGAGTTCGACCGCCTGCGCGAGGGCCTGCGCCTTGCCGGTCTGGCCGATGGCTGAAAGGCCGCAACCAGGGCGGCGACGCCGAGGTCGCGATGCGCCGCATGCAGCGCTCGATCCGAATGCGGCGCACGAGCTTCTGCGCTCGCTTGCGGGGCTTCACACGGTTGACCAATATTCTGACCATGACGACAATCCTCGTGTTGAAACGCGAGGACCCGCCATGACCCTGATCCAGGCATCCGAATTCAAGGCCAAGTGCCTAGCACTGATGGACCAGGTGGCCCGCACCGGCGAAGCGATCGTGGTGACGAAGAACGGCCGCCCGATCGCCGAGTTGCGGCCCTATCGCGCACCGCGCGCCAAGTCGCTCATCGGCCTGCAGGCCGGCCGCATCGAGATCCACGGCGATATCGTGGCCCCGGTGGGCGGCGAACTCTGGGACGCCCTGAAGTGATCGTGCTCGACACGCATGTGCTTGTCTGGGCGGTGAACAAGGAACGCAAGCTGGGTCGCAAGTGCAAGGCGTTGATCGAACGCGCCTGGGTGACGGGCGCGGCGGCCGTATCGGCCATGACGTTCTGGGAAGCCGGGCTGCTGCACGAACGCCGCCGGCTCACCTTGCCTGCGCCGCCGGCCGAGTGGCGCGAGCAATTGCTCACCGCCGGCCTGACCGAGCTGCCGGTGGATGGCTGGATCGCCACGCGCGCGCTGGACCTCAAGGGGCTGCCGGCCGACCCGATGGACCGGCTGATCGCCGCCACGGCCCTGCGCCACCAGGCCGTTCTGTTGACGGCCGACGAGGCGATATTGGCCTGGCCACATGGCTTGGAAAGGCACGACGCGCGCACTTGAAGCGAGCGGCGGTGCCGGGCGCGACACCTGATCGTGCGCCCTCGTGCCGGAGAGTTGCTTCGCGCATTGGATCTCGATGCACGCGCTTCCAACGAAGTGATCGCGGGGCGGCCGCGGACGCTCGACGTTCTCATCAGATGAGGCTACCGCCGAAGGCGCTCGGGCGGCCGCATACAAGACAAGGGGGATGACGCGACCGCGATGCTGGTCGGACCATGTCGAGACAGGAGGAACTCGACATGTCGAAGCGCTTGCTCATCGCAGGAATGATCGTGGCGTCGGGCTGGCTGGGCGGCTGCGCCTCGCCTTCGGGGCCGATCTCGTTGTCCATCTCCGAGCTCGGCTCGGAGGTCCAGGAGGACGCGGGCTCGCTCTTCGCCGGCATCCGCCACCGCCGCAGCTACAACATCACCGGGCTCGGTTCGAGCGAGACGGTCGGCATGCTCAGCGCCGACCCCGATCCGCCGCTGCTCTTCCGCTGGCCCTCGCTCTTCGCGCGCAAGACGCTGCCCGATCAGCTTGCGCCGCGCATCACCTCGCAGTGTTCGCGCGTGGCCGTGCACGACCTGCCGATGGCTGCGGGCCAGGGCATGCGCGAGGTGATCGAGCTGCGCGACAGCCTCGACGCGCTGCACGCCGCCGAGGTCGAGCTGCAGAGAAGCCGCGCGTTGGCGCTGCTGCTGGGCGAGATCGTGGCCACCTACGAGGTCGCGGCCACCGCGGCCGGGGCTGCGTCGCCGCCCTCGGGGGCGCCACCGGAGCGCCGGGCCGCCCACCGGTCATTGCTCGTCGACGCCTGGCGCGGCATGGCAGCGGCGGGTGATGCGCCGGGTGACGTCGAAGGTTGGCAGGAACTCCTGCGAACGCATGTGCAAGGCCAGGGCGCGCTTGTCCAGGTGCACAAGGAGGCGCTGAACCGCTTCCGCGAGGCCCGCAAGCAGCAGGGCCTGATCGTCGCGCGCTGGGAGTACGAAGCCAGCCAGCAGGGCGGCCTGGCCGCCATCGGGATCAACGTCGAGGGCCGCCAGGCGCGCACGCGCAGCGGCTTCGTCGTCATGGGGCACCCGCGCACGCTGACCCTCATCTCCGGCAACGACCTGATGGCGCGCACCTGCGCCGCCGGCGACGCGAACTGCGTCGGCGGCATCGCCGAGAACGGCCGCGCCGACGGGATCAAGGCGGGCACCCGCATCGACGGGATCAAGGCGGGCAGCCGCACCGGCATCGACACCATGATCCCCGCCCGGCGCCTGTACACGACGACGTTCCAGTTGCTCGCACAGCACGTCGCCTGGGCCGAGAGCGGCTCGGTCGAAAGGCAATTCGCCCTGAAGGCGAAGCTGTCGGAGATCGTCAAGGCCCTCAACATGCCGGGGCTGGAGTCGTTCAAGGCCAAGCTCGAAGCGCTCGATGCCGACGTCGGCTTCGCCTCGCGCAGTGCCACTTCGGGCGAGAACCTCGGCGCCATCTCGGGCGCCGTGCACTGGGAGGTGCCGTTCACGTTCTGGCGCCAGGAGGGCTATGTGCGATCGGTGGCCTACCTGCGCGCGCTCAACGGCAACTTCGTGCGCATCTCCTCGATGCGCACGACGCTGGATGCCTACGCGTCGCGCTACGGCGGCGCGCTGGCGGTGGAAGAGGCGGACGCATGCGTCAACAACGCGCCGACCCCCACCGACGTGCGGCGCGCCACTCACGCCCAGCTGGCCTGCGGCCGCCTCGAGGAGGCCGAATTCGTGCGCACGCTCGACCCGGGCGATCTGGCGCAGCGGCGAGAACGGTGCATCGACCTGGACCGCACGCCGGCCCCCGGCACGCAGACCGCGGCGGCCGGCGCCCAGTGACGGGCAGGCCCGGCGCGCGAGTCGGCGGTGGCTTCGGCGGCTTCGGTGGCTTCGGCGGCCTGTGGCCGCCGAACTTGCGGCCCACGCGCGCGGCGCGACAATGCCTGTGCAGCCCGCACACTCCGCTAGGTGCCGCCATGAATCAGATCTTCGCGCGTCTGTCTTCGCTCGTGGTCAAGGACCATGTTTCGCTCGGCAATCTGCCGGCCGCCGAGCAGGCGCTCGCACTCGCCATCGCGCATGCGCGGCTGCCGGCAGCCGCCGCGCTCGGCGAGCGCGAGGTCAACGAGGTGCTGAAGGCGGCGCTCGCCGGGCCGCTGTGCTGGCTGGACACCGACCATGTCGAACTGCGCCGCTGGCTCGTCGACGCCGGCTGGGTCGTGCGCGACGGCTTCGGCCGCGAATACCGGGCGCGGCCGCACGCAGCGTTGCCGGCCGCGAGCCAGCCGCTGGCACGCGCGCTGGCCACGGTGGACATCGTCCGCTGGGTCGCCGCCGAACGCGAGCAGCGCGAGCGCTCGCGCGCCGAGCGCAAGACGCGCTGGCAGGCCGGCGCAGCCGCCGGCTGACCCTCGACCTGCGGGCCGCGGCGCAGCCGCCGGCCGCGCACGCCGCCGCTGCGGCGCGCCGCCTCTGTTCCGCTGCCGCGGCTTGGGGCGCCCCCTGCGCCGCTGCCGCGGCCTGGCGCGCCCCTGCGCCGCTGCCGCGGCGTGTCGCCCCTGCGCCGCCGGCCTCTGTCGCAAGCCGCTATCGTCGGAGCGGCCTGCTGCGGCACCCATTGCCGCCACGCCTGCCCATGATCGAGCCCGAACCCGCTCTCGCGCCTGCTGCGCTCGTCTACCCCTGCGGCGAGGCGCCGGCGCATGGCGCGCTGCGCGAGATCGCGCCGGGCGTGCTGTGGCTGCGCATGCCGCTGCCGTTTTCGCTCAACCACATCAACCTCTATCTGCTCGAGGACGAGGTCGATGGCGCGTCCGGCGCGTCCGGCGCGAAAGGCTGGGCCGTCGTCGATACCGGCACGCAGACCCCCGAGGTGCTGGCCGCATGGCGCGCGCTGCTCGCGCCCGGGGCCGATGCACCGCTCGGCGGGCGGCCGATCACGCGCGTCTTCGCCACGCACATGCACCCCGACCACATGGGCATGGCCGGCTGGCTGACGCGCAAGTACGACGCGCGCCTGTGGATGACGCGCGAGGAGTACCTCATGTGCCGCACGCTCGCCGCCGACACCGGCCGCGAGGCGCCGGAAGACGCCATCCGCTTCTACCGCCGCTGCGGCTGGCCCGACGAGGCGCTGGACGTGTACCGCGCGCGCTTCGGCGGCTTCGGCAAGTACATGCATGCGCTGCCCGACAGCTTCCGCCGCCTCGTCGACGGCGAGCGGTTGCGCATCGGCGCGCACGAGTGGCGCGTCGTCGTCGGGCGCGGCCATTGCCCCGAGCACGCCTGCCTCGTCAGCGAGGGGCTGCAGCTGATGATCTCGGGCGACCAGGTGCTGCCGCGCATCTCGTCCAACGTGTCCGTCTTTCCGACCGAGCCCGACGCCGACCCGCTCGGCGACTGGCTGGCCTCGATCGCGCGCCTGCGCGCCACGCTTTCCGACGACCTGCTCGTGCTGCCGGCACACGGCGAGCCCTTCCGCGGCCTGCATGCGCGGCTGGACCGGCTGGCCGCCGGCCATGCGCGCAGCCTGCTGCGGCTCAAGCGCGCGCTCGCCGAACCGAAGCGCGTCGTCGACATCTTCGGCACGCTCTTCGCGCGCCCGATCGATGCGCGCAGCGAGCAGCTCGGCCTCGCCACCGGCGAGGGCGTGGCGCATCTGAACCATCTCGTCGCGCGCGGCGAGGTCGTGGCCGAGGCGGGCACCGACGGGGCGCTGCGCTACCGCCTGGCCGAGCCGGTGACGACTTCTTGAGAGCCACCGCCCCACATGTGCTCCTGGCACGGCCTGTGGCCGCCGCCTGCCGCCAGCCCTGCGCGCCCACTCGATGACTGAGCCGATCACCGATCCGACGACGGCCTCGAACGCGCTTGCGCGCACCGGCGCCGACCTGCTCTGCGAGACGCTGCTCGCGCACGGCGTCGACCATTGCTTCGCCAACCCGGGCACTTCGGAGATGCACTTCGTGGCCGCGCTCGACCGGCAGCCGCGCATGCGCTGCGTGCTCGGCCTCGCCGAGGGCGTGGTCACCGGCATGGCCGACGGCTACGCGCGCATGGCCGAGCGGGCGGCGTGCACGCTGCTGCACACCGGCCCGGGGCTGGCCAATGGCCTGGCGAACCTGCACAACGCCAGGCGCGCGCATTCGCCGATCGTCAACATCGTCGGCGACCACGCCACCGATCACCTGGCCTACGACGCGCCGCTCACCAGCGACATCGACAGCCTGGCGCGGCCGATGTCGCACTGGGTGGCGCGCAGCCCGTCGGCCGATGGCCTGGGCCGCCTCGCCGCCACGGCGGTGCACGAGGCGCACAGGCCGCCGGGCGGCATCGCCACGCTCATCCTGGCGGCCGATCACTCCTGGAGCAGCACCGCGGCGGCCGTGCCGGCGCCGTTGCCGCCGCCGGTGCCGCTGCCGCCCGACGACAGCGCACTGGCGCAGGCCGCCGCGGCGCTGAAGCGCGGCCCGGGCACGGTGCTGCTGCTCGCCGGCCGCGCCCTGCGCGCCGAGGGGCTGGCGATCGCCGCGCGCATCGCCGCCTGTACCGGCGCGCGCCTGCTCGCACCGCAGGCCAATGCGCGCGTCGAGCGCGGCCTCGGCCGCGTGATGATCGATCGCGTGCCCTATGTCGTCGACAAGGCGCTGGCGATGCTGAAGGAGACGACGGGCCTGGTGCTCGTCGGCGCCAAGGCGCCGGTCGGCTTCTTCGCCTACCCGGGAAAGCCGGGCTCGATGCTGCCGGCCGGCTGCGAGGTGATCACCGCCGCGCGGCCCGAGGAGGACGGCCTGGCGGCGCTGCACGAGCTGGCGGCGCGCGTCGGCGCAGGCAGTGCGGCCGATGCGGCCGGTGCGGGGGCCGACAGCGCAGCGCGGCCCTTCTTCGCGGCGCGGCGCGAACTGCCGCTGCCTTCCGGCGCGCTGACCGCCGCCGCCGTGGCGCAGGCGGTGGTGGCGCTGCTGCCCGACGAGGCCATCGTCTGCGACGAGAGCGTCAGCTCGGGGCGCGAGTTCTTCCCGATGAGCTGGCACGCGGCCCCGCACGATTACCTGCAGATCACCGGCGGCGCCATCGGCCTCGGCATTCCGCTCGCCACCGGGGCGGCCATCGCCGCCCCCGGGCGCAAGGTGGTGGCGCTGCAGGCCGACGGCAGCGCCATGTACACGCTGCAAGGCCTGTGGACGCAGGCGCGCGAGCGGCTCGACGTGGTGACGGTGATCTTCTCGAACCGCCGCTACGCCATTCTGCACGGCGAGTACGTGCAGACCGGCGCCGGCGTGCCCGGCGCCAACGCGAAGCGCCTGTTCGACCTCGAAGACCCGGCGCTCGACTGGGTGGCGCTGGCGCGCGGCCTGGGCGTGGCGGCCGAGCGCACCGGGACGGCCGAGCGCTTCAACGCCGTGCTGGCGGCGGCGCTCGCGCAGGACCAGCCGTTCCTGATCGAAGCGGCGATCTGACCCACGCCGGGCCACACCGGCGCGGCGCCGGAGTGACCCGCATCGCTGGTCGGTGTCGAGGGCCGGCGCCAGAATGACGCCCTCATGGATGAACTGCCGGATGCACTGAGGCATGCGCCGGCGTGGGCCGTCACCGTCGCGCTGGCCGCGGGCGGCGTGGTCTTCGCGGCGCCGCCGGCGCCGCCCGCGTCCGCGTCCGCGGCCTCGAACGCCGCCCCTGTGCGCGTGCCCGCCGAGTGGTTCTCGTGCGACGGCGGCAAGTACGCGCTGCAGCTGCCGCACCACTACCCAACGCTGCCCAAGATCGGCAAGCACAAGGTCGTCGACCTCGAGGTGCGCCAGGTCGACGGCGCCACCGTGACGACGCGGCGCTTCCAGTACATCGGCATGCGGCTGGACGTGCGCGTGCTCTCCAGCGACCCCGACCGCTATGCGCTGCTCGCCGCCGAGGTCACGAGCCGCCGTTGGCAGATCGGCCGCTTCTCGGTGGGCACGCGGCCGTGGCCGTGGATGTGGTCGCCCGAGCCGTCGCTGAAGGACGTGAAGCTGCATGGACTCCTCGAGCTCGTCGGTGCGGGCGACAGCGCGCTGCTCTGGCTCAACGACGGCCGCGTCGAGAGGGTGAGCTACCGCTGCCGCGCGGCGGCGCCGCGCGCCTGACCAGAGGAGCCTGCCGTCGCGGAGAATGGCGCCATGCCCGCTGTCCCCTCGCCCGCATCGCCCGCGTCGGCCTCTCGGCCCTCGACACCCTCGGCCCTGCCGAGCACGGCCCGCTCCGCCGCCGCCGCGCCGCGCTGGCGCGCCACGCGCGTGGCCGGCTGCCTGCAGGCCGAGGCGGTGCACCGCGGCGACGGCAGCTGGCTGCTGCGCTCGACCGAGCCGCTCTCGGCCTTCCCGGCGCGCATCACCGACGCGCTGGCGCACTATGCGCAGGTGCGGCCCAACCAGGTGTTCGTGGCGCGCCGCGCGCCCGGGCCGGCGACAGCCGGCGAGCGGCCCTGGCAGAGCATCACCTACGCGCAGATGCTGGAGCGCGTGCGCCGCGTCGGCCAGGCGCTGGCGTTGCGCATGGCCGACGGCGAGATCTCGCTCGAGCGGCCGATCGCCATCCTCTCCGGCAACGACCTGCAGCACCTGACGCTGGCGCTCGCCGCCTGCTGGGTGGGTGTGCCCTACGCGCCGATCTCGCCGGCGTACTCGACGCTGGCGCAGGAGCCCACGCGCCTGAAGCAGATCCTCGCCACGCTGACCCCGGGCATGGTCTTCGCGAGCGCCTGGGGGCCGTATGCGCGCGCCATCGAGGCGGCGCTGCCCGGCGATGCCGAGCTCGTGCTCACCGACCCGGCGGGCCTGTCCATCGGCCGCGGCCGCATGCGCACGATGACGCGCTTCTCGACGCTGCTCGAGTCGGCCCCCGGCGCCGCCGTCGAACTCGCGCATGGCAAGGTCGGGCCGGAGACGGTGGCCAAGTTCCTCTTCACCTCGGGCAGCACGAAGCAGCCCAAGGGCGTGGTGACGACCCACCGCATGTGGTGCGCCAACCAGCAGCAGATCCGCCAGTGCTTCGCCTTCCTCGCCGACGAGCCGCCGGTGCTCGTGGACTGGCTGCCGTGGAACCATGTCTTCGGCGGCAGCCACAACGTCGGCATCGCGCTCTACAACGGCGGCACGCTGCACATCGACGATGGCCGGCCGACGCCGGGCGGCATGGCCGAGACGATCGCCAACCTGCGCCAGATCTCGCCGACCATCTACTTCAACGTGCCCAAGGGTTTCGAGGAGCTCGCCGCGGCGATGGACCACGACGAGGTGCTGCGCCGCAGCCTCTTCGCCAAGGTGCGCGCCTTCATGTTCGCCGGCGCCGGGCTCTCGCAGGCGGTGTGGGACCACCTCGACCGCCTGGCCGAGCGCACGCTCGGCGAGCGCATCCCCATCTTCACCGGCCTGGGCATGACCGAGACCTCGCCGAGCTGCACCTTCGCGCTCGGCAACGACGTGCGCGCCGGCGACATCGGCCTGCCGGTGCCGGGGGTCGAGGTGAAGGTCGTGCCGGTCGAGGGCAAGCTCGAGATCCGCTTCCGCGGCCCGAACGTGATGAGCGAGTACTGGCGCGCCATGGATGAGACGGCCGCCGCCTTCGACAGCGAGGGCTTCTATCGCACCGGCGACGCGGTGCGCTTCCGCGAGGGCGGTGACGGATCCGACCCGATGTACCCGCCGGACCCGACGTGCGGCCTCGTCTTCGACGGCCGCATCGCCGAGGACTTCAAGCTCGCCACCGGCACCTTCGTCAGCGTCGGGCCGCTGCGCACGCAGGCCATCCTCAGCGGCCATCCGCTGGTGCAGGACGTGGTCGTCGCCGGCATCAACCGCGACGAGGTGGGGCTGCTCGTCTTCCCGCGCATGGACGACGTGCGCGCGCTCGCCGGCGCCGACCGGCACGAGCCGCCCGACCTGACGCTGGCGCATCCGAAGGTGCGCGGCTTCTTCCGCAACTGGCTGAAGGCGATGTGGGACGCCGGCACCGGCAGCTCCAACCGCCCGGCGCGTGCGCTGCTGCTCAGCGAGCCGCCTTCGATGGACCGTGGGGAACTCACCGACAAGGGCTCGATCAACCAGCGCGCCGTGCTGCAGCAGCGCGCCGCGGCCGTCGAGCGCCTGTACGCCGACGCGCCCGACGCCGCGGTGATCCGCGTCAACGGGGCGCAATGAGGGGCGGGGCTGCGGCGTACACCGCAGTGTCGAAGCCTCTGAGCTGGAGGTGGCCCATGAAGATGCAGCAAGCTCGGCGCGCCGTGCGGCGCGCCCTGCCCGATGTTCCCGTCCGGCGCGCCGTGCCCGGCGCGCCCGCGCTGGCGGCGCTTGCCGTGGCGGTGCTCGCCGCCGCCTGCGCCACGCCCACGGTCGGCCCCGGCGAGGCACGCGACAGCGTCATCTCGCGCTGGGGCCCGCCGACGGCGCGTTATGCGATGAGCGGCGGCGGCGAGCGGCTGGAGTACGCGACCGGCCCCTACGGCCGCATGACCTGGATGATCGACATCGACGCCGGCGGCCGCGCCATCGGCGCCACGCAGGTGCTCAACGAGGCGCACTTCGCCGACTTCCAGGGTCGCGCGCCGGGCATGAGCCGCGCAGCGCTGCTGCGCGAACTGGGCAGGCCGGGCGAGGTGACGAGCGCCGGCCTGATCGGTGGCGAGCTCTGGAGCTGGCGCTATCCCACCAACGACTGCCTGTGGTTCCAGGTGACCCTCGACACCGCGGCCGACCGGGTGCGCGCCGCCGGCTACAACATCGACTGGGCCTGCGACGCGCGCACGTTGGAGCGCAACTGAGCGGGCGCAACTGAGCGCGCCTCAGACGCGCAGCGTGAAGGCCGCCTCCGCCACCGGTCGGCCGTTGACCTGCACGACGACGAGGTGGCGGCCCGGGCGGTAGGTGCGCGTGGTGATCGGCCGCACCGCGTGCCGCTTGACGAGCCGGCGTGTCTCGCCCGGCGCGAGCATGATCTGCCAGCCCTTGAACACCTTGGGCGAGGTGCTGCCGTCGGCTTTCACGTGGTGCACGGCGTAGTCGATGGCGAGCGACTGCGCGCTGCGCGCCGTGGAGCGCAGCTCGAGCGCCAGCTGCACACCCTCACCGCCCAGCACCACGCGCGCGGGCTTGATCGTGAGCGTCGCCTCGCCGCGCAGGCGCCCGCCCACGCCCCAGGCGGCGAGCACGGGCGCATGGCCCTTCTTCACGAGCGTGCGGCTGGCGTGCCGCAGCAGCACGCGCCGCTCGGCGCTGGCACCGGGCAGGTGCTCGGCGAGCCAGGCCACGACGATCTGCGGGTGGTCCTTGGCGATGTCGTTGAGGTGGTTGGCGACGCTGCGCCGCACGTACGGGCTGGGGTCGTCCTGCAGCGCGCGCAGCAGCGGCAGCGTCGGCGAGGGGTCGGCGACGAGTGCACGCAGCCGCATGCCCCAGGGCAGGCGCGGGCGGCTGCCCTCGCTGACGAGGCGGCGCACGTGCAGGTTGGGGTCGCGCGCCCAGCGCGCGAGCGTCGCGAAGGCGAGCTCGGGGTGGCTGGCGATGAAGGGCCGGATCGCGTATTCGGCGCTGAAGCGCTGCGTCAACGCGTGCAGCAGTTGCAGCGCGCGCTCGGGCTGCTGCATGCCGTTGCGCACGACGAATTCGCCCACCGGCCACAGGATCCAGCCGGCGAGGCCGGCGTCGTGGCGCACGTCCTTGAGCTGCTCGTCCTGCGAGGCGGGCGCGAGCGCCGCCTCGATCAGCGCCGCGGCGGCATCGAAGTCGGCCGGCAGGTGGTGCTGCAGCGCGCCGGCGACGTGCATCGCGCGCTCCTTCAGCTCGAGGTCGGCCAGGCCGCGCGTCGCCTCGGCGACGAAGGCGCGCGCATCGAAGTCCGGCTGCCGGCGCTGCAGATGCGCGGCCGCGGCCCGCACGAGCTCGGCATTGATCAGGTTCTTGAAGGGTTCCACCGTCGTGGCCGCGCAGGCGTTGGCGGCGCGCGCGTCAGCGCACGCGCACCGGCAGCCGCCGGAAGCCGCGGAAGCGCACGCGCCGGTCGCGCTCGGGCGTGCCGGCCGGCTCGATGCGCGGGAAGCGCTTGACCAGCGCGCCGATGGCGATGCGCCCCTCCATGCGCGCCACATTCATGCCCGAGCAGGCGTGCGCGCCCTGGCCGAAGGCGAGGTGGTTGTTGGGCTTGCGCGCGATGTCCAGCCGGTGCGGCTCGGCGAAGGCCGCCGGGTCGCGGTTGGCCGCGCCGATGGCCAGCGTGACGAAGGTGCCGGCCGCGATCTCGCGGTCGCTCACCGGCACCGGCGCCGTCGTCAGGCGGTTGTTGAGCTGGATCGGGCTTTCGTAGCGCAGCAGCTCCTCGACGGCGCTGGTGATCAGCGCCGGCTCGGCGGCGAGGCGGTCGAACTGGTCGCGATGCCGCATCAGCGCATGCACGCCGTTGCCGATGAGGTTGGTCGTCGTCTCGTGGCCGGCGTTGAGCAGGAAGATGCAGTTGTGCATCAGCTCCCGCCCGGTGAGCGTGCCTTCCGCGTCACCAAGCATCAGCCGCGTCAGCATGTCCACCTCGGGGTCGCCGGGGTGGCGCGCGCGCCCGGCGAGCAGCGTGCGCAGGTAGGCGATGAATTCGCCGACGGCGGCATTCGCTCGTTCGAGCAGCGCGGCATCGGGTGCCGGCTCGAGCGCCGAGAGGATGGCGAGCGACCAGGCGCGCAGCGGCCCGCGCTCTTCGTGCGGGATGGCGAGCAGGTTGCCGATCACCTCCACCGGGATCTGCGCCGCGAAGTCCTCGATGAGGTCGGGTTCGGCGCTCGCTTCCAGGCGATCGAGCAGCCCGTCGACCAGCCCGGTGACGCCGGCCTCCATGCGCGCGATCGCGCGCTGCGTCAGCGCGCCCATCAGGATGCGCCGCACGCGCGTGTGCAGCGGCGGGTCGTTGAAGACGAGGCTCGTCGTGTGGTGCTCGTGGATCGGCGTGCCGGCGCCGAACTTGGCACCGAATTCCTTCTGCTTGTCGCTGCTCGCGTCCTTGCTGCGATAGAGCGCGAGCAGGTCGTCGTAGCGCGTCAGCAGCACCGAGTTCGGCGCCAGCGCGTGCACCGGGTCGTGCGTGCGCAGCGCATCGAAGAACGGATGCGGGTCGTCGAAGAATCCAGGCGGCGGAGCGGCGAGCGAGAAGCCGGGCGCCAAGGCGGCCGGGCTGGCCGGGCCGGCGAGATCGGCGTGATCGGCGTGATCGGCGTGATGGGCGTGATGGGCGTGCGGCGTGGCCATGCCAGGCTCCGCTGCGGTTCAGGCCCCTGTGCCGGCCGCGTCGCCAGCGGTGGCCGCGGCGGCGGCCGCAGCCGGTGCACGCGCGGCCGTCGCGTCGACCAGGAACCGCGCCGCGGCCGCGACGCCGCCTTCGCCGAAGGGGATGCCCTGCACGACCATCGCCGCCTCCACGCCGGCGAGCGCGCCGAGGATCGTCGCCTCGTTCATGTCGCCGAGGTGGCCGATGCGGAAGACGCGCCCGGCCAGCGGCCCGAGGCCGCCGGCCATGGCGACCTGGAAGCGCTCGCGCGCCACCGTGCGCAGCGCCTCGGGGTCATGGCCCGACGTGATCTCGATCGCCGTCACCGACGCCGAGCGTGCCGAGGCCACCTTGCAGAACGCCTTCAAGGCGCCGGCGCCTTCGCCCATGCCCCAGCGCGCCAGAGCCGCATGCACGGCACCGCCCAGGCGCGCATGACGCGCGTGCACGTTCGCGAGCCCTTCCTCGGCGATGAGCTGCAAGGCCGCCTCGAGCCCGGCGAGGTGCGCGAGCGGCGGCGTGCCGCAGAACTTCTTGTACTGCAGGTCGCTCGCGCGGCGCACCCAGTCCCAGTAGAAGCGCGGGCCGGCGTGCGCCTCGGCGAAGGCCATGGCGCGCGCGTTCACGGCCACGTAGCCCAGGCCCGGCGGGCACATCAGGCCCTTCTGCGAGGCGCCCATCGCGACGTCGACGCCGAGCGCGTCCATGTCGAACGGCGCCGCGGCGAGCGAGGCGACGAGGTCGACGACGTACAGCGCCGGGTGCGCCGCCGCGTCGATGGCGCGCCGCACCGCGGCGAGGTCGCTCGTGATGCCGCTCGAGGTGTCGGTGTGCACGACGAGCACGGCGGCGATGCGGTGCGCCTTGTCCTCGCGCAGCGCCTGCTCGATGGCCGCTGGGTCGGTGGGGTGGCCCTCGGCGTGCGGCGTGCGCAGCACGGTGGTGCCGGTGGCCTGGCCGAGGATCTCGGTCTGCATCGCCCACGAGTCGCTGAAGTGGCCGCCGCCGGCGATGAGCAGCGCGCGGCCGCGCGCGCTGAGGTTGGCCGTCACCGCCTCCCACATGCCGTGGCCGTTGGCGGCGTAGAAGAGCACGGGCGCATCGCGCGTGCCGAGCAACGCGCGCATGCCGTCCTCGCAGGCGCGGATGAGGGCGCCGACGCGCGGGTCCATCAAGTCCATCATCGGCCGCTGCATGGCGTGCATCACGGCTTCGGGCACGCGCGTGGGGCCGGGGCTGTGCAGCGAGCGGATGCCGGGAACACGCGGGTTGATGGCGTGGGCGGCGCTGGCGGCGCCGGCCGGGCCCGGCGCGGGCGGCACGAGCCGGGAGGCGAGATCTTGGTGCATGAGCGGCATGTTAGCGGCCGTGCCTGGCGCGCCGCGGCGAGGGGCCGTGAGGGTGGTGAGGGCGGTGAGGACGGTGAGGGCAGTGGGGGCAGTGGGGGCAGTGGGGGCACTGGTAAGCTCCCCGGCCATGTTCACCGGCATCGTCGCGGGCACGGCCCAGGTCGAGCGCCTGGCCGACCGCGCCGGGCTGCGCAGCTTCACGCTGCGTTTCGGCGTGCCGGGCTTCGGCGCCGGGCTCGAGGTCGGCGCCAGCGTCGCGGTGGACGGCGCGTGCCTCACGGTGACGGGGCTGCACCGGGCCGCGAGCGTGGTCGAGCACACGGCCGATGACCCGACCGACTTCGCAGCCCGCGGCGAGATCTTCGCGGCCGACTTCGACGTCATGCAGCAGAGCCTCGCGCTCACGACGCTCGGCGCGCTGGTCGAAGGCAGCGAGGTCAACGTCGAGCGCGCGGCGCGCGACGGCGCCGAGATCGGCGGCCATCCGCTGTCGGGCCATGTCGACGGCCTGGGCACGCTGGTGCAGGTGCGCCGGCCCGAGAACAACCACGTGCTGCGCATTGCGCTGCCCGCGCGCTTGCGGCGTTATGTCTTCGCCAAGGGCTACGTCGCCGTCAACGGCTGCAGCCTCACCGCCGCCGAGGTCGACCGGCACGAAGGCTGGTTCGAGGTCTGGCTGATCCCGGAGACGCTGCGCATGACCACCTTCGCGGCCAAGCGCGAGGGCGACGCGCTCAACATCGAGATCGAGCGGCAGACGCAGGTCTTCGTCGACACCGTGCGCGAGGCCATCGACGAGCGGCTCGGCCCGCTCGTGCCCGCGCTCGAGCGCCTGCTGCGCGAGCGGGGCGGCAGCCTCGAGGCGCTGGCGACGGATCTGACGGCAGACCTGGCGGCAGACTTGGCGGCGCCCGTCCCGCCGCCCGGGACGCAGGGCAAGACCTAGCCTCCCCAGCCCCCACGGTGGGCACGATCCCATCGCGAACCCGGGAGGAACCCGGATGCCGCGGGCGCCGGCCGCCACTAGGCTACGTGGCCCCATCGACTGCGACCAGGAGACAAGCCATGTTGCGCAGGACGTTCGTCACCGCGGCCACCACCGCCGCCGTCGCCGCGCCGCTCGCCGTGCGCGCGCAGGCCCTCACGCTGCACGGCGCCGTGCAGTTCAACGACGACCACGCCTTCAACAAGGCGCTGCTGAAGTTCGAGGAGCTGGTCAAGAAGTACTACGGCAAGCCGATCAACTTCGTGCTGCATCGCAACAGCGAGCTCGGCCTCGAGAAGCAGTACTTCGAGTACATGGCGCAGGGCAAGGCGGTCGACTACGCCATCGTCTCGCCGGCGCACATGAGCACCTTCTCCAAGGCGGCGCCGTTCATCGACGCGCCGTTCCTCTTCCGCGACCTCACGCACTGGAACAAGGTGCTCGACGCCGACCTGCTCAAGCCCATCGCCGACGAGGTGGCCAAGGGCGCCGAGGTCATGCTCGTCGGCTACGCCGGCGGCGGCACGCGCAACATCTTCGTCAACAAGCCGGTGCGCAACCTGGCCGAGATGAAGGGGCTGAAGGTGCGCGTGCAGGGTGCGCCGATCTGGAGCCGCACCTTCTCGGCCATCGGCATGAGCCCCACCGTCATCGCCTACAACGAGGTCTACAACGCCATCCAGAACAACGTCATCGCCGCCGGCGAGAACGAGGCCGCGGGCGTTGAGGCGATGAAGTTCTATGAGGTCGCGCCGCACCTGTCGATGACGCAGCACGCCATCACCATCCGGCCCATCTGCTTCTCGGGCAAGACCTTCGCCCGCTGCGCACCCGACCTGCAGGCGGCCATCGTGCGCGCCGGCAAGGAGGCGGGGGCGCACGGGCGCACCATCGAATCGTCCGAAGACGGCGCCAAGCTCGAGAAGCTCGAGCGCGAGGGCAAGCTCAAGCGTGTGCCCTTCACCGAGCGCGACGCGATGAAGAAGCTCGCCGACCCGGTGATGGCCGCCTACGCCAAGGAAGTCGGCGCCGACACCATCTTCGCCAAGATCAACGCCATCGGCTGACGCGGCGTCCACCCTTCCGGCGGCGCCTTCCGTCCCGCTTCGACCCGGGCGGCGGCGCCGCCTTTCTTTGCGCTCTGCCTTCGACCATGACCGCATTCAAGGCCTTCACTGCGCTGTACAGCCGGGTGCTCTCGGCCCTGCTCGTGTTCTCCGTCGCCGTGCTGATCATCCCGGTCAGCCTGCAGATCTTCTCGCGCTACACGGCGCTCATCCCGAGCTACATCTGGACCGAGGAGATGGCGCGCTTCCTCTTCGTGTGGATGATCATGATCGGCGCCATGGTCGGCATCCGCGAGGGCACGCACTTCGAGGTCGACGTCTGGCCCAAGCTCTCGCCGCGCCCGGCCGCGGCGCTGAAGATCGTCATCAGCGTCTTCGTCCTCGGCTTCGCTGCGGTCTTCATCTGGGGCGGCTGGCTGTTCACGCGCTTCGCGTGGAACCGCCTGTCGGAACTGGCCGAGCTGCCGCTGTGGATGATCCACGCCGCGTTCCCGTTGGCCGGCCTCACCTGGGTGCTGTTCCAGGGTGAGCACCTGGTCGATGCGGTGAGGGTGCTCGCCGGGCGCCGGGCCGGCGGGACGGTTGCGCCATGACGGGCGCCGCGCTAAGCCCCTCGACCGCCGGGCTGATCCTCTTCGGCATCTTCTTCACGCTGATGTTCCTGCGCGTGCCGGTGGCCTTCGCGCTCGGGCTGGCCTGCGTGCCCATCTTCGCCCTCGAAGACCGCTTCGACCTGCAGAACCTGATCCAGGAAACCTTCAACGCCTACAACTCGTTCATCCTGCTGGCGGTGCCGTTCTTCCTGCTCACCGCCAACCTGATGAACGTGGGCGGCATCACCGACCGGCTGGTGCGCTTCTCGCGCGCGCTCGTCGGCCACTTCCCGGGCGGCCTCGCGCAGGTCAACGTGGTGCTGTCGATCTTCTTCGCCGGCGTCTCGGGCTCGTCCACCGCCGATGCGGCCAGCCAGGGCAAGATCTTCATCGAAGCGCAGGTCAAGGAGGGCTACGACGTCAGCTTCTCGGTGGCCATCACGGCGGTGTCGGCGGTGCTGGCGGTGATCATCCCGCCGTCGATCCTGATGATCGTCTGGGGCGGCGTGCTCACGGTCTCGATCGGCGCGCTCATGCTCGCCGGCATCATCCCGGGCCTGCTCATCGGCCTGGCGCAGATGGCCACCGTGCACGGCTACGCCAAGCGGCGCGGCTACCCCACCTACACGCGCGCCACGCTGCGCGAGGTGTTCGCCTCGGCCGTGGTGTCGGTGCCGGCGCTGTTCACGCCCTTCATCATCATCGGCGGCAAGGTCTTCGGCTGGTTCACGGCCACCGAGTCGGCCTGCATCGCCGTGCTCTATGCCGGGGCGCTCTCGATCGTCGTCTACCGCGAGATGAACCTGAAGGGGCTGTACGAGGCGCTGCTCGATACCGGCAAGCTCTCGGCGGTGGCACTGTTCTGCGTCGGCACCGCGAGCGCCTTCGGCTGGCTGCTCGCCTACTACCAGATCCCGAAGGCGCTGCTCGCCGGCGTCGCCACCTGGGGCATGGGCATCACGGCCACCGGCTTCTTCATCGCCGCGGTGTTTCTCGTGGTCGGCTGCTTCCTCGACGCGATTCCGGCCATCATCATCGTCGGCACCATCCTGCAGCCGCTGGCGCAGAGCGCCGGCATGGACCCGGTGCACTTCGCCATCGTCGGCATCGTGGCGCTCGCCTTCGGCCTCGTCACGCCGCCCTACGGGCTGTGCCTGATGATCTCGTGCGCGGTGGCCAAGGTGCGCATCGGCGACGTCCTGAAGGACACGATGATCATGCTCGTGCCGATGCTGCTGGTGCTGGCGGCGATCATCGTCTGGCCGAGCGTGGCACTGTTCCTGCCGCGGCTGTTTCCGCCGGGGACGCTTTAGCTCGAACGTTAGGCGGCAGAAATCTCGACCGCGTGCCGAGGGAAGGCGGCCAATATCTTCTGGTCCGCGGTCCAGAGCTTCGCCCCGAGCCGCATGGCGAGTGAAACAAACTCGCAGTCGTACGCAGAACACTCGCTGGCGGCAACCAGTTCAAGAACACGGGCACTGTCTGCCGCGTGCTCGCGCGCAAAGAACATGCTTTCCGCTTCGCGCTGGATCTGGACCGCCTGCTCGACGGTGAGCGACTTCCGGCGAATGTAGCCGGCGAGGACATTGCGCATCTCGCTGCGCCAAAGCGCCGGCACCTGCCAATCCATGTCGCGTGCGAGCAGGTCCTCTGCCGCCTCGGTGTGCTCGGACACGATGAACAAGTACGCAATGATGTTCGTGTCAACAACGATCAAGGCCGGCCCTCGCGCTTGAAGGCATCGATGTCCTTCGCCTTGAAGCGTCCCCGCGGAGGTTGCACGCGGACGGCACGGATCCGTGCCAACCGCTCGTCCGCCGTGAGTTGCCCGGGGTTGAGCACGGTCTCGAGGCACACGATGGCCTCGCTGTTGAGGCTTCGCCGGTGGGCAGCGGCCGATGCCCTCAGCCGCTCGTACACCTCATCGGGAATGTTCTTCAGGGTAAGGGTGGTTGGCACCTTGGCAGCTCCGCGCCCCAAAACAACCATTATGGTTGCGGCGTCGGCGCGGGGTCAATCTGCCGCCCGATCCCACCTGACCTCCGCCTGACCCCTCGCTCACCCCGGGCCCTCCACGGCTTGCCGCCTTGCCCGGCAGGCCGGAAGTCCCCCGAAGACCCGGGCCGCCTACTTCGCCCGCCACACGTCGATCGCTTCGACCACGGGCGCGTCGTTGCCCCACGAGGTGCGCACGTAGCTCGCGACGGCGGCGATGTCGTCGTCGCCGAGCACGAGGCCGAAGGGCGGCATGCCGAACGGGCGCGGGTTGCCGGCGGTGGTGGGCGCGAAGCCGCCGTGGCGGATGGCCTGGATGACGTTGCGCGGGGTTGCCAGCAGCACGGCGCGGCTGCCGGCGAGTGCGGCGGTGCCGGGTGTGCCTTCGCCGCGCTCGCCGTGGCAGTCGACGCAATGATCGCCGTAGATCCTGCGGCCGCGCGCCAGCATGGCCAGCACCGGTGGCGGCCGTGGCGGCCGTTCGGCCGCGGTGGACGCGGCCGAGGCTGCCGCCGGCGCAGCCGATGGCCCCTGCAGCGTGCGCAGGTACTCGGCCATCGCGCGCAGGTCGGCCTCGGCCAGGTGCTGCGTGCTGCGCGCCACCACCTCGGCCATCGGGCCCATCACCGTGCCGCGCGGCGAGGTGCCGGTCTTCAGCAGCGCCACCACGTCCTCGAGCGGCCAGTCGCCGACGCCGGCTTCGTGCGCATCGGCCAGCGAAGGCGCATACCACTGCTGCGTCGAGACGATGTTGCCTCCCGGCTCGGTGGCCTCGGCCGGGGCGCCGAGGAAGTTGCGCGAAGCGTGGCAGGCCATGCAGTGCGCCAGGCCGTTGACGAGGTAGCTGCCGCGGTTCCAGGCCTCGCTTCGCGCGGGGTCGGGCACGAAGGGCTCGGCGCGGAAGAAGAGCGCCCGCCACACCGCGAGCGCGGCCTGCAGGCGATAGGGGAAGCGCAGCTCGTGCGGCCGGTTCTGCTGGCGCACGGCCGGCCGGCTCATCAGCCACGCGTACAGCGCGTCGGCGTCGGCGCGCGTCACGCGGGTGAAGTTCGGATAGGGGAACGCCGGCGCCAGCAGGTGTCCGTCGCGCGAGCGGCCATGCTGCAGCGCGCGCCGGAACTCCGAGGCCGACCAGCGGCCGAGGCCGGTGTCGCGGTCAGGCGTGAGGTTGGCCGAGTAGACGGTGCCGAACGGCGTGGCGATGGGCCGCCCGCCGGCACCCGGCGCGCCGCCACGGCGCGTGTGGCAGCCGAGGCAGTTGCCGGCACGCGCGAGGTACTCGCCGCGCGCCAGCGTCGCGGCGTCGGCGGGCGGCGGCGTGGCCGCCGCACCCGGGCCCGCGCCCGGGCTGGCCGGCTCTGCCGCCCGTTCGAGGGCGGGCTCGCCGGCGAAGTTGCGCCACAGCACCCAGGCCGTGGCCGCGGCCACGAGGGCGGCGAGCGCCAGCAGCGCGAGCACGGCGGCGCGCCGCACGGCGCGGCGCGAACCTGCCGCCGTGCCCGCCGTCATTGCAGGCCACTCCCGCAGGCCAGCGGCAGCGGCTGCGCCAGCGTGCCGGCCGCCGCGGGCTTCATGTCGGCCGCGGGCGGCTGCGACGAGATCCACAGCGTCACCGCCACGATGTCCGCATCGTCGAGGTGACGCGCGATCGTCTCCATGCAATCGGGTGAGGCGGCGTGGCGGTCGCCCTGGCGCCAGGCGCCGAGCTGGCCGAGCAGGTAGTCGCGCGGCAGCCCCACGAGGCCGGGCAGGGCGGGCAGCACCCCGGTCAGGCGCGCGCCGTGGCAGGCCGTGCAGGCGGGCACGCCGCGCTGCGGGTCGCCTCGCCGGGCCAGCGCCTCGCCGCGCGCCAGCACCGCGGCCGCGGCGGCGGCGCCGGGCGGCGTCTGCGCCGGCGTCTGCGGCGGTGGCGCGTACGGCAGATCGAGCGCCGCGAAGTACGCCGCGATGTCGCGCAGGTAGGCGTCGTTCATGTGCTCGACGAGGTCGGCCATCGCCGTGCCGTGACGGCGCCCTGCGCGGAAGTTGACGAGCTGGTTGAAGAGATAGCCGGCGGGCTTGCCGGCGATGCGCGGAAAGTACCCGGCGCTCGTCGCGCGGCCCTCCTTGCCATGGCAGGGCGTGCAGGCCAGCATGCGGCGCGCCATGTCGGCGTCGGGCGTCTGCGCGGGTATCTGCGCGGGCATTTGTGCGGACCTCTGCGCGGGCACTGGTGCGGACCTCTGCGCCGGCCCCTGCGCGACGGCGGGCGCGCCGTTGGCCGCCGCGACGGCGAAGGCGGCCAAGAGCCGCGCGAGCACGCCTCGCGCGGACGAGCGGCGCGCGGCGCGGTGCGCCGGGCGTTCAGGCATCGGCTCGGTCATCGACGCCATCAACGATCCGATCATCGTGCCGTGGGCGCTGCACAAGCGTCCGCCGCGAACGAGCCGTGCCGCCCCGCGCCGGCGGCAAAGCGCGCTGCCCCGGCGATCGCCTCGGCCTGCACGACCGGGAAGCCGCCGGCGCCCTCGCGCTGCAACGCCTCGGCGAGCGGCAGGTCCCACTGCGCGAACGCCGATGCACGGTCGGCACGCAGGCACTGCTGCGGAAAGGCGGCGATCTGCGCCGCCAGCGCCTGCGCCTCGGTGAGCGCGCTTCCGTCGGCGACGACGCGGTTCGCGAGCCCCATCGCCAGCGCCTCCTCGGCGCCCACCGGCCGGCCGGTGAGGATGAGATCGAGCGCGCGCCCCATGCCGACGAGCCGCGGCAGGCGCACGGTGCCGCCGTCGATGAGCGGCACGCCCCAGCGGCGGCAGAAGACGCCGAAGGTCGCGCTGCGCGCGGCGATGCGCAGGTCGCACATCAGCGCGAGCTCGAGACCGCCGGCCACGGCATAGCCTTCGACCGCGGCGAGCACGGGCTTCGTGAACTCGATGCGTGTCGGCCCCATCGGGCCGGGACCGCCGCCGTCGGGCTCGATGCGGTTGCGCCGCGCGGGGTCGGCGATCGCCGCGAGGTCGGCACCGGCGCAGAAGTGGCCGCCGCCGCCGGTGAGCACGGCGACGCGCAGCTCGGCATCGGCCTCGAAGGCTTCGAAGGCCTCGCGCAGCAACGCGGCTGTCGGGCCGTCGACGGCGTTGCGGCACCCGGGGCGGTGCAGCGTGATCGTGGCCACGGGGCCGCTGCGCGAAGAGGTGACGGCGGACATGGGCGGGGCTCCTGGGTCTCGGAGGGCGCGGGGGGCGTCAAGTCAGGTCGGGCGGCCCGGCGAGCAGGGGTACCAACGCGGCCGGCACTTCGATCGGCAGGTCGAGCAGCCAGTACGACAGGGCCTTGCCGTGGCTGTCGAGGTTGAGTGCGCTGTTGACGCCACCGTCGAGCACGCCGTCGAGCACGAAGTTCATGGCCTGCAGCTTGGGCAGCAGATGGCGCCGCACGGCGCTCGGCCGTCGCGCGGCGAAGCGTTCGGCCACGCGCGCTTCGGTGACCTGCTGCACGAGCAGGTCCCACAGCTGCGGGTGCCAGGCGATGACGCTGATGTTGGAGCGGTCGCCCTTGTCGCCGGTGCGGCCGTGCGCGGCGCGGTACAGAGGCACGGTGAGCGCGCGCTCGTGCCTCATCGCGCGGCCCCCACGAGGCGATGAACGGAAGGAGGCACGGAAGGAGGCACGCCAGGCTGCACGAAATGGTGCCGCGCCCGCACGCGCTCGCGCGGCACGGTGCCGCTCACGAGGCCCAGGCGCGGCCTGAGCGTCGTGCGCACGCCGCCGCCGCCGGCCGGGCCGCAGGTGTAGAGCGCGGTCACCTCGCGCACCAGGCGCTCGGCGACGGCCCGATCGGCGTGGCTCATCGCCACGCGCAGGCGCACGTCGGTGGCGTCGCCGCTTGGCCGCGCGGCGAGCCAGCGGCCGCCGTCGTCGGCGAAGACGCTCGCCACGCCGATGAGGTCGACACGCAACGGCGTGCCGCCCTCCTCGCCCTTCTCGTTGTTCTCGTTCTTCTCGTTCTTCTCGTTCTTCTCGCTCTGCCTGCCGATGTGCGCCCCGAGCCGCTCGCGCAGCACCTCGGCGGCAAGGCGGGCGCGCGCTTCGGCCCGCGGGCCGGCGTAGGAGATCTCGCCCTCGGCGAACCAGCCGTTCTCGTGGCAGACGTTGACCTTCAGCCGCGCCGGCCGCGCGTGCCCGCGCACGCCGGCGAGCTGCACGCGGTCCGGGCCGAGCTCGCTCACCGTGGCCTCGGTGATGTCGGCGACGACGTCGGGCGTGACGTAGGCCGCCGGGTCGTGCACCTCGTAGAGCAGCTGCTCCTTGACGCTGTGCGCGTCGATGCGGCCGCCGGTGCCGGGCGGCTTGCCGACGATGCAGCGGCCGTCGGCGTGGATCTCGGCGATGGGGAAGCCGACATGGGCGAGGTCGGGCACGTCCTTGTAGCCGGGGTCGGCGTAGTAGCCGCCGCTCACCTGTGCGCCGCACTCGAGCAGGTGGCCGGCCATGGTGGCGCCGGCGAGGCGGTCCCAGTCGTCCATGGCCCAGCCGAAATGCGCGAGCGCCGGCCCCAGCGCCAGCGCGGGGTCGGCCACGCGGCCGCAGACGACGATCTCGGCGCCCTCGCGCAGC
This sequence comes from Burkholderiales bacterium, assembly GCA_016223165.1. Taxonomy (GTDB): domain Bacteria; phylum Pseudomonadota; class Gammaproteobacteria; order Burkholderiales; family Burkholderiaceae_C; genus Rubrivivax. The sequence continues at coordinate 100,596 of JACRPO010000010.1, forward strand.
GCCGCCGCGATGGCCTCGGCGCCGAGGTAGGCGTTGGCGCTGACGATGGCGCGGCCGGCCCGCGCGGCGAGGTCGGACAGGCTGGCGTCGTGCCGCCCTTCGGCAACGCGCAGCCCTTCGGCATCCCGCAGCCATTCGACATCGCGCAGCCGTTCGGCACTGCGCAGCCACTCGACATCACGCAGCAGCTCGCCATCGCGCCGCAGCTCGCCATCGCGCCGCAGCCCGTCGTCCCCGAGCAGGTCGTCGCCGCTCACCACCGCCACGCGCGGCGCCCGTAGCCGCAGCTCGGCCGCAAGCGCAAGGATGCGCCGTGCCGCGCCCGGCGGGTTGGCGGCGCCGAAATTGCTGACGATGCGCACGCCGTGCTCGACGCAGCGTGCCAGCACCGGGCGCAGCAGCTCGTCGAGCAGCGGCTCGTAGCCGGCTTCGGGGTCGGCGCGGCGCGCCAGCTGCGCCAGCGCCAGCGTGCGCTCGGCGAGCGTCTCGAAGATCAGCACGGCCGGCCCGCCGGCGGCGATGAGCGCCTCCACCACCGGCGCCGCGGCGTCGGTGCGGTCGCCGGAGAAGCCGGCGGCGCAGCCGATGCGCAGTGCGGCGGGCTCGGGCATGTGCCCTCGTTCGTGGTCGCGTCCTGGCTCGCGGTCCAGGTCGCGGTCCAGGTCGTTGGCAGCGGCGGCAGGCATCGCGATGAATGTACGCTCGAACGCCCGGCCACTCCGCATCGCCTCCCGTGACCCTGACCTTGAACCCGAGTCTGCCCGACCCGTGCCGGCGCCGTGCGCTGCGCCACCTGTTCGCCGCCGGCGCCGTGCCCGTGCTCGCCTCTTGCGGCGCGCCCGCCCTCGTGTCGCACGCGCGCGCGGCCGATGCGCCGCGCTTCGCGCTCGGCGTCGCCTCGGGCTCGCCGACGGCCGATTCGGTGGTGCTGTGGACGCGCCTGGCCGGCGAGCTCGGCACGGCCGAGGTGCCGGTGGCCTGGGAGCTGGCCGAAGACGAGCGCTTCACGCGCATCGTCGCGCGCGGCAGCGAGCCGGCACGCGCGGATGATGCGCACAGCGTGCACGTGCCCGTGCGCGGGCTGCAGCCGGCGCGGGTGTACTGGTACCGCTTCAGCGCGCTCGGGCAGCAAAGCGCCGTCGGCCGCACGCGCACCGCGCCCGCCCTCGACGCAGCGGTGGAGCGCTTCGACTTCGCCGTCGCCAGCTGCCAGCGCTGGGACCACGGCCACTGGGCGGCCTGGCGCGACGCGGCCGCACATCCTTCGGGGCGCCCGCTCGACCTCGTGTTCTTCGTCGGCGACTACATCTACGAGTACGGCTCGCCGCCGGGCGTGTTGCGCGCGCACGAGGGCGGCGCGGTGAGCACGCTCGAGGGCTACCGTGCCCGCTATGCGCAGTACAAGAGCGACCCGCTGCTGCAGGCCGCGCATGCCGCCTGCCCGTGGATCGTCATCTGGGACGATCACGAGGTCGAGAACGACTATGCGGGCCTGCAGGGCGCGCAGCTGCAGGTCGGCTTCGCGGCGCGGCGCGCGGCCGCCTACCGCGCCTGGTGGGAGCACATGCCTGTGCCGCCGGCGCTGCGGCCCGCGGCCGATGGCGCGGCCGTCATCCACGGCCGGCTCGACTGGGGGCGCCTGGCGCGGCTGCAGTGGATCGATACGCGCCAGTTCCGCGACCCGCAGCTGTGCCCGCGGCCGGGCCGCGCCGGCAGCAACACCGTGCGCCTGCGCGACTGCCCGGCGCTCGTCGACGAGCCGGCGCGCTCGCTGCTCGGCGCCGCCCAGGAGCGCTGGCTGGCCGAGGGCTGGAGCCTCGCGCAGCCGTGGAATCTGCTCGCGCAGCAGACGCTGATGGCGCGCTTCACGCGCGAGGCGGTGCATGCCTCACCGGGCCCGCGCGACGCGGCAGCGACGGCGGGCCGCGAACTGCAGGGCAGGTACTGGACCGACGGCTGGGACGGCTACCCCGGCGCGCGCAAGCGCCTCCTCTCGGTGCTGGCCGAGCGCAAGGTGCCGGGCGCCGTGGTCTTCGGCGGCGACGTGCACGCCAACTACGTGGCTGACCTGCGCGTCGACCCCGACGACAGCGACGCGCTGCGCAGCCCGCTCGTCGCCACCGAGTTCTGCGGCACCTCGATCAGCAGCCGCGGCAGCGCGCAGAGCGCCGTCGACGCGGCGCTGCGCTTCAACCCGCACATCCGCTACGGCCGCAGCGAGGAGCGCGGCTACGGCCGCTTCGTGCTCACCCCTGCGCGATTGGAGGCCGACCTGCGCGTCGTGGCCGACCCGAAGGACGCGGGCAGTGCGGTCGGCAGCGCGGCACGCTTCGTCGTCGAGGCCGGCCGGCCCGGCGCCTGGCCGGCGTCATAGCCTCCGGTCGGGCGCGGTACGACAACTCGGGCGACGAGCCGAACCTCGAACGGGGAGAGAGGCCTCGTGACCGTCGTCTCGTGACCGTCCCGCCGCAATGCGGTCAGGGCGCGTCGTCGTCGTGCCGCCCGCCACGCCGGATGGAATGCACGAGCCACACCGCGCCCAGCGCGGCGCCGGCAAAGCCGAGGAAGCCGAACGCCGGCAGCCCGAAGAGCGTCGGGCCGCCGGACACCGTCATGACGATCGACGAGCCGACGATGAGCGCGGCGATCACGAGGGCGATGGCGATGCGGCTGGCGGCGCGGTCGATCTGGTCGCCCACGCGCTTCAGGTGCGTGAGCTCCAGCCCCAGGTGCAGGCGCCCGCGCCGGGCGTTGCGAACGAGGCGCGTGATGTCGCGCGGCAGCCGCTCGACGAGCGTGAAGACGCGCCGCAGCGACTGCCACGAGCGATTGGCCAGCGCCTTGGGTCGGTAGCGCGAGCGCACCACCTGGCGCAGGATGGGCAGGGCCTCGGTGGCCATGTGGAAGCCCGGGTCGAGGTGGCGGCCCATGCCCTCGAGCGTGATGAAGGCCTTGATCAGCAGCGCCAGGTCCGAGGGCAGCGCCAGGCGGTGCTCGCGCAGGATGACCGTCACGTCGAGCAGCATGTCCGCCAGGCTCAGCTGGGCCAGCGGGGTGCCGTGGTACTGGTCGACGAAGGTCTCGATCTCCGTCTCGAGCTGGCGCAGGTCGACGTGGTGGCTGTTGTCGGTCCAGTCGAGCAGCACGTCGGCCACCGCGTCGGGCTGGCGTTCGACGAGGCCGAGCAGCAGCTGCAGCAGTTCCTCGCGCCGGCGCGCCGAGAGCCGGCCCACCATGCCGAAGTCGATGAAGGCGATGCGATCGCCGCTCAGGTAGAAGACGTTGCCCGGGTGCGGGTCGGCGTGGAAGAAGCCGTCCTCGACGATCATCTTCAGCACCGCGCGCGCGCCGCGCCGCGCCAGCAGCGGCGGGTCGAAGCCGGCTTCGCGCAGGTGCTCGTGCTGCTCGCCGGTGACGCCGTCGACGTGGTCCTGCACGTTGACGCGCTCGCCGGTGTGCGCCCAGTGCACGCGCGGGATGACGACGAAAGGCAGCTCGGCGAGGTTGGTGGCGATGCGCTCGGCGTTGCGGCACTCGTGCGCGAAGTCGAGCTCGCGCCTGAGCGAGCGCGCGAACTCGCGCACGATGCGCGTCGGCCCGTAGGGCTTGAGGGTGGGCAGCCTCGTCTCGGCGAGCGCGGCGAGGCGGTCGAGCAGGCGCAGGTCGGCCTCGATCTTCTCGCGGATGCCGGGCCGGCGGATCTTCACGATCACCTCGGTGCCGTCGTGCAGCTGGGCGCGGTGCACCTGCGCGATCGAGGCCCCGGCGAGCGGCTCGACGTCGAAGCGCGCGAACACCGCCTCGGGCTCGCCGCCGAGGTCCTCGCGCAGCTGCGGGCGCAGCTCGTCGAGAGGCACCGTCGGCACGCGGCTGTGCAGCTTGCCGAATTCGGCGATCCACTCCGGGCCGAAGAGGTCGGCGCGGCCGGCGAGGATCTGGCCGAGCTTGACGAAGGTCGGGCCGAGCTCCTCCATCGCCGTGCGCACCTGCACCGGCGGCGCCAGGCGCGCGAGGTCGGCGGCATGGTCCTTGTGCAGGGCATGGCCGGCGCGCTCCAGCGCGTCGGCCAGGCCGAGCCGGCGCACGGTGTCGCCGAAGCCATGCTGCACGAGGATGCCGGCGATCTCGGCCAGGCGGCCGAGGTCGCGCATCGAGCCGAGGGTCTCGGTCAGCATCGCGGAAGTATCGGGCAGAGCGCAAGCCACCTGGCCGGGTGCGGCGGCGGCGCTACAGTGGGCCGCCAGCCCACCAGGCCAGCCCACCGGGCCAACCGACCAGGCCAACCGACCAGGAGAAGCGCGCCATGACCACGCCCGCCCCCACGACCATCGCCGCGCGCCGGCGCGAGTTCCATCGCCTGCACGAGAGTGGCTGCTTCCTCATCCCGAACCCGTGGGACGTGGGCAGCGCACGCTGGCTGCAGGGTCTCGGCTTCAAGGCGCTGGCCACGACGAGCTCGGGCTTCGCGTGGTCGCACGCGCGCCCCGACAACGCCATCACGCGCGACATGGCGTTGGCCCATCTTGCCGCGATGGTGGCGGCGACCGAAGTGCCGATCAATGCCGACTTCGAGAGTGGGTTCGCCGACAGCGCCGCCGGCGTGCAGGAGAGCGTGCGGCTGGCGCTCGGCACCGGCGTGGCCGGGCTGTCGATCGAGGATTCGACGGGCGATGCGCAGCGGCCGCTCTTCCCGGTCGACGAAGCCGTCGACCGCATCCGTGCCGCGCGCCGCGCCGTCGACCAGGCCGGCGGCGACGCGCTGCTCGTCGGCCGCGCCGAGTGCTTTCTCGTCGGCCGCCCGGACCTCGACGAGACCATCGCGCGCCTGAAGGCCTATGCGAATGCCGGTGCCGACTGCCTCTATGCGCCGGGCATCCGCACGCGCGAGCAGATCACGGCGGTGGTCGCGGCCGTCGCGCCGAAGCCGGTGAACCTGCTCGTCGGCGGGGCGAGCGAGTGGACGATGGCATCGATCGCCGCGCTCGGCGTGCGCCGCGTCAGCGTGGGTGGGGCGCTGGCGCGCGCGGCCTGGGGCGGCTTCATGCGCGCGGCGAACCTGCTGGCCAAGGAAGGCCGGTTCGACGGCTTTGCCGATGCGGCGTCGGGCAAGGACCTGAACAGCTTCTTCGCCGCGCCGGCGGGCACCGGCGGCGCTTGAGCGTGCGGCGCGGACCTCTGCGCGGACCACTGCGCGGCCCGAGGCGCCGCCCGTCGCGCGGCCCCTCTCGCGTTGCGCGGAAGGGACGGCCGCGCGCACGGCGGCGCGTGCGCGGGCCGGCTTCAGTGCGCCTTCAGCGCGGCCACGGATCATGACCGCGTGCGCACGCCCCCCGGTCCCGACGCCATGCGCCTGATCACGCTGGAGGACGATCCGCAGCTCGGCGAGGCCATCGCCGCCGGGCTGCGCCAGCTCGGGCACGCCGTCGACTGGTTCCGCGAGGGCGCGATGGCCGATGCGGCGATCGGCCGCGCCCCCTACGACGCGCTCGTGCTCGACCTCGGCCTGCCCGGCACCGACGGCATGGTCTGGCTGCGCCGCTGGCGCGAGCGCGGGCTGACGCTGCCGGTGTTGATCCTGACCGCACGCGATGTCGTCGACCATCGCATCGCCGGGCTCGACGCCGGCGCCGACGACTACCTGATCAAGCCGATCTCCATCGACGAGCTGGCGGCGCGGCTGCGCGCCATGCTGCGCCGCGCCACCGGGCGCGTGCAGCCCGAATGGACGCACGGCGCGCTGCGCTACGACCCGGCCACCAAGCAGGTGCACTGGCACGAGCGCCCGGTGGAGCTGACGGCGCGCGAGCTCGCGCTGCTCGAAGCCCTGCTCAAGCATCCGCAGCGCGTGCTGTCGAAGACGCAGCTGCAGGAGCAGCTGTACGACTGGAGCGGCAGCGAGCCGGAGAGCAATGCGCTCGAGGTGCATGTGCACCACCTGCGGCGCAAGATCCACCCGGCCATCGTGCGCACCGTGCGCGGCGTGGGCTACGCGCTCGGCGCACCGGAGCCCGGCGCATGACGGGGCGGCCGTGAGCGGCGGCGCCGTCGGCTTCGCCGTTCGTTCGGCCGTCCGTTTCGGCGTCCGTATCGGCGTCCATTTCGGCGTCCATGTCGGCGTCCATGTCGCCGCCCGCGGGCGAACACCGGCGCGCCCCGCCGCCAGGCCACGCCCGTGAGCCTGCAGCGCCGCCTGCTGCTGTACCTGCTGCTCTGCGCGCCGCTGGTCTGGGGGCTGGCGCTGCTCGCCTCGGCCGACCGCGCCCGCAGCGAGGTCAACGAGCTCTTCGACACCGAGATCATCCGGCTGGCGCGGCAGGTGCAGTCCACGCTCGTCGGCCTGCACGCGCCGGGGCAGGCGCTGCCCGATCCCGTGCCCGCGGGCGAAGCCGACCTGCGCGACCTCGCGATCGCGGTCTGGAATGCCGAGGGCCGCCTCCTGCTCGTCGACCGCGAAGGCGTGCAGCTGCCGTGCCGACCCGACATCTCGGGCTTCGTCGACCTCGCGCTCGCCGGCGACGCCTGGCGCGTCTACTACCTGCAGGCGCCGCGTGGCGAGTGGCTGGTCGCCGCCGGGCAGCGCATGCACGAGCGCGACGAGCTCGTGCGCAAGCTCGTCGGCAGCCAGCTGCTGCCGTGGTTGCTCGTGCTGCCGGTGCTGCTGGCGGTGATGACCTGGGCGGTGCGCAGGGCGCTCGCGCCGCTGCTTCACCTCGCCGGTGACCTGCAGCGCCGCAGTGCCGACGACCTGCAGCCGATGGCCGCGCCTGCCGCGCCGGCCGAGCTGAAGCCGCTGCTGGCGGCGATGAACGGCCTGTTCACGCGCATCGAGACGACGCTCGAACGCGAGCGCCGCTTCACCGCCGACGCCGCGCACGAGCTGCGCACGCCGCTGGCGGTGCTGCGGGCGCAGTGGGACGTCGTGCGCCGCGCGGCCGATGCCGACGAGCGGGCGCAGGCCGCGGCCCGCCTGGGCGCCGGGCTCGACCGCATGGACCGCATGGTCGAGCAGTTGCTGGCCCTGTCGCGGCTGGAGGCGACCGGAGCGCTCGACGCCCCCGCCGAGGTGCAATGGGCGCCGCTCGTGGAGCAGGTGATGAGCGACGTGCTGCCGCTGGCCGAGCGCCGCCGCATCGAGCTCGGCTGCGACTGGCCGCCCGAGGGCGAGGCGCCGTTCCCGCTGCGCGGCAGTGCGGACCTGTTGGCGCTGCTGCTGCGCAACCTGCTCGACAACGCCGTGCGCTACGCGCCCGCGGGCGGCACGGCGACGCTGCGCTTCACGCGCCACGGCCTGGCGGTGGAGAACAACGGCCCGGCACTGCCGGCGCAGACGATCGCCCACCTCGGCGAACGCTTCCACCGGCCGGCCGGGCAGGCCGAAGCGGGCAGCGGCCTCGGCGTCTCGATCGCGCAGCGCATCGCCGCGCTGCATGGCCTGGCGCTGCGCTATGGGCCCTTGGCGGACGGCCGGGGGGTGCGCGCGGAGCTCAGCCGCGAGTAGGAACCTGGACTAGGAGCCAGGATGCGGCGGCAGCAGCCGCGTCAGGTTCTGCACGAAGGCCGCCAGGTCCAGCGGCTTCGTCCAGTAGTCGTCGAGGCCGGCGGCGAGGCCGCGGTTCACTTGTTCGGGCATGACGTTGGCCGACAGCGCCACCACCGGCAACGCCACCGTGCGCGGATGTTCGCGCAAGCGGCGCAGCACCGCGAAGCCGTCCATGTCGGGCAACTGCATGTCCAGCAGCACGAGCTCCGGCGCCTCGGCGAGCGCCGCGGTGAGCCCGCTCGCGCCGTCGGGCGCCACCGTCAGCCGATAGCCCGGCAGCGTGGCCAGCACCTCGCGCACGAGGAGGGCGTTGACGGCGTTGTCCTCGATGTAGAGCACGTGCCGCGCCGGACCGTGCGGCTCGGCCGGCGCGCTCGCGGCGGCGACCGCGGGGGGCGGTGCAGGTGACGGGGCCGGCGCCGGTGCCGCGGCACCCGTGGCACCGGCCGTCGAAGGGCCCGGGTCGGTATGCGAGGCCGCGTTCATGTTCGCGTCCGAGATCGTGCTCGTGTTCGCGCTCGTGTTCGCGTCCACGTTCGCGTCCATGTTCGCGTGACCGCCAGGCGCCGCGGCGCGCGGCAGCACCACCTCGAACACGCTGCCCATGCCGGGCTGGCTGCTCACCTGCACTTGGCCGCCCATGCGCTCGACGAGCGACTTGACGATCGCCAGGCCAATGCCCGTGCCCTCGATGCCTTCGCGCTCGGCACCGAGGCGGTTGAAGGGCTGGAAGAGCTCGGCCAGCAGCGGCGCTGCGATGCCGCGGCCGTTGTCGCGCACGCGCAGGTGCACGAGCGCGCCGGCGGCGACGGCATCGACATGCACCTCGCCGCCGGCGCGGTTGTACTTGATGCCGTTGCTGAGCAGGTTGAGCAGCACCTGGCGCAGGCGCGTCTCGTCGGCGAGCACCACGTGGTCGAGCGCGCCGGTGGCCAGGCCGACGCCGCCGGCCCGTGCCAGCGGCTGCACCAGCGGCAGCGTGCGCCGCACGAGGTCGGCCAGCGACACCGGCAGGCGCGCGAGCGTCATCTCGCCGCCTTCGATGCGGGCGAGGTCGAGCACGTCGTTGACGAGCGTGAGCAGGTGTTCGCCGGCGCGATGGATGTGCGCGAGCGACTGCCGCCGCGCCGCGTCGGCCGGCGTCGCCTCGGGCGGCTCGGCCTGCAGCAGTTGCGCGAAGCCGAGCACGGCGTTCAGCGGCGTGCGCAACTCGTGGCTCATGCGCGCCATGAAGCGCGACTTCGCCTGGCTGGCGCGCAGCGCCACCTCGGCGTCGTGCCGCGCCTGCTCGGCCAGGCGGCGGTCGGTGACGTCCCAGTTGACGCCGATGCGGCGTTTGCGCCCCGCGGCGTCCGCCGGCAGCGGCGCCGAGCGCGAGGCGATCCAGTGCACCTGGCCGTCGGGCCAGACGACGCGGAACTCGATGTCCAGCGGCTCGTCGTTCTCGGTCGTCGTCCGCATCGCCGAAGCGATGCGTTCGCGGTCGTCGGGATGGACGAGCGCCAGGCGCTCGGCGGCGGTGAGGCCCACGCCTTGCGGCTGCAGGCCGCGCAGGTGCCACATCGCCTCGGTCCAGGTGGAGCGTCCGCTTTCCACGTCGAGCTCCCACACGCCCATGCCGGCCGCGCTGGTGGCCAGCGCCGTGCGCTCGCGCTCGTCGCGCAGCGCGCGTTCGGCCTGGCGCCGCTCGGTGACGTCGACGAGCATGCCGAAGCGGTCTCGCGCGGCGCCGCGCGGCTCGAACACGGCGTGGCTCACGATGTCGAGCACGCGGCCGCCCGCGGCCAGCAGGCGGAACGAGAAGTCGAGGCTCGTGCGTCCCTCCTTGCGCCAGGCGTGCAAGCGCTCGCGCAGCGGCTGGCGGTCGTCGGCGTGCACGAGCTCGATCCAGATGTGCGCTGGCGGCACCGGCTCGCCCGGCGCGAGGCCGGCCATGCGGCGCAGTTCTTCGCTCCAGGTGACGCGAGGCGGCTCGCCCTCGACCGACCACCAGCCGACGCCGGCGGCGCGCGCCATGAGCCCGAGGCGCCGCGCGCCCTCGCCGGCACGCTGCTGCTGCTCGTGGCGCTCGCTCACGTCCAGGGTCACGCCGAGCAGCGCCTTGGGCCGGCCCTCGGCGTCGTGCAGCACCGAGCGGCGCGACAGCAGGTGCACGCAGCGCCCGTCGGCGAGCACGTAGCGCAGCTGGCTCTCGAGCGGCCCGGTGCCGGCGAGCACGGCCTTGGTCAACGCCTGCGCGCGCACGCGGTCCTCGGGGTGCAGCAGGGCGACGACGCGCGCCGCCGAGAGGCCGCCGGGCTCGGGGACGAGGCCGAGCACGCGGAAGAGCTGCTCGTTGCAGTCGACGTGATCGTTGCCGAGCAGGCGGTGCCAGACCGCGATGCCCGACATGGCCACGGCCCGGGCCACCAGGTCCCTGGTCAGGCCGGTGTCGGGCGGGGCAAGGGTGGGCAGGGCGGGCACGTTCATCGAGAGTATGGCGCCCCCGGCGCCGGCGGCCGCCGCAGGGATTGCCAGACAATGCCCGCCGCTTGCGGCAAGGCAAAGAGGCAAGGCACAGGGCAAGGCATAGGGCAAGGCGAAGGGACACGATGGGTGCGCAGCAAGGGCAGGGCGGCCGCTGGTTGACGGCGGGCGTGCACGGGGCCGTCATCGGCATCGAGGTGCAGGCCGGCGACGTGGTGGCGGCCGGCCAGGTGCTGCTCGTGCAGGAGGCGATGAAGATGGAGGTGCCGCTCGAGGCGCCCGTCGCCGGCCGCGTGCTGGCCATCGCCGCCGCGGTCGGCGAGGTGGCCGAGGAAGGCGCGGCGCTGATCGAGTTCGAGGCCGGCGCGGCCGGCGCGTCCGCTGCGACGGCGCCCGCGCCTGCGGCAATGACAGGCAGCGACGGTGCCGAGCGGCCCGGCCTCGCGCGCCTGCGCGCGCGCCGCGCCCTGACGCTCGACCCGGCACGCCCCGAGGCCGTGGCGCGGCGCCATGCCGGTGGCCTGCGCATGGCGCGCGAGAACATCGCCGGCCTGCTCGACGAAGGCAGCTTCACCGAATACGGCGCCTTCGCGGTGGCGGCGCAGCGCAGCCGCCGGCCGCTGCCGGAGCTGCAGCGCCAGACGCCGGCCGACGGCCTCGTCACCGGCACCGGCACGGTGGGCGGCCGCCCGGTGGCGGTGATGGCCTACGACTACACCGTGCTCGCCGGCACCCAAGGCATGCTCAATCACAAGAAGAGCGACCGTCTGCTCGAGCTGTGCCACCGGCAGCGCTGGCCGCTCGTGCTGTGGGCCGAGGGCGGCGGCGGGCGCCCGGGCGATGTCGACTGGCCCGGCGTCGCCGGCCTCGACTGCACGACCTTCGCGCGCCTGGCTGCGCTGTCGGGCCGGGTGCCGCTGGTGGGCCTCGTCGCCGGCCGCTGCTTCGCCGGCAACGCCGCGCTGCTCGGCTGCTGCGACCTCGTCATCGCCGTGGAGGGCGCGAGCATCGGCATGGGCGGCCCGGCGATGATCGAAGGCGGCGGCCTCGGCCGCGTCGATGCCGATGCGGTGGGACCGGTGGACACGCTCGCGAAGGTGGGCGTGATCGACCTGCGCGTGCCCGACGAGGCCGCCGCGGGCGAGGCGGCGCGGCACTACCTCGGCCTCGCCGGCGAGCCGCTCGCGGCGGCCGGCCCGTCCGGCGGCGACGTAGCCTCGCTTCGCCAGGCGCTGCCCGAGAACCGCAACGCGCTCTACGACCCGCGCCGCATCGTCCAGACGGTGATGGATGCCGGCAGCGTGCTCGAACTGCGCCGCGACTGGGGCACCGGTGTCATCACCGCGCTGGCGCGGCTCGCCGGCCGCGCCGTGGCGGTGGCGGCGAGCAACCCGCGCCACCTCGGCGGCGCGCTCGATGCGCCGGCCTGCGACAAGCTCGCGCGCTTCATGCAGCTGGCCGATGCGCATGGGCTGCCGCTCATCTCCTTCGTCGACACGCCGGGCTTCATGGTCGGCCCCGAGAGCGAGAAGACGGCGATGGTGCGGCACGCCGGGCGCCTCTTCGTCAACGCGGCGGCGCTGCGCGTGCCGGTGGCGAGCGTGGTGCTGCGCCGCGGCTACGGCCTCGGCGCCATGGCGCTCACCGCCGGCCACTTCCACGCCTCGGTGGCCACCTGCGCGTGGCCGAGCGGCGAGTTCGGGCCGATGGGGCTGGAAGGGGCGGTGCGGCTGGGCTTTCGCAAGGAGCTCGAGGCGGCACCGGCCGGCGAACGCGAGGCGCTCTTCCAGCGCCTGCTCGCGGCTGCCGTCGAGCGCGGCGAGGCATTGAACATGGCGAGCCACCTCGAGATCGACGACGTCATCGACCCGGCCGACACGCGCGACTGGCTGGCGCGCGTGCTGGCCACGGCCTGTGCTTCGCCGTTGCCGGCGCGGCGCGGGTTCATCGATGCGTGGTGAGGCGGAGCTGAGGCGGGCGCGCCGGCAGCGAGCTACATCGGCCTGAACCGCCAGGCCCAGGCCTGGCTCACCGCCAAGGTCTCCTTGTGCCGCTTCAGGTGCAGCGTGAAGCGCCCGAGCTCGTCGCGCACGGCGCGCGTGATCTCGCTGGCGCGCACGACGGTGCCGCGATGCACCTGCCAGAAGACCTCGGGGTCGAGGCCGTCGGCGATCTCCTTCAGCGGCTTGCGCACATGCGCCTCGTCGCGCTCGGTGACGACGCGCGTGTACTTCTCGTCGCTCTGGAAGAAGAGCACCTCGTCGATGCCGAAGAGCTTGATCGTGTCGCCGACGCTGGCGCTCACCCAGCGCAGCCGCGCCGGCGAGGTGGCGGCCGCACCGGCCTCGCTGCGCAGGCGCGCGCTGATCTGCTCGACGAGGCTGCCGAGGTCCGGTGCGGCCACCCTGGATGCCAGCCGCTCCTGCACGCGCGCCACCGCCTGCGCCAGGCGCTCGGCGGCGATGGGCTTGAGCAGGTAGTCCACGGCGCCGGCCTCGAAGGCGGCGATGGCGTGTGTGTCGTGGGCGGTGGTGAAGACGACATGGCAGCGGCCGGCCGCGGCATGCGCCGCGTGGGCGGCCGCATGGGCCGCATGTGCCGCATGCGCCACCTCCAGGCCCGAGGAGCCGGGCATGCGGATGTCGAGGAAGGCGACATCGGGCGAGTGCTCGGCGAGCGCCTCCACCGCCGCCGGGCCGTGTTCGCACTCGGCGACGATCTCGAGCGCCGGCCAGGCCTTGGCCAGCATGCGGCGCAGCTCGGCGCGCGGCAGGTCTTCGTCGTCGGCGATGAGGGCGGTGGGATGCGGGTGCGGCATCGGGCGCTTGCTCCTTGGCGTGTTCTTCGGCGTGGCAGTCGTGATGCAGGCTCTCAGCCGGCCGGCAGCGTCAGGCTCGCCGCCACGCCGCCTTCGGGCCGTGCGCGCAGCTCGAGCGAAGCCTGTTCGCCGTACATCTGCGCCAGCCGCTCGCGGATGTTGGCCAGCCCGAGGCCGGAGCCGGCATTGCCGCCGCCGAGGCCGTTGCCGAAGCCGGCACCGTCGTCGGCCACGGTCACCTGCAGGCGGCCGTCGGCCAGGCGGTGCGCGCCCACTTCGACGCGCGCCGGGCCGACCTTCGGCTCCACGCCATGCTTGACGGCGTTCTCGGCCAGCGAGATCAGCATCAGCGGCGGGAAGGGCATGGGCTTCAGTGCCGCGGGCACCTCGATGGCGAAGTCCAGCCGCGGCATGCGTGCGCGCATGAGCCCGAGGTAGGCACGCACGATCTCGATCTGGCTGCCGAGCGTGGCCTCGGCGGCGCCGTCGCTGCGCAGGCGCGGGATGGCGGCGCGCAGGTAGTCGGTGAGGCGGTCGATCATCTCGCTGGCACGGCCCGGGTCGGTGGCGATGGCGCTGCGCACGCCGGCCAGCGTGTTGAACAGGAAATGCGGCTCCACCTGCGCCGCCAGCACCGACAGGTGCAGCTCGGCCTCGCGGCGCGCGGCTTCGGCGCGCGCCAGTTCGCGCTCTTGCGCGATGGCGGCCAGGCCCTCGCGCTCGCGCCACCAGCGCGGCAGCGCGAAGCCGCCGGCGAAGGCAAAGGTACACAGGGCCACGAGCAGGCGGCCGGTCGCGTTCGGGCCCGGTGCGGGATCGCCTGCGGCATGCGGCATGGCCGGCTCGGCCGCGGACACCCGGGACGTGCCCGCGGCCGCGCTTCCCGCTGCCGCCGCCGTTGTCGCCGGTGAAGCCGACATCGCCGATGGCGCCGATGGCGCCGATGGCGCCGATGGGCCACGGCCGGGCGTCGAGGCGGCGCCATCGGGCGCGCGGATGGTCACACCGATCATCAGCGCCACGCGGCGGCGCTGGCCCTTGTCGTCGACCATGCCGGTGGCCTCGGCGATGCCCTGCTTCACGGGCTCGGCGCCCCACTCGTGGAAGGCGGCCATCGCGAGCACGATCATCACCACCAGCGCCACCAGGGCGCGGCCCTCGCGCGGCACGGGCCAGCCTCGGCGCCGCACGAGGCTGCCGAGCCAGGGCCCGGCGAAGAGCGGCACGGCCACGCCGAGCAGCGTCTGCACGAGCGCGCCGTAGGGGCGGTCGCCCGGTGCGGCGACGGTGGCGCCGAGCAGCGTCAGCACCGTCGCCACGCAGACGCCCAGGCCCAGCGTCGCGGCGCGGCCGCGCGCCCACGCGGGGCTGAACACCGGGTAGCGCCGATAGCGCGTGAGCCAGCCATGCGCGCGGCCGGTGAGCTGGTCGGGCAGCGGCGAGTCGAGATCGACGACGATGGAACGGGCTCCCGCAGCCTCTTCGGCATTCATGGCGGGCAGCTTAGCGAATCGGCGCGCGACCGGGGTCGCAGCGGGACAGATCGGCACAGGCCGGCGACGAGGGCCGATCTCGCTGCGACGAAAGGGTGACGCCCGAGGCGCGGCGCCGCGACCAGCGCGTAAGCTCGGGCCCCCCAAGCAACCCACGGGCTGGCCACGGAATGGCCGCGGACTGGCCGCGGACCGGCCACCGAGTCGCCACGAAGAGGAGCCGCACGATGTTCGACACCACCATTGCCGGCAGCCTGCCCAAGCCCGCCTGGCTCGCCGAGACGGGCAAGCTGTGGCCGAAGTGGCTGCCGGCGGGCGACGAGCTGGCCAGCGCCAAGCTCGACGCGACGCTGCTGTGGATCAAGCTGCAGGAGGACGCGGGCCTGTCCGTCATCGGCGACGGCGAGATGAGCCGCCAGCACTTCGTGCACGGCTTCCTCGAGCGCGTGGCGGGCATCGACTTCGAGCACAAGGTGGAGGTCGGCATCCGCAACGACCGCTACAAGGCGATGGTGCCGCAGGTCGTGGCGCCGCTCTCGCTGACCGGCCGCGTGCACGAGAAGGAGGCGCGCTTCCTGCGCGCGCACACGGGCCGGCGCATCAAGTTCACGCTGCCGGGACCGATGACGATCGTCGACACGGTGGCCGACCGCCACTACGGCGACCGCGTGCAGATGGCCTTCGCCTTCGCCGAGCTGCTCAACCAGGAGGCGCGCGCGCTGCAGGCCGACGGCGTGGACGTCATCCAGTTCGACGAGCCGGCGTTCAACGTCTACATGGACGACGCGGCCACCTGGGGCGTGCAGGCGCTCGAGCGCGCGGCGCAGGGCCTCACCTGCACGACCGCCGTGCACATCTGCTACGGCTACGGCATCCAGGCCAACGTCGACTGGAAGAAGACGCTCGGCGAGGAGTGGCGGCAATACGAGCGTGTGTTCCCGGCCCTGGCGAAGAGCTCGATCGGGCAGGTGAGCCTGGAGTGCTACCACTCGCACGTGCCGGCCGACCTGATGGCGCTGCTCGAGGGCAAGGACGTGATGGTCGGCGTCATCGACGTGGCCAGCGACGAGATCGAGACGCCCGAGCAGGTGGCCGGGACGATCGAGAACGCGCTGCGCTTCGTGCCACGCCAGCGGCTCATCGCCTGCACGAACTGCGGCCTCGCGCCGATGCGGCGAGAGGTGGCGGAGGCGAAGCTGCGGGCGCTGGCGGCGGGGGCGAAGCTGGCGGGATAGCCGGGCTTCCTCGGGTTCCTCGCGCGTCAGGACGCCAGGTCGAACACCAGCACCTCGGCGTCCTTGCCGCCTTCGAGCACGAGGCGCTGCTCGCCGCTCACCGTGACGGCGTCGCCGCCCTCGAGCGCCTGCCCGTTGACGGCCAGGCGACCGCGCACGAGGTGCACGTAGGCCAGGCGCTTCGGGTCGAGAGCGAGCTCGGCGCGCTCGGCACCGTCGAAGAGGCCGGCACGCAGGCTCGCGTCGGCGTGGATCGTCACCGAGCCCTCGCGGCCGTCTTCGCTCGCCACCAGTGCCAGGCGGCCGCGCTTGGCGGCGTCGTCGAAGCGCTTCTGCTCGTAGCCGGGCGCGATGCCGCGCTGGCGCGGGAGGATCCAGATCTGCAGGAAGTGCGTCGTGCGCGCCGGGTCGTGGTTGAACTCGCTGTGCTGCACGCCGGTGCCGGCGCTCATGCGCTGCACGTCGCCGGGCTCGATGACGCCCGCCGCCTTGCCGCTGCTCGCGCTGCCCACGCTGCCGGGCACGCCGTTGCCCATGCTGTCCTTGTGCGCGAGGGCGCCGTCGAGCACGTAGCTGACGATCTCCATGTCGCGGTGGCCGTGCGTGCCGAACCCGGTGCCGGGCGCGATGCGGTCCTCGTTGATGACGCGCAGGTTGCCCACGCCCATGTGGCGCGGGTCGTGGTAGTCGGCGAACGAGAAGCTGTGGAAGCTCTTCAGCCAGCCGTGGTCGGCAAAACCCCGGTCGGCGGACTTGCGCAGCGTGAGCATGAAGGTCTCCTGATCGAGGCCGAACTTTAGGGCGCGCGGCGCACCCGGTGGCTGACCGCCCTTGAAGCGGCCGTTCAAATAAGATGAAAGCCATGGCCTCGCCCACGCACGCCCGCCTCGCCCTCACGCCCGACGCGCTGGTGATGATCGACACCATCGCGCGCGAAGGCAGCTTCGCCGCCGCGGCGCGCGAGCTCGGCAAGGTGCCCTCGGCGCTCACCTACAACGTGCGCCAGCTCGAGGAGGCGCTGGACGTGCTGCTCTTCGACCGCAGCTCGCGGCAGGCGCAGCTGACCGCTGCCGGCGCCGAGCTGCTGCACGAGGGGCGGCGGCTGCTGCAGGAGATGGACGCGGTGGCCAACCGCGTCAAGCGCGTGGCCAGCGGCTGGGAGGCCGAGCTCGCCATCAGCGTCGAGGACATCCTGTCCATGCCGGTCGTGTTCGAGCTCGTGCAGGCCTTCTGCGAAGTGCGTGCGGGGCCACGCGGCGCCGGAGCGCCCGGTGAAACGGCGGCCATCGGCGCCGCGGCGGCGTGCGGCGATGGCAGCGGGCCGGCCACGCGGCTGCGCCTGCGCACCGACGTGATGGTCGGCACCTGGGAGGCACTCGTCACCGGGCACGTCGACCTGGCGATCGGCGTCTCGGGCCAGCAAGCCAATCCAGGCGGCATCGAGCTCCGGCCGCTGGGTGACGTGCCGTTCGTCTTCTGCGTCGCGCCGCACCACCCGCTCGCCGCGGCCGAAGAGCCGCTCACCGATGCGCAGCTCGTGCACTACCGTGCCATCGCGGTGGCCGATACGGCGCAGCGCCTGGCGCCGCTGACGGTGAACCTGCTGCCCGGGCAGGACGTGCTGACCGTGCCGCACATGCGCGCCAAGCTCGAGGCGCAGCTGCGGGGCCTGGGCTGCGGCTTCGTGCCCGAGCCGATGGCACGCGCGCATCTCGAGGCCGGGCACCTGGTGCAAAGGCGCACGGCGCGCGCTTCGGTGGTCGCGCGGCTCTTCTATGCATGGCGTGCCGAGCGCGGCGCGCTCGGGCTCGGGCGCGCGCTCGCCTGGTGGATCGACCAGCTCGAGAGCCCGAAGACCCGCCAGGCGCTGATCGAGCGTCATGCGGGGCGCCTGCCGTGAGCGGCGGCGCCGGCACCGCCGCGGCGGGCAGGCCGCGGGTCGCCGCATGAACGACGGCGTCGAGCTGCGCGAAGGCGGCCGCGCCGAGCTGCCGCAGCTCAGCGTGCTGGCCACGCATGTCTTCGTGCACACCTACTGCGCCGGCGGCCTGCGCCCCGACCAGGCGCGCGAGGCGCTGCACGAGTACTCGGTAGCCGAGTTCGAGCGGCGCCTGGCCAGCGGCCACCGCTTCACGCTCGCGTGCCGCGGCGAGCACCTGCTCGGCTTCGCCGATACGGTGATGCCGGTGATGCCGGCGAGCGTGCCGGTGGCGGCCGTGGCCGGCTGCCTGGAACTGGCGCGCCTGTACGTCGACCCCGCCGCGCAGGCCCGCGGCGTCGGGCGGATGCTGCTGCGGCATGCAGCGTCGTTGGCCGCCACCGCGGGCTGCCCGGGTCTGTGGCTCACGGCGTGGGTCGAGAACACGAAGGCCCGCGCGTTCTACGCCGCCGAGGGCTTTGTGGACGTCGGGCGCTGCGACTACGTGTTCGAGGACCGTGCCTACGAGAACTGCATCTACCTCAGGCGAGGCGTCGCGCACGCCGCGTCCTGACGCGCGCGGCCGCAAGTCCCGCTGCTGCCGCGCCGTGCACTAGCATCGGTGGATGGCCGACGACATCTCGACGCTGCGGCGGATCCTGCGCGATTGCCGCACGCTGGCGGTGGTCGGCCTGTCGGCCGAGTGGCACCGGCCGAGCTACTTCGCGGCCAGCTACATGCAGGCCAAGGGTTACCGCATCGTGCCGGTGAACCCGCGCTACGAGCAGATCCTGGGCGAGCACTGCTACGCGCGGCTCGAGGACATCCCGTTCCCGGTCGACCTGGTCGACGTCTTCCGCCGCACCGAGGACGTGCTGCCGATCGCCCGCAGCGCCGTCGCCATCGGCGCGAAGTGCCTGTGGCAGCAGATCGGCGTGAAGAACCTCGAGGCCGATGCGCTGGCGCGCGCCGCCGGGCTCGACTCGGTGATGGACCACTGCGTGAAGATCGAGCATGCGCGGCTCTTCGGCGGCCTGCACTGGGTGGGTGTGAACACGCGCGTCATTTCGGCGCGGCGGCCGGCGTGAGCCGGCGGCGCTCGCCGGGAGCGGGCGAAGGCGCGGCCTCCTCGCACTCCACGCGCCCCACGCGCTCTACGCGCTCCACCCGGGCCACCCTCGACAACGGGGTCGCCGCGGCCGCCACCGCGCCGCGGCACCGCAGCTTCGCCGGCCGCGCCCTGCGATGGTTGCTCGCGCTCATCTTGCTCGGTGTGCTTGCCGCCGCCGGCGCGGCGGCGGTGGCGCTGGCCATGCTGCGCTACAGCCCCGGCCAGGCGATGCAGGCGATCAACGAGCGCGGGCCGGTCGAGATGCTCGGCCACGCCTTCCGCCGGCTCGAAGGACATCCGCGCCTGGAGCGCGTGCTGCACCCGCCGCTGATCTGGCTCTATGGTCGCTTCGTCCGCGAGCCTGCAGGCCCGTTGCGCGACCTCGGCAAGGGCGTGCGGCCTCAGGGGCTGACGCCGCAGCGCTACGACGAGCGCGGCGCGCCGTTGCCGGCGCTGCCAGCACTGCTGACAGCGCCCGGTGCGCCCGGCCTGCGCGCTTCGTCCTCCGCGCGCCTGCTCGCCAACGCGGCCGAGATCATGGCCGCCGTGGCGGCGGCGCAAGCGGGCGACGTGCTCGAGATCGCGCCGGGCCGGCACGCGCTGCCCAAGACGCTGTACACGCGCGCGGCCGGCCGGCCCGATGCGCCGATCACAGTGCGCGCGGCCCAGGCCGGCCGCGTGACGCTGGAAGTGCGCAGCGACGAAGGCGTGGTCGTCGCCCATCCGCACTGGATCTTCGAGAACCTGTCGTGGAAGGGCCTGTGCCGCGCCGACGACGAATGCGAGCATGCCTTCCACGTGGTCGGCGGCGCGCGTGCGACGGTGGTGCGCAACAACCACTTCGCCGACTTCAGCGCGCACCTGAAGATCAACGGCCACTCCGGCCAGTTCCCCGACGACGGGCTGCTGCAGTTCAGCACGCTGGCCAATACGCGGCCGCGCAAGGGGCAGCTGCCTGTGGCGCTGGTGGACCTCGTCGGCGCGAGCGGCTGGCAGCTGCTCGACAACCGCGTCGAAGGCTTCGTCAAGGACGGCGGCGACGGCGTCTCCTACGGCATGTTCATGAAAGGCGCCGGCCGGGGCGGGCGCATCGAACGCAATGTCGTGGTGTGCACGCCCGCTGCCGTGCGCCAGCCCGGCCTGCGCCTGGGCATCTCCATCGGCGACGGCGGCACCGGTGCGCCCTATTGCCGCGACAAGCGCTGCGACTTCGAGCACGACGCCGCTGTCGTCGCCAACAACGTGGTCGCCCACTGCAACGATGCCGGCATCGATATCTCCAAGGGCCGCAGCGCGCTGGTGGCGCACAACACGCTCGTCAACACACAGGGCATCCTGCTGCGCAACCCGCCCGCGGATGCGCGGGTGATCAACAACCTGCTCGACAGCCGGCTTCGCCAGCGCACGGGCACGACGTTGACTGCCGACGTGGACAACCGGCGCACGGGTGACCTCTCGGACTGGCTGGCCGACGCCGACGCGCTCGATCTGCGCTGGCGCGATGCACCGGCGCCCGCGGCCACGGCGGCCGAGGTGCCGCTGGACTTTTGCGGGCGGCGGCGGGCGGCGCTGTCGGAGCCCGGGGCTGGCGCGGCGGCGGCTTGCGCAGGTCGTTGAGGCCGGCGACCGGTTCGGTTCCATCGGGCCGGCTCGACTGAGAGCCTGTGAACGAATCATCCACACCCGCTCGCCACGCCAGAAGGCGCCGGCTCGTCGTTGCAAATGCTCGCCATGTCGCCGGACATGGCTGCGCTTTGCGCCTAGATCCGACGCCTTCTGGCGCGCCGCTCGGGCGCGGCTGATTCATTCACAGGCTCTCACTCCTCGTGGCTGGAGTGAGGCTGGCAGGTCACGCAGCACCGTCGGCAAGAAGAGCGGCGCGGAGCCTTTCCGGAAGCTCGACGGGGCGCTTCGTTGCCGGCGACACGCAGACTTGAACGACCCGAGAGCGGAAGGCAAGCTCATTGTCGCGTCGCCTGGCCTCGACCTGGCACGTGAACGATGACTTTCCGACCTCAATGCACGTGACGTCCAGTTGAAGCTCGTCGTCGTACGTCAGCGGCGCAAGGAAGTCGATGTGCATCGATCTCGCAGGTGGAAGCACGCCCATCGCAAACAGCTCGCGCGCTGCCGATCCGCCGAGCAGGCTGGCTTGGAAATCGAGGAGCGCCTCGATGACGTAGTGCGCAATGCGAGGTGTGTAGATGGCGCCGGCCGGATCGCAGTCGCCAAAGAGAACGGTGCGTTTGCTGCGGAATGAAGGCATGGGACTCATTGTCCCGCCGTGGATGCGCTCATGCCGGTGCGAGCACAAAGCTGGCCCTGGTCAGTGCCACGAGGCGCCCATCGCAAACAATGGCCGCGGTCACGACGCAGATCCGCTTGCCGATGCGGATGCGGTCCGTCTCCGATTGCAGCCACTCGCCGGCGCTGGCGCTCGAGACGAAATCCACCGACAGGCTCGACGTCGAGAACTGCACGGTCGGGCTCAGCTTGGGTGCCAGGCTGTAGCCGGCCCAGACATCTGCCAGCGTCGAGATGAATCCGCCGTGGGCTGCGCCGCGCCCGTTGCAATGTTCGCGTTCGACCCTGACGCCGAAGACCGGTGTGTCCGCGCTTGCGCGCACGAACACCTTCGCGACGGCATCGAGGAACGGCCCCCTTGCGGGCCACGGCACGAAGCCCGCGGGGACATCCGTTGCGGTCATTGCAGTCCGCACGCACCACCGGCCGCGCACGCCAAGGCGTCGTCGAGCCGGTCATTGCCCCAGAACATCTCCCCGCGCACGAAGAACGTCGGAGCCCCGAAGACGCCTCGGGCTTGCGCCTCGGCTGTCGCTTCTCGCAGACGGTTCTTCATGGCATCCGAAAGCGATTCCTCGATGATGACCGCGGGGTCGAGGCCAAGCCCGGCGAGCACTTCGCTGATCTGCTCCCTCGTGTTGATGTCCTCGTCCAGGGCGAAATTCTTCGTCATGAAGATTCGGCAGTACCTGCCGATCCAGTCGGCCCCGGCATGGGCAGCAGCCACCTTCATCGGCAGCGTTGCCGCCCGCGGAAACACCGAAGGCCTGTGCCATGGAATGCCGTACTTGGCACACTGCCGCTCCATGTCCTTCCACACATAGTCGCCCTTCTCCTTTTGCAGCACGAAAGGCGAACTGCTCCAGCCGAAGGACTGGAAGATCGGCCCGAGCAGGAACGGCCTCCAGCGCACCGACACGCCAATCCGCGCCGCGGCCTCTTCGATGCGCATCGCGCTCAGGTAGCTGTAGTTGCTGCCGAACTCGAACCAGAACTCGATGGACGGCGCCTGGCTGCCGGTGATGTCGTCGCTCATGCGCTCGCTCATCTACTCGCTCATCTAGTCGAACAGCACCAGGCATCGCACTTCGATGCTCTCGCGCAGCGGGGCATCTTCGGCGATGTCAGCCAAGTCGAAAGCCGCATGGGGCGTGAATCGGGCCACTCCGCTGACCTGCGAGTCGTACTGCTTGAAGACGAGCGCCTCGTGGCGATCCATCTCGGGGTAGTAGTACCAGCGATGCTGCTGCGAGTGCTCGAAGAGGTAGATCTCGCCGGTGCGGTCGGTGTAGCGGATCTCGCTTGCCACCATGTCGCGGACCGAGACGGTCCGCGCGTCGCAGACGGCCAGCGGCGTGTCGACGATCGGGCCCTTGGCCGAGCGCCAGATGTTGACGATGCAGTAGCGCCGCACGCGTGCGGCGAGCTCAGGATCGCGCAGCACGAGGCCGAGGCGGCGCCGACCGGACTCGTCGGTGTAATCGTTGTGCACGCGGCCGACACTTCCGGGTTGGGTGCCGTCGCCTTTGCGCCCGAACGTCAGCGGCGGTCTGCCGGCCTCGCGCTTGCGCAGCAGGTGATCGAAGACGACGGCCGACGATCCACCGGTGGCGGCGCAGGCCAGTTCGATGCACTCCGGGTAGTACATGCGGGCGATCACCTCCGAGTCGTCGAAGCGATCGATGGCCGATGACGCACTCCAGAGTTCGAAACCCTCGCGATGCACGGACGTCGTGCTTGCCAGGTTGCGGGCATCGGCGATCCGCACATCGCGGAAGTCGTACTCGCAGTTCTCCTTGCTCACCCCTTGCGGCGGGTCGTACATGTAGTTGACGGGGCGGCTCTCGGGCGAGGCGATGTACCCGAGCTGCGCCGACACCGTGGCAAGCGGTCGCCGCCAGGCGTGCAGCTGCGTAGCTTGGGGATGAGCGAGCGTTTGGTTCATTCGGTGGTCCGGTCCGTGGCAGTTCCGGGAAACGGGGTCGATGCATTGCAGCGCATGGCGTGCGCCGCTTCAAGCCAGAGTTGCGCCTGCTTCGCATGCGCCGCATGCATGTGGAGAGCGCCGCACGGCATTCGCCCGGCGAATGCCGCGAGTCCCAAAGATCGCTTGAGCGCTGGCCGACATCGCCGGCACATTGGGCACTCCTTCGTGCTCTTCGTGCTCTTCGTAAGTAAGGCAGCGGCCAGCACCGCTGAACGATCCGGATGTCTTCACCCCCACCGGCGCAGCGCAGTCGCCGCAGCTTGCTGTGTCCCATCCTCTGCGGCGGGCTGGTCATGGGCCTGGCGCTGGGCATCCGGCATGTGCAGGGTCTGTTCATGCTGCCGATGACGCTCGAGCGCGGGTGGTCCCGCGAAACCTTCGCCCTCGCGCTGGCGATCCAGAACCTCGCCCTGGGCCTGGCGCAGCCCCTTGCCGGCATGGTGGCTGACCGCTGGGGCGGCACCAAGGTCGTCGCGGCGGGAACGCTGCTGTACGGCCTCGGGCTGGCGGTGATGGCATGGGCCTCGACGCCGATGGGCCTGTATCTCGGATGCGGCCTGATCGTCGGCGTCGGACTCGCGTGCACGGCGTTCGGCGTGGTCTACGGCGTCTTGAGCCGGCTCGCTCCCGAGTCGGACCGCGGCTGGTCGCTCGGCCTGGCCGGCGCCATCGGCGGGCTGGGGCAGTTCGTCGCGGTGCCGGCCACGCAGGCCTTGCAGGATGCATTCGGCTGGGGCGAGGCACTGCTGGTGCTCGGCGCTTGCATGGCGGCGTTGGTGGTGTTGGCCCCGGTGCTCGACGACAAGAACGCTGCCACAGCAGCCGCCGGCACCAGCGGCGCACGGCCGCCTCAACCCATGGGCGCGGCCATCCGCCAGGCGCTGGGGCATCGAAGTTTCTGGCTCCTCAATCTGGGCTTTCTGGCCTGCGGCTTCCAGCTTGCGTTCATCGCTTCGCACCTGCCGGCCTACCTGCTCGACAAGGGCGCATCTGCACAGCTCGCTGTGTCAGGCCTAGCCGTGATCGCCCTGACGAACATCGCGGGCACGTTTGCCTGCGCTCGCCTGGGCGACCTCTACCGGCGCAAACACCTGCTGGCCACGGTGTATCTGACTCGCACGGCCGCGATGGCGCTCTTCGTGTTGTGCCCGCTGTCGGCCGCCAGCGTGGTTCTGTTCTGCGGCGTCATGGGTCTGCTGTGGCTCGGCACCGCGCCGCTGACCAATGGACTGGTTTCGCAGGTCTTCGGTGTTCAGTACATCGGCACGCTGTTCGGCTTTGTCTTCCTCGGCCATCAGCTTGGCGCCTTTCTCGGCGTGTGGCTGGGGGGCTACGTGTTCGAGGCGACCCGGTCCTACGACACGGTATGGATCGGTGCGATGGCGCTGGGCTTGATCGCGGCGGCTCTGCATTGGCCCATCGACGACCGGCCCGTGCTGCCCGTGGCAGCCCCGAGGCCGGCATGAGACGAGGCCAGGCCGCCCGGATGCTCGGCGGGCTGGTGGCAGCGATCATCGCCGCCATCGCGCTCGTCGCGCTGTTTCGGGCCTACCAGAACCCGGCCAACGTCGTTCAGTGGCTGGCGCTCTTGCAGCTGTGCCGATAGGCGGCCAGTCTCGCCGGGGCATGGCCATCGGCATCGGCGCCGCCGCTGGCGTGATCATTCTGTTCGTCGGCTTCGTCCTGGTCTCCAAGTTCGGGCTGCGCACGGCCCTCGTGCCGTGGGATCTGGCGGCCATGCGGTTCGCGGTGGCCGGCTCGGTGATGCTGCCCGTGGCGCTGAAGCATGGCTTCCTGGGCCTGGGCCCGAGACGCGTTCTCCTGTTGGCCGGATCGGGCGGCCTGGGCTTCGCACTCTGCGCCTACTGGGGGTTCGCCTTGGCGCCGGCCCACCATGGCAGCGCCCTCGTCCACGGTACCTTGCCGCTGACGACGGCGCTCGTGTCCTGCATCCTGCTGCGCACGCGTCCGAACCGATGGCAGCTCTGCTCCTCGATCGCGGTCGCCGCGGGCGCGGCAGCCATCCTTGGAACCAGCCTCGCTG
Source organism: Burkholderiales bacterium (assembly GCA_016223165.1). GTDB lineage: Bacteria > Pseudomonadota > Gammaproteobacteria > Burkholderiales > Burkholderiaceae_C > Rubrivivax. Next base: position 125,512 of record JACRPO010000010.1, read on the forward strand.
CCGCGGACCGCGGCCCGGTGATGGGCGACCTGCTGCTGCTCGGCGCGTCGCTGTGCTGGTCTTCTTTCGGGGTGCTGTCCAACCGATGGCGCCCACCGCCTTTTGCCGCCGCAGCCCTGGTGGCCGTCGTCTCGGCGGCGTTGTACCTGCCGCTGTACCTGGCCGCAGGCGTTGGCCACCTGCACGAGGCGGCCCTGCGCGACATCGCGCAGCAGGCGGTGTTCCAGGGGCTGGCGATCGGGGTCGGCTCGATCCTGGTCTATTCGATCGCCGTCGCCTCCATCGGGCCGGGCGCCACGGCGCTGGCTGCCGCTGCGGTGCCCACGCTGACCGCGACCGGTGCGATGCTGTTGCTCGGCGAGAGTCTTGCGAAGAGCGAAGTGATCGGTCTTGCCCTGGTCACTTTGGGCATCATTCTCGGATCGATGGGCTTGGGCGCGCGGCTTCGCAGTTCGCGATTGCCGGCACCTTGATCAACCCCATCGCATCAAACCCCATCACCATTTCCCCGTCACCGAGGACACTCCAATCGATGCATGACTTCACGATCCTGGCGCTGGAAGGCGCTTACCCGACCAGCGTGGCGGCGACGCTCGGCATCCTCGTCGCGGCCCGGAACATTGCGCCGCGCGTGGGCGCGCCGGCTCCGACGTGGAAGCTCGTTTCCGTCGAAGGTGGCACGCTCGCCTTGCAGGACGGGATCAGCGTCGGCACCACCAAGCTGCCCCAACGCATTGCAGGCGACCGCTCGATATGGATCGTGCCCGGCCTCGGGCTGAACAGCCCGCGGGCGGTGCGAGAGCGCTTCGAGCAGGACGACGCGAAGGCGGCGGTCGCTGCCGTCCGGCGCCACGCGCGGGCCGGTGGCTCGGTGGCCGCGTCCTGCTCGGGCGTCTTTCTGCTCCGTGCCGCAGGGCTGCTGCATGGCAGGCGCGCGACGACGGCGTGGTGGCTTGCGCCGGAACTCCAGCGGCTGGAACCGGGCTGCCGTGTCGATGCCGACCGCATGGTGTGCGCGGACGGCCCCGTCGTGACGGCGGGGGCCGCCTTCGCACAGACCGATCTGATGCTGCACCTGCTGCGCACGCTGTCGGGAAAGGCCTTGGCCGATGCCGTCTCGCGGGTGCTGATCATCGATGGCCGCCAAGCCCAGGCGCCCTTCATCGTGCCCGAAGCATTCGCCATCGGCGACGACCTCATCGGCCGCCTGGCCAAGCGTGTGGAATCGGCCTTGCCCGACCTGCCCAGCGTGGGCGACCTCGCGCAGGAGTTCTGCATGTCAGAGCGCACGCTGGCACGCCACGTCAAGCGCGCCACCGGCAAGAGCACACTCGCGCTGCTGCAGAGCATCAGGCAACGCCGGGCCCGGGCGCTGCTGGAGTCCAGCCGCTTGACCGTCGAGCAGGTGGCAGCGGCCGTGGGATACCAGGATGCCACCGCGCTGCGCCGGCTGATGCGGCGGGTGGCAGGTGCGAACCCAAGCCGTTTCAGGCCCGCCGCAGCGACCGCCGTGCCTTGACAAGCGGCGCTACTCGTATCGCCGCCGGGTCTCGCCTGCGCCGCTTGGCGCTGCTTGGCGCGCGATGCCCGCGGACGCCAGAAACGCCAACGACGCTTCCACGACACCCGGTTCGCGCAGGATGCGCCGGTGGCCGACACCCTATGCGGAACCGGGATGCGCGTGGCGCCCTCCAGCGCTTCGATGTCCGTCGGTGCAGCCGCCCGTCTTCTCGGGCAAGTCAGCGCGCGAAAGACCTGCGCGACGGTGGGGACGGTCGGAGTGTTCAAGTCAAGTCGTCGGCCGGTTGTGCGAAGCCGGGCAAGAGCTCTACTGCAGCCGCGTTTGAAAGAACGCCAGAATCTCGTCCCGCGCGCCGATCGTGGGCTGCCCCGCCTCGTCGATGAGGTGTGCGGTGACCACGCTGTGCGGGCTGGCGACGACCTGCTCGAAGAACGGCGAGAGCCCGGTCCTGTTCGCCGCCGTATCCGGCAGGATGCGCGCCACGAAGCGGTCGCCGAGCGCGGCCGAGTACGCGGCGAAGCGCTCGGCGCGGCAGTACCGGTCACCCTCGAAGCGATACGCCAGGACCGTGAGGTCTTCGACATCCAGGCGTTGGCGTACCGCGCTCAATTCGTCGGGCGCGATCTCGAGCCCCGCCGGGTCGTCAAAGGGCAGCGAGGGTTGCGACAACACCGGCGCCAGCATGGCCGGCTCGAGCATCATCGTCAGCGCGAAGTTGCCGGTGAAGCACATGCCGATGGCACCCACGCCCGGCCCGCCGCACTCTGCGTGCGCAAGCCTGGCCAGCGCACGCAACCAGACCGTGACCGGGCTGGACTTGTTCGGCCCCTTCTTGTTCGCGAAGGCACGAAACTCGGTGCTGACGCAGGCGCGCTGCATGACCTGCGTGCCCTCTTCCGCGCCCGGCACCGCACCGTCGCGCCCGAACAGCGAGGGCATGAAGACGGTGAAGCCTGCGTCCCTGACCCAGCGGGCAAAGCGTGCGACGTGCGGGCTGATGCCCGGCATCTCGGTCATCACGATCACGGCGGGGCCGGACCCTGCCACGTGGACGGCCTTGGTCACCGCGTCCAGCGTGATCTCCCGCCGCCGGAAGTCTTCCAACGGATCGTTCTCGGTCAGGCTGCGATCAGGCATCCGCGGCTCCAGCGTGTGTGGGAGCCCCATTGCAGCGCGGCGAGGGTCAAGCCTCCAGTGTCCGCGCGGACTTCTTTGCGGCGCTTTTCGACACGCGCGCGATGGACCGCGCAAGCTCGCCAGCCTCCTGCCTGATCCAGCCGACAACGGCCGCCACGTCACGGTGTGGCTCGGGCACGGCCTGGATGAGCCAGTACGCCGAATCGGCCTCATGCTCGGCGCTGAAAGGCGCCAAGGCGACCAGCCTGCCGTCGGCCAGCATCGGTTCGACCAACGCCACTCTGCCGAGGGCGATGCCTTGCCCGGCCACTGCAGCCTGGATCACCTGCTCGTACTGGTTGAAGCGCATGACCGAGCGCGGCCGGACCGACGCGAGGCCTACGCCCTGCAGCATGCTGGGCCATTGCAGCCAAGCACGCCGCGGCTCGTCGAACTCCAGCAGCACGCTGTGGCGTATCACCTCCGCCGGATCCCCCCGGGGAACCGCGAGGGATGGATGGCACACCGCCAGCAAGCGCTCGCCGAACAGGCGCAGCGCGCCCGTTGGTGCGGCGGCCTCGGCGCAGTACCTGATGGCGAGGTCGATGCCTTCGGCTTTCAGGTCCAGCACCTTGTTGCTGGTGGCAATCCTGAGATCGATCGCGCGGTGTCGCGCCTGCAGCCTGCTCAGCCGGGGCAGCAGCCACAGCGCGGCCACGCCGGTGCTGAGCGTGATCGTCACCGGCCGGCGCTGTTGCCGCGTATCCAGCACGCCGATCACGTCCTGGAGCTGCTGAACCGACACATCGGCGATGCGGAACAGGCGTTCGCCCTCTGCGCTGAGTTGGATGGACCGATAGCCCCTGTGGAAGAGCTTGACGCCCAGGATGTCCTCGAGGGTGTGGACCTGCCGGCTGACGGCCGACTGGGTCAGGCACAGGTCTTGTGCCGCCAGCGTGATGCTCATGCGGCGGCCCACGGCCACGAAGCCGCGCACGAGATCGAGAGAAGGCAGGCGGGTGAGCGACACCGACATTGGCGGTTTTCGAACAAGAGAAGGCAGGCCACAAAGGATAGCGGCCGGCATGCGTTTCGTGCTCTGGATCGCACTTGGCTGAATCCGCCGCAGAAGCGGCGCCTTGGGCGCTTGCGACGTGTGGCACGTGCGATTCGAATCGAGGGCCGACAACGATGCACGTCGTCATGCCCCGCAGTCAGCTTGCCCGTGCGAACGAATTTCGCGCCCTCCATGCCGGGAGTTCCGGATTCCTCATCCCCAATCCCTGGGACAGGGGATCCACTCGTCTGCTGGCGCAACTTGGCTTCAAGGCCCTGGCCACCACCAGCGCAGGCTTTTCCAATTCGCGCGGCAAGCCGGATCGTTCGGTCTCGCGCGAACCGATGTTGAGTCACTTGGCCGACATGGCATCCGCGACCGACCTGCCGCTATCGGCCGATCTGGAGCGGGGGTTCGGCGCGTCGCCGGAGGAAGTTGCCGAGACCATCGTGCTCGCCGCCGCCGCGGGCGTGGTGGGCGGCTCCATCGAAGACATCAGCGGCAACGCCACAACGCCGCTGCTGGAGCCGGCACGGGCGGCCGACCGCATCCGCGCGGCGGCGGAAGCGGCAAGGCGCTTGCCGTTCCCCTTCATGCTCACGGCCAGGGCCGAGAATTTCTCGGTCGGCCTGCCGGACCTGGCGGACACCATCGCGCGACTGCAGTGCTACCAGGACGCCGGCGCCGATGTCTTGTTTGCTCCGGGCATCACCAGCCGGCAGGACATCGCGACCGTGCTTCGATCGGTGGATCGCCCGCTCAATGTCCTGATCGCCGTGGCCGGCATGCAGCTCGAGGTTCAGGACCTGCTGGAACTGGGCGTTCGGCGCATCAGCGTAGGCGGGTCCCTGGCGCGCGCAGCGTATGGCGAACTCGCGCGGGCCGCCACGGAGCTGCAGACGCAGGGCACGCTGAACTACGCCGCGGCGGCCATCCCCGGGGCCAGGCTGAACGAGATCTTCTCGCGCTGTGACTTGGAGAATGAATGAACGATGAAACCGACGGTCGGCGCTCGATGTGGATCGGCGTGGGCTGCGGACTGGCCGTGGCGCTCATTTGGTCTAGCTGGTCCGTCGCCACGCGGGTCGCGATGACCCAAGCCCTGGGGCCAGCTGACGAACACGCGCACGACCATCAACGGCTTGGCCGAGCGAAGAAGCGGCGAGAAGATTGCGATGCTCGCGCGTCCCCGGCACCCGAACATTGCTTCTAGAAGGACAGCACCTTGAGAGTCACCCTCGCCCTGCTCGTGACAACCGCGTGCGTCTCGGTCGCCGCAGCGCCGGACGAGGACGAACTGGGCAAGGCCGAAGGCTATCCGCATCAACGGCTGGCGCCTGACTTCAGCCTGCTGACCGACAAGTACAAGATCGGCAACTTCACAAGCATGGACCAGATCTTCTGGCCCAGAGAGATTGCCGGCACCGCACCAGCGCGCCCCTTGTCGAAAGCTCCGCAAGCCTTTGCGGTGCGGTATGAGTACGGCGGCCGAACCTTCACCATCGAAGACATCCTTGCACGGCAGCGGATCACGGGTCTGCTGATCCTGAAGGACGAATCGATCGCCTACGAGGCCTACCAGTACGATCGCACGGCCACGAGCAAGTTCGCGTCGTTCTCGATGGCCAAGACAGTGGTGGCTCTGCTCACCGGGATTGCGATGCGCGAAGGCCGCATCGCCTCCCTGGATGACCCAGCAGCGAAGTACGCACCCGATCTGCGGGACACCGCCTACGGAAAGGTCTCCGTGCGAGACCTGCTGCGCATGTCGTCGGGCGCAAAGTGGAGCGACAAAGTCATCGCTGGGCAAGCGACCGACATCGGTCAACTGACGGCCGACACCTACTTCCGCAGGGCCAGGGGCGGCCCATCCAGCTTGCAGCGAGTGCGAGAGTCCGTCTCGGCGCCCGGAACGGTCTTCAACTACTCGAGTGCCGAGACCTTCGCTCTCGGGTTGGTCGTGAGGGGCGCCGTTGGCGGCGACCTGAGCGCATACGCCGCCGAAATGCTCTGGAAGCCCATGGGTGCCGAAGCGCCTGCATCCTGGCTGACCGACTGGTCCGGCGCAGAAGCCGCGTTCTGTTGCCTCAACGCCCGCCTTCGCGACTACGGCAGGCTGGGGATGCTCTTGGCTGCCGACGGTGAGTACAACGGAAAGCAGATCGTCCCGCGCGAGTTCTTGCTCGATGCAACGGACCCGACCCGGCAGCCGGAGCACTTGAAGCCTCGAAGGGCCACACCGTTCTTCGGCTACGGCTACCAGACGTGGCTGTACCCGTATCGAACGAGGACGTTCCAGGCCAGAGGGCTGTTTGGTCAGGAGATCATCGTTCAGCCGAGCTCTCGCATCGTGGTGGTGCTCACATCCGCATTGCGCACGCCTGACGTTCCCAATGAGATCTTTGTCGAGCGAAACTTGTTCGTCGGCGCGGTTCTCAAGGCGCTCGGTGGCCAAGCCGATGTCTATCGCTAACCCGCATTGCAGCGAACTCGGCCAGCAACTGCTTTTGTCACTCGAGTGACTCATCGTTGGAGATCAAATGGAGTACGTGCTCATCATTCACGCAGTCAAGGACTACAAGGCCTGGAAGCAGGTCTTCGACGACGCGGCATCGATACGCAAGTACGCCGGCGAACAGAGCTACTACGTTCTTCGCGACGAGAACGATGCCAACAGGGTCGTTCACTTTTCCAAGTGGGCGTCCATTGCCCAGGCCAGGGCCTTCTTCGAGTCAGCCCGCCTGGTGGAGATCCGTCGCCAGGCAGGTGTCGAGGCTCCGGAGTTCAACTATCTGCACAGCCTCGAGCAAGGCACTCTCTGAAGAGGTCGAATGAACATGAACAAGGTTGGCTTCATCGGGATTGGTGTGATGGGGCAAGCGATGGCGCAGAACCTTGTCGACGCTGGTGTCGATCTGGTCGTCTGGAATCGATCACCCGCGCGATGCGAGCCTCTGCTGCAGCGCGGCGCCACGGTGGCGAAGTCGGTTCGGGAAGTGTTCGACCTCGCCGAGCTGGTGATCCTGATGCTGGCAAGCAGCGAGGCCATGGACGAGGTACTGGAGCGTGACCAGCCGGGCTTCGCCGAGATGGTGCGCAACCGCACGCTCGTCCACATGGGCACGACCTCGCCCGGCTACTCTGCGGCGCTGGCGTCGGATGTCCGCAGGGCTGGTGGCCTCTATGTGGAGTGTCCGGTCTCGGGTTCCCGCAAGCCTGCGGAGGCGGGTCAACTCGTCGGCATGCTGGCCGGCGATCATGAGAAGGTTCCGGACCTGCGAAACACGCTGGCACCGATGTGCCACCAACTGTTCGTGTGCGGCGAGGTTCCGTCGGCCCTGCTGATGAAGCTGTCGGTGAACCTCTTCCTGATCACCATGGTCACGGGCCTGTGCGAGGCATTCCACTTTGCCGGCCGGCACCACCTCGACAAACACCTGTTCCAGGCTATCCTCGATGCCGGACCGATGGCGAGCAGTGTGTCGAAGATCAAGCTGACGAAGCTGGTGGCGGAAGACTTCTCGGTACAAGCCTCCATCGTCGACGTGCTCAAGAACAGCCGGCTGGTCGCCGAGGCTGCCCGGGACGCGCGGATCGCAAGCCCGCTTCTCGACGAGTGTCTTGCGCTCTTTGGCGATACGGCGACCTTGGGATACGGCGGCCTCGATATGGCGGCGGTCGTCAAGGCTTTCGAGGCCCGGACGGGGTCACGCCAGGCCGCGTGTCCCGGCGCTTGACTCTACAGAGCACCACTGGCATGGGCTTCGGGACGAGGCGGGAGTTGCGAAGCAGATGAAGCTGGCGAGGCTGGGAGCGCACGTTGGTCTCGTCGCGATGATCACGGCGGTTGCGTGGTTGCCGCCTGCCCACGCTCAGCGCGTTCCAATGTCCCTGGGTGACGAAAACTTCAGCGGCGAAGCACTGGTGCGCGGCGTGAGCGCCACTGCCCAGCAGTGTGAATCGGTCCCTGCGGCCGTCTGGGTACGCACAGCGTCCGGCGACGCCGAGTGCATACGCTACTGGACCGCGGGCCTGTCGGCGGGAAAGCCCCATGCCCGCATGCTCGTCTACTTGACCGGCGATCAGCTGGTCTTCGATCAACCGGAGGCAGGGTATGTCAACCGAAGCCCGAAGCAGATCCAGATGTTGGTCGATGGCATGGCGACTCGCGCGGGCGTGCCCGTGATGCTGCTGTCACGGCCGGGTACGTTTGGATCCTCGGGCGATCACAAGCAGCGCCGACGTCATCTGGAGCCGCAGCTGCTATCAGCTGCACTCGACGCCGTGAAGGCACTCCACGGCGTCAGTGAGTTGGTGCTGGTCGGACTCAGCGGAGGGGGCCACACCGTCGCGTCGTTGCTGGGATGGCGTTCCGACATCGTTTGCGCGGTGCCCACCTCTTCGGTCTCTTCGCCCAGGCTGCGTTGGGAGGGCATGGGCAGAACGACCGACCTGACCGGCCATGCCGACTCCTACGAGCCGGTGGACCACTTGAAGCGCGATGTCATGCATCCCAAGCTGCGCGTATTCATTCTCGGCGATCCAAGAGACAGCAATGTGCGGTGGTCCAGCCAGACGCCCCTCGCAACACGACTGAAGGAACTCGGCGCCAATGTCGAAGTCCTGACGGGCGAAGGCAGCGATTCGCAAAGGCATGCCCTGGGGGAGTCGGGACGCTTGATCGGGGCACTGTGCCTGCTCGACAAGCCGACCGCCGAAATACTGGAGATCGCGGCTCGTGGACTAAAGGGGTAATCGGCTCCCCATCGGTGGATTGCATAGACTGAAGGAACTGGGCGCCAATGTCGAAGTGCTGACGAGCGAAGGCAGCGATTCGCAAAGGCATGCCCTGGGGGAGTCGGGGCGCTTGATCGGAGCACTGTGCCTGCTTGACGACGGGGTACCGTGAAGCGCGGATATTCGAGCAGGCGCGCCGCGCCGGGCTCGAGCGGGACATCCTTCAGGTTCAGTTACCTTGCCGCAGTAAACGATGATCGACGGAACATCGTCTCGCTAGCAGCCGGCACCCCTGGGATACTTCAAGCACGAACAGGTCTTGGCGTCGTAGGCTGGACTTGGAATGCATGAGCAGTACTCGAATGGCCCATTCTTCCATTGCTGTATCTTCCTGTTCGACCCGCGATCAGCACGAGTGCAGGTTTCGGGCACGAACGCGGGTTGAGCTGGCTGTGCGGCTGGCTGGTTTGCAGGTCGCGCTGTTTCGGCAGATGCGCCAGCGGGTTGTTGAGAGCCAGCCGTGCCGGCGACGCGGCCATCAGGTGGCGCTGTAGCGGCAACCAGCGCCGTCTCGGCGCCCCACTGCGCGCAGCGTCCGTGGAGGCGTCCCACACCGCTGTCGGGCATGTACTCCACGTCCGCCGGGGAGATGCCGTCGGGCTTGCCCAGCGTCGGACCATAGCGGCAGGCGAACCAGTGCACGTATTCCCCCCACGTGTGCACGCTGGCGCGCTTGTTCGCGCTGACCTGCCATGAGCCGCTCTTGCCCTTCTCGCAGTCGAAGAACTCGGACCAGCTGCCCTCTTCCGGCCGGAAGATACAAAAGGAGAATTCGACCGCGAAGTCGCAACTGTTGTTGAGGCCGGTCACCTTGGACACTGTCAGGCACTTGTGCGCCTCGGCGCCTGGCACGTGGCGCTTGCGCTTGTCGCCGCGGTGGAATTCAACGGAAGCCTGGCGGTCGATCGCGCGCCGTGCAGCGGATGCCGGTTCGGTTGCCAGCTGGCCTTCAGGCGCTTCCCCCATCGTGTCGCGCAGACTCGCGGCGGGCGCGGGCGCGGGCGCGGCCTGCGGGGCGGTCGGGCGCGGCGCCGAAGGCACGGTCGCCGCGGGCGCCGATGCGCCGCGACAGCGGTCAAGGAACGCCCGGATCTCACAGGCCTTCAGCAGGGCGCCCTTGATGTTCATGTCGGCATACACGCGATTGGAGGCGTTCGGCGCTGTGGCACGGTCCACCTCCCACTTTTGAACTTGACGCAAAACCCCTTCCACCGCACGGCCGTGGTACTCGACATCGGCCGGGTTACACGGCCTCGTGAAGTACGAGTCGTCCACATTGGGCGAGCGGTTGTAGTACGCCTGGAACACTTGCGAATGTGCGGATCGCTCAGCGGCGCAGGCTTGCGCCCATGCCGGCTGCGCGAGAAGATAAAGAAGGGCCGAGAGGATCAGGCGCTGCATTTGTCGTTCTCCAGAATTCACGGCTTGCCGCCGCCGCCTTCGACCGGCGCGTCGTCGCACCACCTCGATCGCGAGGAACGACGACACGGGATAGCCCTCGACGGTGTGCGGCGTGCCGCCACCGAGGGCAAGAACAGTTCGCGCGCAGAATACGAGCAGGGCAGCCAGGATCGCGTGCTGCAGCCTGTGCAGGAAGCCGGCGGTCAAGGCTTGCCCCCGCCGCCTTCGGCCTTCGCGTCGTCGGGCAGGCGCTCGGCGGCCATCAATTCGCGCAGCCACCCGGCCACCGGCGCGATCTTCGCCACGCGGCTGCGACCGGGGCACACGCCCGCGCCGTCGGGAATCTCGGGCGAGCTGGCGCCCACCACGTAGTTCCTGCCGTTGTACGCGACGAGCACCGGGCCGCCGAAATCCCCCGCGCACAGGCCCACGCCGGGCGGATGGTTGAAGTAGAAATAATCCGCCGTCTCCGCCGCAGGATCGAGGTCTTTGCCCTGCGGGAAAAGCTTGCGCAGCACGCCCGGCCTGCCGGTTTCGTCGGAGCCGTAGCCATAGAGGCCGTAGTGGTCCGCCCGGGTGTCCTCGAGCAGGAACGAATAGTGGATGCTCTCGTGCCCGGGGAAGGGCTGGCGCAGCTTGATCACCGCCCAGTCGCGCAGCGGGCCCTTGCGGCTCACGTAGGCCGGATGCAGCAGCACTTGGTCGGGCGAGACTGGGATGCGGAACGAGCGGTCGGTATCCGGCGTGCGGCTGCGCACGAGTGCGATGGAAGTGGCGGGTCTGGCCATGAACGCGCCGAAACAGCGCGCCGCGGTGACGACGGTGGTGGCGTTCAGCAGGAACCCGGTGCAGGGCGCGGAGCGCCCGTCGCGCACGACCTCGATCGCGACGAGCGTGGAATGGGGGAGGTGCTCGGCCGAGAATATCGCGCCGCCGCCGATGGCGCGGGCGGTCGATGCCGCGGCGAGCAGCGCCAAAATGAACACGTTGCCGAAAAGGGATGGGAAATGCCGCTTAAGCATGGATGTTCCTATACGGGGTTTCACAGTGGTGCAACGGCTTCGAGCGACAAACGGGATGACGAGCGTGTATGGCAGGATGCAGGAACCGACTATGACGATGGCATGTCGCGCACCAGCCGCATCGGATGGACGAGCGGTCGCGGACGCTCCCGGTCTGCCGCGCTCGAAATCGACGTAACGCATGATCGATGCACTTTCACCCGTGTATCTCAGTCTTCGTTGGCTTTTCCAACTGGGGTGTGATCGGCAAGCCCGCGTGGGACGCGACCTCGTCTTCAACGATCAGTTTGCCGTCCACGACAGCCTGTGGATGTGGAAAGAGCTAGTGTGGTGCGCCACTCTGTTCTGTACTTATCGTGCGACAGCCGCAGCGGCCCGTGCCCGCGTGACCTTGGCCAGGATGTCCGAGGCGGTGGCGGTCCAGATGAATGGCTTGGGGTGTGCGTTGTGGTCGGCGATGTA